>CAVSYY010000001.1:0-62500 GCA_963732315.1 uncultured Acidobacteriota bacterium
CCCACCTTAGCCGCCAAAATACGGCGGCGGAAGGTGGGGCACCCGTCAGTTCCATTATTCGCTGACGCAATCTAGGCGACAAGGGTTTCCGGGAGCGTGGGCGTGCGCGACTGGCTGAGGCGCACGATGAGAGCGATGAGCGCCACGATGGCGGCGAGGCCGGCAAAGGCTGCGCCGCGATGGTGCTGGAAGGCGGAGATCAGGAAGGTGAGGATCTCCGGGCCGTAGGAGATGATGAGGATGCCGAGGATGAGGAAGCGCATGAGGCGTCCGACGAAGATGGAGAGCAGGAAGTGCAGGTAGCTCATTTCGGTGACGCCGGCCATGAGTTCGAAGGCCTTAAAGGGAAAGCCGGGAGGCATGAGCGCGGGGATGATCAGCGCCATGTCGCCGTATTTTTCCGACAGGGCGTGCATGCGGGCGAAGCGCTGGGGCCGATTTTTTTGACGACCAGCGCCTCGCCTCCCTTGTATCCGATCAGATAGGGAACCGTGCTGCCAATGGCGGAGCCGAGCGGGTCATCGGGCTAGAGGATGGTGCGCCGGGGATCGATGGCGACATAGTAGGCGATGATGGGGTCGAGCGGAATGCCGAAAATGGCGGCGTCGATGAAGGCAATGATGAAAGATGGCCTTGATGCCGCCAAGAGGCGCGAGCACGGCCATGATCCAAGCTTTATAGCGCACGAAAAAATGTTTGATTGACTTCACGAATTCTGCTGTCTGCGATAGGGTTCCGGCGGACGAGGGGAGAAACCCGGGACCGCGCGAGATTCCTGCGCTGGGGAGTATGGATTCATTGTATCAAGTCGGGGGCCCGCTGCGAGAAGCCCGCTTGGCCCTATAATCTCGGCTGTATGACTACGCACGTCTCGCCCGCCCAGCAAGCCGAAAAGTTGCGCGAAGAGATTCGCCATCACGAGCACTGTACTTCGTGCTGGATACGCCGGAGATTACGCGACGCGGAGTTTGACCGGCTGATGAATGAACTGAAGGCGATTGAGCGCGAGCATCCCGAGCTGGTGACGGCGGATTCGCCGACGCAGCGCGTGGGCGGCAAGGCGCGCGAGGGCTTTGTCAAGGTGGCGCACTCGGCGCAGATGCTCTCGCTGGACAACGCCTACAACGAGGAGGAGTTGCGCGACTGGACGCGGCGGGTGGCGGAGCTGGCGGGCTCGGCCGAGGTGGAGTACGAGTGCGAGTACAAGCTGGATGGGCTTTCCATGGCGTTGCACTACGAGGCGGCGGACCATGGGGGCGCAAGGTTTATTCGCGGCATCACGCGCGGCGACGGCATGGTGGGCGAGGATGTGACGGCGAATCTGCGGACGATCCGCTCGATTCCGCTGACGGTGGGGCGCGAGGCGATGCGGCGGGCGGGACTGACGGCTCCGTTTGAGGTGCGCGGCGAGGTGCTGATGCCGACGAAGTCGTTTGTGGCGATGAACGAGCAGCGCGAGGAAGCAGGGCTGGCGCCGTTCGCCAATCCGCGCAACGCGGCGGCCGGTGCGGTGCGGGTGCTGGAGCCGAACATCACGGCGCAGCGCAGGCTGGATTTCTATTCGTACTTTCTGCTGCGGGATGGGACGGCTGGCGTGCGCGACGCAGTGGGAGGCGATGGAGGCGCTGAGCGCGGCGGGATTCAAGGTGAATCCGAATCGCAGGCTGGCAAGGACGTTCGAAGAGATTTGGGAGTTTGTGGACGAGACCGAGGCGGCGCGCGATGGGCTCCCGTACGAGATCGACGGCGTGGTGGTGAAGGTGAACTCGATGGCGTTGTGGCAGCGGCTGGGATTCACCGGCAAGGCTCCGCGCTGGGCAATTGCCTACAAGTTTGCGGCACGGGCGGCGGTGACGCAGGTGGAGGATATTCTGGTGAACGTGGGGCGCACCGGGAAGCTGACTCCGGTGGCGATGCTGAAGCCGGTGTTCATCGGCGGCACCACGGTTTCACGCGCTACGCTGCACAACCAGGACGAGGTGGAGCGGCTGGGGGTGCGCATCGGCGACTGGGTGATGGTGGAGCGCGGCGGCGATGTGATTCCCAAGGTGACGCGGGTGGTGAACGAGGGCGAGCACCGCAGGCCGGCGGATGCGCGCGAGTTCCACATGCCGAAGCAGTGTCCGGAGTGCGGCGGCCACGTGGTGCGCGCCGAGGGCGAGGTGAATTCGTTCTGCGTAAACGTTAACTGCCCGGCCAAGCTGCGCGAATCGCTGCTGCACTTTGCTTCGCGCCAGGTGATGAACATTGAAGGGCTGGGCGAGGCGCTGGTGGATCAACTGCTGACCGCCGGGCTGGTGCGCAACATGGCGGATTTGTATTCGCTGCGCGAAGAGGATTTGCTGCGGCTGGAGCGCATGGGCAAGAAGAGCGCGGAGAATGTGCTGGGCGAGATTGAGGCCTCGAAAGGGCTGGGGCTGGAGCGGGTGATCTTCGGGCTGGGAATTCGCATGGTGGGCGAGCGCACGGCGGAGTTTCTGGCGGAGCACTTCGGCTCGATGGACGCGCTGATGTCGGCGAGCGAGGAAGAGCTGGTAGAGGTGAACGAAGTGGGGCCGCGCATCGCGGCGAGTATTCGCGAGTTTTTTGCCGAGGAGAAAAACGTGAGGCTGATCGAGCGGCTGCGGGCGGCGGGGCTGACAGATTACCGGCGAGCGAAGGTGCGCGGCACGCAACTGGCCGGGCTGACATTTGTGCTGACCGGAACGCTGCCGACGTACTCACGCGACGAGGCGAAGAAGAGGATTGAGGACGCGGGCGGCAAGGTGAGCGGCTCGGTGAGCAAAAAGACCAGCTACGTGGTGGCGGGCGAGGAGGCGGGATCGAAGCTCGACAAGGCGCGGTCGCTGGGGGTGAAGGTGATCAGCGAGGCGGAGCTGATGGCGATGCTGGAGGCTAGGCCTTAAGGATTAAACAGTACAGAAAATATGTCGATTGGCGCTATTTTGCCTGGATTGCTTGATGCAAACAGTCCTTTTCCAATACGCTAGAAGTAGAGTGGCAACAAGTCTACGGAGGGATTGGGGTTCATGAAGTCAAACTTTAGTAAAGAAAGACGGGATCTGCTGAAGTCCGGCTGTGCATTGGCTGGGACTGCGGCGCTGGTAACAGTGGGGGGAAGCGTGAATGCATTTGCCGCTGGCGGACGTGGGACCCAGCCGCAGCCGGTGGGATGCACCGGAAAGATATGACACGTTCGTCTATCGCCGATGGTCCGAAGAAGGGCCAGGAAGTCTGAAACTGGAAGACATCGTAGCAGGACGCGCCCCCGACCACGGTGCAGGCGGTGAATGGCGAAACAGGAAAGGTCCGCGAGAGCGAACACTCCACGATCCTGATGTACCGGGTTGCGCCGGATAAAATTCTGGCTGACATCGATGGAGACACGTGGCAAGGACTCATTGCTTACTCGGCGGTGTGTACGCACCAGGGCTGCATGGTAGACGGCTGGGATGCGGCAACCGAAGCAGTTTGTATGCCCGTGTCACACAGGGTCTTTTCGATCCCTTGAAGGGCGGTGACGAACACGGGTGGCGCCAAGACGCGCGCGCTGCCGCAGATCCCGGTGAAGATCGACGACGACAAACTGGTCGTAGGCGATGCCATCATGAGTTGGATCGGGGTGAAGCCCGGCAGATAAGCTTAGACATACGCGGAGGGGGCGGGGCGGCGATTACTTTGCCCCAGCTGCGTGGTCGGACGGTGTTGTGGAAGTGCTGGTCGATATAAATACGTTAGCTGAATCAATTCACGAAATGGATGGATGGAAATTATGGACCCGAAGTTCAACAAGGAAAGACGGGATGTACTGAAGGGCACCTGCGGCTTGGTGGGTGTGGCGGCTGTCATGTCGGTTGGAGCAAGCGTGCCGGCCTACGCGGACGTTCAAAAGGATGCGCCGCAGGTGGGCGATGTGTTTGTATTCACCGACGGCCCGAAGAAGGGCAGTGTGGTGATGGTGGACGATGTGGTTCTTAACGCAAATCCGCTGACGGTAAATGCCGAAGGATCCCAACGGAGCGGTTCGCGATGGCGATAACTTCACCACGCTGCTCTACCGTATCCCGAAAGACAAGATTCAGGCCGACATGCTGGGCGATACCATCGACGGCCTGGCGGCTTGGTCGGCGGTGTGCACGCACCAGGGCTGCATGTTGACCGATATTCACCAGAAAAGCGAGGCTGTCAACGCTTTCGGATTCATCTGCCCCTGCCATGACGCGATCTTCGATCCGACGCAGGAGGGCAAGAACACCGGCGGTGCAGTTTCGGCGACGCTGGCCTACTTCCCCATCAAGTCCGACGGCGGCAAGATTGTGGTCAAAGATGTGCCCAGCGCCCATGTGGGCGTCAAAAAGGGGAGATAGCTTACTTGCCCGCCAGCGCCTCGCGGATGCGGCGGGCAGTGCCTTCGAGCCATCTCAGGGAGCTGTGCGCGAGCCCGCATTTACGCGGCCGGCTCGTCGTACAGCTCCTTTTCCGTTGTGACGGGCGGATTGGCGATGGCTTGGAGCGTCTGAAGGGTGTTTCCCTCAGCGGCTAAAGCCGCGTGAAACGAGCCTTTCCTGCGGCGCGACTGAAGTCGCGCCCTTTCAAAACTGATTTAGGGAGCTATGGATTCCAGCGCCTCGCGGATGCGGCGCGCGGTTTCTTCCAGGGACTCCGGCAGGACGCGGGTTTCGCCGATGACGGACATGAAGTTGCCGTCGGCCACCCAGCGCGGCAGAACGTGCATGTGGATGTGTCCGGCGACTCCGGCTCCGGCGGCCTTGCCGATGTTCATTCCCAGATTGATGCCGTCAGGGCGATAGAGCTGGCGGAGCACGGTTTCCATGCGCTGAGCAAGGGCGATCATCTCTCCGGCGGCTTCGGCGGGCAGCAGATCGAGGCGATCGAGGTGCTGGTAAGGGACGACCATGACGTGTCCGGAGGTGTAGGGAAAGCGGTTGACAATGATGAAGCAATGCGGCGCCGCGATAGAGAACGAGTTGCTGCTCATCGTTTTCGGCATTGGCGTCGTGCGGGGCGCGGTCGCAGAAGATGCACGGAGGTCGCGCGGTCGACCGTGGTGACGTAGGCGTAACGCCAGGGAGTGAAAAGTGATCCATAAGGGGAGGGTACCAAAGTGGCGCGAATTCCCGGAGGGGCAAAAAACATGGAGGATAGCAGAGCGGGCCGAAGTGGGAGACGGAAGCGGCGGCGAGGGCCAAAAGAGGCGTAAATTGCGTCCTGCGGGAGCTACGAACCAGCCACAAAGGCTTAATTAGAGTAGAGGCAATCGATGGCCCTGCGGCTGCGGGCGCCGGGGCAGGGCGAAACAAGGCAGCGGGACAAATCTTGATGAATTCTTGACGAATGTGGCGGCTGCGGGTTTGACTCCATTCTTGGCCATTGCTATAGTCAGAACAGTCTCCCTGTTCGGGCAATTGAGCAGGGAGGTCCGGCCGCTGGTTGTTTAAGCCTGTGCAAGCAGGTTCCATATCCAATCAAGAATGCCAGCAGTCCGCATATTTTCAGAAGCCCCGCCGTGCTCATCCACGCAGGGGCAGACGTAAATTTAATGGCATTTCAACGATATCCGCGACGACTCTTCAGCTTTCGAGCAGCCTCGGACACCGGTTTGCCAACGGACAACCAGCCAGCCGAGCAGCAACAGCCCAATCTCAAAAACTTTGCTGGAGAAGCCTGCCGAGGGCGTCTCCCGCAACCCACAAAACGAAAACATGACGGAAGATTTCGCAACAGCACTCGAGTCGTTCGAGCAAGAGCAAGCCGAACTCGCCGCTAACGAAGACCGCGTCCTCAAGGGCACGGTGGTTAGCATCAACAGCAACTACCTGGTGGTGGACATTGGCCTGAAGTCCGAGGGCGTTGTGCCCCTGGAAGAAGCCAAGGACCACGACGGTAACGTGAAGTTCCAACCGGGCGACGCCATCGACGTAATGGTCGAAAAGGGCCACACCGAGGAGGGATACGTAAATCTCTCCTACCAGAAGGCGCAGCGTCTGCACGCCTGGGACGAGATCGAAAAAGCTCACAACGACAAAGCTTCCGTTAAGGCTCGGGTCATCGACCGCATCAAGGGCGGTTTGACGGTGGATATTCTCGGCGCGCGCGCGTTCCTGCCTGGCTCCCAGGTGGACGTTCGCCCGGTGCGCAACCTGGACGCCCTGAAGGGCCAGGATCTGGAAGTCCGCGTCATCAAGGTGAACAAGAAGCGCGGCAACATCGTGGTCAGCCGCAAGCAGATCCTCGATGAAGAAGTGACCGCCAAGCGCGACGTCACGATGGGCCACCTGGAAGAGAACGCGGTGCTGACCGGCACGGTGAAGAACCTGACCGATTACGGCGCGTTCGTGGACCTGGGCGGCATCGACGGCCTGCTGCATATCACCGATATGAGCTGGGGCCGGCTGACGCATCCGCGCGACCTGGTCAACGTCGGCGACCAGATCCAGGTAAAAGTTTTGAAGTTCGATCGCGACAAGCAGCGGGTTTCGCTGGGCTTCAAGCAGTTGACGCCCGACCCGTGGCTGGACGCCAGCGAGCGCTACCCGATTGGGGCGCGCGTGCATGGCCGCGTGATCAGCGTGACCGACTACGGCGCGTTCGTTGAACTGGAGCAGGGCATCGAAGGCCTGGTCCACGTCAGCGAGATGACCTGGTCGAAGCGCATGAAGCATCCTTCGAAGCTGGTGAACGTGGGCGACCAGGTGGAAGCCGTGGTGCTCAACGTGAACCCGCAGGAACGCCGCATTTCGCTGGGCCTGAAGCAGCTGGAGCTGAATCCCTGGGAGAGCCTGCACGAGAAGTTCCCGGTTGGCTCCACGGTGGAAGGCAAGGTCCGCAACCTGACCGACTTCGGCGCCTTCATCGAGATCGAAGACGGCATCGACGGTCTGGTTCACGTCAGCAACCTGAGCTGGACCAAGCGCGTCAAGCATCCTTCCGAGGTTCTGAAGAAGGGCGACAAGGTCGAGGCCATTGTTCTGGCCATTGAGCCGGACAACCGCCGCCTGTCGCTGGGCGTAAAGCAATTGCAGCCCGACGTCTGGGAGAGCTTCTTCGAGCAGCATCGCGTGGGCGATGTGCTCAAGGGCAAGATCCTGCGCCTGGCCAGCTTCGGCGCCTTCGTCGAGCTTGCCGATGGGGTGGAGGGCCTCTGCCACAACTCGGAAGCCCTGGACGCCAACAGCCAGCAGATCATGATGGAGCCGGGCCAGGAGTTCGAGTTCAAGATCATCAAGATGAACGCGGAGGAGAAGAAGGTGGGATTGAGCATTCGCGCCGTGGGCGAGGAAGCAACTCGCGCCGAGGTGGAAGCTTACAAGACGCCGCAATCTTCGCCGGGTACCTCGACGATCGGCGAACTGCTGGACTGGAAGCGCGGTTCGGGCGAGTAAGCCATTGGATGTGAGGAAAAGCCGCCTGCGGGCGGCTTTTCTGTTTGGCAACCTGATCCGGCGTGGCATTCCGGCTGCGGCAAGGCAACCTACTTTTTGAATGCGAGATTGATGCGCTGCTGCTGGTGGGTATCGAAGGAGCTGAGGGTTTTGACCGCGCTCTTATGGCCGTTGGACTCGGCGCTCACCTGATATTCGATGTCGGGCGAGAGATGATTGAAGCGGTAGAAACCGCCCTCGCCGGTGATGTAGGTGTGGATGGCCAGGGTGCGCGTGTTCGTCAAGTACACGACGGCGCCGGAGACAGGATGGTGGGTCTTGTCGAAGACGGCGCCGCTCAGATCGCGCGTTGCGGCGGCTTCCTCGGCCTTCTTCCCCTTGGAATCAGCGCAGAGCGAGGCCGACAGCAGCAGTATGGCCGCGCCGATCAGGATGAGACGCCGCGCGGTTCCGCCGCGCGCGGCTTTGCCATCCGCGCGGACGCCGGAGCGCGCAAGGTCCCCGGCATACGCGCTGGCCTTCGGCAGATGCGTCACCGCGTACGTGAATGCGCGCGTGATCGCACCCCCGGCGCGGCACCAGGCTCACACCCTGGCAGCAGCGCTGCCGAGGCGGACGACCACCCTGCCGGCTCCGCCTAGAAATCGGCGTCCTCGTCAACATCCTTGGCGTCCTCGTCGTCTTCGACTTCCGCTCGTCGCCGACCTTGGTCAGTTCCAGAGGCTCGACACCGACTACTTCGAAGTCGCTGCCGCACTCGGTGCACGAAAGGATTTCGCCTTCATCGAGCTCATCTTCTTCAACATCCAGATCGCTCTCGCACTCTGGGCACAGAACCATGACTTCCTCCCATTTCTCTTTGACCGGAGATGCTTGCCTGCGCACGCTGCCCCGCATTTATATTTAGATTCTCTTCCCGGCAGCGTCAAGTGTTGTCGCCAACAGAAATGCACAGCCGGGGAAATTGGATGCGCCAGATGCGAGGATGAATCAGAATGACTGTGGAAAAATAAATTTACTTCTTCTCCGCCCACCGCTCTCCGGCCGCCGGGAGAGTTCGGCTGTGCATCGGAAGCGTCAGCGAGGGCGGCGTTCCGCTTCCGCGGGACCGGCTGGGGTTGGAAAAAGGCCGGCGCAGGAGCCAAGAAATTCCCGGCGGAGACAGCCGTCTGGGGGATAATGTTGTAACTGACAGGGGAGCGCTTCCGGCAGCTCTTCAAGGAGAACTATGGCACGCGGCGGCCCCGCAACCACCTTTGGCTTTCCGCCGTTCACGCGCGCGGTGAAGACGCTGATCATCGCCAACGTGGCGGTGTATCTGGTGATGATGCTGTCTCGGCTGACGGTGCCCGCGGCGGCGGAGTTCGCCGAGTTCTACCTCTACCTGCGTCCGGTTGCGGTGGTGCATGGGCAGCTCTGGCAGCTGGTCACCTATGCGTTTCTGCATGACCCGCACAGCGTGCTGCATCTGCTGTTCAACATGCTGGGACTGTGGATGTTCGGCTCGCAGTTCGAGATGGACTTCGGCGAGCGGCGCTTCTACGAATTTTACTTCTGGTGCGTGGTGGGCGCGGCGCTGAGCACGATTGCGGTGGGCGCGCTGGGACTGCTCGCCTACGAGCACGTGTCGTTCCCGCTATTTCGCATCATGGCGCAGGTCTGGCTATCGTCCACCATCGGCGCCTCGGGCGGAATCTTCGGATTGCTGATCGCATTCGGAATCCTATACGGCGACCGTCAGGTTTTCATCTTTCCGTTTCCCATCGCGATCAAGGCGCGCTACATTGTGGCGATCTGGCTGTTCATCGCCTTTGTGAGCGCCTTTGAAGGCTCTAATGGCGTGGCGGAGTTCGCGCACCTGGGCGGCGCGCTGTTCGGCTGGATTTATCTGAAGTTCGTCCCGCGCTATGGGCTGCAGACGGCGGCCTCCGAAGGAATGTTCGGAATCCGCAACCGCTACTACAAATGGAAGCGGCGGCAGGCGGCGAAAAAATTCGAGGTGTACATGCGCAAGACCAAGCGCGAAGAGTACTTCGACGAGCACGGAAACTACCGCGGCCCCTCGCTGGACAAGAAAGACGACGACTCGAAGTGGATCAACTGACGGTCGCGCGGCGCGGGCTGGCGGGGGCGATCAGATTTCTTCGCCTTCATAATCATCGACCACCAGGCTTCGCTCGGTGGAGAAGATCGGCTCCAGGTCCTCGTAGATATCGGTGACCGTTCCCAACTCCGGCAGCTTCATCCAGTAGCGATGCACGTCGGGATCGTGCATGGCGCTCTCGCGCGACTCGGGCGAGCGCCAGAGGCGGATATGGACGTAGGTATCGCCCCGCTTCTGATCGTGAAAGAGCATATCGCGCGAGTACTTCTTGGTATTCATCATGCTGTAAAACTCGCGCAGAAACGCAACCATCCGCTGCTCCATGCCGGGATGCGGTTTCAGAATCGCCATGGAACGGATTGGATCGGTCATAGCTGGGGTTCCTTTGCGGTTGATTTCTTCGCCCTTGGTGGCTCGGCCACCGGTGGGACGTAACGGCCGGATACGATGCAGACGGATAAAGTTGGTAGAGCCGCTAGCTCCATGCGGGTTCCCGCCACAATGGCCACAATGTCATCGGTGTGAACCACGTGGGCGTGCCGCAACTCGGCTTCGGCGGTATCCACCATGGCCTCCACGCTCTCCAGCATCGGGATGGGCACGGGACGGACTCCCCAAAACAGGTTAGCCGGTTGGCCACCTCGGGCACATGCGAAAAGGCATAGACCTCGGCGCAGGGCCGGTACTTGGCAATCAGTCCCGCGGTGTTGCCGGTGGCGGTAAAGACGGCAATGCCCCGCATGTTCAGCTCCTCAGCCACATGGGCCACACTTTCGCAGATTGCCTCGGGAATCGTCAATAGGCGCAGGTCGCGGCGGCGGCGGCGCGGGCATCCTGCGCATGTCGGCTTCGGTCTCGACCACGATGCGCGCCATCATGCTCAGCGACTCGCGCGGGTAGCTGCCGCTGGCGGTTTCGCCCGAGAGCATGACCGCATCCGAGCCGTCATAGATGGCATTGGCGACATCGCTGGCTTCGGCGCGGGTGGGGCGAGGATTCTGCATCATCGAGTCCAGCATTTGCGTGGCCGTAATGACCGGCTTGCGCCAGTGCATGGCACGGCGGATGACGTGCTTCTGGATGATGGGCACCTTCTCGGGCGCAACCTCCACGCCGAGGTCGCCGCGCGCCACCATGACTCCATCGGCAATTTCCAGAATCTCTTCGAGGTTTTCGATGGCCTGCGGCTTTTCCAGCTTGGCGATCACAGGCGTGTCCCTGCCCGCGGCGGCGATGATCTTTTTGACCGCGCGAATATCGGCGGCGCTGCGCACAAACGAGATCGCCACGGCATCGACCTGGGCCGCGAGTCCGAAGGCAAGATCCAATCTGTCCTTGCGGGTGAGCGAGGGCACGCTGAGGACCGCGCCCGGCAGATTGATGCCCTGGTGCTCGCCCAGCAGACCGCCATCGACCACCTCGCATTCCACGTCATCGCCCAACACCCGTAGAACCTTGAGGGAGAGACGGCCGTCGGAGAGCAGGATGCGCGAACCGACTTCGGCCTCGCGCGCCAGGGTCTTAAAGGTGGTGCCGAGCAGCTCGGCCGTGCCTTCCACCTCGCGGCTGGTGATGGTGACGTGCGATCCCGCGACCAGATTCACCGGGGTGTGTCCACGCAGCGTTCCGGTGCGGATCTTGGGTCCCTGCAGGTCCTGCAGAATGCAGATGGTGCGCTTTAATTCGGAGGCAGCCTTGCGCAGCGCGCGAATGCGCTCGAGATGGTCGTCGTGGCTGCCATGGGAGAAGTTGAGGCGGGCCACATCCATGCCGAGCAGCAGCAGTTGACGAATCTGCTCCTCGCTGCTCGAGGATGGACCGAGGGTGCAGACGATCTTGGCGCGGCGCCGGAAGAGCGGCGCCGGAGGATGCTCCGCGGCAGGCAAGGACGACTTCCGGTTCCGGTTCATAGTTCGGGTGGATTCCGTTCCCTGGCGGCTACGTCCTGCTCCAGACTGGAGAAGGTGCCGAACAGATATCGAGGATAGCGCACCGCGTTGAACTCCGCCCCAATGAGGATGATAAAAGAGACGATGAAGAGCCAGATGAGCAGGGCGATGGCGGTGCCCACCGAGCCGTAGATGACTCCGTAGTCCGCGTAATGGCGCAGGTACCAGCCGAAGACGGTGGTGGAGGCGATCCAGAGTCCGGTGGCCAGCATCGAGCCGGGCACGACGCGGTGCCAGGGCTGGGTGCGGGGCAATCCGTGGTGGTAGATGAGGGCGATGACGGCCACGGTGGTGAGCACCGCGATAAGCCAGCGCATGACCGTCCAGGTGGCCAGCAGGTACACGTCCAGCTCGCGATTGGCGTGGAAGGCCAGCCAGTTCTGGATCTCGTCTCCAAAGGCCAGCAAGAAAGCTGGCAAAGGCCATGGGCAGCCCGGCCAGAAAGACCAGCAGGAAGGAGACCAGGCGCTCAGCGAAGGCATTCCAGATCTTGGGCGGCATCTGGTAGGCGCGGCGGAAACCCTCCATCCAGGAGATCATGACGCCGGAGCCGGTCCACAGCGTGATGAGCGAGGTGGTGACGATCATGCGCACCGGAGCGGGTTTGCGGCCTTCGAAAAATGTAAGCACCGAGGGTGCGGTGCCCGAGGGCATGATTCCGCCGATGGCGTAGGAAATTTCGCGGATGAAACCGCGCGTGCTGTGCGAGGCGGTGAGAATGGAGGCGATGAGAAGAACGGCGGGAAACAGGGTGAGAATCGCCGAGTAGGCCGCGGCCTTGGCCACGGAATACTGGTCATGCTCCAGCGAGCGCAGAAGGGCGGTCCGCAGATGTTTCAGGAATCGCAGCATAGAGGCGTAGCTGTTGCTGTCTCTCCGGCCAGAAATCGCCGTAGTGATTGTAATCGACAGCCAGCAGCTCTGGCAGTATGTAGCAGGATACGCGGGCTTTCCGCAGCAGCGGTTAGAGAGGCGTCTCTACTTTGATCAGCGGCACGGGCGGAGGTTCCACCTGGAATCGCAGCGCAACAGGCCAAGGGCAAAGGCAAAAACAAAAGCAAAAGCAAAGGCCCCACCCAAGCCAACTGCGGGCTAGGATGGGGCACCCTGAAGGTTTTCTCGTGCCGACAATTAGCCTTCGGCGCTGAGCTCCTCGGCTTCGTTCTCGCCCTCGGTCCGCATGAGTTCGAGATTGCGTTCGAACTCCTCCTGCTCCTTGCGGATCTCTTCCTGGACGTTTTCGGCCGCGGCTTCCAGTTCCGGAGCCAGCTGCACGTTGCGGTAGTACTCCATGCCGGTTCCGGCCGGGATCAGACGGCCGACGATGACGTTCTCCTTGAGACCGCGCAGGTTATCGATGGAGCCGTTGATGGCCGCCTCGGTAAGCACGCGGGTGGTCTCCTGGAAGGACGCCGCCGAGATGAAGCTGTCGGTGGAGAGCGATGCCTTGGTGATGCCCAGCAGCAGCGCACGGCCCGTGCAGGGCTTGCCGCCAAGGGTGATGACGCGCTCGTTCTCCTCGCGGAAGCGGAACTTGTCGATCTGCTGTTCCAGCAGGAAGTTCGTATCTCCCACGTCCTCGATCTTCACCCAGCGCAGCATCTGGCGCACGATGACTTCGATGTGCTTGTCGCTGATGGCTACGCCCTGGAGACGATAGACTTCCTGGATTTCATTGACCAGGTAAGCCTGCAGCTCCTTTTCACCCAGCACGGCAAGAATGTCATGCGGGTTGAGCGGCCCATCCATCAGCTGTTCGCCGGCGCGGATGCGTTCGCCTTCCTGCATGTTGATGTGGATGCCGCGGGGAACCGAGTATTCCTTTTCGGTGCCGTCGTCGGCGACCACATAAATCTTGCGCTGTCCCTTGGCAACTTCGCCGAACTTCACCACGCCGTCGATTTCGCTGATGATGGCGGTCTCGCGCGGCTTGCGGGCTTCGAACAGTTCGACCACCCGCGGCAGACCGCCGGTGATGTCCTTGGTCTTGGTGGTTTCGCGCGGGATCTTGGCCAGCACGTCGCCGGGCGAGACCTCGTCGCCATCCTGCACCATGAGGTGAGCGCGCGAGGGCATCAGGTAGCGCTTGTTGCCCTTGGTTCCCTTGATGACCAGCGCCGGCTGGCGCTTTTCATCCGGGGAATCGACCACCACGTGGCGCGACAGGCCGGTGACTTCATCCACTTCTTCCTGCAGCGTGGTGCCTTCGATCAGATCCTTGAAGGCCACCGAGCCGCCGATTTCGGTGATGATGGAGAAGGTGTAGGGATCCCACTCGAGCAGAGTCTGACCGAGCTTGACCTCGTCGCCTTCGCTCACCTTGAGGTGCGCGCCGTAAACCACGGCATAGCGCTCCTTTTCACGTCCCTTGTCGCCCAGCACCACGATGGAGCCGTTGCGGTTCATCACCACCAGGCCGCCATCCTTGCTGCGAACGGTCTGCAGGTTGATGAAGCGCACCGTGCCGGTGTTCTTGGCCTCCTGGCGCGACTGCTCGCTGACCCTGGAGGCGGTACCGCCGACGTGGAAGGTACGCATGGTGAGCTGGGTTCCCGGCTCGCCGATGGACTGCGCGGCGATGACGCCGACCGCTTCGCCCAACTCCACCAGGCGTCCCGAGGCCAGGTTGCGTCCGTAACACTTGACGCAGACGCCGCGCTTGGATTCGCAGGTGAGGACGGAGCGGATCTTGACCCGCTCGATGCCCGCCGCCTGGATGCCCACCGCGAGGTCCTCGGTGATTTCCTGGTTGATATCGACGATGACGTTGCCTTCGTAGTCCTTGATCTTCTCCAGCGAAACGCGGCCCACGATACGGTCGCGCAGCGCTTCGATGACGTCGCCGGCTTCCACGATGGAGCCGACGTAGATGCCGTCGGCAGTGCCGCAGTCGTACTCGCTGATGATCACGTCCTGCGAGACATCCACCAGGCGGCGGGTGAGGTAGCCCGAGTCGGCGGTCTTCAACGCCGTATCGGCCAGGCCCTTGCGCGCGCCGTGGGTGGAGATGAAGTACTGCAGCACGGTGAGACCTTCACGGAAGTTGGCCGTGATCGGGGTCTCGATGATTTCGCCGGAAGGCTTGGCCATCAGGCCGCGCATGCCGGAGAGCTGGCGGATCTGCTGTTTGGAACCGCGGGCGCCCGAGTCGGCCATGACGTAGATCGGATTGATGATGCCGGCCTTGTCGCGCTTCTGCATGTCGCCAAACATCTCGTCGGCCACCTTTTCGGTGATGCCCGACCAGATTTCTACCACCTTGTTGTAGCGCTCGCCCTGGGTAATGGCGCCGTCCAGGTACTGCCGCTGCACGGCGATCACCTGGTTCTGGGCATCGTCCACCACGGCCTTTTTGGAGGCCGGAATCACCATGTCGTCGATGCCGATCGACAGGCCCGAGCGGGTCGCCGCCTCGAAGCCCAGCGACTTGACCTCGTCCAGCATGTGAACTGTGACCTCCAGGCCGAACATCAGGTAGCAGAAGTTCACCAGCTGGCTGATGCCCTTCTTCTTGAGCAGGCCGTTGATATAGGGCATCTTGGGGGCGGCCACGCGCAGCCGGTCATTGAGAATGGCGCGGCCGACGGTGGTGTTGATGAACTGCCGGTTCAGCTGGACCGGCTCGGTGTGGATGATCTCCTGATCGTCGTAGGAGGTGGTCAGGTCGACCACTTCGCCGGTGTAGCGCAGGCGGATCGGGGTCAGGGTTTCGACCTCTCCGGCCTCGCGCGCCAGCAGCACTTCTTCGATGTTGGCAAAGGCGCGGCCCTCGCCCTTGGCGTCCACCTTGGCCTTGGTCAGGTAGTAGATGCCGAGCACCATGTCCTGCGTGGGAACCGTGATCGGCTGGCCCGAAGCAGGCGACAGAATGTTGTGCGAGGCCAGCATGAGGACGCTGGCTTCCACCTGCGCCTCGGGCGACAGCGGAATATGGACCGCCATCTGGTCGCCGTCAAAGTCGGCATTGAAGGCGGTGCAGACCAGCGGATGGATCTTGATGGCCTTGCCTTCCACCAGCACCGGCTCGAAGGCCTGAATGCCCAGACGGTGCAGGGTTGGGGCGCGGTTGAGCATCACCGGATGGTCCTTGATGACCTCTTCCAGGATGTCCCACACGATCGGTTCCTGCTGCTCCACCATCTCCTTGGCCTGCTTGATGGTGCTGCAGTGCCCGGTCTGTTCCAGACGGTGATAGATGAACGGCTTGAACAGCTCCAGCGCCATCTTCTTGGGAAGGCCGCACTGGTGCAGCTTCAGGTCCGGACCGACCACGATGACGGAACGGCCGGAGTAGTCCACGCGCTTGCCCAGCAGGTTCTGGCGGAAGCGTCCCTGCTTGCCCTTGAGGGTGTCGCTGAGCGACTTGAGCGGACGGTTGTTGGCGCCGCGCAGCACGCGGCCGCGGCGGCCGTTGTCAAACAGCGCATCCACCGCTTCCTGCAGCATGCGCTTTTCATTGCGCACGATGACCTCGGGGGCGTGCAGGTCCATCAGCTTCTTCAACCGGTTGTTGCGGTTGATGACGCGGCGGTACAGATCGTTCAAATCCGAGGTGGCAAAGCGGCCGCCGTCGAGTGGAACCAGCGGGCGCAGCTCCGGCGGAATCACCGGGATCACGTCGAGGATCATCCAATGCGGCTTGTTGCCGCTCTTGCGGAAGGCCTCGACCACCTTGAGACGCTTGGCATATTTCAGCCGCTTCTGCAGCGAGGTCTCGGTGCGCATTTTCTCGCGCAACTCCACCGAGGCGGTCTCCACGTCCACCCGCTTGAGCAGCTCCTTGATCGCCTCGGCGCCCATCATGGCCTTGAAGCCGGTGGCGCGGAACTGCAGGTCGAGCTCGCGGAACTTTACTTCGTCCTTGATGATCTCGCGGTCTTTCACCGGAGCTTCGCCGGGCTCGACGACTACGTAGGCCTCGAAGTAGAGCACCGATTCCAGGTCGCGCAGCGAGATATCCAGGATGTGCCCGATGCGGCTGGGCAGGCCCTTGAAGAACCATACGTGTGAGCAGGGAGAAGCCAGCTCAATGTGGCCAAGCCGTTCGCGGCGCACCTTGCTGAGCGTGACTTCCACGCCGCACTTGTCGCAGATGACGCCGCGGTGCTTCATGCGCTTGTACTTGCCGCACAGGCACTCCCAGTCGGTGACCGGCCCGAAGATACGGGCGCAGAACAGGCCGTCGCGCTCCGGCTTGAAGGTGCGGTAGTTGATCGTTTCCGGCTTGGTTACTTCTCCGTGCGACCAGCTGCGGATCTTCTCCGGCGAGGCGAGTTGAATCTTGATGGCGTCGAAATCCGCAATGTTGTTTCCGAGATCGAATGGGCTCGAGCGGTACAAATTGCCTCCTCACCTGGACCTTTTGGCGAGCGTCCAGGACTTGCGGCCTTGCGCGGCCGCCTTCGGCTTCCGGTCGTCGCTTCCCACCCGTTGGCCGTCAGAGCCAACTTTGGGGAAAGCGTAATCTTTCACTGCCGGCTGCCGGAAGCGCAGCCCGCAGGATGAACTCAAATGAGCGAAGAGCGGCGGCCGCCGTCTGACGATCGGCGGCCGCCGTCTAAATCGCTAGTCGGCCACGAGCGGCTCGGGCTCTACCACCGGAGTCCGCGGCTTCACCTTGACCAGTTCCACGTCAAGGCAGAGCGCCTGCAACTCGCGGATAAGCACGTTGAACGACTCGGGCACGCCCGGTTCAATCGCCGCCTCGCCCTTGACGATGGCCTCGTAAATCTTGGTGCGGCCATAGACGTCGTCGGACTTGGCGGTCAGCAGCTCCTGCAGAATGTAGGCCGCGCCGTAAGCTTCCAGGGCCCACACTTCCATTTCCCCAAAGCGCTGGCCGCCGAACTGCGCCTTGCCGCCCAGCGGCTGCTGGGTGATCAGCGAGTACGGTCCGATGGAACGCGCGTGAATCTTGTCGTCCACCAGGTGCGAGAGCTTGAGCATGTAGATGAAGCCCACCGTAACCGGCTGCTCGAAGCGGTCTCCGGTCATGCCGTCATACAAAAACGTCTTGCCCGAGGTCGGCAGTCCGGCACGCTCCAGCAGCGCCTTGATTTCGAACTCCTTCGATCCGTCGAACACCGGCGAGGCGAAGTAGCAGCGCTCTTCAAGGTCGTGTGCGATCTTGAGCAGCTTGTCGTCGTCGATGCCGTCGAAGTCGGGAACGAACGGCATGCCGGTGAACAGCTCGCGGATCGACCTGCGAGCCTCCTCCGCGCCGTTGCCATACTCGGCCAACAGTTCGGTGAGCTTCTTGCCGATCTCGGCACCGGCCCATCCCAGATGCGTCTCCAGGATCTGTCCGACGTTCATACGGGAAGGCACGCCGAGCGGGTTCAGCACGATCTCCATCGGGGTTCCGTCTTCCAGATACGGCATGTCTTCTTCCGGCAGGATGCGCGCGATGACGCCCTTGTTGCCGTGGCGTCCGGCCATCTTGTCGCCGACGGAAAGCTTGCGCTTCATCGCCACGTACACCTTGACCAGCTTGATGACGCCCGGCGGCAACTCGTCGCCCTTCTGCAGCTTGTCGATCTTCTCGCGGATGATCTTGCGCAGTACGTCGATCTGGCGCGAGGTCATCTCCTCGATCTCATCGATCTGCTCGTTGACGCGCGGGTCCTTGTCGTTCAGCTTGATGCGCTTCAAATTGCGGGTCGAGATGCGTTCGATGGTCTCGCGGTCCAGCACCACGTCCTTGGTGAGCAGCCGCTTGTTGGTACGCTCGTCGTGCAGATCGGCCTGCACCACTTTGCCGCCCAGCAATCCATCCAGGCGCTTCAAACGCTCGTCGGTGAGAATGCGGATCTCGTCGGAGAGGTTCTTCTCCAGACGGGCGACCTGCATGGCCTCGATGGCCTTGGCGCGCTCGTCCTTCTCCTGTCCCTTGCGGGAGAAGATCTTGACGTCCACCACCGTGCCCTCGATGCCCGGAGGACAGGTGAGCGAGGCGTCGCGCACATCGCCGGCTTTTTCGCCGAAGATTGCGCGCAGCAGCTTCTCTTCCGGCGTCAGCTGAGTTTCACCCTTGGGCGTTACCTTGCCCACCAGGATGTCTCCGGCCTTGACCGTAGCGCCAATGCGGATGACGCCGCTCTCGTCCAGATCGCGCAGCGCGTTTTCACTGACGTTGGGGATGTCGCGAGTTACTTCCTCGGGCCCGAGTTTGGTGTCGCGCGCCTCCAGTTCGAACTCTTCGATGTGGACGGAGGTGTAGTAATCCTCCTTCACCATCTTCTCCGAGACCAGGATGGCGTCTTCGAAGTTGTAGCCGCGCCAGGGCATGAAAGCCACCAGCACGTTGCGTCCCAGCGCCAGCTCGCCGTTGTCGGTGCAGGGGCCGTCGGCAATCACCTGGCCCTTTGCGACGCGGTCGCCCTTTTTCACAATCGGGCGCTGGTTGATGCAGGTGTTCTGGTTGGAGCGCTTGAACTTGGTGAGCTGATAAATGTCGCTGCCCACCTCGCGCGAAAGCTGCATGGGATGATGCTCACCTTCCACGCGCACGATGATGCGCTCGGAGTCCACCGAGTCGATGATGCCGGAGCGGCGGGCCAGAATGACCGCGCCCGAATCGCGCGCCGTCACACCTTCCATACCGGTGCCGACGATGGGCGCCTGGGCGCGCAGCAAAGGTACCGACTGGCGCTGCATGTTGGCTCCCATCAGCGCGCGGTTGGCGTCATCGTGCTCCAGGAACGGCACCAGCGAGGCGGCCACCGAAACCAGCTGTTTGGGGCTGACGTCGATGTAATCCACTTCATTGCGGCTGACCAGCACAAAGTTACCGGCCTTACGGGCGTTCACCAGTTCGGTGACGATGTTGCCGCGCTCATCCAGTTCGGCGTTGGCCTGGGCGATGACCCACTTGTCTTCTTCCCACGCCGAAAGGTAGAAGGAGAACGGCTCGTGCTCGATCACCTTCTTGCCGTGCGCCTCCAACTCGGCGTTCAACCGGATCAGCTCATCCTTCTCCAGGTGCTCGCCGACCTTGTAATGGCTGCCGCCCGCGTTGAGCACGGTCACGTGATCGATCACGCGGCCGTCCTTCACCCGGCGGTAGGGCGACTCGATGAAGCCGTAGTCGTTGATGCGCGCATAGCAACTCAGCGAAGAGATCAGGCCGATGTTGGGGCCTTCCGGGGTCTCGATTGGGCAGATGCGGCCATAGTGCGTGGGGTGCACGTCGCGCACTTCGAAGCCGGCGCGCTCGCGCGAAAGGCCGCCCGGTCCAAGGGCCGACAAACGGCGCTTGTGGGTGATCTCCGACAGCGGGTTGGTCTGGTCCATGAACTGCGACAGCTGCGAGGAGCCGAAGAATTCGCGGATGGCGGCCATAACCGGCTTGGCGTTCACCAAGTCGTGCGGCATCGCCGTCGACATCTCCTGGTAGACGCTCATCTTTTCCTTGATGGCGCGTTCCATGCGTACCAAGCCGATGCGGAATTGGTTCTCCATCAACTCGCCCACCGCGCGCACGCGGCGGTTGCCCAGGTGATCGATGTCGTCTACCGATCCGATGTTCTTGCGCAGCTTGAGCAGGTAGCGGATGGTGGCGTAGAAATCGTCCGGCTCCAGGGTGCGCAGTTTGCGGTCGGTGGCATTCTCGTTGTCGAACAGTTTGATGTTGAACTTCAAACGTCCCACGGCGGAAAAATCGTACTTCCGTGCATCGAAGAACATGCCATGGAAGAGCGCAGTCGCCGTGTCCAAGGTTGGCGGGTCGCCCGGCCGCAGCTTGCGGTAGATTTCAATCAGCGCTTCCTGCGGGGTCTTTACCGAATCGCGGCGCAGGGTGCCGGTGATGACCGTGCCCACATCGTCGCGCTCCGGGAAGAACAGGTGAATCTCGGCCACGCCGGCGTCGAGCATCTTCGAAAGCTTGTCGGCCGTCAGCTCATTGTTGGCCTCCAGCAGCACTTCGCCGGTGCTGGTGTCGATCACGTCGGCGGCCGTGAAGGCGCCTTCCAGATCGGCCAGATCGATTTCCACCTCGGAGATGTGGTTGGCATGGAGACTCTTCAGAACGCTTCCTGTCAGCTTGCGTCCAGAGTGTGCAATCTCTTCGCCCGCCTTGTTCTTGGCGCCATGCGAGAGCTTCATGCCCAGCAGGTTGGTGGGACGTTCGGCGTCGATGGTCCAGAACAGCCGCTTGTCGCGCAGCGCAATCTTGTCCACGGTGTAGAAGGTGCGCAGAATCTCTTCGTCGGTGCGCAGCCCCAGGGCGCGCAGGAAGATCGTGCCCAGGAACTTGCGCTTGCGGTCGATGCGCACATACAGCACGTTCTTCTGGTCGTACTCGAACTCCACCCACGAGCCGCGGTAGGGAATGATCTTGCCCAGGTAGTAGGTGCGGTTGTTGGCCGTCTCAAAGAAGACGCCGGGCGAGCGGTGCAGCTGCGAAACAATCACGCGCTCGGTGCCATTGATGATGAACGTTCCGTTCTCGGTCATCAGCGGAATGTCGCCGAAGAAGACTTCCTGCTCCTTGATGTCGCGGATGGTCTTGTTGCCGGTCTCGGCGTCTTTGTCGAAGATGGTCAGCCGCATGGTGACCTTCAGCGGCGCGCTGAACGTCATGCCGCGCTCTTCGCACTCGGGCACGTCATACTTCAGCTGCATGCCGACCGGATCGCCGCACTTGGAGCAGAAGTCCGGGGTGTTGGCGTTGTAAGTGCCGCAGCGCAGGCAGAGCACTTCGCTGGGATGGAACGGGTCGGTGACCACGGTCGATCCGCAGCTGTGGCAGGTGGTGCGCAGGTGGTTCAGCCCCTTCAGGTGGCCGCACTTGCACTCCCAGTTGCCGATGGCGAAGTCCACGAACTCCAGCTGCGAGACATTGCGGAAATCGGTGATGGGGAAGACCGACTGGAAGACGGACTGCAGCCCGGCATCGTCGCGCTCGCTGGGCAGCTTGTCCATCTGCAGAAAACGCTCATAGCTGCGCTTCTGCACTTCAATCAGGTTAGGGATCTTGATGGTCGCCGGAATCTTGGAAAAATCGAGTCGTTTACGGTTGGCGATTTTCTTCTCTGCCATTAGAACTCCTCAGGGTGGCCACACCCGTCTGTTTGCGGGCCCCGGCGCCGCGTTCGCCGGGAAGGCATTGCGTGCGGCTGTTTAACCGCACCCGGAGATGCCGGAAGATGCACGGCAGCCCACACAAAACATTTCGCCATCCAGCCGCGAACCGGATAGCAAAGACTTCGTCAGAGCGTTCTGAACTACAAAAAATGTAAAACTGCGGAATCGCCAAGCAACGGAGACGGTAAAGGGGCGCGGCCTTTTGCGGCAATTGCCGCCACGGCCAATGCGCATTGGACTGCTGCTTTAATCCCTGGCAGGGATAAGACAGAAAAACCCCGGAGGACGAAAATCCCCTCGGGCGCCGATGACAGCGTCTGCCACGTTTGCCCCGCGTGCTGGGGCTTCCAGTGGATTCCACCGGTCCACAAATTGTAAGTTTCCCGCGCCAGTTCTTAGAGCCTGTTCTTCAGCTCACCGCATCCCGGAGCCGGAGGATGCCGGTAGCTGCCGCCGTTCGCCTACGACCACCTCCGCATGTGGCCGTATATGTTTCCGCCGGGAATTCCGCGGCACATCACAGTATTGGATGTCCGCTCCGCTTCCCAAGCTACATCTTCTAAACTACATCGACTTTCTACATCAACTTTCGGCGCGCCCGCTCCAACGCGCCAAATCCTGAACCTAACGCCCGCGCACACAGCATGGCCGCACGCGTTCCGATATCTTTTGATTGTATACCAGAGGAGTCGCGTTGGGGAATAGCTAGTGATACCCAAAGGATAAAGAATCTGGAATAGGAAGAAGTGCCGGGATGAATCCATCCCGGCCTCTCCCCTAAGCAGCCTGTCCAGGCTGCCGGAAAAACTACTTGACTTCGACTGAGGCGCCCGCGTCGACGAACTTCTTCTTGATCGTCTCCGCCTCGTCCTTGGTAACGCCTTCCTTGATCGGCTTGGGAGCGCCATCGACCAGGTCCTTGGCTTCCTTCAGGCCCAGGCTGGTGACTTCGCGTACGGCCTTGATGACATTGATCTTGTTGGCGCCGGCAGCGGTCAGAATGACCGTGAACTCGGTCTGCACTTCGGCCGCCGGAGCTGCCGCAGCTGCACCGCCGCCCGCCACCATCACGGGAGCAGCGGCCGCAGCCGATACGCCCAGGGTTTCTTCCAGTTCCTTTACCAGCTGTGCTGCTTCCAAAAGCGACAAGCCGACAATCTGTTCCTTCAAAGCTGCCAAATCCGCCATGATCCTATCTCCATTTAAAGTTCGAAATTCGTTGTGCTCCGGCTGTCACCGGCAAAACCGCGGTTCTGGAGTACCCGGGCGGCCACCACGCAATCCCTGCGTTGCTTGGACCCGTGTCCCGGAGCTCTACTTTCGAAGCTGGGGGACTCTCCTGCCGCTGCCCCAGACAAGGCGGCGGACCGAACCGGCTTTGCGCAATCGGCAGCACAAGCCGTAAATCCACCGGAGGACCGACAACGGGCGGCCACCCGGTGTGGCGCGGGCCGGAACAACTTCCCGCCAGCGCCTGAATACTTTTTCCGCGCCCTGCCATTCGGGCAAAGCGCAACATCACGAGAGAAGCGAAAGCCGAGCGATGGCAGTTACGCCGAAGCCGTTTCGCCGCCCTGGAACTTGTTTTCCTTGACGCCCTGGTCGATGACCACCGCCATTTTGCGTCCCACGCCGGCCAAAGCCGTCGCCAGACGGGTGCCCGGAGCGTTGAGCAGGAACAGCAGCTTGCTGTACAGCTCGTCCTTGGAGGGCAGGCTGGCCAGAACCTCGATCTGCTTCACATCGACGGTCTTGCCTTCCACCACGCCAGCCTTAAAGCTCAGCTCGGGATGATCCTTGGCGTACTTGGTCAATGCCTTGGCCAGGGCGACAATGTCTCCCTGGGTGTAGGCGATCGAACTGCGGCCCTTCAACGCCTTGGCCGCATCCTCAAAGGCCGTGCCCGCGGTCGCCCGCTTGGCCAGAGTGTTCTTCACCACCCGGTACTTGGCGCCCGCGCCGCGGATCGACTTGCGAAGCTCGTCGTCCTGCGCCACCGTCAGCTTACCGTATTCGGCGATGAATCCATTGCTCACGCCCTGCAATTCCTGGCTGAGCATTTCTACTTGCGAGATCTTCTTTGCCTTGGTAACAGCCATTGCCGTTTCCTTCTTAATCTTGATAAGTCAAATCGTTGGCTTGGCGGAAACGCCCGCCGGCGGCCTCGCGGCCACTCACACTCCCGGAGTTCCTTACGCCTTCAACGCCGCTTCCAGAGCCACCGTGTCGATGGCAACTCCGGGGCCCATGGTGGAGCTGATGTAGCAGCCCTTGATGTACTTGCCCTTGGCGGCCACCGGCTTGGCTTTCACCACGCTGCTGATCACCGTGCGCGCATTGTCCACCAGTTTGTCGGAGGTGAACGAGATCTTGCCCACCGGCACGTGCACCAGTGCGGTCTTATCGGTGCGGAACTCGACCTTGCCGGCCTTGACTTCGGCCACGGCCTTGGCGATATCCAGGGTCACCGTACCGGTCTTGGGATTCGGCATCAGGCCGCGCGGGCCCAGCACCTTGCCCAACCGGCCCACCGAACGCATCATGTCCGGGGTAGCGATCACGGCATCGTAGTCAGTCCAGCTTTCCTTCTGAATCTTCTCCACCAGTTCTTCGCCGCCAAAGATGTCGGCGCCGGCGGCTTCGGCCTCCCGCAGCTTTTCGCCGCTGGCCAGCACCAGGACGATCTTCTTTTTGCCCAATCCATGCGGCAGAACCACGGTGCCGCGAACCATCTGGTCGGCGTGCTTGGGGTCAACCCCCAGGCGCAGGGTCACGTCCACCGTCTCATCGAACTTGGCGAACTTGATCTTCTGCAAAAGGACGACTGCGTCTTCGAGCGTGTACGGACGCGCTTCTACCTGGGCACGCGCCTTCACGACATTCTTGCCTGATTTCTGTGCCATTCCTACTCCTGTCTCCCACCGTCCCCAACTTGCCGGCTCTCCCGCCGCGGCTTTCAAGTTGCCAAGCCCGGCGTTCTTCGAGTCCCCCGGGCCGGCGCTTGCTTAATCAAATAAAGCACCGGGCGGGGCTGGAAACCGTGGTATCTGCGACCGGGGACCTGTGGGGTCCACGGGAAACTACAACTACTGCATCCGAGCCGAGAGCCCGGAAAGTTCTATTCTAATCCTATTACGCGATCACATCCAAGCCCATCGAGCGCGCGGTGCCCTTGACGCTTTTCACTGCGGCTTCCAGCGAGGCGGCGTTCAGATCCGGCATCTTCTGCTTGGCGATCTCCAACACTTGCTTTTCGGTCACCTTGCCAACTTTGTCTTTGTTTGGAGTGCCCGAACCCTTGGCGATGCCCGCGGTCTTTTTCAGCAGCACCGCCACCGGCGGCGTCTTGGTGATGAAGGTGAACGTGCGGTCGCTGAACACGGTGATGACCACCGGAATGACCAGCCCTTCCAGCTCCTTGTTCTGCGTTCGCGCGTTGAACTGCTTGCAGAACTCCATGATGTTGACCTGCGCCTGACCGAGCGCCGGACCAATGGGAGGAGCCGGAGTTGCTTTCCCCGCTATAACCTGTAGCTTGACAGATCCTGTGACTTTCTTTGCCATGTCTTTAACCTTCCTTATGCCTGCGCCGCTCTGGGTCTAGGATTTTCGGCCCGGCGCTACTCTCGGCGCACGCTGAATATACTTCGTTAGCTTAAAACCTTCTCCACCTGCCCAAACTCCAGTTCCACCGGAGTCGAGCGTCCGAAGATGGTGACCATCACCTTCAACGTCTCGCGATCCTCGTTGACTTCGTCCACCACGCCGGTAAAGGTGGCAAACGGGCCTTCGATGATGCGCACCGTCTCGTTCTTTTCGTACTTGATCTTGAGCTTTGGCTTTTCCTTGCTGTCGGCCACGCGATAGACGATCTGTTTGACTTCCTCGTCGGAGAGCGGCGTCGGCTGCTGGCCGGTGCCCACAAAGCCGGTGACCCGCGGCGTCGATTTCACCATGTGCCAGACTTCGTCATCCATGTCCATCTCGATCAGAACATAGCCGGGATAGAACATGCTCTCGCGGGTGTACTTCTTATTGTTGCGGATCTCGGTGACGGTCTCGGTGGGAATCAGGACCCGGCCCATGCGGTCCTCCAGCCCGAAGGCGCGAATGCGCGACTCCAGCGACTCCCGCACCTTACGCTCAAACCCCGAGTAGGCGTGGATGATGTACCACTTCATCCGCGGATTCCCGACCGTCTCCGGCGTTTCCGGCGTTTCCGGCGCGGCGGGTGTAGCGGGCGCGCCGATCTCCGGCGTCTCGTCGGCTCCCTTGCCCTCGTGCTTTACAATATCTTCCATAATTTCCTTCGCGCCGGCCATGTAGGGCGGAGCGGCGGGCCCTCGCTAGTGCGTGCTGAAGTACTTAAAAATATGGTCCAGCGTGGGACCGAGCACAAGACTGTCCACAACCCAGAAGTAGACGCCGAAGAAAAAGACGCAGATGATCACCACGACCGTCGTCCCTTCCACTTCCTTGCGGTTCGGATACGTCACCTTGCGCATCTCGTTGCGGACTTCGCCGTAATAACCCTTGATCGTCTGCGGCAAGCCCTTGATCCGGCCGATGAAGCTGCTTTCGTCGCCGCTTGCGCTCGCTATTGCTGCCTTCGCCATACCCATCCTGCTTTCGCTCACGCCGCAAAGTGATTGGTCACTCTGCGCGAAGCCCTACAAATTTCTCTCGCCGTTCTAAACTCAGGCCATCGGTCAATCATGGCAGGGGCGGAGGGATTCGAACCCCCAAAAACGGTTTTGGAGACCGCCGGTTTACCGTTGAGCCTACGCCCCTGCATTGCCACCGGCAACGCTGCGCGAATTCCCGCCGGGGCCGGCGAGGCGCGCCTGCAGACCGGCTCCGGCCCGCATCCATCGCGCCTACTTCACTTCCCGATGGTCCGTGTGCTTGCGGCACTTGCGGCAAAACTTGCTGAACTCGAGACGCTCGGTTGTGGTCTTGCGGTTCTTGGTCGTCGAGTAGTTCTTATTCTTACACGCCGTGCACTGCAGTTGAACAATTTCGCGAGGCATATGCCATTCCTTTCGATTACCCGATGGTTTTTCCGTCGGGCCTTGTCCGGGTCAGAGCCCGGATATCGGCGGGCGGCTTTGGATCGCCGCCCGCCGAGGGTTTCCGTTCTTACAGAATTTCCGTAATCGTTCCGGCGCCCACCGTGCGGCCGCCTTCGCGGATGGCAAAGCGCAGGCCTTTTTCCATGGCCACCGGAGTAATCAGCTCGATCTCCAGCGCAACGTTGTCGCCCGGCATCACCATCTCGACGCCTTCCGGCAGCTTGGCCACACCCGTCACGTCCGTCGTCCGGAAGTAGAACTGCGGACGGTAGCCGTTGAAGAACGGCGTATGACGCCCGCCTTCTTCCTTGGACAGAATGTAGACCTCGCCCTTGATCTTGGTATGCGGCGTGATCGAACCCGTCTTGGCCAGAACCATGCCGCGCTCCACGTCATCTTTGCCGATGCCGCGCAGCAGCAGACCGGCGTTATCGCCCGCCAGGCCTTCGTCCAACTGCTTCTTGAACATTTCCACGCCGGTCACAACCGTCTTGCGCGTGTCGCGGAAGCCCACAATCTCGACTTCCTCGCCCACCTTCACCTTGCCGCGCTCGATACGGCCCGTCACCACCGTGCCGCGGCCCGAGATCGAGAAGATGTCTTCGATCGGCATCAGGAACGGCTGGTCGATGGCGCGCGCCGGCAGCGGAACATACGCATCCACCGCGGCCATCAGCTCGTCCACGCTCTTTTCCCACTGCGGCTCGCCGTTCAGCGCGCCCAGGGCCGAGCCGCGAATCACCGGCAGATCGTCGCCCGGGAACTTGTATTTCGACAGCAGTTCGCGGACTTCCATCTCCACCAGGTCGATCAGCTCCGGATCTTCCACCGCATCGCACTTGTTCAGGAACACCACGATGCAGGGAACGCCCACCTGGCGCGCCAGCAGCACGTGCTCCTTGGTCTGCGGCATCGGACCGTCGGTGGCCGCAACCACCAGAATGGCGCCGTCCATCTGCGCCGCGCCGGTGATCATGTTCTTGATGTAGTCGGCGTGGCCCGGGCAATCCACGTGGGCGTAGTGACGGTTGGCCGTCTCATACTCCACGTGCGCCGTGGCAATCGTAATGCCGCGCTCGCGCTCTTCCGGCGCATTGTCGATCGAGTCGAACGAGCGGAATTTGATGTTCGGATTGTGCTTTGCCAGCACCTTCGTGATCGCCGCTGTCAGCGTCGTCTTGCCATGATCGATGTGCCCGATCGTCCCAACGTTCACGTGCGGCTTGCTGCGGTCAAATTTCTCTTTCGCCATTGCTCTTCGCCCTAGTAGTTACGGTGGATTTTCACGTACTTCCCGCGCAGACCCGGTTCAGCCACCGAACCCACAACAGCCCTCCGCAAGGGAGGGCCGCGGGACCGGCTCGGCCTGGCTGAAAAATGGAGCTGATGATCGGGATTGAACCGATGACCTCTCCCTTACCAAGGGAGTGCTCTACCAACTGAGCTACATCAGCATCTACAACTGCAGTATATACGACCTGCGAAACTTTATGGAGCGGGAGACGGGAATCGAACCCGCGACCAACAGCTTGGAAGGCTGAGACTCTACCACTGAGTTACTCCCGCCCGCTCGTCACTCACTGCTGCCCGGAACGCCCGCGCTCTTCCAC
This sequence comes from uncultured Acidobacteriota bacterium, assembly GCA_963732315.1. Lineage (GTDB taxonomy): Bacteria > Acidobacteriota > Terriglobia > Terriglobales > Acidobacteriaceae > TOLSYN. Next base: position 28,225 of record CAVSYY010000001.1, read on the forward strand.
TTCCTCGCGCTTGCGATGAATCCAGCTACGGAATGCAAACAGCGCCAACACCACCAGCGCCGCGCCGCGCCAGCTGATGTCCAGCAGCGGTTCGCCGTTGGGGCCGTTAACCACCCGGATCGTATCCGAGCTCAACGTCACCCATTCCAGCACGCCCAATCCAACAAAGGCGCCCATGGCGATCCAAAACCGCTTGTCTCTCGCCGTCACTGCTTAAATCCCGCCTGCGAAGGCCGCGCCACTTCTTCCGGTTAACCCAAAACTGGTCAACCCAAAACGGCGGGCAACGCACATCTTGCAAAAATGGTGCACAGGGGAGGATTCGAACCTCCGTAGACCTAAGGCCGACAGATTTACAGTCTGTTGGTTTTAACCACTCACCCACCTGTGCGTGAACTTATCGGCGGATTACACCGCAACGCACAACGACGAATCGCGTGACGTTGCGCAATCGTCCCGCGCAAACTTCTCCGGGCAAACTTTCAAAGACCCTTCACGGGCGCTTGAGCCCGCCGCGGATTTCCCAAAGACCGCGCTCCGCCATAGACGGCAATCGCCGTCGTTCCAGGAAATAGATCCTTTGGGAGAGCGCTTCTCTCGGAAAGAAAACCGCACTTGGATCTTGTCTCATCGCGCAACCGCCGCGCGCCACGAAACCAAACCACCAAACTTGGAGCTGGCGAAGGGATTTGAACCCCCGACCCTCTGATTACAAATCAGATGCTCTACCAGCTGAGCTACGCCAGCCCACCAAAGCCGCCATCGGCCATACCGCACCGGCTGCGCTTCGGAAACTGAACCGGCGTCTGGGACTCCAAAGCGAAGATAGCACGCCGGCTTGTCTCATGACAATGCCACTTGCAAGGTCACGTACAACGCCTCGCCCAACTCGCTTCCCCGTACCGGCGCCCGGTGCCGCCCCGCAGGACTCGAAGCCCCACCGGATGCTATCATTCGGCACCACGTATGATTTTAGCAAACATTTCGAGTAGCCACCAAGCGCCCGCAGCCGCAAATCCGCCGGGTGCCCCGTACCTGACGCTGACCTGCATTGGACTGATCCGCCTTCCATGAAAGCCCGCCGCCAGCTCGTCATCATTTCGATCTGCGTTTTGCTGTTTGTCGCCGCCGTCGGCATCGTGGTGGTGCTGCGCAAGCAGGCCGCGCCCGAGCCCGCCCGCCTGCTCCCTGAAGCCGATGCCGTGATCTACGTGGACCTCGCCACGGTGCGCAACCTCACCGCCTTCGATCAGCCGCTGCCCCAGCTCGCTCCCGGCTACGAGGAATTCGTGCGCGAAACCGGCTTCTCCTTCGAGCGTGATCTCGACGAGGCCGCCATGGCCGTGCATCGCGGCCCTCCCAAAGCATCGGCGCACGGGGCCGCGCGCAGCGATACCCGATATACCGAAGTCCTGGTCGGCCACTACGATCCCACCAAGCTTCCGCAGTATCTGCACCAGCATGCCCGCTCGATGGAAGCCTATCGCGGCGTCGATGTCTTTTCCTTCCCCATCGAAAACCGCACCCTGCGCATCGCCCTGCTGGCCATCGACACCGTGGCTATCTCCAACGTGGACGACCCCGGCGTCATCCACGGCATCATTGACCGCTTCAAAAAAGTTGCCCTTCCCTTCGGAGGCCCGTCGCTGGTGCGCGAATACTACCGCAAGATTCCGCTGGGCAGCCTGCTCTGGGCCATCGCGCGCCTGCCCGCCTCGTCGAACTGGCCCAACTCCACATCCTCGTTTACCCTGCCTGGCGGCATCGATGTCGGACTCCCCGGCGACTGCGATGTCGTGGTCTCGCTGCGCATGCTGACCACCATCCATGCCCGCGCCGACTTCTATACCCAGAGCGAGCAGGCCGCCCGCCAGTTCACCGAGCAGACCTCGACCTTCCTCGCCGTCTTCCGCGGCATCCAGGCCAGCACCGCCTCGGGCGCCGGCGACGCCGACGTAAAAGCCGTGTTTGACTCCATCAAGGTCAGCCAGAAGGACAACCGCGCCGAAATCACCGCCACCATCCCGCCCAGCTTCTTGCGCAAACTCGTGGCCCAGCCCGCCCACGACGCCGTCCAAGGCGAGCCCGCACCAACAAAATAATAGTCATCGCGGGTGGCTCCATCATTTCCCGTTCTGCACTTTCTCCTCTCACGGCGTCGCGCCGCTTCCACCCGTCATCTAACTCCTCATGCCCACGATTCGAGTCGCGATCGTATCCCCCTCGCCCGGCTTCTATAACTTCGGATTTGTCGACGCCAACAACGATTCTGTCCGCAAGGGTTTCCATGGCGTACCCGAAGCGCGCCTTTTACACGAGCTCGAAAAACTACCCGCACCCTTCGCTGCCGATATCATCGCCAAACTGCAAGGTCCGCTCCCGCTGGTTCAATTCGTCACGGTCGACGACGCAACCTATCAGCGTGTACTGGCCGAGTGAACCAACCCATCCACCGCACCGCTCCAGCTTTGCTCTTGCAAACCCCAACGCCCGCAGTACAATTCGGGCGAATCATTCCTTAAATTTTTCAGCTTAGGGAAGGCACTCCGTGACGTCTCACCTCCTTCGCCAAAGAATCCTCTGGGGTCTCTGCTGTCTCATCGTAGCGGCCCTGCCAGCGGCATTATCGGCGCAAAGCGCCACCGCTCTGCCCCAGTCTCAGCTGATCCAACCGGAAGAGCTCGTCAAGATCCTCCGGTCCGGCAAAGCCAAGCCTCTCATCCTCAACGTCGGCCCGCAGATGATCTACACGCAGTCGCACATTCACGGTGCCGAGTACATCGGCCCCGCATCGAACCCCGATGACCTGGGGAGGCTGCGCGCGCGCGTGGAGCCACTGCCGCGCAGCACCTTCATCGTGGTCTATTGCGGATGCTGTCCCTGGACGCGCTGCCCCAATATCAATCCAGCGATCACCGAGCTTCGCCGGATCGGTTTTAAAAACGCCAAGGCGCTTTACATCGCCAATAATTTTGGCAGCGACTGGGCGGAGAAAGGCTATCCGGTTGACTCCGGCAACCGATGAGCCGCGGGGCGGGCGCACGCATGCTCCTGCTGGCGACGGCGATCTTGACGGTTGGCGCGGTGTTGGACATAACGTTGCGGCATCCTTCGCGCCATCCCGCATCGGCAGGAGCACTTTCGTCCGCCCCTGATTTCAGCCTGAAGCAGCCGGACGGTGCTCGGCTGCGCCTCTCCGATTACGCAGGCAAAGTCGTGCTGCTCGATTTCTTTGCCACCTGGTGCTCACCTTGCCGCGACGAAATTCCCCACTTCGTCGAGTGGCAATCGAAGTACAGCAACCAGGGACTGCAGGTTATCGGCGTCTCCATGGATGACGATACGCGCCCCGTCGCAGAGTTCAGCCGCGAACTCGGCATCAACTACCCGGTGGTGCTCGGGACCCAGGAGCTGGCGTCCCGCTACGGCGGAATCCTCGGCCTGCCCGCCAACATCGTGATCGCCCGTAACGGCAAGATCGTTGCGAAGCATCTCGGCCTGGTGGACCTTGCGCAGCTGCAGAAGGAACTGGCTGCGCAGCTTGTGCGCAAGCCATAAAGGCAGGTGACGGATAAGCTGCACCTGTGCCCGCCGCGCCCCATCTGTGTTCCAATACCTCTCGTGCTCCTGGAGTTGCAAAACCTCACCATTGAGTTCCCCTCCGCGCGCGGCCCCGTGGCGGCGGTGCGCGAGATCTCGCTCTCCGTCGCCCCCGGCGAAACCCTCGCCCTGGTCGGCGAATCCGGCTCCGGCAAAAGCGTGACCGCCCTGGCCATCATGGGTCTTCTGCCGCCGCAGGCGCGGCTCTCCGGCGGGGTGCTGTTCGAGGGACGCAATCTCGCCTCCGCCCGGGCTAGCGAACTGCAATCCCTGCGCGGCCGCCGCATGGCCATGATCTTTCAGGAGCCGATGACCGCACTCAATCCCGTGATGCGCATCGGCGACCAAATCGCTGAGGCCGCACAGGCGCATGCCCATGCGCCTGTCACGGGCAGCGAAGCGTTATCCGTACCTGCACACCTCACCCGCGCCCAGGCCCGCGAGCGCGCCATCCAAGCTCTCCGCGAAGTCGCCATCCCCTCGCCCGAGCGCCGCTGGCGTGACTATCCCCATCAGCTCTCCGGAGGCCAGCGCCAGCGCGTCATGATCGCCATGGCCATCGTCAACCGCCCCGCGCTGCTCATTGCCGACGAGCCCACTACCGCGCTCGATGTCACCGTGCAGGCGCAGATCCTCGCGCTGCTCGCTGAACTGCGCCAGCGCCTCTCGCTGGCCATGCTCTTCGTCTCGCACGACCTCGCCGTGGTCCGGCGCGTCAGCCACCGCGTCGCCGTCATGTATGCCGGAAGAATCGTCGAAAGCGGTAACGTCTCCGACATCTTCGCCCGCCCCTCGCATCCCTACACCCGCGGACTGCTCGCCTCCATCCCCACCCTCAGAACCAGCCGTCAGCAGCCGCTCTCGGCCATCGAAGGCTCCGTCCCCTCGCCCGCAACCCTCCCCCCCGGATGCTCCTTCGCCCCGCGCTGCCCGCTCTGCATCCCCGCCTGTCGGGCCGCCATGCCCGCGCTCATCGAGATCGCCCCCAACCATCACGCCCGCTGCATCCGCGCTGGCGAAATGGTGTAGCCGGCCCGCGACTGCCTGATCCGGTCAACGTTCCATTTCGCCACAGCATCTCACCTTGATAGCGAACGCCTTACTCGCACACACATTCGCAAACCGTTATTATTCTTGCGCGGGCTTTCGCCGCCCCATCGGAGGTATCTTCATGTTCGGATTTACCCGCTATAACTACGACCGCTTCCGCCGTGAAATGCAGCAGGGACATCCCTCCGACCGTTGGTTCCGCGCACCCGAGCCCGGTGATGAAGCGCCCAGCTTTGCCCTTAAGTCGCTATCCGGCGAAACCGTCAAGCTCGCCGACTTCAAAGGCGCGTGCAACGTCGTCCTCACCTTCGGCTCGGCCACCTGCCCGCAGACGGCGGCATCCATCGGCGGCCTGCGCTCGCTGGCCTCTGAGTTTTCCGGCTCCGATGTCCAGTTCCTCTTCCTCTATGTGCGCGAAGCCCATCCCGGAGCCGACCTGCCCCCGCACCACTCCATGGATGACAAGAGGCGCGCCGCCCAGCTGCTGCGCGAGCAGGAGCAGATCGAGTTCCCCATCCTCATCGACGAGTTGGGCGGCGAGGTCCATCGCAAATACGGGGCTCTGCCCAACGCCTCGTTCCTCATCGACAAAGACGGACGCATCGCTTACCGCTCGCTGGCCAGCCACGGCCCCTCGCTCGGCGCCGCCCTCGAAGAGCTGCTGGAGCGCCAGAAGGAGGATGGCCTCGAGCACGCCATCGTCCACGGCGGCGAGGACGCCATCGCGCCCCCGCTCAAAACTTTCCTCAACGCTTATCGCGCCATCGAGCGCGGTGGCTATGACGCCGTAATGAACTTCCGCGGCGAGCTCGGTATCCCCGGCCGCGTTGTGCTGCGCGGCGGCCGCATGGCCAAGCCCATCGCCGAGCATCCGGCCATCACCATCACCACCGCGATCGGCATCGTGGGAGCTATCGGCGTCGGCTACTGGGCGGGTCACGAGCTGCGCAAGCGTCACCTCACCAGCCAGCCCTATGATGTCTACAGCGTCGAAGAAGACCACCCGGTCGAAGAGGACTTCACCGGAGAGGGCATCTAACTCCACAATTTCGCTTCCTGCACCACCCAGGGCACCATCGTCATACGACGCATGGTGCCTTTGGTGTATCTGCCTGGCGAGTATTTCCCTTCGATTCCTGTCCGGCAAGCTACTCTGGAGGCACGGGGCCCGCTTGCGCCCGTGACGGACTTCGTGCGGAGTCTTGGGTCCCGTACGAACGCTGCACCCTCAATTCAACTCAGGAGCCGGCCGTGAGCACTCCATCCCGCAAACTTCTCCGTGCAGGCAAACCCTGTTGCGGCTTGGTGGCAGCCGTTCTCCTGCTGATGGCGCTGGCCGTAACCGCCCGCGCGCAGGAGGAGAGCCTCGGCGACTATGCCCGCCGAATTCAAAACCAGAAGCAATCCCAGGTGCTGATCTCCACGGAAGACGGGCAGCACCTTTTCAAAGAGGTGGACACCATCACCCAGTTTTCCAGCCAGGACAGTGGACTGCCCAAACTGGCGCCGGTCAAGCGCCAGCTCATCGGCCGAGCCGAAGCCGAAAAGTATTTCCGGAGCCGGAGCGCCGATGAGGCCCAGCAACGGCGCATCGACCAGACCACCGTCGTGCTGCAGAAATTCGGCATGTTGCCCGCCAGCTTCGATCTCAACACGGCGATGGGCGATCTGGTTCTCAATGGAATTGCCGGCTTCTACGCCTTCAACGACAAAACCATGTACCTGCTCAACTGGATCGCCCCGGATGAACAGAAGATGGTGATGGCCCATGAGCTGACCCACGCCCTGCAGGATCAGAATTTTAATCTCACGCGCTTCGTACTCCGCGCGCAAATGGAGCAGGCACCTCCGCAGATGAAGATGCAGCAGGACGATAACTCCTCGGAGTCATCCTTGGCACGGCGCGCCGTGATGGAGGGCCAGGCCACCGTGGTGGGATTGGACTACCGAGTCAAAGGCCTGGGCATCAATCTCGCCGACTCGCCGGATGCGCGCCAGATTGCGGAAAATACTCTACAGGCTAGCTACGACCCGCCGGTCATCATCCACAATGCTCCCCGGCTGCTGCGCGAAACCATGATCTTTCCCTACCGCGAGGGTCTGCAATTCGAGTTGGAGCTGCTCGCCCACGGCGGGCGCCAAGAGGCTTTTCGCGAAACCTTCAAGCACCCCCCGCTGAACACGCACCAGATTCTGCAGCCTGAGGCGTACCTCAAAAACGAGCCGGCTCCGCTGGTGAAGATCGGCGACCTGGCTCCCGTTTTCGGCGCAGCCTACCAAGCCTGCGATTCCGGTACCGTCGGTGAACTCGACGTGCAGATCATGTCCGAGGAATTCGGCCGCGAGAATGACATCTACACCGTTGCGCGCAAGTGGGATGGCGGCTCCTATGTGGCCGTGCGACGCAGCGCTCTTGCGGCCGATGCCAAGCTGCAAACCTCCGATGTGGCGCTGGTGTACCTCTCGCGTTGGAAGACGCAGCAGGCCGCCGAACGCTTCGGCCACATCTATCTCCAGGGAATCGCCAAACGCCTTTCCATGAGCACGCCTGATGAACAGAACTGCGCAGAAACGAAATGCGCCGGCCCGCTCTGGGAGGAGCACGCATTAACCAGCGAAGGCCCGGTCCACGCCGAACTCTGGCCCGGCAACCTGCTGCTCATCACCCAAAGCGTGGACGACACGCAAATGCCCACGCTGCGCTCCATCCTCCTGGCGGGCGCCAAGGTTACACGAACCAGCGCAGTACGAAGCAACGCCATGCCAACCAACGCCACGCAGGCCAGTGCAGCCCAGCCCGAGCTCGCGCCACGACTCTTCGCCATGCCTCAGTTCCAGGCGCTCTCCGAGCAGGCCGGCATCGAACTCGGCCTCGCGATTCAGAAGCGTCTCGCGCACTAATAGCAAAAAGGCGCGGACTCGTCATCCGCGCCTCTCGCCTTAACTTTGAAACCTTGCAACCTTGAAACCTGTTCCTACTTTTTCAGCAACTGCCGAATCACATACTGCAGAATCCCGCCGTGCTGGTAATACAGCACCTCCTGCGGAGTATCGATCCGCAGTGTTGCCTTGAACGTCTTCACCGAGCCATCCGCAGCGGTGGCCTTCACCTCCACCGTCTTGCCCGGAGCGAAGTCCTTCAGCGCCGCTTCCAGCCCTACGATCTCGTAGCTCTCCTCGCCGGTGATCCCGAGGGTCTCCGGGTTCTGCTCCGGCAAAAACTGCAGCGGCAGAATTCCCATCCCCACCAGGTTCGAGCGATGGATGCGCTCAAAGCTCTCGGCGATCACCGCACGCACGCCCAGCAGCAGCGGGCCCTTGGCCGCCCAGTCGCGCGACGAACCCGAGCCGTACTCCTTGCCCGCAATTACGATCACCGGCACGCCCTGCTTGCGATACTCCATCGCCGCGTCGTAGATCGTCATCTCCTTGCCGCCCGGAATCAGCTTGGTGTATCCGCCCTCGATCTGCGGCACCAGCTTGTTGCGGATGCGCGTATTGGCAAAGGTTCCGCGCATCATCACCTCGTGGTTGCCGCGCCGCGAGCCGTAGGAGTTGAAGTCCACCGGCTGCACTCCGTGCTCGATCAGATACTTGCCCGCCGGGCTGTCCTTCTTGATATTGCCCGCCGGAGAAATATGGTCGGTCGTCATCGAATGTCCCAACACCGCCAGCACCCGCGCACCCTTGATCGCCTGCCACCGGCTTCGGCTCCGCCGTCATCCCCTCGAAGTACGGAGGGTTCTGAATGTAGGTGGACTTCGCGTCCCACGCATAGGTGTCGCCCGTCGGGAACCTGCAGCCCCTGCCAGCGCGCATCGCCTTCCAGCACACTGGCATAGCTCGTCGCGGAACATCTCCGAGGTGATCACCCGCTCCACCACCTCATCCACTTCCTTCTGCGTCGGCCAAATGTCCTTCAAATACACCGGCCCCTTCGAGCCTGTTGCCGATCGGGTCGTTGTGCATATCGATCATCTCGCCCGCCAGCGCAAAGGCCACCACCAGCGGCGGAGACATCAGGTAGTTCGCGCGCATCTCCGGAGTTGATGCGTCCTTCAAAGTTCCGGTTCCCCGAAAGCACGCTGGCCACCACCAGGTCCTGCGCGCCACCACGTCGCTCACCGCCTGCGGCAGCGGTCCCGAGTTGCCAATGCACGTCGTGCAGCCATAGCCCACAAGGTTGAAGCCAAGCTGGTCCAGATACGCTCTGCAATCCCGCGGCTTCTGCAGATACTCGGTCACCACCTTCGATCCCGGCGCCAGCGAGGTCTTCACCCACGCCGGACGCTTCAATCCCTTTTCCACCGCCTTCTTCGCCAGCAGTCCGGCCGCCACCAGCACATACGGATTCGAAGTATTCGTGCAGCTGGTGATCGCCGCAATCACCACGCTGCCATGGTGCAGCGCCGTGCTGTAGTCCTTCGAGTCGCGGTCCGCGCGCCCCGCCGGAACCGTGGCTCGCGGACTTGGCGTCCCGGCTTCAGCAGCGAAGGCAGCGCCTCGGCGAACGAAGCCGCCGCCCGCCCCAGCTCCACCCGGTCCTGCGGACGCTTCGGCCCCGCAATCGACGGCTCAATCTTGCTCAGGTCGACGTGCAGCACGTCCGTGTACTCGGCCTCCGGCGAATGCGCCGTGTGGAACAGCCCCTGCTCTTTGTAGTAGGCCTCCACCAGCGCAATCTGCTCTTCGCTCCGTCCCGTCAGCTTCAAATAGCGCAGCGTCTCCTCGTCCACCGGGAAGATGCCGCAGGTCGCGCCGTACTCGGGAGCCATGTTGGCAATCGTCGTGCGGTCGGCCAGCCGTCAGCGTCCCCAGGCTCGGACCAAAGTACTCCACAAACTTGCCCACCACGCCCTTTTTGCGCAGCGCCTCGGTCACCGTCAGCACCAGGTCGGTTGCGGTCGAGCCCTCGCGCAGCTTGCCGGTAAAGCGCACCCCCACCACCTGCGGAATCAGCATCGAAGCCGCCTGTCCCAGCATCGCCGCCTCGGCCTCGATTCCGCCCACGCCCCAGCCCAGCACGCCCAGCCCGTTCACCATCGTGGTGTGCGAGTCGGTCCCCACCAGCGTGTCCGGATACGCCACCGGATTCTTGCCCGCCTGCTCCAGCACAAACACCACCCGCGCCAGATACTCGCATGTTGATCTGGTGCACGATCCCCGTGTCGGGCGGCACAATCGCAAAATTCTTCAGCGCGCCCTGTCCCCACTTCAAAAACGCATAGCGCTCCTTGTTGCGCTGGAACTCCAGCGCCGCGTTCAAATCAAATGCCTGCGGCGTGCCGAACTCATCCACCTGCACCGAGTGGTCGATCACCAGTTCGGCCGGTTGCAGCGGATTGATCTTCTCGCATCGCCGCCCAGCCGCGCCATCGCATCGCGCATCGCCGCCAGATCCACCACCGCCGGAACCCCGGTGAAATCCTGCAGCAGCACCCGGCTCGGCATAAACGAAATCTCTTCTGCGCTCTTGGTCTGCGCCGTCCACGCTGGCCAGCGCGCGAATCATCTCCGCCGTCACCGTCGAGCCATCTTCGCGGCGCAGCAGATTCTCCAGCAGAATGCGCAGCGAAAACGGCAGCCGCGCGGTTTTGAACCCATGTTGATCCAGAGAGGAAATGCGGAAGAAGTCATACTGCTTGCTGCCAACGCGAAGCGAGGAACGGCTGCCAAACGTATTCATAGATCGCCTTGAGTGTGAGATTTTTCAGGCCGCGCGGCCACCCCGCCGCACCACCCGTAATGACAGAACCGGCCGCACGCAGGCACCTGCCGCAAGCTACCAGCCCCGCCAGACATACCAGTGTATTCCCAAGCAGCCAATCAGGAAATAGGGATGGTGCGGCCTCGACGTGGACTATGCTGCGTCTATTTCAAGAATCGGAAATGTGGGGCCGGGTGCAATGGCCGCGCTACTGCCCAGGTGCGGTCGTCCCCTGCGCGGCGGGATTGCCGGCAGTGCCCGAGCCACCCTCCAGCGTTCCGCTGCGTATCCACAGGAACGCGCAAAAAGCCAGCAAGGCGATCAGCCACACCGCCAGCCACTTTCCCAGGTTTGCCTCCAGATCCGACTCGTGTCTCTGCGATGCGGCTTCCGGCTTGGGCGCGATGATCTGAGGGCCCTTCGACGGCAGTGCGGCTTCGAATTCACCCTTTTGTTCCAGCAGCAGGGCGCGCAAACCCGACGCATCCAGCCTGCGGGAGAGGATCTCATTTTCTGCCACGCCTAGCGCGAGCGGCGCCACCAGGTGGAGCACCGTAGTTGCCTGCGCCAAGCTCAGGCCGCTGGCCTTGGCAACCGTTGCCGTCACCGCTGTCAGCCTTTCTCCGAACAACCGGCCGGTCAACTGGCTTCCCGCGCTCGTGATGCTTGCAGTGATGCTGCCGCCGCTGAACAGCGCTGCGGTCTCATCCACCAGGGCGTGATAGCCGCCGTCCTGAATCAGGCGAAAAAAGACTCCTCGCGCCTTCGTCGGTCGAAACCATCCCTGTCATCGCGCCAAGCACCGCGGGAGCGGCGCTATGCAGTGCGGTGCGGGCCGGCGATTCCGAGGCGCCGATCAGCGAACTTGCGCCCTTCACCGCACCCTGAGTGAAGCAACTGGTCAAGGAGTCCAAGAGACTTCCCGGTCGAAGATACTGAGAGACTGCCATGTTCACCTCCGCATTTTTCCCACTCATCTCTGGTGGAAAAGTAGACACACCGGCATGGGGGGAAACGCCTTTCCCTTTATCTCCGCTAGCTCAGCACTCTTCACTGCAAGTGGGGTCTGACTAAGAAAGGGAAAACACCGGCTGTCGCCGTCTTGGAGGTGGAATACGTCAACCGGCTCCCAGGTTGTCTATATTTTATGGGCCGCTCTGGAATCGTAAGCTGCACCCGCGCGCCGGCAGCGCTGCAAGAATCTGTGAGGCCCGGCGTGGTCTGGACCTACCCACTGCTATCTCTTCCGCACGCCCCCGCTCAGCACCGTGCGCATTCCGTCCGCCGTCTCCACCCGCAGAAATCCCCGCTCATCCAGTCCGCGCGTCACGCCCTCGTATCCGCCGTCTTCCTCCACCGTCACCGCCGCGCCGCAGCAGTACGACGAGTGCTGCTCAAAGCGCCGCAGAATCCGCTCCCGCGCCGCTTCCTGCGTGCCCGCCGCGCCGTCGGCCAGCGCCGCCTGCTCGCGGTCCAGCGCCCGCAGCAGGGCCGCCACCAGTTCCACCCGCGAAATCTGCTGCCCGGTCTCGCGCCGCAGCGAAGTTGCAATCGCCTCCAGCTCCGGCGGAAACTCCTCGTTGTTCACATTCAGCCCCATCCCCACCACAACGTAACGAACCCGCGTCACCTCGGCGTTCAGCTCGGTCAAGATCCCGCAGAACTTCCGCCCGCCCAGCATCACATCGTTGGGCCAGCGCAGATCGCTCCACAGGCCTGTAACCTCGTGCACCGCTTCCACCACCGCCAGCCCCGCTGCCAACGACAAAATAATCACCTCCGCCGGAGCCAGCCGCGGACGCAGCAGCGCCGAGAGATAAATCCCATCCTTGGGATTCGACTCCCACCCGTGTCCCGCGCGTCCCTTGCCCGCCGTCTGCTCCTCTGCCAGCCAAACCTCACCCTGCTCAGTGCATCGCGAACTGGAGGGTGCCCCGTGCAAGCTTCCTTTGGTTGGGCGGGGTAGTTGACTCCCCGTATTTCCCTTGGCAGCGTCGTCCTCCACGCTCTCCGCCCACCGCTGCGCCCCGGCCTGCATCGCCGCCACATTGGTCGAGCCGATGCTGGCGAAGTGATGCACCCCTCCGGCAAAAATCGTCCCTGCAATCTTTGGCTCCAGCACCTCCGACAGCGCCACGTCGGGCTCGCCTGCCAGCCGCCAACCTTCCGCAGCCGAACCCTCCACCCCCACGCCCAGCGCACGCAACCCGCCGGCCAGCTTCCAGGCATCGCCCGCCTTCGCGTCGGCCGCCGCTCCCCACTCCGCGGAACTCATGACACCGCCCGCTCGCTGCAGCGCTACCAGCGCCCGCCCCAGCCGTGCCTCCGTCTGCGCCGTCGAACCCACCGTAGCAATCTTCATGCTTCGAGTATAAATTCCCTTACGCGAGGGTTAACCAAAGCGTTTTCCAGAGACGAAGGGATTGCCGGTGAGCACGAAGCGCCATTCGTCGTGCGGGGCGCGGGTGACGTTGATGCGGGGGGTGGTGGAGATTTCGGCGGCGGCAGCGCCAGGGTCGGCGGCGATGTAGAGGCCGCTGGAGCGGGAGCAGAGGTCGCAGCCGTTGTGAAGGGGACGGGTGATGCCAAGCGCGGCGGAGAGGCGTCCCGGGCCGGAGGTGAGGCGGCGCAGCTGGGCTTGGCTGAGTGCTGCCTGGCTGATTCGTTGGCATCACTCGTTTGTGGCGGGAGGGTGAGGCCGCGCAGGGCGGCCATGGCGGGGATTCCGCAGACGGGTTCCAGGGCGCGGAGGAGGACGCCGCCGGGGACGCCGGCTGGCTGGCAACTGACGTTGGTGCAGTAGTGGTTTCCGTAGATGAAGTAGACGTAGGCGTGGCCGGGAGGGCCGAACAGGACGGCGTTGCGCGGAGTGAGTCCGCGATAGGCGTGGGCGCCCGGGTCGTCGGCCCCGAGATAGGCTTCGCTTTCGACAATGCGGCCGGCAAGGACTCGCGTCCGCGCGACCGGGGCTGAAACATCCTCCGTCACAAGGCGGATCAACAATTTGCCGAGGAGTTCGCGGGCGACGGTGAGCGGATCGGGGACATAGAAGGAGCGCGGCAGCGGGGCGAGGCGGGCGATGGCGTGGGGCGTGAGCGGGGCGCGATGGTCGGGACGCAGTGGCATCAGTGGGGGAAATGATAGCTGAAAGCCATCATAGCAATCCCTTTTAGATAGGACATTCCTTCCAGGTTAGCGCCGAAAAGCATCGGCGCTAACCTGGGGCACCATCCGCCTGGATTTGAGGAATGATCGCGGAACGAAACGCCAAAACCAGGAGCAGCTTCGTTTAGGGTGTTGCTTCCCACATTTGCGTCGAACAGTACGACGCAAATGTGGGGCCACCCGAGCTGGGCTACTTTTTGGGCACGGCGGCCTTGGCTGCGGCCACTTCCTTCGGCGAGACCGGGGCCGGGTCGGCAGGCGCCTCGGCAGCGGCGCGGTCCAGTCCCAAGGCTGCGCGCACCGCTTGCTCGATGCGGGCAGCGACGTCCTTGTTTTCCTTGAGGAAGTTCTTGGTGTTTTCGCGGCCTTGGCCGATTCGTTCTCCCTGAAAGCTGTACCAGGCGCCGGACTTCTCGACGATGTTGCGCTCCACGGCCACGTCGAGCATGTCGCCTTCGCGCGAGATGCCTTCGCCGTACATGATGTCGAACTCCGCCTCGCGGAACGGCGCCGCCGTTTTGTTCTTGACGATCTTGACCTTGGTGCGCGAGCCCACGACCTGGTCGCCGTCCTTGATGGCGGCGATGCGGCGGATATCGATGCGCACCGAGGAGTAGAACTTGAGGGCGCGTCCGCCGGTGGTGGTTTCCGGATTGCCGAACATGACGCCGATTTTTTCGCGAATCTGGTTGATGAAGATGAGGCAGGTGCGCGACTTGCTGACCGTGCCGGTGAGCTTGCGCAGGGCCTGCGACATGAGGCGGGCCTGCAGGCCCATGTGGCTATCGCCCATCTCGCCTTCGAGTTCGGCCTTGGGAACCAGCGCGGCGACCGAGTCCACTACCAGCACGTCGATGGCGCCGGAGCGGACCAGGGCTTCGGTGATTTCCAGAGCCTGCTCGCCGTAGTCGGGCTGCGAGACCAGCAGGTTGTCCACGTCCACGCCGAGGCGCTTGGCATAGGCCGGGTCGAGGGCGTGCTCGGCATCCACAAAGGCCGCCATGCCGCCGGCCTTCTGGGCTTCGGCGATAATCTGCAGGCTGATGGTGGTTTTGCCGGACGACTCGGGACCGAAGACCTCGATGACGCGGCCGCGGGGAACTCCGCCCACGCCGAGCGCGGCGTCAAAGGAGATGCTGCCGGTGGAGATCACCGCGATGGGAACGATGGGCCCCTTGCTGCCCAGGCGCATGATGGAACCCTTGCCAAACTGCTTTTCGATCTGCGAGAGCGCAAGATCAATTGCGTGGGACCGGTCGTCGGCCATGAAACACTCCTTGCCTGCCGCCTTGTGGCGATGCGGGCTGCAATGATTTTAGCGGAATGATGCGGACGGCTGCCGAGAGAATAGCACAGAGCAAAGGGCAAACAAAAGGAGAATATAAGCCCGTAGGATGCAAGGTCAAGCTGTCCCCAAATTCGCCAAATGACGGCGGATGTGGACCACCCGCACGCCTGGGTCACCTTTGCAGCAGGTCCACCGGCTCGTGGATGTCGGTTACGCGGAAGTACTTGGCCAGCGCGGGATGGCGTTCGGCGACGCGTTCGTACATCTGGTAGGCGACGCTGCGGTAGCTCCAGTGGCCGCCGACGCCGGTGCGCAACTCGCTGATGTAGACGGCTTCGGCAAAATCCATCTTGAAGAGCGTGCGTTTGCGGTAGGCCAGCGGAAGCAGATATTGCGCGGGATGCGGGGCTTCTCCGCGGGCAGCGAGGGCGTCGGCGAGCTGGCGTCCGGCGTCGGCAGCGCGTTGCATGGCGGCGGCGTAGAGCGGGGCGTGGCCTGCTTCGCGAATTTCGCGCGGGGTGTCAAAGCCGTGGGCGAAGCTGTACTCCTGGTGGATCTGCACGCAGCGGCGATGGCGGTGCAGATCGCGATAGGCGCCGATGTCCATGAGGATGTCAAAGCGGAACTTTTGCCCGGCGCAGAAGGCGCGCAGCAGTTCGTCGTGGCGTCCGCGATGGCGCATGCCGAGGTCGATGATCTCCTCACGCTGGCGGCAGCCGAGGGCGGCAACCGCCTCGCGCAGTTGGCGGTAGGGGTGGCGCGAATGTTCGTAGAGCAGCGTGGTGGCCAGCTCGATTTCCAGCGGCTCGTCGTCGAGCAGATCGACCTCGGGCGCGGGAGCAATCTCCTGGCCGAGCATCAGTTCGGCTTCGGCCTGCGCCAGCGCCTTGCGCGAGGCGAGTTCGTAGGCGCTGGGCTCGGCGTGCTTGACCAGCGTGGGCGAGACATGGGTTTCGCGCAGGAGTTCGGCGCGGGCGCGCTCGCCGAGGGCCGAGTCTTTTTCGTCGAGAGCTGCGGCGATGGCGTCCACCAGCGCGCGGCGCTTGGTCGGCATTCACATCCCAGGCGGGCCCGCGCGCGGCCTGCTTCATGCGTTCGCCCAGCTGACGCACTTCCTCGTAAGGGCTGCCGAGCAGACGCGCGACCTGCGTCTCCAGGGTACGGGCGTTCACTATCTGTCCCAGGGAGGTGTTGGTGGCCAGCGGCAGCAGGTAGCGGGAAATATCGAAGGCTCGGGCGCGCAGGGTGCGGTCGTAGGTCTCCTGCGCCATCTCCGGCGGTTTGGGGGTTTGAGCGACCAGATACTCGAAATTCAGTTCGCTGAACTTGCGGTACTCGGAGAAGAGGAAATCGATAGTTTCCTCATAGAGAGCCGGGCTCAGCGGATTCGTGGAATCCGGGCGTGTAATGGCCGCTTTTGCGAAAGTCCTGGTAGCGGGTGGAGCGCTCCTGGCCGTCCCAGCGGGTTTCATCGACCACCACGGTGGCGGCCAGCAGGGAGAGCCGCTCGATGGCCATGGCAACGTGCGCCAGATCGGCGATAGAGCGATGGCCGTACTGGAAGTAGAAGGTGTTGAGAAACTTCTCCGCCTGCTGCTCGTTGAGCTCGGCCAGCGATTCCTTCATCGAGAGCGCCGAGCGGGAGTACTTGGCCATGGCATAGGCCTGCACCTCCGGGTCGGCTCCGTGGATGCAATAAACCTGGGTTTCGGCGGAGACAGGCTCGGAGCGTGGAAGGCGTGGCGAAGGCGGGAACGGTCATGCGCTTGATTTTGACGCAAAGCCGCCCGATTGCCAACTCGGATTCGGCGCGATTCCCGGAACGCCTGCCACCGCGAATCCAATAAGAATGGAGGCAGTGGAGGAATTCCTGTGCTGCGCACCGGGGAATTGGGCTAGGCTTTTAACAGGGTGAGCGTTCTGCAGCAAAGAATCTGGAGCCAACAAGTGGAGCCGGAGTTCGAGACTCAATTCGTGACGGCGGGCAGCCTGCTCTACTCGGTGGAGCACCGGCCCTGGCTGCCGCCGGACACCCAGTGGCTGTTCTCGCAGAGCTGGAACGATGCACTGTTCGCTCACTTCGCCATGGAGCCTGCCGTCCTGCGGCCTCTGGTGCCCGACGCGCTGACCCTGGAACTCTTTGACGGGGCGGCGTGGCTCACCATTGCGCCCTTCTGTACCAGCCACCTGCGTCCCAATGGAGTTCCGCCTTTGCCCAGGTTGTCATTTTTTCCACAGGTGAATGTGCGCACCTGTGTGACGCAGGGGCGGCAAGCCAGGGGTCTTCAATTTCAGTGTGGATGCAGCCAGTCTATCGGCAGTGTGGTTTGCCCGGGTCTTCTTCCGCGTACACTATTGGCACGCGGCGATTGAGGTGAGCGGCGCGACCGTCCGGGCGCGCAAGAGCGGGGAGGATGCGATTCACTTCCGCTCGCGCCGCCTGCATGGGCCGGCGGCCTTAAGCGGACCGGCAACACTCGATGTGGCATATGCTCCCGCGGGCGCAGCGGAACGGGCACGGCGCGGGCAGCCTCGACGCATTCCTCACCGAACGCTATTGCGTGTATTCATTTCATCGCGGAAAGCTGTACCGTACCGAGTTGCATCATCAACCGTGGCCGCTGCAGCAGGCCAGCGTGGAACTGCGAAGCAACAGCCTGACCGAAACGCTGGGCCTGAGCTTGCCTGCGATGCCGGACCTGTGCCATTTTTCCCGTTCGCTCAACAAGCTTTTAACGTGGGCTCCGGAGTGCGTCCAGCTCACGCACTAATTCAAAGGCCGTCTCCTCCGCTGCGCGAGGGAAATAACAGGTACGAGGCCGAGATCGAAAGCAGAATCATCCATGCCAGTGTGGCGCGCTCCGATTCATCTTCAACCTGGAACGAACGCAGGGGAGAAAAAAGCATCAGCGCGAAGATGCCCGCCGCAAGCACGGAACCAACCACGCTGATTGCCGCTCCGAAACGGCCCGCCAGCAGCACCAGGACCACCGCAAACAGGAATGGAGCCGCGAGTTTCCAGTGGGTGCGGGAGAACAGCTTGGCGAAGGCGAAGGCGCACAAGAGCGCTAACAACGATTCCGAGACAGGACTGCAGAGTGCAAAGCAACTTTGTCTTCATGTGTCTTCTCAGCGGAAGGGAATCTGATTCACGAGCGTTTTAACATCGCATGAATCCAGAGAAGGTTGGGGAAAAATCGAGAGCAGATAGCACCTATTGTGTACTGAGTGTGAGCAGTTGCATGAAGCTCATCTGCAAATCGTGCGGCAGCCTTCGCATTTCGCTGCAGCCTGGATTCGCTCGCTGAATCGGAGCAATCGTGTCGCAGAATGATCTTGCGGCGCCACGTCGCTTGCGCTGCACCACGGAAATCCGTCAGATGCCTCATGGAACCGACTCACTTCTGCTGCAGATGTTCACCATCTTCGTTTGGGCGAAGGTATTTGGTGAGCTGTTCGAGCGGCTGCGATTGCCCGCCGTGCTGGGCGAGATACTGGCGGGCGTGGTGCTGGGCCCCTACGCCACCCGCTTTATTCTGCCCGGCGACACGATCTACTCCATCGCCGAACTCGGCGCCGTCTTCCTGCTGTTCACCGTAGGATTGGAAACCTCGCCTAGCGATTTCATCCGCGTCGGTAGGTTCAGCCTGCGCGTGGCCGCGTTTGGAATCATCCTGTCTTTCGCGGCGGGTTTTCTCTTCCTGCGCTGGCATCACGAGGCGACCCATGAGGCCTCCTTCGTGGCCGCCGCCATGGTGGCCACCAGCGTCGGCGTCACGGCGCGCGTGCTGCGCGACCTCCATGCGCACAAGCTGCGCACCGCGCAGATCATCCTGGGCGCGGCGGTGTTTGACGACATCCTCGGCATGATATTGCTGGGCATCCTGGTGAGCACGGTGCGCGGCGGCGGCGGCGTGGAGTGGATGCACCTTGGGTTGGTTGCGGCCGAAGCCGCCGCCTTTGCCGTGTTCATGATCTTTGTTGCGCCCAAGGTGGTGAACCGTCTGGAGCCCGGCATTCAGCAGATGCAGACCAAGGACGCGCCCCTGGTGCTTGCCTTGGCACTCTGCCTCGGACTCTCGGTGGCCGCAAGTTATATCGGCATGGCGGCCATCATCGGCGCCTTCTTCGCCGGGCTGGCTTTTGCGGATTATTCGCCGCGCTGGAACCTGGAGCCGCGCGCCCAGGCCATCAATCAGTTCCTGGCGCCGTTCTTCTTCTTCACCATGGGATCGCGGCTGGACCTGTCAGTCTTTTCCCGCTCGGTCCTGCTGCTGGCGTTCTCCCTGGCGCTGCTGGCCATCGCCGCCAAAATCGTCGGCTGCGCTCTGCCCCTGTGGAGCGAGGGCTGGCGCAGCATGTTGCAGGTGGGAGTCGGTATGACACCGCGCGGCGAAGTATCCCTCATCGTCGCCCTCATCGGCCTGCAGATGAACATGATTTCGCAGCGCGCCTACGCGCTGATCATCGTCATGACCGCCGTGACCATCCTGCTGCCGCCGCCGTTTCTCAAGATGCTGTTTGCGCCGGGTAAAACTCTCCCCGCTCCCGCTGCCGACGGCGAGGAATCCCACGAAGTGCAGATAACCGGGCAACTGGGTTAGCCGGCGCGGCGCTTCGACTCGCGTGGCGGGCAGGCAGCAACGGATTCCGCTCCCATGAGTTTATAATCCGCTAGGTTTCAATTGCATCGATTTTTATTTGGACAATGAGGTGATCTATGGAGTCCTTGCAGGGACACGTGGCGCTGGTGACCGGAGCATCCCAGGGAATTGGCCGGGCCTGCGCCGTGACGCTGGCCAAGGCCGGCGCAACCGTGGCGCTGGCCGCGCGCAATGAAGAGAAGCTGAAGGATGCGGTGGCGCAGATCGAGGGCGAGGGCGGCAAGGCCGCGGCATTCCGTCTTGACGTGGCTTCGGAGGAGGCCATTAAATCCACGGTGAAAGGAATCACTGCCCAGCTGGGGAAGATCGACATTCTGGTGAACAACGCCGGCATTACCCGGGACGGGCTGCTGCTGCGGATGAAGCGCGCCGACTGGGACGATGTGATGACCACCAACCTGAGCGCTCCCTTTCTTCTGATTCAGGCCGTTCTGAGCGGCATGATGAAACAGCGCTGGGGCCGGATCATCAACATCACCTCCGTAGTGGGCGAGGTGGGCGCGGCGGGGCAGGCAAACTACGTCTCGTCCAAGGCCGGACTGATCGGACTTACGCTATCTGTGGCACGCGAGGTTGCGTCACGCAATATCACCGTGAACGCTGTCGCTCCCGGCTACATCACCACGGCGATGACCGAGGTGCTGACCGATGCGCAGAAGCAAGCCGTCACCGAACAGATTCCCCTGGGACGCCACGGCACCGACGCCGATGTGGCCAACGCCGTGCTGTTTTTGGCCAGCAAGGAAGCAGGCTACATCACCGGCCACGTGCTCGACGTGAACGGCGGCCTGCGGATGGGCTGATGGTGGGCTGTGCTGACTTACTACATCACGGATCGAAGCCAGTTTGCGGGAAGCGAAGCGGAGCGACGGGCTCAAGTTCTCCGCACTATACGCCGGGCTGGTGCCGCCGGAGTCGATTACATTCAGCTCCGGGAAAAAGACCTCACGGTCCGGGAGTTGGAGCAGCTCGCCCGCGAAGCCGTGCAGGTGATCCGCGGTGAAGGTCCTGCGCGATTGCTGATCAACCATCGCACGGATGTGGCGCTGGCGGCCGGCGCCGATGGCGTACACCTGACAAGCTGCGATATTGCTGCCTCGGACGCGCGCGCGCTGGCCGCGGGATGTGGCGTCGAACCAAGAGCGGGAGACCTTGAGCGGCGGTTTCTGGTAGCCGTCTCCTGCCACTCGGCTCAACAGGTACGGCTGGCCGAAGCGCACGGAGCGGATTTCGCGGTACTTGCGCCTGTATTTGAAAAGGTGAGCGCGAGAAAAGCCATGGAGGGAATCGGGCTGGACGAATTGCGGCGGGTGACGCCAACGCGGGAGTCAGATCCGCGAGTGGAAGCCGGTGAGAGCCACAGGAGTTTTCCGGTCTTCGCCCTGGGAGGCGTGGACGTGGAGCGCGCTCCGCTTTGTGCCGCAGCCGGCGCTGCCGGGATCGCCGGTATCCGCATCTTCCAGCAATGTTCCGATCTGCCCGCGCTGGTCCGTTCGCTCCGGCTACTCTGAACTACACCCCGGATGGCGTAAGCCAGCGGGTCAGCATCCCCAGCAGTGCGAGCAGCAACGCACCCCAGAAGGCGGGGGCAAAGCCGCGCACCACGAAACCGCGCACCAGTCCGGAGACAAACATCAGCATCAGGGCGTTGATGACCAGCAGGAAGATGCCGAAGGTGACGAGGGAGAGCGGAAAGGTGATGATCTTGAGAAATAAGCCCAGCGTGGCGTTGACCAATCCGATGACCAGCGCGGCGATGAGCGCGGAGCGCAGGTTGGCCACTTCAAAGCCCGGCACCAAGTGGGAAACCACCAGCAGCAGGATTGCACTGACAAGCCATCTCAGGAGTAGGTGAATCATCGCGATTCGATTCCTTTCCGCCGAGGGCGATTTGCAGTCCGGCCCCGGCTACAGATTTTCTCACATTCGGCCGGCTTCCATCCGGTCCGCTATCCTTGGCCCTGCGAAACCTTCTCGATATCCAGTTTCAACAAATAATCTTTGAACGCCGGGCCCAGGTCCTCGCGCTGCAATGCATACTCTACGTTCGCCTTAAGGAAGCCGAGCTTGTCTCCGGCGTCATGGCGCTTGCCTTCAACGACCAAGCCGTAGATTTTTTCGTACTTCAGCAGGTTCCGCATGGCGTCGGTGAGTTGCAGTTCTCCGCCGGCGCCAGGCTTGATACTCTCGATCATCTCGAAGATGCGCGGGGTGAGCACGTAGCGGCCGATGATGGCCAGATTCGAAGGGGCTTCTTCGAACTTCGGCTTTTCGACCATGTCGGCGATCTCGTAGAGCCGGCCGTTGAAGCCCGGCACCAGTTTGGCGTCCAGCACGCCGTAGGCCGAGATGGCCGCGCCCTCGACGATCTGAGTTGCGATGACGGAGGCCTGCTTCTCCTCGAAAACCTCGATCAACTGGCGCAGGCAAGGGGTGTCCGGCGAATCGACCAGATCGTCAGGCAGGATGACTCCGAAAGGCTCATTGCCCACCAGCCTCTTTGCCATCAACACCGCGTGCCCCAGGCCGAGCGGCTCCTTCTGCCGGCACGTACTTACGTGCGCCATGCGCGCGACCTGCTGCGCCGTCTCCAGCAAGGAAGGTTTGTTGCGCTTGGCGAGCGAGTGCTCCAGTTCGAAGCTGATGTCGAAGTGGTCTTCCATCAGGACCTTGCCGCGGCCGGTCACGATGATGATTTCGTCGCAACCGGAGGCGATGGCCTCTTCCACGCCGTACTGGATGATTGGTTTGTCCACCACCGGCAGCATCTCTTTGGGCATGACCTTGGTTGCCGGCAGAAACCGTGTGCCCATGCCCGCGGCCGGAAATACCGCTTTGCGAACTTTCATGCTCATCGTTTCACTCGGTAACGGATAGGTTAAGGACAGTACATTGTATCGCGTCGGACGCTGCACCGTTTTACTTGGAATGCCCCGGAACGCACACCTGAAAACACAGCCCCGCGCAGACAGGTGGCGGGCCTTCAGGTTTGATGCACACACTACTCAGGCTGGGATAAGCACACGCAATACTTACCACGGCGGGCGTCCGGCAGACATCCCCTGCCTTGCGCCTTCCATCAGAGAAATGGGCCAAAATGAAAGAGACATTGGAAGCGTAAAAAAACGTGGGCCGGCCCCAGAAAGAAAGGTGAATTCGGAGGCGATCCGAAGGCAGAACAACATCAACAGGACGGGATAACGTGTGTTGTTCTGCCGTACCTATGCCCATTGCAGTTTCAGGCGAAAGGATTTTCTCATGGCAGGAAAAAACACGGCGGTATTTGGAATATACGTGAACTACGCAGGTGCGGAGAGTGGCGTCGATGCGTTAAAAGCGGCGGGGTTCCGGAAGACGGATGTTTCGGCGTTATTTCCCGAGAACCAGGGATCGAAGGACTTTGCTCACCAGAAAAACACCAAAGCACCGGAGGGCGCCACGGCAGGCGCTATCACCGGAGCGGTAATCGGCGGCGCGCTGGGCTGGCTGGTCAGCATTGGAACCCTGATGATTCCGGGCTTGGGCCCACTCCTTGCGGCCGGCCCCATTGTTGCAGCTTTGGCCGGTGTAGGTGCCGGTGGAGTGGTTGGGGGGCTGATCGGCGCATTGATCGGAATGGGAATTCCGGAATACGAAGCTAAGCGCTTTGAAGGCCGGGTAAGAAATGGAGGGATTCTGGTTTCCGTGCATTGCGATAATTCCGAGTGGACAAAGCGCGCGAAGGAAATTATGCATCAGACCGGCGCGCAGAATGTTGCTTCGACCGGAGAAGCGTCCGCAGACTTCGCCAAGAGCGACCGGCCGCTGCCACGCACCGGAACCGGAGGATAGGCAAAGAACAAAAGCAGATCTCGCTTGGCGGTCACCGCGGTTACGCGGGGGCGAGCTCCGATCCCAAACCTTCCAGCAGCTTGCGCAGTCCGTTCAGCACCTCGTCGGGACGGGATGCCTTCAGCGAAAACTTGAGAACCCCCTGCGGCGTAAAGACTACCCCCTTGTGCCGGGCCACCAGTTGCATGATCTTCTGCGGATCGGCCTCGGCGGTGGGGCTGAACTTGACGCTGACCTGGTCGCGTTTGCGCTCGATGGCGGCCACGCCCAGGCGCTGGCACTCCAGCCTGAGGTGCGCGTATTGCAGCAGGTGCTGCACCTCGGGCGGCAGCTCGCCGTAGCGGTCGCGCAGCTCGGCGGCCACATCGCTGAGCTGCTTTTCGTCCTCCACGGCTGCGGTGCGCTTGTAGATGCGCAGGCGCTGGTTTTCCTCCGGGATGTATTCGTTGGGAATGCGGATGTTGAGCCCCAGGTTCAGCGCCGTATCCAGCGCCTCCTGCACGGATTCGCCCTTCAGCTCGCGGATCATCTGCTCCAACATGGTCGTGTACATCTCAAAGCCGACGGCCTCGATGTGTCCGCTCTGCTGGCCGCCGAGCAGGTTGCCCGCGCCGCGCAACTCCAAGTCGAGCGCTGCGATTTTGAAACCCGCGCCCAGGTCGCTGAACTCCTTGAGTGCCGCCAGGCGGCGGCGCGCCACGTCATTCAACTCGCGGTCCGGTGGCACCAGCAGATAGGCGTAGGAGCGGCGGTTGGAGCGGCCCACGCGGCCGCGCAGCTGGTAGAGTTCGCTCAATCCGTGCCGGTCGGCGCGATTGATTAGGATGGTGTTGCACAGCGGAATATCGAGTCCGTTTTCGATAATGGTTGTGGCAACAAGAATGTCGGCCTCGTGACGCATGAAGGCCAGCATGATCTTCTCCAGCTCGCCTTCGCCCATCTGTCCGTGGCCCACCAGAATGCGCGCCGCGGGCACCAGTTCGCGGAGCTTGGCCGAGATCTCATGGATTGACTCCACGCGGTTGTGGACAAAATAGACTTGTCCGCCGCGCTCCAGCTCCTGCTCGATGGACGAGCGGATCAGCTTCTCGTCCCAGGTCGCCACCACGGTCTGAATCGCCAGCCGGTCGCGCGGCGGCGTCTCAATCACGCTCATATCGCGCAGCCCCAGCATGGACATATGCAGGGTGCGCGGAATGGGCGTGGCCGACATGGTCAGCACATCCACCTGCTTGCGCAGCTGCTTCAGGCGCTCCTTGTGGCGCACGCCGAAGCGCTGCTCTTCGTCGATGATCACCAGACCAAGGTCGGGAAACTTGACATCCTGGGAGAGCACGCGGTGGGTGCCGACCAAAATATCCACCTTGCCGTTCTCGACCTTCTCCACAATTTCCTTCTGCTGCCGTGGCGTACGGAAGCGCGAGATCATCTCGATGTTCACGGGAAAAGCGGCGAAGCGGCGTTTGAAGGTCTCATAGTGCTGGAAGGCGAGCACCGTGGTCGGCGCCAGCACGGTGACCTGCTTGCTGTCGTTCACCGCCTTGTAGGCGGCGCGCATGGCAACTTCCGTTTTGCCATAGCCCACGTCGCCGCAGAGCAGGCGGTCCATGGGCTGCGCGCTTTCCATGTCGCGATTGATATCCTCCACGGCCGCCACCTGGTCGTCGGTAGGAGAGTATTCGAAAGCGTCTTCAAACTCGCGCATGAACGGGCTGTCGCCGGAGTATTGAAATCCCTCCGCGGTCTTGCGTTGCGCGTAGAGCTTGAGCAGCTCGTCGGCCATGTCCTGCATGGCCTTCTTCACCCGTGCCTTGGTCTTGACCCACTGCTGCGAACCGAGGCGGTTCAGGACCGCGTGGCCGCCCTCGGCCGAGCGGTACTTCTGCACCAGGTCGAGGCGGGTGAGCGGAACGTAGAGGCGCGCGCCCTCGGCGTATTCCAGCACCATGAACTCGGCCTGCGAGCCATCGGCCTGCGGAATCTGCCGCAAGCCCTGGTAACGGCCGATGCCGTGCTCCACGTGGACTACGTAATCGCCCAGCGCGAGGTCGCGGAAGTCGGATAGAAACGCCGAGGTCTTGGAACGCTGCCTGGGTTGGCGCGTCGCACCTGCCTCAGAATCGTCGAAGAGATCGTTGGCGCCGAACAGCACCAGTCTGGCGTCGGGCAGCGCCACTCCCTCGGGCACATACCCTTGCACCAGCGCGGCCGCCGCGCTCTCATCGTTGAAGTAGGTGGCCTCTTCGCTGACGCTGGCGGCCCGGCCGCCCCGCGTTCCCAGCCGGTAAGGTAGTTGATACTCGTTGAAGATGTCGGCTAGCCGCTCCAGCTCGCCCATGGAACCGGCAGCCAGCACCACGCGCTCGCCCGCCGCGGAGAGCTTCTTCACTTCTTCCAACAGCTTGGGCACCGCTCCGTGAAAGCGCGGCGTAGGCTGCGAACTGAACTGCACCAGCTCGGCGCCATCGCTGGATTCCAGTCCGAGCTGCTCCACGTCCAAGCCGCAGGTGATGGCCACGCGCTCGCGCCACGCATCCGGTGTGACGTACAGTTCCTCGGGACGCACCAGGTTGCCGACGCCGCTGCGTTCGTGCGCATCGGTGAGCCGCTGCCACCAGCTGTCATGGTCCGTCGCCAAGCGCTCCGGCTCGTCGAGCACCACCGCGGCATCAGGCATCAGATCGAAAATCGTATTGGCGGCGCCAGCACCGTTCTCCACATAGACCGGAGCAAAAAACTCCCAGCCCGGAAAGACCGATACGCCGCCCGCGCGCGCTGCCTCGGCGAGAGCCTCCTCACTTCCGCTGACCCGCTTTCCGCTGAGGCGTGCATGGATTGCCGCCAGCAACTCCGCAGTCACCGGAGTTTCTGTCAACGGCAACAGCACGGCTTCCTCCAGTCCTGCCGCCGAGCGCTGCGTCACCGGATCAAAGAGCCGCAGCGACTCCACCTCATCGCCAAACAGCTCCATGCGCACCGGCCGCTCCATCTCCGGAGAATACACATCCAGAATTCCGCCGCGCCGCGCATACTCGCCCTGCTGCTCCACCACGTCTGTCTGCCGGTAACCGACGATATTCAGGTGCTGCACCAGTTTCTCCAGCTCCAGCCACTCGCCTTTGCGCACCACGCGAGCCAGGTCCCGATAGTAGGCGGCGTCGCGCAGGCGAATGGCCGTGGCCGCAAACGGCGCGATCACCAGCGACGCCGTTCCGCTGGCTATGCGCCAGAGCGCACGCGCGCGCAGCTCTTGAATCTCAGGATGCGGAGACAGATTTTCAAAGGGAAGCACATCGAGCGCCGGAAGGCAGGCGACGGAATCGGGGGTTGCCGCGCCCGTCATCTCGCAGAGGCTTTGCAGCACAGGCAGCAGCTCTTCGGCCGTGCGGTTGTCGCCCACCACCAGCAGAAGCGGCCGCCCCAGCGCGCGATGCAGCAGCGCATAATGCAGCGCCCGCGCGGTCGGCGTCAATCCGGACACACGTATACGCCCCGTGCCTCCCTTTAGATGGGTTGCTGCACGCCGGAAACTGGAGGTCGTCTCGGCATCCGCGAGCAGCTCGCGGACGAACGGTAGGATCATCTCCCCACCATTCTAACAGCGCGCCAGGAATCGCTGCCGGAGGCTGAAGAGTGTTCGTTCACGAACTGAGCTGTCCATAGATTCTGGGGAAACGGCAGTGGAGATGCGGACCCAACCCGCCCCTGTCTCGCGGTATTCGCGGCAAATCCCTCAAAACTCCCAATGCAATCGCGTCGCGAAAATCGAGACCGAGCCGCGGTCGCGATTGAACGCCGGATCCGCGACGAACTGGTAATCCAATGCAGCATGGAGGTTCTTCGAAAGTTTGCAGTCGTAATATATTTCGGAAGCTTTCTCCCAACCGTAATTCAGGGCGCCATCGCCGTCGAGGACGCCGCTGCCACCCGCCTCCAGGAATTCCTGGTTCACGCGCGATATGCCGCTCATCACACCGGCCACGCCAACCGTATCGTCGCTGCGATGCCAAGCGTCTCCCTTGACGCTTATGCCTAATGACGCTGAGTGATTGATATCCGTAAACATCCATGCCTCGTTGTGGCCGTCATTCCAGCCCGCACGGGAAAACACGCCGATGCTCTTGGTAATTTCTTGCTCCCAGTTCAGGCCGAAGCCATACCGGTGGCGATATTCGCGCGTCTGGGAAATGTCCGCTCCCGGAACCGAAAGTGCCTCTTCATAACTGCCGAAGCGTCCTTGGTTGAGGTAAGCCAGAAAGCGAATCGCCGCCGGATGGGCGTTCAGGCTGTAACGACGCTCATATTCGGCAGCCATTCCCCAGGATTTAAAGAATGCGCCATCGCCAGCGCCGCTGTACCCCGGGAACGTGAAGAACTCGTCTTCGGCGGTCCAGGCGTTTCTCAAATGGTCAATCTGGAAAAATCCATAGCGTAAAGACCATTTCGGCTGGTTCAATTCAATGCCTATGCCGGTCGTGTAGCCCAAAGCGTCCGATGGGTAATCCCAGGCAACGTTGGCCATCAGTGCCCAGTTCATGAATTGTCTGCGCGGATCGTTCGCGTAGGCGTTGTTGTCGAACAGATCCTTGGGGCTGAACCGGCCGATTGTAAAAGTCAGTTGCGAGGCATCCTGTTTACCTGCGAGAGTGAGTTCGTCGCCGGGTACAAACTGCTGTTCCCGGCCGCCGCCCAGACTGATGGTATGCCGAATGAAGAGACGCGCTATGTTCACCCGGGGCGTACCCGTGCCTGCTTTGTAGGCTTCGCCGTTAGGAAAATCCTCAACGCCGTAAGTGTTATCCAGCCCAAACCCCTGCCACATCAAAACATCAAAATGCGCTTCCGCCCCGGACCATAATCGGCCTCCGCCATACAAATCCGTCGAAAGTGTTTCCTTGGCTTGACCGCCAGTGGGCAGGCTGTTCGGGCCGGTATACGTCGCCTGCAGGCCGGGATAACCCTGAACGATCAGGGTGCTTTGACCATGTAAGCTCCAACGCTGACGTTGATCTTCGGAAGCATTTTCGTTGAGTGATACGCTCCCCTCCGCTGCCTCGGGGTCGGGACTCCGGAAGTACGCAGCGGTTTCCGTGGAGGATTCAGCGATCTCCGGAGCGGGAACCACTCCCTGCTGGGAATCGGCAGGCGCTGGGGATTGCTGCGCAGCGCATCCCACGGGAAGGAGCATCGAGAACAACAGAGCGCAAAGTGCGGCGATTGGAATAAGAGTCGATGATTTCGGCACCGTAACCTCGATCTTCTACCGGTTCCGGCAAAACTAACCGGGTAGAGGAAAGTTCCTGAAACGCATAAATGAAATTGAAATGCATGTTCAGGATACGGGCATTCGCTCATCCCGGGTGTGACCGGGGTCACTGTTCTACGTGAGATGCTGCAACCCATCCTGATCCCGATGTTCGCGAGCTCCCAATTTTCGGCAAGGGTTTTGTCGCCAACCACCCCAGGAGTTTTTTTGTTATGTTGAAGAGTGGCAAAATTCCATTTCGCGGAGCAGTCTTTGTTGTGAATCGCTCCGCCCTGGTTGGGTCCAGTGTCCAGAAAACTTGATCGTTCGCACTTCCTGCAGCAGCGCGCCGAAACCTTCTTTCCAGGCGGAGTCAACTCCCCGGTCCGCGCCTTCCGCGCCGTTGGCGGCGAACCCCCGATGATCGTCAGCGGCAGCGGGGCACACATGACCGACGCCGATGGCAACCGCTACCTGGACTACGTGCTCTCCTGGGGCCCGTTGATGCTGGGCCACTGCGCGCCCGCCGTCGTCGAAGCCGTGATCGACGCCGCCCGCAAGGGCACCAGCTTCGGAGCCTCCACCCCGTCCGAGGCCGATCTTGCCGAGGAAGTCATCCGGGCCTTCCCTTCAATGGAAAAGGTGCGCTTCGTCTCCAGCGGCACTGAGGCCACCATGTCGGCCATCCGCCTGGCTCGCGCAGCCACCAGCCGCAAATACATTGTGAAATTTGAAGGCTGCTATCACGGGCACAGCGACGCTCTGCTGGTAAAAGCCGGCTCCGGCGTGGCCACCTTCGGCATCCCCGGCTCGGCCGGAGTTCCCGAGGAATTTGTTCAGTTCACCCTGGCCCTGCCCTACAACAACGCGGACGCGCTGGAAGCGGCGTTTTCCAAATTCAAAGGGCAGATTGCCTGCGTCATCATCGAGCCGGTGGTCGGCAACATGGGCTGCGTACCGCCCCAACCCGGTTACCTGGAAGCCGTCCGCGCGCTGACCCAGGCAGAGGGAACGCTGCTGATTCTCGACGAGGTGATGACCGGCTTCCGTGTCAGCTATGGCGGCGCGCAGGAACTCTATCGCATCACGCCCGACCTGACCACACTGGGCAAGGTCATCGGCGGCGGACTGCCGGTCGGCGCCTACGGCGGTCCGGCGGCTCTGATGAACCAGATCTCGCCGCTCGGTCCTGTTTATCAGGCCGGGACGCTCAGCGGAAATCCGCTGGCCATGGCCGCTGGACTTGCCATGCTAAAGGCCCTCGGCGGCGACCGTAAGACAATTTATCCCGCGCTCAACGCCTTGGCCGTAAAGCTCGTCTCCAGAGTTACCCAGGCCGCGAAGGACGCCGGTATCGCAGTTACTGCCAATCAAGTCGGCAGCATGTTCACCTGGTTCTTTACCGACCGTGCGGTCTTCGACTGGGACACTGCCGCGCGCTGCAACACCGAACTTTTCGGCTGCTTCCACCGCGGAATGCTCGACGCAGGAATCTGGCTGCCGCCATCGCAGTTCGAGGCCGCCTTTCTCAGCACCGCCCATACCGCCGCGGACATCGATACCACCATCGCGGCTGCGGCGAAAGTTTTTGCCGCCATTCGAGCATAGCCAACCTGTCATCCATCGGGTGATTGTACCGGGCCGCCCTTTTCGGCGGCCCGCGCCTTTCAGCACGGTATTTTTCTGAAGAAGGCGTTACCATCGATCTGACACTGATCGAAAGGTTGCTGCATGCCATATATTGAAAACAATCTGAACCCCGGCGAGCGCATTCTGTACGCGACTCATCTGCACTGGATTGTGCTCTTGCGTTCCATTGTCGTGGACGCGATCTTCTCCGGCGGCGGAATCGCGCTGCTAGTCTGGGCCGCCGCGGGTAAACACGCCGAGCGCGGCGAGGCGCAGATGATCGGAATGGTTGGGATTGCGCTGATTCTTTTTGGCAATCTCATCCTGGCAATCGCTTGGGTCCGCCGCAGCGCCACCGAAATGGCCGTGACCAACAAGCGAGTCATCATCAAGATCGGATTCCTCACCAAACGCACCATCGAGCTTTTTCTATCCAAGGTGGAAAGTGTCGAAGTCGAACAGCCTCTTTCCGGACGCATGATGGGCTATGGCAGCATCGTCGTCCGAGGCACCGGCGGCACCCACGAACCGTTCAGCTACGTTGCCAATCCCCTCGAGTTCCGCCGCCAGGTGCAGCACCAGATCGAAGAGCACGCCTCACCGGAAGCGCAGTAGGATATTTGTCGCTTGTCGTTCGTTCCGGGTGTCTGTTAGGCCTGCCAACTTTCTTTCCGCAGAAAGTTGTTACAACGGAAAAGGCCCCACGCTGGAGGCGTGAGGCCTTTATTTAATCCGGCAACGACCTACTCTCCCACACACTTTCGCGTGCAGTACAATCGGCCCAGCAAGGCTTAACTTCCGTGTTCGGGATGGGAACGGGTGTTTCCCTTGCGGTATGATCACCGGAAAGTTTAGAAAGATCGGAAGACCGATGTTTCACAACCAAATAGCATTGGGTAACTCAAGGAGGGAGCAGTTTCTCTCCCATGCGCAGAGTAAATTTTATGGTCAAGCCGAACGGGCGATTAGTACTGGTAAGCTCACGCATCACTGCGTTTACACATCCAGCCTATCAAACAGGTGGTCTTCCTGTGCCCTTCTTGATCCTTTTGGATTGGGAGATCTAATCTTGAGGAGTGCTTCCCGCTTATATGCATTCAGCGGTTATCACAACCGAACTTCGCTACCCAGCCATGCCGTTGGCACGACAGCTGGAACACAAGAGGTTCGTCCATCCCGGTCCTCTCGTACTAAGGACAGGCCCTCTCAAATCTCCTACGCCCACACCAGATAGGGACCGAACTGTCTCGCGACGTTCTGAACCCAGTTCACGTACCGCTTTAATAGGCGAACAGCCTAACCCTTGGAACCTTCTACAGCTCCAGGATGCGATGAACCGACATCGAGGTGCCAAACCGGAGCGTCGATATGAACTCTTGGCTCCGATCAGCCTGTTATCCCCGGCGTACCTTTTATCCGTTGAGCGATGGCCCTTCCATACAGAACCACCGGATCACTATGACCTGCTTTCGCAACTGCTCGACTTGTAGGTCTCGCAGTAAACCACGCTTATGCCATTGCACTCGACGGCTGATTTCCAAACAGCCTGAGCGTAGCTTCGTGCGCCTCCGTTACAATTTAGGAGGCGACCGCCCCAGTCAAACTACCCGCCTCACTATGTCCCTCTCCCGGGTAACGGGAGTAGGTTAGAATCACAGAATCCACAGGGTGGTATCTCACCGTTGGCTCCCCCAAGCCCAAAAGCCTGAGTTCAAAGCCTCCCACCTATCCTGCGCAGCAAAGTCCATAATTCATAGTGAAGGTATAGTAAAGGTGCACGGGGTCTTTCCGTCTAGATGCGGGAAACCGGCATCTTCACCGGTACTACAAGTTCGCCAAGTCACTCGTTAAGACAGTCGCACGATCGTTACGCCATTCGTGCAGGTCGGAACTTACCCGACAAGGAATTTCGCTACCTTAGGACCGTTATAGTTACGGCCGCCGTTCACCGGGGCTTCAGTTCAAAGCTTCACCTTGCGGTTAACCTCTCCCTTTAACCTTCCGGCACCGGGCAGGCGTCAGCCCCTATACGTCGTTTTAGACTTTGCAGAGACCTGTGTTTTTGTTAAACAGTCGCCGTGCGCGATTCGCTGCGGCCTCTTCGGGCTATGAACCCTAATGAGGCACCCCTTCTCCCGAAGTTACGGGGTTAATTTGCCGAGTTCCTGAACGAGTGTTCTCTTGAGCGCCTTTGGATATTCTCCTCGTCTACCTGTGTCGGTTTGTGGTACGGTTCCCCTGATTTCTCCTTAGAGGTTTTTCTTGGCAGCGTGAACTCATCCCCTTTGCCCCGTACGGGACTGCTTTGTATCTCACCCTTAAGACCCGGCGGATTTGCCTACCAGGTCAGGCTTACATACATTGAACCGCATAGCCATATGCGGCCGGGATTATCCTTCTGCGTCACCCCATCGTGATAACGAAATCTTGGGAGTTCCGGAATATTAACCGGATGTCCATCGACTACGCCTTTCGGCCTCGCCTTAGGGACCGACTAACCCTGAGCGGATTAACCTTCCTCAGGAAACCTTAGACTTTCGGCGCGGAGGGTTCTCACCTCCGTTATCGCTACTTATGCCGGCAGGGTCTCTTCCACAGCAGTCCACGAGTCCTTCCGGTCTCGCTTCAAACCGCTGAGAATGCTCTCCTACCACGCGTCTTACGACGCATCCGCTGCTTCGGTGTCTAGCTTGAGCCCCGTTGAATTGTCGGCACCGGACCGCTTGACCAGTGAGCTATTACGCTTTCTTTAAAGGATGGCTGCTTCTAAGCCAACCTCCTGGCTGTCTGGGCGTTCCGACATCCTTTCCCACTTAGCTAGAACTTTGGGACCTTAGCAGGCGATCTGGACTGTTTTCCTCTCGACGACGAAGCTTAGCCCCCGCCGTCTGACTCCCGTGTTGGTTGTCCTTGGCATTCGAAGTTTGGTTGGATTCAGTAAGCTGGAAAGCCCCTTAGTCCATTCAGATCTCTACCACCAATGCAAATCACACGAGGCTAGCCCTAAAGCTATTTCGGAGAGAACGAGCTATCACGGAATTTGATTAGCCTTTCACCCCTACCCTCAGCTCATCCGAGCTTTTTTCAACAAACACCGGTTCGGTCCTCCAGTGGGTGTTACCCCACTTTCAACCTGGCCAAGGGTAGATCATCCCGCTTCGCGTCTATTCCTGCCAACTTAACGCCCTATTAGGACTCGCTTTCGCTACGGCTCGCTTCCGCTTAACCTTGCTGACAAGAATAACTAGCCGGCTCATTATGCAATAGGCACGCGGTCAGGCATTCCCTTACGGGCATAGCCCTCCCACTGCTTGTAGGCACACGGTTTCAGGTACTATTTCACTCCCCTCGCAGGGGTTCTTTTCACCTTTCCCTCACGGTACTGGTTCACTATCGGTCAGTAGGTAGTATTTAGCCTTACGGGATGGTCCCCGTTGCTTCCCGCAGGGTTTCACGTGCCCCGCGGTACTCAGGTACCGACTTCGAGTTCATTTGTTTTCGCCTACGCGGCTGTCACGCTCTATGGCCCCTCTTTCCAGAGGGCTTCGACTAACAAATGAATTGGTAACTCTACTATTGTCGGCCCTACAACCCCAGCCCTACCCGAAGGTAGAACTGGTTTAGGCTCATGCGATTTCGCTCGCCACTACTTTCGCAATCGAGGTTTCTTTCTTTTCCTCCAGGTACTGAGATGGTTCACTTCCCTGGGTTCGCTCGTGCCCGACTATAGATTCATCGGGCCGTTGTACGGGTTCACCGTACAGGGTTTCCCCATTCGGAAATCCCCGGATCAAAGCCTGCTTGCGGCTCCCCGAGGCTTATCGTAGCTTGCCACGTCCTTCATCGCCTCCTACTGCCAAGGCATCCACCGTGCGCCCTTAGTAGCTTGACCATAAAATTTACTCCGCACATCCGGCTCGCGCCGGTTGTACCCAGTAAAGTTTTATTGGCCTCTCCAATCGACTGCCGCATCTCACGACGCTTTTCATTCGCGCGCGTCTCACGACGCCGCGGGCAGCCAATCTAAGGCACTCATAAAATTTAACTTAGCCTTGTAATTATCCCAATGCTATTCAGTTGTCAAACATCGCTTGCGT
>CAVSYY010000001.1:65000-362478 GCA_963732315.1 uncultured Acidobacteriota bacterium
CCCGTGGCCGGGCCTTGTGCAACTTTTCTAGACTAGCAGAACCATTTTGATTCTGTCAACCGTAGCGCCACTCATTTTCTTTCAAGCAACCAGTGCTGTTCAACCAACCCAGCTTACCAAACCATTCACCCTTTGGCAAGCGCACCGCGCGATACCGCGCGTGCTTCGCTTAATCTGGCTGCAGCTAACTCTCTCGCGATCTCGTCGCGGCAGTTAAGCTGCTCTTCGTTTATAACAAACCTCTCCGCTTCGTGCAACTTACCGCCAACCGTTTTCGCAGCCGCGCTGCCGTCGCTGGTTCGGTGGATTGCATCGAGTTGGAAGGTATGTCTCCGCAGGTTGAAGCCGCGCGGAGATCAGAAGCCATCAGGGATGAACGTTTTAAAATATCCAAACGCGGCCTGCGCCGCGCCAGCGCCTCTAGCGCCGTACCGTGCTTAACTGTTGTAACAAACCCGCTCTGCACTTGCAAGCGCCGCCACGCTTGAGCAAACCCTAAACACTACGCTCACCCGCATGAACACTGGATGAACGCGCGATGAATAAATTATTGCGAAGGTCCGTCCGGCGGCCTTTTCCTCGCGCTTTTCTCCCTAACCGGCCCGCCGCGCCAGCCTCCGGAAGGCTGCCCGCAAGCCGTTCCGCGAAACCCGGCAGCGTCCATCCGCATCAACTACCCGTGCCGGAGATGCTGCCATGAGTCTTTCGTCTAATGTTCCCGCGCCGCCGCCCAACCCCGCCGAGCGGCCTCTGGATCGCGATCTCGGTTTCGGAAGCCTGGCGATGCGCAGGCACTATCGCCTGGTCAATCGCGATGGCTCCTTCAACGTGCGCCGGTTGCACGAGGGCTGGATTGACCGGCTGTTTGGCTATCAGGCTCTGGTGAACCTGAGCTGGGCTCACTTTTTCTTCGTGATCGCGCTCTGGTACATGGCCATTAATGCGCTGTTTGCGCTGGGCTATCTGGCGCTCGGACCCGCCGCCTTGCAGGGGGACTATCAAGGTTCGCTGTTCTGGCGCGCGTTTTTCTTCAGCGTGCACACCTTCGCCACCGTGGGCTATGGCAACATCGTTCCCGTCAGCTTTTCGGCTAATGCGCTGGTGACAGTCGAGACGCTCTCCGGTCTGCTGTCTTTGGCGCTGGCCACTGGACTGGTCTTCGCGCGCTTTTCCCGCCCCAACGCCCACGTGCTCTACAGCGATGCAGCGCTGATCGCTCCCTATGAGGACCAGACCTGCTTTCAATTTCGTATTGCCAACGGACGGCGCAGCCAGTTGCTCAACATGCAGGCGCTGGTCATGCACAGCCGCTTCGAGACGGAAGGCGGAACGCGGGTGCGGCGCTTCTACAGCCTGGAACTGGAGCGCCGGTTTGTCGCTGTCTTGCCCGCCAACTGGACCGTGGTCCACCCCATCTCCGCGCAGAGCCCCATCTTTGGCTGGAGCCGGGAGCAACTGCTGGAGGCGGAGGCGGAATTTCTCGTGCTTCTCAATGCGGTGGACGAGACATACTCGCAAACCGTGTACAGCCGCTCGTCCTATGCCGCGGACGAGATCCAGTGGGGCCGCAAATTTGCCATGATGTTTTTTGAGGAGGGTAGCCAGGCCGTGCTCGATCTGGACCGGCTGAATGAAACGGTTCCCGCGCCGCTGCCCGCATCAGCCTGAGACGCGCGCTGCCGGCGCAGGCGCGGCGGGAAACGCGGGGACACATGCCGTTGCCGTCCCCAGGCGCCGGCAACGCTCGCGCATTTAGCTGGAAGGTTCAGTACTGGAAGCACTCTTCCTTCCAGCGTTCGTACACTTTAGCCCTGACGAACAGCGCAAACAGCTGCGGATCGATCTCGTTATTCTGCGCCATCTCGTCCAGGATCTCCAGCGCCCGCTCCGCCGGCATCGCCGACTTGTAGGGGCGGTCGGTCGCGGTCAACGCGTCGTAGATATCGGCGATCGCCATCATGCGCGCCGCCAGCGGAATCTCCGCCGAAGCCCTGCGCTCGGGGTATCCCTTGCCGTTCATTTTTTCGTGGTGGCCGCGCGCAATCTCCGGAATGTTACGGATGTCGCGCGTCCAGGGAATCTGCTTGAGGAAGTTGTAGCTGTGCACCACGTGCGATTCCGCTTCCGCCCGCTCGCTTGAATCGAGCGAGCCCTTTGGAATGGAAAG
Source organism: uncultured Acidobacteriota bacterium (assembly GCA_963732315.1). Taxonomy (GTDB): domain Bacteria; phylum Acidobacteriota; class Terriglobia; order Terriglobales; family Acidobacteriaceae; genus TOLSYN. The sequence goes on from CAVSYY010000001.1 coordinate 67,168, forward strand.
CATGCGAACCTCCTCGCCCGTCAGCAGCGGGCGTTCAACCCCATCGCAACCGCGAAATGTTTTGGCCGCGATATCGTGGAGCGCTTCAAAGGTTCTCACCGGCAACACCGACGGCTCGTTGGCGTCGCGGATGATCCCCGCAAAGCGGTCCAGTTCCTTCAATTGTTCTTCGAGTTCGGAATCAAACTGTGGAAGCTTGCTCTCATATGCTTCGCGGCCTTCTTCCACCAGGCAGCGCAGCTTCCGCTCGCCGCATTCGGCCTGCACTGCGCGCCGGGCAACATCAAAGCGGCTTGCGATCATCTCCATATGCTCGGGATAGAGCTTGCGGGCCTTGGTCAGCACCTTCTCGCGCACCCCGACCTTGCCGAAATCGTGCAACAGCGAGGCGTAGCGAATTTCCCGCATCTCGGAGCGGGTAAACTTCACGTCGCGGAATTGCGCCTGGTCGCGACCCACGGCTTCGGCCAGCGCAACCGTCAGGTTCGCCACCCGGAAGGAGTGGCCTGCGGCGGCCGGATCGCGTTGTTCAACCGTGCTGATGGAGGCTTTGATGAAACCTTCGAAGAGGCGCTGAATGTTTTCGTAAAGCAGGCTGTTCTCAAAGGCAACTGCGGCCTGGCTGGCCAGCGAGGAGACAATCTCCATCTGCCGCGTGGTAAACGGAACCACTTCGCTTTCGATGTCTGCCTCGGTGCCGAGGCGGGCACGCCAGTTGCGCTTGGCGTTGATCAGCTGCACCACGCCGACGATTTCGTTCTTCGGGTTCATCATCGCCACGGCAAGAATTGACTTGGTGTGGTATCCGGAATCGATGTCGAACTGCTTGTTGACCCGGTAAGGAACCCAGGTCTCCATCGCGTAGGCGTCTTCGACCATCACCACGCAGCCGTGCTGCGCGACGTAGCCGGCAATGGAGCTCTCGCTCACCGGCAGCACGACTTCACGGAAAGGGATTTTGATGCTGTCGTTCTGCGCCATCTTGAAGCGCAGGAACTTTTTGGGACGGCGATGGTCGCGCACCAGCCGCTGCTCTTCGCCGGGCTCGTCTTCTTCCACCAGATAGATGGAACCGGCGTCGGCGCGGGTGATTTCGCGGCACTTGCTGAGAATCAATTCCAGCAGTTCGTCGGCGTCGTGCTCGGCGCTGAGCGCCGCGCCGATGCGGTTGAGTTCGTGGATCTCGGAGTTGGCCAGCGCCAGTTTGTCGTTGGCTTCGCGCCGCGTCAACACCAGGTGCATGTGATCGATGGCGTTGTCAAAGGTGCGCTCCAGCAGCGCTGCGGGAGTGTTGACCGGAAGGTAGGCGTAGACCGAGCCGTCCAGGCGGGTATCGCGATAACGATGATCGGAGAGCGCAATCACCCGCACGTTCGGAGCGCGCAGGCTCTTCAGGTTCTGGGCGAAGAGCTCTTCATCGGCCAGCACGAAGACGTTTTCTCCGCCGAGCCGGATGCAGTCGGACGACTCGAAGCTGGCGTGGGGAATGCGCTCGCACTGCGACAGTGCGTTCAGCGCCCGCAGATCGGAGGCAAAGTACAGCGCGCTCGGCATGCGGCGGCTGCGAATGGGCAAAACGTTTTGTCTCAAGGTGGCCATCCGCGCAAATCCTCGGCGCACCGAACGGCGAGGCGCGATGGGCGAATCATAGGCGATGCAAAGACTGCGCGCCAGCTAACGAAAGGACAGTGCCCAAGGCATTTCTCCGAAGAAGAACTCAGGCCCACCATTGCCTTTTCTGGCAATGGTTTGAAAACCAAAGATGACTACTTTGCTAATCGTTGCGCAAAAAATGCTCCCACTGGCTGGCGGGACCGCTTGGCGGACCGAATCTAGAGTATCTGCACCAGAGCGGAGAGCAGCGCCACGGAGACGACGATCTGCCAGGGAGGAAGTTTGTAGCGCACCAGAAGCACAAGGGCGGCCAGCGCCACAACCAGATCGAAGAGCGAGTGAACCGCGCTGCTGCACACGGGACGGATGAAGGCAGCGAGCAGAATTCCAACCACCGCGGCGTTTACTCCGGCCAGGCAGCTCTGCATCCAGCGCCGCTGGCGAAGCCCGCTCCAGAATGGCAGGAGCGCGGCGATGAGGAGAAGCCCGGGAAGAAAAATTGCCACCAGCGCCAGGACGCCGAACGCCACCGGGCTGGGCGTGGGCCGGATGACGGCGCCGAGGTAAGCTGCGAAGGTGAACAGCGGGCCGGGGATGGCCTGCGCGGCGCCGTATCCGCTGAGGAAGGCCGCCTGATCGACCCATCCGCGGGCCACTACCGCGCGCTCCAGCAGCGGCAACACGACGTGGCCCCCGCCGAAGACAAGAGCGCCGCTGCGGAAAAAGGCATTGGCCACGGCAAGGGCTTGGCTGGCGGAGTGGGCAGCGGGCAACTTCACGCTCAGGGATGCGGCGATGGGCAGCAGCAGCAGGGCGCAGAAGAGAGCCCCAGCGGCCAGGCCCGCCCGGCGCGAGAGTGCCGGGGCAAATGCTGGGGTGAGGTCGGCAGAGTCGGGATGCGGCTGAGGGGGTTGCGGTGTCCGCAGCAACAGCCAGCCCAGCAGCGCCCCGAAGGCGATGGCCAACACGGTTTGACCGGAGACATACACCATGACGGCCGCCAGCAGCGCCAGCGCCATGCGCAAGGCGTCGGGCGCAAGCTTTTTCCGCATGGCAAGGATTGCCTGGGCGACCACGGCGACGGCGACCAGCTGCAATCCATGGATGGCGCCCTGGCCGAATTTGCCGGTGATGCGCGAGTGTCCGAGGGCGAAGGCCAGCATGAGCAGCGCCGAAGGGAGGGTAAAGCCGAACCATGCGGCGAGCCCGCCCAGCCATCCGGCGCGCAGCAGTCCCAGGGCAAAACCCACCTGGCTGCTAGCCGGGCCGGGCAGCGACTGGGCCAGGGCGACGATCTCGGCGTAGCTCTCTTCGCGGAACCAGCGGCGGCGCTCGACGAACTCGGCGTGGAAGTAACCCAGATGGGCAATCGGGCCGCCAAACGAGATGCAGCCCAGCCGCAGAAAAGCCCAGAGAACTTCGCGCGCGCTGCCGGCTGCGGCCGGGGAAAGAGTCGGTGAGTCGCTCATAGGTTGGGCGGCCCTCGGCCGGCACTTGGGAATGGTACGATGCGGGGGCTAAAGTTTGGAAGAGCTTTGCCGTGAATCCGAGGGCACCACGTGTGATTGGCGTCACAGGGCGAGGGGCGAGGCGCGGGATACGATGAGGGTGAGAGTTAGGCGCGCGGGCTGTGGACTGACCGCGCCTCAGGAGAAGTTTGCGATGAAAACTCAACCCGCGAAGAACACTTCGGGCTGGACGAACGTACAGGTTTACACGGCGATTGCGGTGGTGCTGGTGGTGGGCACCCTGGCAGGGTATCTGCTGCACAACTCAGGCACACCGGCAGATAGTTCGGCGCCGGCTGCGGCCAGCACGGCGGTGATGCCGTCGCAGGCAATGCCTTCGCCGGCCGAGATGCTGAGCACACAGACGCAGCCGCTGCTGGCCCGCCTGCAGACCAACCCGAAAGACGTTACCGCGCTGGTCGATCTGGGAAATACGTACTATGACGCCGGGCAGTGGAACGACGCCATCGGCTATTACACGCGGGCGCTGAATGAAACTCCGTCGAACCCCGACGTGCGCACCGACATGGGGGTAGCGTACTTCAACAGCGGCAACCCGGACCAGGCGCTGAAGGAGTTCGACCGGGCGCTGAAGGACGATCCGAAGCACGTGCAGACCCTGTTCAACGTGGGCGTGGTGAAGTTGACCGGCAAGAACGATCCCAAGGGCGCGATTGCCGCCTGGGAGTCGCTGCTGAAGATCGCTCCGGATTATAAAGACCGCGCCAAGTTGGAGACGATGATGGCGGAGGCCAAGGCAAAGGTAAAGTAAGAGCAAGGTTTCAAAGTTTCAAGGTTGAGGGCGGCATGTCTAACGGCATGCCGCCCTTTTTTGCAGCTTCCTGTGGAGACGGGGTGATTCCCAAGTTTCAAGGATTCAAGGTTAGAAAAGCTCAAGGCTAGTGGCCTCGTATGGTTTTGGGGGACCGACGGGCGTTTCCCTCAGCGGCTGAAGCCGCGTGAAATGAGCCTTTCTTGCGGCACGGCTGAAGCCGTGCCCTTTCAAAACTGATTTGCGAGACCGCCTCCAGCGCAGCCCACGTTTACGGGGTGTGATTCTTCGCCGCGGGGAGCATATCCATGGCGCTGGCTCTCAGGCGTAGCGCAGCCATTTGAGAATCTCGGACAGGCTGGGACGCTTGCCGTACATGAGAATGCCGACGCGATAGATGCGCGAGCTGACCCAGACCAGGCCGTAGAGCGTGGCCAGACTGAGGGCAATGGAGAGCACGATCTGCCAGGTGGGCGGCATGGAGACCGAGACCCGCACAAACATGATGATGGGCGAGGTGAGGGGAAACATGGAGAGCCAGAAGGCGAGCGGCGTGTTGGGTTCGCGGATGATGGAGGATGGCCAGACGCATGCAGAACAGCAGCGGCAGGGTGACCGGAAACTGCAATTGCGCGGCCTCTTCGTCACTGTTGACCATGGCTCCGATGGCGGCGTAGAGGTGGCGTAGGTGGCGTAGCCGAGGACGAAAAATACCGGGAACAGGATGAGCACGGCGGGGGCGATGTGGGCGTCCTTCATGGTGCTTCCCAGCAGGCCGTGGAGCATGGCATAGCCGCCGCTGCCCAGCAGGAGCTCCCGAGGCGGACCAGATGCCGATCTGGGTGAGGCCGACGGCGCCGACGCCGATGATTTTGCCGGCCATCAGCTGCATGGGAGTGACGCTGCCCAGCAGAACTTCCACCACGCGCGAGGATTTTTCCTCGATGACCGAGCGCATGACGTAGATGCCATAGATGAGCACGGTCATGTAGATGGCAAACATCAGGACGAAGGGGAGCAGCAGCGCGCCCAGTCCGTTGCTGGCGTTGGCTCCCTGCTTGTCCACGTGCACCGTATCGACGGTGACCCGGCTGAGCAGGGTTTTGGTCTGGTCGGGGGAGAAGCCGTGGGCGGTGAGCTGGCGCTCGCTGAGGGCCATGCGCAGGGCGCGGCTGACCAGCGAGGTGGCGACGAAATCACTGGAGCTGCGCGAGTAGTAGGTGGCTTTGCGGGAAGTGGCCACATCGGCATCGATCCAGGCGAAGCCGTCGAGGCTGCCCTGGCGCAGCTGCGCGGCGAGTTGCTGGCGCAGCTCATCGCTGGGCGCGGTTTGCAGGCTGACCTCGAACTGCGGCTGGGCTGTTTTGCCGCTCTCCGCAGGCTCGGTCCCAATCGTCTTCGCCGGAGAAACGCGCGGCGGTCAGGTCGGCGTGAACCGCGTTGCCCAGCGCCGGATCGGCGGCGACCACGGTGACAATGCCGCACGGAGGGAGCGCGCGACAGGAGCTTGCTGGGGAGGACAACCACGCCACCGATAAACAGGGGCATGAGAATCGTGAAGAGCAGGAACGCCTTGGTGCGGACCCGGACCAGATATTCGCGCCCGATGATGAGCATCACCTTACGCATGGCTGGTCACCGCCTTGGTGGATTCGACGGTGTCGATGAAGATCTCCTCCAGCGAGGGTTCGACCATCTCAAACCGGCGGATTTTGGCGCGCGCATGGCGCAGGCCAGCAGCTGCTGGGGATCGGCGCCCGGCGCCAGGCGCAGCTCGACGTAGTTGCCGAAGTCGTTGTAGCCGGCGACCAGCGTAGGGTCTTCCAGCAGCGGCAGCTCGCCCTCGTACTCCAGCTGGACGCTGCTGCGGCCGTAGCTGGCCTTGATCTCGCGCAGGCTCCGCAGCAGAACACTGCGTCCCTGGTTGACCAGGCAGATGGAATCGCACAGGCGCTCGACGGTGTCCATGCGATGGGTGGAGAAGAGGATGGTCTTGCCCTGCTTCTTCAGATCGAGCAGGGCGTCTTTGAGCAGCAGCGAGCTGGCCGGGATCAAGGCCGCTGAAGGGCTCGTCGAGAATCATGAAGTCGGGCTCGTGGAGGACGGCGGCGATGAACTGCACCTTCTGCTGCATTCCCTTGGAGAGCTCCTCGACCTTGGCGTGGGCCCAGCTGCCCAGTTCCAGCCGCTCCAGCCACTGATGGGCGCGGCGGGTGGCCTCCGGCGCGCTGATGCCCTTGAGCCGGGCGAGGAAGACCAGGTTCTCCAGGATCTTCATCTTCTTGTAGAGGCCGCGCTCCTCGGGAAGATATCCAACGCGGTCGAGCAGGCGGCGGGTGAGCGGCTGGCCGAAGAGACGCACCGCAGCCGGAGTCGGGAACGGTGATGCCGATCATCATGCGGATGGAGCTGGTTTTGCCGGCGCCGTTGGGGCCGAGCAGGCCGAAGATTTCGCCCTCGGGAATGTTGAAGGAGAGATTGTCGACGGCGACGAATTCGTCGTAGGCCTTGGTGACATGATCCAGTTCCAGCGTGAAAGCCATGGTTGTCCTGTGATGCGATGCTGCAGAACTAAAACCGGAGCGGCTGCAACTCGGGCATGTGTTCCCGGCAAATCCCGGCGTCCCATTGTGCGGAAGCGGCGGGAGTTCTTCAATCTGCATCTTTGGCGGCAGCTCGGGCGAGGTTGCGGCGTGGGCGGCGGGGATAGATCCGGAGATGCATGCGCCTGGGCAGAAGCGCGCTGCTTCCCGTCATTCGTTGACCTGCGGGAGTGGGGCTGATAACATCGGGTTTTCCAGCCAGTTCTCCATCAGCGAAGGAATCTCCCGTGCGTTATACCCGTCATGAATTGAAGCAGGACAAGTTTGCCGAGTCCGCTGCGGAAGCCGTACAGGAGGTTGTGGAGCATCGCGCCGGAATCGTCAGGATGCGGTCGTGGTGAGTGGTGCTGGCTGCTGGGCGGCGGCATTTACTGGTACATGAGCTCGCGAGAAGCAGCAGGCAGCCAATGCGCTGGGCCAGGCGCTGGTACCTACAACGCTCCGGTGGTGCCTCCGGGCACGCCGAAGCAAGGCTCGATGACCACCTTCAACAGCGACCAGGAGCGGCTGATTGCGGCCAAGAAAGCCTTTTACGCCATCAGCGACAAGTATGGCTGGACGGCTTCCGGGCAATACGCCCGCTACCTGGCCGGAATCTACGGAAAAGGAACTGGGCAACTACAAGGTTGCCGAAGATCAACTGCGCGCGCTCAGCAACAGCCGCCACCACGACCTGGCCGCCCTGGCAAAGTACGCGCTGGCCTCGGTCTATCGCGACGAGAAGCGCGACCAGGACGCCATCAACCTGTTGCAGATCCTGATCGAAAGCCCACGGTCAGCGATTCCCAAGGCCAATGCGCAATTCGCGCTGGCCGATATTTATGTCTCCGCAACATCAGCCCGACAAGGCCAAGGTGATCTATGACCAGATTGCCAAGGAGAATCCAAAGAACGCGGTCTGGCAGCAGATTGCCAAAAGAGCATCCGCAGTGATCCGGCCTCGAAGATACGACTCCGGAGCAGTGCATCGAAAGCTTTGGCGCACGACAGGATCAGTGGCCGGATTCGCCCGTAAGGCACATGTCCAGTGACCATAAGTGACTCGACAAAGGACTTGATTCTCGAAGATATTGTACCAATTCCAGGAACTCTGCTATATTAGGTCATCCCTCCCCGGGATACTTCGTCTGGCCATTCTGATCCAGAAGGCCGGGTTGTTGTTTGCGCTGATTCGGCCTGCTAACGAGCAGTGCGGAGTTCTTATGCAGGAACGCGGATTTTCCCTCATCGAATTGCTGATCGTGGTCGCGATCATTCTGGTCATCGCGGCGATTGCCGTCCCGAGCTTATCTGCACAGCAAGATTGCGGCCAACGAAGCCTCGGCGGTCTATTCGATCCGCACCGATCAATACCGCACAGGTCACCTACGCCACCACCTATCCCACGATTGGCTATGCCACTGACGCTGAATATGCTGGCGTCGCCGCACCAGCGGGGTGACCAGCTCGGCCAACGCGGGAGTGCTGGATTGGGTGCTGGGATGTACCAGCACGGTCTGCCCGAAGAGCGGATACAACTTCCAGCTTTACAACGTGTCGCGGCTACCCCGATCAGCGCCTACAGCGTCTCGGGGATGCCGATCACGGTCGGGACACGGGCAATCGCGGCTTCTGCTCCGACAACATGAATCCGGTCCTGTACGATCCCAATGGCGGAACCAACTGCACCATGCCGCTGCAATAGCGCTAGCTCCCGGGACGCGCGGGTTCGCGGCTGAGTGCACGGTTGACTTTTGCGCTCGCCGGTTCTATAGCTTGTAGCTGACATGTCCACCACACTCTTTGACGCTCAACCTTACGATGAAGCCGGGAGCCGGCGCCGGCGCATTCTGGATTGCGCTGCGCGATCGTTGCGGTGATCGCGATCGCCGCGCTGCTGTGGTTCAACCGCTACTGGCCCGAGGAGCAACGGGTCGAACAGTTCTTCGCCCAGTTGCAGGCAAAAAATTACGAGGGCGCCTACGCCATCTGGATGAACGATCCGAACTGGAAACAGCATCCGGAAGAGTACAAGCGCTACCCGTTCGACAAGTTTTACCAGGACTGGGGTCCGGGCGGAGAGTGGGGTCCGATCAACAGCTACAAGATCGTGGCGGCGCAAAAGCCACGGCCCGACGCCAGCGGAGTGGTGATCGGCGTGCGGGTGAACCGCCGCAAACAGCTTTGTTCGGTGCGGGTGGAGTTCAAGGACAAGACGCTGGGATTCTCGCCGGACGAGATGGTGGATTAAGTTTGGATGGGGGATCAACTGAACGGCCTGCCTGGCGGCAAGGCCGGGACATTCTGCTTTCCCAGGTTGCGCCGCAATAAACGCGGCACGGAACCTGGGGCACCCGACGGTTGTTGCGGGATGCGGAAATGCTTAGCGGGCGAGGCTGGCCTTGGCCTTCTGCAGCGTGGCTTCGTTCTCGACATTGAGGCAGCTCTGGGATTTGTCGATCTGGCGCAGCAGTCCGGTGAGGACCGAGCCGGGGCCGGCTTCCAGAAACTGGGTGGCGCCCTGGGCGATGAGCGCGCGCATGGAGCCCTCCCACTGCACCGCTGCCGGTGACCTGGCGGATCAAGGTGTCGCGCGCTTTTTCGGCATCGCGCACCGGACGGCATCGACGTTGCACATCACCGGAATCTCGGGAATTGTGAATGGTGAGCGCAGGCAGGTCGGCGGCCAGGCGGTCCTGCGCCGGCTGCATCAGTGGAGCAATGGAAGGGTGCGCTGACCGGAAGCATGATGGCGCGCTTGGCGCCCTTGTGCTTGCACAGCTCGGCGGCGCGCTCCACCGCTGCCTTGGCGCCGCTGATGACGACCTGGCCGGGCGAATTGATGTTGGCGGGCTCGCAGACCTCGCCGGTGATGCGGCGGAGGCCTCGTGGCAGGCGGCGCGGACCAGTTCGATGCCGAGAGCGAGGATGGCGGCCATGGCGCCCACGCCGACCGGCACGGCCTCCTGCATGTACTGGCCGCGATTGCGCACGGTACGCACCGCATCGGCAAAGCTGAGGGTGCCGGCGGCGACGTGGGCGGAGTATTCGCCCAGGGAATGGCCGGCGGCAAAGCTGGGCGCGATGCCCGGCTCGCGCAGCACGCGGGCGGCGGCGACGGAGACGGTGAGAATCGCCGGCTGGGTGATTTCGGTAAGCCGGAGTTTTTCGTCCGGGCCCTTCGAAGCAGAGCTTGCTGAGCGAGTATCCGAGCGCCTCGTCGGCTTCTTCAAAGATGCGGCGGGCGGCGGCATAGCTGATGAGCAAGTTCCTTGCCCATGCCGGCGGCTTGCGAGCCCTGGCCGGGGAAGAGAAATGCGAGTCCGGGAATGCGGTGTGCCATCGATGGCTCCGTGCAAAAGTGATTGCGAGCGGCTCGTACTCGGCGGGCGGGCCATGATCGCGCGCCGCGCTGGATCTTCCTCTTCGATGTTCTGATTGAGGCCAGAGCGGGCAAATTCGGCGGCCACGCGGATGGCGTTCTTGATGGCGGTGCCGTTGGAGGAGCCGTGGCTGACAATGGCGACGCCCTTGACGCCGAGCAGCGGCGCTCCGCCGTACTCGGAATAGTCCAGGCGCTTCTTGAATTCCTCGAAGGCGGGCCGCGCCAGCAGATAGCCCATCTGCCGGGTGAGGGTGGACTGCAGCGACTCTTTGAGAATGGCGCGCACGGCCTCGACCAGGCCTTCGCTGACCTTGAGCGCCACGTTGCCCACAAAGCCATCGCAGACGATGACGTCGGCGTGTCCGTTGTAGAGGTCGCGGCCTTCGACATTGCCGAGGAAGTTGAGGGCGAGCGGCTTGATGAGCTGGAAGGCGCTCGCGGGTCAGTTCGTTGCCCTTGGTCTCTTCCTCGCCCACCGAGAGCAGGCCGACCCGCGGATTGCTGGCCGTGGGAAAGCGTCCGCTGAAGATGGAGCGGAAGTAGATGTCGCCCATGATGGCGAACTGCTGCAGGTTGTGGGGCTTGCAATCGACGTTGGCGCCCACGTCCAGCATGATGGTGGCGGTGTTGGCGGCGGTGGGAAAGACCGTGGCCAGCGCCGGACGATCGACGCCGGGAATGACTCCCAGGACCATTTTGGCGGTAACCATGGCGGCGCCGGTGTTGCCGGCGGTGACAAAGCCGCTGGCGCGTGCCGTCTTTGACCAGACGGAGGCCGACGCGCATGGAAGAGTCGCGCTTGGTCTTGACCGCCTGGGCGGCCTTTTCGTCCATGCCGATGAACTCGGAGGCATGGACGACCTCGATGGGCAGGCCGGCAGCTTCGGGGTGAAGCGCCAGTTCGGCGCTCACCACGTCCTGCTGCCCGACCAGGAGGACCCGGACGTCACATTGCCGTGCGGCAAGATCGCGCCCTCGATTTCCGGCTTGGGGGCGCGGTCCGCACCCATGGCATCGACCGCGATGGTAATCGGCATGGTCTGCGAAGACAGGCCTAGCTCGCCTTCTCGACTTCAACGATTTCACGGCCCTTGTAGTGGCCGCACTTGGCGCAGGCGCGGTGCGGGAGCTTGGCCTCGTGACAGTTGGGACACTCGCTGAGGGAGCGTGCGGTGAGATGATCGTGGGCGCGACGGAGGGCCGTGCGCTGCTTGGAGTGTCGCCGTTTAGGATTTGCCATGTTCGACTACCTTTCAAAATTTCACTGCGGCACAATGCGGCCGCACTCTCAAATGCGCTCAAAAAGGAGCGCTACTGCAATTTATTTTTCAGCTCGCTGAGGGCGGCCCAGCGGGGATCGCCCACGGTTGGATTGCAATCGCAGAGCTGCTGGTTGCGATTGCCTCCGCAGACCGGGCACAGGCCCTTGCAATCGTAGCGGCAAAGGGTCTTGATGGGCACGGCGAGCAGAATCTGCTCGCGGAGGGAATCCTCCAGGTCCATGCTATCGCCGGCGTAATAACCGATTTCGGTCTCCGCCTCGTTGATAGCCACCTCGTCGGAGCCTTTTTCAGACTCCAGCGGACGGTACAGGAGATCAAAAGAACGCGCGATGGGAATTTCCACCGGCTCCAGGCAGCGGGCGCAACTGACTTCCACGCGGCCATCGAGTTTGCCTACCAGACGGATGTCGTCAATCGCATGGCTGCCGCCGTGGTGCTCACGAATCAGCTCAGCGCGCCCTTCGGTAGAGAGCGAACCAACCTGCCGCACCTCAGAGCCGAAATCAATTTCTCCGGGCTGGAACTGAAGCGCGAATTCCAGCTTGCGGACTTCCAGATCTTGAATGCGAATTTTCATGATGCCACACGATCCCACAACCCGGCCCGAAAGCCCCGTCCAACCTGCCCTGCTTCGCCCGTAAGCGAATGAACCACAAGGAATTGCCCGGCTCACGCAGCGAACCGTAACAACACTGTTACTCCTGGCGGGAAACACACCTCAGGACAGACTATAAGGATACGGGCGCAGGGCGGGCGGTGTCAAACCCGGCGCCAGGGGCCGGAGGCCCATCTGTTGGGCCGTACCCGACGCTGGCGCCCGAATCAGAACGAAACCGACACCTCGTGGCGGTTCTGGGGAATCTTGAGGTCGATGCCGCGTTGGCGATTCAGCGCGAGCGTCTGGTTCACATCCAGGGCGCTCAGGGGAATCTCGCGCTGCTCTTCGCCCACCTTTACGTGCAGAGTTCCGGCCTCCATGGTGTAGTCGTCCGACTCCAGGCGCTCGCCACTGGCCAGTACGAAGATGGTCTTCTGGGCCGGCTTGGGAGGCGGAGCGTGGCGGGTACGCGTGGAGCGCGGAGCCGGCGCGGTTTGGGGCACTTCGATGATCTTGGGCCCGCTGGGTACTGCCGCGGAATTGGCGGCCGGTCCGCCGGGCGGGGCATCCGGGTGAGGCAAGTCCAGGAGGGGCACAACCGGTTGAGGCGCATCCGAGCGCAGCGCGTGGGAGCGCGGCGGATTGGAGTGCTGATCGAGCCCGGCAAGGCTCAGCATCGAAACCAGCGCGTCTTCGCCCGCAGCACCTTCCTGCGTGCCGGCGATGAAGCCGTCGCGGTCGAGGGCGACATAGTAGGGAAGGCCATGCGCGCCGAAGCGCGCGGAAAGCCTCTTGTTTTGGTCGAGCGCTACGGGACAGGCGGAAGGATGCGCGGTGAGAAAGCGGCGGACCGTCGCTTCGGACTCGCCCACATCGACGGCGAGCACCACCAATCGCTCGCCGGAATAGCGGCGCGCGATGCTGTTGACGGCGGCCTGGTCACTGCGGCAGTGCGGGCACCAGGTCGCCCAGAATTCCAGCAAGACCACTCGCCCGCGGAGGGAGACATCGTCAAAGCGCTGGCCGTCGAGCGACTGGGTGGAGAACTGCGGGACCTGCGCTCCAATGTCGGCGACGGCAACTCCACAGAAAACGGTGAAGGCCAACAACCCGCAGAGAGTTCGACTCAGGCTGGTGCGTTTCACGATCCACCTCTTTCGCGACAAGCAAGATGACCGACGATCAGTGTATGCCTTTCCGGGCTGAAACGTTGCCCAGGATTGCGCCGTGCGAGGCGATTTTTGGGGCGAAGATCGTCCGCGGTTGGCGCGCCGCTTGCGCTGCGGCTCGCTCAGGCATGAGACTGTTGCCATGCTGAAAGTTGGATTGACCGGAGGAATCGCCTGCGGCAAGACCACGGTGCTGGCCATGTTTGCCTCGCTCGGAGCGCATACCCTGCGCGCCGATGCCGTGGCCCACGCAATGATGGAGCCGGGCGAGGCCGTCTATGAGCGCATCGTGGCCGCCTTTGGCGCGGGGATTCTGGAGACTGATGGGTCGATTGCGCGGCCGCAGCTGGCGGCGGCGGCCTTCCCTGACCGCATCGCGCGAGCTGAACGCCATCGTGCATCCGGCAGTGCTGGAATTTGAAGACGACTGGATGCGACGGATGGGTGAGGCCGACCCCGAGGGCGTGGCCATCTGCGAGGCGGCGCTGCTGATTGAGGCCGGAGGCAGAGCGCGCTTCGACCGTCTGATCGTGGTGACCTGCACCCTGGAGCAGAAGATTGCCCGCTTTGCCGCGCGCACCGGGATGAGCCTGGAGGCGGCAGCCGCGGAGGTGCAGCGGCGGATGGCGGCACAGATGCCGGAAGAGGAAAAAGCGAAGCTGGCCGACTTCGTCATCGACAACAGCGGCAGCCGCAAAGAGGCCGAAGAACAGGTGCAGGAGATCTGGCGGGAGCTGACGGTAGGGCGCGTGGCGTCATGCACTCGCAGGTTGAAGCAGCTCGAAAGGACGCGGTACGGAGTCTGGGGCACCTGACTGTTCGCTGCGGACTGGAGACGGCAGCGTCGCCGAGAAGCTTCAGCGGTGCAGCCAGAATTGTGCGGCTATAGGCGGTCCTGCGCTGCAACTCGGGATGCACCGTCTAACAACCAGAATTACGCGCCTACAGCGTGCGTTTGAAGAGCGGCACGGAGATGGCCAGGCTGATGAGGCCGAAGAGGACGAGGTAGAGCAGGTCGTGGGTGCACGGCGGCCCAGGATGCTTCCTTGAGCAGGGTTGCCTTGAGGCCATGGACGGCGTAGCTGAACGGGTCCACGTAGGAGATGACGCGCAGCCACGGCGGAAAGGCCTGCACCGGATAGATGGCGCCGCTGGGGAAATAAAGCAGGGTGTTGAGGATGCCGAACATGGCGCGCGGCACCAGGGGGTCTTCCACCCGGACCATCAGCAGAAACATCATGCCGTTGAAGGCGAACGAGGTGGCGCAGATCAGCAGGAACCATTGCAGGATGCGCGAGGGCTCGAACGACGAGCCCAGTCCGGCGATCAGCGAGCCCATGACGGTCAGCGTGATCCCGGCCAGGATGGCCTTGATGGCGCCGGCGAGATTCAGTCCCAGCACCATCTCCAGGCGCGGTGATGGGGGTGACCAGATAGCCCTCATGCACGCCGCGCGCCTTGTCGTCGATGTACAGCATGCCGCCGCCGATCATGACCGAGACGAACATGGCCAGGGTGATGGCGCCGGGCAGCAGGTACTTCATGTATTCGATGTAGGGATAGAGCTCGACGATCTCCAGGGCAATGCTGTTGGTGATGCGCTGGGCGGTGGCCGCGGGCTGATTGAGCGCAGTCGACCAGCTGCTGCATCTCGTCTTCCAGCGAGGAGGACATGAACTGGTCGCTGTTATCCACCACCATGCCGAGCTGGGGATTTTCTCCCGCGTAAAAGCGGCGCGAAAACTGCGGCGGGAATGATCAGCGCGCCTTCCAGCCTGCCCTGGCGCACATCTTCGCGGGCGTGCACTTCGTCGGTGTACTCGACGGGGACGAAGGTGCGGACGTTGGCCTGCACCGAGCGGAAGGCTTCGATGATGCGCGACCGCCTGGGGGCCGTGATCTTCATCGACGATGGCGACGCGGGCATCGCGGATCTTTCCGCCGAAGGCGTTGCCCAGAATGACGAGCTGCACCAGGGGAAAGATCATGGCCGTGACCATGAGGGTGGGCGAGCGGAAGAACTTGCGCATCTCGCGCTCGATGATGGCAAACATGCGGTTCATGGCCGCATTCCTGGGCGCTCGCGGCATGACGAAGCCGAAGGCCTTCACCTGCTCGTCGCGAAGCTGACGGCCGGTGTAGTGGACGAATACATCGTCGAGCGAGGTGTTCTGCACCGTGAGCGTTTTGATCTCGACTCCGGCGCGCACGGCGAGCTCGACCAGGCCGGTGGTGGTCTGCGAGCCGGTGGAGGTGAGCAGGCGAAACATGCTGCCGCCCTCGTCCTGCACGCTCTCCACTCCGGGCAGCGCGTGCAGTTGCTCCAGCCATCCCGCGGGCGGGTTGAACGAACTGCGCCTCGACCACGTTGTTGCCGGGAACGCTGGATTTGAGCGCCATGGGCGAATCCAGAGCGACCAGTTTGCCGTGATCGACGATGGCGATGCGGTCGCAGAGGCGGTCGGCTTCGTCCATGTAATGGGTGGTGATGAGGATGGTGAGCTGGCGGCGGCTCTTGAGGGTGTTCAGCATCTCCCAGACGGCGACGCGGGAGACCGGATCGAGTCCGGTGGTGGGCTCATCGAGAAAAAAGATGCGGGGATTGTGCACCAGGCCACGCGCGATTTCGGCGCGGCGGCGCATGCCTCCGGAGAGCGTCTTTACCTGGGCGCCGCGCCACTTTTCCAGATCGACGGCTTCCAGCAGCTCGTTGATGTTGCGCTCGCGCTCGGCGCGCGGCACGCTGTAGAGCTTGGCGTAGATGCGCATGTTTTCTTCGATGGTGAGATCGATGTCGCTGGTCATGGCCTGCGGGATGACGCCCATCATGCGGCGGGCGGCGTCGGCATTTTCGCTGACGTCGTAGCCGGCGATGAAGGCCTTGCCGCTGGTGATGGGGATGAGCGTGGTCATCATGCGGATGAGGGTGCTTTTGCCGGCCCCGTTGGGACCGAGCAGGCCGAAGATTTCGCCATCTTTCACGTCGAAGGTGATTCCTTTGACGGCCTCGAAATCGCCATATTTCTTGACGATGTTTTCCACCGAGATGGCCTGGCCTTCGTGTCCGGCGTGATAGCCCTTGCCGCGGCTTTGAGGACTCATGACAGGCTCCCTTTACTTACCGGCGTGCGGCAGCAGAACCTCGGCGGTCATGCCGGGAACGTAGGTCTCGCCCGGATTGGCGATGAGCAGTTTGAGGCGCACGGTGCGAATGTCGCGCTTGGTGCGGCTGTAATCGCGTTCGGTGGCGAAGTCGGCTTCGGTCGGCTTGGCGATAACCTGGCCGTTGACGATTTCACCGGCAGGCATGCGCACCCGCAGAGTGTCGCCCAGTTTTACGGTCTGCTCCTCGGTCTCGGGAACCGCGGCATAGACCCAGGTCTGGTTGAGATCGACGAGGGTGACGATCGGCGTGCCGACGTTGACCACTTCGCCTTCAAGGGCGGCGCGCACGGTGACCACTCCATCCACCGGGGCGACGATGCGGGTGTAGCCGATGCGGACTTGGGCTTCGTCCAGCTTGGCTTGGTCGGAGTCCATCTGCTGCTGGACGGCGGCGACGTTGTTGAGCGCCGCGGATGCCTGATTGAGATGCGCCTTCATGCTGAGCAGGCTGGCACGCGCGGCGTTCACCTGGTCTTGATTGGCGCGGACGCGGGCCTGGTCGGCGGCCAGGGTCTGCTCGGCGCGATCGCGGTCCTGCCGGCTGGCGACGCCCTGCTCGGCCAGAGCGACGGTGCGCCCGGTGTCGAGCGCCTGCTGACGCTCGTTGGCTTCGCTCTCTTCCAGCGTGGCTTGCGCGGCTTTGAGCGAGGCTTCGGCGTTGGCCACCTGGGCCGCGGTGTCGCCGCGCGTGCTGGCGTAGGTGTCGCGGCTCTGCTGCACCTGCGCGCGCAGGCTGTCCATGTCGGCGCGGGCAGCGTTGGCCTCGTCGATGAGGTCCTGCTTGTCGATCTGCGCGATGAGGTCGCCCTGCTTCACCTTCTGGCCCTCGATGACGGCGAGTTGGGTGATGCGTCCGGCAACCTTGCTGCTGACGATGACCTGGTCGGCATCGACGGTGCCGATGAGAACCACCTCGCCGGTGCCGCGCGTGCTGTAGATGTAGAAGCCGAGCGAGAGCAGAAAGACCAGTCCCAGCACGGCGAAGACGCGGTATTTAGGATTCATAGGCCGTTGGCCTTTCTTGCCCGGCTTGGGCCAGCAACGTATGGATTTCCGCCATCATGATCTCACCTCTCCGGGTGCGTTCCGCGGCTTGCGCGGCAGGGCCGAGGGCGCCTCGGCGATTTTTTTGGCCAGGCTGATTCCGTGGCGGCGGTCAGTGAACAGCGAGGCGGCGATGAAATCCAGCGAGCTGGCGATGTGGGCGCGGCGGGCGCGCGGAGAAAACGGATCGGCGCCGCGCAGCGCACGCATGATGGGCGCCGAGATGAAATAAAAAACGTTCATGCCGATGACCGCGCTCAGCGTGCCTGCTCCCTCGACTGGACGCAACTCGCCCGAGGCGATGCCTTGCTTGACGACCCGCATGCCGGCTCGCTGCATGGGCAGGAAGTGCGCGGTGCTGATGTCCCGGAAGCCGCCGGAGGGTTCGCCGCGGCTGCCGGCGCAGGAAAGCTCCTGCTGAATGAGGCGCGGATAGTTGGGATGACGGACGAGATATTCAAAATGCGCGCGGGCAAAGCGGAGCAGCTTTTCGCCGGGCGACAGCGGGCTCTCCAGCACCGGCATCAGCTCTTCGGCGAAGCCGCTGAAGACGGCCTGCAGCGAGGCGGCGTAGAGGCTTTCCTTGTCCTTGAAGTAGTAGTAGAGCAGCGCCTTGTTGACCTTGGCGGCCTCGGCGATGGCGGCGGTGCGGGCTCCGGCCACGCCCTGAGCGGCGAATTCGGCGACGGCCTGCTCCAGAATGGCGGAGCGGCTGGCCTCCGCGTTGCGCGGCCTTGCGCTTGCCGGTTTGGGAGTAGAGGCAGCCATAATTAACTAACTGGTTAGTTAGAATAGAACAGGCTGTGCGGGGATGCAAATGAAAGTCAGGCGGCAGGAAAAGAGCACAGGTTTCAAGGGGAAAGCGCCCCACCGGGGATTTCCCTTGAAACCTGTGCAACTTTAAAACCTTGAAAGCTGTTTCTTCTAGTCCTTGGTGTACTGGTTGCGCTTTTTGTCGGCGTGGCGCTCCAGCGCGAGCTGGATGAGGCGGTCGATGAGCGCGGGATACTCGATGCCGGTAGCGGCCCACAGCTTGGGATACATGCTGATGGCCGTGAAGCCCGGCATGGTGTTTACTTCGTTCACGTAGAAATGGCCGCTCACGGGGTCCATCAGGAAATCGACGCGGGCCAGGCCGGAGCACTCGACGCTCTGGAAGGCGCGGATGGCCATCTCCTGAACCTGGCGGACCTGGGTGTGGTCGAGACGGGCGGGAATCAGCAGCTCGGAGCCCGCGTCGATGTACTTGGCGTTGTAATCGTAGAACTCCTTGGCGGGGATGATTTCGCCGCAGATGGAGGCGATGGGCTCGTCGTTGCCCAGCACGGCGCACTCGATTTCGCGCGCTTTGTTGCGCTTGCCGCCGACGCCCTGCTCGATGACGATCTTGCGGTCGAAGCGGGCGGCTTCGTTCATGGCCGCTGGGAGCTCAGTGGCGTCGTGCGCCTTGCTGATGCCCACGGAACTGCCTAGATTGGCGGGCTTGACGAAGACCGGATACTTCAGCGCCGAGTCCACTGCTTTTTCGATCTTCTTGGGCTGGCGCTCCCACTCCGAACGCAGCACGGTGAGGTGCTTGACCAGGGGCAGGCGCGAGTCGGCAGAACAGGCGCTTCATGATGTCTTTGTCCATGCCGGCGGCCGAGCCCAGCACGCCCGAGCCCACGTAGGCAATGTCGGCCAGTTCGAGCAAGCCCTGCATGGTGCCGTCTTCGCCAAAGGTGCCGTGCAGCACGGGGAAGATGACATCGACGTGGATGCCTTGCGCGGCGTGATTGCGCGGCGTCTCAAAGGGAACGATGGAATTGTTGGAGGGAACCGGCGGCACCAGCACGGCTTCGCCCTTGGCGAGCACGGCGGCCGAAGAGGTGGCGGCGGGATCGCCAGCGCGCAGGCTCTTGTTTCGCGGAGCTTCGACGAACTCGCCCTTGATGAGCTTTTCGGCGTGCAGGTCGGTGAGCCAGAGTCCCTGCTTGGTGATGCCGATGGGCACGACCTCGTACTTGCTGCGATCCATGGCCTGCATGACCGAGGCGGCCGACAACAGAGAGACTTCATGCTCGCCGCTGCGCCCGCCAAAAAGCACGCCGACGCGTAGTTTTTTTGCCGTCATAGATGTGGGGCTTCCTTAATCGACTCCTATGATTATAAGGGTTCGGCGGGAAACGCGTTGCGACGGAGAAGCGAAAGACGAATATTGCGGAATCGTGGCGAAAAAAGCAGCGATTCGCGACCCCGCTGACCCACCGCGGTCAATGGACCAGGTTACAGAATCTTCTTGCCGAAGGCGGAGCTGGCGAGTTCGACCGCGAGTTCGGCGGTGCGGTTGTATTCGTCGATGACGGGGTTGACCTCGACGATGTCCATGCTGGTCATGCGGCCGTGGTCGGCGATGATTTCCATGGCGAGGTGCGCTTCGCGGTAGGTGGCGCCGCCGGGGACGCGGGTGCCGACGCCGGGGGCATCCTCGGGATCGACCCAGTCCATATCGAGAGAGATGTGATAGCCGACGGTACCGCGTCCGGCCATGCGCAGGGCCTCTTCCATCACGGTGCGCATGCCGCGCTCGTCGATGTCGCGCATGGTGAAGACCCCGATGCCAGCGCGGCGGATGTTTTCCTTTTCGGCCATGTCCACGTCGCGGATACCGACCAGCACGCAGTTCTCCGGGAGCACTTTGGGCGACCAGCCGTAGAGCTGGGCCAGGGGATCGAGGCCGTTGAGTCCCATGATGGCGGCCAGCGGCATGCCGTGCACGTTGCCCGAGAGCGAGGTCTCCGGGGTGTTGATATCGGAGTGGGCGTCGATCCAGATAAGGCCGAGGTGCAGGCCCTCGCGGCGGTAATATTCGGCCACGCCGCTGACCGAGCCGGCCGCAAGGGAGTGATCCCCGCCGATGGACAGCGGAGTTTTCTCCTCTTCCAAGGTGTGCAGGACTTCGTCGGCCAGTTTGGTGCAGGTTGCGGTGATTTCGCGGAGGTAGCGCGAGTGCTCGTCGCCAAAGTCCTTCTGCTCGGGGAGCGTTACGGCGATGTTTCCCGCGTCTTCGACCGCGTGGCCCAGCGACTCCAGCTTGGAGTCCAAGCCGGCCACGCGCACCGCCGAAGGGCCCATGTCCACACCGCGGCGCCGCTGGCCCAGGTCGAGCGGCACGCCGATGACTCGGATACTTTTCTTGAGGATGCCGGGAAACGATGCGGGAACACTGTCCATGCCAAGATCCCTCTGGGTTGGATGCTCTGTGATCTCCGCCCGCACCGGATCTGCGTCTTTGCGTCTTAGGGATACATGTTAGGGATACATGCGGTTCAACATGCGCGGGAAGGGAATGGTCTCGCGCACGTGGTCGAGCTTGCAGATCCAGGCCACGGCGCGCTCCAGGCCCATGCCGAAGCCGGAGTGCGGCACTCCGCCATAGCGGCGCAGGTCCAGATACCACTGGAAGGCGTCCTCCGGGAGACCGTGCTGCTGAATGCGCTCCAGCAGGCGCTCGTAGGAGCTCATGCGCTGCGAGCCGCCGATGATCTCGCCGTAGCCCTCCGGGGCGAGCACGTCCACACACAGAGCCTTGGTGGGGTCGGCCGGGTCGGGCTCCATGTAAAAGGCCTTCACCGCCGCAGGGTAGCGGTGGATCATCACCGGACGGTCAAAGCGGGAGGAAAGGTAGGTTTCATCGGGCGAGCCAAAGTCGTTGCCGTATTCGAACTTCGCCTCCAGTTCACCGGCGGCGAAGCCTTCGTCCAGCAGCTTGGCCGCTTCGTCGTAGGAGAGGCGCGGGAACGGTGCCTGGATGTTTTCCAGCGGCGCGAGGTCGCGGCCGATGACACCCAATTCATGCCGCCGCGTCTCCAGCACCCGCCCGACGATGAAGGTGATGAACTCTTCGGCGAGGGTCATGATGTCGTCGAGAGTGGCGTAGGCCACCTCGGGCTCGATCATCCAGAACTCGGTGAGGTGGCGGCGGGTCTTGGATTTTTCCGCCCGGAAGGTGGGGCCGAAGCTGTAGACCTTGCCCAGGGCCATGGCCGCCGCTTCCATGTAGAGCTGGCCCGACTGCGTAAGGTAGGCCTGCTCGTCGAAGTAGTTGACCGGAAACAGCGTGCTGGTGCCCTCGCAGGCTGCCGGGGTGAGAATGGGAGGATCGGTGCGGGTGAAGCCTCGCTGGTCGAAAAAATCATGCATGGCGCGCTCCACCTCGGAGCGGATGCGCAGGATGGCCACTTGACGGGTGGAGCGCAGCCAGAGATGGCGGTGCTCCATGAGGAACTCGACGCCGTGGTCTTTGAGCGAGATCGGGTAGGGTGTGTCGTCGGAGACGCGCTGCACGACTTCGACCGACGCCAGATCGAGCTCATAGCCGCCGGGGGCGCGTTTGTCGGCCCGCACCTTGCCGTGGACGATTACGCTGGATTCCTGGGTGAGCCCCTTGACGGTCTCGAAGATCTCCGGGGAGACGGCGTTTTTGGCCATTACGCCCTGCACCACGCCGCTGCCGTCGCGGAAGATGGGAAACAGCAGCTTGCCGCTTTCGCGCAGATTGTAGAGCCAGCCGCGCAGGGTTACATCCTGGCCTTCGAACTCGCCAAGATGTTCAATCGTCGTCATGGACGCCATAGGTCTTCCTGACTGGAGCGGTTTCCCGAGAAGCCATGTCCTCTCGAAGTCGTGCCCTGCCGTTGCAGCTCGCCTGGGACTTAAAGTTGCGGGGCTTGGCAGATGACCCAGTGCAGCTGATCTCCATCGCCGATTTCCAGACCCAGGCGATCGTAGGTTTTATCCGTCCTAGGGTCGTAGGTGGCCAAGGCCGTCCCTAAGCTGTCATAGGCTTCCAATTTTCCGAATTCCAGCTCTCGGATCCTTCCGAGTTCCTGGCCCGCCTTGTCTTTCACAATCCGCTCCGGCATCGTCTTTTCACCCTTCTCCGAATGGTCTTGGCAGTACGCCCATGCAGTAGCCTACGACAGCTTCCGGCAGCAGACAAGCAAGTTCAATAAGCGCATTTGCCGGTGCCTGCAGCTGATGGGCCGCCAAGCGCCGGCAAATGGGAACGGTGGATTGCGCGGGCATCCGTGCAATCCACCGTTGGCAAAATCGCGTTTTACTTCAGGGTGAGTACGAATTTTACGACGGCGCTGATTTCGTCATCGCTCAACTTGCCCGCGAACGCCGGCATCTTGCCCTGGCCCTTGGCGACGATGGTGGTCAGCCCGGCAACGCCCTTGGCCTTTACGGCTGGGGTGTTGATTGCGGGCACGCCCATGGCGGGAATGGTTTTGGTGCCGTCAGCTCCGTGGCAACCGGCGCATTTGGCTTTGAAGGTCGCAGCTCCGTCGGCAGCAAAGAGAGGCATTGCCATGGCGGCAACGATCACGAATGCAAACATTTTCTTCATGGAGTCTCCTATCCCTTTCCACTACTATTGCAGGATCCTGTCCGGCCTCTTTAGACACTAAGCGGAGGCATCGCTCAGGATTCTGATCCAGCTCTCCCTTATCCTACCATCGCAGGGCGCCGCGGGAGCCCCCGGCGCGTATCTCGGAGGTATCCGGCGCCGCTTTTCCAACCCGTTTCCGACATCTGCGGGGTGAGAATTGTCACAAGCAGGCTTGATCCTTGTCACCGCACAAACTTCAGGATGGACATAGCGTAATTGCAGACTGAATGGGACGGGTAGTGGGCTTGCCGAACGGCAGGCCATCAACCGCTTGACCAGGAAGCGGGGAAACTGACTCTTCCCATGCCAAGGAGGAGCCATGAACCCCAGAACAACGACAGCCCCGAGCGCCGCTCTGTATCCCGTAACAGCCAATACCGGGGAGACTGCGATTACCGGGTTCCCCGGCGATCTCCAGGATCTGTTCACCGTGGGAATTGGAGAAATGCTCGATTTGGAGAGGGCATCGGTGGCCTCACTGGTCAGCTTGAATTGCTGCGCGATCGAAGTCTGCAAGAGCGCACTTAACTTCCCGCTATTCGTCGCGCCCTTCCTCGAAACGATGACAAAGTCCCTGCAAAATTGTCTGGAACTGCAGCTGAACTGGCTCGACCTGCTGGCGTCTGGCACCGGCGGCCCGGCCAGCAGCGACCCTGCCGGGCAAGACCCGCGAGAGGCTGAAGAGGAAGCGGCCGAGGAGGAGGGCGCCGAGGACTTCGTCGTGGAAACCTTTGAGAACTACTGAGGGAACGCGGAGTCTCACTGGCCAAACGCATGGCCTGCGCCCAACTCTGCGTTCCCCGTCTTAAGACATCCGCAGTGGATGCGTCGGCCGTTGCTTACTGTCCGGAATCGTCGCTCCCCTGCGGATCGGAGGAATCATCGCTTTGCGGCTGATCTTGCTCATCTGCGGCGGGCGCCGCAGATGCTTCCGGACTCGCGTTGCTCTCGGATTTGGACAGTCCGAGCTTTTCCCGCGCGGCATCCTTCAGCTTTTCTTTCACGTCTTCAGGAATTTCGTCAGCGAGCTTGTTCAGTGAAGTGAAGTCAAACATATTTAGCCTCTTTCGGATTTGGAGTTCAGTTGTGACTGCGTTGGACTGACTAGGTTGGATATTCGGGTGAAAACTTAGACGTAGGGTACCGGAGCACCCGAATGAGGAAGCGCTATTTTTTGGCAACCGCGCCGGTAGCGGCATGGGCGATGATCTTGTCGGTGATCGTGTTATAGGTGGCTTGGGGAACGATCTTGCGGGTGAGCAGATCGCGCTTGGTGCGATAGGGGCGACCGGCAATGATTTTGGCAGCGTAGGCGTCGCCAATGCCTGAGAGCTTCATGAGGTCTTCTTTGCTGGCGCTGTTGATGTCGAGCTTGTCTGAGTCTTTGCTAGAGGCTTTCGCGCTGCTTGCCGCGGCCGGGGTTTTGCTGGGCGCCGTCGCGGTGCTGCTTGTCTTGGTGCTGCTCTGGGACGGGGTTGCGGTTTGCGCGGTGGCGGAAACGGCTGCGAGCACGAGAGTAAGCAGAATACTGCACACAAAATTTTTCTTCGTCATTTGGTGATTGCTCCTTGCACGGACTGTTGGGATTGATTCCAAAGGTGAGATGCGGAAACTTATGCCTGCGCGGCGCAAGGCGACCCCCGATTTTGTGGAGTAACCCTGCCTCAACTTTGTTTTCACACTCTTAGCAGGTGCCAATACGGGAAATGTCACAGAAGTTACACACGTTCGACGGCCCGTCCTTCGCAAAAGTAACCTCATGTGGCAACCGCTGCGGGCGATTCGTGCTCCGAACTGGAGTCCGCATCCGCGGCTGGAGTTCCCCAATGGCGATCCGCGACACGCTGCTGCCCGAGTTCGATCAGGAGATGGCCAACACCCGCAAGATGCTGGAGCGCGCACCTCAGGAGCGCTTCGACTTCCAGCCCCATGCCAAATCCTGGAAGCTTGATCGGCTGGCCGGTCATGTAGCCGACCTGCCAAGCTGGGTTCCGATGACCCTGCATACCGAGGTGCTGGAACTCGAAGCGGGAAAGTTTACGCCGTTTGTTCCCAACTCCAGCCAGGATCTGCTGGCGCACTTCGATAAGCATGTGCGCGAGGCCCGCGCTGCCATCGCCAAGGCCAGCGACGAAGAGATGAACACCATGTGGAGCATGAAGTGGGAGGGCCAAACGGTGATGACCATGCCACGAGTCAGCGTGCTGCGCAGCATCGTGATGAACCACCTGATTCACCATCGCGCGCAGCTCGGCGTTTATCTGCGGCTGTGCGACGTCGCCGTCCCAGGTATGTACGGCCCCTCGGCCGACGAAAAACCATCCGACCAAACTCCGTTCGGGTCGAGCGGCAACAAGGCCGCCTGAAAGCTACACCGGCTTGCGGGCGGCGATGACGCGGGGGATTCCAGCCAGATCGGCGATGGTGTGAACGTTGTGCCAGCCGCCGAGCAGCGCACGCACCGCCTGCGACTGGGTGTAACCGATCTCGATCAGCAGCCAGCCGCCAGGACGCAGAGCCTCCCGCGCCTGCGGGATGAGGCGGCGGATCACGTCAAGGCCATCGTCTCCGGCAAAGACCGCCATCTGCGGCTCGTAATGCTTGACCACCTCCTGCACCTTGTCCGCCTCGTTGCAGCCCCACGTAGGGAGGATTGGAGACGACGAAGTCAAAGCTGGCATCGCGGACGATTGAGGCGAGAACATCGCTCTGCGCGAAGTGCACGCGGGCGTCGAGACGCTCGGCATTGAGGCGCGCGATCTCCAGCGCCGCGGCTGAGAGATCGACGGCGTGGACTTCGGCTTGCGGCAGCTCGCGGGCCAAGCGTAATGGCAATGGCTCCCGAGCCAGTGCCCACGTCGATGAGCTTGAGCCGCGGGCCGAGGGCGAATTGGTGGACGAGATCGAGGACGGCCTCGATGAGGTGCTCGGTCTCCGGACGCGGAATGAGCACGGCGGGGGTGACCAGGAAGTCGGCCTTCCAGAACTCCTGATGGCCGGTGAGATACTGCAGGGGCTCGCCCGAGGCGCGGCGGGCGACGAGCTGTTCGTATTGCGACTGCTCGGCGGTGCTCAGCTCGCGCTCGGGATGGGCGAACAGATACGCGCGGTCGCAGCCGAGGACGTGAAAGACCAGCACCTCGGCGTGAGGCGCGGACTCTTCGATTCCGGCAGCTTCGAGTTGGGCGATGGCCGAGTGCAGCGCCTGGCGGAGTTGCACGAGATTCATTGTACGGTCCACCCCACATTCGCCAAAGAAGGCGGATGTTGGCCACCCTCGTGGCTCAGGCGTTGCACCGTATCCGCCTTCAGCTTTTCGGACTGGAAGTGGGTGATGAGGGCATCGACGAAGGGCTGGAGTTTGCCTTCCATCACCTGATCCAACTGGTGGACGGTGAGACCGATGCGGTGGTCGCTGACGCGGTTCTGGGGGAAGTTGTAGGTGCGGATCTTTTCGCTGCGGTCGCCGCTGCCGACCTGCGAGCGGCGCTCCTTGGCCAGAGCTTCCTGCTGCTTGGCCTGCTCCAGCTCGTAGAGACGCGAGCGCAGGACGCGCATTCCCTTCTCGCGATTCTTGATCTGCGATTTTTCATCCTGGCAGCTGACCACGGTCATGGTGGGCAGGTGGGTGATGCGCACCGCGGAGTAGGTGGTGTTCACCGACTGTCCGCCGGGACCGGAGGAGCAGAAGGTATCGATGCGGATGTCCTTGGCTTCGATCTTGATGTCCACGTCCTCGGCTTCGGGAAGCACGGCGACGGTGATGGCCGAGGTGTGGACGCGGCCCTGGGTTTCCGTGTCCGGCACGCGCTGCACGCGATGCACGCCGCTCTCATACTTGAGCTGCGAGTAGACGCGCTTGCCTTCGATGATGGCGATGACTTCCTTCAGGCCGCCGACGGAGGATTCCGAGCTGGAGAGGACTTCGACCTTCCAGTGGCGCGACTCGGCGTAGCGCATGTACATGCGGAAGATTTCGGCGGCGAACAGCGTGGCTTCATCGCCTCCGGTGCCGGCGCGGATTTCCAGAACGACGTTCTTTTCATCGTTGGGATCTTTGGGCAGCAGGAGAACCTTGAGCTCTTCTTCGACGGTGACGAGCTGCTGTTCGAGCGACTGCAGCTCCTCCTGGGCGTAGGCAGCATATCGGGATCGGTTTCGGCCTCGAGCATGGCGCGCGAATCGGCGATGCCGGCCTGGAGCTTTTTATACTCCTGATATTTTTCGACGATGGGGGCGAGCTCGCCCTGGGCCTTGGCGGTCTTCTGGTAGTTGGCCGAGTCGTTGGCGATCTCGGGCGCCGCGAGGGCGTCGTTGAGTTCTTTCCAGCGGGCTTCGATTTGAGCTAAGCGATCAAACATGAATGGTTCCTGAACTTTCAGGCCGCGCGGGGCAAACACGCCGCAGCCGGGAGAAATGAAATTCGGATGGAAACAGACAAAGAGCGGCAGAGCGCGGCAGGCGCCGCTAGAGATGACGCTGGGAGGCGAGAAGCGATGGGATGGCAGTAGTATCATGCGATCACCAGCTCCCCGCCCTGCTTCTGCTCGAGCTCCATGGCGTGGTTGAGGGCGACGATGGCGCACTCGACCTGGGTATCGTCGGGCGGCTGGGTGGTAATGCGCTGCAGCCAGAGACCGGGAGCGGTCATCATGGCAAACAGCGAGGAGCGCTTGCTTGGCGGCGTAGCGGATGATTTCGTAGGAGCCGCCGGCGATCAGCGGCAACAGGAGGATGCGCGAGGCAAAGCCCATCCAGAAGCCATGCACCGGAACCAGCGCGTAGACGCCGATGGAGATGATCATGACGGTCATCAGGAAGCTGGTGCCGCAGCGCGGATGATAGGTGGAATAGCGCTGCACGGCCCCAGGCGTGAGCGGGTCGTGATCCTCGTAGGCGAAGACGGTTTTGTGTTCGGCGCCGTGGTACTGGTAGACGCGGCGAATATCGCTCCAGCGCGAGGTGAGCCAGATGAAGCCGAGGAAGATGGCGAGGCGGATGATGCCTTCGACCAGGGCAAACAGCGCGGAGTTGGCGGTTTGATGGAGCCCAGTGGCGCAGCGAGCGCGCCGCCGCAAAGGGCAGGAACTTGTACATGAAGATGAAGAATGCCGAGCGAGAGCGCGATGTTGACGGCGGCCACCCATCCGTTCATCTCCAGCTTTTCTCCGCTGGCGGTCTTTTCGTCTTCCATGGCGACATCGGCCGAGTAGCGCAGGGCCTTGAAGCCGAGCACCATGGCGGAGCCGAGGGTGACGATGCCGCGGATGAATGGCCAGGCCTTCCAGGGACTCTTGTCGCTGGGGCTGGGCGAGCGGCTCGGAGTGAACCGCGAGTTCTCCGTCGGGCTTGCGAATGGCGATGCCCCAGGCGTTGCGGGGAGCGCATCATGACGCCTTCCAGTACGGCCTGCCCGCCGACGAGGGTTTCCTCGGCGCTCTCCAAGGCGAGAGAAAGCTGTAGGGCGGTGTGGAAGCGCAAGTGGGAGCGGAGAGACATCTTGTTCTTCATGATAAATGCGGAATCAGTCGGCGGGAAGCGGAACGGATCATCCAGCTGGTAACTCTAGGCATAATAATAGTATAGGAGTCCGGACGCCGTCAAGCACGGGGGACAGGCTGGGGCTCGCTGCCGGCGCAGGACGGGGCAAGGCAGACCTGGTTGCGGCCGGTTTCCTTGGCCTGGTAGAGGGCCATGTCGGCCGAGCGCACGATATCATCGCGGGTGATGCCGTTGGCGGGAAACTCGGCGACGCCGACGCTGATGGTCACCGGCAAAGAGATTCCGGCAAATTGGGCGTTGGCGACGGCGCGGCGGAGCTTGTCGGCCACCGCGGCGGCACTGGCTCCCTGGGTGGCGGGCAGAACGACGGCGAACTCCTCGCCTCCGTAGCGGCAGACCACATCGACCTTGCGCAGTTGGCGGATGAAGATGGTGGAGACGGCGCGCAGAACATCGTCGCCGATCATGTGCCCGAAGTCGTCGTTGATCTTCTTGAAGTGGTCCAGATCGATCATGAGGACGCTGACGCCGCCTCCGTAGCGGGCAGCGCGGGTGATCTCTTCGACCAGGCGGGAGTCGAAATAGCGGCGGTTGAAGACGCCGGTCAGTCCGTCGCGATAGGCCAGCTGACGCACGCGATCGACGTAGCGGGCGTTCTGGGTGGCAGTGGCCAGGATGTCGGCGACCGACTCAAGAGCCTGAATGTCATTCGGCTGAAAAGCTTTGCCTTGCGTGGTGACGCAGGCCAGCAGTCCGAGATTTTCTCCGAAGGAGACCAGCGGAAGGCTGACCTCCTCGCGGCCATCACCTTCGGTGGTGAAGGTGTAGCCCTCTGGCATGATGTCGCCCGCCTTGAGAGCCCTGGGAAGATCTCCCTGCTGGGCGCGCAGAATGAGGTAGCCGTCTTCGTCGCGCAGGAAGATGGCAACATGCTCGACGGGAAACGAGTGGGGGAGCTGGGTGCAGAGCCGGTCGAGCAGTTCCTTGAGATCGAGTTCGACGGTGGTGCGCTTGGCGATGGCGTTGATAGCCTCCAGCTGCGCGGCGCGGCGCTGCAGCATGGAGTAGAGCTTGGCGTTCTGCATACCGATGGACGCCTGGGTGGCGAAGAGGGTAAGCAGGTCCACAGTTTCATTGTCGAAAAAGTCAGGACGGTCGCTGTGGCAGTCGAGCACGCCGACCACTTCTTCGCGCACCATAAGGGGAATGGCCAGCTCGGAGCGGGTGCTGCCACTCTTGCCAAGGAAGCGCGGGTCGGTGGTCACATCCGCGGAATAGATGGGGCGGCGGGCCTTGGCGGCAGTGCCAGCGATGCCCTGGCCGAAAGGCACGGGAACGTCGCTGGGCAGCACGCAGTCGCCGAAATGAGCGCGAACCGTCAATTGCTGGGTGGATTCATCCAGCAACATGATGCTGCCGCTTTGAAGATGGAAATAGTCACGGACGATCTCCAGGACCTGGTTGAGGACCTCGTCGAGATCGAAGGTGGACAGCACCGCCTGGCTGGCGTCGTAGAGAATTGCAACCCGTTGCATGCACGCATCCTGGGGGATAACGAAGTCGGCGGAGCTCACGGCCAATATTACATCAACGCGGCGGGCCAAGCGTTTTTTTGTGCTGGGCGCGGAGTTTCAGCAATCCCAAAACAACCAGGCAGAACCAGAAGTCAACGGCCAATCCCAGATCGATTCCGGCAGTGTTGTGACGGGCCGGCGGCGGCAGAAAGCCGGAGCAGGCAAAGTAGAGCGCGTTGCCGATCAACACCGCCGCCAGCGATCTCCAGAAGTTCGCAGACAGATTCATCGTTTTTATTGGAAGCGCGCCGGCCACTGAAAAGTTGGCAGCCTTTTGAGGAAGAACCGGTGCGCAGCTCCGGCGCCCGGCATGAGGTACCATGGCGAGGCATGGCGGAGCTCGATACAGACGTTCAGTTCTTGAAGGGCATTGGCCCGCGCGTGGCCGAGACGCTGGCCGGCAAGGGAATCCGCACCCTGGAAGACCTGCTTTACCACCTGCCGTTCCGCTACGAAGACCGCATCAATCCGCGCAGCATTGAGCAGCTGCAGCCGGGGGAGATGGCTTCGGTGATTGCCGAGGTGCGCGGCAGCGGCCTGTTCAAGACCCGGCGCATGCCGATTTTTGAAATGACGGCAGGGCAGGGACGCAGCAAGCTGAAGTGCCTGTGGTTTCGCGGCGGCTACCTGGAGGGCAAGTTCAAACCCGGCGCGCTGGTGGCGCTCTACGGAAAAGTGGAGCTTTCCAACTTCGGCCGCGGCGGACTGCAGATGCTGCAGCCGCAGTTCGAGATTCTGCACGAACCTGCCGGGGACGGCGAAACCGCGGCCGACAGCGAGGAGCAGAAGCACTTCGAGTCGCTGGAGACCGGGCGGATCGTGCCCATCTACGAGGCCACGGGAAAGCTGAACGCGCGCTGGTTCCGGCGCGCCATCCGGACCGCGCTGGAGCAGATGCCGGACGAGATCTTCGACGCGATTCCGGCGGCGATTCGCGGGAGGATGGGACTGATCCCGCGCGGCGAGGCCTTTTGGCGGGTGCATTGGCCGGAGGCGGGCGAAAGCTTTCCGGACCTGCTGGCATCGCGCACTCCGGCGCATCAGCGGCTGATCTTCGAGGAGCTGTTCTTCCTGGAGCTGGGCCTGGAGTTGAAGCGGCGTAAGGCGAGGCTGGAGCCGGGCATTGGGTTCGAAATGAACCAGGCGGTGCGGGCGGCACTGAAAACGATGCTGCCGTTCCATCCCACCCGCGCGCAGAAGCAGGTGATGAAGGAGATCGCGGGCGATATGGCGCAGGCTTCGCCCATGCGCCGGCTGCTGCAGGGCGATGTGGGTTCGGGCAAGACCATTGTGGCCTTTGAAGCCGCCACGGTGGCGATGGAGAACGGTTACCAGGTGGCGATGATGGCGCCGACCGAAATTCTGGCGACGCAACATTATTTTTCGGCGCGGCGGATTCTGGAGCCGGCGGGCTACCGGATTGTGTTGCTGACCGGATCGCTGGAAGCCGGACGCAAGCAGGCCATCCGCAGCCACCTGGCGCGCGGCCACGCGCAGATGGTGATTGGAACCCACGCGCTGCTGGAAGACAAGGTGGAGTTCGAACGGCTGGGACTGGTGATCGTGGACGAGCAGCACCGCTTTGGGGTGATGCAGCGGATGAAGCTGATGCGCAAGAACAGCGAGGTGCAGCCCGACGTGCTGGTGATGACCGCAACCCCGATTCCGCGCACGCTGGCTATGACCCTGTACGGCGATCTCGACGTGAGCGTAATCGACGAGTTGCCGCCGGGACGCACGCCGGTGAAAACCCGGGTGCTGGCGGACGATCGCGCCGGAGAAGTTTGGGAGTTCGTGCGCAAGACCGTACTGGGCGGGCAACAGGCCTACGTGGTCTATCCGGTGATTGAGGAGAGCGAAAAAGATACGGGACTGAAGGCGGCCATCAAGATGTACGACGAGCTGCGCGGGAAGGTGTTCCCGGAGCTCAAAGTGGGGCTGCTGCACGGGCGGATGAGCGCCGAAGAGAAGGACGCGGTCATGCGCCGCTTCAAGGGCGGCGAGGTGCAGGTGCTGGTGGCGACCACGGTGATCGAAGTGGGAGTGGACGTGGCCAACGCGACGGTGATGGTGATCGAACATGCCGAGCGCTTCGGGCTGTCGCAGCTTCACCAGCTGCGCGGACGGATCGGCCGGGGCAGCGCCAAGTCGTATTGCGTGCTGATGACCGGAGGCAAGATCAGCGAGGAGGCGCAGCAGCGGCTGGAGACCATGGCCAGCACCAGCGACGGCTTTGAGATTGCGGAGAAAGACCTGGAGCTGCGCGGTCCCGGCGAATTCTTTGGCACGCGGCAGGCCGGGATGCCAAGCCTGCGGGTGGCGAACCTGATCCGCGACCGTAAGCTGCTGGAGCTGGCCAAGGCCGAGGCGCGCGGGTTGCTGGAGGCCAACAACGCCGAGGCAACGGCGGAGGAGAAGCGAGTGGCCGTGCAGTATCTGCGGACGCACTGGAACCGGCGCTATGGGCTGGTGGAGGTTGGATAGTGCTGCTGAAGCCGATGCACCGGCGGGCGTTTCGTGTAGGCTGGATGGCATGATTGCGGGCATTGGCGTGGACCTGTGCGAAGTGGAGCGAATGGAATTGGCGATCCGGCGGCACGGCGAACGCCTGCTGAATCGCATCTATACGGAGGCGGAGCGCAGATATTGCGAATCCAAACCAAATCGCATGGAGCGCTTTGCCGGGCGCTTTGCCGCCAAGGAAGCGGCGATGAAGGCCATCGGTACGGGATGGAGCCGCGGGGTCGGCTGGCGCGACTTCGAAGTTACGCGGGCCGCCAGCGGACAGCCAATCATTGTCTTCCATGGGGTGGCGCGCAGGATCGCGGCAGGACTTGGGGTGACGCGGGCGTTGGTGTCGATCACCCACATCCGCAGCATGGCGATGGCGCAAGTGGTGCTGGAGTCCGAGTGAAAAGCCTGGGCGGGGGCAAATTGCAGAGCGGGTTTGTTATGATTCGAAGCAGCTTCGATAGGAGAAACCGTGCCTAGTCAAAAGCAACTTCGCTGGGCTCAGCTTCGGGTGGGGCTGACCGTGGTCTTCGCCGCCGTGGTGCTGGCGTTTCTCATCTTTTTGATGAGCGGTACGACGGGCCTGTTTACGCCGACGCTGCACCTCTACAGCTACGTGGATAACGCCAGCGGATTGCGCAACGGCGCTCCGGTGCGGCTGCAGAACGTCGATATCGGAAACGTGCAGAAGATCCGCCTCGTGAACCATCACGATGCCAGCGGCGCGAGCACTCCAGTCCAGATCGAAATGAAGGTGAACGCCAAGTTCCGACCGTTTCTGCACACCGATTCGCAGGTGATGCTTTCCACGGCAGGCGTGCTGGGCGAAACCTTTATCGACATCGATTCGACGCAGGCCAGGGGCCCCGAGATCTCCAACGGCGCCGAGCTGCCTTCACAAGAGGTGCCGGATATCCAGGACGTGATACGCAGCTCGCAGTCCACTCTGAAGAACGTAAACGGTCTGCTCGGACGGCTGGACAACATCGTGAGCGCGGTGGAGGACCAGAAGGGCTCGGTGGGGAAGCTGATCTATGACAAGCAGCTTTATAACAACCTGAACAGCTCGGTGTCTCAGGTCAATGGAATGCTGACCGACATCAACAACGGCCGCGGCAGCCTGGGCAAGCTGCTGACTGACGACACGCTGTACAACCACGCCAACCAAACTCTGGAAAAATTGAACACCGTGGCCGACACCATCAACAGCGGCCACGGAACGGTCAGCAAGCTGCTGCACGATCCATCGCTTTACGACAACGCCAACCAGACGCTGGCCAAGACGAATGAGCTGATCGACGGGATCAATCAAGGAAAAGGCGCGCTGGGCGAGATGGCCAAGAACCCGGAGTTTGCCAAGAAGCTGGATACGCTGGTGACGAACCTTTCCACCATCTCTGCGGAACTGCAGGAAGGCAAGGGTTCGGCGGGCAAGCTGCTAAAGGACCCGGGGCTCTATAACGATGTGGACCACTTAATGATCGAGAGCCGAGACCTGATCTCCGCCGTCCGCTCGAACCCGAAGAAGTATCTCGTCATCAGGTTGAAAATCTTCTAGCGGCAGGGTGAACGCAAAAATCATAGGGGAGCTCCCCCTCTCCCCTCCCCCCTACATGCGGGTCCGCATACGGCGGTTCGGTGGGTTGAGCTATCCGGCGAACAGGTGCGGTAAGTCCGAGCGAGTCGAAGTAAGCAACGGGTAGCGCAACCGTTAATGCGGGACTATTCGCCAGTCTCCAGCAGGAGTGGCTGCTTCCCACCGTTTGCGCGGCGAGAGTCTTGCCCACTCCTCGTTGTTGAAGCTGCCGAAAGCGCACGCGGCTGTGCTTCCACTGCTTCCAGATCATGGATCGCAGCCTGCGCCGTATCCACTGATCCAGACTTCCTCAGCACCGAGGGTGTCTGGCAGAAGCCGAAGTAACTCTTCCAGCCACGCAGGTAGCTGGTGAGTTCTCTCGTCATCCGCTCCAGACTGATTCCCCGTGTCCGTCGCGTCAGCTCCCGTATCTTCCGCTTGCATCGCAGCAGGGCCTTGGGCGCAATGCGCCGCTTCGGCTCCTTCGCGTTGCTGATGCTGAAGCCCAGAAACTTCCGCTCCGCTGGCCGTGCCACCGCGCTCTTGGATTCGTTGACCTTGAGCTTGAGCCGCCTGGTGATGAAGCGCGTCACGCTCTTCATCACGCGCTGCCCCGCTCCCGCCGCTGCGCACATAGATGTTGCAGTCGTCCGCATAACGCACGAAGCGATGGCCGCGCCGCTCCAACTCCCGGTCCAACTCGTCCAGCACGAGGTTCGATAGCAGCGGCGATAACGGCCCGCCTTGCGGCGTGCCCTCATCCACCGGACTCACCAGCCCGTTCTCCATCACGCCCGCCTTCAGGAATGCTCCGATCAACTGCAGCATTCGCTTGTCGGCAATACGCAGCGAAACCGACTTCATCAGCCGGTCATGGTTCACCCGGTCAAAGAACTTTTCCAGATCGAGGTCCACCACCCAGCGGCGGCCTTCGGCCACATACTGCTGTGCCTTCTTGACCGCCTGATGCGCGCTGCGTCCGGGCCGGAACCCGTGGCTGTGCTCGGAAAACGTCGCGTCCCATCTGCCTTGCAGAACCTGCATCACCGCCTGCTGGATAAACCGATCCAGCACCGTCGGGATGCC
Organism: uncultured Acidobacteriota bacterium; assembly: GCA_963732315.1. Taxonomy (GTDB): domain Bacteria; phylum Acidobacteriota; class Terriglobia; order Terriglobales; family Acidobacteriaceae; genus TOLSYN. The sequence goes on from CAVSYY010000001.1 coordinate 101,971, forward strand.
AAGCTTGCGCACCCCGCCGTCCGGCTTGGGGATTTCCACCCGCCTTACCGGTTGCGGCTTATAGGTTCCACTCAGCAGTTGTTCCCGGATCGCTGGCCAGTGCTGCTTCAGGTAGCCCGGCAACTCACTCGACTTTCATGCCGTCGATTCCCGGACTTCCCTTGTTCGACTTCACTCGCTTCAAGGCCCGCAAGCAGTTCTCCCGCTCGCAGACCTCCTCCATCACTTGCTCTGCGATAGCCGGGCTTTCGCACTCGCGCTTCGCCGTGGACGTTTCGGTCCCTTCCCGTCGAGTCTTCGGAGCTTCACTCCTCCCCTCGACGGCGAAGGCCAGCACCATCTGTAGCTGGTTCTTCTGCCGCTTGCCGCCCATCGAGTCCCGCGGACTACTCGCCGCTCCCTTTCCGTTCGGGCCTTCACTGCTTGCACAGCTACTACGCCCTCTGCTGACTCCTGCCGCACGGTCAAGAGTGAATCGCTTCACCCTCAGTCGTGATTCCACGACACGCAGCAGGTCTCCCGAGGTAAGTTCAACCGCCTTCAGCGCACAACCGCCGGATTTACCACCAGTGCGCTTGATGGATATGGGCTTCGCAGTCCATTGGCCCGCTCGCCCGGCACCGTAGGCCTCATCATCCGGTTCTTGTTCATCGGCTCGCGCCTTTGCTCCACGCTTCTTTCAGACCCCATCTCGCGACGACGCCTTTGCGCTTCGCTAACCCTTCACCTCCATCAGGTTGGGTAGAGGACTTTCACCTCCAAGCTGTTAAACATGCTCGGCACACCAAAGAAAGGCCCGCGAGCAATGGCGGGCCTTTTCCTTGCGCGGAAAAATCTCAGTGCCGGGGAGTGACCGCGCTCTCCGCCTGCTCGTGGGCGTGATAGCTGGAGCGCACCAGGGGGCCGGATTCCACGTGCTGGAAGCCCATCTGATCGGCCTCGTGTTTGAGAAAGGCGAACTCTTCGGGCGGGTAGAGGCGCTTGACCGGCAGATGATTGCGCGAAGGCGCAAGGTACTGGCCGATGGTGAGGATGTCCACCTTGCGTTCGGCAAGATCGCGGCAGACCTGCAACAGCTCGTCCATATCTTCGCCGAGGCCGACCATGATTCCGGTCTTGGTGATAGTGGTGGGAGAAATCTGCTTGGCCGAGGAGAGCAGGTTGAGCGTGCGCTCATAGCGGGCGCCGCTGCGGGCCACGCGATAGAGGCGCGGCACGGTCTCGGTGTTGTGGTTCAGGATGTTGGGGCGGGCGTCGAGCACGACCTCCAGGCAATCCTGATGGCCCTGAAAGTCGGGAATGAGGACTTCGACCGAGCAGTCCGGCTGGAGGCGGCGGATTTCGCGAATGGTTTCGGCAAAGACCCTGGCGCCGCCGATGTTGTCGTCGTCGCGATTGACGCTGGTGACCACGGCGAATTTCAGTCCCAGCCGGGCGACCGCCTCCGCTACGCGGCGCGGCTCGTCAAAATCAATCGGCTCGGGGCGTCCCTTGGGCACGGCGCAGAAGCCGCAGCGCCGGGTGCAGAGGTTGCCCAGCAGCATGAAGGTCGCGGTGCGATGGTTCCAGCACTCGCCGATGTTGGGACACTGCGCGGATTCGCAAACGGTGTGCAGGTTGAGACCGCGAGCCAACTGCTTCAGCTGGTGATACTCCTCGCCCACGGGAGCCTTGGCGCGGAGCCAGCCTGGCTTGGGTACGTGGGCGGTCGCGGTCTGAATTTGAATAAGCTCGGAGGTTGCCATTGCTTTGCCTTAGTGTACGATGCCAGAGCGCGAGACGCGGACTCCAATTCTCCGTTGGTGCTCGGGGCTAACCTAGTCTGGATGCCGGAGTGGCTAGAGCGTCTTGAGGTAGGCCAGAAGGTCATCGAGCTGGGATTGCGAGAGTGTCCCGCCGAATGAGGGCATCTTGGCGCGCCCGCGCATGATGACCTCGCTGATGCGGTCGTCATTGGCTGGCTGTCCACTGGGCAAGTACTGCTTTTTGTAGAGATTGCGCAGGCTTGGTCCGTGCAGTCCATGGGAGGAATAGGACTCATGGCAGCGGGCACAGTTGGCGTCAAAGATGTGGCGGCCGATGGCTTGGGTGGGAGTGAGTCCCAATTCGGCATCGGACTTGCGGGGTTCGGCGTTGCAGCCGGCCAGGGCAAGCAGCGCGAGGACGCTGAGCAGTGCGAGGGCGGTCGGGTAACGCTGCGCTGCCGGCCGCTGGCGCTGGGCGGGGCCGCGGGTGAGCAGGAAATTCGAGCGCGAGTGAGCTGGCATGGCTGGAATCAGGTACCATCTTATCGCAATGGCCATTCTGGTCAAAAACGCACGCGCAGCGGCTTCGCCCGAGGATGGAGCACGCGTGCTGGTGGAGCGCAGGAAGCCGGGCGGAATCCGCAAGGAATCGCTGGAGCTGCGGGCCTGGCTGGCGGAACTTGCGCCCAGCGATCTGCTGCGCCACTGGTTTGACGAAAGGCCGCGGCAATGGCAACTCTTCCGCCGCCGCTACCTGGCCGAGCTGTGCACCGAAGAAGCCGCCGCAGCGCTGGGCATGCTGCATGAGCTGGCCGCCGGAGAAACGTCCATGACACTGCTGACCCTCGCCGGAGAGCCGGAGCGCAGCCACGCGGCCATTCTGCGCGACCTGCTGCAGGGAGCCCGCAAGCCTCCGTCCTCTACCGGACCGGCGCGGGCGGCGAGTGCACGCGTCCGCGCACCGAGGCCAAAGTGATTTTTCGCAGCCAATTAGCCGTCCATGAGAGCCGCGGAGAGCTTCGCCCGGCCTTTGAGGCGATTGCCCAGGTACAGCAAAGTGCCGGGGTGAGCGACTGGTATGTGACCCAGCCGGACCACGGCCGCATCTCTGCCGAGCTGGCGGCGGCGTTTGATTCGCGCAAGGTTCCCAGGTTGGGCGAGGCGGTGGTGCGCGCCATTGCCATGCACGACTTGGGGTGGATGCCCTACGACGGAGATGTGACCGCGCCTCGTGCGCCGTCCAAGCTGGAGTCCGGCGTGGCCGTGTCGTTTGCCAACACCGAGCCGGAGACTTTTTTGCCGGCGTGGATGGGATCGATCCAGGCCGCGCAGAGCACCGGGCCGCTGGGCGGATTGATCGTGAGCGCGCACTTCGCGCGGCTGACGCATCCGTATCTGGACAGCGGCAAAGGGACGCCGGAGCAGCGCGCACAGGTGGAGGGGTTTCTGCTGCGCGAGGCGGCGCGGGTGGAGCGCCTGCTGCCGCAGGCCGGGCTACCGGTGGAGGAGATAGAGGCACTGATCGCGGTGCTGCAGTTCTGCGATCTGGCTTCGCTCTATTTCTGCGCGAATCCTGAGGAACCGGTGGAGCTGCCGCAGGTGCTCAACGGGAGCCGGGTACAGTTCCGCTTTGAAGATGGAGCGTTCCGCATGAGGCCCAATCTGCTCGATCATGTGCTGGTGCTGGAGATTCCGTGCGTGCGCTGGGTGGATGGAAAGGCCGAGCGCGAGATGCTGCCGGTGAAAGTGCAGTAGCTCGACAACTTCGATATTGCGTTACCGATCCTATGTCTCGGCAATAGCAGTTCTCGTACTTCGGATATAGCTCACCGTCGCAAACGCACTAAGCCGGCTCGCCTGAGGAGTGTCTTGGAAGTTTGACCAGTTTGATGGACTTGCCTAGCTTTTCGAAAACTGGGTCAGCGCTTACCAGGGTGCCGTTCAGCCGGAGTGCGAGGGCAGCGGCAAAGCAGTCCGCGTACCCCATTTTGAACTGATGTTTAATCTTCGCGGCAGCTATGGCCTCTTCTAGCTCGACCGGAACGTAGGCAACGACGTGGCGCATCTTGTTGACCGCTTCTGCCGCACCCCGTTCGCCAACGCGGCGCATGAGAACGTAATACACTTCGCCCACGTTGATGACCGACATGCTGACGTGTGCGGTTCCGCGTTCGCGCTGTTGGAGGATAGCGTCCACTTTATCTGCACCTGCGGTATTCAGGACGTATCGTATTAGGGCATTGGCATCCAGAACGTAGTCTTTCACTTATACTTGGCGTCTTCAATGGCGCGCTCGCTCCGCCGCATTTCTTCCAGATCCTCTTCCAGTGGATAGCCAGCGAAGGCGCCCCGAAGGGCGTAGACTTCCTCGAAGATGTTGGAACGCAGTGCAAGATGCCCGCTGCCATCGTCCTCGAAGACCACTCGGACGCCTTCTTTAAGCCCGTACTTCTTGCGCAACTCCGCCGGAATGACGATTTGTCCCTTGGAGCTAACGACGGATGAACTTCGCATCGAATGCATGCCTCCATGCAATTGGCATCTTACCACAACGTAAGACGCCTGCGGTTTGTATTGATTCGCCTTTCGCGCACGTGGCAACCGTGCGAAAATATAGATTCTGCTTATGACCACCCCTGAGAAACAGCCGAACATCACGCCGGAAATTATCCGTTCTCACGGACTGACCCCGGAGGAGTACGAACGCATTCTGAAGTGGCTGGGCCGCGTGCCTACCCTGACCGAGCTGGGCATCTTCAGCGTGATGTGGAGCGAGCACTGCTCCTACAAATCGTCGCGGGTACATTTGAAGCGGCTGCCCACCAAGAGCAAGCTGGTGATGCAGGGGCCGGGCGAGAACGCCGGCATCATCGACATTGGCGGCGAATGGGCCTGCGCCTTCAAGATCGAATCGCACAACCATCCTTCCTACATCGAGCCGTTCCAGGGAGCGACCACCGGAGTGGGCGGGATTCTGCGGGACATTTTCACCATGGGCGCGCGGCCTGTGGCGGTGATGGATTCGCTGCGCTTCGGGCCCATAACCAAGGAACACGAGCCGGAGATTACCCGAGCCGCGCTGCACAAGAACCACGCGATTGTGGATGGAGTGGTGGGCGGCGTGGCCAGCTACGGCAACTGCTTTGGGGTTCCCAACCTGGGCGGCGAGACGCGCTTTGAGAGCTGCTATGCGGGCAATCCGCTGGTGAATGCCTTTGCGCTGGGGCTGGTGAAGAAGAACGAGATTTTCTATGCCTCCGCGTCCGGTGCCGGGAATCCGGTGATCTATGTGGGCTCCAAGACCGGCAAGGACGGAATCCACGGGGCGACGATGGCCAGCGAGGAGTTCAGCGAAGGCAGCGAGGCCAAGCGTCCGAACGTGCAGGTGGGCGATCCCTTCCTGGAAAAGCTGCTGCTGGAAGCGTGCCTGGAGGCGATGCAGACGGGCGCGATTGTTGGCATACAGGATATGGGCGCCGCGGGGCTGACCTGCTCGACCTGCGAGCTGGGCGGGCGCGGCGGCGTAGGCTTGGAGATCGAATTGGACCTGGTGCCGCAGCGCGAAACCGGCATGAGCAGCTATGAAATCATGCTCAGCGAATCGCAGGAGCGCATGCTGCTGGTGGCCCAGCGCGGACGCGAAGAGGAAGTGTTCAAGGTCTTCCGCAAGTGGGGACTGGACGCGGTTACGGTGGGCCAGGTGATCGGCGAGAACACCATGCGCGTGCTGCACCACGGAGTCACCGTGGCGGAGATTCCCAACCAGGCGCTGACCGACGATGCGCCGCTTTATCACCGCGAGGTGGGCGAGTGGACGGCCCCGGTGCCGCGGCAAAAGCCCGGGGCACTCGAACTGGGAGCCAAGCGGCATTTCAACCGTGAGTTTGAACGGCTGCTGGCCAGCCCGAACATCTGCTCAAAGCATTGGGTGTACGAGCAATACGACTCGATGGTGCAAACCAACACGGCGCAGGGGCCAGGATCGCTGGCGGGCGTGATCCGCATCAAAGGCGACCATCTTGAGGAGCCCCAGCGCGGGCTGGCGATGGCGCTCTACGGAAACGGGCGCTGGTGCTATCTGGACCCCAAGCTGGGCGCCGCTCACAACGTGGCGCGGGCGGCGCGCATGGTGGCCTGCACGGGCGCGCAACCGGTGGCGGCAACCAATTGCCTGAACTTCGGCAACCCGGAAAAGCCGCCCATCATGGCACAGTTTTCGCAGGTGATCGACGGCCTCTCCGAGGCTTGCCTGGCGCTGGAGACGCCCATCACGGGCGGCAATGTGAGCTTCTACAACGAGACGCTGGGCGAGGGAATCTATCCCACGCCGGTGCTGGGCATTGTAGGAATTCTGCAGGACGTTACGCGAGCCGTGGGAGCAAACGCCGCCGGGCCGGGCCGTTCGATTGTGCTGCTGACACCGGGACAGAAGGCGCACAGCCCGGAGGAGCAGATTGAATTTGGCTCCTCCGAATACGCGGTGCATGTGTTGGGCGAGCTGTGGGGAGCACCGCCGAAGCTGGATTTGAAGGACGAAAAAGCGCTGCAGGATCTGCTGCAGGCGCTGGCGGCGGAAAAGCTGGTGGAATCGGCCCGCGACGTGGCCGAAGGCGGAATCGCCGTAGCCGCGGCCAAGCTGAGCTTTGCCAAGGGCCTGGGCGTTGAACTGGACCTCATCTCCGCCGGGCTTCCGGCCGAGTGCGTGCTGTTTGCCGAAGACGCTTCGCGGGTTTTGCTGACTTGTGCTGTAACAAACATAGGAGCAATCGAGAAGATTGCGGTAAAATACGGATTGAACGCGCAACATATCGGCTCCACAACCGGCGAAAGATTTGCGATTCGAATCGACGGCGCTCCGGTGATCGAGGGCGAGACTGCTGCATTCCGGCAGAGCTGGCGGCAGGCATTAGAACAGGCGCTGCAAACCGAGGCGGAGATCGCACGAGTCTGAACCGGCAGGGCGTAGCACGGCACGAGCGTTGCACGAAATATTCACAGGTAAACCGGCACGGCTCAGGCCGTGCCATTCGCTTCCATCGCACCAGGGCTGAGAAGTACAAGGCGGTAGCCATCATGATCGAGATCGAGTTGGACAAGCTTCACGAAGAATGCGGCGTGGTTGCGGTGTACGGCAACCCCGAGTCGGCCAAGCTGTGTTACCTGGGACTGCACGCGCTGCAGCATCGGGGACAGGAATCGGCCGGAATCGCGGCCAGCGATGGCCGCCGCATGACCGTGTACAAGTCGATGGGGCTGGTGGCGGATATCTTCAGCGAAGCGGTGCTGGCGAAGCTGACGGGCAGCCATGCGATCGGGCACACGCGTTACTCGACCGCCGGCGACTCGGCGCTGCTCAACGCGCAGCCCATCCAGGTGGACTGCAACAAGGGACAGATTGCGATTGCCCACAATGGCAACCTGGTGAACGCCACCGAGTTGCGCAAGCGCTTCGAACTGGCAGGCTCGATCTTCCAAACCTCCAGCGATACCGAAATCGTGCTGCACCTGATCGCGCAATCGCACGAGACAACGCTGCCGGATGCCATGGCCGACGCGCTGCGCCGCATCGAAGGCGCATTCTCCTTCGTGATGGCAACCTCCGACCATATTTTTGCAGCCCGCGATCCGCGCGGCTTCCGGCCGCTGGCCATGGGACGCATCCCCGGCATCGACGGACAGCAGGATTCTATTGTGTTCGCCTCTGAAACCTGCGCCTTCGACCTGCTGGGCGCCTACTACGAGCGCGACGTGAAGCCCGGCGAACTGATCGTGGTTGGCTCCGAGGGAGTGCACTCGCACTTTTACGCGCCGGCGCTGGCCCAATCGCAATGCATCTTCGAGCAGGTTTATTTTGCGCGGCCGGACTCGCTGGTGTTCGGCAAAAGCGTGCAGGAGAGCCGCGAACAGATGGGACGGCAGTTGGCGCGCGAGGCCCCCGTGGACGCCGACCTGGTGGTGGGCGTGCCGGACAGCGGACTGACCGCGGCCCTGGGTTACGCGCGGGAGAGCGGCATCCCGATGCAGTTCGGGCTGGTGCGCAACCATTACGTGGGACGCACGTTTATCGAACCCGAGCAGCGGGTGCGCGACTTTGGAGTGCGGCTCAAGCTGAATCCGGTGCGGCAACTGCTGGTGGGCAAGCGGGTGATTCTGATCGATGACTCCATTGTGCGCGGCACCACCAGCCAGAAGATCGTGCGCATGGTGCGCGATGCCGGGGCGCGCGAGGTGCATATGCGGATCTCGTGTCCTCCTACGACCTCGCCCTGCTACTACGGGGTGGATACACCGGAGCGGCGGCACCTGATTGCGGCGCGCAAATCGGTAGAAGAGGTGAGGGAGTTCATCGGCGCCGATTCGCTGGCGTATCTGTCGCTGGAAGGGCTGCGCGCCTCCTGCGGCGAGCCGGAGGGCGAACCGCACTACTGCACCTCCTGTTACACGGGAAAGTATCCGACCAATTACGTGGACTTGCATGAGGTTCGCCCGGCGGTGGCGCTGGCAAAGTAGCCGGCCGGCATGGATCGAGTGGGGAACATCCGGCCGAAGCTCCGGATCGGGACGAGCTGGGCACTCGCAGCCCAGGACCCGCCGTGGGATTCGCAATCTGGGAACGAAGAATAGTTGACTTCCCGTGCTGCCATGCCGTCACCGCGGCACAGCATAGCCTAGAATAGAAAATGCTCCGGCGGTGTGGCTGCGTGCATCCAAGTTACCGTTGGCCTGGTGAACATGAAAATTCCTCATAGCTCGCTCGTTCTTGCCCTGTTTGGGGCTTCGCTTGTTGCTTTTGCCCAACAGCCTCCGAGCGCTCCACAGCAGTCCAAGAAGCCGCCAGCGGCGGCGTCTCAGCCCGCAACGGCTCCCGCGCAAGCGGCCGCCACCCCCAAGCAGCCCAACCGCGCCGACGCCTATTACCACTTCCAGCTTGGGCACATCGATGAGGATATGGCAGCGGTCAGCGGCCGGGACGAATACGCCGCCAACGCGGTGGACGAGTACAAGGCCGCGCTGGCGGACGATCCGGACTCCCCCTATCTGGCCACCGCGCTGGCGGAGCTCTACGCCCGCACCGGAGACATTCACGACGCCGTCTCCGAGGCTGAGGACGTAGTAAGCCGCGACCCGAACAACTTGGACGCCCGGCGTCTGCTGGGACGCATCTACCTGCGCTCCATCGGCGATCTGCAGGGTGCCCCGCAGAACCAGGCCGATGCGGTGATCCGCCTTGCCACCGAAGAGTACGAACAGATCGTGCGTCTGGACCCGTCGAGCGTCGAGGACCACCTTCTGCTGGGCCGTCTGTATCGTCTGAATGGTGAGACGGCCAAGGCCGAGTCCGAGTTCAATACCGCGGTCAAGCTGCAGCCGTCATCGGAGGACGCGGTCACCACCCTTGCGCTGCTCTACAACGAGGAAGGCGATCCGGGACGCGCCCTGAACATTTTACAGGCGGTGCCGGATGCGGATCGCACCCCCCGCATCGATTCGGTGCTGGGCTACACCTACGAGCAGAAAAAAGATTACGCGCATTCCGTTGAGGCCTATCGCAAGGCGGTGGATCTGGATGGCGACGACCTGGACGCGGTGCGCGGGCTGGCCGAGAACCTGCTCAACGATAATCAGAACGACGCCGCATTGGAGCAGTACAAAAAAATCGCCGCCGCCGACCCGCAGGATGCCGAGACACTGCTGCACATGGCGGAGATCTACCGCCGCGACGGACAGTTTGAAAAGGCTCTGGACACGCTGAACAAAGCCCTGGCTATTGCCCCGGACTCGATGGAAATCGAATACAACCAGGCCGTAGTTGAAGAAGCCTTGGGCAAATTCGACGACGCGGCGCGGCAGTTGCAAGCACTGCTGGCACGCACGGAGAAACCCGATGGCACCTACTCGGCCTCTGATCGCAACAATCGCTCCATCTTCCTGGAGCGCCTCGGCATTGTCTATCGCGACCAAAACAAGACGCAGCTGGCGGCAGACACCTTCCGGAAAATGGTTGCCCTGGGTGACGACGCGGCGGTCCGCGGCTATCAGCAGCTCATCGAGTGCTATCGCGACGCCAGGGACTGGACCGCGGCTACGGCCGCCGCGCGCGAAGCCGTACAGAAGTTTCCCTCCGACACGGGACTGCAGATGACCCTTGCCGGGCAGGAGGCCGATAACGGACAGGCCGATACCGCATTGGCGCGCGTCAAAGCGATGCTCAAAGGCAATCCATCGAGTGACCGCGAGGTCTGGATCGCGCTGGCGCAGATGAACAGCCGGTTGCGCCGTTATCCTGACGCGGAAAAGGCCCTGGCGAAGGCATTGGAGCTTTCCACCAAGCAGGACGACAAGGACTACGTCAATTTCATCGCCGGCTCGGTCTACGAGCGCCAGAAGAAATATGCCCAGGCCGAAAGTTATTTCCGCAAAGTTCTGGCCTCCGATCCCAAGAGCGCGAACACGCTCAACTATCTCGGCTACATGCTGGCCGACCGCGGCACCCGGCTCGACGAGGCACTCACCCTGATCCGGCGCGCGGTTGCTCTGGACCCGCAAAATGGAGCCTATCTGGATTCGCTCGGCTGGGTTCACTTCAAGATGGGCAAGTACGACATGGCGGAAGCCGAGCTGCGCAAGGCCGTGGACCGCCTCGACAATGATCCGACGGTGCACGAGCATCTGGGTGACGTTTATGAAAAGACCAACCGGCTGAAACTCGCCATGGCCCAGTGGGAGCGCTCCCTGCAGGAGTGGAAGCGAACCATTCCTGCCGAGGTTGAACCCGCCGACGTGGCCAAGGTGCAGAAGAAACTCGATGAGGCAAAGGTGAAGCTCGCCAAGGATCAGGAGAGCCCGAAGTAAGCTGGAGCCGATCAAAATCCCAGGCCGCCGGAGTGGACGCTCCGGCGGCCTTCATTTTTCGGCGCCATCCGGAGTGCTACACTTCCCCCATGCTGGCCTCCTACGCTGTGCGAGTTGAGTGCTCTCGTGGGCGCCGATATCCCGAGGCGCCGCATCCCTATCGTGACGACTTCCAGCGCGACCGCGACCGCATTATTCATGCCCGCGCCTTCCGCCGTCTGGAAAACAAAACCCAGGTCTTCACCCAGCGCATCTCCGACCACTTCCGCACCCGGCTCACTCACACCATCGAGGTGGCGCAGATTTCGCGCACCATTGCCGCCGCGTTGCAACTGAATGAAAGCCTGGTCGAGACCCTCGCGCTGGTGCATGACATCGGCCATCCGCCGTTCGGACACGCCGGCGAGTTCGCCCTGAACCTGGCCATGCGCGAGCACGGCGAGGGCTTCGACCACAATCTGCACGCGCTGCGCATCGTCGAGCACTTCGAGCAGCGCTACGCCTCGCATCCCGGACTGAATCTTACCTTCGAGGTCCGCGAGGGCATCATCAAGCACTCGCACGACTACTCGCCCGCCGAGCACCCGGAGCTGGCCGAATACCTGCTCGAGCAGCGGCCGCCGCTGGAAGCTCAGCTCATCGACCTGACCGACGAGATCGCCTACAACACGGCCGACCTGGACGATGGCTATGAGGCGCACCTGCTCCAACTGGATGAGATTCGCCGCGATGTGGCAATTTTCGATCGCTATTTCCGCCAGGCGGAGCGGGAGTTCAGCAGCGTGGGCGACAAGCTCAAGTTCAACGAGGCGCTCAAGCGCATGCTGAACCATCTGGTCACCGATCTGATCGAACATACCCGGCTCCGGCTGCACGAGGCGGGCGTGCGGACGGTCGATGACATCCGCCTTCATCCCGAGCGTCTCGCTGGGTTCAGCCCCGCCACCGACGCGGAGCGTGCGCAGGCCAAGCAGTTCCTCTCCCGGAACCTCTACCACAGCGAGTCGCTGCGCCCCCAGAAGGCGGACGCGGAGAAGATCATCCACGACCTTTTCCGCTACTGGATGGACCATCCCAAAGCTCTCCCGGCCAGCTACCAGCAGCACATGGAACACGAAACCAGGGCCCGGGTGATCTGCGACTACATCGCCGGGATGACCGACAACTACATCCTGGATTTGCACCGGAAGCTCCGGGGCAAGAGCGCGGCGCAGTAGCTCTGATGCGGTCCAGCCCGCGGGCGGATCAAGTCCGTCAGTTCGGTAATTCCTACATACAGGGTCCATTCCTACCGCATGACGCCCCTGCGACGGTCTCCTGTTTGCATTGAAAACAAAGCAGTTATTTCTTCAATCAGTTTGGCAGTTGAACTGTACTAGAGAGTGCGAGAAGTGGCGCACCGCACTGAGCGGAATGCGCCGAAGAGCGGGCCACTCCCGCCGGAGGACTGTAATGAAAAATCGTTTCCTGTACGCCCTGCCCCTGATCGCGACGCTTGCCTTGCCGGTGGTTGCGCAGCAAAGTTCCACCCCAGCAACGGACCAGCCGACTGCCGCGCAGGGACACAGAGCAACGGCGAGTCCGGACCAGCAGCTGGAGCCGCTCAAGGCCGATACCCACGAAGGATTCTGGGGACACCTGAATCCGTTTGCCCGCAAAAAGTATGTGCAGCGCCAGCTGGCCCCGATCCGGGATCGCGCCAATGAGCTGGATGACCTCACGGCGGCCAACGCCAGAATGCTGAAGGACGTTGATTCCCGCGCTACGGCGGGCATTCAGCGCGCCGACGCCCACGCCACTGTGGCCGATCAGCACGCCATGGATGCGGCCAACCGAGCCCAGCAGGCCGACCAGAGCGCCCAGCAGGCCAGCACGCAGCTGCACTCCGTCTCGCAGGTGGTGGAGAACCTCGATCAGTACCAGAGCGCCAGCCAGATCGAGATCCGCTTCCGTCCTGGGGCCACGGTGCTGAGCAAGAGCTCCAAGGAAGCCCTTGACCAGCTGGCCGACAGCATGAAGGACCAGAAGGGATACCTGGTGGAAGTGCAGGGCTTTACGCCCGGACATGGCACGGCTTCGATCCAGCACTCGCAGAACCTGGCGGACGCGGTGGTTCGCTACCTGGTCATCGATCACCAGATCCCGGTGTATCGCATCTCTGAGCTCGGCTTGGGCAACGCCACGGTGCCCTCGGCCTCGGGTGAGGAAACTGCCAAGCCGGAGCACGGCAGCCGGGTCGAGGTCACGCTGCTTAAGAACGGCGTAGACCAGCTGCAGACCGGCCAGCAGGCATCGTCGATGTCTCAGCCCCAGTAGTTCGCGCTACGACCGGCGAAACACATAGGCGCGGGCCCCAAAGGCCCGCGCTTTTCCCTGTCTGCGGGCGGCCATGGGCTCGGCTTTCATGCTATGGTTGCCGCAACCCATGCTATTTGACGAGCCATCCGAATTTTTCTTCACCACCGGCTATGATTCCCCGCTCGGCCACCTCGATCTCGCCATGAGCGAGCGCGGATTGGCGGTGGTAGCCTTGCACGGCCATTGGGGCGCTCCGCATGCAAGTAAGCTACATGGAACCCGGCCGCCCAACGCGGGGGACGTGCGCTGGATCGAAGATCCGGAGCGCTTCCGCGGCGTCTGCTGCCAGCTGGACGAATACTTTTCCGGTGAGCGCCGCCAGTTCGATCTGGCGCTCGACCTGCGCGGGCCCGAATTCTACCGGCGATGCTGGCAGGCGCTGCAGCGCATCCCCTACGGAGAAACACGGTCTTATGCGCAGCTAGCCGCCGCCGTGGGTTCGCCGCAGGCATCGCGGGCCGTGGGCCAGGCCAACCACCACAATCCGGTGGCGATCATCGTGCCCTGCCATCGCGTCATCGCCTCCAACGGCAGCCTGGCCGGATACGCCGGAGGACTGGCAGCCAAGGAATTCCTGCTCAACCTGGAAGGCGCGCACATTCGTCCGAGGCTCCCGGCGCAGGGCAGTCTGTTCGGCGAGTTCGCGGCTTCCACGCACAGCGTCGAACGCATTATCGCCAAGCCCTGAAAGCACGGCGCTTCGCAGCTGGGTACGCGGCGAATAACGCCGCTCCGGCTGCGGGCGCTCGGCCCGGCAGAGCGATGGCCCAAATCGCGCCGGTCCGTGCCTTCGGAGATTCGGATCGAACTGGCTTTCCCGCCCGATGGCTTGAAGCCGGACGCGGCCCGCCGTAAACTCCATCCATGCACTCCCACGCCGGTCACTCCCACGCACATCCCCCGCTCACCGCGCGGATGTTGCGATTCGCGCTGGGATGTACGCTGGCCTACATCGTGCTGCTGGTGGTTGCGGGAGTCCGCGCGCATAGCCTGGCGCTGCTCTCCGAAGCCGGACACAATATCTCCGACTTCTTTGCCCTCCTGCTCTCCTGGCTGGCTGTCTTCCTCAGCGAGCGGCCTGCCACCAGCACGAAGACCTACGGATGGCGCCGCGCCGGAGTGCTGGCCGCCTTCGTCAATGCCATCACGCTGATCGTCATCGCCGGTCTCATATTTTATTCGGCCATCGAGCGGCTCTACCATCCCGAGCCGGTGCAGGCCGGACTGATGATGTGGGTGGCCGGCGCCGGAGTGCTGCTGAACGGCACCATTACGCTGATGCTGATGCGCGGCGGCCGCGATCTGAACCTGCGTTCGGTCATCGTGCACGAGGTAGGCGACACGCTTTCCACGGCTGCGGTGATCGCCGGCGGCTGGGCCATCGCCGCCACCGGCCACAGCTGGATCGATCCCACGCTCTCCATCGGCATCTCCGCCATGATCGTCTGGTCGTCGGCCGGCATCGTGCGCGAAAGCCTGAACATCCTTCTGGAAGGCGCGCCCAGCAACCTGGAGATCGCCGCCATCGACGCCGAGTTGCGCGCCGTGCCCGGCGTGCTCGACGTACACGACCTGCATATCTGGAGCATCGGCAGCGACACCCACGCGCTTTCCTCGCACATCACCATCGCCGACATTCCGCCCTCGGCCAGCAACGCCATTCTCGACGAACTGCGCAAGATGCTGGCCAGCCGTCATCACATCCACCACACTACGATTCAGTTTGAGAGCGCCGTCTGCGAGCTGGCCGATGGCTGCATTCTGCCCGTACCCCACGAGCATCATCACCACAGTGACTCTCCTCGGCCGCCGCAGGAGAACACGGACTGAGGAACCCGACCTATGCGCCTTCCAAAACTCGCCGCCCTGACTTTGTTCGCCGTTGCGCTGCTCGCCCTGGTTTCTTCCGGGTGCAAGTCCGAGGAGGCCGCTCTGCCGCCCAGCCCAACCTCTCTCATCAACGGAACGCGCGACCGGCTGAATCCCTTCCGCTTCACCCTGGCCACCGATCCCGCCTCGCCGAACTTCAACGGCCCGATCACCATCAAGGTCCACGTCATCGACGCCACCGGCCAACCTGCCGACGGGGTAACAGTGCAGGCGGATGTCTCGATGAGCGGTATGGACCAGGGCGCGCAGCACCTGAACCTGGACGGCAAAGGCAGCGGCGACTACGAGGCAGATGTGAAACTGGAGATGGCCGGCAGCTGGGACGTGGACCTGACCGCAACCCAGGGCGACAAAAGCGGGAAGCAGAGACTGAGTATCGAAGTGGGCGGCTAAAGCGTTTTTCTGTTTATCTCCGCGGAGCGCCGATGGGATGATGGAGTGGAATCCTTCAATCCTGCCTGCCTTCTGCCCGTGCCGCACGAGCGTCCCCGTCATACCGCTCGCATGTGCGCGCCAAGCCGACAGGCTCGCGTAAGGGACTGCTTCATGCGCATCCGAACCATCGCTGTGGTGGCTGCTGCCGCGCTCATCTATTTCGCCGTCCTTCACCGGGACGGGCTCAGCGGGCTGCCCGATCCCACCACGCTCTTCCTCAGCTTTCGTAACCCTCCCTTCCGCTTCACGCTCAGCACAGAGCCGGAGCCGGCTAACTCCGGCGGCCCGATTACGCTGAAGATTCATGCTGTCGATGTCGCTGGTCACGCCGCCGACGGCCTGTCCCTCGAAGCCGAGGTCTCGAAGGAAGGCGCAACCAGCGATGCACAGCACGTCACCTTTCAAGGGGAAGGCAATGGCAACTACCGGGGCGTGGTCGATCTTGGGACGACAGGCAGCTGGGATGTGTATCTGACAGGCACAAAGGGCGGAGAGAAAGGCAGCGACAAAATCAGCATCGAGGTCACCAGTCCCCCTCCGCCGAGCAGCGATGAGGACGACGACTCACAATCCTGAGTGATGTGGGCTTTTACCGGGCGTTGCGCAGTTCGATCTGGCCGGCCATGGTTCGCATGTCAATCATCGGTCCGCCGCCGTGGATGGCTCCCTCGGCGACTACGCTGCGCGGTCCGTACTCGGCAATGCCATTGGAGATCTTCAGCTCGGGAAAGTCGCTGAGAATGTGATGCGAGGGAGAACTCCCGGCCACGGCATGGAGATTGCCTGGAACGGTTCCCATGAAGTACACCACGATGTCACCCATGTTAGTGACCAGTTGGGAATTGCGCGTGGAACTCCGGTCCCCGACAAATTCGGCGGTAATCCGTCCCATGCCGGTGTGAGCGTCGGCGCCCTGGGAGAGCTTCCACAGCTCGATGTTGCCTTGCGCGGTGCGGGCGACCACCGCGCCGTGCGCCACGCCGACGCGAATGTTGCCGCCGCCGGTTTCGGCCGTGACGTCGCCATCCATTTCGCCCAGATTGATGTTGCCGCCCGCAGTGCGAACCACCAATGTCCCCAGGCAGCGCAGCACTTCAATATTGCCGCCGCCGGATTCCACCCGGGCCTGGGCAATTGCCTTCAGATAGATATTTCCGCCCAGCGACGAAATCTCCAAGTCGCCCACCGCGGCATCGACGTGAATGTCTCCACCACCGCTGCGAATGAAGGAGTCGCCCACGCGCTGATTAATGGTGACCGAGCCGCCCATGGTCTCGGCGTGCAGCAGTTGTGCATCGTCGAGTTCGATGTCGCCGCCGTGGGTCTTCAGATCGAGGTGATCGACCGATCCCTGGATGGTGATTTTGCCCGCGAGGGCGTCGACATGCACGGCGTCGGTAATGGAGGGAATCTGGACAATCAGCTCGGCGTGCACCGCCAGGTCAAGCGGGCCCACCGGCTCGATCAAGACCTCACCGCTTCGGCGGCCTACGCCGAGGTGATAGACGGCGAATTGCTTGCGGGCATCCTTTTCCAGCGGCTCGTCGGAATGCAGGCGCAGCAGGTAGCTGCCCGACGGCGCTCCGGCCACCACCCTCACCGCTCCCACAAAGTGCGTCACCAGCAGGGATTTCTCGCTGCCCAGCGGACCGGTGCTCTCCTGCACCCAGCCGGCACCATCGCGCTCAACGCGCTGCTGGTTCTGCTCGGCCATTGCCGGCAGAACCAGGGCGAACAGGAGCAGCAACAAGCTCACCTGCATTTGCCCGCGTCGGTTTCGCTGCTGTCTTACCATCTTGACCTTGGCGCGTTCACCCGCCCTGTCGTCTCCATACATCATGCGCGCCCTCTACCACTGGAGGCCCGCCGTCCCGGCAAGTAAGCGGGAAGATTGCTCGCGGATGAACTGGTTGGGATCTTCCTTGGCCAACTGGGTTAACGCCAGCCGGACGCTGGTATCGTCGCGCACCGGTTCCAGCGCCTTGAGCGCGCCGGCGCGGACTCCTGGATTGTTGTCATTCAGCAGCGACTCCAGCATGGCGTTGCGCACCCGGACATCCTGTTTGACCATGGGACCCAGGGCTTCTTCGGCCTTCAGGCGCACCCCGGGGTTGCTGTCCGAGCGCAGCGAATAGATCAGGCTCTCGCGCACGGCCGGGTCGTCAGGGTTCTTCTGCAGCAGCGCCACGGAATTCATCCGCAGCCCTGAATTGACCGTATTGCGCGACGCCATCACCAGCAGCGCCTGAATCTGCGGATCGTTCACCGAACCCTGCACCGTCTCCGGCAGGGCCCGTTCATAGTCGATGCGCACGCGGTTGCTGCCTGGCTCCTGGACAATATCCTGAATACCGGAGATGGAGGCCTCCTGCTGCCCGGACGCTATGGCCGCGCCGTGCAGCGAGGCGCTCATGCGATACATGGTGCCGATGCCGCCGCCAAATCCAATCATGAAAATCACACTGGCCAGGGCGGGCGAGAAGCGCACCTGGCGGAGCAGCGCCATCGGGTCCATCATCCAGCGCCAGCCGCGGCGCTGCTGGGCATGTTCCAATGCGGCGGAGAGCCCGATGCGCGCCGACGTCAGAAGATTGGGCGTTACTTCCAGCTGCGGCAGCTCGCTCATCTCGCCATGGAACTTTTGCATCGCCGTCAACTCGGCGGCGCATCCGGAGCAGCGCGCGGCGTGCCCTTCCAGCTCGTGACGCGCATCGTCGGCCAGTTCGTTGTAAAGATAAAGCGAGATGTTTTCCCGTACCCAGTCGCAATTCATAAGTGCCTTCTTCGTATCGCTGCTTCTAATAAACTTCTGAACCTTTATTACTTTTTACTTCAGGTCAGCCAGCGCCGACCTTAACTTCTGCGTTGCCCGGAACAGGGTGTTCTTCGCCGTCTCTTCCGTGGTGTTCAGGGCCTCGCCGATGGTACGCAGCTTCAGTCCCTGGTAGTGCTTCATCTCAAAAACCATCCGCTCTCGCGGAGTCAATTTGGTCAACGCCCGGGCAATCCGCTTGCCCAGTTCGCGCCGCATCAGATCCTGCTCTGGGCTGGCCCCGGCCCGCTGGTCGGGAACCTGCTCCAGGAGATCGACTTCTTCTCCCTCAGAACTGATCCGCACCCCGGAATCTTCCTTGCGAACCTGCCTGCGCCGCAAATAATCCATGCACAGGTTGGAGACGATCCGGTACATCCATGTGTAAAAAGAACACTCGAAGCGAAAACTGCCCAGGTTGCGGTACGCCTTCAAAAACGCTTCCTGGTAAATATCCTTGGCCTCGTGCTCGGAGCCGGTCAGATGCAAAGCCAGCCGCAACACTGGCTGATCGTACTGGCGAACCAACTCTTCGAACGCAGCGTGGTCACCTTGCTGCGCAGCGCGAATCAGTTCGGCATCATTTACCCGGCTCGGGCCCTGGCCCACCATGATTTCCTTTGGGGAACCTTCACTTTTGCCCTGAAGCCAGCGCTTCAATCCTCGCCGCAGAGGCGGGAACTGTTGCGTACACTGGTTGGACGGAACAAAGTTCGGTTCGTTAGCAATCTATTTTGCAATCCTAAATGCAGAAAGGCCAGCGCCACCGGCGCCGGCCTCTGCAGAACCCCTGTCCGCAATTAAGCGGACGGTTCTTCGCTGTCCTGCTTGGCCACGAGCACCTTAATCTGCACCGTAACATCCCTGTGCAGTTTGAGGGCCACGCTGAACTCGCCCAGCGACTTCAGCGGCTGATCCAGCTCGATCTTGCGGCGGTCGACGTTAAAGCCCTTGGCCTCAAGCTCGTGCGCAATGTCGGCCGAGGTGACCGAGCCAAACAGCGCGTCGTGTTCGCCGGCTTTGCGGGTAAACTGCAGGCTCACGCCCTCGAACTGCTTCGCCAGCAGCTCTGCATCGCCTTTTTCCTTGGCCACCATGCGGACGGCCGAAGCCTTCATCTGCTCGATGACCGCCTTGTTCGCCTTGGTCGCTTCCACGGCGAGCTTTTTCGGCAACAGGTAGTTGCGGCCATAGCCCTCGGCCACACTCACCACCTCGCCACGCGCGCCCAGTTTGGCCACATCTTCTTTCAGAATGACTTCCATGACTCAATCCCTCTCTAATCTCGCGCCTTGCTTCGGCACCGCCCCGTGCGCCGCAAAGCGGCGGCAATGGAGTTTAGCGGTTCGCCGCGAAGGGCAACAGCGCGATGTTGCGCGCCTGCTTGATGGCCTCGGTGACGCGGCGTTGATGGGGCGTGCAAACTCCCGTCAGGCGGCGCGGAACGATCTTGCCGCTCTCGGCCACAAAGCCGGAGAGCAGACGCACGTCCTTGTAATTAATGCTGTCGATCTTCTCGGTGCAAAATTTGCAGACCTTCTTGCGCCGGAAGAACTTGCGTCCGCCATCGCGGCCGCTGCCGCCGGGGCGTCCGCCGCCGCCGGGGCGCGGTCCCGAAGAGGACCGGGGGCCGGAGGGACGCGGCGCGCCGCCTTCGGATGATGCTGCTTCGGACCTCTCCGGAGCTGCCTGTCTTGTGCTCTCGTCTGCCATAACTCTCCTTGTTGGCGCCCCTAGTTTTTCAACAGTGCGCCGGAACTATCACGATCGTTTTGTACGGCCCGCCGTCAGGCTACCCGCTTAAACCGTTGCCGGAGGAACTTCCGCCGGAGCCTCGGCCGGAGCTGCCTCGGAAACAGGCTCATTCGCCTGCGCTGCAGCCTGAGCTGCCGCATTCTCGGCCGCCTGAGCTGCCGCAACTGCCGCGGCCTGGCCCTGCGTTCCCTGGCCCCGGAGCTTGGCATCGCGCAGCTTTTTGACCTTGGCCAGCCGCTTTTCCTCCTCGTCGGTGCGGACGGTGATGAACTTGATCACCAGTTCCTGCACGCGCAGGCGGCGCTCCAGTTCCTTGAGCACCGAACCGGGCCCCTCGACGAAGGCCAGGATATAAAGGCCATCCTGGAACTTCTTAACCGTGTAAGCCAGGCGGCGCTTGCCCATTTTTTCAAAGCCCGTCACCTTGCCGCCGGTGGCGGCCACGTTGGTCTCCATCGTCTGGAGAAGGCGGTCCTGATCCTCCTCGGTGGTATCCGGACGAAGGATGAACATCACTTCATATTTACGATCCATCTGCTCTCTCCTGGGCTGCGCTTGCGCTCGCCCTCAATCCCTACTCCGCTTGCCCGGCCCCGTTCACCTTCTGATTGAACCGGTTCATCGCGGCTGACGCCCCAAGCGTCAAAATCATTCGTACCGCTTCGCTGCATGCCTCCAGCGCTTCTTCCGCCAACGGCAGCTGAGCCTTTCGCATGTCCGATAGCAGGTAGTCCCTGCCATTCGTCAGCTTGTACTCCGGCGCTACTCCCATCCGAATCCGCAGGAACTCCTGCGAACCGCCCAGGCTGGCGATGATCGACTTCACTCCGTTGTGCCCGCCCGCGCTGCCGCGCTCGCGAACCCGGATGGCGCCGAACGGCAGTGCCAGCTCGTCATACAGCACGATCAAGTCCTTCGCCGGGTCTGCCTCGTAGCTCGCCAACAACTCCCGGACCGACTCGCCGCTGCAGTTCATGTAGGTCTCCGGCTTGGCCAGCAAAACCGGCTGCCCTTCCAGAATCGCTCTCGCCGTAACCGCCTTGCAGTGCCGATTGGTGACTTTCACCCCGCACTGCCCGGCGATGCGATCGATCGCCATGAACCCCATGTTGTGCGGTGTGGACTGGTACTCGACGCCCGGATTTCCGAGCCCGACAATCAGTTTCACCGCGCAGCTTCTCCCTTTGCCGGGGGCTCAGGCGGCAGAGCCGGCTGAGCCCTGCACGGCAATTACTTCTTCTTCGTTTCCTTGGCAGCTTCGGGTGCCACTTCCGTCTTGCCCTTCTTGATGACTTCGGGCTCGGCAGCAGCAGCGGCGCCTTCCACCGGCGCGGCCACTTCTTCCTTCACATAGGTGATGTGCACAACCGTCGCATCCGGCTCGTCGAGATACTTCACCGAAGCAGTCTGCGGCAGGTCGGCGACGCGAATCGCCTGGCCAACGCCAAGGTTGGTGACATCCACGCTGATGTGGCTCGGGATGTCGGCGGGCAGGCACTCGATGTGAACCTCGCGCAGCACCACGTCCAGCAGGCCGCCGGCTTCCTTGGCGCCCTTGGCTTCGCCTTCGATGTGCACCGGAATCGAGAGACGCATCTTCTGATCCATGGCGATGCGCTTCAGGTCCACGTGCAGCAGGCTGCCCTTCATCGGTTCGTACTGCCAGTCCACCACCATCGCCTTGGCCTGTTCGCCATCGACGTTGAGATCGAAGATCGTGTTGTGGCCCGAGGCCGAATGCAGAATCTTCAGAATCTGCTTGGGATCCACGGCGATTGCGCGTGGGTCCTTCTTGGCGCCATAGAGCACCGCGGGAATCATTCCGGTGGTGCGCAAACGGCGCGCGGCGTTTTTGTCGGAAGCTTCACGCAGCTTTGCTTCCACGGTGTTCGTTGCAGTTGCGGTTGCCATCAGTCCGTTCCTTCTACGTCTAAGTTCACGTCTGGTTCACGTCAAGCCCTGGCGCACACTGTGCGCACTCAGCTTAGCTAAACAGCTTGCTCACCGATGTCTCCTCGTGGATCGACTGGATCGCACGCGCGATGAGACCGGCAATCGAAAGCACCTTGATCTTCGGTTCCTTCTGTCCCGCCTCGCTCAGCGGAATGGTGTTGGTTACAATCAGCTCTTTCAGGTTCGACTTGGAAATTCTCTCCAGTGCCGGACCGGATAGCACGGCATGAGAGGCGCAGGCATAGACCGAAACCGCGCCGTTATCCAGCAGCGCCTGTACGGTCTTCACCAGCGTTCCCGCCGTGTCCACAATGTCGTCCAGGATCAGGCAGGTGCGCCCGCGCACATCGCCGATCACGTTCATCACTTCGGTCACGTTGATCTCCGTGCGGCGCTTATCGACGATCGCCATGGGCGCATCCATTTTCTTGGCGAAGAAGCGCGCGCGCTCCACGCCGCCGGCGTCGGGGGAGATCACCGTCAGGTTGGGCAGTTGCGCCTTGCGGAAGTGGTCCACCAGCACGGGCGAGGCAAACAGGTGGTCCACCGGAATATTGAAAAATCCCTGAATCTGGGGGGCGTGCAGATCGACCACCAGGGCGCGGTTGGCGCCGGCGGTGGTCAGAATATCGGACACCAGCTTGGAACTGATCGGAACCCGCGGCTTGTCCTTGCGGTCCTGCCGGGCGTAGCCGAAATAGGGAATCACCACGGTGATGCGGCGGGCCGATGCGCGCTTGAGCGCGTCGATGATCAGCAGCAGCTGCATCAGGTTGTGCGAGACCGGGTCGCAGGTGGGCTGCACGATGAAGACATCGGCACCGCGCACGTTCTCCAGAATCTGCACGTAAATTTCGCCGTCGGAAAATTGGGTCAGATAGGTCTGGCCCAGCGGCAGTCCGAGAAAATCGCAGACCTCTTTGGCGAGCGCCGGATTGGCGGTGCCGCAGAAGATTCGCAATTTATCCTCCCGGCGGGTGAGCACCGGCTTCTTATCGCTTTTAGGCTGTTCGCCGGCCTTGGCAGCCGCAGCTGCTCCCACTTCGGGCGCCGTCTGCGTGGCTTCGGTTGTGGCTGTCGCTTCCATCGAGTTCGCTACTGGTTCCATCGCTATCTCCGCTATGGGGACTGTTTTTTCCCTGCTTGATTCGCGTCCTACTCCGGGCCGGCCGCCGTGACACGATTCACGGCACGGCTGGCCTGGAAACGGCACTGCCTGCGTTATTCTCTGACCTGGAATTCTGGCTGGGCGGCCAGGATTCGAACCTGGACGAAGTGCTCCAAAGGCACTTGACCTACCATTAGTCTACCGCCCAGTGGGGCAAGATTCGCCGAAGCGCCAAGCGCCCGCGGCCGGAGCGGGCTATCAGCCGCGTACCCACCGCGAAGCTAACTCACAAACATCTGCGCGCGATACTGGCTGCGCGGCAGCGTTTCGGTGACAGTGGTTGCCAGTCCTTCTGCGCTCATCCGTTCGGCTGCCTGCAGCGCGCGCTCGCGGCTGCGGAACAAACCAAACAGGGTTGAGCCCGATCCAGACAGCGAAGCATAATCGGAGCCTTCGCGCTCGAGTACTCGCTTCACGTCACGCAATTCGGGATATTGAGGAAAGACGACTCGTTCAAAATCGTTTTCTATCCCGGCTCGGACGAGGTCGAGAAGCGGATTCTCGGCCCGGTCCCCGTCATAATCGGCGGGAACACCGGATACATCCAGGGTTACACCCATGTTGCTAAAACCCAGGTTGCTCAACCACTCAAACGCCGAGCGGTTGAACTTAGATAGTGTAACGGAGCCGTTGGAGTGCGTCAAATCCGCATGCTTGTTCTGGCTCTCAAGAAACGCGTCCCAGTCGCGGAAGGCCTGCGGCGTGGAGACCGCGACCGGCGGGGTGACCAGCACGCAGGCGATGGCGGGAAGGTCGGCCAGAGGATAGACCTGCTCGCCGCGTCCGATGCCGAGCACGCTGCCACCCAGCAAGAACAGCGGAAGATCGGAGCCGACTTCGGCGGCGATGCGCAGCCGGTCCTCGGCGGCCAGCCGCGCTTTCATCTCGCGCTCCAGGGCGAACATGGTGGCGATGGCGTTGGAGCTGCCGGCGCCAAGTCCGCCTTGGACGGGGAGGTTCTTCTCGATGGTGATGCTGACCTTGGCGCGTTGCTTCCAGTGGCGCAGCATGCGGTCGGCGACGCGGTAGCAGGTATTGGTTTCATCGCAGGGCACCCGCGGATTTTTGCAGCGGATCTCGATGCCGGTGCCGCGGGAGGCCTCCACTCGAATGACGTCGTGGGCGGCGACCGTCTGGTAGATCGTCTCCAGAGCGTGGAATCCGTCGCGACGCGACGGGCCGATGGCGAGACCGATGTTGATCTTGGCAAAGGAGCGGACGGTGACGGGCATGGCTACGATTCTACTCGACCGGAGGCGGGAAGGCGCGAGCGGCAGGCCGGGGGAACGATTGGCGAGTTGGTGAATCGTTTTGAGATGGGAGGTAACGGATTTGGCAATCGTTGCGCAAAAGAGCAAACGATTGGCACTCCGGTAAACCCCGGGACAAGGGACGGTTGGCGGAATGGTCTATGGTTGGGGAATGCGGGCGGAATACACCCTGGGGTCGTCCGCGCAGGCGGTGGTCAAAAAAAATTACGCTCCCTTGCTAACGAAGGAAATTTTGGTACGTCTAACTGGCATACGAGACCTCCTGGCATCACTGAGGCGTGGACATGATCCACGCCTAAATTTTTGCCTGCAGGTCGAATACTGGAGGCCACGGACAAGATTTTTTTGCCGGCCTGCTAACGAATCAGATGTAGGCGCGTCCAACAGGCATACGAAACCTCCTTGCACCACTGAGGCGTGGACATGATCCACGCCTAAATTTTTTTGCCAGCGATTCGAATGCTGGAGGAGGCGGACAAGATTTTTTTGCCGGCCTGCTAACGAATCAGATGTGGGCGCGTCCAACAGGCATACGAAACCTCCTTGCGACACCTGAGGCGTGGACATGATCCACGCCTAAATTTTTGGGTGCGGCGAATAGCAGGGGGGAATAAACCAGGGACAAGACTCCGCTGGCAGCCGCAGGCACCGGGGCCGGGAACTGGATGCGTGGGCGGAAGGCATCGTCTATGATGACAGCAGGCGACAAGCGGTGGAGCGAAAGGAAGGCAAGAGGGCACGATGGGGATGAAGACGAAAGTGTTGAGTCTGGTTGCGGTGATGATGATGATGGCTGCGGGGGCGTGGGCGGCCGGCGACACGAGCGCGCTGCGTCCGCCGCCGGGACATCGGATGGCGCTGGTGGCTTTCGAGGACCTGGAGTGCCCGATGTGTGCCCATGCGGAGCCGCTGCTGGAGCAGGCCGAGCGCAACTACGGTATTCCGCTGGTGCGCCACGACTTTCTGATTCCGAGCCATGCGTGGAGCGCGGAAGCGGCCATCATGGCGCGCTACTTCGATGAGCATCCGACGGCGCAGAATCCGCACCTGGGCGATGAGTTCCGGGCATACATCTTTGCCAACCAGCCCGCGATCTACAAGGCGAACCTGCGGGAGTGGGCGGACAAGTTTGCCGCCGCGCACCACACGGCGCTGCCCGCCTTCTATGACCCGACCGGCGCGCTGCGCGCCAAGGTGGAGGCCGACACGCAACTGGGACGGGAGCTCGGCCTCACGCACACGCCGACGATCTACGTAGTGACCGATTCGCCAAAGGAGCCGTTCGTCGAGGTTCCCGAACAGACGAAGCTGTTTGAGACGATCGAGCAGGTGAAGGCGGCGCTGCCCGCGGAGCCGGCTGAGAAGAAGACCAGAGCAAAGAAAAACTGAGGCGGGGAACAGCGGCCGAAGTTCGAATGCAGGGGATTTATACGTAGAAAGGCCACTTCGCGGTGGCCTTTTTCGATGAAAGAACAAAAAACAAAGGCAAAATCCCGCCCTAGCCACAGGACGGCTAGAACGGCGCACCCCTGTCGGTGGCGGCGAAATGGGTGACGGTTTTTACTGCCGCGCGGCAGTGGCAAGGCAAAGGCAAGGGCGCGGAGATGCAATGGCCGTTGCTTTCCCACATTTGCCAGAGGAAGGCAAATATGGGCCACCCGCAAAACGAACGCAACAACAGAGCAAATGCAACAGCAGATCAAAGCCGCAGCGTCTCAGGATTTGGATTTGGAGCGCGTGGGGGTACGGAGTGCCTGGGGAGTGAAGTGCTGCCAGCCGCGGGGTTCGAGTTCGGTGGTGTAGCCGTTTTCGTGCTCGATGGAGATTTCGTCGCCCTCGGTGATGTAGCCGATGAGGGAGAGCGGGACGCCTTTGTGCTCGGCGGGGATGCGGCGGCC
Source organism: uncultured Acidobacteriota bacterium (assembly GCA_963732315.1). Lineage (GTDB taxonomy): Bacteria > Acidobacteriota > Terriglobia > Terriglobales > Acidobacteriaceae > TOLSYN. Next base: position 128,109 of record CAVSYY010000001.1, read on the forward strand.
GGGCGGAACGGTGAACAGGAGCTGGTACTCGTCTCCGCCGTGGAGGGCATGGCGCAGCTCGACCTCGTGACGGTTGAGCGTGGCGATGGGGATGGCGTTCTCCTGCAGGACGGCTCCAGTGCGGGAGGCCGTGCAGAGGCGGGCGAGATCGACGGAGAGACCGTCGCTGATGTCGATCATGGCCGAGGGAATTTGCTTGGCGGCCAGGAAGCGGGCGAGTTCGAGCTGAGCCTGGGGATAGAAATGAGCGGGGTAAGACGAGGCGCGGAAGCGGCGCTCGGGGACGGCGTACATCTGCTCCAGCAGGGCCAGGGGCGCGCCCAGTTCTCCGCTGACGAAGATGCGGTCGCCGGGCTCGGCGGTGCTGCGCAGGATGGCGCGGCCCTCGGGGACGGTGCCGATGACGGTGATGTCGGCCAGGACACCGGCAGGAGATTCGGAGATGTCGCCGCCGGCCAGGGTGACGCCGGAGGCTTTGGCGATTTCCAGCAGGCCGTCGAAGAATTGGTCGGCCCAGCGCTGCGGCAGGTCGGCGGGCAGGGCGAGCGAGAGAAAAGCCGCGAAGGGCTCGCCGCCCATGGCTGCGATGTCGGAGAGTCCGCGGGTGAGGCAGCGGTGGCCGACCGAATCGGCGGGATGCCACTCGCGGCGGAAGTGGACGCCTTCGAGAGAGAAATCGGTGGTAACCAGGGTTTGCGCGCCGGGGAGGGTGGCGAGCAGGGCGCAGTCGTCTCCGATGGACTGGAGAATGCGTCCCGGAGCGGAGCGGCGCAGGGATGGGAGCGCCGCCTGGCTGGCTTGCGCGATGCGTTCGATGAGACGATTTTCCGCGATAGGCATGACCGGAAAGAGTACTCCGAAAGGAGGGGGAGGGAAAGCGGAAGGGTGAAGCGGAGTTCAAGGTTTCAAAGTTTCAAAGTTGAAGGCAAAGGCAGGAGCAACGGCAAATTCAACAACCCCACATTTGCCAAAAGAGGGCAAATACGGGCCACCCGACCAGAGCATCATGGAGCCAAAACCGGCGGAGAGTTTTCCATTCTTGTAGGTGGTGGTGATAGGAGACACCGCGTCGGTGCTGCACATCTGCAGGCCGTCTTTGTGCAGATCGAGAACCGAGCCCGCGGTGATGATATCGCTTTTGTCGGCCGTCATTTTGGTGAGAGTGAACTGCGCTTTGAGACTCTGTTCAAGGGCCGGGTTCTGGGCATGAAGGGGTTGGGCAAGGCAAAACAGCATGGCAGACAGCGCCAGAGCGGCGATAGTTCGCAGGGCAGATCGCATGAATTCTCCGTACTATGAGTTTCGAGACGCGGATATCGAGACGTGAATTTCGGATGCTGTATTGCAGGACAAATTCTAACCCAGCGCGAGTTTCGCAGCCGGGTACGTTAGTAACGCTGGCGCTGCCGGGCGCTTCAGTGCTGTCCCCACATTTGCCAGAGGAGGGCAAATATGGGCCACCCGGTCGCAGGCGCTGCCGGCCGCGGAGAATCAGACGCTGGCGGATTCGCGGATCTGGGCGGTGAGTTCGTCCACTTTGCGCTCGAGGACGTGGCGGATGGAGAGGATGCCGATGAGGCGTCCGTCGTCTTCGACCACGGGGAGGTGGCGCTTCTGGTGGTTGATCATGACTGCGGTGGCTTCGGCGATGGAGGTGGAGCGGGTGGCCATCAGCACCGGGGTGGTCATGACATCGGTGATGGGGATTTCCTGCGGATTGCGGCCGCTGAGGGCGACGCGGGTCATAACGTCGCGCTCGGTGAAGACCCCGGCGACGATGCCGTGTTCATCGACCACGGCGGCGGCGCCCATGCGGCGCTGGATCATGGCCTCGATGGCGTCGGCGGCGGTGGCAACGAGAGAGACGGCGGCGGGATTGGCGGCGCAATAATCGAGAATGCTCATAATCATAATCAAGAGTGCTCACGGCGGGCACGTGCGTGAAAGATTACCTCTAAAATGGCCTCGGCGCGGCTAAAAAATTGATGAATCCGAAAACTCGAACGGGAATAGGGACTTTGGGAGGCGTTGCGCCATGGCTTTCCCTCAGCGGCTAAAGCCGCGGGAATTGGCCTTTCTGCTGCACGGCTGAAGCCGTGCCCTTTCAAAGCCACTTTGATCCCCAGAGTTGGAACAACGCCAACTCTGGGCCACCCGCCGGGCACTAGCTTTGTCCCTGCTGGCCAAGCTGCGCGGTGGTGATGCGGAGATATTTGTGGGGATTGACGGGGACGTTCTGGACGCGGACCTCGTAGTGCAAATGGGCCCCGGTGGTGCGGCCGGTGGCGCCGACGTAGCCGATGACCTGTCCGCGGCGGACGTGCTGGCCGGCGGCGATGGCGAAGGCGGAGAGATGTCCGTAGCGGGTGGAGATGCCATGTCCGTGGTCAATCTCGATGAGGTCGCCGTAGCCGTTCATGATGTCGGCAAAGACGACGACGCCGTCGGCGGAGGCATGGATGGGCGTGCCGTAGGGAACCGAGATATCGAGGCCGCTATGGAACGCGCCTTCTCCGTTGAAGGGATCGACCCGCTCGCCGAAGGAGCTGGTGATGCTGCCCTCGACGGGCCACAGCGAGGGCGCATCGGCGGCGTTGGCCCAGTCGGAGAGCGAGGCGAGACGGCGGGTGGGATCGACCTGCAAGCCGGCGGCAGCGGCGCCGGTAAGGGCGGAACGGCGCAGGGCGTAGAGCGTGTCGAGCGAGGCCTGGTACTGGCCGGACTGCGCACTTTCCGGGTCGGTGTCGTTGGTGGGCAGCAGGCGCGCGTCGGTCTTGAGTCCGTAGATGGCGGAGACTTCGCCGGCGATGGAGCCGAGCGAGGCTACCTGAACGTCTTTCTCATGGGAGACCTGCTCCAGTTGCGAGTAATCGCGCTTGATGCGGTCTTTTTCGGCGCGCAGATCGTTGAAGCGCTCGACCTTCCACAGCATGCGGGCGTAGGAGCCGGCCATGCCGGTGACGGTGAACATTCCGATAAGGGCGCCGGCGAGGAAGACGTAGAGGTAGTGAACCGGGATGGGAATCTTGCGGAGCTGCCCCTCGGCATCGCGAGCGACAAAAAGAATGTACCAACGCTTCCGCAAAGGACTCTCCTGATGGAAACCGGACGGCGTGGATTAAGGACAGGGTACGAAAAAAGCGCTGACGGCGCTCTCGTGGAGCGCTTGCACGCCCCCTCCCTTGCCCTGCCATTTGTGATGAATCAACTGTGGCAGACTACCAACCGGCAAGGCGAAGCGTCAACCGGCGGAGGGCTTAGATGAGTCCCAAAAGTCCACTTAGGGAACAATTACCGGCGCACGCAAAAGGCGCCTGAGGCGATGAAAGCGAGAACAGATGGAGAATAAACAGGAGCAGGGTGGCCGGGAAGGTCGGCCGGTGACGGCGCTGCTATAATCGGGGACTACGCCATGCCGACCAAATCTAGTACGGACCATCCTTGCCTCGAGACCGCTTCCCAGAACAACCGCAGCCGCTCTAACCGCATCCGCTCCACCACCGTGCTTTGCGTGCGCCGCAATGGCCGGGTGGTGATGGCTGGCGATGGACAGGTAACCCTGGGCGATCATGTGATCAAACAGGGGGCGCGGAAGATCAGGCGCCTGTACCAGGGAAAGATTCTGGCGGGCTTTGCGGGCTCGACGGCGGACGCGTTTTCTCTGTTCGCGCGCTTTGAGACCAAGCTGGAGCAATATGCGGGGAACCTGGGACGCTCGGCGGTGGAGCTGGCCAAGGATTGGCGCACCGACAAAAGCTTGCGCCAGCTGGAGGCGTTACTGCTGGTGGCCGACCATCAGCAGACCTATTTGCTGAGCGGCAACGGCGACGTGATTGAGCCGGACGACGACATTGCGGCGATCGGCAGCGGCGGACCGTATGCGCTGAGCGCGGCGCGGGCGCTGCTGCAGTTTACCGATATGGACGCGCTGAAGATTGCCGAGGCCGCGATGACGATTGCAGGAGAAACCTGCATCTATACCAACCAAAAGTTTACGATCGAAGAGCTGTAAAAGCCCGAAGGGGAGTGCAATGGCGATTTACCTGCCACAGACCGTGGAAGAAGAGCTGATCGCGCTGGACGAGCTGACGCCGCGTGAGATTGTGGCCGAGCTGGACAAATACGTGGTGGGACAGCACGACGCCAAGCGCGCCGTGGCCATCGCGCTGCGCAACCGGATGCGGCGGCAGAAACTTTCTCCCGAGATGGCCGAAGAAGTGATGCCGAAAAACATCATCATGATTGGGCCGACGGGAGTGGGCAAGACGGAGATTGCGCGCCGGCTGGCCAAGCTGGCTAATTCTCCGTTCCTGAAAGTGGAGGCCTCGAAGTTTACCGAGGTGGGCTACGTGGGACGCGACGTGGAGTCGATGATCCGCGACCTGATCGAGATCGCCATCGACATGGTGCGCGAGGAAAAGCTGGAAGACGTGGCCGACAAGGCGGAGATGAACGCGGAAGAGCGCATCCTGGACCTGCTGCTGCCGCCTACGCCGGGGACGGCGGGCGAGGCCGCGGCTCCGCAGGCGGGGACGGCGGAAGCTGGGACAACGAGCGCGGGCGAGAAGGTGATCGAACTGCCGGCCATCTCAGGTTCGGCTATTCCGGGTGAGAGCCACTCGCGGACCCGCGAGAAGCTGCGCCAGCAGCTGCGGGAAGGCAAGCTGGACGAGCGCACGGTAGAGCTGGATGTGCGCGAGAAGAATATGCCGGCCTTTGAGATCATCAGCAACCAGGGCATTGAAGACATGGACATCAACTTCAAGGACATGTTGCCCAACATCTTTGGCCAGCGGACCAAGAAGCGGAAGATGAAGGTGAGCGAGGCCTTCGAGTACCTGATTGGGGAAGAAGAGCAGCGGCTGATCGACATGGACCAGGTGACCAAGACGGCGCTGGACCGGGTGGAGCAGAGCGGCATCATCTTTTTGGACGAGATCGACAAGATCGCCGGACGCGAGAGCGGACACGGGCCGGACGTCTCGCGCGAGGGCGTGCAGCGGGACATTCTGCCAATTGTGGAAGGGACGACGATCAATACGCGCTACGGGATGCTGCGCACCGATCACATTCTGTTCATTGCGGCGGGCGCGTTCCATGTATCGAAGCCGAGCGATCTGATTCCCGAGCTACAGGGGCGCTTTCCCATCCGGGTGGAGCTGAAGTCGCTGACGGTGGAGGATTTTGTAAAGATTCTGACCGAGCCGAAGTCGTCGCTGACCAAGCAGTATGTGGCGCTGCTGGAGACCGAGGGACTGAAGCTGGAGTTTACGACGGACGCGCTGGAGGAGATTGCGATCTTCGCCGCCAAGGTCAACGAGACGACGGAAAACATTGGAGCGCGGCGGCTGCATACCATCATGGAGCGGGTGCTGGATAAGATCAGCTTCGAGGCTCCGGAGATGAAAGAGAAAGAAGCGAAGATCGACCGCGAGTACGTGGGAAATATGCTGGCCGATATCGTGAAGGATCACGATTTGAGCCGGTACATTCTGTAGGAGGGATGGTCAGGGAAGTCGATTGCCGGTTGACAATCCTGGAGATCTACAGCCCGTTGGGACCGAGTAGGGGTCTTTCGCTTCGCTCAAGATGACACCCTAAACATTGAAGGCCAGTCTAGCTGCCGAGCAGCGGCCGGAGCATGGCGCAGTTGGTATCCGCCTGGGCCTGGTTGCAGGGCGGGTTGTAGTCCTGAATCAACTGTTTCGCCAGTTCCTTCCTCAGTCGGCTTGGCGTTCCGGCCGTGTTGTAGAAGGCGACGAACAAAACGGCGCCGCGCGCCTGTCTCTCCCAATCCCCATAGCTCTCGTGCTGGGCCGTGACGCGGCGGGCCAGCCTTTCGGACTCGCCAAAGTAGAGGACTTGAAAGGGGCGCGGCGTGTATCCCTCGTCCCGGACAAGAATCGCGTAAATGCCCTGAGTGGGGACGGTGATGGCGCTATGGAAGGGAAGAGGTTCGGAGAAGCGGCGGTCGCGGAAGTAAATGCCCGGCGGGGGCGATTCAAGGGGAGCTGTGATCATGGTTCTTACTGCTTTCTAGCACAGGTATTGCTCACACGACAACAACATATGTGCGGTGCTGTGGAATGGTACACCACAATCAGTGGTTAGTGGCAAAGTTATTACCGATCATTGGGGTTACGAGCCTTAAGGTCTTGTTTTGAATACGTTCCATCTGCCAAGCATAGATTGATATGGATCTTCCGGGAAATAGCGAACGGCGCGTTCATTTAGAATAGGTAGATGGCGGTGGATGTGGAGAAGGTGGCTTTCATTTCCGATGAATTGGCCGGCAAGCGGGAGCGGCTCTATGGGCAGTTGCGCGAGCTGGGACGGCTGCTGGTGGCCTACTCGGGCGGGGTGGATTCGGCGTATTTGGCTTGGGCGGCGCACCAGGTGCTGGGCGGGGAGATGCTGGCGGTGATGGCGGATTCGCCTTCGCTGGCACGGACGCAGATGCGCGACGCGGTGAGCTTTGCCGAGGAGTGCGGGATTCCGCTGCAGATGGTGCGCACCGACGAGATGGAGAACCCGGAGTATCAGCGCAACGACGCGATGAGGTGCTTCCACTGCAAGGACGCGCTGTTTGGGGTGATGGAGCGGGTTGCGGTGTACGGGGGATGGTCGGCCGTGGCTTACGGGGTCAACTTGGACGATGAAGGGGACTGGCGTCCGGGACAGAAGGCAGCGCGGCAGCATGGGGTTGCGGCTCCTTTGCTGGAGGCGGGACTGAGCAAGGCGGAGATTCGTCTGCTGGCGGCCGAGGCGGGATTGCGGGTGTGGGACAAGCCGGCGTCGGCCTGTTTGTCGTCTCGCATCGAGTATGGGCGCCCGGTGACGCGCGAGGCGCTGGAGCAGGTGGAGCGCGGCGAGGACGCGCTGCGCGGGATGGGATTCCGGCAGTTCCGACTGCGGCACCACGGGGACGTGGCGCGGATCGAGATCGACCGCGAGGAGCTGGAGCGGGCGATGACGCTGGAGATGTTCGCCCGGATGAGCGAGGCGATCAAGGGCTGCGGATTCAAGTTTGTGGCGCTGGACGTGGACGGGTTCCGCTCGGGTTCGATGAACGCGGTGCTAAAAGTGGAGAGTTTGCGGTAGGGCAAAGGCTACCGCAACGGCAAGAGCTAACGCACAAGAGCTAAAGCAACAGCAAGGTCAACTGCCCCACATTAGCCAAAGACGGGCTAATATGGGCCACCCGGACCGCGTCCGGCCGCCGTTGGGCGGCTTTGCTAATTGCGGTGGGACGACACCTGCGGCCGGTGCCGCGGACGGGCGCGTGAGATAATTCCTACACAAAGATCATGCAATTCAATCCAGTGCGGGTTGGGGAGTGGTTTATGCGCCGATTGTTTCTGTGCGTGGTGTTGCTAGCGGTCGGTTGCAGGGCGCAGAGCCCGGCCAGCCCGGCATTGGAACGCAGTGTTGAAAAGCAGGTCCTTGCCACGTTCAACCTGCCGCCGTATGTGGACGTGAAGGTGACGGAGCGCAAGCCCAGCGAGGAATTTGCGGGCTATGACAAGCTGACGGTGGTGCTGGCGTTCGGCGATCAATCGCAGACGAAGGAGTTTCTGCTGAGCAAGGACGGCAAGACGCTGATCTCGATGAAGAAGATGGACCTGACACGCGATCCGCAGGCGGAGATGATGGCCAAGATCGACCTGGCGGGCAGGCCGGTGCGGGGCAACAAGGACGCCAAGGTGACGGTGGTGGTGTATGACGACTTCGAGTGCCCGTACTGCTCGCGCATGCACCAGACGCTGAATGACGTGCTGAAAAGCTACGGCGACCGCGTCAGGGTGGTGTACAAGGACTTTCCGCTGAAGGAGATTCATCCCTGGGCGGAGCGCGCGGCCATCGATTCCGAATGCCTGGCCAAGGCGGACGGAAGCGCTTACTGGGATTTTGCCGACTATGTGCACGCCAACGGACGCGAGATCCAGGGAGAACATAGCCCGGTGAGCGCGCAGCTGGCCGCGGTGGACCGGATCACGCTGGAGGTGGGCAAGCGCCACGCGATGGATGCGGCGGCGCTGGAGAGCTGCGTGAAGACGCAATCGAGGACCGCCCTGGATGCCAGCGTGAAAGAGGCCGACGCGCTGGGCGTGGAATCCACTCCCGAGGTGATTGTGGACGGGATGAAGATGGAAGGCGCGGTGCCGGAGGATGAGTTCCGGGCGGTGCTGGACAAGCAGCTGAAGGACGTTGGGCAGGCGGCTCCGCTCAAGACGGCATCGAGCGGGGCGGGACAGAAGTAAGAGACGCGGAGCTGGAGGAATCCTAATTTGAATTGCAAGTGGAAGGCAGGGCGCGCGGCGCTGCTGGCAGTGTGCGCGCTGGGTATGATGGCCGCAGCAGGATGCAAGGGACGCGGCGCCACCGGCGACGTGATCGCCAAGGTGAACGGACGCAATATTCTGCGCCCCGAAATCGAGAAATATTACCGCAGTCAAACCGAGGGGCAGCCGAAGCCTTCGCCTGACCAGGCGCAGAGTTTGCGGCTGAGCATTCTGCACGAACTGATTGAGAATGAAATGCTGGTGCAGCAGGCCGAGAAGCTGGGAGTGATGGCCACCGACGCCGAGGTGGACAGCAAGCTGAATGAGATCAAGGCGCCGTTTGGTAACGACGAGTTCGACAAGCGGCTGAAGGATCGCGGGGTGACGCTGGAGGAGATCAAGCACGACCTGCGGCGCACCCTCACCGTGGACAAGGTGCTGAACAAAGAAGTCACGTCGAAGATCCACGTGAGCGACGGCGACGTGAGCGACTACTACAACCAGCACAAGGCGGAGTTCAACCTGATCGCGCCGCAGTATCATCTGGCGCAGATCCTGGTGACGACGCAGCCCAACCCGCAGGTCCGCAACCTGAAAAACGACAAGGCGCAGAACCCGGCCGAGGCGCAGAAGAAGGTTGCCATGCTGACGACCCGGCTGCAGAGCGGCGACGACTTTGCCATGCTGGCGACGAACTACAGCGAACAGCCCGACACGGCGTCCTCAGGCGGCGACCTGGGATTCATTGCGGAGAATTCGCTGCAGGGCGATCGGCAGGCCTATGAGGCGATCAGCCGGCTGAAGGCGGGTGAGGTTACGCCTGCGCTGCCGGTGGCCGATCCCGCGAGCCACCAGATCTTCGGCTACCGCATCATCAAGCTGATCTCGAAGGAGCCGGCGGGGCAGCGGCAGCTGAGCGATCCGAAGGTGCAGCAGGCCATTAAAGACCAGCTGCGCGACCGGCGCGAGCAGCTGCTGAAGACCGCCTATCTTGAATCTCTGCACGACCACGCGAAGGTGGAGAACTATTTGGCCGACGAGATTTTGAAGGACAGCGGAAAGTAGATTGCTTGGAATGGGAAACGCCCGGCTTCGGCCGGGCGTTTTGCATTGCGCAGAAGAGGGAGCCACGGGTGAAACGCCCGTGGCTCCGTGCGAGCTTCCGCCAGGGAACGAGTTACTTCGTCTGCTCGGCCATCTTCTGGTGCTCGGCGGCAAGCTGGCTGTCGCGCGCGGCGGCCTTGCTCGCCTCGGCGGCAAACTGTTTGCAGTGGCCGATCATGTCGTGCTTGGCGTTGGAGCTGCTCTCATCCATCTTTGCCATTTCCTCGTGATACCGCGCCTTGGCTGCTTCTTGGCGAGCTTGGGCGTGGAAGTAGCAAGCCAGCTTCTGGTGCTCTTCCGGAGTCTTGGCGCTGGCGATGAGGGCCTTGACTTCGGTTGCCGTCGGCTGTTTCGGGCAGCACGCCATCTTCATCATGTTGTGCGCAGAGGCGAAGGAAGGGGTAATGGCCAACAGGAGGACGGGGACAAAGGCAAACTTCTTAAGATTGGAGTTCATTGAATTTTCTCTAACTTTCTGGACCGCGTGGGTCCGGCTCGGGTTCCCTACTGTGGCTAGCGGCGGCGAAGGCAGCAGACTAGCCGAATGAAGCTTGGCGGACAGATGCGATGGCAATAGCAGCGCAGGTCTCCGGAAGCATTCGAGTGGGGGGAGAGCCGGTTTAGATCAGAAAGACACAGAGAAGCGATTGGGAGGAATCTGGAAAGCGTATGGGCTTGGGTTGCCCGTTACGTGCGCGGACGATCGCAGGGGCGAGCGTCGGCGTGGCGGGGGAAATGGATTGAACCGCGGAGGATAGAACAATCCGCTGCTGCAGCACCGCTGCGGGAGACGGCCGATCGCTGGAGATGGTGCAGCACGGTCCGCTGGAATGCTGGGCTGTGAGTTGCGCAGAGGGCGCCATGCTCGTCGTAGCCATCATCGGGCAGCACGTTGGGCAGTGCATCTGCGCAGCCGGAGCGTTGAGGCAGGTTACCGCGGCAAGCAATGGCGCCGACAGAATGACCAGCACCAGCAAGGCACCGACGAGTTTGAGGCTGCGAAACATGACCTGTGAAGATAGTGGTCTTACCTGCCTGCAACGGTCAGTGATTCGTGTCACAGGCCGTAAGACGGAGACGCAAATGAGATCAACTTCTTCTGTTTACGAAGACGGAATAAACACCCAGAAAGAAGCGAAGACGGACCGCACGGAGCTTATTCGACGACGGCGAGCAGGTCTCCGGCGTTGACGGCGGAGGCTTCGCGCACGGCGATTTTTGTGACCTTGCCCTGCTTGGTGGACTGGATCTCGTTTTGCATCTTCATGGCTTCGACGACGATGAGGCCCTGGCCGGCTTCCACCAGGTCGCCTTCGGCGGCGAGCAGGCGAATGACTTTGCCGGGCATGGGAGCGCAGATTCTGGCGGGGCCAGCGGCGGCGGCGGAATGGGCGCGGCGGCTGCGCAGCGAGCGCGGATCGCGGACTTCGGCGCGGAAGTGCTGGGCGCCGACGCGAAGGTGCATCTCCCCGGTGGACGACGACTCGCGCGTGACTTCGCGTGTAACTTCACGCATAACTTCGAAGCTGCGGCCCTGGTGGAGGATGGAAAGCGTGTTGGGAGCGGTGGTGACGACGTCGAGCGGGAAGGGTTCGCCATCGACCTTACACGCATAGCCGCTGGCGGTGCGCTCCACCTCGATTTGGTAGGAACGCTCGTCGATGAGGACTTCGTATTTCATGGGGCCACCTCGGCGTACATCCCACATTTGCCAACTGCGGGCAAATATGGGCCACCCGCGGTTCATCGGTCCACCGCTTCGAGACGCGCGGCGGATTTCCAGGCGCGGGGTTTGGAATCGGGCGTCGGGTACGCGGCAACGGATGCCGCTACGGCCGCAGGCGCTTGGGCTCCAGGCTGTTGCTGGGACAGAAGGACAGCGGCGATGGCGGCGATGGCGGCTGCCTCCGGCGCGGGAGCGTCTGGCGTGTCCGCGTTTACCGCCGGAGCTTCCTGCAAGAGGCGGTCGAGGAAGCCGGTATCGACGTGGCTGGCCTGGAAGGCGGGATCGCACAGGATGCGGCGGAAGAGTGGGAGATTGGTTTGGATGCCGCCGATGCGGTACTCGCCGAGAGCGCGGCGCAGGCGGGCAAGGACCTGCGGGCGGTCTTCTCCGTAGGCGATGAGCTTGGCCAGCAGCGGATCGTAGTCGAGGGGAACGTCCCATCCCTCGTACACGCCGCTATCGAGGCGGATGCCGGGACCGGAGGGTTCGACGAGGCGGGTAATGCGTCCGGGCGAGGGGAAGAAATTGTGCGCCGGGTCCTCGGCGTAGATGCGCAGCTCGATGGCATGGCCGCGCAGGGCGATGTCCTGCTGCTCGAAGGGCAGCGGCTCGCCGGCGGCGACGCGGATTTGGAGTTGAACGAGATCGATGCCGGTGACCAGTTCGGTGACCGGATGCTCGACCTGGAGCCGGGTGTTCATCTCGAGGAAGTAGAAGTTGCCGGCGGGATCGACGAGGAACTCGATGGTCCCGGCATTGCAATAGTGGGCGGACTTGGCGGCCTGCACGGCGACCTCTCCCATGCGGCGACGCATGGCGGGATCGACGAAGGCGCAGGGCGCTTCCTCGAGCACCTTTTGATGGCGGCGCTGCACGCTGCACTCGCGCTCGGCCAGGTAGACGACGTTGCCGTACATGTCGCCGAAGATCTGCATCTCGACGTGGCGCGGGTTTTGCAGAAATTTTTCGAGATAGACCTCGGAGTCGCCGAAGGAGCGCAGGGCCTCGCTCTGCGCGGCCTGCATGGCGGAGGGCAGCTCGCGCGAAGTGGCGACCAGGCGCATGCCTTTGCCTCCTCCTCCGGCGGCGGCCTTGAGCATGACCGGGTAGCCGATGGATTCGGCGAGCGCGACGGCTTCGGCTGCGCTGGTGAGGCCGCGGTCGGTTCCCGGAACGATGGGAACGTTGGCCTTTTTCATGTTCTGGCGGGCGCGGGTTTTGGAGCCCAGCATCTCCATGGATTCTGGGGAGGGTCCGATGAAGACGATTCCGGCGTCGCGGCAGGCGCGGGCAAAGGCCGGGTTCTCGGAGAGAAATCCGTAGCCGGGATGGATGGCTTCGGCACCACTGCGGCGCGCGGCTTCGAGAATTCTGGGGATGTTGAGGTAGGACTCGGATGCCTGGGCGGGGCCGAGGTATTGGCAGAGGTCGGCCTGGCGGACGTGCAGCGCGCGCCGGTCCACATCGGAGTAGACCGCGACCGGCTCGATGGCCATCTCGCGGCAGGCGCGGATGAGACGGACGGCGATCTCGCCGCGATTGGCGATGAGGATTCGTTGGAACATGAGAGCGAACGCCTTCTGTACAGCAAGGCTGGATCGAGGGAATGGATAGTATCAGAAACGCTGGGTGGGGGAAACTCGGATAAGGACGAGTCGGGATGATCCCCAGAGTTGGAACTACGCCAACTCTGGGCCACCCGTCTCTCCGGCAGCGGGCGCGGGGGAAAAGCAAAAGCCCCACATCTGCTGACTGGGGCAGATATGGGGCAACAAGGCGAACCCGGGCGGTTTAGAAGAAGCGGTAGGCTACGCCGAAGTTGAGGATGGGATAGACGCGGAAAGGAGCCACGTCGTTGGCGATCTTTTTCTGCTGGGCGGCGAGGTTGGTTTCGAATCCAGGTACGGATTGAACGGGGGCGCAGTCGAGGCCGGGCTCTGCGCAGGCGCTGCCGGTAAAGTTGAAGTTGACGGTGGGCGCGCCGGTGAAGACGGCGCCGATCTCAACCGGGAATGCCAGGTGACGGCCGCTGCGCGGAATGGCGTTGCCCCAGCCGAAGGTTGCGGTGGGAGCATATCTGCGGCTATAGCCAAAGCTGCCGGTGCCGGTCAACGGAGCGCCCGCTTCGCTGTAGTAGTCCGTGTCATTCAACGTGATGGTTTGGCCTGCGGCCACCGTGGCGTTGGCGCCGAGGTTGACCTTGCTATAAGCGGCCATGCCGCCGCTGATGCGGAAGCCTCCGCCGAAGGGGAAGAAATCAATGCTGGCGCGGGCATCGCGCATGTTGAGGGTGCCGTTGTAATTGATGCCATTCTGAGTGGTGGAGAGAGCGTAGTCGAAGAAGCTGGCATCGGCTCGCAGATTGAGTTTGCGCGACAGGGTGGTAGCCATCTCGAGTCCGGCGCCCTGGGTTCCGAAGTTGGCGCCGATGGCGAGGTGCGAAAAGGGCCGGGTGGAAATGCTCGATTTAATTTTGTGCCGCGGCGTGACGTTGGCGTTCTCCGGGGCGATGCTGGCGGCATCGGCGGCCAGGCCGGACTGCACGGCGAGACCGGAGAAGAGCAGAGCCACGGCGATGATACGGACGAACCGGGATTTGCCCGGCAGAGTTGCGCTGAGTTCCATGATAATTCCCTTTAGCTTTACAGGATGACGGCTCTGGTGAGGGCCACGCTGTCAGCTTAGGGCAGGGGTGGGGACCGGGATGCCGGAAAAGCGGCGCCCAGCGTTACGGAAGTGCAGCGCTAGTGCAAAACCGGTTTGTTTCCCACCAGGGCAAGAGCTTCCTGAGCCAGGGATACGCGGTTGCGCAGGCGGTCCATGGTGGTGGAGAGGAACTTTGCCTTCTCGGCCAGTCCCCGCTGGTTGGCCAGCTGGAGGACGGCGAAGGCACCCTGAATGGCCTGGGTGGCGGATGCCTCCAGCAGCAGAAGCGCGTCGGCATGGGGCTTCCAGAGATGGGCGGAGTTCTGGCGCTGCTTGAGTTCCTCGGTCTCGGCCTGGATGCGGGCCATGACGGCGACCATGCGGACCAGGACGCGGGCATTGTCGCCGCGGAAGCTTTTCTCCTCGCAGAAATCGGCGCAGTAGGCATCGGCCTCCGGCGCGGCCAGGACGAAGTTGCCGAACTTCATGGGCACGGCCAGACGGCAGCGCGCGTCGGCGGCACGGACCCAGCTGCGAATCGACGCCTCGACGGAGCGGATGCGGCTCTCCTCATGCATCTGGGCGGAATTCACGAATCCATGGGCCGGCTGGGCGGCGGCGGGGGCAGAGTTTGCCGGCGGCACGGCGGACGAGGCCGGCGAGACAGGCGCAACGGCCGCCGCGGGCGCCGGCGGAGCCGCATGGCCGGCAGAGGCGGCCTGCGCGCGGGCAGAGAGCGTTCTGGAGTCCACCGCTTTTTTGAGCTTGGAGACGTGGTGGAACTGCTCCTGGGCGCGGCGGTACTCGGTGGCGAGGATGGTCTTCTCCTCGATCTGGGTGAGGTGCTGGATGGTGATGTCTCCGTGGACGCGGGCGGAGAGACTGCCGCCGCGCTGCTGAATGTCATTCGCATAGGCCTTGACCTGGGCCGTGGCGGCGGCAAACAGTTCGGCAAAACGGCGGCCGAAGCGGTCGTTGTAGGGCGCGATGACGGCCAGGGCGTGGGGATGGTAAAAGGCCGGGCCAAAGCTGTGCTTGATGCGGCGCGCCTTGGTGATGACGCCGCTATCCATGAGCCGGTCGAAGTGGTCGATGTGCTCGACCTCCTCGCCCAGAAATTCGAATTCATCGAGGATGCGGGACTCCTCGGGAGTCAGCTCGGGCAGGTCGGCGTCGTCGAGAATCTCCATGAGGGCGATTTCAAAGGGCGGCACCGGGGCCACGCCGTCCATGGAGAGTCCGCGCTGGGTCCACTGGCCGGGGACGCGGGGATTGCGGTAGAGGAAGGTGACGACGAAGTCGGTCTTGTCGCGGTCCACGTCGCTTTTGGACTGCTTGCGGGCGTAGTAGCGGAACAGGGCCTCGGCCAGGTCCTGATCGATGGTGGTGGTGAGGCTGAGGCGCAGCATCTCGGGAGTGATCGCCATGTCCAGCAGTTTGAGCCAGCGGCGCATGGCGGGCAGCAGGACGGCGACGTCACGGTCGCGGGCGCGGAGGGACTCGGCTTCCAGGCCGCCGGGCGGGGTCACTTCCTCCTGCAGAACGTCGTGCAGGAGGTTGAGGTAGAAACCTTGTACGATTTCCAGGATCGTAAGTTCCCAACTGAGGTCGACAGCCAACGGCGTACTCCAACTTCGTAGTACTTCACTTTTTAGTCTACGACGAAGCGGAAGGAATGCAATCCGGGAATTTACCCAGAAATGGGAACGGCCCCTCGGAAAAGGGGCCGCTGCTGGAAGAAACTGCCGGGTTGCGATCGGGCTATTGCTGCTGCTGGCCGTCCACGACGATTCCGCCGGCGCCCTGCTTGTTGGCCTTTTCGCGTTTGGTGGCGAGGGTCTTATCCACCCAGTTGTCAGCCGTCTTGAGGTCGGCGAGGCGGGCGTTGGGGTCGTCGCACTCGTAGTCGGCGCGCTCGCGGTACATCAGGTTGAGGTAGGCCATGGCGTCGTCATAGTCCGGACGCAGCTTGAGGGCCTTGTCGAGCAGCCCGATGCCCTCCTCGACGATGGGAGCGTTGTGCTCCTTGACGGCTCCGCAGGCTTTCTTGTCATTGAGCTCGTCGGTGGCCTTCATGCCCAGTTTGTTGCGCTCGTCCTGACGGAACTTGTAGGCCTCGGACCAGTCGATGAAGGCGACCGAGTAGTAGGATTCCGGATCGTTGGGATCGATCTGGACCGCCTTGTTGTAGTACTGCTTGGCCTGGTCGAAGTCCTTTTCCTGCAGATAAAGGTAGGCGATGCCCTTGACGGAATTGATGTTGCCGGGATCGGCGGCGAGGACCTTTTTGTATTCGTCGATGGCCTGGGAGGCGTAGCGCTTGTTGTCGTCGGTTTCGGCTCCGGGGACATACTGCTGGGCGTAGGCGGTGGCCAGATAGATGCGCGCGTTGAGCAGGGCGGGATCAAGGCTGACGGCGTTTTTGAAGTGCTCGATGGCCTCTTCGTAGCGGGCGTTCTTATAAGACTGCACACCCTTGTTGAGCTGATCGCGGGCCTGCAGCTTACTGCAGCCGGCCGACGCCAGTACGACGAGCACCAGGAACAGGCCAGCCAGCACGCGTACGATTCTGTTCATTTGCAATATCACCTTCCGTTGCCAATGTTGGCCGGAGTCTTGGGTCTCAGGAAAAGCTTTGCCGCCGGGTTCATCACCAGAGCTTCGCGACGGGTACGGGCCAGCTGCCGGCCCTCCGGCCGCGGACGCCTGGCCGGCGCCGTGGCGGGAGTGCAGCCATGGACGAAACCCAGGCGCCACTCCCCATCCCGCGATTTACGCCACCGGATTACTCGCCGGCTTCAATCTTGGCCGTGATGAGACCTACCTTGTCCACGCCGGCGGCGTGGACCTTGTCGATCACCTGGGCCACATCGGCGAAGGTGAGGTCTTCATCACCCTTGACGAACGCGACCTTTTCCGCACGGGTCTTGAAGATGTCTTCCAGGCGCCCCTGAAGCTTGTCCATGGGCACATCTTCCTGGTTGATCTTCACAACCCGGTTTCTGAGGATCTGGACGACGATGGTGCGGTCGTCCGGATTGTTCTGCTGCTGCTGAGGATTCTTGGGCGGCTGGGGAACCAGCGCGTCCAGGCCCTTGGGCGTGAGCGGAGTGATGACCATGAAAATGATCAGCAGCACCAGCAACACGTCGATCAGCGGCGTTACGTTGATGTTTGCCTGGGGACCGTCCCCGCCACCTAAATGCATTGCCATCGCGGTCGTCTCCTACTTGGCCCCGGCCGGTGCCGGAGCTTCGAGCGAACCCTGCTGCTTGCGCTCTTCGGTGAGCAGGCCGAGCTGGTCCACTCCGGCGGAGCGGACGTCATCGACCACGTTGACGACGTCGCCGTAGCGGGCGCCGGCATCGGCCTTGACGAAGATGCGCTTGTCCGCCCGTTTGGACAACTCGTCCTTCACCTTGTCGGTCAGAGCTTCAGGGGTGACTTTGTCTGAGTTGAGATAGACCTGCCCGTCGCGCATGATGGCGACGATGAGCGAGTCTTCCTTGTCGGCCTCGGGCATCTGGATCGGATTGTCCGTCTTGGCCAGGTTGACGCTGACGCCCTTCTGCAGCATCGGGGTGATGACCATGAAGATGATCAACAACACGAGCATGACGTCGACCATCGGAGTCACGTTGATATCCGAGTTGACGCCGGCCATCTTCTTTTTCTTGCCGTTTGCCATGGTTTCCTACCTCCGGAATCTCCGGGCTACCGGCGGGTGCCGCGACGCTTTAAGAAGTAGTCGATCAACTCGTTGGAGCTGTTTTCCATTTCGACGTCGAAGATTTCCACACGGCTGGTGAAATAGTTGAACATCCAGACGGCGGGGATGGCGACGAACAGACCGATGGCGGTGGTCACCAGGGCTTCCGAGATGCCGCCGGCGACGGCAGCCAGACCGGTGGCATGGGCGCCCGAGATGCCCTTGAAGGCATTCAGAATGCCGACGACGGTGCCGAACAGGCCGACGAAGGGCGCGGTGGAGCCGATGGTGGCCAGACCGGAGAGACCCTTCTTCAACTCGGCGTGCACGATGGCTTCGGTGCGCTCCAGCGCGCGGCGGGAGGCATCCAGTTCATCTTCGGTGGCGTCGCCCTGGGTTTTGTATTCCTGCAGACCGGCGACAACGACCTTGGCCAGATGGCTCTTCTTGTTGCGGTCGGCCAGCTTGATGGCTTCATCGATCTTGCCATCTTTAAGCGCGCCGGCTACGGCCGTGGCGAAGGAACGCGACTGGCTGTGGGCCGCCGAGTAGGTGAAGATGCGATCGATCATGATGCCGATCGACCAGCCGGACATGAGGAAGAGCACGATGACAACGATCTTGGCCAGAAGGCCCATCTGCTTCCACAGCGAGATTGGATCCCATCCGATGCCGCCTTCCGGCTCCTGTAGGAGCAGGACAGCGGCGTGATGCAGGTTGCACAGGACTAACGTTGCGAGGTTTGCGAGAACCATGTGTTGATTTTCCTCCTCAGAACTCTTTTTGAGACTTCTGAATCTTTTAAGTTGTGACGCGCAGCCACTCGGGATACGCGGCCCTTGCTGAAAAATCCCTGGGCCGCCCGGTGGAACGGAATAGCCCTGTAACCGGCAGAGGGAACAGTGTAACCGGGAGACTCTGCCGGTGGCGAACTTTGAGTACCCCAGCCGCCAACCAAAAGGCCAACTTGGGACCCACACTGCCGGGTTACGTTACCCACCGGCTAAGGTAAAGTTTACGGTCACCTGGGTATCCACTTCGACCGGCTCGCCGTTGAGATAGTACGGCTTGTACTTCCAGCGGCTGACGGCATCGATCGCACTCTGTATCAGCATGGGATGGCCACTGATGGCTTTGAGATGCTGGATCGAACCATCTTTGCCGATGACTGCCTGGAGCACCACCGTTCCCTGAATGCGGGCCTGCTTGGCCAGCGGCGGATACTGCGGCTGAACCTTGGTCATGAGCAGACCGGCGGTGACACCGGCGGAAACCTTGACGCGCTGCGGCGCAGGCGGCGGAGGCGCTTCCTTGGGCACGGCGACCGGAGCCGCGGTGACGATGGAGCCGAGAACGCCGCCCACCACACCGCCAACCTGGCCTCCAGGCACGCCACCCACCACACCACCTTCCACGCCAGCGGAGGCAGGCGGAGGCGTGTCTTCCTTGATCATGGCAATTTTTTCCGGAATCTTGGTCGGGGCCTTCAGCTGCCCGTTGTCGATCTGCGTAGTCGGCGGCTTGACGACCGCTTTCGGCGCCGGCGAGGCGGCGGGCGGCGGAGGCGGGGGTGGCGGAGGCGGAGGCGCAACCAGATAAACCATCAACTGCTCTCTGGGAAGAGTTTGCGTATAGAGCAGGGGGATCAATACGAGTACGCCAACCATGGCGATTTGAATCGCAAACGAAATTACGGTAGCCCACGGGCCACGCCGATGCAACTTTGAGTTGCGACCGCCAGATTCCAGAAGGCTGTCTTCAAACATAAAAACGATTCTCCGTACCTACTCGCCCAGCCCCTGCAAGACGCGAACATGGGGGCGATCATTGCTCGACAGGCGCGAACTGAAATTGTATTTCACTTTCAAAATACGCGTTCCTCCTCCTCCCGCGATGTGACCGCAGTCACCCGCAGGATGCGAGTTTTACCGCTACGCCCATTTCTGCTATTGCCTTAAACACCGGCAGCGACGGATTTGCTCCCGGTAAGAGCCGGAAAGGCACAAAAATAACTGCTGGCAACAGGTGCGTGCGGCGTCAGGCGTGTACCTTCAGGATACAGGAGAGGCAGGCGTATTGGTGCATCCCCGCCTCTCCTGACTTATTTCAAAAACTCAACTAATTCCCAAAAACTCGACTGCGCCAAAAACTTAACGCCGATAGCAGGCTTGCGGGCTACGCCTTGGCAGGCGCCTTGTAGCGGCGGCCCTGGCTGCTGGACGGCGAGGATGCCGGCCCTCCGGCGATCGTTTTTTGGCCGCGCTTCTGCTGGTAAGCGACCAGCATGGGGGCGGCGATGAAGATCGACGAGTAGGTTCCGATCATAATACCGATGACCAGGGCGAGGGAGAAGCCGTGCAGCACCTCTCCGCCGAACAGGAACAGGGCCAGCACGGTGAGGAAGGTCAGTCCGCTGGTCAGCACGGTCCGGCTCAAGGTCTGGTTGATGCTCCGGTTGACGATCTCGGTCAGCGTATCCTTGCGCAACAGCTTGATGTTCTCGCGGATGCGGTCGAAGACCACGATGGTGTCGTTCATGGAGTAGCCGACCAGGGTGAGGATGGCGGCGATGACCGTCAGCGAGATTTCCGTGTTGAGCAGGGAGAATGCGCCGACGGTGATCAGCGTGTCATGGAAGCAGGCCACCACGGCGGCCACGCCATAGATCAGCTCGAAACGGAACCAGAGGTAGATCAGCATGCCGGCCAGCGAATACAACGTGGCCAGCAGGGCCTGTTTGCGCAGCTGCGCGCCCACCTGGGGGCCGACGATATCGACGTTGCGGACGCCGAAGTTCGAGGTGAAGAAGTCCTGCTGAAGAGCTTGCAGGACCGGGGCCGGAGCGACCGAGCTGACATCGGAGACCGAGTTCAGCACGCCGCCACGGGCATGGTCGCGGAAGTCCACGATGGCCTGGGCAATCTTGCCGTACTGGGTGGCCGCGTCGGTGCCGAGGTGCATCGGATCGGCCTTGAGCAGGTAGTCCGCCAGCGACACAGAGCCGATGTTATTGAGGTCGGTTTTGCCCGGCTCGGCGTTGACCTGCAGGGCCGTGATGATGGTTTCTTTGCCGCGGTCGAGTGCCGACTCGCTGGTTTCACGGATATCCAGCCGGATGAGAACCTCATTGCTGCCGGTGAGGGTCTGAATGGTTGCATCCTTCAGGCCGGCGCGGTCCAACTCGTGACGGATGGCATTCGCGTCAGGCTTCTGGTTGAACTTGACGTCCACCACGGTGCCGCCGCGGAAGTCGATGCTGAGCGGAACCGGGCTGCCGGTCTTGTGGTACCGGACCGCCATGGAAGCGAGGCCGGCGAGGGAGAAGATCAGCGAAAAGGCGAGAAAGTACCACTTCTTGCTGAGGAAATCGATATTGGTATCACGAAACAGTTCCACTGTTAGAAGCCTTCTACCCGAGAAGCGCGGGCTCCTCTAAAATTCTGGCGCGTCAAGACGCGGCTGAAACCTTACCTTGCATCGAACTTGCTGCGGCGGCTTTGGGATGTCCCAAGGCCGCCGGACTTGCGGGACGAACTTAGATCGAAAGCGCCTCGCCGCGTTGATGGCGGTTGAGGATGCTGTCAAAGATAGTGCGCGAGACAAAGACCGCGGTGAACAGGTTCGCCAGCAGACCGAAGGTGAGGGTGACGGCGAAGCCCTTGACCGGACCGGTTCCGAACAGGAACAGGATGGCGGCCGAAACAATGGTGGTGACGTGGGTATCGACGATCGTCACCCAGGCGTGGCCAAAACCCTGGTCCACGGCCGAGGGTGGAGTCTTTCCGGCGCGCAGCTCTTCGCGAATACGCTCGAAGATCAGCACGTTGGAGTCGACGCCCATACCGACGGTGAGAATCAGACCGGCAATTCCGGGCAGGGTGAGCGTAGCTCCCGAGAAGCCCAGGAAGCCGAGCAGGATGACCAAGTTCAGGATCAGCGCGAGATCCGCGTTGATGCCGGCGAAGCGGTAGTAAACCAGCATGAAGACCAGCACGGCGACCATGCCGACCACGGCGGCGCGGACACCTTCGCGGATCGAATCGGCGCCCAGCGAGGGACCGACCGTGCGCTCCTCAAGATACTTGATGGAGGCCGGCAAGGCGCCCGAGCGCAGCACCATGGCGAGATCCTTGGTTTGCTGGTCGCTGAAGGAGCCGGAGATGCGGCCGGTGTCGCGGATGGCTTCCTTGATGGTGGCCACCTCCTGCACCTTGCCGTCGAGCACCACGGCCAGCGAGTCTCCCACGTGCTGGTTGGTGAACTGGTAGAAGCGGTCGCCGCCGTCGCGGGTGAGGGTGAAGGTCACGTCAGGCCGACCGCTCTCCTCGGTTCCGGCTTCGGCCGAGCGCAAGTCGCGTCCGCTGACCGCGGAGACGCGGCTGATGAGGTAATAGACGTCGGGGCTCTCGCTGCTGGCGCCGCCGCCCTGGGGCCGGCCCTTCATCAGGACGGAATCCGGCGGGAGCACGCCATTGTGAGCGGCGAGTGCTTCCTGCTCACTGTTGAAGGGGCGGCCGTTGTCCAGGGCCTGGCGGATCTCCAGCATGGCCGTGGACTGCATGACTTCCTTGACGCGGGCCGGATCGTCCACGCCGGGCAGCTGCACCAGGATCTGGTAGTCGCCCAGGCCGTATTCCTGAATCACCGGCTCGGAGACGCCGAGCTGGTCGATACGGTTGCGGATGGTTTCAATGGCCTGGGAGACGGCGCGGCTCTTGAGCGTGGCCAGCACCGTCGGCTTCATGCTAACGGTCCAGGTATTGTCCGGTCCGGAGACCAGATCGTATTCGCCGAACTGGTCGGCGATGAGCGAGCGCAGATCGCCGGAGGCGCCGAGGTCAACCCCGCGCAGGGAGATGGTCTGCGGATTGTTGGCCGGATCGAGCTTGAGAACGTCGCCATAGGCGATGTTCTTCTTCTTCAGCGCATCCTTGAGCCGCTCGATGGTCTGATCGGTTTCGGCGTTGACCGCGTCGTTCACCTGCACCTGCAGGATGAGGTGGGTTCCGCCGCGCAGATCAAGACCGAGGTGGATGTTCTGCTGAATGCCGGCGACGAGTCCGTGGGCCTTCATGGCCTCGATGCTCTTCTGCGGATCGGTTCCGAGGAAAATTCCCCAAATAAACACGACCAGGGTGGCGAGGATGAATACGACTTTCCAGAGCAGGTTCTTCATGGTGGAGACCGCGACCGCCTAAGATTTCTTTGCGCCGTCGTCGATGGTGACCGACGCGATAGCGCTGCGTGCAACTTCGATTTTCAGGTTATCTGGAGCAACGCGGAGAATGATGCTGCCCGCGTCCTTATCCTCGCCCTGCTTGATGGAAAGAATGATGCCGATGATGCCCCCGGTGGTGGTGACCCGGTCGCCGGCCTTGAGGTTGGCGAGCATCTCCTGCCATTTCTTCTGCCGCTTCTGCTGCGGCATGATGAGCAGGAAATAGAAGATGGCAAACACCGCCACCATCATGAGGAGAGAAGTCATTCCCGCGCCGCCGGACTGAAAGACGAGGAATGCGAGTTGAGCAATCATTCTTTGAGCTCCCGCCGCTGTGCGCTGCCAACCTGGCAACACGCGGCGTAGAAATTATATTCGACCCGGCCCGGTTGAGACCTGACCGCGTTGAGCCTAACCGTGGCGGGGCGGCGTCCATGGCGCAGACACACCCCGGTACACGAGCGATCCACCAGCCGTGCCAAGTATCTTCTGGTATCCGTGCAGGGCAAACGACCCGGCGCTAGACCGCCGGACTGGTACTTGGAAACTCCCCTGTGATGATAGTCTCTCGGACCCGACGCATGATGTCAAGGTAATGCGAGAGATTATGCACCGTGTTGAGCACCTGGGCCAGCACCTCCTGCGAGGCATAGAGGTGCCGCAGGTAGGCACGGGAGTAGCGCGAACACACCTGGCAGCGGCAGTTGGGGTCGATGGGATTCTCGTCGCGGGCGAAGCGCGCATTCTTAATGTTCAATTTACCTTCGCTGGTAAACAGCAGGCCGTGACGGGCGGCGCGGGTGGGCATCACGCAATCCATCATGTCCACCCCCAGGCGGACGTACTCGACGATCTCCTCCGGCGTGCCCACGCCCATCACATAGCGCGGCTTATCGGCCGGGAGCAGGGGGATGGTCTCATGCACGATCTCCCAGGTCTTTTCGCGCGGCTCGCCCACCGAGAGGCCGCCGATGGCATGGCCGTCGAAGCCGATCTCCACCGTGCGCTCGGCGGATTCGCGGCGCAGCTCGGGGTACATGCCGCCCTGCACAATGCCGAACAGCGCCTGGGTCTGCTCTGAGCCGAGCTGCCGGGTCTTCTCCTCGAACCACGGAACCTCGTGTTTATGCGCCTGGAAATAATCCCGGCTGCGGCGGGCCCAGCGCGCGGTCAGCTCCATGGACTGGCGGGCGCGCTCGTAGGTGGCGGGATATTCGGTGCACTCGTCGAAGGCCATGATGAGGTCGGCGCCGAGGCCGATCTCGGCGGCCAGCGAGGTTTCCGGCGAGAAGAAATGCAGCGAGCCATCGATGTGCGAGCGGAACTGTACGCCGTCCTCGGTGAGCTTGCGCAGGTCGCTGAGGCTGAAGACCTGGAAGCCGCCCGAGTCGGTGAGGATGGGCTTATGCCACGCCATGAACTTCTGCACCCCGCCCAGCTGGCGCACGGTTTCCACTCCGGGCCGGAGGTAGAGATGGTAGGTGTTGTTGAGCAGGATCTCGACGCCGAGCTCGTCAAGCAGCTCCTGCGAGAGTCCCTTGACCGAGGCCACGGTGCCCACCGGCATGAAGACGGGAGTGCGCACCACTCCGTGCGGAGTGACAAAGCGGCCGGCGCGCGCCGCGCCACAGGTGGCTTCCAGCTGGAAGGAAAAAGACATGGAGGTTTGATTGTAAGTGATTTGATCCAACCGAGGGCTTGTACTGACCGGCCCCAACCGCAAGCTTCAACCTGTGAAGCTCTGGACTGCAGGCGTTTTGAGTACGGGCTAAAAAGCTTCAGGCCACCGCTGTGCGCCATGGTAGACGGCAAGGATGTATACGCGAGCCTTCTGGATCTCATACGCCACGACAAAGGGGGTGTTAGGGACGACCAACTCACGCGTACCGCGAACGCGTCCCGTTCTCCCCAGCGTCGGAAAGGCGTCGAGCTGTTCCACGCTGGTAAAGATCTGCATTCCGATACGGGCAGCAATTTCCTCGCTGTTCGATAAGGCGATGAAATCGCGGGCCTGATCCAATTGACGAAGGGCCTGCTCCGACCATTCGATCACCGGCTGGCGCGTCCCGTCTTCTTTAGGCGCCTTAAGACTTCTTCATGACTTACGACGCGGCCCTGCCGTACCTCTTCCAACCCCTTGCGCACGAGCGCGTCCTGATAGGCCTGCAGTTCGATGTAGTTGGTAATAGCCTCGTTGATGAGGTAGCTGCGCGGACGATCCTGCGCGGCAGCCAACGAATCGAGCTCGGCGATTTTTTCCGCATCGGCACGGAAGCTGATGGTTTTCTCGACACCGCTCATAATGCGAAAACTATAGGATGTATTATTTCGTAATGCAACCCTGGATTGCTCACAGAGCGCTCCAGGGTTGCTGGACGTGGTGGGCGATAACCTGGGAGACGGAAAGTACCAACTGCGGGGTGCGAACCTGAACCATCCGGCATTTCGGTAGCTCCGATCGTGAACGGACGGTGACAGCCCCGCCAGTGTAAAATTTGACTATGCCCACATTCAAAGCCGTAGCCTTCGATTACGGGAAAGTCCTTTCTCTGCCGCCGACCCAGGAGCAGTGGCAGACGCTCTGCACGCGCTTCTCCCAGCCATTGCAGGAGTTCCAGCAGATTTACTGGGCGCACCGCGAGGAGCTGGACCGGGGGACGCTGGACAACGTCCACTACTGGCAGGCTGTGGGGCGCGACTGCGGCTTCGACATCAGCGTGGCCGAGGCCCAGGAGCTGATCGAACACGACAACACGCAATGGACCAACGTGAGTCCCGAGATGCTCGATCTGACGCGCGACCTGCGGCGCGCCGGATACCGCACCGCCATCTTGAGCAACATGCAGTTCACCATGCTGGCGGCCATGCGCAGCAAGCTGCGCTGGCTCGACGAGTTCGAGGTGCAGATGTACTCCTGCGAGGTGGGAACGGTGAAGCCGGAGCCGGAGATCTACCTGGAGTGCTGCCGCCGGCTGGCCTGCGAGCCGCATGAGGCGCTGTTTTTGGACGACAAGAAAGTAAACACCGAAGGGGCCCAAAAAGTGGGGATGCAGAGCTACGTCTTCCACTCCGCCGTGGACCCCGTGATGCTGACCGGCGAGCAGGAGATCACCGTGGCCGAACTGCGGGCCATGCTGCTGGGCTAGGACTTTCTTCCCGGTTGCCACCCACGGCAAATATGGGCTACCCAATTTTCGCAGCTGCAAAAGAATTCCCGGCTTCGCCGCCACCGGCGCGCCGGGAATTTTTCTTTCCCATCACAGCCTGACTTCTTCCCGGCCGCGATTACGGTTTGGGAATGTCGTGCTTTTTCAGGTAATCGTCCACCCGGACGATGGTGCGGGTGGTGGTGCCCGAGCCGATCTCCTGCTTGCCTTCGGAGACCGAGACGCGGATGTGGTAGAACCGGCCGTCGATGGATTCGACCTCGGCGCTGGCCCGCACCACGGCGTTGATGCC
Organism: uncultured Acidobacteriota bacterium; assembly: GCA_963732315.1. Taxonomy (GTDB): domain Bacteria; phylum Acidobacteriota; class Terriglobia; order Terriglobales; family Acidobacteriaceae; genus TOLSYN. The sequence continues at coordinate 154,253 of CAVSYY010000001.1, forward strand.
GACCGGAATGCGATGCTCGATCTGGACGGCGGTGCCGACCGAGATCTCGCCGGGCTCGCAGAACGGCTGCAGAGCATAAAAGCCGGCCATCTCCATCAACCGGAGCATGTCTGGCGTGGAGTAGATGGGCGGGAGTTGATGGTGATGCGCGGTGAGGGTGTGCTCATACTGCACCCGCTCTTCGGCCGCGCCTTTGGCACCAATGGGAACCGGTTTAACCATAGGGCAAAAACTGTATCGGAGAGCGGCGAGAACAGCAAGTGAAACTATTGCCGGCGACAATTGCCGGAAATAACGGATGCCGCACAACGGTCCGGTGACGGACCCTGGCTGACGTCCGGACCCTCCGCCGCGGACGCCGGGCTCAGGCGGTCATGGAGCGCTCGCTGAGCCGGTACGCCTGGCAGCCGTCGAGGGCCTTCCACAGCCACTCCGCGGCGCGCCCGGCCGACTCCAGCGCGGGAGCCTGCATCGGCTCGTTGCGCTCCAGGAGGCGCAGCAGTTCGGAGCGCCACACCGTGGCGTGGCGGACCCCGGCGTAGGTGTGCAGCACGAAGTATCCGCAGGTGCGGTCATCGGCGCCATAGTGCTGCAGCAGCGCGCGCGCATTCTCTCCGCAGATCTGCGGCACCTGCGAGGCGTAGGCGTAGATGGCGGCCAGAACCTGCGCCGGGGAATCCTGGCTGGCGCTGCGGTAAAACTGCTCAATGAGTTGGCGCAGCGGCGCCGAGGGTTGGCAGCGGCGCACCTGGTTGGAAGAAAGTCCGAGGCCTTCGGCAAAGTCCATCCACATGTCGGTGTAGGCGCGGCCTTCCACCTCTTCCTCGGCCAGGTTGCGCAGCACGGCGCGGCGCAGCTGGCCGTCGTGCAGCCGGCTATGCAGGGCGCTGAGAAAGGTAGGAAAGGCGGCGACCAGATGAAAGAACTCCAGGGCGTAGGCGCGCAGATGCTCCTGCGAAAGCTTGCCCGCGCTCCAGCTCTGATAAAAGGGATGGGCGAGCAAATCGTAACGGGCAACCTGAGCATCGAGCTCAGCTTGAAACACCTTAGGATTCATGGCCACGCCTCACCGCCGATTAAGAGATTCAATTGACTGGGAACACTAAATGCAGACTATCGAGAGATCGGCTCACAAGCAAGCTTTTCGCCCGAAACTTAGCCCTAGCACGGAGTAAGACGTACGGGGACAGAAAACGTTAACGGAATGCGCAACGTCCGATAAATCCCTGAGCGGCTTTCCTCCTTCCGGCAAAACAGCGGGGCCGCGGACGAGGCAAATGCGTGGCCCTCACAGCAGCTTCAGCAGCTCGCGCTTGCGCTCCTCCGGAAGCCAGCTGGCGCGGAACGAGTTGGCCGCCAGCTGGCGCAGCTCCTGGTTGGTGAATCCGAAGACATCCCGCGCCAGCTCGTACTCGCCACCAGCGTCGTCTGGAACATCTCGGGATCGTCGGTGTTGAGCGTGACCAGCGCGCCCGCGTCAAAGAAGCGCCGCAGCGGATGCAGCGGCGAGTTCGGCGCAGCAGCGGGTGCGCAGGTTGGAGGTGAGGCAGAGCTCCAGCGGCACCTGCTGGCCGACCAGGCGCGCCAGCAGCTCTGGATCGTCAGCGGCGCAGAGCGCGTGGCCCACTCGCTCGGCCCCGAGTGACGTCCAGCGCGCCACGGATCGAAGCCGGCCCCACCGTTTCCCCGGCATGGACACTGAGGCGAAGCCCGGCGCGCGCGGCCTGCGCATACACCTGCGCGAAGGGCTCCGGGGCGGCCAGGCGTTCGTCGCCTCCAATGCCGATGCCGATGACGCTGCTGCTTTTGGGATGGCGTTCCCGCATGGCGAATGGCCGTGGCAACAACCTTTTCCGCCTCTTCGATCCCGAAGTGGCGCACGGCGTCGAAGATCCAGTAGAGGCTGACGCCGAAATCTTTTTCCCCGCGCACCCGTCCGCGCTCCAGCCCCTCGAAGAGCGCGATCGAACTCCTGCCCGCGCCAGAAGATGACGCCCACGCTGACGAAGACCTCGGCGTGCAGGCAGCCCTGCGCGGCCAGCTTTTCAATGAGCCGATAGGTGATGAGTTCGAAGTCTTCGGGATCGCGCAGCCGCTCGGTGACCGCCTTGAAGGCCATCAGGAAGCCGGTAAAATCCGTGTACTCATAGAGCGCAGCGGCCTCGGCAACGCTGAGCGGGCGGTGCGAGTTGGGCAGCGGCTTGTATCGGTTGCTGGTCCACGGAAACGGCGTGTGATGCTTCTCGCTGAGCTGGCTGAGCGTCAGCGGATCGACGGAGCCTTCCAGATGAAGGTGCAGCTCGGCCTTGGGCAGGCGCGTGAGGAAATCGGAGGTCACGGGATCATTGTATGCAAAGGGGCTCTGCGCGGGAACGGGCGCTTATTTCGCGAACAACTCGCTGTGCGATCCCATGCGCACAAGATGCAAGGACCCGTCGTCGGGCAGATTATAGATGAGCAGCAAGTCTGGTTTAAGGTTGCATTCGCGATGCCCTTTCCAGTTGCCGCCTAGAAGGTGATCGTGATGCTTGGCGCTGAGCGGCTGGTCAGATGCGAGTCGCTCGACAATTCCTGCGAGGAGAATCTCAATGTCCGAGTGGCGCGGTGTCGCTCGAACGCGTTTATAATCGCGCCGAAACTGCGAGGATTCTCTAATCCTCCGCATTCAGGTCGGCCATCATCTCGGCAACACTGGTAAAGCTCTTGCCGCCGCCACCTTCGAGTTCTTTCATTGCGGCCAGGGTCTCCTTGTTAGGCACGCGCAGCTCAAACGGCAGCTTCTTTTCAACTGCGACACGAGTCAGCATAAGGCGAACTGCGTCGGAGACGGTCAGCCCCATCGCAGCCAGCGCCTTGGCGGCTTTCGCCTTCACCTTGCCGTCCACGCGGATATGAACCATGCTGGCAGCCATCCACTTCACCTCAGATATACATTGTATACCTGCTGTCAATCCTTGGATTGTGCGAACTCGCTCCTGTGTTGGCTATATCCAAAGTAGATCAGCAGCCCGATGGCGAGCCAGACGAAGAAGCGAATCCAGGTGACCACGGTGAGGCCGGTCATCAGGCCTCCGCAGAAAACGATCGAGAGGATGGGGAACAGCGGCACCCACGGAACCTTGAATCCGCGCGGGCGCTCCGGCTGGGTGCGGCGCAGCAGGATGACGCCGAAGGAGACCAGCACGAAGGCAAACAGCGTGCCGATGTTCGAGAGGTCGGCGGCGTCGCCGAGATCGACGATGCCCGCCGGAATGCCCACGGCGAGGCCGGCGATCCAGGTGGACCAGTGCGGCGTTTTGAAGCGCGGATGCACGCGGGAAAACAGGTCGGGCAGCAGGCGGTCGCGCGACATGGCAAACCAGATGCGCGCCTGCCCGTACTGGAAGACCAGCAGCGAGCTGATGTGCCCCATCAGAGCCCCGATGACGATGGCCGCGCGCCAGATGGGCCGGGCGTTGAGCTGCTGCAAGGCGTAGGCCACCGGCGCCTCGGCGGCCATGCCGGAGCCGAAGACCGAGTACTTCATCATGCCCAGCAGCACCAGCGCCACGCCCACATACAGCACGGTGCAGACGGCCAGCGAGGCGAGGATGCCGAAGGGCACATCCTTCTGCGGATTGCGCGACTCCTCGGCGGCGGTGGAGACCGAGTCGAAGCCGATGTAGGTGAAGAAGACGATGGCCCCGCCGGTGAGGATGCCGCCGAATCCCGAAGGCGCAAACGGCACCCAGTTGGATTTGTGCACCAGGCTGCCGCCCACCATCAGAAACAGCGCAATGGCCCCGATCTTGATGGCCACCATCGTGTTGTTGGCCCGCGCCGATTCGCGCACGCCGCGCACCAGCAGCCAGCTCAAAATCATCACCACCACGAACGCGGGAAGGTTGAAGTAGGAGCCGGTCCACTTGCCCGCCGCATACACGGGCGAGCTCCAGCGGTCGGGCAGCACCAGGCCGAACTGCGCCAGTTGCGCCTTGAGATATCCGGAAAAGCTGACGCACACCGCCACGTTGCTGACGGCGTATTCCAGGATGAGGTCCCAGCCGATGATCCAGGCAAAGATTTCGCCCAGCGTGGCGTAGCTGTAGGTGTAGGCCGAGCCGGCGATGGGAATCATCGCGGCCAGTTCCGCATAGCATAGCCCGGCGAACGAGCAGGCAATAGCGACCAGGATGAAGGAGATGGCCAGCGCCGGACCGGCGGCAGGGCGTCCGTGCATCAGCGCGCCGTGCACGTTGCCGTGGCGGGCCAGGTTCCACAGGATGTCCATGACCTGCGCGTGGAAGATGGAGGGCGCTTCGAAGTGCTCTCCGGCGGCAGCCGTGCCGGTAAGCACGAAGATTCCCGAGCCGATGATGGCGCCGATGCCGAGGGCGGTGAGCGACCAGGGGCCGAGCGACTTCTGCAGGCGGTGGCCGGGCTCGTCCGCCTCGGCAATCAGCTTGTCGATCGACTTGCGGGCCCACAGTTGATTCGCCAGCGGAGCGCTCCTGCTTCCCCAGTCCCCCTAAGCCGCGGGCGGGGACAATTCAGAGTGCAATCATAGCAAGCAAAGCGGCCAACTCCTGCGCAAAGAAACGGTGCAGGGGTTGGCCGCTGAAATCCTCGGTCGATGGAAACTAAACTAGCGCTTCGACGTACCGCGGGCGGCTTTCTTGACTTTCTGTTTGGCAGAGCCGCGTTCATGGGTGCGGGCTGCCTTGGGAGCGGCCTTTTTGCGCGCGGCGCGCTTGGCGGCCTTGCGTTCTTCTTTGGGTAGAGCGGACGTGTTGGGCATTTTCGTTTTCCTTTGCAAATCAAAATCTGCGCGTGAGCGCCTTGGGCGTGTGGCTTACGCCTTCACCAGCTGAGCGTATTTCTCGACCAGCTTCTTCAGACCGAATCTATGAAATTGTACCGTAATCTTGGCGTCTTCCCCATCGCCTTCGCGATGATAGACCACTCCCTCGCCATATTTCGGGTGCTGGACGCGGTCTCCCTTGCGCAATCCACGCCCCGCCGGAGCCACACAGGCCGCCGTCTCGGGCCGGGAAAACTTCTTGCCGCGCGAGGCAAAAAAGTCCGCAATATTGTCGATCGAGTTGTACGCCGGGCCGGTGTAGGAGGTCTTCGGCGCGCTGTTCTGGGAGCGCGAGCGGCCGCCCCAATTCGAAGCCGTAGCCGACTGGTCCTCGTTCTCGTAGTCGTAATGGGCGGAGCCATATTCCTGGAAGCGCGGCGTCGAGCCCTTGATCTTGCCCGGCGAACCGGCATCCTCCAGCAGCTCGATGGGAATCTCTTCCAGAAATCGTGAGGGCGTTGAGGGCTCGGGCGTGTCGGTGCCGTAGCGGCGGCGGTAGTGGGCGCGGCTCAGGATGAGGGTATCCATGGCGCGCGTCATCCCCACGTAGCAGAGGCGGCGCTCCTCTTCAATCTCGACCGGCGACAGCAAGGTACGCGAGTGCGGAAACAGTCCCTCCTCCATGCCGACCAGAAACACTAGCGGAAACTCCAAGCCCTTGGCCGCGTGCAGCGTCATCAGCGTGATCTGCCGCGCCTCGTCGAACTGATCCACGTCGCTGACCAGCGCGGCGTGATCGAGAAAGTCGCTGATGCTCTCGCCGCGGTCGCGCGAATCCATGGCGGCGTTAACCAGCTCGCGCAGGTTCTCAATCCGCGCCTGTGCATCGGGCGAATCCTCGGCCTCCAGCAGCTGAATGTACTTGGTGCGGTCGATGAGGAACTTGAGCAGCTCGGCGGTGGAAACTTTTTGCGCGGGCCGGGTTTCGAGCGACGCCTCCGAAGCAGCGGCGCTCTCCTGCGAAGCCGATTCCTCTTCCATCGCCTCCGGAGAAAATTCGGTGGCGCCGAAGTCGGAGGCAATCTCCGGCGCGTCGCCGAATTCGCTTACATCAAAACTATCGTCGGCATCGCCAAAGTCGAAGCCGTGCTGGGGGTCGAGATAAGCATCGAATTCGGCTTCCTGCTCCGGAACCGCGAGGGCCGCGGCTGACCGCTCATCTGGAGCCGCAGTCGCGGCGAGATCCCTGCGATCAACTTCACCAAACACCATCGCTCGCGCTTCGCGGATCAGATCGCGGAAGGCGGCCAGTGCTGCGGTGGCCCGCGCAGGCAGCAGCTTTCGCTCCACCACCTCCTGCAGCGCGCCCCACAACGAGAGGTTGGTCTCCAGCGCCACCCGCTCCACGGTCTCCATGGTGGTTTTGCCAATGCCGCGCACCGGAGTATTCACCACCCGCATCAGCGCCACCGAATCCTCGGGATTCAGGATGAGCTTGAGGTAGGAGATCATGTCCTTGATCTCGGCGCGCTCGTAAAAGCTGAAGCCTCCCACCACGTTGTAGTTCAGGTTGTAGCGGCGCAGCGCCTCTTCCAGCAGACGCGATTGCGAATTGGTGCGGTAGAGAATCGCGGCCTTGTTTTCCAAGCCCTCGCGCGCCCGCGACTGCGCCCAGCGCGAGATGAAGTCGGCGGCAAACAGCGCCTCGTTCTCCCCGTCGGGCGCATCGTAAAAGCCAATCTTGCTGCCGCCCTCGCGCGCCGTCCACAGATTTTTTCCCTTGCGCTGCAGGTTGTTGCCCACCACGGCCGAGGCGGCCTGCAGAATGGGCTGCGTCGAGCGGTAGTTCTGCTCCAGGCGAATGATCTTGGCCTCGGGAAAATTCTTCTCGAAGTCGAGAATGTTGTTAATGTCTGCGCCGCGCCAGGAATAAATCGACTGGTCCTCGTCGCCCACCGCGCACAGGTTGTGATGCGTGGCCGCCAGCGCGCACATAATCTCGTACTGCGGACGGTTGGTGTCCTGGTACTCGTCCACCAGCATGTATTGGAAGCGGCGCTGATATTTTTCGCGCGTCGCGGCGTCGCCCTTCAGCAGGCGCACGCTCTCCAGCAGCAGGTCGTCGAAGTCCAGCGCGTTGGCCTTGAGCAGCTCGTCCTTATAAATTTTGTAGATGTGCGCAATGCGCTCCATCTTCGGCTCCGCCGAGTTCAGATACATCTCCTGCGGGTCCTGCATGTGATTCTTGGCCGACGAAATCAGCCCCAGCACGCTGCGCGGCGTCAGCTTTTTATCGTCGATCCCGAGCCGCTTGATGGCCGCCTTGACCACCGCCTGCTGGTCGCTCTCGTCGTAGATGACGAAGTCGCGAGTGTAGCCTTTTCCATTGACTTGCAGAGCATGAATGTCGCGCCTTAACATGCGCACGCAGAACGAGTGAAAGGTGCTGATCGCAGGCTTGGCCAGCGAGTGCTGTCCTATGAGCTGCTGCACCCGCTCGGCCATCTCCGCGGCGGCCTTGTTGGTAAACGTCACGGCCAGGATGCGGTCGGCCGCCACGTTTTCATGCTGCACCAGATAGGCGATGCGATAGGTGATGACCCGCGTCTTGCCCGAACCCGCCCCCGCCAGAATAAGCAGCGGCCCGCGCACGGTTTCCACCGCCTCACGCTGCTGCGGATTGAGCTTTGAAAGAAAGTCCATGGAAGAAAATGCGCCCGCCGGGTCTAGGAAAAGAGTATCAGGTTTGGAGTCGAAGAGGCCCGCCATAGCAGACCGAACTGTGGCCCCTCTCAGCAGCGCGCAGAGAAGTCTTGGTCCGATTTTTAGACTAGTGAACTCTGGTGATGCAGTGCCATAACGATTTCGCCCAGTCCGCGAGGACGGGCATAAAAGCCAGGACCCCGAGAATAAACCCGATGACCGCTAGACGTGAAGCCACACGATAGCCGGTTTCGGAGGCATTCAAAGCCCAAGCCAGTTCTCCGCACAGCCCAGCCGGGCTAAATTTGAAGTCGTGGATATCATCAAGTTGGACGCCTAAGCGGCTGCGTGTCCTTTCATCCATGTGGATCTCTGCGTCGCTGGACTTTTGGTATCCGCGCAGTACCGCATAGGACGAACGAGGAGTCCCTTCAATCCGGCACACCTTAGACTCCTCGATCGTCCTACCTTTCTTATCAATCCTATAAGCCTCGGGTACACGAACGATGTCCTTGTAAACGTCCTCTTCTGGCATCGGGCGGACTTTCAGTTTTAGCATCTGGCTCCCCTGCGAAATGAATCACTCTCGGCATGAGAATACGTGGACAAACGGAGAAGGCTGATCAATAATTTTGTGCCTAGATATCTTTAGACTTTGGTTTCGCCTATTCTGCCGTGTCCGGGAGGCAGCCGATGTTGATTTTGATTTCCATCCTTGCGATAGGTTTATGCAGCAGTGTTATTGACCCATTAATTGGCCTAATCACCATTCCACTCGCGTTCCTGGGAACCGCTGGCGTTTGGATCTCGGAGTTTCTCGCAGCGTTCGTTTCAGGAATTGCGCTTGTGTTGATCCTCGACTTCTTCAAAACGAAATCCTTGGTTCCCCTCATAGTCTTTGGAGCATTGGAACTCCTGGATGTGCTGCGCCGACGCGCAACAATTCTCGGCGGGACAAGAATTAGCGGAGCATTCTGTGGATTAATTTCGCTATCTCTTTGGTACGTATCGCACGCGGGTGCGTAGGAAAATTGCCAGCACCCACTACTCCTTCGGCGGATGATTCTCGATATCGAACTGCAGCCCGTCGCTGGAGTGGCGGCCAGCGTGGCAGCTCTCGCAGGGGCACCAGTCGCGCAGATATCTCCAGGAGAAGATCCCGTGCTTGTGGCCGTCGTTCCAGTCGAAACGGATGGCGTAGTTGCCCACCTGCGCGACCTCCTCAGGACGGATCGCTGGCTTGAACATCGTCAGGCCGCCGGTGGGTGCCGCCGGAGCGGGCTCGTCGGGCTGGCGTTGGCTCTTCTCGCGCTCGTCGTTGCAGTGCGCGCAGGGGCAGGCGTCGCGCAGGTAGGCAAAGGTGTAGCTGCTCTGGTGGCCGTCCTTCCAGAGGATTTCCATGGTGTTGCCGCTCGTCTTGTGAACCTTGATGGAGGCGGGCTCGACGGCGTTCTGGGTGGCCTTCTGGTTTAGTTTGAAGCTTCATTCATGACGCTAGTGTAGTCTATCTTTCGGCTGGATACTTCCTTGGAAACGCGAGCGGAACACGTGTCGATCCTGGTGGCGATCAAGCTGCTGCATACGGCAATCTGGATGTTTTTCGCCGGATGTATCGTGGCAATTCCCATTGCCGCCGCGTCTCGTCAGCTCCACCGGGCAGGCGTTCTCACCTGTCTGGTTCTGCTGGAATGCGCGGTGCTGACGCTGAACCGGGGTCGTTGCCCGTTGACGGATGTGGCAGGCCGTTATACCGGGGAGCGGGCGGACAATTTCGACATTTACCTGCCCCGTTGGCTGGCCCGTTACAACAAAACGATTTTCGGCACGTTGTTCGTCATTGGGGAGCTCTTCCTGCTCCGGCAGTGGCTGGCTTCCGGGCGGTAACCCGGCTGCTTCGCCGCTAGTTTGACGGAGACGTTGCTGAAATCCACAGCCTCGGTGTAGAATCTGATTTTGGCGACCAGCCTCAGTTTGTTCATTTCAGGTTCCGCGCGTCTCTTTCCTGGGTTTACGCCCATTGGGTTGCAATCTGGTTTTAATACCAATCGCTGCACTCCCAAAGTTGCTCCGGTCCAGTTGGATCGCAGTGCAGCGCTCGAAAGCCCAAGCGGTTCCACCATTTTGGAGTTCGACATGTCTCAAGTATGTGGTGTCTGCGGCAAAGGCCCGCAGTTCGGCAATAACGTTTCGCACGCCAACAACAAGACCCGCCGCCGCTGGAACGTGAACCTGCATCCGGTGAAGGCCAAGGTCGAGGGCACCACCAACACCAAAAAGGTGCGGGTCTGCTCCAGCTGTTTGCGCAGCGGCAAAGTTACCAAGGGTTAGTCGTTAGTCCCAAGGCTTCGATCGGCATCGGGTTGAGCAGAGCACCAGCCGCAACGGTGAGTTCTCCGCGCCAAGCCCTCAGATACGTGCACAGGCCTCCGCCGCCGCGGGGGCCTTTTGCTGCGCCGGCAAAAGGGAGCGACCGAATCGAGCCGCGATGAACGCCCCGCACCCAATCCGGCCTGCACCGCATCGGCCTCAAAAAGCTCCGCCGCGAGATGCCCAGCCTGCTGCGCCTGGCCGTGCCCATCGTGCTGGGCGAGGTGGGATGGATGTCCATGAACTTCGTGGACGTGGCCATGATCGGCCGCGTGGGGCCCACGGCGCTGGCCGCGGTCAGCCTGGGCTCGGCGGTCTTCATCGTCTTCGCCATCGTCTGCGAAGGCATGATGATGGGCAGCGACTCGATCGTCTCGCAGGACTTCGGCGCCGGACGCATCGAGGAGTGCTACCGCACGCTGTGGGCCTGCGCGCAGCTGGCCCTGCCGCTGGGCGTGCTGTGCGCGCTGCTGGTGGCCTTCAGCGCGCGGCTGCTGGCGCCGATGGGCATCGCTCCGCAGATCGTGCGCGAGGCCATCCCGTTCCTCTACGCCATGGCCTGCGGACTGCCCGCGCAGATCCTCTTCGTCGCCATGCGCGTCTTTCTGCAGGGCACGCACCGCGTCCGCGTGGTGGCCTTCGCCATGGTCTCGGCCAACCTGGTCAACCTGGCGGGCAACTATGCGCTCATCTACGGACACTGGGGATTGCCCGCCCTCGGCGCCACCGGCTCGGGCCTGTCCACGGCGTTGGCGCGCGGCTACATGATGTGCGTGCTGGTCGGCTACCTGCTCTGGCTCAACAGCCGAGAGCAACTGCGCCTGGGGCAATATGCGCGCAGCTTCTACCTCGATCGCATGGCGGCCATTGTGCGCCGGGGCGCACCGGTGGCGGCCCAAATCGCCCTCGAGGTGGGAGTGTTTTCCGCCGCCACGCTGGTGGCCGGGCGGCTGGGCGCGGTGGCCGTCAGCGGACACCAGATCGCCCTCATCCTGGTTTCGCTCACCTTCATGGTGCCGCTGGGCGTGGCGCAGGCCACCTCGGTGCGCGTAGGCAACGCCATCGGACGCCGCGATGCCGAGGCCGCCGCGATCAGCGGATGGAGCGGCATCGCCCTCAGCGCCAGCTTCATGAGCTGCTCGGCCCTCGTGCTGTGGACGCTGCCGCTGCCCATCGTGCACATCTTCACCTACGATCCGCAGGTCGTCCAGGTGGCGCTCCGCCTGCTGGCCATCGCCGCGGTCTTCCAGTTTTTTGACGGCGTCCAGGTGACGGCCATCGGCGCGCTGCGCGGCTCCGGCAACACGCGCACGGCCATGATTACGGACTTCGTGGGCTGGTGGCTGGTCGGCCTGCCGCTGGGCGCATGGCTCTGCTTCACCCGCGGCTGGGGAGTGCGCGGCCTCTGGTTCGGCCTCAGCACCGGACTGATCAGCATCGGCTGCGTGCTGGCCGTGGCCTGGCGGCGGAGGGTCGAGGGGCTGCGAAGAGAGCTTAGCGAAGTACTTCCTCACTCAAGCTAAAAGAAGGCTTGAATTGGTTACCCTCCACCCGGCAACCGCAAAGAAGCTTACCGCTGAACAGTGGATTGGCTTGTCCCGGCTTCCTCTTGCTCATACTCCGCCAGATAGGCCGCTGCCTTTTGAAACGAAATTTGCTTATACCGGCCCAATAGCGAAGCGCATTCGCAACCGAATCCGAGGCGTCTCGCCTGGACGAGCATCCGGCGCTGTTGTGCATCCGGACACTCTCTAGTCCTCTCCCTACGCCATTGCCAAATCCCGTTCAAATCCAACTCAGAACGTTCTTCGGGGGCTATGACGACGGATGGACATTCCCGTGCGACTTGCTGGAGGAACATCCGCAGAGCAGGATGACACGATTTCCATCCAATGATGAGACGTCCCTTCTCAATGGCCACGTGCCGCTGAATGCTTGGATCAAACGCCCTAAAATCCCCCAAAAATGAAGGGATGTGATCGGAAAGGTTCTCCGCAACCGCCTGAGCAGGTTCGATCACCAACCATTCAACAAATTTGGGCTTTGGTCCATGCAAAAACACTTCGACCGTTCGGATCGACATCGAAGCGATTTCCGAGGCCTCAAGCACGATGACTTCCTGCTTATAGACACGATGCATAGACAGCCGAATGCAGAAGCGGTCAGCACAACCCGCTACGACCCAGTTGCGTCGGGAGGATTTTGAACGCCAAGGCACATATACGTTCCATGCAAGAAAGACAGGCACGCCGAACCAAGCCGCTGCCCGCACCGAAACAGTGAGGCTCACAGCAGAAGCGATCAATAGGATCAGTACGCATGGAAAGAAGCAATAAACCAATGCGGGCCAATGCCAGCTAGCCAGGACGCTAGCCGAGGCGATGCAGCGAGTCACATCCGGGGTATCAGATCGAACGAGCTCCATTGTCTTCAGTCCGCCAGCGCGATCGCGTCGATCTCCACCCGCACATCCTTGGGTAGCCGCGCGACCTCGACGGTGGCGCGCGCGGGCGCATTGGTAGGAAAGAACAGCGCGTAGGCGTCGTTCATGGCGGCGAACTCGCCCATGTCCTTGAGGTACACCGTGGTGCGCACCACCTTGTCGAGCGCGCTTCCCGCAGCGTTCAAAATCTCCTCCAGGTTGTCCAGCACCTGCGCGGTCTGCTGGCCGGCGCCGCCTTCCACAATCTGTCCCGTCGCGGGATCCAGCGGAATCTGCCCGCTGACAAAGACAAAACCGTTGGCCTTGATGGCCTGAGAATACGGGCCGATGGCCTGTGGTGCCTTGGGCGTAGCGATCACTTCGCGCATCTGTCTCTCCTCGGAATGAATTACGGCTTAGTGGGCCGCAGCAGAAACAGATACGCAGCGGCGATGGCGTACAGCGCAATCGGAATCGGCGGGGCCGAGCCCAGGATTTGCAGCCCGAAGCCGGTCAGTCCCACGGCGGCGCACAGGGCCTGCACGATGAGGTTGCCGCGGCTCCAGCGCTTGAGCAGATCGGGGTTGCCCGGGTTGCGGCGCAGCTCCGCCAGTGCGGGCAGCACCATGCTGTTGCGCAGCGTGTAGGCCAGGCCAAGCAGCGTGGTCGCCGCAATCACCGGCACATAGATCCGGTTGCCGAGCACGTTGCGCACCCCGCGAAACATCACCGTGCCGACGATGGCGCACGCCACCAGCATTCCCACCGCCGTGCGCTGGGAGCGTTGCAAAGCGAGGTAGGCGGCTTCCACCAACTGCGTGTGCGACTGGGATTTCTGCGTATAGCGGGACATAATTTGCCTGCCAGTGAGCCGATCAGATAGAAAGCGTCAGGGTTAGCCGGATAGCTTCTGCACGCGCTCCACGTCATGCACGCCGGTCACGCGCCGGATACCGGTGATGATGCGGTTGAGGTGATTGACATCGCGGGTCTCGAAGGTGACGTCGATGGTGGCCTTGGAGTCGCCGGTCTTGGCTTCGATGTGGCGGATATTGGCATCCTCTCCGCTGATGACGGCCGAGACCTGGGTGACGATGCCGGGGCGGTCGCCGCAGCTGACCACCAGCTTGACCGGGTAGATGGACGGCGCGCCGGCGATGCGCGGCTCCTTGGCCGCCCACTCCACGGCCAGCTTGCGCTCCGGTTCATACATCAGGTTTTGCACGTTGGAACAGGTTTTGCTGTGCACCGCCACGCCCTTGCCGCGCGTCACGTAGCCCACAATCTCCTCGCCGCGAATCGGGTTGCAGCAGCGCGCGCGATAGACCAGCAGATCGTCGGTGCCGCGCACGGTGAGCGCCGAGCTGCTCTCCATCCCGAACGCCCGCTTCACCGCCGAGGCAATGCCCTGGTGCTCTTCGCCGGGCTGCAGATTGCTGTTGGGCAGCACCTTGGCCAGCACCGAGCGCGCCGAGTACTTGCCGTAGCCGATGCCCGCCATCAGGTCGTCCACCTTGCCCAGGCCGTATTCGACGGCGGCCTTGAGCAGCTCGGGGTCCTTGATGTCCTTGAGCGCGATGCGGTACTTCCGCGCTTCCTTTTCGATCAGCTTGTGGCCGATTTCGATGGCGCGCTCGCGCTGGTGAATGTTGAGCCAGTGCTTGATCTTCTGCCGGGCGCGCGAGCTCTTCACAATGCTCAGCCAGTCGCGGCTCGGCTTGTGCCCAACCTGGGTCATGATCTCGACAATGTCTCCGGAGCGCAGCATGGAGCGCAGCGGAACGATGCGTCCGTTCACCTTGGCTCCCACGCAGGTGTGTCCCACCTCGGTGTGCACCGTGTAGGCAAAGTCGATGGGCGTAGCTTCGCGCGGCAGGATGACCACCTTACCCTTCGGCGTGAAGGTATACACCTCCTCGGGATACAGATCGATCTTCAGCGTGGAGAGAAACTCGCCGGGATCGGCCATCTCGCGCTGCCACTCCACCACCTGCCGCAGCCAGGCCAGGCGCTGCTCGTCGCGCGCGGAGATGGGACCGTCCTTGTATTTCCAGTGCGCCGCAATGCCCTCTTCGGCCAGCTTGTGCATCTCCTCGGTGCGGATCTGCACCTCGAAGGGACGACCGTCCTCGGCAATCACCGTGGTGTGCAGCGACTGGTAGAGGTTGGGGCGCGGCATGGCGATAAAGTCCTTGATGCGCCCCGGCACCGGACGCCATGCGTTGTGAATAATCCCCAGCACCGCGTAGCAATCGTTGACCGAATAGGTGATGATCCGCAGCGCCAGCAGATCGTACATCTGATCGGCGGTGATCTTCTGCTTGATCATCTTCTGATAAATGGAGTACATGCGCTTGATGCGCGAATCGACCCGCACCACGTTGATCTTGGCCTCGCTCAGCTTGACCTTGATGGTCTCCACCATCTTCGCCAGCGCGGCCTCGCCGTCTTTGCGCAGCGCCTCCACCTGCTCGGAAACCATCTTGTAGCCCACCGGATCGACGTAGGGAAACGACAGGTCTTCCAGTTCGCCGCGAACCTTGCCCATGCCGAGCCGGTGCGCCAGCGGCGCGTAAATCTCCAGCGTCTCCTTGGCAATCTTCATCTGCCGCTCGGGCGACAGGTGCTGCAGGGTGCGCATGTTGTGCAGCCGGTCGGCCAGTTTGATGAGCACCACGCGGATGTCGTCCACCATGGCCAGCATCATCTTGCGCACGTTTTCCGCCTGCGCTTCTTCGCGCGAGGCGAAATCGATCTTGCTGATCTTGGTGACGCCCTCGACGATGTGGGCAACCTGTTCGCCGAATTGCTGCTTCAACTCCTCGACGGTGAACGCCGTGTCTTCGATCGCGTCGTGCAGCAGCCCGGCGGCGATGGCCGTGGTGTCCAGCCTCATCTCGGCCAGCAGAATTGCCACTTCCAGGGGATGCACCAGATAAGGCTCGCCGGAGGCGCGCTGCTGTCCGCTGTGATGCTGCAGGGAGATTTCGTAGGCGCGGTGGACGATGTCCAGATCGTCGTTGGGACGATTGGCGCGGGCAGTCTCCAGCAGATCGCGGAACCGTGTCGCGGTCAAAGCGCTGGTCGCAATGTTCTCGCGCATGCTCGCCATAACTGATTTTAGACCTTAATCTCCCGCCGCTGCCAAACACTTACGCGGGCGGGCGCTCCTGGTGCGCCCCTATTGCATCCGATGTCGCAGCGCCGCAGAATGATTCCGGGGCGCCGGGAAAGACCATGAAAATACTCGTCAGTGGTGCCGGAGGGTTGATCGGACACGCGGTTTCCGCCCAGCTGCGAGCCCGGCAGCACCAGGTCTCGGCCTTGGTGCGCGATCCGCAACGGGCCCGCCCCGGCGACCTGCGCTGGCAGCCATCGAATCCGGTCGATCCCTCCCAGCTCGCCGTCTTCGACGCGATCGTGCATCTGGCCGGAAGTCCCGTGGCGGTCCGCTGGACCGCGGCAGCCAAGGCGGAGATCCGCAACAGCCGGGTCCAGGGAACGGCCAACCTGGCGCGGGCAGCGGCGCAGGCACAGCAGCAGAGCGGCCAGCCGAAGGTACTCATCTGCGCCTCGGCCATCGGCTACTATGGCAGTCGTGGCGAAGAGACGCTGGGAGAAGACAGCGCGCCGGGGCTGGGGTTCCTGGCCGAAGTGTGCTGCCAGTGGGAAGCAGCGGCCATTCCGGCGGCCATGGCCGGCGTCCGCGTGGTCCACATGCGAAGCTCGCTGGTGCTGAGTTCCTCCGGCGGGGCGCTGGCCAAAATGCTGCCCGCCTTCCGCCTGGGAGCGGCCGGCACACTCGGCGGCGGACGCCAGTGGTGGAGCTGGATAAGCCTGGAAGATGCGGCGCGCGCCTTCGTCTTTGCCCTGGAGAATGAGCACGCCCACGGCGCGCTGAACGTGACCGCCCCGCATCCGGTGACCAACGCGGAATTCACCCGTACGCTTGGGCGGATTGTGGGGAGGCCTGAGCTGCTTGCGTTGCCCGCCTTCGCCCTGCGCCTGGCTGGCGGCGAGATGGCCGACGAGCTGCTGCTTGCCAGCCAGCGCGTGCTGCCCAGGCGGCTGCTGGAGGCGGGTTTTAATTTTGAGGATGCCGAGCTGGAGCCGGCGCTGCGAAGGCTGCTGAACCGCCCTGCTTCCAGGACTCGGGCTTCAGCTGAATAAAGGCTTGTAATCTTCACCAAAAATGGTCTTCAGCTCGTCCTGGTAAAGACCCTCGTACTTGGCAAGGTAGTCGTACAGCTGCTGCACCGAATGGGACACATTGTCTTCGTCGCATTGGCCTCTCCGGTAGTAAAGCCGGTTATTGGTCAGCAGCAGATTGAATCCGAACTTCGAGGAAACAATCGGATTATTGCCGACGATGAGTTCTCGCCACGCCCCATGACTGAGTTCCGGCAGCATTGAATTCTCCCAATCAATCAGAAATGTAGGGGACCGCCGGCATCATTCCAATTCTGCCTGCGTATTCCGCTAAGTGATGCGCTCTTGTCCGGGGGTCTCGAACCAGCTGTGGGACGATTTTACATGAGCGCGCGTTCCCTTCCTTGTTAAAGAATCGTTACCGCCAGATCATCGGTCGCAGCCCCACGGTAACGGCGTTCTGTTACGGCTTTTCGCGCGATATCTCCCCCACCGTCGCGCCGCTTGCCCGCAGGTAATCGGCAGGGGCAATCATGATCTGCATGCCGCGCTGCCCGGCGGAGACACACACCCTGTCCCACAGTTCGATCGTCTCGTCGGCAAAAACGGGATAGTCCTTCTTCATGCCCAGCGCGGTCACGCCGCCGCGAATATACCCGGTCACGCTCCGCACTTCCTTCAGCGGCAGCATCTCCACCTTGCGGTCGCCGGTGAGCCGGGCCAGCGCCTTGAAGTCGAGCTCATAGCTGCCCGGAATCACCGCCACCGACACGCCGTTGCGGTCGCCCCGCACCGCCAGCGTCTTGAACACCTGCTCGGGTGGCAGGCCGACCTTGGCCGCGACGTTCTCCGCCGAAAGATCCTCCGGATCGATCGCGTACTCGCGCAGCTCGTAGTGGATGCCGAGCGAATCCAGGATGCGGCAGGCGTTGGTCTTGCTCATCCCCATTATTCAAACATAGGATTCGGCCACCGGTCTTGCAAACCCTGCGCCATCCGCCCCATCCCATTGGTTTGCGCAAGTAATCACGCGAGGAAAGGAGGAGATCCGGGTATGACGAACAACACGATCGAAATCATTGAGAATCTGATTCAAACCTGCCGCAATGGCGAGGAGGGCTATCGCAGTGCCGCCGAGCACACCAACGACCTCGACCTGCGGGACTTTTTTGATAGGGAGGCTAAGGAGCGCGCACGATTTGCCCGAGAGCTGGAGCGCGTGGCGCAGGGTCTGGGCGAGCCTGAACCCAGCCGCGACACCAGCGTGGCGAGCAAGCTCCATCGTGCCTGGTTCGATCTGAAGCAGAAGTTCGGGGGCGGGGATGAAAGCGTTGTCGCATCCGTGGAAACAGGGGAAAGCGACGCCCGGAAGGAATACCAGGAAGCCCTGGACTCCGACCTTCCTTTCGATGTCCGCGCCGTAGTCGAACGGCAATTTGAGAGCATTGCCATTGCCTACGACCGGGTTTGCGCCCTGCGGGATCAGTTCAAGAGAGCAGCTTAGGCCTGCTCGCCCGATGGTCCGTAAAAGCGCCGCGCGGCTGGTTCTCCGCAGCCGTCTTTTTCTGAACCCACCGCGCCGCCCGCATCATCTGTGCTCTACAAGTGGGGACCGGAAAATGAGTGCTGAATTCTCTGCTGCGGAAAACATTGGTGATAAGAACATCGACCTGATCAAGAAGCTGATCGAGACCTGCCGCGACGGGCAGGCCGGTTACCTGGAAGCCGCCGAACACGCCCGGAACTCCGCCTTGCGGGCTTTCTTCTCCCAGCAGGCGATGGAGCGCGCCCGGTTTGCAGCCGAGCTGGAGCACCTGGCGCGGCATCTCGGTGAGGCCGACCCATCCCAGGACACCAGCATCGCCAGCAAAATGCATCGCGCCTGGATCGATCTGAAGTACAAGCTCGGAGGCCGCGACTCCGGCGTGCTCGGCTCCGTGGAGGCCGGTGAGCACAACGCCAAGGCCCACTACCTGGAAGCGCTGCAGGCCGACTTGCCGCCCGAAGTGCAGAGCATCGTCGAACGGCAGGCCGAGAGCGTCTTCGCCGCCTACGACCAGGTGCGCTCGCTCTACAGCGTGTACTCCAAAGCAGCCTAGCTTGCGAGTGGTCGATACGCCAAAGCGCCGCGTCCTCACGCGGCGCTTCTGCATTCCTCAGGGTGGCCCATATCAGGGTGGCCCATATTTGCCCGTCGTTGGCAAATGTGGGGCTGTTACGGCTTGGGCAGCTGCAGCATCATGCCGCCCTGGCCGCCTTCCACCGTGGGTAGCTGTCCGTTCCAGCGGTCGATCAGCGCGCGATCGTTCTCCAACCGGCGCAGCTCCAGCAGTTGCGGGGTCAACGAGCTCAGGCGGATGCGGTTGGCATCGGCCTCGCCCTGGGCGCGCAGCACCTGCGACTTGGCATCGCCTTCGGCGGCGGCAATCTTCTTGGCCGCCTCGGCCTGAATCGTCGCCAGTTCGTTCTTGGCGCGTTCGGATTCCTGAATGGCCTGTGCCTTGGAGGTGATCGCGTTGGCAATCACCGCCGGCACGCGCGGCGCTCCGATAAAGCCGAACTGCTGCACCGAAACTCCCACCGGCTCGACCTTGCTCTGAATCATCGCCTGCACCTTGTTGAGGAACTCCGTCTTCTTCTCGCCGTAGATGTCCTCCACCGTGTAGGTGGAGGCAACTTCGTTCAGCGAGTTGCGCACGATGTCGCGCAAAATTCCATGCGTAAACAGGTCGAGATCGCTGATGCGGTACTTGACGTAGAACTCCGGCACCTTGGCCCCATCGATGGCATAGGAGAGCGAAACATCCGACTTGATCTCCATCCCTTCTTTCGAGTTGAAGCCCATCTCCTCGTTCACCGGATGGCCTTCGTTGAGATCGGCCGTCCACTTCACGGTCTGCACATAGGTTGGGAACTGGATGACCTGGCTCTTGAGCGGACTGTAGAAGACCCAGCCGGTGCGGATCGGAATGTCCGACGCGCCGCGCTGGCTGCCCGCCAGGTTGATCTCGATGCCCGCGTGTCCGGCATCGATGCGGGTCACACTCACAACGTTGGACAGAATGAACCAGCCTACGATCAGCGCGAAGCCAATGCCCAGCCAGCGAAACAGATTGCCGCCGTGCAGGCGCATGGCGAGAGCAGCGTCTTCGTCTTGAAAATTACCCTTCAAAATCGTCATTTCAACCTGCTCCAAATTACGTGAACGACCATCGGCACGGCTAGCACCAGCCCGAGGATCATCGCGATGCCGCCCAGCAGAGACCGATCGCTGGGCAGGTTCATCAGGTGGAAAGCTTCGGTCAGCAGTCCGAAGGAGAGCAGCAGGACTGCCACGGTGAACACACTGCGGAATAGAGTGCTCATGGTTGGAATAACCGTAAAGGATTCGGAGTGCCAAGTATGAAGCGCAGCAGCAGGAAAGTAAAGAAACCAAAGCGCTGTTCAAGAAGTACGATCTCGAGCGGCTCGGTCCCCCGCTGCCGGCCCATCCGGATTCAATCTGAGGGAAACCATCCTCGCATCTAACTCCCCGAAAGGAATTTCGACCCGATGAAGCTGCACACCTATCTCAACTATGGCGGAAACTGCGCCGAGGCCTTCCGTTTCTACGAACAGCATCTTGGCGGGAAAATCATCATGATGATGACCTATGCCGAGATGCCGGAGCCCAGGAATTTCCCGCCCGGCATGGAGAAGCAGGTCCTTCACGCCAGCATCGAACTGGGAGAAACGCAGCTGCTGGCCAGCGACGTGCCGCCCGAGCGCTTTCAGCCTATGCGCAGCGCCTACCTTGCGCTCTCGGTCGATAGCATCGCCGAGGCCGAGCGCATTTACCAGCTGCTCAGCGACGGCGGCGAGATCTTCATGCCCATGGCGGAAACTTTTTTCGCCTTCCGCTTCGCCATGCTCCGCGACAAGTTCGGCACCTCCTGGATGATCCTCAACTCGCGTCCCCTCACCCATCCCGCATGATCCCGCAATGGCGCCCCACATCTGCCCGCAATGAGCAGATGTGGGGATTTTGACAGGTGCCCCATATTTGCCGCTGTTGGCAAATATGGGGCCTTTGACTTTGCCTCCGCTCCTCAGCCTTACAATCAGCTATGCGCCGCTGGCTCGCCATTCTCGCTATTTCTCTCCTGGCGGCTCCGAGCCCGGCTCAAAACCCGGCTCAGCTCCCCGGCGTCGCCGCCCACATTCACGGCGAAATGTCCTTCCTTGCCTCCGACGCATTGCGCGGGCGCGGCAGCGCCACCCACGATGAGATGGTCGCCGCCACCTACGTCGCCAGCCAGTTTTCGTCCTTCGGGCTTGAAGACGCTCAACTGCAGCGCGTTCCTCTGCCCTCGGGCGGGAGCACCTACAACGCCTTCGCCCTGCTGCGCGGCTCCGATCCCGCGCTGGCCTCCCAAACTATCCTGCTCAGCGCTCACCTCGACCACCTCGGCGTGCGCACCACGTCCTCCGGCGAAGTCATCTACCACGGAGCCGATGACGATGCCAGCGGTACCACGGCGGTCCTCGAACTGGCCCGCGCCCTCGGTTCGCTGCCCACCCATCCCCGCCGCACCATCCTCTTCGTCTGCTTCGGCAGCGAGGAGACCGGCGGCCAAGGCAACCAGTATTTCCTCCAGCACTCGCCGCTGCCGCCGGCTTCCATCGTCGCCAATCTCGAGTTCGAAATGATCGGCCACGCCGACCCGGCCATCCATTCCACCCAGCTCTGGCTCACCGGATGGGAGCGCAGCGACCTCGGTCCAACGCTGGCCAAGCACGGAGCCCCGCTGGTCGCCGACCCCCATCCCGAGCAGCATTTCTTCCGCCGCTCCGACAACTTCGACCTCGCCCGCCAGGGCATCGTGGCCCAAACCGTCTCCAGCTACGGACTCGGTCCCCACTACCATCAACCCACCGACGACCTTGCCCACATCGACTTCGACCACCTCACCCGCGCCATCGAATCCATGATCCCTCCCATCGAATGGCTCGCCAACACCGACTGGAAGCCCGCCTGGAATCCCGGCGGCCAACCTTAGCGCCCGCGGCCGGAGCGGCGTCCTTTGCCGCGTACCCGACTGCGAAGCCCGGGTGGCCCATTCAAGCCCTCCTTTGGCTTGAGTGGGGCTTTTGCTCCTACCCGCCTCCTAGCCCCGCAGCTCCGGATTGCCCAATCCCCCCTGCCTGTGCGATAGTTTTATCTCTGGCGGCTTCGCTCCCCTGAGCATTGCAATTTCCATTCCAGCGAGGTACTGAATGTCGGGTCATTTCGCTCCCCTGAAGATCGCTCCCCGTAACCTTGAGAACGCCTTGAGCTGGCTCTCCGACCACGGCTTCCAGGTCAACCGCACCAGCGGTGCCTGCACGATCACCAAGAACGGCTGCATCGCCGCCATCGAGCCCGGCCTTAACGGCATGCCCCGCGTCAGCCAATTCCCCGCCATCCTGGTCGCCGGCGAACCGGCCGAGCTGGTCGATCGCGGCTACCAGAAGTTCCTCAAGACCAGCCAGTGCCAGCTTCCCGTCACCGCCGACCAGCTGGCAACCCTGCACCGCTTCGCCGAAGAGATCAAAGAGGCGCTTGGCTATACCAGCCTCTACAACGAGGGACTCGGCAGCGTCAGCGGCCGTTATCAGTACGACCGCGTGGTCAGCCGCGACCTGCCGCCCAGCTCGCGTCCGGTCCGCCCCTGGCAGAAGTAACTCTTTCGAGTCCTGTAAGTTAGCGGAATCTAAGGCGCTCCGGCTACCCTGCCTGAGCGCCTTTTGCGCTTTTTCCAGCGCTCGTTTTTTACCCTCGCGGGTCAACCCCTCCCGCCGTTCCCAACTCCAAACAGTCGAGACGTTCCCCGCCGGGCTAGCTTGTCCGCCGCTGGCTTGCGCAGCGCGCGTGCGCCGGGCACGGGAATTCGCCCGCGCCTACCCGTCAACGGTTCGCGCTTGAGAGGGATATAACCATGAAGTACGCAGTGAACTTTCTGTTGTTGCTCGCGCTCGTCTTTTCGGTATCCGCCTTCGCGGAAGATAAGGACGATGTACTCCATCGCCTCGACGCTGCCGCGGCGGATCTCGACCGCCTCACCAACGCCCCGGACAAAGGGATTCCCCAGGATATTCTCACCGGCGCCAAGTGCATCGCCATCGTCCCCAACCTAGTCAAGGCTGGCTTCATCTTTGGCGGTGAGGGAGGTCGCGGTGTCGCCACCTGCCGCATCGAGGGACAACACCGCTGGAGTGCGCCGGCATTCTTCACCATCGCCGGCGGTAGCTGGGGAGCCCAGATCGGAGTTTCAGGCACCGACCTCGTCATGCTCTTCATGAACCACGAGGGAGCCAAGCATCTGCTCGCCGCTGACTGGAAGATCGGCGCCGACGCGGAAATCGCCGCCGGTCCCTGGGGCCGTGAGACCAGCGCCAACATGGCCGTCAACGCCTCCACCTCGATCCTCACCTACTCCCGCTCCAAGGGCGCCTTCATCGGAGCCTCTCTGAACGGAGCCAACGTCCACACCGACGAGAAGGCCATGCGCGAGTTCTACGGACGCGAGGTCGGCTTCCGCGATGTTCTGGAAGGCAGAGTGCCCCCACCACCAGCCGCCCATCCCTTCCTCGCCGATATCCGCCACAACTTCCACGAGGCCGAAGCCAGCAAGTAACTTAGCGGCTTAGCAAACCTTGAGGGTGCCCCACATCTGCCGTATTCAGCAGATGTGGGGTCTTTGACTTTCAGCAAGGTGCCGCCCCTGCACGCCACCACGCCAGACCTCCCGCCGCCAGCCATTGCCCCTGCGTCGCCATGATGTTAGAGTTCCCTTCGATTTCTCCGGGAACCTCGACGCCTGCGCGGAGCGCGCCAGCCATTGCAAGGAGCCTTATGTTCGGACACATGTACTCACCGTTCTACGGACCGATGTACGCATACCATCCCTTTTTCCGATTCTTCTTCGCCCTCTTCGTCGTCTTCCTCGTCATCGGCGTGTTCTACATCCTTACCCTCCGCCGCGCGCTCCTGCTCTGCGCCCCCGCCAACCGCGCCGCCAGCCCGGACTCAGTTTGGCTTCTGCTCATCCCGCTCTTCAACATCATTTGGCAGTTCATCCTCTACCCGCACATCTCCGTCTCTCTGGAGCGCGAATTCCGTCAGCGCGGCCTGCCCATCGAGCGCGAACCAGCCCGCTCGCTCGGACTCGCCCTGGCAATCCTCCACGCCTGTTCGCTCATCCCCCTGGTGAACCTCTTCACCGGCATCGCAGCCCTGGTCTGCTTCATCCTCTATTGGAGCAAAATCTCCGGATACGCCCGGCAGCTGGAAGCCAATCCCTTCTACGCCCCCACCGCACCGGGCCAGTTGAGTTCCCAGCCACAAGTCCAGGGCGGCTTCTGCGCCAACTGCGGCGCCCCGCTCCAATCCGGCGCGCCCTTCTGCCCCAACTGCGGCAATCCCATCCCCCGGTAGGCTGCTAAAATATCAGCACGTTCGCTGTTCCCGCCATGGCCGCTTCCGAACAATTCGATGTTGCCGTCGTCGGAGCCGGTCACGCCGGCTGCGAAGCCGCCATGGCCGCCGCGCGCATGGGACTCCGCACCGCCCTGTTCACCCTCAACTCCGACCTCATCGCGCAGATGTCCTGCAACCCCGCCATCGGCGGCATCGCCAAGGGACACATCGTCCGCGAGATCGACGCCCTCGGCGGCATCATGGCCGAAGTCACCGACGCCGTCGGCATCCAGTTCCGCCTGCTCAACACCTCGCGCGGCCCCGCCGTCTGGTCGCCCCGCGCCCAGTGCGACAAGCAGGCCTACCGCCTCAAAATGCGCCAGGTCCTCGAATCCCAGCCCAACCTTCAGATCAAGCAAGCCGAGGTCGCCGAGCTCTGGGTAGCAGGCGAAACTCCGGGTGCCCCAGGTCCCGCGCCTTCTTTTGGCGCTGACCTGGGAGAATGCGCCCCCCGCCGCGTCCAGGGCCTGCGGCTGCGCGACGGACGCACCATCGCCGCCCGCGCCGTCGTCGTCACCACCGGAACCTTCCTCAACGGCCTCATCCACTGCGGCGAGCAGACCTATCCCGCCGGACGCAGCGGCGAACCCGCCTCCATCCTGCTCGGCGAAAGCCTCAAAGCTCTCGGCCTCCGCCACTGCCGCCTCAAGACCGGAACGCCCCCGCGCCTCGATGGCCGCACCATCGACTTCTCCCGCTTCCAGCCCCAGCCCGGCGATGCCGATCCCACCCCCTTCAGCTTCCGCACCCGCCGCATCACCCAGCCCCAGGTGCCCTGCTACATCGCCTACACCACGGCCGAAACCCATCGCATCATCCGCGACAACGTCCACCGCTCGCCCATGTACAGCGGCCAGATCCACTCCATCGGCCCGCGCTACTGCCCCTCCATCGAAGACAAGATCGTCAAGTTTCCCGACAAGCACACCCACCAGCTCTTCCTCGAACCCGAGGGCCTCAACACCCACGAGATCTACCTCAACGGCATGAGCACCTCGCTCCCCGTCGAAGTCCAGCTCGCCATCCTCGCCTCCATCCCCGGCCTCGAATCGGCCGAGATGCTCCGCCCCGGCTACGCCATCGAGTACGACTCCATCGACCCCACCGAACTCGAACGCACCCTCGAAACCCGCAAAATCCGCGGCCTCTACCTCGCCGGCCAGATCAACGGCACCAGCGGCTACGAGGAAGCCGCCTGCCAGGGCCTCATGGCCGGCATCAACGCCGCCCTCGCCATCAAAGACGAGCCGCCCCTCACCCTCAACCGCAGCGAAGCCTACACCGCCATCCTCATCGACGACCTCATCAGCAAGGGAACCAGCGAGCCCTACCGCATGTTCACCTCGCGCGCCGAGTTCCGCCTCCACCTCCGCATCGACAACGCCGACCGCCGCCTCACCCCCCACGGCCGCCGCATCGGCCTCATCTCCGACGATGCCTGGCACGACTTCCAGGCCAAGCAGCAGCGCATGAGCCCACCTCCAGCAGCAGCTCGAAACCCAGCGCGTCCCATCCTCTTCCAGCGTACAAATTTCGAGGTGTCATCCTGAGCGAAGCGAAGGCCCCCTACCGGGTGCCCCATTCAAGCCCGCGGGTGGCCCATATTTGCCTTCTTTTGGCAAATGTGGGGCTGTTGACTCTGCCGTGGACTCTGCTCCTGCTCCTGACTCTAAAATCCCACTCCCCACCGCTGTCATCGAAAGGCTCGGCTCCATCCCTGCCGGACAAACCTTCGCCCAGCTCCTGCGCCGTCCCCAGGTCACCATCGACGACCTCGTCCCCGTCTGCCGCCAGCTGGCCCCGGAGTTCTTCATCCACGACGGCCTCGATGCCTCTGCCGATGTCCCACATCTGCCGTCTTTAGCAGATGTGGAAGGATGCCCGCACGCGCCGCTCCCCTCCGCCATCTGGGTCGAACTCAAATCGGTCGAAACCGAAGTCAAATACGCCGGCTACCTCCAGCAGCAGGACAAAGCCATCGAGCGCCTCAAAAAAGCCGAAACCAAAACCATCCCCGACTGGTTCGACTACTCCACCATCAGCGGCCTCTCCCGCGAGATGAAGGAGAAGCTCACCCGCCTGCGTCCGCAAACCATCGGCCAAGCCTCGCGACTTCCCGGCGTCACTCCCGCCGCCGTCGCCCTGCTCAACGTCTACATCGAAATCCAATCCCGCCAGCGCAAACAGACCTAAGCGCCAGCGGCCGGAGCGGCATCGTTTGCCGCGTACCCGCCCAGCGCCAGCGGCCGGAGCGGCGTAGGCCGCGTACCCGCCGCGAGGCTCGACCGGCTCCCCCGCCACCTAACCGCTCTCTCCGTAAACGCGTTCGATGAAAATCGCCTAAATGCGCGGCCGTAAAGCAACCCCAAGGCTGCTGCTCGGGTTCACAGTACGTAGCGGGATTTCTCATGCGCAGCCTTCCCATCCAAAGCGGAACGATACGGATCGCCTCGGTCTCCGGGAAGCGGAGAGACGTCCCTGTCTCGGGCTTCTGCAAGGCCCGCCTGCTCTGGCTCTTCCGCAATTACCACATCCTCGATTTCCCCGTGCTGACCCCCAATCAGCAGCAACTGATCGCCGAGATGTGGAACTCGGTACCGGCTTCGAATCCAAAAGAAGTCGTTGCAACGAAGAATGATCCAACCCACGCCGTCCTCAAGGCAGTCGATCCGTCGGCCGATGACTGGGCCGGCCCTGCGGCGAATCTGTCTTCCCTCGATCTGATCGGCACCGTCGAAGGCTTCCTGCCCCAGCTCTATGCGCACGCCCAGTTCCGCGTAGGCGACCCCATCCAGTCACCCGCAGTCGCCCACCCCTATCGCCTCCGCCTCCACTTGCCGGAGAGCATGCGCATTCGCGTCATCTGGAGCGCCGGGGCCGCAATGGCCGTTTTGCTGCTGGCAGCGGTCTTCGCTCTGGGACCTATGACTCCAGGCCCAGGCGCCCCGGGCTCAGCCGCCCCGGGCGCGAAGACCCTCGCCCCCAAGGTGGCGCCGCTTCCGGCCGTGGCTGCCGCCGACCCCAAACCTGTTCGTCCCGCGCCCCCTGGGTTGGACCACCCCGCCGCCAAGCCATCGCCCGCCATCGTTGCCGAGGGTGCCCCATATCTGCCGCATTCAGCAGATGTGGGACTACCGCCTCACCCGCTCCCCTCTGCGATGGCATTGAACGTATCCGCGCCCGAGGTGACGCCTCCGCCCACTCGGCCCGCGCTCTACACCAAGCCACCCGCAATCCCACCCGCAACATCGTCCGCCAATCGGCCCACTCACCCGCTCGCGAACCGGGAAGTCATGATTCGCGTCAGTGTGGATCGCCAGGGCCATACCCAGGAGGTCGAAATCCTGCAAGGCCACTCGAAGAAGACCTCCGCCGCCCTCACCGCCGCCAGGCGCTTCGCTTTCGAGCCCTGCAACCGCTCCTTCGATTGCGACCACCTGCTGAAATTCACCGATTACGGCGATGCCTCCATCGTGCAGAAAATCGACTAGCCCGCGCGATCGGTTTGCTTTGGTTTGGCTTTGGTTTTGACGTGTCATCCTGACGATCGGCCTGCTTTGGTTTGGTTCGGTTTTGAAGTGTCATCCTGAGCGAAGCGAAGGACCCCAGCGCAGGCCAATTCTCCATTGCCGCGCACAGCCCTTTCGGCCACCAATCCTCCGGGCCTCTTGCCTTCAAACTCTGAAACCTTGAAACGTTGAAACCCCGCATTTTGCGTTACACTTCCCCACGCACGCCGGCACCATCCAGGAGCCATCATGAAAGCCATTGGCTACGTCCAGTCCCTGCCCCCACCGATCCCAACTCCCTGTTCGACTTCGAACTTCCCGCGCCCACCCCCGGACGGCGCGATCTGCTCGTCGCCGTCCGCGCCGTCTCCGTCAATCCCATCGACACCAAGGTCCGCATGCGCGCCCAGGGAACTCCGGAGCAGCCCAAAATCCTCGGCTTCGATTGCGCCGGCGTCGTCCAATCCATCGGCCCCGAGGCCACCTTCTTCAAGCCCGGAGACGAGGTCTTCTACGCCGGCTCCATCCTCCGTCCCGGCACCAACAGCGAACTCCACGTGGTCGATGAGCGCCTCGCCGGTCCCAAACCCCGCTCGCTCTCCTTCGCCCAGGCCGCCGCCCTGCCGCTCACCTCCGTCACCGCTTGGGAGCTCCTCTTCGACCGCCTCCAGATTCCGCGCAGCTCGCAAGGTGAAAAATCGGACGACGAACATATCGTTGACTTGGGTTTGACCGGCCTGGACAAATCCCCCTCCCTGCTCGTCATCGGAGCCTCCGGCGGAGTCGGCTCCATCCTCGTCCAGCTCGCCCGCCAGCTCACCGGCGTCACCGTCCTCGCCTCGGCCTCGCGCCCTGAAACCCAGCAGTGGGTCCTCCACAACGGAGCCCACCACGCCGTCGATCACTCCCAAAAACTCAGCCAAGAAGTCCGCGCCCTCGGCATCCACTTCGTCGAATACATCATCGGACTCACCCACACCGATCAGCACTTCGCCGAGATCGTCGAAATCATCGCGCCCCAGGGACGCTTCGCCCTCATCGACGACCCCACCCCGCTCGACATCAACAAACTCAAGCCCAAATCCGTCTCCCTGCACTGGGAGTCCATGTTCACCCGCTCCTCGTTCCAAACCCCGGACATGATCGAGCAGCACCGCATCCTCCAGCAAATATCGACACTTGTCGATGAAGGACGCATCCGCACCACCCTGAATAAAGTTGCCGGACGCATCGACGCCGCCAACCTCCGCGCCGCCCACGCCGCCATCGAGTCCCACACCTCCATCGGCAAAATCGTTCTCGAAGGCTTCTGATCCGCCGAAGGTGCCGGTCTCCGCAGCCGCCGGGCAGGTGGCCCATTCAAGCCAGGGTCCCCGGCAAGCCCGTAGTTGGCTTGCTGGGGTGGAAGCCAGTTTTTGGCTTGAGTGGGGCGGTTGCCTTTAGGTCCTGCCTTTGTTCCTTCGCCGAGTCTCCCCAACCGCCGGGTGCCCCACCTTCGACGCGCCGTTTCTGCGCGGCTAAGGTGGGAAGCAACGCCCCCAGCAGCTCCGCGCATTTGCCGTTGCTCTTGCGCCCCTGCCTGTGACCGAAGTCATAGCGCCCCCGCGCCTTGTCCCCTAATCTTGATTCAGAAAGCTGGATTCTTCCTCCATACCTTTATCATGTCGAATCTTGTAGAGACCATAACGCCCGCCGAAGTCCCCACCGCCAAGCCCAAAGCGCAACGCCGCACCTCGCCCGACCGCTGGCAGCGCACTCGCCTCATCGTGCAGAGCCTGTTCGTCCTGCTCAACGTCTTCCTCTGCGTCCAGTTCTATTTCTTCGTCCGCTACTTTGAAACCGGCGCCACCGGAACCCACGTCTCCCGCCCCGCCGGAGTCGATGGCTGGCTCCCCATCGCCGGCCTGATGAACACCCGCTACCTGCTCGCCACCGGACACGTCCCCATCATTCATCCGGCCGCCATGGTCCTGTTCCTCATCTTCCTCGCCAGCAGCTTCCTGCTCAAGCGCGCCTTCTGCGCCTGGCTCTGCCCCGTCGGAACCCTGTCCGAATACCTCTGGAAGCTGGGCCGCAAACTTTTCAAGCGCAACCTTGTCCTGCCCCGCTGGCTCGACATCCCCCTGCGTGGGATCAAGTACCTGCTCATGGCCTTCTTCGTCTTCATCGTCGGCGGCATGAGCGCCACCGCCCTGGAAGACTTCATGATCCAGCCCTACGGCATCCTGGCCGACGTCAAAATGCTGCACTTCTTCATACGCATGAGCACCGCGGCTGCTGTCACCGTCGCCGTCCTCATCCTGCTCTCCGTGGTCATCAAAAACTTCTGGTGCCGCTACGCCTGCCCCTACGGAGCCGTGCAGTCGCTGGCCTCGCTCTTCAGCCCCATCACCATCCGCCGCGACGCCGAAGCCTGCATCGAGTGCGGCAAGTGCTCCAAGGCCTGTCCGCAGAACCTTCCCGTCGACCGCCTCATCCAGGTCCGCTCCGTCGAGTGCACCGCCTGCATGGAGTGCATCTCCTCTTGCGGCACCCAGGACGCCCTGCAGTTTGCCTTGCCGCCGAAGTCCGCCGCAACCGCCGCGCAGCGCTGGCGGGGACGCACCCTGCAGCCGCTGGCCGCCGTCCTCATCCTCGCCGCCCTGTTCTTCGGCGGAGTCTCCGTCGCGCGCCTCACCCACCATTGGCAGACCAACGTTCCCGACGAAGTCTACCGCCAGCTCATCCCCCACGTGGACGAAGCCACCCATCCCGGCTTCTAGCCGCGCTCAATATCAATAGAAGAGGCGCCCGTTCCGCCGGGCGCCTCTTCTATGCCTCATTAGATCAATATATGTAACTCTTTCTCCTACTGCTCCCGGTCGTAATCGTATTCGTCCGGCAGCTTCTTGCCCGGATCAAACTCACCGGAGTACCGGTCGCGCCGTCCAAATGCCGCTTGAACATCCGACCGGAAGAGATACATGATGAGCAGCACATACCCCAGAAGCTCAATCCAGAAGGCATCCCCCATCTGTTTCCATACCTTGTCCGAATCGGTCGCTATGATGGACGCGGCCCGGATCAACCCCCGGCCCACCGGAAGCCCCGTGATCAGCAGCAACCCCCACCGGCCCGGTTCCTTCAAAAACCACAGCCCGCCGGCGGTCAGCAGCGAAACCAGTGCTCCCACTCCGGAAAAATACAACACCCCCGCCGTGTCGGTCCGATCACTGGGAAGCAGCGGCTGGAGGTGGCTATTGATATAGCCGATCCCAAAATCCGGCCGCGACACCTGCACCACATGCACCAGCAGCAGCATGCCGTAACCAAACATCAGCATGGCAAGGAAACTGACACCTGCGGGTCTTCTCACTGTGTCCTCCTTAACGCTCTTTGCAGTTCCTACCGTTGCCGCAGCAGGAGCTTACCTTTGTTCCTCGCCCAGGTCTAGTACGGCCCCGCAATTTATTCGCGGACGTTTATCCTATTCACCATGGAAGCCGCCGCCCTGCGCACTCTGCTCGCACCCTTCGTCCCGCCCGCCGAACTCGACGGCCTTCTGCTCGATTCCATCGCCGCCCATCTCTCGCTCCTCGTCCGCTGGAACCAGCGCATGAACCTCACCGCCCTGCGCACACCCGAGGCTATGGTCGAGCGCCACTTCGGCGAATCGCTCTTCGCCGCCCGCCACCTCTGCCCGCGTAACTCCCAGCACGAGCTCTTCGATCTCGGCAGCGGCGCCGGCTTCCCCGGCCTGCCCATCAAGTATTGGGCGCCCAACCTCCAGCTCACCCTCATCGAAAGCCACGGCAAAAAAGCCACCTTCCTGCGCGAGGTCGGACGCGCCCTCGACCTCACCGGCTTTTCCGTCCTCAACGTCCGCGCCGAATCGCTCCAGCAGCGAGCGCCCCTGGTCACCATGCGCGCGGTCGAGCACTTCGAACAAGCCCTGCTCGCTGCCGCCGGCCTCGTCGCCCCCGGCGGACGCCTGGCCCTGCTCATCGGCGAAGCCCAAGCCGACCGCGCCCTGTCCCTGCTGCCCGCCGGCTCCAGCACCACCCTCCCGCTCCCATCCTCCCAGCAGCGCATCCTCCTCACCTGGCAGTCGTCCTCGTAGATATGTTCCACGTAGAACAAAGGGTGCCCACATCCGCCCCTTTTTAGACTACACGTACACATGTATACCTGTGTACGTGTAGTACGGGAAACAGCCCCAACGGCGGGTGGCCCATATTTGCCTTCTTTTGGCAAATGTGGGGCTAGCAGTCCGCCCGAAGCGTGAGATTTTTAAGATCCTCCCCACCGTTCCACGTGGAACATTCGACGGTGCCCCACATCTGCCACAGTTAGCAGATGTGGGGCGCAGGCCGCCCGCAGCAAGAACCTCGCTTCCCCATCCCACGTTCCACGTGGAACACCCCGCATCCGCGACCGCCGGCATCGCGTTATCCGACCCACCCCGCCGTTCTGCACAGCTTTTCACACTTATCCACCGCATCCCCACAGCCCCCCGCCCTTTCCCCATTGCCCCGCGCCCTCCCAACCAGTACCCTCAACCTTGTTCACCATCGGAGCCGCTATGTCTCGGGTCATTGCCATCGCCAACCAAAAGGGCGGAGTCGGAAAGACCACCACCAGCATCAACCTCGCCGCCAGCTTCGCCGCCAGCAGCGTCCCAACCCTCCTGGTCGATTGCGACCCCCAGTCCAACTCCACCTCCGGCCTCGGCCTGGTCAAAGACGCCGAGCGCCCCGGAACCTATCAGCTCCTCATGGGCGACGCCGATGCCGCCGAGCTTCTCCAGCCCACCGAGCTCGCGCACCTCAAGATCATCCCCTCGTCCAAGCACCTCATCGGAGCCAACGTCGAGCTGGTCAACGCCGAATTCCGCGAGTACCGCCTCCGCCACGCCCTGCAAACCGTTCGCACCCAGTTCGACGTCATCGTCCTCGACTGTCCGCCCGCGCTCGACCTCCTCACCCTCAACGCCCTGGTCGCCGCCGACTCCGTCCTCGTCCCCATGCAGGCCGAGTACTTCGCCCTCGAAGGCGTCAGCGAGCTGCTCGACACCATCGAGCGCATCCGCCAAACCCTCAATCCCAGCCTGTTCGTCGAAGGCGTCGTCCTCACCATGTTCGACGAACGCACCAACCTCGCCCAGGGAGTCTCCAGCGAACTCAAGTCCTTCTTCGGCGAGCTGCTCTACGAGGCGTCCATCCCGCGCAACGTCCGTCTTGCCGAGGCCCCCAGCCACGGCAAGCCCGCGATCCTCTACGATCCGCGATCCCGTGGCGCCGAAGCCTACACGCGCCTGGCCCTGGAAGTCATTACCCGCATCAACAACCGCGCCACCACGTCCCAGGAACTCCGCACGACCGACTCACGCACCACCCCAGCAACCGCATCCAGCGAGGTACAGCAGTGAACCCAACTCCAGACAAACGCAAAGCCCTTGGCCGAGGCCTCGAAACCCTTCTTCCCGCCGCCCGTGGATTCCAGGGCGCGGCCAGCCACCCCGCGCCGTCCCACCCCGGCACCCAGCCGGGAACCCAGCTGCCCGCAGGCGACGCCGTGCGCGACCTTCCCGTCGAGCTCATCGATCGCAATCCCTACCAGACCCGCACCCACTTCGACGAAACCGCCCTCAACGAGCTGGCCGACTCCATCCAGGTCTCCGGAGTCATCCAGCCCATCACGGTCCGTCCTTTCGGCGAACGCTTCCAGCTGGTCACCGGAGAGCGCCGCTGGCTCGCCTCCCAGCGTGCCGGCAAAGCCACCGTCCCCGCCATCGTCCGCCAGGTCTCCAACGAGCAGGCCATGGAGATCACCATCATCGAGAACCTCCAGCGCGAGGATCTCAACCCTGTCGAGCAGGCCCGCGCCTACGAGCGCCTCGCCCGCGAGTTCGCCCTCACCCAGGAGCAGATGGCGCAGCGCACCGGTAAGGACCGCTCCTCGGTCTCCAACTTCCTGCGCCTGCTCAAGCTCCCCGCCGAGGTCCTCGCCCTGGTCGAATCCTCCCAGCTCAGCTTCGGACACGCCAAGGCCCTCATGACCCTGGACTCGCCGGAAGCCATGCACCGCCTAGCCCAGAAGGCCGTCCAGCTCTCCATGTCCGTCCGCCAGCTGGAGGGAGCCTCCTACCAGCACATGCACCCCACCCCGGCCGCAGCCAAGCCAGAGCGCGTCCTCGACCCCAACGTCCGCGAAGCCGAGCAGCAGCTCCAGCGCTCCCTCGGTCTCCGCGTCCAGATCCAGGACAATCGCGGCAAAGGCAAAATCGTCCTCGAATACAAATCCCTCGAAGACTTCGACCGCGTCCTTGAAATCCTCGGGGCTTCGAAGTAAGGTTTTTCAGCTGGAAGCAAGAAAGATGCCGGGTAACTGGTGACCGAAATGGCGAGACAGGTAACGGCCGTACTCTACGTAGTGCTGATGATCGCCACCGTGGTCGGTGTGGATCTCCTGTTCTTCAGGCACCGCTTCCTGGAACGGCTCATGGCGAACATAGGAATCGTCTTGGTGTTCGGAGCGTTCTACCTGAGATTTCTGAAGCATCCATGAGCGCCGCAGGCACAGTGGCCCCTGCACAACCGCCATAAACGATGATGGGCGGCCACCAGGCCGCCCATCACACTCTTGTCCATAGCTCGATATGTCTATCTAACCTTCAGCCGCAAGTCCGAGATCTCCGGCGTCCGATGGCTCGCTCCAACGTGGCAATCGTAGACCTCCAGCAGCATCAGCTCACGGTTGCGTCCCCAGAGAATCAGCCCGGCCTGTTGCCCATCGGAATAGCTGGCATAGGCCTCGGCGACGATCTCTGCTTTGCCCCATCCTCCGGGCTGGAATTCCAAACTGCAGCAGCCGCAATCGCATCCACCCACGACGCGCAACTCTTCCAACGGTCGCGAGCAATAGGCCGATACGTCACCCACCGCCGCATGATCGAGAAGCCATCCAACGATGATCGCTTCCCTCGGGCTGATCGCTCGCTCGATCTTGAGTGGCCTCTGCATCCAACAAGCTCAGATCGGATGAACCAGGAAACGCGTCGCGGCGCGCCATCTATTTACTCTTTATATACTACAAATGGGCGCATCTTGCCTACCTAGTCAATGGTTACTCACCTCGCGCAACCATTGACTCATCTGGCAACTCACGCTTCCAAACGATTATCTTTTACGGCAATCGTTCAGCTTTTGGTCTCGGCCTCTTTTTTCATGTGCGGGCAGGCCATTTTGCCGTCTTTGTTCTTCATGCAGTGGCAGGCCTTCTTGGTGCCGGTCTTCGCCATCTCATGCTTGCAAGCCGCATGTTCCGTGGGCTTCGCCGCATCCGGAGCCGCGTCGCCGTTCCCGAAGCCGCCGCCTGCGCCATCATCGACGCCGCGCCCAACACCATCACCGCTACAATCGCTGGAACCTTCATCTTGTCTTCCTCCACTCTGCGCCGGAATTATATCCCGTGCCCCAGGCCGCCGCCACTGGTCTCACAGAATCTCTCGCGCCGCTCAACCCTCCGCCGCGTTCGCCAGCGATCCCAGGAAGCGCGCAATTTCCAGGCGCTCCGCGTCCGTCGGATCGAGAAACTCCAGTCCGCAGCGGAAACCGCGGCGGTTCCTCACCACCGCGCGAAGGCGCAGCGCCCGCTCCTCCGGAGGCAGGGAAAACGCCACCATCACAAACGTTCCCACCTCCAGCCCGTCGGGCGCATAGACGCTCATGCCGCCTTCGCTCAACTCAAAGCTCCGCATCGCTCTGGCAGCATCGTCCTTCTCTTCCCAGCGCCGCAGCCTCACCCGGATATCCACTTTCACGCGCTTCCATCTGCGTACGGGCGAACTCACTCGCGCACCTCGTTCACGCCGATGTTCACCGCATCGTCTCCCTCAGAGCACGGCTCGCTCACCGTCGCCGGCGCCGGGGAAACCTCCTGCACAAAAACGTCGCCCGTAAAAAACATATCCACCGCATCCACAATCGCCGCCGCGCTCTTCGCCTCGTAGATGGCCTTGCGCAACTTCGCTCCGCCCTCCACGCCGTGCGTAAACCAGGAGGCGAACTGTTTCATCTTCCCCGCGGCATCCGGATACCCCTCCGCAATCAGCATGCGGAAGTAGCGCCGTATCATCTCATAGCGGTCGCCCCGAGAGGCGACTTCATATTGTCCCGTCGCCGTGTACTGCGAAATCTGCCGGAAGATCCACGGGTTCGAAGCCGCGGCTCGTCCGATCATCACCGCGTCGCAGCCGGTCTCGGCCACCATGGCGCGCGCGTCCTCGGGTGTGCGGATGTCGCCGTTGCCGATCACCGGAATCTTCACCAGCGTTTTCAGCTCGGCAATCCATTGCCATTGTGCCTGCCCGCTGTATCCCTGTTCGCGCGTGCGCGCATGCATCGCGACTGCATCCAGTCCGCAGCCCTCGGCCATCTTCGCCAGCTCGCGAAACACCAGCTCGCTCTCGCTCCACCCGGCGCGGAACTTCACCGTGAACGGAATCTTCACCGCGCCGCGCACCGCCTCGAAGATCTTCTGAATCGCCGGCAGCTCGCGCAGCAGCCCGCTGCCGCCGTTGCACTTCACTACTTTCCTCGCCGGACATCCCAGGTTCAGATCCACCAGGTCGAAGCCGAAGCCCTCCACCATCCGCGCCGCTTCGGCCAGCGAATCAGGATTCGAGCCGAACAGCTGCGACGAGATCGGATGCTCGTCTTCATAGAAGTGCAGAAAGCGCTTGGCCTTCTTGTCCTTCTTGCGCACCACCCCGTCGGCCGAGGTGAACTCGGTCATCAGCAATCCGCACCCATCCATCTGCCGGATGAAGCGGCGAAAGACCGTGTCGGTAATACCGGCCATCGGTGCCAGCACCGCGGCCGGACCTATCTCCACGCTGCCGACCTTCAGCTTCGCCGGAACCCTCACATCGCCGGGCTCCGCATGTTCCCGCGGGTTGTCATACAACTTCTGCACCCTCTCATTGTAATAGCTGCGGGCGCTGCCATGAACTACTCACCCTTTCTACCGTCGCAGGACAAACCCTCCACAAACGTTTTGCTTCCAAACCAAGGGTCCGTTTGTAAGGAGGGCAAGATGAAAACAATCGTGCAGCAAACCAAACGCAAAGGCTTACTCTGCGCCTTGATAATCGGAACTCTGCTGGCCATGCTTCTGGCATTTACGCCAACACCGGCCGGAGCACAAGTCGGCGTTGGTGTCCAAATTGGCGGAGGAGCGCCAGCCGGGCCTCCGCCCGATTGTCCGTATGGGTATTACGATTACCCACCCTATGCCTGTGCTCCCGCCGGGTATTGGGGGCCGGAATATTTTTACAACGGCATCTTCATTGGTGTCGGGCCGTGGTGGGGTTGGGGCTATCGCCACGGCTGGGGCGGCCATCACTTCCATGGCTACTACCGTTGGCACGGACGCGAGTTTGGCCGTCCTGGCTGGGATCGTGGCCGCGGTGACTGGCACAATGATCGCCAACGCGGTGAATGGAACGAACATGGGCACTGGCACAACGAAGGCGGGCATGGGGACCACGACCGCCGCTAACGCAGGATGCAAACAGTGAGCCCTCGCCGAAGCGAGGGCTCAATTCTTGCGCCGAAGGCGTCTTCACCCCAGCAAGGATCGGGTACCCGCCTCTGCCCGTCTTGGGAAGATGTGGGATAACTTGCCGGAGACCCCGACCACCCGCGGGATCAATTCTGTTCGGGCTGGGCTGGTTGCACCTTGGCCGGCTCCGCTTTGCCTTCGTTCTTGGCATACTTGCGGCGGAAGCGTTCGATGCGGCCAGCGGTGTCGAGCACCTTCTGCTTCCCGGTAAAGAACGGGTGGCAGGCCGAACAGATTTCTACGTGGATGTCGCCACGGTTCGTGCTGCGGGTAACAAAGCTGTTGCCGCAAGCGCACTTTACGTGGATCTCTTCGTACTTCGGGTGGGTTGCTGCTTTCATAGTCCTCATCCGTCTGTTTGAAACAGACTCTCTAGTGTACCCCGCCCCGCGCGCGCCCGGCAACTCCACCCTGATGGTGTCCACCCTGACGTGTCACCCTGAACGAAGTGAAGGGCCCCTACCACGCCTCAACTCCCCCGGTCTGCTTCAGTGTCACTTCCGCCACGAACCTTCGCCACGATTCGGCAGTTCACTCCAGCTCGGATGAAGGTATACTTTCGCTTCGCCGGAAGCGGAAGAAGTACAGGCCGGAGATACGCGATGTCATCGCAAGTCAAACTCATCCGCCAGAACCAACGGGAGCTGGTATTCGCCTATCCCTACCATGCCGCCAGCTGGATCGGAGCACTCATCGGCGGGGGAATGTTCTACATGGTTTGCCGTTCCATGGTGGGCGGGCCTACCTTCCTCCGTTGGTGGATGGCAATATTTGGGTTGGTCATCGCGCTGGCAGGCATCGCGGGAAGCCTTTACACCGATCGCCTCACGCTCGATCTGATGACACGCACCTACACCCGCCGCAAAGGATACCTTCGCAAGATCACAGCGCAGAGCGGATCGTTCGATGACATCCAGGGCGTCGCGCTGCAGATCGAGTATGAAACCTCTTCCCACGGCCAGCCCATCCCCTACTGGGCTCTGCGCCTCGTGCTCCGCAATGCTGATTCAATCAGTATCGCAAGTTTCGGAAATGAGCAGGCCGCCTACGCCAGGTTGGCCTCAATCGCCAAAGCTCTCCACGTCCCCGCCATCGACCGAACCGGAGACCAGGAAACAACAACGCAGCCGGAGAACCTCGATCAGCCCCTCGTCATGAAGTCGCCGCGCCGCGCTGGCGCACCACAGCTGTCCGTGAACGGAATCCCCCCGCTCCCGTCCGGAAGCCGCATCCGGCTCGCTGGAGCCGCGCCCCAGCGGAGCATCGTGCTTCCTCCCTTTGGATTCAGCGTGGGCATCGCGCTGGTCTTTGGGTGGTTTGCCCTCATTACGTTCGGCATGGGTTTCGCAGGATTGCGCGACAAGCTGGGTGGCCGCCATCCGCTCACTCCCTGGGGATTGATCGCGATCGTTCTTCTGCTGGGGCTGTTCTTTCTCTCGCTCATTCCTGCCGCGAGTTGCATCCGTGCCGTGGTGAGAGAGACGGCGACAAACCTCTCATTTGGCCAGCAGTTGTTAGGCGGGCCGTTCGGCTTGAGGCCAGTGGCCAAGACCGCCATCGAGGAGGTTCTCGTAAAACCCGTGCTTAGCCCAGGCACCTATCAGCCGATGCGGCCGAATCTCTCCAGGGGCGGTCCGCAACTTGTTCCGACTAAGCATGAGGTCTGCATACGCTCCGGAGAGAAAGTGGTCCGGATCGGCAGAAACCTGAGCAGGGAGGAACAGGACTGGCTGCGGCAGGCGCTTCTCTCCATGATCGACGGCGCCTGACTTCATCTTTCCAAGGTGCTTCGCTCGAAGCTGGGTTCAGTATGTCGTCTTCATCCTTTCGGCCGCCGCCTGGGCCGTGCGCCACAGGTTCCACAGCAGCGCACAGCCGCCCGAGCCCATCGCAACCGGAATCGCTACGTGCCGGTATGCCAGCTGCATCTCCGGCGCTTGATGATGGATCGCCGCGGCCACCATCAGGCCGAAGATGCCGCAGAACAATCCCGCTCCCATTCCCAGTCCGGTCCACAGCACCGTCAGCAGCACCATGCGGAGGCCTTGCATCAGCGTCCACACCATCCAGTTGGGCCGCACCATCGGCTCGGAGGCCACCAGCGTTTTGCTGCCGCGCGCCTCCATTTCGCTCGCCTTCAACATTTTCCTCCACCTTCCCGGCACCGCTCACGCCGCCGAAGCCCGGCCTGCGCTAGAATGATAGTTTCCTATGCCACACACCCAACAGGCAACCACGCATTCGCCCGCCGAAGTTTTAAGGATCTCTCCCGTGCAGCAGGCTCCCAACGGCATCTGCTACGCTGCCAGCGGCGAGGTCAACCTCTCCTCCGACGAGTTGCAGCGCATGGTGGGCGCCGTTCCCACGGCAATTGCCGCGGCCCTCACCCGCAAAGCATTCTACTTCGTCCCGCTCACCGTGGCCGATGGCGATCAGACTTTGATCGCCGACCGTTACGATGTGCTGCTCAGCGACCGCGCCGTCTGCCATCGCAACCTCACCCTCGGCGATGCTCAGTGCGTCTTCATCTCCACCCGCCTCATGGATGACCGCTTCTCCGTCGCCTTCGAGTTCTATATCAACGTGGGCCATGCCTTTGCCGACCACACCGGCTTCTCGCAGACCTTTGCCGACCTGGTCTGGAGCCAGACGCAGGACAAGGTGAAGGGTGAGACTTCGCTGGACGCCAACGAGTTGCGCAAGATCGTCACCTCCAACGCGCCCGATGCCGAGAAGGCGCGCCAGGAGTATTTCGAAACCACCTTCGCCGATGCCATCGCCATCTACCTGCTCTCGCTCTACCTCGACGTGGATTACTACGAGCTGCGCGAGCGCGACTATCCTCTGCTCGCTCCGCCTGCCCTGGCCGAGCGCCTGCGCAAGGTGAACGAACTGTTCCCGCCGCCGGGCGGCTTCGAGTTCAACATCTTCTACAAGCGCCGTCCCGAGCAGCGTTAGCCAAGCCATGATTGCCCACCTGCGCGGAATCCTGCTGGCCACCTCGCCCGGCCATGCCACCGTGGACTGCCACGGCGTCGGCTATGACGTCACCGTCTCCATGAATACCTTTGCCCAGCTTCCCGCCACCGGCAGTGAGGTCTCGCTCTTCATCTATACCCATGTGCGCGAAGACCAGATCGCGCTGTTCGGCTTTCATCTGGCCGAAGAAAAGGCGCTGTTTGAAAAGCTGCTCTCGGTCAGCGGCATCGGTCCCAAGCTGGCGGTCAACATTCTGGGAGGCATGAGCACCCCGGACCTGGTCGCGGCCCTGCGCGGCGCAGATGCCGCCCGGCTCACCCGCATGCCCGGCGTAGGCAAAAAAACTGCCGAGCGCATGGTGCTCGAACTCAAGGACAAGCTGGTGGAGTTCGGCGTGGCGCCGGCCGCGCCGCGTCTCCGCAACCGGCTGGAAGACGATGTGCTTTCGGCGCTCATCAATCTCGGCTATCAGCCCGCCGCCGCCAACCAGGCGCTGGAAAAACTCGCCCCCACCGACGGCTCCAGCTTTGAACAACTCTTCCGCAAGGCGCTGGCCCAGCTGGCGCAGGGCACAATTTCGAGAGGATAAGCTTCTCGGGAACCACTCTAAGCGGCCGGCGCGCGGAACCTTGCGTATTACGCGTTGCTGCGGTGGTTGCTCTCGGCCTTCAGCACAATGGAGAATACCGTCCCGGTCTGGGCACCCGTGGCGCGGGAGCGAAAGCGGATCGTGCCGCCGTGCTTCTCCACAATCTGCTTGCTCACCCACAAACCCAGCCCGGTGCCGGTGTCTCCTTTGGTGGTGAACAGCGCTTCGAACATGCGCGAACGGATCGCCTCGCGGATGCCCGATCCGTTGTCGGCCACCGTGATGCGCACCAGGCGCTCCCCGCATTTGGCGCACTGGCCGCCGGTGATGCGCAGCTTCACCGTGCCGCACTCGCCGATGGACTCCAGGCTGTTCACCAGCAGGTTGGAGAACACCTGACGCAGCTCGCCGCCCACCGCACGGATCGCGAGATCGCCGCGGTAGCGCTTTTCGATCTTTGCCTGCTTCGTCCGGATCTTGCTCTGCAGCAGATCCAGGGTTGATTCCATGATGCTGTCCACCGCCACCTGCTTTAGCGCGCTGCCTTCGCGATAGAAGCCCAGCACCTGACGAGTGATGTGGGAGACGCGCTTCAACTCGTCTTCGGCAATCTCCAGATATCGCACCGCCGGCTCCGGCACCTCCGGAGTCTTCCGCGCCAGATACACCGTGTTCATCACGGCCGCAAGCGGATTGTTGATTTCGTGGGCGATGCTGGCCGCCATGCGTCCCACCGAGGCAAGCTTTTCGGTCTGCACAAACAGGGCCTCGGCCGCCTTGCGCGCGGTGATGTCGCGCAGTATGCTCTGCACCGCCACCTGCCCCTGCCAGTCGATGCTTCCGGCGGTCGCCTCTACTGCAACCTCTTGGCCGTCCAGCCGCACGATGCGCAGTTCGCGCAGCGGCGCCGTGCCGCCGCTCTCCACATCGCCAATGCGTTCGCGCACCAGGTCATGCAACTCGGCATGCACCAGCTCCAGCATCTTCCGGCCCTGCAGTTCCTCCCGGTATTTGGCGCCGAACAGCCGCAGCGCCACCGCGTTCACGTACACGATCTTTCCGTTCAGGTGCACCACCACCGCCTCGGGAGACAACTCCACCAGCGTCCGGTAGCGGCGCTCGCTCGCCCGTATCTGCTCCTGCGCCCGCCGTTGTTCGGTCACGCTGTGGAAGACCAGCACCACCCCGGTCAACTCTCCGGCTGCGTTCCGGATCGGCGCCGCGCTGCCCTCGATCGGAATACTCTGGCCGTCCCGGCCCACCAGCGCCAGATGATCGGCCCGCCGCACCGGGCTCCGCTCGCGCAGCACCTGCGCGGCAATGTCCTCCACCGGCTCGCCGGTTTCTTCGTCCACCACGCGCAGCACCTGCTGAATGGGCGTGCCCGCCGCGGCTTCCGTCGTCCAGCCCACGTACTCCTCGGCCTTGGGATTCATGAACGTGATCCGGCCCGCGGCGTCGCAGCTGACGACCGCATCGCCGATGCTGCTCAGCGTTACCTGCAGCCGCTCCCGGCTCTGCTGCAATGCCGCTTCGCTCTCCCGCACCGCCAGCTCTTTTTCATAGGCCTCGGCCCGGTTGCGCGTCTCCCGGTAGACATCGGCGAAGACACTCATGACGAATCCCGCGCAAATAAAGATTCCCAGGCTGACCTGATCGCCCGCCTTGATCTCCAGCCGGGCGCTGCGAGATAGGATCCA
Organism: uncultured Acidobacteriota bacterium; assembly: GCA_963732315.1. Classification (GTDB taxonomy): domain Bacteria; phylum Acidobacteriota; class Terriglobia; order Terriglobales; family Acidobacteriaceae; genus TOLSYN. The sequence continues at coordinate 196,552 of CAVSYY010000001.1, forward strand.
GGTCGCGGTTGCAAATGACGATAGCAGGGTGGTAAAGATTCCCGGCCAGAAGCCGCCGAGCATGGCAACCAGCATGACCGCCGGAAAGAAAGTAATGTAGGGCGGCAACGGTCCGCCGGTGATCTTCTCCAGCACCTGACGCGACAGGAACGCCAGCAGAATCACAACCGTCGAAGCGCCATAGCGGACGAACGGCCGGTTCAGCGATTTTTTTAAATCTTCCATCATGGCGATCCGTTGCAAAGAGACTTCGAACAGGAGCGGTGAACGTAAAGAATGAGTGACATTCCGTCTCTTTTCAAGCAAGAAAAACGGCGCGTACATGAATCTTCCGCGCCGCCCTCTTTTCCGTCTGCCGTTACCGCGCCTGGATTCCTTCCGTCCTCAATCGCCGGCCGTCACCTGCCGTTCCCTCCGATGTTCCGTCCTGGCTTCGCTTTGAGCTTCCGTCCATGGCGGCAAAATCTTCATCAGCGCGGCAAGGATAAAGAAGGGAAGTACCAGCAGCGCCGCCGCAATCAGCTCGCCCTCGCGCGAGATCAAATCCACCTTGTAGGTCGTGTAGCCCAAAAAGCTCTTGGAAAACAGCTGTCCGCCGATCACCACGTTCCAGCGCATGGCAAAGATGCCGATGATGGTCAGGCATCCGCACACCCCATAGGCCAGCCGCCGCAGCTTCTCCGGGACAGGGAAAATCTGGATCAGGCCGATGGTCAGGATCGGCACTACCGTTCCCACGATGATCTGCAGCACGATCTGCGAGAAGAACAGCCTAGTGTGCAGCAGGAAATCCAGCGAGCGGAACGACTCGTCCGCTACGGAAATGCGGTGAATCAGATCCAGCATCTCCAGGGCGAAGTCGATGATGAAGGTGTACAGCAGGTACTGTGCGATGGTATCCACGCAGCGCATGTCGATCGTCTGTTTGCGGATCTTCATCATCGCCATGTACACCAGCATCACCATCGCAATGCCGCTCACCATGGCCGAAAAGATGAAGACCACCGGCATCAGCGGCGATGACCACCACGGATTCGCCTTGACCGTGCCGAAGATAAAGCCCACGTAGCCATGCAGCAGGAAGGCCGACGGAATGCCGATCAGCGTAATCACCCAGCCCACGCGTTCATCCACCCGCAGCGCGCCTTCGCTGATGTTGCTGGAGCCCAGCGTCAGCGCGCGGTAGAGCAGGCGCCGCCAGCCGGTGGTGCTCTGCGACATCAGCACGATGTCACGCCGGAAGTCCAGCCAGACCTCCAGCAGAAGCACCGCCATCAGATACCACAGATACACGAAGCCGAACATGGCCATCGGCGAAGTCTTGTGCGGCGTCAGGAACATCTCCAGCGAACGCTCCGGGTGCCCCAGGTGCAGTTGCAGCGGCATCGGCGCCACAAGCAGGAACGCCAGCGCCGTCAGCAGCGCCAGCCGGTAGGTGGGCTTCACCGCCTCGACATGGAAGATGCGCTCCAGCGACGCCAGAATGAACGCGCCGGCCACCAGCCCGGTCACAAACGGATAGACCACAATCAGCACGCTCCACTGCAGCTCGACCTCATTCGGATACATGAAGCCATCGACAGGAACCATCATCGCAATCTCCTTAGCGCACCGTAGCGAACGATCCATCCAGGTCGTGGTAGATGGCCTTGGCGCCCGTGGCCAGATAGGGCTTCAGCACCTCCACGCTGTGGGTCTTCACAAATTCGTGGATCGGATCGTTCGGGTTCTTCAGGTCCACCAGCTGCCGCGCGCCCGTGGGGCAGTTCTCGCAACACGCCGTGGTCAGCCCCTTGGTGATGCGGTGGTAGCACAGCGTGCACTTCTCCGCCGTGCGCCTGCGTGGGATGCAGGAAGCGGCAGCCGTAGGGACACGCCTGGATGCAGTAGCGGCAGCCCACGCAGTAGGTCGAATCCACCAGCACCACTCCGTCGGGGCTTTCAAACGTGGCGCCCACCGGACAGACCTGTGTGCAGGGCGAGTGCGCACAGTGGTTGCACAATTTGGGGACAAAGAAGTTCTTGCCGCCCGTCGCCGTGCTGGGAGGAAAACCATTCTTGCCGCCGTTCGGCGAGTCCACCTGCGGCAGTCTCCTGCTGCCAGTCCGCAACGTGGTAGCGCTCCACCCAGGTGCGGAAAAATCCCTCGGGAACGTCGTTCTCATTGGCGCAGGCGCGCACGCAGCTGCCGCAGCCGATGCACTTGTCGATATCGAGCAGCATGCCCCACCAGTGTTGGTTGCGGTCGTAGCCGGGCGCACTCTCCGGCGTCCCGGCCAGCACATACTCCCAGGCCAGGGCCGCGGCGGGAAACAGCACAAGCAATTTGCGTCGCGTAATCATGATTGCTTGCCTCCAACATTTGCGGGCTGCGGGGCCCCCGCCGAGCCTGCATTGCTTAGTGGGGTTGAGCAGCGGACTGTGCGGCTGATGACAGCTCTTGCAGACCGCTCCGCCCGAGTGCTCGGCGCTTACAACCTGCGGGAAGTCTTTTGGCTTGGCGATGTTCGCTTCATGGCAGCGCGCGCAGATCACAGCCGTATCGGGCAGCTGCGGCACCACCGAAGCCGGATCCTCGACGTGCTTGGCGAGCGGGCCGTGGCAGGCCTCGCAGTTCACGCCCGCATGCATGCCCGCTTTCTTCATGGTCGCCTCGTCGCTGTGGCAGTCTTCACAGGCCTGGTGACCGGCATAGTGCATTGGTTTGGAGGAAAGCTCGGCCAGCGCATCTCCGCGATAGTGGCCATACTCTCCAAAGCTCTTGGGAATAAAGTGTGCCCGAATCAAAACGAACACCAGCAGCACCACCGCGAACACTACCGCCAGCCGGACCAGATGTTCGGCATCCTTGAATTTAGCCACGCGCACCCCTTGCAGAGCGTCTGCCATCCTCATGGCCGCTCTGAGTGCCAATCACTTTTACAGCATTCGGCGAAGCGCTCCGTGACGTACCGCACAGAGCCGTGTGACGCTTCTCCGCCGTGGGCCTTTTTCTATTTTTCGATGCAGATGGTTAGTTCGAGCGGCAGTCTTATGCGGCCTTCGCGCTCTATCGCCTTCAGCGGTGGACACGTGCGTGGACACAGCCGCTTCAAACCTTTCGGAACGCCGCCTTGCGGATGTATTCCAAGTAAACAACCAAACAACTACGCAATACTTGGCAGATGATACTTCGCAAACAGGTCGTTAATCGCCTCGCGCAACAGATCTTCGTTGGTACGGTCCTGATCTATGGCTAGCTTTGAGAGCTGGCGGGATGCTTCTTTCTCAAAGAATCCGCTGATTACCTTCTTCCCTATCCTGCTCTTGGGCCTTGATGGCGATTTTTCGGTTGCAGCCGTGGGTTGCTGTACTACCCCGGCATGTGGCAGTTGGGGAGCGCGGCCATATGGCTTGCGATGAGCCGCACGGCTCATCGCTTCCTGGAGTGACGGTTTAGACATAAGCGTTTTTCTCATTCGTACACATGTACACACTCATACATGCCTACTACCATACACGGCTACACGCCAACATGCAGCTCGGTTAAGGGTTGCGATTGCAATTCCAACTGCGCCTTCACCCAGCGATAAAGTGCAAAGGCTTCTTCTGCCGCTTTGCCAAGTGGATCGTATTCCGATGCAACCTGCCCTCTGGTCAAACAGTGATAATAGGCGGCCCTGTGGCCGAGTTGGACAGGTGCGGTAGTTACGCTGAGCCGTTGAAGGACTGCGGCGGTTTCCTGGCCCAGCCTGCCTTGGGCGGGAACGGCGTTAAGCACTACAGCAAATGGCTTGTGCGCTATTCTGGCAAGTTCGATCGTTGTACTGATGGCCTGCAGGTCGAACAGATGGGGGCGGCACGGAATCAGAACTAAATCAGCCGCCCGCGCTGCCGCGAGAGATGCGGATTCGGAATTGGGGGAAGTATCGATGATGGCAAACTCGGCGCCACCTCGCTCGGCTTCCTGCAGAACGATAGAAAGGCGGTTCGGTTGCGCGGACACAACCGCCGGGGTTTCCCCTTCGCGAACGTCGCTCCAGGTAGCAGCGCTTGCTTGAGGATCAAGGTCAATGACGGCTGCGGTTTTATCGTCCCGCTCTGCCCCGACCGCCAGGTGGATCGCGAGGGTGGTCTTACCGGCACCGCCCTTTTGAGCTATGACCGCTATGGTTTTCACATCTACATGTGTACACGTAGACCTGTGTACCGGTCAAGAGTACGACACGTACGCATGTAGACTGGAAAGGATTTTGAGAAGCTGGAAGCCGTTCTATTTTCCGATGCAGAAACTTGAGATCTCAGCATTCACCACTGTTTATACGGGTGCGACGAGACGTGTATTTTCTGGAGACATACTGGAGACATAGATTCCTCACCTGCCCCCGGCTTCTGCGGGCTGAGCAGAGGGCCTGACTGGAGGGAGGTACACATGGAACATTGTGCCGCCCCCCGGCTCGCTGTTCACCCAAACAAACCCGCCACTTTGTTTCACAATGCCATAGACAGCGGCCAAGCCGAGCCCTGTTCCTTTGTCCCGTTCCTTGGTAGTAAAGAAGGGTTCGAATATGTGCGATTTCGTTTTGGCATCCATCCCTATTCCGGTGTCGGCGACGGAGAGCATGACGTAACCTCCGGGGACCATCGGGAGATGTCCCTCTGCATAAACGGCGTCTACTTCCACATTCTTAGTTTCAATCACAAAACGGCCGCCTTTCGGCATGGCATCCCGAGCGTTGACGGCCAGATTCATGATAATCTGCTCCATCTGTCCACGATCAACCTTTACGCGGTCAAGTGTGGCATCGAATGCGGTTATGAATTCGATGCCTTTACCCAGAAGCTTCGGAAGGATCTCGCCGAGGGATTTCACTATACTGTTAATATCCAAAACCTCAGGCTTCAGCTCTTGCTGCCGGCTAAAGGCCAAAAGCTGCTTGGGGATTGACGCCGCTTTCAAAGCAGCTTGGTGAATCTGATCGGCATAACGCTTGATTGCTTCATCATTGACTCCATGCTGAAGGATCAATTCGGCGTAGGTGCTAACGATCATCAGCACGTTGTTAAAGTCATGAGCAACCCCGCCGGCAAGCCGCCCCACGGCCTCCATCTTCTGGGCCTGGGAGAATTGCTTTTCGAGGGTCTTGCGTTCGGTCACGTTCTCAGCGAAACCCAGAAACGCCTCCACCTCGCCGCTGTTGTCCCGCACGGGTATCGCGGTATTGCGTACGGTGATGGTGCGGCCATCTTTGTGTTTCCACTCGATCTCGACCTGTTCGGCGTGCCCGGTCTCGAGCACATGGGTTATGAATCGCGCTCGCTCCTCAGGGACGAGGTACAGATCGCATGTCATGCGCAATGAAAGCAACTCGCTTTCGGAGTTGTAGCCTAGCATTGCGACCAGCGCCGGATTCGCCATCAGAAAACGCCCGTCCAGAGTTGAGCGGTAAATTCCATAAGGTGCCGTTTCGACGATCGAGCGATAGTTTGCCTCGGACCAGCGCAGTCGATCTTCCGCGAGCCGCCGGTCCGTAATGTCCAGCAACGTTACCACCGCGCCCACAAGTTCGTTGCCGCGCCGGACGGGATAGGACCGGTACTCGCACGGAAAGCTGCTTCCATCCACACGAAAGAAAAGTTCATCATCGACGTGCGTCCCCTTCCCTTCGCGAAACGCTTGAAAAATCTTGCATTCGCATTCGGGATATGGAGTGCCATCCGGCCGCGTGTGATGATGCTCCCGGTGGACGTTCTTTCCTAACAAATCTTCCGGATGCCGGTAGCCGAACCAACGTGCCGCAGCGGGATTGCAGAAAGTACACCGGCCCTCCATGTCCAGTCCGTAGATGCCCTCCGCGGTTGAGTTCAGCAGCAGGCGGTACTTTTCCTCGCTCTCCGCGAGAGACTCCTCGGCCTGCTTTAAATGGGTAATATCAATCGAGATCCCGATCATCCGAGTTGGTTCATCGCGAACCAGTGTTCCCCGCGCGTCCAGCCAGCACGTGCTACCATCAGGCCGAATCACCCGGAACTGCTCCTCGTAAGTCAAGCCTCCATCCAACACTGCCTGGACGGCGGCTTCGATTCCAGGTCGGTCTTCAGGATGAAGCCGCGAGCGAAAATCGTCCCCAGTCCCCGTAAGATTGTTGCGCGTGTAGCCGAATTGGCGACACGTTTCATCTGAGCAGATGAGCTTGTCTTCGCGGATGTACCATTCCCATAGCCCGATCCGGAGGGCAGCCTTCTCCGCCAGTTCGAGGCGTTTCTGCCATTCGAGAGCCGTTCGTTCGGCACGCTTCCGTTCGGTGATGTCGCGTGCGACGACCTCAACGGCCGGTGCGCCGTTCCACATACAGGGAATCGCAACCGCTTCTATTTCGACCAACGAACCATCCAATCGAGTGAGCAGCTGCTCCATCGGATAGGCAGCGATCCCGGTGCGCAAACACAACTGGTTTTGCTGCCGGAACGCAGCCAGGAAGTCCGGATGAATGATTTTCGTAATACTCTTTCCGAGAAGGTCTTCCGGCTCGCGAGCCAACAGGAGAATTAAGGTGCTGGCGTTGGCAAAAGCGATTCTTTCTTCCTGGTGCACGAAGATCGCATCTGGTGATGCTTCGACCAGGTTGCGATACCGCTCCTCGCATTCCGCCAAGGCTTGCAGTGCATTTGTTTGCTGCTCAGTGGATGTGTTGTGATTTGTCATTGGGCCAGGCCATTGATGTCGCGATAGGACAGATGAGATCGCTCTTGCAGAAACACACCCACTTCCGATCTGCTACTGATGATAGAGCGGCTCCGCACCAAGAGATATTCGGGAAAACCCGAATATTGAGGACTTTGAACCCTAATTGCCTACAACTGACTTCGCGAAGCGCGCAACTAACCTAGTCATCCGCGTTTAATAACCTTTCACTCTGAACAACGTGCGTCTGCGGTCGTGGTTGCGAGGAGGATGAACGATGGTCTCCTCAGGCGAAGTGATGAACGGCTCGTACGACTATGGTCAGGTGGCCATGTCGGTCACGGTCGCCATCTCCTCAGCCTATGCTGCCTTGGATCTGGCGGGACGCGTGACTGCCGCGCGCGGGTGGGTTCGTTTCGCATGGTGGGCCGGCGGAACCGTGGTGATGGGAATCGGCATTTGGGCGATGCACTATACCGGGATGCTGGCGTTCCACTTGCCAGTCCCCGTGACCTACGACTGGCCCACCACGCTGGCGTCCTTCCTGATTGCTGCTGCCGCCTCTGGGTTTGCGTGGTATGTGCTGACTCGGCCGAATGCGGGTTGGGTCAACATCTTCGTCGGCGGGATCGCTGAAGGATCCGGCATCGCTGGGCTGCACTACGTCGCCATGGACGCAATGCGGTTCACCGGTGACTGCATGTTTAACCCCGGCATCGTCACACTCTCCGTGCTTCTTGCGATTGGGCATTCTGTTGCCGGGCTCTGGCTCGCATTTAAGTTTCGGAACCCCACGGGGGTGACTGGGTGGTGGAAGATTCTCGGCGGGGTACTGTTGGGCGCCGGCATCGCCGCCATGCATTACACCGCCATGGCCGGGACTACCTTCCTGCGCTCCGCGGTTGCTCCAGACCTATCCCATGCGGCGAACATCACCACGCTCGGCGCCGCAGGGATCGGTGTTGTTGCCATTATGGTTCAGAGCCTGGCCGTCTTAACTTCGTTCGTCGATCGCCGTTTCTACGCCCAGGCGCAAGAGTTGCGGTTCACGCAGGAACTTTCTGCGCGCGTGTTCCGTTCGCAGGACGAAGAGCGACGGCGCATTGCCAGACAATTGCACGAAACCGTGGCGCAAAGCCTGGCGGCGTTGAAGATGAACCTGGCAAAAATCGGTCGATTAATTACCGGAGACGCAAGCGCCAGAGACGTTCTCGTGGAGAGTGTCCTGCTGACCGACGAGGCGATAAAGGAAATACGCACACTCTCTTACGTACTGCATCCGCCGCTGTTGGAGGAGGGAGGACTGGCGCCGGGTTTGCGATGGTACGCGACGGGTTTTGCCGAAAGGAGCGGGATTAACGTCCAACTCGACGTCCCGCCTGACCTCGAGCGGATGCCCGAACAAATCGAAATAGCGGTATTCCGCATTGTTCAGGAGTGTCTTAGCAACATTCATCGCCACTCGGGAAGCGCTAAGGCATGGATCAGGGTTGTTCGCGAAGGCAACAATTTACGTGTCGAAGTGGAAGACGAAGGCGAGGGCATGCCCGCCGCGCATGCCCTCGGTTACGCAGGGGTGGGCCTGGCTGGAATACGAGAGCGAGTAATACAGTTGGGAGGACAGTTGGAAATTCACTCCAGCAGCCATGGGACACAAATCACAGTGATACTCCCACTCCACCGAGTAAGCTAATGGGAATGCTCCGCATCTTGATAGCCGATGATCACGCCGTTGTCCGGCGAGGCGTGCGCGCAATTCTGGAATCGCAGCCGGGGTGGGAAGTCTGCGGTGAAGTCGCCAACGGGCGCGAAGCGGTTGAAGAGGTGAAGCGCCTGAAGCCAGACGTGGTGGTACTCGATGTCACGATGCCAGAACTCAACGGCCTGGAAGCAACGCGGCAGATTCTGAAAGATGCCCCGCACACCGAGGTGCTGATTCTAACGATGCACAGCTCCGAGGCGGTGGCGGGCGAGGCGTTGCGCGCCGGCGCTCGCGGCGTGGTGCTGAAATCGGATGCCGATCACGAGCTGGTCCTAGCGGTCGAAGCCCTACGAGCTCATAAACCTTACTTAACGCCCCAGGTCGCGGAGTTTGTTTTGGACCGGTACGTCCGACAAGAAGCAGCAGAAAACAAAGTTCCCGCGGCTTCCCTTACTTCTCGAGAGCGTGAAGTAATCCAGCTTGTGAGTGAAGGGAAGAGTAACAAGGAGGTAGCTTCTGCGTTAGGAGTCAGTGTGAAGACCGTGGAGGCGCATCGTGCCAGTGTCATGCATAAGCTAAAACTGCATTCGGCAAGCGAACTCGTGCGGTACGCCATTCGCAACAAAATTGTTGAGGCATGAACCCGTATTAGTGACATACGGCTGCCATGCACATTCGGCGTGTTGGGCTGCCCCTCTTTCCTATTCAGGGTTCACCATCTACCTCTCGAATATGTTGTGGGCTGAAGGGAAAACACACGAAGCCCTGGAAATTCTGCATAAAGCTGGGAAGCTTAGAACCTGTGAAGGTGCACGCGATTTCCGACTCTCAAGGTTCGGCTTGGGTTCAGACACCGGCTTCGGGGAAACAACGATGTGAGGTCCTGGGCGGATGGTCGCCGACTCGTCAGTAACTCTTTAGGCACTGTTTCCAGAGTGGCAGATTCTCACTGCAGAGATGGCAGGTTTACACCGCACGGCATCGATGTTGGTGGCAGGATAATCATGCACAACTCGCAGCATTCCAATGTCGCCACTACCTAACCTCTTCAATTCCTACGGGCATGGCAGCTGTAGTGCTGCGATCTGTGGCATTTGCCAGGGGCGACTTGCCTTGGTCGGAGAGCGCCACACCGTCGCTGCGGGATTCTGTCGATGGCTTCATTGGATCGTGTAACATCGCTTGCAGACCTCTGATCGGAGCCGCATGGACGTGCACTTGATTGACGGGACATATGAATTGTTCCGGCACTTCTTCGCTGTGCCTGCGGCGGCAGATGTTAGCGGACAGGAGATCGGCGCCGTCCGAGGAGTCCTGACCTCCGTCCTGTCGATGATCGAACACGGGGCAACCCGTATTGGGGTCGCAACCGATCATGTCGTGGAGTCGTTTCGCAATGACCTCTATCCCCGATACAAGACCAGCGAAGGCGTACCTCGGGAGTTGCTCTCTCAGTTCCCTATTCTGGAGGAAGCGCTGGAAGCAATGGGACTGGCTGTGTGGCCCATGGTCTACTACGAGGCCGATGATGCACTCGCCTCCGCCGCCTACAGAGCTGCGCAGGATGAACGTGTGGGGCAGGTGTTCATTTGTACACCGGACAAAGATCTCGGCCAGTGTGTTTCTGGTACGCGAGTTGTTCAGTTGGACCGCATGCGCAATGTCGTGCGGGATGAAGCCGGTGTCGTGGCGAAGTTTGGAGTGATGCCCTCATCGATCCCTGACTACCTGGCGGTGGTCGGGGACAGTGCCGATGGCTTCCCGGGATTGCCGGGCTGGGGAACCAAGTCCGCCGCTCTCACTTTATCCCAGTATCCTCACCTCGAAGACATTCCGAGGGACTGGCGAGCCTGGCATCCATCAATCAGAAGAGCCCGCTTACTGTCTGAATCGCTGCTGAACGGTTGGAATGACGCCTTGCTGTTTCGCACACTTGCAACACTGCGACTGGATGTACCCGTTTTCGACTCGGTGGAGGACCTCCATTGGAAAGGACCGCGCCCGAACTTCGCGGAACACTGCAAGCGCATGAAGTCTGCAGCACTGTTTGATCGCGTCACGTCGGCAACACCTATGAAGTCAGAGGATCAGCAATAAGCGGCAACCCTACCCGGGCTGCTATTCTGGAGATGTGACTCCAAGGCCAAACACACCATGACCCCGAGTTGGAAGGGTCTTCTCCAAGCGTTTGTGCGCCGGCTTATCATCGGTGCGTTGCTGCTCTGGTTGCTTGCCGCGCTGCTCCTTGTGGCTGCCCGATGGATCAATCCACCGACCACTGCAGTGCACATCCAGCGCCGCGTGCAGGCCTGGATTCACCACACGCCGTATCAAAAGCGCTACAAATTTATTCCGCTCAGCCAGATTTCGCCAGAGCTCCAGCACGCTGTCATCTCCGCGGAGGACGCTCGCTTCTACCAGCACCATGGCTTCGATTGGCACGCGGTCCAACTCGCCGCCGAAGAAGATATGGAAGGCGGTCGCATTCGGGGAGGTTCGACCCTCACGCAGCAACTCGTGAAAAACCTGTTCTTTGGAACGGGCCGATCGTTCCTCCGCAAGGGGGCGGAGGCCACACTGGTACCGGTGGCCGAATTCGTCCTTGGCAAGCAGCGCATTCTTGAGCTTTACCTCAACGTAGTCGAATGGGGCCCTGGTATTTATGGTGCGGACTCGGCGTGCCGCTACTACGACAGTACCGCCGCCCGGCATGTCGACCGGGAGCAGGCGGCACGGCTTGCCTCGATTCTGCCAGCTCCCCTGAAGCGACGGCCCGGGCGTATGAACAGCTACAGCGCGGTCATCCTTGGGCGGATGCGCCAAGTAAATTGGTAATTCGCGCCCCGTTTTTCTTCTCTGGGGCAACCTGGAGTACTGCCGAACAGCTTTCATCTGGTGGCTTAGCGAATGCGCTACTCTGTTCAAGAGAATTTCCGTTAGTGTGTAATTTCTTGCTGCCTATTCGATTGAGTCAGCAGCCCATGGGAAATATGAGGATGACACGCCAACGTATTTTAGCCGTGACACTTGTATTCGCTATAGCGACCTCTGGGCGCAAAGCAATGGGGCAAAGTCCCCAATCTGCGAATCCGGAACCATCACCTCAAACGCAGTCTCCGCCTTCGCCTTCGACCCATTCCTCACCCGCACCTGCACCTAGACCCGCGCTCCGTCCCCTATTTGATTCCGAAGATTCCGACCCCAAGTTCAGCTTGGAAACCCTGATGAAGGTCCTCCGGGACAAAAGACATGAAGGCTGGGTGCTGGCGGCCTATCCCGACCCAAAGACGAGCTGCCCGCTCATCGGTGCGGGATTCAGTCTCGATGTTCCTGCGCGCGAGCACATCCAGAGCGACCCTGCAAACCCACACACGTTCCTCGAACCGTCCTCAACGCAACTCTGGCAAGCTGCCGGGCTTGCTCCGGAACGCCTGCAACTCATCCTCGGCCAGTTTGCCCGTAACCTCAAAACATGGAAAAAGAAGAACTATCGCAAACGGATCAGAGCTCGCCGACTTCCTCCGCAGATCACGGAAGAAGAGGCCATGAGCCTGCTGCGCATCTCTGCCATCCAGGCCGTCCACAATGCCCGAGCCTATTGCCGCGATTTTGATCAGCTGACCGCTTCGCAGCAAATGGCACTCAGCCAACTCGTGTATCAGATGGGCGTGAACCTTGAAGAGTTCGATCAGTTTCTCAGCGCCCTAAACAGAGCCCCTGGCTTCCAAGGCGTGGCGCTGCCTGAGGTCAGTACTGAAAGCCAGGACGAGCGCTGGAGAGCTGTAGAACGAAGCCTCATCGAAAGTCAGTGGGCTAAACGCTATACCAGCCGTGCCATATCCGTGATCGCCATGTTCGACCCGGATTATGCCGAATATCCAGGACAGGCAGAACGCCGGGTGCAAGCTGTACTTCGTCCGCCCGTAAAACATCACCGGAAGAAATCCCACGCGAAGTCTATGCGGGCTGGGAATCACAGCAGAGGATCTCGCCGTTAACGCTTGTGGCGGGGGAACTGATGATCGGGGACTGAGCTTCGAATTCGCAGGGCAGATTCACTATTCCAGAATCGCGGCGGCTTCAACGTGGCCGCGGGTCGTCAGTGTGACGGCAGCCGACACAATCAGTCCCCCGCCCACCCACGCCCAGGGCCCGAGTTTGTCGCCCAAAAACTGGACTCCCAGAATCGACCCCAGCGCCGGCTCCAGATTCAGGAAGATCCCGGCACGAGACGCGGGTACACGATGGATGCCCCAATTCCACAGTAAGGTGGTGGACGCGGTGCACAGCACGCCGCTGGCCGCCAGCGCCAGCCACACCCGCCCACTAACTCCGCGGACTGGAAGCGTCCCGCGCGTTGCCAGGACTACCCCCGCAAGCATGACCGTTCCGCTCAACAGTCCGTAGGCCGTCACCACCACCGGCGGATGCTGCTGCATCAGCTGCTTGTTCAGTAAAATCCATCCCAGCGCGATTACCAGGGACAGCACCACCAGCAGATCGCCCACAATGCTTGGGCCACGCCCATCGGATGTGGAGGGTGTCCCGCCCAGCACGATCAGCGCCACGCCTATGGTCGAGCCGACCAGCGCCACCCAGCCCACAGCGTCCAGCCGCTCGTGCGCAAACAGCGAAGCGGCCAAAGCCAGCAGCACCGGCATGGTACCCACCATCAACGCGGCATGTGACACGGTGGTCAGCGACAACCCATAAAACTGAACCAGAAACTCCCCCGGCACGCCCAGGAATGAGGCTAGCAGCAACACCCGCCATTCCGATCCACTCAGCCGTGCAGGATGCCGCCACACCAGCGGCACCATAGCCACACAGGCAAACAGGAAGCGATAGAGCACCATGTGCGCTACCCCCATCTCCGTCAGCGCGGTCTTGCCGAAGAAGAACCCCGTGCCCCACAGGCATCCGGCCAGCCCGCATGCAGCATACCCCAAGACTAATCGTCCCCGGCTCTCCGCAATCATTGTCTGCGCCATACTTCCACTCTCGCACATACCGCTGCTCGATCGCACGTAACGCTTGTTGCGATATTCTCCGGGAACGATAACTCCGATGCGGACTACGTATCCGATACCACGTCCAAGTTGCCTTGCTATCGCCTTTACGTCATCATCCTCACATGAAGCTGGCATGGATCTCGTCGTTGTTCCTGGTCGCCGCAATAGCCTGTGCACAAGAGGCGCGGGCAGCGGATCCTCCCGGCCCCGCCAGCCAGTCGGTGGAGTCAGCTCCTTCCCCGGCGGCGTCTCGCTCCCTGCCGGATCCTGTTGAACTGGTTCGCCGCCTGAAGTCCAATCAAAAACAGCTTGAGGAGCGGCGCAAGGACTATATCTGCGAGTTTACCGAGGAGACCCGCGCCCTCGACAGCAAGGGGGTGGTGAAGAAAACGGAGACGAAAGGCTACGAGTTGTTCTTCGACAGCGGCTACCCCATCACTCGCCAAGTGAGCAAGGAGGGTAAACCGCTGGACGAGCACGAGGCCCAAAAGGAAGGACAGCGCGTCGACGAGGAGATAAAGAAGGATCGAGAACTCGCCGAAAAGCACGCAAGCCAAGATGAGAATCCTGATGAGGTGCGAATCGACCATATCCTGCACGCCACGGTGATGAAGAACGGGCGCTACGAAACGTACAGAGGCCGTGAGGCGTTGGTCTATGACTTCGAGCCAAACCCTCAGTTTAAGCCGCACACCCGTGCCGAAAGTCTCGCCAAAGTTGGGCGGAACCGTTTGGATCGATGTGCAGGACGTAGAGGTGGCGCGACTGGAGGCCCGCCTGATCGACAATTACAGGGTCGCGGGCGGACTGTTGGGTTCCGTCAAGACGGGCTCAGACCTGATTGTTGAACAGGAGCGTGTGAACGGTGAGGTCTGGCTGCCCAAGTACGGCGAGATTCGCTGCTACATCCGCGATCCTGACGGTTACATTATCGAGGTCGGACAGAGCAGCGAGCTCAAGTACGGTTAGCGCTCGTCCCAAATATTTGCCCTACGCACCACTCACCGAGCAGAACTTGAAAAAGCTCGCCAACCTAAAACCCAGAACGCTCGCTATCATGGATGGCTCTAGCTTTACGGGTGACTGCGCGCGAGCACTCGATGACCTCAATGTCGTGTTGCGCGAGGTCTTCGGCCCGCGTGAGTAGAGCCGGAAATCTCCGATGGCTTTCAAGCATCTTCAAGGTGAGGAGGAATGAGCCATGAAAGCAGCCAGAATTCATAGCTTCGGGCCGCCCGATGTCGTAGTGGTCGAGGATGTGCCGATGCCGTCGCCGGGTCCTGGCGAAGTTCTGGTGCGCGTGATGGCTGCAGGCGTCGCTGCCTGGGACGCGATCATCCGTGAGGGTAAGAGCAAGGTCAGCCCCCAACCTCCGATCACCCTCGGTTCGGACCTCTCCGGTGTCGTCGAGCAGGTCGGCCCCGGCGTTACTGACTTCGCGCCGGCCGACGAAGTCTATGGCGCCACCAACCCGCAGTTCTGTGGCGCCCAGGCCGAGTTCGCCGTAGCCATGGCCGAGATGATCGCCCGCAAACCGCAGTCGCTGAATTACGTCGAGGCAGCATCGGCTCCCGTCATCGCCGTGACCGCCTGGCAAATGCTCTTACAGTATGGACAGGCGACTCGGGGTCAAACCGTAATGGTCGTCGGAGCTGCCGGGAACGTCGGGGCCTACGCCGTACAGATGGCCGTAGACGCCGGGATCCACGTAGTTGCCATCGCCCACCGCGCAAACCAGGACCTGCTCCATTCCTTGGGCGTCAAATCCATCATCGACTCGAGCAAGCCCGCCTTCGAGCGGGACCTACCGCAGGTGGATGTCATCCTCGACACGGTCGGGGGCAATACATTTCAGCGCTGCGTCGCTGCGTTGAAACCCGGCGGCAAACTCGTCACCTCGGTCTCCACGCAGCCGCTGCCGGCCGGGGCCATCTTCTTCTACGCTGAGGTGACCACCGCGCGCCTGCGGACGCTCACACCATTGTTTGAGGCGGGCAGAATCACAGCGCGTGTGGGCTCAGTCCTGCCGCTTTCCGAGGCGCGCCAGGCGCAGGCCATGCTTGCGGGCGCACCACACAAGGCCGGCAAGATCGTCCTGCAGATCGGGCACCCGCATTAGTGCCGATTTGCGCGGCAAAGCTTGTAGTTCCCCGAAAACGGCAACTGGCTTCGAGCGAGGCATAACTTCCGGATTGCCCGTCATCCACCCGCAGGGCCGAGCAATCTGGAAGACCTTGCCACGAACCGACTTCGCATTATCTATCGAACTCGGACCGTAAGTGTGAGCGAGTCCTCGGCAAGTTGGTATATCCCAGAATGGGTTGCGGTTCCTTCTGCTGAGATCCCGTACTCGAGGTCCAGGGCCTCGCAGGCGAACAGTCGTTCGGCTTGAGTGAAGCCGCTGGCGACTTGCCCCGGGCCGAGCTTGGGAGGAATACCGCGACCCCCTTTTGGACGGCCTTCTGAATGAGCTTGCCGATCAGTCGGGTCTCTCCGGGGTAGATGACGTCATCCACCCCGCCGCGAAACACAATCCACTCCGGTTCTGAGGCGCGCGGCGGAAGCCCGAAGCCTCCGCTGCCGTCCACGCCAAGGTTGTCCCGCCATAGGTCATCGATTTCCTAAAGCGAACGCCCGCACCCGGGCCGCGACGAAAACAAGACGCCCACATCCAATGGAGCATGGAATCATCGGATCACTCCCTGACCGCGCCGGCGGCCACCACCGAAGCGGAGCGTCAAATTATCCGCTTCCGCTTCCAGAACACCTATGCGCGGTTGCCGGAACACTTTTACGCCCGCCTGGACCCGACTCCGGTGGCGGCCCCGCGTCTGGTTCGGCTGAATGTGGAGCTGGCCCGCGACCTGGGGCTGGACCCGGACGTTCTGGCGAGCGCACGCGGCGCGGAGATCCTGGCCGGCAACCGCGTGGCCGAGGGATCCGAGCCTCTGGCGCAAGCCTATGCCGGCCACCAGTTCGGCTATTTCGTGCCTCAACTCGGGGACGGCCGCGCCATTCTGCTGGGAGAAGTGATCGCTCGCGATGGTGCACGCTACGACATCCAGCTCAAGGGGTCCGGACCGACTCCATTCTCCCGTCGCGGCGACGGCAGAGCCGCGCTCGGTCCGGTCTTGCGCGAGTACATCGTGAGCGAGGCCATGGCGGCCCTCGGCGTGCCGACGACCCGCGCCCTGGCTGCAGTAACGACGGGAGAGCCGGTGTTTCGCGAGACGCCACTGCCGGGAGCCGTCCTGACCCGGGTCGCAGCGAGCCATCTCCGCGTAGGGACCTTCCAGTATTTTGCGGCACGCAGCGACACGGAAGCGATTCGCACTCTTGCCGACTATGCCATCGCCCGGCACTACCCCGAGGCTGCGCTGGCGAAGCAACCGTACCGGGCACTGCTGGATGGTGTGATCGCAAGGCAGGCGCGGCTGGTCGCGCAGTGGATGCTCCTCGGCTTCATCCATGGCGTGATGAACACTGATAACACCTCCATCTCCGGGGAGACGATCGACTACGGTCCTTGCGCCTTCATGGAGGCCTACGATCCGGCCACGGTGTTCAGCTCCATCGACCGTCAGGGACGCTACGCCTATTGCAACCAGCCCGCCGCCGCACACTGGAACCTGACGCGGCTCGCCGAGGCATTGCTGCCTGTTCTGCTGCAGGAAACGGGAAGCGAAGAGGCCGCGTTGGCCTCGGGAAACGAAGCCCTCGCCGCGTTTGTGCCGCAGTTCGAGGCGGCTCGCTACGCCGGTTTGCGGCGCAAGCTCGGTCTCATCACAGAGCGTGTGGGCGATGCGAAGCTTGCTGAGGACCTGCTGGAGCGCATGTCCGCTAATCAGGCCGACTTCACCCTGACGTTCCGCCGACTGGGCGATGCCGCAGAAGGACCGGAAGGCGACGCAGGAGTACGCGCACTGTTCACCAGCCCCGACGATTTTGACTCGTGGGCTTCCGCATGGCGCCGGCGCCTGACCGAAGAATCGCACTCAGCGCAGGCACGCGCTGCAGCCATGCGTTCGGCAAATCCGGTCTTCATCCCACGCAACCACCTGGTGGAAGCGGCACTTCAGGCTGCCATCCAGAGAAATGACTTCTATCCGTTCGAGGAGTTGCTGGACGTCGTCTCACGCCCGTACGAGGACAGGCCGAACCTGGAGAGGTATGCCACGCCCGCCCGCCCCGAGGAGCGCGTCTGCCAGACCTTCTGCGGGACGTAAGCTCAGCGGGCACTTTGCAAACACCGCTGGGCCGCGCGATACGAAGTACCGATACGGTTCTTCCCGGGAGCGTTCCGAAAACCATCCATTCAGCGGGCCCGCAAGTCGTTCAATTTGCAGATACAGGCGGAGCGCCTACCACCACTCCAAAAACATGTGTCTTTGGAACAGGGGACGTAGCCCGTGATCCGCGCGGAATCTGGCTCCCCACACTGGACGCATTTAGAGCTCTTGCTGCCTAAATCCAGTGTCGCTCGAACCCCAGCAACTCCTGCCGCAGATGCCATAGCTTACACTCAAACTACATGCTCAACCGGGGCTATGCCTACACCACAATCATCAGCAGCAAATACCATGGACAAACCCTGCTCTCCCACTTGGCAAGCCTTTACCCCCACTCAACCCCACAAGCCTGGCAACAAAAACTGAACAACGGCGAAGTCACCCTCAACGGCGTCACCGCCACCGGAAGCGAATCGGTCACTTCAGGCCAAACCCTTGTCTGGAACCGTCCACCCTGGATCGAACCAGACTCCCCTCAGCACTTCGAAGTCCTGTTTGAAGACCCCCATCTGTTGGCCGTCAACAAACCCAGCGGGCTGCCCACCCTCCCCGGCGGCGGCTTCATGGAAAACACCCTCCTGCGCCTGGTGCAAAAGCAAACCCCCAACGCAAACCCTGTCCACCGGTTGGGCCGAGCCACCACCGGCATCGTCCTCTTCGCCAAAACACCGCAGGCGGCCTCTAATCTATTCGCAAACTGGAACACACCCAAAATTCAAAAAATCTACCGGGCGCTGGCTCAAAACATTGCACAGCACGACGCCTACGAAATCCTCACACCCATCGGCCTCGTACCGCACCCGCTCATCGGTTCCGTGTGGGCCGCCAACCCAAGTGGCAAACCGTCAAAGTCATTGGCAAAGGTGATCTCACGCACCACCAGCACCACAACATTTGAGGTAAGCCTAAATTCGGGCCGCCCTCATCAAATCAGAATCCATCTGGCATCCATCGGCCATCCCCTGGTAGGCGATCCTCTGTACGGCTTAACCGGCCAGCCTCTTGAAAATCTCCCCGGCCTCCCCGGCGATGGAGGATATTTCCTGCACGCCCAATTTCTGAAATTCCACCACCCCATCACCGGAGAACAAATCAATCTTGAGGCAGCTTTGCCGTCCGGATTCTCATTGCATCAGTAGGTTCACGGCGGGAATCAAATCAGGGTGGCCGTTGAAACCTGCGCGATCCCGCCATTCCGAATCCTAACGAAGCGAGTTTAATTACACTCCGATAATGGTGGGTAAGGGAACACACGCGCCAATCTGTTCATGCTTGCAGCTCGGCTTGTTTACTAGACGAAAGCGTATGTTATCGACTAACAACCCTTACTTTGACCGCGTAACGCCCTACTGATAGAAAGTGGAGCCTCCCGGATTACTCCCGGATAGTCATAGGGCTGTATCTGAAGCGCCCACGACTGAAGAGTTGCCTCCAGTTGTGCTATCCAGGGGCGCTTCGGATACAGCGACTTGAAGGAAGCCGCCCTCCGGGACTATGGAATTTGTATGCGCCTAAGCCGGTTTTGAGTAGTTGCGAGGACACGCCTGCAACCGATGCACTCGAACACGAATGGGCATTCGTAGGGCGCGGCGTTGTAGCAGTATGCATCGCGGGGCCCGGAACATCGCGCAAGATACTGGTCGGAGAAGAGCGAAGCACAGAGGGACTGTGCGCGCCGTTGCACGAGGAATGTTCGGGCCTGGAGATGTGACCTCATGCTGCGCACCAGCCTGGATGTGGCGGGGACCTCAGGAAGAGTTGCGCGGCGGAAAGCCGCTCGACGACATGCATGGTTCCACCGCAGACGGGGCACGAGCATAGCGAATCAGTGGAGAGCGCGGCCGACGAGGACGCGCTCTCTGTTCGTTGCGCTGAATGCGGGAGCAAGCGGAAACACAATGGAAGAAGCTCGGCTCGTCGCCGATTGGCAAGGAAGCCGAAGTTGCGGATGCGGACGAAGCCGCGTGGCAACACGTGGAGCAGGAAGCGGCGGAGGAACTCATCGACCGGCAGTGCCATGGGCCGCTTTCGGTTGCCGTGAGCGGAATCGCGCCATCGGAAAGTGACTGTGCCATCAGCAAGAGCAATCAGCCGGTGATTGGAGATGGCAACGCGGTGAGTGTAGTTGCCGAGATAGCGCAACACGTGTTCCGGTCCACCGAAGGGCGGCTTGGAATAGACCACCCAGTCCTTGCGGAACAGCACTCTGAGCCAGGATGCGAAGGCCTGCGGATCGGCAAGCGGCGCGAGCTGGCCGTGGAACTCAAGCGTGGCATCGCGGAAAGCGGTCTTGAGTGCAGCGACGAACTTGCCGCGAAAGACACGGCTGAGCACCTTGACGGGCAGGAAGAACGATTGACGGGATGAGATCCAGTGAGCGTGACCGGGGGCGAGGCCGCCAGCGGCGACTACGCAGTGGACATGAGGATGATGCTGCAGCCGCTGATCCCAGGTATGAAGTACGCTGAAGAAACCGATCTCGGCGCCGAGATGGCGAGGGTCGCCGGCGATCTCCAGCAGGGTTTCGGCGCTGGCGTGAAACAGCAGGTTGTAGATCAGCCGTTTGTTCTGCAGCGCGAGTGGGGCCAGTTCTCGCGGTAGCGTGAAGACGACGTGGACATAGCGGGTGGCGAGCAGTTCGCGTTCCCGCGCCTGAAGCCAGCGCAGGCGGGCATTGCCCTGGCACCGTGGGCAATGCCGGTTGCGGCACGAGTTGTACGAGATGGCAGTATGTCCGCAGTTCGCGCACTGATCGCGATGTCCGCCCAGCGCGGCAGTGCGGCAGCGCGTGATGGCCAGCAACACTTTTTCGTGTTGCCCGTTGATCCACCGGCGACTGCGTTCAACAAAGGACGATCCTGCATGGCGAACAATATCGGCCACCTCCAGAGGAGGCCGGTTCATTCGTGCTTTGCTCGTCCTCCCTGCTCGCGGATGGTAAGCGCATCCAGAGGACTAGCCGTCACGCTGAGATGCTTGCTGGATAAATGCAGATAGATGGTGGTCTCTTCGAGGTCACGATGACCGAGCAACATCTGGATGGTACGCAGGTCGGTACCGGCTTCCAGAAGATGCGTGGCAAAGCAGTGTCGAAGCAGGTGGGGGTAGATACGCTTCTTATCCAAACCGGCACGTTCGGCGGCGCTCTGGCAGGCCATCCATAGGACCTTGGTGGTTACCGGACGGCTGGATGTGTGCCATGCGTTGCCAGGAAAGAGCCACTCGGTCGGCCTGCGCCGGAGTCCTCGCCAATAATCGCGAAGTGCATCAAGGAGCTTCGGGCTCAACATCACGTCCCGGTCCCGGTTGCCCTTGCCGCCATGAATATGAACGACCATCCGCTGACTGTCGATGTCACAGACCTTCAAATGAGCCGCCTCGGCGCGGCGTGCTCCGGTGGCATAAAGGGTCATCAACATGGTGCGATGAAACGTGCTGTCGGCTGCGTCGATGAGTCGAGACACCTCCTCCGGACTCAGAATCTCCGGCAGCCGGATCACCTTCCTCGGGTAGGGCGTCTCGGCCACGCTCCAGTTCTTCTTCAATACCTTAATGTAGAAGAACCGCAATGCGCCAAGGCGCTGGATCACAGTGTTCGGGCTGTACTTCAACTTGCTGAACAGCATCGCCTGATACTGGCGAATGTGCTCCGGACCAAGTCGGTCGGGGCGGCGGTGAAAGTACTGGCTGAAATGCTCCACTCCATGGACGCAGGAGCGGATGGTTGACTCGGCGAAGTTACGACGCTGCAACTCCTCAATCATGATCTGACGTAGATTGGTCACAGAGAATCCTCCTCTGCAACACACCTTAGCGCAGCTCAGCCGCGGCTCAACTCTCGCACGCGAATGCGTCCGCCGCGCCAGCGGCTTCGTTCATGTCGCCCACTCGTCAGTAACTTATCGGTAAACAGGCGCGGCGAACCGCGGCCACATTGGGCCGGCATAGGAAATTGCCGGCGTGCCGATGCTCTGAAATCGATCTGTGTTCTGTGTTCAGCCCAGCAAGCAGGATCGGTAACGGAAAACGCCCCAGGGTCATGAAATCGCTGAGTCCGCGTGTACAACCGTGCCATTTGTCGCGGCCCGTGCTTGTCTGCGCAGTGCTTGGCGTCGTTTGGATTTTGCGCTCAAATCCTGCCGAAAGCGCTCAGTTCCAGGCGGCGGGGCGGGGCGGCGAAAGCGATGTTGATCTTCTTCCTACTCTTCCCCACAAAACTCCATATACCACAGAGCCCTTTGCTAATCCCTTCACCCCCTACCCGCAAAGACCAAGAACCATCACGTACACCAACAGACCAAGGCCAGCGCGGGCCCCGACCATCTCCAGAGGCCAGCTCGGTTCCGACCAGAGATTCGCGGCATCCGGCAGCACCCTTGGCGCAGGCCGCCGTCGCGAACGAAGCCAACCACTCCACATCCAGATCCACAGAACGGGCTTCAGTTCGCTGATCTGACAGCGAGCGTCTTCAGGCGCTCCAACCTACCGAGCTTCGAGTTCTTGTTGCCGAGGGCGGCGCATTGCAGGTCGGGTTCACCGTATCTGTTAACCGAGCAGTTACTGACGGTTAGCGACGGTTCGGAAGAAATCCGCTGGTTCCAATCAACCGCGCAAAACTAGCCGCCCGGAAAGGGCGGCTTTAGGGACATCAAAAGACAGTGGATTCGGAAATATCCGCAAATCAGATCACTACATCGAAAATACACCTCGCATTGCCCTCTGGCTCAATGCGAGGCGATGTTGTAGGTGGCACTTGCTACCGTGCTCGCGCCATAGCCGCCACCCGAAGCAATGGCTTCGATGGTTGTAGTGGTCGAGACCGTAAAAGGTCCGGTGTACTGGGTTGATGCGCTCGTCGGCGTCGAGCCATTTGTGGTGTAGTAGATGGTCACACCGGGGGAGGCATCTGCCAGCGTCACCGATTGCGGCGTGGTGAATGTTCCTATTGGCGCCGGCGAGAACGTCGGCGTCGCCGCAACGATGTTGTAAGTTCCGCTGGCCACCGAACTCGCACCATATCCATTCCCCACGGCAATCGCCTTGATCGTCGTGGTGGTCGAGACCTTAAAAGGTCCAACGTACGGAGTAGAAGAGGTGCTCGGCGTCGAGCCATCCAGGGTGTAGTAGATCGTCACACCCGGCGAGTTGTCTGCCAGCGTCACCGACTGCGCCGTCTTGAACGTCCCAATAGGCGCCGGCGAGAAGGTCGGCGCCGCCGCAACGATGTTATAAGTTCCGCTGGCCACCACGCTCGGCCCGTACCCATTGCCCGCGGCGATGGCATTTACCGTGGTGGTGGTCGAGACAGTGAACGGCTTGGCGTACCGAGTGGATGAGGTGGTCGGCGTTGAGCCATCCAGGGTGTAGTAGATCGTCACTCCCGGCGAGCTGTCTGCCAGCGTCACCGACTGCGACCAGGTAAAGGTCCCAATAGGAGCCGGCGAGAAGGTTGGCGTCGCCGCAACGATGTTGTAAGTCCCGATGGCCAAGTTGCTCGTGCCGTACCCATTGCCCACGGCGATGGCATTGACCGTGGTGGTGGTCGCGACAGTGAACGGCTTGGCGTACCGAGTGGATGAGGTGGTCGGCGTTGAGCCATCCAAGGTGTAGTAGATCGTCACTCCCGGCGAGCTGTCTGCCAGCGCCACGGACTGCGGCGTCGTGAACGTCCCTATCGGCGCCGGCGAGAACGTCGGCGTCGCCGCAACGATGTTATAAGTCCCACTGGCCAGGTTGCTCGTACCGTAACCATTGCCCGCGGCAATCGCATTGACCGTGGTGGTGGTCGCGACAGTGAACGGCTTGGCGTACCGGGTGGATGAGGTGGTCGGCACCGAGCCATCCAGGGTGTAGTAGATCGTCACACCCGGTGAGCTGTCTGCCAGCGTCACGGATTGCGGCGTCGTGAACGTCCCAGTAGGCGCCGGCGAGAACGTCGGCGCAGAGGCCACGATGTTGTAGGTTCCACTGGCGACCTGCCCCGTGGCATATCCATTACCGGCAGCGATCGCATTGACGGTCGTCGTAGTGGAGACAGTTGGCCGACGTTCCGGTAATCGTGCTATCCACCGTGTCGGTCGCCGTGATCGTTTGCATTCCTCCGCTGTACAGGGTCGCCTTGAATGTACCTGTGCCATTGGTCAGAGTAATGTTGGCCGGCAGCACCGCCTGTGAGTCGGAGCTGGTGAAGTGCACCGTGCCGCTGTAGCCGGTCGATGCGTTGTTAGATGGGTCCTCCGCGGTTACCTGGAAGGTGAGAGGTACGCCGAAGTAGGCCATAGCGGGAGCGCTCACTGCGAGGTGTGTGGCAGGACCACTCACTGCAAGAGAGATGGTGGCCGTTTGGGTGGTGCCTCCGCCGGTACAGCTGATGGTGACTGGGTACGTACCGAGCGCGGCGGTTGAAACCACGGCTACGGTCATGGTCGAACTACCGGAGCCCGGCGCAGCGATGGACGCGGGACTGAAGCTCACGGTCACACCTGCCGGCTGGCCGGTCGCAGTCAACGCCAAGGCTGCGTTAAACCCGCCCCATGCGGTGCTACTGATGGTCGACGTGCCGGTGTAGCCCTGTTGCACAGTTAGCGCTGAAGCCGAAAGAATGAAGCCCGGCGAAGTAAGTGCATTGATAAGGTTGGCCCCGTTCGGGCTGCCCCAGCCGCTTTCCAGATCGTAACCAATTACTGCAGAAAAGCCGTTATAGCCACTGGTGATGTCGTGAAAATCCGTGTCATACCCGGAGGACTCACCGATCGCATAAATCGCCGGATTGATAAAGCCAACCGCCGATTCGCCCCCAGCCGCCGCCTGTTGATTGGCCAGCGCCATATAGCCGGCCCACATCGGCGACGCAAAGCTGGTTCCGCCATATTCGTTGGCCGTACAACCGGCCTGGTCGGCGCAGACGTAAAAGGTAAAATCCGCGTTGGCCGAGACGTCTGGACCGTTCCGATATTGAGTGGATCCCTCGTTGCTCGAGTTGATCACGCCCGGGAGCAGTTGCCAGGAGGGAATCGGAATTTGGTCCGGCGAAATACCGCCGCCACCGTAGGCCCAACCGGTTTCCAAACTCCAGGAACCGCCCGGGCTGTTGGTTGTTAAGCTCGTGCCACCGACAGAGATGACATTCGCATCCTCCGACGGGAAAGGATAATTGTCCGACGTCCAGGCGCTCCAGTCGCCGGACGCTTGAAAGAAGCTCTGGCCCTGTGCCGCCATCCTCTCGAAATATGGGTCATCCGTGCTGGGATCCGCTGGGATCCAGACCCACGAACTGCTCAATTGCAAAGGCAACGGATTCGACGTAGTCATGGCACCGAGAATGGCGGTATCGCTGGAACCCACGTACACGTACAGTGTGTTAATGCCCGGGGCCATACCCAGCGCTTGCGTGATGTCGAGGATCTGTTCGGTGTCATCGCAGCCATTCACATAGAGGCAGTCCAAGCTGGTTCCATCGGTGGAGACGCCGGTGACCGTAGCAGTCATCGTTTGACCAGCGTTCGTGTAATAAGTATTCAGGTCGTCGAGATCATATCCGTAGTACTCGAGCAACCCGATGTTCTGGCCGGCGCCGGTGAGAGCCGTTCCTCCGTAGTAGGCTGCCCTCATGTCGCTGCCCAAGAAGGCCGCCGAAGGACCAGAGCCTGTAGTGGCGTTGGAGGAACTTCCAGTCAGAGTCGTATGCTTGAGTAAGGGATGCGGGATCGAATAATTATCCAATCCCGCGATGTGCCACAGCGGGGTCTGCAGGTTCACTGTAGGCTCCCGGTCAGGAGAATAGAATGTGCGTTTTTCTGTCGGGTGCTGATACACACCCATGTTCACATGGAAGGCAGTCTCAACGGCCGAAACCGATCCCTTGATCTGCACGTGCATACCATCGCGGGAGCCACCAACCACCGTAAAGCCGTTCGCTTTGGCGAAGCCGACCACGCTGTCGTAATCCGCCTGGCTGGGGCCGAACCTCGCGGTAAAGTCTTGCACGGTAAGAAAGTGGAGGTAGGAGGGGTTATTGGGGTCATAGAGTCCCTGCAAGAAAGTTTTCAGTCCTGCCGGATCGCGGACGGGCAGAACGATGTCAAGGCTCATAGGTTGTTTTGCAGGAAGTGTCCCAACACACCGCGCCTGGCCATTGAGAGTGACCTCGCGCACATGGCGCGTCATCAAGGACCGCGCCTGCCCTGATGCGAGCGCCGGCATCATTAGCAATGTCAATAGAGGAAGACAAAGCAACCGCCGCGGGCGCGGGACCCGGAGGATGCTGTTGATTTCGGACCGGAAGAATCTAACAACGCTCGACTTAACGCATTTGAGTAAAATCATATGCTTGCCTTTCGTACTGGCAAGCCGATATTTTGCCGCTGAGGGCTAGCTACTATCGTCTTGCCGACCTTGCTGGTTATGGAGCCAACCCCATGGAACGGCTAGGTACTGGCCCGAAGGTTCTTGTCGATTTGTGTTCAGTGTTTTCATGACAACTGCTACCTCTTTCGTTAAATGTTGGCCAGCAAGGCTGGACCGGTTGATCATAGTTGGGGACCGCCGAATGGATGTGCCACCAGTCAGCAGGTGGAGAAACAATAGGCCGTGCTACACAACCTAGGGAACTTTGAGCACCAAAAATAGGCAAAGCATCGCACGCATGCGCGCGATCTGGCGGATGTTGTTGATTTCGAATCGGGACGACGTAACATCGCGTGAGAAGTTAAAACTGGGCCAATTCATATGTTTGCCCTTCGTACTAAGGCAAAGCGATAAGTTGGCTCTTACGGCTGTCGACTCTCGGATTGCCAAGTTAACGGGACTGCCGAAGCAAGCCCAGTTTAATCCCACTCTCGGCAAAGATTGTCACGGCCTCACTCGGCGGGGAAGCTGCGATTTGCCCCTCCCACCGAAGGGAACTAACTATTGCTCCTAGCTATTAACTTTTTCAGTGATGATTCTCATACCTAGATGTGATGTTTTTAGGCATTCTGCTCGCCACCAATAACATAGAAGCGCGAAAAAATAAGCAGATTATCCGCGGCAGCCGGTAATGGCGCATCTTTAGTCATGCCCGAAGTCGGCTTCTTGGAAGTCTGCTAGCAATCCTGAACGAACCGTCGCCAACTCGTCAGTTTTCTCCCAGGAGGGCATCTTCGTAAAGTCAATCAGTTCGCCGGTCCCCGCCTGTTGCGCAACCAGCTCTTCGGAATTCTTGGGGTGCTCAGACTGATTCATGGGCGACAATGGTGGGCGACCTCCGCATTCCACATGAGCGGGATGATACACCGATTTGCTTCGGGCGTCTGGCACTGGGTCAGGGTTACAACCGGCCGGGATGTCGCGGTGTTGCCTTGCTACGGGCCGTGAGAAGTGGTCGGATGGTATTTAACTGGTATGTAGTCGCCGGCAAAACCCGTGTTCTTGCCGCACATCCCCCAGGCTGGTAGTGAGCGCGAATCGGAACGTTTTGTCACCCTCGCCGAGGGCGGCCAGGACATTTTCCCTTTAAGTGGGCGTTATGAAGCCCAGCTTTGACCCGCTCCTGGATCAGCGCCCTCTCAAACTCGGCCATGGCCCCGATGATCTGGAACATCAGTCGGCCAGAAAGCCTGCCCAGTTTTCGCGCAGGCCGGCGAATGCTGGATTGTGCAGGTACTTGATTGTTCGGAACACCTCGCTTTAAGTCGCCCAATCGAATCATGGCTCATGGGAGTGCGGTCCATTCCGGGATTTTCAAGGGACCCTGACAATTTTAATATTCAAGTCCAGGTACTGAGGATACTATCTGTCTGTTTCTCGTTGCGGTCGAACAAGCAACGATCATCCACACGACAGGGTTCCAAGTTGAGGTGTCTGCTCACCTAGGTCTTCGAATCGCATTTCGGTAATGCTCTTGGACACAAGGCATTTGGGTGGTCATTCTAACTCCTGAAAAGATGGGTAGGCGTGTCGTCAATTTCAAGTCTGCAGTTCTGGATAAACGCTCAGCCTACAAGGTGAGCGCGATGGCGCCTCTTTCCTCCGCTCGATGGAGCGGCGGCATAACGTCAAAATCAAGGAGAACCATCTTATGCATCAGATATGTGATGTTCCGCAAAGTGTGGCCCTAAATCAGAATGTCAAGCCACCAGAATTCCTCGTTGGGCCACCGTCGGGGAGATACTACTGTGCGATCCCAGGAGACGACCCGAGCCTCGGAGACGACCTTTTGACCGGGGGATGTGGAGCTACGGTTCTTGGTGCCACGGTTCTTCCGGAAGGGAAGGGCCCAAGGATTAAAGACCCGGATAACCCGACGGCAGCCGAATTGCGCAAACTAGCTATCTATACGAACTACCGCGCCATTATCGATACAGCCAAGGGCGGCGGTTATGGCGTACTGTTTGGGCCGGCAGTTGCTCCAGATGGCAAAGCATCGCTCGGTGAGGGCAAGATCGCCGGCTGGGAATACATAGCCGTGGCCGAAGACGATCGCCCTAAGGATGATCAGGGGCCTGCCGGCAACAAACCCCATCGCATTACCCTGATGGTGCAAATTCCAGCGTCGTTCGATCCCGATAGTCCGAAGATCGTCACTGCCCCATCGTCGGGATCCCGTGGAATCTATGGAGCGATTGGCGCCGTCGGCGAATGGGCATTAAAGAGGGGCTGCGCAGTTGCCTATTGCGACAAAGGAACCGGCGTCGGGCTCCACAACCTGCAGAGTGATACGGTTACACTGATCGATGGCCGCCAAACGCCGTCGGGCAGTGAGGGAATCTCGATGTTCACGGCG
The DNA here is from genome assembly GCA_963732315.1 of uncultured Acidobacteriota bacterium. Taxonomy (GTDB): domain Bacteria; phylum Acidobacteriota; class Terriglobia; order Terriglobales; family Acidobacteriaceae; genus TOLSYN. The sequence continues at coordinate 224,981 of CAVSYY010000001.1, forward strand.
TTGGCAGGCGACGATCTCAAGAAGTACCGCGGCGAGCAGCCGGGCCGTTTTGCCTTTAAGCACGCGCATTCGCAGGTACATCCCGAGCAGGCCTGGGGCCGGTATGTCGAGATGGCGATCGACTTTGCGCTCTATGTGCTAAATGCGCAGGACGCACCCACACTTAATCGATCGGATGAAACCGACTATTCCCCAGAGAACACAATCATCATTGCAGCGGGGATCTCTAACGGTGGCGGAGCGAGCCTCCGTGCTGCCGAACAGGTTCGCCCCGGTAAAATTTGGGGCGTCGTGGTTTCCGAACCGAACGTGAATCCGGAACCCGATCGTTCCATCAGCATCCAACAAGGCGAGGGGCGCCCGCTCGTCGACCACAGTCGGAGTTTCCTTGATTACTCGACTCTTATTAATGTCTACCAAGCGTGCGCGTCGCTTTCGGAGGAGTTCCCCAATGCGAACGCCTACAAGGGGAGTCCAGAGCGGTGTGCCTCGCTCGCGGAACTTGGGCTTCTGCGAGGTACCACGAAGGAGGAGCAGATCCGCGAGGCGCAAGCGGAGATCAACGGCTACGGTATTCTTCCAGAACAGAACCATGTTCAAGCTGCCACGTGGGCAGCGACAGTACCACTGTCGCTGGCCGTGACGTATACGAACTCCTATGCTCGGCTACGCGTCGACGATCCAGTCACCGGATATAGCTTCGGCCTGACGGATGCTTCCGGAGAGGTTGTGACGCTGAGCGGTAAGCCGGAGGATAAGGCTGGTGCTCAGGCGATCGCACAGGCGTTCGGCGTTTCGAACGGAATTCCTCCCGATGGTGTCGGCACTCTAATTCAAATCATCAACGATCGTTCGGTGGGTCGCCCCCGAAAGGACTCGCAGTCGATATCGGCGTCGAGCGGCAGGCCTGACCAGAATTTGGATGGCGCACTCCGATTGAGATCTCTCTATCTCGGTAAGGATGCCATAACCCATGAGCCATTGAGAGGCCGTGAGCTCGAGGTTCACCAGACGATTTGCCGGAGCATCGAGACTGTACGGGCGTCGGGTAGCCTCCACGGCATTCCGGCCATAATTGTTCACGGTCGGAATGATTCGGTGATTGCCCCCAACCATGCATCCCGGCCCTACTATGCGCTCGCACTGAAACTCGGCGGTCAAGTCGCAGCCACCAACGTGCGTTACTACGAGGTGAAGAACGCCCACCACTTTGACGCGTTCAACGGCTGGACGTTAGTACCTGCGTTCAACGATTTTTGCGAGCGCTATATTCCACTGCACTGGTATTTCGAGCAGGCGCTCGACATCATGCTCGCACACCTTACGAACAAGACCCCGGACAAAGCGCCGCTACCGCCCTCGCAGGTCATCAAAACAAATCCGCGCAAAGACGACTCTGGAAAAGTGATCGACATCGATACCAAGAACGCCTCGCAGTTTGTGCCGAGCATCTCAAGTACTCCGGCATCGAATCTGCAGATCACATTCGCTGATAACGTCCTGCACATTCCTTTAGCCGAAGCCGAGCAGGTTTTACCGCTCCCGACCTCGGGACTGTAGATAACGTCGAGGCCTGCGGTTGCACGTAGGCCTCAGACGTTTTCCCGAAAGGCCAATCCCCGGCGCCTTAAGCCGATTGGTGCAGATGGTAGTCGCGCGTCAGCCAGCAGCCGCCCGGTGCAGGGTGGCAAGCCCAACTCCCAGCTGGCGCGAAATCGCGCGCCAGGATGCATCGGCGGCACGCAGATCAGCGATTCTGGAGGCGTCCACAACTCGCCGAGGGCGGCCGAGGCGCTTCCCCTTGGATTGCGCGTTCCGCAGACCGGCCCTAACCCGTTCCTGTATCAACGCCCGCTCAACGCCATATGCGCCGAGATCGCCCAGCGCATTGACCAGATGCTTCAACGAAGATGTTGTAACCCGTTCCAAGAGAAAGAGAAAAGAGGTCCAGGAAACGTCTCGGCCCAACGCCGATAAATGCCACAAACGGGATTTTATCGGGCTGATCCTGGTACGTGGTAATCGCGTCTTTATGAAGCGTAAGGGCCTTGCTTTTAGCGTAAGGCTCGATATAGAAGACCTTTATGAACCCTGCTGCAATGATGTGTTTCGTACAGTTGTGGCAAGGAAATGTAGTGACATACAAGGTTGAATTCCTTGTCGAGCGTCCATTTCGAGCGCACGCCAGCATCGCTTCCATTTCCGCATGTACAGGCCGTTGGAATTCGGTAATGTCGAAGAACCCAGCCGCGCGTAACGCATCGATTATTTTCCCCTGATGTGCACTATCGCTCCACTCAGGTCCTAGGCCGGCGCGTATCTTCTCCGCAATATCAGCCTTCGCACTATCGTTCGAGTCCTCGCCGAGATCCATGTCCCTAAAAGGCTTATCCTCGGAACCGTACAATCCACCTCCAAATTTAGTCACGTCGTTCCATCCCGTAGAAAGCAAATCGCCACTTTCATTAACGACGGCGGCTCCCACTTGCCGCGAAAGATCTCCTGACGCAAATGAAGCTGCATACGCCGCATACATTGACCGCTCAGCGAACGGTCGGTGTTTCAGTCGGAGATCCAAACACAAGATCAAGGAAACGCCGCAGCTCCGTCTTATGTTCCGTATCGCGAAGAAAAACGTCCGAGAGGACGAACGTATCGCGCGTACGTTGGCCCCAGTCGTCGTCGGCTTCCTTTGCATCCGTCTCCATCAGCGATTGAATTTCAGCATCTTCAATTCCGCGCTCGTCCTTCAAATATCTGACTCGTTCTTGTTCGGTAGACGCAATTCCAATCAGGAAGAATCCGGGGCCATAAATCCGGCGCAGAGCTTCGACCTCTTCCGGCCTCTTGAGCGAAACGATTACCTGCGCCGTCCGCGGTAACGGCAAGTAGCGTGGAACAATAGATCCGCTCTCAGTCCCGGTGCTGTTTTTTGTATGCTCTTCCAGTTTCTCTTCCGGGCGAGTTGCAGCTATTGCACCTGTTCTATCGGACGTCACTGGAAGCCGTTCTACTTTCCGATGCAGAAGCTGGAGAAGATCAGATTCAGGATGTCCTCCGCCGTGGTTGCGCCGCTCAACTCGTCGAATGCGCGCAGCGCGTTGTACAGATCCAGCAGAACCATCTCGTGAGGAATTCCGTTCTGCACCGAGGACGCGGCGGCCGCCAGCGCTTCCAGCGACGCTTGCACTTGAACCTGCTGACGCAGGTTGGTCAGCATCGCCCCGCCGTCCTCAACCGCGCCTCCCCGCACCGTGCGCAGAATCTCAGCCCGCAGTTCGGCGATCCCTTCGCCGGTCAGCGCGGAAGTTCGAACCGCTGGAAGGTAAGAATCCGGTGCTGCCGCCGCACTCTCCAAAGGCTCGCCTCCACTGCCCAGGTCCGCCTTGTTGTGCACCACAATCGCCACGCGGCCCGCCACATCGGCCAGCAGTTCGCGGTCAACCCCGGTCAGCCCGGCGCCGGAGTCGAGCACCACCAGCACCAGGTCGGCATCGGCAAGGGCCTCCATGGATTTCCGAATACCAATGTGTTCGGCTTCGTCCAATATTTCATGCTGTAAAGCCTCTCGAACCCCCGCCGTATCCACCACGCGCACCGGAATGCCGCCCAGCGCCACGGTCTCGGTCACCAGATCGCGCGTGGTCCCCGGCATCGCAGTCACAATGGCGCGCTCGCGCTCCACCAGCCGATTGAACAAACTCGACTTCCCCACATTCGGACGTCCCACGATGGCCAGCATCAATCCCTCATGCACGACTTTGCCAAAGGCAAAGCTTGCCTCCAGTCCGCGCAGGGTTGCGCTCACCTCTTCCATCGCCGCCAGAATCTCGTCCGCCGGCATCACGGAGACATCGTCTTCCGCAAAGTCGATGCCGGCCTCCAGCCGCGCGATCAGCGCCACCAGCTTTTCCTTCACCGGCATCAGCAGCTGTGACAGCGATCCTTTCAGCTGGCGCGCCGCCACCTTCGCCTGGTACACGGTCTGCGCGTCGATCAGGTCGCGCACCGCCTCGGCCTGGATCAGGTCCAGCCTTCCATTCAGGAAGGCGCGCTGGGTAAACTCGCCCGGCTCGGCCAGCCGCGCCCCTTGCGCAATGGCCATCTCCACCACGCGGCGCAGCACCACCGGAGAGCCGTGGCAGCTGATCTCCACCACATCGTCGGTGGTGTAGGAGTGCGGCGCCTGAAACCAGGTCGCCACCACCTCATCGATGCGCTCGCCGCTTTCGATCTCCACCAGTTCGCCGAAGCGTGCGCGCCCTGCCTCCAGCGCGCGGCCTCCGGCAAAACGCAGCATCTCGCCGGCAATCTCCTTGGACTCCGCGCCCGCCAGGCGCACCACTCCAATCCCGCCGCGTCCCGGTGGTGTGGCAATGGCCACGATGGTGTCGTCCAGATTCACCCTGCTCCCCTCCGCGCGTTCAACTCCGCGCAAACGGCAAAAAGCCCCGCTGCGATATTCTCATCCATCGCAACAGGGCTCAAATTGGCTTATCCGATTTTTTATCTTCTGCCGCGCCGCTCGCTACCGCGCCGCGCCGTGGGCCGCGCTCCGGCGGGTGCCTCCGGAGCCTTACCCCGGTAATTTTTCGGGTACACTACGAGGTGGCGGGCCGCGCCTTCGCCTTCGCTTTCGGTGCGCAGTTCCGGCTCGTCTTTCAGCGCCAGATGCACCACCCGCCGCTCACGGCTGTTCATCGGACTAAACGCATACGGCGTCCCGCTCTTGATGACCTTTTCGGCGGCCACCCGCGCGGACATCACCAGCTCGTCGGTCCGTGCCTGTTGGAAGCCCAGGGCGTCGAAGCTGATCCGCTCGTGCTCGTCCAGCAGATCGCCCACCGACTCCACCACCACCATCTCCAGCGCGTGCAGCAGCTCTCCGCCGCGCGCCACCAGCAATGGGCTGTCCGGTCCGGAGAAGTCCACCAGAATCGCCGGCCGCTCCCACTCTGCTTCCGGACTCACCGGCGGGTCCACCGCAATGCGGTACTTCACGCGGAAGCCGCCCAGCCGGACGATGTTGTTCAGCAATTCGTTGATCTCTTTCGCCGCCGCTATCTTGTCTTCCATTGCCATTGCCAGTCTCCCTCGCCGCTTACCGCTTTTTTTCCGCTGCTTTCAGTGCCCGTTTTTCGGCCAGCGCACGCATCTCGCGGCCCATCTCCGTCTGGTTCATAATCGACTGCTGAACAATCTGCACCACCGTGCCCGTAATAATATACAGCCCCAGTCCGGAAGCCACCGACCAGGTGAACATGGCGAACATGACCGGCGTGAACATGTTCATCATGCGCTGCTGTTCCTTGCTCATGCCGGCCGCCGGCATCATGCGCTGCATCGCCATCATCAGCACAACCGTCGCAATCGGAATGATGTGATAGTGGTCGGGCGCCGAAAGATCGCTCAGGTACAGCCAGGGCGCGTGCCGCAGCTCGATGGCATTGCGCAGCATGGTGTAGAAGGCAAACAGGAACGGCATCTGGATGACCACCGGCAGGCATCCGCCCACGGGATTCACATCGTGCGCCTTGTAGAGCGCGGCCACTTCCTTCTGCATGTCGGCGCGGCGCGGATCGTCCAGCTTGTACTTTTTGTACTTCTCCTGGATCTGCTGCATCTGCGGCGCAACCTTCTGCATCTTCATCGACGACTTGATCTGCGAGATGCGCAGCGGCAGCAGCGCCAGGTTGATCATCACCGTGACCAGCACAATCGTCCAGCCCCAGTTGGAGACCCAGTGCTGCTGGGTCCAGCGCACCCAGGCAAACAGCGGACGCCCGATGAAGCCGAACATGCCGAAGTCCAGCGTGCTTGCCAGGTCCACCCCGCCGACACTGCGCACCGACTCCAGCACCCCAACCGCCTTGGGTCCGGCGAACAGGCGCACCTCCGAGGGCGCGCTCAGGTTTCCAACCGCAATTCCCAAAACCTCCGCCTTGGTCTTTTCGCCTTGCGGATTGGCGGGATCCTTGGGTACTTCGATCGCGTTGCGCAGCTCGGCAAAAGAAGTGTCCTGCGGATGGTCCGGAAGGAATACGGCGCCGAAGTAGGCATCGGAGGCGCCGACCCACTGGTAGTTGCCCGTCAACACGCGGCCGCCGCTGATTGAGTTGCCCTTCTTGTCCAGCTTCAGGCGCTTAACATCCTCACCCGTGGGAAAGTAGTCGAGTCGCTGATCCGCATAGGCCGGCAGCCCGCTGGTGGTGCCGAATCGACTGCCGCTGGAGGCGTGCGAATTGCCCACCGCGTCGCCAAATCCCGCAGGCCAGGCCGGCAGCGCCGTCAGGTAGCTTCCGTTCACCCGCACGCTGGTCTTAACGCCAACTACATAGCTTTGGTCGAAATGCAGTTCCTTCTTCACCACCAGATCGCCGGCGGCGTACTCGAAGGTAAGATCCTTGGCCGTACCGTTCTCGCTTTCGCTGCCCACATAGAGCACGCTGTTCAGCCGATCCCGCAGCGAAGCGTCCCAGGTCCACAGGGAAAGCGGGTACCCGTACTCCGCCGACGCTTCCTGGTGCACCAGGTCCAGCGGCTGCCCCGAATCGTCGGTGTACTTCTTCAGAATCCAGCTCTTCACCACCCCACCGCGATTGGTGAACGTAATGCGGTACAGATCGTTCTCGATCACCGTGGTCTGCTCGCCGGCTGCCTGCACGGTTGCCGCCGGCTGGGGTGCAGAAGACGCTGCCGACGATGCTGCGGAGTACGCTCCCATTGCTGCCGGAGCCGCGCCCGGATTGCCATTGGCCGACGCTGCCGGTGCGTTCTTCGCCGTCTGCGGCGGCTGCGGCTTGACCAGGAACTGCTGGGCCAACATCAGCAGCAGCATCGTCGCCGCAAAGATAATCATCACCCGCTTGTCGATGCCGCCGGGCTGGTTCTGCGGATTCTGGAACTCGCTCAAGGTAGTATGCCGATCTGCGCGGCCGCGGCCGCCGTAGAATAATTCACTAACATCACCTTGCGCGCCCGGCCTCGGCCAGCACGCGCGCTTTGCTTCTAATGCGTTGTCCTGCAGCCAAAGCCGCAGCTAAACTTTTCCGGCACCGGGTCCAGTCCCCGCCCGCCCAGGGGATGGCAGCGCAACAGCCGCCACAGCGCCAGCCAAGTTCCGCGCAGCGCGCCATGCCGCGTCACCGCCTCCGCCGCGTACTCCGAGCAGCTCGGAGTAAACCGGCAGGCAGCCGGAAGCTGCGGCGACACCCACCGCTTGTAAGCCGCCAGCAACTTCAGCAGGAGCGTTCTCATCGGCTCCGCGCCTCCCGTGCCGCGCGCTGGCTTCCGCCTGCCGCGCTAGGGCTCTCGCACGCCCGCCGGATCACCGTGAAGGCACGCTCGATCTCCTTCGAGATCTGGGGAAACTCCACCCCCAGCAGACTCTTCTTCGGGTTGATCACCACGTCCACGGCGCCGCTCATGCCGTTCAGCATGCGCAGGTGGTGCCGCACCGCCTCGCGCGTGCGCCGCCGCATCCGGTTGCGCTCCACCGAGCCGCCCAGCGCCTTGGAGACGGTGAAGCCGATGCGCACACTGCCCTCGGCCCGCGCACACGCCTGCGTAGCTGTCCCGGCCTCAGTCGGCACGGGTACAGCCTCGGCTGGCAGATAAAAGACGGTCATGTTCCCGGAAAAGTGGCGTCGCCCCTGCTGATACACCCGTTGAAAGTCGGAGTGCTTCCGCAAATGCGCGCTCTTCGGAAAACTGCCTTTCGGTGTGTCGCTCACGCTGTCATCCACGGCGCTCGCGTTCCTGGCCTTCTGTTCCTGTTGTTCGTGGTTAGTGATTCGCGAGCTACGTGAATCGCGTTAAAGCTAATCGCGGAAGCCGGCGCTCACGGAAACGCGCTTGCGTCCCTTGGCGCGCCGCCGTGACAACACGGCCTGGCCGCTCTTGGTCTTCATGCGCTGCCGGAATCCATGCACTTTGGCACGGCGGCGGCGATTGGGTTGGAAAGTCCGTTTAGGCATTGGTCTGACTGCTCCTGCTTCCAGAAATCTCGATGAACAAAGGGAAAGTATAAATGAAACAGGCCCATTCGGCCAAACTGGCCCGGCTGGCCTCCATCTCCGGCCTCCGCAGCGCAACTTTTTCGCCCGCTCTGCACCGCCTTCGCGACATTGGCCAATTTCCCTCTTGACGAACCGCCGCCAACAGGCAAAAGTGAAAACACTCCGTCGCAAGAATCTTTAGGGAGCAGCTCGGTCCGGTTCTGCCATTCGTGCTAGTATCCGTTTTGCGGTTGATGTTTTTTCTGGGCCTCCCAACCGCCAGTGCAATTGGCATTACGCGCTCCGCGCCCATCAGCTTTGCAGGTTCCTTCGTTGTGCCTGTGCGGTTGAACCTGTTCAGCGACGACATTTTTGAAAATTCCGTCCAGCCAAGCACCAGCAGGGCCGCGCCTTAGCAGCTCCTCACTGCGTAAGGCAGGGAAGCTCGCGGGCTTGAGCCAAGGACAATGGTCGGCACATGTCAGTTTTAGTATCGTCAACTCCGAATCCGTGGATGCAGATCCTGGGTGCCCTGGAAAAAAAGGTCAACCGCCACTCCTACGACACCTGGTTCAAGCCCACCCGCTTCAGCCACGACGCCGATGGAAAGCTCTTCGTCACCGTACCCTCGCCCGAGTTCTGCACCATCGGGGAGCGCTACAACGATCTGATCCTGGAAGCCATCGACAAACTCGGCCTCACCTACGACGATGTCGAGTTTGTCCCCGCGCCGCCTGAGCCCGAGCCACCCGCCGCTACCACCATCGTTCGCCACAACGGCGGACTCAGTGCGGCGGCCGCGCGTCCCGCGGCCCAGTCGCGCTTTGACTTCGACGGCGCCGCCCAGCTCAATCCCCGTTACACCTTCAACGGCTTCGTCATCGGCGGCGGAAACCAGTTCGCCCACGCCGCGGCCCTGGCCGTAGCCACTGCTCCCGGCAAGGCGTACAACCCGCTGTTCCTCTACGGCGGCGTGGGCATGGGCAAAACCCACCTCATGCAGGCCATCGGACATGAGGTCAAGCTGCGTCAGCCCGACCGCTCCATCGTCTATCTCTCCACCGAAAAGTTCACCAACGAGATGATCAACTCCATCAAGCACGACAAGATGGTGAGCTTCCGCGACCGTTTCCGCGGCGTCGATCTGCTGCTGATCGACGACATCCAGTTCCTCGCCGGCAAGGAGCGCACCCAGGAGGAGTTCTTCCACACCTTCAATGCGCTGCATGACACCAACCGTCAGATCGTCATCGCCAGCGACCGTCCGCCCAAGGAACTGGCCGAAATCGAAGACCGGCTCCGCTCCCGCTTCGAGTGGGGCTTGATCGCCGATATCCAGCCGCCCGATCTTGAAACCAAGATTGCTATTCTGCAGAAGAAGGCCGAAAGCGAACATGTCTCGCTGCCCGACGATGTCTCCCAGTTCATCGCCAGCAACATTCGCAGCAACGTGCGCGAGCTCGAAGGCGCGCTCATCCGCCTGGTCGCCTACGGATCGCTCACCGGAGCCACCATCAACCTGGCGACCGCCCAGCAGGTGCTCAAGAACATCATCGATCAGCAGAGCCGCAAGGTCACCATCGAGTCCATTCAGAAAGCGGTCAGCGAGCAGTTCGGCCTGCGCCTGCAGGAGATCAAGGCCAAAAACAACTCCCGCCAGATCGTCTTCCCGCGCCAGATCGCCATGTATCTCTGCAAGCACCTTACCGAGGCGTCGCTGCCCGAGATCGGACGCCAGTTCGGCGGCAAGCATCACACCACCGTCCTGCACTCCATCGAGAAGATCAACCTCCAGCGCAAGGACGATAAGGACCTCAACCGCATGCTCAACAAATTCACAGAGCATCTGGCCAACTAATCGCCGTCTAACTTCAGGCCCGGGGCGCACTTCCAGTGCTCCGGGCTTTTCTTTTCCTACTTTCCCTCTGTGCAGCCGCTGTGCATCCTGTGCACAACCCGGCCGAATCTCCCAAGCCCTGCCTTTCTTCCACCGAACACTTGCCTACCGGCTCCCATTTTCCGCACCGCTTTCTCAGTTAAAGCTCTGAATACTAAAGAACTTCTCAGCTTTTCCACTTTTCCGCTGCGCCTACGGTTACGACTAGAATTTTCTTCTATTAAATTCTTGTAAGAGCAACCCCAAACCCAGCTCCGAATTCATCCGCAATGGGACCCCTTTTTGGAAAAGAAATTTCAGAAACTTATGCAACCTTCGCAGCTGAATTGAATCCCTGTTTTGGCGATCTCCTCCGATCTCCGTTTAACTTATTGATACTCATCCATTTACTTCACCACAACCAACATTCCATCCCCATCTCCACACTGTTGGAATTTCTGTGCAGATTGTGTACAACCCAAAAGCAGCTGCAATACGCGTTGCCCTCGGTTTCCCGAAAAATCAATTATTTTTCCCATCTCCGTCTCGCTCCCGCTGCCAAACAGTGATAATTTTTCTATTGTTTGCAGTTTTTATCAGCGCCACGAATACTGCTGGTTTCCACCGGCCTTAGTTTGATATAAGTGCAAGTTAAAGCCAGCGAAAGGTTTTGGGGACTCTATGCCAGAGGCAGCGATCGCTCAAGGAACCGCCATGGAGATCACGGTCAGCAAATCCGAACTCTTAAAGGAACTCACTGCGACGCAGGGCGTGGTCGAGCGCAAGACGACCATCCCCATCCTGTCCAACTTTCTATTTGAGGCAAACGATGGCGAGCTGACCATCACCGCCACCGACCTCGACCTCAGCCTGCGCACCAGCTGTCCCGCCACGGTCAAAAAAGATGGCGCCTGCACCATCCCCGCTCGCAAGCTCTACGACTACGTAAAGCTCTTGGGCGATGGCGACGTCAGCATCAAGCTGCTGGAGAACCACTGGGTCAACATCCGCGCTGGCCGCTCCATCACCAAGATGGTGGGCATGGCCCGTTCCAACTTTCCCAGCGTGCCGGTCTTCCCCACCAGCGGCGTGGTCAAAATTCCCGCGCAGACCTTCCGCACCCTCATCGCCAAAACCGTCTTCTCCATCTCCAACGAGGAGTCGCGCTACACCCTCAACGGCGCACTGCTGGTCCTCAAGCCGGAGTCGATCACCATGGTCGCCACCGACGGCCACCGTCTGGCCCACATCACCAAAGAGGGCCTTGCTTTCGACATTACAGGCGAGCTGAAGACCCTGATCCCGCGCAAGGCAATGGTCGAGCTGCTCTCGCTGCTCAACGCCCCGGAGATCGAGTTTGTGGAGTTTGCCAAAGACGAGTCCACTTTGTTCTTCCGTCTCGGCTCCCGTCTGCTCACCTCGCGCCAGCTCACCGGCCAGTTTCCCAACTATGAGGCGGTGCTGCCCAAGGAGCACAACAAGAGCGTCACCATCCGCACCGCGGACCTCCAGGCGGCCATCCAGCGCGTCGCGCAATTCGCCGACGAGCGCTCCGGCGCCATCAAGATCCGCTTCGAGAAGAACGAGCTGCGCATCTCCTCTTCTTCCACCGAAACCGGCGAATCCGAGGACTCCATCGAGACCACGTACGATGCCGAGCCGCTCGCCATCGGCTTCAATTCGCAGTACCTGCTCGAGTTCCTCAAGGCCACCGAAAGCAACGAGGTCCACATCGAGTTCAAGGACTCCCAGTCCGCCGGCCAGCTCCGCCCCGCCGGCGTCGAGGACTACAAATACCGCTACGTCGTCATGCCCATGCGGATCTGAAACCTGACTTCTCGCTCGATATTCTCGGCCAGGCTTCGCATGCCATCCGTACGGTAAGAATCTTCAGGAAGTTGAAAGAATCAGGCGCATCTTCGCCTTTTCTTTGTGTACTTCAGTTGTATGAGTGAAGATTGTTCTTTACACGCGTTCAGTTATAACTTAACTTAAGGCTCATGGATGGCACTCTTCGAATTTTGTCGTGGTCGCTGGGGAAGGGTGGTTTTTGCCACCCAAAAGAACGGCGCCCATCTTGCATCAGAATTCTTCGATGGCTTGAGTGTCTCCGATCAGGTGAAGGTCAGCACCCTGCTCAAACGCTTCGCTGATTATGGCCAGATTCAAAACCGTGAAAAATTTAAGAAAATTGCCGATAATCTCTTTGAGTTCAAGAGCGGGCAGATTCGAATGTTCTGTTTCATAGAACCCGGAATGGTTGTCGTCACTCATGGCTGCATCAAAAAGCGAGACGACCTGAACAAAGCGGACATTAAACGGGCGGAACGTATCAGGTCTGAACACAAGGAAATCTACAAGGGCTAAGTGCCCAGAGATCTCGGAAAAGAAAAGAGATTAGGTAAGAGGACAATGAAGACTCTCAATGACGTCCTGTCGAAAAACGAGGCGCTCTTTCAACAGGAGGCGCTGATCCTCGAGGCCACCGAACTCATTTCCTCGGTTATGGAAGCAAATGGCGTCACTAAGGCGGAACTTGCTCGCAAATTGAAAAAAAGCAAGGCCTTCGTTACCCAATGCTTGAGCGGTGACCAGAATCTGACTCTCAGAACTCTTGCTGACATTTTGACCGCATTGCAGTATCAAGCGCAACTGGGCGCGGTGCCCTGTTCGTCAGAGCAAGTTTCTAAGGCCGTCCTCCGTTTGTATCCGGTTGGCGCGTGGGCATACGAGAAAGCCAGTTCGCGCCAGTTGACCATCCCTTGCGCAGCGCTTGGAGAGGCTGAGACGGAGAACGAACCGTGCGTCGCAGCTTAGTACATTTTGCAGAATTAGATAAAGAGCAGTTCTCTGCCGCAAAGGCACTTATCGCCTGCGTTGAGCTGCGGTCAGTAAGATTCACTCGGTTCAGTTTCACCTCGAACTTAGGTGCTCGCACTGATCCCGAGGGTAACATTGAGGTGTCGTCATCAAGCCGCTCTACCCAAACTATCGACAGTGGCTTCCTTAAGATTACGTATGATCTTGGCATCCAAGGACACCAGGAAGACGTGCTCATCATGAACATAGGGGCCCGAATAGAGGTTCTGTACGCAGTTCCGGAAGAACAGTCCTTTAACGATTCGCAGATGAAGGCGTTTGCTCGATCCAATGGCATGCTGAATGTTTGGCCATATTGGCGCGAGTATGTTCAATCGTCTACTCAAAGGGCCGGATTGGCATCTCTCACGCTACCGCTGTTTAGAGTGGTGCCTAAATCGACTAAACCCAAATCGAAACTGATTGAACAGTCCGAACGAATCCAAGACTAAGCCTCCATACTTTGTCAATCAACAGAAGTCGCAAAGGCCGATTTTCGCCTTGGCGCGATAGATTTTGCGACTTAGCAGCCCTCTGCCGAAACGCACGTGCCTACTCTTAAGAACCAACGCTAAATCCAGATATTTCAGCCTCTTACCGCCGCCCGTCCAAGCTCGTTTCATGCTAAAATAGATCCAGATGCCGTTCCTTCAGGTGACGACGATTCGAACCGCTCCGCCAACGCAGCCAAATACATCGAATATTGCGAGTCACGCCGAGAGAAAGTTATCGGCGGGCGCTTGGTTCTCGTTCTTCCTGTTGCTTCCGGCAAGGCCTGCGGCGTGCTGCTCTGCCTCAGCCCCAAAGATTTTGGAAACCTTAAATGTCTACTAAGCCAACTACTGCCGAAGCCGGAAAAGAAACCATGCCGCCTGTGCAAGAACTCGACAAGAAGACCGCCACCACCGCCGAATCCGGCTACACCGCCGATTCCATCAAGGTCCTCGGTGGCATGGAAGCCGTGCGCAAGCGCCCCGCCATGTACATCGGTTCCACCGGTGAAATGGGCCTGCACCATCTCGTCTACGAGGTCGTGGACAACTCCGTCGATGAAGCTCTCGCCGGGTACGCCACCACCATCGATGTCGTCGTGCACCTCGACAACTCCATCTCCGTCAGCGATGACGGCCGCGGCATTCCCGTCGATGAGATGGATGTGGATGGCGAGCGCCTGCCCGCCGCGCAGGTCGTCATGACCGTGCTGCACGCCGGCGGCAAGTTTGACAGCTCGACCTACAAGGTTTCCGGCGGCCTGCATGGCGTCGGTGTCAGCTGCGTCAACGCGCTCTCCGAGTTGCTCGAACTGGAGATCTGTCGCGACGGCGCCATCTGGGAGCAGGAGTATTCCGAAGGCGTTCCCACCACCAAGCTCACCAAGACAGGCACCACCAAGCGGCGCGGCACCAAAGTCCACTTCGTACCGGACAAGACCATCTTCACCGCCACCGAGTACAACTACGACACGCTGGCCAACCGCCTGCGCGAGCTCGCCTTCCTCAACAAGGGACTGGTCATCAACCTGACCGATGAGCGTACCGCCGACCCTAAGACCGGCGATCCCAAGCACACCGAATTCAAATTCAACGGCGGCATCGCCGAGTTCATCAAGCATCTCAACAAGGGCAAAAACGTCCTCCACGAAAAACCCATTTACATGGAGTCGGTGGAGAAGGAAGGCCTGGTCGTCGAAGTCGGCCTGCAGTACAACGACGCCTACAGCGAAACCGTCTTCGCCTTCGCCAACAACATCAACACCGTCGATGGCGGCACCCATCTGCAGGGCTTCCGCTCCGCTCTCACCCGCACCATCAACGCCGCCGGCCAGTCGCTAGGCCTGTTCAAGGACCTGAAAGAAAATCTCTCCGGCGACGATGTGCGCGAGGGCCTGGTCGCCGTGGTCAGCGTCAAGCTGCCGCAGCCCCAGTTCGAAGGCCAGACCAAAGGCAAGCTCAACTCCGACATCGCCGGTCCCGTGCAGGCCTTCATCAACGAGAAGCTAGGCGCGTTCTTCGAGCAGAACCCGCAGGTCGCCCGCAAGATCATCAACAAGGCCATCGACGCCGCTCGCGCCCGCGAAGCTGCCCGCAAGGCGCGCGACCTCACTCGCCGCAAAGGTGTGCTCGACAGCGGCGGACTGCCCGGCAAACTGGCCGACTGCTCCGAGCGCAACCCCGATCGCTGCGAGGTCTATCTGGTCGAGGGCGAGTCCGCAGGCGGAACCGCCAAGCAGGGACGCGACCGCCGCTTCCAGGCCATCCTGCCCCTCAAGGGAAAGATCCTCAACGTCGAAAAAGCGCGCTACGACAAGATGCTCGGCCACGAGGAAATCCGCTGCATGATCACCGCCTTCGGCTGTGGCATCGGCAAAGAAGATTTCGATCCCACCAAACTGCGCTACGGCAAAATCATCCTCATGACCGATGCCGACGTGGACGGCTCGCACATCCGCACCCTGCTGCTCACCTTCTTCTTCCGCCACATGACGGATCTCATCCGGCGCAACAATATCTACATCGCGCAGCCGCCGCTCTATCGCATCAAGAAGGGCCGCTTCGAGCAGTACATCAAGAACGATGCCGAGTTCGTGCAGGTCATGATCAAGCGCGCCTCCGATGGTCTGGTCGTGCGCTGCGGCGAAGGCGCCGCCCGCCTGGAATCCAAACAGCTCGCCCAGTTCATGACCCGCCTCAACGAATACCTCGGCTACCTCGACAAGGTGGACAAGCGCCTGCGCAACCAGCGCGTCACCGAGATGCTGCCCGAATTCGATCTCTCCCGCCGCGAAGATTTCCACGGCTCGCCTGACGCGGTGCCCACGCGCATCGCCGATATCGAAGCGCGCCTCAAGGCCATCGCCAAGGAAGAGCAGTTCATGTCGGTCTCCACGCACTTTGAAGAGGAGCACGAGCTCTGGGACGTGCGCTTCGTCAACTCGCAGGGCACGCCGCACTCCATCAGCTGGGCACTTATCTCCAGCCCCGAATACAAACAGATGATGAGGCTCTACAGCCAGATCGCCGAGTTCATGCAGCCGCCATTCCAGGTCGAGTGGCTCAAAAACGTCGAGCCCGCCAAAGAGGAAACCGACGACACCATCTCCGCCGCCGAGCAGGCCGATGCCGATAAGATCGAAGGCAAAACCATCAAAGGTGGCACGCCTGCCCGCGTCTCCACCAAGGGAGCTTCGCGCGAGCCGGTGGAAAAGAAAAGCGTCCGCGAACTCTTCGACTTCGTCCTCGAACAGGGCCGCAAGGATTACCAGATCCAGCGCTACAAAGGCCTTGGTGAGATGACCGCCGAGCAGCTCTGGGAGACCACCATGGACCCCGAGCGCCGCACCCTGCTCTCCGTCAAACTCGAAGACCTCGCCGAAACCGAAACCATCTTCACCACGCTTATGGGCGAAGATGTCGAATCGCGGCGCAAGTTCATCGAAGACAATGCGCTCGACGTAAAGAACCTCGACATCTAGACAAAGCGGCAGTAGCGGCCACAGTGAATGACTCCTGTGCCCGCTGCCGCCAATTGTTTTAGATGGAAGCCAACAGCGTGCCCGGTGCTACGCGGCCTTTTCGATATTCGAGCGCCCCAGCTTTGCCGCGATCACATCGATCTGTTCAATAGAGGGCGGTTTCGAAAACAGCTCAGCGGCCCTTTCTTTCAACTCCGCCGCCAGCCGGCCGGAGAGATGTGCCTGTCTTCCGGATTCGTCCGCGAAGTTGTCGAAGATGCCGAAGGTCGAAGGCCCCAGACGCAGCGCAAACCACGTCGTGGTCTTTGGCTCCTGCTCCACCATCGCCAATCCTCCGCGCAGAAACTTCTCCACCTCTGCTTCCTTTCCGGGTTTTGCCTCCAGCCCCACAAAGAGTGCGACTCTCACATCGTTTGCCATGGCTCTGTTCCTCTCTTGCCCAGGTAAGATGCGCCGAAGTCAGCCACGGTGCTCTGCTAAGCGCCCCAAAAGCATGGGGCAGAAATACGTGGTAGAAATAAGGGATAGTGTCCGTTCCAAAGCATTTCGGGGGTGAACATGGCGGAAGGTCGCAAAGCTTTCTCGGGAGTCTCAGAGCTGGTGTTGAAGGACGGCGCGTCAGAAGATCTGTATCACTTCGCCTACGGCTCCAACATGAACAGTGAGCAGCTCCAGGCGCGCTGTGCCGATGCCAAGCTGATTGCAGTCGCCAAGCTGGCTGACCATCAGCTCGGCTTCCACGGCTATACTCCTGAATGGGACGGCGCGGAAGAAACCGTCAGCGAGGCACCCGGCAAAGAAGTTTGGGGTGTGATCTACGAGCTGACTCCCTCGGACAAGGAGAAGCTCGACGACTGGCAGGACGCGCTCTTCGACGGCTCCGGAGCCTATTTTCATTCGCCCGCCAAGGTCACCGATCAGCAAGCCAAGGAGTACTCCGTCCTGCTCTACAAAAAAGCCAAGCTCGGCAATCCGGAGAAGCCCAGCGAGGAGTACCTCAACTTCATCGTCAAAGGTGCCGTCGAGCGCGGCCTTCCCGCCGCCTATGTCGATCAGTTGCGCAGCATCGAAACCAGGAAAGCGAAATTCGTCGTCCCCCGCCCAAGAAAATCCGCTCGCCAAGCCGTTCCCGGCGGCGAATGCGGCAGCTGTGGCGACGACCTCGGAACTGTGAACACGGTGATCAGCATCAACCTGGGTCCTCAGTAGCTATCTGCTGCGATTCCAAGCATGGTGCCCCGCATCTGCCGTTTTTTAGCAGATGTGGGTTCCCGCCCGTCGTGTGTTACAACAAACACTGCCCCTCATGAGCTCCCAGCGCACTCCCAAGCCCGTCCGCTCCTACCACCTGATCGCCCTGATTCTATTGGCGGCCTTCGCCGCGCAATGCTCCTGGTTCATCTACTCGGTGCCGCTCACCCAGCTGGAAGCCGACCAGGTACTTCGCGGTGTGGCCTCATTACATTCAACACCGCGTCACCTCCAGCTCGACGCCGAGCCGGCCTCGTCGCCCCTGGTGCCATTGCTCTCCGTCGCGGGCCTGTCCTTTCGTCTGCCGCGCGACCCGCTCCAGCTCGACGCCATCTGGCTCGACCAGCATCGCTGGTTTATCCGCGCGCCCTTCCTGCTCGCCGGACTCGCGCTGGCTTTCTCGCTCTGGTACATCGCGCGCCGCCTCTACGGCACCGCCGCCGGAAACATCGCGCTCGCGCTTTTTGCCTTCAGTCCCGGCATGGTGGCCCGCTCCTCTCTGGCCGGTCCCCAGATCTTTGCCGCCTGGGGAGCCTTCGGCCTCATCTTCACCGCCATAGCCACCGCTCACACCCTCTATGCGCCGCGCGAAGTCATCTTCTGGAACTGGAAGCGCATCCTTCTGCTCGGCGTCTCCATCACCTTCGCCGTCGGAGCCCAGTGGCCGCTCGTCTGGCTCCTCGTCCCCGCTGCCGCCTTCATGCTCTGGGCCGTTCCGCATCGCCGTCCGGCCGCGCTGCTCATTCTCCTGGTCGCCGCCATCCTTGCGCTGCTCCTGCTCGGCGCCTGCTACGGCGCCGACCTTCGTTCACTTGCCGAGGGCATGGTCCAGGCTGGCTGGGTCAGCTGGGCGACGCCTTCGCCCGGCCTTCTGGAGGGCATCCTCGTCCGCTTCTTTTTCAACGCGGCTCCGGCGGCGCTGCTTGCCTTCTTCTTTGCTATTGCCGCCTGGTGCTCCTCGCGCCGCAGCCGCTTCTTCGGCAACACAGCTCCGCTCATCGTCCTCTTAATGCTGCTTGCCATGTCCATTCTCTTTCCCCAGAATGGAGCCTCCGCGATTCTGTTTGCCAGCCTCCCGTTCCTTCTGCTCTTTGTCGCCGGAGTCTTCGCCGATCTCATCGAGAGCCGCCTGCAGGCGCCCGCTCTTGCCTTTCTCTTCGCCGCCATCGCGGCGCAAGCTGCCTACAGCATCGTCAGCCTGGTTCGCATGTACTCGCGCCCGCTCGGCCTGTAGCGCCCGCGGCCGGAGCGGCATCTTTTGCCGCGTACCCGGCTGCGAAGCTCTTTTGCGCGGATAAGCCGGGAGAGCAGGTCGCACCAACCCAGCAGCCGGATTTGCCTTGGTCTTTGCCAGTAGCCGCCCGCAGCCGCCTCAGCAACTCGAAGTGCGATAATCGGAGCGACATGATCTCCTATCCATCCGCGGTCGAATCTCTGTATGCCCTCGGCCACGAGCTGCACTCCCCGCGCAAGTTCGATCTGGCGCACATGCGCACTCTCTGCCAGGCGCTCGGCAACCCGCAGCGCAGTTTTCCATCCGTGCTCATCGCCGGAACCAACGGCAAGGGTTCCACCGCCGCCACGCTCGCCTCTATTCTTCAAGCCTCGTCGCACCGTGTCGGACTCTACACTTCGCCGCATCTGCTGCGCATCAACGAGCGCATCGTCTGCTGCGGCCAGCCCATACCGGACGCCGACTTTGCCGCCGCCTATCAGCGCGTCACCCAGGTTGCCACCGCGCTCGTCGCCGCCGACCAGCTGCCCCACCCGCCCAGTTTTTTTGAGACCATGACCGCCATCGCCTTCGACTTCTTCGCCTCCTCCGGCGTCGAAATCGCCGTCCTTGAAGTCGGCATGGGCGGACGCCTCGACGCCACCAACATCGTCGAACCCATCCTCTCCGTCATCACCGATATCGATCTCGATCACCAGAAGTTTCTCGGCAACACCATCGCTGCCATCGCCGCCGAAAAAGCCGGAATCCTCCGCCCCGGCGTCTCCGCCGTCACCCTGCCCCAGCATCCCGAAGCCAATCAGGTGCTCGGCGAACGCATCACCGCCGTGGGCGCGCTTGCCGTCAACGCCGCCCGCAACCTGCCCTCGATGTCGCCCCAGGCCGAGTCGCCTCGTCCACAGCTCAGCCGCCACGAAACGCGATACTCGCTCAGTGTGCTGGGCCAGGAGGTGGAGATCGTCTCGCCGCTCGTCGGACGCCATCAGCTCCGCAATCTTGCCCTCGCCATCACCGCTGCCGAGGAGCTCACCGCGCAGGGCTTCCGCGTCACTTCGCAGACGATCGCCCGCGGCACTCGTCAGACGATCTGGCCGGGACGCTTTCAGCGCCTTGCCGCCACCCCTCTACGCCCAGAGATCGTCATCGATGTCGCGCACAATCCCGCCGGCGCCTGGGCCCTGCGCTCCACCCTGAGTGAACAGTTTGGCGAGCGGCCCCTGATCCTGCTCTTCGGCGCCATGGCCGACAAAGCCGTCGATGAGATGGCCAAGATCCTCTGGCCGCAGATGGCTCACGTGGTCCTCACCCGTGCCGCCGGCAGTCCTCGTGCTCTCGATGCCACGGCCCTTGCCCAGCTGGCGCAATCCCTCGGCGTCGAGCACTCCATCTCCGCCGCGGTCGCCGGAGGCCTGCAGCTCGCAATCGCACAGGCCCGGCGTCTGGGACCGAACTCCGTGGTCGTCGTTGCCGGTTCCATTTACCTTGCGGGAGAGGCCGTGCCATTTCTGCTCTGAACTTTCCCACCCTAAGATTTCTACTGCATCTGCCCTCTTTGCGGCGGTATTCTTAATGATGGAGAATGGATCCGTGTATTCGCCTGAAGGCAGCGTGACGCGCAGATTGGTCTGGCTGATTATCGGCTTGGTGTTCGCCGCTGGAGCAATCCCTCTCTTTGCTGCCTTCCGTTACACCGGATTTAGAGTCATTGCCATTGTCATCTTCGTCTACCTGAGCCTGCTGATGATCACCATTGCGGTCATGATGGACTACCCGCCGCTGCCCCGCCAGCCCAGGATGAACGAAATCGCCGACGAACTCGATCGACGCCGGCTTCTCGTCTCCAGCAGCTTCAGCGCCGATCGCGCCTTTCGGGTGGAGGAGTGCAACGGCGAAGGCCCGCACTACTTCCTCGAACTCGAAGACGGCGGCATCCTCCATCTCTCCGGCAATTACCTCTACGATTACGAGCCCGGCGACGCCTCGCCGCGACACTTTCCCTGTACCCGCTTCACTGTCCGCCGCCACGCCGACCTCGGCCACGTCGTCGATATCGTCTGCAGCGGCCTCATCATTGAGCCCGAGGTCGAAGCTCCCCCCTACACCGCCTGGGATTTTTCCCACGGCATGGTTCCCCGCGACGGCCAGATCCTGCGCAACCTCACCTTCGAACAGCTCCGCCAGCAGCGCATGGCAGCCCGTTGTCGCATGCAGTAACCGCCTCGCGCCCGCGGCCGGCAGCGCAGCGTTACCCGACTCGACGCCTCGCGCCCGCGCGCCGGAGCGGCATCATTCGCCGCGTACCCGCCGAGCGCCTTTTAGTGTCCGCCGTGGTAGGGATGATGATTCAGAATGGTCATCGCCCGGTAGATCTGCTCGGCCACCACCACTCGCGCCAACTCATGCGGCAGCGTCATCTTTCCCAGAGATAGCGTCGTCTGCGCGCGTGCGCGTGCCGCCGCGCTCCACCCATCCGCGGGACCGATCGCCAGCACCAGCTCCTGCGTGCCCCGCTCCATGTGCTGCCGGAAGAACTCCGCCAGCTCTTCGCTGCTCATCTGCTTGCCGCCGGAGTCCAGCGCCACCAGCACCGGAGCCGTGCGCCCCGGCCGCTCCAGGCTCTTCAGCAGCGCCTCCTCGCTCGGGCATTCCCCGGCCTCCACCGCCACATAGCGCGCCGCCCGCTTCACATACTCCGCCACCAGCTCGTCCACGCACGACTGCTTGCTGCCGGACTTCCTCTTCGTGATCGAGACCAGCCGTATTTTCATCGTGGGTTGCCGATCGCAGGGAATCAAAAAGCAGCGAACCCGCCCAGCGGACGCAAGGCGGGTTCGACGTCGTGCGTTCGCGTTCTTACTTGCGCTTCGCGCCAGCCTTCTTGGGCGCGCTCTTTTTCTTCGCCGCTACTTTCTTTACAGCCTTCTTTGCGGAGGCCTTCTTTACCGCCGTCTTCTTTACCGCCGTCTTCTTCGCCGCCGTCTTCCGTGCCGGTGCCTTCCCTCCGCGAGCGCTCCCCTTCGCCGCCGCTCTCACCCCGGGAACCTTCTTGGCTGCCTTTTTCGCCGGCTTCTTCTTCGCCCTGGGAACTTCCATCTCGCGCTCGGCCACAGCCGTCTGCGCCGCCTTCGCATGCAGCAGCTCCTCGGAGGTCAGCTTGTGTGCCGACTTCCACAGCCGTTCCAGGTCGTAGTAGGCGCGCCGCTGCGCATTGAAGATGTGCACCACGAAGTCCACGTAGTCCAGCAGAATCCACTCCGCCGTCTGGTAGCCCTCGCGCGCGTTCGGTTCCACTCCCATGTCTTTCGAGAGCCGCTCATCCACCTCGTCGGCAATCGCCTGCACCTGCCGCGGATTGCTTCCGCTGCAGATCAAAAAGTAATCGGTAAAGGTGCTCGACTCCCCAGGCAATTGCAGCAGCGAAACGTCTTCGGCCTTCTTGTTGTTCACCGCTGCAAGGGCATGCGCGACTTGCTTTCGAATATCTGTCGTGGGCATCGTTCCTCGTTTTTGCTTATTGTGCTGGCCTTCCCCGCCAGATGCAAGTTTCTTTCGAGATACCCAGTCTAGAGGCGCTCTCATGAATCGTTTCTGAAAGGGCATGACTTCAGTCGTGCCGCAAGAATGGCTCGTTTCACGCGGCTTTAGCCGCTGAGGGAAACGCCGCCGGTTTAGATGCAGCCGGGTGCCCCACCTGCACCGCGCGGTCTTTGCTCGGTTAGGTGGGAAGCAACACTTCCATCCGCAAGCTGTTGCTCACAACCGCGGCGGCTCCGGCGATCCCGGCTCTTCCGCCTCGTCGTAAATCTTGAGCTTGAGAATATACTCGGCCACGTTGTGCGGCACCAGTTTTTCCAGCCCGCTGCCCCGCCGCGCCGCCTCGCGAATCTCCGTCGCGCTCACCGTCTCGTTTACCCCCGGCAGCAGGTGAATGTTCGCGCCGTTCGTCTCCAGCGATCCGCTCTCCATCCAACTCCTTGCTCCGGCCTCATCCGGACGCAACTCCTCCGGCAGCGCCCGCGCCACATCGCTCAGCGGAAACCCCGGCCTGCTGGCGACAATGAACTCCACCGAGCGCAGCAGCTCCACCGCCGAGCGCCACTTCGCAATCAACTCAAAGGCGTCCATTCCAATCAGAAAGTACAGCCGCGTTCCTGCCTGCATCCGCGCCCGCATCCTCGCCACCGTGTCCACCGTGTAGCTGGCGGGCCGTCCCGAGGCGCGCACAATCTCCGGCGCCTCCAGCAGCGATGGCACAAACCGCGGCTCGCCTTCCAGGGCCAGTGCCAGCATGGCGTGCCGGTGATAAAAATTCGTCACCCGCTGCTGCGACTTCAGCGGCTGCACGTCGGCCGGCACAAAATACACCCGCGCCAGCCCGAACTGCTCCGCCGCCGCGCGCGCCACCCTCAGATGACCCACATGCACCGGATCGAACGAGCCGCCGTACAGCGCTATGTTTTCCTGGAAACCGTTCTGCTGTGGGTTCTTCATTCTGCGCAAAAAATTGCGGCGCGGACCGCGATGGCCCGCGCCGGAACCATCATGGTCAAACTACTTTGCGGCCTTCTTCGCGGCCTTCTTGGCGGTCTTCTTCACGGCCTTTTTCACGGCCTTCTTGGCAACTTTCTTCACGGCTTTCACGGCGGTCTTCTTGGCAGCCGGCTTCTTGGCAGCGGCCTTCTTCGTTGCAGCTTTCTTTGTAGCAGCCATTGGTATTCTCCCTTGTTTTGGTTTTTTCGTTCTGGTCTCCGGCTCCGCATCTAGCTTTGCGATTCCGGCCACTTCATCGCCGGCCAGCTGCCGGCGAACCTCGTCCACGTAGCGCGCCATCGCCCAGGCCAGCTCGGTAACGCCGGCTCCGGTTACGGCAGAGATCTCGTAAAACTCGAGACCCAGCTTGCGGCAGTGCCGCCGCAGCTTTTCCACCTTGGCCGGATTCGCAGCGTCCATCTTGCTGGCCGCCACGATCATGGGTTTGCGCTCCAGTCCTGCGCCAAAGCTTCGCAGCTCGCGCAGAATCACCTCGAAATCTTGCACCGGGTCCGGCCTTCCGCTCATCTCCGAGCAGTCCACCAGATGCACCAGGCATCGCGTCCTCTCAATGTGCCGCAGAAACTGAGTGCCCAGTCCCGCGCCATTACTTGCCCCTTCAATCAATCCCGGAATGTCGGCGACCACGTAGCTCACCACGTTCGGCATCTCGCCCAGCGCCACCACTCCCAGGTTCGGCTGCAGCGTGGTGAACGGATAATCCGCAATCTTCGGCCGCGCCGCCGAAATGCGCGAGATCAGCGTACTCTTGCCCGCATTCGGATAGCCCACCAGTCCCACGTCGGCCAGCAGCTTCAGCTCCAGCCGCAGCCGCAGCTCCACCCCCGGCTTGCCCTGCTCGTGCTCCCGCGGAGCCTGGTGCGTCGGCGTGGCAAAGTGCTGATTGCCGCGTCCGCCGCGTCCACCCTTGGCCACGATCATGCGATCATCCACACTCGCAAAATCATGCACCAGTTCGCCGGTCTCGGCGTTATATACCACCGTCCCCACCGGAACCTTCAGCGTGATGCTGGTGCCCTCGGGACCCGTGCGGTTCGAGCCTTCGCCATGCCGTCCGCGCTGCGCCTTGTACTCGGGATTGAATCGGAAATGCACCAGCGTGTTGTGCCGCTCGCTGGCTTCCATGATCACATCGCCGCCCCGTCCGCCATCGCCGCCACTGGGTCCGCCGCGCGGTACAAACTTCTCCCGCCGGAACGCCATGCACCCGTTGCCGCCGGCTCCCGATGCCACTCGAATTGTTGCCTCATCCACGAACATTGATGCGCGCGACCTCTGCAGCTGTGCTATTTCACCACAAGTAGTGCAAGAAGCATAGATGAGAAATAACGAATGTAGATAGATTGACATATGTCAATCTATTGTTCCCGCCCTCTTTTGCAAACCGTATGCTCGCCTCGCCCACTCCGCATCCTCTCCCGCCGCGCTTCCGCGCAATTCCATCGATGCAGTTTCATCCAGCATCCATGCACCTTTGCTCGCTGTCTTTCTTTTCCGCATCGCTCTCGCCGTGGTCGTATCAATCCCGCAGGCAGCTGTGGCGCCGTCGCACTTGCCTGGTTTCGGTGTGTCTCTCCGCGATGCATCTATTTTTTTGAGAGTGTCGTCCTGACCGCCGAGCGCACCCGCCGGAGCGCCATCTTCGCCGCGTTCCCGCCGTGAAGCTCCAAGCGAACGATGGTTCTAGCTTGCGAGCATCATTTTTTAGAAGTGTCATCCTGAGCGAAGCGAAGGACCCCTACGCCAATCTAATCTCCGTTGCAGCTCCAGAGGCATTTCAACAAGCCACCTTCACGCTGCCGAGTTTCGCCGATGGAAAAAACGCCGGGTGCCCCACCTTCGACGCGCGTCCGTTGCGCGGCCAAGGTGGGAAGCAACGCCCTTCATCTCTGCACCGTCCTTGCAGTTTCTGTTGCTTTTCTCCGCAGCCGCGTCGTCTGCGCAGAGCGCGGAACGCGCCTCGCACAGGTGCCCCACACCTACCGCCTTCAGATGTGGAATTTCGCAACACTCGCGCCCAAACGTTTTCCTCCCAAACGCACAAAGGCCCCGCCGTCAGGCGAGGCCTTTTGCTTCCAATGATGTTGTCTTACGCTTCCGCCGCAATCGGGTCGATGGCCACGAACCTTCCCATCTGTCCCCGGTCGATAAAGCGCACCTTGCCGTCTGCCTTGGCAAACAGCGTATCGTCCTTGCCGCGTCCCACGTTCAGTCCCGGCTTGATCTTGGTGCCGCGCTGCCGCACGATGATCGTGCCGCCCGTCACCGTCTCGCCGCCAAAGGCTTTCACGCCCAGCCGCTGCGCGTTCGAGTCCCGCCCGTTGCGCGATGTTCCCTGACCTTTTTTATGTGCCATAGCTCGTGTCCTTTTTCCTTCAGGCCGCGCCCCGCGCGAACCGGAAAATTATTTCGCCGCGGCCGCCGGAGCCTTATACGTCTGCCCGCCCGCGCTGATCTCCGCAATCCGCACCTGCGTAAACGGCTGCCGATGCCCGTTCAGCTTCTTGTACTGCTTCTTGCGCTTAAAGTGAAAGACCAGAATCTTGTCGGCACGTCCCTCGCCGACGATCTCGCCCACGACCTTGGCATCGTCAGCCTTGGCCACCGTGCCGTCCTCCGTGCTCACGGCGAGGACTTCGAAATCAATGTTCTGGTCGCTGCTCGACGTCTTTTCAATCTTCACGACGTCACCGGGTGCGACGCGATACTGCTTACCGCCAGCGCGGATCACCGCGTACATAGACATGCCTCCATACATCTTCTCTCCACCCCGCCTCTGTCGAAACGCTTCCGCGCCTCTCGCCCGGCCAATGGAGTTTCCCAACCAAATTCTGTGCGCTTGCACTTCCACGCAACTCGTAAGACCCGAATCGTCAGCCATGGATCGTAAGATCGAAGGCAGATCCGCTACCCCATCGCAGCCATCCCTCCGCCGCAACGCCGGACCTGATGCGAGGTGCCTCGGACGAGGCCAAGCAGTACAGGCAAACCACTCGATTCTATCGTTTTCCACATCCTGAGGTCAAACGGGAGGGAAAAACGGTAGTGGTGCCGTTCGATTTCCACATACAAAACAAACTGCTAGCAATCGGGATGCTCTACTGGATCATTGTGGCTTGCGGCACCGCCGGTGCTGCGAAATGCACTGAGTTTGGGGGTGGTCGAGGCCCAACATATATGACTCCTAGCGGCAGCACCCCCTTGGGATCGCTTGTAATTCCAACAACCTTGATGCCGCTTGATTCCAGTTTCTCACGAAGGGCTATTGCCTCAGCTTTTCGTATGATTCCAAAACCTGTCGGGGACGGAGGAAGTGGCGGAACGGGAGCAGGAGAGGGATCATACGTAATCCAAACTCCCCAAAGCGGAGTTGTATATTGCAGATATCCAACACCCCCAACGTGTGGTGGATTAATAGAAGGTTTGAGACCACCAGCTATTTCACATCGATCAAGTGCCTCGCCGATGCTGAATGCGTATAGCGTGGTTTCCATATCGCCCACAAAAGCGTTGACATGGTACTTTTTAGCAAGTTTCGGTCCAAGTTCGGAACACAGCTTCCGTTCTTGTTCTTTTGATAGTTTCCTCCATTCCATGCTGGCTTCAAGTTGCACGCGAGCCAAGTCTGCTGCATTAGCTTGTCTCTTAGCTTCTTCAGCATCCGAAGTAACCAGTGCAACAAGTTGGTCGGATGCAGCTCGCAACTCTCCATTTTTGCTGCGTAGGATGCCATTAATATGTGAAATCCAAAGGCCAATGCCAAACTCACCCATGACGCCAATAATGACCAAAATGATGCTAGCAATTTCGATACCGAGCTTTTTTCGTGACGGGCCTTCAGGTATTAACTCGCAGAAGAGCCATTCGCCCACTTCCTTTCTATGGTCGAAGATTACGACAAATATTTCTAGCGTGACTCCAATTGCGACGAGTAATGTATACCGTCCGAGCCACGGTTCCAAGCCGCTTGACTGGCTTTCTAGGGCTGCAATGTCCTTCTCTAAAGCCGATATGGAACCTTGCAGGGCGGAAGCAGCACTCGGCAGTGTGGAAAGTGTCCAAATCATATGTGCAGTCATATCCGGTCCCGCTATCCTATGCTTACTTGGCGTGATGCTCGGGTTGCTAAGCCTTCCCTAAAGCTGCATATAATCACTTCCCCGTCCTCGCGTACCTTACCTTCAAAAAAATAATCGCGCACTGCAGCACCAGCGTCACCACGTTGGGCAGAATCACCGGCATCAGCCGCAGCGAGATCCCGTAGATCAGCCACAGCAGGATGCCCACCGTGAACATCAGCAGCATTCCCCAGTGCAGGTCGTCGGCGCTCTTGGTCTTCCACACGTGCAGCACCTGCGGAAAAAACGCAATCGTCGTCAGCGTCCCCGCCGCGTAGCCCACCCAGGTAAACACCGGCGTCGCCGCCATCAAAATGTCTTCCAGAAAAAGTAAGCCGACATTCCCGCTCCGATCGCAATCACAATCCAGCGCACGTGTTCCTGCTTCATCTTCTGCGCAAAGTGAGCCCCAAAGTATCCGCCCAGCGTCGCCCCCGCCACCATCACCCCGGCAAATTTCCAGTAGATGACGCCCTTGACCACAAACGTCACAATCGCCACTCCGTTGCACACCGCCGCCTGCACCGTCTTATAGGCGTTGATGCGGTGAATGTGCGTCATCCCCAGCAGCGCCAGCAGGGCCATCATCAAAATCCCCGCGCCCGCCCCGAAGTATCCAATGTAGAACGCCACAAAAAACTGCGCCGCCGCGCCGCCCTTGGTGGAAAGAGCCGCCTCGCCATGCGGCTTCAGCGCCGCCGTAATCTTCCGGCTGAAGGCAAACAGCAGCGTCGCCCCCAGCAGCAGCCACGGAATCAGCTTCAGAAACGTCTGTTGCGGCGTATACAGCAGCGTGATCCCGCCCAGCACTCCGCCCACCACTCCGGTCGCAAGCAGCGGCACCAGCACCCGCCGCGCCTCCTCGCCGCGCAGCTCATTGCGATACGCCCCAATGCTCCCCAGTATCCCCGGCCACAGCGCAATCGTGTTGGTCGCGTTGGCCTGGATCGGCGGCACGCCCGCCAGCAGCAGCGCCGGAAAACTCAAAAAACTTCCGCCGCCCGCCACCGCGTTCATCGCCCCGCTCACAATCGCCACCGCAAACAGGAATCCCGCCCTCTGCCATGTCAGCATTCCACAATTGTAAACGTGAGCCATACGCAACAAGGGGAGCGCCGTAGCGCTCCCCTGTTTGTCTCCCACTCACTGTTTTGTTATTCCAGCGGCAGGCTCGGCTCCTCGCCATTGCCGCCGGTCTCTTCCTTCGGAAGCACCACGGCGGCGGCCACCCGGTCGTCGCCCTCCAGTCGTCAGCAGCTTCACTCCCTGGGTCGCTCTTCCTGCCTCGCGAATCGTATCCGTCCCCATGCGAATGATCTTGCCGAACTGGCTGATCAGCATCGCCTGGCTCTCTTCGCTCACCAGCAGAATCGCCACCACCTTGCCGTTTTTCGCCGTCGTCTTCAGGTTGATCACGCCCTTGGCGCCGCGTCCCGTCAGCCGGTAGTCGTCCACCGGAGTCCGTTTGCCGTAGCCGTTTTCTGAGACCGTCAGAATCAGGTTCGGCATCAGTTCGCCGCTCTCGTCCTCGCGATTCTTCTTGCGGCTCTTGTGCTCGGCTCCCGGGCGTTCGCGTTCTTCGGAGTCACCACCATCCCGACGATGTAATCCTTCTCCGCCAGGCTTCATGCCGCGCACCCCATACGCCGGACGCCCCATCGAGCGCACGTCTTCTTCGTCAAAGCGCACCGCCATTCCCAGGTGGGTCGCCAGCAGAATGTACTGCTGTCCGTCCGTCACCTGGGCTGACACCAGCTCGTCGTCCTTGTCGATGCCGATGGCGATAATGCCCGCGCGACATCACGTTCGAGAAGTCCTTCAGCGGAGTCTTCTTCACCGTCCCCTTGCGCGTCGCAAAAAAGATGAACTTGCCTTCTTCCTCCAGATCGCTCACGCACAGGAAGGCCCGCACCGTCTCGCCCGGCTGCAAGCTCACCAGGTTGCCAATGTGCTTGCCCTTGCCCGCCGCGCTCACGTCCGGAATCTCGTACACCTTCAGCCAGTACACCCGTCCCGTGTTGGTAAAGATCAGGATGTAGTTATGCGTGGTGGCCGCAATCATGTGCTCCACGAAATCTTCTTCGCGGGTGCTCATGCCCTTGCGTCCCGTGCCGCCGCGCCGCTGCTGCCGGTAGATGGAAACATTGGTGCGCTTCAGATAGCCCGCATGGCTCACCGTTACCGCCACCTGCTCGTCGGCGATCAGGTCTTCCAGTTGCAGCTCTTTCGCCTCGTCCTGGATGATGGTGCGCCGCGCGTCGCTTCACGGCCCGCCGTAGTTCTTCAAGAATCTCCTTCAGCTCCTCCACAATCACCGAGCGCAGCTTCTTCTCCGATCCCAGAATCAACTCGTACTCGGCAATGCGCTCGCGCTGTTCGTTCAACTCGTTCACAATCTCGTCGATCGAGAGCCGCGTCAGCCGGTGCAGTTGCAGTTCCAGAATGGCGTCCGCCTGCTTGGTGCTGAACGGATTCTCCGGATCGGCCTCCGGGAAATCGCCCCGTCAGGTTGATCGTGATCTTCTTGCCGCCGAAGTACGCCACCAGGTTGTCGCGCGCCTCCGCCCGGTTCTGGCTGCCGCGGATGATCGCAATCACATGGTCCAGGTAGTCCAGAGCCTTCTGGTAGCCCTCCAGGATGTGCGCCCGGTCCTTCGCCTTCTGCAGCAGGAACGCCGTGCGTCTGCGAATCACATCCACGCGGTGGTCGATGAAGTACTGGAGCGCCTGCACCAGTCCCATCTCGCGCGGCTGGTCGTTCACCACGGCCAGGAAGATCATGCTGAAGCTCTCCTGCATCGGGGTGTGCTTGTAGAGCTGGTTCAGCACAATCTCCGGCTGCGAGCCGCGCTTCAGCTCGATCACAATCCGCATTCCGTCGCGGTCGCTCTCGTCGCGGATGTCGCTGATCTCTTCAATCGTCTTTTCGTTCACCAGGTCGGCGATGCGTTCGATCAGCCGCGCCTTGTTCACCTGGTAAGGAATCTCGGTGACGATGATCGCGTCCTTCTCCTTCGTCAGGTGCTCAATGCGCCACCTTGGCCCGCATCAGGAAGCGTCCGCGCCCCGTCCGGTAAGCCTCGTGCAATCCCTTGCGCCCGTGGATAAACCCGGCGGTCGGGAAGTCCGGTCCCTGCACAATCTTCAGAATCTCTTCCAGCTGCGTTTGCGGCTTTTCCACCAGCAGAATCGCCGCCGTAACAATCTCGGTCAGGTTGTGCGGAGGAATGTTGGTGGCCATGCCCACGGCAATGCCATTCGAGCCATTGATCAGCAGCGTCGGAATCCGCGTCGGCAGCACCGTCGGTTCCACCGTCGAGTCGTCGAAGTTGGCGACGAAATCCACCGTGTCCTTGTCGATGTCGGCCAGCATTTCAGCCGCAATCGCCGTCAGCCGCGCTTCCGTGTACCGGTAGGCCGCCGGAGGATCGCCGTCCACCGAGCCGAAGTTGCCCTGTCCATCCACCAGCGGGTAGCGCAGCGAAAAATCCTGCGCCATGCGCACCGTCGCGTCATACACCGAGCTGTCGCCGTGCGGGTGATACTTGCCCAGCACTTCGCCCACGATCTTTGCGCACTTCACGGTCTTGCGGTTGTGCAGCAGCCCCATGTCGTGCATCGCATACAGAATGCGCCGGTGTACCGGCTTCAATCCGTCGCGGATATCGGGCAGCGCGCGGCCGATGATGACCGACATCGAGTAGTCGAGATACGAGCGCCGCATCTCCTCTTCAATGTTGATCGGCTGTATGTTCTGGGGTGGTCCACCGCCGCCTTCCAGCGGAAGCTTTGGATTGTTCGTTTCGTCGGCCATCCATACCTTCCGGCATCTCTAAGATCTTCTAAATATTCAGGGCTCTCACGCGCAGTCGGAAAAACACCGGGTGCCCCACCTTCGGCGCGCGCTCTTTGCGCGGCTAAGGTGGGAAGCAACAGGCGGCGGAGATTAAGCTCCGCGCTCTTCGCTGCTAACTGCTTGCATGATAGGAAATTACCACTGAGAAGCACACACAATTATAGCACGCGGAAGCCTGCCGCCGTTCGCTCTAAGCTGCCGTCTTTCAATGGCTTACAGAAGCTGTTCCGTCGCCTTCTACGGTGCCTTCGGCGCCCCCGTTCGCGCCCGCCTCCAGCGCAACACTCCCGCCGACGCCAGCGATACCCCCACCGCCACCGCCGAGCCCACCACCACCTCGCCCGTGCGCTGCATCGCCGCCGTCAAGCCCGCATGCGAAGAGTGCAAAAGATGCGCCGGAGTCATCACAATCGCCGCCGTAATCGGCGCAATCCGCCAGCTGATCGGCACCTGCACCAGGTCGGCCGAGATAATCATCGCCACCGCCATCGCCAGCAGCATCACCCACGCCGAGTCCCCAAACAGCTTCAGAAACAGCAGTCCGATCACGCACCCGATCAACGTATTCAGCATCCGCGAAACAAAGTTATTCATCGCCGACTGCACCTTTAGATCGGTCACCACCACGGCGGAAATCAATCCCCACAGCGGGTCCACATGCGCCACCACCTCCAGCAGAAACCACACAATCGTCCCGGAGATCAGCACCCGCACCGCATAGCGCGGCCCGCTCAGCTGCCGCTTCAGCACCCGCGCCGCATAAAATCCCCGCTGCTGTGCTTCGCGAAACGTCATAACTTAATGGTATATCGGCAGCGGAGTTGCCACTCTCAAACCCGCATCAACAAGAAGGGCTGCCGGATGGCAGCCCTTCTGCAGCGCAAGCTATTTTTAGGTAGCGGGCGTGGTCGGCAAATCGCCGACGAAGATCACTGTGCTCGCCGGTATGGTCTTGCCGCATACGCTTCCACTGACTGCTGCTTGCACGGGACATGGAGCTTCGGTGGTGCAAGCGGCGGTGGGAGCGGTTACAAATTCATATGTGGCCGTAATGTTGGCTTGGCACTGTCCCGCTATGTACGTTGTGGGTGCGTCCGCACCCGGCGTGTAGTGGACATCTCCACTCGCGGTCAGGGTAAACGGCAGCTGGACATTGCCGGTAGTAATGTCAAAGTCGATGCCTGTCCCCGTGATCCCAACACTTCCGGAGGTAAGCACCAGTATGTCGTCATACGAGCAGCCGAGCGCCGGAGTAGGCGGGGCAGCAAAGCTAAGGGTGAAATTGGCATTGGTCACGGCCTCGGTCTCGATCCCGGTCGTGGTGTTCGTGCTCGTGGTTTCGTCGTACGTTCCGGCTAATGAGGCGTTTCCTGGTAGTACTGCGGTGAGTACTCCGTCTGTTGTTACGGGCGTGCCGAACACGCAAGGAAACGTTGTCGCCGCGTAGGTGCAGACACCGGCGGTAGTACAACTCAGTGGGCTCGTAACCGCCGCGTGTTTTGCAGCGGCAGGTTCGACCCCGAGGTTGCCATTCGCGGTACTAAAGGTCTGGAGTACATTCGCCATAACCTCCGTACCAACAGCGGCGGCCTGGGCGTTGGTGACTGCGGTGTTGTGGTGGCCGCCGCAGGCGCCGATCAACAGGGCTGCTCCGATTGCGGGTACGATCAGGACTCTTCTGGGAAGTAACATCTTTTCTCCTTTTGCGTGTGTGCTGACGGCGTACAGAGTGGGTTTCTCAGGATGAGCCGCATCTCTGAGTAAGAAGAGAGATGCTCAACACCGCTTCGAAGTTGGCAGCAGAGTTGGCAATAGAAACTTTTTACGCAAAAACGGGAATGTGAACTGATTCCCCGTTTGGGCGGAACCGAAGCCGCGCACGGTAGCCTTAACCTGCGCGAACTAAGAAAGGCTGCCAGCCGGCAGCCTTTCTCTCTTCAACCTTTTGCTCTTCTGCGCCGCCTGCTACGCGCTCGCGGCTTGCTGCCCTGAAGGCTGGCCCGTGGCCTGTGAGCCCGCCATCCAGTCCAAGGCCCGTGCAATGTAGTCCTTCATCTCGCGCCGGTGCACCACCGCGTCCAGAAATCCCTTTTCCACCAGGAACTCGCTGCGCTGGAAGCCCTCCGGCAGCTTCTGCCGGATCGTCTGCTCGATCACTCGCGGTCCGGCAAAGCCGATCAGCGCTCCCGGCTCGGCGATATTCAAGTCGCCCAGCATGGCAAAGCTCGCCGTCACTCCGCCCGTCGTCGGATCGGTCAGCACGCTGATGTAGGGAATCTTGGCGTCGTCCAGCCGCGCCAGCGCCGCCGAAACCTTCGCCATCGTCATCAGTGAGACCGTGCCTTCCATCATGCGCGCTCCGCCCGTAGCGGAAATCACCACCAGCGGCACCCGTCCGGCCAGCGCCTTTTCCACCGCGCGCGTAATCGTCTCGCCCACCACGGCGCCCATGCTGCCGCCGATAAAGCCATACTCCATCGCCGACACGATCACCTCGCGCCCGTTGATCTTGCCCCGCGCGTTCACAATGGCGTCCTTGCGCCCGGTCTTCTTCTGCGCCGCCTTCACCCGTCCCTTGTAGGACTTCAGATCGCTGAACTCCAGCGGATCGGTCGTCTCCAGGTTGCCGTCTTCTTCCGTGTACACGCCGTCGTCGAACAGGTATCCCAGCCGCGTCCGCGTGTCGATGCGGAAGTGCTTGTCGCACTTCGGGCAGACGTGGAAATTGTTTTCCAGATCTTTCTTCCAGATCATCTGCCCGGCACTGGTCGCACTTCACCCAGAGCCCTTCGGTGCGCATCTTGCGCTCTCCGCTCGTATCCAGTTCCTGCGTTTCCCGCTTAAACCAGCTCATGCACTCTCTTTCGCAATCGAAAAGTCAAACCCATCTCTCGGTCCTGCCCGGTCCGCAATGCGTTGATACTCAAGCCTCAATACTCAAGCCTCTAGTACTCAATCCCCCGCTGTGCCTCGATGCCCTTCTGATACGCATGCTTCACCTCGCGCATCTCGGTCACCGTATCGGCCAGCTCCACGATTGTGGGGTGCGCGTTCCGCCCCGTCAAGATCACATGGACCATCTCCGGCTTGCGCCGCAGCACCTCGACCACTTTTTCCGGGTCCAGCATCTTGTAGCGATCGCGTAGTTGATCTCGTCCAGCATCACCAGATCCCACTGCCCGGAGGATCGCCTCTTCGGCTTCCTTCCAGCACTCCTCCACCATCCTTATGTCTTCCGGATCGGTCTCCGCCCCGCCCACCTTCACAAAGCCGCGCCCCATCTGCTTCATCACAAACTTATCGCCAAATGCCTGCACCGCGTCCAGCTCGCCGTAGTGCCAGGAGCCTTTCAGAAACTGCAGCATCAGCACTCTTCAGCCCGCTGCCCACCGCGCGCAGCGCCGTTCCCATGGCTGCCGTCGTCTTGCCTTTTCCCGGCCCGGTGTTCACCATGATCAATCCCTTGCGGACATCGGCCATCATTTTCTGTTAATCTCCTATTAATATAATTGAAGTCTCCCGGCCTACCGGAGCCCGCTGCGGAATTCTTCCCCGCCGTCCAATCTCCGGTGCTAGCACGATTGTAAACGGTGCTCCTGTTACGCCGCACCTCATCGTCGCCCAGCTCCGGTCCGTGCGAGACCTCTCTAAGAGGTTCGATGTCTTCTTCCCTCCGCATTCCGCGCGGCGCTGCTGTTCGTTCTTTTCGCCTCCACCCTGGCCTTTTCCGCCGACGGCAAAACCCTGCTCGAGCAGGGACACTTCCGCCAGCTCTCCGGCGTCGCCCAGGAGCGCCTCCATCACAACCCCAATGATGCCGAAGCTCTCTCCTGGATGTCCGCCATCTACGATGCCTACGGAGACTTCGACCGCGCCGTCGATTTCGCGCCGCCGCGCCACCGAAGCCGCCCCCAACAGCAGCGAATATCACTGCCAGTCGCCGACACCCTCGGCGACAAGGCTCTCAAGCTCGGAATCCTCGGCGGCGGCATTCCGCTCGCCCGCCAGATGCGCCACGAACTCGACCTCTCGCTCCAGCTCGATCCCCGCAACGTTCGCTGCCTCAAGGAATCCATGGGACTCTACGAGCAGGCCCCCGCCATCGTCGGCGGCTCCAAGACCAAGGCCCGCGAAACCCTCCAGCAGATCTACCGGATCAACCCGGCCGACGGAGCTCTACGCCGAAGCCGCGCTCCTGCAAATGCAGAAGCGTCCCCTGCCGGAGATTGAGGCCTATCCTGCGCCGTGCCGTGCAGCTCAACCCGCGCTTCTACCGCGCCGTCATCGATCTCACTTCCATCCTCGACAGCGACGGCTACCGCCATTACGCCGAGGCCGAGCACTTCGCCCGCATAGCCATCGCCGCCGAGCCCGACCGCGCCGCATGCCTACAGCTATCTCGCCAGCGCCCTGCGCCCACCAGCAGCACTGGAGCGATCTCGACGCGGCCCTCGCCGAGGCCCAGCGCCACGTTCCGGACAATGCCGCGCCGCTCTATTCCGCCGCCGTCGCCCTGCTGGAATCCAACACCGACCTCGCCCGCGCCGAGCGCTATCTCCGCCAGTACCTCGTCCCAGCGAGCCCGAGGCGGGCGCGCCCACCCAGTCCACCGCCCACTGGAAGCTCGCCCTCGTCCTCGAAAAGCAGGGCCGCCTCGCCGATGCCGCCGCCGAACTCCGCGCCGCCGCCGCCCAGAACTCCACCGATCCGGCCTTCAAGAAAGATTTCAAACGCATCGCCGGCTAAGCGCCCGCCGCCGGCAGCGAAGCGTTACCCGACCAGCGCCCGCAGCTGCGGGTGGCCCATATTTGCCCGCCTTTGGCAAATGTGGGGCAGTTGATCTTGACTCTGACTTTACCCCTGAAACTTTGATTCCTGCATCCCACGATTTATCCTTATCACATGAGCTCTCGCCCCACGCCCAGGCTATCCACCCGTCTTGCCTCCTACCTGGTGCGCAATCCCCTCATCTATCTCTACACCGCGCTCCTCGGAACACTTTCCCTGCTCAGCTCCCTCTTCGACCGCTCCGGACACGTCCAGCACGGCTTGGCCCGGCTCTGGTCCTGGCTCATCCTGCGCACCTCGTCGGCGCCCCTCACCGTCGAGGGAGTCGATGCCATCGACCACTCCCAGCCCGCCATCTACACCGCCAACCATGCCTCGGCCCTGGATATCCCGGTGCTCTACGTCGGCCTGCCCTTCCAGTTCCGCATTCTGGCCAAGCTCGAACTCTTCCGCCTGCCCTTTCTCGGCTGGCATCTCACCCGCTCCGGCCAAATCCCCATCGACCGCAGCGACGCCCGCCACTCCATGCGCTCGCTCTCCGCTGCCGCGCAAACCGTCAAAGCCGGAACCAACCTCGTCGTCTTTCCCGAGGGCGGACGCTGCACCGACGGCCATCTCCAGCCCTTCCTCGGCGGAATCTTCTACGCCGCCATCAAGGCCCAGGTCCCCATCATCCCTCTGGCCATCGTCGGAACCTACGACGCGCTGCCGATGAACTCCTACGTCATCCAACCCACGCCGTTCCGCCTCGTCGCCGGCCAGCCTATCCCCACCGCCGGACTCCACTCGCGAGACATGGAAGCGCTCTCCGCCCGCGTCCGCCAGGCCATGAGCGACCTCTTCTACGCCCACTCCCATCTCACCCCGCCTGCTTCCCAGCCCCAGCCCGATAAGCCCCAGCCCGAAAGCACCACGCCCAGAAGTTAAAGATTGCGCAATCCTTTCACTCCCCGAGGTTCCTACTTTGTTACCGGGCATTGTCCTTCATCGCAATTGACGCACAACTCCGCACGGTAGCAATATTCAGGAAACAGCCACACATAAATAGGCAACCTATGCAGGGAGATTTGCATCGTGCAGACTTTTGAAACCAAACAAGAAGAGCGCCTGAGCTTCAAAGCCACCCAGGAATTTGTCGCCTACATCTCCAAAGACCTGACTCCGGTTTACATCGACGAGGGAACGATCCTCATCGCCGACCCCGACCACTGGACCGGATGGAAATGGAACGGGCGGGAATCCCTGCGCTTCTTCTCCGAGCGGAACCAGTACTATGTGGACCGCAAGACCTTCCTCAACTTCACCCAAATCCTCAATTAACTAACGACGATCGGGTGGCCCATATATGCCTTCTGTTGGCAAAAGTGGGTCTGTTGACTTTGCCTTTCATTTTTCTTATTCGAGTCTTTGCCAATCACAAGTACTAACGGTGATTGAACGCCTTTGCCTAAGAACGAAACGAGCTGCGCCAATTTTGGATAGTGAGTGCCTTGCCCTGTTCTCGCCAACGTCGGCCAACCCTAGTAATGAGCCTCGCTCCGGGGTATGATGGCCGGCATTAAATGAAAGGGGATTGGAGAAAATGGCGGGTCCAATCATCGCCGGGGACCATCCGATGCTAGAGGCATTGTTCGTCCTCGCCGTTGTCTTCTTTGCCGGCCTGTTCATTTCCCCAGAAGCCACCCATATCTTCCTCCAAAAGTTCGTGTGGCTCGGATGGGTCATCAACTGGGGGCGCCATCTTTTCGGCCTTTCGCCTTTCTAGCCCGACCACGCATGTGCGGAAAGACACGCACAACGAAAGCTAGGAATACGATCACTGTCGATAAATCGCAAGTGACTCACTATCCCGAAACAGGACAGTCCGCGTCGCATCCATCGTCCTACCGCACCGCCCTCGCCACCACCATCTGCGCCTCAAACCGTACCCACTCGCCGTCGAAGCGTTCCCGCAGCGCCGCCAGCACTGCCTGCTCCACCCCCGCGTCGCCCTCCACTTTTTCCAGCAGCCCGCGGAAGGGAACCGTCACCCCGCGGAAGTAATCCCACATCTCTTCCGGCGTCCCGTGCCAGTTCCAGCGCAGCCGCTGCAACTGCTCGTCTGCCACACCAAAGCCCGCCTCGGCCAGCGCCCGGCTCAGCGTCCCGGCCTTGCCGAACTTGAACATCGCCCGCGCCGTCTCCGGAACCGCCAGCTCCGGACGCATCCGCCGCACCGTGCCAATCGTCGTCTCAAAATAAGGCTGCTCCATCGGACCCCAAACCAGCAGCGCCACGCCGCCTCCCGGACGCAGCACGCGATGCATCTCCGCCAGAGCCATCGCCAGGTCGGCAAAGAACATCACTCCCAGCCGGCTCGTCACCCGGTCAAAGCTGCCGCCGGCAAACGGCATCGCATGCACGTCGCCCTGCACAAACTCCACGTTGTCCAACCCGCGCACCCGCGCCCGCTCGCGCGCCACCTCCAGCGGAGCCCCCGCCATGTCCATGCCGATGACGCTTCCGGCTCCCGAGCCAGCCTCGCCGCCCATCTCCTTCAGCCGCATGGCCAGTGAAATCGAAGGCTCGCCCGCGCCGCACGCCACGTCCAGCGCCCGCATGCCCGACGCAAGCTGTGCCGCCTCCACAATCGCCTCGGTCACTGCCGCGCCCATCTCCGCCGACTGCGCCTTAAACCGGTCTCCGGCATTCAGCCGCGCAAAGCTGTCCCAAATCTGCTCCGCCATCGTCCACCTCGAGCACCTTCGCTCCTAACCGCATCCAGCATGCAGCCGGAAGCCTCCGCCGCACAACTCCACGCAGCGCATCGCCCGCTCTCCAAGATCGTGATTTGCGTTTTAGGTGGCAAAAGGCACCGGGGAGTCTCGCATCCCCGTTGCCTTCTCGCCGGAAGAAGAAGACTGGCAGCGGTCTAGGCGATCGCGCTGCTCATGTCCGTGGCAATGATGGAGAATGCTTGGTTGATGCTGGTGGCAAGGCTCCCGATCGTGGCTACCGCTCCTAACGCAATCAGAGCCGCGACCAAGGCATACTCAATCAGATCCTGGCCGGACTCATCATTGTGAAGACTATGCAATACTCTCCAAACTTTTGCATTCATGTTGCGCGCTCCTCTGGGGGATTTGTGGACGCACTCAACGGATTCGCCCATTGGAGTTGATGCGGAGTCTCTGCTTCCGGGTTATCTGGGAAAGCCACCGCAAGCAGAATAAATAGGAGTCGTACCGGATCAGTTGAGCCGCACTGGAACAAGCTGCCCTCTGCTTCGAAGGCCGCTCGGCTCCAGTCGGTTATGGTGCAGCTTGAATCAAGCCGCTCGCCGGACTAAGTGCTACCTGGGCTAAGATACCAACTCTTAGCTGATAGCGCTGCTCATCGTCGTAGCGGCAGTCGAGAATGCCAGGTTGATGCTGGCGGCCAGGCTGCCGATCGTGGCTGTCGCTCCTAATGCAATCAGAGCTGCAACCAAGGCATATTCAATTAGATCCTGACCCGATTCATCGTTGTGCAGGCTACGGAGTACTCTCTGGACGTTGGTTTTCACGTTGCGCTCCTCTGGCTTCTGGAGATCCTTACGGCTCTAACTCAGATGCAGAGTTTCTGCCCAGGGGTGGTACGGTACTTAAAACATTCTTAATCCCTCCGCGGAGTGTCCCCGCCGGCCCTTGGCGCGCCATGGCC
This sequence comes from uncultured Acidobacteriota bacterium, assembly GCA_963732315.1. Classification (GTDB taxonomy): domain Bacteria; phylum Acidobacteriota; class Terriglobia; order Terriglobales; family Acidobacteriaceae; genus TOLSYN. Next base: position 264,664 of record CAVSYY010000001.1, read on the forward strand.
TCGGCGCGTTATCATCTTGCCCATGAAGCCGCGCATCGCCATCCCCGTCCCCAACTCCGATCCTGAGTACTCCACGCGTGCCCTGCCTCAGTATGTGGACTCCATCCTCGGCGCCGGAGGCGAACCCGTGGTGCTCCGCTCGAGCTCTCCAACGTCGAAGCCGCGCAGCTGGCCAAATCCTGCGACGGCATTCTCCTGCCCGGCTCGCCCGCCGACGTCGATCCGCAAAAGTACGGCCAGCCGTCTCATCCCCGCACCGCCGCGCCCGATGCGGCCCGCGACAACCTCGACGAGCTCCTCCTGCAGGACGCCCACAACATGCGCAAACCCATCCTCGCCATCTGCTACGGCACCCAGTCGCTCAACGTCTGGCGCAACGGAACCCTGGTGCAGCACATCGAGTCTCCCGTGCAGCACGCCCGCCCCGACGGCGTGCCGCGCACCTTCGTCGTCGAGCACTCGGCCGACGTCGAACCCGGCTCCGGCCTGGCTTCGCTTACCCAGGGCGAGCACATCACCGTCAACTCCAGCCATCACCAGGCGGTGGGCACCCCGGGCGATGCCCTGCGCGTCGTCGCCCGCTCGCCCCAGGACAACATCGTCGAAGCCGTCGAGGGAACCAGCCCCGGACACTGGGTTCTCGGCGTGCAATGGCACCCCGAACGAACCTTCGAGAAAAACGAAGTGTCGCGCCGAATCTTCGGAAAACTCATCACCGAGGCGCGCGCCTTCCATCAACGCCTCGCCAAGAGCTCCCCGGACTTTGAAAACGTGAGGACCGACTGAGCGCTAATGGCGCGAACCATTGTCGAACCGGTCACTGGTCACGCGGCCAAAAAGAACTGTCACGCCAATAGTTACGCAGCTTGCGCAACCATTACCTCTTTCGCCAACCTGCTTCTTCCAACGATTATCGTTCCAGTCAATCGTTTCGCCCGCTCCAACCCGCCGTCGGTCTAAGATGGTGCGTTGCAGCTATCGCACGGAATCCATCCAGGGTTCGCCGTACGGAGAACGATCATGAGTCTCGAACTAGATCTCACCGGCAAAGTCGCGCTCGTCACCGGAGGCTCGCGCGGCATCGGAGCCGCCTGCGTCCGGCTCTTCGCCCAGGCCGGCGCCAACGTGCTGTTCAACTACCAGAAGTCCTCCGAAGCCGCGGAAAAAGTGGTGATCGCCAGCGGTTCCGACCGCTGCGCCGCCGTGCAAGCCGACCTCATCGGCGAAGGCGCCGAGCAGATGCTGGTGGAAGAGGCGGTCGCCCGCTTCGGCTACCTCGATATCCTCGTGGTCAACCACGCCATCTGGGAGCCGCACGACCGCTCCGTCGATCAGATGGACGACGAGCAGTGGCGCTCCACCATGGCCGTCAATCTCGACAGCGCATTTTTACTGGTCAAATACGCGGTGCGCGCCATGCGCGGCTCCCGCCGCGGCGGCGGCCACATCGTGATGGTCAGTTCCGCGGCGGCGCAGCGCGGCCAGGCTTTCCATTGCGACTACGCGGCCACCAAGGGCGCCCTCATCAGCATGGTCAAAAGCCTGGCAGCAGAGTTGGCCAGCGACCGCATCTATGTAAATTGCGTGGCGCCCGGATGGGTGGCCACCGACATGACTGCGCCGCTGCTGACGCAGCCGGAGATGGCGGAGAGGATCGCCAGCCAGATTCCTCTGGGACGCATCGCGCGGCCCGAAGAAATCGCCGCACCCATCGTCTTTCTCTGTTCCCCGCTGGCCGGCTTCATCACCGGCGAGGTCTTGAACGTAAACGGCGGCTCTGTGATGGCGGGGTGAGCCGGGCGATACTCGATGCCAGCGGGTGCCCCGTCTCTGCCGTAGTTAGCCGATGTGGGACGCGCGCGTCATGCCTTGGCGCCAGGCATGGAGGATGGAAGAACCGTGAGGAAGCCGATTTCCTTGTTCTCACAAACATTGTCGCTCACGTTGTTGCTGGCCTGTGCCTGCGCCGCCGCGCAGGTCAACTCCGCACCGGACGAGGCCCCAGCGAGCAGTGCCGCACCTGCTATGTCTGCGGCTCTCACCGCGCCCGATCCTACCTCCGCCAAGGCGCGCCAGCTGCTCGATCAGATGATTGCCGCGCTCGGCGGCGATGCGTGGCTCAACTACAAAACCTTGCGGCAGCAGGGACGCAGCTACAGCTTCTTCCACGGCAAGCCAACCGAGGCGGGCACAATCTTCTGGCGCTTTTATGAGTATCCCGACAAGGAGCGCCGCGAACTCACCAAGCAACGCGATGTCATCTACATCTACAACGGCGAGAAAGGCTACGAGAAAACTTTCAAAGGCACCGCGGCCGACGACGGCAAGACCGTGCAGGAGGTGATCCGCCGCCGCCGGCATTCGCTCGAGGTGGTGCTGCGCGAGTGGTTGAAAGATCCCACGACCGGGCTCTTCTACGACGGCCAGTCGGTGGCCGATCAGCAACTGGTTGACGTGGTGACGCTGCTCAACAAAGACAACGACCAGCTCAGCATCGGCATTGACATCCACACCCACCTGCCCATCAACCAGCGTTACAGCTGGCGTGACCCGGACAAGTACAAGGTGGAAGACGAAACCATCTACGGAAACTATCGCAAGGTGCAGGGAATTGAGACGCCGTATACCATCACCAATCTGCGCGACGGCGAGATGAGCGGCCAGAGCTTTCTCTCTCACGCCGAGTACAACGCGACCTTTGCGCCCGGCTTTTTCGACGCCACCGTCACCTACGACCCGGAGACCTATCGCCCGGGGGGCAAGAAATAGCAAGCTCCGCTACGGAGCCGCCCGTTGTCTTTTCAAAGCCACGCACTGTGGTGAAAATCCCACAACTTATTTTCCCAAACTGGCGGTAACCTGAAAACTGGTGGGAGGTTACGGAACGATTGTTGCGATTTGAACAGACAATTCGCTCGGCCGTGGAGTGCTCCGGCATTGGACTTCACAGCGGCGTCGCGGTGCGCATGCGCATCATGCCCGCATCATCGGGCTCGGGCATCATCTTCCGCCGCACCGACCTGGATGATTTCCAGGTGGAGGCCACCGGGCGCAACGTGGCCAAGGTCAGCTACGCCACCAGCCTGATGAAGAAAGGCGTGCTGATCTCCACCACCGAGCATATCCTTTCCGCCTTTGTCGGCATGGGCGTGGACAACGCCATCGTGGAGCTGGACAACCTGGAACTGCCCATTCTGGATGGCAGCGCGCTGCCCATCGTCGAGATGGTGCAGCAGGTGGGACTGCGGCGGCAGAAACGGCTACGCCACTATCTGCGCGTGCTCAAGCCGGTGGAGGTGCGCGAGGGCCAAAAGTTCATCGGCCTCTACCCGGCGGATAATTTTTCGGTCTGCTACAGCATCAACTTTCCCCATCCGCTCATCGGCGAAGAATCGATCTGTGTCGATCTATCGCGCGGCGACTACGCCCGCGACATTGCCCCGGCGCGCACCTTCGGATTCCTGCATGAGGCCGAAGCCCTGCGCAACATGGGACTGATCCGCGGCGCTTCCGAGGAGAACGCCGTGGTGCTGACGCGCGAAGGAATCCTGAACCCTCCGCTGCGCTTCCCTGACGAATTCGTGCGCCACAAAGTGCTCGACCTGATCGGCGACCTCTCGCTGATCGGCCACCAGGTGCTGGGGCGCGTTGAGGCCGTTCTCGCCGGCCACGCCATGCACACCGCGCTGGTCCGCCGTCTGCTGCACGACACCTCCGCGTGGGAGCTGGCCACGCTGGAAGAGCCGGCTGCGGTGACTGAAGTAGTCGGCGTGTAACTCGCGTTTTTGCCCAGCTGGATTCGCGTTCGCCGCGCATCCTCACAACGTGCACAGCATTTTGCCGTTGTCATTCCCCCTCGGCCTCTATAATCGAACCTTCGGCTTTCGCTCTGCTACCAATTGATGTGCGGGGCATCCAATCCGATGTGAGCAAACTTATGGAAAAACGATTCTTCTTCGAGAAGTACGGGCTCAGCGAGCGCGACCTGGAAAAGTATCTGGGTGCGGCGCTCTCCGCGGGCGGCGATTACGCCGATCTCTATTTCGAGTATCTGACTTCGACGGCGCTCTCGGTGGATGAGTCGATGGTGAAGTCGGCCTCGCAGGGAATCAGCGCGGGCTGCGGCGTGCGCGTCGTCACCGGCGAGCGCACCGGTTACGCCTATACCGACGACCTTGCGCCGGAAAAGATTCTGCATGCGGCACGCACCGCGGCGCTCATCGCCAGCGCTCCGGCCAAGACTCCCGTGGTGAGCTTGAAGGAGAGCGCGCGGCACGCGTTGTATCCGGTGACCGATGCGGCCTCCGACGCCGAGCTGTCGAAGAAGGTCGAGCTGGTCTTCCGCGCCGACAAAGCCGCGCGCGCCTATGATCCGCGCATCAAGGAAGTTCGCGCCGGCTACTTCGACGAGATCCGGCGCATCCTGGTAATCGGCTCCGATGGCACCTTCGCCGAAGACGTGCAGCCGCTGTCGCGGTTGAATGTCTTCGTCATCGCGCGCGACGGACAGCAGAGCGCCAAGGGAAGCTCGGGCGGTGGCGGACGCAACAAGTTCGAGGTCTTCCTCACCGAAAAAACTCCGGAGCACTTTGCCACCGAAGCGGCGCGGCAGGCGATCCTGCAGCTGAGCGCCGTGGCGTGTCCGGCGGGCGACATGGAAGTGGTATTGGGACCGGGCTGGCCCGGCGTGCTGCTGCATGAGGCCATCGGCCATGGGCTGGAGGCGGACTTCAACCGCAAAAAAACTTCTGCGTTTTCCGGGCTGCTGGGCAAGCGCGTAGCCAGCGACAAGTGCACCGTGGTAGACAACGGCACGCTCAACGAGCGCCGCGGCTCGCTCAATGTGGACGACGAGGGCAACACCACCAACAACACCATGCTGATCGAGAACGGCATCCTGAAGGGCTACATGGCCGACAAGCTTTCGGCGCGCCTGATGGGCCTGCCCAATACCGGCAACGGACGCCGCGAGAGCTACGAGCATATCCCCATGCCGCGCATGACCAACACCTACATGCTGGCGGGCGACGACCTCCCCGAGGACATCATCAAGAGCGTGAAGCGCGGCCTTTACGCGGTCAACTTCAGCGGCGGGCAGGTGGACATCACCAACGGCAAGTTTGTCTTCGCCGCCAGCGAGGCCTACCTCATCGAGGACGGCAAAATTACCGCGCCGGTGAAGGACGCGACCCTGATCGGCAACGGTCCCGATGTGCTGACCCGCGTAAGCATGGTGGGTAACGACCTGAAGCTCGACGAGGGCGTCGGCACCTGCGGCAAAGACGGGCAGAGCGTTCCGGTCGGCGTCGGCATTCCAACCTTGAAGATCGATCGCATGACGGTCGGCGGCACAGGCAACTAGAAAGATACAGGAGCGCACATGGCGACAACAGAAACAACAGCGGAGACCGAGCTGCGCGAACTGGCCGGCAATGTGGTGAAGCGGGCAGTGGAGCTGGGCGCATCCGCCGTGGAGGCGGTGGTGAGCGAGGGTTCGGAGTTCTCCACCCTGGTGCGCCTGGGCGAAGTGGAGACCTTGAAGGAAGCAGGCTCGCGCGCGCTGGGCGTGCGGGTTTTCGTGGGGCAGCATACGGCCAACACCTCCACCAGCGATCTCTCCCCCGACGGTGTGGAGCAGCTGGTGCGCTCGGCGATTGAGCTGGCGAAAATTACCTCGGAAGATCCCATGGCGGGCATTCCCGCGCCGGAGCAGCTGGGGCAGATTCCCGGCGAGCTGGGTCTCTATTACGACGACGTCTATTCGCTCTCCAACAAGGAGCGCATTGAGCAGGCGCGCCGCTGCGAGCAGGCCGCCCTCGCGGTGGACGAGCGGCTGACCAACAGCGACGGCGGCAGCTTCGACGCCGCCATCGGGCGCCGCGTGCTGGCCAACTCGCACGGCTTCGTGGGCGAGTACCGCTCTTCGTACTGCTCGATTTCCGTTGCGCCCATCGCCAGCGATGCGGCGGGCAACATGCAGCGCGACTACTGGTACTCGGCGGCGCGCACGTTGGCCAAGCTGGAGTCTCCGGAAGAGGTGGGACGCATTGCCGCCGAGCGCACGCTGCGCCGGCTGGGCGCGCGCAAAATCAAAACGCAGAAAGTTCCCATCGTCTTCGACCGGCAGACCTCGGCGTCGCTGCTGCACCACATCTTCGACGCCGTGAACGGCGACTCCATCTACCGGCACGCCTCGTTTCTGGCGGGCAAGCTGGGAGAAAAAGTCTTCGGCACAAACCTGACGGTGATCGACGACGGCACCATTGCGGGCGGCTTCGGCACGCGTCCCTTTGACGGCGAAGGCGTGCCCACGCGGCGCACCACGGTGATTGAAAACGGCACGCTGCAGAGCTATATGCTGAACACCTACACCGCTAAAAAGCTAGGTCTGGCGACCACCGGCAACGCCTCGCGCGGACTGGCCGGAACGCCCGGCATCGGCAACGGAAACTTCTACGTGCAGCCGGGAGAAAAATCGCAGGAGGAGATCATCGGCGGGGTGAAGCAGGGCCTGCTGGTCACCGAGTTCCTCGGCTTCGGCGTCAACCTGGTGACCGGAGATTTTTCGCGCGGTGCCAGCGGCATCTGGATTGAAAACGGCGAGCTGGCCTATCCGGTGGAGGAGATCACCGTGGCCGGCAACCTGGGCGAGATGTTCAGCAACCTGTCCGAGATCGGCAGCGACCTCATCTGGCGCGGAGCCACGGCCTGCCCCACGCTGCGCATCGAGGGCATGACCATCGCGGGCGAGTGAAGCGTTCCGGTGACAAACGGGAAGCTTCGGCTTCCCGTTTGTTTTTGCCTGAAGGCAGCGCTATTGTCCGGCTGGATTTCCGCCTGCTTCCAGATCGGCGTGTACGCTGATCGAGCCTCCGTTGACGCGCAGCCGCCGTTCGTAAGGCTGATAGCCGCGCTTGCTGAGTCGCACCGTGTGGTCGCCGTTCGCAATCGGAATGGTGGAAGGTGTGCTGCCGACGAACGCTCCGTCGATTTCAACATCCGCGCCATCGGGCGTGGAGGTGAGCGTCAACTCCGCGCCGGCCGCATCGGCTGGCTCCTGTTGCGGAACTTGTTGCGAAGACTGCTGCTGAGATTCTTCCGCAGGCGCGTGCGATGGAGGTGCTTGTTGCGTTGGCGGCTGGCCAGCGGTAGGCGATGCCGGTGCCGGGGGAGCTGTCTGCGGCGGAGCCTGCGCGGCGGCGGGCGGTGCGGCGCCAGCTGCGGAGGCAAAGACCGTGTCGCCATCCACGTAGGCCGTCACTTCGGTGCCCTCCGGAATTTTCGCCTCCTTGCCGTGCATCAGCAGGAACACGGGAGCGACGGGCCAGAAGACGACGGCGGTTCCCACCATGGCACCGGCCATCACCCCGGTGTGGCCTCCGCCCTTGGCGTCGCGCGTGGCGCGCAGCTTGGCCTTTTGCAGGTTGGCCATCTGCACCTCGGTGAGCGCGATGGCCAGCTTACCTCCACGCGTCATCCGCCTCTTGTGCTCGGCCTCGGTCACCGTCCCCCAGGCGATGCTGCCCTGCGGAACCACCGTGACGCCGTCGAGGATCACCGGGTCTTCTACTTCAAAATCGACGCGGTCGCCGACCTTGCAATCGGCGGAGGAGAGGGTGCGCGTCAGCCGCAGGCGGACGGGCGTGCCGTCCTGCAGAATGGGAAATCCCTCAGGCGAGTACTTCACCGGCAGCGGAGCGGTAGGAGGCGCAGCAGCGGGCGCAGCCTGGTTTTCGTCTGTCTGGTTTTCGTCCGCCTGGTTTGCGTCTGCTGGTGCCGCGTTCGCGGGCGCTGTGGTTGCCGGTACCGCTGGCGCGGGATTCGTACCCGCGTTTTGCGCCAACGAAGACGCCGGAAGAATGCAGAGCACGAGAACCATCCGAAGGCAGAGTTTCACCATAGCGTCGCCAGTTCCTTGTCCTTGGCATTGGATTCAGAGAAGGAGCCAAGCGTTGCGCGGGCAATGAAAACGGGAGGCTGCGGCCTCCCGTGGAAATGTGTGATTCCCGCTTGGCGCGCCGCCAACGGGTACTTTACCGGCTATTCGGATGATCCGATTCCAAAGGCAAACAGACGGTTCGCACTGTCCGCTCCCGATTTTCCCGTTGATGGAAAGAAGCAGTATTCTCCCGGAGCCAGCGGAGCAGCGGGAACGACCCGGTACACACCAGGCTTCACCTTCGTGGAGGTGAAGCCCGTGTTTGCCTTGTCGTCTGTTCCAGAGGACGAGCCGAAAGCGTTCATTGACGCTGTCAAGGTTTCGCGAGAGTTGTTCTTTTCGTCGAATTTCAATAACGTGTATTCCTTTGGAGTGGTCGAGCCACCGAACCTTTTGTGGGTCGTTTCGCCCTGGGATTCCTCGAAATAAAAATAGAAAGCGACGTCCTTGTAGTTGCTCCTCACGTCCGCATGCGCGCCCGCAACAACAGCCTTCGTTTTCACCTTTGCGATCCCATAGGTCAGGGAGGAGGCGAAGAACCCACCTGTTTTTCCCTGCGAATATTCGGTCGGCTCGAGCAATACCATCCGCGCGACATCGCGATCTTTGGTGTACATGTAAATACCGGGGTCGTGCGGAGAAATAGGATCGTTTGGATCCGAATTCGTCACCGCGGGCGAATCGCTTGGCGCAGCTCCAACGCCTGCCGCCGGATGGGAATTGATCATGGCGCGGATAACAGGATCGGAAATTTTTGACGCCTTGAGCGCCTTCAGTCCCGCAATGCTGGTATCAAAACCGGTTGCCTCAGCAGTGTTGATCTTGTCGACAACAACATCGTCGGACAGGCCCATTCCGACTAACTCGATTACATCGGCGTTGGTCATCTTGGCGGCGGGTTGCTGCCCCGAGCAGAGAGAGACACAAAGAATGCAGAGCAGGGCAATACTCGCAGATCGCAAATAGGGCATTAGAATCTCCTTGTTCAACCGTGAATCGTTTGGGGGTACCTCATTCTTGGCCGTCAGCTCGCGGAAGTCAACGGAAACTCTTCGGGAGTGCAATCTTTCGTGCAAACCTCCGGCGCTTTCAAGCGGGAAGCGCACCCCGCAAGCTGCTCTCGCTAGCTCGGTCCACAGTGGGCTAGAATGGGCTGCTATGAAAGAGCCGGCCGGTTCCGCAAAGAACGCATCGTCACAAAAAGCCCGATCCGCTGAGCCCGCCATGTTCGGCGCGCACTCCGCCGAGCCGGAGCCGCGCCACTGGATTCCGCTGATGGTGGGCTTCGGGCTGGTGCTGGGCGTGCTGGTTGTCGTCGTCCTGCTGAATCACGGCAAAAAAGCAGTGCCCACCACCGCCGATCCCTATTCGCCGATGCTGGTGGTGGAAAAGGCCACGCTCAGCCAGGCGGATAACTTCGTCGGCTCCACCATCACCTACATCGACCTCACGGTGCGCAACACCGGAGACCGCACCGTGGTGGGCGGCACCGTGCAGGCGGTCTTCCGCGACAGTCTGGGTGAAGCCGTGCAGACCGAGACCCTGCCGCTACGCGCCCTGATTCCGCATGCGCTGGGCGGCGAGGACGAAGCCGGCGATCTGGCGCTGGCGCCGCTCGGCCCGGGGCAGACGTGCGTGCTGCGCCTCACCGTCGAGCACATCTCCAGCCAGTGGAACCAGGCCCAGCCGGAGCTGGAATTCCGCGGCCTGCGATTCAAGTAGCGCCCGCGTTCCTGCGGTGCGCATCGGCGGGCGATCTTTGGAATAATGAAGTGTGAAGTCCGCTCGCAATCATCCCTCGGCCATCGGTATCGATTTTGGAACCACCAACAGTTCGCTGGCGCGAGCCACGGGCGATGCGGTAGAGCTGGTGCGCTTTGTCTCCGCCGGCGGCAGCACCGAATCATTTCGCTCGGTGCTCTATCTGGAGCAGCACAAAAAAGCCGGACGCCGCCACGTGCAGTCGTGGACCGGGCCGTGGGCCATCGAACAGTATCTGGAGGCCGAGCACAAGGGGCGGCTGATTCAGTCGCTCAAGAGCTACCTGCCCAGCCGCCTGCTCACCGGCACCGAGGTTCTGGGGCGGCACTACACCTTGGAAGATTTGATCTCGCGCATGCTGGCCGACCTGCGACTGCACGCCGAGCGGCAGTTTGGCACACCGGTGCGCCACGCCACGGTGGGGCGTCCGGTGAAATTCGTTGGAGCGGAACACGCCGAGGACGAAGCCTACGCGCTGGGCCGGTTGCGCCATGCGTTTGAACTGGCGGGCTGGGAGCGGGTGGAGTTCGAGATGGAGCCGGTGGCCGCGGCCTATGCCTACGAATCCTCGCTCGACCACGATGAGCTGATTTTGATCGGCGACTTCGGCGGCGGCACCAGCGATTTTTCTCTGCTGCACGTGGGGCCGTCTGTTGCTGCCCGGCGTCGCGGGCGTTCGGGCGCTGGCCTGCTGGGCAATGCCGGCGTGGGGCTGGCGGGCGACGCCTTCGATGCGCGCATCGTGCGCCGGCTGGTTTCGCCCGCCCTGGGAGCCGACAGCATGGCGCACTCCGGCCAAAAGATTCTGCCGGCGCTTCCGGCCTGGATCTACGCCAACCTGGAGCGCTGGCACTACCTGTCGTTTCTGCGCACCCGCGCGGTAATGGATCTGCTGCGCGGCGCGCACGGGCGGGCGCTGGAGCCGGAGAAGATCGAAGCGCTCATCATGCTGGTGGACGAAGACCTGGGCTATCAGCTGCACCAGGCGGTGCAGCGGGTCAAGTTTGCGCTTTCAGTCAGCGAGCGCGCGGAGTTCCATTTTCAAGAGGCCGCGCTCGAGCTGCGCATCGCCGTCACGCGCGCTGAGTTCGAACGCTGGATCGCCGAGGAGCTGCAATCAATCGAGCGTTGCGTGGACGGTCTGCTGGCCCGGTGCGGGGTGGATGCGCGCAGCGTGGACCGCGTCTTTCTCACCGGCGGAACCTCGTTTGTGCCCGCGGTGCGAAGGATCTTCGAGACGCGCTTTACCGCGGAACGGGTGCGCAGCGGCAACGAGTTCACTTCGGTGGCCAGCGGGCTGGCGCTGCGCGCGCAGGAGATGCAGAGGTAGGTGCCGTGTTTCATTATTGCGAATGCCCAGGCATATCCTCGGGCCATTGCTGGGCTCCGTGCAGCACGCGCAGGATACGCACAGTGTCACCAGTGATGTGGTAGGCGGCGATGTAGGGCGTGCGCTGTATCACCAACTCCCGCGTTCCTTCGACGCGGCCAGGGCGGCCGCTCTCCGGGAACTGCACCAAGCCCTCAACTTGCTCCCGGATACGCTCATCCACCGTGATGGCTGCCTGTGGGCTGTCCGCCTCAAGGTAGTCGAAGATCGCATCGCGATCGGCCTGCGCGAATCGCGACCACTCCAGGAGCATAGGCTATCGCACCTTGCGCTTGGCGGCGGCTCGCCGCTTGGCAAAGTGCGCTTCGACCTTTTCCTGTGGGATGCCGGGGCGGGAATCCTCCAGCGCTTCCTGCACCTTCGCGCGAAACCACGCATCATGGGCCGCAGCGTTGTTGGTCAACGCAAACGGTAGCGCGCCTTCGTTCGCGATTCGCGTCAACAAAATGCGCACCGCATCTGACACGGTGATACCCAACTCTCCCAGCACCGCTGCCGCTCGCTCTTTCACAGCGGGATCGATCCGTGTTTGTACCAAGGCGTTGGCCGGCATAAAAAACTCCTTCGCCAATTGTACTTCAATTGAATTACAGCGTCACGCGGCGATTCGCTGGCAAGAATCTTCTATCTGCCGGGGCACTCCTCGACGTATTCTGCTTCGCCACTCAATTCCAATCGAATGGCTGTTCCCAAAATATGAACTTTCTCCATGCATTCTAAGTCGAGTTGCACGTCGCCTTCGTGTTCGAGTGGAATTGGAATCATCTGGAAGAGCTTGCCGTCTAGATGAAGCTCTCCATCCCATAAGTCGCAAGGCAATTCGGCCATCGATCCCTCCACGCTTGCACCGGCCACATGCAATCGGACAGCTTGTACCCATCCCGATCCAGCATCCCATCCGGGGTCACCAGCAGACTCATGTACGTAGGCAGCGGAAAAATAGAGAACCGCAGTAGAGCCAGTCATGGAGATGCTGTCTAACCTGGAATCGTGAAACTCAATGGCACGATTTGGCATGATTAACCTCGCTCGATGACTGTGTGGTGGTGTGCCGCGGCAGGATTATTGGCCACCAGCCCGCTACAGCGTCAGCACGACCTTGCCGAAGTTCTTGCGCTCCAGCAGCAGGCGCAGGGCGTCGCCGGCGGCGGAGATGGGGAACTTGGCTCCGATGACGGGGTGGAGCTGGCCGCTGCGGATGTAGGGGCTCATGGAATCCAGGGCCTGGCGAATGAGCGCGTGGTTGGCCGAGAGCTTGGTAAGCCAGAGTCCGTGGGCGCTCAGGCTGCGGGCGTACATGGCCGAGGTGTTGAACTTGGGGCGCTCGCCGGTGGCGTTGCCGAAGAGGATGACGCGTCCGAATTCGGCGAGGCAGCCGATGCTTTTGGCGGTGTGCTCGCCGGCGAGGCAATCGAAGGCGGCGTCCACGCCCTCGCCGCCGGTGAGCTTGGCGATGCGCGTCTCATAGTCGTCCAGCTTGTAGTCGATGCCGTGGTCGAGTCCGAGTTCGGTGAGCCGGGCGAGTTTGTCCGGGCTGGAGGCGGTGCCGAAGAGCTCGAATCTCAGGATGTGTCCAAGCTGCACGGCGGCCGTGCCCACGCCTCCGGCGGCGGCGTGGATGAGCACGCGGGGACGGGCCTTCTGGCGGGCGGCGGCGGGCTCGATGGATTCGGCCAGCAGTCCTGCCTTCCAATAGAGCAGCCACGCAGTGAGGTAGTTGACCGGGAAGGCGGCGCACTGCGACGACGACCAGCCCTCCGGCTGCGGCCAGTAGTAACCCTCGCCCACGGCCACGTATTCGGCGCAGGCGGCCTGTTGCGCGTAGCCCATCACGCGGCGTCCGTCTTCGGCGATGCCGGCGAACTCGCGTCCCATGACGTAGGGCGGCGTGGGTCCGGCGGGATAGCGGCCCAGCGCGCCGAGGGCATCGGCAAAGTTGACGCCCACGGCTTCCACCTGCACCAGGACTTCGTGCGCGGTGGGCGTGGGAACGGGAACATCGCGGAGTTCGAGTCCGGCAGGACCCTCGGTCGAGGTCACGACGATGGCTTTCATGCGCAAGATTGTATGTGGAATGGGGAACAAGCGCCAGTGATGCCTCAGCGGGTAACGTGCGCTGCCAGCCGCGGGCGTTGGCAAAGAAAAAACCGGCGCATAGTATCTCCCCCGAGAACGTTTGCGCCGGTTTCCAAATCTCCCGGAAACTGCCGGGAGATCTTAGCCGCTCATCTTCCCCTTGCGGGGCGGCTAAAGTGGAGGTACATTCAAGCGCCCCGGACTGTGAGTTGCGGGCCGGAGCTGCTTTTCAAAAGTGCCTTGCGCGGCGGTGTTTTACAATTGCAAAATTGGGCTCTGCCAGTACCATTGAGATACCGTTGTAAAGCTATGTTCCGCGAACTTGCATCGCAGGCGCGGGACTGATAAAGATTCGCTTTGGCTTGAAAGTGGGGCCGGGTCACTCAACGGAACGGGTTGTGCTGGTATATACTTCCACTGCTTTTGCTGTGCGCGGCGGCGTAGCGTGCAAAGGGCAGGGGCGTGCTGTTCGGGTTCTTTCATAGAGAGTAAGTCCCATATACACACCGGCAGCTCTGGAGCCGGTGAATAACCGGGAGCGCCTGGCGCGGTGAGCTGGTCAGCCGGGCCGTTTGGCTTCCGCGGAAGTTGCGACAGGGCCTGTAGGGAGGTCCTCTTGGATCTGGTTATTATTCGGTTTGTTTTTATTGTCGTCCTGGGCTTGGCTTGTTACCTGCTTCAGCCCTTTGCTCTGTCAAGGTGGATGGACACCGTAATCGGCCTGCTGCTGGGCGGGGCCGTGATCCTGTTCGAACTGCGTCTGCGCGCCATCAGCCTGAAGCGGCTGATCGGTGCGGCCTTGGGCAGCGTTCTGGGCATCGTGGGCGCCTACCTGTTCAGCGTTGTGATCCGCAACGCCGTCCCGCCGGGGAGCCTGCAAAGCTTCCTGCAGCTGCTGGTCATGCTGGTGATGGCCTACGTGGGCCTGATCGTGGGCGCGGCCAAAGGCGACCTGCTGAACCTGGCGGCGCTGGGCGGCATCTTCGGCGGCGAAAAGCAGTCGCGCAGGAGCTACAAGATTCTGGACACCTCGGTGATCATCGACGGCCGCATCGCCGACATCGCCGAGACCGGCTTTATGGACGGGGTGCTCACCATCCCCGCCTTTGTGCTGCGCGAACTGCAGCTGGTGGCCGACTCAGCCGACTCGCTCAAGCGCAACCGCGGCCGCCGCGGGCTGGACATCCTGCAGCGCATCCAGAAGCTTACCCACATCCAGGTCACCATCGTCGAAGACGACTTCCCGGCGGTGCGCGAAGTCGATATGAAGCTGATCGAGCTGGCCAAGCTCTACGAAGGCAAGATCGTCACCAACGACTTCAACCTGAACAAGGTGGCGCAGCTGCACGGCGTGGATGTGCTGAACATCAACGAACTGGCCAACGCCCTGAAGCCCATCGTGCTGCCCGGCGAGATCATGAAGGTCTTCATCCTCAAAGAGGGCAAGGAATACAACCAGGGTGTGGCCTACTTGGACGACGGGACCATGGTGGTGGTGGACAACGCGCGCAAGATGATCGGCAAGACGGTCGATATCTCGGTGACCAGCGTGCTGCAGACCACGGCGGGCAAGATGATCTTCGGCAAGTTCGACGAGCGCGGGATGACCGGCATGGCCAAGCCTGAAATGCGTCCGCCGGACCTGCGCAAGAACAATCCGCAGCCCGCCTCGCCGGAACAGCATCAGGCGGCTCCGCAGACGGCTCCGGCGGCCACGGCTACCCACGAGGAAGAAACGCACTAACGCCGGCCCTGCGGCCGGAGCTGCGGCGTTGGCAGCGTACCCGACTGGCCGGAGCTAATACGGGATGGGCGCGGCCGGGGCTGCCCGCGCGACAGCCATCTTTGAAAATGCATGAGCCCCCGCTATACTGGCAGGCCGTCCTATGAAAGTTTTTGTCATCATCCCCGCCGCTGGCCTGGGAACGCGTATGGGAGTCCCTTCCTCCGCCAAGGGGACGCAGCGCTCCAAGCAGTTCCTGGAGCTCGACGGCGTTCCCATCCTCATTCACACCCTGCGCAAGTTTGCCGCCTGTCCGCAGGTGGATTCCATCTGGATCGCCATGCGCAAGGCGGAGATCGAGGGCTTTGCGCCGGTGCTGGAGCGCGCCGCTCTGGCCAAGCCGGTGCACCTGGTGGTGGGCGGCGAGCATCGCCAGGAGTCGGTGGGCAACGTGCTCGACGCGCTGCCGGCTGAGTCCCATGACCTGGTGCTGATTCATGACGCGGTGCGTCCGTTCGTCTCCCAGGAGACGATCGCCGAGGTCATCGAGCAGGCGCAGCGCCACGGCGCGGCCATTGCCGGGGTCCCGGCGGTGGACACCATCAAGCGGGTGGAGCGCCGCGGCGAGGGCGTGCTGGTGGAGGCGACCATTCCGCGCGAGCAGATCGTGCAGGCGCAAACTCCCCAGGGCTTCCGCTACGGGCTGCTCAGCCCGATCTTCAACGAGGCGCGCATCGAAGGCTTCCAGGGCACCGACGAGGCCAGCCTGGTGGAGCGCGCCGGGCAACCGGTGTACGTGGTAATGGGGTCGCCGAGCAATTTCAAGATCACCACGCCGGCCGATCTGGTGCTGGCCGAGTTCGTCCTCTCGCAGGAGCGGCAGCGTGCGGTGTCGGAGCACCGTTTCGCCGCAGACCAGAGGCAACGTCCAATGAGCATGCGCATCGGCTACGGCTATGACTCGCACGAGTTCCAGGCGGGCGTGCCGCTGGTGATCGGCGGGGTCAAGCTGGAGCACACCCACGGGCTGGCCGGGCACTCCGATGGCGACGTGCTGCTGCACGCCATCACCGACGCGCTGCTGGGCGCCGTCGCTGCCGGCGACATCGGCAGCTTTTTTCCGCCCAGCGACCCGCGCTGGAAGGGCGCCGACTCGGCGGTCTTTCTGGCCGAGGCCATGCGCCAGATCGAGCTGGCGGGCTTCCGCGTGGTCAACGTGGACACCACCATGATCCTGGCCGCGCCCAAGATCGTCCCCCATGCGGCGAAGCTGCGCGCCAGGGTGGCCGAGCTGCTGGAGGTTGAGACATCCTGCGTCGGCATCAAGGCCAAGACGCCGGAGGGCACCGGCACCGAAAACGCGGCCATTGCCCACGCCGTGGTGCTGCTGGAGTCGATTCCGCTGGAGTCGATGCTGGAAGAAGCGGCTGTGGCGGTCGGCGTGGAGGACGAGCAGGTCCGGTGATCGAGCGCGGCGGCAATGGGAGACACTGAGAGCTTCGCTACGCATCGAAAGGGCGAATCTTCGGCGAATATCTGGGACGCAGCTAAATACCTGTTCAGGGCTACCGGCTAAATGCATCTTTATTTCCCTCGCATTTTTCTCCGGCTCCGGTTACCTTACTAATCAACGTTCACTGGAGAACTCCAGGTGGGGTGGGCCGCGCCATGATCGCGCCGCGCCACATCGCGCCATGACCGCGCCAAGGCCTCGACCTTCCGGAAGAACCTCCATTTTGATCCTATAAGCGAGAGTATGAGCCGCCCGTCGGGGTAAGACTGGCGCGGCCCCACCTGACTATCATGGCAACCAACAACGGAAATGGGAAAACTTTGACAGCGATTTCCACCTCGCGTCCGGCAATCAAGGTCTTTGTCGCCACCACCGTCATGCTGAGCTTTATCAGCTTCTGGCGGGCGGCGGCCATCGTGCTCAGCGACTTGGCCTCGTCGGCCTACTACGTGGGCGGCGACGCCGAAAACGTCATCGGCAAGAGCGCGCCCTGGTTCGTGCTGGCGGTCATGCTGTTCAGCTACGCGGTGCGTTCCCTCTACATCGAGTCCAGCAGCATGTTCGTGCGCGGCGGCGTCTATCGCGTGGTCAAGGAAGCCATGGGCGGCTCGCTGGCCAAGCTTTCGGTCTCGGCGCTGCTGTTCGACTACGTGCTCACCGGCCCCATCAGCGCGGTTTCCGCCGGACAGTATCTGGCGGGCTTCGTCGCGGACCTTTCCGCCCGTCTCGGCCACCCGGTCAACATGGCGGGCTGGCACGGCGATTATTTCGCCGCCGGCTTCGGCGTTCTGGTGACCATCTATTTCTGGTGGCAGAACATCATGGGCATGCACGAATCCAGCGAAAAGGCGATGCGCATCATGCAGGTCACCACGGTGATGGTGGTGATCCTGATCGTCTGGTGCCTGACCACCATCGCGCTGCATCCCTCGATGCAGCACCTGCCGCCGCTGCCGACTCACCAGTCGATCCTGGCCGCCAACGTACACGACCACGGCGACACCCTGGGCTGGCTCTCCCGCTTCCCCATGCTCGCCATGCTGCCCTGGGTGCTGATGCTGGTCGGCTTCGGCCACTCGGTGCTGGCCATGAGCGGCGAAGAGTCGCTGGCGCAGGTCAACCGCGAAATCGAGCATCCCAAGCTGAAGAACCTGGAGAAGGCCGGCGCGGTCATCTTCCTCTACAGCCTGCTGTTCACTTCGCTGGTCTCCTTCTTCGCGGTGATGATCATTCCCGACGCCAAGCGTCCGGCGTATTTCGCCAACCTGATCAGCGGTCTGGCCATGGAGATGTCCGGCCCCTACAACTTGCGCTCATCTTCCAGGGCTTCGTGGTGCTGGTCGGCGTGCTGATCCTCTCCGGCGCGGTGAACACGGCCATCGTCGGCGCCAACGGCGTGCTCAACCGCATCAGTGAAGACGGCGTGCTGACGCCCTGGTTCCGCAAGCCGCACAACAAGTACGGAACCTCGTCACCGGCTGATCAACCTGATTGCGATCCTGCAGTGCGTCACCATCATCGTCAGCCGCGGCAACGTCTACCTGCTGGCCGCGCTCTACGCCTTCGGCGTCATCTGGAGCTTCTCCTTCAAGGCGCTGGCCATGCTGGTGCTGCGCTTCACCGAGCCGGGTCACCGCGATTTCCGCGTACCCGGCAACATCAAAATCGGCTCCATCGAATTCCCCGTCGGACTGATGCTCATCACCCTGCTGCTGTTTGCCACCGCGCTGGTCAACCTGATGACCAAGCCGCTGGCGACCATGGCCGGCGTCTCCTTCTCGGCAGTCCTGTTTGTCGTTTTCGTGGTCTCGGAGAAGATCACCCACCGCCAGCGCGGCACCGAGCATCATGAGATGCAGGAGGAGTTCCGCGTCGCCGAGCAGCCGCTGATCGACCGCGAAGAGATGAAGGTGCGCCCGGGCAACATCCTGGTCACCATCCGCGACCCGCGCAATCTCTACTATCTCAAAAACGTGCTGCAGCACACCGACACCACGCAGCCAGGAGTGGTGGTCATGACCGCCCGCATCTATCACCGCGAGCCGGGCTTCAGCGCCAACGGCAACTATGACAGCAAGGAGCTGTTCGACCATTACGAGCAGCAGCTGTTTACCAAGGTGGTGGAGCTGGCCGAGAAGGAAGGCAAGCACGTTTCGCTGATGGTGGTGCCCACCGCCAACGTCTTCGACGGAATCGTGCAGGCCGCCCAGCGGCTGGAGTCGTCGCGCATCGTCTGCGGCCTCTCCAACAAGCTCACTGCCGACGAGCAGGGCAAGCTCACAGGCAATGCCTGGGAGCGCCTGCCCGAGCCGCGTCCCAACCTCGTCTTCGAAGTGAACTCCTCCGAGCAGGGTCCGGTGGAGTACTACCTTGGCCCGCACACCCCGCGCCTGCGCGAACAGGACCTGGCTATGCTGCACCAAATCTGGCTCGAAGTCAGCGAGGATCCGGACTTCACCTGCCTGCACCACTATCACATCGTAGGCCTGGCCCTGGATCGCCTCAACGAACGTCTGCACGGCCCGCAGCGCGAGGAGATTCTCGCCATGCTCAAGAAGGAACTGCCGGCGCGGGAGAAAGAAGACTGCAGCCCGGAACAGTAGCCGGATAGTTTCTTTTCAGCCAACGCAGCGCGGCCCTCGGGCCGCGCTGCTGTGCGTAAGGCAGAAATTAATCGAAGGTAAGAAAAGTCCGCGAGAGGCGGTCATGCCAGCACAGCCTATCTTCGTCCACCCAAGCCCAGAGAAAGCCAAGGGTGACCGAGGCCAGCGAGAGGCAGAGAAAGCGCGCGCGGCGGCGGCGTTCGGCCCACCCCGGCACGCGGCCGTCGAAGGTGCTCAGGTGGATGCCCCGCATGTGCATGCCAACCGTGCGGCCGCCGTAGAGCAGGAACAGATGCTGATAGACGGCCCACAGCAGCACGGTCACCACAGACAGCGCCATCCAGAAGGGTTTGGTGTGGGGAACTTCCGGCAGGGCGCGGCTGGCGATGGCGCCGAACAGCGCTCCGGCGGCCATCACCACAATTCCATCGGTGAGCCCGGCCATCAGCCGCGCCGAAACCGGCACAACCTGCAGCGGGACTTCAATCTCCGGCTCGCGGCTGGCGCTCACCTCGGGCTCGTCGGCGTCCAGGCGAATCTCCGGAAACAGCGACCCCTGCATGGCGGGCATGATGTCCTCGGGCACTTCGAGGATGCGTGGCCGGGAGTTCACCGGCTCGGCCAGCTCGTCGCGCGAGGGCTGCGGCACCAGCGGCGGCTCCAGCAGCGGACGCGGGAAGACGATCAGGTTGCCTTGCGAAGGTAAAGCAGGGGCAGCGACGGGCGCTGCCCCGGGAGGCACGCGTGCAGCCTCAAAGAGCGTTGCAGACTCCGCATCCGCCAGGCGCTGGGCAACCGGCGCGGCATCGCCATAGGTGACCGTCTGGAACTCGAGGTCGTCGGCCTCTGTGTCTGGCAATGCTTCCTGCCACTGCGGCACGTTGTCCCCGGCGAGATCGTCGCATGCGAAGCGGGCGGCAATCCCCCCGGCGCCGAATTTTTCCTCATACCCGGTCTCATATTCGGCTTCCGGCTCGTGCTGAACGGCCGCGGAATTTGCGGCCACAGCCGGTGCGCTCATCGCCTGGGCGTTGAGGCGGCGGTAATAGTTGGTGTCAAAGGCGTTGGGCGCCGGGTTAAGCTTCCTCGCCTTCACGGCAGCCGCCTCTAAGTTTGCCGGCCCCAGGCTTGCCGAACCCAGGTCAGGAGTCCGCGTCTCGGGCTCCGGGCCAAAGTCGAGCGCCAGGGAGTCCTGCTCGCCGGCGGCGCTGTGGCGGCGGGCGCGGTAGCTGTTGACGCGCGAGGCCACCTCGGCGCGCCAGGCCTCGTTGGCCGGGGCCGGCTGGCTGGAATCGTTTACAGAGCGGCGGTCAAACGGCTCGGCTGAATGCATGCTGGTCCCTGGTTGACAATAAAGCGGATGGACAAAGCTGACGGACAATTTGGCGGCAACCGAGGTTGTCCACGGCGAAGTGGTGCGGGTAACGTGGCGAGGGCGCCGCGCCAGGCGAGCCTGCGCGCGGCCACGGAGGCCACGACACACGTCCACGGTGTACCGCAGTGCGGACCGTCCATGAGCGAGTTTTGGAGTTACCAGAGCGGCGAGCGGTTTTTCCGGAAGCGTTACACTTCGACACTTTGTGGCCGACGGCTGCGCGTGCTACCTTGGCAACCGTACTCTGTTTTGCGCACCACGCGGTCCGGCGAAACGCATCCGAATGAACCTTCGCACTCTGAGAATTATCATAGTCATGTTCGTAAGTCACCTGTTGCTGGCTCCCCTGGCATTTACCAGTCAGGCGCCTCCGTCCGCCGGCGCGGCAACCGGCGCGGTGCAGCCCTCGCAGGAGGTCACCATCAGGGCCCGGCAGCAGGAGAAGCGGGGCGACATTTATACCCTGGACGGCGACGTGGAGATCCTCTTCCAGAACTATGTCCTGCGCGCCGACCACGGCACCTACAACGAGGCCACCGGCGAGGTTCAGGGCAGCGGCCGGCTGGTCTTCGACGGCGGCCCGCACGATGCCCATCTCGTCGCCTCCCATGCCATCTACAACGTGAAGGACGATACCGGAACCTTCTACGATGTCTCCGGCACCTTTGGCGCCGTGGTGCGGGGAAACAACGTGGTGCTCACCACCAGCAATCCGTTTGTCATCGCCGGCGGCGAGGTGCGCAAGGTGGGCCCGGACCGCTACATCGTCTCCCACGGCAGCATCACCTCCTGCGCCGAGCAGACCCCGAAGTGGACCTTCAACGCCTCCAAGATCGACCTGGTGGCGGGCGACGACGCCAAGCTCTACCACTCCAGCTTCCGCCTGATGAAGCTGCCCATCTTCTACTTCCCCTACACTCGGCTGCCGGCCAATGGAATGGCCCGCACCAGCGGCTTCCTGCTGCCTACCGCCGGCGACTCAACCACCAAGGGCTTCATTCTCGGCGAAGGCGTGTACTGGGCCATCAACCGCTCCAATGACCTGACCCTGAGCTCCGAATACTACTCCTCGCGCGGCTGGAGCCAGAGCGTGCACTTCCGCAGCAAGCCCAGCGAAAAAAGCTCCATCGAGTTGCACTACTTCGGGGTGATGGATCGCGGCATCACGATCCTGGAGAACGACGTCCCGGTGCTCCAGAAGCAGGGCGGTGAGGAAGCGAAGCTGCTCGCCGAAACCACTCGCGACGACTGGCGCGCCTCGGCCAGCGTCGACTACCTCAGCTCGTTCCTCTTCCGTCAGGCCTGGTCGGAAACCTACTCACAGGCGATCGACGCCGAGGTCAAGTCGGTGGCCTACCTGTCGCACAATCGGGACGGAGTTTTCGCTCAACGCCAGCGCCGAGCGCTACCAGGACTTCTACCAGAATCCGCTGACCAACACATTCTCCAACCAGATCAAGATCGTTCACCTGCCCATGGCGGAGGCCAACGCTCTGGAGCAGCCCCTGCTGGGCTCGCCCTTTTCTGGGCGGTGGACGCCAGCGCGGGCGGCATGCAGCGTAGCGAGCCGGGCGCCACCCCGAGCTTTCCGGGTTTTGCCACGGCCAATCTGGTTGGCCGTCTCGACATTCGCCCGCGGGTGGCGCTGCCGCTGCAGTGGAACGGCTGGAATCTGCGTCCTGAGATTGCGGTGGAGGACACCCTCTACACCCAGCAGCTCATACCCGCATCGCCGCTCCTCGCCAATCCCGTCGGGAGTGGCCGGCGGCAATTCGATCAACCGCCGCGACGTGGAAGCCTCCATCGAACTGCGTCCTCCGGCGCTGGAGAAGGTCTTCGGCCGGGAGATTTTCGGGCGCCGCCTCAAGCACGTGATCGAGCCAATCTTCACCTACAACTACACCACCGGCATAAGCAACTTCCAGCACATCATCCGCTTCGATCAGACCGACATTCTCACCAACACCAGCGAATTCCAGTACGACATAATCCAGCGCATCTACGGACGCCGCCGCCCCACCCATCAGGAGCCGGGCTGCGAGGCCAACGCCCCGGCTGCCCAGCGCCCGGAGAACCTGCCGCCCGCCTACATCCCCGGCGTCAGCGCGCTGCCCCCGCGCTGCGAAAACGAGCAACACCACGCGCGAGCTGCTGAGCTGGGAGGTGAAGCAGAAGTACTTCGTCGATGAAACTTCGGCGGCGCGGTGGTGCCGGGACGCCGCAACGTATTCACCACCACCGAGGACCTGACCGGCATCGCCTTTCTGAACGGCCCGCGCACCTGGAGCCCGGTGATCAGCAAACTGCGGGTGCAGACCTCGGCCAATACCGACGTGCAATGGCAGCTGGACTACGATCCGGTTCTGGGCCGCATCAACTCCAGCGCAACCTTTGTCGAATACCGCGTCGGCGAATACTTTGTGGGCTGTAAGCGACTCCTTCTTCCACGTACCATCCCCGATACCCGCCTCGGAGTCCACCGGCAACGCGCCGCTTGATCTTCAACCAGATTCCGCTATCTGATCGGCTACGGACATCCCAACAAGCGGGGCTTTTCCGGAGGCTTCAGCATGGGCTATGACCAGAGCCTCAACTTTCTGCAATACGCCGCCGCGCAGAGCAGCTACAACTGGGACTGCTGCGGCGTGAGCTTCGAATACCGGCACATCAACGTGCCCGGCGTAAACGTGGAAAACCAGTACCGCTTCGCCTTCACCCTGGCCAACATTGGCACCTGCGGAAACATGCGGCGCCAGGAGCGGCTTTACTAGACTTGGGAGGGCTGCGAGTGAAGACAGTACCTCCCGCTGCCGGCAAGAATCCTGCTCGCCGCTTGCGCTGCCGTGCTGGCGCTGGCCGCCGGCTGTGCCGCGCCGGGCGCGCCGCAGCCGCCGTCGCTGCGCCTGCCCCAGACGGTGGACAATCTCTCCGCCGTGCGCAAGGGCGACCGCGTGGTCCTCACCTGGTCGCCGCCCACGGAGACCACCGATCACCAGGCGATCCGCTGGCCCACCACCACCCGCATCTGCCGGGTGGTCAACCAGTTTCCCATCAACCAGTGCGGCGAGCCGTCGCGAGGAGATCCAGAGCCAGCGAGCTGGCCTCGACGGCGCCGACGGGCGCGCCGTCCCGTGGTTTCCTTCGAGGATGTGCTGCCCGCCGCGCTGATCGCGCGCAAGTATCGCAGAATCAGGCCACCTACGCGGTCGAGGTCGTCAACCAGCGCGGCCGCTCCGCCGGACTCTCCAACCAGGTGCGTATTCCCCTGGTGCCCACCGCGCCGCCGCCCACCGGCTTTCGCGCCACGCTCGACGCGCAGGGGCCGCTGCTGCAGTGGGACGACGCCTCCAGCTTCACTCCCGCGTCGGATGTCTCTTGCGTCCTGCGCATCTATCGCCGCGCGTCCGCGAGCGGAGCGGCGTCCGTTGCCGCGTACCCGACCGGCCAGTCGTCCACTCCGCCTAAGCCAGGCGCCAGAACCCACGCCCCGGCTCCGCCCGAATTTGCTCTGATCGCCGAGCAGCCCTACCGGCTTGGTCCAGGCGAGGCCCGCGACAGCAGCTTTGAGTGGGAGCAGGAGTACGACTACAAGATCGCCGCCGTAACCGTCTCGCCGCCCCGGACGGCCGGTAGTCGAGGTGGAAGGCGATGACAGCGCGCTGGTGCAGCTGGTGACGCATGACATTTTCCCGCCCGCCGTGCCCAGCGGCTTGCAGGCGGTATTCAGCAGCGTGGGACAGAAGCCGTTCATCGATCTCACCTGGGCGCCCAACACGGAGAGCGACCTGGCCGGATACATCGTCTATCGCCGCACCGGCTCTCGCCCTTTGCTGCGGTCTCCGGTCCAGCTCAAGCTCCGGCATGGCGTGACAACGATGTGCATCCCGGACAAGAAGTATTACTACACCGTCTCGGCCGTCGATGTGCGCGGCAATCAGAGCGCGCAATCGGCCCCGGCCTCGGAGATCGGTGCCCCTGGAGGTTCGATGAAATTCTGCCGCTTTCTTGGCATGGAAGGACCCCGCTTCGGCCTGGTTGAGACCCGCGACGGCCAGGACTTTATCGTCAGCGAACTGGGCAGCCCGCAGATGCAGGTCGAGCGCCGCCGGCGTGCCGGAGCAGATCGTGTTGCCCGATCCCGAAGCGATGACCGGTTCGGACGAAGTGCCCGGTTCGGAGGAAAAACCCGGCTCCGGCAAACGATCGATCCCCCCTTCCGCTGGAACGCGCCAAGCTGCTGATCCCGTTTCCCATCATCAGCAAGATCCTGTGCGTGGGCCGCAACTATGCCGCGCACGTGCGCGAGCTGCAGAATGAGATCCGAAGGGCGAGCCGCTCATCTTCAGCAAGCCGCCCTCATCGCTGCTGGCCTCCGGCGGCGAGATCGTCCGCCCCGCGCTCAGCCAGCGCGTCGATTACGAAGGCGAACTGGGAATCCTCATCGGCCGCCGCTGCCACAAGATGAAGGACGGCGAAAGCGCCCGCGATTACATCCTCGGCTACACCATCGTCAACGACGTGACGGCGCGCGACCTGCAGAACACTCGACGGCCAGTGGACGCGCGCCAAGGGCTTCGACACCTTTTGCCCGGTCGGCCCCATCGTCACCACCGAGCTCGATCCCTGGAGCGGCGTCCAGGTGCAGACCCGCGTCAACGGCCAGCTGCGCCAGGACGGCAACACCCGCGACATGATGTTCGACATCGACCGCATCGTGCACCACATCTCGCAGTTCTGCACCCTGCTGCCCGGAGACCTGATCGCCACCGGCACGCCCGAGGGCGTTGGCCCGCTGCAGGAAGGAGACGTCGTCGAGGTCACGGTGGAAGGCATCGGCACCCTGCGCAATCCGGTGGTGAACGAATAGCGCCGGTAACGTCGGGTGGCCCAGAGCATGGCGCGTCAGCTCTGGGGACTGAGGCAGGCCGAGCGGGCGTTTCGCCGCCGGGCCTTCGCGGCATGTCATCGTCGCTGCGCGTGCCTGCCAATCGGCCCGGCTTTCGTAGTAAAGTCAAAAGAGAGCGGTCCGCCTGTCATTCCGGCGTCGCACTGTATTTCCATGACCCTGTTTCGCATCTATACCCTCACCGGTGTTACCGTGATCTGCTGCGGCCGGCTCCCTGGTGTGGCTCAACGGCCACAAGAAGACTCCCGAACAGCGTGAGACTCTGCGCCGCCAGCGCATCAGCGCCCAGGGCCGCATCACCGACGGAACCGTGCTCGACGTGCAGGAATACGACTCCGGCACCGGCGCACCGGTGCAGATGGTCATCTACACCTATGACGTGGCCGGAGTGCAATACGAGTGCTCGCAGGACGTGACGCACCTGCGCCAGCTGCTCGATCTGCACTCCCGCCGTATCGGCGTTGCCACCAGCGTCAAGTACGATCCCGCACCATCCCGGCAACTCCATCGTCGTGGCTGAAAGCTGGTGCGGACTGCGCATCGCTCCGCACTCGTTCTCCTCGCTTCAGTAGCCGGTCTTATCAGCACTCCGCGCCGGTGACTGCCAATCTTTCGCGCCTCATGCACCTTCCCTCTTGCTCTCGCAATCTAAGTCGTATTAAGTAAGAGGCACGCGGCGCGCGGCGTTCAGAGTGGCGCATCGCGGATGAGGATGGCACACTATGGGAGAGATCAGCGACCGGCATCCGTTGCGTCAGCTTCTGGCGGAAAAGATTGCCGAGCACTTTGGCCGCGAGGTGGGCCTGCGCGACGAGGAGATCTGGGCCTACCTCGCCAACCTGCTCACCGAATTCTGCGACACCCGCAATCTCTATGCCCTGAAAAACGCCCAGGGCCGCTCGCTCGACGACGTGGGCGAGATGCTGCTCGAAAGCGACCCCATCTTCGGACGAGGCGGCATCGTTTGACCGCGAGCGCCAGGTGCGCAAGCACATCGGAGACTTCACCCTCTTCTACAGCGGAATGTTTCCCGAGCCGATCAATCGCTTCCGTCTGCGCCGTCAGCGCTTGGAAAGCCTGATCGACTTCGTCCACGCCGGCAAGGAGAGCTACTTCATCGTCAGCCAGTTCGACCAGATGGAGTACCGCAAGGTCGCGCCGCTGTTCGGCCGGCTCTCGCAGCGAGTTTGAAACCTGCGTCTTCGGCCTGAACCTGGTGCGCAAGGACCTGACCGAAATGCAGTACGCGCTCGTCCGCCCCACCGACTTCGTGATGTGAACGGACGGTTCAGTTAGGGGATTTTGAGCGAGATGGCGATTTCACCAACAAACGGCCGCTACGCATCGTCTGGTTCCGGCAATTCTCCGAACTCCTCAGGGTGCTTTGATACATACGTGAACAGCAACTTCGTCAGGTCGTGAGGATACCTGTAGAACTCCCTGTCCAACGCGTCCAAAGCGTCCTCAGTCTCGTCGGAAAAATCGGCTGCGGCCAAACTGATTGCCTCGGGAGTCGAGGGCAGCCCCGCCGGGAACGCGGTGGCGATTGCTCTTCGGCATAGATCCGCAGTGCGTGGAGCACCGATCACGTCAAGAGCCTCTGCAACGAAACCTGCGGTTTCGCAACTGTTGTTTAGGAAGTACTGAGAAAAGCCGCCGTTGTTTACCTCCGACTCAACTGCCCAAACCGATGAAAACACCTTCTGCGGGGTCGACTGCGTGCTGAAATCTTCCTTGCCAAACTTCGTCTTGCCTGACTCAGAAAGTTCGATGAGGATTCCGTTCTTGTTCATTGAATCATCGGCTCCAGCGTTCAATACATGAGGATCACGGCAGCACTCTACTCTGAAACCGAGGCGATTTCCAGTTGTCGCAATCAGGCCTTACTAACCGCCGCCACCCTCTGCCGTTTCGTGCACTCTCCGCAAAAGAATGAGGCCGCGCAGGGGCGGCCTCAAAGGGTACCGGGTTAACCAGGGAACTACTTTCCGGTCTTCGGGCTGATCATGGTGTCAACCTCTGAAATCTTATCCGCCGGGAAGCCGCCACGTTTGGCGTGCTCACGGATCAGGTCTTCATTCTTCGCCTTGTAGATGCAGTACACCTTATCGCCGGTCACGTAGCTATCGACCCACTGAATGTCCGGGCCCATGTCCTTCAGAACTCCATTCGACTTCTTGGAGATATCCCGCAGTTGTTGCTTCGACAAGCTGCCGGCTCCGGGGATATTGCGCTCGATGATGTAGGTGTGCATGGTCCCCTTGGTTTTGTGAGGGGTTGCCGGTGTTTCCGCCGACGCACTGGCGCATACTCCAAGCGTCATCAAGGCCGCCATTGCAGCCGTCATAAACAGTTTTCCGCAATTCATTACGCAATCCTCCTTCGAGTTTCTCTGTTGGCATTCAGCCCAATTCGTCGTGCACTCGCAACATATCCGGGAGCTACTGCGAACCTGTCCCCTTGATCAACCGCCTCATACGCGAAGCGTCGAACAACCGGCCGGAATCATCCTGCACGAGTGCTTCAAGATGCTTCCCCGCCAGCGTCTGTGGATTGCCCAGAAGGTATGGATTGCGAATTCAGAGCCGCACCCCGGCCGGCTGAACACGACAAGTATAGTTTGCTTAATTCCCTAAGGTGTCTGTGAGCTGCGTCATAAGGTCCTGTGACTTCATCAGCCGGAGCGCTTTTTTAGCGCCGGCGCTACGCGGAACTCCGCCGGTAGAAGCTGAGTGCGCTCTCTCCCTGCTTCAGCACGCGGTATCGCCGCAGCTCGTCTTCGCCCTCGCCCGGATCGAAGCGCTTCTCATGCTCGGCCACCACGATGCCGCCCTCGCGCAGCGCCTGCCCCCGCGCAACCGTGCGCAGAATCTCCCCATAGGCTCCGTGCACGTGGTAAGGAGGGTCCAGAAAGCACACGTCGAACTGCACCCCGGCCTTGTCCCACTGCCGCAGAGCCTCGGCCGCATCGCGCTCTGCGACCTCGGCCTCCAGTCCCAGCCCCGCCAGATTCTGGCGCAGCACCCGCGCCGCCTTCACGCTGTTTTCGGCAAAGTGCACCGACCGTGCGCCGCGGCTCAGGGCCTCGATGCCCACCGCGCCCGTACCGGCAAACAGGTCGGCCCAGGCGCATTCTTCCACATGGCCCGCCGACGCCAGCACGTTGAACAGTGTCTCTTTCAGCCGGTCGTAAGTCGGGCGCGTCTCCATACCTTCCAGGCTCTTCAGCGTCCGGCTGCGAAACTTTCCCGCGATCACTCTCATCGGACTCTTTTTACTCCCCGCCCTTCGCCGTGTACTGTAGTAAGTGTATTCGCACAACCGCCTGGCACGGGACAAGTGTGCACGGCACAGGTTTGCACAGCACAAGCTGGCATAGAACAAGTTTGCATAGGACAAGTTTGCATAGGACAAGGCAAATGGCATGAGGCGCTGGTCCATTCCGGTTCTCGATCTCTTCGGAATCCATTTCCGTCTGCACTTCACCTTTCCGCTGATGTTCTTCATGGTGTGGAGTCTGGAGTCCGGACGCGGACCGCAGGTGGCCATGCGCAGCTTCGCTCTGATGCTGCTCATGCTCTTCGCCGTGCTGGTGCATGAGCTGGCCCATGCCCTGGTTGCGGCGCGCAGCGGCATCCGCGTGCGCAGCGTGGTCTTGCTGCCCATCGCCGGCATCGCCATGCTCGACGAGCAATCGCAGCGCGGCCTGGACGCTCCCCGCGAGATCCGCATGTCGCTGGCCGGCCCCCTGGTCAATCTGATGATGGCCCTCCTGCTGGGAGCCACCCTGGTTCTGTTCTGGCCGCAGGCGAACTTGTTCGCCTACCCCTGGCTCACGCCCTTCGATCTGCCGCGCAGCCTGGTCTGGGCGCAGCTCTTTGTCGCCGTGCTCAACCTGCTGCCCGCCTATCCGCTCGATGGCGGACGCGTTCTGCGGGCGCTGATGGCGCGCAGCGGAGATCAGGTCACCGCCACCCGGCGCGCGGTTTCCATCGGCCAGTTCTTCTCCTTCACTCTGTTCGTCGTTGGCGGCCTGGTGTTTTTGGGAACCAACTCCAACAGTCACTCGCTCTCCACCAATCTCTGGATCATGATGGCCGGCGTCTTTCTCTTCCTGGCCGCCCAGATGGAAGACCGCAGCATGATTCTGCAGGCCGTGCTGGAGCGCGTCCGCGTGCGCGATGTCATGATCACCGACTTTGCCACCATCTCAGCGGCCGACACCCTCGCCGAAGCTCTCAAGCGTCCGGTCGAACCGCCCCAGGAGGAGTTTCCCGTCGTCCGAGGCACCGACATGGTGGGCATCATCAGCCGTCAGCAGATCGCCGCCAGCCTGGAAGAAGAGGGTAACGGATACGTGCAGTCGGCCATGCGCCGCGAATACCTCGTCGCCGGTCCGCAGGAGTCGCTGGCCGCCGTGCTGCGCCGCATCGGACGCAGCGGCCTCGCCATGATCCCCGTCGTCGAAGGCGACTACCTGGTCGGCATCATCACCTTCCAGAACCTGATGCGCAAACTCACCGCTCTCTCGCTGCGCCGTCCCGCCGCTCCGCCCGCACCCAACGCTCCCGCCCCGCAGTAGTGGCGTTCAACCTCCTCCTCGATCACCGGGTGGCCCATATTTGCCTGCTGTTGGCAAATGTGGGATCAGCACGACGGTGGCGTATCATTGCCTCATGAGCATCACTTCCCAGATCCAGAAAGACATTGTCGAGTCGATGAAGGCCAGGCAGGAGCTGCGCCTCTCCACTCTGCGCATGGTCAAGTCCGCCCTCAAAAACAAGGAAATCGACAAGCGCTCCCCGCTCGACGAGAAAGAGGAGATGCAGGTGCTCTCCACCCTCATCAAGCAGCGCAATGAGGCCTCCGAGGCATTCACCAAGGGCAACCGCCCCGAGCTCGCCGCCAAGGAACTGGAGGAGATCGTCTTTATCGAAGGCTATCTTCCCAAGGCCGTCGGCCCCGCCGAAATCGAGGCCGCCGTAAAGGCGGTGATCGCCGAAATGGGCTCTCCCACCGCCAAGGAGATGGGCACCATTATGAAGAACGTGATGGCCAAATTCGCCGGCGCTCGCATCGATGGCAAGCAAGTCAGCGAAGCCGTGAAGAAGGCGTTGACTTCCTAGAAGTCACAATCCGCTGATGCTTTTTGTTCAGAGCGCATCCCAAATCCGTTCAGCCCTTCCAGAGAAACTGCACGCCCGCCGCCAGTAGAGTCAATTCGATGATGGCGACAAACACGCGCTCTGAGATCCGATCCACGATTCTCTTACCTGCGAACGAACCGCCAACCATGATCGGCCCAAGCGCCAAACCAGCTAACAAGGCGTGCAACGGGAGGATGGCAGACTGTCGGTATGCAATCAGTTTGGCAATGTGCATCACCACGGTGGAGAGAGCTTCTGTCCCGATGTATGCGCCTTTTGCGAGGCCGTACGCCAGGAAAAAAGGAGCCATCAAGGGCCCTACGCTTCCCAGTAACGCGGATAGGAAACTCGAAACGGCACCGATTAACGCGAAGGATTGCAGCGGCGGCCGCAACATGGTACTTCGCGGTATGTGCCGCCATACCACAATCAATATCAGAAACACGCCAAGCGCCCGCGTGAGTGCCGCCAGTGGGGCACGGGCAAACAACATTCCGCCGACAATCGCCATCGGCACTCCGCCCAGAGCGAACCACCCCACGACCTTCCAAGCCAGCTCATGCCGGTTAAACCATACTCTGCTGCCGTTTCCGATCAGCTGAGCTACCGTAAGGATAGGAATAGCCTCGCGTACTCCAAATACAAACACCAGCATTGGCAACAGGACTGCTGCCCCGCCGAAGCCAGTTACAGCGGCCAGCGTCGCGGCAACGAATGCCACAACGGCGAGGGCGAGGAGGCGAACCGGTTCGGGCATCCGTACCTACCTCTACCGCGCCCTTCGTACCACCACAAACACC
Organism: uncultured Acidobacteriota bacterium; assembly: GCA_963732315.1. Classification (GTDB taxonomy): domain Bacteria; phylum Acidobacteriota; class Terriglobia; order Terriglobales; family Acidobacteriaceae; genus TOLSYN. The sequence continues at coordinate 295,897 of CAVSYY010000001.1, forward strand.
CCGTCGGGAAACTTCTCGCCGGTAAATTCCACAACGCCATCGCGCACGAATCCGCGCAGCTCCTTGATCTCTTCCGGCCTCACCGGAGGCTTGGCATAGGCGTCCGCGCGGGGAGCGCTCGGCTTGGCTGTTTCAGCGCGTCCTCCGCGAGCCGTCCCGCGGTCCATCGCGTCGTTGGCCAGCCGGTCGGCGTCCTTGTTCAAGTGCCGCAGCACGTGCCTTATCTCGAAGCGGTCCAGCTTGCGCACCAGCGCCTTGGCCTCGTTGTAGATGGCCAGCAGCGCCTCGCTGCGAACCTTGTACTGCCCCTTCATCTGCTTCACCATCAGCTCGGAGTCGCTGACGGCCTTCACCGTCCCGTAGCCGTGCTCCACGGCGTATTCCAGCGCCGCAATCAGCCCGGAGTATTCGGCAAAATTGTTGGTCTGCACCCCGAGAAAATCACTCAGCTCGGCCACCTTCCGGCCTTCGCCGTCGGTGATGTAGGCGCCGTATCCGGCCGGGCCCGGGTTGCCGCGCGAGCCGCCATCGACGTGCGCAATCATTACCTTGCTTGTGGTTTCAGCGCCGCCCGCCGCGTCGGGCTCGTCGCCAAACAATCCGCCTGTTTTTGCAAAGGACATAAATGGGAGTGTATCGCAAAGCATGGGTCGCAAAGTTGGCTGCGGAAATGTCGGGGAACTTTCGCGCTGTGGTCAGCGGCCCTCTTCCAGCCGCGTTGCCAGCATCTGCGGCAGCCCCGCCTGCAGAATTCGCTCCTGGGCTCCGGCGATGTCGTAGGGCACGCGGTAGAAGAGGATTTCGCGTTCCACGCTGTCGTACACCGCGAAGGCGGCGCGCCGGTCGCGGTCGCGCGGCTGACCCACCGACCCGGGATTCACCAGGTAACTCTTCAGGGGAATCAGGTTGAGCCGGGAGATCTGCATTCTGCTGGCGGTTAGCATCCGCTCCGGCACCAGCCGTCCGCTGACCTCATGCGGACGCGCATACGCGCACTGCACATGGGTATGTCCGAAAAATGTCAGTTCGCAGCGGGAGCACGCCAGCACGTCGCCGGCGTCCACTGCCGAGGTGATGTAGAAGTCTTCATCCACCGGCGAGCCATGCACAAACTGCACGCCCTTGCAGTGCTTGTCGCGCACCGGCCCCTGGGGCAGCTCGCGCAGCCAGTCCAGGTTCCGGTCGCTCAGCTCGTTCCGCGTCCAGTCGCGCCGCCTCGGCTGCCATGGGATTGAAGTTCGTCGTGTCGGTCAGGCCGCAGCAGGCGCGGTCGTGGTTGCCCCGCACATTGATCGGATCGGTGGCGCGCAGCAGCTCCACCGTCTGGTTGGGACTGCCGCCGTAGCCCACCACGTCGCCCAGGTTGGCCACCAGGTCATAGTCCGGAGCCGCGTCCAGGCAAGCTTCCAAGGCCTCAAGATTCGAGTGGATATCGCTCAACAGAAGTAGCCGCACCAGCTGAATTATAAATGCTCGTTTAGCCCCGCCTGGCCGCCCTGTGACAACTTCTTCATGCCAAGCCGCCAAAAAATGGATACAGTAGCGCTATGCGTCCCACTGTCCTGTTTACCCTCGGCCTTGCCGTCTGCCTGCTTCCGGCCTCCGTCCTGGCGGAGCAGCCTGCTGCTGCCCCTGCCGCGCCCTCCGCCGCGTCCTCATCAGCCCAGCCGCTGCCGGACCCGGCGGCCTACGTCGCCCAGCAGTTCGGCTCCAGCTTCACCGTCGATCCCAAAATTCCGCCGCAGTTCGGCGATCTGGATGGCGACGGCAATGAGGACCTCGTCCTGGTGGCCACCAGCAAAACGCCGCTGCTCGCGCAGGAGCAGTTTCATTACAAGGTCGAAGATCCTTACGACGGCTACTTCGGCACCGGCGACGCGAAGATCACCTCCACCTTCTCCCTGCACTTCGACGGCTCGGCCCGCGACATCCTCATCGTCTTCAACTGGCGTCAGCCGCAAACGCAGGACCCCAAGCAGCTGCACAAGCATCCCACCAAGTTCGTCCTCATCAACACCCCCTTTGAATCCCTCTCCATTAACCCAAATAAGATGAGCCCGAAGAAAAAGATGAGCGTCCAGCCGATGGAAACCGTGGACAGCACCAGCCTGCACTCTCTCCTGGTCTGGGACGGCCGCCGCTGGCATTGGATCGCCCAGGGCATGGACGGCGACGAGCCGGTCACTCCCCGCAAAAACTAATTCCGTCCGCCGGGCTATAATGCCGTTCGCATGAACATCGAGCAGAAACTCGCCGCCCAGAAGTTGGAAAAATTGCAGCAGCGCGACCAGCTGGCCGAAGCCGGCGGCGGCCACGAGCGCCGTGCCCGCGAACACAAGCTCGGCAAAATGACCGCCCGCGAACGCATCGCTTTCCTGCTCGATGACGGCAGCTTCGAGGAGACCGACAAGTTCGTCACCCACCGCACCAGCGAGTTCGGCATGAGCGAGCAGGTCATCCTCGGCGACGGCTTCGTCACCGGCTACGGACGCATCGATGGCCGCCTGGTCTTCGTCTTTGCCCAGGACTTCACCGTCTTCGGCGGCTCGCTCTCGGAGACCAACGCCGCCAAGGTCTGCAAAATCATGGAGCAGGCCTTGCGCGTCGGCGCCCCCGTCATCGGCCTCAATGACTCGGGCGGCGCGCGCATCCAGGAAGGCGTCCGCTCGCTCGCCGGTTACGCCGACATCTTCCTGCGCAACGTCCTCACCTCCGGCGTCGTCCCCCAAATCTCGGCCATCCTGGGACCCTGCGCCGGCGGCGCGGTCTACTCTCCGGCCATCACCGATTTCGTCCTCATGGTCGAGAAGACCTCGTACATGTTCATCACCGGCCCCGAGGTCATCAAGGCCGTCACCCACGAAGAGGTCAGCAAGGAAGAGCTGGGCGGAGCCGCCACCCACAACACCAACTCCGGCGTCGCCCACTTCCTCGCCCACGACGATGCCGAGTGCCTCGCCCTGGTGCGCGAACTGTTCAGCTTCATCCCCTCCAACAATCTCGACGAGCCGCCGCGCAAGCCCACCGCCGATCCCATCGACCGCGCCGACGACTCGCTCGACACCGTCGTTCCCGCCGAGAGCAACCAGCCCTACGACATCAAGGAGGTCATCACCCGCGTGGTCGATGACGCCTACTTCTTCGAGGTGCAGGAGCACTACGCCCGCAACATCGTCATCGGCTTTGCCCGCTTCAACGGACGCTCCACCGGCATCGTCGCCAACCAGCCCAGCTTCCTCGCCGGCGTGCTCGACATCGACGCCTCCATCAAAGCCGCGCGCTTCATCCGCTTCTGCGATTGCTTCAACATTCCGCTGGTGGTCTTTGAAGACGTGCCCGGCTTCCTCCCCGGCATTCAGCAGGAGCACGGCGGCATCATCGTCCACGGAGCCAAACTGCTCTACGCCTTTGCCGAAGCCACCGTCCCCAAAATCACCGTCATCACCCGCAAATCCTACGGCGGAGCCTACTGCGTGATGAACTCCAAGCAGATCCGCGCCGACGTCAACTACGCCTGGCCCACCGCCGAGATCGCCGTCATGGGCCCCGAGGGCGCGGTCAACATCGTCTACCGCCGCGAACTCGACCGCGCCGCCAAAGAAGGCGCCGACGGACTTACCGGAGAAGCTTCGGTCGCCAAACTGCGCGCCGAAAAAATCGAAGAGTTCCGCGACAAATTCGCCAACCCCTACATCGCCGCCGAGCGCGGCTACGTCGACGCCGTCATCCGTCCCCGCGATACCCGCAAAAAAATCATCCAGTCCCTCGAAATGCTCGACGGCAAACGCGACAAAAATCCCGCGAAGAAGCACGGCAACATCCCGTTGTAGCGGGCCGTCGGATATTTGTCCGCTTGAGATGTGATAGAAGTGCAAATTTTAGAGTGTCATCCTGAACGAAGTGAAGGACCCCTACGGCGCCAAAATCTCCAATGCCGCTCCTAAGTCACTTCGGCCGCCCCCTCTGAGTTAATAAGGTAGACTTCCAAGCTGGTTGTCCCAGGAGGAGAAATGACAAAAGTGTCAATCCAGAATCGGGATGAGATACTCGGTGCGATTGTCAGAGCGCTCGCTGTACAGGTGGCAGGGTTTCAAGTGGTCGGTGGGATGAACAAGGAATATCTCAAACAGAATGGTTTTTATGATTTTAAGTTTTCAGGAGTGCAGGTCGACCGATTCAGAACCCTGGTTAATGAATATGTGCCCGATAAGCTAAGCGTCCTGATCAAAATAGAAGCGAATTAGAAGATTATGCCGGAGGGTTCAGCGGCTCACGATGAGCGGCGACTGCCGCTTCAACATCGCTGGCGAAGTCCTCGTCGATGGTTGCCGCGGAGTCGGCTGGCAAAAGGTCGATGCACTCCTCGATGGAGCGGCGTGGCGGCGCGGGAGTATGCAGCACCGCAACCGGTTGCGCACCGCTTTCGATGACGACCTCGGCCCCCGCGCGAACGCGCGCCAGCACACCCGCGAAGTCGCGGATCGCTTCGGCTTCCGAAATGTGAATCGTTGCCATGCACACGATGATACCTCGACTCCCGCCAAATTGGGTCGTTGACCCGCCCGCTGTACAATCATCCCTGTATGCACAGCCTTCCTCTACCTTTGGCCGCGTTCTTCGCCGGAGTCCTGTCGTTCCTCTCGCCCTGCGTGCTGCCGCTGGTGCCGGGCTACGTCTCGCTCATCTCGGGCGCCAGCGTGGAAACCCTGCAGGCCGCCGACCGCAAACTGCTGCGCACCGTCATGCTGAACTCGCTCTGCTTCATCCTGGGCTTCAGCACGGTCTTCATTTCGCTGGGCGCGGTGGCCACCAGCCTGGGACAGCTCACCCAGCAGTATCATCGTCCGCTGGCCATCTTCGCCGGCATCGTCATCATCATCTTCGGGCTGCACCTCACCGGACTGTTCAAGATCAACGCGCTCTACTCGGACAAGCGCCTGCACGGTGTCAAAGGCGGCTCCAGTCCGCTCGGCTCCTTCCTCATCGGCTTTGCCTTCGCCTTCGGATGGACCCCATGCATCGGTCCCATCCTCGCCGGAATCCTTCTGCTGGCGGGCTCGCAGGACACGGTCTTCAAGGGAATCCTTCTGCTCGCCGTTTACTCGGCGGGACTGGCCGTTCCGTTTCTGCTCACCTCGCTCGGCGTCAATCGTTTTCTCGGCTTCTACGCCCGCTTCCGCCGCCATCTGCACGCGGTCGAGGTTTTCAGCGGCGTGCTGCTCATCGTCTTCGGATTGCTGATTGCCCTGGGACGCTTCACCATGCTCTCCGGCTATCTCGGCTTCCTGAATCGCTTCTCCTTGTAAAGCATCTTTAACGCAACAGAGGAGATTTGGATGTGAAGCGCAAAATCGTGGTCTTTGCTCTGATGGTGGTAGTGGTTGCAGCTCTGCTGCTGGTGGCCAAGCACCGCCTCGACACCCGGCGAGCGCAACCAGGCGGCGCCGCTGGTACCGCGGCCGCAGGCGCTCCCGGCCACCATGCGCCGGATTTTGTCCTCACCGATCTGCAGGGGAAAACCGTCAAACTCAGCGATCTGCGCGGCAAGGCCGTGGTGCTCAACTTCTGGGCCACCTGGTGCCCGCCCTGCAACCAGGAGATTCCCTGGTTGGTCGATTTGCAGAAGCGCTATGGCAGCCAGGGATTGCAGGTCGTCGGCGTCTCCATGGATGATGGCGACCCGAAGGATGTCGTCGAGTTCGCCGCCCAACACTCCATCAACTATCCCATTCTCTACGGTCAGGAAAGGTTGCCGACCAGTACGGCGGCATCGATTATCTGCCCACCACGTTTTACATCGACCGCAACGGCGTAGTGATGGATCGCGTCTTCGGCCAGGCAGGGCGCGATGAGATCGAGCAGGACATCCAGGCCGCCGTCGCCACCACCGCCAAGCCGGTGTCTTAGAGCGTCCTAATTTTGCGGGTCTCTGCCGTGGAAATCCGCTAGACTACACCTACAGCCATGAAGCTTTCTCACCTCATCGCCTCGCCGCTCTTGTTGTTCTGCGCTGCCGCCGCACTGGCCCAGGGCTCTTCCCCGCTGGTCAGCGTGGCGCCCATCGGCACCGTCGTAGTGACGCGCGGCGGCAAGGCTCCGCTGGATATCGCGCTGCGGGTCAACCGCGGATTCCACGTCAACTCCAACAAGCCCAACGACGAGCTGTTGCTGCCCACCGTGGTTCACCTCGATCCGCCCGAGGGAATCATGATCATGAACATCGCACTACCCTGCAGGCCGAAGAACTGGCCGTGCCCTTCGCGGGAAACGATAAGCTCAGCGTTTACTCCGGAAATTTTGCCGTGACGGCCGAGGTGCGGGTTCCCAAATCGGCGGCGCTCGGCACTCAGCGCGTCCACGGCGAGGTGCGGTACCAGGCCTGCGACAACCGCCAGTGCTTCCCGCCCAAAACCACTCCGCTGGAGTTCGACGTGAAGGTCGTCAGGCCCGCGGCGAAGAAGAAATCCACCTACACCGCCGCCAGCCCGCACATCCATTAGCGCCCCGTCCGGCCGCAACCATAAACCATCCAGGCAATCCTTTTGCGCGGGCAGTTGACTCATCGGTTAATGGTTGCGCAAGGTTGCGCAACCATTGCTCAATTCATAAAGTATGCTTCGCAAACGATTGCCTCCGCAGTCAATCGTTGACGTCCCGAGTGTGCCTCTCAGCCCCGGCTCTCTGCTAACATCGTTGCTATGGAGCAGCCGTCAATTCCAGGCAAGGTGCGAGTCCGCTTTGCCCCATCGCCCACCGGACAGGTTCACGTCGGCAACGCGCGTACCGCGCTCTTCAACTGGCTCTTCGCGCGCCAGCAGGGCGGAACCTTCATCCTCCGCATCGAAGATACCGATCTGGAGCGCAGCGAAGCGCGCTATGAGAGCCCAGCTTATCGAGGACGCAGCTGGCTCGGCCTCGATTGGGACGAAGGTCCCGACGTCGGCGGTCCCTACCCGCCCTATCGCCAGAGCGACAAGTGGCAGGTCTATCGCGACCACGCCGAGCGCCTGGTCAGCGAAGGCAAAGCCTACCGCTGCTTCTGCTCCCAGGAAACGCTGGACCGCCAGCGCGAGCTTGCCATGGCGCAGCATCTCCAGCCCAACTATCCCGGCACCTGCCGCAACCTCGCGCCCGAAGAGGCCGAACGCCGCCGCGCCGGCGGCGAGCCCTGCGCCATCCGCCTGAAGATTCCCCGAGAAGCCGATTCGCTTTCACGATATCGTGCGCGGCTGGGTTGAGTTCTCCAGCGACATGGTGAGCGATCTCATCATCGTCCGCTCCACCGGCGTTCCGGTTTACAACTACGTGGTCGTGGTCGATGACGCGGAGATGCAGATCACCCACGTCATCCGCGGCGACGATCATCTCTCGAATACGCCCAAGCAGGTCGCGCTTTATGAAGCGCTGGGCTGGGCGGTGCCTGAGTTCGCGCATCTGTCCACCATTCTCGGCCCCGACAAGGAGCGGCTCTCCAAGCGGCACGGCGCAACCTCGCTGGCCAATTTCCGCGAGATGGGCGTGCTTCCCGAGGCGCTGATGAATTACATGGCGCTGCTCGGCTGGGCGCCCACCGGAGGCGACCGCGAAATCTTTTCACCCAACGAACTGGTGCAGGAGTTCGATCTGGCGCGCGTTACTCCATCGCCTGCGGTCTTCGACTTCGAAAAGCTCTACTGGCTCAATCGCCACTACATCAAGCAGGCCGCGCCGGAGCGCATCGCCGCCCTGGCCGAGCCTTTCTATCTGCGCGCGCTGGGCTTCGACGAGGCCTCTGTTGGTAGCGTCGCGCCGGAGGTCAAGGCTTGGCTCGGCGCGCATCACCGCCGCGCTGGTGCATTCGGTCAACAAGCTGGATGAGCTGCCGGAGCGCGCCGCCGCGGTTCTGCACTTTGACCCCGCCGCCGCGATCGCCGCGCCGGAGAACGCCGAGGTGCTGAGTGCCGAGTCCGCGCCCAAGGTGCTGGAGCTGTTCGCCGCCAAGATTGCCGCCGAGCCCGAGCCTATCGAGGCCGCGCGCTTCAAGGCGCTGATCAAGGAAGTGCAGAAAGAGGGCGGCGTCAAAGGTCCGGAGCTCTTCCATCCCATTCGCATCCTGCTCACCGGCGCGCAGTCCGGTCCGGAGTTCGACAAGCTGGTGCCGCTGATGGAAGAGGGCGCGAGGCTTAAGCTGCCGAGGCCGGTGCTCAGCGTCAAGCAACGGGTGGCAGCGTTTCTGCAGGCGAAAGCGCAGAGCTAGGAAACTACCAGGGCGTTGCTTCCTGCCTTAGGCGCTAAGGTGGGGCACTTTGCAGTGTTGTGAATAACAAAAAGGGTGGCCGCGATGGCCACCCTTTTTGTTTAAGTGTGAAACGAGCTGCGCGTCGGGTAAGCGGCGAGAGCGCCGCTCCGGCCGCGGGGCTCAGGCTTAGGCTGGGCTGGGACGCTCGCCGGGCTTGAGGCCGGGCTGGCGGGTGGTATCAGGGCGCAGCACCTGCTGCACGCTGCCGGAGTCGTCGGCCGGCGGCGGCGGCTGTATGTTGGGGAGCGGCTGGCCGGCGACGATCAGGGCCAGCTCGTTGGCGTCGAGCACCTCGCGCTCCAGCAGCGCCTGGGCGATTTTCTCCAGGATGTCGCGATTGCCGTCGAGGACATTGAAGGCTGTTTTGTAGGCTGCGTCGATGAAGCGGCGCACCTCGGCGTCGATCTCGCGGGCGGTTTCCTCGGAGTAGTCGCGGTGCTGGCTGAGCTCGCGGCCGAGGAAGATCTGTTCTTCTTTTTTGCCGAAGGTGAGCGGGCCGAGCTGGCTCATGCCCCACTCGCAGACCATCTTGCGGGCGATCTCGGTGGCGCGTTCGATGTCGTTGCCGGCGCCGGTGGTCATGGTCTTGAGGAAGATCTCCTCGGCGACGCGGCCGCCCATCATGATGGCCAGCTGGCTCTCCAGGTAGACGCGGTCGTAGGTGTGCTTGTCGTCGATGGGGAGCTGCATGGTGACGCCCAGGGCCATGCCGCGCGGAATGATGGTGACCTTGTGCAAGGGGTCGGCGTGCGGCGACCTTGGCGGCGACCAGGGCGTGTCCGCCCTCGTGATAGGCGGTGTTCTTCTTCTCCTCGTCGGTCAGGATCATGGACTTGCGCTCGGCGCCCATGAGCACCTTGTCCTTGGCCAGTTCGAAGTCATACATCAGCACCGATTTGCGGTTCTGGCGCGCGGCCAGCAGGGCGGCCTCGTTGACCAGGTTGGCCAGGTCGGCGCCGCTGAAGCCGGGTGTGCCGCGGGCGAGGATGGAAAGATCGACATCGTCGTTGATGGGAATTTTGCGGGTGTGGACGGCGAGGATCTCCTCGCGGCCACGCACGTCGGGGCGGGCCACTACGACGCGGCGGTCGAAGCGGCCGGGGCGCAGCAGGGCGGGATCGAGCACGTCGGGACGGTTGGTGGCGGCGATGAGGATGACGCCTTCGTTCGATTCAAAGCCGTCCATCTCCACCAGCAGCTGGTTGAGGGTCTGCTCGCGCTCGTCGTGTCCGCCGCCCAGGCCGGCGCCGCGGTGGCGTCCGACGGCGTCGATTTCATCGATGAAGATGATGCAGGGCGCGTTCTTCTTGCCCTGCTCGAACAGGTCGCGCACCCGGCTGGCGCCCACGCCGACGAACATCTCGACGAAGTCGGAGCCGGAGATGGAGAAGAACGGAACGTTGGCTTCGCCGGCGACGGCGCGGGCCAGCAGGGTTTTGCCGGTTCCCGGGAGGCCCGACCAGGAGCACGCCCTTGGGGATGCGTCCGCCGAGCTTCTGGAACTTCTGCGCCTCGCGCAGGAACTCGATGATCTCGCGCAGTTCCTCCTTGGCCTCGTCGCAGCCGGCCACGTCTTTAAAGGTGACCTTCTTCTGCTGCATGGAGAGCAGGCGGGCGCGGCTTTTGCCGAACGACATCGCCTTGTTTCCGCCCGACTGCATCTGGCGGATCATGAAGAACCAGAGGCCGAGGATGATGACCAGGGGCAGCATCTGGAGAAGCCAGCTGGGCCAGCCGCCGCCGCTGACGTCCTTGACGGTGATGTTGACGCCCTTGTCGCGCAGGGTCTTGTACATGTCGGTGTAATTGGGCGGAACGGTGGAGTGGAAGGTCGCCTTCTCATTCAGGTAGTCACCGCGGACCTCGGCGCCGTAGACGGTTACATCCTTGATTTTGCCCTGATCCACCTCGTTCAAAAACTGCGAGAAATTGATCTCGCGCTCTTTGACTCCAGTGTTATTGTTTTTGACAACCGACCAGAGCAAGATGCCAGAGAGTAAAATCACGAGCCAAAACACGACCTGCTTTACCGTCGAATTCACCGAAAAACTCCTCTTGGATACAACTGTGCAACGGAAAAGGTCTCCTCGGGAAACCTTACATCTAAATTAGATGCCCATCCCGGCAGCGGGAACCAGGATTTTGCACGCCACCAGAAAGTATACAGGCCCGAAAGGGCAGGCGCTATGGGGTGCCAGCGGCGGAATTCAAACTCCGTCCTGACAGGGACGGAACGGCGCACTGCAGGCGAGGCGCGGTTTACGAGGCAGCCACGCCGGGCGCGGCGAAGATGTAGGGCAAATTGCTTTGCAGCGCGTGCGAGCCGCCGGGACCGAGACCAAATCCGGCCAGCCACTGCGGCCCAACCTGGAAGCCGTAATAGGCAACCTCGAGATCGACGCGCCGGTCCGAAGCGCGATCGAGCAGGCCGCAGACGGCAATGCTGGCCGCGCCGCGCGCCTGGAAATTACGAATCAGGAATTCGGTGGTCAGCCCGGTGGAAAGGATGCCTTCGCACAGCAGGATGTGTTTGCCGCGGACGTCGATCTCCGGGGCGTAGAAGATCTGCGTGGTCTCGGTGTTGCGGTCACGGAAGACGTGGGTGTAGGGCTTGACGAACTCGCAATGCACTTCGCAGGTGATGGCGCGAACCAGGTCGGCGACAAAGAGGAAGCCATTTTCCAGCACGCCTACGCAGGTGATGGCGCGGCCTTCGAAGTCCCTGGAGATCTGTTCTCCGAGCGCGGCGATCCGTTGGCGCAGCTGGGATTCGGAGATGACTACCTGGCAGTCGTCCTTGTGCGGCTGGTTCATAAGAGATTCCACTTAGTCCTTTGATGCCGGTCGAGAGCACCGGGTTGTGAGCTGAATATAAGGAGTCGGAGGTCCGAAAGATCCGCTCCCTGAGGCCTTAATCCGAGAATGGTAGCACGCACCGCGTAGCACCCACCAACCGCGATGTACCACAAAGGACACGGCTAGTGGCCTTTGGGGCTGAGCAGGCGAAGCCGTAGCGGGAGGAGCTTGTGGCGGACCACCTCGGCGGTAAAGCCGCGCGGAAGCCCAATGCAGCCAGCGCGCCCGGCCAAGGCGAAGTCGCGCAGGCCTTCGAGCTGGGCGAAATCGAGGGCCAGGCCGTGTGGCTGGCAGAGACGGCGCAGGATACGGCGCTGCAAGGCGACCGGCTGCGCCTGGAAGAGCGGCAGCTCGATTGCCTGCTCCGCGGAGGTCGTTGGAGTCCCGGCTGGTTGAGTCTTGTCCGGTTGGGTCTCCGATCGCTGGCCCAGGGCGGCAGAGACCAGGTCTTCGAGAAAGGCATTTTCAGCGGCGGCGACCTCCGCGGTCTCGCACAGGGCCTGACGCAGCTGCGGGTTGTAATCGCGCTCCAGGGCAGGCAGCAACTCGGCGCGTACGCGATTGCGCAGAAAGCGCTGGTTGAGGTTGGAGGCATCGTGGCGAAAGCACTGGCCGAGGGAGTGCAGGTACTGCTCGATTTGCCGGCGGCTGGTGGCGAGCAGCGGACGGATGAGGCGCGGGGCAGGTACTGCTTCGGCGTCGGGTACGCAGCCTGATGCGCTGCTCCGGTCGCGGGCGCTGGGCCGTTCGCAGCCGCACAGGGCAGAAAGACTGCAAGTGCGGAGGATTCCGGCGAGGCCGCTGGTTCCGGTGCCGCGCAACAGGCGGAGGAGGACGGTTTCGGCCTGGTCGTCGCGGGTGTGCGCGGTAGCCACGCAGTCCAGGCGATGTTCGGCGGCAGCGCGCTGGAAAAAATCGTAGCGGGCGCGGCGTCCGGCGGCTTCGAGCGAAAGCCCATGCAGCGCGGCCAGCGTGGCGATATCGCAGGATTCGAGGACGGCGTTCAGGGAGAGCTGGGCGGCGAGCGAAGCGACGAACTCCTGGTCGGCGTCGGATTCAGCTCCACGGAGCTGGTGGTTGAGGTGCAGGACGAACAGGACGATGCCGAGTTCGGGGGCGAGTTCGGCCAGCGCCCGCAGCAGGGCCACCGAATCCGCACCGCCGCTGACGGCGATGCCGACGCGTTCGCCGGCCCGGACCAGACGATGGCGGCGCAGGTATTGTTCCAACGGCTTGAGCACACGGACATGATAGCGGAAGCGGGCAGCGCGACGGGGAGGGTCGGACGGAGCGGGGAGTTTCTTGAGCGCTTGGCGCAAAATGTGGGAGCGGCAGGAACCAATGTTCCTGGATGGAGCGGGCACTCCGAAGCGGAACCCGGGTGATGGGGATTAAGAGGAATTACGTGGTAGCCGGAAGGAAAAACAGAGAGGATGGCGGTGGAGGGTGCTTCGATGGAATTGAATCCGCTGGAATCTCGCCCTGTATTTGTACACGTTCCTCCCAGTTACGAGCAGTGCGTTGCGGCACCGGTTGGTCCGCGCGCCGATTTCGTGGCATCGCCGCTGGCCGTGGCCGCGCTGTTCGAATGGGACGAGGAAGACGACTAAAGCGGCGAGCGGTAGCCCGGCGATTCCCGCCTGGAGAATAGCGAACCAGCAACTTCACGGTACAATTCAACAGACTTTCCGTGGAGGAATCTCGTGCGCAGAATGATCCTGGCAGCTCTGATCGTCGTCTTTGCCGCTTCCCTCGCTGTGCCTGTGATGGCGCAGGGTGCGCCGCCGCAAGTCGGAGCCGACCAGCCCTACACCGTCGAGTACTACTACAAAGTGCAATGGGGTCACCAGCAGGAATTTCTCGATCTGTTCCTGAAGAATCATTACCCTCTGTTGAAGCGAATTGCGGCGACGGGGCGAATCGTCTCACTAAAGATTGAGGCGCCGGCCTATCACACCACCGAAGATGGGCGCTGGGATTATCGCGTGACGGTGCGCTATAAAAATTCCACCTTGGCCACCACGGCAAACCCGGACGAAGAGGCCCTTATCAAGGAGCTATGGCCGGATCAGGCGACTTACAAAAAAGAAGAGCAGCGGCGGTTTGAGATTCTGGCGGGCCATTGGGATTTGCCGGTGACGGATATCACGTCGATGGGACAGTGATCCCGGCAAACAAAATGGATTCGCTTGAGGCTCGCAAAAATGAAGCCACATCTGTACGTGCAGATCGTCGGTGGACTGCTGATGTTCATATTTTTCATTGTGAATCCACTGATTTTCGTTGCAATCGGCTATCTTGCGTGGAACGGTAAGCCGCGCACGTTCGACCGCCTTAAGTATGGAAAGCTAGCGTTCGCTACGTTCGTGCCTGGCTGCGTTCTCGTTCTATGTGGCAAGTGGATCAATGCTGACGTCAGAACTTTGCCGTATGTTGCACAAGTGATTTGCATTCTTTCGGGATTGCTACTTGTCGGAGCTGGTTGCGGCTGCGCGGCGGGGTTTATTACGTATCGGCAACAAAAAACCTTCTGAATTCCGAGAAAAAAAGAGAGAGGCAGGCTCATGGGCCTGCCTCTCTCTTTTTTTGCGATTCAACTTAGTCCAGCTTGGTGCTGCGGGATTCGATCAGTCGCTTGACGCGGCTGGCGAAGGCTTCGATGGGGACGCTGCCCTCGCCTTTGTCCTGGCCGCGGACGCGCACGTTGACTTCGCCCGTTTCGGATTCCTTGTCGCCGACGACGAGGATGAACGGAACCTTCTGCAGGGCGTGCTCGCGGATTTTCGCGTTCATCTTTTCGTTGCGTCCATCCACGTGCACCCGCGCGCCGATGGCCTTGAGTGCGTCGGCCACTTTGTTGGCGTAGTCGAGATGGCGCTCGGCGATGGGGACGATGGCGACCTGGGTGGGCGAGAGCCAGACAGGGAAGGCTCCGGCGTAGTGCTCGATGAGCACGCCGAAGAAGCGTTCGACCGAGCCGTAGAGGGCGCGATGCACCATGAGCGGCTGATGGCGCTGGCCGTCTTCGCCGACGTATTCGAGTTCGAAGCGCTGCGGCAGATTGAAATCGAACTGCACGGTGGAGAGCTGCCACAGGCGGCCGATGGCATCGACCAGCTTCACGTCGATTTTGGGGCCGTAGAAGGCCGCTTCGCCGGGGATGAACTTGTAGGGGATCTGCTTGCGCTCCAGCACGGTTTTGAGCGAGTTCTGCGCCAGCTCCCACTGCTCGGGCGAGCCGACGTAGTGCGCGCGGTCGTCGGGGTCCCAACCGGAGAGCTCGACCTGGAACTCATCAAAGCCGAAGGTTTTCAGGACGCTTAAAGCGAAGTCGATGCAGCCTTCGACCTCGCTTTCAATCTGCTCAGGGGTGCAGAAGATGTGGGCGTCGTCCTGGGTAAAGCCGCGCACGCGCATCAGTCCGTGCATGACGCCGGAGCGCTCGTAGCGATAGACGGTGCCGAGTTCGCCGAGGCGGACGGGCAGGTCGCGATAGCTGCGCAGCTGGTCCTTATAGATAAGGATGTGGAAGGGACAGTTCATGGGCTTGAGGCGATACTCGGCGTCATCAAGCTCCATGGTGTCGAACATGTTTTCGGCGTAGAAGCCCTCGTGTCCCGAGGTTTGCCACAGGGCGCGGCGGGCGACGTGCGGGGTGAACACCAGCGAGTAGCCGCGCTTCAGGTATTCGGCGCGCAGCCAGTCTTCCATGATGGTGCGGATGAGTCCGCCCTTGGGATGCCAGAAGATGAGGCCGGGGCCGGCGAGGTCCTGAATGGAGTAGAGGTCGAGCTGCTGTCCGAGGGCGCGATGGTCGCGGCGCTTGGCCTCCTCCAACTGGCGCATGTACTCGTCCATCTCCTTTTTGGAGTAGAACGAGACGCCGTGGATGCGCTGCAGCTGGGGATTGCCTTCCTTGCCCAGCCAGTAGGCTCCGGCGATGTTGAGCAGCTTGAAGGCCTTGATCTTTCCGGTGGACGGAATGTGCGGGCCGCGGCAGAAGTCGACGAACTTGCCGGTTTTGTAGAGCGAGATTTTTTCGCCGGGGAGGGTGAGGTGCTCGATGAAATGGCACTTCATGAAATCGCCTTCGGACTGGAAGCGCTGCAAGGCCTTCGTCGCGGCTGAGGAAGTCCTGCGCGAACGGCTCGTTGCGGTCGGCAATCTCCTTCATCTTGGCTTCGATCTTTTGCAGGTCCTCGGGAGTGAAGGGTGTTGCGCGCAGGAAGTCGTAGAAGAATCCGGTCTCGGTGGCCGGGCCGTGGCCCAGCTTGGTCTCGGGAAACAGTTCGAGCACGGCGGCGGCCAGCAGGTGAGCCGAAGAGTGATGGAAGACCTCGAGCGACTCGGGGTCTTTCTCGGTGAGCAGGCGCAGGCGCGAATCCTGCTCGATGGGCCGGGTGAGATCGACGACGGCGAAGGCATCGTCGGCGGCGGGATTGCCGTTGACGGCCATCGGCGCAAGCTTGGCGGCCAGGGCGGCGTCGGCCAGGCGCGGCGAAATGGACTTCGCGATGTCGAGGGCGGTGGTGCCCTGGGGAACTTGCTTGATGCTGCCGTCGGGGAGTTGAACTTTAATCTCAGCCATATAGGGTAGGTCTCCGCTCGCGCGTACAAGGCGCAATGCAGAAAAAATTTTGAGATTTCAGTCTAAAGAATGCGGCGGGGAGAAGCAAACCGGGGAGTGTGGGTGTGCGAGCGAACCATGCGCCAAGCTTCGGGTGTGTAGCTGGAAGATGTCGCAGATTGGAAATGTGGATGTTCCCCACATTTGCCAGAGGCGGGCAAATATGGGCCACCGTCGAGCTGAACTGAGTGGTGCCCTATCTTCCGACGCGTTGTTTTGCGCGGGTTCGTCACCCGTTATAATCTGAGGTTATGATGGCGACCGCGGCGAAACAAACCGAGTCCAAGTACGAGACTGTGATCGGTCTCGAAGTGCACGTGCAGCTGCTCACCCAGACCAAGATCTTCTGCGGCTGTCCCAACGTCTTCGGCTCCGAGCCCAACAGCAACGTCTGCCCGGTCTGCCTCGGCATGCCCGGAGCCCTGCCCGTGCTCAACCGCCAGGCGGTCGAATATGCCGTCAAGGCCTCGCAGGCGCTGAATCTGCGGGTCAACCACACGTCCATCTTCGCCCGCAAAAACTACTTCTATCCCGATCTCCCCAAGGGATACCAGATCAGCCAGTTCGACAAGCCTCTGGCCGAGCACGGCTACATCGAGGTCACCACCGACGGCGGCTCTGGGGGGCAAGGGAATAAGAAGCGCATCGGCATCACCCGCCTGCACCTCGAAGAAGACGCGGGCAAGTCCATGCATGAGGGCTTTGTGGATTCCGCCTTCAAGACCTACGTCGATCTGAACCGCAGCGGCACGCCGCTGGCCGAAATCGTCTCCGAGCCCGAGATCGGCTCGCCCGACGAGGCCTACGAGTACCTCACCCGGCTCAAGGAGATCATCCTCTACACCGGTGTCAGCGACTGCAACATGGAGGAGGGTTCGCTGCGCTGCGACGCCAACGTCTCCATTCGTCCGCGCGGGCAGCAAACGCTGGGCACCAAGGTCGAAATCAAAAACGTAAACTCCTTCCGCTTCGTCAAGCAGGCCCTCGAATACGAGATCGAGCGCCAGGCCGAGGTTCTCGACTCCGGCGGTGTCATCGTGCAGGAGACGCGCCTCTACAATTCCGGCGAAGGACGCACCTATCCGATGCGCTCCAAGGAGCGTGCCCACGACTACCGCTACTTCCCCGAGCCCGACCTGCTGCCGCTCATCGTCGATCAGGCGCGCCAGGACGCGATCCGCGCCACTCTGCCCGAGCTGCCCGAGGCCAAGCGCCAGCGCCTCATCGCCGAATACGGACTGAGCGAAGGCGACGCCGCCACGCTCACCGCAACCCAGGCACGCGCCGCACTGTTTGAGACCGAGGCCAAAATAGCCAAGTCTCCCAAGCGGCTGGCCAACCTCGTCATCAGCGAACTGCAGGGACGGCTGAAGGCCGCGGGGCTCGAGCTGGAAGACTCGCCCATCACCATGGCCGGAGCGCGAGTTTCGGCCGACTTGCTGGAAAATGGTTCCATCAGCTCCAAAATCCTCAAGGAGCTCTACGACCACGCCTTCGAGCAGAAGGTCGATTTCCCCGTCATCTACGAAAACGAAAAGCCGCAACAGATCACCGACACCGCCGAGATCGAAAAGATGATCGACGAGGTGCTGGCCGCCAGTCCCAAACAGGTCGAGCAGTACAAGGCCGGCAAAACCACCATGATCGGCTTCTTCGTCGGCCAGGTGATGAAAGCTTCCAAAGGCAAGGCCAACCCCGCGGTGCTGAACGAACTGCTGGTGAAAAAACTCGGCTAGCTGCTGACTTATTTCGCGCTCAACGTGCCAGGGCCGGTACGCGATCCATGCAGCTTGCGACTGCTCCCTTCATTCGCGCTCATGGCCATGGGAAGCTCCGTCGCGGCAACCGGCTGTGCCGTCCCGGGAGCCGTCTGCCCGGCCCAGGCCCTCTCTCTCATCTCATCGGTCTTCCTCACCCTCTCCGGAACGCCATGAGCATCCGGATGGTCGATGGAACACTGGCACGCCTTCAAATCTGCGGTGTACGAATCGAGAATGGGAGTGGGCATGGGATTGGCGATAGCACTGCTCTGAGCCAGCGCCGTTCCGCTCACGATCAGAGTGGACATCGCCAGGTACACAAATTTGTTATTCAAGACCACCCTCCCTAATGTGTAGTCGCGTCCCGGGGACTCTGCTTCTGCATCCACCCGTTGGGGCTTCCGATTCCCGGATCTCGGAGACCGATACATTTATTCGAGAGCGGCTGGAGTAAGCAGATCAGCACCTGCAGGCGGCCGGAGCGGTGAATCTAAAAGGGCGGGAAAGCCGCTTTCCTCCGACCTTAAACCGCGCAAGACCTTGCTCGTTATCTCCCTCTGATAAACTTGATTGTTCTAGTTTGAGGACTTTTTCTACTTATGCCGCACGAACTGCCAAAAGCCTACGATCCAGCTGAAATCGAACAGCGCTGGGCCGAATATTGGGTCGCCGAAAATCTCTTTCATGCCGCCACGCCCGCCGACGGCACCAGCGTCTTTTCCATTCTGCTGCCGCCGCCCAACGTCACCGGCCGCCTGCACATGGGACACATGCTCAACCACACGGAGATGGACATCCTTGCCCGCTGGCAGCGCATGCTGGGCAAGGACGCCATGTGGCTTCCCGGCACCGATCACGCCGGCATCGCGACGCAGATGATGGTGGAGCGCCAGTTGGCCAGCGAGGGCGTCAAGCGCCAGGATCTGGGGCGCGAAGCCTTTCTCAAGCGCGTCTGGCAGTGGAAGGAGCAGTACGGCGGATACATCCTCGAGCAGATGAAGCGCCTGGGCGACTCCGTCGATTGGTCGCGCGAATTCTTCACCATGGACGAGCAGCTCTCGCGCGCCGTGCGCGAGGCCTTTGTGCGCTTCTGGGAAGAGGGACTGATCTACCGCGGAACGTACATCGTCAACTGGTGTCCGCGCTGCATGACCGCGCTGAGCGATCTCGAAGTGGTCCACGACGAAACCCACGGCAAGCTCTGGGAGCTCCGCTATCCCGTCGTCGGCCTGGACGGTGAATCCATCGTGGTCGCCACCACCCGTCCGGAGACGATGCTGGGCGATACGGCCGTGGCGGTCAATCCGCGCGATGAGCGCTACGCGCATCTGCGCGGCTACAAGGTCAAGCTGCCGCTGGTTGGGCGCGAGATCCCTATCATCTTCGACGAGCTTGCGCAGCCCGAGTTCGGCACCGGCGCCGTCAAGGTCACGCCCGCGCACGATCCCAATGACTTCGAGGCCGGCAAGCGCCACGGCCTCGAAGAGCTGGTTATCATGGACGAGACTGCGCACATGAACGCCAACGCCGGAGCCTACGAGGGACTGGATCGCTATGCGGCGCGCGAGCGCGTGGTGGCCGATCTGGAAGCCGCCGGAGCGCTGGTCAGCGTCAAGGATTATCTGGTTCCGCTGGGCAAGTGCGACCGCTGCAAAACCGTGGTCGAGCCGCGCATCTCCACCCAGTGGTTCCTCGCCGTCAACAAGGCCACCAACGACGGACGGCCTTCGCTGGCGCAGGTTGCGCAGGATGTGGTCAACGACGGACGCATCCGATTTACGCCGGAGAACTACAAGGCCATCTATCTGCAGTGGATGGAAAACATCCATGACTGGTGCATCTCGCGCCAGCTGTGGTGGGGACACCGCATCCCGGCCTGGCACTGCGCCGTCTGCCAGGGCATCACCGTGGCGCGGACCGCTCCCGAGAAATGCGTGCATTGCGGCAGCGGCGATCTCAAGCAGGACCCCGACGTGCTCGACACCTGGTTCAGCTCCGGGCTGCTGCCGTTTTCGGCGCTGGGCTGGCCGCAGAAGACGGCCGACTGCGATGCGTTTTATCCCACTTCGACGCTGGTCACAGGCTTTGACATTCTCTTCTTCTGGGTCGCCCGCATGATCATGCTGGGCTGCCATCTGATGGACGAGCAGAAGAGCGACAAGCGCGACATCGTTCCCTTCCGCGAGGTGTACATCCACTCGCTGGTGCGCGACGCCGACCGCCAGAAGATGTCCAAGACCAAGGGCAACGTGGTCGATCCCATCGGTGTCATCGAGAAGTTCGGCACTGACGCGGCGCGCTTTACTCTGGCCGCCATGGCTGCGCCCGGCACTGACATTGCCTTCAGCGAAAGCCGCACGGAAAGCTACCGCGCCTTCGCCAACAAAATCTGGAACGCGGCGCGCTTCCTGTTCATGAACGTCGACCGCGCGGCGGAGCAGAACGTCTGGTCGCTGGAGGAGTTTAACGCCGAAACCACTCCGCACATGGTGATCCATAAAACCGTCGAGTTATCCCACTCGCTCGGTTTGCACGGCTTTATTCCCGCGACGCTCGAAGACCGCTGGATTCTTTCGCGCTTCAATTGCGTGGCCGGAGAAGTCACGGCGGCGCTGGGCGAATATCGCTTCCACGAGGCGGCACATGTCGTCTATCACTTCTTCTGGGGCGAGTATTGCGACTGGTATGTCGAGCTGCTCAAGCCGAGGCTGCTTTCCGCCGAGCGTGAGGAAGCCCGCGCCGCCTTTGCCAACGTGGTGCGCATCTTTGAAGGCGCACTGCGATTGCTGGCGCCCTTCATGCCCTTCATTACCGAAGAGATCTGGCACGCGATTTACGATGGGCACCCGCCGCTGAAATCGATTGCGCTCGCCGCCTATCCGCAGAGCGACCCGGCACAACTGGATTCCGATGCCGAGCGCGACATGGCGATCCTGCAGGACCTGATCGTTTCGGTGCGCAACGTCCGCGCCGAGGTAAAGGTTCCGCTCAAGGAGAAACTGCCCATCGAGATCTTCACCGCCAGCGATGTCCGCGCCATCCTCGTGGCCAACACCTCTGCCATCGAGCAGCTGGCCAATGTTTCCGGGCTGAAGTTTGTGGACGAGTCTCTGGCCAAGGCCGCCAACTCGCGCGCCACCGCGCGCTTCGAGGTGCGCCTGGTTTACGAACAGAAGATCGATTACGCCGCCGAAATTGCGCGCGAGACCAAAGAGCTGGAGAAACTGGAGGCGGAGCTTCAGCGCAACAGCAACCAACTCAACAATGCTGGGTTCCTATCCAAAGCTCCGGCGCACATCGTCGAAGGCTTGAAGACACGCCGCGCGGAGTTGGAATCACTGATTGAAACCAAGAAGGTTCGGATCGCCGAGCTGCGCCGAAAGATGACGGAAGGGAAAGAAAATGAACTGGAATAGCCGCAGGATCAGCGCCATCCTCTCCAACGCCCTGATGGAGGACCAGGCCACGCGCGACGTGACCACCCTGGCCACCATCGAGCCTCACCAGCGGGCCACTGCAACCATCGTCGCCAAAGAAGATTGCGTGCTGGCCGGGCTCGGGTCGATCCAGCGGGTGTTTGAACTGTTTGCCGAGCTGGAGGGCGAAGCGCACGCCTATTCCGAGGTGACGTCTTCGAAAGAAATCTTCGACGGCGTGAGCCTGCACAAGGGCCAGGCCATTGCCTCCATCTGGCACAACGCGCGCGCGCTGCTGAGCTGCGAGCGGCTGATCCTGAACCTGCTGCAGCGGCTGAGCGGCATCGCCACCATCACGGCCAAATACGTTGCGGCGATTGATGGCACCGGCGCAGCCATTCTCGACACCCGCAAGACCGCGCCCGGCCTGCGCCTGCTGGAGAAATATGCGGTGCGTTGCGGCGGCGGCTTCAACCATCGGATCGATCTTTCCGATGGAATCCTGGTCAAGAACAACCACATCGACATCGCCGGCAGCGTGCAGGTTGCCGTGGAGCGGGTAATGGCAAACCGCAAAGGTGGGCAGATGGTCGAAGTGGAGGTGCGCAACATGCAGGAGCTGGACAGCGCGCTGCAGTACGGCGCCGAATCCATTCTGCTGGATAACATGACCGTCGCCCAGACCCGCGAGGCGGTGGCGCGCATCCGTCAGGAGGCGCGCCCCATGCGGATCGAATCCTCCGGCGGCATTACTCTGGAAAACGTGCGGCACTATGCCGAAACCGGCGTGAACTATATCTCCGTCGGCGCGCTGACGCACTCGGTCAAGGCCGTAGATTTGTCCATGAAAATGCACCCGGCATAACTTGGCAGCGCGGAATTGGCCAGGTAAAAAAGCTACGGGCACGGAGGTCATCCGTGCCCGTAGCTTTTGCATCGAACCCCCTCAGTCGCGCCGGACCAGCTCGCGCACAATGGCCGCGACCAGTAAAGGCCGGAAGCGGTCAAAGACCCGCTCCACCGCCTTGTGAATCCGTTCGGCCTCGTTCAATCCGTCTTCCGGAGCGGGAGCGAAAGCGGGCTCCTCCTCGACTGCCTCGGCCCTGGCGTGCGCCAACTCCTCCGGCGTCGTCTCCAGCGGGACCGAAACCAGCTCCGGCTCTAATTCCTGCTCATGCTGCACCGGCGCAGCTTCGGCCTCCGGCAACTCCGCTTCCACGGGGGCAGGCGCCGCGGCCAATTCGATGGGCGCATCTTCGGTGGCCTGCAGCGGCGCAGACTCCACCGCCACGGCTCCCCCCATTTGGGTCGAAGGACACGACGCAGATGTGGGCCACGACGATTGCAGATAGGAGGGTGCCGCTTCCGGCTGCGGGAACTCGGTCACGCCGGGCGCATGCCCCGCCGGCTCGCCTACCTGCCGGACGGCTTGCATCTGCACCAGCAGAGCCTCGACCTTTGCGACCTCGGCGAACAGTTCGGAACGCTCCGGCGATGCCACCGGAGCCGGATGTGTCTTTTCCACGGGGGCTGCTTCTGCCGGGGCTGCCGCAGCCGGAGTCTCCAGCCCATTGGCAGGAACCTCGGTCTGGAACTGCGGCATCGACTCGCTGATTACATCGGGCCGCACCGTGTAGCCGTCGCCAAGAACCGAAGAACTCTCCTCCACCGGAGGCGGCTCGATTTCCAGAGAGGGCGCGCTCGAAGCCGAAAAGTCCTCCAACTGCGGCTCGCCTGCGAAGAGCGGATCGGAGGCCGGGGGTGGCTCGACTACCTCCACCGCTTCCGGCTCCGCGGCCGAAGACACAAACGCATCGGGGAAATCGTCGGCTGCGATCTCCGGCTCCCTCGCGATCTCGCGAACTTCCGGCGCCGGGCTCTCCGGCAGGCTGCTCTGTTCCAGGCATGGCGGCGCAATTTCGGCGTGGTGGATCGGACCCGGAGCTTCCTCCAGCGGAAACGGCACATCCGAATTGAAGAGATCTTCGAACGCCTGCCTTCTGGCTTCCTGTTCCGGCGTAAGCGGCTCGTCCATTACGGTCATGTAATCTTCGTCGTCGGCAGCGGCATCGTCCAGCAGGATGAGTTCGGGGAGCCCGGCGGCATCCGTACCGGACGCCACCACACCGGTTTGAGCCAACTCTTCCGGCGCTTCCACCAACGGCTCAAGAACGAGCTCCTCCCGCAGGGATGAATCGAAGGCTAGAGGTTCTTCGCCTTCCGCGGGCTCTGAGGCAAGGGTGGCCGGCTCGGGACCCGCCATCGCTGGATCGGCGGCGGCCTGGTCATGCGTGGCCTCGTGCGTGGCGTGATGCGTGAAGGCAGGCGTGGCGAAGGGTGCAGCCGCCTCCGGCTCCGCTTGCCAGGACTCGACGGGTGCGCCTCCCGGGAACGATTCCGCGGAATCCTGCGCCGGTGTCTCGAGTTCCAGATGAAATTCAGTGATGGCAGGCGGCTCAGCCTTGGACGGAGCGTCCAGTTCCGTCAAAGGTGCTTCTGCCACCGAGGCGCTGAACGGGGTGCGTGCGGCATCCGGATTGAAGACCAGCGTCTCCGGCCCCGGCTCTTCAACTCGCGCGGACTCGACGGCAGTGACGGATGGAGCACTGGCAAACATCGGCTCGTCGGCGGCTTCCACGGGCATCCCGGCAAGCAGCTCACTCAGCGGCTTCTCATTGCTAGCCGCCAGGTCTTCCGCAAGCGGATCGGCAACATTTGCCGGCGGAGGATTCTCAGCGGAGAAGACCACTTCCGCACGCCGCACCCCGAGCAGGCTGCGCACGGCGGCGGTCAGCTCGGCGGCGGCAAACGGCTTCACGATGACGGCGTTGGAGCGGACTTGTTCGCCATCTTCGGGGCGGTACGGCTCCAGCTTTCCAACCGTCAGGATGACCGGAAGTTCGGCCGTGGCGGCCTTGGAACGCAGGCGCGCGCAGATCTCCAGCCCGGTGTATCCGGGCATAAAGATGTCGAGAATCACAATGTCCGGCAGGGTGTCGGCAATTTTTCGCAGCGCCTCAAGGCCATTGCTGACTGTCAGTACGTCATAGCCGGCTTCAATGAGGATTTTCTTGCCCATGTTCTGGGCGGGTACGCTGTCGTCGGCAAGCAGTACTTTGTAGGCCACGGAATGGAATCCTGATCAGGGATAAAGTTGGATTGAACTTGTGCCAAGTTAGCGCGTTCGCAGGGCGAGGTCAAATGGACCGGAGCTTTCGCCGGACCGATAGGACAGAACAAAGCCCGTCCGATGGTAACCATCGGACGGGCAAGACCCCTCTTCCGCACCCTGGCTACAAGGGAAGCGGAATGTGGAAATGGCGCTTCTTCTTCACCTTATGGCTGCTGGAAGAATTTTTGGCATCGTCCTTCTCGTTCGGGGCCGAGGACGAGCTCGATGCCGTTTCGCTGGTGGAGCTTGATGCGGCTTCGTTGAGCTGAGAGGGTGCCTCGGCCGGAACGTCGCTGGCGTTGACCGCCGCTGCCGGGGAGTGCGGCGGCGGATCGCTTGCCGTCACGGCACCGCTTGCGCCTACCGCAGCCACGGTCACCTTTCCCGCGCCGCTCTTGGCTTCCGTCTCAGTCTTCGCGATGGAATCGATCTCGTGGGCCAGCTTCGGAGCGTCCGTCTCCGCCGGATCAACCATGCTGGGCATGCCGACCCGAGTCGCCGCGCTCAGGTCCGGGCGCTTGCCCATGTTGGTCACAAAACGCTCGTAGTGGGTGGTCGCGGTGCGGCTGGCCAGCTCCTTTTTGTTCAGTGCAATGGCGTCGGGCGTGGGCTCGGGCACCGGACGGTTGATGGCGGCAAGGCGCTGGCGGGCATCTTGGTAACGCGGCAGCGCCGGGTAGCGGGTGATGATCCTGCTGTAGACTTGGGCCGCCTTGTCCAGGTAGTCCTTGGTCAGGCGTTGCTTCACAGCCTCGGAGAGGCTGGAGGCCCGGGTGCGGTCGACCTGCTGCTCATAGGCCTGGCCCAGCAGGAAAAGCGCCTCATCGGCATGGCTGTACAGCGGATAGGTGTCGGTGAGCGTCTTGCCGCGGGCGATTGAGGCCAGTAGCGAGCCGCGCAGGAAGTAGAAGTGCTGAATGCGGAACTCGCGCTCGGCCAGCACCTCCTGCACCTCCAGCAGACGCTGCCGCGCGGTGGTGGCCAGTTTGCTGTCCGGATACTGCATCAGCAACTGGCGATATTCTTCCTCGGCCCGGCGGGCGTGGGTGTAATCGCGGTCCGGCTTGCCCATCTGCTGGTAATGAATCTCGGCGATCTTCAGCTGCGCCTCGGCCGCCTCCGGCATGTTGGGAAAAAACGTGATGAAATCGCGGAACTCGGTTTCGGCCTGCGTCAGCCCGGCGGGGGTGCCGTCCTGATACCAGGACTCGCCCACCATCAGCTTGGCGCGGGCGACGTACTCGGAGTCCGGATAGGCATTGATCAGCGTTTGCAGGGTGAGCCGCGCGGTGTCGTACTGGTGCTTGTTCATGGCTTCCGTGGCGCGGTCAAACAGCACCTTGTCCGGCTGCTTGGAGTTGAGGTGAGCCAGCGGGTTGGCAGCCTTCTGGTTCTTGCAGGCCACCCCGGCAAGCAGGCTTGCGGCCAGCAGCAGGGCAATCAAAACGCGACGAATCATGCCGGATGCACCTCGGTGAATCTTAGAATAACTGGCTAAGCTTTCTGCATGGTGGCCGAGCGGGCGGCCTGCAGAAGCTGTCGAACATTCTGGCCGGAGTCCCCGCGGCCAAAAATGGCATTGCCGGCCACCAGAATCTCGGCTCCAGCTTGCACCACTGCTCCTATGGTATCAAGAGCAATGCCGCCATCCACCTCAATACGGAAGCTGAGATGCCGCTGGGCCCGCAATTCCGCAAGATGGCGAATCTTGCCCAGCGTCCGGGGAATGAACTTCTGCCCGCCAAAGCCCGGATTCACCGACATCACCAGCACGTAATCCACAATGTCCAGAATGTCGGCCAGGGTGCCCACCGGCGTCGCCGGATTGATGACCACCCCGGCCAGCGCGCCGCGCGAGCGGATGTGCTCCACCACGCGGTCCAGGTGCACGCAGGCCTCCTGGTGCACGCTGATCCAGTTGGCCCCGGCGTCGGCAAAGGCCGGAATGTAGTCGTCGGGGTTCTCGATCATCAGATGAACGTCCAGCGGCGCCGTCACGTGCTTGCGCAGCGCGGCCACCACCGGCGGACCGATGGTAATGTTGGGGACGAAGTGGCCGTCCATCACATCCACATGCAGCACCGTGGCTCCGGCTTCCAGCACGGGCTGCACCTGCTCGGCAAGGCGGGCAAAATCGGCCGACAAAATGGAAGGCGCAAGTTCGATCAAAGGGATTCTCTCGTAGGAATACGCTGTGGAAATTTTAACACGCCAAGTGGCCCATATTTGCCTTCAGTCGGCAAATGTGAGATGAGCAGAAAGTCTGGCGGGTGGCCCTTCAAGCCCATCCTTCGGCTTGAGTGGAGTAGCTGACCGTGCCCTTCTTCGTCGGCCTTGTTCTCAGCACGTCTCCCCGCCGTGTTACGCTGCTCAACATGGCCCTGCTGGAAGCCGAACACCTCACCAAAGTCTTTGACACCGCCGACGCCTTCGGACGCCCCAACCAGAACAGCCTCCGCGCCGTCGATGACGTCTCGCTCACCATCGAACGGGGAGAAACCCTGGGACTGGTCGGCGAATCCGGCTGCGGCAAAAGCACCTTGGGCCGCATGCTGCTGCGCCTCATCGAACCCACCAGCGGCGTTGTCCGCTTCGACGGCATCGACATCACCGCCATTGGCCCCCGCGCCCTGCGCGACACCCGGCGCAAGATGCAGATGATCTTCCAGGACCCATTCGGCTCGCTCGACCCGCGCATGACGGTCGAGGAGATCGTGACCGAGCCGATCGCCATCCACGAAGACGTCGGCAAGGCCATCCTCCGCCAACACGCCGCCGAACTGATGGGTGCCGTCGGACTCGAAGTCAGCGCCCTGGCCCGCTATCCGCACGAGTTCAGCGGCGGCCAGCGCCAGCGCATCGGAATCGCCCGCGCTCTCGCCCTGCGTCCCCACTTCATCGTGGCCGACGAGGCGGTCAGCGCCCTCGACGTCAGCGTCGCCGCGCAGATCGTAAACCTGCTCAAGCAGCTGCAAAAAGAGTTCCACCTGACCTACCTGTTCATCTCCCACTCCATGCCCGTGGTGCGCTATCTCTCCACCCGCATCGCCGTCATGCGCCAAGGCAAAATCGTAGAGGTCGGAGAGGCCGAGCAAATCACCAGCAATCCACAGCATGAGTACACGAAGGAATTGTTGAGGGCAGTGGAGGAGTAGATCAGCCTCACTCGCCTGGACGATTTTTCGAAGCTTTGGCGTTTACTTCTTTTGCGGATTCCGGTGCGGATGCCTGGCGAAGCGCGGCAACATCGGCGATATCCTGCGGCCTGCCCGCCGCCAGTTTCGCCGCGATTAAGTCCTCGTTGGAAATGAAAGACGCTGTGAGGCCAGTTTGCGGGTCGATTACGGCTTCCACCCGATTTTGCCACGCCCGGTCAAAATCCACCCCGGCGATCTCCGGAAGAATGTCCACTATGAAGGGGGCGCGGCCCATGCGGAAAAACTCATCGCGCTTGACAAAGTCTTCAGACGTCAGCCCGCTGAGTGGCGCGCCGAATTTCTCTAACGCGGCATAAACCGCCTTGCCGTTGTCCGGGTCCGGTTGAATCAGCAGGTCCATGTCTTTGGTGGCGCGGGGCTGCGCGTGCAAGGACACCGCATAGCCCCCGACGATCAGATACTTAACGTTCAGGGCGTTGAAGATGGACAAGAGTTCTTTGAAGTCGTCGTTCATCCGGGGCCGGTTCCTTCATCCGGTAAGCCGCAAGGGACATCTCCGCAACCGCTTTCATGCGCTCGTGCACCGGCAGCTGTTGCCAGGCGCGATATTCGTCCGCCTTCATCTCGTCGAGGCTGGCGTACCTGGAAATCGTCTTGTCCATACGCCAAGTTGTAGCACGTCCCGGGCTTCGCTTCAAACACAGCTCGCTCGCGGACTTGCTGGCGCGGCTCTTCTGCGCCATCACCTGAACGCCTCGTCGCCCCGCCCTACGCTGGCCCCGTCTCTGCGATCTCGTCCAGCACCTCGGCATCGACGATGGGGTTGGCTTCTCCGTCGGCGGTGGCAATTAGTTCCTGCGGAACTAGCAGGATCAACGGCAGGATCAGCGCGTACACCGCGGTCGTCGCAATCACGCAGTACTGGAATCCATGCGTCGGGCTGCTGTTGTAGATCTTTGAGCCAAGCAGGTCTCCGCCGCGCGCTGAGAGGGCGAAGACGCCGTCCACCAGCATCATCAGGGTTCCCTGCAGGCCGGGCGGACACGAGCGCATCGCCAGGTCGAAGTAGGAGGCCGTGGCCACGCCGCCCATCAGGCCGATGGGCACGGCCAGGACCAGCGCGAGGTTTCCTGAGTGAATGAATGCCAGGGGAATCATCTGCGGCACGGCGACAATGGTTCCCCACCACAGCAGTTTTTTCAGCGGCACTCGCTTGCAGAGAAAGCCGTAGAGCAGAAACGTGGGAATAAACGCAGCGGCAAAGATTCCGTTGTAGTAGGAGTACACGGCGTCGGAGGCATGCAGCTGGTTGGACAGATAGAACTGCAGCGGAGTGGCCGCGCCCGGCGCAAAGTTCCACAGAAAACAGATGAGCACCGCCGGATACACGGCGCGATGCTTGACCAGGCGTTTGACCTTGCCGACAAAATTGGTGCTGCTGGCCTGCGGCTTGTCATAGGCGTGGCTGAAGACGGAGCGCGGCTTCCAGAGGCCGATGACGGCAATTAAAGCGGTGAATGCCGCGACCAGAAAAAAAGTTTGGTTGGGGTTGAGATGCTCGGAGATGTAGCCGGAGGCAAACGCACCGGCGATCACCGGGACCGAGCTGACAACGTTCCACAGCACGCTGAGCCGGCCGGACATCAGGCTCTCCTGGCCCACAAGGGCCATCAGGCCCTGATAGGCTGCGGCGATAAAGCGCGACGCCAGCATGGCCAGCAGCATCCCGATCAGCAGTCCGCGGTAGGAGAGGCGCGAGGTCGCCATCCAAATGAACGCCGCCACCGTGGCCGGTGCGAAGATCAGGAAGAAGCCGCGGTCGCGCAACCCGAACAGGTTCCACTGGTCCCGCGCCAGTCCGAAGGCAAAGGCAAAGTACACGGGAATGCCGGTAAATAGGCGGAATGTCGAGATCTCGGTGGCCGTGGCATGCAGCTGGTTCTTCAGCATGTACGACGTCTGGATGTCCACCAGGTAACCGGCCGGGGTTGCAAGATACAGGAACAATGTGAGCCAGCTGAAATAAAGGAAGGTCTGGCGGGTGTCGGCGGAACCGTTAGGGCTGGAGTCGGTCGGCATGGTGGTTGATCTTACCCTACTTTTTTCCGTCCTTCTGCAGCTCGCGGTACACGTCGCTCTTGCTGACGCCCATCTCCTTGGCCACCCGCTTCATCGCCTCTTTTTCGTCGATGTTTTCTGTCTTGATCAGCTCGCGGACGCGGGTGCGCGCGTTCTTCTGGGTTACCACCGGAACGCCGTGCGGCGGCTCCTCGGCGCGGCCCACCAGCAGGGTAATTTCGCCGCGAACCTCATCGCGCTTCTTGAAATTGTCCAGCACCTCGGCGGCCGTGGCGCGCACAAATTCTTCGTAGATCTTGGTGACCTCGCGGGCCACCACCACGCGGCGCTGTGGTCCCATCACTTCGGCAATGTCCTCCAGCGTACCCAACAGCCGGTGCGGTGCCTCGTAAAAGATCTGCGTCCACGGCGAGTGTTGAATCTGCTCCAGCAGCTTGCGCCGCTGCCCCAGTTTGGAGGGCAAAAAGCCGTGGAAGACAAACGAATCGGTGGGCAGGCCGCTGGCCACCAGCGCGCTCAAGAATGCCGAGGCACCCGGAATCGGCACCACCGGAACCTTGTGCCGGATGGCCAGCGACACCAGCCGGAAGCCTGGATCGCTCACCCCGGGCATGCCCGCGTCGGTGACCAGCGCAATCGACTTCCCCTGCTCCAGGTGCATGATCAGCTCGGCCGCGCGGGTCAGCTCGTTGTGCTCGTGGTAGCTGATAGTACGGGTGTCGATGCCGTAATGGTTCAGCAGCTTCATCGTCTGCCGCGTATCCTCGCAGGCAATCAGGTCCGCTTCCTTCAGGATGCGCACGGCGCGCATGGAAATGTCCTCCAGGTTGCCGATCGGCGTGCCGACCAGGTAGAGCGAGGCCTGGTGTGCGGATTGGTTTGCAGCTTGGTTTGCGGACATCGTTCCTCCAGAGCGGCGGCACCTGCGCTGCCTGAGATCTTTCCGGCCACACCTAACGTTGTACCAAACGCGAAGTGTAGCAGAGGTGCACGCCGCATGATTGACCACATCGCCCCGTGGAACCTAGAATCAAAGGATAGCTAGACGAATGAACACGCCGCGTCACCCATTTTCGCGGCCTGGCAAGCCGAAGGAATCATGCCCTTATACGAATATCAGTGCACCAACTGCGCTCATCGCTTTGAGCGCATCGTGAAATTCTCCGACGCCCCGCTCACCACCTGCCCCAAGTGCGGCAAGGAGACGGCTAAGCAGATGATCTCCGCCCCGGCTGTGCAATTCAAAGGTTCAGGCTGGTACGTCACCGACTACGCCCGCAAGGGCTCCGCCCAGGCATCTTCGTCGCCGGCTAAGTCCGAGGGCGCATCAGACGCGGGCTCAGCCAAGCAGGAAAGCAGCAGCGGCAAAACTGATTCCGGCAAGCCGGCCAGCTCCGGCAGCACGGAAAAATCCTCCGGCAGCACTTCCGGTGGCACGGGCGGAGACTCCGGCAGCAACAGCCCAAAGAGCAGTTCCGGCGACAGCAAGTAGCGCCATCGAAAGTTTCGTCAGGCGGCCTTGCGCCGAGGCTTTGAGGGTACCTTGGCTCCTGCCTTGCGTGCCTCCGACAATCCGATTGCAATGGCCTGCTTCGGATTATGGACTGTTTTGCCGCTTCGCCCACTCTTGAGCTTGCCTTGCTTCATCTCTTCCATCTCTTCTTTCACGTATTCACTGGCCACGGGACTGTACTTGCGCTGCGTGCCCGTCTTCCGGGCTCTCGCCTGCGCCGTACGGTTGGCTGCCTTCCGCGCTGCTGTGTGCCTGGTTTTGCCCTTGGTGGTTGCCATATTCGTCTAGCCTCCTTTGCCGGAATGAGACGCGGCGCAGGGCTATCCTGGTTGTGCGCGGGGCCGCCTGAATCGTTAATACTTGTTGCAACGTAGTTCTTTGGCATTTCAGCGCGGCCCGGAGTACCAGATATTCGGTCCCAAAGAAAACGCCCTGAGTTCACCTCAGGGCGTTCATCTTTGAACCAGGTTCAGCGTTATGCCACCGGCTGCGCCTCTTCTTTTTGTGGCGCTTCGGCTTCTCTGTGCTGCACCTCGAAGGTCAGCTTGCCGTCTTTCGAATCCACCAGCACATGATCGCCATGCAGCACCTCGCCGTCGAGGATCTTCATCGCCAGCGGGTCCTGGATGGAGCGCTGGATGGCCCGCTTCAGCGGACGCGCACCGTAGGCCGGATCGTATCCGCTGGTGAACAGAGTGTGCTTGGCGGCGTCGGTCAGCTCCAGCGTAATCTTGCGTCCCGCCAGCAGCTGCTTCAAATCCTCCAGGCGCAGGTCCACGATCTTGGTCAGCTGCTCGGTTCCCAGCGGGCGGAAGACCACGATATCGTCAATGCGGTTGAGGAACTCCGGTTTGAAGTGCCCGCGCAGCGCGGCCAGCACCTGCTCGCTGGCCCTTGCAAAGCGCTCCGGCGAACTCAGGTCTCCGGAGAGCGACAGCGAACCGATGTTGGAGGTCATGATGAGAATCGTGTTCTTGAAATCCACCACGCGCCCTTTGCCGTCGGTCAGCCGCCCGTCGTCCATGATCTGCAGAAAGACGTTGAATACATCCGGATTCGCCTTCTCAATTTCGTCAAACAGCAGCACCGAATACGGACGCCGGCGCACCGCCTCGGTCAGCTGTCCGCCCTCCTCGTAGCCGATATATCCTGGCGGCGCACCGATCAGACGGGAGACCGAGTGCTTTTCCATATATTCACTCATGTCGATGCGGACCATGGCGTGCTCATCGTCGAAGAGGAATTCGGCCAGCGCCCTGGCCAGCTCCGTCTTGCCCACGCCCGTGGGTCCAAGAAAGATGAATGAGCCGATGGGACGCCGCGGATCGCTCAACCCCGCGCGCGAGCGGCGGATGGCATTGGAAACCTTTTCCAGCGCCTCGTCCTGTCCAATCACTCTCTGGCGCAGGCGCTGCTCCATCTGCACCAGCTTCTTCACCTCGCCCTCCAGCATCTTCGACACCGGAATCCCCGTCCAGCGGCTCACAATGCGGGCCACGTCTTCTTCGTCCACCTCTTCCTTCAACATGCGCGAGGGATTTTTTTCGGCCTTGGCCGTCAGCTCCGCCAGCTTGTGCTCCGCCTTGGGAAGCTCGTCATACTGGATGCGCGAGGCCCGCTCGTATTCGCCGCGCCGCGCCGCCTCCAGCTGCTGCGCCTTCAGCTGCTCGATGGATTCCTTCAGCTTGCGCACCTCGGCGATGCTCTCTTTTTCCTCGCGCCAGCGCGCCTTCAACGCATTGGCCTGCTCGCGGATTCCGGCCAGCTCGCGCTCCACGGCGGCCAGCCGCTCCTTGGAGTTCGCGTCGCTTTCTTTCTTCAGCGCCTGGCGTTCGATTTCCAGGTTCGTGGCCTGGCGTTGCAGCTGGTCGATCTCCGTGGGCATCGAGTCGATCTGGATGCGCAGCGAAGCCGCCGCCTCATCCACCAGGTCAATCGCCTTGTCAGGCAGAAAACGGTCGCTGATGTAACGATGCGAGAGCACCGCTGCCGAGACAATCGCCGAATCCTTGATGCGCACACCGTGATGGACTTCGTAGCGCTCCTTCAGTCCACGCAGGATCGCAATCGTGTCCTCCACCGAGGGCTCGCCCACGTACACGATCTGGAAGCGGCGCTCGAAGGCCGCGTCCTTCTCGATGTATTTGCGGTACTCGTTCAGGGTGGTGGCGCCGATGGCGCGCAGCTCGCCGCGGGCCAGCGCCGGCTTCAGCATGTTGCTGGCGTCCATCGAGCCTTCGGCCGCGCCCGCCCCCACCAGGGTGTGCAGTTCGTCGATAAACAAAATGATGGTGCCTGCGCTCTCTTCAATGTCCTTGAGCACGGCCTTCAGACGGTCTTCAAATTCTCCGCGATACTTCGCCCCGGCAACCAGCGCTCCCAGGTCCAGCGAAACCACGCGCTTGTTCTTGAGCTGCTCGGGCACGTCTCCGGAGACGATGCGCTGCGCCAGGCCTTCGACGATGGCCGTCTTGCCCACGCCGGGCTCGCCGATCAGCACCGGATTGTTCTTGGTGCGGCGCGAGAGAACCTGAATGGTGCGGCGGATCTCTTCGTCGCGCCCGATCACCGGATCGAGCTTGCCGCGCCGCGCCAGCTCGGTCAGGTCGCGCGCATAGCGCTCCAGGGCCTGGTACTTCGACTCGGGATTCTGGTCGGTCACCGTCTGGGTGCCGCGCACCGCCGTCAGCGCCTTCAGCACCGAATCCTGGGTAACGCCTTGCGCGCTCAAAATCTGCTGCGCCGCGTCTTTCTTCATTCCCAGCAGCCCCAGCAGCAGATGCTCGGTGGAAACGTACTCGTCCTTGAAGTTCGTCGCAGCTTTGAAGGAGAGGTCCAGCAGCTCGGAGAGCTCATCCGAGAGATGCGGCTGCGCCGCGCTGGAAAGCTTGGGAAGTCCGTTGACCTGGCGCACGGCTTCGGCCTGCACCGCCGCAGCCTGTGCCCCGGCGCGCGTCAGCAAGGGAACCACGATGCCCTCCCGGTCTTCCAGCAGCGCCGCCAGCAGGTGCAGCGGTACCACTTCAGGATTGCCGTTTTCGCTCGCCAGCTCGTTGGCGCGCTGCATCGCCTCCTGCGCCTTTACGGTCAGCCGTTCCCATCGGATTGCCATAAAAAAATGCTCCCTGGCCGCCGCCTGGCTTCGCACCTTGGGTGCGTTCCGCAGTCTGCGGCCGATAAATTTTAGTCCTGATGATGCGAAAAGGGGAGCCGGAGGACATGCACCCACCCGAGCTCCCCCCATTGGATGCCGCATGCTCATTGCCATGCGGCATCCGGCGATCTAAATTACGCGGCGGCCTTCTTTTCGGTCTTTTCCGTCTTCTCGGCCACCTCAGGCTTTACCTCCACCTTGATTTGCTTGGGGAGAGCCTCGGCGCGTTTGGCCAATGTGACGGTCAGCACGCCTTTGGCGTACGTGGCTTTCACGTCTGCCGTATTCACCGTGGTCGGGAGCGTAAAGCTCCGCGAGAAGCTGCCGTAGCTGCGCTCGATGCGGTGGTAGTTCTCTTCCTTGGTCTCGCTCTCCATCTTGCGTTCGCCGCGCACCGTGAGCAGATTATTTTCGAGATGAATGTCGATATCCTTCTCTTCGATTCCCGGAACTTCCATCTTCAGCCGGATAGTCTTCTCGTCCTCATATACGTCCACCGGCGGAACGAAGGCTCCTGGGGCCAATTCCTGGCCACGCATCAGATTGAACGGCTGCTCGCCGAACATTCGGGTCAGGCGCTCCTCAAGGTTGCTAAGTTCGCGGTACGGATCTGTTCGAACCAACCCGAACGGGTTCCAACGTGTCAATGCGGTCATTGTCTTGTCCTCCTACGATGAGTTCTGCGTGGCGGCTTTGCACAACCGCCCACAGTTAGTTAGATGCTATGTCAGCACGGAAGAATCATGAAATATGAGTGCGTAATTGTCAAGATATTTTATGGCGCTACGGTCTATATCGGGAAACCTGATATAAACTGCTAAAGGTGAATGACTTACATGAACATTCAAGCGGCGGACGAGGGCTGCCCGCCGCTTCCAAACCGAAAATCTACCGATAATTTTTAAGATTTCCTTCTTTGAGCTGGGGATGCCAGGGCGCAAAACCGTTACGATGGAGCCGTGAATTGTAAGATCGTCAATCTTGAGGAGGGCAGGCCAACGGTCAATGTCGGGCTGTTGCGCCTGGATCACGCCCTGGCCTCCGCGCGCGCTGAAGGCGTGACGCTGCTCAAGCTGATCCACGGTTACGGCTCCAGCGGCGCCGGCGGCCGGCTGCGGGAGGAGGTTTGGAAGGCCCTCGACCGCCTGCAGCGCGACGGCTCCATTGCCGGCTTCATCCCCGGGGAAGATTTCCGGCTCTCCCACGAGGCCAGCTGGGAGCTGGTCAAGCGCGACAAGGCGATCCGGGAAGATCGCGACTTCGGCCGCGGCAATCGCGGCATCACCATCGTCGTTCTCTGACTCAGTTTTCTGACGCATTCGTTGGCGTTCGCGCACCACGAGAAAAGGCCGGCCCGTGCGGGGCCGGCCTTCGCTCAACCAAACAGGAACTACTTCGCCTTTTTCGGCGGTGCGATGGCGTCCTTCACTGCTTTAGCGACTAAGAACTTCACCGCGGTCTTGGCCGGGATCTTGATCGGCTCGCCGGTCTGGGGATTGCGTCCGATACGCGCCTTGCGGGCGGACTTCTTCAAACGGCCGAGGCCGGGAAGAACGAAAACATCGTTCTTCTTGGTTTCCTTCACGGCGATTTCCGCCAGCGTGCTCAAAAATAATCCGGCAGCCTTGTTGCTGACTTCCAGCTTTTCCGCCAGGAGCCGAACAAGAGCAGTCTTGGTCAAGCCTGCAGCCATATTGGGTATTCCTCCTTGAAGACGAGGCGCACAAAACACCTCGATCCCGCACATCTTAACTCAGTGATTTTGTGAGCGACAAGCATTTTCGCTTGATTTTATGCGGGTTTTCCACAGGCATAGCGGTTTCATGCCGTATTCATGCGCACCGCAGGCCCTGCCTGCTACCCAACTGCTTGTGTTTTGCCGCATCCGCGCCCGCATGGATAACAATGGATTGTGGCATCGGCGTTCGCTTCCGCTGCTGGATTCGGGCCACTGCCGCTACAATGTTTTCGGCAAACTTTTTTGCCGGAAGCACAGAGAGTATGGAGCAGGTCTACCTATCGCTGGGTTCCAACCTTGGCGACCGTCTCGCCAATCTGCGCCGGGCCGTCGCCTCGCTGCGCCATCTCGCCAGCATCACCGCGCTCTCGGATGCGTATGAAACCGAGCCCGTCGGCCTCGCCGAACAACCATGGTTTTTGAACGCCGTGGTGGAGATTCAAATGGATCAGAAGGATGGATCTCTGCAATCCGATGACGCTCCCCATCATCTCCTCTCGGCTCTTCTATCCATCGAGCGCGCCATGGGACGCGAGCGCGACTCTGCCAGCTTCATCCCCAAAGGGCCGCGCGTGCTCGACCTGGACATCCTCTTCTATGGCAGCCGCGTGATCGATTCTCCGGAGCTGACCATCCCTCACCCGGCGATGCATCTGCGCCGCTTTGTGCTCGAGCCTTTGGCGCAAATCGCACCCGCCGTCGAGCATCCCGTCCTGCACCGCAGCGCGCGGCAACTGCTGCAGGCGCTGCCCCCGAACGGTCCGCAGGTGCGCAGGCTGGCGAGCCTACAAACGCCGGAGGAATAGATGCGCGCTCGTGTCTTACCAAGCATGGCGCTGTGGATTGCGCTCGGTGCGGCAGCCGTCTGCGCACAACCGCCCCAACCGTCGCCGGATCCGGGCAAGCAAGCCTCAACGCCCGCAAACCCTGCCCAGCCAACCGACGAAGGGCTGCAGTTCGCGCGGGCACAAGGCCGGGCGGAGACCGCGGCCGTCGATTGGGTGCTGGCAAACTCCGGCCCGCTCCACGGAGACATGCATGCCGGAGAATTTCGCGTCGCCTTCACCGTTACGCCCGCCGAAGGCTGGTGGGACAAGGCCGGCGGCAAACTCGCGTGGCACGATGCGCCCGCCTACAACGTTCATCTGCGAATCTTCGTTCTCGATCTCGCCGATGGACGCCTGGTGCCCGGCCTCCACCTGCGCGCTACCCTCACCGACGCGAACGGCAACCAGCAAGCCGCAGCCATCGCCTACGGCTGGTACCCGTTAATCAACGCTTATGGCGGCAACGTTCCGCTGGATGCCGACAGCAGCTATACCCTGCGCGTCGCCATCGACCGGGACGCCAAAGACCCTGCCGACGCTGATCCATCGCAGGAGCATCTCACCCGCACCACGGTCGCAGAATTCGCGCCCGTGGCGATTGTGCAGAACGATGTCATGCTTTTGCCGCAAGCCAGCGCCAACATTTCCACCGCGGACGAGGCGAAGCTGCTCAAGCCTTACGATGACGCGCTCAGCGCAGCCATTACCGCGCTGTGGCAGCAGTCGGCCTCCGGAGCCGAACAGCCTTCGGGAGATTATTTCGTCGCCTACGCACTGGGTGCTCCTTCGATGCGGCCGCAGTGTGAAGAACCTGTTTGAGTTCAGCGGCAAAGACAATGTGCAATTGGAGGTTCTGGTGCGCGATTCGCGCAGCGGCCGCCTCATTCCTGGACTCCATCCTCTGGCCAGCCTCGTCGCCGCCGATGGCACGGGCTACGAGCCCGAGGAGCTGGCTCCAATCCGGCATTCCTGGCTCGACCGTTACGGACGCAGTTTTCGCCTGTCGCGCAAGGCAACGTACACGCTGAGCGTCTCGTTTGACGCCCCCGGTTTTCGCCGCTGGGGACGCCAGAGCGACCGCTTTGCCGCTCCCGCCGAGGTCGAATTCGACGACGTGTCTTTGAAGCCCGAAGCCTCCAAATCAGAAGCGTCGCAGCCGGAAGGAAAATAAACCGTGAGCGCCGCCCAAACGCCCGATGAGATTGCCGACCTCATCGCCGGCTACATCAGCGAACATCCCGGCGCCGTGGTCATCGAAGACGGCAAGGTCCTATTCGACTTCGCGAGTGCGCACTACTCCGCCGCACCGGAGCGTGGCCGCTGCCTGCTGCAGATCTGGTCGGAGGAGGCCAACATGGTGCGTCGGGCCACCGGCGCGGAGATCAAAAACGGAATCCTCAAGCTCTCGGTTCTGCGCTTCGGCCAAGCCAAACCTTCGCGCATCGAGATCTGCGCCCAAGCCGAGCGGCGCTCGCCCTCGTCGCTCAAGGCCATGCGCGCCGCCTATCGGCGAACCCTCGAACGCGCGCTCACCCGCGCCTTTCCCGGCTGGACCCTCGAGCGCCTCACCACCTCCGCCGATCTCGAACACTCCTTTGGGGCTGTCTGCGCGCGCGGGGTGCTGCGCCGCGGACCCCAGCGGATCGCAGTGATCGGCTGCGGCGAGGGCGAGTCCCAGTCCACCATCGATAACTCCGTCGCCGTCGCCGTCCTCTGGCTCGACTACTGCCGCGAGCATCTCGCCGCCAACTCCCACACCGCGTCGCTGGCGCTGTTTGTCCCCGAAGGCCGCGCCCTCACCGCGCAGCTGCGGCTCTCCCATCTTGACCGCGAGGCCGCCCAGTGGCGCATCTTCGCGCTCGACGAGCGCACCGAGCAATGCGAGGAACTCGACCTCGCCTGCGAGCTCAATCTGAGCACGCACCTGGTGCACTGCTTCCACCGCGAGCACACGCTGGAACGCTTCGCCGCCTCCATCAATCGCATGCGCGCGCTTTGCCCGCAGGTGGAGTGCGTGGCCGTCAGCGCCTCGGGCGTCAGCTTTCGTTTTCATGGATTGGAATTTGCCCGCGCCGCACTGGAGCCTGACCGCCACTTCCGCATCGGCGAGCACGTGATATTCGGCGCACCGCCCGCCGAGTATGAATGGAATGATGAAACCGAGCCGCTGCTGAAGCAGTTGATCGAGCGGCTTCTTCTCAAGCGCGTCGGCCGCAATCACGTGCATCCCTTCTATCGTCTGCAGCCCGAGCACTGGCTGCAATCCGTGGTCGAGCGCGACCTCGCGCTCATCGACGCGCGCCTGGACCCGTCCATCTTTTATTCGCAGGTGCCTGCCTTTGCCGCATCTGACCGCGCCGTCATCGACCTGCTCGGCATCACCCGCGACGGACGCCTCGCCGTCATCGAATTGAAAGCCGCCGAGGATTTCCACCTTCCGGTGCAGGGACTCGACTACTGGGCGCGCGTGCGCCAGCATCACCGCCGCGGAGACTTCCAGCGCTCTGGTTATTTCCCTGGGCGCATCCTCTCCGAGCGCGACCCCATCCTCATCCTCGCCGCGCCCGCGCTGCACGTGCATCCTTCCACGGCAACCATGCTGCGTTACTTTTCGCCGGAGCTGGACTGGACCCTGGCCGCGCTCGACGAGCGCTGGCGCGACGCAATCCGCGTCGTCTTCCGCAAACAGAAGGAGTAGCTGCGGCCGGAGCCGTGGCAGCGGAACTACGGCAACGGCCCGCTATTAATTCGAGGCCTTCACCATGTCAATCAGCTCCTGGCGGGTCACCATGCCTTTTTCGTTGATCCGGCGGATGATCTTCTCCAGGATCTCCGGGGCTGCTTCGCGCGTGATCCGGATGGCCGTGCTGCCTGGTTGCGGTTGCGCGGCCGGTTCCGCCGCCGGAGGACAGACTTTTTCCGCGACTTCGTCAACGATCTGCGCCAGGTGGTCCGCTTCCTCCTGGGACTCGATCACAAAGTACAACCCCATGCCAACCTGCGGAGTCGTCCAGACCACTCGCGCATCGATCTCCAGCACCGAACCGGCGATGGTGATGCGCAGCCGCGCCTCAGTGCCGGCCACCATCGGATGGACGGTTTCCAGATAACAGCCGCCGCGGCTGATGTCGTTCAACTTTCCCCAACCGCAGCATCTCCCGTTCTGAAATATCTCGGCCGCGCCCTCGCAGGGATACCGGTTGTAGTTGCGGCAATGTAATTGTTGTTCCATAAAAATATCCGCCCGAGCAAACCAAACTTTTGGGGACCAAGATTACTACGGTATCCGCCGATCTTGTAAGTGGCAGTTGCATTGTTCAGTCCGCTTTTTATCCCGTCGGTACACGCCCTACCGGCGCACCGGTTCAGGATTCGGCGAGCTCTGCACAGGAGTGCGGCCGCCTACAGCCCCCCATCCTTGGCGCGATAGGCCCAGTAGTCGCCGGCCGTCTCGCTCAGATCTCCAGCCGGTTTTTCGCCTTTCAACACCCGCCCCACGGCGCGCACCACGCGCCGCATCGGCAGCGCTCCGTGCTCATCTTCAAAGAAGATCTCTCCCACCTTGTTCGACCGGTAGTACCAGCGCTTGAGGATTGCCAGGTGCTCCATCCACTCCTGCGCGCTGCCAGGAGCAGCAGCTTCCACGGAGCGCAGCAGCCCCTTGATTCGCGCCTCCATGCTTTGCGAACCGGCGCGCTCGGCGCTCACATCGAAGGCGATCGGCCCGTCGAGCATTCCTCCGGCGATGCGGAAGAGCGCAATGTGTCCCGGCAGATGCGAGGGTTGCAGCAGCAATCCGTTCAGCCGGTCGATGCGATGCACGATTTCGGCGAGCCTGGCTTGTACGGCTTTCAGCTTTTCCAGGCGCCCGTGGGCCGCGGCTGCTGCCTCGAACTCAAGGCGCTCGCTGGCCTCGTCGCGCGCCCGGCCAATCTCCACCAGCAGCGAATGGCCTCCGCTCTCCAGGTAGCGATCCACGCGCGCCGCCTCTTCCGCGTAGCGGGCATCGCTGCATCCTTTGAAGCAGGGCGCAAGACACATCTTCATCTCGGAATAGACGCAGCCGGGAAACGATGGGTCCGGCTTCAGCTCGTCGGTGCAGCGGCGCAGCAGAAAGAAATCCAGTGAGTCGTTGGCGTACTGCTCGGCCTCGGTGCGCGAGGCAAACGGACCGAAGTATTCGGCGCCGGCGCGCAGCGAGCGGATGCGCGAGCTCACCGCAACGCGCGGGTAAGGATTGTCGCGCAGCAGCCATAGCAGCGGTGCGGGGCGCAGATGCAGGCGCTCGGTGTAGCGTGCAGGGAACTCGGCGCGGAGCAGACGGTACAGCGCAAATCCCGCTTCGAAATCGCCGCCTACCTCGCAGAACTCCACGGCGCGGACACGCTCGCGCAGGTTGAGGCGGCGGCTCTGGACTGCGTCCGCCGCAGCATCTTTCGGCGAACTCAGCAGCCGCTCCAGACGGCGCCGCAGGTTGGCAGTCTTGCTCACGTAGGGCTCGCCGCCGGAGGCTTTGGCGCGCAGCACAAACACCGCCGGCGAGGCGGGCAGCGCGGCGAAAAACTCCGCGTCGTGCAAGGCGTCGAATTCGCGGCAGGTCAACACGCCGACAGTGTATCGCGAAGTCCCTGCGGCTTCGACACAAGTCGCAAGCGGCTTGGAATTTCGTTCAATGTTCGTTGCCAATCTGCCGTTCTACTGTGTGACGCGCCGGAGGTCGGGGAGGCGGAGCCGAAGCACGGCCCGTCGACCCCGAAAAGACGGCGGGCCCCAAGAGTGTGTACCAGGAGTGTGAGCCGATGCCCGTCGTAACGATCCCGCGCCAGAGCAGGCCGCGCAAGACGAGGCCGCGCAAGAGCAAGCCCCGCAAGCCGTCGGATTCGCAAGCTACCCGGAGTGCAACGTTAGGGGCAACTCTGCACGAGCTCTGCTGCTATCTGGCGGCTGCGCCCACGGTTCCATCGAGTGAAGATCCGTTGAGTGAAGAGGAATGCGCGGCCCTGGCCGCCACCGCGCTCGGCGGCCATGCCGAAGCCGAGTTTCTGGTGGGCAGCATCTTCGATGCCGCCGATGATTCGGCCCGCGCCATGGAGTGGTATCGCCGCTCCGCCAGAGGCGGCTATGCGCCCGCCAAGCTGCAATTATTAGCTCGCTAGGGAAGGCAAAAGGGCCATCGGCCGGCTGCTCAGGTTTGGGGAAAGGATTGGCGGATCGGCCGGATGGTACATCGTTGCGCGGAAATGCGAACCATTCACTGTTCGGTTACGTTCCGGTGCAAAAAGGATTGTTTTTTTGCCAATCCTTTCCTCATTGAAGCTCAGCGCAGGCTGGCGCTTTTGTACTTCATGCGGAAGTCGTCGCCTTCGACGCGGACGACCCGGCACATTTCGTGGAGGCGGGAGCGCATGCGCTCGCCGATGCGGTCGCCCAGGGTTTCTTCGCGCGTGGCGCGCGACGTCTGTGTCTCCGGCGCGGCGCCTGCGGGAGCGAGGTCCTTGTAGTTGGTGGTGATGATGGTGGTGCGTTTGTCGTTGTAACGGGTATTGAGGATGTGGGAGACCGTGTCCCACACCCACTCGGTGGGCTTGGCCGCGCCCAGCTCGTCGAGCACCAGCACCTCGGCCTCGAAGACCGGACGCAGCACATCCATCTCCGTAACCTGCACCGAGGCGTTGTAGGAGTTCTGAATCTCCTTGAGCAGCTCGCGGTAGTCCCAGAAGAGG
Source organism: uncultured Acidobacteriota bacterium (assembly GCA_963732315.1). Classification (GTDB taxonomy): domain Bacteria; phylum Acidobacteriota; class Terriglobia; order Terriglobales; family Acidobacteriaceae; genus TOLSYN. Next base: position 338,198 of record CAVSYY010000001.1, read on the forward strand.
CACGACGCCGACTTCTGCGCGATCAGCTCCTTGGCAATCCCCACCGCCAGGTGAGTCTTGCCGCAGCCGATGGGACCGGTCAGCAGCAAGCCGGCGTTTTCGAGAGGATACTCGGCCACAAATCGCAAGGCCGCCATCTGTGCCGGGGCCAGCGAGCGGAACGGGCCTTCGTGCTCGAAGTTGGAGAGCTCGCAGTGACGGTAGCGGCGCGGGATGCGGGCGGCCTCCAGCAGGCGCCCGCCTTGCAGCTGGCGGATGCACTCGCAGCGCGTCGCCTCTTCCACGGTGCGTCCCTTGCGTTCCACCTGTTTTAAGCGCCAGCCGGTGCCGGAGCACAGGGGGCAGGGCTTGGCGTCACTTGGCTTTTCAGTCGGCATCTCATTGAGATTGAAGCAGACGCGCCGCGGATGCAAGGCCTTGTCCGCCTCCGGCTGTCCAAAGGCTGTGGGGAAGCTGTGCAAGAGTTGATTATTCGGTGTGTCCGCCTTCGCCATCCGGCCATTCGCCTTGGAAGCTCGGCGACCGTGTAAAAGTTGCACATTGGGCAGGGACGAGTTCCAAAATTCTGCGGCGAGAGCTTCTGATTCCGTGCAGGTTGTTGGTTTCCTTGCACTTCATGGAGGCATCGCCGGGCCCTCAAAGTTGGCGCGGCTGCCTCCGGCTGGGGTGAGTGAGACTGGCCTGCTTACCGCCTCATGGAAAGTGCAACTTTCCGGGTGTTTTCGTCACGGAATATTCATTTTCTGCTTGCGTAACCCTCGTTCGATGTTCTAACTTCGTTCCTCAGTTTGGAGTTCCCGGGGATCAAAAAAGTGCAACTTGGGTTCTGCTCTTAGCGTCTAAAGATGATGCTAAAGAGCTAAAGAGTGGTGTGCGATCAGCGCTCTCCCGGCGCGGTGCGATCCCCATGGCATTCCGGCTTCCCTCTGTCCCTGGCATGATGGGGCATTCCCTCCGGAACGGCGTCTGCGAGCCGCGTCCCAACGGGTTGAAACTCTGAGCTGAGATCGCTGAAGTGTAGGCAGGAACGCCGTTTAACACCTGCCCCGTTACTTATTGTTCGAAGGAGATGCATGTCCGCAACCACCACGCCACACGGCGCTTCGCTCAGCTCGCAGTCTGCAGTTCGGAGTGAACCGGCGCGCGGATTTTGCCTGAATTGTCCTCCCGGCGGCTCGGACCCGGCTGCGGAATTGCCACAAGGGTTTCTGGAGTTTCTGCTGCCGCTGCACCAGCGCTTCACTCCCTGGCAGAAGCAGCTGGCGGCCAGGCGCAAGGCTACGCTGGAGGCGGCGCATCATGGCCACCTGCCTACGCATCTTGCCGCAGGCGAGGCGCAGCGCGAGCTGTGGAAGATTCCGGTTCCGGAGTGGTGCGAGGACCAGCGCAACCAGATGACCGGTCCCGCCGATGAAGCTGAGCTGGTGGTGAAGATGCTCAACTCCGGCGCGCCGGGCGTCATGCTCGACCTGGAAGACTCCACGGTGAACCAGTGGGGGCACCAGCGGCTGGGCGTGCGCAACATTCTCGCCGCACTGCGCGGCACACTGACCTACGAAGACAAAAAGCGCGAACGCACGGTCGGCATCGAGCCCAGCAAGACGGTGATCTGGCTGCGCGTGCGCGGCCTGCACCTGCATCAGGGTGGGGTGTTCAGCGACGAGGCCGAGCCCATGTCGGGCACGCTGTTCGACGTTGCGCTGCTCGCCTACCAGATCGAGCTCGATGCGTTGAAGCATCCTCCGTGCTTCTACATTCCCAAGTCGGAGAGCGCGGACGAAGCGCTGTGGTGGTCGGCGCTGTTTGACGCCATCGAAGACGCACGGGGATGGCAGCGCGGCACGATCCGCTGCATGGCGCTGGTCGAGTCCCACGCGCTGGCCTACCAGATGGAGGAATTTCTCTTCCATCTGCGCGGGCACATTGTGGGGCTGAACCTGGGGCGCTGGGATTACATGGCTTCGCTGATTCACTACAACTTCAGGAATCCCGAATGGGTTCTGCCGGACCGCAACACGATCCCGCACGACGTCCCGTTCTTCCAGAGCTTGCGCGAGCTGCTGCCGGAGATCTGCCACAAGCACCACTGCCTGGCGATCGGCGGCATGACCGCGCTGTATCCCAGCCGCGAGGACGCCGAGCTAAATGCCCGCGCGCTGGCGGTGCTGGAAAAGGACAAGAAGAACGAGGCCAACCAGGGCTTCGACGGGGCCTGGACCGGACATCCCGATCAGAACCAGATCGCGGTGGCCCAGTTCCCGGTTCCCAACCAGATCCCCCATCGCAATTTCGGACCGCGCTATCCTAATCTCCGTCCCGTACCGGCCGGAGTGGGGCATCGCACCGTGAACGGAACCCGCGCCGCGATCCGCACCGTCATCCGTTACCGCAACGGGGTGCTGAACGGCAAGGGCGCAAGCCTGCTGGACGGCTACATGGAGGACCTCGCTACCGACCGCATCTACCGCCTGATGATTGCGCAGCGCATGGAACACTGGCAGCTGGCACCGATCGTCGATGAACACGGCAAGGCGGTGCCGCACACACCGGAGTTCATCACCCAGCTCTTCGACGAGGAGCTCGCCAAGCTGATCGCAAATCCCGGCAAGGATCTGGGCACGCCCGAGACCTTCCGGCAGGCGCGGCAGCTGAGCGAGGACCTGGTAAGGAGCGGAGAATTTAACCCGATCTAACCCGCTCCGGGCGGGGACGTGGCACGGGCGGCGCAGTATAATAGTTCGCCCGGCGGCAGCCCTCACCGGAACACAGACATGGTGCGGCGGGAAAGTGTGGGCCGCGAAACGCAAGTGCAACTGATCTTTATTCAATTGAGAAGGGAAACACGACAGTGACTGCTACCAATAACAGCTTCGACATCACCCGTACCTGGAAAACCGATGCACGCTGGAGCGGCATTGAACGGCCGTACACGGCAGCCGACGTAGAGCGTCTGCGCGGCACCGTTCATGTCGAGCACAGCCTCGCCCGCCTCGGCGCCGAGCGCCTGTGGGAACTGATGCAGACCCGCACCCACGTTCCGGCCCTCGGAGCCATGACCGGCAACCAGGCCATTGAGATGGTCGAAGCCGGACTGGAAGCCATCTACGTCAGCGGCTGGCAGGTTGCCGGCGACTCCAACACCTCCGGCCAGGTTTATCCCGACCAGAGCCTGTACCCCGCCGATTCGGTGCCGCAGCTGTGCCGCCGCATCAACAACGCGCTGCTGCGCGCCGACCAGATCTGGCACCAGGAAGGCCGCAACGGCAAGCATTGGCTGGCGCCCCTGGTGGCCGATGCCGAAGCCGGATTCGGCGGCACGCTGAACGCCTTCGAGTTGATGAAGGACATGATTGAGTGCGGCGCCGCCGCCGTCCACTTCGAGGACCAGCTGAGCTCGGCCAAGAAGTGCGGACACATGGGCGGCAAGGTTCTCGTCCCCACCCAGGAAGCGGTGCAGAAGCTGGTGGCCGCCCGTCTGGCCGCCGACGTGATGCAACGTGCCCACCATTCTCATCGCCCGCACCGATGCCAATGGGGCCAACCTGATCACCAGCGACATCGATCCCTACGACCTGCACTTCTTCACCGGCGAGCCGCGCACGGCTGAAGGTTTCTACCGCATCAAGCCGGGCGTGGAGACGGCCATCGCGCGCGGCCTGGCCTACGCGCCTTATGCCGACATGATCTGGTGCGAGACCAGCGAGCCGAACCTGGCCGAAGCCAAGAAGTTCGCCGACGCCATCCACGCCAAGTTCCCCGGCAAGCTGCTGGCCTACAACTGCTCGCCTTCGTTCAACTGGAAGAAGAAGCTGGACGATGCCACCATTGCCAAGTTCCAGAAGGAACTGGCGGCGATGAACTACAAGTTCCAGTTCATCACCCTGGCCGGCTTCCACGCCTTGAACTTCACCATGTTCGACCTGGCGCGCAACTACAAAGCCTCGGCGATGACTGCCTACTCCGCCCTGCAGGAGAAGGAATTTGCCGCCGAGAAGGACGGCTACCGCGCGGTGAAGCACCAGGCGTTTGTGGGCACCGGTTACTTCGACGACGTCTCCCAGGTGATCGCCAGCGGCAAGAGCAGCACCACGGCTCTGTCGGGCTCGACCGAAGAAGAGCAGTTTGAAGCCACGGGCAAGCACTAACCCGCAACGGTTCGGAAAACCACTTCAGCCCGGCTCACAAGGCCGGGCTTTTTCGTGCCCTCCGGCTGGCTGCGAAGGTACAGAACGGAGAGCAGGAATTTCGTTGGCATCCATGCTGCCGCCGGGCGACATTCCGAGCTGGGATTGCTTCCAACTCTGGTGGAGGTTTTCTTATGGGCGCCGATCCGGTTGTTCCTCTTCGATCCTTAACCCTCGAACGGCAGAAATCGGGTGACACGGTGACGCTGCTCTGCCACGGCAGGCTGGTGTCCGAAACCGCGCAGCACCTGCAGGACGAGGTGCACGGGCTGCTTCCGCAAGCCCAAACCATCGTTCTCGATCTGAGCGATGTGCAGTATATGGACAGCGCCGGGCTGGGGGCGCTGGTCAGTGTCTATGTCTCCACCAAACGGGCCGGCAAGCGGCTGCAGCTGCTCAAGGTCAGCGAGCGCGTGCAGGAGCTTTTGAAAATCACCAAGCTGCTCAGCGTCTTTGAAGGATACGGCGAGTATCTGTAGCGGCAGGCCGGCGCCGGAGGCTTCTTCGCCGTCCGCGTGGGCTATGGCTGCGAGAGCGGGACTTCGAAGTACATGAGTTCGTGGGCTTGCTTGACCGTGACGCCGGTGAGGTAGAGACGGGCGCCGTCGGCGGGATGGTCGAGGCCGGTGGTGTCAAAGAAGAGAAAGCCCTGCTGGGTGGAGTGGGGCGGGATGGCGCGGGCGGCGAAGATGGCGTGCTGGAGCTGGTCCACGTCCTTGGGGGAGACTCCGCCGTGCGGAGAGTTTTTGCCGGGGAGCGGGATGGGGATCTGGTCTTCGGAGCGGGACCGTGGAGCGCGAATGGCGGTGAAGGCGCGGCGGAGGTCGTCGAGCGTGAAGGGGTCGGCTTTGGCGCGGTCGCGGGTGACCAGCTGGAAGCGGGCATGGTCGAGCAGGATGGGGGCGTCGCCATCGTTGGTGAAGACGACGAGGACGGGAAGGACGGCGTGGCCGAGCATGTCGGGATGGAAGAGCGCGGCCTTTTGCGGGGTGTCATAGGGGTCGGCGGCGAGGGTGAGCTTTTCGTCGGGGTGGGCATCGTGAAAGGCGATGCTGTTGGCCGGGACGAGCGGGGGCATGGCGAAGTCCCGGGCGAAGGCGGCGAGGACGAGAGCGGCGAGGATAAACGCGGCGAGAGCGATGCGGCGCATGGCGGAGATTATAGGCGGAGTTGAGGGCGGGTGCAGGACGAGAGAAAGATCAGCGGAAAACCCGAGCTAAGACACCGGCATCCGGCTTCTTCCTATCCGTGGCCGGGGCCGACGCGGATGTTGGAGAAGGAATGAAGGAGGCCGGTCACCCTCAGCAGCCACACCACAACGGCGATGACTACGATGGCGTTGATGATGGACTTGATAGTGGACTGCATTGGAATGAGATTCACCAGCCAGAGGACAACACCTACGACGACCAGAACTTCCACCAGTTGAAGCAACGGCATAATATCCGCCCCCTTTTTGCGATGCCCACTCGAAGTGGCTGCGGCCATCGGCGCGTCCGCAGCACCCAAGTCACGATCGCGCTCTAACTGGATGTATGGGCTGGGCGGATGGTTGGATTGGAAGGCAGGCGCTTGCACGCGGCAGACTGCCGAGAGCACCTTGGAATGAGGCTTCGAGAGCTGCGGATGCGGAGCCGCAAAGATATAATTTGCGCGTAGGATACAGGCGGGCTGAGATGGCGGAGCGATTTGCGTTTTCGGGGCTGCGCGAGGTGATGGCCAAGGCGAACGAGGAGAAGTCCGGCGACCGGCTGGCGGGGATTGCGGCGGGCAGCGAGCAGGAGCGGGTGTCGGCCAAGCGGGCGCTGGCCGATGTGCCTCTGCGGACGCTTGCGGAAGAGCCTTTGATTGCGGCGGAAGAAGATGAGGTGACGCGGCTGATCGCGGACGGCTGGGATGAAGATGCGTTCCGGCCGGTGGCGGATTTGACGGTGGGGGAGTTCCGGGAGTTTCTGCTGCATGAGACGACGGACGAAGCGACGCTGCGGGCGCTGCGCTGGGGGGTGACTCCGGAGATGGCGGCGGCGGTGGCCAAGCTGATGAGCAACCGCGACCTGGCGCTGGGGGCTTCGAAGATTCGCAACGTGACGCGCTGCCGGAACACGATGGGCGAGCGCGGCGTGCTGGGGATACGGCTGCAGCCGAATCATCCGGCGGACGATGTGAGCGGGATTTTGCTGGCGGCGGTGGAGGGGTTGTTTTACGGCTGCGGAGACGCGGTGATCGGAGTGAATCCGGCGACCGACGCAGTGGAGAGCGTGGCGCGGATTTTGCGGGCGCTGGATGGGCTGATCGAACGGTACGGGATTCCGACGCAGGCGTGCTGCCTGGCGCACATGACGACGCAGCTGGCGGCGATGCAGGCGGGAGCGCCGGTGGATTTGCTGTTCCAGTCGGTGGCCGGGACGGAGATGGCGAACCGAAGCTTTGGGATCACGCTGGCGATGCTGCGGGAGGGGCGTGAGCGGGTGCTGGAAGAGCATGAGCGGCGGGCGGAGAGGACACTGGTTTCCCAGGTTAGCGCCGCGAAAGAGCGCGGCGCGGAACCTGGGGCACCCGGCGAGTGGGTTGGCGAGCAGGTGATGTACTTTGAGACCGGGCAGGGGAGCGCGTTGTCGGCAGGGGCGCATCATGGGGTGGATCAGCTGACGCTGGAGGCGCGGGCGTATGGAGTGGCGCGGGCGTTCGATCCGTTCCTGGTGAATACGGTGGTGGGATTTATCGGGCCGGAGTATTTGTATGACGAGCGGCAGATTATTCGCGCCGGGCTGGAAGACCACTTTATGGGCAAGCTGCTGGGGCTGCCGATGGGCTGCGATGTATGTTACACCAACCATGCCGAGGCCGATCAGAATTCGGCGGACAATTTGATGCTTCTGCTGGCGGCGGCGGGGTGCAATTACTTTATGGGCGTGCCCTGCTCGGATGACGTGATGCTGAATTATCAATCGACCAGCTATCACGACGCGCTGGCGGTGCGGCAGCTGTTCGGGCTGCGTCCGGCGCCGGAGTTTTTGGGCTGGCTGCAGAGGATGGGGATTTACGACGGGCTGGGTCCCGCAGCGGAGAGCGGAGAGATTCGAAGGAAGTTGGCCAGTGGGTTGGAACTGGCGCTGCAAGGCGCGACGGGCTTGGGAGCGACATAGCATGGCGGATGATCCGAAGATGGTCGTTGCGACGGATAACGTTCGCGAGCGAGGCGAGTGGCGCGAGCTGGAAGAGAAGATTCGCGCGCGGACACCGGCGCGGCTGATGGAGGGGCGCAGCGGCGCGTCGTACCGGACGGCGACCCAGTTGCAACTGCGGGCCGACCATGCGGTGGCGCGCGATGCAGTGCAGGCGGAGCTGGATTTGATCGAGCACCTGGGGCAGGAGTTTTTGTCGCGCTGGGGAATTTTCGAGGTATCGACGGAGGCAAGGTCGAAGGCGGAGTATCTGCTGCGTCCGGAGCTGGGGAGACGATTCGATGAGGCGGCGCGCGGGGCGATCGGCGAGCAATGTCCGGCGGACTGCGAGGTGCAGATTGCCATCGGCGACGGGCTTTCGGTGAAGGCGGTTGCGGCGCAGGTTCCGGCCTTGCTGCCGCTGCTGATGGACGGGGCGAATGAGCGCGGTTGGCGGACGGGACGGGTGTTTGCGATCCGGCACTGCCGGGTGGGAGTGATGAACGAGATTGGCGAACTGCTGCGGCCGGAGGCGGTGGTGCTGCTGGTGGGCGAGCGTCCGGGGCTGGCGACGGCGGAGAGCCTTTCGGCGTATCTGGCGTGGCGTCCGAAGGCGGGAGACAACGACGCGCAGCGCAATCTGGTTTCCAACATTCACGCCGGGGGAGTGGGGACGGCGGCGGCAGCGGCGCGGATCTTGAAGCTGGTGGGCGAGATGCTGCGGGAGCGCACCAGCGGAGTGCATTTGAAGGAGGAGCTGCTTTCCCAGGGGTAGCGCCGCAAAAAAAAGCGGCGCGGAAGCTGGGGCACGCCGGTTTTGTCTAGTAAACGCTTCTACCCAAAGACTAAACGAGCTGCTTCCAATTTGCGATAGGTGGATACTCGGCCTGTAGTCGCCGGTAATCTGGAAAACCGAAGCGACACTGGAAAGCCACACGTAGGACTCCGCTTCTTTCGTGTAACCTGCGAGCATGAAATGGATCGAATCTGAAGACATGAAACCGGGAGAGTTGTTCGACTCCTTTTTGCGAATCATGGGAATGCTGTTCTGCATTTGCTTACTCATTAGCGGGGTTGCCTGGTGCTGGCCCTATGCAGATGCCCTAGCGTGGCACCTGCGGCATGGGAACATGGCGAGCATCGGAGAATATCAGGTTCCGGTCGCTATTTGGGTCCGCCCTGATCCCAACGGTCCGGGCTTTCAAATGGATCTCCGACGTGGAAAGTTTGGGCATCTCACGGCCGAACTCGGGCGAAAGGTAACCCCGGGGAATCAGTGGAAGGAAGCGTTGGAGGCGAACTCCAAGTTAGCGAACCCAAAAGTTGCGGAATTCTCAAAGCATCTCCTCACATTGAAGACTGCCAAGGTGATGATCGCCGACCAGCCGAGCTTCTGCGTTGAGGACTTCATGGAGGTCCGCTGCGTCCCAGATAACGAAGAAAGAGGCTTGACCGTTGACTTTTTCGGATCTCGTGATCTGGTGCCGCTTTTTTATCAGACGCTTTCGGAGATCACGCGAACCGCGCACAAGTGATTGCTTCGTTGTTGATATAACGCCAAGTAGCTCACTATCCCGAAGCAGAACCGTTAAGCGGGGCCGCTTGCCAAAAAAAGTAGATTGGTTCGTACTTATTAGGCAAAGGCGGGGCACCTGACTGCCGTAGCAGGATTCGGCCTTCTATAGCGGTTCCACTGAAGGTGTAGTCGCCGGCTGAAATGCCTCTTGGGCCGGGTGGCATGTTTCAGCTGCGTAGGGGTTCCTCGCTACGCTTCGGAATGACAACTTAGGAGCAACAGCAAGGGCAACAGCAACAGCAAGGGCAAGGAGCAACAGCAAGGGCAAGGAGCAACAGCAAGGGCAAGGAGCAACAGCAAGGGCAAGGAGCAACAGCAAGGGCAAGGAGCAACAGCAAGGGCAAGGAGCAACAGCAAGGGCAAGGAGCAACAGCAAGGGCAAGGAGCAACAGCAAGGGCAAGGAGCAACAGCAAGGGCAAGGAGCAACAGCAAGGGCAAGGAGCAACAGCAAGGGCAAGGAGCAACAGCAAGGGCAAGGAGCATAACAGCAAGTGCAAGGACGAGAGCGGCCTCGAGGTACAGCAACTCTGGAACTGCTTAGATTCCGGCTTGGGTTTGCAGGGTGTCGCGCACTTTGCGGGCGAGGGCGCCGAGGCTGAAGGGCTTTTGCAGGAAGGTTGCGCCGAGTTTGTGGATGCCGTGGCGCAGGACCGCGTCATCGGTGTAGCCGGACATGTAGATGGTTTTCAGGCCGGGGCGCTGGCTCTCGAGGGTTTGCGAGACCTCCCGGCCGCTCATCTTGGGCATGACGACATCGGTGATGAGCAGATCGATGGGAGCGGCGTGCTGGCCGGCTGCGGCCAGCGCCTGCGGGCCCGAAGCCGCCTCCAGGACGGTGTATCCCAGGCTGCGCAGATAGCCGCAGACCACCACGCGGAGGGCCAGCTCATCTTCGGCGACCAGGAGGGTTTCGGTGCCGCGGGGCTGGGCTTCGGCTTTGGCCGATACGGCCGAGGCGATGGCGCCGGCGACCCTGGGCAGGCAGAGGGAGAAACAGGCGCCGCGGCCCGGTTCGCTCTCCACCCAGACGTAGCCGCCATTTTGTTTGGCGATGCCGTAGACCATGGCGAGGCCGAGGCCGGTACCTTTGCCGACTTCCTTGGTGGTAAAGAAGGGTTCGAAGATCTGCTGCCGCATCTGTTGGCTGATGCCCGTGCCGGTATCGGTGACGGAGAGTTTTACGTATTCCCCCGGCGCGATGTGGGGGCAGGCGGTGATGGGTGCGGCTCCGACGGTGATATTTTCGGTGGCGATGGAGAGCGTGCCGCCGTCGGGCATGGCATCGCGGGAGTTGACGCAGAGGTTCATGAGAACCTGCACGATCTGATCCGAATCGGCCTCGATCGACCACGACGAGGCCAGCAGGAGGCGGATTTCAACGTCTTCGCCGATCAGGCGCTTTAACATTGCCGCCGTTTCGCCGATCACGGCGTTCAGGTCAAGCCGGACGGGGCTGATGATCTGCTTGCGGCTGAAGGCCAGCATCTGGCCGGTGAGGCTGGCGGCGCGCCGGGTGGCTTTGAGGACCTGTTCGGTATCTTCATGCAGGCTGCCATCGGCGGGAAGACTGTCTTGCAGCAGTTCGGTGTAGCTCTGGATGACCATGAGGAGGTTGTTGAAGTCGTGGGCAACGCCGCCGGCGAGACGTCCCACGGCTTCCATCTTCTGGGCCTGGAGAAGCTGCTGCTCAAGGGCGCGGCGCTTTTCCTCCTCCTGCTTGCGGGTGGCGATGTCGCGGAGAAAGACTAGAGCACCGTCGCGTCCTTCAAAGACGAACGGGACGGCGGTGATCTCCGCGTCGGCAGTGGTTCCGTCCAGGCGGAGCAAGCGCTCCTCGTGGAAGGGTACGGGCGTTCTTTCGTCGCGCACGATGCGGGCGCGCTCCATCACCGAGGCCCGGCTGTCTGGGTGGATCACTTCCAGGTAGCCCCGGCCGACGACCTGGCCGGCGTGTTCCGCGCCCAGAATGGCGAGAGCGGCGGGATTGAAATAGCGATGGATTCCTTCGGTCTGGATGAAGATACCGACGGGCGAACTCTCGACCACCTGGCGGAAGCGATCCTCGCTTTCCCGCAACGCCTGCTCGGCCTGCTTGCGCTCGGTAATGTCGGAGGCGATTCCTTCAAAGGCCAGGCCGCCAAGGACGGAGTCGGGCGCCAGACGTCCACTCAAATGAAGGGTGACCAACTCGCCGTTTTTCCGTCTCCACTGGACTTCCGTGCGGTTGAAGCCGTCGCGCAGGAGCGGGGCCAACGTTTTTTCGCGCTCCTGGAGGTTGGCATAGACGTCCGTGGAGAGTTTGAGGGAGAAAAGTTCCTCGGCCGAGGCATATCCGAGCGTCTCCACGAGAGCCGGGTTGACGTCCAGAAAACGATCTTCCTCGATGTGGGTGCGGAAGATTCCGAAGGGGCTATTTTCCACGAAGGAACGCAATTTGGCTTCGGAGCGGCGCACGGCGTCTTCGGCCCTCAAGCGCTCGGTGATGTCATTGGCGAGGATCAGGGAGACTAGCCGGCCATTCTGCAGAAAGCGATAGTCGGCGACCTCGACGTAGATGCTGGCGCCGTCTTTTTTGCGGTGCCGGGCGCAGTGGTTGAAGGAGTAGCCGCTCGGGAGGGCTGAAAGAATTTTGTGCAGGGCGGGAATATCTTCCGGGGAACGGATTTCGTCGATCGTCATGCGCAGGAATTCTTCGCGCGAGTAGCCGTAGTGGGCGACGGCCGCGTCATTCACCTCGAGGAAGGCGAGGGTTTCGATGTCGAAGACCCACATGGGATGGGGATTGCTGGCGAACAACCGCCGGTAACGTTCCTCGCTCTCGCGCAGCGCCAGGTCCGAGCGCTTTCGCTCGGTAACGTCGCGCAGGAAACAGAAGAAGCGGCCGCCGTCGAAGTTCTGGAAACTGACACTGGATTCGACGTCGATGATCTGGCCGTCTTTGCGGCGGTGGCGCGACTCGAAGCGGTCCCGCCCTTGGCGCATGACGTGTTCGATGTGCGCAATGACGTCCTCCGCGCTTTCGGAGGCTTCGACGTCGGCGACGTGCATGTGCAGGAGCTCTTCGCGGGAGTAGCCGGAGATGGCGCAATAGGCGTCGTTGACCTGCAGGAATCTGCCGTGCGTGTCCACCAGATAAAAGCCATCGAGCCCGCTCTGCAGGACGGATTGCAGGAGTTGCTGGCCTTCGTTCAAGGCATCGTCGACTTCGCGGCGTTCGGAAGCGCGAGTATCCGGCGAAGTCCGCTCGTGGATCGGCAGCCCGGAGGGAGTCATTCATCAACCTTTCGAACCCATCGTGCATGATTGCATCACTGCCGGCCTTGCAGGCGGTGCCCAGGATGCAGTGCCCGGATGGCTGGCGGTGTGAGCAATGCCAGAGCGCCGCAATACCCATTATGAGCTTACCGGAGAAGCGGAATAGGGGATTCGAAACGGCGCGAAGGTACGGAAGTAACCTTGAAAATGCCAAAGTGGGCAACGCGGGCGGAAAAGGAACGATCGATTGTAGCGGAGGGTGCCAGCGTGAGCGTCTCTGCGCGTAAAACATGGTGTGCGGCCCTGGTGTTTTTGACGGCAGTCAGCGGGGCGGTATGGGCGCAGTCCACCAAGGCGGCTCCGCCGACCCCGATCGACGTGAAAAAGGTGGAACTCGGTGGTTCGCCATGGAATGCGCAATGGGACCGGATCGTGGAGAATGCGTTGCCTCCCGCTATGCTTTCGCGGCAGGTTCCACGGGACGTGCGCCGATTTTGCCCACGATTTTACGAGATGAGCCCAACCAATAAGCGCGCCTTTTGGGCGTACCTTTTCCAGGCGCTTGCCGGCGCCGAAGCGGACCTGAATCCGGGCACCGTCGCCGATCACGGCAGCAGCGAGCGGAAAGTCGGGATTGAGCGGCGCAGCGAGGGTTTGCTGCAGCTGGCGTATGAAGACCGGGAGCGCTACGGCTGTGATTTCAGCAGACTCAGGGACCGGGGGCTTGGGGTGGACAGTCCGGAGCGAACCATCCTTCAGCCGAAGAACAATCTGGAATGCGGGGTGAAAATTCTGGACGACCAGATCATGGTTCATCACCGGCCTTTGCTGACTCGCTGGTCCTACTGGTCGCCGTTGCGGCCGGGCGAGGCCAGCGAAATTCATTTTCTGAAGCAGATGACGAATCCTCCGGCGGCGTGCGGCCTGCCCAGGGAGTCAACGATCAGCAAGTCGGCTACGACGAAGACGGTGCAGGAAGACGCGAAGGAGGGGGTGGCTCCGAAATAGTTTTGCATGGCGAGGCGGCTGAGCCGCGCGGCTTGTTTTGTCCAGAAGCGGTCTCATCAATGGCTTGGGGCGGCTTGGGGCGTCCGAAAGGGAGTTTCCCTCAGCGGCTAAAGCCGCGCGAAACGAGCCTTTCTTGCGGCACGGCTGAAGCCGTGCCCTTTCAAAACCGATAGATGAGACCGCCTCCCGGATCTGGTCTTGTCCAGGATCATGGAAGAACCGTGGGGTAACGCCTTGCTGCCGGCAGCAGGCGCCGGTTTTCCCGCGCGCGACTCTGCTTCGCCCATCTACAATGGCTGGCGTGTACTTTCTCTACAGCGCGATGCTGGCCCTGCTGCTGCTGCTGACCCTGCCCTGGTGGGTGGTGCAGATGCTGCGGCTGGGCAAATACCGGGCCGGGCTGGGCGAGCGGCTGGGAAGGGTTCCGGCGCGGATTCGGGTGGGTTCGGGGCTTCCGGTTCTTTGGCTGCACGCGGTGAGCGTGGGCGAGGTGCTGGCGATTGCGCCGTTGGTGGGCGAGATGGGGGCGCGGGGGTTCCGGGTGGTGGTTTCGACCACGACCCACACCGGGCAGCGGCTGGCGCGGGACAAGTTCGGCGAAGAGAATGTCTTTTACTTCCCGCTGGATTTCGGAGTGTGCATTGGGCCGTATCTGCGGGCGCTGCGGCCGCGGCTGGTGGTGCTGGCGGAGACCGAGTTCTGGCCGAATTTTTTGCGGCTGTCGCGGGCCAGCGGGGCGGGGGTGGCGGTGGTGAATGCGCGCATCAGCGACCGCTCGCTGCCGCGGTACCGGAGATGGCAGGGATTGCTGCGCACGGCGCTGGAGCCGGTGGATTTATTTTTGGCGCAGAGCGAAATGGATGCGGAGAGGCTGCGCGAGGTGGGCGCGGCGGCCGGCCGGGTGGAGGTCACGGGGAACCTGAAGTTTGACGCGTCTCCGCCGGTGGAGAGCGAGGCGGTGAGCGCGCTGGGGTTGCGACTGCTGGCGACGGGCGCGCCGATTCTGGTGGCGGGCAGCACGGTAGAAGACGAAGAAGAATACGTGCTGCAGGCGTTCCGGATTGTGGCGGGAGAGTATCCGGCGGCGGTGCTGGTGCTGGCGCCGCGCCACCGGGAGCGCTTTGAGGCGGTGGCACGGCTGCTGAGCGAGAAGCGATTCCGCTGGGTGCGGCGCTCGACGTTTATTGCGGAGACGCCGGATTCGGGCAAGGCGGGTTCAGAAGAGCTGGGCGGCAAGGTGGTGCTGCTGGACACGCTGGGCGAGCTGGCGGCGATGTATCGCTATGCGAACCTGGCATTCGTGGGAGGGTCGCTGGTGGCGCGGGGCGGGCACAACATTCTGGAGCCGGCGTTTTTTGGGCGGCCGATTCTGGTTGGGCCGCATACGGAAAACTTCCGCGACGTGGTTGCGTGCTTTGAGAAGGGGAGCGCAGTGGTGCGCTGCACGACCAAGAACCTGGGCATCACCTTTTTGTTGCTGCTTCGCGATGCGGTGGAGCGCGAGGCGCTGGGGAAGCGGGCGCAGCAGGTTCTGCTGGAGGAGCGGGGCGCGACGGCACGCACGGTGGAGCGGCTGCTGCGGCTGGCGCGGGGTGAGCAGGCATGATCGCCGATCCGCTGACCTGGACGTTTGCGCAGTTGGTGAAGGCTCGCAACGCACGTTACGACAGCGGGCGGACGCCGGTCCAGAGGCTGCGGCTGCCGGTGATCAGCGTGGGGAACCTGAGCGTGGGGGGCAGCGGGAAGACTCCGTTTGTGCAGACGCTGGGGCGGTGGCTGCGGGCACAGGGGATTGGGTACGATGTGCTTTCGCGCGGGTATGGGCGGAGCTCGCGCGGGGTGCTGCGGGTGGACCCGGCGGGGCCGGCGTCGCTCTATGGAGATGAGCCGCTGCTGCTGGCGCGGACCTTGGAGGCTCCGGTGTATGTGGGCGAGGAGCGTTACCTGGCGGGGCTGGCGGCCGAAGCGGCGGCGGAAAATAAGGTGCGGGTACATATTCTGGACGACGGGTTTCAGCACCGGCAGCTGCATCGGGACTTTGACATTGTGCTGCTGGGGCACGGCGATCTGCGGGCGAGCCTGCTGCCGTTTGGAAGGCTGCGGGAGCCGCTTTCGGCGCTGGAACGGGCCAGTGCGGTGGTGGCTCCGGAGGATTTGGCGGCCTTGCTGGCCGAGCCCAATGTGTGGCACATCCGGCGGCGGCTGGTGCTGCATGAGCCGGTGCCGACGCGTCCGCTGGCGTTTTGCGGGCTGGCCCGGCCGCGGCAGTTCTGGCAGTCGCTGAACGATATTGGGATTTATCCGGCGGGGACATATGCGTTCGGCGACCATCATCGCTACACCGCGAAGGACATTGCGTTGCTGAAGCGGCTGGCGCGTCAGCACGACGCCAATGGATTTGTGACCACGGAAAAAGACCGGGTGAAGCTGGATGGATTGGGGCTGGAACGAGTGGCGGCTCCGGCGCTGACCATGGAGCTGGAAAATGCGAACGCGCGGTTTACGGGGATGCTGGAGGCCGCAGGGGTAAAGTAGAGGGCGTGACTTCTAGGAGCACAGTGGGGGAGATGTGCGAGTCCCACATTTGCTGACTGCGGCAAATATGGGGCACCTAGATGGCGGCGGCTGTGTACTATGATGGATCGCTATGCTGCTGGTGCTGGATGTGGGCAATACGGAGACCGAGGTCGGGTTGTTTCCCATGCATGGGGACGGGACGGCTGGGCCGGAGTTGGCGGCGCAGTGGAGGATTTCGACCGCGCAGAAGCAGACCGCCGACGAGTACGGGGTACTGATGCGGCAGCTGTTCGCCATGCGGGAGCTGGAGCTGAGCGCGGTGCACGGGATCATTGTGGCCTCGGTGGTGCCGCCGCTGGAACGGCTGCTGCGGCAGATGAGCGAGCGCTACTTCGGAGTGAAGGCGCTGTTCATCGAGCCGGGGATCAAGACCGGGCTGCCGGTGCACTATGACAACCCCGCCGAGGTGGGAGCCGACCGGATTGTGAACGCCGTGGCCGCCTACGAGAAGTGCAAGGCGAGCTGCGTGGTGGTGGACTTTGGCACGGCAACGACCTTCGATGCGGTTTCGGCGCGGGGAGAATACCTGGGCGGAGTGATTGCTCCGGGGATTGGGATTTCGGCCGAGGCGCTGTTTGAGCGGGCGGCGCGGCTGCCGCGGGTGGAGATCAAACGGCCTCCGCATGTGATTGGCAGCAACACGGTGCACTCGCTGCAGTCGGGGCTGTTTTATGGGTACGTGGGGCTGGTGGATGGAGTGCTGGAGCGGATGCTGGGCGAGTTGGGTCCGGTGCGGGTGATTGCCACGGGAGGCATCGCGCCGTTTATTGCCAGCGGCTCGCGCTTTTTGGGCGAGATTGACGATGCGCTGACACTGACGGGGCTGAGGATTGTGTGGGAGCGCAACTTGCAGCGCAACCCAGAACGCGCCGCCCACCCGCGCAGGAAGTAAGAGGAGTGCGCTGGAAGCAACCGCAAGGGCAAGGTCAACAGACCCACCTTAGCCGCGCAAAGAGCGCGCGTCGAAGATGGGGCACCCGCGGCGCTTAGGTTCGTTCAGCTTGAGATGGAAATGCGCACCTGGGAATTACCGCAGGACTTATCCGCACACGGAAGCCGTCATTGACGTATGGAACGCTTCACCTATTTTTCCGACATTGAAGAGCACTACCAGCGGCGGCGCGGGAGCATTCTCCCCTCGTCTCCGGTGGACTGGTGCCTGATGGAGACGTGGAAAGAGGCGGGGATTCCGCTGGAGGCGGTGCTGCGCGGCATCGACGCGGCCTTCGACAAATGGGAGCGGCGGGCGAAGAAGACTCGCAAGGTGAATTCGCTGGCGTATTGCCAGCAGGCGGTGCTGGCGGCGATGGAGGATCTGCAGGAGGCCGCGCTGGGTTCGACGCGCGACCCATCGGCCACCAGCATCGCCAACGAGGATTTGGCGCGGTACTTCGAGCGTAACGCGCAGCAGATGGAGAAGACGCGGCATCCGTCGGCGGAGGTGCGGACGCTGGTGGATGGGCAGGCGGCAACGCTAAAGGAGCTGGCGGCAGAGGTGGCGGCAAGCGAGCGTCCGGCGGATTTGGAAGGGCTGGAGCGGCGGATGACGGTGATGGAAGAAAAATTATTTGCCGCGTTGTGGAGCCATGCCAGCGATGAGGAATTGTTAGAGGCGCGGGCGCAGGCCGAGCGGGAGCTGGCTCCTTACCGGGGAAAGATGAGCGCAGCGCAGATCGAGCAGCTGCTGCGGCAGTATGGGAACAAGCGGCTGCTGGAGCGGCATGGGCTGCCAAGGCTGAGTTTGTTCTATCTGTAGAGTGATTGGAGCAGATGCGCGAGTTCCACATCCGTTTGTTGCGGCGTTGTATAGGGCATCTGCTCCCACATTTGCCAAAAAAGGGCAAATATGGGCCACCCGCACCTGCTGCTGCTATCCTCATAGAGTGCAGTTCACTATAGAAAAACTCATCTACGGCGGAGACGGGCTTGCCCGCATTCCGGCCAGTGGCGACGAACGGCGTGGGAAGACCGTCTTCGTGCCTTATGTATTGCCCGGCGAAGTGGTGGAAGCCACGGTGGTGGAGGAGCGCAAGGGGTTTACGCGCGCCCAGCTGGTGGAGGTGCTGAAGCCTTCGACGGCGCGGATTGCGCCGCGCTGCCCGTACTTTGGCGTGTGCGGCGGCTGCCACTATCAGCATTCCGATTACACCGCGCAGCTGGAAGACAAGCGGCAGATTCTGCAGGAGACGATTCTGCGCGGAGCCAAGGTGGGACTGCCGCAGATCGAGGTGCACTCGGGCGATCCCTACGGCTTCCGCAACCGGACGCGGATGAAGATTGAGGTTGGCGAGGCGGGTAAGGACGAGAGCGCTGAGTCGGGTACGCGGCAAGCCGCTCCGGCCGCGGGCGCTGGGGCCGCAGATGCCGGGCCGGGATTTGCGCTGGGCTACTACCGTCATGGCTCGCACGAGTTGGAAGCGGTGCGGGAGTGCCCGATCAGTTCGCCGCTGATCAACCGGGCGATCGGCGTGCTGTGGGAGCTGGCGGCGGAGGCGATGCAGTATCCTTCGCTGCGCGAGGTTCAGTTCTTTGCCAACCACGACGACAGCGAGCTGCTGGTGGAGCTGTTTATTCATCATGCGACCACGCCGGTGCTGCTGAAGAACTTTGCGAAATTGCTGCGCGAGCGGATGCCGGAGATTGCCGGGGTTGCGGTGTTTGCCAGCGCCAGCGGAGCGGTGGGCAGCAAGGCCACGGACGAGGATATGGAGGACGGAAACCTGGAGAGCTCGCGGCGGCTGAGCCGGGCGGGAGTTCCGTATATTGATGGGGCGGCGAGCCTGGTGTATCAGGTGGGCGGGCACGGCTACCGGGTTTCGGCGGGATCGTTCTTCCAGACCAACCGCTTTCTGGCTGCGAAGCTGGTCGAGCTGGTGACGGCCAACCGGAGCGGACGGGCGGCGCTGGATCTGTATGCCGGGGTGGGACTGTTCACGCTGCCGATGTCGCGGCACTTTGAGCGGATTACCTCGGTGGAGATCGCGCAGAATTCTTATGACGACCTGGCGGCCAACGCGGCGGTGCCGCATATCCAGGCGGTGCACAGCACGACGGAGGATTACCTGAACGCGGCGCGCGGACGGTGGGATTTTGCGATCGTCGATCCTCCGCGTGCGGGACTGGGCGAGCGGGCGGCGAAGCGTCTGGCCGAGCTGGGGATTCCGCGGGTGGCGTATGTCTCGTGCGATCCGGCGACGTTGGCCCGCGACCTGGTGACGCTGCTGGCGGCCGGATACAAAGTTGAGGAAGCGCATCTGGTGGATCTGTTTCCGCAGACCTATCATATGGAAACCGTTTTGCATTTGGCGCGGTAGCGCTAGGCAAGGAGAATAGGAAATGTACGGACTGGTTCTGATTCGTTACCGGCTGCCGTTGGAAGAGGTGGTGAAAGCCACCGAGGAGCACCGCGCGTATCTAAAGGAGCTGAAGGCCAAGGGAATTCTGCTGGCCGCAGGACCGTTCGATCCGCGCACGGGAGGCGCGTTCCTGGTGCGGGTTCCCACGGAGAACGCGCAGGAGGCGCTGACGGCGGTGCGCGACGGCGATCCGTTTTTCCGCAAGGGCGTGGCGAACTACGAGCTGATTGCGTGGAATGTGGTGATCGGCAACGAAGACCTCGATAAGCTTTAAAGGCGGAGAACAAAAGCAACACCCAGTGGTTGCAGAGGAGAGGTCGCTGCTTCCCACCTTAACGCAACGCCAAAAGGCACGGCGTGAAGGTGGGGCACCCGGCGTTTCTGAGAGTCGACGTTTCTGAGCGTCATGCGTTGCGCAGGTTTGTAAAACTCTGAACACCCGACGATGTGGCGAGGCACCTGATGGCTGAGGCGGCTGCCAATCCGGAAACCGCTGGTCAGCGCCGTCCTCCGGCTGCTCCGCTGTTTGCCGCCACGCTCGCCTTCTGCGGCGGAATTCTACTCCAAACTTACTGCTATAAACCGGCGGCGCTGTATCTGCTGTGCACGGTGGGGCTGATGCTGTGCGGCGCGGCGGCGCTGCGCTATCTCTCGGGCGTGCGCGGCGCACGGCTGGCGTACTGCGGGGCGGTGCTGGCGTTTTTGCCGGCGGGGGCGCTGCTGACGGCGGCGCACCAGGCACGGCCGATGGCGGCGCCGTCTCTGCTGAAGTACTCCGGCGGCGACGAGGTGACGCTGACCGGATATGTGGCGCGCTCGGGTTCGCTGCGTGCGGGACGCGATCCGCATGAGTCGCTCGACCTGGCGGTGGAGCAGGCGCAGTTCGATGGCGAGGTACCGCAATCGGTGACGGGGAGTGTGCGGCTCAATCTGTATGTGCCGGGCTCCAACCATGGGTGGGAGAGCGAAGAGTACGGAGCGGAGGATGGCGTGGCTCCGCCGGTGTTCGACTATGGGCAGCGGCTGCGGCTGCGGGCCAAGCTGCGGCCTCCGGTGAATTACCGGAACCCGGGCGACATGGACTATGTGGGCTGGCTGCGCGGGCAGGGGATTGCCGTGCTGGGGTCGGCCAAATCGACCAGCATCGAGGTGTTGCCGGGGCTGGGCGGAAGCCGCGAAGAGCGCATCCGGTGGGGCGCGCGAAGGAGCGTGCTGGACCGGATTGCCGGGCTGTGGACGGAGCCGTATGCGGGGCTGTTCCAGGCGATGGTGCTGGGCGAGCGCGGACTGGTGTCGCACGACGAGCGGCTGGAGTTCCAGCGCAGCGGGACGTTTCATCTGCTGGTGGTGAGCGGGATGAACGTGGCGGTGTTTGCGGTGTTTCTGCTGTGGCTGATGCGATGGCTGCGGCTGCGGCAGGAGTACGCGGTGTTGGCGGCGCTGCTGTTGACCGCAAGCTATGCGTGGATGACCGACCTGGGCGCGCCGATATTAGGCTTCCGCAATCAAGGCCACGTCGCCGGAAGTCGAATTCGCCGCGCCGCCGCCATTGCCCTGGGTGATCGCGATGTTGCCGCTGACAGTGGCCCCATCAATTTCCGCCGCGTCGCCGACCTCCGAGCCAGCCGCCGCGCGCATTACCCCCTGGGTGATGGTCGCGTTGCCGCCCACCGAGACCCGAAGCCGAACGCTGCCGAGTCGGCATCAGGATGACCACCATGGCGTCGCCGTTGCCCTGCGTCATGGACAGGTTGCCGGTGATCACGACGGAGCCCTGTGTATACGGCGACGTCGGCGTTGCCGTTGCCCTGGGTCACCGCTAGCTGGCCGCCGATCGTGCTCCCCTGCCCATCGTCCTCCACGTCGATGGAGTCCTCGTCCTGGCCCTGATTCACCGAGACATTGCCGCCGATGGCGAAGGTTACCGTCGCCGAACCCACTTGCGCGGTGTCGGTGCCGCCGTTGCCCTGGGTCACGGAAACGCTGCCGCCCACGGAGGCTTCCGCAATCACGGCCACGTCGCCGGAAATCGAAGTCGTCGAGCCGCCGCCATTGCCCTGGGTGATCGCGATGTTGCCGGTGACCATCGCGTTAACTTCCGCCGCGTCGCCGAACTCCGAGCCAGCCACCGCGCACACCATTGCCCTGGGTGATGTTCGCGTTGCCGCCCACCGAGACACCAACCGAAGCGCCCGCCGAGTCGCCATCGGGGTTCGGCGAGCCCAGCATGGCGCCGCCGTTGCCCTGCGTCATGGACAAGGCTGCCGGCGATCGCGATGGAGCCCTGTCCCCTGGCGACGTCGGCGTTGCCGTTGCCCTGGGTCACCGCCAGCTGGCCGCCGATCGTGCTCCCTGCCCCATCGTCCTCCACGTTGATGAAGTCCTGATTGCCCTGGCCCTGATTGAACGAAAGATTGCCGCCGATGGCGAAGGTCCCGTTCGGCGAACCCACTTGCACGGTGTCGGTGCCATTGCCTTCGTTGACGGACGCGCTCCCGGCGATCGTGCTGAAATCAATGACGACGTTACTTCTCGTTGCCAGCGGAGACATTCAGATCGCCGCCCAGGCTCGTCGTGTTACCGCCATTGTTGAAGTTAATTTCGCTGTCGACCAGGTTGACGTTGATCTTGGTCACGCCGTCAAAGAATTGCATGGGCCCTGGTTCTACTTGCACCGTGAACTCGTTCTGCGTCGGTCTGGCTGACGTTGATGGTGTGACCACTGGTATCGGTATCGGAGATGTTCAAGGTATGGCCGTTGAGCACGACGCTGACCGAAGGCACGGTACGGTCCTCAAGGGCCTCGACCAAAAGACGGGGCCGGCATCGGGGCAAGGACTTTATGTGTTGATGTTTGCCGGGGCTCCTGGCGAGCAATCGCAGAAAAGTTCGGCACATGGCTAATCCTCCGCCCTGATGACAGGACATCTGACTGAGAGAAGCTGGGAGGCTCAGCAGATTGCTAGCCATTTCATACCCAACCTCCGAGACATCCGCATTTCTACCGGTATTCGTGGGATCGTCAAGGAAGACTCGGCGAACGTTTAACCGATAGCCGCCTCAGAAAGGGATAGCTCGGTGGAGGAATTCGTCGCTTCTCTTCGCACACGGGGGCGGCATTATCGACACGGCCGCTAAATCACCGTGCAGAAATCGGCAGCAATGACGTACTAACCCGAAGCGTAAGCGAGGTTTTGAAAGCGTGCCCTCGCTAACGCTTCGGGTTGGTATGCTGCGATCACGCACGGTAAATTAGGAATAGGCCGGCACCGTTTGCCCTGCCAGGAGAGCTGCCTGGCCGGTCACTTGTTTCGGGAGAACGGCAGCCAGCGGTCGCAAAAGCACCGCCATGCTTGTTCGCGTTCCAGCTTCTTCAACGGCAGTCGATTCGTGCGCAAATCGGGGAACGCTCGTGCAGGCCAGCAATCAAGCGAGCCAGGCCCCTGTCGGAGCACCGCGACGCATCGCCCCATCCAACCTCGTCCGTCAGATTGAAGTAGCAGAGCGTCAGGACGACGGAGAAGCACTACGTAGGCCAGTCGACAACTCAATGTCATGGGTGTGCTACGCTTAGCCGACAATTGCGATGGCTAATAAACTCTAGCTCACCCGGGAAGCAAAGGCTGGAAATCGTCAAGGAAGTGCGGGTACCGTAAAGCACAGCCGGCGACGCACCAAAGAAGCGGTCCAGGGGACGCATAGACGATAGGGGCGGCAATACATAGGAACCCGGCAAAACACTTTATTTGTACACCGCGCGGGCAGCAGCTTGGCCTTCCGGATGGCGAGTATGTTTGCGGGCCGCGGCGCGCCGACGTTCGTCACAGGGCTTCACGTAGAACTTACCTTCGCAATTCCTTCGTGATGCCGCTCCCGTTCGAGCAGTTTCTTAACGCGACGCAGGGCGGCGCAATGTGTTCGCGGTCGTGAACACCCATCCGTAGGCGCATGCTTCTCTCGTGAAAAGATGTCGCTGGGTCTAATACTGTTCTCCATCGTCGGCGTCGCTTCGAGGATATTCCCGTCGCCGTCTGCACCACGAAGTAACTGTGAGCAACATTCGCACAACTGGATTGACGCCCACGAAGACATTTACCCGGTAATTCCTGTCCCACAGCGGACGGACTTGCACTCTGAGCAGGTCGACGGGCTCGCCGAGGGTGCAGAGGACTTGTTCCCTGATTAGGTCTTTCAGTGTTTCCCGCTTCGTCTCCAACTCCATCTTCATCTATCCTTGGCTTCCCGCTCCTCATGGGCTAGCGACCCTGCATTTTTCCGCGGCTTCGATTCAGGATTTTCAACGGTCATCAAGAGCTACCCAATCGTTTTGCGGTCCAGATCGCCAGGCTATGCGTCGTTCGGCCCGTGCGAAGCACGCTCGAGCCTGCCCCGGCGACACGCCCGGATATCACTTCAGGTGGATGGTCAGATTAGCTTAAGAAGCGGCACCAACAGGTAAGAAACATGGCCATCCGGCCATCTTTCTATCATACAACGTAAGTGGAAAAATACAAGGTGCGGACAACAAGCGTGGCGATCTGTAAGTATCGAACCGATAGCCGGGCCCTCGCGGCCCAGCAACAGGACAAAGACGGGCGTGTAATCGCGGTCAAGCTGTTCGAGGCCGCGACAGCCGGGAAAAGCTCTCAAGATACAATAACCGAAAAGGACGCCCGCGGGCGTATCGGCTACATGGCGTTTCACTGATGGTCGAGTCCTGGTGGGCCAGGTTGAGATGAATTAAGGACCGGGCGGCACTGGCTGAAATTCTGGGACACGAAAACCGGCGGCGAGATGGCTTCTTTCGAGGGACAAGAAAAAACGCGTATTTCATTTTCATGACTTTCAAGTCCGGATAGCCGAACGCTTGCTGGCAACGCTCCGGTGATTGAATGCCCGTTGCAGAATTAAGCCGGGTGATGGTTTGTCGTTTAACCCGGAGCCAACGGCGACGGCGAGTCCGCGGTCGCCGTTGGCTCCCGGTTAAACGATTCGCGGCCTCCGTTCAATTCTGCAACGGACTCTACGAAGCCGGCGCGGGCAGGTTCTCACCACTCGAGGACCAGGCTGCCGATAAAGTAGCAATACGTCAACGAGAGAGAGAGAGAGAGAGAGAGAGAGAGAGAGAGAGAGAGAGAGAGAGAGAGAGAGAGAGAGAGA
>CAVSYY010000002.1:0-348185 GCA_963732315.1 uncultured Acidobacteriota bacterium
TCAGACCTCATCAAGCTGGAAGCCCAAACCTTGGGGAGTTTCCAGGATTATAGCTGAAGAAAACGATGAGAAGCAATCCGCCATTCTGCTTTCTTCCGAGGACTCGCCGCCGCATCTGAATCGGCCTCGGCGAGTCCGTCCTCTCCGACTTCAACGGTTAGTGTCACGGTGACGATTGTGACCGGATTAGGCTGCGCCTGCGTCGTTCCCTGAACTACAACCGGGTAAGTCCCGCTCGGGGTGGCACAAGATGCAGACTTCGAAAGCCGCCGCCCGAACCACAGCTCACCAACAAGACAGGAACGCATAGCAAGACGAGCATGAGCGGCAACAGCCAACGTTTCTTAAGCCAACGTTTCTTGCGTTTGTCCCAGCCGGCGAGGAATATAGCGGCCGCGGGCAGGAAGAACACGAAATGCCGCGACGCCAGGAGCGTACCACTCGGTCTTTCCGCAGCGGCCACGCACACGTTCGTGTTGATCTTGAGACTGAATGCGCTGCCGATGAGCCCGGCGTGATCGTTGAAGGCGTGAAGGTACACGTTGCATCGGGCGGCAACGAACTGTTCAGGCACGACAACGTCATCACTTCCCCTGCAATCCCGGTCTTCGCCTCCAGAGAGAGAGAGTAGTCCGCCGACCCGCCTGACGATATGGTCTGCTCGGCCGGCGGAGGCGCTACGGGTTGGGCAACAATCGTCACTGGATAGGAAGCCGAGACACTCGAATTCGACTCCAAGACCGCGCTGATCACTACCGTCGCCGGATTGGGAACCGTGGCCGGCGCCGTATAGAGCCCGGCGGTCGAAATCGTTCCCACTGTAGCATTGCCGCCGACCACTCCGTTCACATGAAGACCGAATCCTTCCAAGCCATCACCTCGGTGGGAATGATCGCCGTGTATGCGTCGATCCTGGCGACGCGCTTCCGCGCCGGCGACCTGGCGGTGACCGCCTATGATCTGGAACAGAAGGCAGAGGTGATGGTTTCGCGTGGGCATCCGCAGTTCATTCGGATTCCCGATCTCGGTTGGCTCTTTATGCTCATTCTGCTCTCGGCCTTGGCGCCCCTGCTGATTTACATCGCGGGAAGGCTGAAGAAGGACGATTCGTTGTTTGACGTCGCCAGCAAGGCCATGTTCATCACCATGCTGCTGCAGGTGGTGGGACTGGCCATCTTCATCGCCCGGGTCAAGAACGGACAGTACGGAGCGCCTGAGGCGGACGGTCTGTACGCGACGGCGCTGCCGGCCAATCCGTTCCTGCTCTCCGGCATGGTGGGCGGAATCGTCGCCGGCCTCCTCTACCTCCTGCTGCTGTGGCGGCGCGAGGGTTTGCAGAAAATGATGCCTTCTGCCGACGACTTGGACCGCGTGACCTACAAGATCATCTGCATCGCTTTCCCGCTGCTCACCCTGATGATTGCCGCCGGCGCCTACTGGGCCAACCAGACCTGGGGAAGCTACTGGAGCTGGGACCCGAAGGAGACCTGGGCGGCCATCACCTGGCTGGTCTACGCAGGCTACCTCCATATGCGCATCACCCGTGGCTGGAAGGGACGCCGCGCCGCCTGGTTTGCTATCCTGGGCTTTGGCGTGGTCATCTTCACCTTCTTCGGTGTGACCTATCTGCTGCCCGGTCTGCACGCCTACGCCGCAGGCTGATGCGGGCTGCTATCAAGCCGGCCGGCGCGCTCTCTGTCGCGTCGGCCGGGCCAACGATGGATACAAGGGTACCAACTGTGCAGGACGCACAGCCTTCGCAGCAATTGGTGTTTCAAGGCGCGCCTGCCTGGACACTGGCAACACTGGCCTTGCTGGGAGCAATCAGCTTGGACGAGTGGCGGCAACGATCACCCTCGAGTGGCGTACCGATAGCGATATTTTTCTGACCATTTGCAGCAGGTCTTGTATCCGCGACAGCGGCCTGGGCAGACTCTGGCCACGGTGCTACTGCACCGCAGGCTTGTCGGTTTTTGCGCTGGCGGGCATCTTCTCATGTTCCTTGGCGCGCGCGATCATTTTCTCGACCTGCGCCCGCATTGGATGGTTCGGATTCGTCTTGATCAGCTTCTCCCAGCACGCGATGGCGCCCTTCACGTCACCCTGAACCTGCCACTTCAGCATTCCCAGATTGTAAAGAGCGTTGGCAAACGTCGGGTCGACCTTCAGCGCCCTGTTAAATGTTTCCATCGCCTTGTCGCTGGACCCAGCAAAGTACTGGGCGTTCCCCAACTTGGTCAGAGCATCGGCCGTCGGTTTCACGTCGACCGCCATCTGGAAATATTTTTCCGACTCGTCAAACTGCCGGGCCGCCAGATAGTAGGTGGCAATCTTGGTCAGGGTAGCGCTGTCCTTCGGGTTCTGTCTCAGCTGTTCCAACAGCGGCGCGACCTGTTGGTCGGCCATCTGTTTCAATTGCTCCGGCGTCGGCGGTGCGGGAGCAGCCTGCATGCGGCCCGTCGCGTTGCCCTGCATTTGCGTCTGCACTGCCGCCGTGCTCGCCTGCGGTGCTGTCGACCTCCGGAACAGGTATCCCATGGTTATGCCAGCCAGCAAACATACCGCCGACAAGGTATACACCTGAACCGAAGACCAGCCAGTCTTGACGGTCTGATTGTCATCACTCATTGCTTCCGGTAACTCCACTTGCAAAAAAACGCGCAGATAAGCTTCTCGCCTCATCGCTAGGAATACGACAGAACGGAGAGAAGACTCCAGAACAGTGTGGCCTCTGCCTGTGAGGCAGTCACAAAAGTCGGGCTTCGGCGAGAATCTTTCTGCCTTAATTTCCAATCTGTTCTAACAGCCACATTGTAACAATAAGAAAAGTTTGTGGCGGGTTGAAATTGACGCGAGAACGTTTTCGTGTTGGGTCCGACCGGCGTGGGCAGGAGCCTTATCCTCTTGGCCCGGGCGGACGGCGGCTTGCGCCATCTGCTGGCAAGACTGAGCCGTATCGAGGTTCTAGTCATCGATGACTGGGCGATGGCGCCGCTGAACGAAAGCGAGCGCCGCGAAATCGGGGAGATCTGCGAGGATCGCTACCAGACCCGTTCCACCATCCTCACGTCTCAGATGCCGGTTTCGCACTGGCACGAACAGATCGGCGATCCGGCCATAGCCGACGGCATCCTGGAACGTTTGGGTCTCAACGCCCATCGCATCGAGGTGCGCGGCATTACCGTCCGCATTCGGCGCTGGCCGACCGCACTCCGGCCGAGTTTGCCGCCATCCACCGCGGTGCAAATGAAGGCGACGCTGTCGCCTTGGAAAACGCTTTGCGTTTCCCACATTCGCACCGCACTGCTGCTGCGGGAAGGGTTCCGGAACAAGACAGGTCTTCAAGCCTGTTGCTGGAGGCCTTCACTTGAGTTACATTAACCGCAAACATGCCGGAAGAACCGGCACCAACCGAACCACGCAGGGCGTAGTTTCCAACCTCCTGCGGCTCAGGTTTCCGGGGCGGGTCACCGGAAACCGAAATCATACTCGGGTGTGTGCGGATTTAGGGGAACCGCTCAATGGGCGTGCGCCTTCCCCTCACTTGCCGTAAATCCAAGGCTCCAGAATGTCGGCTGCCGTCATGGAGCCGCGTTCCGACCAGTGACCGTCGCATGTCAGGAAATAGGAGCGGTCGTTACCGTTGGACCGCGCCTCCATCTCCGGCAGCAAGTCCTTGATTGGAATTCCGACGCTTTGTCCCCAACTTTCCATCACCGGCCCGAGCCGGTTGGAGCCGGTCTGGTGAAAGCGCAGGAAATCGTTGGACCGGGGGATCAGAATTACCGCCAAGTGCGCGCCGTGGGCGTCGGCCGTGCGCTTGATGTCTTCCAGGGCTGCTTTCAGTCGGGAGAGATCGACATCGTTGTAGTCGTTGTAACCCGAATACGTGTGGCGCATCCGCCAGTACAGCGCTCGGCCATAGATGTACTGGCCAACATGGTAGGACGCCAGGTACGCGCGCAGCACCGCCTCGGCATGGTCTTCAAAACCTTCGGCTTGGTCCGGTTGTAAGCGTCCCAGGTACCCGATGGAGAGGTCATCCTTATAGTAGGGGCGATACTGGCCGTGGTATCCGCCAGCGTTGAGCCACGCTCCGTCCATCTCATGGAAATCGTTGTCCGGCAGAATACCAACCAGCACGTATTTGTGATCGAAAGCCGCTGCCATGGTGCGATAGACCAATGCGTACTGAAGCGGACTGAAGCCACCGCCGGAGCCGAAGTTCAGATGCTCGAGCCCGGTACGCTTCTCCAATATGTTGCTGAGCCGCTCGTCGTCCGGCAGTCCCATCCCCTCCATAAAGGAGTCGCCCAGCACAATCGTACGCGGCTGCGAGGAATGCAGGCTGCGCTCCACGTCCCGCGCGCCATAGCTGTTCGTGGAGTACTCAACGGCAAAGCAGCCCTCCTGGTGGAGGAAGTGGCCGTTGGGCCGGTGCCATATTCCGAACGCCGGATTGATGTCAGCCCAGAACTTATTGTCGGCAAGGTGATAGGTGGGCCTGGTCGATGGCCATGTCTTCAGATGCACGAATACTACACACAGTAGTTCCGCCAGAACAGCAAAAATAACGAAATTCAGCACGACCAATCGTAGAATGTGAAGCGCAGTCGAGACGAATGACCGCTTCGGCTGCCCTTCTGTGTTTTCCGTCGTTGTGGTAATGGTCCTGACCATGCACACCCTCCAATCATGAGGACAGCCTCTCAGTTGCCAACGATGAACCTAGATCCGCTTCTCAATCAGAAAATCGCCCAGGATAAGGCAATCCACTTCGCTCCTGCTAAAGGCACCTGTAGGCGTTTGCGGGAGCGGTCACTAGGACATTCACCTGGTGCCAGCCCGCAGAACTGCTGTCCGCTTTGTGACTGTGTCGGAAGAGCGCGATTAGGCGGCTCGCTCCTGAGCGCTCATCAATTCCCATAAATCCAGGGCTGCAAAATATCCGCTACAACACTGGCGCCGCGGGCCGTCCAGTGACAGGTGCAGGTGAAATACAAGTCGCGCAGGTCGCCGTTGGCGCGAGCGTCCATAGCCGGCATCAAATCCTTGACAGGGATACCAACCTCCTGCCCCCAACTTTCCATCGTCGGCCCGAGTCGATTGCTCCGGCTGCGGTGCAGCCGCTCGAAATCCGCCGGAGTCGGAATGAGGAAGACCGACACCGTCGCGCCGTGAGCATCGGCAGTGCTCTTGATGTCCAGCAAGGCTTTTTTTAACCGTGCCAAATCAACGTCGCTGTAGTCGTTGTAGCCAGAATAATCTCCGCGCATACGCCAGTACAGCGCACGATTGTAAACGTATTGGGACACATGGTAGGAGGCGAGATAGGCGCGCGCGACAGCCTCCACATGATCCCAAAACCCTTCCGGTGCATCCGGCTGAAACTTGCCGAGATAGCCGACGGAGAGGTCCGAGTTGTAGTACGGACGATACTCACCGTGGTAATGCTCGTCGAGCCACCCTCGATCCATTTCATGGAAGTCGTTGCCTGTGAACACGCCGACCAAGACATGCTTGTGGTCAAATGCCGCTGCCATCGTCCGGTAAACCAACGCGTACTGCAGTGGACTGGTCGCTGCCGAGGCGAAGTTCAGATACTCCTGCCCGGTGCGTTGCTCCAGGAGGTTGCTGACACGCTGTTCGTCCGGCAGCCCATAACCCTCCATATAGGAGTCTCCAAGCACGATGGTGCGCGGTTGAGCGGAATGCAGGCTGCGTTCTACATCGCGCGCGCCAGAGCTATTTGAAGTGTATTCCACCGAGAAGCAGCTGCCTTGGTGTAAGAAGCGGCTGTTTGGCCGATGCCATCGCCCGAATGCCGGATTGATATCGGCATCGAAGCCGTTGTAGGTGAGGCGATAGTTGGGCCTGGACGATGGCCATTTCTTCCAATGCACGAATGCCAGTGAGCCGAGTTCCGCCAGAACGGCAAAAATAACAAAATTCACCACGACCAATCGCAATATGTGAAGCGCAGTCGAAGCAAAAGACCGCTTCGACTGCGCCCCTGCGATTGTGGTCGTTGTGATGGTAGCTCCGACCATGCCCGCCCCCAAAATAAAAATGACGATAGTCTTCAGTTGCCCACGATGAACCTAGGTCTGTTTCTCAATCAGGAAATCGCCCAGGACCAAGCAATCCATTTCGCTCTTGGAATACGTGCTGTAGGCGTTGGCAGGCGTTGTGACAATCGGCTCGCCTCTTAGATTGAACGAGGTATTCAGCACGACCGGCACACCCGTTGCCTGTCCGAAGCGCTCAATTAACCCGTAATAGAGCGGACTGTGTTCCCGGAAAACGGTCTGGACTCGGGCCGTACCGTCCACGTGAGTCACCGCCGGGAGCGTGGCGTGGTGCTCGGGCTTGACCGGCGTCACATACAGCATGTAGCGGGTAGGGTACTGCTGTGCAGCATTTCCCAACTCGAAGTACTTCGTGGCGGATTCCGCCGCAACCGACGGCGCAAACGGCCGATATGGCTCGCGGAACTTGATCTTCGAATTTACGATGTCTTTCATCAGGGGATTGCGGGGGTCAGCCAGAATGCTGCGGTTCCCCAGGGCGCGTGGACCCCACTCGAAGCGGCCCTGATACCAGCCGACAACTTTTCCCTGCATCAGGTATTCGGTCACGCGGTCCAAAAGTTCGTCTTTATGCCGGGCCTCGTAATGCGGGATATTTTCGCCCCTGAGAAATGAGCTGATCTCGGAGGAGTCGTATTCCTGGCCCCAGTAGGCGTGCTCCATGCGGAATCCGCGCGGTTTTCCCAGAACCGAGTGATAGGCCCACAGGGCCGCACCTAATGCTCCGCCGGAATCTCCCGCAGCGGGTTGGATATAGAGTTCCTCGAAACCTGATTCCCGGAGAATGCGCGTATTGGCGACACTGTTGAGGCCAACCCCTCCGCCGATGCACAGCTTCTTGAGTCCGGTCCGCTTCTGAAGACCTTTTGCCATGCCGACGAGCAGATCTTCGGTGACCCGCTGGATGCTGGCGGCGATATCCGCGTAGTGCTCGTTCACGCGGCACTGCGCGATGTAATCCGATGGCCGCTCGCCGAAGTATATCGGGTATCCGGTGGATTCGGTAAAGAATGCCATGTTTGCCGGGCGGGGAGTGCCGAACAGCTCGACAAATCGCCGGTTGAACATGCGGTGCGTCGAGTGCTGGAAGCAGAAGTAACTCATGTCGAGCGAGAAGGAACCGTCGTCGTTCTGCTGTACCAGCTTCCAAACCTTGTCGACATAGCGCGGCGTTCCATACGGCGCCATGCCCATTACTTTGTACTCACCCTCGTTGACTTCGAAACCGAGAAACGCCGTGAATGTGCTGTAGAGAAGTCCGAGGGAATGGGGAAATTCCAGTTGCTGGTTGAGGCGGATTTGCCTGTCGAGTCCCGTGCCGCACGCCACGGTCAGCCATTCTCCGACGCCATCGACCGCAAGGATCGCCGCCTCCTCGAATGGAGAGCAAAAGAATGCGCTGGCGGCGTGGGAAAGGTGGTGTTCGGAAAACAGGATACGGTCGCGGCTGATGCCCAGTTCCGACTGCAACGTACTGGCGACCCACAGCTTATCCAGCATCCAGCCGATCATGGACTCCCGAAACACTTTCCAGGATTGCGGATAGCATTGCAGAACGCTGGCCAGGATACGATCCAGCTTGCGAAACGGCTTCTCGAAAAAGACTACGTAGTCCAGATCCTTTCCGCTGATCTTCGCCTCGCGAAGGCAAAACTGAATCGCGTTGGTGGGAAATCCATAGTCGTGCTTGATGCGAGAGAACCGCTCTTCTTCGGCAGCGGCCACAAGCTGGCCGTCGCAAAGCAGAGCAGCGGCGGCATCGTGGTAGTAGCAGGAGACCCCAAGGATGTGCATAGGTAGGTTACTGTTTCTGCGCCCAGGGCAGGTCGTGAACTTCCTCGGTCCGCTCGGCCCATTTCGTTGGGCGATGCTTGATTTGAAGGGAATCGGAGAATAGTCGCACCATCAAGCCGAATGGAAGAACCACGGTGGCATAGATAATGGTGAGGAGCACACGCGCCTGGAAATTACCAATCACGTGCGCGACGCGCTTCCATGCATTCCATGCGCGTTTCAGGCCCTGCCAGAGAGATCGGATCATAGAATTGCGCCTAGAAAAGAGAGTAGATGAATGGTGCCAGGGCGGAGCTCTGCGCGAGAATGATCAGCAATCCGGCGAGAAGCACCACCGAGACTACGGGAAACATCCACCAGCGCTTGTTCCGCATAAAAAAGGCGAGCAGCTCTCCCGCGATACCAACGCGCCGGGTCGCTGTGCGTATCGAACCCATTTCAGCCTCCGTTTTCAAGCAATTGAGAAAGCCGTTCCCCGTCGACTCTTGTGCGTAAGTCGGTTACCGACTAGTGCTTTTTGAAACTCAGACCTCATCAAACTGGAAGCCCGAACCTTGGGGAGTTTCCAAGATTATAGCTGAAGAAAACGATGAGAAGCAATCCGCCATTCTGCTTTCTCCCGAGGACTCGCCGCCCCATGAACCTCGGCGAGTCGTCCTCTACTGAACGGTCAGTGTCACGGTGAGGATAGTGACCGGATTAGGCTGCGCCTGCGTCGTTCCCTGAACTTGAACATGGTAAGTCCCGCTCGGGGTGGCACAAGATGCAGACTTCGAGCCGCCGCCCGAACCACAGCTCACCAACAAGGACAGGGATGCGCAAAGCAAGACGAGCATGAGCGGCAACAGCCAACGTTTCTTAAGCCAACGTCTCTTGCGTTTGTCCCGCCCGACGATATAGTTTGCGAGGCCGGCTGAGGCGCTACGGGTTGGGCAACAATCGTCACCGGATAGGAAGCCGAGACACTCGGAGTTGCCGCAAGGGCCGCGCTGATCACCACCGTCGCCGGAGTGGGAACCGAGGCCGGCGCCGTATAGAGCCCGGCGGTCGAAATCGTTCCCACCGTAGCAGCCGCCGACCACCCCGTTCACCTGCCAGACTGAGTGAAGTCCGTCCGCTGGTTCCGGCTCTACATGAAGACCGAATCCTTCCAAGCCATCACCTCGGTGGGAATGATCGCCGTGTATGTCTCGATCCTGGCGACGCGCTTCCGCTCCGGCACCCTGGCGGTGACTGCCTATGATCTGGAACAGAAGACAGAGGTGATGATTTCGCGTGGGCATCCGCTGTTCATTCGGATTCCCGATCTCGGCTGGCTCTTTATGCTCATTCTGCTCTCGGCCTTGGCGCCCCTGCTGATTTACATCGCGGGAAGGCTGAAGAAGGACGATTCGTTGTTTGACACTGCCAGCAAGGCCATGTTCATCACCATGCTGCTGCAGGTGGTGGGACTGGCCATCTTCATCGCCCGGGTCAAAAATGGACAGTACGGAGCGCCTGAGGCGGATGGTCTGTACGCGACTGCGCTGCCGGCCAATCCATTCCTGCTCTCCGGCATGGTGGGCGGAATCGTCGCCGGCCTCCTCTACCTCCTGCTGCTGTGGCGTCGCGAGGGTTTGCAGAAGATGATGCCGCCGGCCGACGACCTGGACCGCGTAACCTACAAGATCATCTGCATCGCTTTCCCGCTGCTCACCCTGATGATCGCCGCCGGCGCCTACTGGGCCAACCAGACCTGGGGAAGCTACTGGAGCTGGGACCCGAAGGAAACCTGGGCGGCCATCACCTGGCTGGTCTACGCTGGCTACCTCCATATGCGCATCACCCGGGGCTGGAAGGGACGCCGCGCCGCCTGGTTTGCCATCCTGGGCTTTGGCGTGGTCATCTTCACCTTCTTCGGTGTCACCTATCTGTTGCCCGGTCTGCACGCCTACGCCGCAGGCTGATG
This sequence comes from uncultured Acidobacteriota bacterium, assembly GCA_963732315.1. Taxonomy (GTDB): domain Bacteria; phylum Acidobacteriota; class Terriglobia; order Terriglobales; family Acidobacteriaceae; genus TOLSYN. The sequence goes on from CAVSYY010000002.1 coordinate 9,832, forward strand.
CAGGCTAGACTCAAAAGAGGCCACCGCGCTCAGTCGCGGTGGCCTTTTCTCTGCCCTTCGACTTTTTCTCTCTTGCCAGCTTCTCATCCCTGCTTGAAGTCTGGAGCAGTGCATCCCGATAATGCGATATGATCTGTACGTTCCTTTAGGAGATCTTTGTGAGCCGGGTTCGGCTGAACTGGCAAATCAAAACCCTACTGCCGGTGGCCGTTGTGCTGGTCAACGGCCTGCTCCTGTTTGCCCTGGTAACCCTGACTTTGCAGGACCCGGCGCGCCATCAGGTGCTGGCCGTGGGCGTCGCTGGAGCCGTGGTCATCTGCGCCGTGCTCTTCATGGTGTTGGCCGTGGTGATCCACCGCCCCATGCTGGAGCTGCAGCACAAGATCGCCCAGGTGCAAGCCGGCGACCTTTTCGTGCGGGTTGAGTTTGCCGACCGCAACGACGAAATCGGCGACCTTGGCCGCCATTTCAATGACATGGTTCAGCAACTGCGCGAGAGCCGCGAGGAGATCGAGCGGCTGCACCGCACCCAGTTCTCCCGCGCCGAGCACCTGGCGACCCTGGGCGAGATGGCGGCGGGCCTGGCCCATGAGATTCGCAACCCGCTGGCCGGCATCGCCGGGGTCATGGAGATCGTGGGGCGCGATCTGCCCCCCGACTCTCCGGCCGTCGAGGTACTCGGCGAGGTGCGGCACGAGGTGCTTCACATCAACCGGATCGTCAGCGAGCTGCTGGAAATTGCGCGTCCCAAGCCGCCGGTCTATCAGATGGGAAACCTGGTCGCGGTGGCCGAGCACGCCACCCTGTTCGCGCGCGACCAGGCTGCGGCCCGCAACGTGACGATGGAGGTGGTCAACGACGAGCCTCTGCCGGAACTGGAGTTTGACAGCGGGCAGATTCACCAGGTGTTATTGAACCTTCTGCTGAATGCGGTGCAGGCCTGCAGCGAGGGCGGCAGTGTCCGCGTCGAGTTCGCCTCCGATGAAAAGACGGTCACCGTCAGCGTGAGCGATACCGGCAAGGGAATTGCCCCGGCGGTTCTGCCGAATATCTTCCGCCCATTTTTTACTACCAAGGGCAACGGCACCGGGCTGGGGCTTTCCCTGGCGCGCCGAATTGTGGAAGATCATGGAGGACGGCTGGAGGCCACCAGCGAGCTGGGCAAGGGGAGCTGCTTCACTTTGACCCTTCCGAAAATCAGGCCGCAAGAGTAAAATCAGACACCCGGACTTTATAAATGGCCTCCACCCGTTGTGGGACTCCGTGGTACTCTCAAAAGCCGACCCTGAGTAATTGATCCAGATGCCGAGCGAAAAAATTCTAATCGTCGATGACGAAAAATTAGTCCGGTGGTCCCTGCGCCAGAAGTGCGAAGAGTGGGGCTACCAGGTGTCGGAGGCCGAGTCCGGCACCGACGGCTTACGTCTGGCCCGCAACGAATCTCCCGACCTGGTTCTGCTGGACGTGCGCCTGCAGGACATGAACGGATTGGAGGTGTTGCAGCGCCTGAAGCAGGCGGGCGACGCCCGCGCCGTCATCATGATCACCGCCGATCCTCAGTTGGAGGACGTGAAGCTGGCCCTCAAGCAGGGTGCCTACGACTTCATCGGCAAGCCGATCGATTACGACGAACTGCGCGTGGCCGTCAAGAACGCGCTGGAAGCCACTCAGCTGCGCTCGGAAAACGAGACGCTGAAGAAGGAAGTGCTGCAGCGCCGCCGCGCCGCCTATCACGACGTGGTGGGCGAGTCGAAGCGTATGCAGGACCTGATGTCGTTCGTCAACAAGGTCGCCTCCAGCGAAGCCACCACCATTCTCATCCAGGGCGAAAGCGGCACCGGTAAGGACCTGATCTCGCGCGCCATTCACTTTGAGAGTCGCAGAAAAGACAAGCCGCTGATCATCATCAACTGCTCGGCCATTCCCGAAACCCTGATGGAGGCCGAGCTCTTCGGCCACGAGAAGGGAGCCTTCACCGACGCCAAGGCGATGAAGAAGGGCCTGTTCGAGCAGGCCGATGGCGGCACTCTTTTCCTCGATGAAATCGGCGAACTCTCCGGCCTTCTGCAGGCCAAGCTGCTGCGCGTTCTGGAGGAGCAGGTGATTCGCCGGGTTGGCGGCGTCCGGGACCAGGAAGTGGATGTGCGCGTGATTGCCGCCAGCAACCGCGACCTGGAGCGCGCGGTGCGCGAGGGGACATTCCGCCAGGATCTGTACTACCGCCTGGCGATCATTTCGCTGTTTTTGCCGCCGCTGCGCGACCGCCGTGAAGACATTCTGCCGCTGGTGAGTTTTTTCATCGAGCGCTACAACCGGCGCTTCCGCAAAAACGTGCGCGGCATCAGCCCGGAGACCAGCGTTCTGCTGACCAAGTACGATTGGCCGGGCAACGTGCGCGAGCTGAAAAATGCCATCGAGCGCGCCATGATTCTGGAAGACGATGACCTGCTGCGCCCGGACTACCTGCCATTTTCCGTGGGTTCGCCGCTCAGCAGTCTGACTGCCTTCGAGCACTCGTCGGGCGGCAACGTGGCGGCCGGTGCGGCCGCCGGCGCGGCGCCCGGTTTGCAGCCGCCGGAGTTTCAGGTCGTCAACGGCAAAACCCTGCCCCGGCTTGCGATTCCCGAGTGTGGCACCAGCCTCGAGGAGATCGAGCACTGCCTGGTTGAAATGGCCATGCAGCAGGCCAACCGAAACCAGACCCAGGCGGCCAAACTGCTCGACATCAGCCGCGATGCGCTGCGCTATAAGCTGAAAAAGTTCGGCCTGATGCATTCCGAAGAGGAATAAGTGAGCGCTCATTGATTCGCTCTGGCCGCATTTTGTGCCGCTCCACCGGCGTTCCATGCGCCAGCGCGGTGGTTAAAATCTGGAAAAATCGAATTGGGGATGAGGAATCGCCCTCACGTCTGAGTCAATTGCCACACAATTTCGGCCGGGTCTTGCACAGGCATCGCGCCGCGAACCCCTAAATATCTGACTTTTAAACAAGTTATTTTCATCTCACGGAGGCCCTGTTTGGCAACCGATGTGCCTTAGTACGTTCGTACTCTCAGGAGACGACCGTGGAACCGACGCTGATGGTGATTGGCATTAGTCTTCGCAGCGCCAACTTGGCGCTGCGCGAGCGCTTCTTGCTTGCCGCTACTCAGAAGTCAGAGGCGCTCACCGCCCTGGTGCGCTCAGATGCAATTGATGAGGTCATCGTTCTCTCCAATTGCAACCGCACCGAGTTTCTGGTTTGGACGCAGGACGCCTCCGAAGCCGCCAACTCGGTTCTCCGTTATCTGACCCGCTCGATCAACTTGAAGCTGATGGAATGGTCGAACTACTACCGCCTGGTGGGCGATGCCGCCGTGCTGCATGTCCTGCGCGTGGCCTCCGGGATCGACGCTGCCGTGTTCGGCGAGACCGAGGCAACCAACTCCCTTCTCGCCGCCTGGCAGCAGGCGCAGCGGGCAAGCACCACGGGACGCTTTCTGGATGCCATGATGACTAAAGCCTTCACCGTGGCAAGCCAGGTTCGCCAGCAGATGGGGACGAGCGCCAATATGATTACCGTGGCGGAAGCGGCGGTTACCGTGTGCCGCGACGCAGTGGGCGATCTGCACCAGAAGCGCGTGCTGGTTCTCGGGGCCGGACAGATGGCGCTGGCCACCGTGCGCGAATTACAGAAGGCGGACGCGGGCGCTGTCATGGTCGTGAATCGGAGCTGGGAGCATGCCCAGCAGCTGGCACGGCAGTGCGGCGTGAAGGCCGCCCACGCCGAAAATCTCTGGGAGCAGGTTCTGCGGGCGGACGTGGTGATCTCGGCGGCTTCGCAGCGGGTGCTGATTGCGCGCGAAGAGCTGGAAATCCTGATGCGCGAGCGCAAGGAAAAGCACATCGTCATCATGGATTTGTCCGTGCCCCGCACCGTGGACCCCAAAGTCCGCACCCTGGAGGGAGTGGTTGCGCGCGATTTCGACGACCTGTGTGCGGCGATGGACCAGAGCGAGCAGCGCCGTACCATGCTTCCGGTGGCCGAGCGGTTGATCGCCCAGGAGGCCGCGGGCTTCCGCACCAAGCTTCTGTCGGAGTCGGTGCTAACCACCATCTCCGCCATGCGCGAGCGGCTGGAACTGATCTGCAAGCAGGAGATGGATCAGTTGCGCGAGCAGTTCGGCCCATTCACCGAGGACCAGGAAGTGGCGCTCTCGACGCTCTCGACGCATATTGCCCAGCGCATTTCGGCGGCTGTGGCGCGGCAGCTGAAGGAAATGCCGGGGCGCAATGAACTGACAGGCGCGCTGCAGCAGCTCTTCCAGCTTGAAGTCGCCAAACCGAAGGCCGAAGTCAAGGCTGCGGTTCGATAGCCCAGGCGCGCCTGTTCTTCACTGCTCTTCGTAATTCCAAATTGAAAACAAAATCTCTCCGTTACTGATCCGGGAAGGCGCCCTCATAAGTTGAGCCGCTCCCCGTGTCGTTGCGCCGCTCGTCTGCCGTTATAAGGAGCAGGAACTGCGCGTCGGGCACCCACGTTTCTGCCGGCCCGACCAGGAGAGAAAAGAATGAAGCGGAGAACATTGCTGTTTGTCTTTGTACTGTGCGCCGCCGCGGTAACGCAGGCGCAAAGCCGGTGGTCTTTCAAGGGTACGGTGGTCCGGATGCGAATGACGAACTGCGTTCCATCGAGCAGTTTCAAAGCGTCCTTCCAGGCGGTTCCAATGTCGGGCATGAGCTGTCCCGAGTACACGGTGGTGAGCTCCAATGTTGTCTATGTGGTCGTAGGGCATCACACCGAAGAGTTCATTCCGCTGGCGGAGAACTTGGACTTCAACATCCGCAAAAACGAAATCGTCATCTTCTCCAATGATGAAAAAGCCAAGTCGCGCTTCATGGTCCAGCAGATGATTCTCCGCGCCGACTGGGAGCGCGAGGAGCAACGAAAGGAATTGGAAGCACAAATGATGGAGCGGAGCATCAGCTACGAAGTGCGTAATCCTCCCCGGGTGGTTTCGGCATCCTGCGGAAGATAGTTGCAGCACGCTCGCATCGAGTGTCTGGCGCACCATCGTTTTCTCCTTTGCATGAATGGCGGAGCCCCGGAGAGCCGCTCAAAAGCCTCCGGGGCCGCCGCTGCCGGCCGCGGTTCTTCTCCAACCTTCGGGGAAGAACTGGCGGCGCCCTTCCTGGTATGACGGATGAGCGGCGGCAACTCTGAAGAGGATGCATCGATTAAAAGCTGAAATTTGCAGGACCCAAACCCCAAAGGTGGAAATCTCAATGCTGGCTTCGGCGTCCCAAGGGGATAGCGGCGGCGGACTGCATATGCCGGTGCGAAAATCCGTTTGCAATGTGGAACGAAGGAGTCCGCATTGCAGCTTTTTACGCCGAGCCGTATCGCACGTTGGTTGACCTCAGCGTCGCTGGCTGTGGCGCTTGCGTCTGCTCCCGTGCAGGCCGCCGATATCAGCGGAGACACCATCCGCGCCAGCGCCGACGAAGTCCGCATCACGTTTGCCGCCACCGACCGGGATGGGCATACGATCAAGACATTGCGCAGCTCCGACGTGGCGGTGGCCGACAACGGTCTGATCATCCGCCAATTCCGCAGCTTCCGGCCGGCCATGGAAACTTCGTTGGATGTGGTGCTGTTGCTGGATGTCAGCGGCTCGGTGGCGCCGCAGCTGGCGCCGGAGATCGCCGAGGCAAAGAGCTTCCTGGAAAACTCCGCGTGGCAACCGCACGACCGGGTGTCGCTTCTGGCCTTCGGCGGATTGCAGACGCAGACGCTGTGCGTGCGGAACTGCCGTGAAGCGGGGGCGCAGGAAAAGCTGAACACCCTGCACGCCGATGGATTGACCCCGCTCTACGACGCGGTGGTGAACGCCGCGCGGATTCTGCAACAGGATCGCGATCCCGCGTCTCGTCCCGCGATCATCCTGCTCTCCGATGGCATGGACACGATCAGCATCAATAGCGCGTGGGACGCGTTGCATGAGGCGCAAGAGCTGCAGGCGCCGATCTATGCGCTCAACTCACGGCCCCGGAAATCAGCGCCCGGCGAAGGGGACGCAACGCTGGACTATCTGGCCGTAAACACCGGCGGATTGAGCTTTGGGCCGGAGCAGAATACGGAGAAAGCCCTGAGCCTGGTACTGGACGATTTGCGCAGCGGCTACGTTTTGACCTACCAGCTGCCGGCGCAGCGCCGCGGACAACATTCGCTGTGCCTGCTCCCGACCCGCGATCCGCAACTGCAATTCCGCTCGCGCCGCGGCTATAACGAGCCCTCTGGCGAGTGAGCGGGCGGCAATTCGAAGGTGCCGGAATCCGGCGGAACGATTGGCGGAAGAGATAATGGTTTGGAAAGACAAGTTGACTTTCAAGGCAATGGTTGCGGAGATTTCCAACGATTGCCGGAAGAGTCATCGTCTGGTTGACAAACGATTGGCGAATCTGGCAATGGTTCAATTTTCCGGGACTGTACCCTCCCCGTTCTTCTGAATCTTGAAATGAAGAGTTAAAATAGCGCAAGGTATATACGTGTAACTTTTGTATCCCGAGTGGGCTATCGTGCCGATTCCGGGTGAGGAGTCTTTTTTGTCCTATCGAACGTTCGCCGCAATTTTTCTTGTTCCTATTCTTTCGGCTACTCTGCTCTGCCAGGCCGCGCCGCCTCCCGCCGCGCCGCCGAGCCAGCCGCAGACGTCTCCGGCCCAGACCGAGATGGGAAACATCATGGGCACCGTCACCGCGGAGAACGGCGATATTGTTCCCGACGCCAGCGTGGTGGTGGAGGGCGCTACGCCCGAGGATCGCCACACGGCGACCGCCAACGACAAGGGATTCTTTGAAGTCAATGATCTGACGCCGGGAACTCCCTATCATATGGCTGTGCGCGCCACGGGATTTGAGGAGTGGAAGTCGCCGGCGATCAGCGTCAATCCGGGGCAGTACTTTATTGTGACGGACTGCAAGCTGAAGATCGAAGAGGTGAAGACCACGGTGGTGGTGGGCGAGCAGAGTTCGGTGGAGATCGCCCACGAGCAGCTCAAGATCGAGGAGACGCAGCGGGTCTTCGGCCTCATCCCCAACTTCTATGTAGCCTATGACAAGAACGCCGCGCCGCTGACGGCGAAGATGAAGTTTCAACTCATGCTGAAGACTTCGGTCGATCCGATTACGTTCGTTGGGGTCTTTTTTGTAGCCGGCATCGACCAGGGGACGGACCGGCCCGACTACGTGGAGGGAGCCAAGGGCTTCGGGCAGCGGGCGGGCGCCACCTATGCCGACGGCTTCAGCGACGTGCTAGTCGGCGGCGCCATCCTGCCGGTGCTGCTGCACCAGGACCCGCGCTACTACTATCAGGGCACGGGCACAACCAAGTCCCGCATGCTCCATGCCATGGCCAGCGCGTTCATCTGCAGGGGAGACAATGGAAAGCGGCAGCCGAACTACTCGACCATCGGCGGCGATCTGGCCGCGTCGGCGCTAAGCATGACCTACTATCCGAGTTCGGACCGTACCGCGTTGTATGCGTCTGAAAACTTTTTGATCGACACCGCCGATCGCATGTTGTCCAACCTGGCACAGGAGTTCATCTTCCGCAAGTTGACCAAAGCCAAGCAACCGAAATAGCGGCGATCACGGAAGCCGGAGGCCGGAAGCGGCGGGAGAGCAAGCAGCGTTGTGAGTGCAACCACTGACTCGGAATCGAACTCCTAGAGAGTGGCGAGGCCGAACAGCTCCGGGGACGCTCCGGTTTTGAGTGCTGGGGCGGACTCGGCCGCGAGGAAAACTTTGGTGATTTGCTACCGGCCTTTGCGGTCCGTGATGGTGTTGCTTCCGGCGCTGGCGATGCTGTGTGCGTGCTGTGCGGCGGGACAGATGGGGGCCGCAGCGGCGCAGAATGCCGGCGGCGATTCGCAAATCATCAATTGGCAACCCGTCAATTGGCAACTCGTCGCTTGGCAACCCCAAGACGCGCAGACCCAGCAGGCGCTGCCGGAGGCTCCGGAGCCGCAGCAAGAGAAGGCGGAACAGGAGTTGCAGCAGGAACAGCATCAGCGGGTTCTGGGGGTGATTCCCAACTTCAACACCACCAACGACAAGAATGCGCCGCCGCTGACGCCGAAGCAGAAGATTAACCTGGCGTTCCGCACCGCGATTGATCCCTTCCAATTCGTGGCCGCCGGCCTGGATGCGGGATTGAGCCAGGAAGAAAATGATTTTCCCGGTTACGGCCACGGCGCGCAGGGCTATGCCAAGCGATATGGGGCGGCGTACACGGACGGATTCAACGGCACAATGCTGGGCAATGGGGTCTTCCCGATCCTACTGCATGAAGATCCGCGATATTTCCGCAGGGGCACGGGGAGCGTTACCCGGCGCTTTTTTTACGCAGTGTCCACCATCTTCTGGTGTAGGCGGGACAATGGCAGCTGGGGGCCAAACTACGCGAATGTGATGGGAAATCTGGCGGCGGGCGGGATTTCCAATCTCTACTATCCGTCGTCGGACCGGGGCGCTGCGCTGACATTCGAACGGGCGTTTACGGATGCGGCCGAAGGCGTGTTCGGCGCCGTGATGTTCGAGTTCTGGCCGGATGTGGCGACGCGGCTGCACAAGAAGAAGAACCAGAGCGGGACGTCGGCAGGTTCGAACTAGAGAGACGTCAACGACGAAAGTCAACTGCCCCACTCAAGCCCAACTGCAGGGCTTGAATGGGCCACCCGTCCTCTGCTGGGTGCGGCAGATGTGGGTCACTGACTCCTGCCGTGGAAATTGTGCTCTCGTCAAAAAAGAACAAATCAAAAAAAACGCCCGCGGGAAAAGTCGGGTCAGGGCAAGTATTCTTTGACTGAATAGGCGGTGGCCGGGCAGAACGGCCCGGCGTATGTACATCCAAGCTTTCTGTCGTGGACCGGGCTGGCCGCCGGTTCCGAGGGATGTCAGTTTTGGCTTTTCGGACGGTTGCCGCGGTTATTCTCCTCCTGGTTCATGCCGGAGTTTCGCTCTGCCAGGTTTCAGCACCTTCGTCTGCTACAGAGGGGCGTGCGGCTCCGCAGAGCCAGCCGTCGCCGAAAGCGGCCCAGCCGGGGATGGGAAATATCATGGGCACGGTAACGGCGCTGAACGGCAACGTCATTCCCGGCGCCACGGTGGTGGTGGAACGCGCGAGTCCCGCGGTCCGGCAGACGGTGGTGGCGAACGACAAAGGGTACTTTGAAATCGATGGTCTGCCGCCGGGAGGTCCTTATCAGGTGAACGTCAGCGCCAAGGGGTTTGCCAACTGGAAGGCGCCGGCGATCACGCTCGATCCGGATCAGTTCTATATTGTGAAGGACTGCGCGCTCAAGATCGCAGAGGTGAAGACCACGGTCAGCGTGGGCGTGAAGACTGCTCCCGTGGACCTCGCCACCCAGGAATTCAAGATCGAGGAGAGTCAGCGCGTCTTCGGCGTTATCCCCAACTACTATGTTGCCTACGACACGAACGCCCCGCCCCTGACAACGAAGATGAAGTTCCAGCTTGCACTGAAAGCCACCATCGATCCGGTTACGATCGTGGGTGTCGGCATCATTGCCGGGATCGATCAGGCGGCAGACCGTCCCGAGTACGTTCAAGGTGCGAAGGGTTACGGGCAGCGCTTTGGCGCTGCCTATGCCGACGGGGCGAGCGATATCTTTATCGGCGGGGCCATCCTGCCGACTCTTCTGCATCAGGACCCGCGCTACTTTTACCAGGGCACGGGCTCGGTGAGGTCGCGCATATTTCACGCCGTCTCCAGCGCGTTCGTGTGCAAGGGAGACAACGGAAAGAAGCAGCCGAACTACTCGACGGTCGGCGGCGATCTGGCCTCGTCAGCGGTTGACATGGCCTACTATCCGGATTCGGACCGCAACGCGAGGAAGGTGTTTACGAATTTCCTGTTCGATACGTGCGAGCGCGTGGCCGCCAACCTGGCACAGGAGTTCATCCTCCGCAAGTTCACCAAAGCCGGGAAAGCCAAGAGAAAAGATTAGCGGTCACATCAATGGCTTGGGGCGTATCGGAAGGGCGTTTCCCTCAGCGGCTAAAGCCGCATGAAACGAGCTTTCTTGCGGCACGACTGAAGGCGTGCCCTTTCAAATCCGATTTATGAGAGCTCCTCTAATGGTTACGGGATGCGCCGGTCGAGTTCTGGCCGAATTTATCGACGCGGCTGCATAAGAATCGAACTAGAAGAAACGTCAACGACGAACGTCAACTGCCCCACTCAAGCCCAACTGCAGGCTTGGGCGGGCCACCCGCGGGTATTTAACAGCCGCAATCAGGGTTCCCAGACGAAGCCGTCGAAGGTGTGGATATGGCGGTAGCCGGAGCGGAGGTAGAGGGCGAGGGCGCGCTGGTTTTCCTCGGTGACGGTGAGGGAGAGTTCGGTGAAGCGGCGGGCGGCGAGATTGTCATAGCAGCGGCGCAGCAGATGCTCGCCGATGCCGTGGCTGTGGAATTCGGGCAGGGTGCAGACCTGGGTGACGTGGCCGACATCGTGACGGATGCGGGAGCAGAGCAGGACTCCGATGCGGGTTTGGGTGGGACGGTGGACGGCGACGAAAGAGGAGACCGGGTCGAAGGCTCCGCAGCCGGGAAAGCGGACGATGTTGTTGAGGAAGCGGAGCGAGCCGGGGACGGTGCGGTACTGGTCGTTGACGTCGCTGTCGACGTGGCCGGCGTAGGCGGCGGTGATGATGGCGGCGGCGGGCTGGTAGTCGTCTTCGGTCCAGCTGTGAATTTCGATCTCCGGCGGCAGCGGACGGGTGGGCTGGGGCAGGGCATTGGCGATGGGCAGCGAAAGAAAGAGCCGGCGGTAGCGGCGGAAGTCTTCGCGCAGGAAAGGCGCGGCGAGGTGGCCGGTGGGATGGATGAGGAGCTGGGCCTCGATGCGGGTGAGTCCGGGAGAGCGCTGCAGGGTGCTGATGGCGTGGCGGAGCAGCTCGCACTCGATCTGATGGCGGCGGTCGGCGATGAAGTTGGCAGATTCGACGAAGAGGTCTCCGATGACGCCCTTGCTGCCTTCGTAGACGAAATAGCAGTAGCCGCGCAGGCGTCCGCGCTCGATGGCGGCGAAGCCGGGAAGGATGCGGGTGTCGGCGTAACGCAGCACCATCTCGGCCGAGGCGCGGTAATCCCAATGGAGATTACTTCGCCAGAGCGCGACCTCCTCATCGATGAGGGGGCGGAGATCGGGCGAGGCGAAATGACGGAGGTCGAGAATCTCCACGCGGAACTTGGCTCCCCTGGGCGGGATCGCCGCCCGGCCTAGTGTAACGGAAGTGGGAGGCCGAGCCGAGTGCTATGGCAGGCTATGGGGTGACGAGGCAGGTTACCGGAGGGACTCGGCGGCGGAGACCTGGAAGATCTGGATGTGCTGGGGCGGGTAGGCGGCGAGGAGCCGGAGGGTGCGTCCGGCGAGCAGGAGGCGAAGCGCGGGGAGCGAGGCGTCGCGGGAGACGAGCAGGTGGGCCGCGGCGGGGATGGCCGGGGGAAGTTCGTAGACGGCTGGGGAGATCTCGAGGCCTTCGTAGGGATCGACGCGGCGGTTGAGATAAAAGGCGAGGCCGAAGGCGGTGTTGCGGCTGAGGGCGAAGGTGGCGGCCGAGGGTGCGTCGGGCTGGGCGGATTGCTGATCAATTTGTTGAATCAGTGCGGCGATGGGACGGGCGGACTGGGTAGCGTCCAAGGCCGGGGCCAAGCCGCGCAGGATGAAGCCGACGGCGAGGACGACCGGCAAGAGGGTGACGAAGTGCAGGAAGCGCCATCCGGAGGTGAGCAAAGGAAGGGCAGTGAGGAGAAAGATGGCGGTTCCGGCGAAGGCGGCCAGCATGAGGCCCGGCAGGCGAGGGCGGCAGTTTGAAGGCGAGGCGCGGGGCGATGCATCCGGCGGCGGCGAGGGCGGAGAGCAGGATGGCGTGGGCGGCGATGGAGGTCCACGGCGGCCGCTCGTCGCGGGCGGCGCGGCGATGCACGGCGACGGCGGCCAGAATGAGCAGCGCGGGGATGGAGGGCAGGATGTATCCGGGAAGTTTGGAGCGGGAGATGGAGAAGAAGGCGATGGGGATGAGCGCCCAGAGGAAGAGGAAGATCTCAAAGGTGTAGGAGGGGGCGTTTTCCGCGGCGGAGGTCCCACATCTGCCAAAGGAAGGCAGATGTGGGCCACCCGCTCGGCGCAGCGCAGACAGGGCATCGGCAAGACCGTGGAAGAGCCAGACGGTCCAGGGAAGGGTGGCGATGAGGGCGACGGGGAGGTAATACCAGAAGGGCTGGTGGTGACGGTAGAGGTTGGAGCCGAAGCGGGCCAGGTTGTGCTGGAGGAAGAAGACGCGGAAGAATTCCGGGGTGCGGAGCTGGACGAGCACATACCAGGGGGCGGCGACGGCGAAGAAGACGGCGAGGCCCAGCGGGTGCAGGGTTCGGACGATGGCGCGCGGGTTGCGCTGGGTGAGGCAGAAGGCGATGAGGACCAAGGCGGCCAGAGCGGGGGCGACCGGTCCCTTGGCGAGCGCGGCCAGGGCGTTGAGGGCGTAGAAGAGGCAGAGGGCTGGAAGCTTTCCAGTTCCCACATCTGCAACCGGCGGCAAACCCTCTAGATGCGAACTTTCTGCTTCCCCACATTTGCCAGAGGCGGCTTCGCCGCCGGGTACGCGGCAAGAGACGTCGCTCCGGCTGCGGGCGCTGGGCAAATATGGGCCACCTGCAGCTTGTTCAGGTGCGGGCGCTGGGGATGACTGCGAAATCGATGGCTGGTTGGAAAGCTGGGGGCCGCTCTGGAGATTCGGGCCGTGCTGGGATCCCTCGCTGCGCTCAGGATGACACTTTAAATCAAAATCATGCTGAGAGTTGGATTGGTACCAGAGGAACCATGCGAGGAGGGACAGGCACCAGGGCGAGGCGAGGAGCATGTCTGTGGCGGCGGCGCGGGCGAAGCCGAGGATGAGGACCGAGGAGGCGACCATGAGGGCGGCGTCCAGGCGGGCGGTGTAGCGGATGCGGCGGACGGCGAGGAAGGTTCCGAAGACCAGCAGGGTGGCGGCGACGGCCGAAGGGACGCGGGCAGCCCAGTCGGAGACGCCGAAGACGGAGTAGGAGAGCATTTCTCCCCAGAAGAGGAGGATGGGTTTTTCCAGCCAGGTGTGGTGGTAGAGTACGGGGGTCACCCAGTCGTGGCGGGCGAGCATCTCGCGGGCGACCTGGGCGTAGCGGGGCTCGTCGGGGCCGACCAGGCCGATGGCGGAGAGACGGAAGAAGAAGAAAAAGCCGCAGAGACCGGTGAGCAGCAGGAGCTCACGCAGGCGGGTTTGGCGGCTCGACATGGAGAGCAGTGTATCGCCTGCGGAAGGGATTCTCCAAAGCGGGAGGAACTTTGGGAAACCGCTGCGGCAGGAATGAGAGTAACAACAGCAGTAACTCTGAACAACTCTGAACAATATTGCTGCATCCTAATTCGAGTGTAGTCCCGTTGTGCGCATATCCGCGGGGGTTGGGGTGTGCCCGGCGGCGCGAACGGTAAGTGAAGAAAACAGGAGAGATACGAGTGATGAACCATAGCGCAGGGTCAGCCGAAGTGAGTGTCGAATCCGGTGGTGGCGGGCAGCGGGCCGGCAGGCGTCTTGCCGGCCGCCGTCAAAAAGGGTCATCGCTGATTGAATTTGCCCTGGTGATGACGTTTATGCTGGTGCCGACGACGGTGGGGTTGGCGGAGTTTGCGACCTACCTGAGCAACTATCTGGCGCTGACCGATGCCGTAGCGACCGGCGCGCGGAAGCTGGCGATCAGCCGGGGAACCAACAATCCGTGCAATGTGGTGGGTCCGGTCGTTACATCCATGTACGCGGCTGCCGCGATCGAGGGCGGGGGTAGCACTCCAGTGCTAAACTTCTCGATCACGCTGACACCTGTGGGTGGTACGGCGCTGACTCAGACGTTTACGACTACCAGTAGCAGCACCCCGGCGAGCTGCTACAGCGCCACGACTCCTTTGACGGGGTTCCCGTCCGATCTGAGCCAGGGCGCCGTCGCCACGGTCAAAGCCTATTACACTCCTACTCTTATCTTTAATGCCTTCCCTAGCCTTGCTATGCCTATTGAGGCACAGACGTCGGAGATTGTGCAATGAAACAGAACGGCGAGTTTTCGATCTCAAAATTTTCGCTACCCCACTCGCGCCGGAATGAGCGCGGACAGGTAATCATTTGGCTGGTATTGGTGTGGGTAGTTTTCTTTGTCTTGATGGGGGCGATCGTTGCCGACCTGGGGGTGGTGTATTGCGCCTACCGGCAGCTGCAGGCCTCGACCGATGCGGCGGCACTGGCGGGAGCCGCGGTGATGCCTACCGGCAGCGCGGCGCTCGTGACGTCCACGGCGCAGCTGTACAGCTCATACACGGGGGGCAACAATGTCTATCTGGATATGACGGTTACGAGTCCGCCGACAATGGCGCTGGGCTGCTCGTCCGCGGAGAGGAGCCTGGGAGTGCTCTGTATGGACCCAACGCTCTCCAATGTGCTTACCGTGACGCAGACGGCGGCGGTACCGTTGAATTTTATGAACTTTTTCTCCACGCAGCTGAATGGCCACCCCAGCATGCCGATTACGGCGACCTCGGAGGCGGTGATGAAAGGCGCGCCCGGTCCGCCTTTCAACGTGGCGATCATTATGGACACCACGGCATCGATGAGTAGCGGCACGAACAGCTGCGGCGGTTCGACCACACCCATTCAATGCGCCCGGCAGGGCCTGCAACTCCTGCTGACCGAACTTCAGCCTTGTACGCCGGGTGTAAACCCCTGCGGTGCGACCGCTCCGGTCGACCTAGTGAGTCTGTTTGTTTTTCCGGCGTGGGAGACGGCCCCAACCGACGCTGCCGCCACTGCATGGTGCGTGGGAGGATCACCCGGCAGCCAGCAGCATTATGATGAGGCATTGGGGGGAGGTCCCAACAACCTTCCCCCGGCACCGGGGAGCGAGACAGTGGTCGTCAGCGGGAAAACGATTACCTATCAGCTCATCGGGTTTGGCAATGATTACCAACTCTCAGATGGAGCGGGCTTGAACCCGGCATCCCACATCGTGCTGGCGGCTGGGCACCCGTACCCGAGCAACAACGGATGTTTGCAGGACCCTGGCGGCGCAAGTACCTACTATGCGGGCGTGATCTATGCGGCGCAGAATGCGCTGGCCTACCAGAAGTCACTGAATCCGCTGTCGAATAACGTGATGATCATCCTCACCGACGGCGATGCCAATGCCACGTGTTCAGACTT
This sequence comes from uncultured Acidobacteriota bacterium, assembly GCA_963732315.1. Lineage (GTDB taxonomy): Bacteria > Acidobacteriota > Terriglobia > Terriglobales > Acidobacteriaceae > TOLSYN. The sequence goes on from CAVSYY010000002.1 coordinate 25,119, forward strand.
TACCGCGCCGTACAACGTGTACTACACCACGACGAACCCGCCATCCGGGTGCGCGACGCCGAACGGCACAACCAGCTTCAACAGCCTCAACTACATGTCCCAGACCGACCAGTGCCAGCAGGCGATCGAAGCGGCCTGGGACGCCACGGCGGCGGGAACCCAGGTGTTTACGATCGGCTTCGCTTCGGAGGCCTCGGGGTGTTCGACCGACTCGGTGAATTTAGATCTTTCTTCCAGCGTCTACCCGACTCTACCCTGGCCGATGACGCCATGCGACACGATTGAATACATGGCCTCCGATCCGACGCACTGGTACAGCGATTCGGCCAGCCAGTGCATGCGCGAACGGCCCGACTCCGCAGCCTGCCAATACCCTGGCGACGATTATCCCGTCGATTACGAACAATCTCTCGGTGTCGAGGCTGATTCCGAACGGCACATAGACGGATTCCGGATTTTTCCGGATCGAAACAAAAAAAGCTCCTCCCGCGTGGGGGGAGCTTTTCATTTGTGGGGAAGCGGGATGCGCGGCGAAGATCAAAGGCAACGGCAAAGGCTGGGAGGTATAGGGCATTGCTGTTCCCACATTCGCCAAAGACAGGCGGATGTGGGCCACCCTGCGGCCACACGGCAAAGACAAGTCAACTGCCCCATTCAAGCCAAAATAGGCTTGAATGGGCACGCGCGCTTGCGATGCAGAGCGAGCGTTTCGGGTCGCCGCGATGGGAGTCGCCGAGCGTTATTCGCGGCGTTATTCGCGGCCGCGGAAGCGGATGATCTGGCGGCGGTCGCGCTTGGAGGGACGGCCCTCGGGGAGGGTCTCGAAGTCCATGAGGGCGCGGCGCTCGTCGGCGGCTTTCTGGCGGGCTTGGCGGCTGGCGTCGCTTTCGCGGTAGAGGGTTTGGGCGACCGGAGCGGGGCCGCGCACGTCGCTGAGGAGCAGGACCTCGATGTGGAATTCTCCACCGTCGTTGGTGACCTGGAGACGGTCGCCGATGCGGATCTCGCGGGCGGGCTTGACGGGTTGTCCGTTGGCGAGGATGCGCCCGAGGTCGCAGGCGCGCGAGGCCAGGGCGCGGGTTTTGAAGAAGCGCGCGGCCCAGAGCCACTTGTCGATGCGGACGGAGTTCATGGGGGTATTGTAAGGGTAAGGGCAACGGCAGGGGCAAAAGGGCGAGGAGCAAGAGCAAGGTCAACAACCCCACTCAAGCCAAAAGATGGCTTGAATGGGCCACCCGCGTCGCTTCCCGCCTTAGCCGCGCCAAGGCGGCGCGGTGAAGGCGGGGCACCTGTCAGGACAGCAGTTACCGGGCGGCGGCGACCTCGCTGGCGGCCTTGCAGCCGTGGGAGAGGCGGGCGAAGACGAGCGCACGATGCAGGAATGAGTTGGAGGCCTGGCATGCGGCGTCATCCTGGCGGGTGGCGGTGGGACTGGGATTCTGGCGCGCGTCCTGGCGCTGCTCTTCTTCGCTGCCGGCGTCTGCGGCTTGCACAACGTCGCCGAGCTCCATTTCGGCCGAGGCGCGGGTGATGAGGGCGGTGGAGGAATCGGGGCTGACGTTGAGGACGAGGATTTCGCCGAGGACATGGTCGGGCATCAGGCGGTCGGAGTCGGGCGGGACCTTGGCCCGGTTGACGGCGGTATCGTCCACGCCGCGGGGCAGGTCTTCGGAGGCGCGATCGATGCGGTTGAGGTCTTCGGGGGCGTAGCCGCGCGTGATGACGAGATAGTCGCCGGGCTTGGCTCCCTTGATGGCGCCGAAGTCGGTGTAAATGGTCATGCCGGTGCCGAGCAGGCCGACGAAGCCCTCGGCTCCGAGGATGTGTCCTTTGAGGCCGGTGGAGGCGGCGCGGAATTGAGCAAGCTCGGGTTCTTCGGTGCGGAAGGTGATCTGCGGGCGCTCCTTGAAGGGAACGACGAGATCGCCCTGGATGGTCGCGGTGCAGGAGTAGTCGAAGGTGGCGATGGCGGTGCCGTTGATGATGGAGCGAACGGTGACCCAGCCGACATCCTGGTATTGGTCTCCGAGGCCAGCGAGCTGTTTGCGCTGCTCGAGCGAGGAGTCCTCAGGGTTGGGGTCGGCGATCTGGCGCACCAGGCTGTAGCGCTCTCCCACGGCGAGGTCGGGACCGCGCAGGAAGAGCGTGGAGCGTCCCTGGAAGCGGTCTTCGTGGGGACTTTCCTTGGAGCCCAGGACGAACGAGTCGCGAGGAACGGCCTGGCGGGTGATGAAGCCGGAGCAGTAGAGCTGGCTATAGGTGGGGCCGTTGATGGGCGCGGCCGCCGGAGCCGGCAGGCCGGGCATGGCCTGCGACGTCTGATTCTGCGCCAGCAGGGTTGCCGACAGCAGGGTTGCCGATAGCAGGGTCAGTGCCAGGTTCAAGGGTTTCATTCCATGCTCTCATTTCAGCCGCAAAAGGGCGCGTAGCGTATGGCGCTTATACAAGTACAAGCGAGCTTCGCCGCCGGGTAACGCGGCAAAAGATGCCGCTGCCGGCCGCGGGCGCTTGCGAGTAACGCGGCAAAAGATGCCGCTGCCGGCCGCGGGCGCTTGCGAGTAACGCGGCAAAAGATGCCGCTGTCGGCCGCGGGCGCTCGGGCGGCGCTTGTATCCGGAAGCTAACAAAGGCGGGGGGAGTGGTCAAGTAACGATGGACGTAGGCCGGAGTACAGCCGTTAACCGAGATGGTACTCCTGCGAATTTCTGCATTTTTCTGTTGAAAATCGCTTTCAGGCATTGCAACCGGACTCCGGCATCATTACCATTTGCCCACAAATGACTGTTCCACCGATGAATTACACGGCCCGCTCTCTTCGCCTCCGCATTCCGCGGATCTGCGTTTCCATTACTGCCGACGATGCCTCCGAAATGATGGACAAGGCGGAGGCGGTATTGCGCGAAAACCCGCTGATCGAGCTGCGGCTCGACTACCTGAAGTCCCCGCTGGGGGCGATGGCGCGGCTGCGGCGGCTGACCGAGGCGCGTCCGGACGGCATTCTGATTGCCACCTGCCGGCGAACGGCGGCCGGGGGGAACTTTGGCGGCTCGCTGGACGAGCAGCTGGAGGTGCTGCGCAAGGCGACCGAGGCCGGCTGCGCGGCGGTGGATATCGAGATTGAAAGCGCCGAGGCGATGAGCAGCGAGGATTGGGAAGAGATGCGGTCGCGGGCGGCCATCGTGCTCTCCAGCCACGACTTTAAGAGCACCAGCCGGCTGGAGGAGACGTTTGCGCGGATGCGCAGTTTCAACTCCGATTTCTACAAGGTGGTGGGCACGGCGACCTGCCTGCACGACAACGTGGTGATGACGCGCTTCCTGGAAGAGCACTGCTCGGAGTATGCGATGGTGGGCATGTGCATGGGCGAACAGGGCATGCTGAGCCGCATCCTGGGGATTCGCGCCGGAGGAGCGTTTACCTTCGGCTCGGAGGCGGCAGGGCAAGGAGACGGCTCCGGGACAGCCGACCTATCGCGAGCTGCGGGATTTCTACCGCATCGAGCAGATGGAGTCGGTGACCAAGGTGTACGGCATCGCGGGCGACCCGGTTTCGCACTCGATGTCGCCCTGGGTGATGAATACGGGCTTCCGGCGGGAGAACGTGAACGCGGTGTATCTGCCGCTGCACGCCAAGACGCTGAGCGACCTGCTGGCCACGGTGAAGGACCTGCCGCTGGATGGGATCAGCGTGACCATGCCCTACAAGCAGGCGATTGTGGCACACCTGGACAACAGCGACGTGCCTGACCCAGCAGTCCGGAGCCTGCAACACGATCGTGCGCGGCAAGGACGGCAGGCTGTTCGGGTTTAATACGGACGTGTACGGCATTGTGGCGGCCATTGAGCCGCGCGTGGCGCTGCAGGGCGCGCGGGTGCTGGTGCTGGGCGCAGGCGGAGCGGCGCGGGCGGCGGTGTTCGGACTGCGGGCCAAGGGCGCCGAGGTGTCGATTCTGAACCGCACTCCGGCCACGGCGGTGGCGCTGGCCAAGCAACTGGGCGTCAAAACGGTGAAGCGCAGCGAGGTTGCCAAGCTGAGCTTCGACCTGATCTTCAACGCGACCCCGGTGGGGATGGGTCCCGCGGCGGAGACTCCGCTGGAGGAAAACGAGCTGAATGCGACGTGGGTCTTCGACTCGGTGTACAACCCGATGGAGACCCCGCTGCTGAAGCTGGCGCAGTCGAAGGGCTGCGGGACGATCAGCGGGGCTGAGATGTTCGTGCATCAGGCGGCGCGGCAGTTTGAGATCTGGACCGGAAAGCCGGCACCGATGGACGCCATCCGGCAGGTGCTGCTGCGGCAGCTGGGCGCAGCTGGAGGCGAGGGCGTGGACGCCGATCCCGACGGTGGTTTCTCCCAAGAACCAGGCCGGTAGCAACGGGCGCGATTTCGGCCGTGGCCAGCGAAGAGGCCGAGGCTGCACCAGTGTCAGCCAAGGCCGAGACGGGCAAGGCGGCGGTGAAAGAGGCTCCTGGGGCCAAAAAGACAGCGGCCAAGGCGGCTCCGGCGAAGAGCGCGAAGCCGCCCGCACCCGTAGCGGCGAAAGCGGCCGGCGAAGGCTCCGGCAGCAAAGAAGGTGGTTGCGAAAGCGGCCGCGAAAAAGGCGACGAAGGCCAAGGGACGGTAGGAAAGCAAGGTTTCAAAGTCGCAAAGTCGCAAGGTTTCAAGGTTAAGGGCAAAGGCAGGGGAGAATCGCGATAGGTGCAGGCGATTGGAACGGGTAGGGGTCCTTCGCTTCGCTCAGGATGACCACTCGAATCGCAATGACACTCTCAAAATTTATGAATGAGATGCGAGGGTGCATGAGGCACCCTTTGTACTTGGAAGCTGAAGCTACGGTGCAGTTGGAAAACTTCGATAGAAACGCGCGGGTTTAGCGGTTGGTTTTAACTTTGAAACCTTGAAACCTTGAAACCTGGCCTTTACGAAGCTTCCTTGCGGCTCTTGAGGTCGGAGTAGAAGACGACGCGGTTGCGGCCCTGGGCTTTGGCCTGGTAGAGGGCGGCATCGGCGGCTTCGAGCAGGTCGCGTTTGAAGTGCGCCTCCTCGGGGAAGATGGCGACGCCGATGCTGATGGTGATGCGCTCCTCTGCTGCGCCTTCGGCGGCGCCGGTGCGGAATTTGGCCTGCTCGACGGAGTAGCGCAGGCGCTGGGCGACCAGTTTGCGCCCTGCAGGTTGGTTTCCGGAAGCAGCAGGATGAACTCCTCTCCGCCGTAGCGGGCGGCGGTATCGATCTCGCGCAGATCGCGGGTGAGGATGGCGGCAACATCGCGCAGGACGAGGTCGCCGGCGGGATGGCCGTGGGTGTCGTTGAGGCGCTTGAAGTGGTCGATGTCGATCATGAGCACGGCGACGGGAGTTGCCGCGGCGCTCGGCGCGCGCCAGTTCCAGGTCGAGCTGCTGCTCGAAGTAGCCGCGGGTCTTGAGGCCGGTGAGGAAGTCGGTAAAGGCAAAGCGCAGCAGCGTCTCATTGGAGTAGTCGCGGGCCAGCATGCTCTCGGCGACCAGGGAGAGCATCCAGAGCAGTTGGGCATCTTCGCGCGAGAAGCTGTCGGCATGCTCGCCGAACAGCTGCAGCGAGCCCATCACGCGGTTGCGCACAAACAGCGGCACCACGAGGACGCTGGCGGCATTCATGGCGTGCAGCAGGGCGTCGGCCTCCGGCTGGCAGTGGCGCGGTGAGCAGCAAGGGGCGGCCCAGTTTGGCGGCCCAGTAATTGAGCACGTTGGCGCGGGCAAAGTTCTCGGCCTCGGGATCGGGCATGATTGCGCGTGACGCGCAGGTGCATGCCCTCGCCGTCCTCCTCCCAGAAGTAGACCGCGCCGCGGGAGAAGCTGACGATCTCGGCGGCCAGATCGCAGATCAGGTTGAGGGTGGAGTCGAGTTCCATTTCCAGCCCGGCCAGCATGCTCATGCGGAGCAGCACGTTGACCTCGCGGCTGCGGCGCACGATGGTTTCCTCGATTCAACTCGGAGAAAACCTCGACGGCGAAACGCTCCAGCGGCTCGGATTCAGGAGATAGGGCGAGGGATACGCCATCGGCCTGCAGTGAGGCCTGCCATACCACTGAACGGGTTGGATGCACGGAACCGGTGCAGGCGCTGCCCTGCGGGCACGGCTCGGGTAGCGCGTAATCCAATGGCCGGTATTTTCAATACTTTCAGTTGCTAATTTCACATTTCGGCTTAGGATTGGGATGGTAAGAACCACCTTAGAATGTCTGGAATCTCTGGCATAAGCTTGAGGAGGTTAAGACACAGGATTCCTGAGCGAATCTCGCGAACCGGCAGAAGGCCGAAACAGGAATGCTCCGTGAAGCCGAGGCAGGACCGAGCAGAGCTGTATCGGAATGGTATGAAGCCGCCTTCCCCGAAAGCACGATTCCTGAAGCAGTTTCCAATTCAGTTGAAGCTGGTCCTGATTCCCCGGAGTGTCCCCCAAGCCGGGAATCGTTGGAGAGCGAAGATGGCGTGGTACGCATACTGCATCAGCGAACAGGCGAACTTTCAGCAAGGCCGGGTTCGCCGCCCGTTTCTCATCGAATCTCTTAAAGGCGTGAACGCAAACCCGGTGCGGGGATTTCCCTGCGGCGAGTTTGTGGTGATCGTGAGCGAAATTGAACACGGACAAGCCCTGACCCAACAGTCAGCCATGGAACACGCGCGAATCGTAAGCGAATGCTTCAAGGTGGCAACCCTGCTGCCATTCAAGTTCGGAACGGTTTTTGAATCCGACGAAGCGCTGCGCCAGGCGATCCGGAACAACAAGAAAACCTTTGCGGATTCCATTGCCAAACTGCGCGGCAAAAGCGAAATGCACATCAAGGTGACGGTGCGGGAAGGCACGGCGATCGCCGAGGTGCTGGCGGTGCTGCCGCACAAGGCCGGCGGCGAGTATCTGACCAGGCTGAAGGAACAGGCCAGCCGCGATCGCGAGCGGCAGTCGCGGGCCCGCGCGCTTACCGTGCAGGTAAACAAGTTGCTGAATCCGCTGCAGGAGGAGGTTTCCTGCAAGAAGGTGGACACCGGGATCGTGCTGGATATTGCGCACCTGATCGACTCCGACGGCGTGGAGAAGTACCAGAGCCGGTATTCGAGTGCGCTGCGCCAGTTTAAAGACGTGGAGATCTCGCTGACCGGTCCCTGGCCGCCGTATCACTTCATGCCCAGTCCGGGCAAGGTTCGCACGGTGGTCAACAACTAACTGAGTGACAGCTGGAAGTAAAAGCAGTAAAGGTCCGCGCTGGCCGGCCTTTTCTGTCTGTTGCCGTGCGAAGCCCATTTCGGCCGGATGCGTGAATAGAAGTAGCAGGTAATGGAATACCTACTATTGACATATTCGATGCCAATGAGTTACGATTTGCTCGACGGGTTCCTGCGGAATAGATTGTATCGATGCAGCCATTTTCCGGTTGCGCCCAACCCAGAAAAAGAACGTAGCTTGGCAACCGTTTTCTGGAGTGCTCGCTCTATATACAAGCGAAGCGAGAAGTTCTAGCGCTAAAGCACGAGGTCGCGGAAAGGACGCCGATGATGCAGGCTGCAAACAGGACGAGAGTTTTGATTGTGGACGATGATCGTTCGCAGTCAAGCTTCCTGAGCGCGCACCTGATGCGGCGCGGCTATGACGTGAGCTCGGCGTCGACGGGAGAAGAGGCGATGCGGATGTTCCGGGTGTTTGACCCGGCGCTGGTGCTGCTGGACGCCGATGCGCGCGGCATGGATGGGATGGAGACCCTGGAGCGGCTGAAGCAGATGAAGCCGGAGGTTTCGGTGATCATGACCGGCAGCAGCGGCACGCCGGAGATGATCTTCCGCGCCTCGAAGCTGGGGGCCGATGACTTTCTCTCCAAGCCGATCGATCTTGCCGTCGCTGGATCAGCGCATGGCCAGTCTGCTGGATGGGCAGCGGCTGACCACCGAGGTGACCCAGCTGCGCGACCAGGTGCGGCGGCAGAGCGACTTCAGCATGCTGTTCGGCACCAGTCCCAAGATGGAGGACGTGAAGAACACCATCGAGCAGGTGGCCGACACCAACGTCACGGTGCTGATCCGGGGCGAGAGCGGCACCGGCAAGGAAGTGGTGGCGCGCATGGTCTTTTCGCGCTCGCTGCGCCGCGACAAGCCGTTCGTGAAGGTGAACTGCGCGGCCATTCCGCACGAGCTGCTGGAGAGCGAGCTGTTCGGCTACGAACCCGGCGCGTTTACCGGGGCCAACCGGCAGAAGCTGGGCAAGTTCGACCTGGCCCACGGGGGCACGATCTTCCTGGATGAAATCAGCGAGATGCATCCGGCGCTGCAGGCCAAGCTGCTGCACGTTTTGCAGGACGGGGAGTTCTCCCGGCTGGGCGGCAAGCGCGACATTGCGGTGGACGTGCGGGTGCTGGCGGCCACCAACAAGCAGCTGGAGCGCGCGGTGGAGGAAGGCAGCTTCCGCGAGGATCTGTTCTACCGGCTGAATGTGGTGACCATTCACATCCCGCCGCTGCGCGAGCGGCAGGAGGAGATTCCCATCTTCCTCGACTTTCTGCTGCGCAAGTACAGCGAATACTATGGCAAGCAGCCGCCGCCGTTCACCGAATACGCGGTGAGCCGGATGATCGAGTACAGCTGGCCGGGCAACATTCGCGAGCTGGAGAATCTGGTAAAGCGCTATGTGATCGTGGGCAACGAGTCGCAGATCATTCGCGAGCTTTCGACGCACAAGCCGCTGATTAGCGCCTCGGCAAGCGGGAACAGCAATCCGCTTTGGGAACCCAAAACGGGAGCCGCCGGCAACACCGCTCCCGGCGGCTCTGGCTGTCCGAGCCCGGCAGGAGTCCGGCGACGGCACGCTCTCGTTGCTGGAAATTGGACGGCGGGCCGCGATGGAGGCGGAGCGGAAGGCGATCGAGCGAGTGCTGCACGAGACGCGCTGGAACCGGCGCCAGGCAGCCAAGATCCTGAAGGTCAGTTACAAGGCTCTGCTGAACAAGATGAAGCTGATGGAAGAGCAGGATCTTGGCAAAAAGAAGTCCATACTTACCAAATAGTGGAATTATGTTACCCATGCCATGAAATTTTTGGCAGTGGATGCCAGAATAATTTCTTGATTAATTAACATAGATAACGATGAGTTCCTATGATTTGAATGGGTTAGGAATTATTTTTAATTTTCCCCAAAAAATCTGCGCCGCTGGCTTCGAACGTGCATCTATTTTGAGTAACAAAGAGGCCGCATGTTCAAAATGGCAAGTCCCCTCAAGGAGTACCAACTTCTCAGGCTGATCCGGGTATCCCGGAGCAGCATCTAAACTCTCCCGTCTCTAGATCCTCCCTCCCTTGCCTCTTTCAGAAAGCGACCCCAACGGGGTCGCTTTTTTGTTGGTGCGGGAGCAGCGGCGATACAGACCCGGGATTCATTTCGCGGAATTCCCAATATCGAGCCAGGCATAAGATTGGCGCAGGCAGGCATTGACCGCCGCGACGGGTGCGCATATCATCATCGGTTTGTTATCGTACGGCGAGGCGCAGAACGGCGGGCCAAGATGATGGACCAAGAAAAACTCGAACATTACCGGAAGCTGCTGGAAACCAGGCGGCAAACCTGCGCGAGAGCGTGGCCCGCAGCGAGGAGGACGGACGCGCCGCGCAGACGCCGGATTCGGCGCAGGACATTGCCGACCGCGCGTCGAGTTCCTACCAGAAGGAGTTTCTGTTTGCGCGCAGCAATAACGACCGGCAATTTCTGCAGAAGGTGGAGCACGCGCTGTCCAACATTGCGGAGGGAACCTACGGGGAATGCGAGCAGTGCGGCAATGCGATCAACGAGCGGCGTCTGGAGGCGGTTCCCTGGGCGCGGCATTGCATTGCGTGCCAGGAAAAGCTGGAGCGCGGCGAGCTGGAGCAACCGGTGCAGGAGGGTTGAGCGGCAGCAGGATGAAGCGTGGTTGCCGGCGATGGGCCGCCTCACGGGGCGGCCCGCTGTGTTTACGGAGTGCTCCGGCCGCGAACTAGGCCGGGTCCTGCGGGCTGGGTTTCTCTTCAAAGAAAAGCTGTGCCAGCCTGCGGCGCAGGATCGATCCGCCGAAAGCGCCGGCGAAGCCGGGCAGCGAGATCAGGATGGATCCGGCAATGCTGGCGCGGGTGAAGTGCGCGGTGGGGACGACGATGCTGGCGACCAGAATGGCCAGCGGCACGGGGATGCCGACCAGCAGGACCCATCGCCAGGGCCGAGCAGGACGCAGCAGGCCGAGCATCATGGTGACGGAGGTGACGGCCAGCGCCGAGAGCACGGGGTCGGGCTGTTGCATGGTTTCCACCAGCACGTGGAGCACGCCGCAGCCGGCACCGAGAAGCAGCGCGAAGAGCGCGAAGAGAAGCGGGAAGCGTTCCGGCTTGGAAGATGACGGGACGGGCGAATTCATGGTGCAGCGATTGTAACGTACCGCTCCTGGCGGGTTTGAACCAGGGGTTTCAGGGCTTCCGAGTTTCAACGGTTCAAGGCTGGCGGCAAGAGCCAAGACAACGGCAAGAGCAAGCGCCCCACTCCAGCCAAAGGAAGGCTTCCACCCCAGCAAGCCAACTACGGGCTTGCCGGGGGCCCCGGCTTTGGGCCATCCGGGGTGCGCCTGGAACAGCCTCACATTGGCTCACTGCGGCAGATATGATGGGATAAGAACGAAGGTTTCAGCGGACTCGGTATTCTTTGGTTGAGGACCAAGAAGCTGGGTCAGGAGAAACCTTCATGATTATTGTAGGGTGTGATTTCCATCCCAGTTGGCAGCAGGTTGCGATTTTTGATTTCTCGACGGGAGAGATGGTGGAACGCAAACTGGTCAACGGCAACGGCGAGGCGGAACGGTTTTACCGTTCGCTGCCGGTTCCGTCGCTGATTGGCCTGGAGAGCTGCGGCAACAGTCAGTGGTTTGTGGAGTTGCTGGAGAAGCTGGGGCACGAGGTGTGGGTCGGCGATGCCGCGCAGATTCGGGCCAGTTATGTGCGCAAGCAGAAGACCGACAAGCGCGATGCGGCACACATTTTGAATCTGCTGCGGGAGGGACGGTTTCCTCGGCTGTGGGTTCCGGATGCGGGGGTGCGGGATCTGCGCCAGTTGTTGATTCACCGGCACAAACTGGTGGAGGTTCGGGCTCGGGTGAAGAATGGGTTGCAGCATCTGGCGATGAATCGCGGGATGCAGAAGAAAGCCAGGCTGTGGTCGGAGGCCGGACAGAAGGCATTCAGCGAACTACCTCTGGAAGGCTGGGCGGCGTGCCGGCGGGAGGATCTGCAGGGGTTGCGAGCGATGCTCGATATCCAGGTCGGCAAACTGGACGGGGCAGCGCAACGCGCGGCAGCGGAGAACGAACCGGCGCGGTTGCTGATGACGCAGCCGGGGGTGGGACCGATCACCTCGCTGGCGTTTGTACTGACCTTGGGCGATGTCGCGCGGTTTAAGCGGGGCAAGCAGGTGGCCAGCTATCTGGGGCTGATTCCGCGCGAACACAGTTCGGGCGGCAAACAGCACCTGGGCGGGATCAGCAAGCAGGGCAACCGCTTTGCGCGCATGTTGCTGGTGGAAGCGGCGCAGACGGCCACCCGCTTGGATGAAGGGTTTCGCAAGCAGTATCAACACCGCTGCCACAGCAAGCCGAAGGGTGTGGCCAAGGTGGCGGCGGCACGCAGGTTGGCAGTCCGGCTCTACTGGATGCTGCGCACCAAGACGCCATATCCGGAGATCGTTCGTATCGAGAGCAGCTCGCGGGTGCCCCTGGACGGCGAAAGCTAGTCCGCAGAACTGATTGGGCGCTCTCGCATCCAGACTGGCCCGTGCAAAAGACGGCGCAAAGTAGGCGCCTTGGAAAACGGTAAGGCTGTTTTCCACTTTCGCACCGGCCCGGCGGCTGGATGTTCGCATGGAAGAATCATGGGCCGAAGTCAAAAGCCCGTATCGATGGTTGGTGGAACGAGATGTGCCACCGGAAGTGATCAGCGAGTGATGTTTCCAGAGTCTTGGTCCTCAAACTGTAACTCTGGCGGCAAACCAAGCGGTGCTTGCGCACCGCTCAGGAAAATCTCGCCTTGACAACGCCTTCGTTCTTATCGATGGGGCACCCGGCACCGGCGGACGAAAAAACGCCCCGGATTGGTCCGGGGCGTAGGTTTGCTGCGGGTTCGGCTAGTGCTGCGGCGACGCCTGATGCGCATGTTTGGCGGTGGCGATGCGCGATTCGGCGCGGGCCAGTTCGTTGAGAGCTTCTTCGAACTGCTCGGTATCCTCGGCCAGCTTGAGCCGCTCCTGGGCGCGGTCGCGGTCGGCTTGCGCGCGCTCCAGATCGATGTCTTCGGCGCGCTCGGCGGTCTCGGCGAGGATGGTGACCTTGTCGGGAAGCACCTCGGCAAAGCCCCAGGCAACGGAGAGACTGGTGGAGCCGCTCTCGCTGGTGTAGACGATTTCGCCGATGGCGAGCTCGGTGATCAGCGGCGCGTGGCCAGGAAGAATTCCGAGATAACCGTTGCGTCCGGGAATCTGGATCTCGGTGGCGCGGTCCTTGACGACCTGGCGCTCCGGGGTGACGATTTCGAGTTCGATAGTCTCTGCCATTTAAATTCCTGGGCTTCGAATGCTGGTGCTGCGAATACTGGCGCTGCCCTCTGCCTGCTTCCCACCTTAGCCGCAAAAGCAGCGGCGAAGGTGGGGCACCCGTCATTTCGGCGGGCGCCCGCGGTTTTCTCTTACGCCTTGGCCTTCATCTGCTCGGCGGCTTCCAGTACCTCATCGATCGAGCCCTTCATGTAGAAGGCCTGCTCGGGGATGGCGTCGTGCTTGCCGTCGATGATTTCCTTGAAGCTGCGGACGGTATCGGCCACCTTGACGTACTTGCCGGCGAAGCCGGTGAACTGCTCGGCGACGTGGAAGGGCTGCGAGAGGAAACGCTGGACCTTGCGGGCGCGCGAGACGGTGAGCTTCTGCTCTTCCGACAATTCGTCGATGCCGAGAATGGCGATGATGTCCTGCAGGTCCTTGTAGGTCTGCAGGGTGCGCTTGACGCTCTGCGCCACGTCGTAGTGCTCCTGGCCGACGATGCGCGGATCGAGAATGCGCGAGGTGGAGGCCAGGGGATCGACCGCCGGGTAGATGCCGATTTCGGTGAGGGCGCGGTTGAGCACCGTGGTGGCGTCGAGGTGAGCGAAGGTGGTGGCCGGAGCCGGATCGGTTAAGTCGTCGGCGGGCACGTAGATGGCCTGCACCGAGGTGACCGAACCATTCTTGGTGGAGGTGATGCGCTCCTGCAGTTCGCCCATTTCGCTGGCCAGGTTGGGCTGGTAGCCCACGGCCGAAGGCATACGGCCGAGGAGGGTGGAGACCTCCGAGCCGGCCTGGGTGAAGCGGAAGATGTTGTCGATGAACAGCAGCGTGTCGGCGCCCTCGACGTCGCGGAAGTACTCGGCGACGGTGAGGCCGGTGAGGGCGACGCGCAGACGCGCCCCTGGGGGCTCGGTCATCTGGCCGTAGATCAGCGCGGCCTTGGACTTGTCAGGATTGCCCGCCTCGATGACGCCGGACTCCTGGAACTCGAGCCAGAGATCGTTGCCTTCGCGGGTGCGCTCGCCGACTCCGGCGAAGACCGAGTAGCCGCCGTGCTGCTTGGCGACGTTGTTGATGAGTTCCTGAATGACGACCGTTTTGCCGACGCCGGCGCCGCCGAACAGGCCGATCTTGCCGCCCTTGAGGAAGGGCTGGATGAGATCGATGACCTTGATGCCGGTTTCGAACATTTCGGCGCGGGTGGACTGCTCATCGAAGGCGGGCGCAAGGCGGTGGATCGGCATGCGCTTTTCCGAGTTAACGGGGCCGAGGTTGTCGACCGGCTCGCCGATGACGTTCATCACGCGGCCCAGCGTCTGCTTGCCCACGGGAACGCTGATGGGACCACCCTGGTCGATGGCCTTCATGCCGCGCACCATGCCCTCGGTGGGCTGCATGGCGACGCAACGGACGCGGCCTTCGCCGAGGTGCTGCTGCACTTCGAGAATGACGTCGATGGGCTGGGGAACCGTGAAGCCGTCGCTGACCACGCGAAGGGCGGTGTAGATGAGCGGGATGGCCGTTTCGGTGAACTGCACGTCCACGGCGGGACCGGCGATCTGAATGACGTGTCCGATATTTTCAGGCATATGTGGTGAACCCTGTTTCAAAGTTTCAAGGTTTCAAAGTTTCAAGGCTGGCCTTGAAGCCGGAACCCGTAGAGCTAAAAACCGTTGGTCTTCGCTTGCGCGAAGGCGTGTTTACAGCGCCGCGGCGCCGCTGACGATCTCGATGATTTCCTTGGTGATGGCGGCCTGACGGGCGCGGTTCATGGTGAGCGTGAGCGAATCGATCAGTTCACCGGCGTTATTCGTAGCCGAATCCATGGCGGTCATGCGGGCGGCGTGTTCGGCGGCTACCGACTCCAGCATGGCGCGGTAGATCTGCACGATGACGTATCTTGGAAGGAGCCCGTGGAAGAGCGTGACGGCGGGCTGCTCATAAATGTAGTCCACGGGGCGATTGGCGAAGTTGGCGGCGAGACGGTCGATGTCCGTGGTGTCCTGGGCGTGGAGGTCGACGCCGGCGGTGACGGCGGCTTCGCCGGCACGCTCGCGCTCTTCCTGTGTGGGCTCGACAGAGTCCCGGATGACGTGCTCGCCGATGGAACCGACGGGCAGGACCTGCTCGACCACCAGGCGCTGCGCGATGACCGACTTGAACTCGTTGAAGACCACGTACACCGCGTCGATTTCACCATCGGTGTAGCGGTTGATGATGTCTTCGGCGATGGGCTGGACGTGGCTGAACTGCGGCACCTTGAGAATGCCGAGGTGTTCGCCGGTGACGCGCACCGGCGCGGTGCGCTCCTCATTGGCAGCCTGTGCGGGATAGCGGCGGCGGAAGTAGTCGCGGCCCTTGCGGCCCACGCACTCTACGTCGATGTTGACGCCGGCCTTGGAATCGACGAAGCGCTGCGCGGTCTTGAGCAGGTTGGAGTTGAAGCCTCCGGCCAGGCCGCGGTCTCCGGTGACGACCACGAGGGCGATGTTGCGCTCGGGGCGCGTCTCCAGCAGCGGATGCTTGGCCGCGCCGGTCTCCGGATCGAGCACGTCGGCGCGCTCGACCAGCGACTTGAGCACGTTGGTGAGCATCTGCGCGTAGGGACGGGCGGCCAGGGCGCGTTCCTGGGCGCGGCGGAGCTTGGCAGCCGAGACCATCTTCATGGCCTTGGTGATCTGCCGCGTGCTCTTCACGCTGCGGATACGGCGCCGGATATCGAGAACGTTAGGCATATTCGTTCACTCTGGCGGATGCCCCTACTTGACCGGCGCAGCGGCGCTGCGCTCGGACAGGAAGCGGTCTTTGGCTTCCTTGATGGTCTTGACGATGTCGGCCTTGATCTCTTCGGTGAGCGCCTTCTTCTCCTTGAGGTTGTTGAACAGGGAGGGATTGACGGTCTCGACGTAGGAGTACAGAGCCTTCTCGAAGGGACGGACATCTTCCACCGCCAGGTCATCGAGGAAGCCGTTGGTGCCGGCAAAGATCGACAGAACCTGATGGGTGAACGGCAGCGGCTCGAACTGTCCCTGCTTGAGCAGCTCAACCAGGCGGGCGCCGCGATTCAGCTGGGCCTGCGTCGCCTTGTCGAGATCGGAGCCGAACTGCGCGAAGGCAGCCAGTTCGCGGTACTGCGCCAGCTCCAGCTTGAGGCTGGAACCGACCTGCTTCATGGCCTTGACGGCGGCGGAGAATCCGACGCGGGAGACCGAGATGCCGACGTTGACGGCCGGACGAACGCCGGAGTTGAACAGGTCGGCTTCGAGGAAGATCTGACCGTCGGTGATGGAGATGACGTTGGTCGGAATGTAGGCCGAGACGTCGCCTGCCTGGGTTTCAATGATGGGCAGCGAGGTGATGGAGCCGCCACCCAGCTTGTCATTGAGCTTGCAGGAGCGCTCCAGCAGACGGGAGTGAAGATAGAAAACGTCGCCCGGGTAGGCTTCGCGGCCCGGCGGACGGCGGAGCAGCAGGGAGATTTCGCGGTAGGCCACGGCGTGCTTGGAAAGATCGTCGTAGATGACCAAGGCGTGGCGCTTGGTGTCGCGGAAGTACTCGGCGATGGCGGTGCCCGAGTAGGGCGCGATGTACTGCATCGGAGCCGGGTCGGAAGCCGAGGCGACGACCACCACGGTGTAAGCCATGGCGCCCGCCTCTTCCAGGGTCTTGACGACCTGAGCGACGGTGGAGCGCTTCTGGCCGATGGCGACATAAACGCAGATCAGATCGCCGCCCTTCTGGTTGATGATGGTATCCAGGCAGATGGCGGTCTTGCCGGTCTGGCGGTCGCCAATGATGAGTTCGCGCTGGCCGCGGCCGATGGGAATCATGGCATCGATGGCCTTGATGCCGGTGGCCATGGGCTCGCGCACCGGTTGGCGGTCAATGACGCCGGGGGCGATGGACTCGACCGGATTGAATTGGGTGGTGGCGATCGGCCCCTTGTCGTCGATTGGCTGACCGAGAGCGTTGACGACACGGCCAATCATGGCGTCGCCGACGGGCACGCTCATAATCGTTCCGGTGCGCTTGACCTCGTCGCCTTCCTTGATCTCGGTGGCTTCACCGAGCAGCACGGAGCCGACCTGATCCTCATCGAGGTTCATGGCCAGGCCCGCAATGCCGTGGGGGAAGGTGAGCAGTTCGCCAGCCATGACCTTGTCCAGGCCATGGATGCGGGCGATGCCGTCGCCAACGGAGATCACGGTTCCGACTTCATCAACGGTGATCTTGCTTTCGTAGTTCTCGATTTGCTCACGAATGAGCTGGGTAATCTCGTCTGCTTTAATCTGGGCCATTTTTGCTCTCAGCTCCCGGCTGCCAACCATCGGCGGGCCGGGCACTTTAATAGTCACAACTGAAACGGTTGGAGCGCCAGCGGGCGGCGCTCCGCAAGAAAGCTAGCTTTCGATCAACTGCTGGCGAATGCGCTGCAGCTGACCACGCACCGAGCCATCGTAAATGGTGCTGCCCACCCGGACAGTGACGCCGCCGATCAGACTGGGATCCGTGACGTAGCGGGGCAGGACATATTTGCCAGTGAGGCGCGAGATCTCGGAGAGCAGCGTGGACTGCTGATCGGAATCAAGCACACGGGCGCTGACAATCTCGGCGTCGATGCGTCCGCCGCGGCTGTTGAGCTCGGTCTCCACCTGGGTGGCAATCTCGGGCAGCAGCGCGATGCGATCCTGATCGATGAGGACAGCGATAAAGTTGCGCACCGCACGGTCGGTGACTCCCACCTTAACGGCGAGCGCATCCAGAACCTTGTTCTTCTGCTCGGCGAGAATGGCGGGCGATTCCCAAACCTCGCGCAATGCAGGGCTCTCCTGGAATGCCGCGACGACGGAGCGGAGCTGCGCGACGGCCGAAGTGGCGTCCAGCTTGGCGTCGGCGATGACATCGGCCATGGCGCGGGCGTAACGAATGGAAACGGCTGCCATTATTGACCATCCTTTCCGAGCTGGGCGGCGAAGCCGCGAACCAGTGCCTGGTCGGTTTCGTCATCCACCTTGATTTTCTTCTCTGCGAGGTCCACCGCGAGGTCCGGCCACGAAGGACTTGAGGTCGCGCTGCACGGTGCGGGCGGCGGCGGCGATCTCCTGCTGGGCGGAGGCGATGACCTGCTGGGCATCCTGCTCGGCGTCGGCCTTGATGCGCTGCTCTTCGGCGCTGAAATCGTTCTCGGCGGCCGAGCGGATGCCGGCAATCTCGGCGTCCAGCCGGCCAGGCGGCCCTCGATCTCACTGAGGCGCGCGCTGGCGTCGGCGCTGGCCTTGCGGGCCTCCTCGATCCCCTTCTGGATTTCCGCGGTGCGGGGGGCAAAGCCGTGGGGCAGCACCTTGCGCACCAACCAAACTCCGCCGGCGGCGAGGATCGCAAAATTGATAACGAGGAAGATCCAGTACACCGCCTCTTTGGAGAGTCCCGAACTTTTGGCGACAGGGCGCGCACCGTGGGGGAGTACTTGAACTGCGAATTCTCTTCCTCTTCGGCGTTCTCGACGGGCTTATCTCCGGCACTGGCGTACTTGCTGTGATGTTCACCCTGGACGGCGCTGCCGGTTTCTGCAGGCGCGCTGGAGATTGTAGCCGGTGCCTGGGAGCTGGATTGGGCAAACAGAACGCCTGCGGGCAAGAGGAAGCAGACAGCGAGGAAGCAGATACGAATTGATTTCGACATTATCGCCCGCCCACTACGGCTGCCGGGCCGGCGCCAGCGGTTTGAAGAAGGGTTCCGATGATCTGGTTGGCGATGCGGTCGCTATCGGCCTCCAGTGTGGCGCGGGCTGCGTTGCACTCCGCTTCGAGTTCGGCCTTGGCTTGGGCAATCTGCTGCTGGGCGCGCTCGCGGGCCTGGGCCACGGCTGCGGCGCGGGCATCGACGGCCTGCTTGCGGCGCTGGTCCAGAGCCTTGAAGACGGCGATCCGGGCGTCGCGCAGGCGAGACTCATATTCAGCGGTGCGGGCCGCGGCCTGGGCGATGTCGGCGCGGGCCTGATCCACCGCTCCCTGGGTGCGTTTGCGGCGCTCGGCCAGAACGGCCTCCAGCGGCTTGTGCAGGATGACGTGATACAGGCCATACAGCATCAGGAGCAGCACCACGGTGGGGATGGCGCCAAGCAGTAGTTCACCTAGTTGTTTGAGGGTTTGTTCCATTTCAATCTATGAGTGCGACAGCCGTCTGAAGTTTCGGGTATTTAAGGGACCCCTCAAGATAACATTCCGGTGAGAAGGACTGTCAATTTTCGGAAGATCTAAAAAAGTTCTAAATAAGTTGGCCCAATTCGGAAAAAAAGCGTGATTGAGCTCTCGATCTTGCTTGACTAGCGGCCCGGTCGCGCTAACATGTGACCCATCGCCTCCGATCCAATCCGGATCGAGATGGGCCTGAGATTGAGGAAGTGACACCGCTCCTCAACCTCAGGCCCATTTAATTTTCTTCCGCATTCCATCGCAACAGAAATCGCTGCCCAGGTGGACGGAAAATGTTCACCGCGGCTTGCGCCGCATCGAAACCGGCGCGGATCATTTGGCGGTGCGCGGAGCTTTCGGCGGGGAGTTCTTGCGGGAGCGCCGGGCAGCGGCACCGCCGGGCAGCACGAACCGGTGAAGCCGGCGCAGCAGCGACTCCGGCGCATCCACCTCCAGCTCCACCAACTCATGCCGTTCTCGTTGGTGACATAGTCGCGCGAAAGAATGACGCTGCGCGACTCCAACTGCGCCAACGCCTTGCCCTCGACTGCGGCACCCGCAGACGGGCGCGTGCAATGGGGTCCTGGTCGAGATGCGCATCGATGGCGGCCAGCAGGCGGTCCAGGTGCAGTCGCGCGGGCGGCGGAGATGTGCACGCTCTCGGCGGTGTCCTTGAGCTGGGCGCGGGTCTGGTCGTCGAAGAGATCGATTTTGTTCAGCACGTGAATCTGCGGCTTGTCGGCGGCGTCGAGTTCGCGCAGCACGCTCTCCACCTGCGCCATCTGCTCGGCGGCGGTGGGACTGGTGGCGTCGGTGACCTGCAGCAGGATGGCCGCGCGCTGCACCTCCTCCAGCGTGGCGCGGAAGGCGGAGACCAGCGTGGTGGGCAGGTTGCGGATGAAGCCCACGGTGTCTGACAGCAGAACCTCGCGGCGCGACGGCAGGGTCACGGGGCGCAGGGTCGGGTCGAGGGTGGCAAACATGCGCGCGCTCTCGACCACTCCGGCCTGGGTGAGCGCGTTGAAGAGCGTGGATTTTCCCGCGTTGGTGTAGCCGACCAGGGCGACCACCGGGACCGGCACGCTCTCGCGGCGCTGGCGCTGCTGCGAACGAATGCGGCGTACGTCCTCGATCTGCTGCTTGACGTGCGGATGCGGCGATGAATTTTGCGGCGGTCGGTTTCCAGCTGGGTCTCGCCCGGTCCGCGGGTGCCGATGCCGCCGCCCAGCTGGGACATCTGTGCGCCGCGGCCGGCCAAGCCGCGGCAGCATGTATTCAAGCTGCGCCAGCTCTACCTGGAGCTGGCCTTCGCGGGTGCGGGCGTGGCGGGCAAAGATATCGAGAATGAGCTGGGTGCGATCGACCACGCGGCAATGGAATTCGCGCTCCAGGTTGCGCAGCTGGGAGCGGACAGCTCGTGGTCGAAGATGAGCACGTCGGCTTCGGCCATTTTGGCGGCGCCGGCAATCTCGTCCACCTTGCCGCGTCCGATCAGGGTCGCCGGGTCGGGACGGTCGCGGCGCTGCAGGACCTCGCCCACCACCACGGCCCCGGCGCTGGAGGCAGTTCGCGTAGCTCGGCCAGCGACTCTTCGGCGTTGAACGGCACGGCGTGGTCTTCGGCTTCCAGCCGCACGGTTTTGGAGGCGGACCTGGCCTGGCGCGCCTGCGGGGGAATGCGGACTCGGCCTGCCGTCGGCGTCCTCGGCAGGTTCGGCTCGCGGGACGCGTGGGATGACTGCGGAATTCCACTCCGACGAGAAAGGCGCGCTCGACCTCGCTGCCAACGTAGGACCGGCCGGCAGCGTCGGCCGCGGAGGTCTGGGGCTGGCAAGCGAGGCTCAGCGATGGCTCACCCCTGCGACGTATTGGAGACGGGCGCGGCCGGCGTTGCCGGAGAGGCCGCGGGGGAAGCTGCATGGCTGGGCCGCTCCAAATGCGGCGCCCGCGCCATGACCACGGTGGAGATGGCGTGCTTGAAGATCAACTGTTCCTGGTTGTTGGTCTCCAGCACTACGGAATACTTATCGAAGGAACGGATACGACCGGACAACTTGACGCCGCTGAGCAGGTAGATGGTAATGACGGATTTGTCTTTCCTTGCGGTGTTGAGGAACGAGTCCTGTATGTTCTGTGCCGGCTTGCTTTCCATCGGTCACTTTCTCCTTCAAACGAAACAGCCAGAAAACCAGTCATGCCGCCTTGTTGATGGTGGAGGCAAAGGGAGCCCTGTCCGGCGGGGTAAGCGAACATTATCCGGACAGCCAATACGATACGGCGTGCGCCCTGCAATTTCAACTTGGATGCTAGATTGCGCAGGATTGATTCGTCTCCTACGGGCGAATGCGCCGTTTGGGGAGAAGGATTTAGGGGCGCGAGGGGGAAAGAGCTAAATTCTGCGCACCACGCGTCGAGGAGGGAAGCGACGCGCATATAATGGTTCGCCATGGAAGAACGGGAGTATTACGACGAGCGCCACGAGACCAAGAAGCACATGCTGATTTGCCCGCACTGCCGGCAGGAGGGCGAATACGAGGTCGGCTGGATTGTGCGCATGAAGAAAAAGTCTCTGCCGCCGCGGGCCGACGAGCGCGACCGGGCCAAGTTCGCCAAGGCGCAGAGCTACATGGTGCGCAAGGACGATCTGCTGGCCTGCAAAAATGTGCGCTGCCGCAAGCGCTTTGAGATTGCCGGCATCCAGACCGTCGCGTTCCTCTAGGCTAGGCGCGCCGATGGCCAGGCATGCCGGTGAGGATGTCTCTGTGTGCGGGCTGTCGCTTGGTTGTGTGCAAGCCGTGGAGTTCAATCCGACGTTGGTCGAGGTGCAGCGTGAAGATCCTGGTTTGCATGAAGCAGGTACCGCAGAAAGATGCGCCGCTGAAGCTGAATGAGAGCGCGACCTGGATTCGCGAGGACGTTAGTTATGAGGTGAACGAGCCGGATGCCTATGCGCTGGAGGAGGCGCTGCGGCAGAAGGAAAAAAATGGCGGCGAGGTGGTGGTGATTACCGCCGGTCCGGCGCGGGCGCAGCAAGTGCTGCGCGAGGCGCTGGCCAAGGGAGCCGACCGTGGCATTCATCTGGAAGACGATCGCTTCGCCGCTCTGGACGCTTTGAACACCGCGCGTGCCCTGGCCGAGGCGATCAAGGACGAATCCTTCGACCTGATCTTTACCGGGCTGCAGTCGGACGACTTTGGCTATGCGCAGACCGGGGTGCTGCTGGCCGAGCTGCTGGGCTGGCCGCACGCCACCATCATCATGCAGATTGAAAACAAGCAGGGAGAATCAACGTCAGGCGGCATCCGCGTGAAGCGCGAGCTGGAGGGCGGATTCTTTCAATACGTGGAGATGCCGCTGCCCGCGCTGCTGACCATCCAGTCGGGCATCAACAAACTGCGCTACGCCACGCTGATCGGCATTAAGCACGCCAAGAACAAGCCGCTGCGCAAGGTGAGCTACGAGGAAGTTTCGGCCGCGCTGAAGCCCAACCAGCTGACCATCGAGCGGCTCTACATTCCGCAGAAGACCAAGCAGACCGAAGTGCTCCAGGGTGCGCCGCAGGAAGTGGCCAAGAAACTGGTGGCCAAGCTGCGCGACGAGATGCGGATCCTATCCTAGAAATTCTGTAATGCGCGTGCTGCAAGGAGCGTCCATGACGGCAGAGGCAGAGATGGCGAAGCAACCCGACCGCGAGCAGGCCCGCGAGAGCATCAACACCATGCGCGTGATTGGAGGGCTGCTGCTGATCGTGGCGCTGCTGCTCTATTTCTTCCATCTGGCGGAGGCACAGATGGGGCACTGGACGCTGGGCATTCTGGCCGCGGTGTTTGCCGTGGCAGGCGTGGCACTGCTGTGGGTGGGGTCGCGCAAAATGCGCGCCCTGCGGTAACGATCACCTGTAACGATACGCAGGACGGAACAGACAGAGCTGTACATTACCAACCGTAGTTGAAGCCAGCTGTGGATCGGGGAAGACGAGATGGCAGAGACGATTCTGGTAATTGCAGAGCAGCGCGAAGGCAAACTGAACCGGGTCTCGCTGGAGACCGTGGCGGGCGCGCAGGCATTGGCCAAGCAGACCGGCTGGACGGTGGAGGCCGCGGTGGTGGGCGGCGCTGGAATCGAGAACGGCGCTGCCGCCGAGCTGGCAAAAACCGCGGTTGCCAAGGTGTACGCCATCGAAGACGCGTCGCTGGAGCGCTACACTCCCGACGGCTTTGTGGCGGCGCTCAAGGCGTTCATCGAAAGCCTGCGCCCCAGGCTGGTGCTGCTGCCCCACACCTACCAGGTACGCGACTTTGCGCCCAAGCTTGCCGCCAAGCTGGGCGCGGCGCTGGTGAGCGACGCGGTGGGCTGCCGCTTCGAGGGCGGACAAGCTGATCTTCACCCGGCCGATGTTCCAGGGAAAATACGCCGCCGATATCTCCGTGGCCGGCGATGGGCCGTGGTTTGCCAGCTTCCAGAGCGGCGCCTATCGCGGCGATCAGGTGGAAGCCGGCTCAGCTACCGTGGAAACAGTGAACGCCTCAACGGGCGAAATCCGCACCCGTCCGGAGGCTCCGTTCCAGGAGGCGCAACAGGCGGTCGATCTCTCACAGGCCGCGATCATCGTCGCCGTGGGGCGCGGCATCAAAGAGCAGAAGAACCTGGAGATCGCCCAGGCGCTGGCCGATGCGCTGGGCGGCGAGCTGGCGGCCTCGCGTCCCATCTGCGACGCGGGTTGGCTGCCGATGGCGCGCCAGGTGGGTTCGAGCGGACAGACGGTGAGCCCCAAGCTCTATCTCGCGATTGGCATCAGCGGCGCGATCCAGCACGTGGTTGGCATGAAGGGCTCGAAAAACATCATCGCGATCAACAAGGATGCCGATGCGCCGATTTTTGAGATTGCCGATGTGGCCGTGGTGGGCAATCTGTTTGATATCGTTCCGGCGCTGACCGAAGAAGTGAAAAAAGCGAAGGGGTAAACGCAAGTTTTCAAAGGGACGCCATGATCTTCCGCACGCCGCTCGAAGGAATCGAACATCCGCAGATGGAAGCCGATGTTGTGATCGTCGGCGGCGGACCGGCGGGAATGGCTTGTGCGTTTCGGCTGGCGCAGCTGATCGATGCGCACAATGCCACGAATCCTGAGGCGCAGCTCTCCAAGGAAAACATTTATGTGCTGGAGAAGGCGCGCGAGATCGGGCAGCACTGTCTATCCGGCGCGGTGCTCGACCCGCGCGCGATGGACGAGCTGCTGCCGCAGTGGCGCACCGAAGCTCCCATCGAAGCCGAAGTGTCGCGCGACAGCGTCTATTACCTGACGCGCAAGTCGGCCTTCAAGGCTCCCATCACGCCGCCGCCCATGCAGGACCACGGCAACTACATCATCAGCCTGAACCGCTTCACCAAGTGGATGGGCGAAAAGGTTGAGGCAGCGGGCATCACGCTCTTCAGCGGCTTTGCCGGCAGCGAGCTTTTGTTGGATGGCACCCGAGTTTTGGGCGTGCGCACCGACGACAAGGGCGTGGACAAGACCAACCATCCCAAGGCGAACTTCGAGCCGGGATACGATCTGAAGTCGAAGGTGACGGTTCTGGCCGAGGGTACACGGGGCTCGCTGACTAAGCAGCTGTGCGAACGGCTGGGGCTGCTCAAAGATGGCGATGGCATCCTTTGCAACCCCATGACCTACGGCGTGGGCGTGAAAGAGTTGTGGGAACTGCCCGCAGGACGCGTCCGGACCGGCGAGGTGATATACACCATGGGCTATCCGCTGACCTCGATGGAATATGGCGGGGCGTGGATTTATGGCGGCAAAGACAACTCGGTTTCGCTCGGCTTCGTCACCGGCCTCGACTATCCCGATCCGCGCACCGATCCGCAGCACGTGCTGCAGTCATTCAAGCAGCATCCGTTTGTGGCGCGGCTGCTGGAGGGCGGCAAGATGGTGCGCTATGGCGCCAAGTCCATGCCGAACGGCGGCTGGTGGGCCATGCCCCCGCTGGGCGGCGACGGCTGGATGATTGTGGGCGATGCGGCGGGCTTTCTGAATTCGCAGCGGCTGAAGGGAATTCACCTGGCGATTAAGAGCGGAATGCTGGCCGCCGAGACCGCCTTCGAGGCGCTGACCTCGGGCGACAGCAGCGCGAAGCAGCTCGCGAAATTTCAGCAGAAAGTAGAGAGCAGCTGGATCCGGCAGGAGCTCTACCCGGTGCGCAACTTCCACCAGGGCTTCGAGCGTGGCTTCGTTACCGGAATACTGAACACCGGACTGCTGATGGCCACCGGCGGACACGGCCTGCGCAACCGCTACGGCGCCCACGCCGGATACGAGCGCATGCGGCCGCTGTGGGACATCATGGGCTACGCCGGCAACCGCGAGCCGCTGCTTGGCCCCGCCAAGGGCGACGGCAAGCTGACCTTCGACAAACTCACCGACCTGTATCACTCCGGCACGCGGCATGAAGAAGACCAGCCCGCGCACCTCATCATTCACGACACCAATATCTGCAACACGCGCTGCACAGGCGAGTACGGCAACCCATGCCAGCACTTCTGCCCGGCCAATGTCTATGAGATGGTGGAGGACCCCGATGCACCCGGCAAACGGATCATTCACCTCAACGCAGCCAACTGCGTGCACTGCAAAACGTGCGACATCATGGACCCCTATCAGATCATCACCTGGGTTCCGCCCGAGGGCGGCGGCGGTCCCAGCTACGAGGGCATGTAGCAAAAGGCGCAGGCGCTATTTGTGAGTTTTGGCTGTACGCGCCATCCGGTTCGCCACTTTTTTCTCTTCCTTCAGCAGCGATTCCCGGAGCAGCATCTTGAGGTAGGTCTGGTAGCGCAATCCTTTCTGCTCTGCCAGCACACGGGCGCGGGAGATGTCTTCCTGCTCCAGGCGAATGGTGGTGGTGGGCGTTGCGCCCTTACGCTTTGCAGTGCCACGGCCAAGGCGGCCTTCGGCGGCGGCGCGCTTAAACTCGTGCAGAAGGTTTTCGCTCTGCGAATCCCACCACTTGGCCTCCTCCGCTTCGTTCTTAAACTTCGGAACCTTAAATTCTTCAGCCATGGCTCCTCTTTTCTGCTGATCACGATGTGTTGCGCCAGTAAAACTCGCGCCACTGCTTTGATGCCGTGTAGGCGGTAACCACACGGAGCCGTTCATCGCGCCAAGTGGTGACGACGATTAGGATTCGACCCTTGCCAGTAGCCCCGATCTGCGCAATGCGTTCTTCTCCATCAATCACCTGTACGGTGAGATCGATGGGATCGTTCAGTACAACCTGTTCCGCCTCAGCCGGGGAAACCCGATGCTTGGCGATGTGCTTGCGATTCTGGTCATCCCAATCAAAAGCTGCCTGCAAAGATCACTCCTCTTGCGCTTAGGGCGCGACATTTTGGGGGAGTGTTTTCTGCGAAACACAATGGTAGCTACAACGTATCTACCTGTCAAGTAAAAACGGCGATGCGAGTACGACGTAATTGCGAAGCCGCTTTCCGCGTCAATGGAATAGAGTCGGCGGCTCGCCAAAAAGCATCTAGTACAATGAAGTGAACGTTTGATTTCATGCCGTTAATCGATCAATTCGGGCGCCATATTCACGACCTTCGCATCTCCATTACCGACCGCTGCAACTACCGTTGCGTGTACTGCCGGACGGGCACCTACGGAGCGCAGTACCCTGAGCTGACGCTGGCGGAATACCTGCGCATGGCGCGGGTGTTTGTCTCGCTGGGCATCACCAAGATTCGCCTGACCGGCGGCGAGCCGCTGCTGCGCAAAGACGTGATCGAACTAGTGCGCCAGCTGCACGCGCTGCGCACGGTTGAGGGCACGCCGCCTGAGCTGGCCATTACCACCAACGGACATCTGCTGGCGGAGATGGCCGAGCCGCTGAAGCAGGCCGGGCTGGACCGCGTCACCGTGAGCATGGACGCGGTGGACCCGGAGCGCTTTGCCCGCATTACGCGCGTGCCCAACGGATTTGAGTCGGTGCTGGCGGGGGTGCGTACGGCGCGGCGCGCGGGACTGACTCCGGTCAAGGTGAACTGCGTACTGCTGCGCGGCTTCAACGAAGACCAGGTCGAGGCCTTCGGAAGATTTGCCCAGGATGAGAAGGTTTCGGTGCGCTTCATCGAATTCATGCCGCTGGAGGAAGGCCGCACGTGGTCGCCGAATGTAGTGGTGACGCTGGCCGAAGTGCTGGAGCGCATGGCGCACTTCGCTCCCTTCCATGAGATTGCGCACGAGCCCAGCTCGACCTCGCGGCGTTATTTGTTTGACGACGGCAGCGCCGAGTTCGGCGTAATCGCCCCGGTAAGCCTGCCCTTCTGCGGCGCCTGTTCGCGAATCCGGCTCACCAGCGACGGCAAGATCCGCACCTGCCTGTTCTCGCTGCGCGAGCACGACCTGCGGGCGGCCTTGCAATTCGATGACGACGAAGAGATGACGCGCATCATCGATTACGCACTGGCCAACAAAGAAGAGCGCCATCATATCGGCGAGCCTGGATTTGTGCAGCCCGGCCGGAGCATGGTACACATCGGAGGCTAGCCGGGCGCCTGCGGCCGGAGCGGCGTCCGTTTCCGCGGCGACTGCGGCCCTGCTCGGCGCTCGTATTCCGCCCGCGCAATTGCTGCGTAGCAGACAAAAAACTTGCTTCTCTGCTCTTTATTCATGCATTATTAACAATTAGTTAGATTTGCGGCTTCAACATCCCTGCGGATGGGAAAGATGCGCATCCGCTGGAGCCGTTGGTAGAGCTTTCAACATCCCCGCTCTTGCGTCCTCCTTCGGATGGCGGCAAGGGCTGAAGGCAGACAAAACGTGGCTACAGCAGTCAATACGGTTTCTACGTGTTCCCTGGACAATTATCTTGTCCTGCCGGACCACTTGTGCGACGCCCGCATCCGTGCGGCTCGCGAGATTCTGGGCGAGCAGTGCGTGGTGCTGGGGCACCACTATCAGCGCGACGAAGTCATTCAATTTTCCGACTACCAGGGCGATAGCTGGCGGCTCTCCGAACTGGCCTCGAAGGCCACCGGGCGCTACATCGTCTTCTGCGGAGTTCACTTCATGGCCGAGTCCGCCGACATCCTGGCGCGGCCCGACCAGCAGGTCATCCTGCCCGATCTGAACGCCGGATGTTCGATGGCCGACATGGCCGAGATCTCCCAGGTGGAAGACGCGTGGGAGCAGTTCGTGCGCCTGGGCCTCACCACCGAAGAAGGTGACGGCATGACGCCGCTGACCTACATGAATTCGGCGGCGGCCGTCAAGGCGTTTGTCGGCGAGCGCGGCGGAGCGGTATGCACCAGCAGCAACGCGCGCGCCGCCATGCAATGGGCCTTTGCACGCAACCAGAAACTTTTCTTCCTCCCCGATCAGCACCTGGGACGCAACACCGGCTACGGCATGGGCATTCCTCTGGATGAGATGGTGGTGTGGGACCCCTATCAGCTGCAGGGCGGCCAATCGGCAGAGGCGCTGCGCAAGGCCAAGGTGATTCTGTGGAAGGGACACTGCTCGGTGCACATGCGCTTTGTGCCCGACGATGTAGACCACATGCGCCAGCGCTATTCGGGAATCAAGGTCATCGTGCATCCCGAGTGCCGCTGGGAGGTGTGCCAGAAGGCCGACGACACCGGTTCCACCGACAAGCTGCGCCGCCTGGTGGCCGAGGCTCCGGCGGGCGCGACGTTTGCCATCGGAACCGAGATTCATCTGGTTAACCGGCTGGCCAAGCAGCATCCCGATAAAACGATTCTGACTCTGAATGACTGCGGCTGCCTGTGCACGACGATGTACCGCATCTCGCCGCAGCACCTGGCGTGGTCGCTGGAGAATCTGGTGGACGGCACGGTGGTCAACCAGATCACGGTGCGTCCGGCGGTAAAGCGCTGGGCCAAGACCGCCCTGGATCGGATGTTGCAGATCAAGGGCTGAGCGCGGAGCGTTGGTTGGAAAAGCGTCCGGGTTGGACACGTTACCCAACGCAGCCATGCCTCGGTGCTCAGTCGGGTACGGGCCAACCGACGGCCCTCCGGCCGCAGGCGCTGGGTTGCCCGATGCAGCCATGCCTCGACGGTACGGGCCAACCGGCGGCTCTCGGGCCGCAGGCGCTGGGTTAGAATGGACGTAACGATGCGAACCTTTACCGTGCGCGAAGCGCAGTCCATGCTCCCCGTTCTGGAGAGCCTGCTGCGCAAGTCGATTGAATCGAAGTCGCTGATCGAGGAGATCGATCAGGAGTTCAACGAGCTGAGCGAGCGCATCTTTCTCAACGGCGGCACGATGGTGGACGTGCGTGCCTGCGCCCTCCGCAAGGCGCAGCGCGAAAAGGCCATCCAGTCCGCCAAGGACACGCTCTCGGAGATCAACGCCATCGGCGTGCAGGTGAAGGACCTCGACATCGGGCTGCTGGATTTCCCCTGCAAGGTGAACGGCGAAATCGTGCTGCTGTGCTGGAAGATGGGCGAGCCCACTATCGCGCACTGGCACGGCACCGATGAGGGCTACGCCGGCCGCCGGCCCATCGACGATCGCATGCAAGGGGAGTAAGGTTTACAAAAAGAGGTACTCTTCGGCCCTCCGCTGAACCAAGCCGCTGGTGCAACCTGCTCAAATCACCAGGAATCCCACTTATTAGCAAATTGCAAATCAATCGGGAGGTCTGTTGAATGCGTAAGTTTGGTCTATTGATAGGGATCTTGTTTCTGGCGAGTTTAAGTGCGATGGCGCAGAAAGTGGAGGCTTTCGTCGGTTACTCGTTAGTGGATGTTAATGGGACTACCTTGAACGGCGGGGTCGGCTCGGTTGCCTTCGATGTGGTGAAACATGTCGCCATCGTAGGCGAGGTCGCGGGGTAATGAACCCTCGAGCTCGGCAGCGGTCACGCCTACACCTTTCTGGGTGGCCCCAAGGTTTCCTTCAAGATCGGTCCAATCATTCCCTTCGGGCAGGCGTTGTTCGGTGACCTACACAGGACCGGCGGAGGCTCGAGCTCGGACAATTTTGCAGCGGCGTGGGGTGGCGGAGTCGACCTGAACGTGAACCGTCATTTTGCCGTGCGGTTGGGCCAATTCGAAGACCTGTACACGCAAGTAGGCGGCGGTAGCCAGAATAACTTCCGCTATTCTGGCGGCGTCGTGTTCAAGCTCTAATCTTCTCATCTCACGCCCCGCCGTGGCGGGTAAAAAACGAGGGTGCCGGATATCGGCACCCTCTGATGTATTTCTCCGGTTTCCAACTTTGAAACCTTGCAACCCGCGAAACTTGAAACCTGTTCCTACGCCGTCTCCTTCATGGCCTCGTCGAACTTGGCCAGGAAGCGGTCCACGCCGTCGTCTGTGGCCAGCGGGCCCATGATGCCGATGCGGAAGATCTTTCCCGCCAGCGGGCCAAAGCCGCCGGCGATCTCGATGCCGTGCTTCTCCAGCAGGTAGGCGCGCACCTTGGCGTCGTTGACGCCGTCGGGAACGCGCGGCGTGTTCAGGTTCCAGATGCGCTGGCCCTCGGCGACGTGCATCACCAGGCCAAGCCGCTCGACGCCCTCGACGAAGCGCTGGTGCGCATTCTGATGGCGCTGCTGGCGCAGGGCCAGTCCCTCTTCCTCGATGATCGCCAGCGACTCATGCAGCGCGTAAAAGAGCGTGGCCGAAGCCGTGTGATGATAGCGGTGCGAGACGGTCAGGTAGTCGGAGATCAGCGAAAGGTCGAAGTACCAGCTGCGGTTGACCTGCTTGCGCTGCTTCAGCCGCTCCTGCGCCCGTGGAGAAATAGTCATCGGGCTTAATCCCGGAGGCGCGCTGAGCCCCTTCTGGGTGCAGCTGTAGGCCACGTCGATGCCGTTTTCGTCCACGTTTACGGGCATGGCGCCCAGCGAGGTGACGCAATCGGCGATCACCACGGCGTCCACTTCATGGGCCGCGTCGCAGATCGCCTTGCTCTGCTGGAAGACGCCGGTCGAGGTCTCGGCTTGCACGAAGGCCACCACCTGCGGACGCTCGCGGCGGATGAACTCGACCGCCTCGTCGTCGCTGGCGGCTTCGCCCCAGGCTTTTTCCAGGCGCACAATCTCGGCGCCGTGCCGCTTGGCCATCTCGCCGATGCGTTCGCCGAAGAAGCCGCCCACGATGAGCCCCAGCTTGGTGCCCGGCTCGATAAAGTTGGAGATGGCGGTTTCCATTCCCCCCGAGCCGGTGGCCGAGATGGGAAGCGTCAGTTCATTCTGAGTGCCGAAGACGCTGCGCAGCCCCTTCTGTACCTCCTGCGAGATCTGGAAAAAGTACGGATCGAGATGGCCGACGACTGGCTGCATCATCGCCTGGTAAATGCGCGAGTACACCTGGCTCGGTCCCGGTCCGTAGAGCAGGCGCTTGGGCGCATGGACCGAGGTTTTTACACAATTCACTTGATTCTCTGTAATAGTGCTCATCTTCTCTCTCTCCCAAGCCTATGATGCTACGCCGCCGAGGACAAATCGGGAAGCATCAGTTTTCAAATTGACTGCGAAACTCGGCGAGTTGCTGCCGCAGGGACTCCACTTCGGCGCGCAGTTCGGCCACCTCGGCCTCCAGCGAGGCCAGCCGCTCGTCGCGCCCGGATTCGCCACGCCGGCGAACGCCGCGCTGTCTTCGCCGGCCGTCGAACCGGCCCCGGGCAACGTTGCCTGCAACCCAGCCGCAACCCAGCCTCTTCGCCGCCCAGCCGGTCGGCATAGCGCGATTCCTTGGTTCCGGGCTGCCGGGGCAACAGCACCGCCAGCGGCGGATCGTGCTCGATGAGCTTCTGCAGAACCAGTTGCACCTCGTCGAGCTCTTCCATGCGATGCATGCGTTCGCTGCGCCCGCGCAGCTCGCCCGGCGTCTGCGGGCCGCGCAGCAACAGGGTGCACAGCACGGCGCTCTCGCGGCGGCCCAGGTTCAGAATCTCCATGCGGTGCTCGAAGCGCGCCACCCGTCCCTCGCCGCGCGCCACTCCGGCCAGTCCCTTTTCCTCCAGCGAGCGCAGGGCCGCGCGCACCGCATCCTCGGTCAACTCCATCACCGGCTCGCGGTTCGACTTCTGATTGCAGGCGGCCAACAGAGCATGGAGCGTCAACGGATAATAATCCGGAGTGGTGATCTCTTTTTCCAGCAGCGAGGCGAGCACCCGCCTCTCAACCGCGTCCAGATGTAGTTCCAATGGCCTCTCCTGGTCGATGCAAGCTCCAACGTAATTCTGCAACCCTGCGCCCCGGCGAGCCAAGTGTCCACCGCCGCAGCCTTGGCGCCGGGAGCGGCGCTTGACGCCGCCAGGCCTCCGGATGACCCTGCTGGCCGCTTGGCGGGCAAAAAAACGCCGGGTAGAGTAGAATCTCATAATCCGAGATAGGAAAAAATACCCGCATCGCTGCTGAAGTAGGGCCTGAATTCTGCTCTGCCCGAATTATGATGAGTAACGGTTGATTTCTGAAAAAAACGGGCGGGACCCTTCCCCGCTCTGGGAGCTTGCATGAAGCGCTTGATCGGCTGTATAGCCGTACTATGCCTGTTGGCACTGACGGTTGGATGTGGTGGTGTTACCAGCAACGGGACCCTGGCCTATGTCAGCAATTCCACCGGGACCGGGTTCACGGTCTTCCAGGTGAACACCAACGGCACGCTTATCCTGTCCACCATTTCGCCGCAGCCCACCCCGGTGGCGCCGCTGGTTCTCACGTTTTCGCCCAATGGAAAATGGGCTTTCTTCCTCGACAACACGGCCAAGGTAACGATCCCCAACACCTCCTTCACCTACAACACAGGCACCACGCTCTACGTCTACGCCCGCGCGGGCAACGGCACGCTGGCCACCTTCGTCGGCTCCTATGCGCTGAACAACGGCGCTAGTTCGCTGGCCGTCTCTGCCAACAGCACCTATGTTTACGTTGCCCAGCCCAATGCGGCGATTTCCGGCGGAAAGACAGGCGAGCTTCAGGTCTTTTCCATCGACCAGCAAACCGGCACACTCACCGGCAGCACACCTGTGGACGTCGGCTATTCGATTACGCAACTGGTGATGAATACCAGCGGCAGCCTGCTCTTCGGGCTCTCACCCAGCCAGCAGTCGGTGGTGAGCTGGACGTTGAACGCCACCACGGGCGCTGCCACCCAGGCCGCCACGCTTTCGGTGGGTGCCCTGCCCGATTACATGATTCTGTCGGCCAACGGCTCCTACATGTACATTCCGGACTTTCTCGCGGTTACCCCGGGTTACCCCAACGCGTCAGCCGGCGGAGCCCCAGGCAATAGCCCTGACTTCTATGTCTATTCCGTGGCCTCCAGCGGCGTGCTGTCGCCGATCCTCGGCCAGAGCACCTCACCGGTGTTCAATGAGAACGCCGACCTTCTCACCGGCAATTTCCCGCTGAATCCGGTGGGCGGTTCGACCTCGAGCGACTCGCGCTATTTGTTCCTCTTAAATCAGGGGGGGGCGCAAGGCAGCAGCATCTCCGTATTCAAGATCGCCACCAGCAGCAACACAGGCATTCCCGGCGAGCCAACCGAGGTGCTCGGCGATCTGGTTACCGTCAATGGAATCAGCACCTCCACCGCCTCCCCGTTCCCCTGCGGTTGCTCGGGAGCGTCGTTTGCCGCCGTGCCCAAGGTCTTCAACGCACTGTATGTGCTCTCCGAGTCCGCCAACCTGCTCTACCAATTCTCGGTGAACGAAAACAGCGGCGTGCTCAGGGCATTGACCCCACCCTCCGTGCCCCTTCCAGGCACTGGAACGCTCAGCGCCCCGACTTGGATCACGATCCACTAGATGAAGCCTATGAACCGGTGGTTAACTCTCATTGCGATTGGCTTTGCCGGGTTGCTGGCCGGCTGCGGCAGTTCCGTCAGCAGCAGCACCCAGCCCGGCATCAACAACGGCTTGGTCGATGTGTATTCGATCGACATATCGCCAACCCAATTTACGTTGAACGCCGGCGACTGGGCTTCGATCATTGCGACGGTCGATCTCTCCAAGAACAACGCGGTGCCCAAGCCGCTTAAGCCGCAGCCCACCCTCTCGTTCTATTCCTCCGACCCGCGGGTGACCGTCTCCCCCGGCGGAGAGGTTTGCGCCGGAGTGTGGGACTCGCTCTACCAGACCTGCACCGCAACCTCAACCCTGCCCACCGGATACGTAACCATCACGGCCTTCAATGCCAGCCACAACGTCAGCGGCACCAGCCTGGTTTCGGTGCATGTCCGCGCCGGCAGCATCACCTTGAGCGCTCCCGTCTACACCGGGGCGGTTACCATCAACGGCGCATATTCGGTCCCCACCGGCGAGTACCCGGCCGCGACCCAATGCGTCTCGCAAAACAAAGCCGTGCAATACATGGCGTCTGCCGTGGACGCCAACGGCAAAGCGATCCCCAATTGTTCCGTCTCCGCCGTAGCCGGCTGTATCAACAACAACGACTACAACTGGACCACCGACAACGCGACTGCGGCTGAGGTCAGCCAATACGGCGTCGTGGCCGCGCTTAATCCGGGCCTGGCCAACGTCTATGCCACGCTGAATGGAACCGTCAGCGCGCCGCTGGCGTTCGTCACCTGCCCGCCCCAATCCATCGTGCTGTCCACGTCGGCCTACACCTCCAGAACGCCGACAGGGCCTTTCACCACCGCCGACCTGACCGAGCTGAACAAAGGGGAGCGGACGTATGTCACGGCGACGCTGACCGACACCAACGGCCTCCCGCTGATCACCTCGCCGCTGACCTTCATCACCTCCGACCCGCTGATCGGCGGCTTTACCAGCTTTCTGCCGCTGACCTCAACCCTCACGGCCAACACCTCGGGACGCTTCACCATGCTGACCTCCTGCGGGCCGCCCAACTGCAACGCCGCCGTGCAAAACTTCATTTCGCCGGCAGGACCGGGCACGGGCCAGACCACCGGCTTTGGCTATCCGGTTTACAGCAATGTGGTCGGCGCCACCGTGCAGGGCACCACCGGCAGCACGGTGCTGGTCACCGGAACCTTGCTTTCCAACGACACCACCACGGCGCACCGCCTGCTGGTCTATGACGGCACGTCCCTGTCGCTCATCCAGACCGTCTCGCTGGCCAACGTGCCCAACTCGCTGGTGGTGGACCCCCTCGGCGCCAACGCTTATGTGGGCAGCAGCGGCGGACTGATCGTGGTGAACCTCTCCACCTATCAGCCAACCCTGCGGGCCTTCCCCATCTCGGGTGGACTCAGCACCGACGTGATCACCGGTGCCGTGCTGGGCGTCTCGCCGGACAGCCGCTACGTCGTGGTGTCCGACGTGGCCAACAGCCTGGTCTTCTTCATCGATACCACCGGAACCAAGGTGGCCCAGCGCTTCAACATTCCCAACATCACCTCCGCCACCTTTGCCCCCGACGACTCCAACTTCTGGATCGGCGGCGCAGGCGGCGTCTATGAGTACCAGGCCGATACCTTCGTGCCGATCAGCGACATCAACTCCGCGGACGCCGGCCTCAGCACCAACGTCAATTCGCTCGCCTGGACGCCCGACGGCCAGTCCTTCTTTGCCAGCGGCGGCCAGACGGTTGCCTATTCCACCTGCAACGATAAGCCGACGCAGCCGGTGCCCGTTCCGGGCAACTACATCTCCACGGTGACCAACGGCCTGTCGACCACCGCCCTGCCCTCGACCGCTACCTTGCCGGGCGACGTGCCTCACGTGCTCGGGCTCGACGGCACCACGTGGTTCGATTATTCGGTTACCAGCAGCTCGGCGGTGGACATCCTAACCGGTCCGTCCAGCCCACCGGCCGCGCCCGCCGGGACGATGGGCAACGTCTGTACCTCTACGGTGACCGTCAATACGCCCGTCACCGCGCCCTCGACGTTACTATCCACCGCCCAGCAGATCGCATTTTCTTCCGCGCGAGAGCAGGAATACGTCACCGGAGTGAATCCTGCGGGCGCAACCCCGGAGTTCTTCATTCATGGCTACGACGTAGTTGGCCAGAAGGAAATTACCCTCAGCACCCTTACCAACCCGGCCAGCGGAGTCACCTTCGATCCGGTCGTCCCGCTCAGCGGCGGCGTATTAACCGATGGCACCAAGCTGTACTTCGGCACCTATGACAGCACCAACGGCGCCCTGCTGCACCGCGTCGATCTGGCAACGCAAACCGAAGATTTTGTCCAGCAGGAGATCACGACGAACCCGCCGACCTATGTCACCTTAATCCCGGCAACCGTCGGCGTGGTTCCCAGCTTCGGCGTGGTTCCCAACTTCGTCGCGGTTGTCCCTAAGTAAAAGGAGAGGCTTTTGAAACATAAACTGATTTTCATTACCGTACTGGCGTTGGGCGGCATGGCTCATGCGCAGGGTTTTCTGTCTAATCTTTCCATCGGTGCCGGCGGCGAGGGAATCTTCCCCGGGTCAAGCTTTACCAGGTCCGCCGCCATCAATAGTTCCGGCACCAACAACACCACCCAGAGCACCTCGAATTCCATCGGCGCCCTGGGCGATGTGCGTTACGACTTTGGCCGGCACAGCGCCTTCGACCTTTCCATCTCGGTCAACCGCAACACCGAGTACTCCGAATATTCGGCTGAGTACCCTGAGTTTGTTCAGACCAACAACTTCGAGGTCATCGGCAGCTACATTATTCGCCTGCCCGCCAAAGAGCAGCTGAAGCCGTACTTTCTGATCGGCGGAGGCATGGTGCGTTTTTCTCCGAACAATAATTTCTCCACCGGCCTGACGCCCTCCAGCCAGTTCAAGCCCGCCTTCGCCTACGGCTTCGGAACCGACTTACCCTTTAACGACCACTGGGCCGTCCGCCTGCAGTATCGCGGACTGGTGCGCGGTGAACCCAATCTCGGCCTCACCGTCAACAACCCAGACGGCTTCGGAAGCGGGGTGAAGGTGAACGTAGCCGAGCCTTCCATCGCGCTCATCTACCACTTCTAAAGCCATCCGCAGTCAACGCACAAGGGCCGGAGCATTGCGCTCCGGCCCTTGTGTTCTTCTGCCTTGCGTCGCAATCAGCGCGTCGCAATCAGCGCACTTCGTATCCGGTGTAGTCGATGTTCAGGGTCGCCGTACCGCCCAGCCGCACGTTGGTCACCGAATGGTTGGAGAGCGGGAACCAGAACTGTCCGATCTTCTGGTAGCGATGTTCGATGCGCGTCTTCTTGATCCAGAACGAAGGATTCTTGGCCGGCTCGGCGTCGATGCTTTCCACCGCGAAATCGGCCGCGTTCACGCAGATCTCTCCGCGATAAAGGAACTTGTTGTCGCGCTTGGGCTCCACCGCCAGCCGGTAGCAGCCGCCATACCGACTGGGACGCGAGCCCAGCAGCGTAAACGAATAGTTATTGGGAGTCAGCGAGGTCTGGCGCTGATTGTCGGCGTGCTGCGCCTCCTCCTCGCTCTCCAGCAGCTTCCGCAATACCTTGTTCTGGAGCAACTTCGAGCCAGTTTCCGAGATCACATCGAAGCTCTTGTTCTCCGGCGCCTGGTAGTGCGCCACCACTTCCATCTCGCTTGAATGCCCGAAGGGAAATCCGTGATAGCTCAGCCGGTAGGTGCGCTTGCCCTCAAAGCCGTGCAGTGCGGCGGCGCGCTGGGCGTTCTGCTGCCCCAGGCGGGAGACGATCTCGTCCACGCTCATTCCCGAGGCCAGCGCCGTGCTGGTCGCAATCGGCTCGTTGTCGGCGGCAAACGCCGGGGCCGCAAGCAGCAGGGCCAGCGCCAGGGTGATAAGGGTGAAGGGTCGAAGCTGAATGTTCATGCAATACTCCTGAGGGCTGCCGCGCGGGTCCTTAGGCGGACCGGAACGCGGAAGCCGTGTAGATATTCTTCCTGACGCTGTCGTCAGGATGAAGCCATGTCGCCGGAAATCCCCCGGCCGATGCCCGCCGCAATGCTCCACGCCTTCAGCACTCCGGCGACAACGAACAGCACCGCCAGCTTGGGCAGCACAATCAAGTCCTGCGCGAAGGAACTGCTCTCTTCCCCAACCAGCAGGGTTCCCCGGCGCATGATGTAGAGGTTGAACAGCGCCGAGAGCGCGGTGAAGATCGCCGAGGCGATCATGCCGCTGCGGAACGCCTGCGTTCCCAGGGCGGAGTGGAAGCAGATGTCGCCCACCTGAAACAGCAGCGGGAAGACTCCCGCCAGCAGCAATTCCACCAGCCACTGCGGCTCGGCCAGGCGCAGCGTCTGGGTCACCGTGCCGAAGAAACCCATGAAGGCCGCGCCAAACGCCGCCTCGGCCAGCACGGCGTGGGAGCGTCCCGCGTGATGCGATTTGAGCGAAGCCGCCAGAAAAATGCCGCCGCGGAACAGCGCGCTCAGCAGCGCCGCCTTGCGGTTCCAGCGCAGCAGAGTCTGCCAAGGGTTGCGCAGCAGTCCCCCCAGTGCCTGCCCGACAGAGACCGGCGCCGGCACCGCCGGGGCCACCTCAGCCGGAGCCACTTCACCCTTGAATAGATCCATGGATATAGAATACGTTGAGAATGGGGATTTCTCGCAAAATTCCTTCTGCGGTTCTGTCAAACTTTCGTAAATAATGCCCCGCTGGCCCTCGCCGGACGCATTGTGAATATTTATTTATCGCTCATTTTCCATACCGTAATCAAATTCGCGCCCGAGTTACTCCATACTAGAGACAGAACGAATTCCGAGTGCGCGATAGAACCGGAAGCAGGGTCGATCGGCACATCAGGAGAACTGCCTTGCAAGCAAAAGTCGCATGGTACGACCGGGACCAAAAGCTCTTCCGCCAATTCAAGACCGGCGTTTCCATTCACAGCCACACCAGTTGCTCCAAGGAAAGTCTCGAGTTCGTCAACCGCATCTTCGCCTCCCATCCTCTGCTGAGAGCCTTCCTGCAGTCGCACAATACCAAGGCCGGCAAGCATGGCATTCGCATCGACCTCGACCGGGGCTACTGGACCCCGCCGCTGTGCCCGCGCTCGTCCTACGAACTGGAGAAGAATCAGATCGAGCAGAAACTCGGGATGCAAGCCCTGGTCTCGCTCTCCGATCACGACAGCATCGATGCCCCCATGCTGCTGCGCGTGGTGCCGTCCCTGCAGAATGAGCCAATCTCCCTGGAATGGACCGTTCCCTTCCAGACCTCCAAGTTCCATCTGGGCGTGCACAATCTGCCCGCGGCGCGCGCCAGCGAATTGTTCCTGGAGCTGAGGGCCTGCACCACCCAGCCCAGCACCGAGCGCGTCTGCGACATGCTGCGCACCCTGCATGCCATTCCCGAGGTACTGGTCGTCCTCAACCACCCGCTGTGGAATCTCTACGGCATTCCGGCCGCCGAGTTTGCCCGGGACTTCGAAGACTTCCTCGCCCTCAATAACGCCTCCCTGGGCGCCTTCGAGTTGAACGGCACCCGGAGCTGGGACGAGAACCGCCGCGTGGCTGAAATTGCGGCGAAGTGGCAGCAGATGCTGGTCTCCGGCGGCGACCGCCACGGCTGCGAGCCGAACGCTAACCTGAACCTCACCAACGCCGCCTGTTTCAGCGAGTGGGTCCACGAACTGCGCGTCGAGCGGACCACCCAAATGCTCTTCATGCCGCAATACAACGAGCCCATCTTCGCCCGTTTTTACCAGACCTTCCTCGACGCCATCCGCGAATATCCGGAGCACGCCGATGGGGCCTGCCGCTGGGACCAGCGCACCTATCATCCCGGCCCCGACGGTGTCGTCAGGCCGATCAGCGCGCTCTGGGCATACAGCCCTCTCTTTCTGGAGAGAATCCTGCGCGTCGCCCGCCTTGCGGAGTCAACTAAACTGCTCAACGCCCTGCGCTTCTTCGGCGGACAACCTACAGGCCAGATGCCCGGCATCACAGGACAAGAGGAAAGCGCCTGATGTCCGGCCGGCCGGTACGCGTTGCACTTTTTCCTGACTCTCTCAACGAAATCAACGGCGTGGCCAACACCTGCCGCAACTGGGTCGCCTACGTCCACCGCAACCGGTTCCCCATGCTGGTGGTGAGCGCCGCCGCCAAAACGGAGTTCCGCCAGGAAGGCACCATTTCGCGCCTCGATCTGCAGCGCGGGCCGCTCGCCTTCAGCGTGGAAAAAGATCTCGGCTTCGACGCCACCTTGGTGCTGTTTCGCTACCACAAGATGGTGGTCAAAGCGCTCCGCGAGTTCCGTCCCGAAGTGGTGCACATCACCGGTCCCGGCGACATCGGAATGATGGGCGCAATGATCGCCCACAATCTCGGAATCCCCATTGCCGCCTCCTGGCAGACCAACATTCACGAGTACGCCGCGCGCCGCGCCGATCTCATCCTGCCGCGCTGGTTCTCCGGCGCCCCGCGCGCCAATCTGCTGCAGACCATCGAACGCCTCAGCTTCCGCCTCGCCGTGCTCTATTACAAGGCGGCCCGCTTCCACTATGCTCCCAACCAGGAGCTCATCGAAATGCTGCGCGCCGCCTCCGGCAAGCCCTGTTCGCTGATGGAGCGCGGCGTCGACCTGGCCCTGTTCAACCCCGCGCACCGCACCCGCGGCAACGACGGCCAGTTCGTCATAGGCTACGTCGGGCGGCTCTCCACGGAGAAAAAAGTCCGCAGCTTCGCCCACCTGGCCAAAGCCGTCCAAGCCGCCGGCTACCAGCACGTCAAGTTCGTCTTCGTGGGACACGGCGCCGAGGAAAAGTGGCTTAGCCAGAACATTCCCAACGTCGAGATGACCGGCGTGCTGCGCGGTGAGCAGCTCAGCCGCGCCTACGCCAACATGGACCTGTTCGCCTTCTTCTCGGAGACCGACACCTTCGGCAACGTGGTGTTGGAAGCGCTGGCCTCCGGCGTTCCCGCCGTGGTCACCGACAAGGGAGGCCCCAAGTTCATCGTCGATCACGAACGCTGCGGCTTCGTCTGCCCCAACGACGAGGAGTTCAACGCCAGCGTGCTGCGCCTCGTCGCCAGCAGCTCGCTGCAGTCCGACATGGCCGTCGCCGCCCGCCAGCGTGCCCAGCGCGCCTCCTGGGACGCGGTCTTCAACTCGGTCTATGATGCCTACCGCCGCCATCTGCCGAACCCGGAGGAAGCCGCAGGCTCCGCCCGATTTCACTCCGAGCTAGATTCCGCGCCCGAAACGCTTTCCCTGTAGGCGCAAACGTAGCCTTTGATCGGGTGGCCCATTCAAGCCCTCTGTTGGCTTGAGTGGGGTAGTTGACCTTGCCCTTGCTTTTGCCCTGGCTCTCCGTGCCCGTCCCGCCCTTGCTACAATCTCCCCATGGCGGAGTTGGGCAAAACCTTCCTCGGCATCGGCCTCATCCTCATGCTCCTGGGTGCGGTGCTGCTTGTCTCCTCGCGCCTCGGCCTGCCCTTCGGTCGCCTCCCCGGAGACCTGCAATGGCGCAGCCGCAGCGGCCACACGCAGGTCTATTTCCCCCTCGCCACCTCCATCATTCTCAGCCTCGTTCTCACGCTGATCCTCTGGCTCCTGCGCAGCTTCCGGCGCTAAACTTTCCCCGTGGACGATTCGCCCCAGTTCGCCTTCGAGTTCTCCGCCGAAGCGCCCGCGCGCCGCATCTATGCCGTGCGCGAACTGGTCACCTCCGTCCGCACCCATCTGGAGAAGGGATTTCCCGACGTCTGGGTCGAAGGCGAAATCTCCAACTACCGCCCCGCCGACAGCGGCCATCTCTACCTCACCCTAAAGGACGGCGACTCCCAGCTCCGCGTCGTCATGTTCCGCGCCCAGGCGCGCCTGCTGCGCTTTAAGCCGCAGAACGGCATGCAGGTCATCGCCCGCGGGCGCGTCACCCTCTACGAGGCCCGCGGCGAAATGCAGCTGCTGGCTGAATACATGGAGCCGATGGGCGCCGGAGCCCTCCAGGTCGCCTTCGAGCAGCTCAAGGCCAAGCTCGCCGCCGAGGGACTCTTTGCCCAGGATCGCAAAAAGCCGCTGCCCCTGCTGCCCCGGCGCATCGGCGTCATCACCTCGCCGCGCGGCGCCGTCATTCGAGACATCCTCAACGTCCTCGCCCGCCGCCACCAGTCGCTCAACGTGCTCATCTACCCCGCCCAAGTGCAGGGAACCACCGCCGCCGCCGAGGTCTCCGCCGGAATCCGCTTCTTTAATTCGGAGCGAGAGAAGTCGCAATCTGACTTCGCCGTCGATGTCATCCTCATCGCCCGCGGGGGAGGCAGCATCGAGGACCTCGCCGCCTTCAACGACGAGTCGCTGGCGCGCGCCATCGCCGCCAGCAAAATTCCCACCATCTCCGCCGTCGGCCATGAGACCGACTTCACCATCTGCGACTTTGTGGCCGACCTGCGCGCCCCCACGCCGTCGGCCGCCGCCGAGATCGTCGTCCGCTCCCAGCAGGAGCTCGGCGAGAGTGTCAGCCTGCTGCGCGAGCGCCTGCGCCGCGCCGCGCAGTACAAGCTGCTCTACGAGCGCCAGAAGCTGGGCTCGCTCGAAGCCAACCGTGTCTTCGCCCGCATGCAGGACGCGATCGCCCGCCGTCAGCAGCGGCTGGACGACCTCGGCTTCCGCCTCCAAAGCCTGATGCGCACCCGTCTCGCGGCGAGCGCCCGCCGCGTCGATCTGGCCGTCTCGCGCCTCGGCCAGCACGATCTGCGGCGGCAGCTCAAGCTGCGCCGGCGGGAACTTGCCTCCCGGGTTGAGGCGCTCGCCGCCTCCGCCCGTCAATCCCTGCTGCGCCGCCGCGCGCGCCTGGAGCAGGCCAGCGCCCAGCTCGCCGCGCTCTCCCCGTTGGCGATTTTGGAGCGCGGCTACTCCCTGATCTTCGACGCCCAGGGCGCGCTGGTGAAAGACGCTGCGCAGCTGGCTCCCGGCGACCCGATCCAGGCCCGCTTGTCCCGCGGCCAACTCCGCGCCCGCGTCGAATCCACGGGCAACACCCCACCCGATAACGCGCCCGGCGGCAAACGGACGTAGGGAAATCCGGCAGTAGAACCTAACCGGAAACATTTCCAGGAAGGCACCCCATCCCAGTTCCACGGTGCAAGCTGCTTGCCTGCTTTACAATGTTGTGAACATCCCGCGCTCCGGAACGAAGCGCGCCAGAAAGGAGACCCGCCAATGCTGCCGAACTTTTCCGGCTCGCTGCACCTGACCGCCGGCTCCGTTCTGGACATTCTGCTCGTCTCTTTTCTCATCTACCAGTTTCTGCTGCTGGTGCGGGGCACACGCGCGGTTCCCATGCTTACCGGGGCGGGCGCGCTGGTCATTGCCTTCTACATCGCCCATCTCACCGATCTGCGCACCCTGGACTGGCTGGTCGGCACCATCCTGCCCTACAGCATCTTTGCGCTCATCGTCATCTTCCAGACGGAGATCCGCCAGGCCCTGTCGCGCCTGGGCCGCAACATCACCCGCTCCCGCGTCACCCAGAGCGAGGCCAGCGACGTGTATGACGATGTCGTCATGGCGGCCAGCGCATTTTCCCAGGATCAGACCGGCGCGCTGATCGTCATTGAACGCGAGGTCGGCCTGCGCACCTACATCGAGAGCGGAGTCGCGCTCGACGCCCATCTCTCCTACGAACTGCTGGCAACTCTGTTCCGTCCCAGCGCCCCATTGCACGACGGCGCGGTCATTCTGCAGGGCGACCGCGTGGCCGCCGCCGCATGCTTCCTGCCGCTGTCCATGAATCCGCTGCTCTCCACTCAACTCGGCACCCGCCATCGCGCCGGCATCGGCATCACCGAGGAGACCGACGCGGTTTCGGTAATCGTCTCGGAGGAAACCGGCGGAATCAGCATCGCCGTCGCCGGCCAGGTCGAGCGTGTCACGCCCGAGCGCCTGCGCACCCGCCTGGGCGAGCTGCTGATGCGCTACGCCCCGCAGTCGGCGCACTTCTTCCCCATCCCCGGCTCTGACAATGAGAGCTACGCCCCTGGCGATGTCTGCGATCTGCCGTTCTCCGAGCAGCCCCACAAAGGAGATGACCAGCCGTGATCTCGCGCCTCCGCCATCTCATCTTCGACAACGCCCTGCTCAAGATTACGTCGCTGATCATTGCCATCCTCATGTGGTACGGCGTCGCCCACGAACCGGTCGCGGAGATCTCCGTGCGCGTCCCGATCGAATTCTCCGAGCCGCCCAAGAACCTCGACTTCGCTTCGGATGTCGCTCCCCAGGCGCAGGTTTGGCTGCGCGGCCCGGCCCGCGTGCTGCGCGATCTTCAGGCCGAGAGCGTGCACGTAGTGATCGACCTGCGCGGCGCCACCACCGGCGAACACACCTATGACATCACCGCCGAACAAGTGCATGTTCCTCAAAATGTCGACGTCCTGCAAATCACTCCCTCGCGGCTGCGCCTGGACTTCGACACGCCGGAGACCCGCCAGGTCGCCGTCAAGCCGCGCATCGTTGGAACCCTGCCCCCCGGATACGGCATCGAATTGATCACCGTCATCCCGTCCACCGTCACCCTCACCGGCCCGTCGCGCCACGTTGATGCCATCGATAACGCCCTCACCGACCCGGTGGACATCACCGGAATCGCCGGGCAGTCCACCTTGGACACTCGGGCCTATCTGCCCGATCCGCTCGTCCACATCTCCGGCTCCAACGCCGTGCAAGTCACCATCGTCAGCGCAAAATCCATCTCGAAAGCGGGAGCCCACTAACTTGGCCATGCCTCCCCGGACCCATATCCGGCAACTGTTTGGAACCGACGGCATTCGCGCCATCGCCGGCGAATATCCCCTCGACCACGCCACCGTTTACGCCATCGGACGCGCCTGCGGCGCCCGCCTGGTGCGCCGCTCCGCCCACGCCCGCGTCGTCCTCGGGCAGGACACCCGCGAATCCTGCGCCTGGATCGCCGAAGCCCTGGCCCGCGGCCTGTCTGATGCCGGATGCGGCTTTGCCAGCGCCGGCGTGCTCACCACCCCCGGCGTCGCCTATCTCACCCG
This sequence comes from uncultured Acidobacteriota bacterium, assembly GCA_963732315.1. Taxonomy (GTDB): domain Bacteria; phylum Acidobacteriota; class Terriglobia; order Terriglobales; family Acidobacteriaceae; genus TOLSYN. Next base: position 69,762 of record CAVSYY010000002.1, read on the forward strand.
CACCCACGGCTTTGCCGCCGGCGTCGTCATCTCCGCCTCGCACAATCCCTGGCAGGACAACGGCATCAAGCTCTTCGGCCCCGACGGCATGAAGCTCGCCGACCAGATCGAGCAGGAGATCGAAGCCGAAATCTTCGAGCACATCGACCTGCTCACCGCCCACCAGCACGACGAAGCCAGCCTCATGGCCCAAATCCTCCCCGGCGATGCCCAGCTGCGTGCCGACTACGAACTCTGGCTAGCGAACTCCGTGGTGGCCCATATTTGCCCAGCGCCCGCGGCCGGAGCGGCATCGGTTGCCGCGTGCCCGGCTGCGAAGCCTCCTTTGGCAAATGTGGGGACAGTAGATGTGCCCAGTCTCCAGTCTCTCCGCGTCCTCATCGACTGCGCCAACGGCGCCGCCAGCGCCATCGCCCCCGAGCTCTTCGCCCGCCTCGGTATTCCCGCCGTAGCCCTGCACACCTCGCCCGACGGACGCAACATCAACGCTGGCTGCGGAGCCCTGCACCCGGAACACGTCGCCGCCGAACTGCTCGCGCCGTCCCGGCCAGTTCGACATCGGCATCACCCTCGACGGCGACGCAGACCGCGCCCTCTTCTGCGACTCGCTGGGCAACGTCATCAACGGAGACGCCGTTCTGCTCATCGCCGCCCGCGACATGAAGGCCCGCGGACGCCTCGCCCACAACACCGTGGTCGCCACCACCATGAGCAACATGGGCCTGGAAAAAGCTCTGCACGCCCATGGCATCCAAATGCTGCGCTCCAACGTCGGCGACAAATATGTGCTGGAAGAGATGCAGAAAACCGGCGCCACCCTCGGCGGCGAACAAAGCGGCCACATCCTGTTCATGGACGCCGACTCGACCACCGGCGACGGCCTGCTCACCGCCCTGCGCGTCCTGGAAGTCGTCGCCCGCTCCGGCCAGTCGCTGCACGATCTGACCGCCGAATTCAAGGTCTTCCCCCAGGTCATCCGCAACGTGAAGGTGCGCGAGAAAATTCCGATGCACCAACTCCCCACGGTCGCCGCCGCCATCCACGCCGCGGAGCTTGCCCTCGACGGCAACGGCCGCGTCGTCGTCCGCTACTCCGGCACCGAAAGACTCGCCCGCGTCATGATCGAAGCCGAAAGCGAAGCCCTCATGCACCACCACGCCCTCGCCATCGCGGAGGCGCTGCAGCAGGCTATCGGAATCTAGCGCAATAGGTTTGGTAACCGGCCGTGAGGTTAGGACTCCTCAGCCCTCGACAGCAATGGCAATACGCGCAGACGCGCGCGTTGCGGATCAACCGTCATCAGCGCGCCTGTCTCAAGCTCGAATTCCATTTGCCTTGGGGCTGCTATGACCGATTGGCCAATCGTTTCCGGACTCACATCTGCTGCCCGTATCTGCACCACACTGGGCTTGGTTCCTTGCGTGGCCGCAAGAATGGCGCCAAAGTCCAGATCATGTGTAAGCACAACATAATCATTCGCCCGCGCGTAATCCATGATTTCCACGTCGGAGGCGTTGTGGGCACCTGCATCGCGCCAATGTACTGCCGCGATCTCCGCCTCCGCCAGCAGGCCAACCCAGCGCGGCGAAAGGTTCATATCCAGGAGCAGTTTCATGCGCTTGTCAGCATGATCTCGCGTTCTTCCGCCCGCCACGCCGCATACCGGATCGCCTGCAGGACGTCCTCACGCTCAAGGTACGGATAGTCGGCGAGAAGCTGCTCAACCGTGCGTCCGGCACCAATCTGCCCAAGAATCATCCCGACAGTGACCCGCATGCCCCGGATGCAGGCCTTGCCGCCCATCACGCCGGGCTGTTGGGTGATCCGATCCAGTTGTCCCATAGTTCGGTCCCTTTCTCGATGCGATGATAGCAATCGCCCCGCCTACGGCGATTGGAACTGCACCATATACGAGCAGTATTCGCACGCCGCGCTGTGAGCACCGGACTTGGGCGGCGCCGGAATCGAAGAGGTCCGCAGGCAGTTGGTGCAGGTCACCGAGACGCGCTCGCTCTCGGCATGCGGAATCCACACCGGAGCCTTCGGCTTGCCCTCGTGCGGGCGCAGCGGAGATTTCCGCACCAGGGCGGCGATCTGCGCCATCAGCCGGTCCGGCGTGTACTGCGTCTTTTCGAAGAACGCATCGGCCAGCACGCTGTGGGGCACATCAAAGCCGGTAAACTCTCCGCTGATCACAATCGCCGGCAGATACGGAAAGCGCTGCCGGATCACGGATAGAAACTCAAACCCGTCCATCTTCGGCATCTGCAGGTCGGAGATAATCAGGTCGGGGAGCGAATCCTTCAGCGCGGCCAGTCCGTCGAAACCGTCTTTGGCGCACAGCACCTCATAGCCATGCGATTCCAGAATCGCCTTGGCCAAGTCTCTTAGACGCTCGTCATCGTCCACGAAAAGGATCCGGTACTTGAAAGGCATGACCGCCACTCACCCCGTGTGCGCTCGCAACAATATGGCATGAGCGGAGCAATCGGCGCAAATTACCGGTACAATTACTGCCCAGCTCGCCCCCTCTCATTCCATGTCGCGCCAGTTCCCGCCCGCGCTCACCTCCACCTCCAGCGGAACGCTCAGCTCACATGCGCCTTCCATGCACTCCTTCACCAGCGCCTTCACGGTCTCCACCTCGGCCACCGGAGCCTCCAGCACCAGTTCGTCGTGCACCTGCAGCAGCATCCTGGCCGCAGCCCGCGCCCGCGCAGTTCGGCCTCCAGCCGCAGCATCGCGATCTTGATCAGGTCCGCCGCCGTCCCCTGCAGCGGAGTGTTCACCGCCGTCCGTTCGGCAAAGCCGCGCAGGTTCGGGTTCTTGCTCGCAAGGTCGGGAATCGGACGCTTGCGTCCAAACAGGTTGCGCACAAAGCCATCGCGCCGCGCCTGCTCCAGCGTGCGGTCGATAAAGCCGCGCACTCCCACGTAGCGCGCAAAATACGCATCGATAAACCGCTTCGCTTCCTTCTGCTCAATCCCCAACTGCTGCGCCAGTCCAAACGGCGAAAGCCCGTACACAATGCCGAAGTTCACCGCCTTGGCCCGGCGCCGCTGCTCGGCGTCGATCAGCATCGGCGGCACGCCGAAGACCTCCGAGGCGGTCAGCGCATGGATGTCCTTGCCCGTGCGATATGCCTCCAGCAGCAGCGGGTCCTGCGAGTAGTGGGCCAGCAGCCGCAGCTCGATCTGCGAATAGTCGGCCGCCACCAGCTGCTTGCCCTCGGCGGCCACAAACGCCGCGCGGATCTCCCGCCCCAGCTCGGTGCGGATCGGAATATTCTGCAGGTTGGGATTGGTCGAGCTCAGCCTGCCGGTGGCCGCCACCGTCTGGTTAAAGCTGGTGTGCAGCCGCCCGTTGCGGCACAGCAACGGCAATGCATCGATATATGTCGATTTAAGCTTGCTCAGCTGCCGGAACTCCAGCACCCGCCGCGCAATCTCATGCTCGGCGGCCAGTCCCTCCAGCACATCCTGCGCCGTCGAAACGACCTTCCCCTTGCCCGATTTAAATGGCCGCGGCAGCCCCATCCGGTTGAACAGCACATCGCCCAGCTGCTTGGGCGAATTCACGTTGAACTCCATCCCGGCCATCTGGTGAATCTCGCGCTCCAGCCGCTTCACATCGCCCGCCAGTTTCGCCGACATCTCCTTCAACACCTGGCAGTCGAGCTGCACTCCCGCCTGCTCCATGCCGTGCAGCACAAACGCCAGCGGCAGGTCGATCTCGCGATACAGCCGCGCCAACTCCGCATCGGCTTCCACCTCGGCGCGCAGCACACCCGCCAGCCGCAGGGTCATATCCGCCGCCTCGGCCAGCGATCCGCCGAGCTTCAGCCCCAGCCGCCGTAGCGCCACCTCCGGCAGCGTATGCGCGCTGTAGGTCGGGTCCAGTAGATACGAGTACAGCATGGTGTCCTGATCCACCGCAGCGAGGTCAAGCCCACTCCCACTCAGCGCATGCAGCGTGGACTTCACATCGTGCACTGCCTTCGCCACCTTCGCATCGGCTAGCAACTCCATGATGCGCGCGCCGTATTCGCCGCCCAACTCCGCCGTGTAGCTCTCCGCCTCCTGGATTGAGAACGCAATTTGCTGCCGCTCCGCGGTCTGCGCAGCCACAACCTCCGCAGCAGCAACCACCGCCTCACCCAGCCCCAGCGAACCCTGCTCCGGCTCTTCGGCTTCTTCCGCCACACTGTCCCGCGAGACGGCACTCTCGGCCTCGCTCAGCCGCACCGCCGCACTCAGCGCAATCGCCACCAGCGGCGCCTTCGCCATTTTGTCCAGCGCCTCGTGCGTCAGCTCGCCGTACTGGGTCTCACCCACCGCATCGCCCGCCGCCAGGAACTCCTTCTGCAAGGTGGTGAACTCCAGCTCGCCAAACAGCTCGCGTGCCGCCGCCACGTCCGGATCCTTCGCCCGCATCTGCTCCGGCTCAAACGCAATCGGCACATTGCAATCGATGGTCACCAACTCCTTGCTCAGCAGAATCATCTCGCGGTTCTGCTGCAGCGATTCGCGATACGTCTTCTTCTGCACCTCGTCCGCCCGCGCCAGCAGTGCGTCCAAGGTGCCGAACTGCCGTATCAGCTCCACCGATCCCTTGTCGCCTATCCCCGGAGCGCCCGGTACGTTGTCAATCGAGTCGCCGCGCAACGCCATCAGGTCGATCACCTGCTCCGGCGTCACTCCCAGCAGCTCTTCCACCTTCGCGCGGTCGCAAATCAAATTGTCCTTGGGAGGGTTCAGCACACAAACATTTCCGTCCACCAGCTGCAGCATGTCCTTGTCGCTGCTCACCACATACACCGCGTAACCAGCCTCGGCTGCCCGGCGCGCCAGCGTGCCGATCACGTCATCAGCCTCGAAGCCCTCGCGCCCCAGAATCGGAATCCGGTACACATCGAGCGCACGATGAATGTACGGGATCTGCTGCCTTAAATCCTCGGGCATCTCGGCGCGATTCGCCTTGTAGCCCGCATACGCAACCTCCACCATCTCGCCCGTCTCGCGGTCGCGCTTCTTCTGCGCTGGCATGGCCTCGGCCTGCGCCTCGCGGAAGCTCGGCCCCATGTCGAAGACCGCCGCAATGTATTCGGGATGGAAGTCCTTGCGCAGCTTGTTCAGCATATTTACAAATACGAATGTAGCCGCCGTCGGCAGCCCGCTACGCGTGGACATGGGTCTCTGCCGTGCCATCGCATGATAGGCGCGGAAGACAAACGAGTACGCATCGATCAAAAAGACGCGCCCCTTGCCCTGTGGGGGTAACGTAGGAGGCAGCGTGGGCGTGCGCGTTTCAGCTACGGCATCGGAATCGGCGGATTTCTTCTTGGCAGTCACGATGAAATGCTAACAAATACGCCGCGCTTCGGCTTGCAACTCGGGCACCAGCCAGCGCGCTCTACGGGTGATCGGCCACGCCAGCCACATCCAGGGGAGATGCCAACGGAACGCGCACTCGCGGCCTCCGGCTGACAAGATACGTAATCAGCCACGCACTGGCCGTCCACCACAGGAAGATCTGGTTGTATCCAAAATGTCCCGCAATCTTCGACAGGTAAAGCAAATATCCGAGATTCGCCGCGGCAAATCCCACCAGGAAATTCCGGCGATTCCCATTGGCATAGGCCGCCATCAATGCCGGCAAAAACAGAATTTCGTCGTACGGAAAGCTGTGATAGCTGCACACCACCGAAACCAGCAGCACCAGTACGCCGTCGGTCTGCCACTCCCAATCGGCTCCATGCCTTCTCCAATAGAATGCCAGCCAAACCGCTCCAATCAATTGTGGAAGCACCGCCCAGCCATGATGGCCTGTGGCGGTGTAGAGCAGTCCTCCCAGGTTCGGATAAGTTTCCGTCTCATGTGCAAACTGCCGGACAAGTTCAAGGTACTGCAGGAAGATGTGCGGATTGATGGCGAGCGCGGCAACCGTAGCGGCGGCCACGGCGAGCGCCCCAGACACCAGGATCGTCCAGCGCTTGCTTTGCATGGTCCACAACACCACCGCCAGCAGGAAGTAAATCGCGATGTGAGGCTTCAGCAGAATCAGCAGCAGCGATGCACCCGCCAGCCAATCCCGCCGGCGCTCCACCTGGGTCAGGAATACGGTGATACCCAAAAGCACCAGAACCGTAACCTGGCCGAGCATGAGCAGGCATATCGTGGGCCCAAAGAGCAGGGAAAGAAACGCCGGGGCCAATGAGGGCGAAGGATTATAGAGATTCCACGCCACACGGGCACAACCCACAACCACCACAATGCTCAGTACCGTCCACAGCGCGAATGCCGTCTGGTAGCTGAACCAGGCCAACGGAAGCACCAGCACGATGGCCCAGGGCGGATTTCTGACCATGGGAGGCACGGTGTTGGGATTGCCAATGGATCGCTCAAAATCCTTAACCGCCTGCACGGAATACGGATTCCGGGTAGCCAGGTGCGCCGCTGCCCAATACCCGGCCAGATCCTGCTTGGGGAAAGCGTTGGCCATGCCCAGCGCGCCCACAAACACCACGCCGCCCATCACCGCAATCAGAAAAAGACACAGGATCGTCTGGAATCGCATTGGTGAGCAGCATAGATCGCTGCACCGACCCCATGCAAGATGCCGGGCGCATCGGTGCCACGCTCAAGGCAACCGCGAGCGGTCACAGAATTCGCCTACTCGATAAACATGCAGTCCCCGTAGCTGAAAAACCTATAGCGCTCGCGCACCGCGTGCTCATACGCGGCCAGCACCCGCTCGCGCCCCGCAAAGGCCGAAACCAGCATCAGCAGCGTGCTCTTGGGCAGATGAAAATTGGTCAGCATCGCATCCACCACCCGGAAGCGGTATCCCGGATAGATAAAAATATCCGCCTCGCCCGAATGTGGCGCGATGACCGGGTGGCCCATACAAGCCCTCTGTTGGCTTGTGTGGGGCAGTTGACTTTGCTCTTGATCTTGCTTTTGACTTTCCGCCGAAGCCCCGCCCGCCGCATATTCCAGCGTCCGCACCGTTGTCGTTCCCACGGCCACCACCCGCCGCCCCTCGCGCTTAGCCCGAGTAATCTTTTCCGCCGTCTCCCCGGAGATCTGGTACCACTCGGTGTGAATCTTGTGCTCCTCCACCACCTCGGTGCGAATCGGGGCAAACGTCCCCAGCCCCACATGCAGCGTCACCGAAGCCGTCTCCACTCCCCGCTCCCGGATGCGCTGCAAAATCTCCCCGGTAAAGTGCAGCCCCGCCGTGGGAGCCGCCACCGACCCCGACTCCCCGGCAAACACCGTCTGGTAGCGTTCGCGGTCCTCTGCCGTGTCTTCGCGGTCGATGTAGGGCGGCAGCGGAATGTGCCCCAGCCGCTCCAGCCGCGCAAAAAAATCCGGCACCGGCATAAACCGCAGCGTCCGCTCCCCAAATTCGCCCCGCGTCAGCACCTCAGCCTCTAAAAGGGAATTTTCGGAGTTTCCAAAGTACAGCCGCTCCCCCGGCATAATCTTCCGTCCCGGCCGCACCAGCGCCTGCCACAGCTGTTCCCCAGCGTCCGCCGGCAGCCGACGGGTCAGCAGCACCTCCACCCGCCCCTGCAAAAACTCCCGCGACGCCGGATTATGCGGGCTCAGCCGCTGCGCCCGGCGGCCGCTGCGGTGCCCGAACAGCCGCGCCGGCAGCACCCGCGTGTCGTTGAACACCAGCAGGTCGTCGGCCCGCAGCAGCTCCGGAAACTCGCTGAAAACCGTGTCCCGCCGGCCGTCGCCGGTCAGATGCAGCATCCGCGCGGCGGCGCGCTCAGCCGGCGGAAACTGCGCAATCAGTTCCTGTGGTAGATGAAAATCGAAGTCGGAAACCAGCACGCTCACGATTATAGGGCCACCCAAGGATTGATCCTGGCTTCACAGTTAAGTGTGGCGCCGCGCTGTCGGCTACGGTACTATGGCGGAGAGCGGGCAAATTGGCACTGGGTTGAATCCGTAATGAGCGAGCACGAATCCCGGCTGGAAATCCTCCGCATCGGCAAAATGCTGCACGAACGCGGCCTCATCGCCGCCACCGACGGCAACATCTCCGCGCGCCTCCCCGATGGCGCCATCCTCATCACCCCCACCTGCATCAGCAAGGGCATGATGTCCACCGAAGACCTCGTCGTGGTGGACGTGCACGGCCGCCGCCTGGCCGGCTTCCGCGACGTCAGCAGCGAAATCGGCATGCACCTGACCATTTACTCCATGCGGCCTGACATCCACGCCGTGGTCCACGCCCATCCGCCCACCGCCACCGGCTTTGCCGCCTGCGGACTCGCCCTCGACCAGGCCCTGATCAGTGAAGTCCTGCTCTCGCTCGGCGGCGTCCCCCTGGCCCATTACGCAACGCCCGGCACCTCTGAGCTCTCCGAGGCCCTGGAGCCGTTCATCCCCGATCACGACGCCGTCCTCATGGCCAATCACGGCGTAGTCACCTACGGATGCGACCTCATGCAGGCCTACCTCAACATGGAAACCGTGGAGCACTTCGCCAAGATCGCGCTGGTCGTCAAGCAGCTCGGCTGCGAGCGTCCCCTGGCCGCCGAGCAGGTCAACAAGCTGATGGAAATGCGCCAGCGCATCCAGACCTACAAATCCGAACAGCGCACCCGCTCCCGCGCCTGAATCGCAGAGATATACATTCCAGGTGCCCCCTATCGGCCGTAGTTAGCAGATGTGGGGCTTTTGACTTGGCTCCTGCCTCTACTCCCGCCGGTGCACAAACGCCTCTACCGCGCGCCGTCCGCAATCCTGCGGAACCTCATCCGCATACCCGAACGGCAGCACCGCCATCGGAACGTGTCCCTCAGAGGCCTCCACCACCGCTGCAACCTTCGCCGGAAGAAACGCGCCCACCCAGCAGCTCGCCAATCCCAGGTCGGCCAGCGCCAGATGCGCCAACGTGGTGGCGATGCTGGCGTCCTGCAGCGCCCAGTGCTCTTTAGGTTCGTACTGGCAGCGCGCCGCATGGGTGCACACCACCAGCGCCATGGGAGCCTGCGCAATCCAATCGTGATTGAACGTGGCTCCGGCCAGCGCCTGCATCCGTTCTGCGCCGCTCACCAGGTAAATCTCATAGGCCTGGAAATTCCCCGCCGTCGGCGCCGTCCGCACCGCTTCCAACACCCGCGCCACCAGTTCCGCAGGCACCTGTTCCCCGCGATACCGCCGCACCGAGCGCCGCGCCCGCACCAGTTCCATGAACTCCATTCGTCTCTCCGCCTTCCGTTACAAAGTTTCAAGGTTTCAAAGTTTCAAGGTTTCAAGGTTAAACCCTCGGACGTGCACTCTTACCGCGAAACTTCGCGCTTTTGCTCTTACTTTGAAACCTTGAAACCTTAAACTTTGAAACCTGATCTCTTGCCCTCATCTACACTAGGAACATATGCGTCGCTTCCTCGCATTTCTTTTGTTGGCCGCGGCTCTCTGGCTGGCCTGGGTGCTGCTCGTTCCGCTCGCCCCGCCGCAGACGCAAGACCTGCTCTTTCCCACCGGTTCCTCATCCAAGGCCATAGCCGCCCAGCTCGAAAACGCGGGCGTGGTGCGCAGCCGGCTCGCCTTCCAACTCCTGCGTTACCTGCAGCCGCAGCGCCGCCTCCGGGCAGGAGAGTATCGCTTCACGCACGCCGCCAACACGCTCCAGGTCTTCGACCGCATCGCGCGCGGCGACGCCGTCATCCGCACCGTCGTCGTCCCCGAAGGCTACAACATCTTCGAAATCGGAGCCGCCATCCAAGGCGCGGGCCTCGGCAAAAAAGAGGACTTCGTCGCCGAAGCCACGCAAGATACTGCGCTGGTCCGCGCCATCGACCCGCAGGCCCGCTCGCTCGAAGGCTATCTTTTCCCCGACACCTACCAGTTCTCCCGCATCATGAGCATGCACGATATGGCCGCCATCATGGTCCACCGCTTCCAAAAAGAGTCGCAATCGCTCGGCCTTGGACCGGACCCGCACCGCCTCGTCACCCTCGCCTCCATCGTCGAAAAGGAAACCGCCGACCCCGCCGAGCGCGCCGAGATCGCCAGCGTCTACGACAACCGCCTCGCCAAACACATGGACCTCGCCGCCGATCCCACCGTCGTCTACGCCGCCGAGCTCCAGGGCAACTATCGCGGCGCCATCTACCAGAGCGATCTGCAATCCGACTCGCCCTACAACACCTACAAATTTGCCGGATTGCCGCCGGGCCCCATCGCAAATCCCGGCGCGGCCTCGCTGAAGGCCGCCATGCAGCCCGACCAAACCGATTACCTGTTCTTCGTCGCCGCCGGAGATGGCAGCGGACGCCACCATTTCTCCAGCACCTTCGAGCAGCATGAGCGCAACGTCGTCGCCTACCGCAAAGCGCAGCGGAGCCGCTGATGCAGCTTCCCCCTTCGCTGCGCCTCGCCATCGAGCAGGAGCTCTCCGCCTTCGATGCCCCCCGCCTGCGCGCCGCCGCCGCGCGCCTCAGTGAGTCTTATCGCCAACCTAGCGCTCGCGCAGCGCCGCGGCTCTCGCCGATGACCTCCAGCGCGCCGCCTATCTCGCCGTGCGCATGCCCGCAACCTTTGCCGCCGTCGTCGCCGCCCTCAGTTGGACACACGAAGCTTGTGGCAACGAATATCCCGGCATCCACTCCATGCTCGATCTCGGCAGCGGCCCCGGAACCGTTCTCTGGGCCGCCGCGAAAGTCTTTCCCACTCTCAACTCCGCCACCGCCATCGAGCGCGATCCCCATCTCATCGAACTCGCGCGCAAGCTGGCTGCTCACGCCGACGACGCCGTCCTGCGCAACACCCACTGGCTGCGCGGCGATCTCACCACCACCTTGCCGCAAGGCACCTGGGACTTGGTCGTCTGCTCTTACGCTCTCAACGAACTTGCCCAAGCCCGGCGCGCCGAACTCCTCCGCCAAGCCTGGGCGCGCGCAGCCAAGCTTCTCATCGTAGTCGAGCCGGGAACCATGGCAGGCTTTGCCAACATCCTCGCCGCGCGCACCCTTCTGCTCGGCGCTGGTGCAACGCTGGCCGCGCCCTGTCCCAACTCGCTCGCCTGTCCCATGGCCGCTGGCAACGACTGGTGCCACTTCGCCGCGCGCATCGAGCGCACCGCAACTCACCGCCGCCTCAAGGAAGCAACCCTGGGCCACGAAGACGAAAAGTTTTCCTACGTAGCTTTCGTGCGCAGCCCCGTTCCCCGCGCACTGCATGAGGACGAGTCGCCCTCGCGCATCGTGCGTCATCCCCGCATCTTCAGCGGCTACGCACAGCTCACGCTCTGCCGCGAAGGCCAGCTCGCCTCCGCCACCGTCACCCGCTCGCAGAAAGAAGATTGGCGCCGCCTCAAGCGCCTGGGCTGGGGAGACCCCTGGTAATTTCAGATGGAATATGAGGGTGTTTGAGGGTGCCCCATATCTGCCCAGCGCCCGCGGCCGGAGCGGCGCCACTTGCCGCGTACCCGGCTGCGTAGCCGTAGTTGGCAGATGACTCTGCGGTTGTCCTTGGTTTCTTACTCCCCGTTGGGACCGGGCTCGCTCTCGCGCTCGGGCAGAAAGCGGTATCCGATGCCGCGCACCGTGATCAGATATTTCGGCGTGCCGGGTGAGTCCTCCAGATAGCGGCGCAGGCGCACGACGAAGTTGTCGATGGCCCGCGTGTCGGTGTCCTCGTGCAGGCCCCACACCTCTTCCAGAATCTGCTTGCGGCTCACGTTCTGGTTGCGATGCGCGATGAAGTAGCGCAGCAGCGACGCCTCCATCAGAGTCAGCTGAATCTTTCCCGCCGGCCCGCTCAGCTCCAGCGTGTGAAAGTCCAGCGTGCGGCCATCAAAGCAGAAGAGCTCATGCGGGGCCGGCGCGGACAACAATCCTGCAGGCTGCGCTCCCTCCGCGCCGCCCGCCTGGTTCGCCTCCGGGCGCGGCTGCTGCCGCCGCTCCTCGGCCGATTGCTCGCGCTGCCATTGCGTGCGGCGCAGGAGCCCGTGCACCCGCGCAATCAGAATGCTCAACTCGAATGGCTTGGGAAGATAGTCGTCGGCGCCCGAGGCAAAGCCCTTGAGCACGTCCTCGGGACGCGAGCGCGCCGTGAGCATGAGGATGGGAACGTAGTTGTGCGCCGCGCGCAGCTGGTCGGCGACCTCGAAGCCGTTGACGCCCGGCAGCATCACGTCCAGCACCACGGCGTCATAGCGCTCGTTGCGCTCCATCAGCGCGTCCAGCGCCAGCTCGCCGCTCTCCACTGCGGAAACCTCGTGCCCTTCGGCCTCAAGATTGAACAGCAGCCCCTGCGCCAAATGCAACTCGTCTTCGACAATCAGAATGCGCGCCATCGCGCTTGATGGTAGCGCACGCGCCCAAGCTCTGGCGAGCGGGAAACCGCGCCAACCATGTACTCCGTGGTTAATCGTTGGGAAACCTGGGATGGCAAAATAGATAATCGTTGCGGGTTTTTGCGCAACCCTACCCGCAACCATTGCCGGAACGATCAACATCGCCCGCGAAACGATTATCCAGATGACCAATCGTTGCCGCCAAGCGCCCGCGGCCGGAGCGGCATCTGTGGAGGAACGCTTACGCCCTGGTCGCTTGTCCCTCGCGCGCCAGCGCCGCCATCTGCTGCGCGGCCTCTTTGCCGGTGCGCACGCAGTCGGGCACGCCGATGCCCTTATAGAAGTTTCCTGCGATAGCCAGGTTCTGCATCTGCTTCAGCGTGGCGCCAATGCGCTCGATGCGCTCCAAGTGGCCGGGCGTGTACTGTGCCATGGCGCGGTCCCAGCGGTAGACCTTCACAAACCACGGGTCGGCCGTCAACCCGGTGATCTGCTTGAGCTCCTTCCGCACCAGCGCCGTGATCTCCTCGTCGCTCAGCTTCAGCACGCCCTGGTCTTTGGAGCCGCCCAAAAAGCAGCGCACCAGCGCCTTGTTGTCCGGCGCGCGGAAGGGAAACTTGGTGTGCACAAACGTGGTGGCCAGCATGCGCGTGCCTTCGCTGCGCGGCACCAGGAAGCCGAAGCCCGGCGGGCACATCTTCAAATCGTCGCGCTGGTAGCCCAGCGTCACCGTGATCGAGGAACTGTACTGCACTCCGCCCAGGTCGCCGGAGAGTTGCTGGTCGATCCCGGCCAGCATGGTGGAGGCGATGCGCGCGGGCGTGGCGAAGATGACGGCGTCGAAGCGTTCGGTGCCGCGATCGGTCGTCAGCTCCCAGCCCGAAGCGTTGCGCTTCAACTCGCTTACCGCGCTCCCGGTGCGCAGGCTTTGCGGATCGAGCCGCGCCACGATGGCGTCGATCATCTGCTGCATGCCGCCTTTGAGCGAACTGAACAGCGGCTTAGGTGTGTAGCCTTTTGCGGCCTGCATGGCCGCGAGTTTCTTGCGTCCGGCCAGCATGGCGCGGCACAGCGAACCGTGCTTCTCTTCCATCTCCACAAAGCGGGGCAGCACCGCGCGCACGCTCAGCGACGCGGCATCGCCGCCATACACGCCGGAGAGCAAGGGGTCGGCGAGGCGGTCCACCACCTCGGAGCCGAAGTGGCGTTCCACCATCTGCGCCACGGTTTCGTCCTTATGCACCGGTTGCGGGGGATGCAGCAGTTCGCCCAACATCTTGAATTTCGTGCCCCAGGAGAACAGCGGGGTCAGCGCCGTGGGGAGGAGCTTAGTGGGCACCATGAACATGAGCCCATCGGGCATGGGAATCAGCCGTCCCTTGACCACGATGTAGGTGATGCGCTGCGCGTCGTTGGAGCCGATGAGGTCGCCGGCGATGCCCAGTTCGGCGCACAGCTGCGCGGCCCAGGGCTTTTCGGTGAGAAAGGAATCGGGACCGCCTTCGACCACGCAGTCGCCGATGCGGTCGCTGAACATTACGCCGCCGAGCCGGCTGCTGGATTCGAACAACGTGTACTCGACGGGCGCGCCCTTGGCACGCTCCTGCTCAAGATAATATGCCGCACTCAGTCCGGAGATGCCGCCGCCAATGATTGCAATACGCATTTAGATAACTCCTACAAATCGAATGCCATGCTATTTATAAGTTCGAATCAGCTTTTGGGTATCGTTGAAATCTTCCGCCTAGTGAGTTTGATCCATCCATAGAGCTCTCGAATGTAATCGCCCACGAAGTACCACCATCCGGTTCCCAGCAGGCACAGTGCATGATGAGGATTAAATGCCCACCCAAATATGACAACCGCTAACCATGAAATGGGAAAGTCTATGAAAAACAACCGATCCCAGATTGCTTCGCTGCCTAATGCGTAGGCCAAAGCGCAAATGCAGACGTGCAAGAATGGCAGCAAATGAAAAAGAGGAGAGCTCCTTCCCCACGTAGCCGCGGATATTTCCTCCGTGCTCTGTTCACGCCATAACCACTCAAGCATTACGGCTCCCCAAACGGTAGCTGCGTATACTTCGGCGCGGCCCTAGGAGCTTGGCTGGGCCGCAGCCGCCAACCGCTTGCGCGCCAGCTGCGCCACCGCCTGGGCAAATAATGCGGAGTCATTCAGCGACTCGGCGCGCGATAGCGTGATGCCTTTGGAAGCGGCTAAATTCTTGAAGGCGATATCGACGTCGTAGAGCACCTCGACGTGGTCGCAGACAAAACCGATGGGCTGCATGAACAGATGCTTGTGTCCGGCGGCGGCCAGCTCTTCGATCACCGACTCCACCGTGGGGCCAAGCCATGCGCCACCGCTGGCACCCTGGCTCTGGAAGGCGAAGCGCCAGTTTCCATCGATATCCGGAACGCTGGCGGCCACCAGTTCGGCGGTCTCGCGCGTCTGGCGCTCGTAGTCGTCGCCATCTTCAATGGTGCGAGTGGGAACGCTGTGCGCGGTGAACAGCACCGGCACCGGAGCGTTGGCCTCCAGGCAGGCGCGCGACCAGCCGTCGCGCAGCTTCTCCGAGAAGGCGCGAATCAGCAGCGGCTCGGCGTGCCATTCGTTGACGAAGTCCACCGTAAACGGAGCCTTGCCGGTTTCGCCTACCACCGCGCGCCGGTAGAGGCCGACGCTGGTGCGCGAGTTGTGCGGCGCCAGGCAGATGGCAACCGCGTGGGTCACCCCGTCGGCGCTCATCTGCCGCACGATGTCGTGAATGTAGGGCTTCCAGTTGCGCATGCCGACGTAGGCGGGCAGGCCCAGCTCGCGCGAGATGCGCGAGGCCTGCTGCATGGTGATCTCGGTGAGCGGCGAGTGGCCGATGAGCGAGTAGCGGTGCTGGATCTCTTTCACCACTTCCGGGGGAAGCGGCCGTCCGCTGGTCACGTTGGCCAGGTACGCCGGAATCTCTTCGACGCGCTCCGGGGTTCCGTGGGCAAGCAGCAGGACGGCGGGCTTGGGCATGGTGATCGGTTCCGTTACCGGCTTCCGGCGGCGGTGGCGCGAAGCTGCGCCGAATACTCCTGCACGAACTTGCACAGGTTCTTCACATTGTCCACCGGGGTCAGCGGCAGAATCCCGTGACCGAGGTTGAAGATGTGTCCGGGTCGGCTTCCTGCCTGATCCAGAATGTGCTTGGCGCGCTGCTTCACCAGCTCCCAGTCAGCAAAGAGCGTGACCGGATCGAGATTGCCCTGCACCGCGGGACGGTGGTTCAGCAGCTTCCAGCCTTCGGCAAAGGGAACGCGCCAGTCCAGGCCGATCACATCGGCTTCGGTCTCATTCATCGAGGGCAACAGCGTGGTGCTGTCGGTGCCGAAGTAAATGATGGGCACGCCGGTCTTCTTCAGCATGGAGATCAGCTCTTTGGTGCGCGGCAGCGCGTACTGGCGGTAGTCCTCCACGCTCAGGCAGCCGACCCAGCTGTCGAAGACCTGGATGACATCGGCGCCCGCCTTCACCTGATCGGCAATGTAGGCGGCCAGCACGATGTTGAGCTTGCGCAGCAGCTCGTCCCACACCTGCGGCTGGCGGTACATCATCTTCTTCACTTCGACGTAGTTGCGCGAACCGCCGCCCTCGATCATGTAGCTGGCGAGAGTAAACGGCGCGCCGCAGAAGCCGATCACCGGCAGCTTGTCGCCCCAGTGCTTGACGCACAGGCTAATCGCCTCGGAGACATACTGCAGCTCCGGCGCGCCATTGGTGGTGAGCACCTTGACGTCGTCAGCGGTGCGCAGGGGCTTTTCGATCACCGGACCTTCGTTGGGCGAAAAGTGAAAGGGCAGGCCCATCACCTCCAGCGGCAGCAGCAGGTCGGCGAAGATGATGGCGGTATCCACCTGCAGAATCTCGGCTGCTTCAATGGTCACCTGGGCAGCAATCTGAGGCTTCTTGCAGATTTCGACGAGTGAGTGGTGCTTGCGGACCTCGCGGTACTCGGACATGTAGCGGCCAGCCTGGCGCATAAACCAAACAGGTGTCGAGTCGGTGGGAAGCCCCTTACAGGCGCGGACGAAGAGTGAATTGGGTGCTGACATAAAGATCAAATGTTATCAGAGCGCGGGAAATTCCGCTTGTGATTCGGGTCACGGAAACCCCCTCCGGACGCCGTGCCGCCACTTAGAAAGTCTGCTATATTTGTATAGCGGAGGTCGCTATGCTCGCAATTCGGCTCCCTGAAGCCATCGAAGAGCGTCTTGAACAACTGGCGAAACGCACCGGGCGCACCAAAACCTTCTATGCCCGCGAAGCCATCCTGACTCACCTCGAAGAGCTCGAAGACATCTATCTCGCTGAAACCCGGTTGCAGGAAATCCGCTCCGGCCGCAGTAAAGCCATTCCGCTGGAAACCGCGCCTGCTAAGCGAATGCGCTAATCGCCCATCGCTGCAACTTGCCTTTGCTTTGGCCGGCCGCCCTTCAGTCCATTTGCACGGGCAGCTTTTTTCTTGGCAACGCTCTTTGCCGAGCCGCCGCTGCGGCCAATGTCTGCCATCCAACTCTTGGTGCCATAGATGCTCCGGAGCAGGCTGGGAACATAATGGTCTACGTCGAGGGCTGGCCAGTGAAGTCCTGTTCCATTGCCGACAATCTCCACTTGCGCAATCTGCTCTTTCGTGGCCGATTGCAGGCCCTGCAAATCTTCACGCGGAATCAGGTGCCGGTGCCCATCGCTTAGCTTAAGAATCAGCAGATCCAGCCCCCGCCCCGGCCTGTACTCCACGCTGGTCACGCGAGGCTCGTCTCGCAAGTTCCTGGCCTGTGCGATGGCGCGATCAATTTCGGTGTCGGTGGTAACGACTTTATGCTTTGCCATGGATCTCCTCCCAGAGGCTCAGTAACTCCTCAAAATGCAGGGCCGCAGCAACGAGAATCTTTCTAACGTCAGAGCGCTTGGCACTCGCGGGCCGGATGGAATCCTTGCGGTCCGCGAGCGCGACGTTTCCATCCGCACGCAAATCCACGATCACCTGCGTCTCGCTGGCGAAGCCGTGAACGTGGCGAGGCGGATGATCGTTGGAGTACACGACAAAGAGAACGCCATCGAACTTGAGCGAACCCACGCGCACATGATAACCCAAGCACGCTTAGGTTATTGGATTCTTTTTTGTGTTCTGAGGATGCTTGAATGGAGGGTTGCCCACATCCGCCCGCAATTGGCGAATGTGGGCTGCACAATTTAGTGCCGGAAGTGCCTTACCCCGGTGAACACCATGGCGAGGTTCAGCCGGTCGGCGGTGTCGATGACCTCTTGGTCGCGCACCGAGCCGCCGGGCTGGATGATGGCCGTGGCGCCTGCCTTGGCGATGACTTCGACGCCGTCGGGGAAGGGAAAGAACGCGTCGCTGGCGGCCACGGTTCCGCTCAGGGGCAGCACGGCTTTTTCGGCGCCGATGCGGGCTGAATCGACGCGGCTCATCTGGCCGGCGCCTACGCCCACGCTCTGGCCGTCGCGGGCATAGAGAATCGCGTTCGACTTGACGTGCTTACAGACCTTCCAGGCAAACAAGAGCGCCCGCATCTCCTCGGCCGTGGGCTGGCGCTTGCTCACCACCTTCAGGTCGGCCTCGGTCAACGGGCGAACGTCGTTATCCTGCACCAGCACGCCGCCGGAGACATTCTTGAGCACCCATTTCTGCTGGAGTTCTGTGATCTCCACAAGGCGCAGGTTTTTCTTTTTGGCGAAGGCTCGCGCGCCTCGGCGGTAAAGCCGGGGGCCGCGATGGCCTCCACGAAGAGCTTGGCCATCTCGGTGGCGGCCTCTCCGTCGATTACGCCGTTGACGCCGATGACGCCGCCGAAGGCCGAGACCGGATCGCACTCCAGGGCGCGCAGGTACGCCTGCTTCAGAGTCTCCCCAGTCGCGGTTCCGCAGGGGTTGGTGTGCTTGATGATGGCGCAGACCGGCTCAGTGAACTCCTGCGCCAGATCCCAGGCCGCCTGCAGATCGACAATGTTGTTGTAGCTTAGCTCCTTGCCCTGGAGCTGGCGCCCGTTGGCTACGCCCTTGCCCGTGCCGTCGGAGTACAGCGCCGCCTTCTGGTGCGGGTTTTCGCCATAGCGCAGGTCGAAGGCCTTTTGGAATTGGAGCCGCAGCGTGTCTGGAAAGCCGGCGCTCTGGCCCATCTGGCTGATATCGAAGTGACCGGCTTCGTCCACCGTGATCTCGGCGAGCGCGTTGGCGATGGCGGTGTCATAGGCGGAGGTGGTGGCAAAGGCCTTCTGCGCCAGCCGCCACTTGGTCGGCAGGGACAGTTCGCCCGCGTGCTGCTCCATCTCGGCGGCGATGGCTTCGTAGTCGGCGGTCGAGGTGACGATGGCCACGTCCTGGAAATTCTTGGCGGCTGAGCGCACCATCGAAGGCCCGCCGATATCGATGTTCTCGATGATCTCTTCGAAGTGCACGCCGGGCTTGCCCGCCGTCTTCTCAAAGGCGTACAGGTTGACCACCAGCATGTCGATGGGAAGAATGCCGTGCTCTTTGACGGCGGCCACGTGGGCGGGGTTGGAGCGCACGTGCAGGATGCCGCCGTGCACCTTGGGATGCAGGGTCTTCACCCGGCCGTCGAGCATCTCGGGAAAGCCGGTCAGGTCGCTGATGTCGCGCACCTGCAGGCCGGCCTCGCGCAGCACGCGCGCCGTGCCGCCGGTGGAGATCAGTTCCACGCCCTGGGCGGCCAGCCGCCCTGCAAATTCCACCAGTCCTGTCTTGTCGGTGACGCTCAGGATGGCACGTTCGATCTTCGCCATGATTGCCTCGCAAGTCTTGCCGCAGGGTTGCCATGCGCGGAAGCAATGCGCACGGCCTAACGGCTAGGTTGAGTTGAGTTCCTTAATTCGATTGCCGGGCGCCCGCGGCCGGAGCGGCATGCTGTTGCCGCGTACCCGGCTGCGAAGCCTGATTCCCGTCCAACGGATGGTCGGCAGACACGGCCCGCTACACGTCCTTGCGGGCACGCGCCGTGAGGCGCACCTGCCTATCCTTCACCATTACAGTGTACTCGACGGCCTCGCATTTGAACTGGCTGCGAATGGAATTGGTCTTGAGTTGCACGAAGGAAGCAAATGCGTCGAAGGCGCCCAGCGGTTGCCCCACGGTCTCGCGGGCACGCAGCACGGCCTCATAGAGCGGCACCACCTCGAACACATCGTCGCTGAACAGGACAAAGGTTTCCGCCTCGTCCTGGGCCGGCGCCGCCAGAGAGCGGGGCGTGTCGAGATGACCGAAGCCACCCACGCCGATCAGTTTGTCCTCCGGACGGACGATAGCCTTGGTCCTTGACCCGGGCTTTGCGCCGCCACAGATCGCTGAACACCGCGTGGCGCTGCGCCGCGGTCTGAACCCGATAGCGTTGCACCAGGTTGAGCCGGGAGTTCTCCATGAGCCCGCGGATCCTGCCCATCAGGCGCGACTCATTATCCACCGGGGGCCGCTTGGCCCCTCCGGCAAAGTAGATATCGTATTCAACCTTCAGGCGCCGGAATGCATCATCCAACAGATCCAGCTCCTGATCAATGGTCAACTCGGCCATACAGGGGGCTCTTGTCTGGGAATATAGCATAGGGAAACGGCTGCCGGATGGCACCGGAGACTCACCCGGAGTGGCGGCAAGGACACTGTACTGAAAAATTATTTGAAACCTAAGGACGCTCTGTGGAACAGAACCTGCATCTAACTTTCCATGTTTGGCACTGAAAAGATCCGGATTGCCATCGCCGACGACCATGCCGTCCTGCGCGAGTCCCTCTCTGCACTTTTAGCCGCACACCGCGATTTCGAGGTGGTGGGCACGGCCAGCAATGGCGCGGAAGCCTTGGAACTCGTCGAAAAGCAACATCCGGACGTGCTGGTCCTGGATCTGTTCATGCCCGGAACCGACGGCTTTGAGGTGCTGCGACGGCTCGACCATGCCTGTTCCAAGGTTGCCAGCGTGGTGCTGACCGGCTCCGACAGCCAGCCTGACTATGTCCAGGTGGTGCGCCTGGGAGCTCGCGGGCTGGTGCTCAAGGGCGACTCCCCGGAGACCCTGTTCTCCGCAATCCGGACCGTGGCCGAAGGCGAATTGGCCTTCAGCGACGACGTGGCCCAGGGAGTGCTGATGGCCATGTCGGCCGATTCGCAGCCGGAGCGGGCCGCCAACCTGCACCGCCTCAGCGAGCGCGAAAAACAGATTGCCGCACTGGTTGCCAGGGGAATGAAGAACAAGGACATCGCGCTGCAACTGACGATCAGCGAGAACACCGTCAAACGCCACCTGCAGAGCATCTTCAGCAAGACCGGCGCACGCGACCGACTCGAACTCGCGGTCATCGCCCTCACCGAAAAACCCACCGCAGCCTAGCGCCAGCGGCCGGAGGGCCAGCTGTTGGCCCGTACCCGACTCGAAACCCTAACCCTGCGTCCGCGGCCGGCAGTGCCAATGTTACCCGACTGGCCGAGCGGATGCGGCCGGTCTAGTGGCCGCTGGAAGCCGCCATCTTTTTCACCATGGCCAGTACCAGCTTGCGGTCGCTGTCATTCAGTCCGCCGGAGTA
The DNA here is from genome assembly GCA_963732315.1 of uncultured Acidobacteriota bacterium. Classification (GTDB taxonomy): domain Bacteria; phylum Acidobacteriota; class Terriglobia; order Terriglobales; family Acidobacteriaceae; genus TOLSYN. The sequence continues at coordinate 90,671 of CAVSYY010000002.1, forward strand.
GCGCCGGATCTGCGACAGGAAACGCACCTGCTCTTCGCTGAGCTGGGGCAGATTCTTGCCGCTGTTGCCGTCTTCGGGACCCTCCGCAAAGAACTGCCCCAGCGGAATCTCCAGCGAATTGGCGATCTTGGCCAGCGTCTCCAGCGACGGAACCGTGTGCCCGTTCTCCACCCGTGAGAGGTAGCAACGCAGCAGCCCGGTACGCTTCTCGATGTCACCCTGTGACATACCTTTTTGCAACCGAAGGTTACGGATGGTTTCGCCGATGTTCATTGTCGTCTTCTCTGACGCGCAACAAGCCGCGTACACTGCTATGGGTGTTGGGGAAGTCTTGATAGTAATTAGTGTGCAAACCCGCTTGCAAGTGAATTCTCATCAAGGTTACGGGCTGTCACAGCGTATTGTGACGCGTGCACATCGGGGGAAGGGTGTGGGTTGCCGGCGGGGAATCGGCCATTGCCGCGCGGGCGCGCCGGATTGGGGGCCGGCGTTCGCCTGGGATCTGCCCGTGAACAGGCGAGGCGGCGGAGAGTCTCCGCCGCCTCGCCGCAGCAGGAATTCCGTTGGTTTAGCTGCGGATGACCGAGTACAGCCGCTCGGCCAAGCCGACGACGCACAGGGCCACTGCGAGGTGGGCCACCTGCATGCCTCCCATGGCGCGCGCGACCAGCGGCAGTTGCATAAAGCCGACCATGGGCAGGAGAAGAGCGAGCAGGATGCCGGCAATCCCCGGCCCTACGGCTCCCTTGGTCAGAGCAATCACGCCCATGACGAAGACCAGCGTCACCACACAGAAGCCGAGAGCGAGATGCGGCTTCAGATAGGGCCCGTAGGCGTTCATCCACATCAGGCCTCCGATTATGATCGCCGCCAGGCCCAGCAAGCGCACCAGCATGATGCAAGCTTTTGCCAAATCCGTTCTCCTTCCCGGGTGGGAAACAGCAGCACCCATTCTACACATGGATTCAATGGCTTGCTTTTCGACTGGCCGCCACGGCGGACTTTCTGCGATTCGATTCCGTGGGAGATTCGGTTCTTCGGCGATTCGCGGCCCGCCACGATCCGCGCTACACTCGCATATGCGCTTCCAATGCCAGCCGGGTTGCATCGCCTGCTGCGAGCAAAAGGGCTTCGTCTATCTCACCCGCGACGACATTTCGCGGCTGGCGGAGCACCTGGAAATTACCTGCGCCGAATTCCGCCGCCGTTACCTGTGCGGCACCGCGCCGCTGCTGCGCTTCCGCAAACAGCGCCACAAGCAGTGCCCGTTCCTGCTGGCCGGTGGATGCTCGGTGCACGACGTCAAGCCGCTGCAATGCAGCTCGTTCCCCTATTGGCCGGAGCTGCTGGCCAGCCCCGGGGAGCGCCGCGAGGCCGCAACCTATTGTCCGGGGATGAACAAGGGGCCGCTGGTGAACCTCACCCTGGCAAGCCAGGTAGCCGAGCAGGTGCAGCAGGCTTTTCCTGATCTCTACTTTCCTGATCTCAACCAGGAGGAGCGGTAAGCGTGCGAATCCTGGTCGCGGCTGTTCTCCTGGCGTTTTTGAGTGTGCCCGCCCTGGCGCAGTCCGCCGATTCTCTTCCGATTCCGGACTCGTTGTTTCTGCGCTATTGCGAAGCTCCGCGAGTCTCCTCCGGCGCGGAGGTCGAGCGGGTGGCAGCCATCACCCGCCGCCTTGGCGTCGCCAATCCACACATCACAGTCGCCGTCACGTATAGTGCTCGCCTGAACGCCTGGAACGTGAAGCAATCCTCTTCTGACTCTCTGATTTGCGTCCCCATGGGGCTGGTGCGGTTCATGGGGAGCGAAGGAGAACTGGCTTTCATCCTCGGGCATGAGATCGGCCACGCATCCGACGATCGCTGCAAGGACCCCGATGGCCGCGCCCGGGTGGCCGACGAATCCAAGCCCGGCACGGCTCTGGCCCTTCTGTTCGGTCATGGCTCCGGCGATGGAGCAAGGGAACAGCGAGCGTGTGAGACCCGAGCCGATGAGTTCGGACTGAATCTGATCACCCGAGCCGGATACGATCCCGAGGATGCAGCGGCGGCTCTGGGCAGGATCTCCGGCTATTTTCCCGGCGACAACGGCGCAGGCCTGTTCGAAAGATTCGCTGCCCTGCGCAACGAGCATCCCCTCATGGCCGACCGCATACGCCACCTCCACAAGTTGATCGAGCATCCGCGCTCGGCAAGACCAACTCAAAGCCAGGGAAGAAAACTTACCGCCGACGGAATCCAGCCAGAATAGCTGGCATCCAATCCTAAGAACCAGCAATCGCGAGCGCCGCGCGCCGCCCAGTGGAGAAGACCGCAAAACCGGCCGGGCGAGCCAGCGGTGGCACGCGCCGTCTGCTATCATTTCCCCGCTTACTCAATATTGATAACTAAATGGAGGAGCCGTGTGTTTGTCGCAATTCTAAAGGAAGCCCGGCAGGACGAAAGCCGCGTAGCGCTGACGCCGGACGCGGTGAAGGCGCTGGTGGCAAAAGGCGCCAACGTGGCCGTGGAAAGCGGCGCGGGCCTCAACTCCGGCGCCAGCGACGCCGATTACCAGGCCGTGGGCGCCGCCATCTCCACCTCGCGCGACGAACTTCTGGCCTCCGCCGATGTGGTGCCGGTGGTCAACGCCCTGCCGGCGGCCGACCAGCAGAAGCTCAAGAGCGGCAGCGTGATGATCGGCTTCCTGCGTCCGCTCGACGAGCCTGCGGCGCTGGAGGCTGGCATCCGGCGCGGAGCCACGCTGTTCAGCATGGAGCTGGTGCCGCGCATTACCCGCGCCCAGTCGATGGACGCGCTCTCGTCCATGGCGACCGTCGCCGGCTACAAGGCCGTCATCCTGGCCGCCAACCAGCTGCCCAAACTCTTTCCCCTGCTGATGACCGCTGCCGGAACCATTCCGCCGGCCAAGGTTCTGGTGCTGGGCGCGGGCGTAGCCGGATTGCAGGCCATTGCCACCGCGCGCCGCCTCGGCGCAGTCGTGGAAGCCTATGACGTGCGCGCCGCCGCCGGGGAGCAGGTGAAGTCGCTCGGAGCCAAGTTCATCGAGGTCGACCTGGGCGGCCTGCAGACCGAAGACAAGGGCGGCTATGCCAAGGAACTGAGTCCCGAGGCGCTGGAGCTGGGACGCCAGGCCATTGCCCGCGCGGCCATGCTTTCCGACGTCGTCATCACCACCGCGCAGGTTCCCGGCCGCCGCGCCCCGCTGATGATTCCCGCTGCGGCGGTCGAAGCGATGCGCCCCGGTTCGATCATCATGGACCTGGCCGCGCCCGCCGGCGGCAACTGCGAACTCACCCAGCCGGGACAGACGATTGTCCATCGCGGCGTCACCATCTTCGGACCGCTGAACATCGCGGCTGAGATGCCGGTGCACGCCAGCATGCTCTACTCGCGCAACCTGAGCAACTTCCTGAAATCTGATCATCAAAAACGGCGAGCTGAAGATCGACCGCGCCGACGAGATCATCGCCGGCTCCTGCGTCGCCTTCGGCGGTGAGATCGTCAACGAACGCGTGGCGGCCGCCTTGAAGGCCAGCGCTTAGCCCGCCGCATCCGGAGGAATTTGTGAGTTCAATATTCTTGCTTGCCACGCTTGTCAGCCAGCCATCGGCCTCGGAAGGCATGAGCCCGAAGGTTCTGATCGCCGCGCTTTACGTCTTTGCGCTGGCAGCGTTTCTGGGATATCAGGTGATCTCCCGCGTGCCGCCGCTGCTGCATACGCCGCTGATGTCGGCCACCAACGCCATCTCCGGCATCTCGCTGGTGGGCTCGCTGGTGATCGCCGGCGCCTATGAGTTCGACTGGCACAAACTCCTCGCCGGAGGCACCGAGGCCCACGCTTCCATTGCGACGCTGCTGGGATTCGTCGCCGTCTTCACCGCCACGGTCAACGTGGTCAGCGGCTTCGGACTCACCGACCGCATGTTGAAAATGTTCCGCAAGGACATCAAAGCCAAGGGGGCGCAAAAGTAAATGGACGCCTCTACTACGCAAGCCGTGCAGCAGATGGTGCAGAACCCGAATTACGTTCTCGAATTCACCTATCTGCTGGCCTCCATTCTGTTCATCTTCGGCCTCAAGGGACTCAGCCATCCGGACACGGCGCGCCGCGGCATGTTCCTGGCCGAGGGGGGAATGGCCGCAGCCATCCTCGGCACCCTCTTCCATCCGGATATCCACTTCTACGGATGGATCATCGCCGGCCTGATCCTCGGCTCGATAGCCGGAGCGGCATTTGCCATCTGGGTTCCGATGACGGCCATGCCGCAGCGGACCGCGCTCTCGCACGCCTTTGGCGCCATTGCCGCCTCGCTGGTGGGCATCGCCGAGTTCCTCATGCACGGCAGCACGCTGTCGCTGTTCACCCGCAGCGCGCTGGGTCTGGAAGTCATGCTGGGCTCGCTGACCACCACCGGCTCGCTGATCGCCTGCGGCAAGCTGCAGGGCACCATCCGCGGAGCGCCGGTGCAGTTCAAAGGCCAGCAGATCCTCAACCTGCTGATCTTCTTCGCCATGGTGGGCTGCTTCGGCTACTCGCTCTACGATCCCTCCGCCAGCTACTTCTTCTACGGCATGGTGGCGCTCGGATTCCTCTTCGGCGTCATGCTGGTCATCCCCATCGGGTCGGCGGACATGCCGGTGGTCATGTCTCTGTTGAACAGCTATGCCGGCTTGTCGTCGGCCGCCACCGGCTTCGTGCTGGGAAACAACATCTTGATCATCGCCGGCACGCTGGACGGATTCTCCGGCTTCATCCTTTCGATCCTCATGTGCAAGGCCATGAACCGTTCCATCACCAACGTTCTGTTTGGCGGCTTTGGCGCGGTGCACCATGCCGCGGGCGCGGGAGCCACCGGCGAGATGCATGAGATCTCGCTCGATGACGCCGCCGTGCGCCTGGCCTACGCCAACAAAGTGGTCTTCGTTCCCGGCTACGGACTGGCCACGGCGCAGGCGCAGCACGCGGTGCGCGAGTTGGCTAACGTTCTCGAAGAACGCGGCATCACCGTCAAGTACGGTATCCATCCCGTCGCCGGACGCATGCCCGGACACATGAACGTGCTGCTGGCCGAAGCCAACGTTCCCTACGGCGAACTCTACGAGATGGATCAGATCAACCCCGAATTCCCGTCCACCGATGTCGCCGTCGTGGTCGGCGCCAACGACGTGGTCAATCCCGACGCGCGCGACAACCCCAACAGCCCCATCGCCGGCATGCCCATCCTGGAAGTGGACAAAGCCAAGTCGGTGATCGTGCTCAAACGCGGACAGGGACGCGGCTTCTCCGGCCTGGAGAATCCGCTCTTCTTCAAGCCTGTCACCAGCATGTTGTACGGAGACGCCAAAGCCTCGCTCTCCCGCCTCGCCCAGGAGATCAAAAACGTGTGACACCCTGAGGAAGATCGACAATTAGTTACAATTCTCCTGCGGCAGTCTCGCGCAGGAGAACCTCATGCCACTCTCGGCGGCACTATCCATTTATTCTCCGGCCAACCGGCGAAGGCTGCTGATTTTGCCGCCTTGATGGTGATCGTCGTCGCCGCCATCGACTGGTGGACCAAGCCCTATATATCCCTCGGCTTCCTCTACCTGTTCCCAATCATGATCGCCGGCGGCTTTCTTTCCCGCGCGCAAATCGTCAGCCTTGCCATGCTGTGCGCCTTGCTGCAGGAGCAGTTCAGCAATCTTCCGGCGGGCGAAACCTGGCCGCTGACTGATCCTCTCCTCGGCCGGATTCATCGGCACCGGCCTGTTCATCTACGAACTGCTGCGCAATCGCCGCATGGTGCTCGATCACCTGCATGAAGTCGAGAACCCAGGCGCAGGCGCGCCGCGAGGCCGAGGAGCAGTTGCAGGTGCTGGTGGAAAGCAGTCCGGCGGCCATCGTCACCCTGGATGCGGATGGAACCATCCTGCTGGCCAATGAAGCCGCCCAGCAGATGCTGGCTCCCGAGGACTCGCCCCTGCGTGGCCAGAGCAATGCACGGCTACCTGCCCGCGCTCTATTCCGCCGTGCAGTCCCGAACCTGGAAGAACTTCCGCACCACCCTGCAGTGCAAGGGAACCGCCGCAACGGCGAGGTGTTTCTCGCCGGCGTCTGGTTCTCCACCTAGTCGTCCGACAGCGCCTCGGTCTCGGGCAACCGGCTGGCCGCCATCATCGTCGATCTCTCCGACGATCTGCGCAGCCGCGAAGACCTCAACCTGGACTACCTGCTCACCAACACCCGAATCCTGATGAGCGCCGTCTCCCACGAGATCCGCAACCTTTGCGGCGCCGCGCTGGTGGTGCACAAAAACCTGGCGAAGGTCGAGCGAACTGCGCGGCAATGCCGATTTCGAGGCGCTCGGCACGCTGATCCAGGGACTGGAGCAGATCTCGGCCATGGAGCTGCGCGGCGGCTCCCAGCAGCCGCGCACCGCCATCGAGCTGACCTCGGTGCTGGACGAACTCCGCATCCTCATCGAGCCGGTTGGCCCACGAACACGACGTCGCCATGCAATGGGAGGAGACCGGCTCGCTGCCGCTGGTGTGGGCCGACCGCTACGGACTGATGCAGGTCTTCCTGAACCTGGCCAAAAACAGCATCCGCGCCATGGAACGCGCCGAGACCCGGCGCCTCACTATCGGCGCCTGCGTCGAGCCCGAGCACGTCACCGTGAGCTTTGAAGACACGGGCAAAGGAATGGCCAATCCGCACAGTCTGTTTCGTCCCTTCCAACACGACCGAAGGCACCGGTCTGGGCCTGTACGTCTCGCGGGCCCTGGTGAAGAGCTTCGGCGGCGATCTGGTTTACCAGCACCGCGAGCGCGGTTGCTGCTTTGAAGTGGTTCTGGAGACGGTAAGTCAATCCGTGGAGGCCGCCCATGACTGATCCCCGCGCAACCATTCTGCTGGTGGACGATCACGCGCTGTTTCGCGACAGCGTGGCCCGCTTCCTCGACGGCGAATCCGGTTTCCAGATCGTGGGAGGCTGCGCCACCGTGCAGGAGGCAAGGGAATTTCTCCAGGCCAACCCGGTTGATCTGGTGCTGCTGGATTTCGATCTCGGGGGAGCGCGACGGCATCGACTTCATGCATGTCGCCGCCGAGATCGGTTATCAGGGAAAGGTCCTGCTGGTCACCGCCGGGGTGGGCGAAGCCGATGCCGCCAACCTGCTCAAGCGGGGCATCGCCGGGGTATTCCTGAAGCACAACCCGCCCGCCACGCTGGTCGAGGCGCGATCCGGGAAGTGCTGGCGGGAAATGTCTGGTTTGAGCAGAACTATCTGAAGAAGATCGTCGGCCATGCCGCCGAGCGGGCCGCCGAGAACCAAGTGCCCCGCACGCGCAAACTCACCGAGCGCGAACAGCAGGTGTTGACCGGGGTATTTGAGGGATTGGCCAACAAACAGATCGCCGCCCGCCTGAACGTATCGGAGAGTTCCGTCAAGGCCACTCTGCAGCAGCTATTCCAGAAAACAGGCGTCCGCAATCGGAGCCAACTCGTCAGAATTGCGCTCGAACAATACCGTGAACTGATCTGAAACTAAGCCTGCGGAGTTTGCGGCGGCGCAGCGTCTTTCTTGGCTGCGGCGGCCTTCGCCGGATCATTTCCCTCGTTCACGGCGTCCTTGAAATTCTTGATCCCCTGGCCCAGCCCCTTGCCAAGCTCTGACAACTTGTTCGGCCCAAACACCAGCAGGGCAATGAACAGGATCACAAGCAAATGCATCGGCTGCATTAGTCCTTCAAACATCGAAAGCCTCCAAACCTCTTCTACGGCATGCGCCTTCTGCGCATCTGTCGATACAGGTTAGCTCCCGGCACGCCGGGTCGCTGTGCCGTACCTCACAATTATAGATAATCTTTTCACCGGCCGGATTGAATATTCTTGCGAAATCCCCGCCGCTCCGACCCGCTTGTGCTCTCAGCCATCCTTGCCGGCCTCATTCGAAGCTGCTCCATTGGAAGCCATGTCCGCCGCAGCCGCATCCGAAGCCGGCGCAATGCAGAGCTGCGGGTAAGGCGGCGCCAGCGCCGGATCCTTTGCCAACGCTTCCAACCAGCGGCCCAGTTCCCCTCGGAGTGGGGCTACATCCAGACCTCCAAAGCGCGCCGGGTAGGCCTCCAGCCGCCGCAGGGCCGCCGTAAGCAGAGCGGTCGCCCCCTGCAGGTTGCTGCGCCGCAGATGATGGAATCCGCCCGCCATCTGAATCAGCGCCTGTAGAAACGACTTCTCCGGGCCACGGCTCGCGCGCCACAGAATCTCCCAGTGCTCGTGGGCCTCGAAGAACTCCCCGCGCCGGTAGCAGCGAAGTCCGTCGCCCAGCGCTCCGCGATTCCAGTCAAATTCCATGGCTTTGGTTGGCATGCTGTGAACCTGGCAGTCGGAGATGGTACCACCGTTGGCCTTCCGTACCCTCTCCCCGCTCTGCAAGATATTCCGAGCAACACTCCTAGTACTATACTTACGTCCCAGAGTGATAAAGCGTCCACCGTTGTTCCGAGAGCTTTGTCGCTGGCCTCTCAAGTTTCCAGCCGGCTTCCGCCGATAGAGGATCGTATGGACCACGCTCTCTCCAATTCGGATTCGCTCGGCTTCCCCGGGAACCTCTCCCTGGGAGCCAATGATGCTCGCAGCATTGTCGCGATCTTTGTTTTCCTGGCCGCGGTCTGCGCCTTCTATTACCTGTGGCGCAGAGTGCGCCAATTAAACCGCCTCAATCACGCCATCAAACTCCATGGGGAGGAGGCCATCGACTGCCTGGCCCCGGCTGCCGACAGGGACGGCGCTCTGGATCACCGTTCGAAAAGAGATGTGTGGACGAACTGAAGCGGCGGCCCGGAAGTCCTGGGCTCTGGATTGAGTAAGAGAATAAGGCGCGATCAGGCCGCGTTCCTAGCCGGAGCGACCACCTTCATCAGCTGCCAGTCGTAGGGAAATTCCTTGCCGCAATCCAGGCAGACGATATAAGTGTTGCCGCGCTCTTCGCCTTCGGGCAGAGCCGCGCCCGCCTTCCTGGAGGTCATCGGAAAGGTGCAGTGCCGGTGTGCACAGCCAAACAGCGAAGCAACGAAACCCAACATATCCGCCTCCCGTATATCCGTCGCCAGTCCGTCGTGCGGCTCGGCGTATCCAGCTATCTTCGGCGAGTTTGCCCCCCAGTGGAAACAAATTACAGAGAAACGTTTAGAATGCATCCGTTCAGTAACGGTTGTCAGCCGGCCGTCCCAATCTGGCTCTGCCGGAAAAATATGGGGCACAACGCCTAAAGCGCCATGCCCCATCTGCCACAGTCCCTGGCTGGTAGTTGGTGCCTATTTGATGTCGGTCACCTTGCCGCCGTTAAAGGTAACTTTCATGTCCTGGTACACGTAGATCTTCTTCGGTCCGAGGTCCATGATGCTCTTGGGCTGGCCCAGCTCCGAGGTCACCTGGCCCGTGGTCTGGCCAAGCGCTACGGTCGGAGGTGCGCCACCGGCTGAAGCCGGGCCTCCCGCATCGCTGGCGGCGTCTTGTTCCGCTGCATCGGCATCCTTGGACTCCTGTTTCAGCTCGGATGCCACCTCTTGCTGCGGCGGCGGAGGTGGAGCGGCTGCGGCCATGGCGGTCTCCACCGGAGGCGCCTGCGCGGAGGCAGGAGCCGCCGGCAATCCACCGGTGCCCTGCTTTGCCTGCAGCTGCTTCAGACCGTCGTCGATCGTCTCCCGCATGTGGTTCTGCATGTCCTGCAAATCCGACACCTGAACCGCAACCGTATCGCCCTTGGGACACTCCTTGCCGCCCTTGCTGGCCAGCACCGCCAGGTTCACTGCGGTCGCGTTGGGATCGGTCTGCGCGGTGAGTTGCAGCGCGTCGCCCTGGCTGATGGCGCATTCGTTGCCTGCGGCATCCACCACATCCAGGTCCGTTCCGGCCACAAAGACGTGCGCGGTCCCATCGCTCAGCATGCGCTGAATGCTGCTGGAGGCCGGATCAGGCTCGTTCTGGCCACCGCCCTTCGCCTCCTCGTTCTCCAGCGCAATCTGCCGCTTCACCTCCTCCGAGATGGCATTCTTCACGTCGGGTGTGAGCGGAGCGGGATTGCTCAGTGCCGCTTGTTGCTGGTCTTCCTGCTGGGCCTGGTAGGCGGCTTGCAGCGAGGTCGAGATCATGTAATCGGTCAGCCAGAACGCCGGCCCGGCATACACCGGATACGGCGTGAAGTACGCACCGTAATATCCGTACCAGGGATTGCCCGCCCAGCCCCACCCCCCGTACGCCACCGGAGCAGCCCACGGGTTGTAGGCCCAGCCGTAATACGCCGGACCGTAGTAGTACGCCGGATAGTACGGATTGACCCACCCGCCGCGGTAGTAGTAGCGGCCGTAATAGTGGTGATAGTAGGCGCCGTGGTAGTAATACGAGCGCCGCGCGTATTCGTGGCCGTGATACGAGTAGGGATGTTGCACGTAGCCATGCCCGCCGTGCTCCACCATCACGCGGCTATGGTCGGGCCGTTCGGCCACCGCGCGGCGATTTCCATCCAGCCCGCGGTGAACATCCATGTTGCGCTTGGGATCGTGCACCGAGGCAATCTTGCCATCGGAGCGCTTGACCACCGTGCCGCCGCTCTTGGTCTGTGCCACGGTGGCGTTCTTCGGAGTCCGGGCCGGAGCGCCCGCGCCGTGTCCGGCTGCCGCCGCTCCGCCTCCCGCGTTGTGCCCACCTGCCGCCGCTCCGCCTCCCGCTGCCGCGCCGTGTTGTCCGCCCGCCGCCGTACCCTGCGTGCCATGTGCGGCACCCGCGCCGGTGCCGGTCGTGCCCGTGGTGTGGCCAGCCGTCGTGTTTGCCGTGGTATGGCCAGACGTTGTGGTTGTCGTGGTGGTAGTGTGGCCAGCTGTCGATGTAGTGGGACCGTGCGAGGCGGTCGTCGGCCCATGCGAGCCGGTCGTAGGACCGTGCGACCCGCCACCCATGCCTCCGCCAGGACGGGATGCCGGGGCCGACGCATGCGCGGCCGGCGCATGGGAACCACCGCCACCGCCGCCACCCTTATCCTTGCCGGCATGCAGCGACATCGGACAGATCATCAGCGCCGCAATCGCGCACAGCGTGAAATATTTGGACCAGCCAACCTGGCGAACTCCGGGCAAATTCATCGCATCTCCCTCTTTCTTGTTCCGCAGCCTGTCCCTACCGACGGCGCGCTCGACTGTTGGAATTATTGAATGTCCTTCACCTTGCCGTTTACAAAGACGACCTTCAAATCCTTATACGTATAGATATCCTTGATCCCAACCTTGGCCTTGTGCACCGGCTCCCCGAGGATGCCCACAACCTGCTCCCGGGTCTGTCCCAGCGCCACGGTGGGCGGCGGAGCCGCATCGGCCGGAGGAGGCGGCGGCGGTGCAATCGGCGGAGGCGCGGCTTCGGCAGCCGCAGGAGGCGCCGCGGGAGCGGGAGCCTGTTGTTGCTGTCCTCCGCCACCCCCGTTTGCGTCATCCGAGGGTTGCACCTTCACCACTTCCTGGACCCGCTTCAGCACGTCATCCGGAGATGGCAACCCTTCCTTGAAGGGAATCGCCAGCGCGCCCGAGTAGCGCACATCGCTCACCGCGTCGGTGAAGAACTGCATCGTCACCACCGAGTCCTTGCCCGCGTCCTTCACCTCGATCGCCGTGACCCAGAACTTTTCTCCGGTCACATAATACCGGCTCTGCGGCGCATTGCCCGATTGCGGAATCCTGCTCCCGAAGAACGGAATCTTCCTGGCCACGTCGCCAGCCCTGCAGGCTCCATTCGGCGACAGCCTCCCGTCCCTGTAGGTATTGGTGCACGGGTTGGCAGCGGCCGAGGCGGCCAGCAGCATTAGCTTGTCCTTTTGCAGGACCAGCACCGACCCGGCGGTCACGATATCGGTCTTATCGTCGGTCGTCTTGGTGAGCGCGTATTCGGATTCCAGTCTCTTCTGGATCGCCGCAGTGTCGGCGGCGGAGGCCACCGCCGTCATTCCAACCAGCAGCGCAGTCGATGTCATCAGCGAAGCAAGGATTCTCATGGGCGTGTTCTCTCTAGTCTCGGTTCAGGGAGCTGAGGTTCCGGTGCCCACAGGGACGGACACCGCCGGGTGCACGAAACGATATACGGATGGATGCAGAATTCCGCACCGGGGTTTACGAACAAACCTAACCTGCGGGGCCCACGGAGTATAACATCCGCCGCCATCCCCGATGGTGAATGCCCGGTTGTGATTCCGGCCTCACGTTGGGGCCTCCGCGCAGCGAGTTCGTCCTGCCGCGGAATTTTAGTAGGATGAACTTACAGGTGGAGTCATCCGATGTCCCAAACCAGCCCAGACCAGCCCGAGCAGCTTGCCCGCAAAATCATCGAGCAGTGCGCCGACTGCGAGCAGTGCCGGGAATTCATGGAGGACACTCCCTGCCTGTTTTTCCCCAGGCTGTTCCGTCTCCATGACCGCGAGAGCGGAAAGGGCAAGAAGATTACCTCCGACGAACTGCGCAAGCTGGTCGACCTGTGCAACATGTGCGGCACCTGCTCCTGCGCCTCGGTGCGCGCCGATATCCGCGAGGCCCGCGACGGCTTCATCGGCCGCGACGGCCTCAAGCCCGCCATTCGCATCCTGGAAGACGTGCAGCGCGTCGGCCAGATCTGCGGCGCCTATCCCCGGCTGGCCAACCTGCTCTCGGAGATCAAGCCCGTCGCCGACTTGGCCAAGAAACTCGCCGGCATTCATCCCGACCGCAAGCTCCCCAAGTTCCCCATGGAGAGCTTCGACGCCTGGGCCAAGAGCCGCAACCTGCACCGCAAGCCCGAGACACGAGGCCCCAAGGTTGCCTACTTTGCCGGATGCACTGCCCGTTACATCTTTCCCCAGGTGGCCCAGGCCACGGTCGAGGTGCTCGAACGCAACGGAATTTCCGTCTTTTTTCCGGAGCAGAAATGCTGCGGCATGCCGACCCTGCTGGAGGGTGACCGTCCCTTCACCTTCGACCTCGCCGGCTTCAATCTGCAGCAGCTGGAAGAGGCGGTGGACGATGGCTTCGACATCGTCACCTCCTGCCCCACCTGCGGCTACATGCTCAAGGGAGTCCTGAGCGACGGCGCCTACTTCTCGAAGGAGTACCGCGCCAAGCTCATCGCTATGATGGCCGAAGCCAACGACAATCCCTGGACGGTGCAGCAGCAAATCATCGACCAGGAAGCCGCGCCCGAAGGCCGCGCCACTCCCGCCTCGCCGCGCCGCAGCAAGCCGGCCCTGCCCATCTACATGATCGTCAAAGGCTTGCTCAAAGACGACGGCTACTTCGCCCAGCTCGACGGCCTCAAGCGCATCAAGATCGCCAGCCATACCTATGACGCCGGCGAGTACCTGCGCCATCTCAACCGCGAAGGCCGCTTCAACCGCGCGCTCGGCCCGGTGCCGGGACGCATGGCCTACTACGCGCCCTGCCATCTCAAGGAACAGAACATGGGACAGCCCTGGGCCGAACTGCTCGGCCACGTGCCGGGCATTTCGCTGGAGAGTGTCGGTGGCCCCTTCGACTGCTGCGGGCTTTCCGGCATCATGGGCTTCAAAAAGGAGTTCCACAACATCTCCCTCGCCATGGGCCGCGAACTCATGGACAAGATCCGGGTAATCGATCCGGAGACGCTGGTCAGCGATTGCCTCAGCTGCCGCATCCAGTTCAATCAGGCGCTGCCTTATCCAGTCCTTCACCCCGTCGAAGTCCTCAACGCCGCCTACGCCAGCTACCAAAAATAAAAAGACGGGTGCCCACCTTCGCGCCATGCCTTCGGCGCTAGGGTGGGAAGCAAACACCCGTCCCTACGTGCTTTTGATCTTGTTCCCTAGTTCACCGAATTAAACATCGGCCCGCTCAGCGACTCCGGTTCATGCAGCGCCGGCTTTCCGCCGGCCTTGCGCCGCCGTGCGCCCTGGTTGCCGTCCACCTTGAACTTCGACACGACCTGCTGCAGGTCGAACGCCAGGCTCGACAAATCCTGGCAGGCCTTGGCCGACTCCTCCGCGCTCACCGCCGACTGCTGCACCATCCTGGAAATCTGCTCCATGTTGCCGTTCACCTGCTCGGTGGCCGCGGCCTGCTCGGTGGCTGCCGTGGCAATGTGGGTAATCATCTCGTGCTGCGTTCCCGCCGCGGTAATGATCGAGCTGAGAACCTCGCCCGCCTTGCTGGCCGCATCCACCCCGGAGTCCACCCGTCCGGTCTCGGCGCGCATGGCATCCACGGCCGCCTTGGTCTCGTGCTGAATGGTCTCGATCATGCCGGCGATTTCCTTGGTCGCCGTGGTGGTGCGCTCGGCCAGCTTACGCACCTCGTCGGCCACTACGGCAAAGCCGCGTCCCTGCTCGCCGGCCCGTGCCGCTTCGATGGCCGCATTCAGCGCCAGCAGGTTGGTCTGGTCGGCAATGTCGTCGATGGTCCCGATAATCCTGCCGATGGAGTCGCTCGATTTTCCCAGCTCCTCGATCTTGTGCGCCGTGCCCCGGGTGGAATCCGCCAGTTCGCGGATCACTATGATGGTCTCCTCCACAATCTTGCCGCCGTCGATGGCGATCTTGCCCGAGACCATGGCGTTATCCGCCGCTTGGGTGCTGTTGTCGCTCACCTGCTGCACCGTCGAACTCATCTCCTGCATGGCCGTGGCCACCTGCATTACCTGCTGCTTCTGGGTATCGGAGGCGACAGAGATCTGGCTCGCCGAGCTGGAAATCTCTTCGCTGGCGCTGGCAATGGTCTCCGCATGCCGGCTGATCTCGGCCACCGCCTCGCCCATCTTTTCAAACGACTCGTTCAGCGCCCGCGCGACCTCGCCAATCTCGTCGGCCGACTCCGTCTCGATGCGGTGCGTCATATCGCCATCGGCCAGCGCCCGCGCGGCCACCTGAAGCTTGCCCACCTGCGTGGTGATGTGCTTGGAAACCAGGAAGACCACCAGCCCGACGACGCCCAGCGCGCCCAGCGCAACCGCAATCATCATCAGCTCCGCATTCGACACCTCGGCCGCGGCCTCGGTCTCATGCGCACTCACCTGATCATTTGCTTCCTTGAGCAACGCGTCGACTGCGGCACCCTGCTCCGCTGTTATCGGAGCGAGCTTCCGGTGGCGTAGCGCGCTCGCCTCCGTGAATTTGCCCGCCGATACCAGCGGAATGTACTCGTTGTTCAGGATCTCGAAATACTGTTGCGCGGTGGTGTAGACCGGGCCGTCAAGCGCCTCCTTCAGTTTTGCGGATTCGGACTTCGATTTGTGGTCATCACGGGCCTTTTCAAAATCCTGCTCCGCCGCCTTGATCTCCGCCAGAACTCTTTGAGCCGCAGCCGGGTCGCCACTGCTGTCTTCAATCGCCAGGTAAAACCTCGAAAATTCATTCAGCGAAAGAAGCGCAGGAGCCATGTCACTTGACAGCGCCTGGCTCTCGGCAATCCGCCCGTATAGGTCGCTGCCGATTCGCACGTGGCTGACGGTCAAATACGCCAGCGCCGCTACCGCGACAATTCCAAGGATTGCCGTGCCGGAAATCAACATCAATTTTGTTTTGTACTTCAAGTCTGCAATGCGTAGCATTTCACTTTCCTCCGGTTGATGTATGACGGGGGCACACCGTCAAACCATGGTTCCTACATCGGAGAATGAAGCAAAACGCTTTAACCGCCGGCGCCCGCATCCGGAGCGCCGTCCTTTGGCGCGTACCCGTCGCCAAGCCCCATTGCTGCGTACCCGTGAGGCGTCTGCGGCCGCAACCAGCCCCGAACTTTTTCGCCCTGCTTTCCCGAATTGAACCTTAGCCAGGCAACACTTGCCCGCCGATAGCCCTTCAGAACCTCTTTGGCGATCCGTTTTGCCATCGGGGATCCCTATGCATCTGGCAACCAAGAAAGAAGCAACTCCCGGAGCGGTTCCCCTGCAGGGAGCCGTCCTGTGCGTGAACTGCGAATGTGTCTCCAGCGGCCGCTTCGATGAGTGCCCCGTCTGCGGCAGCCGTCAGCTCCTCAACATCAGCCAGATGCTGGGCGGCGAGCCGCTCTCCGAAGAACCCACTCCCCCA
Organism: uncultured Acidobacteriota bacterium; assembly: GCA_963732315.1. GTDB lineage: Bacteria > Acidobacteriota > Terriglobia > Terriglobales > Acidobacteriaceae > TOLSYN. The sequence goes on from CAVSYY010000002.1 coordinate 106,730, forward strand.
ACCGGCGATGGCGTGCTCTTCGATCTCGCCATCAGCATCGAACTCAAGCAGATGAACTCCAAGGACGTGAACGCCGCCGTGGACCGCATCACCCGCCTCATCGGCCCCCGCCTCGGCCACGGGCGTGCCTGCCTCCACATCAACGTTGAACCCGTCTCGGCCGCCCACATCGCCGACGAGCCAAAAGCCGCCTAAGCCGGGTGGCCATATTTGCTGATGTTGGCAAATGTGCAGATGTAGGACTTTGCCCACCCAGCCCATCCCTCTCCCGATGCTAAAATCCAATACCAGCCGTTCTTCCAGGAGCCATCTGCCCCTTGTTCACCTTCGTCCTCATGCGGATCATCGCCGTGATCCTGCTAGTGGCCGCCAACGCCTTCTTTGCCGCCGGCGAATACGCCCTGGTCAGCATCCGCGACACCCGGCTCGAGCAGCTCATCGCAGCAGGGCCGCATCGGCGCGCGCACCATCCGCAAGCTCCACAACAAGCTCGACGAGGTGCTCAACGGGATTCAGATCGGCGTCACCATGGCCAGCCTCGCCCTGGGCTGGATCGGCGAAGAGTCCATGGCCCGCCTGCTCGAAGTACCGCTGGCGCGCCTGCCCCACGCCGCGATCTTCGCCCACGCGCTGGCCACGCATCTTTGCCTTCGCCGTCATCACCTACATGCACGTCATTCTGGGCGAGGTCGTCCCCAAGTCCATCGCCCTGCAAAATGCCGAGCAGGTCGCCCTGGCCGTCGCCGGGCCGCTTGATTTCTTCATCACCATCTTCAGCCCCGTCACCCGCACCATGGCCGCCTCTTCGCGCTGGGTCCTGCACTCTTTCGGATGGAGCCACATCCGCGAAGGCGGCGTGCACACGCCCGAGGAGCTCAAGCTCAGCGTCACCGCCTCCCACCGCTACGGACTCATCTGCGCCTTGCAGCAGGACCTGCTGCACCGCGCCCTCGATCTGGAAACCATCACCGTGCGCGAGATCATGGTGCCGCGCCCGGACATTTTTTCCCTCCCCGGCAACATGCCGCTGGAGGAAGCCGCCGCCCGAGTCGTCGAGGAGCAGCACTCCCGCGTTCCGGTTTACGATGCCGCCCGCGGACCCGAAGCCATCATCGGCGTGCTCTACTCCAAGGACCTGATGCGCTGGATGCAGTTCCGCCTGCATCGCGCCTCGCCTCAGCCACCAATGTCTCAGCCGAAGCGCGCACCGCCACCCAAGCCAATGCCCCGCAGCTCTCGCTCGCCGTCCGCCACATCATGCGCGATGTCCTGGTCGTCCCCGAAACCAAGCCGCTGCCCGATCTGCTCGACGAATTCAAACACCGCCGCCGCCATCTCGCCGTCGTGGTCGATGAGTTCGGCTCTACCGCCGGCGTGGTCAGCGTCGAAGATGTCCTCGAGCAGCTGGTCGGCGAAATCGAAGACGAGTTCGACGACGTGGCCCGCACCCAGCACGGCAATCCCGCCTCGCTCGTGCTCGACGCCGCCCTTAACATCCGCGATCTCGAATCCCAGTACCATCTGCATCCTGCCGCGCGATGAAGGCTTTGAAACCCTCGCCGGCTTCGTCGTCGCAAGATTGCAGCGCATCCCCAAGCCCGGCGATTCCTTCCTCTACCAGCAGCGCCGCTTCACCGTCCTCGAGATGGAAGGCCGCCGCGTCGGGGCCGTCAAAGTCGATCTCCTGCCCGCCTCGCAATCCTCGGCCTCGGAGGAAAAGTCCGGAGGCGTGAATCCCGGCGCAGGAAAGCGCAAAGCATGATCCGCTACCTCTTCACCCGCCTCGCCTACATGCTGCCCGTGGTCTGGCTGGTGGTTCGCGTCGTCTTTCTGCTCATCCACCTGGTCCCCGGAGACCCCATCCAGGCCATGCTCGGCGAAGGCGCCGCCGGCGCGGACATCCAGGCCGCGCGCCACGCCTACGGCCTCGACGTGCCCCTGCCCACGCAGTACGTCCGCTACTGGAACGGCGTCCTCCACGGCGATCTCGGCCGCTCCCTGCGCCTCAATCAGCCGGTCCGCACTCTGGTCGCGCATGCCTATCCGGCCACGCTGGCGCTCACCGTGGCCGCGCTCGGCTTCGCCGTCCTGCTCTCCATTCCTGCTGGAGTCCGCTCGGCCACGCACCGCAATCGCTGGGACGACCGCGCCCTCAGCTTCGTCAGCCTGCTCGGGCTCTCGTTCCCTAACTTCGCCCTCGGACCCATCCTCATCCTCGTCTTTGCCATCCGCTTCGACTGGCTCCCGGTCTCCGGCGCGCAGAGCTGGCGCAACCTCGTCCTCCCCGCCGTCACCATGGGAGCCTCGCTAGCGGCCATTCTCACCCGCATGGTCCGCACCAGCATGCTCGAAGAACTCGGCCAGGACTACATCCGCACCGCCCGCGCCAAGGGACTCAGCGAGCGCGCCGTGGTCTACCGTCACGCCCTGCGCAATGCGCTCATCCCCGTCGTCACCGTGCTCGGCCTGCAGTTCGGAGCCCTGCTCGCCGGGGCCATCGTCACCGAAACCATCTTCTCCTGGCCCGGCATCGGTCGCCTCACCATCAACGCCATCAGCAACCGCGACTACGCCCTGGTCCAGGGATGCCTGCTCTGCATCGGCCTCACCTACGTCGCCGTCAACTTCTTCACCGACCTGCTCTACTCCGCCCTCAACCCGAGGATCCGCCAATGAGCAACTCAGAGACGTGGGTGGCCCATATTTGCCCTCCGTTGGCAAATGTGGGAAACACCAATGTCGGCAGCTCGGGGTTCGCCCATGTCTAGTCTCCGCCGCAATCCCCTCGCCCTCATCGGCGTTGCCCTCATCCTCATCTTCGTCTTCTGCGCCGTCTTCGGACCCCTCATCGCCCCGCGCGATCCTGCTTTCATCGACCTCGCCGTCCGTCTCCAGCCGCCAAGCCTGCATCACCTCTTCGGCACCGACGAGCTCGGCCGCGACCTGTTCTCCCGCATCCTCTACGGAGCCCGCTACGCCATGATCGTCGGCTGCTCGGTGGTCGCCGGATCGCTCCTGCTCGGCACCCTCGTCGGCTCGCTCGCCGGATACTATGGCGGACGGATCGACCGCTTCGTCAACGTCATCGTGATGAACGCATTCCTCTCGTTCCCCGGAATCCTGCTGGCCATCGCCTTCGTCGCCTTTCTCGGCCCCGGCCTGTGGAACCTCATCCTCGCCCTCATCATCGGCGGATGGGTCGGCTACGCCCGCCTGGTCCGCGCCCAGGTGCTCGCCGCCCGCGAGCGCGAGTATGTCGAAGCCGCCCGCGCCCTCGGAGCGACCGACTCCGCATCCTCACTCGCCACATCCTGCCCAACATCATGCAGCCGGTCATCGTGCAGGCCGCCATCGGCATGGCCGGGGCCATCCTCGCCGAAGGCACCATGAGCTTCCTTGGCCTCGGCGTCCCGCCACCCACTCCCAGCTGGGGAGCCATGCTCAACGACGGCCGCTCGCATCTGTTCGACTCCCCGCACGTCGTCCTGTTTCCCGCTGGGGCCGTCATGCTCGCCGTGCTGGCCTTCAACTTCGTCGGCGACGCCCTGCGCGACGCCCTCGATCCCCGCTCCCGCATCCAGGCCGGACTCTGAGGTCAGCAAACGCCCGCGTCACGCTGCCGCGAATCCATGGACGCGAACCCATGGAATCGCTCAAATTGACCGTGTTTGGATTGCCCTACTCGGAGATCCCGCCCGCATCCAGCACCGCAACTTCGCTCTCCGGATGCCCCGTCAGTGCGTGCCAGAGCTTCGAGGGCCAGTCCGGGTCCATGCACGGCCGCTCAACCAGCACAAAAAACACGGCGCACAGCAACAGCACCGGAAGCATAACTAGAAGAAGTTGAATGGCGTAGTTCGTAAAAAACATCGCTTGCGGCAGGATGGCGTGCCGGGTCATCTTAAACAGCACGGCAATAAACAGGAAGTGCAGCAGGTAGATCGAGTAACACATGCCGCCGATCACGGCGACCCACTCATTCGCAAACACCCGGCGCAACCCGCGGCTGCGCATGGCGGCCGGGAACAGCACGGCGATTGCAATCGGCATCAGCGTATGCAAAATCGCGCTACTCGCCGGCCCAAAGATCGCCACCAGCGCGGCAATCCCCACCAGATCCCACATCCAGGAAGATTTCAGCTTTTCCAGATCGAGCACAAATACTTCAGCCACCACCAGCCCCGCCAAAAAATACTGCGCGTAGTAGAGGATGCTCATATTGAACCGCGGCCAGGATTGAAACCGTGCCTGCAGCAGTCCCAGCCCGAGGATCGTAACCACCAGCAGTACCCGGCGCAGCCAGATCCGGCGGATGCGGTAGACCTGCATCGCCAGCGGCGCAAACAGGTAAAACTGGATCTCGATTTCAAGGCTCCAGGTAACGGAATTGACCGGACTGATCCTGCCGAAGATCAGGCCGTGCTGGTAGACCATGCTGGCCAGCAGATGGCCGAGGTACTCTGCCGAGACGCCCCTCTGATAGACGGCAACCAGCAGCACGGCGAGAACCAGCGAAGCGATGTAGGGCGGCTCTAATCGCGTCACTCGCCGCATGTAGTACTTCCGCAGGGAAATCGGCTTTGAGCCCAGCAGGTGATGCCTTGCAAAAGGCATGGCCAGAATCATGCCGCTGATGACAAAAAACAGGGGAACTCCGCGATTCCCATGCTCCAGAATCTGTTCCAGCCAGTGATAATTTGCCTCAACCGGAATGATGCGGCCGGACCGCTGCGCCAATTCGCCCAGCATGTGGTACAGGAACACGGAGCCGATGGCCACGAAGCGCAGCCCATCCACCTCCGGAATCCATAGCCCATCTCGGGTGACCCTGCGCAAACGGCTTAGCAAAATATGACATCCTCATCCGCGGATAGCATCATTCTTGCAACTCGCGCCCGCTCTGTCCACGAAAGAATGGGTAGATCCAGAAGCTTTCCCGCTGCCTCAGCGAAGCGAGATTCTGCAACGCCTCTAAGTGCCCGCGAGGGTACCTTTTCCCTAACCGGCCGGTGTGCTGTCCCGAACTCCTATCACGCCGCCCGAGACGCCCTGCGCGACGCTCTCGATCCCCGCTCCCGCATCCAGGCCGGACTGTGATCCTCATCGCCATCGCCATCGCAGGAAGCATCTAACTCGAACGCCGGTTCCAGTGAACTGGCGTGCGAGCATTGATGATCCCGTTTTATGAGGTCTTTCCAGTCTCCATCTTGGCCGGGTTCGTGGGCGCGATGAGCGGCATGGGCGGCGGTGTCGTGCTCATCCCCGCGCTTACCCTGCTGGGCTTGGACATCAAGCACGCCATCGCCATCAGCATCCTTTCGGTCATTGCCACCTCCAGCGGTTCGGCTTCCGCCTACGTGCGCGACCACATCACCAACTTGAAAGTTGGAATGTTCCTCGAGATGTTCACCATCCTGGGTGCGCTGGCCGGCGCGGCCATCACCCTCGCCGCTTCGCAGCGTCCGCTCTACCTGGCTTTTGGAGGCGTGCTGCTGGCCTCCTGGCTGGCGCTGCTGGCCGCTGGACACCAATCCCAGAGCCCCCAATCGCAGGACGCCTTTACCCGATGGCTGGAACTCGAAGGCAGCTATCCTGACCAGGTTCTCGGGAAGACGATTTACTACAAAGCCCGCCGCGCCTACTTCGGCGCGCCCTTGATGTTCGGAGCGGGAGTGATCGCAGGTCTGCTCGGCATTGGCGCGGGCGCGGTCAAAGTTCTGATCCATGACCTGGTCATGGGACTTCCCCCGAAGGTCTCCACCACCACCAGCAATCTCATCATCGGAGTCACCGCCCTGGCGGGCAGCAGCGTCTATCTGGCCGCCGGACTGATCGATCCCGGATTGGCCGCGCCCGTCATCCTGGGAGTCGTCATCGGAGCCCTGCTCGGCACCCGCCTGCTGGTGCGCCTGTCCAATCGCTCCGTCCGGAACTTCTTCCTCTTCGTTTTAATAGTGCTGGCCGTGCAGATGATCGTCCGCGGGATCCGGAGCTGAGATGAGCCATCCCAGGATCGACGAGTCGTCACCGCGCGCCCCGCAAGTCGCGCCAGGAAGCCATGGATGAATGGGTCGGCTATATCCTGCTCTGCGGCGTACTCCTCAGCATGGCGCTGATTACGGTCGGTCTGGTCTGGCGGTATGCGAAAAGCGGAGAGGTCGCGTCCGACTACCGGATCAGCGGCATGAACATGGCGGACTTTACCATCGCGGAGTTTCGCCTCGCCCGCGCCGGAGCCATTCGCCCGCGGCTCTTCATCAACCTGGGCATCGTCATCCTCATGCTTACGCCCTTCTTCCGCGTGCTGGTCTCCGTAATCTATTTCATGTTTGCCCTGAAGAACTGGAAGTACACCCTATTTACGGCTTTCGTTCTGGCCGTGCTGACCTACAGCCTGTTTCTGCGCTAGAGAGGAGTCGGAGTTGGCGAATACTCCAGGTTCGCGCCGCCAAAGCCTCGGCGCGGAACTTGGGGCACCCGGCTGCTGGACAATTGCCGCAGCATCTTACTACCATGTAGTCCGTAGCCCTTGATTCCCAGCACCTCGCATCCTGACCACAAAACCCTTTGGAGAAGATATGACGTCACTCGCAACCCGTCTTCGCGCCCTTGCCGGCCTCGTGGCGATCGCCGCAGCTCTGCTCGTAGCCTTGCCCGCCCAAGCGCAATCCCCCTACTACATGACCATCAACATCGACGGCCTCGCCAACGGGAACAGCGGGAACTACACCAATCTGGTGAGCTATGCCTGGGGACCGGACGACTCCCCGACATCCATGGGCGTAGCTCCTGAGCTGACCTTCATTCTTCCCGCCGATACCAGCAGCGTTACTCTCATCGAGGCTGCCGCCTCCGGGCATGTCTTTCCTACCGCGGAGCTTCAGCACCTGCTCTCAGGCACCGCGACGGTTGACATTCTCATGACCAACGTCCGCGTCCGTTCCGTAAGAATCGCCGGGGACCTGTTTCCCTCGCCCACGGACTCATACGTAATGGGGCCCATGCAAATCGTCACCCTGCGCTTCACCGGCGTGACCTACACCTTCCAGCCAGTCACCCCCACTGGCCAGAAGGCCGGTCCTCCCGTCACCTATTCCGTCAGATTTTGAAAATGCGCCGCTGACGCAAGAGAAGAGCCAACACCCTTGTCGAGGGATGTTGGCTCTTCTCTCTGCCTTTAACTTGGGTAGCCCATGCACCCTGCTCAGGCTTGAAGGGGCGGTTGACCGACAGGCCTCCCCAATATCCTCTCCCGGCATCGTATGGTAGCCACTTCGGGACGGTGCGCGTACCGGTGCTCAAGGTCGTGCACAGGCGAGAGCTCCCATGCTCTCGCCCCCCAATGTTCAGAGTGGCCGGATCGGGAAAGAAGGAGGTCCTATGCTAGGAACGATCCTGATAGTAGTTTTGGTGTTGATGCTGATCGGAGCCATTCCGGCTTGGCCCCACAGTCGCAGCTGGGGATATTACCCCAGCGGCACGCTTGGGCTTCTGCTGATGATTTTGATCATTTTGGTCCTGCTTGGATATGTGTGAGAGCCGTCGGCGTCGGTTGCCGCGGACCCGGCCGCAACGCCGCCTGATAGCGCGGTTTTAAGCGGCTTTGCGTGATCCCGCCAGGACCAATACAACCACTCCCGCCGCACAGAGAACGCCGCCCGCAACGGGCGGCAACGTCTCTCGATGATGCGTGGTAATGTCCACCGAAGCGTCCCCGGCCTTGAACTCGTGGGTCGTGCTGGTTGGCACCGGCACGAAGAATGACAGGATGCCCAGCACCAGTAACACAACTCCCACCACCATCAGCGCACGCATAACTTTCGCCTTTAACCTTGAAACTTTGAAACCTGCGAAACCTTGAAACCTGTTTCCGTTACTGATCGTCCCGCCGCTTCAGCGTAGGCCGGTCGTCGCCGCTGCCGCCGTCCGCGCTGCCATCGCCCGGTGCTTGACGAGGCTCTGCGCAGGCTCGGTCCCTTGTCCTTGCCGTTGTCCACCTTGCGCCGGTTCTCCAGCGCCGCCAGCCGCGCCTTCACGTCCTGGAACTCCGAGGTATCCACCACATACTGCGGTCGCGGCGGCAGAATCGTGGCAATCTCATGCTGGGTGTGCTCCATGCGCGCCGGCGTCGGCGGATGGGTCTCAAACGCCTTGGACACAAACCCCGGCTTCTTCTTCTCCATCGCCTGAATCTTCTCGAAGAACTCCGGGAAGGCCTGCGGATCGTACCCCGCGGCATACATATACTGCACCCCGAGATAATCCGCCTGCGCCTCGTAGTTGCGCTGGAACTTCATGAACGTCAGCGGCACGCCGATCCCGGCGGCCTCATACAATCCATAGCCCAACCCGCCGCCCATCATAATCAGCGGAATCGTCGCCAGCTGCGCCAGGTTGCCGCGCGTCTGCTGGCGCGCCGCATGGCAGGCCGCCACGTGCCCGATCTCGTGCGCCATCACCCCGGCCAGCTCCGCCTCGTTGTCTGCCGCCAGAATCAGCCCGCTCTGCACGTAGAAATATCCCCCCGGCAACGCAAATGCATTCACCGTGTCGTCATCCAGAACCTTCACCGTGAACGGCACCTTGGCATCCGAGTTGCGCACCAGGTTCTGGGCAATCCGGTTGATGTACTCGCTCACCACCGGGTCATTGATCACCTTGGCGCTCTGTTCCACCTGCATGGCATAGGCCTTGCCCAGCCGCACCTGGCTCTCCAGCGAATACCAGTTGCCCAGCCCCTTGCTGCATCCCACGTTGCGATTGCCGATCGCGCTCACGTCGTCGATCTTGCCGTCGTGAGGAAAGTCGAAGTCGTCCTTTCCCTCCTTGGTATCCGGCTTGGCGGCCGCATCCGTTTTGAGGGCCGGCGGAGCGGTTTGGATTACGGTCGGAGCTGCGGTCTGGGCCACGGGAATGTCCGGCACAGTCGGCGCGCTCATCGAACCCGGTGTGCTGGCCGGGGCCGGGGTATCTGCCTTGGCCGCCGCATTGGCGGTGCCTGCCGAATCCTGCGATAGCCCATACCCGCACAGCACGGCACTCAGCGTCAGCAGCAGCACCCATCTTTGTCTCATGCTCGTTGCCATTCACCCACCGGCCTTATCCAGCCCGGCCTTAATCGATATTAGAACTGCTCCATCCCATAAGGTTGTACACAGCGGATCGAGTATTCTTCGATCCTGGCTGTTTTCTACGTCAATTCGCAGCTTTCCTCCTCACTCCACCCAGCTGCTCTTGGCCGCCACCGCGCCCACGCACCATAGCAGCGCGTCTTCCAGCCGCTCCCGAGCGATCTCGCCCGAGGCCAGAAAGCTGGCAAACTCCACGCTTTCTCCCAGCCGCTCGGCCATCGCCGCCAGCACTGCCGTGTATTCGCCCGGAACCGTCAGTTTGATCTCCCGCAGCAGGTCGTCGAAGACTGCGATCAGTTCGAACAGCGCGCCCTCGCCGTCCTCGTCCTCCTGGTTGGCCACGTGCAAAGCCTCGCCGATGTCGCACAGCAACTCCAACTCTTCCGGCGCCGGACCGGCGTCGCCGAAGCCGTTGTCGCTCGCCGCCAGCGCCTTGCCCGCCATGGCCGGTGTGCGGAAGAACAGCAGCCGCCCGCCGCGCGTGATCGGCCGTTCGCCATCCCCCTCCGAGCCGATCAGCGTGTAAAACTGCGCACCCTCCGCCCCCGGATCCATCCGGAAGCCGATCAGGTAGAGTTCTCTCTCAATTTTCTTCGGCGGAAATGCAACCAGCTGGTTGTCCATTCGTCTATTCTAGAGCACAACTTTTCGCCTGCACCGGCGTTTAACGTTGGAGCAGCTATCTCTTTCAATCGGGCGGACACTATGCGCAAGATACTTCTCTCTCTGGTCAGCTTCTGTGCTCTTTGTGCTCTGGTTGGCTGCGGCTCATCCAACAACAACACCGTTTCCGTTCCGGCCAATCCATCCGGCGGAAACAACGCCGGCTTCTCCAATGCCAGCCTCCTTGCCGGAACAGCCTACGTCTTCTCCGTCAGCGGGGTTAACAACAACTCCGGCGGCAGCTACGCCGTCGTCGGAAGCTTCGTCAGCAACGGCGACGGCGGCATCGCCTCCGGAACCCGGGACACCGTCAACGACAGCGGTGGCCAGTCGCTTAACGAAACCCTCACCCCCGCCTCTTCCACCTACTTCGTCAATGCCGACGGACGCGGCCAGATGGTTCTCGATGGTCCCTCCGGTCAGGTGATCTACCGCTTCGTGCTGCACGCCCCCACAGCGCAGCAGCCCTCCCAGGTCGGCGAACTCTTCCAGGATGGCCAAACCTCCGACCGCATCGTCGTCGACGCCACCGGCACCATCCAACAGATAAGCGAACCTCCCGCCACCCCCACCGGAACCTACATCATCGGCCTCAACGGGGAAGACTCCATCAGGAGTCCCTATGGAGCCATCGGCAGAATCACCTTCACCGGCAATAACATCGCCGGCCTTATTGACGAGAACGATAACGGCAATTACGCTCAGGAGTCTCAGCCGCTCACCGCCAGCGGCAGCATCTCCCTAACTTCCAGCCGGGGCACTGCAACCCTCGTTACTCCCAATGGCATCAACCCCGCAACCCACAATTTCGTCGTCTATTACGTCTCGCCTTCTGAGCTTGATCTGGTCAGCACCGACCCCAAGTTCTTCCTCTACGGCAACGCCGCGGCGCTGCCAGCCGTCATTCCCGCCATCACCTCCACCACCAGCGACGAAGTCTTTTCCCTCTCCGGTTTCGACAACAGCGGCCCCGGACGCAGCATTGCTCCACGCGTCGAAGCCGGCCGCATGACTTTCAACGGCGATGGCACGCTCAGCAATGCCATCGAGGACTACACCAATTACAACAACGTCTTCTCCGGCGTGGATCTCACCGCCAACAGCAGCTACACCAGCGGCTCCAACGGTCGCTGGACGGCCAACCTTATCAACCCCACCACCAATACCACTACCAACCTGGTCGGCTGGCAGGTCACGCCTGGCCCCGGGCCTCTTGGACAGAAGTCCTTTGTTCTCACCACCAATTCCAATATTCTGGAGACCGGAGTCATGCTCGGCCAGACCCTGGATGTGATCGACGCCCAGGTCTCCGGCAACTACGCCGAATCGCTCGCCGGCTACAACGTCGGGGGCCAGGATTATGTCGAACTCACCGGAAACCTCAACGCCGACGGGAACGGCAACTTCTTGACCGGTACCTACGATGCGCAGACCGACGACGCCGGTCTCATCCTCGATACCACAACCTCCGGCACCTATAACACCGGAGACGCCACCTTCGGGCGCAGCACCAGCGCCAGCGTCGAGGACATCCCCATCGCCCTGTACACCGTGGACGCCAACACCATGTTCTTCGTCTCCTCGCAGCAGGGCTCCATCTACCAGGGTGCGATCATCAACCAGCAGTAGAGATCGACCTCGCGCAATTTCCCCCGGCCCATCCTCGGGCCGGGGCTTTTCTTCTCTGCGCTCCCGCCGCGATGAATGAGAGGTAAAAAAGCAGCCGCGCCATGCTGGTTGTACTTTCGCTTTCTTAACTTCGGAGTTACTATCAACTTTCGCGTGGCTGAATATTCAGCCCAATTTTTAGGATGGACTGCTATGACTTCGATGGATATGGGAAACTGGCTGAAATCTGAAATGGAATACGGACGCGACCTCGCCGGCTCCGGATGGCAAGGCGCGCGCACCGCGTGGGACTCGGTCATCCAGACCAAGCCCGTGGGCAAACTGCTCTCGCGCTCGGTCCGCGCCTCCTGGGCGCCAACCGCCATGGGGATCGGCGTGGGAACCCTCTGCGCGCTGCTGGTGCAGCGCCGCAAAACCAACCCTGCGGCCGCCGTAGCCCTGGGCATCGCCGGAGGCGTCGTTGGCTTCACCGCCTGTGTCGCCTGGGAGACACGCCAGATCTCCTCCGAGGTCGCCCGCGGCGCCATGCGCGAGATCAGCACCACCCGCGACTCCCATTGGCTCGACAGACACCCCATCAATTTCGGTTGATGCGCCTGCCGCAATGAATTTCCGCAACTCAAACCGGAGAGCCGCCGCTCTCCGGTTTTTCTTTTATCTCTGGTCCCCAGCACCGCAGCACTCCGTGCATCTGACGGCTACCCCACATCCGCCCGCAGTTGGTGAATCCGGGTGAGCAAACTACAGATGCCCCACTCTGCCGCAGTTAGCCAATGTGGGGCCGCTGCGGATGTTGTTGCGGTTGTTGTTGTGGTTGCTTTTGGTTAAAGTGTCATTCTGAGCGAAGCGAAGAACCCCCAGCGCCGCTCAAATCTCCGGACTACGTCAGAGGCTCTTCTGTCATCTCGCAGGTGCCCCCCATTCGCAGATGTGGGTCTTTGGCAGTTGTAGTTGCCCCTCTCCTTAACCTTGAGACTTCAAAAACGAAACTTTGAAACCTTCCGCCCCCCGCAAAATCGGACTCCTCGCCCTCGTCGCGGTCACCTACGCCATGGTTGCCGGAGGCCCCTTCGGCCTGGAAGAAATCGTCGCCCGCAATGGCTACTCCCGCGCCATTCTCATCCTCTGCCTCACGCCACTCCTCTGGGCCGTACCCAGCGCGCTCATGGTCAGCGAACTCGCCTCCGCCCTGCCTGAAACCGGAGGCTTCTACGTCTGGGTGCGCCACGCTCTCGGCCCGTTCTGGGGGTTCCAGGAGTCCTGGCTCAGCTTCGCCGGCAGCATCTTCGACATGGCGATCTACCCCATCCTCTTCGCCGCCTACCTCGCCCATCTCGTCCCCGCGCTTGGCCGCGGCGCAATCCCCTTCGCCATCGGAGCTGTCATGATCCTGGCCTGCGTCGTCATGAATCTCTGCGGAACCCGCTTCGTCGGCGAAAGCTCCATCCTCTTCGTTCTCTTTCTGCTCGCGCCCTTCGTGTTCCTCATCTGGCATGGCATGATCTGGCATGGTATGGCCTCGCCGCCTCTCACCGCGCCCGCGCTCACCCGCACCGACGCTCTCGGCGGCATCCTCATCGCCATGTGGAACTACATGGGCTGGGACAACGCCTCCACCATCGCCGGAGACGTGCGCAACGCCCCGCGCACCTACAGCCGCGCCATGGGCATCACGCTCGTCGTCGTCGTCGCCACCTACATCGCGCCCATCCTCGCCGTGGCCCACGCGCGCGTTCCGCTCTCCGCCTGGGAAACCGGCTCCTGGGTCACGCTCGCCGCGCTCTTCGGAGGCCAGCGCCTGGCGCTCTTCATGACCGCCGCCGCCGTTGCCGCCGCGCTCAGCACCTTCAACGCGCTGGTCCTCTCGCTCTCGCGCCTGCCTTACGCCATGGCGCGCGACGGCTTCCTGCCGCACATCTTCGCCCGCGAAAATCGCCGCGGTGCCCCGTGGGTCGCCATCGTGGTCTGCGCCGCCTGCTGGGCCGGCGCGATGCGCCTGGGCTTCGAACGCACCGTCATGCTCGATGTCCTGCTCACCGGCCTCAGCATCCTCCTGGAATTCGCCGCGCTCATCGCGCTCCGCATCAAGGAGCCCGATCTCCCGCGTCCCTTCCGTGTCGCCGGGGGCACGCTCGGCCTCGTGCTGATCACCACACCGCCCGCCATCCTGATCCTCATCTCCTGCGCCCGCAACCGCGCCGAACAAATCGGCTCCATCAACGCCCTCACCGTCGGCGCAGCAATTGTTCTCGCAGGAGTGATCGTCTACTTCCTCGGCCCGCGCCGCCGCACGACCGCTCATTGAACGGGAATAAAAAAGTGGAAAGCGGCCAGGGCAAGCGGGAGAATGAATCACAGCAGGCAGTGATCTGGATCACATGCTCAAGGTTGTGTGGCGGGTAAAAATGAGTGTGGGGGTGGATGCTTTGAATCCATTGAACATGAACAGCGAGCAGGATTCCCGGTGCCGGGATCGACTGTATCAAGCCGATGAAGAGCTGGTGCGGGCGCTGTCCCCTGCGGGACAGGTGAAACAAGTGGAGCGCGACGGCCGGCTGTTTTCTTCGGGAGACGCGGCGGGCGGTGTGTATCTGATTGTGAAGGGCACGGCGCGGGCGACGCTGGTGGGCGATGAGCGCGAGCTGATGTGCCGCACGGCGGGACCGGGCGCGGTGCTGGGGCTGACCTCGGCGCTGTGCGCCAAGCAGTACCAGTTTGACGTGCAGGCGCTGGAGCCGTTGGAAGCGGTGTTTCTGGAGACCGGAACGGTGAACGAGATTCTGCGCGGACAGCCGGAGCTGTGCATGCGCGCCATGCGCATGATGTGCGACGAGCTGGAAGCGCTGCGGCAGACGCGGGAGCATATGCAGAGCTGCGACCAGCAGAGCTGCGCGCTGCATTCCCAATGCAGCCAGGCGGCGCGGCTGCAATAAAGGGATGTGGTCGCCGAGCGCCGTGCCTGCGGGCACGGCTTTTGCGTGGGCGAAAAACTTGGCTGTTTCGGGAAGGACGCGGCGACATAAGCACTTTCTCATAATGGGAGACCGTGGGAATCGGCCGCGCTTTTTATTGCGGGCACCCCATTCCGGCTTTGTGTTCAGAAAATCAGCACGCTAGGGTTTGTTCGAGAGCGGCGGGTACAAATTATTTTTTTGTAATGAAAGCCCCGCCGACTCGAACAAGAGGACCCTGAATGATTGGAACGAAAGCTTGGGGCGGATGGAAGCGCCGATGGATCGCCGTGTGCACGGTGGTGGTTGCGATGGCGGCATCGCTGGTTTCGCAGACACTGGTTTCGCAGAGCGGGGAACGTCCCGGCCGCATCACGCAAGAGATCGACAGCTCGCGGTTGATTACCCTGCCGGGCAATGTGCGGCAAGACCTGAGACCGGAGCGCGACCTGGGCCCGGTGGAAGACTCGATGCCGCTGCGGCTGTACCTGGTGCTGCAGCGCAGTCCGGAACAGCAGGCCGAGCTGGATAACCTGGTTGCGCGGCAGCAGCAGCCGACGGCGCCGGAATATCACCAATGGCTGACGCCGGCGGAGTTTGGCGCGCGCTTCGGGGCTTCGCCCGCCGACCTTGCGAAGATTACGGCATGGCTGGAAGCGCAGGGCATGCGGGTGAACGGCGTGATGAACAACCAGATGTTCATCGATGTTTCGACGACCGCCGGACAGGTGCGCGACGTCTTCCAGACGCCGATGCACTATTGGAATATCCGGGGCGGCAGACACGCGGCGAACGTGCAGGACCCGATGATTCCGGCGGCGCTGGCGGGGGTGGTGAGCGGACTCAAGGGGCTGAGCAAGATTCCTCCCCTGGCGATGCACACCAAGCCCGGCCAAGCCTCCTACGACCCGGCGACGCACCACTGGAAAAAGGCGGAATCCGGGAGCGGGGCGCCGGGGTTGCGGGCCTCGCCCGCCTTCAACAACGGCACCTCGTACCGGTTCGAAGAGTATGACGTGACGCCGCAGGACTACTACACCATTTACAACGTCAACAAGGTATTCAGCGGCGACGCGAATGTGGGCGCCAATGCCACGGTCGCGGTGATCGAAGAGAGCGACTTTGAGTACGGCACGGTGAACTCCTCGACGGGCGCGGCCAGCGGCGGCGACGTGGCCACCTTCCGCAGCCTGTTCGGCGTGCCCGGCACGCTGAACCTGCACGTCTATCACGGCTATGGAAGCGTGACCTGCAGCGACCCGGGCATTGATCCGGAGCATGAAGGTGAAGAGTCAGAGGCGGCACTGGACACCGAGTGGGCCAATGCGCTGGCTCCGTCGGCCAACCTGATCGTGATGTCGTGCGATGAGTCACCGATCAACGGGATCGTTCACTTCGATGGCGGCGCTGATCGATAACAGCCTGGCGGACGCCATGAGCTTGAGCTATGGCGAGAGCGAGATCGGCTACAGCGCGGCGGATTTCTCGGCGCAGGATGCTTTGTATGAGGAGGCCGCGGCGCAGGGCCAATCGATCTTTGTCGCCTCTGGCGATGGCGGCTCGGATGTGAATGACTGGGTGAACGGGGCGAACACGGCAGTTTCCGGCTATAACGTGAATGCCTACGGAGCGCCCACGGTGACGGTTGCGGGCGGGACGGACTTTTCCGATTTCTACGACTGGTGGAGAGCCAACTTTGCCCAGGCCAGCAATTGCGAAGACGGCTCGGCCACCTGCACCAGCTGGGGTTCCGCTTACTGGGGCAGCACCAACACCGGCTACGGCGACGCCCTGAGCTACGTGCCGGAGACGGCCTGGAATGACAGCTGCGCCGGCAGCCTGGTGGCCTATGTGGCGGGGCCGGATTACACGGGCGCGGAATACTGCTCGGCGCTGACCGCAAGCTACATCGACGGCACGGTGGACGGCGGCTCGGGCGGGTTCAGCACCCACTACACGGTGCCGGCTTATCAGTCCGGGATCCTCGGTTACTCCGGGTCCATGCGGGCGCAGCCGGATATTTCGGCCTTTGCTTCCGATGGCTACTGGAATCATGCGCTGGTTTTCTGCGATTCGTATAGCAATTCGTCGGATCCGAATGCGCCGGGCTCGAATGGCATCCCGGTGACCAACTGCGCTTCGTCCAGCACCTTCGGCTATGCCGGGGGAACGTCGTTCGTGGCGCCCTCGCTGGCCGGAATTGCCGGGTTGCTGAGGACCGCCACGGGAAGCCGTCAGGGGCTGCTGAACCCGGCGCTCTACGCGCTGGCCAAGGCACAGTTCACGGCCTCGGCCACGCAGTCAGCGTGCTACTCCAACGGACAGAGCTCAAACATAGGGGTGACGGCGGGGCTGCCGAATTCGAGCGAGTGCATCTTCAACGATGTTACGACGGGCAACAATGACGTGCCCTGCGCGGCGGATTCCACCGAATGCTACGTGAACAGCAGCGGAGCGCAATTCGGCATGCTGTCGCTGGAAGGCGCCGGTTCGCTGGAGACGGCCTACCCATCGACGGCGGGGTATGACGAGGCCACCGGCATTGGCACGCTCAACGTTTACAACCTGATCACCAAGTGGAACACGGTCTTCCCCAGCACGACGATGCTGACGGCCAATCCCATGGCGATTGCGAGCAATGGTTCCACGGTGCTCACCGCGACGGTGACAACCTCGGTGCCGGCGGGATCGACCTACACGCCGGCAGTCGACGGCACGGTGAGCTTCAACGCAGGCTCGACGGTGCTGGGCAGCTGCACCCCGAGCGGCGGAGGCTGCACGCTGACGGTCAACGGCGCGGCACTGCAATCCGGGGCCAACTTGGTTACGGCTACGTTTGTGAGCGGGAGCTATGCGACCTCGACTTCCAGCAGCGTGACGGTGACCGTGGGAACGAGCCTGGAGGCGCAGACGATCAGCTTTACGCAGCCGGCCACGCAGAGCTATGGGGTGGGATCGATTACGCTGGCGGCCACGGCGTCGTCGGGGCTTGCCGTCAGCTACGCGGTGATTTCCGGCCCGGGAACGGTGAGCGGCAGCACGCTGACTATTACGGGCGCGGGCTCGATTGTGGTGCAGGCCATGCAGGCCGGCAACAGCAGCTATGAAGCCGCCATACCGGTGAGCGTGACGGTCACGGTGAATCCGGCGGTGCTGACGGTGACGGCGAATAATGCCAGTATGGTTTCCGGGCAGGCATTGCCCAACTTCAGCTACACGATTAACGGGTATGTAAACGGAGACCCATCCACGGTGGTTTCGGGCACGGCGACGTTGATGACGACGGCGACCAGCAACTCACCGGCGGGTACCTATCCCATCACCTTCGCAACTGAGTCACTGACCGCGAGCAACTACACTTTCAGCTACGTGAGCGGGACGCTGACGATCTCAAGTTTAAAGGCGCAGGCGATCACCTTCTCGCAGCCGGCAACGCAGAGCTACGGCGTGGGCTCGATTACGCTGGCGGCCACGGGCGGAGGCTCGAGCAATCCGGTGATGTTCACGGTACTCTCCGGCCCCGGGACGGTGAGCGGCAGCACGCTGACTATTACGGGCGCGGGCTCGATTGTGGTGCAGGCCACGCAGAGCGGCAACAGCAGCTATGCGGCTGCCACGCCGGTGAACGTGACGGTCACGGTGAATCCGGCGGTGCTGACGGTGACGGCGAATAATGCCAGTATGGTTTCCGGGCAGGCATTGCCCAGCTTCAGCTACGCGATTACCGGGTATGTAAACGGAGACCCGTCCACGGTGGTTTCGGGCACGGCGACGTTGATGACGACGGCGACCAGCAACTCACCGGCGGGGACCTATCCCATCACCTTCGCAACTGAATTGCTGACCGCGAGCAACTACACTTTCAGCTATGTGAGCGGGACGCTGACGATCTCCAGCGCAGCCCTTCCCGAGTACAGCGTGACCGCGAACCCAACCACACTGTCGATCCCACAAGGACAGTCTGGAACGACCACGATCACGCTGACCGGCTCCAATGGGTACGATGGCTCGGTCAGCTTCTCTTGCGGCTCCCTGCCGGCGGGTATGAGTTGCAGCTTTGCACCATCGTCGTTGACGGCGCCAACCGACGGCTCGGCTGTAAACTCGGTGCTCACGGTTACGACCAGCGCGGCTTCGGCCAGGTTGAACCGGGGTAGTTCTCGTCCTATGTTGGCGGTGTACTGGACGATGGGTTTCGGAATATTTGGATTTGTGGTGGCGGGTGGAGGCGCTCGCCGGAAGCGTCTGTGGCGGATTGGTTGGCTGGTTCTATCGCTGGCATTGGCGTTCGCCATGACCGGTTGCGGGGCCGGTGGGAGCAGCAGCGGAGGTACTCCGGTTAGCAGCAGTATCATTACGGTATCAGCGGTGGCCTCCGGCAATGGACCGCAACCCTATACGACGACGCAAACCTTGTTATTAACGGTCAAGGTGACCCAGTAAATTAGGATGGTGGGCAGGGGGCACACTAACCCCAGCCCGGCTTGAAGAAGTTGCAGGCAAAAGCCGCGCCGAAATGGACGCGGCCTTTTGTTGCGGCGATGGTGCCCGGAAAGGAGTTCAAGGCGATGGAGATGGACGGCAGGCCAATGGGGTCGGAGTGGGAGGATGTGCCGGGAATCGTTTGCATCGACCATGTGGCCATTGCGGTGCCGCGGGGCGAGCTGGCACGGCAGGTGGCGGCTTACGCGCTGCTGGGGTTCCGGGAGATTCACCGCGAGGAGGTGGGCGGCGGTGACATGGTGCGCGAGGCGATTCTCCAGATCGGCGGCGGGCCAAACCTGATTCAGTTGCTGGAGCCGCTTTCAGCGGAGAGTCCGGTGCAGAAGTTGATGGATCGGCACGGCGGGCGCGGCGGCCTGGCGCACGTGGCGTTCCGGGTGAAGAGCGCGCAGCGGGCCTTCGACTACCTGAAAGAGCACGGCTTCCAGATCATCGACGAGGCGCCGCGGGCGGGCTCGCGCGGGACGACGGTGTTCTTTGTGCATCCCAAGTCGCGGGCCGAGGATGGGTTTGGATATTTGATCGAGATGGTGGAGGAAGCGGGGAAGTAGGGTCCGAGGTTAGAGGCAAGAACAACGGAAGAGTCGTTCGGTGGACCCAATAAAAAAGAGAGGCCATTGCTGGCCTCTCTTGGTTTTGGGCGGTGCCCAGAGGTTAGTTGAAGATGGCACCGACCGTCTGGTTGCCATCCATCGTCACCGTGCAGGTTGTGGCCGTAACCGGTGTGCAATTGGAGGAGAAGCCTCCAAACGTCGATCCACCGGACGGCGTTGCACTCAAGGTAACAACCGACCCGGAAGTGAAATACGCGGTGCAGTTGGTTGCCGCCCCGCTGACGCAATCAATGGCTGTCGTTGGAGCGGTGCTGGCGATCGTTCCCGCGCCAGCGCCAACCGTGTATGCGGTCAGGGAGGGCAGATTGTTCGGATTAGCCGGGTTCACCGAGCCGGGTTCGACATTCAGGCTCGATGTTCCGACAACGTCGGCAACCGGTGTGCAACTTTGGTTCGGTGGGCATTCGCAACTCGTGCTGCTCACCGAGCAAGTGGCCGTAATTACGGTGGAGCACACCGGCGGGAAGACCGGGGAATTGCAACTGAGCGCAGTCGCCAAACCGCCGGCAGAGGTAATCGTGGCAACCCCGGTGGCGCTGGATTGCCAGGTCACAGAATCCGTCACGTCTCCGGTCACGCCGTTGTTATACGTCCCATAGGCGATGAACTGGGCGGTCTGGCCTAGGGTGTACAGGGTCTGCGTGCCCGTGCCGGGGATGATGGTGATGTTGGTCAAGGTGGCTGATGGAGACTGAGAGCCAGGACTGATGGTGAGAGCCGCCGAGCCGACGATTTGTCCGCTGATAGGATCAGTTACTTCGGCGGTGATGGTGGCAACGCAGCTGGATGCGCCGCAGCTGACGGCGGTCGCCTGGCCTGGGGTGGTGGCGGGAGTGGTCCCGGCCGTACCAACCGTGGCTACGCTTTTGTCGCTGGAACTCCAGGTTGCCGAAGTGGTCAGATCCTGGGTTGTGGGACTGCCGTTATAGGTCCCAATGGCGATGAACTGAGCGGTCTGGCCGAGGGTGTTCAGGGTCTGAGCGCTGGGGATGATCGCCAGGCTGGTGAGGGCACGGGCTCCGGAGGTTCCCGACGAGGGAGTGACGGTGAGAGTCGCCTCTCCGGCGATTTGGTCGCCGCTCTGGTCGGTTCCGGTTGCCGTGATGGTCACTTTGCAGTTGGGGACGCAGTCGGCGGCAGCGGCGGGGAGTACAGTCGCCAGCCCGGAGGCGTTGACGCTGACATCGGTCGGGTCGCTGGATACCCAGGCGGCCGAGCTGGTCAGGTTCACGCTGGTGGGGGTGCTGCTGAAGGTGCCGATGGCGATGAACTGGGCGGTCTGCCCCGGTATGCTCAGCGACTGGGTGCCGGGATCGACCGTGACGGAAACCAGATCACGGGCGCCGCCGCCGCCTCCTCCGGCTCCGGTCGCGGAGGTCACCGTGATATCTGAGGTTCCGGTGATGCCGCCGTAGGAGGCGGAGATGGTCGCGACTCCGGCGCCTAACGCGGTGCTGACCGCGACGGGCGCACCGTTGACGGTAGTGACGCTCGGGGTGCTCGCAATGCCGGGCGCGCCCGTCTCCCAGACGACCTCGGCGGTGACGTCCCGGACAAAGGCTGGGTGAGTGCTTTGCTTGAGGACCGCGCTGGCCTTGTACTGGGCGGTCTGCCCGGCGGGGACGGACGTCAGGCCGGTGCCCGGCGTGATGGTGATGGACTCAACCTCCGGACCCCTGGCGCAACCCGCCAGGGCGAGGGCAAGGGATACGGCTACGAATGCGGGAATCGTGCGTCGCAGAAACATGTCGGCTCCTACCTGAAGTTAGTACTGCACTCTCACGAGAGTTGATGATCCGCTCTCACGGAAACGGCAGTCAAGCGAAAACAGAGACTCTGGAGTATCAAGGCCGCCACGTTGGGTACTCATCTCATTCCATGGTGCGGCCCCTGAGGCGATCGCCCGACTGGCACAAGCCTGCGAATGCACCGCGTAGCGGGCCATGGGACAGACAGAGGCGATATACCAGCTTGGATGCAGAGTTGCTGCCGGGTGTTGTAAGCGAATTAAGGTTCCTGGTACTTCAATCAACCGCAACTCTGCAGGGAGGGGAGGACAGTGCGTCCAACCTTATCGCCGGGAGGCAGTACTTTAGCGGGCAAAATCGATTGCGAATTGAGGTTAACTTGGATCTGCACTTGATATTTGAGCGGGGTTGGGTGCCTCGCTTGAGCTTCGCGGCGGGGTTGCGGCAACAGATGCCGCTCCGTCCGCGGGCGCTTGGCGCTCAGGAAAACGCCTCTTAAAAAACTAAAACAGGGCCAGGAACAAAGCTACCCGCATTATTGCTCTTCGAGGATGGCGTCCACGTCGCCGAGAAGTTTTTCGACGCGGTGGCGGACTTCGGAGCGCTCCTGCTGGAGAGCGTGGAGTTGGTTGCGGAGGCTGTCGGCTTCGGCGGCCTGGGCCTCGAACTCCTCACGCACGGTGGCCAGCTCGAGTTCGGCGGCGGCTTTTTGGGAGCGTGCCTCTTTGAGCAGTTCGATGGCGCGGTAGATCTTTGCCTCCAGCGATTGAAAATCGTTGGCGGAGCCTTCAAATGCGAGCTGGCCTTCAGCGCTGGTAGCCATGAGTCCCTCGGAAAGAATTCGGAAGCTGGAAAGCTCGAACTGACGGAAGTATAACGCAGATTGGCGGGGAGAAATCGGGAGCGGCTGTGGAGAAACAAGGTTTCAAGGTCTCGCAGGTTTCAAGGTTGAAAGCAAAGGCAAGAGCAAACCCTTGCTGCGACGGGTGGAGCGCCCTGCATCCCACCTTAGCCGCGCAAAGGGCGCGCGCCGAAGGTGGGGCACCCGGCGGCAGATGAGCGACGCGTTAGCGGCGGGTGGTGGCGATCTCGGGTTGGTGGCGGTTGGCCTGGGGCGGCGACTGGAGATGGTCGCGGATGAGGTTCTCCTGGAGGCGGGCGAAGGCGTCTTCGGGGGTATCGACGTACTGGAAAAGGTTGACGTCTTCTGGGGCGATGGTTCCGGCGTCGGCCAAGGCTTCGAGGTTGAGGACGCGGCGCCAGTACTCGGAGCCGTAGACGAGGACGGTCATCTTCTTGGCGAGCTTTTCGGTCTGGGCGAGGGTGAGGATCTCGAAGAGTTCGTCGAGGGTTCCGAAGCCTCCGGGAAAGACCACGAGGGCTTTGGCCAGGTAGGCGAACCAGAGCTTGCGCATGAAGAAATAGTGGAACTCGAAGTTGAGCTCCGGGGTGATGTAAGGGTTGGGGGCCTGCTCGGCGGGCAGGGCGATGTTGAGGCCGATGGTCTTGCCTCCGGCCTCGCGGGCTCCGCGATTGGCTGCCTCCATGATGCCGGGGCCTCCGCCGGTGGTGACGACGAAGCGGTGGCGCTTGCCGCCCAGGGTGCGGCTCCAGGTGGTGAGCATGTGGGCCAGGCGGCGGGCATCTTCGTAGTAGCGGGCCATGTCCACGGCGCGCTGGGCGCGATAGACGGCCTGGGCCTGCTCGGGAGCGGGGCTTGACGATGAGCCCTTCTGGGATGAGGCGGGAGGGTCGAGGTGCAGCGCGGCTCCCTTGGCGGTGCTGAGGCTGTGGAAGCGGGCGGAGCCGAAGAAGACGACGGTGTCCTGGATTTTTTCGCGGCGAAAGCGGGCGAGCGGCTCGGCGTACTCGGCGAGGATGCGCAGGGGACGGCCATCGGGGCCTTTGAGGAAGATGTCGTTTTCGTAGGCGAGCGGGGCGATGAAATTGGTATGGTCAGCCATAGTGGGTTACCGGTTCGGGTTCGCTAGCGGAGATCGCGATAGTGTACGGCATCGCTGGCTCCCATCCATAGGTCAAGGAGGCCGATGCCGGAGATCATGCCGCGGACGAAGGCGAGATCACAGAAATACTTAACGTTGGGCCAGGCGGCGAGCAGGGGATTCTCGGTCCAGAGGCGGGTCCAGGGAAGAACGAGGACGAGGATGCCGGTCCAGAAGGCGATGGCAACCTCGACGGCGAGCAGGAGGCGCTGCGCCCAGAGCGGAGGGTGCGCGGCGGGCGGAGCGAGCCGGCTGGGCTGGGCGGCATGGTCTTGGTCCGGCTCCGGCATTTGCGGGGTCTGCTTCAGCGGTCCTGCTTCCATCATTCGATTCGAGGTGTCCCTGTTCTCCCGCGATTGGCCTGGCACGGCCAGACGACGAGCTGCTGTCCCAAAGGCTACATAAGCTTGCCCCTGATTCTACGCTGAAGAGCGGCCAAGACAGAACCGGAAAGGCTCAGGGCGAGAAAAAGGCGAGGCGGGAATGGCTGCTCTGTCCCATCTGCCATCTCCTATATCGGCCAAAGGAAGGCAAATATTGGGCACCAATTCCTAACCTTCGCCCAAAGAGGGCGGATGTGCGTCACCCGCCGCCCGTCCACATTCTGCTCGCCCCACATTGGCCAACCGCAGGCAAATATGGGCCACCCGGGTTTCTGCATTAAGTAGTGGAGCGCAGCTCGCGGATGCGGGCGGCGACGTCGCGATAGTCGATGTTGGAGCCGTAGACTTCGAGGAAGTGGTTAAGCGCCTCGCGCTTGCGTCCGGCTGCCTGGTAGGCGCTGGCCAGCTCGTAATTGACGGCGGTGCGCGACTCTTCATTCGGAGCGGTGTCCAATGCGCGGAGGAACCATTTGAAAGAGGCCTCGGGCACGGACTTTTCTACGAAGCAAGTGGCCAGCCAGATGTAGGCCTGCTGCGCGCGGTCGCGGCTCAGGCCGTTGCCGGCCAGGTGGCAGACCTTCTGCAACTCGCCGATGGCTTCGTCGAGCAGTCCCATCTCGCGGAAGGCGATGCCGAGGTTGAAGTGGGTTTCGGGGTCGTCGTCATGCTCTTGCGGAACCTCCAGCTCACGCTCGAAGTCCTGGAGAAGATCGCCAAAGACGCTGGGAGCGGGCTCGGCCTGGGGCTCGACGGAAGCGGCCACGTAGGGCACCAGCGCAGGTGGCGCCGGAGACGGCGGCATGGGCGCTGGTGGAGGCGCGAACGCGGATTCCAGCGGCAGGGGATCGGGCTCCAGCAGATCGGGTAGAGCCAAGGCTGGATGCGCGGCTGGCTCCAGCTCCAGTTCCGTCTCCAGGTCCAACATCGGGATTGGCGCATGCGGAAGCGGCGGTTGGAGCTCCAAGGGCGCGGCGGGCGCAGGCACAGGCGCGGCCGCGACGGGCGGCGCAGGGACGCGGTGGGGCTGGGCGGCGGGAGTAAAACTGTCTCCCAACTCAAGATCCAGCTCGGAGGCCAGGGCGCTGAGCGAGGGCTCGGCGACGGGTTCGGCCTCATCGGTGGGCGAAAATTGGTCTGCCGGCGGCGCGTCTTCCACAGCAGGCTCGAAGCCGGGGAATGGGGTTGGATCGCCGGTGACCTCGACGATCTCGACCGGCGCGAAGCTGGGCTCGGGCTCGGCGACGGCGGGGCCGGAAAAGCCGGAGGCGCGGCGCAGCTGATCGCGCAGGCCAGGCAGCTCGGGATGGCCGGGGCAGAGCAGAGCGAGGCGCGCGAGGGCGGATTCGGCTTCATCCCAGATCTGCTGATTCAGGCAGAAGTGGACCTCCTCCAGCAGTTCCGCGACGTTCGGATCGGTGGCATCGGCGACATCGCCGGCGGCTGGTTCCGGCTGCGGAGCCGGTGCCGCAGAGGGTTCGTCCAGCGCTTCGTCCTGCCAGACGGATTCCCACTCGCCGGAGAGATCGATTTCCTCGGTATCGCTGGGCGTGGCGTCGGTTGCGATGTCAAAGTCGCTGGCGGCGAACTCGCTGCCCTTGGCCTCCCAGGTGACGGTTGGGCCGGAGGTGGTGAGTGCGGCGTAGTAATCGGCTGCCTCGGAGGCACCGAGGTTCTCCAGGACGCGCTGCATGGCTTTGTAGCAGCGGGCGGAGTTGGAGGCGTCGCCTTCCTGGTGGTAGAGCAAACCGAGGGTGCGGTTGAGGCGCAGATCCTCGGGGGCGCTCTGGAGCGCGGCTTCGAGGACGCTGATGCTGCGCCGTTTGGAGGCGAACGACTCGAAGAGCTCGGCCTCGCTGAGGGCGGCGGTAATGGTCTCCTCGGTTTCGGGCGCGTATTTCTGCGCCGGCAGCTCAGGTTCTGTGCCGGTGCGGAACTCCTCGAGGGTTTGCGGCTTGTCTTCTGCCGGCGAGGCCTGGCTAGCGGGCGCAGCCGGTGAGTTGGGCGAGAGGCGGGCACAGACCTGGCGGTAGGACTGGACGTGCGCCGCGCTCTCAGGCTCCAGCTGGATGAGTTCCTTGTAGGCGTCGCGGGCGCGTTCGAACTGCTCGGACTGCACGCAGGCGTGGGCCAGGAGTTCGAGGATTTCGGCGAGCATGGAGCTGTCGCCGGCGCGCTGGAAGAGGTCGTAGATGGACTGCAGGGCGTCGGGGTTGGTACGCACCCGGGCGACGGCGCCGTGCAGATGGGAGAGCACGTCCTCCTTGTCATGCGCGATGAGTTCGGAGGCGAACTCGCTGTAGATGGCGATGACGCGGAGGGTGTCGTTTTCCTTGTAAAGAGCGCCGGCGACTTGCAGGATGCCATCGGCGTCATGATGGACGCTGACCAGCTTGCGGGCGACGGGGTAGGCTTCGTCAAGCTTGTCGAGTTTGAGATAGGCGGCCAGCAGGTGGCGCAGACCGTCAACGCGGGAGTCCAGATCGGGGATGGCCTCGTAGAGCTCGGCGGCTTTTTCGGCATCTCCCGCTTCCAGGGTGACCTGGGCGCGCAGCTCCTGGGCGCGCAGGTTGCCGCGGTCGAGGGCGATGAGCCGGTCGAGGATCTTTTGCGCCGGCTCCAGCGAGTGGCGATTGATGAGGGTGGAGGCGGTTTGCGAGAGCATCTCCTTGGCTTCGTTTTTCTGGCCGGCCTGGATCATGAGCTCGGCGGTACGGGAGATGACCTGGACATTTTCGGGGTCGAACTGGACGAGCTGCTTGAGCAGGCGGAGGGTTTCCTTGGCCTGGCCCCGGCGGGTGTAGGCTTCGGCGGTCTGCAGCAGCATGGAGCGGGCGTCGCCGACCAGGCCTTGCTTGCGGTAAAGCTCGGCGAGCTTTTCCATGGTGGGCAGGCCATTGGGGTCGAGCTTGGTGATCTTCTTAAAGAGGGCGATCGCCTTGAGGTTGGCGCCATCGTTGACATAGGAATCGGCCACGACGCGGAAGCGCTCGATGGCCTTTTCGTTCTGCCCGAGGCGGGCATAGACGTCGCCTACGGTGTTGAGAATGGTGAGATCGTTGGGTTCAACCTTCAGAATCTTTTCGTATTCGGCGATGGCATTGGGCAGCTTGTTCGCCTGCAGATAGCCCTCGGCCTTGACGCGTGATTTTTCTTTGTTGAAACCGAACTCGATGCCAAACACAGCCGCCATATTGCGCTCCCAAGGGCTCCGCACCAACGGTCCCTGCATTCGTCAAAGGAGGCTTCGCGTGCCGGATACACGGCAACGGCGTAGCGATGGGTATGTGCCGACGGACGGCACTCCGGTCGCTGACGCCCGGGAGCCCCTTGCATTGGCTTACGGTACCACAGCAGCTGGAGTGGCCGATAGGATCGTCGGCCCCGTCGGGCAGGGCTAGGAGGACATGTCCGACTGAGGGGTGAACGGTAGGCGGTGGCTGCCGGCACTGCTTCCCGGCGCCGCATTCCGCAAGCGGCGCAACGCTGGCGGGTACGGTTCGGCTGATAGACTTCTGCCATGTTTGCTTCCATGGTTGGCTTCCGGGCTTGTGGGCGATGAAGGCTGCTTCGGGCGCGATCCGGGGAGTGCGGCTTCTGGGGTTGCTGGTGGCGCTGGTGGCGGCCAGCGTTTGGATTCATGGCTATCACTATGGGATCGAAGACGAGGCGATTTATCTGCCGGCGATCAAGGCACATCTGAACCCGGCGCTGTATCCGCACGACGCGATCTTCTTTGAACTGCAGACCCGGCCGATGCGGTTTGACAACCTGGTGGCGGCCACGGCGAGAGTGCTGCATCTGGCGGTGGATTGGACGGTGTTCGGCTACTACCTGGCAACGCTGCTGGCATTTTTTGCCGGGCTCTGGGCGCTGCAGGCGAAGCTGTTTCCGGGCGCGAAGGCGCGGTTGGGTGGGCTGTTGCTAGCAGCGGTGCTGCTGACCCTTCCGGTGGCGGGGACGTGCGTCTTTCTGGTGGATCAGCATCTGCATCCACGGACGCTGGCCACGGCGCTGATTCTGCTGGCGGCGGCGGTGATGGTGCCACGAACTTTGGAGTCGGGTAACGCTGACGCTGCCGGCCGCAGGCGCTGGGTATTGGTTGGCCTGCTGACGATTGCGGCGGCGGCGATGCATCCGCAGATGGCGTTTTATGGGGCGCTGCTGCTGGTGGTGTGGTGGCTGCCGGAGCGGGCGCTGCGGTGGAAGCCAACGCTGCTGATGGGCGCAATGGGAGTGCTGGCGGCAGTGCTGGCAGCACGGTGGATGGGCACGGGCAGTGCGGCTTGGCAGGAGGCTTCGCGCACGCGGACGCAGCACTATTTACTGCAGTGGGAGTGGTATGAGTGGCTGGGTGGGATCGCTCCGGCCTTTGTGTTGTGGGGCATGGGTTGGGTGGCGCGGAGGAAGGGATTGGCCGCGGCCGCAGCGGTAGCGAAGCGGACGGCGTGGTATGCAGCCGTGGGATTTGCGGCCGGAGTGGTGATTACGATTCCGCCGCAGATGGAGCGGCTGACACCCTATCAGCCGCTGCGCACGCTGCAAATGACTTACCTTGTGATGACTCTGCTGGGAGGCGGATTGCTGGGCGAGTTTGTGCTGAAGGATAAAGTGTGGCGCTGGGTGGTGCTGTTGCTGCCGATTGCGGTGGGGATGAGCTATGCGCAGTGGCAGTCGTTTCCGGATTCGCGCCATGTGGAGTGGCCGGGGCGGGCGACGGGCAATGACTGGGTGGAGGCGTTCGACTGGGTGAAGGCGAACACTCCGGTGGACGCATATTTTGTGCTGAACCCGCATTATATGGATCGGGAGGGCGCGGACTTTCACGGCTTCCGCGGCCTGGCCGAGCGCAGCCAGATGGCGGACTGGGAAAAAGACTCAGGAGTGGCGCTGCTGTTTCCGGCGCTGGTGACGCGGTGGTATCGCGAGGTGCATGCGCTGGACAACTGGGACCACTTTACGGCCCAGGATCTGCATCGGCTGCGGGAGCAGTTCGGCGTGGGATGGACGGTGCTGCGGGTGAAGGGCGCGGGAGCTATCGCGCTTTCGGATTGTCCGTATCGGAACCAAAGCGTGGCGGTTTGCAGGATAGAGTGAAAAGCGAGTTGAGGGAGCGATGCGGGGAAGCTGGCTGAGAGAGCCGACGATGATTGCGCTGGAGACGATGCGGGCGCACAAGCTGCGCTCGTTTCTGATGCTGCTGGGCGTGATTCTGTCGGTCTCGACGCTGATTCTGGTGGTGGCGCTGATCAACGGCACCAATGACTACATTGCGCAGCGGGTGGCGAACCTGGGTAACGGCGTGTTCCTCATCATGCGCTACGGCATCATCGACAATAGCGACGATTTTGTGCGGGCGGTGCGGCGCAACAAGCAGCTGACCTACGACGATTACGTTGCGCTGCGTGATGGCATGAAGCTGCCCAAAAACGTGGGGCTGGAGTGCCGCTCGACGGAGACGGTAAGGAGCGCAGGATTGGGCGGCGGATTAAGTTATGAAGATGCTTCCATCCGCGGAGTGACGGCCAACATCGGCGAGATGACGACTGACGAGGTCGCGCGCGGACGCTTCATCAGCGACAACGACAACCAGCATCGCAGCCAGACGGCGATGATCGGGAGCGAGGTGGCGGAGAAGCTGTTTCCCAATGGCGATCCGCTGGGCAAGACAGTGACGGTGCGGGGCTACGAGTTCACCGTGGTGGGGGTGGCCAAGCCGGTGGGCAGCGTGCTGGGCCAGCCGATGGATAACTTTGTGTATATCCCGGTGGAGAGCTGGTTCAAGATGAACGGCACGCACACCGACCAGATCGCCATCAACATTCAGGCGCGAGGGCCGGAGCTGCTGGAGCAGACCAAGGACGAGGCGCGGGCGCTGCTGCGGGCGCGCCGGCACGTGCCTCCGAATGAAGACGACAACTTTGGACTGTTCGGCGCCGACACGCTGATGGCTCTGTGGAAGAAGCTGACGGGGACGCTGGCGTGGGCGATGGTCGGGTTTGTCTCGATCTTCCTGGTGATCGGCGGCGTGGTGATTATGAATGTAATGCTGGCCAGCGTGACGGAACGGACACGCGAGATCGGCATACGGAAGTCGCTGGGTGCGCGGACTTCAGACATACTCACGCAATTTTTGGTAGAGGCCACGGTGATGAGCGCGATGGGCGGAGCGATCGGCATTGTGGTGGCGTGGGTGCTGGCGATGATTTTGGACAAGACGACGCCGCTGCCGATGCGGGTTCCGCTGACGGCGGTGGTGACGGCGATCGCGGTTTCGACGGCCGTGGGATTGTTCTTCGGAGTGGTTCCGGCGCGCAAGGCGGCGCGGCTGAATCCGATTGACGCGCTGCGGGCGGAGCAGTGATGGTGGCGCGCGCAGGGTTGGGGGCCCCACATTTGCCAACAGAGGGCAAATATGGGCCAGCTGGTAGTTTTACCTTTGGCGAAACTGTTCGCATGGCGATGGAGACTCTGCTGGAGAACAAGCTGCGCTCGGTGCTGACCGTGCTGGGCGTGTTCATCGCCGTGGTGGTGCTGGTGATGGTGTTTTCGATTATGTATGGCGTGGATGCCGACGTGCGGGCACAACTGGAGCAGTACGGCACGGACACGCTGTTTGTGTACAAGTTCGATCCTGGCATTCACCTGCACCGGCTGTCGCAGGAGCTGCGCCTGCGGCGTCCGCTGCAGTATGAAGACGCGGAGGCGATTGGCGAAGAGGCTCCGTCGGTGCGCGAGGTGTGCGTGCAGGTGAACTCGCAGTGGCCCAACGGCGACGAGGGGATGAAGACGCCGGAGTATATTCCCACGGCGCGCTACAACGGCAAGGAAGTGACGGCGGTGGACTTCGAAGGAGTGACTCCATCGTATGTGTTGGTGCAGAACGCGCATCTGGAGCAGGGCAGATTTTTGACCGAGAGCGAAAACCTGCACCGCGTGGATGTGGCCGTGATCGGACACGACCTGGCGGAAACTCTGTTTCCGGCGCACGACGCGCTGGGCAAGGAACTGCAGGTGACGGGGATGACGTTCCGGGTGATCGGCGTGCTGGAAAAGAGCAAGGCGGTGTTTGCGCGCGATGCCTCGTCGGACAAGCAGGTTTATATTCCCTACCTTACGTACCGCAAGCACCGTCCGCAGGATAGGGAAAACTTTTTGACCGTACTGGCCTACCGAGGACAGAAGGCGCAGGCGACGGATGAGATTACGGCCATTCTGCGGAGGCGGCGGGGCGACGGCTTCGGCAAAAAAGACAGTTTCGGGATCTCTTCGGCGGAGGCGATCAGCAAGCAGTTCCGCAGCATCATGAGCTCGATTGCGCTGCTGACGATTGCGGTGGCATCGGTGGGAATGCTGGTGGGCGGAGTCGGCGTGATGAACATCATGCTGATGTCTGTGACCGAACGGACGCACGAGATTGGGGTGCGCAAGGCGATTGGTGCGCGCAGACGCGACGTGGTAC
Organism: uncultured Acidobacteriota bacterium; assembly: GCA_963732315.1. Lineage (GTDB taxonomy): Bacteria > Acidobacteriota > Terriglobia > Terriglobales > Acidobacteriaceae > TOLSYN. Next base: position 137,814 of record CAVSYY010000002.1, read on the forward strand.
GGCAGTTTCTGGTGGAGGCGATGGTGCTGACCGGGACAGCGGGGATTGCGGCGGTGCTGTTCTGCCTGGCGCTGATCGCGGTGTTGAACGTGGCGCTGCCGCAGGTTCCGGCAGTAGCGCCGGGGTGGGTGATTCCGGCGGCGGTGGCGGCGGCGATGAGCGTGGGGCTGTTCTTTGGGATTTATCCGGCGGCGAAGGCGGCGCGGCTGGACCCGGTGGAAGCGCTGAGGCACGAGTAGGCCAACGCTTACACCACCGCGGCCGGGTTCAGCGGACCAAGTGTATGCCTTGGCGCTGAGGGCTCCGGCGCCGTTGCATCTCGCCGGTGATTTCCTCGAGTTGGGCGGGAGTGAAGAGATGGAGGGCGGGAAAGATGACGGTCTCCTCCATGTTGAGATGCGAGGCGAAGGCCTTATCGAGAGCGGAAGCGACCTGGCGCAGGCGCTCGGTGAGGCTGGGCAGGCGCTCGGGCATGGATTGGATATTGCCGCACAGGGAGAGTAGTTCAGCGACCAGTTCGTTGATCATGCGGTGCTGCTCGACCATGGTTTTGGCGGCTTCGCGCAGGGGCGAGCCGAGGGGAGCCGCATCGTAGAGGCGCGGAAAGAGAGTTTGGTTCTCGTCGGCCTCATGCAGGGGCAGCGCCTCGCTGAAGTAGCGGGTGATGGATGCGGCGGCATCGGCGATGTCGCTTTGCGAGGCGTCCACGGCATCGGCCAGAGTGCGGCTGAGCTGCAGGAAGTGGCGGATGCGGTCATGGCAGCCCTGCAGCATATCCAGAGCAGTGGAGGGTGCCGGGGCATCGTGTGAACCGGCACCGGAGATGCTGGTGAACATCATGAATACACTTTGGAGGCAATGCGCGGAGTTGTCGATGACGAATGTCACAATCGGTAAGATGTTTATATACAAATTACTTAGCGGATAATTAAGGAAGGGATTACGGGCGGAGTGGTTTTCCTGCTACCAGAAGTGGAAAATACAATGGTACAATATCTCCGCTTCTGATTTGGAAGGACGCGAGCGGTAGAGGCGCCCTGCGAGCGGTAAAAGAAAGCGCTGCTCCGGTACACGTATCTGCAGACGAAATCCCTCCGATTCACTCAGCCTGATTTCAATTCACGAAGGAAACAAGTAACACCATGGAACAAGGAATCGTTAAGTGGTTCAATGACGCGAAGGGCTTTGGATTTATCAGCCGCCAGAATGGCGAAGACGTTTTCGTTCACTTCTCGGCTATTCAGTCGAATGGCTTCCGTAGTCTCAAGGAAGGCCAGGCGGTGCAGTTCAACGTCGTCAAAGGACCCAAGGGCTGGCAGGCTGAGAACGTGACGGCCGTCTAGTATCGCGTCCCAATCAGTTCGAATGGAAAGGGCAGCCAACCGGCTGCCCTTTTTGTGGTGTGCCGAGCATGTTCAACAGCTTGGAGGTGAAAGTCCTCTACCCAGCCTGATGGAGGTGAAGGGTTAGCGAAGCGCAAAGGCGTCGTCGCGAGACGGGGTCTGAAAGAAGCGTGGAGCAAAGGCGCGAGCCGATGAACAAGAACCGGATGATGAGGCCTACGGTGCCGGGCGAGCGGGCCAATGGACGCGAAGCCCATATCCATCAAGGGCACTGGTGGTAAATCCGGCGGTTGTGCGCTGAAGGCGGTTGAACTTACCTCGGGAGACCTGCTGCGTGTCGTGGAATCACGACTGAGGGTGAAGCGATTCATCTTGACCGCGCGGCAGGAGTCAGCAGAGGGCGTAGTAGCTGCGTGAGCAGCGAAGGCCCGAACGGAAAGGGAGCGGCGAGTAGTCCGCGGGACTCGATGGGCGGCAAGCGGCAGAAGAACCAGCTACAGATGGTGCTGGCCTTCGCCGTCGAGGGGAGGAGTGAAGCTCCAAAGACTCGACGGGAAGGGACCGAAACGTCCACGGCGGAGCGCGAGTGCGAAAGCCCGGCTATCCCAGTGCAAGTGATGGAGGAGGTCTGCGGGCGGGAGAACTGCTTGCGGGCCTTGCAGCGAGTGAAGTCGAACAAGGGGAGTCCGGGAATCGACGGCATGAAAGTCGGTGAGTTGCCGGGCTACCTGAAGCAGCACTGGCCAGCGATCCGGGAACAACTGTTGAGTGGAAGCTATGAGCCGCAACCGGTAAGGCGGGTGGAAATCCCCAAGCCGGATGGCGGGGTGCGCAAGCTTGGCATCCCGACGGTGCTGGATCGGTTTATCCAGCAGGCGGCGATGCAGGTTCTGCAAGGCAGATGGGACGGGACGTTTTCCGAGCACAGTCACGGGTTCCGGCCCGGACGCAGCGCGCATCAGGCGGTCAAGAAGGCACAGGAGTATGTGGCCGGAGGCCGCCGCTGGGTGGTGGACCTCGATCTGGAAAAGTTCTTTGATCGGGTGAACCATGACCGGCTGATGAAGTCGGTTTCGCTGCGTATTGCCGACAAGCGAATGCTGCGGTTGATCGGAGCATTCCTGAAGGCGGGCGTGATGGAGAACGGGCTGGTGAGTCCGGTGGATGAGGGCACGCCGCAAGGTGGGCCGTTATCGCCGCTGCTATCGAACCTAGTGTTGGACGAGTTGGACCGGGAGTTGGAGCGGCGCGGTCATCGCTTCGTGCGTTATGCGGACGACTGCAACATCTACGTTCGCAGCGGCGGAGCGGGGCAGCGCGTGATGAGGAGCGTGACGCGCTTCATCACCAGGCGGCTCAAACTCAAGGTGAACGAATCCAAGAGCGCGGTGGCACGGCCAGCGGAGCGGAAGTTTCTGGGCTTCAGCATCAGCAACGCGAAGGAGCCGAAGCGGCGCATCGCGCCCAAGGCCCTACTGCGATGCAAGCGGAAGATACGGGAGCTGACACGACGGACAAGGGGAATCAGTCTGGATCGGACGACGAGAGAACTCACCAGCTACCTGCGTGGCTGGAAGAGTTACTTCGGCTTCTGCCAGACACCCTCGGTGCTGAGGAAGCTGGATCAGTGGATACGGCGAAGGCTGCGATCCATGATCTGGCTGCACTGGAAGCACAGCCGCGTGCGCTTTCGGCAGCTTCAACAACGAGGAGTGGGCAAGGCTCTCGCCGCGCAAACGGTGGGAAGCAGCCACTCCTGCTGGAGACTGGCGAATAGTCCCGCATTAACGGTTGCGCTACCAGTTGCTTACTTCGACTCGCTCGGTCTACCGCACTTGTTCGCCGGATAGCTCAACCCACCGAACCGCCGTATGCGGACCCGCATGTACGGTGGTGTGGCAGGGGAGAGCGGGCGACCGCTCCCCCTATGCCGATTGCATGTGACCCTTGTACATGTCTTTAGACGTGTCGTTGGTGCCGTTGCGCGGTGGTAGCGATCTCCGTAGGATGAAATCTCTTTTTGAGTACGACCGCGATGTGTGGGCGGTTGAGCTGCGACCCTGCCGGCAAGGCAGGTTGGAGATCGAAAGTGAAAGTGACGAAGAGGCTGCTGAAGCAGTGTGCGGAGGTGAATCGCGAGCTGTGGCTCGTCTTCTCGCTTTTTGCCATTGTCGGACTGTGTAATTTTCTGATCGCCAACCGCGGGATGCTGCTCGGCTTTTATACCTTTCCCACACTGTTTTCCGCCTACTACTACGGACGCCGCCACGCCATGCTGACGGCGCTGGCCAGCGTGCTGCTGGTGGTACTGGTGACGTATTTCAACCCGAGCATGTTTGGCCATGGGATGGAAGTGATCAGCACGCAGAAGTGGTTTGATATCTGCATCTGGGGCGGGTCGCTGGTTCTGACCGCATCGGCCATGGGCGCCTTGTATGACCGCAATGCGGCGCGGATGCGCGAGCTGCGCGATACCTATCATGGCGTGCTGATGATTCTGCGCCACTTTATCTCCAAGGACGCCTATACCCAGAACCACTCCTACCGGGTTTCGATCTACGCCGCGCGGATGGCCGCCGAGATGGGCTTCGACGAGGAGCGGATCGAGGACGTGCGCGCCGCCGCACTGCTGCACGACATCGGCAAACTGGACATTAGCCGCGACCTGCTTTACAAGGCGGCGCAGCTGAACGCCCACGAGGTGCAGGAGATGCGCGAGCATGTGACGCGGGGCGTGAACCTGCTGGAGCCGGTGGGCGGCTCGCTGCGGCGGGTACTGCCCATCATTCTGGCGCACCACGACCGTTACGATGGCTCCGGCTATACCGAACGCTCCGGAGCACAGATTCCGCTGGAGGCCCGCATTCTGTCCGTGGCCGACGCCTACGACGCGATCACCAGCGATCGGCCGTACCGCAAGGGGAGCACGCCGTATGAGGCGCGCGAGATTCTGGAGGGCAAAGCGGGCCACGAGTTCGACCCGGAAGTCATCGCCGCCTTTTCACGCGCTTTCCGCAAGCAGCAGATGGATATTCCCGACCTGGTGGTATGAGGGAAAGGGACAGCCGGGCCTCACTTGGATTGCGAGGCCCCCAGCTTATCGAGCAGTAATGACGCGTTGTTTACCTGGTCCACTCCGAAGATCAGCATCTGCCGGTTGGTCGCAGGGTCGCTGCCGTAATAAGAATAGTTAATGTTGATTTTGTTTTCGCCCAGGCAGAGCGCGGCGCGCCCCAGCGCACCGGGGCGATGCTCCAGGATCGCCATGGCGACGTCGTCCTGCTCGAAGTTGGCGCGCAGGTTGCGCAGCACATCCAGGGCGCCGTCCGGATCGTCCACCACGAAGCGGGCCAGGCTCTCGCCCTCCTCCACATAGGATTGAAAAGCCAGGATGTTGACGCCACGTTCGCCCAGGGCGAGGCAGAATGAGCCCAGGGCGCCTGGCTTGTCCAGGATGGTTACGGTAAACTCCTTTGCCTTTGCCATGCAGCACGATCTCCTTCTCCAAGGCATTGATGGCCGCAAGCCACCGCTCCCGATCTTATCAGTTAAGCCGATCCACCCGGAAAACTCAACTTGGGGAATCCCGCCCGTCTCGGGAGAGAGGCGAGTTGCGCCTTGCTTCCGCATGGAGGTGGCGCGGCGCCCGCCTTTGCCATGCTTTCCGAGAGCCAAGGTGCGGTAAACTGATGCAGGAACGCACACTCCTCAACGCGGAGGGTTGTGTGAGCGGTTGAAACAGGCGGTCTTGAAAACCGCTTTACGGGAAACCGTAACGGGGGTTCGAATCCCTCACCCTCCGCCAGAACTTCAAAACAATTGGGTCGCGCTGGCTACCACGCGAGCTGCCATTTTTTCGGAACTGGGTCGCTGACCCGCGCCTTGGCTGCTGTGTTGGCTTCAGCCGTGCCTGGTTACGCAGATCAGCAGCGTGAACAGGATTGCAGGGATCAGCGCCAGCGGCGCGAAGAAAATCGCGTCCCGCAACTGGGATAAATGCGGATGGATCGCCTCAAACACTTGCGGGGTTTCGTCGGCATCCACCTCATCGAGATGCTCCAGGGCATGGGCGAAGTTTCGGGCCGTCGCATAACGCCTTCGGGGATCACGCTCCAGGGCACGGTGGATGACTGTTTGAAGCTGGGGCGGGATCGCCGGGTTGATTTCCCGTGGCGGCCTGGGAGTGTTCTGCAGCCGGTCGTTCATGATCGCCAGCGGATTCGGGCCACGGAACGGCGCCTTGCCGGTCAACATCTCGTAGAGCATGACGCCGAGGGCAAACAGGTCGCTGCGGGCATCGCCGCGCTTTCCCTGGACCTGCTCCGGGGAGATGTAGTCGGGCGTGCCCATCAACGGCGAGAACTTTCCGAAGGTGAGGCGGCGCGCACCGGCGCTGCCGGCAATACCGAAGTCGATCAGCTTGATGTGATCGCCGTCGTCAACGATGATGTTTTCCGGCTTGAGATCGCGATGGACGATGCGGTGGCTATGCAGATATTCGAGGGCATCGCAGATCTGCAGGGCAATCCGCACGGCGCGGTCTGGCGCAAGCCCCGGCCGCTGGCAGAGCAGCGTGCGTAAGGATTCCCCTTCGACCCACTCCATGACCATGTAAAGCCGGCTGCGCCCGTCGTTGGGGAACACCTTGACAATTCCGGGATGTTCCAACGTCTGGCCGATATGTTCTTCGCGCCGGAAGCGCTCGTAAAAGACCACGTCACTCTCGGCTTCGATGCGGGGAACCTTGAGTGCGACCGATTGCTCGGAACGCGGGTCCCAGCCGCGAAAGATCGTGGCCATGCCGCCTTCTGCGATGACGCTCTCGACGTAGTAGCGGTCGAGCCGTAGGCCCGGTTGTACGGAATCCATGACGAATACCTGCGTTGCGGCCGCACCTTGACGGCCTGGGAAAGTAAATCACTTCGGTTCTAAAGCCAGGATGAAAAGTCTCTAAAAGGTTCCTAAACACTCGGGGAGCAAATCTCGCCTGTGTAGAAAGCGGAGCAGAGTGTAAAAGAAATACAGTGCGTTCTCCGGTTCTTGACCGGAAGTCATGCGGCGGCCGTCGAAGCAGCCATCTGCCACATCCAGAAACTCTTTATTTCCATGTATTTCCGGCGTCTCGCCGTAATTCCTGTTTTTCCACTCCGGCGAGCGGAATCAGGAAGCTGAATTGCTTAGCTACTACTAAGAGGGACGATGAGAACTCCGACAAGAGTGTTTGAGATGAACGCATTCGAAGTGCGCAATCTGGACCGGGAGCACGCAGAGATTCGCCGTCGTTACACCGGGCTTGAAAAGGCGATCCTGCGCGGACGAGAAATGCCCAGCATTCTGAAAGCCGCAAACAGCCTGGTGCAAATGATGTTGCTGCACTTCGCTCACGAGGAGCAACTCCTGCTCAAGCTCTCATTCTCCAGTCACCTTCGAAAGAAGCTTGGCCAAGCCAACATGGAAGTCACAGACCAACTCATCGGCATCGCGGAAGGACTGGAAGAAGGCAAGACCGCCGCGGTTTTCCATTTGTTGCGCCTCGGCAGGTTCTGGATGAAAGAACACATGGATCTGGAGAGCGTAGAGTCCCTATGCTGGTTGCCCGTTGACCTCAACGACCGCGGGCACAGAGCATTGTCCTCTGAGCTAAAGATGCCGCGATCGGTGTGATCGGCAACCAAATCGTTATTTGTGCATTAACTGTGCAAACTGTCTATTTCTTTCCCTCTGAACCATCGGTTTAGTTGGCGGGAGCATGTGCGGATTGCTGATTGCAAAAAGGGGGAGGCATGCGGTTAGTCGTCCGCCTAATTGGTTCCCTGGTGGCATGTGTGCTGCTGGTTTCGGTCGCTTCCTCCTACTACCAGATTCGACGGGAAGAGCGCGCGTTACGAAGCGAACTTCAGAAGCACTCTGAATTACTTTCCGATAGACTGCGGCATGAAGTGCAACTTTATGCCGTGCCGCTGCACAGCGATGACGGTGTGATCGGTGGGCAGCTGGTGGCCCAGGATGCCAATTACATTGCATCGGCCACGAGACGCTCGTGGCGTGAGATGGCGGTGCGCGTTGGCGTGCAGATCTGTCTGCTGGCGCTGACGACGTTCATCATTTTTCAGCGTAATGTCATCAAGCCAATCGCCCGCACCACCGCCTGGATGCGCGATCTGCGGCACGGACGAACTCCTGGCGAGGAAGAACTGCCCGCGACAGACATGTGGGGACCGTTGGCGCGAGAGGCCACGCATTTTGCCATGAGTTTGGCGGATGCGCGGGCTTCCGCCAAACTGGAAGCTCGCCTGCGCGAAACCGGCGCATCCTCCTGGACTGCAGAACGCCTGGCCGTATCGCTGGAAACCAAGCTGAAGGGCAGCCGACTCTTCGTCGTGTCAAACCGTGAGCCGTACATGCACGTGCGCGAAGGCAACAGAGTACGGGCGCTGGTTCCAGCTAGCGGCCTGGTAACCGGACTGGAGCCGATATTGCGCGCGTGCGACGGCATATGGGTTGCGCATGGCAGCGGCAGCGCAGATCGCGAAACCGTAGACCAGCGCGACTGCCTTCGTGTACCGCCCGAAGACCCGCGCTACACCCTGCGGCGGGTATGGCTAAGCCGTGAACAGGAACAAGGCTACTATCTTGGGTTTTCCAACGAAGGCCTCTGGCCGCTCTGTCACATCGCGCACACGCGACCCACGTTTCGATCGGCGGACTGGCAGCGCTACAAGGAAGTGAATGCGATCTTTGCCGAAGCGGTACTGGACGAGATGGCGGAGACGGAACATCCGGTCGTAATCGTACAGGATTACCATTTCGCGCTTCTGCCCAAGCTGATCAAACAACGGCGTCCGGACGCTCGCGTCGGGATCTTCTGGCATATTCCGTGGCCGAATGCGGAGGCCTTCGGGATCTGTCCGTGGCAACACGAGTTGCTGGAAGGTCTGCTCGGAGCCGATCTCGTCGGTTTTCATGTTCAGGCGCATTGCGATAATTTCCTGGAGACCGTGAACTCCGCCTTGGAGTCCCGTGTTGAATGGGAGCGGTTTGCGGTCAATTGTCACAACCATGTCACGCTGGTTCGCCCTTTCCCAATTAGTGTTGCGTTCCCTGACGCGCCTCCAGAGTCAGAACTGAAACCGTTCCATTCGCATCAAGCAGAACTGTTAGAAGAAATCGGGGCCGATGCGCTGTACGTTGCTGTTGGCGTGGATCGGGTCGACTACACCAAAGGCATCCTGGAGCGCTTCCTTGGAGTCGAGCGCTTCCTCGAAAAGTATCCGCAGTACCAGGGGAAGTTTACCCTGGTGCAAATCGGTGCCCCCAGCCGCACGGACATCAAGCGGTATCACGATTTTCTGGCCCAGGTTGATGCGGAAAGCGAGCGAATCAATGGTCGTTTTGCGAGCGGCAAATGGCGCCCCATTCTGTTCCGCAAGTGGCATCATAGTCACGCCGAAGTCAACCGCTTTTACCGCGCCGCCGACCTCTGCGTAGTTACGTCCTTGCATGACGGGATGAACCTGGTCGCCAAAGAATTCCTGGCCAGCCGCCATGATGAGGATGGTGTGCTTCTCCTCAGTCCGTTTACAGGCGCGGCTCGCGAACTGCCGGACGCGCTGATCGTGAGCCCATACGACACGGAGAGCCTGGCCGATGCGATCTTCACCGCCCTGAATATGAGTTCCGCCGAGCGCAAGAACCGGATGGTCCGCATGCGCGCGGCGGTGAAAGAGCAGAACGTCTATCGCTGGGCGGGAACCCTGATCGGCGAACTGTGCGATGTTCGACTGGCGCATACGAACTCAACGACGCATCCAGAGATTCTAACCGCGCTGGTCAGTGGAAATCGGGAGATTGTCAGCGAGCATCCGGCCTAGGATTTCGGCCACGCCGGCACCATGGGTGCCAATCGTCACCACATGGACGGATGATTTCACTGACGGCAACGCGTTCGCTACGGCTGCGGAACAGCCACATAGGTTCAGGAAATCGCAGTCGTTTTCGGCGTCACCGATGCCGACAACACTGCTGGCATCCAGTCCGAGTTCAGCCAGCGCATGCTGCAGGCCGGTTGCTTTGTTGACCGCTGGCGGCAGCACCATCACTGCCCCCTTGTTGAGGGATATCTGCAGATCCAGGCCGGTTTCTTCAATCACCTTTCGCACTGCATCCTGATGCGGCTCCACGGTTGCAACCAGAACACGACCTATCGAAACGGGAACGTCCAGCTCGCGCAGCGTGCTTATGAACGAGCGCGGCACGGGCTCGCACAGTAACGTTTCCCCGCCTGTAGCTGGATCGTATAGCAAGGCTCCGTTTTCAGCGATCACTCGCGCAAACAAGCTGAGATGAGGAAACACCTGCTTCAGATCAGGAAGCTCACGGCCTGTGACCAGTAACAGTTTGCGTCCGGACAAGAGAAACCGGGTGAGCGCAGAGAGTGTCTGCTCGTCCACTTTGCCGTGAGTGGCCAGCGTGCCATCGTAGTCGGTCGCCAGAGCGCAATTCCGCATAATCCTATAGTACTGCGGAAGGCTTGGTGCACTTCCGGCATTCGGTGTTTCGTCGATTGGGGCTGAGCTCAGATGGCCACGAATCAGCGGAAGCGCTTGGGCTCGGCCAGTACCTCTTCATAGACGGCGACCATTCGGCGCACCGAGGTCTCCCAGGAAAAACGCCGCGCCTGCTCGATGCCTGCGGCTTTCATGCGTTCGCGCAGCGGCTGGTCGGTGAGCATGCGGTGCATGGCGCGGCTGATCTCGAAGACGTTTTCCGGATTGACCAGCAGCGCCGCGTTGCCCACCACCTCGGGCAGCGCCGAAGTGTTGGAGGCCACCACCGGCGTGCCGTGCGCCATCGCCTCCAGCGGTGGCAGTCCGAAGCCCTCATAGAGCGACGGAAAGACGAAGACCTTTGCCATGTCAAAGAAGATGCGCAGCACGTCGATGGAGACGTAGCCGAGAAAGCGCACGTCGTGCTGCATGCCGCTGCGGATGACCGCACGGCGTATGTCGGGATTTTTGGAGACCTCGTCGCCGATGACGATCAGCTTCAGATCCGGATAGGCGCCTTCTTTGGCGAGCGCCGCTTTGAGCGCGGAGAAAGCCTCGATGATGCGCGCCACGTTTTTGTGCGGGCTGATGCGTCCGGCATAGAGCAGGAAGGGCGAGTCCACCTGGTAGCGTCCGCGGACCATCTCCTGCTCGGTCAGCGTGGAGTGGCCGCGCTGAAAGCTCTCGTCGAGCGCGTTGTAGACCACTTCGATTTTTGCCGGGTCCACGTTGAAGTGGCGGGCCACGTCGCGCTTGGTGAAGTTGGAGACGGCAAAGATGCGCGCCGCCTTATCCATCACCCGCTTCGTCATGTAGGAATGAAAGGCGCGGCGCATGCTGTTGTTGGTGCGCGCGCGGTACATGTAATCCAGCAGATCGTGCACGGTGATGACGTAGGGAGCCCGGGCAATTAGCGGCCGCCAGAAGGTGTGCGGCACGTGGACCAGGTCCACTCCGTGAGCGTTGACGAGGCGCTGCATTTCCAGGTAGGTGGCGAAGGTGCCTTCGGGATTCTGCAGCGGCAGGAAGTGGAAATTGTCGGGCAGCGGTCCCACCTGCTCAAAGCGCGCGGCTGCGCCCAGCAGCAGATATTCGTTCACCGCATCGACGCGGCCCAGCGTGCGCACGACGTTGCGAATGTAGGTCGCAAGACCGAACTCGTACATCCGTCGCATGTCGATGGCGATGCGCATGGTGCGATTAGTGTACCTGCAGGGGCGGGATCGGCGGGAACGGAAATTCCGGGGAAACGATTGGCTGCGCAGGTAATGGTTTGGCGAGGCGGCTTTACCGGGAAGTTAATGGTTGCGCGAAATGCGCAACGATTGACCGGATCGTTACCCTGGCGGCCTCGAACCATTGACCTTGGGAGCAATCGTTGGGCATGCGAAAAGGGCACGGCCGGAGCCGTGCCCTGGTACACCATGGACAACTATGCGTGCAGCGTCTCGGGCTGGTGCGCCTTGCGGCGCTCGGGGTAGAGCGGGAACTGCTCGCAGAGTTCGAAGACCTCGGCGCGAATCTTGGCGAGCGCCGCCGGATCGTTGCGCTGCTCGAGGGCGCGGGCGATCCAGCCGCCGACCTGGGTCATCTCCGCCTGCTTCATGCCGCGGGTGGTGAGGGCGGGCGTGCCGAGGCGGATGCCGCTGGGCTTGAGCGGCGGATTGGTATCGAAGGGGATGGCATTTTTGTTGGCCGTGATTCCGGCCAGTCCGAGCGCCTTTTCCGCTTCGCTGCCGAACATGCCCTTGCTGAAGACATCGACCAGCATGAGGTGGGTGTCGGTGCCGCCGGAGATGATGCGGTAGCCAGCGCCGGCCAGCGTCTGCGCCAGCACCTTGGCGTTGGCGACGACCTGGGCGGCGTAGTCCTTGAAGCTGGGCTGCAGCGCCTCCTGGAAGCAGACGGCTTTGGCGGCGACAATGTGCACCAGCGGGCCGCCCTGGCAGCCGGGAAAGACCGACTTGTCGATGGCAGCGCCGTGCTCGGCCTGGGCGAGGATCATGCCGGAGCGCGGGCCGCGCAGGGTTTTGTGGGTGGTGGTGGTGACGATGTGGGCGTGCGGCACGGGCGAGGGGTGCACGCCTCCGGCGACGAGGCCGGCGAAGTGCGCCATGTCCACCAGGTAGATGGCACCGACTTTGTCGGCGATCTGGCGCATGCGGGCGAAGTCAATGGTGCGGGGATAGGCCGAGCCTCCGCCGATGAGGAGCTTGGGCTGCTCGCGCACGGCGATGGCTTCCATCTCGTCATAGTCGAGGGTTTCGGTTTCGCGGGTGACGCCGTAGCTGACGACGCGGTAGAGTTTGCCGCTGAAGCTGAGCTTGTGTCCGTGGGTGAGGTGTCCGCCGTGGGCCAGGTCGAGTCCCATGATGGTGTCGCCGGGCTGGATGACGGCGGCGTAGGCGGCCATGTTGGCCGAAGAGCCCGAGTGCGGCTGGACGTTCGCATAGGCGGCCCCAAAGAGCTGCTTAGCGCGGTCGCGGGCCAGGTTCTCGACGATGTCGGCGTACTCGCATCCGCCGTAGTAGCGCTTGCCGGGATAGCCTTCGGCGTATTTGTTGGTGAAGACCGAGCCGGCGGCTTCAAGCACGGCCTGGCTGACAAAGTTTTCCGAGGCGATGAGTTCGAGACCGTCGTGCTGGCGGTTCTCCTCGTTGGCAATGGCTTGGGCGATCTCAGGGTCCACCGAACTGAGCGGACGCGACATGGATGAATTCGACATGAGTACTCCTGGAAGGACTGTCCTTATAGGGTACGACGGATGGGGGGATGGTGGGAAGAGCAGGGGAGTAAGAGCAAGATCAACCGACCCACATCTGCTCACTGCGGCAGATATGGGGCATCGTGGAGCGGGTGGCCGAAGTGACCGTGGGGCTGCACAAGATATTTGAACGGCGCTGGGGTTCTTCGCTACGCTCAGAATGACCCCTCAAAAAAATAGAACAACACCTCAAAAGCAGGCGGTGCGGTGGGCAGGCTACAGTCCCCACATTCGCCAAAGGAAGGCGGATGTGGGCCACCCTAGAAAGCATCGGCCCGGTGCGGCGCTCTATACTGTCGTCATGTTTGCCCGCAAAATCCGCGTGGAGTACATCGCCGACGGCGTCGCGACTCCGGCACCCATCCACTGGCTGGACAACTTCGCCATGCGCAGCTTTACCAACGATTCCGTGTTTGACGATACCCTGCCGGTGGCTGACGGGCTGCTCGAAATCGGTGCGCGGGTGCCACTGGGTTTGCTCGCCGAGCGGCTGACCGACTGGTGCCGCCGCAAGGGATATCTGACCGCGACCGGTTCGCTGCGGCTCACCGAACTGGGAACCCCGGGCGCGATGACAGATCCAACGGCGCGGCCATGAGCTGGCCGTTGGGCGTTTCCGCCGTCCTGCTGTGGCGCGCGCTGATGGCCGTGGCGCTGATGGGCACGGCATCCTCCACGGTCTTTCTCGGCATGGCACTGGTGGCGGCCCGGCGGCATCTGCGCTGGGCCCGCGTTCAGCCGCGCGCTGCGGCTTCGGCCGATGATGGCGCGCTGCCCATGGTCAGCGTCTTGAAGCCGCTGCACGGCGCCGAGCCGCGCCTGGAGGAGACACTGGAAAGTTTTTTCCTTCAGGACTACCCCACGTTTGAACTGGTCTTTGGATGCCGCAACTGCGAAGACCCCGCGCTGGCCGTGGTGGAGCGGTTGCGCGCGCGCCATCCCCAGGTCTCGACCCGCGTGGTGCTCTCCGGCGAGCCAGGGTGGCCCAGCGCCAAGGTCTGGTCGCTCGACAAGATGATTACCAGTTGCAACAACCAATATCTGGTCATCAGCGACAGCGACATCCTCGTCGGGCCCGACTTTTTGCGCAAGGTGATTCCACCGCTGCTCGATTCCGGAACCGGCCTCGTCACCTGCCTCTACGCGGGCATCCCTGCGCCCGGGCTGCTGGTCGCATCTCGAAGCTCTGGGAATGTCGGTCGAGTTGCCCTCCGGCGTGCTGATTGCAGACATGCTGGAAGGGATGCGCTTCGCTCTCGGCGCGGCCATCGCCGTGCGCCGCGACGCGCTGCAAAAGATCGGCGGCATCGCAGCTCACGTCGCAACTACTATTCCGATGACTTCGTCCTCGGGCAAGCGCGTCCATGCCGCCGGATACCGCGTGCTGCTCTCGCAGCATCGCGTCGGGCACGTGCTTTGTGCGCAGTCGTGGAGAAAAACCTTCGCCACGCAACTGCGCTGGATGCAGAGCACGCGCTACTCGCGCCCTCGGGGACACCTCGGCACCGGACTGACATTCGCCGTGCCCTTCGGAGTGCTCGGCCTCATCGCTGCCGCTGCGCTCGGGCATTTCGAGCTCGGCGTTGCGCTGCTGAGCTGGAGCCTGCTCAACCGCATCGCGCAATCGGCCGCCATCGGCTACGGCGTGATCGGCGACCGACGCGCGCTCGCGCTCTGCTGGCTCTACCCGCTGCGCGATCTGATGGGATTCGTCGTCTGGCTCGGCAGCTATTGCGGAGGCAGCCAATTCCGCTGGCGCGGCGAACTTTACCGATTTACTCCCGGCGGGCGGATCGTCAACATCCAGCGCGCCACCCACGCCCAGCCGGACTGATGCCCGCAGTTAATACTTTAGAAAAAAACAGCCGAAGTGCTGGTGACAAAGGGAGACCGCTACATATCGTGGCATACTCTTGCAGGCTCAGGTGACAAGCATGATTTGGAAGATCATCCTCGCCGTCGTTGCAGTGGCCGCCGGCACAGCGTATATGACCGGGGGGATCGTCTGGTACGTCACCTCATCCTTGAGTGAGAACCCGAAAAAACGACGCCGCGCCCAATTAATGGATTGCCTGCTGTCTTTAGGCCTGGCAACGATTTACGTCCTGCGTGCGGCAAAGGGAGAAGAGCCTAAAGTGGCTGGGATAATGTTCGGGTTGGTAATCCCGTTCTGTTTGTACCGGGTTGTCAGACTTTTACTGCAAGAAGCGGAATCGTAGCGATTTAAGAAAATCGCCATATCCACACTCCCTAAATCTTCGCACCCTACGCCCTCGTCAGCTTTCCATCCTTCAGATGAAAACGCTCGCCGCGCCACACGATGGTGTTTCCGCCGAAGCTGGCGAACCAGATCGCCACTCCCACCACGTCGCGCGCCGGAATCAGCCACAGATCGCCGAGCGTCTGGCGGTCGCTGAGAATTGGTCCGCACAACAAGTATCCTGAGGCGAAGCGCGCTACGGCCACCGCCGCCAGCAGCGCGAGAGACCACGCTGCGCCGGCTGCGCACACGGCCGCGGCCATCGCCCACGGCAGGCCAAAGGTGAGCAGCACGCCTACGTAGCCCCACTTGCGCAAGTCTCGCACGGTGCGCGCCCAGCGCAGCTGGTGCTGGAACATGGCGCGCCAGCCGTACTCGGGGAGAAAGGTTTCGACCACGACTTCGCTCAGCACGACTCTGTATCCCGCCTCGGCGATCATGTGTCCCAGTTCGTGATCGTCGGCGAGATACTCCACCAGCGCTTCGAGGCCGCCGATGGCCTCGGCCGCCGCACGCGGAAACGCCAAGGTCGAGCCCAGGCCGAAGTGCAGTCCGCCTTCCAACTCCACGGCGCACAGCACGCCTCCGGCAAAGTCGGTGGCAATGGTCACGGCCTCCATGCGCGACGCCAGACTGCGGCCGGCCTCGGCGCGGTAGAGGCAGGTGACCATTCCTACCTGTGCGTCTTGCATCGGAGCCAAAATTCGCCGCAGGTAATCGCGCTCGACTCGGATATCGCTGTCATTGACGACGATGTGATCGTAGTTGGCCGCCTTCATCATTTGCGCCAGGTTGCTTACCTTGCGATTGCTGCCGATCGGCTCGGGACAGATCACCAGGCGGATCTCGTGCTCCGGAAATTCGCGGCGCAGGCGCTCGACCTCAGCCACGGCTTCATCGGTCGCATCGTTCACGCCGAAGACGATTTCGTATTGCGGATAATCCTGCAGACAGTGCGAGCGGAAGCTCTCGTACATCTGCCGGTCGGTACCGCGCAGGGGCTTGAGGATGCTGACCGGAGGGATGAACGCTCCGGTGGACTGGGTGCGCGCCGCGCGGCGACGCTGCAGAAAACGCCACTCGCTCCACAGCGAGAGCATCAGGTAGCCGAGGCCGCACAGCGCCAGCAGCGCGAAGCCACAGGCGGCGAAATGGAGGAGAGGTTTCAGCATTCGGTTCCTTGGGCTACAGGGTACGCCGGCGAAGGAATGCAGGGATATCCCTGGCTCCCTGGGTTACGGCCACAATCTCGACCCGCTTGTTTAGGACGCGGTAGAGAACCAGGTAGGCGCCAACCGGCCAGAAGCGCACCGGAAATGAGGTGAGATCTTCGCGCGTATGGCCGATGCCGGGGGTCTGCTCGATGGTTTCGAAGGCGGCGAAGAGTTTGCCGATCCATTGATCGGCAGCGTCGATGTTGTCTTCCGCGATGTATTCCCAAATGGCTTCCAGGTCCAACTCAGCGGCGGCGCTGAGAACGTACTTCTTCATGCACTGTGCCGCTTGCGCACCGCGGATTTCTGCTGCAGCCGTTTCCGTGCCGTTGCCGGATCGACGTGTTCCCCGCGGTCGAGCGCGGCAAGGCGTTGGCCAAGTTCCTGGTTAAAGGCGGCTAATTGTGCGCTGCGCGCCTGGTCGTGCTCTTCCAGGAGCCGCAAGGCCTCGCGCATCACTTCACTGGCGGAGTTGTAGCGGCCCGATGCTACCTTGCCGGCAACAAATTTCTCCAGCTCGGGAGTAAGGGAAACATTCATGGAAGATCTCCTGAGTGCAATGGTGATGCAGATAACAATCATTGTCAATCTTTAGCACTACATTTTTGCGGAGTCGCACACCCGCCGTGATCTTCTCTCTGTTCGCCCCGCACGATTTCAGGCATACTCACAGGCATTCAATGAGGAGGCAGCGTTGATGTTCAAGCCCTGGCAGGGAGTGGTGCTGGCCGTCTGCTTGGTGCTGGCCGTGGCCGTCTTCTATCGCGAGCATCAGGTCTCGCAGGGGCAGCAGGCGTTTGAGCATCTCAGCTGCCCGAGCTGCCACATGGCGGGCGGTGCTCCCTCGCTGGCGCAGGTGGGAAACAAATATGACCGCCAGACGTTTGTGCAGTGGCTGGCGGACCCGGAGGCGGTTTACGCCCGCATGGGGCGCAAGCCGCTCAACCCCGGCTATCCGGCGATGCCGCGCCAGGCGATTTCGCGCCACGACATCGAGACGATCTCTTATTTTCTCGCGGCGCAGCGGTAGAAGCGGTTGCCGGGGTGATGTGTCCTGCTTTCCCAGGTTAGCGCCGCAAAAAACGCGGCACGGAACCTGGGGCACCCGACTGTGGTTGCGGGATACAGCTTTTCGGGAACCGCTCTGGTCCAGCGTCGGCAAGGAGAATGCGTGCTTCGAGCGTTGAAATGGCTGGTTCTGGCGGGAATCGCGAGCTTTGCGCTGTGGGCCGCCTGGCATGTGTACGAACTCGATCTCGGGCAGCGGACGTTTGTCCGCCTGGGATGCGCCAGCTGCCACTTCTCCGGCGGCGGTCCCAACCTGGCCTATATTCTGCCGAAATATGACGAGCCTACGGTGGAGGACTTCATCCGCGATCCGGAGGCGGTTTACCGCCGGATGGGACGCAAGCCGCTCAATCCTGGGTTTGCCATCATGCACCGGGTGAAAACCACCGACCGCGAGGTGCGCGCCATGGCAAAATATCTCAAGAGCTGGGAATGATGGGAGCACACATGACGGTGCGGCAAAGGCGAGACAGTACGGCGCGAACCGTGGCAATCCTGTTCACTCTGGCGCTGCTTCTGGCCAGCGCTTCGGCCTGGGCGCAGGAGGCGGCAGCGCCGGCCGCCGTCTCGCCGCACACCCGGCTGATGGCGGCACGCAGCATTTACATCAAGAGCGCCCGCGGCATCCATCCCCTATGACATCATCGGCGACGCCTTCCAGGGATGGGGCCGCTACCAGGTGGCCGACAATCCGGCGGGCCGACCTTATCGTCTCCATCGTGGCTCCGCCTGCGAACCCCGGCGCCAGCGTGGGCGGCAACGCCAAAAACCGGCCCGCGGCCTCTGAGCGATATGACTGAGATTCGCCTGACCATCCTCGACGCCCGCGACCGTGCGGTTCTGTGGAGCGGCAGCGAGCAACCCAAGGGAGCCTTCAGCGCGAAGCGTCACGAAGACGAACTGGTGGATGCCTCGCTGCGCCTGTTCCGGCGCTTCCGCGCCAGCATCGAACCCGAACCCGAGCCGTAAGCAGCAACGCCAGGGTTGAATGTCCTTCTTTCCCACCTTAGCCGCGCAAAGAGCGCGCGTCGAAGGTGGGGCACCCGGCCTTTCGGCGCACAGCAACCATAGAACCGCGCTAGCGGAAGCGTTTTTGCACCGCGATGCACAAGCAATCTCAGATTTTCACAACATACCCACAGCGGCTCCGGCTTTTCCTATTTCGCTGCGGGCCGCTGTGCGGCACTCTTGATTTAACGCAACCGCGCACAGCGGCGGCGTGGTGCTTCCCGGCTCGGGAGGCGGCAAAGGCTTTGCGAAACTGAGTTGGCAGCCAGGTTCAGGTTCCACCGCTACGGCGCAAGCGATTGCAGCCGGCGGGGTAAACCCGAAGCGCAGTCCAACCGGTTTCGCCTCGCCCCTTGGCAACCGGGCCGCTCCGCAGCCGGGACGGTCACCACGCGCGCCACTGCTGAACGGTTGAAAGCCCGGAGAGGCGGCTGGCTTCTCCGGGCTTAATTTTCAGCGTTAGAATTTAAGCAAAAGAATTTTACCAAATCGAAATTAACCAAGCGCCGTGCCTATGCCTGCTACCGATTTCAGTCTCGATCGCGGTCTTCCCGCCAGTCCGGAAGCCGAGCGCTCCATCCTGGGCGCCATTCTGCTGGACAACACGTTGCAGAACGAAGCGCTCTCGACCCTGAAGGCCGAGCACTTTTTCCTGGACGCGCATCGCCGCATTTACCAGCGCGTGGCCGAGCTCTCCGAGAGCAACCGGCCGATCGACATTGTCACCCTGACCGAGGAGCTGCTGCGCTACAAGGAGCTGGACGCAGTGGGGGGCGCGGGCTACCTGGCCTCGCTCACCGACGGCGTGCCGCGCCGCTCCTCGCTGGAGCACTACGTCCGCATTGTGCGCGACAAGGCGATGCTGCGCGGGCTTATCCACGCGGCCAACTCGGTCATCTCGCAGGCGCTGGAGCAGACCAGCTCGGCCGCCGAGGTGATCGACGCCGCCGAGAGCAGCATCTTCAACCTGTCGGAGGAGCGCAGCGGGCAGCAGCTTACCGATATCCGCAGCATCGCCATGGAGTCGTTCGGCGGCGATCTGGACAAGCTCTTCCAGCGCGGCGGCCGCGTCACCGGCCTGGAGACGCACTACGCCGATCTGGACGACATGACCAGCGGGCTGCAGAAGTCCGACCTGATCATCATCGCCGCGCGGCCCTCGATGGGCAAAACCGCCTTCGCCATCAACATCGCCGAAAATGCCGCCGTGCAGGGCGGCAAAAGCGTGGCCGTGTTCTCACTGGAAATGTCGAAGGAGGCGCTGCTGAACCGCATGCTGTGCTCGCAGGCCCGGGTGGACGCCCACCAGATGCGCACCGGCTTTTTGGCCCGCGAAGACCTGGGCAAGCTGCGCACGGCGCTCGACCGGCTGATCCAGGCGCCGCTCTACATCGACGACACGCCCGGCATTTCGCTGACCGAGGTGCGCGCCAAGGCCCGCCGCAAGGCCATGGACAAGGACGGGCTCGACCTGATCGTCATCGACTACCTGCAGCTGATGTCGGCCTCGGCTCCCGGCGGACGGCGCTATGAGAACCGGACGCAGGAGGTGTCGGCCATCTCGCGCGGGCTGAAGGCCATTGCCAAGGAATTGAAGATCCCCGTCATTGCGCTCTCGCAGCTGAGCCGCGCCACGGAGACTCGCGGCAAGGACACCGAGCCCAAGCTCAGCGATCTGCGCGAGTCCGGCTCGATCGAGCAGGACGCCGACATCGTGATGTTCATTTATCGCCCGGAATACTACGACCGGCAGAACCCCGAGCTGGAGGGCAAGGCCAAGATCATCGTGGCCAAGCAGCGCAACGGGCCGACCGACACCATTCAGCTCGCGTTCCTGAAAGGTTCCACGCGGTTTGAGACGCTCGCGCGCGAGGACTGGCTGCGCGAGTAGGAGCGAGCAATTCGCGAGGGGCCGCGCTGAGCCAAGCGAAGAACCTCTGCTCTGGAAGCGGTATCACACAGATGGCTTGGGGCGTTTGAATGACGTTTCCCTCAGCGGCTAAAGCCGCGTGAAACGAGCAGTTCTTGCGGCACGACTGAAGTCGTGCCCTTTCAAAACCGAATTATGAGATCGCCCCTAATTCATCTGGCCGGTGGTGGAGGGAGTTGCGATGGGCTGGGGCGGGCCGGACTTCAACAGGCCAAGCATGGACAGTACCTGGATGGTCTCTTTGGCCGGGCCGCGGAAGCCCCAGGTGCAGTTCTGGAAGTTGGTGTTGAACCATTCCACCGTTCCGCCGGAGTAAAACAGGGAACACTCGATGAGGGTGCAGTTGCGGAAGATGTTTTCCTCCATGACAAATGCTTTCCGCTCCAGGGTCACACCTTCATAGATATTGATTGGCATCGCAACGTCCTCCGTCTCAAGATTGCAGAAGTGCCATGCTATGCGGTCTCCGGCGATTGCGCAAACGAGCGGCCGTTCCAACCGGCGCAACGCTAAGGCGGTTGCCGGGTTGATGTGTCCTGCTCTCCCAGGTTAGCGCCGCAAAAAACGCTTCGCCGCCGGGTACGCGGCAAAGGATGCCGCTCCGGCCGCGGGCGCTCGGCGGCACGGAACCTGGGGCACCCGTCGGTGGTTGAGGGATAAAGCTTTAGGAAAATTCTCTAATCGGCCGGGGCCTCGGCTGACGGAGCCAATCCCGCGCCCACGGCCAGTTCCTGGTCCTTGTATTGCAGCTGATAGAGCTTCCAGTAGACGCCGCGGGCGGCCAGCAGCTGCTGGTGGGTGCCCATCTCGCGAACCTTGCCTTTGTGCATGACGATGATCTTGTCGGCCCGCTGGATGGTCGAAAGGCGGTGGGCGATGACGAGCGAGGTGCGTCCCTCGACCAGGCGCGTGAGCGCCTCGCGCACGCGGAACTCGGTCTCGGTATCCACGCTTGAGGTGGCTTCGTCCAGAATCAGGATGCGGGGGTTGTGGGCCAGCGCGCGGGCGAAGGAGACCAGCTGCTTCTGTCCGGTGGAAAGCGAGTTGCCCCGCTCGCGTAGCGGCGAATCGAAGCCCTGGGGAAGCGAGCGGATGAAGTCGGCGACGTTGACCTCTTCAGCGGCGCGCTCCACGGCCTGGCGCGTGACATGGGCGGAGCCCAGGCGTATGTTGTCGCCGATGGTGCCGCTGAACAGGAACGGGTCCTGCAAGACCACGCCGCAGCGCCGGCGCAATTTCTGCAGGTTCATCTGGCGCACATCCACACCGTCGATGCGCACTGCGCCCTTCTGCACGTCATAGAAGCGCAGCAGCAGCGAGATCAGAGTGGTTTTGCCGGCGCCGGTGTGGCCGACGATCGCCACGGTTTCTCCCGGCTCGATGGTGAATGAGACACCGCGCAGAACCCAATCCCACTCCTGGGCGGCAGCGGCCGGCAGCGCAGCGTTACCCGACTCAGCGCCCTCTTCCAGCGGCACTTCTTCCAAAGGCGCTTCTTCCAGCGGGACATGGCGGTAGGCGAACCAGACGTCGTCGAACTCGATGCGTCCGGAACCCTGCGGCTCGCGCTCAAGGGTTGGCGACTGAATCCTGGGCTCGGTGTCCAGCAGCTTGAAGACCCGCTCGGCGGCGGCCATGGCAGATTGCAGAATGTTGAACTTCTCGCTGAGATCCTGGATGGGACGGAAGAAGCGCTGGGTGTACATAAAAAATGCCACCAGCACGCCCAGGTCGGTTACGCCCGCCAGCACGCCGTGTCCGCCAAACCACAGCACGCCGGCGATGGCGAACCACGACAAGGCTTCGACCACCGGGTAGTAGAGCGCGTAGGCCATGATGGCGTCTTTATAGGCGTCCATGTGCTGCGCGTTGACGGCCTCGAATTCCTGGTAGGACTTGCGCTCGCGGTTGAAGAGCTGAAGGGGAATGATGCCGCTGACGTGCTCCTGCAGGAAGCTGTTGATGCGCGCGATGGCCACGCGTATGCGGCGGTAGCTGTCGCGCACTGATTTGCGGAAGAGCTGGGTGGCAACGACGATGATGGGCAGCACCAGGAAGGAGATCAGCGACAGCCGCGGGCTCATGGCCAGCATGACGCCGAGGATTCCGGCCAGCACAAAGACGTCTTCGACGATGGAGACCACGCCCGAGGTGAACATGTCGTTCAGGGCGTCCACGTCGGTGGTTACGCGCGTGACCAGGCGGCCCACGGGATTGCGGTCGAAGAAGGCGATGTCCATGCGCTGCAGGTGACGGTAGAGCTGGCTGCGCAGGTCGAACATTACCTTCTGTCCGGTCCACTGCATCAGGTAAGTCTGGGTGAATTCAAAGATGAAGCCCAGCAGCAGCACGCCCAGAAAGATGCCGCTGACCTGGGCGATGCCAACCAGCGGCTGGGAGCTCAGCCATGGGTCCAGGAAGGAGTGTCCGCCGGCGTGGGAGGAGAGATATTTGTCGATGGCCGTCTTGACCAGGAAGGGACCGAGGACGTCGGCGCCGGCCTTTAAGATGATGGCGGCCATGGCCAGCGTCACCTGCAGGCGGTACGGCCCCAGATATTGCATCAGCCGCCGCATCAGCCGGCTGTCATATGCTTTTCCTAATACTTCTTCCTCGGCGGCCATGGTTTCCTAGTACGTGGTCCTTTTGGTTCTATTTTAGATGGAAGCAGGGCCGCCCTGGGTTCAGATGGAAAAGTTCAAACCGGAAATGCGCAGGGGATACACTAAGCCAGCGGGCATCTGATTTGACCTCCGAAGTCCATTCCGCGCTGTATCTTTCGGTGCCGTTCTGCCGGACCAAGTGTTCGTTCTGCAACTTTGCCTCGGGTGTCTTCTCGCGCGATCTGTTCGACCGATACGTTGGCCACCTGGAGCGGGAGATTGCGGATGCGCCCGGGATCGCCAGGGAATGCGGAGCGGGGTTCGATCCGATTCTCGACTCGATGTATTTGGGCGGCGGCACGCCCAGCGTGCTTGCGCCGGATCAGCTGGACAGACTCTTTGCGGCCGTAGCGTCGGTATTTGAGGTTTCGCCGAACGCCGAGATCACGGTGGAAGTTGCGCCCGGAACGCTCCCGGAGGAAATACTGGCCGCGCTGGTACGGGCAAGGGTCAATCGCGTCTCGCTGGGGGTGCAGTCCTTCATCGATCAGGAATCCCGCGCCGTGGGACGGCTGCATACCCGCGCCGTGGCCCTCGACGATATCCGCCGCCTGCGCGAGGCAGGGATCGGCGAAATCAGCATCGACCTGATCGCCGGGCTGCCCCACCAGACGGGCGAGAGCTGGGAGCGGTCGCTCGATGAGATCGTGGCGCTGGAGGTGCCGCACGCCAGCGTTTACATGCTGGAGGTGGATACCGACTCCCGGCTGGGACGCGAATTGATTGCCGGGGGAAGCCGCTACCACGCCCACCATGTCCCAGACGAGGCGCTCACCGTCGCGCTTTACGAGCGCGCCACCGAGCGCCTGAACGCAGCCGGAATCGCGCAGTATGAGATTTCGAACTTCGCGCGCGCCGGGCACCAGTCGCAGCACAACCTGCGATACTGGCAGCGGCTCCCCTATTACGGCTTTGGCGTGGATGCGCACTCCATGCTGCTGGCGCCCACGCGCTCCGAGCCGCATAGAGCGATTCGACTCGCCACGCCCGACTCGCTGGACGATCTGCTCGCCGGAGCTTACCCATCTCGAGCGCACGGTTGTGAGCGAACGGCAGGCTATCGAGGAGACCTACTTTCTGGGGCTGCGCATGAATTGCGGAGTCGAGCTGCTGGGCATCAAAGAGGAGTTCGGCATCGGTGCGGTGGAGGACTATCGCGAAGACGATCACCGACCTGGTGTCGCGCGGGCTGCTGGAGATCGAAGACGGGTGGCTGCGGCTGACCGCGCAAGGACGGCTGTTGTCCAACGAGGTTTTCGCGGCGTTTCTGCGCGATTAAGGCGGTTGCTGAAAAGTATCTGTGCAGGTCCCTGCATTCGTAGGGGTGCTTCGACTGCGCGCGCCAAAACGCAGGCGCGCTTCGCTCAGCATGACACCCATTGGAACGTGAGGCCAAGCAGGCAGCGCGAACTCTGAATTCAGCGTCATAACAGGCATTGCGGTTTGCTTTCGGGCCGTTCCGCGCTAGCATGGACGGCCTGGATCTCTCAATTGGCGGGAGGATGCGTGGACTTTCAACTCACCGAGGAACAGCTGCAGCTCCAGAGCATGGTGCGCGACTTTGCCGAGCGGGAAATCGCTCCGCATGTGCGGGAGTGGGACGAGGCCGCGCGGTTCCCCATCGATACCATCCGGCAACTCGGCGGGCTGGGACTGATGGGGTGCATTTTTCCCGATGAGTACGGCGGCTCGGGCATGGGATACATCGAATACGTTCTGGCCATCGAGGAGCTGTCGCGGGTGGATGGCTCGGTGGGCATCATCGTGGCCGCGCACACCTCGCTGTGCTCCAACCACATTTTTGTTGCCGGCAATGAAGCGCAGAAGCGGCGCTACATTCCGCGGCTGGCCACGGGCAAACACATCGGAGCCTGGGCGCTGACCGAACCCAACAGCGGCTCCGACGCTGGGAGCGCGCGCTGCACCGCCGAGCGCAAGGGTGACCGCTGGGTGCTCAACGGCACCAAGACGTTCATCACCAACGGCTCGTACGCCGACGTGGTGGTGGTGGTGGCGGTGACCGACAAGACCATCGGCACGCGCGGACTCTCGGCTTTTGTGGTGGAGCGCGGCACGCCGGGCTTCCGGCCGGGCAAAAAGGAGAACAAGCTGGGGCTGCGCGCCTCGGACACCTCCGAGCTGATCTTTGAAGACTGCGAGCTGCCCGAGGAAAATCTTCTGGGCGTGGAGGGGCAGGGCTTTGTGGATGCCATGCGCATACTGGACGGCGGACGCATCTCCATAGCCGCGCTCGGCCTGGGGATGGCCACCGGAGCCTACGACTGCGCGCTGCGCTACAGCCGGGAGCGCAAGCAATTTGGGCGGGCCATCAGCGAATTCCAGGCCATCCAGTGGAAGCTGGCCGACATGGCCACCGAGATCGACGCCGCCCGCCTGCTGACGCTGCGCGCGGCCTGGCTGAAGGACCACCACCGCAAGACCACGCTGGAGTCCTCCATGGCCAAGCTCTATACCTCGGAGGTCGCCGTGCGCGCGGCCAACGAGGCGGTGCAGATCCATGGGGGCTACGGGTTCATCAAGGATTATCCGGCGGAAAAGTTTTATCGCGACGTAAAGCTGTGCACCATCGGCGAAGGCACCAGCGAGATCCAGCGCCTCATCATCGCAAGGCAGATCCTGCCCGAATAAGTTTCAGATTGGCCTTTCCCATCGGCAGAAAGATGGCGAAGACGGTGCCGCTGTGGCCGGGGCGGGTGCTGCTGCGCACGTGCAGGCGGCCGCCGTGCTGCGCGACCACGTCCTTTACCAGTGCGAGTCCCAGGCCGCTGCCGGCGGAGCCTTTGGTGGTGAAGAACGGTTCGAAGATGGCGTGCAGTTTCTCGGCGGCAATGCCGCAGCCATTGTCGGCAATGGTCAGCCGCACGCCGCGCCGGTGCTTTCCCGAGTGTTCGCGCGCCACGCATACCCGTGCCAACAACCTTCCGCCCTCCGGCATGGCGTCGGCGGCGTTGAGCAGGAGGTTGGAGAAGACCTGGCGCAGGGGAGTGGCGTAGACGGAAATGTCTCCGACCGCGCCGTACCGGGTCTTGACGGAGATGCCCCGGGCTTCGAACTGCATGCGATAGACGTCGACCACCGAGTTCATCAGGACCGGAATGTTCGCCTCATGCAGAGCGCCGTTCAGGCGTGCGCAGTCGAGCGCGGCGTGCGCGATTTCGGCCACCCGCTGCAGCTCTTCCTCGGCCAGCGTCAGGTAATGGAGCCCATGCTCCGTCAGCACGCCCTCGGCTCGGACTAGGTGAAGCAGATTGAGCACCGAATCGAGCGGATTGTTGATTTCGTGGGCGAGCAAGGCCAGTTTGCTGTCCGCGACCGGCATCGCGGAAGACGCTCTCTCTTGGCTGTACAAGGCGCGGCCTCCCTCTTTCCTGATTCTAAGTCTGATACCGGACATACCTCGATGGTTGTACCTAATCCCCTATATAGCGAAGACTTAACCGTAGCTCGGCCGAGTTTGGGAATCCCGTGCGCCCGCAACCGGAGCGGCGTCTGTTGCCGCGTAGCCGGCAGCGAAGCTGGCCTCGCTCCGCTGCTTTGCTACACTAGGCCCTGCGAGAAAACGAATCCCGTGCCTACCTCCATTTCCAGCTGGGTCGATGAGATCCGCGGCGGCAATCTTCGCGCTCTGTCGCAGGCCATTACCGCGGTGGAGAACCGCACGCCGGAGTCGCAGCCGCTGTTACGGGCTCTGTTCGCCTACTCCGGACGGGCCCGCATTGTGGGCATCACCGGAGCGCCGGGCGCGGGCAAAAGCACTTTGGTGGATGGGCTCGCCGGGCAGTTCCGCCAGCGCCAGCAGACGGTAGGAATCCTGGCCATCGATCCCACGTCGCCCTTCAGCGGAGGCGCCATCCTGGGCGACCGCATCCGCATGCAGTCACACACCACCGACGAGGGAATCTTCATCCGCAGCATGGCTACGAGAGGCGCACTGGGTGGCCTGTGCAGCGCTGCGGCCGATGCCGCCACCGTGCTCGACGCCAGCGGACGCGACCTGGTGATGATTGAAACCGTCGGGGCCGGACAGGATGAGGTGGATATCGTGCGGATCGCCGACCTCACGCTGGTGGTGCTGGTTCCGGGCATGGGAGACGACGTGCAGTCCATCAAGGCCGGCATTCTGGAAATCGCCGACATTTTTGTCATCAACAAGGCCGACCGCGAAGGCGCCGCCCGCGTGGAGGGGGAACTGCGAGCGATGCAGACGCTCTCCACCCGCGCCGACGGCTGGGTGCCTCCGATTGTGCAGACGGTTGCTACCAGCGGCAAAGGCATCGAGGGACTGGTGGCGGCCATCGATCTGTATGAAATTTTTCTGGCCACCGGCGAAGGCGGGCGCGAGCGCCGAATAGCCAACTGGCGCATGCGCCTGCAGGAAATGCTGCGCGACGAACTGCGGCGAAGAATCGATGCGCAGACGCTCTCCGATGCGGCAATGGAGACAGTATGCAGAGCAGGTGGCGGCCCATGAGCGCGACCCGTATTCGCTGATCGAGGAGCTTGCCGAGCAGGTTGGGGCGCAATCGGCAGCGCAATCTGCTGCGTCATCCGCAACCCCATCCGCAAGCCCACTGGCGCAGGCGCGAGCGAAGGACGACACGCCATGCTGATTCTGGGGATCGATACCAGCGGACGGCAGGGAAGCGTGGCCCTGCTGCAGGCGCCGGAGGAGGCGCAGGGCGGGCGGCCGCGCACCGTCGAACTGGCGGCGCTCAGCGGCGGGCAATACTCCGAGCTGCTGGTGCCCGCCATCGCCGGACTGCTGGAACGGCACGGCGTGGAGAAGCGCTCGGTTGGGCTGCTGGCGGTGGCCAGCGGCCCCGGTTCGTTTACCGGATTGCGCGTGGCCATTGCTACCGTCAAGGGACTGGCCGAGGCCTTGGACATTCCGGTGGTGCCTGTTTCGGTGCTGGAGGCGATCCTGCTGGGCTCGGCGGCGGAAGGCCGGGCGGTTGCGGCGATCGATGCCCAGCGCGGCGAGGTGTTTTTCGGCGAAATTGCTGGCCGGCCATCTGCGCGAGGAGATTGCCGGCTGCGAGGGCTTTGCCGCCGCGCTGGGCGCGAGTTCGACTCCGGCCACGGTGTTCACTCCCGACGAGGCGCTGGCCGCGCGGCTGCGTGACGCAGCCCTGGAAGTCGAGCTGGTTGCGCGGCCCTCGGCCGAGGACATTGCCCGCATTGGGTATGGCAAATTTCTCGACGGCGTGCGGGCCGATGTGGCCAGCCTGGATGCCAATTACGTGCGCCGCTCCGACGCCGAGATTTTCTCCGCGCCCAGGCTCGGGATCAGTCCCGGATCGCGATGAACATTCGTCTCGCCACCGAGGCCGACCTTTCGCAGCTGCGGGCCATCAGCAATTCCGCCAGCTCGGCCGCGCACTGGAGCGAACAGCAGTGGCTGGATATCTTCCGTTCCCAATCTCCGGCCCGGTTGGCCTGGATTGCCGAGCAGCCGGAGCGGCGCCGAGTGCCGCGTGAGCGGCCGCAAAGCCGGGTTGAGGCTGAGCTGGGAGGGCAAGAAGCTCCGCAGCGGGAGATTTTCGCCTGCGGATTTCTGGTGGCGCAGTGCGGCGGAGCGGAGTGGGAGCTGGAGAACATCGCGGTGTTGCCGGCTTTGCGGCGGCGCGGCGTGGGGGCGGCACTGCTTGGCACGCTGCTGGAGGAGGCGCGCAGACGGCGGGCCGAGCGCATTCTGCTGGAGGTCCGCGCCTCCAACCAGTCGGCCATCCGGCTCTATAGCCAGGCTGGCTTCCAGCTCCTTGCCCGGCGCCGGGGTTATTATCAAAACCCCGGGGAAGATGCGCTGCTTTTTGTGCATCCCCACTAACCGTTAGGGTTCGATTTCACTTGCCGCGCCCCTCGCCCGGTGCTAGTTTGAACAACACCTGATTTCAGGCTTGGAGGTGCTGAAATAATGAATGCTCCGGTTCGCGAACAGCTTTTGGCCAGCAGCGAGGAATTTCGCAAGCTGGCCGATGAACACAGCAACTACTCCCAGCGTCTCGAATCCCTCACCAGCAAGAGATACCTCTCCGAAGAAGAAAAAGATTGAAGAAGTACGGCTGAAAAAGCTGAAACTCCGCCTCAAGGATGAGATGGAGTCGTTCCAGACACGCGGCCAGCAAGCCTCCTAAACGGAGTCGCTACCAAGATTCGCGCCGGGCCCGAGGCCCGGCTCCGCAGGGATGGCCTGTGCTGAATAGTGTCAGCCGGCCATCCCCAGCTTCTGCCCGTGGTGCGCCCCATATTTGCCACGGCCCCATCTGCACGTCCTCATCTTGCCACGTCTCACATTTGCCACGTCCCCACATTTGCCAAGAGATGGCAGATATGGGCCACCCGTCCGTCAATATGGGGCACCGTTCCGTCCAAAATTGTTGAAGCAGGAGTAACCTTCTCGGGGCTTTCCCGCTTTCCCGGTCCTTCGCCCTTCGCGCTTCGCTATAATCGAGAGGTCCTCATGGTACGTGACGGAATCTATTACGCTCTGGCGCTGGTTGCGGCTGCGGTCCTCATCGGTATTTGGGCCACGCCTTGGCTTGCCCTGGTGCCGCTGCTGCTGGCGGTTTTTTTCCTATGGTTCTTTCGCGACCCGGAGCGGGTTATTCCCACCACCTGCGGCGCCGTGGTCTCTCCTGCCGATGGCAAGGTGACGGAGTCTCCACGGTTCAGATGGATGGGAAGCCGCGCACCCGCATCAGCATTTTTTTGAATGTCTTCAACGTGCATGTCAACCGCTCGCCGGCCTCCGGCGTCATCACCGCCGTGGAGTATCGCCGCGGCAAGTATCTGAATGCCATGAACCCGGCCTCGGCCGAGCTGAACGAGC
This sequence comes from uncultured Acidobacteriota bacterium, assembly GCA_963732315.1. GTDB lineage: Bacteria > Acidobacteriota > Terriglobia > Terriglobales > Acidobacteriaceae > TOLSYN. Next base: position 167,460 of record CAVSYY010000002.1, read on the forward strand.
AGAACATCTGCACCCTGCGCACCGACAGCGGCGAGCGCATCGTGTTCAAGCAGATCGCCGGGCTGCTGGCGCGCCGCATCGTGTTTTCGCGCCGGGTGGGCGACCGCGTGGCCTGCGGCGAGCGCATCGGACTGATCAAGTTCGGCTCGCGCTGCGACGTGATTCTGCCCGCCTCCGCCAAGGTCATGGTGCAGGTAGGCAACGTGGTCAAGTGCGGCTCCTCGACGCTCGCCATTCTGCCGCGGGACCGCGCACAAGGAGAAAGCTGATGGGCATCGCCGCACCGTCGCGCTCGGTGACGGGCAGGCGCGCCGCTTGCGCAAGGGCATGTACATGCTGCCCTCGCTGTTTACCACCGCCAATCTGGCGGCGGGCTTTTATGCGATCTCCGAGGCGGCGCTGGGCGCGGCCCACGCGCAGGGGCTTTATGCCGTCCCGGGCGCCGATGCGCTGCGGACTGCGGCTGTCTACTTCAATCACTCGGCCATCGCCATCGGCTTTGCGGTGTTCTTCGACGGCATGGACGGGGCCATTGCGCGGCTTACCCATACCACCAGCGACTTCGGCAAGGAGCTGGATTCGTTGGCCGACGTGGTCACCTTCGGCGTCGCTCCGGGCATTCTGGCCTGGATGTGGGGATTCTTCTGCCTGCCGCTCTCGCTCAATCCCGACCTGCGCGACAAGCTGGTTCAGTTCGGCGCCATCGTGGCCTTTGCCTTTCTCACCGCCGGTGCCTGCCGGCTGGCGCGGTTCAATATCCAACTCAATCCGCAGCCCAAGAATCCGGGACGCCCGGGCCGGAAATACTTCGTCGGCATGCCTATCCCCGGCGGCGCCGGATGCCTGGCCGCGTTTGTCCACCTGCGCCTGGGCTATCCTGTGCACCGCGTGGTGGAGCTGCATCATTTGGATCGCCTACATCTTCCTGTGCGCCTTCCTGATGGTGAGCACCTGGCGCTTCTGGAGTTCGAAGAGTATTAATTTCGGCAACCGTCAGGCGGCGCGGCTGTTCGTGCTGCTGGGCACCATCATCACCGCCATCTGGTATTTTCACCGTTTCGTGCTCTTCGTCATCGCCATCACCTACATGGCGTCGGGCATCATTTCCCGGCTCGCCTATGCCTTGCGGCGCCGCACGCCCGCGCCGCCTCCGACTCCGACGCAGGAGGTGCCCCGGACCTCATGAGCCACTCCGCCAAGAAGTCCAATCTCTTCACCGTTGCCCTGGTTGGCGCGGCCGCACTCAAGGGCAAGGAAGTTCGCGATGTGCTGACCGAGCGCAACTTTCCCGCCGTCGATATCAAGCTGCTGGATGAGGAAGAGGCGCTCGGCCAGCTGGACCAGGTGAACGACGAGCCGGCATTCATCCAGGGAGTTCTGCCCGAGCATCTGGAAGGCGTGGATTTCGCCTTCCTTACGGCCGACGAGTCGTTCATTGCCAAGGTCTGGGCCAGCGTGCGCGACTGCGGCGCAGAGATCATCGACCTCAGCTACGCCCTGGAGAACAATACCGACGTCGCGCTGCGCGCCCCCTGGGTTGAAAAAGAGCTGGGACACAGCCACGAAGATGCACTGCAGTCGGGGCCGGTGGTGATTGCACATCCCGCGGCCGTGGTGCTGGCCCTGCTGCTGGGCCGCCTGCAGACGGTTGCCCCGCTTCGCATCGCCTCCGCCGTTATTGGCCAGCCCGCCTCCGAGTACGGACGGCGCGGCATGGACGAGCTGCACGACCAGACCATAAACCTGCTCAGCTTTCAGCAGCTGCCCACCGCATGCTTCGGCACCCAGGTCGCCTTTAATCTCTTTGTCCAGTCCAACGAAACTGCCTGCCCCTCGCTGGCGCAGAGCGAAGCGCGCATCCTGCGGCACTTCCGCGCCATGGCAGGAAAGGCTGTTGCCGAACCCGCCGTGCTGCTGGTGCAGGCGCCGGTCTTCCACGGCTACGCCATCGCCATCTTCGTGCAGACCGCCTCGGCAGCCACCGCCGAGGCCTTGGAAGCCGCGCTGGCCGGTCCCCACGTCACCGTGGTCAGCGGACCGGAAGATTTTCCCAGCAATGTGAACGTAGCGGGCTCGCCGGAGATCCTGGTCAGCCTGCGCGCCGACGGCGCAGGAGGCAACGGCTTCTGGCTGTTTGCCGCCTGCGATAATCTTCGTGTCTCGGCGATCCAGGCCGTGGAGTGCGCCGAAGAGATGGTGCACACCCGTCCCAGGGGGCAGCTGCAATGAACTTGACTCGCGCAGCCGGTTTCCGCGTGCCCGGTGGTTTGGCCGTCCTCGCCCTGGTGGTGCTGATGGCCTCCTGCGGCTACCACACGGCCGGCGCCACTACCAGCCTGCCGCCCGACGTGAAGGTGCTGGCCATTCCTTCGTTCCAGAACCAGACCCACACCTATCATCTGGAAACCGGACTTACCGGCGCGGTCATCCGCGAGTTCAACACGCGCACCCGTTACCGCGTGGTGCAGAGTACGGCTTCATCCGAGCAGCCCGACGCCACCTTGCAGGGCACCGTCGTCTCTGCGCAGGTCGCCCCGGTCGCCTACGACTCGGTGACCGGACGCGCCGCTACCGGCCTGGCCACCATCGTCATCAAGGTCACCTTGACGGCCCGCGATGGACGCGTGCTTTATAGCAATCCCAACTACACCTTCCGCGATCAGTACCAGATCTCCAACGAACTCGCCAGCTTCTTTGAAGAGGAGAGTCCGGCGCTCGACCGCCTGCAGCGCGACTTCTCCCGCAGCCTGGTGAGCGATATTCTGGAGGCCTTCTAGCTTGAAAGCCTTTGCCCCGGTGGAGCGCTTCGTGCAAGAGGTCAGTGGGCGCCGGCTCAAGCCCGGCTACGTCTTCGTGGGCGATGAGGCCTTCTTCCGCCGCACCTGCCGCGACGCCATCCTGCAGCACCTCATCCCGGAGGGGATGCGCGAGTTCAGCCTGTACGAGTTCGATCTGGAGTCCTCGACGATCGTCGAAGTGCTCGACCGGGCCCGCACGCCGTCGCTGATGGCCAGCTTCCAGGTGTTCTTTGTGCGCGGCGTCAAGGCGCTCTACGGACGCGGCAAGCACGACGCCGAGTTCGCGGCCATCGCCGAATATTTTCGCAATCCGAATCCCGACGCGCTGCTCATCCTGATCGCCGACCACATCAGCATTCCGGCCGACCTGCGCCGCATGGAGATGACCGACAAGGAGCGCTACGAGCGCATCCGCGAGACTCTCGGCGAGCATCTCGGCATCATCGAATTCGCCCGCGTGGAAGAAGGTGAGGCCGTCAAGTGGCTCAACGAAGCGGCTGCGGCGCACGCCACCAAGATCGATGCCGACGCCGCGCGCGAGCTGGTCGATTCGCTGGGCGGGGATATGATGATGATCTCCAACGAGCTGGAAAAGCTTCTGCTTTATGTTGGAGAAAAAAGGCGGATCACGCTGGGCGACGTAGAAACCATGGTGCTGGCGGCCAAGCAGCGCACCCTCTACGAGCTGACCGATGCGCTCTCCACCCACAACCGCGCCCGCGCGCTGGAAATTCTCGACGCGATGCTGTGCACTGGAGACGGCGACGAGGCTGCCATTGGGCATCTTTACATGCTGGCCCGCACCTTCCGCCAGATGCTGGTGATTCTGGAGCGCAACGTGCGCGACACTCGCGCGCTGTATCAAGTGCTGTGGCAGGGCTTCCGCATTCCGCCGTTTGCCGCCGAAGACGTCATCCGCCAGGCCCGCCGCTACCAGTCGCGCAGGGAACTCACCCGCGCGCTCCGCTTCATCGCCAAAGCCGACGCCGCGCTGCGCACCAATCCGGTCAGCAAGCGCTTCGTGCTGGAGACCCTCATTCTCGACCTCGCGGCCGAGCCGAAGGCACAAGCTCCGGCGTGGCAGCAGGAAGCACTGCTGGACTAGCTTCCGACGGCTCACCATAGCCACAACACGGCGGAAGGCGGAGCGCTCGGCGCCTTCCTTATCCCACATTTGCCAACAGCGGGCAAATATGGGGCACCTGTCGGCGGCAAAATTAACCGCCCCACTCAAGCCAAAAGATGGCTTGAATGGGCCACCTGTGATCTTTCAAGAGGGTGTCCATTCGATCAGGACCGGAGAAGCTGATTGTGACGAGCAATCCAGTTTCCCGAGAGAGATCGAATGGACATCCACAAGAATGCCCGACTTACCCTCCGTAGTCGAGAGCAACTGGCACAGTTTGTAATCTCTGGCCAGACTCTTAGCGCCGCCGCACGGCGCTTTCTGGTGACTCCCAAGACCGCCGCCAAGTGGGTCCGCCGATTCCGCATCCTCGGCATCGACGGGCTCCACGACGGCTCCTCGCGTCCCCTGCGCAGTCCGTGCGCCGCACCCGCCGAACTGGTCAACCGCGTCATCGAGCTGCGCCGGCAACATGCTCCCGGCTATCAGATCGCACGCGCCACCGGTCTCTCGCCCGCCTCCGTTAGCCGCATCCTGCGCCGCGTCCGACTCAGCCGCTGGCGCGATCTCCATCCGGCTCCGCCCGTGCAGCGATACGAACACCCCTTCCCGGGCGATTTGCTCCACCTTGATATCAAGGGCCTTACCCGTTATCAGGAGGTTTTGATGCGCGCTGACGGCCGCCGCCGAGGACTGCTTAAGCACCCAGGCTTCGAGGCTCTGCACGTCGCCATCGACGACCACTCCCGCCTGGCATTCACCCAGATGCTGCCCGACCAGAAGGCCGAAACCACCATCGGATTTCTCCGCGATGCCCTCGACTTTTATGCCCGACACGGGATCCGCGTGCGCGCGCTACTCACCGACAACGGAAGTTCCTACCGATCTCACCAGTTCCGAGCTACCTGCAGCCAATTCAATATCAAACACCAACGCACCCGGCCTTACACGCCGCGAACCAACGGCAAGGCCGAACGATTTATCCAGACCGCTCTGCGCGAATGGGCCTACGCCAAACACTGGAAAGATTCCGACGAACGCGACCAGCACCTGCAGCCATGGACCGCCTACTACAACTTCGCCCGACCCCATGGTAGCCTCAACTACGCTCCACCAATCAGCCGCGCTGACCCAGGTACAACCTCTTGATCATCTACAGCCACCCGCCTTTTAGGTAATTTGGAATCGGACCGCCGGGTTGTGCCGGCGCCGCAACTGGACTACGCTGATGGGCTCGGGAGGCCATCATGTCCTTGAATCCCACACCTGCGCGCACCGCATTCCTCAGCAAGCTTCTCGGCCTCTACCTGGTCCTCATCTCGCTCGCCATGTTCGCCCACCCGCAAGCGACGATCGAGGCGACGACAGCGCTGATGGAGAATCCCGCGGTGCTGTTCGTGACCGCCGTCTTCGCCATGGCAGCCGGCCTGGCCACGGTGCTCGGCCACAACGTCTGGTCCGGCGGAGCGCTTCCGGTGGTGGTCACTCTGACTGGCTGGTTCATGCTCGCCAAGGCCACGCTGCTTCTGTTTCTGCCGCCACAGGTGGCCAATGCCTTCTTCCTCACCGGCCTCTGCTACCAGCAGCACTTCTATCTTTACGCCTGCATTCCGCTGCTGCTGGGCAGCTATCTCACCTATGGTGGATTCAGGTCCGGCCGCCCGTGACAAAATCAACAGCCCCACTCAAGCCAAAAGATGGCTTGAATGGGCCACCCGCGGATAGTGCTCTCCCACCTTGGACGCTCGCGCTTTCCTAATCCCACATTTGCCAACAGCGGGCAAAGATGGGGCACCTGCCGGTTTCCTTACTTGATGACAACCTTTTTCATTTTGCGGCCGACGCGGAAGATTTTTTCGATGGGGAGCGGAGTGTGCAGGTAGAGCTCTTTGCAGGGTTCGCCGTCGATTTTGAGTGAGCCGGCTTTGATTTTGCGCTGGGCGTCGCTGTTGGTTTCCGCCAGGCCGGCTTTGGCCAGCACCTTGTCGAGCTTGATGTTGGCGGTGCCATCGGTGAGGGTGCCGACTTCGGCTAGATTGATTTCGATCTCTTCGAGATTCTCGGGGACTTCATCTTTTTGGAATTGTTTGGACCAGTTTTCTTCGGCGGCTTCGGCGTCGGCGGGGGAGTGGAAGTCGGCGATGATGCGTTTGGCCAAATCTTTTTTGGCGCGCATGGGGTGGACGGTGCCGTAGGCTACGTCGTCTTTGAGGGCTTCAATCTGGGGGATGGTGAGGTCGGTGAGCAGCTCGTAGTAGCGCCACATGAGGGCGTCGCTGATGGACATGAGCTTGCCGAACATTTCTTGCGCGGTTTCGGTGATGCCGACGTAGTTGCCGTAGGACTTGGACATTTTGCGCTCGCCGTCGAGGCCTTCGAGCAGCGGCATGGTGAGGACGATCTGCGGCGGGAAGCCGTAATCCTGCTGGAGCTTGCGGCCCATGAGCAGGTTGAACTTCTGGTCGGTGCCGCCGAGTTCGACGTCGCACTCGAGGGCGACCGAGTCGTAGCCCTGCATCATGGGATAGAGCAGCTCGTGGACGCTGATGGGCTTTTCTTCCTGGAAGCGGCTTGTGGAAGTCTTCGCGCTCGAGCATCTGCGAGACGGTGAACTTGGCGGCGAGACGGACGAAGGCTTCGAAGTCGAGCTTGCAGAGCCACTCGGTGTTGTAGCGGACTTCGGTCTTTTGCTGGTCGAGGATTTTGAAGACCTGCGCTTTGTAGGTTTCGGCGTTGGCGTCGAGCTGGCCGCGGCTGAGCGGCGGGACGGGTGGCGTTGCGGCCCGTGGGGTCGCCGATGAGTCCGGTGCCGTCGCCGATGAGGAAGATGACGGTGTGGCCGAGGTCCTGGAAGTGCTTGAGCTTGCGGATGAGCACGGTGTGGCCGAGGTGCAGGTCGGGCGCGGTGGGGTCGAAGCCGGCTTTGATGCGGAGGGGCTTGCCGGATTGCAAGGACTTTTCGAGGCGCTCGCGCAAGTCGCTCTCACGGATGATTTCGACCGAACCTTTGCGGAGGTAGGCCAGTTGCTCGTCAACGGGGAGGAAGGCTGTGGGACGGGATGAGGACATGACTCTGTCATTATAAGGTTTCAAAGTTTCAAGGTTTCAAAGTTTCAAAGTTGAAGGCAGAAACCAAGCCAAAGGTGTTCACGGCGATTGTGGAAAAGCCTGACGAGCGAAGGCGGATTTTGAGAGGTGTAGGGGTCCTTCGCTCCGCTCAGGATGACACCTCTTTGGGGCGGGCTGATATATTCGTCGGATGCTGAAAGTGAAATTGCTGACTGCGACGGCCAAGGCGCCGACGATTGCACATCCGGGGGAAGACCTGGGGTACGACCTTTATGCCAGCGAGGCGGTGACGATTGCGGGGCGCGGACATGCTGCGGTTGCGACCGGGGTGGCGATCGAGCTGACCAGTGCGACGGGAGAGCCGCTGGGGGCGTTGCTGCGCGATAAGAGTTCGATGGCGGCGCGGCGGCTGACCTGCACGGGCGGGGTGATCGATGCGGGGTATCGCGGCGAGGTGCGGGTGCTGATGGAAAACCTGGGAGATGCGGCGGCGGAGATTCATGCGGGCGACAAGCTGGTGAACCTGATTCCGTATCCGGTGCTGACGACTCCGGTGGAGGTGGTGGACGAGCTGGCCGGGAGCCGCCGCAAGGACGGCGGGTTTGGATCGAGCGGGAGAAAGTAGAAGGGACGGCTGCTATTCCGTTTTCTCCTGGACCTTATGGGCCGCTTCCCTGGTCTTCACCGCGGACTTGTGCACGACCTTCTTCGTTCCCCGCTTGGTTGCGTGGTAGGCTTTTTTCGTGCCCCTCGCGGTGCCGCGGGCCGCATGATGGATGGCGTGCCCGGTGTCCCTGCCGGCATCCTTCATGTCGCTGCCGGCTTCGTGCATGTCCTGTTTAGCACCACTTGACTGGTCGTGGTCGTCTTGCGCAACGGCGGGGATGGCCACGCCCAGGAGAAGTGCGAGCGCAGTATTGATGAGGATTTTCGTCATCGGGTCGAGTCCTTTCATCGTGGTTTCACCGAGATTCTCCGGGTTGGACGCGAGCTGCGATCCGAAAGGATGCCCCGTTTCCTCTTCGACGAACGAGGAACGGCCGTGAAACGGCAATGGCCTCTTTCCCAAACTCCGGGTGCGCAAGGTAAAATTGATTGTTCGCCGCAACGGTCCCACATCTGCCAACAGCGGGCAGATATGGGGCACCCTAAAGGCACCCAGAGTTTAGAAAAAGTTTCGAGATGAGATTGGAGCAACACTTTCATGGCGATTATTGCCACACAGATGCGTCCGGGGATGATCATCAAGCATAACAACGAGCTGCACTCGGTGTTTACCGTGGAGCACCGCACGCCCGGCAACCTGCGCGCCTTCATCCAGGCCAAGCTGCGCAACCTGCGCACGGGCGCGATGTTCGAACACCGCTTCCGGTCGAGCGACGCGATTGAGAAGATCGTGGTGGATGAAAAGAAGATGGAGTACCTGTACAACGACGGCGACAACTACTTCTTTATGGACATTGAGAGCTACGAGCAGACGGCGCTGAACCGGGACGTGCTGGGCGACGCGGTGGAATACCTGACGCCGAATCTGCAGGTGTCGGTGGAGTTCTTCAACGACAAGGCGGTGGGCGTGGATTTACCGCAGACCGTGGAGTTGACGATTCTGGAGACCGAGCCGGGGCTGAAGTCGGCAACCGCCTCGAGCGTGACCAAGCCGGCCAAGACCGAGACCGGACTGATTGTGCAGGTTCCGCCGTTCGTGAATGAGGGCGACCGCATCCGGGTGGACACGGCGGAAGGCACGTACCTGTCGCGGGCGTAAGACATCCCACATCTGCTAACTACGGCAGATATGGGGCACCCGGCTAAAATCAACTACCCCACCCTAGCCAAAAGATGGCCAGGATGGGGCACCCCGCAGACCGAGGAGAGCGATGAGTTCGAGCCGGAAGTTTCGCCGGTTTCTGGTGAAGGGTCGGGTGCAGGGCGTGGGCTTTCGCTGGTTTGTGGAGCGCGAGGCGCGGATGATTGGCGTGGGCGGCTGGGTGCGCAATTGCGATGACGGGGCGGTGGAAGTGCTCGCCTCGGGTACGGACGAGCAACTGGGCACGCTCTATGACAAGCTGCGGGAAGGGCCGCGCGCGGCGCGCATCGACGGGGTGGACGTGGACGACGCGGCGCCGTTCGGCGGATACCAGACATTTCAAATTGAAGAATCGCGGTGATTATTTTGCCTGAGACGAAAGCCGTAATGGCTGCTGAAGACCTGAAGAAACTGATTCGGGAGATTCCCGACTATCCCAAGCCGGGTATCCTGTTTTATGACATCACCACGCTGATCAAGGACCGCGCAGGGTTTGCCCGCGTGGTGGACTACATGACTTCGCCGTACCTGGACAAGAACATCGACCTGGTGCTGGGGATGGAGGCGCGCGGCTTTATCTTTGGGCCGGCGATGGCCTACCGGCTGAACGCGGGGTTCATTCCGGTGCGCAAGGCGAAGAAGCTGCCGGGCGAGATCATCAGCCACACCTACGATCTGGAGTACGGGACCGACACGCTGGAGATCCATAAGGACGCGATTCAGCCGGGACAGCGGGTGCTGATCGTGGACGACCTGCTGGCTACGGGCGGCACGGCGGAGGCCGCAGCCAAGCTGGCCAACAAGCTGGGAGCCGATATCTGCGGACTGAGCTTTGTGGTGGAGCTGGACTTTCTGAACGGGCGCCGGCGGCTGGCTCCGTACGAAGTGTTCTCCCTGCTGCATTACGACGAGTAAGGGAAGCACTTCTAATCTTTTGGAGTGCGGGAACAAAGTTTGCAAAGGGGTGCGGCGGAATGGGCCGCGCCCTTTGTTTTTGCGGTTGTGCGGCGATGAGACGGGCTCCCGGTTCATGGCATACCGGTAGAGGTGATTGCGGTCACTGAAAAATATAGCGCAGAGTAATAATTTTTACGATGAGAGGAGTGTGGAGGCCATGACCCACGCAATCATCGATGCTCTCTTCTCCATTCCCCAAAAGGGCGCGATCACCCAGATCGCCGACTGTATTCCTTTCCTGGAAGATTTAGCCCCGCGGATGAAAATCAGCGGGATTGCCGGCGCGGTGCTGGTGCACGGCAACTGCCTGCACTGCCAGTACCAGTGGAACTGCGCGGACCGGAAGACCCACGAGATTGCCAATATTGTGGCGCGGCATCCGCGCCAGCTGCGCGGGCTGGCCGCCTATGACCCGCTGCGCATAGGGGAGAGCCTGCGCTGGATTGACGAGTCGGTGGGCAAGGGCGAGCTGGCCGGTGCCTATGTGCAGGTGGAGTGCTGCGTGGCCGGACTGGACGCTCCGCGGATGTATCCGCTGTATGGGCAGTGCGCCAAGCTGCGCGCGCCGGTGGTGGTGGACTTTGGCAGCCGCGACCGCTGGGTGTATCACCGTCCGCAACTGGAGGTGGTGGCGGCGGATTTTCCCGAGCTGGATCTGCTGCTGGCCACGCCGCCGCAGAGCGAGGTCGCGGTGATGGTGGCGATGATGAGGCACTATCCGCGCGTTTCGTTTGTGCTGGGGCCGCAGGAGCTGCAGCAGGATGAATCGCTGTGCGAGTTTCTGGAGATTCAAGGGCGCGACCGGGTACTGTTCCGCTCGGCCGGCGAGGAATGGCCGGAGGCGGTACAGGCGGCCAGAGCAGTGCCGCTGAGTCCAGCGGCGCGGCGGGCCTATCTGGGAGAGAACGCCGCCAAGGTCTTCGGCTTTGCCATCGAGGCCCCGAGCCTGCTCTCGTGAGTCTGGGCGGCGGCGCGAAGGAGTGGCTGAAGCAGGAAGGTTGCGAACTGTTAATAGGTGCCGGAAAAGGTTTTACGGGCCCGTTACGGGAATGGCCTGTGGTTTGCGAAAGTGCACGCCAAGGGCCAACATTTCGCAGCCGAAGGCTTGCGCTGCGCGCGGCTCTCTCATAGCATCTATTTCACGAACGGTGCCGACCTGCAAAGTTAGTGATGGGGTGGAACACCACTGCGGACCGATATTTCTAAATAGGGTGCCCGACTCGAACAATTGGTTTGGTGTGCTGATCCCCAGTTGGATCGGCCTAAAGAACCGCGGGGGGCTCCCACCTGGTGATCCGGTTCATAGCAACTCCGCCTCACACGGCCACGCGGGCCGGTACCTAAAATGATTCCGGCTGGCTTTTCCGGGGCCAGCTTTCACGATCTGTTTACTTCTCTGCGACCCAGGCGCGGGGCTCTCCATCTACAATAGAGCTGTGTATCCACACCTTTTTCATATTGGTTCGTTGGCGGTGCCCACCTACGGCGTGATGGCCGCGCTGGGCATGATTTGCGGTCTAACGGTGATCTTCCGGTTGGCACGCTTTCGCGGGCTCGATCCCGACGAGATGTGGAACCTGGGAGGCATTGCAGCGTTCAGCGGGATTTTTGGCGCGAAGGCACTGCTGCTGATCAATGACTGGCACGATTATGCGGCCGATCCGAGGCGCATCTTCAGCATGGCCACGTTGCAGAGTGGCGGGGTGTTTTCCGGCGGGCTGGTGGTGGCGCTCGCTTGCTGCTGGTGGTATTTGCGGCGGCACAAAATTGCGTTTCTTTCGGCGGCCGACGTGTTTGCGCCGGGGATTGCGCTGGGTCACGCGTTTGGGCGCATCGGCTGCCTGTCGGCGGGGTGCTGCTTTGGGCGGCCGACCAACCTGCCGTGGGCGATTACGTTTCATAATCCATGGGCGGCGGAGTTCAGCGGCACGCCGCTGAATGTGCCGCTGCATCCCACGCAACTGTATGAGTTTTTCGCCGAGGCGATTAACTTCGTATTCCTGTACTGGCTGTGCAAGCGGAAGAAGTTCGAGGGGCAGGTGATCGCGCTGTTCATGATCATCTATGGCACCGAGCGGTTTATCTTCGAGTTCTTCCGCGGCGATCCGGGGCGCGGCGAGGTGCTGGGCGGACTGATCAGCGGAACCCAGGCGATTGCCCTGGGGCTGGTGGTGAGCGGATTTTTGATTTATCTCCGGCGCACTCCGCTGCGCGCGATGAGTTCGACTGCGGCGGTTTCAGAAAAGACAACTGCGCCGACGGCGTCAAGGGCGTAGGCGGTTTAAAGTTTCAAGGTTAAGGGCAACAGCAGGGTCAAGAGCAGGCACCGGCGGCGGCGACTCCCCATATTTGCCAACGGCGGGCAAATATGGGCCACCTGAAATCCCTGCTATGCTCAGTAGAATGGCCCGCAAAGTTACAACCCTTAAACAGGCTGAACCGCTGGACTCCGAAGAGATCCTGATGGAAGAAGCGGAAGTCGAAGAAGCCAACGCGCTTGCTACCCCACATTTGCCCAAAGAGGGCAAATATGGGCCACCCGACGCAGCACCCACCGTTTTTAATGCCGGCGAGGAAGACGCCGGAGTGCGTCTGGACCACTTCCTGGTGGCGCGGATTCCCGACGTGAGCCGGGTGCGGGTGCAGCAACTGGTGGAGCAGGGCAAGGTGCTGGTGAACGAGCGCACGGCCAAGGCTTCGCTGAAGCTGAAGGGCCGCGAGGTGATCGAGATTACCGGGACGGTGGAGGCGGCTCCGCTGAAGGCGTTTGCGGAGGACATTCCGGTCGAGGTGGTGTTTGAGGACAAGGAACTGGCGGTGGTGAACAAGCCGGCAGGGATGGTGGTGCACGCCAGTTCTGGGAGCGCCGAGGATGCGCGCAATCGGGGGACGCTGGTGAATGCGCTGCTGTTCCGGTTCAACAAGCTGAGCGGGATGGGCGGCGAGCTGCGGCCGGGAATCGTGCACCGGCTGGACAAGGACACCAGCGGGCTGATGGTGGTGGCGAAAAACGATGTTGCGCACCGCAAGCTGGTGGAGCAGTTTTCGTCGCGGCAGGTGCACAAGACCTATCTGGCGCTGGTGCACAACTGGCCCAAGGCGGAGCAGGGGACGGTGAACGATCCGATTGGACGCGACCCGCGCAACCGCACCAGGATGAGCATCACCGGGATCGATGCGCGGACGGCGGTTTCGCACTACAAGGTGGTGGAGCGGCTGCTCACGCCGTACGGACGCTTCGCCATGGTAGAGGTGCGGATCGAGACCGGGCGCACGCATCAGATCCGGGTGCACATGGGGTCGATCGGGCATCCGGTGGTGGGCGACACGCTGTATGGGGCGCCGCAGATTCTGCTGCCGAATACGCTGGCCCGCGAACGGCAGGGCAACGCGATCAGCTCACGCACCGAGGCCAAGAAGGCGCGGGCACACGGCGAGAGTGCGGCCACGCTGTCTCTGGGGAGAAACTTTCTTCATGCGGCACATCTGAACTTTACTCATCCCAAGAGCGGTAAGGCGGTTGAGTTTGCGGCGCCGCTGCCCGAGGAGCTGCAGGGGTTTCTGGAGAAGCTGCGGCGGGTGGCGGAGCCGGTGGGGTGAAGTCCTGCCAACGCGGGCGCTGGGCTTATCGCCAGTAGCTAATGCGTCGGGCGACTCGGGCGGCCGTTATACACTTGGAAGATGATCAGGCTGAGTACAGCTTTGTTGGCCGCCGTGGTGTTGCTGGGCCCGGCGGCGTGGGCGCAGACCAACAGCCAGGAGCTGCCGCCGGCGCCCTCCACAATGCAGCCGCGTTTTCCGGGGGCACCGGCACAGCCTCCGCAGCCGGCAAAGCCTCCGTCCACCGCTCCAGCAAATAGCTCTCCGCTGACGACGCTTCCGCCTGCGCATGTTCGGCCGGCAGCGGCGCAGGACTCCACGACCGGACAGGAGCCGGCTAAGGCGGGCGGCTCGGCTCGGCCAGAGGCGGCTCAATCGGAGGCAGAAGAGCCGGGTGAGTACCGCATTGGGGTGGAAGTCGATCTGGTCGATGTGGTGTTTACCGCAACCGACAGGCGCGGCCACTTTGTCAAGGACCTGAAACAGGACGATATAAGGCTGCTGGACGAGGGCAAGCCTCCGGCCCAGATCGAGGCCTTTGAGAGCGAGTCGGGACTGCCGCTGCGGGTGGGGCTGTTGATCGACGCCAGCAACTCGATCCGCGACCGCTTCCGCTTCGAACAGGAGGCGGCGGTCCAGTTCCTGCAGCAGGTGGTGCGTCCCAAGTCGGACCTGGCGTTTGTGATCGGCTTCGACTCGGAGACCGACCTGACGCAGGATTACACCGACAACACCGATGCGCTGGGCAACGGCATACGGGTGTTGCGTCCGGGCGGCGGCACCGCGCTGCATGACGCGGTGTTGGCGGCGTGCGCAAAGCTCTCCAAGGCGCCGGTTGCCGGCTCGGCGCGCCGGGCCATCATTCTGCTGAGCGACGGCGACGACAACCAGAGCCGGCACACGCGCGAGGAGGCCATCGAAGCCGCACTGCACGCCGGGGTCATCGTCTACGTGATCGACACCGATGTTACGGAGTCCAACAAGAAGGGCGACAGGGTGCTGACGCGCTACGCCGACGCCACCGGCGGGCGGGTGTTCTTTCCGCTGGGCCTGGACGAGGTTGCCAAGGCCTTCAGCGCGATTCAGGACGAGCTGCGCAGCCAGTACGTGGTGGCTTACAAGCCGCAGAATTTTAACGAGGACGGAAGCTACCACGCCATTACGATCGATGCGCCCAACCGAAGCAACGTGAAGATTCGCGCGCGCAAGGGGTACTACGCGCCGAAGGGCAAAGGGTAGGAGCGAGAAAAGCAAGAGCAATAACTGCAGGGATGAAGGGCGCGGCATCCCCATATTTGCGTCGAACGGCACGACGCAAATATGGGCCACCCGACAAAAGCTTAGGGTTGGAGGGTGTTGCTTCCCAGGTTAGCGCCGCAAAAGACGGGGCGCGGAACCTGGGGCACCCGGCTTTATTCCTTGGGGGCGTAGTAGCCTTTGCGGGCTTGGATTTTGTAATCGGGCGAGGCCGTAGTTTTGACTTCGAGCTTGCGGTATTTGCCGTCCAGGGCGGGATTGGCGGGGATGTAGCCGACCAGGTACTGGCTGCGCAGCTCGGTGCCGATTTGGTCGAAGGCCTGGCGTAACTTTTTAGGGTCGTTGCCGGCGTCGATGACGCGCCCGCCGGTCTGGGTGGCCAGCTTATGCATCTCGCTGTCGCCGGGCATGAAGTGGGAGCGGTCGGCGATCATGATGACGTAGACGATGACCTCGGACCGCTGGGCCGCTTCGATGGCCTTGGCCAGGGTTTCGTCGCTGCCCTGGTCTCCTCCATCGGTGAGCAGAATCAGCGCCTTGCGGCCTGACTCCTGCTGCAGCTTTTCCCGGGAAGCGAGGTAGACGGCGTCATAGAGCAGGGTGCCTTTGGGGCGCGAGACGGGGATGGTGCCCTGTCCGGCGCCGGCGATGCCGCCCGCACCGCTGCCGCCGCCGTCGTTGATTTTGGTCTGCTCCATGGCGCGCCGCAAACGGTCGGAGTCGTTGGTATAGTCCTGCAGCAGATTGACGGCGATGTCGAAATTAATGAGGAAAGCGAGATCCTTGGGGGTGAGGACATCGCGCAGGAAGGCCGCGCCGACCTCCTGCTCGAGGGGCAGAACGCGGATCTGGCTGCCGCTGGTGTCGATGAGGAGGCCGAGGGTGAGCGGCTGGTCGGAGTTGGTGGCGAAGTATTTGATGGTCTGGGGCTTTTCGTCCTCGGTGACCTCGAAATCGTCTTTTTTCAGATTCGGAATGAGGGCGCCGCGCTTGTCCTTGACGTTAAAGTAGATATTGACAACCTGTACGTTTACTTTGAGGGTGGCGATGGGCGGCTGCGCGGTCTTGTCCTGCAGCTTGGGCCCCTCGGGAATAGAGTAGCCATCTTCGTCGTCGGGCGCATTGGAAGCCTTGGGCGGTTGCTGGGGCGGGTGCTGCGCCTGGGCCGGCCACGACATCAAACCAACTGCGATGACGGCAACGGCGGCGATGGCTGATCGGTTCCGGTTGGGCATGGGTCCTCGACGCTGCGCCCGTAGTCTGTTATGTATTGAAATACCGCACTGGTAGACTTAGTTGCTTGTAAGAGAGTATCCGCTGCATGAAAATGTACGGAGAAGATTTGGTTTAGCAATTCTGAAATCGTCGACCGGTGGTCGCGGAGGTCTTCCAAATGCAGCGCCAGCGGCGTTTTGCGATCAAGTTTTATGCAGTGATGCTTTCCATCCTGCTCCCGCTCTGTGTGGCGGCAACGGCACAGCAGGGAGTGCCGGAGGCTCCCCAGCCCCAGGCGGCACAACCCCAAACTGCGCAGCCCCAGCCGGCCACGACCCAACCGGGGGCACAGCAGCCTTTGCCGGAGGCTCCCTCGGTGGGTGAACCGCCCCTACCCGCGGAGCATGAGCCCAGTTCGGTGGACACCGGCGGTCAGGCGAACCCGGAGCCGGCGCATGCTCCCGTGGGCCAGATCATCCAGCCCTCCAACCGGACGGCCAACGAGCCCAGTAGCGGATACGACGAGATGTCCGGCATTATTCGGGTCAACGTCAACACCGTGCCGGTCTCGGTCACGGTCAAAGACTCCGCCGGTCACCTGTTTCCCGGCCTCACCAAGGACAACTTCTCGGTGTATGAAGACGGGGTGAAGCAGCGCATCAGCTTCTTTACCAGCGATCCATTTCCGGTTTCGGCGGCTGTGATTATTGACGTGACGATGCCGGAGATTGCGCTGCGCAAGATCAAGGATACGTTTGGCGCGCTGGTGGGCTCCTTCAGCCAGTTTGACGAACTTGCGGTGTATACCTATGGCAGCACGGTGAATCAGCGGCAGGACTATCTGGCGGCGCTGGGCGATACCACAACCCGGACGCTGACGCGCCTGGATGAGCTGCAGGGAACCACCGCCGGCGCGCCGGTCTATAATCCGATGACGGTAGGACCGACAGTAAACGGCGACGTTTTTGATCCGGGGACGCAGCGGAATTCGGTTGATGTAGCGATCCCCAGGGAGGCGTTTCCCCCCAGCGTGCTGAACGACGCCATCATGCGCGCGGCCACGGATCTGGGACGGCGCGGGAAGGCCCGCCGCCGGGTGATTTTCGTTCTCTCCGACGGAATGGAGTACGGCTCCAATGCCAGCTACAAGGACGTGAAGGATGTGCTGCTGAAGTACAACGTGATCGTGTATGGCGTGGAGAACGACGTTGACGCTCTGCCCGTATACAGGAAGCTCACGAGATATCACTTGCCGCTGCCGGGTTTCCTGGGAAAGGCACCGTACGGCAATATTCTGCCGAAATACGCCTCGGCGACGGGCGGTGAGATTTTCGCGGAGTTCAGCCAGCGGGCTATCGAGTCAGCTTACGGCAGTTCGATGGAAGAGGCCCGCAGCCAGTACACCTTGGCGTACAACACGTCGGCGACCGCTTCCACGTCGTTCCGCAAGATCGAAGTGCGGGTGAGCGGCTACGGTTCGAGCCTGAAGGTGTACGCCCGCGAAGGCTACTACCCGACACCGCAGGCCCAATAAACGGGCAGGGCGGAAACGGTAACCGTTTGGTCTTACGTTCGTAATCGGAATGGAGTTGCACTTTCGTTTGCGCTTTGGTGGACAAACATCGCGAAGTAGCAGGCCGGTGTGGTGTGATATAACCCAAGTATCTGCTCTGCCTGGCAGTGTACCGGCAGCAGCAGCGGTAATCGGAACTTCCTGCGCCGCCCTTTTTTAACGGGCTGCGACCGGTTGCGGCGCCCAGGGTTGGCGGACGCCGTTGCAGGGCACGGCTGAGGAATCATTGAGCTTCATCAATTTCGCCGCGCGCGAGATTAACTGCAAGATCGTCTACTACGGCCCGGGCTTAGGCGGGAAGACGACCAATTTGCAGCAGATCTTTGACAAGACGGGCGAGCAACAGAAGGGCAAGATGATCTCCCTGGCGACAGAGACCGATCGTACGCTCTTCTTTGATTTTCTCCCGCTTGATCTGGGCACGATTCGCGGTTTCAAAACTCGCTTCCACCTGTACACCGTCCCCGGCCAGGTGTTTTACGACGCCTCGCGCAAACTGATTTTGCGGGGAGTGGACGGCGTTGTCTTCGTTGCCGACTCCCAGGCCGAACGCGCCGACGCCAACGTGGAGGCCCTGGACAACCTGGTGGACAATCTGCAGGAGCACGGCTACGATTTCGCCACGATTCCGTACGTGCTGCAGTTCAACAAGCGCGACCTGCCCAACGTGCTCAGCCTCGACGAGATGAAGAAGCAGCTATGCCGGCGCCAGGAACACACCTTCGAGTCGGTCGCCTTCCAGGGCAAGGGCGTGTTTGAGACCCTGAAGGAGATTGCCCGGCAGGTTCTGGTGGAGCTGAAAAAATCCTAAGCCGCGCCGGTATTTCTTTTCTGGAATTTCTCCCAGGGTTGTAACTTTTCATCCGCGATTCAATCGAACAGGGGAGCAGGCGCGCCTGAAGTTGAGGTTCAGCGCCTGAAGTTGAGGATCAACCCCCGTGAAATTGAAACCTGATACGCCCAAGTCCTCGGAAATCACGCCGAAATCGCTTTACATGAACCGCCGCCGTTTTCTGGCCGCAGCTGCCGGATTTGGAGCGCTGGCGCTTTCGGCGGAGAAGATCGAGGAGCTGCTCTCGCCTCAGGTGCATGTGCAGGCGGGAACCCGGTTGCACGCCACGCCGAGCAAGATCAGCACGACCGGCGAGAAGCTGACACCGTTGCAGGACGTGACCCACTACAACAATTTCTACGAGTTCTCCACCGATAAGGAAGGGCCGTCGCAACTGGCCGGGAGCTTTCATCCGCTGCCTTGGACGGTGCAGATCGACGGGCTGGTGAACAAGCCGCAGACGCTGGACTACGATTCCCTGTTGAAACTGGCACCGCTGGAGGAGCGCATCTATCGCCATCGCTGCGTGGAAGGGTGGTCGATGGTGATTCCGTGGATCGGGTTTCCGCTGAAGGTGTTGCTGGACCGCGTGCAGCCGACTTCGAAGGCGCAGTTTGTGGCCTTTACCACCGTGCTGCGTCCCAAGGAGATGCCGGGGCAACAGCGCGATGTGCTGGACTGGCCGTACAAGGAAGGATTGCGGCTGGACGAGGCGATGAATCCGCTGACCCTGTTTACGGCAGGGCTATACGGCGAAGTGCTGCCCAACCAGAATGGCGCGCCGGTGCGCGTGGTGGTGCCGTGGAAGTACGGCTTCAAGAGCGCCAAGTCGATCGTGCGGATTACGCTGGTGGACCAGATGCCTTCGACCACATGGAGCGGCGCTAACTCTTCTGAGTATGGATTTTATTCGAATGTGAATCCGCAGGTGGACCACCCGCGCTGGAGCCAGGCCAAGGAGCGGAGGATCGGCGAGATCTTTAAGAGGGACACGCTGATGTTCAACGGCTATGGGGATTTTGTGGCGGGGATGTACAAGGGGATGGATCTGCGCAAGGATTTTTAGATTCGAAGTGAAGAGGCGATTGAAACGGGGCCGCGAGGCTCCGTTTTTGCTGTGTGCGATCGGACGCGAATTCCCGCGATGCCAGCGTTGGCCTCGTTCCCACATTTGCGTCGAAAGGCACGACGCAAATATGGGCCACCCGGTCAGGTGGTGGAGTCGGCGGATCCCAGCCATGCCTGGAGGCGGCCGTGCAGGCGGTCGCCGAAGCCGGCGGGGACTTCGAAGGTGCGCTCGTCGCCGACGAGCACGAGGATGTTGCGCGTGGAGTCGTAGACGGCCGAGCAATGGCGGCAGTTGGCCAAGTGGCGTTCGATGGCCTCGCGCATTTCAGCGGTCACCGAGCCGTCGATGTATTCGGAGACCTGGGTCCAGACGTGTTTGCAATCGAGTGTCATTGACCACCTGCTTTTCGGGTGAGCCATCCCATGAATCCGCGCGGCTTTGGCCCTAGTTTGGGTGCGAGCAGCTTCTGCATGGAGAGCCGGGCGCGGAAGAGGCGGACTTTTACCAGTCCTTCGCTGACCCCCGTGGCGGCGGCGGTTTCACTGATGCTCAGGCCGCGCACGTCGCGCAGGGTGAGGACTTCGCGGTACTCGGGCGAGAGCTGGGCGATGGCCTCGCGCAGGGCCTGCCGCAGTTCCTTGCGCTCCAGTTCCTGCGAGGGGATGTAGCGCCAGTCGGCCAGCACGGCGGGCGTGTAGTCGCCGCCGGAGTCCTCGCAATCGGAGAGAAAATCCATCTGCACACCACTGGCTTTGCGCCACCGGCTGCGCGCTTCGTTCAGGGCAATGGCCATGAGCCATGTGCTGAAGCGCGCCTCCCCGCGAAAATTTTTCAGGCCCTGATAGGCCTTGATTACGGCATCCTGCGCGATGTCCTCGGCATCCGCTTCATTCAAGACTATGGAGTAGGCGGCGAGGTAGAGCCCGCGCTCGTAAGGACGGATGAGATCGTGAAACAGGTCGCGCTCGCCGGCAAGGATTCGGGAGATGATGGCCGCCTCGCGCGCCAACTCTTCCCGCGGAGCGGCATAGGCCGCCACGGGCGGCTGCCCGCCGTCGGGACCGGACGCCGGCTTCACCAGGCGTTCACTCACAAGTTCGGCCTCACGAATTCCGCCTTACGAAACATTTTTGAACGAACCGGATTTCACCTGTTTGCAATTCCACTCTCTTGCAATCAGGGAGACGCAATTATCCCAAACAAAGTTACAGGGGCGGGCAAATTAATTATGAAAAAGATTTTCATCTTTCCGTGTAACTTCCCTCGGCCCGGCGAGTCAGATGGGCGTTAGGAAGCAGATTCGGCCTGCGCGCGCCGGCCTTACCAGCAACGCAACATTATCCGGTTTAAACCAACCGGCTTGAACCAACCAAACCGATGTGAAAGGAAGACCCCGATGACCAAAACCACCATGAAATCCCTGCTGATGACAGCCGCGATGAGCGGCCTGCTGACGGGCGCCA
Organism: uncultured Acidobacteriota bacterium; assembly: GCA_963732315.1. Classification (GTDB taxonomy): domain Bacteria; phylum Acidobacteriota; class Terriglobia; order Terriglobales; family Acidobacteriaceae; genus TOLSYN. The sequence goes on from CAVSYY010000002.1 coordinate 188,226, forward strand.
GCACTGCGGCTTCGGCCAGCACCAGCCCTAGTTCCAGCAACTCCGGCTCGGCGAGTATTGCGCGCGCCCTGGGACTGTCCTCTACCTCCGGCTTTGCATCCATGGCCGACAAGCACAGCTGTAAAGGCCAAAACTCCTGCAAAGGCGAGGGGGGCTGCAAGACCGGCGACAACGGATGCAAGGGAAAGAACTCCTGCAAGGGCAAGGGCGGCTGCGCCACCGACAAACTGCAGATGGCTTAGCCACACGCGCTGCAGGCCGCACATTGCGGCGCACCAGAGGGGGCCGGCGTGGTCCGGTCCTCCTGATTGCTGTGGATCGATTTCTTTGGGACCGAGGTCGTGCTTATGCCGGCAAACCGCTTTAACGGCTTCACCGAATACGGAATTGGAATCGGACTGCGGATTCCGCACTACGAGCACATCCTGACCAGGAAGCCGGTGGTGGACTGGTTCGAGATTATTTCGGAGAACTACATGATCGACGGCGGACGGCCGCTGTCGATTCTCGACCAGATTCTGGAACAGTACAAGGTGGTGCAGCACGGAGTTTCGCTGTACTTCGGCTCGGCGCAGCCTTTGAACCGCGAGCATTTGCGGCGGCTGAAGGCGCTGACGCGGCGCACCAAGACGCCGTGGCTGAGCGACCACCTGTGCTGGGGCAGCGTGGATGGACGCTACACCCACGATCTGCTGCCGCTGCCCTATACCTGGGAGGCGGCGAAGGTGGCTGCGGAAAATATCCGCCGCGTGCAGGACTTTCTGGAGTTGCCGGTGGCGCTGGAAAACGTGAGCAGCTATGCGGAGTTCCACGACTCGCAGATGACGGAGTGGGAGTTTTTGACCGAGGTGGTGGAGCGCGCCGACTGCGGGATTCTGCTCGACGTGAACAACATATACGTCAGCTCGATCAATCACGAATTCGATCCGTCCGAGTATGTGGACTCGATTCCCGCCGAGCGCGTGGCGCAGATTCACATTGCGGGGCACTCGCACTATGAAAAATACCTGCTGGATACCCACGATCATCCGGTGATCGATCCGGTGTGGCGGCTTTACGAGCGTGCGCTGCGCCGTACCGGGACCCACCGCAACGCTGCTGGAGTGGGACGACCGCATCCCTCCGTTTGACGAGGTACACGGCGAGGCGCTGAAGGCCAAACAGTATCTGGATGCGGTGACCAGCACTGCGGGGGAGGCAGGGTTGCCACAGGAAGAGTTGCCGGAAGAGGCGCAGCTTACGGGAGTGCAGCGATGACCGCGCTGCTGGAGTTCCAGCGCGCCATGGCGCGGGCGGTGATGCAGCCCATGAGCTCGCGCAATTACATCAAGCGCCGGGGCGCAGATCGCCGGACCCAAGACGGCGTTGCGCTGGTGAAGCCCAACTCGCGGCTCAGCAGCCTGGAGCGACTGGAAATTTACAACCGCTCGTACTGGTCGCGGGTGCTGGACGCTCTGGGCGAGGATTTCCCAGGGGTGCGCGCGGTGGTGGGTGCAAAACGCTTTGAGCAAATACGGCGCCGCTATCTGGACGATTGTCCGTCGGAGTCGTTCACCATGCGCAACCTGGGGCGGCATCTTGCCGCGTGGATGGAGCGGAACCGGGCGCTGGTGGGCGCAAACTACGAGATCGCCCTGGACATGGCAAGGCTCGAGTGGGCGGAGATCGAATCGTTTGACTCCGCCGAGCAGGAGCGGCTGGGCCCCGCGGAAATCGCCGCGATGGGACCGGCCGGCACGTTGCACCTGCAGCCCTATTTGCAAACCATGCAAGCCGGCTACGAAGTGGACACGCTTCTGCTGGAGGTTCGCAACTCGATGAAGCGCAGAGGGAGCGCTGTGCGCGCCGTGTCGCCGACGAGGATTGAGCGCGCCAGAGCGATGGATCCGGTGTATCTCGCGATCCATCGCTACGAACTGGTGGTGCATTACAAGCGGCTGGATGGCGAGATGTTCCGGCTGCTGCAGATGCTAGGCCAGGGAGCCACGATCGGCGACGCCGTTGAGAGTGTGTACGCGGATTCCGGGCTTAGCGCCGAACAGTGCCGCCAGCATGTGCAGGACAGCTTTGCGATGTTTGGAGCGCTGGGCTGGTTCTGCAATTCAACGCCGTGCAAGCGAACGCGCGCAACGTTTGAAAGAAAGTAGGAGCTATTATGAACTCGATTACGCAGACCATGGCCCGGGCTTACGGCAGGTTCAGCCGGGCGGCTTCGGGGGCGCAGTCGCCGCTGCTGCTCTTCGTGCGCCTGTACTGGGGATTCCAGTTCATGCAGGCGGGATGGGGAAAGCTGCACAACCTGGGGCATGTGGCGCAGTTCTTCACCTCGCTGGGAATTCCGGCGCCGGGGGCGACCGCAGTGTTTGTGGCCTGCGTGGAGTTCTTCGGCGGCGTGCTGCTGATGGTGGGACTGGCGTCGCGGCTGACGGGACTGGTGCTGACTGGCAACATGCTGGTGGCTTACGTGACGGCGGAGCGGCCGGCGCTGCTGGACGTGTTCAGCGATCCCGGTACGTTCTATCAGGCGCTTCCGTTTACGTTCCTCCTGGCCGCCGTGCTGGTGCTTGTTTTCGGGCCGGGATGGTTTGCCCTCGACACGCTGATTGCGAAGCGCTGTTCGACGCAGAGCCAACCGCAGGAAGACACGCCCGGCGCAACACATCTGGACGTGGCCTGACCGTCGCAGAAAACCATTTGTTTGCACGGCGAAACGCAAATGCAGAGAAGCTCAATTGTCTGGCTGGCCGCGCAAAGGTATGATGGCGGGTGATGAACAGCCCGGCCACACGCAAGATTCTGGACGCGCTTTCCGAGAATTGGCAGGCGGAGATGCGCGGCTTTCACACCTATAACGCATTCGCTGAGCGCGACTCGGACCCGATCCGCAAGCGCATTCTGCGCAACCTGGCCGAGGAGGAGGCGCGGCATGCCGCGCTGTGGGGCAAGCGAATTCGCGAACTCGGCGGCAGTGATTCCGCAGTATGACGGCAAAGCCGCGGGCGACGCCGATAACACTGGCGAACCGCGTTGGCGGCCCGGGCATGGCGCTGCGCCGCCTGGAGATCGACGAGAGCCGCGACATTGCGCGCTATGGAAAACAACTGGAGGAACTCGGTGACCAGCCCAGCATCGCCATTCTGCACCAGGTCATTCAGGAGGAGCAGGAGCATTACCGCGAGCTCGGGGAGCCTGATCCGCAATCACTATCCGGCATCCGCCATCGCCGAGGTGAAGGCCGATCCCAAGTCGGTGATCGCTGAGCTGCTGGCAAAGCGTTCCAACTCCGGCAAACAGGCCGCCGGCTGGATTGGCGACGCCATCTACGGAGTGAATGACGGACTGGGCGCGATCTTTGGAATTGTCTCCGGCGTTTCCGGCGCAACCCTGGGCAACTCGCACTACGTACTGCTGGCTGGAATGGCCGGCATGGTGGCAAGTGCCCTGTCCATGGGCTCCGGAGCCTACCTGGCAGCCAAGAGCGAACGCGAAATCTACGCAGGCGGAGTTGGAACGCGAGCGCGAGGCCATCAAGATGAATAGCCTGGAAGCCCGCGAGCTGCTCTCTCTCTATTACCAGGTCAAGGGACTGCCGCAGGAGGATGCCGACCGCGTCGTCGAACACATCGCCGAAGATCCCGAGCAGATGCTGCGCGCGTTGGCCGCCGAACGCCTGAACTCCACCGAAGAGGCGCTGAGCAATCCATTGACCTCGGCATTCTCCGGCGCACTGTCGACTGCAGTCGGCGCTTTTGTGCCCATCATTCCATTTTTCTTCTTGAGCGGATATCCGGCGGTGATCGTCTCGGCCGTCATTTCGCTTGCGGCACACTTTGCGGTCGGTGCGGCCAAGTCGCTGATCACGGTTCGCTCATGGTGGGGCAGCGGCTTTGAGATGACTGCCGTGGGCGCCGTGGAGGGCATCGTGACTTACGTCATCGGAATCGGATTGGGCCGGCTGGGCAGCTGAGACGTTGCCGCAGCACGACACGCGTGCGCCTCGACGGCTTGCAACGACGCGCGCCACTTAGTTCGAGTTCGCGGTAAATTGCAATCCAGCGAAGATCGTGCATCGTGTGAGTTTTGGCGCGAGCTGGCTGCTCTGTTATAATCCGTCTCAGCGCGATGAAATCGCGCTTTTCCAACAGTCGGGGAGTGGCTCAGCCTGGTAGAGCACCTGGTTCGGGACCAGGGGGTCGGAGGTTCAAATCCTCTCTCCCCGACCATTCTTTCTCTCACCTTTTCAATCACTTACGCGGCCTTGGCCGCTTTCGTTTTTGGTGCCTTTTTCGGTACATTCGGTACAACTGAAGGCAGTTCAAAGCCGATACCACACTGCTCAGCCCACTTCCTCCGGAATGCAACGTCCTCTTTGATCTTGTCGTAGAGGTCGCTCATGCCCTCTCCAGCGTGCCCCATCCAGTACTTGTAAAGCCCTTCAGGGCACTCCGTGTGATTCCGCAGGTATGTGTTTCTGAATCGCCGAAAAGCTTGATTCCCTGCCTTGTGGTTTCCGGTGTACGGGTTCACGTACTTCAGTTTCTCCAGCGCCAGGTGCAGATGGCGGCCGATGACATTGGACGATGCTATCGGCTTGCCGTTCCGAGTTGAGAACAGGAACCCGGACTTGCGTTCGCCGACGAATTCCTTCAGCAGGGTTGCAATTGCCGGATGAAGGTCTACGTCCCGAAGGGCACTCTGCGTTTTCAGCCGTTCTTCGATCTTGCAGTGCCGCGCCTTCTGGTGGATTTTGAGGAGCGAAAAATCTGAAGCGATGTGCTTGTCGATTTCTATTCCAAGTGCCTCCCCTATCCTCAGTCCAGCCGCACCACACAAGATGAACAACATCCGCTCTCGTGGCTTCTTCCAACCTGCCAGTCCCGTTATCACATCCCCAGAGAAGCAGGGCGTGTTCTGCTTCGACTTCTCCACAATGGGCATGTCGATGAACTCGTGGTTCCATTTGCGGGGAAAAATCTCTTCCCCCTCCGCGCCCACGGCAGAGGCCACCACCATCTTCACCAGTCCGGCATAGTTATCGATGGTCTTCGGAGACAATCCTGCCCCGGACATCAGCGCAACAAGCCGCTTCAGCGAAGCGTTGTTGACTTCGGAGAGCGGCAAGCTCCCGATATGTGGATTCAGCCATTTGTTCAAAGTGCGTTCCCAGTCTTCAATTGTGCTAGGTGCAACGGGCTTCCGCATTCATGGCAGGAAGGCTGCTCTGGTTGAGCAGATGATGGCATCGCCTCCTGCTGCCATTGATGCGCTCATTATGGAGGGGACGAATCTGGGGAGCGACAAGTCTTGCAGCAGCGAGGATGAACTGCAACAGCGATACATCGACTTGTTCAAAGCCACTGCCGGGCGGGTGTTCGTTGCTTGGTCGGCTCAGAATGTAGATCGCACCGTCACCCTTTTCAAAGCTTGTGCAAACAGTGCGGTTCATAGAACGCTGGTGGTCGATCTCTATACCGCTGAGGTCGATGCGCTTTGAAATTGCGTCCGTCTTTTGGTTAGTCCAAAACCGCAACCCGTCGTACCAGCCGCCGCTGAGGAATCCCCGCACGTAAAGCTCAGCGAAGCGGGGGATGCCCAGTTGCCTGTATTGTTCGACGTGAACCAGCTCGTGGAAAAGAAGCCCATAGGTGAATGGCTGGTGCGAGACCACGACATCGCAGAAGGTCACCGCCGCCATGGTATTCGACGCAGCCCTATGCCTCTACGATCCCGCCGAACCCTCGGCATGGGCAGCAACGGTTCAATCAGTTCCCACTGCTCATCGGTCAACAGCTTCTACCGCTTCTTCATGACAGAAGCTCATCAGCTAACCTGCCTCACACGTAAGTACCTGTTCTGAGGCCGAACCTATTTATGCCGACCGAATCTTTTTCGCATCTACGACAAAGTTGCCGAGAGCAAAATGCAGTTTGGCAGGATGCAGAGGAAGCAGAGCCAGTTTGCCGTCGCGCTCGTGCCGATCATTTCCTTGGCCGAGGCAAGCGACTTTGATTCCGGCCTCACACCGATGACACCGGAAGTTCGAGAGGAGGCAATCGGCGCTCTGGCGGTGGGCGTTCTCATCCTTTACCGCTATTTTCGAGACGTGATTCCGGGCGGAAATGTCCGAAAGGGCCGGAAGAAAATGAAGCGGAGTAGCAAACAGCGAAAGGTTCAGTGACTTGTTGCCGGGGAGGTATTCTTAACGCTTGCGATCAAACCCATGCAGATTGATCTGCACTTAGCTCAGGCGCTCGTCTGAGCGTCTTGTGAATTACTTCCGCCTAGAAACAAGCTGATCTTGTCGAGCAATGCGGGAAACATGTCCTGCTTCCCAACCCACGCATCCACTTCGTTGCTCTGTTCGATTGGAGCGACGCCTGTCACGATGATGACGGGTAGATTCGGCGATTTCTGGCGAACCTGCTTGGCGAGTTCCAGACCGTCCATGCCCTGCATATGATAGTCGGTGACCAGCATGTCAAACTTGGCGTGCTCGAACTTGGCCAAGGCGTCTTGGCCGTTGTAGGCGTAGTCCGCGTTGTAGCCCTGCCTCCGCAGAAGTTGGCAACTCACCCGCGCCAACAACTCATGGTCATCCACAAATAGAATTGCCTTCATTTTGAAACCTGTCCTACTGAGAGTGGTGGTACGCCGCTAGAGTGCCAATGCAGGCGCTATGTTCTTTTGCTGCTGACTTTCGGATTGGCTCGGCTCTGTTGGAAAGAACCTCCGACATTCGTGCCAGCAGTTCAACCGGAGGAACTGGTTTTTGCAGAACCTCAAAATTGAACCCCTTTGCCCTCGCGTTTACTAGCAGGTCTCGGTGAGTGGCGATACCAGATACGAACAGAACTTTGCACCGGGGTAGCGAGTCCAAAATTACCATTGCCGCCTCGATGCCGTTCATTGCCCCCATCATCACGTCACTCAAGACGCAATCGGGCTGGAATGAACTGGCCAGCAGAACCGCCTCTTCTCCGCTGTTGGCCGTGGCGGCCTCGTAGTTATGAGACCTGAGTATCGTGGCGAGTGTAGAAGCTAAGTCGGGCTCGTCATCTACCACCAGAATCTTATGTTTCAGCATGGCAACCTCCCGGTTGTAGTCGGTAACCCTCGACCAAACTTAACAATCAGGCCGCGCCAAACACCATGAGTGCTGCCTTGTTCTGAATCACCAGTGTCGAGCCTTTGACCTGCACGATATGCTGACTTTTCATCTCGGCAAACAATCGCGTCACCGTCTCACGCGAGGTGCCGATCATCTGGGCAAGTTCCTCGTGTGTCATGGACAGCTTCATGCGTGTTTCTGTCTTAGAGTTCTCGCCGTCTTTTGCCATCCATTCCAATAGCAGCAGCGCAAGCTTCTGCGCCGCCGAGTGTGACAGCACGAGCGAGCGAGTTTTGCGGCATACGGTCTCGTACTTCTCACTCAACTGCTCGCCCACGCGCAAGCACGCCTCGTTGTTTTCCTTCAGGAAACGTAGGAAATCCTCACGCTTTACGAAGGTGATCTGGCAAGGGTCTATGGTTTCGGCAGTCAGTTCATAAGGGGTGCCGCAAACCGAGGCACTCAATCCCAGCACTTCGCCGACTTCGGCAATTTTCAAGATCATCGTCTTGCCGTCCGTAGAGCAAATCGACAGTTTTACTCGCCCTTTACAGATGACAAAAATCCCGCGTGGTGCTTGGTCTTCTACAAACAGCACAGCACCCTTTGGATACGCTGTGGCGAACTTGATGGACTCAAGGGCTTGGAGGGCGGTTGTCGGCAGATCACAAAAAATATGTCCTGCCCGTAGCTTGCAGCTCAGGCAACTCTCGATGATGTCTAAACCGTATGGCGAAAGCATAACTCCCCCGAGCCCGTCACCTTACCGCACCATGGGTAGAAGACACCCCATGTAAAGTTCATGAGCAAATGTGTAGCCGTTGTAAGAAGCTGCCACGATATTGGCGTGAAAAACTCCCCTAATGCATTAAAAACACGCCACATACTCCTCTCTCGCTCGCAAAGCATTCCGATTTGCCTGGGACTTCTTTGGGAGTAGGCTGCGTAATCTAACACAGGCGCAAATGTGAAGTTCGTCATATTCCCCAATTGCCCGAGACGAACGGCTGGCATGGGACGCATATAGCAATGGCGGTCGAGCGGGAGGATGGCGGGGTCTACACCGCCTCCGCGCCGCATCATCGTTCTTCACCAGATTCACCCGGCTGCTCACTTCGTAACGCGGCATTAATGCGGGATTGAAGGGCTCCAGTAGGTGGTAGGTCAGGTGGCGTTTCCAGCTTGTCCAAGCAGGCCAACTCAGCGATTCCCAAGTCTTGCGTCAATAGACAGGCCTCCGCCACCGATGGCGAGGAGAAACAGCAGCCCCAAGACCATGCAGAAATCGGTTCGGGCTTCATGCATCGCTGCCCAGAACCCGGATTTCAAGAGCAACGGGATTTTCGTGGTGGCGATGGCGACCGAGATATCGATAAGCAAGGGGATTGCAGCCAAGCGGGTGAGCAGGCCAACGATCAGGAGGAGTCCACAGACAGTCTCGACCACACCAACGAAGGGGGCAAAAAAGTGGGGAGACGGAATTCCAATCTTCTCGAAGCGCCCGACGCCCAGAGCGGCTGGAAATAGAAATTTCTGTATCCCTTCGGACATAAAAACCCAGCCGACCATGAGCCGTACCAAAATCACCGACGATGGTACATCTGCACGTAGCAACCATCGATTGAGTGACATTCTCAGCCTCCGGAGCCAATACAGCCGCCGTCAGGTTCGGCCAATGCCGGGACACGCGGTCAGATTCGCTTCTCTGGCGCGATGTTGCTTGCGTGTCGCCGGGCAAATACCATCGTTTGTCCGGTACGGAATCAGCCCCCAGCGCATCTGAGAGCCGAAGCGTTTGGGTTCCTCAGGATGCTGGCGGATCACCGGGATGTTCTGAGCTGGAGCGACGTATCTCACGCCCTCCCACGAGCAACGCTCGGAGCCGTACCAGCGCCGTCTCTTCAGCAGACCCTTCTATTGCAGGTGAAACCCGCCCTCTGAGAGTGCTGACCGATGCTAGGCAGGTGAGACCCCGAGATATTTAGCAACCGAGCGCCTATGTCCGATATCATACATACCGCATTCCCCTATGCGGTGCTCATGTGTATTCGAAAGCTCCAAGGCGTTCTGAATCAGACATCAAAGGGAGCCGATTAGCGGCGTCTCTGGCGCACGAGATCAACAACCCTCTCGATTCTGTCCTGAACTTTCTCTACCTCTTGAGAAAGGAGGCTATCCTCACCGAGCAGGGGCGTCACTACCTAATGCTCGCTGAGGGAGAGGTGCATCGAGCTTCCCAGATCGCCCATGCTGCGCTGGACAGATTCCGTGATTCCGCTCCTCGGCAGGACACAGATATGCCAAGATTGATCGACTCGGCAATTGATGTTTACAGGTTACAGTTTGAATCGCAGGGCATTTCTGTGAATACCCGTTACCGTTGTCACGGAGATTTTCCGGTCTACTCTGGCCTGTTGCGCCAAGTCTTTTCTAACTTATTGCTGAATGCCGCCGCCGCGATGCCCCAAGGCGGCAGGTTGCTGGTGCGGGCGTCCAACTCTCAGGAGTGGTCAGGGCAGCGGAGACACGGAGTACGGGTGACGTTTGCGGATAGTGGCTGCGGGATTACTTCGGAAAATCTACATGAAGTCTTTAGACCCTTCTTCACCACGAAGGTTTCAGGGAGTGGTTTAGGGCTCTCTATCGCCAAAGAGGTGGTTCAGAAGCACGACGGTTCGCTTCGAGTCCGGAGCTGCACAAAATCAGGACGAAATGGCAGTGTGTTTACGATGTTCGTGCCTTCCTCCGCTGGCGATGTTTACTCGATACACGCAGTAAAGTAAAGTTCACCTCCCCTGTTGTTTTGATGCCTCCCACACGGGGCGGTAATCGTAAGTCGGATAGAACTCAGTCCTGAACGCGCCCCAAGCCCCATGCTCGGATCTGGAGATTCACCTCGCGAAGCTTGGAGGGCGGAAATCGTAAAGTGACTACCTGCCCAATCCCCATCATCACGTACTACGAAACCACCTCTACCCCCGGTGGCGGGAAATTCTTCTGAAAGCCAGTCCGCTCCAGATGGGCATTGATATCATCCAGCGTCTTCGTTTCGTGGTGCCGCTGAAACCGTGACCGCCGAACCAGCCGAGCATCTTCTGGGCTCCATGGGCAAAAAACAGGGCTTCCAGAATGAGGCGAACCACGGTCAGGGTTGGATCGTTCGCCTGCTCAAAAGTTTACGTAGCATATGCATCTCCTCGGAATAGCATTCAAATGAAATTCTCAATCCCGGTAGGGGGCTTCCATTTGTTCGGCGAGGAACCGAGCTCAGGCCGTGGTCGCGGCGTCTAAGGATATTGGGGTGAATATGGAATCGGGTCACAGGAAGCCGACGATGCCAGACGAGTTCACCGTCCTGTTGGGAACAGCAGCGATGGCGTTGGTGCTGGACATCGAATCAACAAAGTATGCTCAGCATGATCCCGAAGCTGCTGAGGTTAACAGTTGGATTTACGGCGAGAGCCCATCCAGAAGTCGCATGTACGCGGTTTCAGTCCCGGTGACGGTTGCCCTCGCGGCCTACGCTGGATATCCCAAGTCAAGGTCATCCGTAGACGCGAAGAATAGTTGGGCGTGGCGGCTACCCCTGTGGGGATTAACCCTTGGACATGGCGTAGCCGCCGCAGCGAACTTCTTGTATTTTCGGAAGGATTGCGACTACAGCGAGGATTCAACCTCGAAGCCCCATTCCTGAAGGAGAGGCTCGGGAATGAATTTCGAGTTCTTGTTGCGACTCGCCCACTCACGAAGACGAGTTGATGCGACGTACTGATCGGGTCGTAGGTTGAATTCACGAGTGACCTGCTCAAATTCGGTGATGGTCGGAGTCGCCGGGCCATTCATCTCTGGCTTGCCCCAATTAGGATTGCCTTGCAATGGATGCAAATCATTGGTCGCTGCGGAGAACCTTTATCGCCACGTTCTGAGCATATGGGGAATGCGAAGATTTTGCGGAGCAAGGAGCCGTGCTCGTCACGTCCGGGTTACTGAGGTTCTCAGGAACGGTAGCGCCACGGCGCTCAATGCCTGTCCGGTATAACTCTTCTTCACCTTCACCACCTGTTCCGGAGTTCCCTGGGCCACGATCCTTCCGCCGTCTTCGCCGCCCTCGGGGCCGAGGTCAATGATCCAGTCCGCGTTGCGAATCACATCCAGGTTGTGCTCGATGATGATGATGCTGTTGCCCAGGTCGGTGAGCCGGTGCAGCACCTCCAGCAGGCGGTTCACGTCTTCAAAGTGCAGCCCCGTGGTCGGCTCGTCCAGCAGATACAGAGTGCGCCCCGTCTGCCGCTTGCTCAGTTCCCGCGCCAGCTTGATGCGCTGCGCCTCGCCGCCGCTCAAGGTCACCGAAGATTGACCTAAGTGAATGTATCCCAGCCCCACATCCACCAGCGTCTGCAGCTTCTGCCGCGCCTGCGGAAAATTTTCCAGCACCGTCAGGGCTTCGCTGATCGGAGTGTCGAGCAGGTCGGCGATGGTGTAACCCTTGTAGTGCACCGCCAGCGTCTCGCGGTTGTAGCGCTTGCCGCCGCACACCTCGCAGAGCACGTACACATCGGGCAGAAAATTCATCTCGATGCGGCGCTCGCCCTCGCCCTGGCAGGCTTCGCAGCGTCCGCCGGGAACGTTGAAGCTGAAGCGTCCCGCCTTGTATCCCCGCTCGCGCGCCTCGGGCAGCATGGCGTAGAGCTCGCGGATCTGGGTGAATACGCCGGTGTAGGTCGCAGGATTGGAGCGCGGCGTGCGCCCAATCGGCGACTGGTCGATGCGGATCACCTTGTCGATCTGCTCGGTCCCGCGAATCGACTTGTGCGCGCCCGGCTCCTGCCGCGATTTGTAAATCTTCTGCGCCAGCGCGGCGTAGAGAATGTCATTCACGAGTGTCGATTTACCCGAGCCCGAGACGCCGGTCACCACCGTCATCACACCCAGCGGAAAGCTGGCGTCAATGCTTTTCAGATTGTTCGCCTTCGCGCCCAGCACGGTGATCGACTGGTCGTTGACCGGCCGCCGCTCGTGACGCACTGGAATCGTCTTGCGCCCGGAGATGTACTGCCCGGTCAGCGATGCGGGAGTCTCGGCGACCTCAGCGGGCGTGCCCGCGGCCACCAGCTCGCCGCCCAGCTTGCCCGCGCCCGGTCCCAGGTCGATCACGTAATCGGCGCGGCGGATGGTCTCCTCGTCGTGCTCCACCACCAGCACCGTGTTTCCCAGGTCGCGCAGCGATTCCAGCGACTGCAGCAGCTTTTCGTTGTCGCGTGCATGCAGGCCAATGGAAGGCTCGTCGAGCACATAGAGCACGCCACGCAGCTTGGAGCCGATCTGCGTCGCCAGCCGGATGCGCTGGCCTTCGCCGCCGCTCAACGTGGCCGCCGAGCGGTCCAGCGAGAGATATCCCAATCCCACGTGGTTCAAAAAGCCAAGCCGCTCCTGAATCTCCGCCGCAATCCGCCCCGCAATCTTTTCTTCGCGTCCGCTCAACTGCAACTGCGCCGCCGCCTCCACCGCGCGCGAGATGGGCAGCGCCGTAAACTCGGCGATGCTCATGCCGTTCACCCGCACCGCCAGGCTCTCGGGACGCAGCCTGCGTCCCTGGCACACCGGACACGGCGTGGCCGACATGTACTGCATCAAATAGTCGCGGTATGCCTCGGTGGTCACCTCTTCCAGCGCCTGCTTGTGGAAGGCGAGGATGCCCTTGAAGCCGCTTCGCACGCGCCGCGACGGGTCGCCGTACAGCAAAAACTTCTGCTGCTCCTCGGGTAACTGCTCGAAGGGCGTCACCAGGTCGATCTTCTTCTCTTCGGCGGCGCGCTTGATCATCGACTGCAGATGTGCCGAGCCGGCTCCCGGCCCGAGTCCGCCGTCCAGCAGAGGCTTCGACCAATCGACGATCACCTTGGCCGGGTCGAAGTCATATTTCGAACCCAGTCCGTTGCACTCCTCGCAGGCGCCGTACATGCTGTTAAAGCTGAACGAGCGCGGCTCCAGCTGGGCCACGTTCACGCCGCACTCCGGGCAAGCCATGCGCGAAGAGTACATGTGCTCCTCGCCGCCCACCACGCTCACCACCAGCAAGCCGGAGCCCAGCTTCATGGCCACTTCAATCGAGTTCGTCAGCCGCCGCTCGATGCCTTCCTTTACCAGCAGACGGTCCACGACCACCTCAATGGTGTGGTTGCGCCGCTTGTCCAGCTTGATCTCCTCTTCAATCGAGCGCAGTTCGCCGTCGATCCGCGCGCGGGTAAATCCGTGGGCGGCCAGCTTCTCCAGTTCCTTAGTGAACTCACCCTTGCGCCCGCGCACGATGGGCGCCAGCAGCATCACGCGCGGCTCGCTTCCCGTGGAAGCCAAATCCATCACCCGCGCGCTGATCTGCTCCACCGACTGGCGCGTGATCTCCTTGCCGCAATTGGGACAGTGCGGGATGCCGATGGAGCTATAGAGCAGGCGCAGGTAGTCGTAGATCTCGGTGATGGTCCCCACCGTGGAGCGCGGACTGCGCGAGGTGGTCTTCTGTTCGATGGAGATGGCCGGGCTCAGTCCGTCGATGGAGTCCACGTCGGGCCGCTCCATCTGGTCCAGAAACTGCCGCGCGTAGGCCGACAGCGTCTCCACGTAGCGCCGCTGTCCCTCCGCATAGATGGTGTCGAAGGCCAGCGACGATTTGCCCGAGCCGCTCAGCCCGGTGATCACCGTCAGCGTGTTGCGCGGGATCTCAACATCGATGTTTTTCAGATTATGCTGCCGCGCGCCGCGCACCGTGATGTTGCGGATGCCCATGTCCTTTGCTTCCCGTTGAATCACACCACCGCCCGTTCGCCGACAATTGGAGCGCCGAATCAGCGCGTCGAATCAGTACACGGCCACTCGTAATTGGACGCGCCGCCACGGATGCGCTAAAAGAGCAGGTAGATAGTTCAACTCAGGTATCTTATTTGCCAATAGCGCCCCGGGTCAAACCCCCGCATATTGGTTGCAGCCTCTCCAATCATGGCGAGGCCGCGCCTGAGGATTTCCGCAACTCGGAACTTTTTCGGTACCATGGAAGTGTCGGCTGCTGGATCGCCGGCGCAAAGGAAAAGAGTACAACGTGCTATCCCTTATGATGTCGCTTGCAATGTTTGCCGTGATCCTGCTTTCGCTCGCTGCCGGGGTGGGGCTGGGTTACGCCATTATTTTCGGAATTCTCTACGCCTTTGACCGCAGCCGGCAGTCGGTCCAAAGGGTTCCCGCGCAGGTCTTCCATACCTCCGCCGGCGGCGATTAGCAACTTCGCTGGATACCAGAAACTGAATACCAGAAAAAAGCCCCGCCGGTTTCTTCGGTGGGGCTTTTTTCATCCTCCGGATATCTTCCACTCCCAGAAAATTCTGACTGCGCTGCCTCTATGGCTGCGGCGACTGGTTCGCCGGCTGTGCCGGTTGCGCCGGCATCAGTTGCTTGAAGAGCTCTTCGGGGTTTCGTTCTGTTCGGTCCGTTCTGTGCGTTCGGTGTGTTCTGCTCCGGCTGCGCTGGAGGCGGTTGCGTCTGCTCTGCCGGGTTCTCGGCGGCCGGTTGCGTGGCCGTATCCTCGGACTGGGAATCCTCGTTCGCCGACGGATGCGGCATCGACGGTTGCGGACGGTTCGCCGAGCCATTCTGCGCCGAGGCTCCAGGCGAGGTTTCACCCGAGGATTGCGTCAGCACGATACGGGTGACCGCATCCGGCTTCTCCTGCGAACCGAGGATGAGATAGTCATAGGGCGTGCCCTCCAGCAGGGCGGCGATCACCTGCCTGGGATCGCCGGGGCCCAGCCGCACCGCCACGCGATCAGTCGGCGAAGCTCCCTCAATCTCCGCGCCGGTCGCTTTATGGACTCCCCGCAGCACATCGCCCAAGGTGGAGTTCGGCGCATCGATGGTGAGCAACCCGTTGGTCATCGTAACATCCGGATTGACCGGGGCGCTGTTCATCAGCGTGGCCGGAACCGGCGGCACTACTCGAGCCGGAACTGGCTGAGCCGGTGGCGCAGCGGCTGCACCCGGGGCCGGCTTTTTCGCGGAGTTTGTTTTCGTCTTCCTCATCGACGCGTGCGGCTTCTGCGGCGCATTTGCCTGCGCCCCGGAAGCCTGTGCCTGCGCGCCGCCGGAGATCATGGCGAGCGCACACGCAATTACGATCATTCGTCTCATTGCAAGCTCCGCCTCGCCCGCTCTTAGTTCTTGGGCTTGATTCTAACCCGTTCCCGCTCGCCGATGCATCCTCCGGCGCTCTTCCCGCTTGTGTATCTTCGCCTTTCCCTCCGCTACCCGGCCTTCATTCCACCCGGCCAGCGTCCAATTTTCCCTCGTTCTTCTCTTGACATCTCGCCGGACCGCCAGCAAAATATCCCGCAACTGCCGCCTCCGGGGCGGAGTATTTCCCTTATGCCATCAATGCAACCTCAGCGCAACGCCGTGCCGTCCGTGAGCCGTCCCATCAACCAGCCCTGCCGCCATCCTCGCGTTCAAATCGTTGCCCGCGAAGAGGATACGGAATTTGTCGAATGCCTGGAGTGCCGCGAGGTGTTTGAAAGCAGCGAGTTCAAGGATATGGACATCGAGGATTCCTTCCCCGCCGAAGCCTGATCCGGGCCGGGAAGTCGTCCGCTTTTGAACCTGCGCCGTAGTGTGCCATCCCCGCAGGAGCGTGCCACCGGCGGCATAACGCGACGGAAAGTGCTATACCTTAGCTCTATCGGGGCTTCGGTTCGCCCCTCCTATGCCGGACACTCCCCCCATTCCGAAGACAGCCCTGGTGGTGGACGATTCGATGCTGATCCGCCACTGCGTCTGCCGTTTTCTGGAGGAGCGCGGCTTCTTCGTCAACTCGGCCACCAACGGGGTCGAGGCCCTTACCATTCTGGAACACTTCCTGCCCGACATCATCATCACCGACCTCGCCATGCCGCGCATGGGCGGCGAGGAGCTAATCTCCCGAATCCGTCAGCTTGAGGCGTTTGCCAACACGCCCATCCTTGTCCTGGCCGGGCGCCGCCGCGCCACCGACCTCTCCGCCGATCTGCTCTCCAGCACCGCGGCCGTAATTTTCAAGAACATCGACATTGAAACCCAGCTCGGCCAAGCCCTGGATTCGACCCTGACCTAACTCCGCCAAACGCTCTAGCGCAGTGGCAGGTTCGCCTCCGCCGCGAGTTCCAGTCCCGCAAATTCCCCGGCGAGCCACTTGGAGTGAGCCGCGGCGGCAATCATGGCGGCATTGTCGGTGGACATCCGGCGGGAAGGGAAGTGCACCCGCACGCCGCTCTGGACTGCGCTCCGCACTCCGCTTTGTGCCCCGCGCTGCTCAAAACTGGCGCGCAGCGCGCTGTTGGCGGCCACGCCGCCGGTTACCAGCAGCGTGCGAACCCCGTACGCCTCGCAGGCCGCCAGCGTGCGCCGGGTCAGGTCGCCCACCACCGCCGCCTGGAAGCTGGCCACCAGGTCGAGCGTCTGCTGGTCGCACAGCCTGCGGTAATCCTCCTCGCTGGGCTCGGCGATCCCCAGCAGCGCGCCGCGCCGCGCCTCGATCGCCTCCTGCATCCGGTGAGTCTCCACGTAGCGCAGCACCGCCGTCTTGATGCCGCTGTAGCTGAAGTCGAAGCGCTTGTGGTCTCCTTCGATTCGGCCCGCGCGCTTGGGCTCATGCCGCGCCTCGTGCTTCAGCTGGGCAAAGGTAAACTTCACCGCCGCCGGGTCGCCGAACTTCGCCAGCCGGTCGATCACCGGGCCGCCCGGATAGCCCAGCCCGAGCAGCTTCGCCGTCTTATCGAAGGCTTCGCCCGCAGCGTCGTCGCGCGTGTGTCCCACGTTTTCGTAATGCCATGCGCCGTCGTGCTCTTCGGCCAGAAACAGATGCGTGTGTCCCCCGCTCACCACCAGCGCCAGCACCGGGAAATCCAGCGCTCCGTTGCCCTGCTGGCGCAACTCCAGCAGCACCGCATGGATGTGTCCCTCGATGTGGTTGACGGCGATCAGCGGCTTATCCAGCGCCCACGCCAGCGACTTGGCGAAACTCACCCCGGTCAGCAGCGCCCCGGCCAATCCCGGACCGTTGGTTACGGCAATGGCGTCCACGTCGGCATAGCCGATCCCTGCCTTGTCGAGCGCCGCGCGGGTTACCGGCACCAGATTGCGCAAGTGCTCCCGGCTGGCCAGCTCCGGAACCACGCCGCCGTAAGGAGAGTGCGTGGCGATCTGCGAGGCCACCACGCTGGACACCAGCTCCTGGCCGCCGCGCACCAGCGCCGCCGCCGTCTCGTCGCACGAGCTCTCAATGCCGAGGATCAACGCACCTTTGTCCACAACTAAAGCATACCGCCTCCGATCTACAATGTCGTGGGATAGAGCAATATGCCCAGCGCACTCACCCAACGCGAATCCGCGCTCCAGGCCATCCGCCTTCTGCGCCGCCACGGCCATCAGGCCCTGTGGGTGGGCGGATGCGTGCGCGACCTGCTGCTGGGCCGCGAGCCTGCCGATTACGACGTGGCCACCTCGGCCACGCCCGCCGAAGTGATGAGCATTTTTCCCCAGACCTACGCCGTCGGCGCGCAGTTCGGAGTGGTGCTGGTGCCGCTGAAAACGCTAGGCGATTTCGGGGCTTCGAGTAGCGCCCAGGGCTATGTCGAGGTCGCTACCTTCCGCTCCGACGGAGCCTACCTCGATGGCCGCCATCCCGACTCGGTGCGCTACACCACCTCGCCGCAGCACGATGTCGAGCGGCGCGACTTCACCATCAACGGCCTGCTGCTCGATCCGCTTTCCGCGCACCCCAACACACCGCATGGCGAGCTGCTCGACTACGTCGAAGGCCGCCGCGACCTGGAGCGGCACCTGGTGCGCACCATTGGCCCGCCCGAGCGCCGCTTCACCGAAGACAAGCTGCGCATGTTGCGCGCCGTGCGCTTTGCCGCGCGCTTCGGCTATGAGATCGACGCCGCGACCATGCAATCCATCCGCCGCCTCGCTCCGCAAATCCATCAGGTCTCCTGCGAGCGCATCCGCGACGAACTCACCAAAATGCTCACCGAGGGACAGGCGCGCCGCGCCTTCCTGTTGCTCGATGAAAGCGGCCTGCTGCGCGAGCTGCTACCGGAGATCGCGCGCATGAAGGGCATCCAGCAGCCCCCGCAGTTTCATCCCGAGGGCGACGTCTTCGTGCACACCCTGCTGCTGCTGGAGGGACTGCCCGCCGGATGCTCGCTTACCCTCGCCTGGGGCGCGCTGCTGCACGATGTGGGCAAGCCCTCGACTTTTCGCCGCGCGCCCGACCGCATCCGCTTCGATGGCCATGTCGAGATCGGTGTCCGCATCGCCGCCGAACTGCTCACGCGTTTGCGCTTCAGTAACCGCGACCGCGACCAGATCCTCGCCCTGGTCGAAAACCACATGCGCTTCGCCGACGTTCGCAAGATGAAGGACTCCACCTTCAAGCGCTTCGTCCGCCTGCCGGAGTTCGACGAGCACCTGGCCATGCATCGCCTCGACTGCCTGGCCAGCCACGCCAACCTCGAACTCTACCACTACACCCGCGAGCGGCTGGCCGCCATTCCGTCCGGCGCCGAGCGTCCCGCTCCGCTTATCAACGGCCACGACCTCATCGCCGCCGGATACCATCCCGGCCCGCGCTTCGCCGAAATCCTCGCCGCCGTCGAAGACGCGCAGCTCGAAGGGGCCATCACCACCCGCGACGAAGCCCTGGGCTTCGCCGAGAGTAACTTTCCCCGGCGGTAGGCCGAATCAATGCCGGAACAATGCTTCGATGTCACGATTGCCGCGCAAGACATGCAAGATCAGAACGTCCTCACCTTCAACGCGGTAAAGAATGACGTACTCTCCCACGGCAAAGCTGCGCAAGCCGGGACGCAAGTCTTCGTCGCGTCGGCGTCCAAGATGGGGATGGTTGGCAAGAAACAAAAATCTGTGGGTGATGGATTCAATTACGCGGTCGGCGATTTCAATGCTGCCGCTTTCCCGGGCAAGATAATACCAAATGTCGTCCAACTCGGTTTCGGCCTCAGGTGCAAGACGATGCGCCATTACCGGGTGGGCGGCTGCTCTGCCGCCAGCCGCTTGCGTCCGCGCTGCTTCACCTCATCTGCCAGCTCGCGCATGGATTGCTCGGTGATGACGCGGCCTTCACCGCGGCCAAGGGAAGCCTCGGCTTCATCCACTGCGGCAAGAATCTCGGCGCGGGCGCGCTCGCGTTCTTCCCACAGGGCGAGAGCCTCCTGCACCGCATCTTCTTCGCGCTGCAGCCGTCCGCTCTGGATCGCCTGGCGGACAAACGCCTGTTGATCGGGGGTGAGATGCAGTTCCATTCCCCTCAGGGTACGGAAAAACCACGGCTCAGGCAAGCTACAAGTTTCATCTCCGCGCCTGCTGCCTGCGCCGCTCCGGCTCTCCGTTATAATCGACCCATGGAGCAGGTTTCCAGCACGTTGCAGCGCATCATGGCGCAGGCGTTGAAGCGCCTGCCGCCGGAGCAGCTTCCCCAGGCCGCATGGGACTTTGCCGCCGGGCGCGCCGTGGCGGAAAAAACCCGCGTGATAGCAGTCGAGAAGCAAACCCTGCTGGTCGAAGTTCCCGACGCCAACTGGCGCGCGCAGCTCTATGCCATGGCGCCGCAGTTTGTAGCGCGGCTCAAGCCGTTCCTTGGCATTGAGCGCATCGAGTTCAAACTCGCACGCCCGCAGGATGCGTCACGAAAAGTTTAATTGTTACAACAGCATTCGTACCAAAAAGGATCGTATGAAGGTCACAGAAAAAGACGTAGCCTATGTCGCCGACCTGGCCAATCTCGAACTCACGCCGCAGGAAAGCCTGCGCATGGTCGCCGATCTCAACTCCATCCTGGACCACATCGACAAGCTCAACCAGCTCGACACCCGCAATGTGGAGCCGATGTCTCAGGTGCTCTCGGCCCCTGCCTCCGCCGGCGAGTCGGGCGATCCGTTCGCCTACGCGCAACGCTCCGATGAGGTGACCCCGGGACTGAGCCGCAAGGTCGCTCTCTCCAACGCACCAGACACCGATGGAACCTGCTTCAAGGTTCCTAAAGTTATTGAGCGCTGAGCCAGGAGAGAAGGATCGATGAAACCAGAATCGATACATATCAATACACTGACGATTGACGACGCCCGCTCCATGGTGGAGAGCCGCCGTCTCTCCGCTGTCGAGTTGGCCGAGGCGCACTTCTCTGAGATTGCCAGCCGCGACGAAACCATCGGCTCCTATCTCAGCCTCACCCGCGCCCGCGCCCTGGAGCAGGCCAAGCGAATCGACGCGCTGGCCGAAAAGGGCGATCCGCTGCCCAAACTGGCGGGTGTTCCCGTCGCCATCAAAGACGTGCTGATGACCCGCGGCGAGCGCACCACCGCCGCCTCGCGCCTGCTGGAAAACTTTGTCGCCCCCTACAGCGCCACCGCCGTTGACCGCCTGGAGGCCGCTGGCGCCGTCGTGCTCGGCAAGCTCAATTGCGATGAGTTCGCCATGGGCTCCTCCAACGAGAATTCGGCCTTCCGTCCGGTGCGCAATCCGCGCGACACCACGCGCGTTCCCGGCGGCTCCTCAGGCGGCTCGGCCGCCGCGGTGGCCGCAGGATTTGCGGTCGCAACTCTGGGCTCGGACACCGGCGGCTCCATCCGCCAGCCCGCGGCCTTTTGCGGCGTGGTGGGCCTGTTGCCCACCTACGGACGCGTCTCGCGCTACGGCCTCATCGCCTTTGCCAGCTCGCTCGATCACGTCGGACCGCTCACCCGCACGGTCAAGGATTCGGCCACCTTGCTGGAGGTCATCGCCGGGCGCGACCCGCACGACTCAACCTCCGCCGACGTTCCCGTGGGCAAATACGCCGCCGAATGCGGCCGCGAGATCAAGGGCCTGCGCATCGGCATCCCCAAAGAGTATTTCGCCGAGGGCCTCGATCCCGAAATCCGTCAGGCCATCGAGCGCCGCATCGACGGCCTGCGCAGCGCCGGATGCGAGATCGTCCACGTCTCGCTGCCGCACACCGAGTACTCCATTCCGGCGTACTACATCGTCGCCACCGCCGAAGCCTCGGCCAACCTGGCGCGCTTTGACGGCGTCCGCTACACCACGCGTTCGCCGCAGGCCAAAACGCTCTCCGAGATGTACCGCCGCAGCCGCGACGAGGGCTTCGGTCCCGAGGTCAAGCGCCGCATTCTGCTCGGCACCTACGCGCTCAGCGCGGGCTATTACGATGCTTATTACCTCAAGGCGCAGCAGGTGCGCACTCTGCTCACCCGCGACTTCCAGAATGCATTTACAAATGTCGATGCCATCGTCACCCCGGTCACGCCCACCACGGCCTTCAGGCTGGGCGAAAAAGCCGACGATCCCATGGCGATGTATCTCAGCGACATCTACACGGTAACCGCTAATCTGGTCGGAGTGCCCGGCATCTCGCTGCCCTGCGGAAACAGCTCCGAAGGTCTGCCGATCGGCATTCAGATTCTGGGCAAGCACTTTGATGAAGCGACCGTAATCCGTCTTGCCCACGCCATGGAGCAGTACCAAAAGTAGCAATCACGAAAGGCGGGCGCGATGGGCGCGGACGGTCAGCCAAACAACGGAGTTCGCCGCACGATTCTCGGCTGGTCCGCGCTCTGCCTCGCCGCCGTGGAATCCATCTGCGCCGCCGCCGTTGCGCTCAGCGGGGTGCGCGTACTGCTGGGCATGAGCTCGCTCATTGCGGCCACCGCCGCCGGCCCGGCGCAGGGCTTCCATCGCGAGGCGCTGCGCGTGCCCATTCTTTGGGCCTCTGGCATCATCGCGGTCCTCAACCTTCTGCTGCTGTGGAATGAAAACCGAATCCGCAACAACCCGGCGGCGCAGTGGCGGCTGCAGCCGTTCACCCCCAAACAGCGCCGTCAGCGCTGGATGCAGCTGGCAACTTCCATCGGCGCCCTGCTGTTGATTCTCGCCGAGGTCGTCACCCACCCCTGGTTTCATCGCGAACTCTAGCCTGTGTCTGCGCTATTGGAAATCCGCGTAAACAAACCCATCGCGATTCACAATCTCACCAGCCTCTAATTGCAGAGGAGCGGTAAACATCGGCCCGGCATACACACAGGTATGGAACTCGCCGCGCTCGCCGCATGGGTCGATCTCCGGCGGAAAGTCTTCGAGCAGCGCGGAATCGAACTCCCGTCCGGCAAACGACTCCGGCAATTGACGCGTGTCCACGCAAGCCAGCCGGGCGCGTAGCCCTCCCGCAATCATGCTGCGGGCCAGCTCCGCCGTCGGTATCTCCCATAGCGGAAACAGCGGCTCCAGTCCGGTCGGCTTCAGCTGTTTCTCGCGATAGGCGCGCACGTCCGCCAGGAACAGGTCGCCGAACGCCATCGCGTCGATACGCTCATCGACGGCGCGCTGGCACACCTCACTCATCCGCTGCTCATAGATTTCGTTGGAGCATGGCCAGGGCAGCGGCACAATCCACAGCGGCAGTCCGGCGGCCGCGGCCTGTGCTTCCAGCACGGCGCGCCGCGTGCCGTGCATCGCCACCCGCTGGAACTCCGTGTTCAGAGTGGTCAGCAGGCCAACCAGTTCAATACCCGGCTCGCGGCGTAGCAGGTGCAGTGCCCACGCGCTATCTTTTCCGCTGCTCCATGATAAAAGGACTCGTTTCATCCGGCCATCATATCGGAGAAAACGGAGTTCTTGCTGATGGGCGCCTCGGTTACACTAGGAGCGGAGTTTTTTGGCAAGGCTGGTTGGCCCCACAACTCGGGCGGCGAGGCGATAGCGTGCTGCAGAAGATTCGAGAAGACATTCAATCCGTATTGGATCGCGATCCGGCGGCCACCGGCACATTCTCGGTGCTGCTGAACTACCCCGGACTGCACGCGGTGTGGGTGCATCGCATCAACCACTGGCTCTGGCAGCGCAACCACCGCCTGCTGGCCCGCTTCCTGTCGCAGACCGCTCGGCACTTCACCGGTATCGAGATCCATCCCGGCGCAACCATCGGCCGGCGCCTGTTTATCGACCACGGCATGGGCGTGGTGATCGGCGAAACCGCCATCGTTGGCGATGACGTTACCCTTTACCACAGCGTCACCCTCGGCGGCACCAGCCTGGCAAAAAAGAAGCGCCACCCTACCCTCGGCGATGGCGTCGTCATCGGCAACACTTCCAGCATCCTGGGAGACATCGTCGTGGGAGACAACTCGCGCGTCGGCGCTGGCTCGGTCGTCCTGCGCGACGTGCCGCCCAACTCCACCGTCGTCGGCGTGCCCGCGCACATCGTCTATCGCGACGGCAAGCGCGTCCTCATCACCGATCCGCGCGAGATCAAGGACCCGCTCAGCGACGCGCTCATCGCCCTTTCCAAAGACGTCGCCGAACTCCGCTCGCGTCTGGACAAACTGGCCCACCTGGAGGCGGCGGCCGTGGCGGCACAGGCAGAAGACGTGACCATGGCCTGCCTGGCCACCGAGGACGAAGAACGCCGCGATTACCGCAGCGAGTTCGATAAGAGCAACTTTGCCGACTACGGCGCGGGTATCTAGCCAAGAGCCGTCGTGCCCCCAACGTTGCGCGAAAGCGCAGCTCACGGTAGCATCAAATAGTCTCATTCAGTGAGGCGCGGTGGCCAAGTGGTAAGGCAGAAGCCTGCAAAGCTTCCATCGGCGGTTCGATCCCGCCCCGCGCCTCCAGACTTTTTCCTCTTCCAGCCCCCATCCAA
This sequence comes from uncultured Acidobacteriota bacterium, assembly GCA_963732315.1. GTDB lineage: Bacteria > Acidobacteriota > Terriglobia > Terriglobales > Acidobacteriaceae > TOLSYN. The sequence continues at coordinate 212,069 of CAVSYY010000002.1, forward strand.
CTCAGCATGGCCGTTCGCTCCGGCGGCGCCGATGATATACATTCATCGTGGCCATGGATCGTCTGAACTACCATCATCTGCTCTATTTTTTTACCGTCGCGCATGAAGGCTCGGTGGCCCGCGCCAGCAAGCGCCTGGGACTCGCCCAGCCCACCATCAGCGCGCAGATCCATGCCCTGGAAAGCGAGCTGGGCCGAAAACTGCTGGAGCGCCACGGCCGCGGCCTCAAAGTCACCCCCGCCGGAGAAACCGTCCTCCGTTACGCCGGCAGCATCTTCGCCCTGGGAGGTGAATTGCTCACCGCGCTCGCGCCAATGCCGACGCCGCTCCCGTGCTCTCGGTCGGTGTCAGCTCCTCGCTGCCGCCGTCGCTGGCTGCCGCTCTTCTGCAAGGCGTCCTGGCTCAGAATCCCAAGCCCCGCCTCACAGTCGTCGAAGCCTCGCCTGAGGCACTGTCTGCAAAGCTGGCTTCGCGCGCCCTGCACTTTGCCCTGGCCGATGCGCCGCCCGCCAACGCCGCCGCCCGCGGACTCCACAGCCGCGTGCTGCTGGAGAGCCCCATCGGCTTGTTCGCCCCGGAGCCGCTGGCCCGCCGCGTGCGCAAGGATTTCCCTGCCTGTCTGCCCGGCGTCCCGGTTCTCATGCCCTCAAACGGAGCCGTGCGCCAGGAGGTCGAACGCTGGCTCGCCCTGCGCCAGCACCCGCTCCAAACCGTTGCGGAGATGCCGCATCCGGAGAGCTACGCGCTCGCCGCCGGAGCCGCCGTCTTCGCCCCTTCGCTGCTGCACAAGTCGCTGCGCACCGCCCACGGCCTGCTCCCCGCAGGTGAGCTGGAAGGCACGCGCTGGCGCACCTTCCTGATCACCGCCGGCAAGAGCCTGAAACTCCCCGGCCTCGACGCGGTCCTCACCGCCGCCAAGGATCTGCGGTGACCAGCAAACTTCAGCTTAAAGGCGTGGGCGGAGATAGAGAACGCACCGCCGGGTCTGAACACTTCGTTTTTGTTCCTATTTGGCTGTCCTCTTCATTTCGACCTGCACAAGATGAATCTCGGTAGTGCCTGCGTTTTCCACGGCGTGGGTCAGTGGTCCGAACCAGGCGGCTGTACCGGCTTTGCCCTCGCGTAGTGCCGTCTTGCCGTCAGGGGACGTGACCTTCATCTTGTAATCGCTGACGTAATAGACAACGTTCTCCGGATGCGAATGCATGGCTACTTTCTGTCCGGGTGGAATTCGGACATCAAGCACCCGAACCTGATCGTTGTCGAGGATCACTTTGTGGGTCTCTGGCCCTCCGGCCACCTTCGTCACGTCTTGTGCGAGAACCGTTGAGACCGCCAAACTCAAAACGCAAGTTAGCAACCATATTCGGCGTAGCTTTTCCATGGACGTACCTTTCCGGGTGCGTATCGGCAGCAGGAAGGAACAGATTCACCAGTGCGAAACAGGGTTGTACAGAGCGGCCTCACGTACGGGGTCGCTTTGCTCCAGCCCCGGATTTTTCGTTTGACCCCGCGCCCCATCCGTCGTAGTCTTTTCGGGTGAGCATCGCAACTCCAATCCCCGCGCTTCGCTCCTCCCGTCGATGGTGGCGTTTTACCGTCGAGTGCCTCTAGTTCCGGCACGTCCCGCTTTCCCCTACAATTGTGTTGGCAGATACCTTGGCCGCAACGCATCTGCGTCGTGGACTGAACCTCAGGATGGAAACCATGCAAGAAGGCGTCGCAAATTCACCGGCCATGCCCACCGTGGGTGAGTTCTTACCCACGCTGCTGGCCGCGCGCGACCTCACCCGCCCGGAGGCCGCGCAGCTGGTGAATGCCATGCTGAATCCCGCAACCCCCGACGCGCAGATCGCCGCGGCGTTGGCCCTGCTGGTCGCCAAGGGCGAAAAGCCGGAGGAGCTGGCGGGCTTTGCCGATGCCCTCTACCAGCACGTCCTTCCGGTGGAAATTCCCCCGCAGGTGCTGGACACCGCCGGCACCGGCGCCAGCCAGGTCAAAACCTTCAACATCTCCACCGCCGCCGCCTTCGTCATCGCCGCCGCCGGATGCGCCATCGCCAAACACGGAGCCCGCGCCTCCACCAGCCAGTGCGGCAGTGCCGACGTGCTCACCGCCCTCGGAGTCCGCATCGATTGCTCGCCCCTGGTCGCCGTCCGCTGTCTGCGCGAGCTGGGAATCTGCTTCCTCTTCGCCCCGCATTACCACCCCGCGCTGGCCCGTCTCGCGCCCATCCGCCGCGCCCTGGGATTCCGCACCACCTTCAATCTGGTTGGCCCCATGGTGAATCCCTGCCGCGCGCAGTATCGCCTGCTGGGTGTCGCCGACCAGGCCCGCATGTCGGACGTGGCCCAAGCCCTCGGCCTCATCGGAGTCGCGCGCGCCTGGGTCCTGCGCGGCGGCGACGGCCTCGATGAGATCACCACCGCCCGCCCCACGCGCATCATCGAAGTGCGCGAAGATCAATCCATCCGCGAACTCACGCTCTCTCCGCGCGACTTCGGAGTCGCCGAGTCGCCCACCGACGCAGCCCGCGCCGGAAGCGTCGAAGACAACGCGGCCATGATTCGCGCCGTGCTCACCGGCCATAGGCAAGGTGTTGCTCGTGATTTGGTCCTGCTCAACGCCGCCGCCGCCCTGCACGTGCGCACCGGAGACGCTCTGCTCGACTGTGCCGCCCGCGCCCGCCGCGCGATCGACGAAGGCGCTGCCCTGGCCAAACTCGAAGCCCTGATCGCAATCTCGCAGCTGTCCGATGGAGAGGCCGCATGAGCTCCGAATTTCTAGCCCGTGTCATGGACACCAAGCGCCTCCAGATGAGCCAGCTCACCGATGCCGTTCGCGAAGCCGCTCGCGATGCCGCCGTGGCCCATCGCGCCGCCCGCACCGCCCGCTTCCACTCCGAACTGCTGGCGCGTCCCACCGCCATCATCGCCGAATTCAAACGCCATTCGCCCTCCGCCGGAGCCATTCAGGCCGCAGCCGAGCCCGTCGCACTCGCCCGCCTCTACCAGGCCGGCGGCGCCGCCGCCATGTCCGTCCTCACCGAGCCCGAGCACTTCAAGGGATCGCTCGACGATCTGCGCCGCGTCTCTTCCGCCGTCACCCTGCCGCTGCTGCGAAAGGACTTCGCCGTGGACCGTCACCAGGTCTATGAAGCCGCGCTCGCCGGAGCCGAAGCCGTGCTGGTCATCGTTGCCGGATTGACTGACGCCGATGCTCTCAAACTGCTCGATGCCGCCCACCAGGTTCACCTCGACGCCCTCGTCGAAGTCCACACCGCAGAAGAGTTGCAGCGCGCCGTCTCCATCGGCGCCCGCCTCATCGGGGTCAACAATCGCAACCTGAAAACCCTCCAGGTCGATCTGGAAACTTCCCTGCGCCTCGCCGAGCTTGCCCCGCCCGACGCCACCCTGGTCGCCGAGAGCGGACTGCGCACCCGCGCCGACATCGAGCGCCTGCAATCCGCCGGATACCGCGCCTTCCTCATCGGCGAAACCCTCATGCGCGCCGCCGATCCGCGCGCCGCGCTGGCTGCCCTGCAAGGTCTGGCTGACCCAATCAGCGAGGTGAAACCATGAGCGTGGGGATCAAGATCTGCGGCATCACCCGCGTCGAAGACGCACAGGCAGCAATGGAATTGGGCGCATCCATGCTCGGCCTCAACTTCTACCCGCAGAGTCCGCGCTGCATCCCCTTGGAACGTGCGCAGGAGATTGCGCGCGTCGTCAGCTTCCAAAATCGTAAGGCCGGATGCGATCCCCTATCCGGCACGGCGACCCGTCCGGTGAAGCTCGTCGGTGTATTTGTAAATATGGATATACCGGAGCTCCTGCGCATCGCCCGCGCCGTGCCCCTCGATATGGTGCAATTGCACGGCGACGAATCGCCCGCCGACTGCGCGACCGTGGCCGCCGAGTTCCGCGTGATTCGCGCCCTCAAGGTCGATACGAAGTTTAGCGCGGAGCGTGCTGCCGAATTCGCGGTGTGCCGCACTCTGCTGCTCGATACTCCCAGCGCGGGGCACGGCGGATCGGGCGAATGTTTCCACTGGCCCGGCGTCCAGTGGGAGAGCATACGCAGTGCTGTGCCAAAGGCGAAGCTGATCGTCGCCGGAGGACTCAACGCGCACAATGTCGCCGAGGCCATCGCCATCGCCAAGCCCGACGCGGTCGATGTCTGCAGTGGCGTGGAGTCTTCCAAAGGGATCAAGAGCCTGTACGAGATGGGCAAGTTCGTGGCGGCCGTGCGGGCCGCGGAGTGGAGTGAGCAATGAAGCACGAGGCAGTATTGGAGAGCCTTCTGAGCGCCAGTGCCGAGGGTTATTTCGGACCCTACGGCGGGCGCTTCGTGGCCGAAACTCTCATCGAGCCGCTCGACGAGTTGACCGCCGCCTTCGCCGCGGCGCGCCAGGACCCAGACTTTCAGCGCGGACTAAGCGGCTTGCTCGCCGAATTCAGCGGCAGGCCCACGCCCTTGTATTACGCCGAGCGTCTCAGCGAATATGCCGGTGGCGCGCGCATCCTTTTAAAGCGCGAAGATCTCGGCCATACCGGCTCGCACAAAATCAACAACGCCCTCGGGCAGGTCTTGCTGGCGCGCCGCATGGGCAAGCAGCGCATCATCGCCGAAACCGGCGCCGGGCAACACGGCGTTGCCACCGCCACGGTGTGCGCCCGCTTCGGCCTCCAGTGCGTCGTCTACATGGGTGCTGAAGATATGAAGCGCCAAGCTCTCAACGTCTTCCGGATGCGCCTCATGGGCGCCGAGGTGCGCGGCGTCGAGGCCGGCTCCAAGACGCTTAAGGATGCCATCAACGAAGCCCTCCGCGACTGGGTCACCAACGTGCGTGACACCTACTATCTGCTCGGCTCCGCGCTCGGCCCGCATCCTTATCCCACCATGGTGCGCGACTTCCAGCGCGTCATCGGCGACGAAGCCCGGGCCCAGGTGCTCCAGCGCGAATCCCGCCTGCCCGATGCGGTCGTCGCCTGTGTCGGCGGCGGCTCCAACGCCATCGGCATCTTCACCGCCTTTGTCGAAGACAAAAGCGTGCGACTCATCGGTGTCGAAGCCGGTGGCCGTGGCGAGTCGCTCGGAGATCACGCCGCGCGCTTCCACGGCGGCATCCCCGGCGTGCTGCAGGGAACCTACAGCTACGTGCTGCAGGATGATGACGGCCAGATCGCGGCAACCCACTCGGTCTCTGCCGGATTGGACTACGCATCCGTCGGTCCCGAGCACGCGCATCTGCGCGAACTGGGCCGCGCCGAGTACGTCTCCGTCACCGATGCGGAAGCGCTCGATGCTTTCGATCTGCTCTCCCGCCGCGAAGGAATCATTCCCGCCCTGGAGTCCTCCCACGCGGTCTCCCACGCCGTAGAACTGGCCCGCCAGCTCGGCAAGGATGCATTGATGATTGTGAATCTATCCGGACGCGGCGATAAAGACGTGGAAACCGTGGCCGCGCTCAAAGGCGGTGCGCAATGACCACCAAACTGCAGCAGGCATTCAGCGCATTGCGCGCCACGGGACGCAAAGGCGTCGTGCCCTACATCACGGCGGGCGATCCCGACCTGGAAACCACCTACCAACTTCTGGTCGCCCTGGCTCGCGGCGGAGCCACTGCCGTCGAACTCGGCGTCCCGTTCAGCGATCCCGCTGCCGACGGCCCTGTAATTCAGCGTGCCTGCGAGCGCGCCCTGGCCCGCGGAGTCAAGCTCAACGCACGTCATTGAAGTCGCGGGCCGCGCGGCCTCGGCCACCGGCGTTCCCATCGTCCTGTTCAGCTATCTCAATCCGCTGCTGCGCCACGGTCTCGACCGCCTGGCGCAAGATGCCGCCGATGCGGGCCTTGCCGGAGTTCTGGTCACCGATCTTCCCGCCGAAGCAGCGCACGGATTCTCGCAGGCCCTGCAGCGCCGCGGCCTCGATCTGGTCTCGCTCGTCGCGCCCACCTCCACCGAGCAGCGCATCGCGCAGATCGCGCAAACCGCCACCGGATTTCTCTACGCCATCTCCGTCACCGGCGTCACCGGAGCGCGCCAGCAGCTCAGCGCCGATGCGGGTGAATTGCTCGCTCGCATCCGTCGCGTCACTCAACTGCCCGTCGCCGTTGGCTTCGGCGTCAGCAACGCGGAGCAGGCGCGCGCTGCCTGGTCCCAGGGTGCCGATGCGGTCATCGTCGGCTCGGCTATCGTCAAAAAAATCGAAGAGTTCGGAGCGCAAGCTCCCGCGGAAGTGGAACGCTTTGTGCGCGAACTGGTCGCCGCACAGGCGGTGGAGGCATAGCATGCTTATATCGATGAATGTGAATGCAAGCGAAGAGCAGATGCAGGCCGTCTGCAAACGCATCGAGGAACTTGGATTCCGGCCTCACCCGCTGACCGGCACAACCCGCTACGTGATCGGAATCACCGGCAACAAAGATCTCTCGGCCGCCGATCAGCTCAGCCAGATGCCCGGCGTGGCCGAGGTTATCGCGGTCACCAAGCCCTACAAACTGGTCAGCCGAGACATGAAGGCCCAGGACACCGTGGTGAGATTTGCCAACAGCGATGTCACCGTCGGCGCAGCCGAGCTGGCCATCATGGCTGGCCCCTGTTCGGTCGAGAGCCGCGATCAGATCTTCCGCGTCGCCGAGTCCGTAGCCAAGGGCGGCGCGCGATTCCTGCGTGGCGGAGCCTTCAAGCCGCGCACCTCGCCCTACGCCTTTCAGGGCATGGGCGAGCGCGGTTTGGAAATCATGGCCGCCGCCCGCGAAGCCTTCGGCCTCTTGATAGTCACCGAAGCCATCGATCAGGAATCCCTCGCCCTGGTCGATCAATACGCCGACATGATCCAGATCGGCGCCCGCAACATGCAGAACTTCGCTCTGCTGAAGCAGGCCGGGCGCGCCGCCAAGCCGGTGCTGCTCAAGCGCGGTATGTCCGCCACGCTCGACGAGTTGCTCATGGCCGCCGAATACATCATGAGCGAAGGCAACTACAACGTCGTGCTCTGCGAGCGCGGCATCCGCACCTTTGCTACCCACACCCGCAATACTTTGGATGTGGGCATCATCTCCGCGGCTAAGAAACTGACGCACCTTCCCATCATCGTCGATCCCAGCCACGCGGCCGGCGAGCGCGACAAGGTCGTCCCCCTGGCGCGCGCCGGTATCGCTGCCGGAGCCGACGGCCTCATCGTCGAGGTGCATTGCGATCCCGACCACGCACTCTCCGACGGCGCGCAGTCGCTCTATCCCGATCAGTTCTCCGCCATGGTCTCCCAGCTTCGCAGCATCGGCCAAATCCTGGGACGCACGTTGCAATCGCCGCAGCCTCAGCCAAGCGGTGCGGGGTCTTCGAAATGAGCGGCAAAATGAGCACCACCCTGACCCCCGGCACGCCCTTCGCCGAGTTCTGCCGCCTCGCCCAATCCGGCGGCCTGGTCGCCGTCAATCAAACGGTCTCGGCCGATCTGCTCACTCCGCTCTCGGCCTACCTCCGCATCGCCCAGGGCAGTTCGCGCTCGTTCCTGCTGGAGTCGGTCGAAGGCGGCGAGCATCTCGCGCGCTATTCCTTCCTCGGAGCCGAGCCTGCCATGGTCGTCCGCAGCCGCCACGGCGTTACTACCGTCGAAGACTCCAGCGGCACGCACCAGGAACCCGGCACCGCCGTCGATGTGCTGCGCCGCGAGTTCGCCCATCGTCACCTGGCCGCCGCGGAGAACACCGCCCCCATGGCCGGCGGCTGCGTCGGATATCTCGGCTATGCGGCCTCCAGCTGGTTTGACCCCGCGATGCAGGCGGTCTCCGGCACTGGCGACGACGCCTGCTTCCTCATCTTCCGCACCGTGCTGGCCTTTGACCACGCCCGCCAGCAGATCCAGATCCGCACCCTTGCCGAAGTCGCACCGGGTGCATCTGAACCCGCGCTTCGCCAATCATTCGACGCCGCGGCCGTAGCCAATCACGAGGTCGTGCGCAAGCTCAGCGCTGCCGTAGAACTACCGCTCAACACAGAGCCGGTCAACGGTGCCGGGGAGCCCCACTTCGACTCCAATTTCACTCCCGCCGAATTCGAACGCGCCGTCGCCGAAGGCAAGGAGCTCATCTACGCCGGCGAGTGCTTCCAGATCGTCCTCTCGCAGCGCTTCCGCCGCAAGACCACGGCCAACGCGGTCTCGCTCTACCGCGCCCTCAGGGCCACCAATCCATCGCCCTACATGTTCCTGCTCAAGCTCGGACCGTCGCCCGATAACGGTGCGGAGCAGGCGCTCATCGGTGCCTCGCCGGAGATGCTGGTGCGCTGCCGCGATCGCGAGCTGACCTACCGTCCCATCGCCGGAACCCGCGCCCGAGGCGCCAATGCCGAGCAGGACGCATACCTGGCCAAAGAGCTGTTGGCGGACGAGAAGGAGCGAGCCGAGCACATGATGCTGGTCGATCTCGGACGCAACGATCTCGGCCGCGTCTCCCGCTACACCACGGTGAAGGTCAACAAACTGATGACCGTAGAGAAGTACTCGCACGTCATGCATCTGGTCACCGAACTGCAAGCCGAACTGCGTCCCGAACTCGACCGGTTCGACGCGCTCGGTGCCTGCTTTCCCGCCGGAACCGTCACCGGCGCCCCCAAAATTCGCGCCATGCAGGGCATTGCCGACCTCGAGCGCGGCACACGCGAAGCCTATTCCGGCGCGGTCCTCTACGCCGACTACGCGAACAACCTCGATTCCTGCATCACCATCCGCACCATGGAACTCACCGGCGACGAGCTCTGCGTGCAGGCCGGTGCCGGCATCGTCGCCGACTCGGTCCCGGCCACCGAGTGGGAGGAGACCGTCAACAAATCGCGCGCGCTGCGCCGCGCCGTGGCCTTGGCCGAAGCTCAGGAATAACGCTCAGGAATAACGCTCAGGAATAACGTAGAGGGATTATCATGCTGCTCGTCATCGACAACTACGATTCATTTACCTACAACTTGGTGCAGTTTCTCGGCGAGCTCGGTGCCGAGCCCGTCGTCCGCCGCAACGATCAGATTACAGTCGCCGAGATCGCCGCCGGAGGCTATCGCGGCCTCGTCATCTCGCCCGGCCCGGGCGTGCCCCAGGGCGCAGGAGTCTCGCTTGCGGCCATCCGCGAACTCGGCGGCAAGCTGCCGATCCTCGGCGTCTGCCTCGGACACCAGGCCATCGGCGAAGCCTTCGGCGGACGCATCGTGCGCGCCCCCCAGCCCGTCCACGGCAAGGCCAGCCGTGTCACCCACGATGGCCGCGGCATCTTCGCCGGAGTTCCCGCCGAGATCGAGGTCGGCCGCTATCACTCGCTGGTCATCGAGCCCGCAACCTGCCCCCAAGTGTTGGAAGTCACCGCCACCACCGCCGACGGAATCATCATGGGCGTGCGCCATCGCACCTTGCCCATCGAAGGCGTGCAGTTCCATCCCGAGTCCGTGCTTACCGGCAGCGGCATGACGATCCTCTCCAACTTTGTGCGTCTCTGCGCCGCCGCCCCCGTTTTGGTGTGAGTCCATACAACTTTGTCTGTCAGGCCGTCTTCTATTCGACAACGTTCTGTTTGCTCATCGAAGGGACCGCATGATGAAGTTCGCCAAAATCTCGCTCCTCGCAGTTGCGCTCTTGCCGCTCTCGCCCGTTCTTGCGCAGAGCTCTGCTTCGCCCAACGATCAACCTCCCGCAGCCGCCGAACCCGCGCAGTCACCGGCGCAGACGCAGGATCCCATCCCCGCGCTGCCTGCTTGCGAGTACGCCCACGCTCCCGTCAGCGGCGATGAGCGCCTGGCGCGCAAGGTGCGTCATGCCCTGGTCATGCAGTCCCAGTTCTCCATCTGGGATTGGCTCGCCTTCCGCGTCAATGGCAGCACTGTCGAATTGCTGGGCAGCGTCTGCAACCCCAACCTCAAAGGTGATGCCGTAAACACCGTGACGCAAATCGACGGTGTCGAGCAGGTAATCGACCACATCAGCCGGCTGCCGCTCTCGCCCGAGGATGATCGCATCCGCCACCAGGTGGCCGACGCCATCTACCACTCGGGTTCCTTGATGAATTATTCCTGGTCGGCCATCCCCACCATCCACATCATCGTCAGCGGCGGCCAGGTGTGGCTGGAAGGCGAGGTTGACAATCAGAAAGATAAGGACACCGCGGCCCTTCGCGCCAACACCGTCTCCGGAGTCCTCCGCGTCACCAACAACCTGCGCATCGAACAAGATTAGTTGTCGCGTATCCGACGCAACTCACATTTTTGGAGAGTGTCATCCTGTCGAAGCGAAGGACCCCAGCGCAGCTCAAATATCCCGTGCCGCGGGTAAGGCACTTCCGCCGCCAGGCTTCCCGGAGTCGTCATGTGCCCCACATCTGCCGTTACTAGCAGATGTGGTTCTGTGAAACTCGGTGGAGCGTCCCTCCGCCGAACTGCTACGATTGTGCTGGTCTCACATTTTCGTTTTCGCTGAAGCTCGCCTATGCTCGCCATCCCCGCTTCGTTTCCCGCGCATTTTCTCTGGGGCGTATCCACCTCCTCGCACCAGTTCGAGGGAGGCAACACGCTCAACCAGTGGCATGACTGGGAGCGCGCCGGACACATCCGCTCCGGCACCGGCTCCGGCGATGCCTGCGACTGGTGGCGCAACGCCGAGCGCGATCTCGATCTCTGTTCGCATCTCGGACTCAACTCCCTCCGCATCTCCCTGGAGTGGAGCCGCATGGAGCCGGCCTTCGCCCACTGGAGCGACTCGGCCGTCCTGCGCTACCGCGAGATCATCCGCGAAGCCCGCCGCCGCGGCATGCGCGTCTTCGTCTCGCTCCACCACTTCACCCATCCCCGCTGGTTTGAGGCGCGCGGCGGCTTTCTTGACGCCCAGGCCCCCGAACTCTTCCGTCATTACGTCAAGCGCGCCGTGCGCTCCCTCGGCGATCTGGTCACTGACTGGGTCACCTTCAACGAGCCCAATGTTTACGCCGCCTTCGGCTATCTCTTCGGCGAGTTCCCACCCGGACGCTGCAACGAACTCAACTCCGCGCTCAGCGTCTTCAGCGGAATCATGCGCTCCCACGCCGCCGCCTACGATGTTCTCCATCGCGAACAGCCCGAGGCCAACGTCGGCATCGCGGTCAACTACGTGGTCTTCGAGCCCGCCCGCGATAACGTTCTGGACCGCCAGCTCGCCTTCGCCTATGACGCGCTCTTCAACCGCGCCACGCTCAACTGTCTGCAGGGCGAACCGCTGCCTCTACCCTTTGCCCTCATGTCGCCCACCGTCCCGGAGTGCGTCGGCAAAACCGATTTTATCGGCCTCAACGTTTACAACCGGTTGCACGTCCGCGCACCCCTGGGAGAAAAGTTCGGTCCCGGTGGCCTGCATGTTCCCCGCCACGTGCCCCAAGGCGATGCCGGCGTCGCGGCGCCCTATGGCGAAGCCTATCCCAAGGTGGTCTCCGCCGCCGTCCGCGCCTACGCCGTGCTCGGCCGTCCAATGTACGTCATGGAGAACGGAGTCCCCGACCGCGCCGACCGCATCCGTCCCTGGCTGCTGGTGAACTCCCTAAGAGAACTGCGCCAGATGTGGCAGCAAGGCTACGACGTGCGCGGCTACTTCCACTGGAGCCTGGTCGATAACTTCGAGTGGAGCGAAGGCTGGCATCTGCGCTTCGGACTCTACGAGCTCGACCGCGCTACCGGCGAGCGCCACGCCCGTCCCAGCGCCGAACTCTACCGCCAGATCATCGCCGACAACGGCATCCGTCGCGAAACCCTGGAGCGCTGGGAGCGGGCGCCGGAGTAAGGTCACCCACCAAGAGGGGTGCCGAGAACTGCTGCCGCCGGATTGGGGTCTTATACCTCACCCGCATCCTGCACCGGAAAGCGCGGTTACTCGTCCTGCAGTTTGCCGGAGAGGTATGCGTCGTAGGCGGTCAAGTCGAGCAGGCCATGCCCACTGAGGTTGAAGAGGATGACTTTCTTGCGGTCTTCCTCGCGGGCCTTTATCGCCTCATCGATGACGGCGCGAATGGCGTGCGCCGACTCGGGCGCTGGCACCAGACCCTCGGTGCGGGCGAAGAGCACGGCAGCCTCGAAGACCGCGGTCTGCGGGTAGGCAATGGCCTCGATCAGTCCGAGTTTATAGGCGTGACTCAGGGCTGGCGACATGCCGTGATAACGCAGGCCACCGGCATGAATGGACGGTGGAATGAAGTCGTGACCAAGGGTGTACATGGCCATGAGCGGTGTCATGCCAGCGGTATCGCCGAAATCGTAACGCAACTCGCCCTTGGTGAGCGTCGGGCAGGAGGCGGGCTCCACGGCAAGTATGCGATAGGACTTGCCCTCGGTGAGGTTCTTCCGAATGAACGGGAAAGCGATGCCAGCAAGGTTGCTGCCGCCGCCGGCGCAGCCGACCACAATGTCGGGCTCCTCGCCAGCCTGTTCCATCTGCTGTATCGATTCCTCGCCGATTACCGTCTGGTGAAGGCAGACGTGGTTGAGCACGCTGCCGAGCGAATACTTGGTGCCCGGATGCGTGACCGTGTTCTCGATCGCCTCACTGATGGCAATGCCAAGGCTGCCGGCACAGTTCGGGTCCTCGGCGAGGCGCTTGCGTCCGAACTCGGTCTGGTCGCTAGGGCTGGGATAGACCGTTGCGCCGTAGGTCTGCATCAGCAGGCGGCGATAGGGCTTCTGGTCGTAGCTGACGCGAACCATCCAGACGGTGCACTCAAGTCCGAAAAGTTGGCAGGCAAGCGCGAGCGATGTCCCCCATTGGCCAGCGCCGGTCTCGGTGGCAAGGCGGCGGGTCCCGGCCAGTTTGTTGTAGTAGGCCTGAGGGATCGCGGTATTCGGCTTGTGGCTGCCCACCGGGCTGGAGCCTTCGTACTTGTAGTAAATGTGCGCGGGTGTGTTCAGCGCCTTCTCCAGGCGAACGGCGCGAAGCAGCGGCGTGGGCCGCCAGAGGGCGTAGACGTCGCGTACCTCTTCGGGAATCTCGATCCAGCGTTCGGAGCTCATCTCCTGGGCGACGATGTTCTCAGGAAAGATGGCGTACATGTCGGCGGGCGTGATGGGCTGGCGAGTGCCGGGGTGGAGAGGCATGGGCGCGGGCTCGGAGAAATCCGCAAGCAGGTTATACCAATGATGAGGAATCGAGGATTGCGGCAACGTGAACCGAGTCTGCATGGTTTACCTCTAACCGTTCCATCTGAATTGGAATCACCTGAGAGTAGTTGAACAACTTTGGCGGGTCAATGTATTCGGGACGCAGCGCCCGGCATTTCCGGTGGGAACCATGTTGGTGGCTGTGACAACGCGGGGCCGATCCATTGCGGAATCAGTATCCGCCTGGCACGTGCCTAGCAATTGGCACCTCCCTTCGGGGATGATGTTGTTATCCCCGAAGGGACGTACTCGACGCTCACACTCAGGCCCTGTTGCGCCAAAAATCTGATGTATGCGCGTGGCATGGGGGCATCGAGGAATGTTCTGCATTCGCAAGCAGCCGCGCCTCTAGCTGAGCGTTCCCGCCAGGGCGCGCTTGTCGGTCTTGCCGGTGACGCTGCGTGGAATCTGCTCGACGATGGAGAAGGTGCGGGGGATCTTGTAGATCTCCATCATCTCGCGGCAGGAGGCGCGCAGCTCCGCGTCGGTGAGAACAGAGCCGGGGCGAAGCTGCACGAAGGCATGCAGGCGCGCGCCGTGCTTCTCGTCGGGCAGGGCGATGACGGCGGATTCTTCCACGCCGTCGATGGTCTCCAGGGCGTTTTCGACCTCGGAGGGATAGACCTTTTCGCCGGAGACCTTCACCAGGTCATCGGCACGGCCGCACAGGTACAGGAATCCCGCCGCATCGAGATAGCCTTTATCACTGGTGTGGAGCACGCCGTTGCGAATCTTCTGCGCCGTCGCCTGCGCATCGTTCAGGTAGCCGAGCATGACCGAGGGGCCGCTGACGCAGACCTCGCCGATCTCTCCCTGAGGAAGAATTTCATCGTTGTCGCCGCGGATGGTGACCTCGATGATTGGGCAGCGGACGGCCGACTGAGCCGGGAGCGTTGTCCCAGTGGGGACTGAAGGAGACCGCGGGCGACAGTTCGGTGGTGCCGTAGCCCTGCACCAGCGGGTAGCTCGAAGCGCTCGTGAAATTCCTGGGCGAGGCGCTCGGGAAGGCGCTCGGCTCCGGCGACACAGAGCCAGAACGAGCTGGTATCGACGGGAGTCGGGTCCTTGATGAGCACGCGGTACTGGCCGGGCACGGCGATGAGGCAGGAGACACGATGTTTTTCGATGAGCTGCAGAATCTGCCGCGGGATGAAGCGCTCGGGCACCACCACGGACGCCCCTTCGGTCAGCGGCAGCAGCGTGGTCACCGTGAGGCCGTAGGCGTGGAAGAGCGGCAACACGGCGAGCATGACGTGCGAATCGTCGAAGCCGGTGGCTTGCTTGATTCCGTCCATGTTGGCGAGGAAGTTCTGCTCGCTGAGCGCGACGGCTTTGGGACGCCCGGTGGTTCCCGAGGTGTAGAGTACGGCCGCGGCTGCGGCGGTTGCCGGCTGCGGAGGAAACTGCGCGGGCTCGATTTCCGGCTGGTTGTCATCGATCGACGTATCGCCGATCCAGCACGGCATTCCGATAGCTGCCATGGCGGGCTCGAACTCAGGGCTGGCGATGACCAGTTCGACCCCGGCCTCCATGGCCATGAGTTTGAGCAGCGGCGGCGGCGCCAGGGTGGGCAGCAAGGCCACCGTTTTGCCCGCCCAGACGCGCCCCTAAAAACAGCGGCGCGAAGTGCGGCGAGTTGGAGTGCAGCAGGGCCACGGTTGGTCCCGGCACGCGCTCGGCGATGCGCTGGGCGACGCTGGCGGCGCGGCGCTCCAGTTCGGAGTAAGAGATGGAAAAATCCGTGCCAATGATGGCGGGCCGATCCGGATAGCGGCTGGCTGCCTCCCGGAAGCGCTGAACGATGGCGCTAGTCTGCATTCGGTGGACTCGCTTGGTTGGTAGTGTGGTGCCCGTTTCCGAGTCAGTGTAGCATGCGGGCGCTTGGCGGGTAACGCTGCGCTGCCGGCCGCAGGCGCTAGGAGATCGAAGCGGAAGCAGGCGGCAGGGTGCAGAGGCGTTCGGGCACCGTGGAGGCCTGGATGAGCGCACGGGCGACGCGGTTGATCCATTCGGTGGCGGCGTCCTCGGGCTCGATTCCACTCGAGGGGCCGGCCTGTGCGATCCCGGCGGTGAGGGTGATGGCGATGGGTTCGAGCACGTCACGCAACCGCCCCACCAGAGCCTCGGCCTCGCCCACATCCATCTGGGGCAGCAGCAGCGCCACGGTGTCGCGGTCGTAGCGGAAGGGCATCGCCTGGTCCTGGGCCAGGGAGCGCAGGGAACGCACCAGCTCGGTGACGGCGGATTCGGTCTGCGCATCGGAGACCAGCGAGGCGACCTGCAGCAATGCCAGCGTGCTGGAACACTCTCCACCGCCGCGCTGGCGGTTAAGTTCGGCCACCACGGCGTCGAGATAGGAGGAGCGCTTCAGCAGTCCGGTCTCTTCTTCGGCCACTCCGAGGGTGGAAACCAGGGAGCGCAGGCGCGCGCCGTGGACGGCCAGGGCAACTTGATCGGCCAGCGAGCGCAGCAGCGCAATATCGTCGGCCGACCAGCGGCGGCGCACGCCGCACTGCTGCACGATGAGCAGACCGATGGGCTTGTCCTCGTCGAGAGTGCCAGGACGACCAGCGAGTGAATGTTGAGGCGGGCTAGCTCCTTGCGGATCGGCGCGAGCGGCTCGGAGAGCTGCACGTCGGCGGCGCGGAAGACGGGCTCGGTGGTGGTGAGGCGCTGGCTGAGCGCCAGCAGACGCACCATGGCGGCGCGCTCGGACTTGGGCACCTCCTGCGAGCAGTACTCCACCACCAGCGAAGGCGGCTTGCCGGGAGTGGCCAGGGCGGCCAGGCAGCGGCTGTATTGCCAGCGCGTGCCGATCTGGTTGACCGCGGTGACCAGCACCTGGCGCGGATCGCTCTGGCGCGCGATGAGGCGGCTGACTTCGGCGGCACGCGCCACGGATTCGGAGGGACGGCTGCGCTCGCCGGACTCTTCGCGAAGAGCGGGAAGCGCCAGGCCGGCATTGGCAAAGAGCTGGCGCACGCGGGGATCGTCCTGCAGATCGTCGGAGAAGGACTGCTTGAGCTCCTCGATCTTCTGCAGCGCCTTGTCGCGCATCCCGTATTGCAGAAAAATCTCTGCCTGCAGAATCAGGTTCTCCAGCACGCGCGGCGCGGGTGTGTCGGACGAGTCGTCTTCCTCCAACGGGACCGCGATCGCCTCGGGCGGGTCCAGTCCGAGGCGCTTGGCCACCGTCTGCAGCCGCTCTTCCGGGGCGTGGCCGGCGAGTTTCTGCATGCGCTCCTTGTGTTCGGCTTCGTAGGGATCGATATCGACGGCGCGGTCCAGCGCGTCCAGGGCCTTGGCGTAGTTGCCCGCCTCGAAGTAGAGGTCGAAGAGGCGGGAGAGAATCTGGGCGTATTCCGCCTCGCGGTTGGCGCTGTTGTACAGCTCGGCGAGGTACTCGACAAAGGTGATGCTGGGCTTGCTCTTCTCGGCCAGCTGCGCCATGTCATACATGAACTCTCCGCGGCGGCCGGCCTTGCGGAAAAACTCTTCGAGGCGGCGGGCCAGAGCCAGCGACCGCTCCACGCGGTCAAGGTCCAGCAGACCGCCGATGACGGAGTGAATGGCGGAAAGATTGGCGGCGGGGTTGCGCTCGAACAGTCCCCAGACGAAGGGCTCGGCCTCTTCCACGCGTCCCACAGCCAGCAAGGCGATGGCATAGGGCTCGCGCGCCTCCTCCGGACTGGAGGGATAGGTGGCCAGCGGCTTCAGCAGTTCGATGGCTTCGGCGGTGGCGGTTCTGCGCAATCAGCGCGCGGCCATGGCCAAGGCGGGCGGCTAGATTGTTGGGATCGTTGGCATAGGCACGCGCATAGGCCTCGGAGGGGTCCTGCGCCATGCGCTCCAGCATGACGCCGGCATGCACCAGGGCCGCAGCGGCCAGCACGGGTTCATGCAGCGCTTCGGAGATGCGCGCCTGCTCGCGATAATCCTCCAGCCTGGGGTCCAGCTTGAGTGCCTGGGTGATGCAGTCCAGCGCGCGGCGCGGCTCGGCCAGGCGCTGAAACTCCTGGAAGGCGATGCGGTAGGCCTCGGCGGCCTCCTTGCGGCTGGTGTTCTCGCACAGCTCAGCGTAGCGGCTCACCATCTCCGGGTCCAAGGCCTTCATCCGCTGCAGCTTGCGGAAGACCACGGCGGCGTTGCCCAGCTGCTTGTTCTCCACCGCCAGGGCGAAGAGGCGGCGCAGCATTTCGGACGCCAGGCCGAGCTTGTCCGATCGACAGAGCCAGGTCGGCGGTCTTCTGCAGCAGCTACTTCATTCTCGGGCTGCAACTCGATGGCGGCGCGGAACTCGGCCAGAGCAGGCTCCGGCTTGCCCTTCTCCAGAAGCTTTTCAGCGCGATCGATGAACTTGGTGGCGTCAGCCATGGTTGCTAGCGATTTTAAGCTGCAATGCGGACAGACGCACGTTACGTTGGCCCGGAAAATAATATGCGCGGGAGTACCTGCCACGGCACCGGCCCAAAACAGGGATTGACATTTCGCTTTTCATTCGCCAGACTATGGAAAATTCCGTGGGGTTGACGAAAGGCCGGCCATGGCTTTGACAAAGCGGCAGCGCCAGATATATGACTTCATCGCTGAATTCGTCGAGAGCAACGGCTACTCGCCCTCGTTTGAGGAGATCGGCGCGGCACTGGGACTCAGCTCGCTTGCAACCGTGCATAAGCACATAAACAACCTGGAGGCGAAAAAGTTGCTGCGCCGCGACTATAACCGCAGCCGCTCAATCGATGTGCTTCCCTTGCCGGAGGGATTGCCGAGCCGCGCCCGCCCATTGGCCGTAAGCGGGTTCGAATTGCCGCTGGTGGGGCGCATCGCCGCCGGCCGGCCGATTGAGCAGGTGGAGACTCCCGAGACCATCTCGCTCACCGATTTTACCCGGGCCAAGGATGTGTTCGTGCTCCAGGTGATGGGCGAAAGCATGCAGGACGAGCACATTGTGAACGGCGACTACGTGCTGGTGGAAAAGACCGACAG
The DNA here is from genome assembly GCA_963732315.1 of uncultured Acidobacteriota bacterium. Classification (GTDB taxonomy): domain Bacteria; phylum Acidobacteriota; class Terriglobia; order Terriglobales; family Acidobacteriaceae; genus TOLSYN. The sequence goes on from CAVSYY010000002.1 coordinate 230,212, forward strand.
CGCACGCGACGGCGAGATCGTGGTGGCCCTGGTGAACGGCTCGGAGACCACGCTGAAGCGCCTCTACCACGCCGGTGAGCAGGTTCGGCTGCAGCCCTCCAACGCTGCCATGCAGCCCATTATGGTTCCGGCCGAGGCGGTGCAGGTGCAGGGACGGGTGGTAGCGGTGCTGCGGAAGTACTGACGACGAAGACGGAAAAGCCCGGCCGTGGCCGGGCTCGATGGGTAACGCTTCGCTGCCAGCCGCAGGCGCTGGGCTTGATGGGTTAACGCTTCACAGCCAGCCGCGGGCGCTGCATCAGGCTCTGCTCAGGCGAGCTTTTCCAGCGCCTTTTCGATGGTTTCCTTGGGGACATAGCCGACGATCTGCTCCTGCACCTGTCCACCTTTGAAGACCAGCAGGGTTGGGATGCCGCGCACCCCATAGCGCTGCGGCGTGGCGGTGTTGCGATCCACGTCCATCTTGGCAACTTTTACCTTGCCCTGATAGGACTTCGCAATCTCATCCACCACCGGGGCAAGAGCGCGGCAGGGACCGCACCAGGTGGCCCAGAAATCGATCAGCACAGGCTGCTCACTCTTGAGCACCTCCTGATCGAAGTTAGCGTCGGTTACTTCCAGAATTGCATCGCTCGCCATTCTTCCTCCACGTTCCGTGTACAGAGACTTGTATGTCGCAATGTTTTGTGCCGCGTCTTCGATGCCATCCCAAAATGGCCGGGCAAGATTGCCAAATCGTATCGTATCACTTGGATTCGATGCTCTGGGCGGGCTTTGGACGCAGAAGGAGTGGGGATAGTGGAAAACCGCCCCGATTTTACGGCGGGCGCCAGGCGGAAGCTTCGCGGTCGGGTACGCGGCAAAGGATGCCGCTCCGGCCCCGGGCGGCTGCGTTCCGATATCCGGCGCGCGGATCTCACCGGCCGCACGCCGTCGGGGGAGCGTTGGCGCCCCGGCGTAGCCCTTGCGGCGGCGACTGCTTACAATGAGTGGCGGAGGCCTAATGCGCTACCTGATCGCCATACTTGCCCTGGCCGGACTCATCGTTTCCTGCTTTGCCCTGCGCGAACACTATCGCACCGGGGCAGCGCCATGCGACATCAATGACAAGTGGGACTGCGGCGCGGTTAACCACAGCCCGTTCGCGGAAATCGGCGGCGTGGTTTCCGTGATCGTTCCGAGCGAGTCCAGCTTCCTGGACAGCCATGCCGGACTTGCGAAGCTTGCGAGCATTCCGGTGGCCGTCGTCGGCATCGCCGGCTATCTGGCAATCATTGGCTTTGCGCTGGCACGGCGCTGGTGGATGGTGCTGCTGCTGACCACGGGAGCGGTCGGCGTTTCGATCCTGCTGACTTACATCGAGGCGCGGCTGTTGGAGACCTACTGCATCTGGTGCGTGAGTTCGCTGGGAATCATCTCGCTCACCGAGATCGCCTCCATCGTCGCCGTGGCGCGAAGGCGCAGGTAGCACAAAGAACGTAACGCTTTAGGATCAGTGCACACGATGTCCCTGCTTGCGGAATTCGTCAAAGAGGCGGCGCTCGCCGAGGGCTTTTCGCTGGCCGGAATTGTGCCCGCCTCGCCGCTCGGCGAGCTGGACTACTTCCCGGCCTGGATCGAGGCGGGATACCACGGCGAGATGGAGTATCTGGCCAGGAGCAACGACGCGGGAGAGCTGCGGCGCGCGGCGCTGGCCAACGTAGCACCGTGGGCGCGTTCGGTCGTGGTCTGCGCGGCCAACTACAACTCGAAGACTCCTTACTCGACGCAGTGCAGCGACGCGTCGCAGGGATGGATTTCGCGCTATGCATTCGTTGAATCCGATTATCACGATGTGCTGCTGGAGCGGCTGCGGCGGATTGAGCAGCGCATGGCGACGCGCATTGTTTCGAATGGCCACGCGACTCCGCGTACATGGTGCTATGTGGATACAGGCCCGGTGGCCGAGCGCGTGCTGGCGGCGCACTCCGGCATTGGATGGATTGGCAAGAATGGCTGCGTACTCAATCAGCAGCTTGGCTCGTGGCTCTTTCTCGGCGTGATTCTTTGCTCGCATGGGCTGCCGCCCGATCTGCCGGCGGCCGACCGCTGCGGCTCCTGCACGCGCTGTTTGGACGCCTGCCCCACCCAGGCGTTGATTGCGCCACGGCAACTCGACGCGCGGCGCTGCATCTCCTATTTGACGATTGAACAGCACGGAGCCGCGCCTGAGGAGTTGCGCGCCAGGATGGGACGGCATCTGTTCGGCTGCGATATCTGCCAGGACGTTTGCCCGTGGAATCGGCGCGCTCCGGTATCGGCGGATCCGGCCTTTGCGCCGCGCATCCAATTGGTCAATCCCTCTCTGGAGTGGATTTCAGGTATGAACATTGAAGAGTTCCGGCGCACGTTTCGCGCCTCGCCGGTGAAGCGCGCCAAGCTTCGCGGAGTGCTGCGCAGTGCCGCCATCGCAATGGGCAACAGCGGCGAGCGAAAATTTTTATCGCGCCTGCGCGAGCTGGCGCAGCATGAAGATCCCGCCGTGGCCGAACACGCGCGCTGGGCGATTGCAAGACTGGAGACGACCAATGCCGACCCTGCTCCGTGACCAATCCTCGAACGACCGCAGCCGGCTGTGGTGCAACCGGGTATGGCCGCGCCGGTCGCTTGATTTGCGCACGCAGCTTTTGACGCGTGCCGAAGCGGGTGGGCGCAGGCTCGTGGTCCACGGACGCACGGTGGACTTATCGCGCAGCGGGGCCGGCGTGACTGTGACGCGCGAGCTGGCCGCGGGCACCGAGGTCGTGCTCTGCCTGCGCCTGCCCGAAGGCACGTTCGAGCTGCGCGCAGTGGTCACACGCCGCAGCGGTTTCCGGGTTGGACTTGAATTTGTGCAGCCCACGGCCGAGCAGCGGCTGATGCTCTTGGCGCTCTGCAGTAGTTAACGCAGAGCAATCTTGCAGGAAATGAAAAAGGCCCTCAGACGGGGAGGGCCTTCTTAAAAATAAAACACTTTGTAATTACCCGCGGCTCACATTCTGAGCCTGCAGCCCTTTAGGGCCCTTCACACATTCGAACTCGACGGCTTCGCCCTCGTTCAACGTGCGATATCCGTTTTCCTGAATCACGGAGTAATGGACGAACACATCCTCACCCGAATTGCGCTGAATGAAACCGTATCCTTTGGCGCCATTGAACCACTTAACCGTGCCTTTTTCCTTCATGTCCGACTCCTTTCACCATGCAAAGAAACAGTGTTCATTAAAGTGTTGGGAATATGGCAGTTCCACCGCCTGCAAGCAGCCCAAAATGCAAATCCGGATTCCAGCGTCTTTTCCCACAGAGCTTCGAGGAAAAGACGCTGGAATCCGGATTTGAATCCTGTGCTGACTGCCGACTGCACATCTACATATCCCTAAATATACTCAAACGTGTCGCCGCCGGTTGGAAACCGGCCAGCACTGCATATGTACCGCAGGCAGCTCTGGATGGCAAGCGAATGTTGGTGGAGGTACGATTTCTTTGAGAAATCATGCCCAAAACCGTGCAATTCTGACACTCCCTAACCGGGTGTTTAGATGGAAGGCTATCTTCCGATCGGCGGAAGAGACGATGGATGGCGCTGGGTTGGTTAGAATAGAAGAAGACATCATGACCATCCATTCGACATCTGCCACCGCGGACCGCGCGGGAAGCAGCGGCATTTTTTCCGGTAGCGACGACCCGATCGAACAGCTGCGCAGCTCAATGCTGCAGACCTTGCGGCGCAACGGCATGGCCACGTTGAAATACCTGGGCACGACCGAAGTGCATACGTATGCGTTTTCGGTGGCTGCCAACGCCATTCTTTCCTTTATGCCAGCGGCGGTACTGATGCTGACGGTGAGCCGCAGCATTCTGCATTCGCGCTCGATGGCGAATGCGGTGATTGCCATGATCAAGGCGTTTCTTCCGCTGGACCAGGGCACCCAGGGCGCGATTGCGGGCTGGGTGACGAACCAGTCGCGCGGGCACGCGATTGAATTGTTCTCGATGGTGATGCTGTTCATCAGCTGCACGGGCGTGTTTGAGCCGCTGGAAGTGGCGCTGAACTCGGTGTGGGGATTCAAGTCGCGCAACTACCTGATGAACCAGCTGGTGTCGCTGGGACTGGCGCTATGCTGCGGAGTGCTGGCGTTTGCGTCGGTGGCGGCGACGGCGGGGATCTGGGCTCCGACGACGGAGGCGCAGGTGTGGATGGATGCGCACCTGGGCACGGGCGTGATTCACGCGCTGGTGACGTTCCTCAACACCACGTTGCAACAAGTTGTTTTGAAGACCTTCGGGCTGGTGGCGGCCATTCTTATCTTTTTTCTTATCTACTGGCTGCTGCCGAACGGAAAGATTGCGGCCAAGGCAGTGCTGCCTTCGGCGATCATCACCGGCGTGGCGTTTGAGCTGGCGCAGGTGATCTTTATGAAGGTGGTGCCGTGGCTGGACTTCAAGGCGACGTACGGGAATTTTTCCATCTCGGTGACGCTGATCTTCTGGGCATTTTTTGTGGGGCTGCTGCTGCTGGGAGGGGCGCATCTTTCGGCGCAGGACGTGAGGACGGCGCAGAAAATGTCCCTGATGACGCCGGCGCCCGAGGAAGTGAAGATTGGCGAATAAGGCAATGGTTGGAAAACGGATTGTTGCATTGCAGGTAATGGTTGCGCAAAATCCGGAACCATATACGGAAACGTCAACAGGCACCCTTGATGGGTGCCTGTTTCGTTATTGGTGCAACCAGTAATCGTACGGCCACGGCGAACCGGTCGCCAGCGGTTAGTCGATCAGTTCGAATTCATCCCTGGCGTGGTTGCAGACCGGGCAGTGATCGAGCGTCGATTGGGTGGCGGTAAAGCCGCACTCCGGGCAAACGTAGTACGCCGATTTGTGCATGAGACGGCCGCGCCATTCCGGGTCGGGGTGCTCCATGTGCTCCAGCATGCTCTGGAAAATTTTGACATGATCTTTCTCGGACTCGAAAGCGTAGCGGAAGGTGCGGCGGGCCTTGGGGAGCATCGCCGTCTCGGCTTCGCGCATGAAGGCGGGATACATCTCCCTGACCTCGAAGAGTTCGCCGGCAATGGCCGCTTTGAGGTTCTCGAGGGTGGATTTTACCTCCGAGGGATCAATGGTGGCGCGAGGCACGCCGCCCATCTTATGGATGATGGCGGCGTGGTTGGCGGCGTGGATCTGCTCGGAGCGCGAGACGGCACGGAACAGGCAACCGACTTTGAGGAAGCCCTCCAGGTCGGCTTTGACGGCGAAGGCCATGTAGCGGGCCGAGGCGTTGGTTTCTCCATTGAAGGCGGTGAGAAGATTTTTGAGGGTTTGTTCCTGGTTAGCAACAGCGAAGGTTGACATAAGGGCACTCTCCTATGAACGGCTGCATTGTAACGCCGTTGGTGGGAGAGGGTGAGTGTTGCGAACGGCGCGGGGGAGTTAGGTTCCCGAAATGGGGCGAAGGAGTGCCTGTTATGGGGATTGGAGGAGAGAATCGATTGCGCAGCGGAAATGCCAAGGCAAAGTCGAAAAATCCTTGACTGGAAGTTACTGCGTTCCCAGGTCAGCGCCGCAACTACGCGGCGCGGGACCCGGGGCACCCGGGATTGCGCCGATGCCTAGTCGACCAGTTCGAAATCTTCCCTAGTGTGGGCGCAGACGGGGCAGCGGTCGAACTCGGCTTTATCGGTGGTGAAACCGCACTCGGGACAGACGTAGTAGGTCGCTTTGTTGGAAAGCTTCTGGCAGGTTTTGTCGACGCAGTGCTGGATGTGCTCGAGAGCTTTGGCGAAGAGGCGGGCGTGTTCCTTTTCGGCTTCGAGGGCGAAGTGGAAGGTGCGGCGGGCGGCGGAGTTCTTCTGGGCCTGGGCTTCGCGGAGGAAGTCGGGGTACATGACATCGACTTCGTAGAGTTCGCCGGCGATGGCGGCCTTGAGGTTGTTGACCGTGGAGCCTACCTCGCCGGGCGTTACCGATGCCTGGGGCGTTCCGCCGAGTTTGCGGATGACGACGGCGTGGTTGGCGGCGTGGATCTGCTCGGCGCGGGCGGTGGCGCGGAAAAGGCTGCCGATCTTGAGGTAGCCCTCTTCGTCGGCTTTGACGGCGAAGAGGGCATAGTGGGCGGCGGCGTTGGATTCTCCGTTGAAGGCGGCGAGAAGGTTTTTGAGGGTCTGCTCGTGGGTGGGAGCGGCAGAAGAAGACGTCATGAAAAGGAACCCTCCGGTGATGGATAAGGAAATTGTAGCGCATGGGGGCGGGGCGAAGCTGTGACGTGGCGAGCGTTCCGAATCAAGAACAAGAGCGGGGCGGTGCAGAGGTGAAAGGGATTGCTTCCCCACATTTGCGTCGAACGGCGCGATGCAGATTTGGGCCACCCGCCACTACTTATCCGGATGGGACGAAATATTGAAGCGCTTGAGTTTCGCGTAAAATGTGGCCTGGGGAATTCCCAGCTTTGTGGCGGCCCGGCTGGCCTTGCCGTTCTCTTTTTGGAGCATGTAGCTGATATATTGGCGCTCCAGTTCTCTCAGGGTCAGTTCTTTATCCCCACTGCCGCTACGGGGGACAAATTGAGCGGGCTGAGCGGCCGTCGGCATCGGAGTTGGGAATTGGAATTGCAAATCCTCCAGCCGAATGATTCCTTGCTTGCACAGCAGGGCCGCACGTTCCAGCAGATTGTGCAATTCGCGGAGATTTCCGGGCCAGTTATAGCTCTTCAAGGCATCGGTGACGCCTTGGCCAAGTTTCAAATTTCTATAACCCAGTTCCCGCTCGAACTGCTCCAGGAAACACTGCGCAATCACGGGGATGTCGTCGATTCTTGTGCGCAGAGGGGGGATCAGGAGTGACATTGCGCTGACCCTGAAGAAGAGGTCCGGGCGAAATTGTTCATGCGCCACCAGAGCGGCCAGGTCGCGGTGAGAGGAAGCGATGACATGAATATCCACCTCGCGGTCCCGCGCTCCACCTACTCTCCGGAACCGGCCCTTATCCAGCAGTTGTAGGAGTTTCGGCTGGATTTGCAGATCCATGTCTCCAAGTTCATCGAGAAACAAAGTTCCCCGGTGGGCGTTTTCGAGCAGTCCCGCCTTGTAGGTGATGGCACCGTTGAAGCCTCGCTCCTCCTGACCGAACAGTTCGCTCTCCCACAGTTCCCGGCTGAGGCCAGCACAGTTCAGATCGAAAAACGGCTCACCGGAGCGCGGCCCATGCTGGGTGAGCCAATCGGCGAGGACACCCTTGCCGGTCCCGGTTTCGCCTTGAATCAGGATCGGAAGGGAGGTTCCCAGTATGCTTTGCGCCATGGATTTGAGGCGCTGGATGCTCTCCGAGGTCCCCAAGAATGGATCTCTCCGAAAACGCACCTCGGGATGGTTGGCGGCAGGTTCACGGCGAGCGTTATGGCTCATGCATGGCTCCGACTTGGCAGGTTGCACATCGGGAGCTTAGATGATCATGCGTGGAGTTTCGAATTTGAATCCCTTCTGTTACAGATCCAGAACAGGTCAACTCCCCGCCAACCAAAAGAAGGTCGAATGGGGCACCCGGCCAGTACACCCCACATTCGCCTAAAGAGGGCGGATGTGGGCCACCCGGCCGGATGGTTTGTTAACATCGCTGGATGGGCGGGAATAAGGACGAGCGGGATCGGCTGGTGGCCGGCGGGGCACTGGAGGGCGAAGAAGGCTTTGAGCTGAAGTTGCGGCCGCAGCGTCTGCAGGAGTTTATCGGGCAGCCGAAGGTGAAGGAAAACCTGGCGGTGGCGATTGCGGCGGCGCGGGCGCGGGGCGAGGCGCTGGATCATATTCTGCTGTATGGGCCGCCGGGGCTGGGGAAGACGACGCTGGCGACGATTATCGCCAACGAGATGGATGCGGCGTTCCAGCAGACTTCGGGACCGACACTGCAGATTAAAGGCGACCTGACGGCGATATTGACCAACGTACAGGCGCGGCAGGTTCTGTTTGTGGACGAGGTGCACAGGCTGCAGCCGGCGCTGGAAGAGCTGCTGTATTCGGCGCTGGAAGACTGCCGGCTGGACATTATGGTGGGACAGGGGCCGTCGGCGCGGACGCACTCGTTTGAGATTCCGGCGTTTACGTTTGTGGCGGCGACGACGCGGATCGGGCTGCTGTCGGCTCCGCTGAGGTCGCGGCTGGGGCTGGTGCTGCGGCTGGAGTTTTATTCGCACCAGGATTTGCAGATTATTTTGAACCGCTCGGCGCAGATTCTGAACGTGGGGATCGACGACGAGGCGGCGCTGGAGATTGCGGGGCGCTGCCGCGGAACACCGAGGGTGGCCAACCGGCTGCTAAGACGGGTTCGGGATTATGCGCAGGTTCGGGGAACGGGGCATATCGATTTGGCGACGGCGCGGGCGGCTCTGGAGATGCTGGAGGTGGACGAGCACGGCTTCGACGAGGTGGACCGGAGACTGCTGCTGACGATCATTGAAAAATACCAGGGCGGACCGGTGGGAGTGAACACTCTTGCGGCGGCGCTGGCCGAGGAGCCGGATGCGATTGAGGAAATTTACGAGCCGTTCCTGATACAGATTGGATTTTTGGATCGGACTCCGCGGGGACGGGTGGCGACCCAGTTGGCGTATAGGCACTTTGGGGTGGAGCCTCCAAGGAAGCAGAACACGTTGTTTTAGAAACAAAGTTTCAAGGTTTCAAAGTTTCAAGGTTAAGAGCAACGGCGACGGCCTTCGATATGGGAGTTGTTGCTTCCCACCTTAGCCGCGCAAAAAGCAGCGCGTCGAAGATGGGGCACCCAGCCTCTTTTCAATTCCCACAAATGCGTTGAAAGGCACGACGCAGATTTGGGGTACCCAGAAACTTACGGACGCGGGACGGGTTGATAGGAGTGCGGCTGGAATCGGGATTGGTGCTGTTGCTGAGTGCGTTTGCCGCAGCCGACACGCCGGGAGCGCATCCCGCTTATCTGCACGCCCTGACCGACCTGCGGCATGCGCGGGCCCACCTGAGCGAGCAGACTCCGAACTGGAAGGTAGACGCCGACGAACAGCGGGCGGTTGACGCCATCGACGCAGCGATCCGCGATATCAAGGAAGCCGCCATCGACGACGGCAAGAACCTGAACGACCATCCTCCGGTGGATGAACAATGGGGTCGAGCCGACCGGCTGCGCCGGGCGATGGAATTGCTGAACGGCGCACACGACGATATCGACCAGCATGAGTCGGACGGTTGGGCTCGCGGGCTGAAGCGCCGGGCACTGCGCGACATTGAAGAGGCGCGGAAGGCGGTGCATCACGCGATGGGCGACGAGCGCCACTATTAGGCGAACGAAAGCAATGAGGAAGAAAAAAGCAGCCCGAGCGGGCTGCTTTTTTCTGCGAGCCGGCTGAAAAAGATACGGTGATTCCGGCGGTCACTTCCTCGGAGAACTCGAGCGCCTACGAGTACAACGTGACGTTTAGTCCTCGTTCGATCGGCACGCCTTGCTCAACTGCCTTTGGGTGTGCGAGAAACATGCGAGGAGTGAGGAGCCTGGTGAAAGGCTCGTCCGCTGCCGTGGGACAGCCAAGCCTTCTGCGCCGGCGGGTGAGTGAGCTGGAAGCGGCTGGCTCGTCTGGACCAGCCGGCAACTCCATCAACCGGATTTCGACGGGTGTGCGGCTTGGAGGGGACATCTGCGTGGGGTACGGAAAGCTTATCTTTCATATGAAACCTCCCGCTGGAGCGTTGGGGAAGCCCCGCAACGTTCCATCTATAAGCCCTAGATGCAGGATAGGAAGGTCTGGAGGCCGGAAAGGGGCTGAAATTTCCGGATGGAAGAGCAGGTATAGCGCTAAAATCGAGAGCACCTGAAGGACTTCCGAAGGAACCCGGTGCCGAGGCGCAGGCCGGCGGCCGGTGGGTCGCGCCTGTCCCTGCGCTCCTGCTTGACTTGCGAACGTTTGAGGGTCATACTCGTTTTATGCTGCATTGCAGCAATCTTTGCAGCATAGGGCTCTAGCACCTAGAGCCGCCCCATCAAGGAGGGGAACAATGAACACAAACACCCATGCACCTAAGACGGAAGCGGAAACCACCGAAACCACGTGCTGCCCGGCCGCATCTGCGACCTTGTTCAACAATGGATCGAAGTGGTTGGTTGAAATGAGCAAAACCTCCCTTGATTTCGCAGTTGGGCAGAATACCGAAGCTATTGCCTCGTGCAAGAAGGCGCTGACGGCGTCGTCCATGCCGGGTTTGTTCCTGTTCGATCTGGCTGGGCAAGCAATGGAAGGCTATGCCACGCTGCAGAAGAGCCTGTTGGATTTGGCCGTCGAGCAGCGCAACGCCGCAGTGGAAGCGGCCCACGAATACATCCACGATGCCAGCAAGGCGAAGGCTGGAATCCCGAACTTGATCCAGCAATCGGTAGACCGCACGGTCACGGCGCAGAAATCGGTTCTGGAATTTGCCGCGAAGCAGACTAAGGCAGTGAGCGACACCGTGAAGCAGCAGCCTGGGGTTGCGGGCACGCCGGTTGAGACGGTTACGGATTCAGTCCAGCATGGCGTTAATACTCTGCACGCAAGCCAGAACGAGATTCTAGACAGCGCCACCAAGAACGTGAAGGCCATGATCGCCAAGGCATAAGCCTTGAAAGACGGGCAAGACCTTTGCTGGAGACAACCGGAGCGCCTTCTGCCAATTCTGGTGGACGCTCCGGGTGTTTCTAGCAGCCTGTTTGAGGCGAGAAAGTGCAACCGCAAAGTGAAAGGACCGACCGATGTATAAATTACGCTGTCACCCCGGACGTACCTTCACTCTTGACGAGCTTATCGATCAAGTCCAAGTTGTGCGGCGGAGCAGTTGTGAAAAGCGGACCGCCGCGCTGCCTGTCTTTCACGTCAATCTGAATCCCGTAGTTGACCCGGATGAACTGGATTTTCTGACGGGCCTGGTGCCGTTCCGGCACATTTCTAATAAGCTTCTGTTCAAACTCGTTCGGGTTGCGACGGGTCTTGAGGTTCACGACAGGTGGGTTGCCATCCGGGCTATCATCGCCAAGCGCATCCCAATCCCTGTGGCGAAGCCTCTCCCCGAAGTTCGGCACGGATAGACTGGGCTTCGATCGATCCGGCTGTACACCGCGGAAAATTTTAATCTCAATTTATAACGCGCAGGTGAAACTGATTTATGGCAAAAAGACGTGGCAATCCTAATTGGGGCAAGCCGGAGATGAACGGTCCGGTAATTCCAACCATCACTGAATTCGAGAAAGTTACTCACGAATTTAATCTGCAACCTGATCAGTACATCTCATCCAATCGTCTTCGCGACTGGGCGAGTCGCAACAAGAACCAGAAATTCGTTCCCGAACCTCTTCTTGAGGCGTGGGGTTTCGAGGTCGAATCCTCGCTGTAGAGGCAACTGCATCTGAGCGGCGAGCGAAGCAAGGAGCACGCGATGACAAACTCAAAGCTTCAAGCAGCCCTCGACGAACTCGAACGGCTGTGCGACACCGTGAACGGATTCAAAGAGCGTAATGGTGGCACGCTGCCGAATCCAGACAGCGATGCTGGCCGCGCATTTTCCTCGCTGGAAACATTCACCAGTGAAATGCGCAAATTGGACATAGGCAAAGTACTCGGCCACAAGATATAGACAATAAATCGAAGTCAGCTTTGTGCGTTCTACCATATACACCGGACCCACAAGGTGCTAGGCTTGTCCCAGCATCTGATTTGGAAGGATGCAGCGGTAGAAGCGCCCTGAGAGCGAACAACCAAGCGCCTTTGGAATACGTATCTGCACAAACCTCCCTCCGACTCACTCAGCCAGATTTCAACTACGAAGGAACACGCAACATCATGGAACAAGGAACAGTGAAGTGGTTTAACGACGCAAAGGGATTTGGCTTTATCAGCCGCCAGAACGGCGAAGATGTCTTCGTGCATTTTTCGGCAATTCAGGCGAGTGGCTTCAAGAGCCTCCCGGAGGGTCAGGCTGTGCAGTTCAGCGTGGTCAAGGGCCCGAAGGGTTTGCAGGCAGAGAACGTCACCCTTCTCTAAGGCTCTGCGATCGCCAGTGGTACAGAAGGGCAGCTTTCGAGCTGCCCTTTTCTTTGCGATGCCGAGTATGTTTAGGGCGTGCCGAACAGTTTGAGCGCAGCCTCGTTACGAATCACCAGGGTCGAGCCTTTTACCTGCAGGATGTTCTGCCGTTTCATCTCGGCAAACAATCGCGTCACCGTTTCACGCGAGGTGCCGATCATCTGGGCAAGTGCCTCGTGGGTCAGGGAGAGCGTCAAGCGTGTTTCCGTTTTGGCCTTCTCGCCGTCTTTTGCCATCCATTCCAGTAGCAGACTCGCGAGCCTTTCGGCTGCCGAGTGTGACAGTATGAGCGAGCGAATATTGCGGCATACGGTGACGTACTTCTCACTCAACTGCTCGGCCACGCGCAAACAAGCCTCGTTGTGCTCTTTCAGAAAACGCAGGAACTCCTCGCGCTTGACGAAGGTGATCTGGCAAGGTTCGACCGTTTCGGCGGTCAGTTCATAAGGCTCGTTACCAACCGAAGAACTCAATCCCAGTACTTCGCCGACTCCGGCAACTTTCAGGATCAGGGTCCTGCCATCCGTAGCGCAAATCGACAGTTTTACCCGCCCTTTGCATATGATGAAAATCCCGCGCGGCGCCTGGTCTTCTACAAACAGCACTGACCCAGTTGGAAATGCAGTAGCGAACTTGATGGATTCAAGCGCTTGGAGCGCGGATGGCAGGAAGATCACAAAAAATATGCTCCGCCCGCATCTTGCAACTCAGGCAGCTCTCGATGATACCTAGACCGTATGGCGAAAGCATGAATCCCCTGACCCAATAAGGCGATTGCAGCACAGAACGGATAGGAAAGCGAATAAGCGGAGCGGAGGTCTGATGCTCCGCGCAGAAGTCTGGTTTACTACTTCAGAGAAGGCGTGGCTGCATCCTCTGGCGCGATGAGTAACTTTTCCGCTTCAGCGAGCCGAAGCAGTGCGTCGTTGGTCGTATCCTCAATGCGAGTATTGCCTTTGTGGAGCATGCGAACGGCCTTGAATGCCTCGTGGCACAAGGTAAAGCGGTTCTTCGTCCGTAGCGCATCAAAAACGATATCTGAACGCATGGCTGACACCTTCCGTGATAGACGGCTGAATTATGGTTGGTTGAGATGTCCTCAAGAAAAAAAGCGGAAGGCATCGAAGGGGAGCCAGTGACCAGAGTAGTGGATACATTGTGCTCCAGACTAGGACTTGAGTCACAAACGCCGAAACTTTTGTCCAACGGGCGCGCCAGGCTGGTCGGACACAGCTCGGGCACCCGGCATCTAATTTTTGAAGCCGGGCGGTGATGCCGGACGCAAAATAGCTTGGAGGTGTAACCGTGATTGAATCTTCTGATCTGCGGATGACGAGAATTCCACTCAAACACGGAGCCGGCCAGATGCCCGCACTCGGCTTTGGCACCTTAATTCCCGACCCAGCCGTGACGATCACTGCGACCAGAGACGCACTGGAAGCCGGATTTCGACACTTCGATTGCGCGGAACGATACGGGAACGAGCGCGAGGTAGGCAGGGCGTTGCAGGCAGGACTTGCCGCTGGAGGGATCGCGCGCGAAGACATTTTTGTTACCACAAAGCTGTGGAACTCCAATCACCGGCCCGGAGCGCGTCGAACCGGCTTTCGAGGCGAGTCTGGACAGACTCGGGCTCAAGTATCTGGATCTCTATCTCATTCACACTCCATTTGCATTTCAACCCGGGGACGAGCAGGATCCGCGGGATCAAAACGGCAATGTCCTTTACGACCACGACGTGACTTTGCTCGACACCTGGAAAGCGATGGAAAGTCTCGTGGATCATGGCAAGTGCCGGGCCATCGGACTTTCGGACATCAGTTTAAACGAACTGAAGCCCATCTATGAAGTCAGCGAGAATCAAGCCAGCCGTGGTCCAGGTAGAAGCACATCCGTATCTGCCGGAAACCGAGCTATTGGAATTCTGCAAGGAGAAGGGCATTGTGTTTTTGGCTTTTGCACCATTAGGTCACGGGATGAGGCCGGGGCCGCTCGAAGATCCGGTCATTTTGGCTATCGCCGCGCGAGTTGGAAAGACGCCGGCGCAGGTGCTGCTGGCCTGGGCGGTGCAGCGCGGCACGGCTTTGCTTACCACGCCCAGGACTGCGGCCCGCGCGAGAGAGAATTTCGACATCTCTGCCCTTCCGGAAGACGCGCTTGACGAAATCAATCGAATTCAGACCAGACAGAGGCTGAATGACAGTGGTGAAAACCGGCATTCCGGGTTTCATTCCACGAGGTGAGATGAACATGAAAGCGAAACCGCAGCTAGAGCAGTCCATGCAAGAGGAACAAATCCGTACGGCCCTGAATGCGCACTGGCACGCGTCGGCAGTCGGCGATGCAAACGCGGAACACGATATTTACGATGACGATGCCATTTGTGATTATCCCCAGTCGGGCGAGCGAATCCTCGGGCGAAGCAATTTGCAGGCCTTGCGGAGTCATCATCCCGGCAAGCCGTCCGGCTTCAAGGTCAAGCGGATTCTCGGAAACGGGGATCTCTGGATCACGGAATACACAATCACGTACCAGGGGCGACTGGCATACACGGTGAGTATTATGGAGTTCCGCAACGGCAAGGTCGTCCACGAAACACAGTATTTCGCGGATCCCTTCGAGGCGCCGGCCTGGCGGAGGCAATGGGTTCAGCAGAAATGAGGCGTTCTTGCGGCACGACTGAAGCCGTGCCCTTTCAAAACCCTCTCGCGAAGGATATCCAGCTATGAGCACGAAATACGATGCGATTGTCATCGGTACCGGCCAGTCAGGTCCATTCCTGGCGACTCGACTGGCGGATGCCGGAGCGAAGGTCGCGATCATCGAGCGCAAATTCTTCGGTGGAACCTGCGTCAACGCCGGATGCATTCCTACCAAAACCATGGTCGCCAGCGCCTACGCGGCGCACCTCGCAAGGCGTGGTCCGGAGTATGGAGTCCGTCTGCCGGGTGAGGTCTCTGTCGATATGAAGCGAGTACACGCGCGCATGAACGAGATCCGGCTGGCTGATCGCAAAGGCGCGGAAGAGCGGCTTCGCAATCACAAGAACTGTGTGGTTTACACCGGCCACGGGCGCTTCGAATCCGCGCACGAGGTGAGCGTCGGCAACGAAGTGCTTACCGCTGACAAGATCTTCATCAACGTGGGCGCGCGAGCCATAATTCCGCCCATGCCAGGCATTGATCAGATCAGCTATCTTACGAATTCCTCGATACTGGAGGTCGATACCCTGCCTCCGCATCTTGTCGTCATCGGAGGCAGCTACATCGGCCTCGAGTTCGGGCAGATGTTTCGCCGCTTCGGCAGCAAGGTGACCATCGTCGAGATGGGTGCTCGCCTGCTCCTACGCGAGGATGAGGACATATCGGCGGCGATCCTCGACATCGTTCAGCGAGAAGAAATCAATGTTCGTCTGAATGCCAAATGTATCGGATTCTCGAAGCGAGAAGATGGAATCGGAGTAAACGTCGATTGCGAGGCAGGCTCACCGCAAGAGATCGGGACGCATGTGCTCCTCGCGGTTGGCCGTCGACCGAATACCGACGATCTTGGGCTGGAAAAAGCGGGCATTGCTCATGACGAGCGGGGAAACATCGTGGTTGATGACGAGCTGCGCACCAACGTGGCCGGCATCTGGGCCCTAGGCGATTGCAACGGAAAGGGCGGGTTTACCCACACGTCCTATAACGACTTTGAGATCGTCGCCGCAAATCTTTTGGACAACGATCACCGCCGAGTCAGCGATCGCATTCCTGCCTACGCGCTTTACATCGATCCTCCATTGGGACACGCGGGAATGAGCGAAACACAGGTAAGGAAGTCAGGTAAGAAGGCGCTGATTGGGATGATGCCGATGACCAGTGTTGGACGCGCGGTGGAGAAAGGGAGAGACGCTCGGGTTCATGAAGATTCTGGTCGATGCGGATACGAAGAGGATACTGGGCGTCTCCATTTTAGGCACGGGCGGCGACGAAGTTGTTCACAGCGTTCTGGATGTGATGTATGCCAAGGCTCCCTATACGGTGATTGAGCGCGCTATGCACATACACCCCACGGTCTCCGAACTCATTCCGACAATGCTCGAGAATCTGAAGCCGCTGATGCCTCAGGATTAGAAACTGAAGTCGGCCGATGACCTCCGAAACCGGCGTCGGGAAAATCTCCGGTGGTCTTGAATACTGAGGCGGAGCGCGAAGGCGGTACACCGCTCACATTCGTGGTCTGTAATAGGCGGTTTTGTCCCAGCTGATCCGTGCGTATGCGTCGCTCAATCCATAGGTCGTCTCCGCCGCTCCCAGCAGGAGATAGCCATCCGGCTTCATTGCGGTGATCAGGCGGTGAAGGATCTCGCGCTTTTTCTCGATCTGGAAATAGATGAGGACGTTGCGGAAGAAGACCACGTCAGACTTGGGCAAATTACCCCAGGGCTCGGTGAGGTTGAATTCGCGGAACTCCACCATTTGCCGGATGGCGGGGGAAAGAATCCAGTCGTTTCCGTCGCGAGTGAAGTACCGGGTCAGGTACTTTGCAGGCAGGCCGCGGTTGATCTCCAGCTGACTGTAGCGGCCGGAGCGGGCGCGCTCCAGGATGGCGGAGGACAGGTCGGTGCCGAGGATCGAGATGGTCCAGCCGGGCAGGCCGCCGAACTCCTCCGCGATGATCATGGCGATGCTGTAGGCTTCCTGGCCGCTGGAGGCGGCAGCGCTCCAGATGGTAAGGCGCCGGGTGGAAGCCCGCTCCGCGATGAGTTCGGGGATGATGACCCGGCGCAGCGCTTCGAAGGGCAGATGATCGCGGAAAAACCAGGTCTCGTTGTTCATCATCGCGTCGAGGACCTTGCGATGAAGGCCGCCGAATGAACTCAGGCGGATGCTTGCGAGTAATTCCTGCGCCGAATCCATGCCTTCGCGGTAGGCCAAAGGCGTGAGACGCGATTCGGCAAGGTAGCCTTTACTCTCGTCCAGCAGAATGGCGGAGTGCTCGGCCAGAAATTGCCGCAGATATTCGAATTCCAGCGTCTCAAGCCCCATGGTTACCGCCTTGTGCGAGTCGCTGGAGGGCCAGGGTTGCGCCGCAGTCCGGCGATGCGCCGGGCAAGGTGCGGCGCCCGCGGTTGACCCGGCGCATAATTTCATCCGCAATCCCCGCCAGCGGGAGCACGCGGTCGGCCAGGCCGGCCTTGGCCACAAAGCCGGGCATGCCCCACACTACCGAGCTGGCTTCATCCTGAACGATGACCTGACCGTGTGCCTCTTTGATGTACTCACATCCGCGCAGCCCGTCCTGTCCCATGCCGGTCATGACCACGACGAGCGCGTTGTGCCGGAATAACTCGGCCACGGAGCGGAAGAGGACATCGACGGATGGGCGGCAGGAATTTTCCGGCGGTGCTTGAAAGACGCCCAGGCGGACGGAAGACTTCCTCGCGATGGAGGTTCATGTGGAAGTCTCCGGGGGCGATCCAGGCGTGACCCGGCTCGAGCAGGGCGGCCGGACACGGCCTCTCTCACCACCAGCGAGGAAGACGCGGTGAGGCGCTCGGCCAGAAAGCGGGTGAAGGTGGGCGGCATGTGCTGAACAATCACAATCGGCACCGGAAAGTCTGCCGGGAGGTGCGGGCAGCACTTCGGCCAGCGCATTCGGTCCTCCGGTGGAGGTGCCGATGGCGACGATTTCGATTCGCTGCTCCGCGGCGCGGCGTTTTCGAAGCCACGGCGGCCTGGGCGGGAGAGCCAGCGGACGGGATGACCGCGGGAACCGCTGTGCGCCGGGCTGAGCCGCGACCGGCCAACGACAGGCCTTGTTTTTCCAGCAGAGCGCCTTGATCTTGGGAATCACTTCCAGGCTGATGCGCGACATGCTTTCCTGGACGTTGCCAACGTTGGAAGGTTTGGCGGCATAGTCATCGGCGCCCGCGGCCAGGGCGTCGAGCGTGGCCAGCGCTCCCCGTTCGGTGAGCGTGCTGAACATGATGACCGGGGTGCGGATGCCGCGGGCCCGCAACGCGCGAAGGGTCTGCAATCCATCCATCTCCGGCATTTCGATGTCGAGCGTGATGGCGTCGAGCGTGTTCTGCTCAACCATGGCGAGGGCGATGTTTCCATTAGCCGCAACGCCCACGACTTCGATCTCCGGGTCGCTCTCCAGCGATTGCCGGACGATTCGCCGCATGACGACGGAGTCGTCCACGACCAGCACGCGATATTTCATTGGATGAAACCGATCATCTGCAGCTTGTTGAGAATCGCATCCCGGGTGAAGGGCTTCATGACGTATTCGTCGGCGCCGGTCATGCAGCGCCCGCTCCACTTCGGATTGCCTCGCTTTCGGTGGTGACCATCATGATCTTCATGGCGTGCATGGCCAGCGTCTGAACGGACTTTTCGAGCAGTTCGATTCCGGTCATCTCCGGCATGTTCCAGTCGAAGAGCGCCAGGTCGGCGGATTGCTGCTTGAGGCTGGCGAGTGCGTCAGCGCCGCATTTCGCCTCGGTCACCTCAAAACCGGCTCCGGTCAGGATCGACTTCAGGACCTTTCGCATGGTGGAGGAATCATCGACAATCAGGGCCTGCATAGGGGTTCCTTTCGCGGCGTGAATCGAAGCACAGCCGGAGCGATGAGCAATGCGTTCCGGCTGTGCTCGCGAGGTATCGTAGAAGCGGAACTGCGAGATGAGGGTCCGCAGGTCGTTGGACATCTTTTCCAGCGACTGCGCGGACTTGGATGTCTCGGTTGCGCCCACGGTGGTGGCGTGGGCGGCTTCGGCCACGCCGCCGATGTTTTTGCTGATATCGGTGCTGCCCTTGGCGGCTTCCGCCAGGGTGCGGCCGATTTCGTTGGTGGTTGCGCTCTGCTCTTCGATAGCGCTGGCGATGGTCGTCTGGATGTCGCTGATCTGGCCGATGACCTGGCTGATCTGGTTGATGGCCGAGACGGCGCCGTTGGTGTCGCCTTGGATGGCCTCGATCTTGCGGCTGATGTCCTCGGTTGCCTTGGCGGTCTCCTTGGCGAGTTCCTTGACTTCGTTGGCGACTACGGCGAAACCTTTTCCGGCCTCGCCGGCACGTGCCGCTTCGATGGTGGCGTTGAGCGCCAGCAGGTTGGTTTGCTGAGCGATGGAGGTGATGACCTTGATGACCTGGCCGATCTCAGTGCTGCTTTGACCGAGCTTGGAGATGGTGTCGTTGGTGGTTTCGGCGGTGCGAACTGCCGAGGCGGCAACACGGGTAGCTTCCGCGGTGTTCTTGGCGATCTCCTTGATGCTGGCGCTCATCTCGTCGGCACCGGTGGCAACTGTTTGAACGTTGTTGCTGACCTGTTCGGCGGCGGCCGAGACCACGCTGGCCTGGGTGGCCGTTTCATCGGCGCTGGAGCCCATGGACTGGCTGACCTTGTTCAGTTCTTCGGCCGAGGCCGAGAGCGACGCAACGCTGTGGCCGATCTGCTCCAGGGCCGAACGAACCGATTTCGAGAGGGTGTTGACCGCACCCGCCAGCAGGTCGTAATCGCCCGTGTACCTGGTGGTGACGGTGGCGGTGAAGTCACCTCCGGCAAGTTTGGTGAGAATGGCGCTGACATCCTGCATGGGTCCCACGACCGCGTCGAGCGTGGAGTTGACGCCCTCGACAATCTTGCGGAAGTCGCCATGGTGCCGGTTGGCATTCGGCGCGGGTGGATAGCTTGCCCTCCAGAGCGGCCTTGGTCAGCATGTTGGTGTCTTCCGTCAGGCTCTGCAGGACCACGGCCAAGGTGTTGACGGCCTGCTTCATCTTTTCGTGGTCGCCCTTGTAGGTCTGCGCGATCAGCTCGTCGATCTTGCCGTTGGAAATCTGGGCCAGAATGCGGTTGCCTTCGCCGATGGGCAGCAGGATGGCGTCGAGCATCTGGTTGACGCCTCCGACCACCTCTGCATAAGCGCCCTGGAACTGCTCCGGCTTGCCGCGTTCGGAGAGCATTCCATCTCTGGACGCGTCGGTCAGGCGGGCCAATTCCTTCTGCAGGCCCTGCAGGACCACGGCTACGTTGTTGACGGCCTGTTTCATCTTTTCGTGGTCGCCCTTGTAGGTTTGCGCGATCAGTTCGTCGATCTTGCCGTTGGAAATCTGGGCCAGGATGCGGTTGCCTTCGCCGATGGGCAGAAGAATAGCGTCGAGCATCTGGTTGACGCCTCCGACCACCTCTGCATAGGCACCGTGGAACTGCTCCGGCTTGCCGCGTTCGGAGAGCATTCCATCTCTGGATGCGGTGGTCAGGCGGGCCAGTTCCTTCTGCAGGCCCTGCAGGACCACGGCTACGTTGTTGACGGCCAGCTTCATCTTTTCGTGGTCGCCCTTGTAGGTCTGCGCAATCAACTCGTCGATCTTGCCGTTGGAAATCTGGGCGAGGATGCGGTTGCCTTCACCGATGGGCAGCAGGATGGCGTCGAGCATGGCGTTGATCTGCAGCGCGAGAGCGCGGTAGCGGCCCTGGAATTCCTCGGATTTGCCGCGCTCCTGCAGTTGTCCTTCGTGCGAGGCGTTGACCAGCCGGGAGAGCTCGTCGGCAAACGCCTGTTCTTCGGAGTTGTCTTGCAGCACCTCGATGGCGCCGATGACTTTGTTCTGATCGTCATAGCGCGGCGAGGCATAGGCACGGACTGAAAGCTTGCGGCCTTTGATCAGACAGTCGACGTCTCCGCTCTGGGTGAGCCCCTCGCGCATTGCGTGGGAAGCCAGGCAGGAGCCGTTGCGGCAGGCTTGCATGTCAAAAACGTCCCACATCTTTTGTCCCACGCAGGCCTCCGGCGAGCAGCCTGCCAGCAGGGCCGCGGAGCGATTCATGAACTCGATGGTGTGGTTGCAATCAATTACGACGACCGGCATCGGAGTCTCGTCGATGTAGCCGGCTTTGTTGATGGAACGTTCGAACTCCAAGGCTGCGCCGTGGGAGGATGCAGTTCCCCCGGCATACGTTGTTCCGCTCCCGTTTCCTGGTGTGCGGCCTGCGGCCATTCCTTTAGCTGCCATGATTCCATTCCCCCAATTTTTGTGGATTGCGTTAGTGAGCGCCCGGTCTGCTCTCGCCTGCCGGTGTGCCGATGTTCACGGAACGCTGCGTGTCGAGGACGAGCAGCAATTCGTTTTTGAGCTTGTAAACTCCGCGGATGAGTTCACGGCTGGTGCCGGCCAGAGTGTCGGGTGTGGACTCGAAGTTGTTTCCTTCGACTTCCACCACGTCTCCAATCTCGTCCACCAGCAGGCTGACCGCGCCATCACCGGTGCGCACGACAACGTTCATGGGCAACTCGCCATCCAGCCGGTCGCACACTCCAAGGCGGCGGCGCAGGTCAATGGCGGTCACGATCTGTCCGCGCAGATTGATGAGCCCGGCGACCACGGCCGGGGCCAGGGGAACGCCGGTCATCTCCTGATGGCGGATCACTTCCTGAACGGTCTCGACCTCGACGCCGAAGAGAAGTCCTTTGATAAAAAATGTGCAGAACTGCTGCTGCGTCGCGCTCATGCAATCCTCCCCCCGCCGGCCATGGACATCACCAGCTCGGGTACGTTAAGAAGGTCTGTGACGTGCTGCTGGATAACGGCCGAGCCGAGCAGGCGGGTGTCTTCCGACCTTCGGGTCACCGTGACGTGCTGGTCCACGATGTCCAGGATCTCGTCCACCACCAGGCCCACGCTCTGGCCGCCTTCCGAGTGCACCACCACCTGCATCGGCCCTTCGCGGAAAGCCTGGGCGGTGAGCTTCAAGGCGTCCGCGATGTGAACCAGCGGCATGATTTCTCCGCGGTACTGGACCACCTGGCGGTTGCCCGATATTTCCACGGTGTTGGGATCAAACTCCTCCAGGCGCGACACCATCGAGAGCGGGACGGCAAGTTTGCCGCGGTCGCCAACCCGGAAGAGTAACCAGGACTCGCGTTGGCTGGAGTCCGCTGCGGCAGTGTCTTTGGCGACGGCGTGTTCGCGCGCGGCGACCGACAGAGAAGCGCGCTGCGCAAGGCCGAGAATGTCCAGGATGAGAGCGACTTTGCCGTCGCCCATGATGGTTGCACCGGCAAAGCAGGAGATGCCCTTCAACTGCTTGCCGAGCGGCTTGACCACGATCTCTTCCGTGTCATTGATCTCATCCACCACCAGTCCGAACTGGCGTCCATCGGCCTGGAGGACGACGATGTTGATGGCCTCTCCGGCGATCTCGCTGCGGGTCAGCTTTAGTTCGCGGTCGAGGTAGATGATGGGCAAAAGATTGCCGCGAAGCCGGTAGACGGCAGCTTCCTGGACCATCTCGATGTGGCTCTCGGCAGCCTTGCCTTCCAGTCTCACCAACTCCACCAGGCTCACCTGGGGAATGGCGAAGCGTTCGCGCCCGGTGGTGACGATGAGGGCGGGAATGATGGCCAGGGTGAGCGGGATTTTGATCTTGAGCGTAGTGCCACAACCGCGCGTGCTGGAGACGTCCACCGTTCCGCCAATTTTTTCGATGTTGGTCTTCACTACGTCCATGCCGACGCCGCGCCCGGAGATGTTGGTAACTGTTTTCGCCGTGGAGAAGCCGGCCATGAAGATCAGGTTACCGATCTCGCGGTCGGACATTTTAGCGGCGTTCTGCGGGGAGAGAATCCCACTGTCCATCGCCTTCGCCCGGATCGCCTCCAAATCGAGACCGCTGCCATCATCGGAGATTTCGATGTTGACCTGTCCGCCTTCATGGAAGGCGCGCAGCCGGAGCACTCCCTGCCGGGGCTTGCCGGCCGCTTCCCGCGCTGCCGGCGTTTCGATGCCGTGATCGAGCGAGTTACGGACGACATGAGTCAACGGGTCCTTGATGGCCTCGATGATGGTCTTGTCCAACTCGGTTTGGGTTCCCTCCATCTCCAGGCGCACCGATTTTCCGGCCGCAGTGGAGAGATCGCGCACGATGCGGGGAAATTTGTTCCAGACGTTTCCAATGGGCTGCATGCGCGTCTTCATGACGCCTTCCTGCAGTTCGGTGGTGATCAGATTGAGGCGCTGCGCCGTGCTGAGAAAGGCGGAGTCTTTTTGGGTGGAGGTGAACTGCAGGATCTGGTTCCTGGCCAGCACCAGTTCGCCGACCAGGTTCATCACCTTGTCGAGCAGATGGACATCCACCCGAATGTTGCTGTTGACGGTTTCTTCACGCGTCTCGGACTGGATCTGAAGCGCCTGCTGTACAGCACCCGGAGGCACCGCACTGTTATGTACCAGAATTTCACCGATACGGCGCGGGTCGCCCTCCTGCTGACGTTGGAGAGCCTGGACAATGTCCGCCTGCTCCACCACACCTTCCTGCACCAGCACCTCTCCGAGAAGTGGCGGAGCGGGGTTGGCGGTTTCAGTGGTAGCCTCGCTGCGGGGCATCTGCGAAACGCCGAGTATGGCGGAGAGCGACCCAATCACGGAGCTGCAATCCACCTCGCCCTCCTGCCCGGTGCTCTCAAGCGAGGCAAAAAGCTGGCGGTTTAAGTCGATCATCGAAAGCAGGGCGGAGGTGATCTCCGCATTCAAGGAGAGCTTGCCGTCGCGCATCCGGGCAAGAATGTTTTCGCCGTGATGATTGACCGCCTCGATCTTCCTGAGTCCAACGGTTCCGCCGCTGCCTTTCAGGGTGTGAATGGTGCGAAAGATTCGAGCAACCAATTCCTTGGATGTTGGATTGCTTTCGAGTTCGACGAAGTCGCGGTCAAGCTGGTCAAGCAGCTCGCTGCCCTCGATCAGAAACTCCTGAATAAACTCGTCCATTTCCTGCACTCCCATTTACCTCGATAGCCATGAGATTTGAAAGGATTTCTACAACAGGGCGCTCGCGGTTACCCGACACTGGCTACATCGGAATATCGCGCCGAAACTTGAGGGCAGTCACACCGGGTGGGCAAATATTCAGAGATCCGAATGGGCCGTCACAACCTGTGGTACATCGGCGGTTGGCGGGTCAGGATCGTCCAGGACAGACTGGCGCTCCCGTGCGGGGAGTTCATTCAACAGCACCAGGAATGTGCCGTTGGTCCAGCCGAAGCCGACGACATTGCTGGTGTAACCGGCGGTGACGTTGGCAACCGTGGTGCGATTCACGACATTGTACTTTTCTCGAATCGTCCCATCTTTTTTTTGGTTCTCGACGACCATGGTGAGAAAGTTGTACGAGATGCGATTGGCGTCTTCGTTGAAGCCGTAGCGTCTGAGGCCTTCAACGGTGATCAGTTGAATGGGCGCCCATCCGTAAGGCTTGTCCCACTGCACGCCTGTTTCGCAATCACTCATGGCGATTCCGCCGGGTTGCTCAAGTTGCGGAAGATGGCGGCGCACTGCGCGAGCCTGTGACGGTGTGGCAAGCCCGGTCCAAAGCGGATAAAACGTGGTTGCGTACAGAGCATGCGAGCGCTGGCGAAGGCGCAAGTTGTAGTCCACAAACAGGCCGTTCGTGGAGTCCCACAGATAGCGATTGATAAGCCGCTTGCGATCTTCGGCCACTCGGCTCCAATGGTGCGCTTCATTTGGTATTCGAAGATCGGTGGCGAGTTCAGAAAGGTCGCACTCGACTTTGTAGAGAAGACTGTTGAGGCCAACGGGCGCGAAGTCTTGGGTGCTGCCGCCGAATGGGCCGAAGCGGAATGAAACATCAAAGCCCGATTCGCGCATGGCTCGATCGCCCTTGTAGAACGACGGCGTTAGCCATACGGTATTACTTTTCGCACAAGGCCGATTGCCGCAGAGAGGCAGCTGAAACGCGGCTCCGGTACCTTTGACTGAAGCAT
This sequence comes from uncultured Acidobacteriota bacterium, assembly GCA_963732315.1. GTDB lineage: Bacteria > Acidobacteriota > Terriglobia > Terriglobales > Acidobacteriaceae > TOLSYN. The sequence continues at coordinate 255,063 of CAVSYY010000002.1, forward strand.
CGGTGAGGTAATCGGTGCGAACGTCAGGATGTTTTACCAGCCAGTCGGCGACGGTGGCGTAATAGTCGCTGTTGTCGCCGAGCTCGGGAACTGGACCACTTCCGGTGTCGTAGTAGCGGGAGAGCCCGGTGGCGGAATTGAATTTTGGAGCGGTCATCCAGAGCTTGTGGTCGCGTTGGGTGTATTGATAGGCGCTGGCCAGCCATGCCGCGTCGTCTTGATGCGCAGCAATGTTGGCGTGGTGCACAGCGAGAATCATGGAACTGAGAAATGGCGGTTGGGAGCGGGTGAGGTAATAGGTGCGATTGGCATTAAGAACGGCCCCATAGTGGTCGATCTCAAAGAAGAAATTCTCCACCATGCCTCGTGCGAGATCGAGTCGGCCGTCTTCAAGAAGGCCGCGAATAATGAAGTAGCTGTCCCAACCGTACATTTCATTGAAGCGTCCGCCTGGGACGACGTAAGGATTGGGCAAGTAGAGCAGGCCCTGCACCGGAAGACTCGTCGGATTAATCTGGCCGAGGCGGGTAATAGATCGCGGTAAAACTTTGATCTGTACCGCGCACTGGTTTCTGAGTCTGGCGACCGATGCGGGAACTTTCATACCGTGAGGCAGATAAAGAACGCGGCTTGGGTTGCGAAGCTTGGGATCGACGAGGGAGGCGCACTCGTTGGTAGAACGGGTGAGGGTGTGCCATGCGTCGTGAATGTAGAAAAGAATTTGTGGCGCAGGTTGTTTGGGCGGGGATTCCGCAGCGGCAGAGGCGCAGAATGCCAGGATGGGGGCGAGGCATAGTAACAGACCCGCGAGGGCGGAACGGAGATAACGGCTGTGAATGGGATTGGTCACGGTACACACATATCAGCCTTGCAGAGACACTCACTTCCGTTCTGATTGCCAGGACGCTTCGATTTCTTCCAAACTGCGCCCCTTGGTTTCGGGAACGAGTTCGTAGCAGAAGACGAATGCGGCAATTGCAAGCAGCCCGTAGAGCCAGAATGTCCTGGACAGGCCAAATATTTCCACCAGTGTTAGAAAGGTCATCGAGATTGCCAGATTACAAATCCAGTTCGCGCCGGCCGCAGTTCCTTCGGCCTGGCCGCGGATCTTCAGGGGAAAGATCTCAGCGATGAGCAGCCAGAAGATGGGCCCCAGGCTGATCGCAAAAAAAGCAACGTAAGCCATCAAGGTGATCACCGCGGTCTGCGCGGCAATTGCATTCTGTGCGCCGGAACGAAAGACGAAGCCGAGAACAGCGAGGCTAACGGTCATGCCGGCGATCCCCGTAAGCAACAGCGGCCGCCGCCCTACCCGGTCAATCAGCCACATGGCGACAATCGTCATCAGCACATTTACCAGGCCGATGCCGGCGGTAGCCAGAATCGCCGTTGAGGCCGATGGAAGACCGGCCGACTGCAGAATGGTAGGGGCGTAATAGATCACGGTGTTAATCCCGGTCACCTGCTGAAAGAACGCCAATCCGATGCCGACGACGAGAGCCGGACGGACGGAACGGTGCAGAAGGTCTTTCCAGGCGCCGCGTTCTTTCGCGTGGGCAAGGCTTCCCTGAATATCCCGCAACTCTGATTCGACATCTTGCGTTCCGCGTATGCGCACCAGCACAGCGCGCGCATTCTCCGGGTGCAAGCTCTTGGCCAGCCAGCGCGGACTTTCCGGGAGAAAGATCATGCCGGTGCCGAGCATGGCGCCGGGAACGGCAGCCAGGCCCAGCATCCATCGCCATGCTCCACTCTTGGCCAAAGCGTAATCGACCAGGTAGGCAGCCAGGATGCCGAGCGTAATCGCCAGTTGAAATAGCGAAACCTGCCAGCCGCGCGCTTCCGGAGGAGACACTTCGGAGATGTAGACGGGCACTGTAGTCGAAGCCAAGCCGATCCCTAATCCCACCACCACTCTGCCTGCGACCAGAACGGTAAACGATGGGGCCGATGCGCAAAGGAGTGCTCCGAAGATAAAAACAAGCGATGTCCCGATCAGAGTGACGCGACGGCCAAAGCGGTCCGCGAACCTGCCCCCTGTAAAGGCGCCAAAGGTTGCTCCCAGGAGCACCATGCTGACCACTAATTCCTGCGGAAACGTAGAGAGTGCGAAGTCCTTCCTGATGAAGATCACCGCTCCGGAGATCACGCCTGTGTCATAACCAAATAGAAGTCCTCCCAACGCTGCAAAACTAGCGGCAAGATAAACGAAGCGGCCACTGGGCCTCGATACTTCTTTACTTGGTGATCGTAAATTGTGCACTTGGTCCCTTCACCGAATCAGGTGCGATCCAGACGGTTACCTGTGCCGGCTCGACGAGATGGCGCATATCGATGTTCCAGAACGCAAGCTCCTCGCGACCGACCTTGAACTCGACCCGTTGTGATGCACCCGGCGCAAGGGAAACCACCTTGAATCCCTCGAGTTCTTTCATTGGAAGGTTCACGCTTGTCCCACGTTGTCCCACATAAAGCTCGACGACCTCCTGTCCGGCTCGTGGTCCCTGGTTGGTCACCGTTGCCGAAACACGGATGGCGGCCGCACCGCGGTTCAGGGCTCGCGCGCTGCTGGACGTGCTGCTTAGTTGGATCGCTGAGTAAGTAAAGCGGCTATAGGACAGGCCAAATCCGAATGGAAAAAGCGGCGAGTTCCGTTCATCGATGTAGCGGGAGACATACTTTTCGGCCGTTGTACGCGGAGGATGACTTAGATCCGTATCGCCGGCGGGACGGCCGGTTTTGGGCGGGTTATAGTACAGCGGCTCCTGCCCAACCGCACGCGGCACGGAGACCGTTAGTTTTCCGGAGAAGTTCACATCGCCAAACAGCGTTCTGACCAGAGCCGGGCCGGCTTGCTCGCCCGGATACCACGCCTCCACCATGGCAGAGACATGGGATGCGGCCCACGGGAGCGCCAAGGGGCGGCCGGTGAACAAAATGAGAACGACAGGTTTTCCAGCAGCAACGATGGCTTCGAGTAACTTCTGCTGATTGCCGGGAAGACCGAGGCATGCGCGGGACGCAGCTTCGCCGGTCATCGATGCAGCGCTTTCGCCCAGCGTAATGATGACAAGATCGGCTCGTTGCGCTGCGTCCACCGCCTCTCGGAATCCGTCGTCGCTGGTGCTGTCGATGTCGGTGCCTTTGGCATAAATCACTTGCCCGCCGGTCCGCTGCATCCTCTGGCTCAAAGCAGACTTCAAGGTGACGACCGATGCGGCATCCCCCTTTCCAGGCCACGAACCGAGCATGTCGGCGGCACTGTCGGCCAAAGGCCCCACCAAAGCGATGGCTCGCTCAGCTGGAGTAATGGGCAACAGCGGCGCGCCGTGGAATTCCTCGTTCCGCAACAGCACGAGCGAACGCTCGGCGATAGTTCGAGCAAGTTCATCATGCGATGGATCGGGCGTGGGTTGCACGGCAGATGTCGCCTCGGGCACGTAGGGATGGTCGAACAGATTCAGGGCAAACTTTACCCGCAGCACGCGACGCACGGCCTCATCGACCACGGGCTCGGGGATTTTTCCAGAACGCACCAACCCTATGAGGAATCTGCCGTACAGGCCACTCTGCATGTCCATATCGACACCGGCGAGGATTGCCTTCTTTGCGGCCGTGGTTGGATCATTGGCCACACCTTGCGCCATCAGTTCGGCTACTGCGTTCCAATCGCTCACTACAAAACCTCGGAATCCCCATTCGCGGCGCAGAATGTCGATCAAAATCATCGCATTGGCACTGGCAGGAACGCCGTTGAGCGGATCGAATGCGCTCATCACCGTTGCCGCACCGCTATCGACGGCTGCATGAAATGGCGGCAGATAGATTTGCCGCAGGGTGCGCTCGGAAATGTCGGCAGCATTGTAGTCGCGGCCGCCTTGCGCCGCTCCGTAGCCGGCCATGTGCTTGGCGCACGCCGCCAGAGAATCCTGATTTGACAGGCTGCTTCCCTGGTAACCGCGAACGTAGGCGGCGGCCATGGCTTGACCTAAATAAGGATCTTCTCCTGCGCCCTCCACGATGCGACCCCATCGAGCATCGCGCGCGATGTCAACCATGGGAGAAAAAGTCCAGCGGATGCCTTCGGCGCTGGCTTCCTGTGCTGCGACTCTCGATGCCTGCTCGACCAGTTGCGGGTCCCATGTCGAAGCCATGCCGAGCGGAACAGGAAAGATTGTGTGGTATCCATGAATAACGTCCAGGCCGAACAGTAATGGGATCTTGAGACGGGAGCGCGTCATGGCTATCCGCTGCAGGGCGTTGGTCTCGGCCGCGCCGGTTACATTCAGCAAGGAGCCAACCTGCCCGTGAGCGATCAGATCGTGAAGGCGGACTGGTCCCGCGGCGGGCCCGGTAGCTTCTCCGGCCGAGTATTGCACCAGTTGTCCCACTTTTTCTTCCAACGTCATCTGCGCGAGCAATGCTTCTACCTTGGAGTCAAGGCTCGGCTGTAGCTGGCCTGCAAGAAGAGAGGAAGCGAGAAGCATGACCAAGGGAAAAATTCGACAAGCTCGTTGCATCCGCTTATTTCCCCGGCTGCCAAGCTTTCCTGACGCATGCTCCGGTTCAGCTCGCGATGGCAATGTCGCTGCTCCCTTGCTGGCCGCGAACAGGCCTGCCGGCGCGGCGGGAACGCGTCCTGACATTATGAATAACGGCCCGCTCGTGCAGCAGGAGTTCGGTTGCCCGCACCCGTGCATCGCTGTGAAACCATTGCTGCATGATGTTGCCGCAAAGAAAGTTCCCAATCGAAAGCAGGATCATGCCCTGATGATGGGCCATCCACGTTTTCACCAGCCGCGCATCCTCGACAGGCAAATTTGTGGCCGCGCCAAAATCAGCTGCCTCGTAGAATCCGTAGGCACCCATCCAGCCCAGTCCGGCCATGCGACGCAAGTTTCCGAGCGCATCAGCGGGAACCACTGCAACGGCCATCGCGCTGGCATAGGGCGCTACCACCAATCGATCAGGTGCAGCTTCACGCAGGGCCAACTCTGGTACGCCCATAGCAGCGTAACGGTATATACCGGAGTCGTCCAATTCGCTATAGCTGGACTCGGAGATGCCCCAGGGGATTCGGTTCGCATCCGCATAGGCCATTTGAGCACGCACCGCTCCTGCCATACTGCGCCACAGCAGCGTGCCGCCTGGGGAGCGCATCCAGATTGCCGGCATCAGGTATTCGAACATTGTTCCCGCCCATGAAATCAGGGTCGGGAAACCGCCTCGAACCGGTACATGGCTTCGTCCCAGTCTGAGCCATGTGTCTTGAGGGACATCGCCTTTGGCAATCGCAAGAAAAACCGCAATGCGCGCTTCCGAGGCGAGCAGGTCATAGCAGGCCGCATCGAGCGAGTTGGTGTCGACGTGGTAGCCCACCGAGAGAAGCTTGCGGCGGGGCTCCAGCAGAAAGCGGAAATCCATCTCCGCCACCAGACGCTCGGCTTGGGCGGCAATGGCGCGTAAGTCGCGAGCCAAAGAACCAGCCCGCTCAAGCGCGTCTGGAAGTAACGCTAGCAGCCTCTCACCGTCGCTCCTCCTCCAAGCGTCGGTCTTCGAAGCGGCATCCTGCGAAAGCGTTGTCTGAAGGTGCTGAACAAAGCTGGGCAACTGCGCCAGCGACGGCACACTCTCTTCGCCAGCTGCGATGTCGAGACTACGGCGCAAGGTTCCGAACTCAGGGAGCAGCCATGGCATGTAGTCGGCGAATATTTTCCGCGTTTGTTTTGTGCGCTCTTGGAGCTGAGCTGCAAACCATCCAGTCCCTCGGCCTGAATCAATCTGAATATACGGCGCCGAAACAGGTGCCGAAACGATAGCGGCCAGGCGCTCCAGCCAGGGGAGGTTCTTCTGCTTGGCTATCTCCTGCTCAATCAGAAACGTATTGAGTTCCCTGCTGGGCAGAGAGTTCGACGCGGCAAGCAGCGTGAGGTGGTCCAGGTAGCCTTCCAATAGAGAGGCCGAGAGCAGCGGCTTTTCCCGAAGTGCAGTACACCCAACCTTCAGAGTGATGAGCGATGCCGCAAGGTTTCCGCTGTCCACGCTTGAAACGAAATACGGATGCTCCGGCAATAGCGATCGGGTGTCATACCAGTTGAGGAAATGTCCTCGATGACGCTGCAATTGGGTCATCGTCTCAAGAGTCCGCTGTGTCTGCTCCACAAACTCAGGAATGGTGAGATAACCGAACTCGCATGCAAGCTGACGCGCGTTCAGCAGGAAACCGAGGTTGGTTGGCGAGATGCGCGGAGCAATGTTTTTCGGCTCCTCTTGTACGTTATCCGGGAGAAGCCAATGATGCCGGGCAGAGCTGAACTCCGCGAAATAGCGCCAGGTGCGGAGCGCGGCTAGACGTAAGAACATCTGATCCTCTGCCGAAACTTCCGTACTCTCATGGTGAAGAGGACGGTCGACCCACGCCTCGACTCCTCTGCAGCACGCCCAAAGCAGCAGGATCGGGAGTGCAACCCGGAACGCGGACGGACGCACCAGGAGCAGCAGGACTCCAATGGCAATTGCGATGACCGTGGTCAAGGCCATATACAGGTCAATCGACGAGGTACGCTTGCCGGATTCCAGTTCTGCTTCAGCCGCGGTCTCCCATTCGAGCAACCGCTCCCGCGTGATGGCGCGCCGGTATGTGCTGCGCACCGCTGCATCCAGGGAAACCAGCGCATCGTGGACCAGGAAAGTTAGAAACAGAAACACGCTGGTGAGCGCCGTTCCCAGTGATGTGCATGCGTCGCGCGCCTGAGCAAAACTGCGGGCGAAAGCTGCGCGCCCTGCGGCTACCGCGAAGTTGAACGCTGGCGGCGCGAAGAGTATGGCAAGCGTGAGGACCGTCCAATAGACTGGGCTACCAGGTAAAACGATCCAGCCAGCAATGAAAAGAATGAGGGTTGCAGGCCCAACCATGCTGCGCCGGAGGTTATCGGCGATCTTCCAACGCGAGATGAGGGGAATGGGATTTTCCACGCGGCTCCCCTCCTCGTCCGGCACGCGTGAAAACAGCCATGGCACAATCTGCCAGTCTCCGCGAACCCAGCGGTGTTTGCGTCGGGCGTAGGTGCTGTAATGCGAGGGATAGCCATCCACAACTTCTACGTCACTCACTAGTCCCGCACGCGCATAAGCGCCTTCCAAAAGATCATGGCTCAGGATGGCATTGCGCGGGAAACGCTGATCGAGGACACGATGCATGATCCGCACATCGTACAGGCCCTTGCCAACGAATGTTCCCTCGCCGTAAAGGTCCTGATATACGTCGGAGGTCGCGTGCGTATAGATGTCGAAGCCAGTGGGCCCGGAATAGATGGATGCAAGCCGGGATTGGGCCGCACTTTCGATACTGACAGCCACACGCGGCTGCAGAATTCCGAAGCCTTGGGTAACGACATTGCGATGATCGACGACGGCTTGGCATAAGGGATGAGCAAGGGTCCCAATCAACCGCTGTGCCGATCCGCGGGGAAGTGCAGTGTCAGCGTCCATCGTCAGCACATACCGCACCTGCGGCAACATCGATACATCACCCGCCTTATACGGAAAGCTGTCGTACTCCCCCAGGATGAGATTGTTGAAATCGAGCAGCTTACCGCGCTTACGTTCCCAACCCATCCAGACTCCCTCGCCTGGGCTGTACACCCGGTGCCGATGAAACATGGCGAAGCTGCCTGCGCCATTCCCCGCGTACTTTTCGTTCAGCTCCCGTATGAGCTGTCCGCAGAGCTCAACCAGCGGGTTCTTTTTGCACGGCTGCTCCTCTGAGTCGGCCAGGTCCGTCAGCAGGGCGAAATGCAGGTTGGCGCTCATATTTGCCAGATAATTCACCTCAAGATCGCGGGTGAGTTGCCGCACCTGATCCTCACTCAGCAACAGTGTGGGCACTACGACCATGGTCGTGCAGTTCTGCGGAATCCCCTTTCGAAAATCGAGCTTAGGCAGGATCCGCGGCGTCAAGAACGAAGAGGCAAGATGGTTGACGATCTGCTCGGCACTCTCGCTGCATGGCAGAAGCAAGACAAGCGCCGCAAAAAAGGCAGCCCACAGCGAGTTGAAATCCTCCCAACGGAGGGCTGCCAAAACCATCGCTAATGTCAGGGCTTCGATGGCTCCCAGATAGAACTCGTCTGGATAGCGGTGCAGAAACGACCGCCAGCGCTCGTGCAAGGAAAACCCGTCATGGGTCTTCCGGCGAAGTGCATCTCGTCCCTCATCGATCAGATAGTAGCCAACATGCGCCCGCCGCTGTGCCAGCACTGGGTTGTCTTCGCGGGCCTGGAGGGACTCGTGCGCGAGTGAGAGGGCCAGCTCCGCAATTTCGAGTTCCGAGCGTCGTGAGTGTTTCGCCAGATTCACCACGGCGGCGCGATACATCTCCTGGCTCTCTCGATCCATGCGCGCGTAGGCGCCTGCCGGATCATCCCGCAACACCGCGTCGAACCGAATCAGCGGCTCCAGCAGTTCCTGCCAAGGTGCCTGATCGATTTCGCGCAGACTTCGGATACAGGATTCGATGACCGCCGGGCAGTCGCTATTGACCCGGCGCGGTCGGTTCGCTTCTTTTGCCGATATGAGATCTGAAAGTCCAACCAGATGTTCGAGCAGAACACACCGTAGAGCCTGAGGCATGGCTCTCAACTCGTCCAGGCGCAGCACAACGGTACGCTGCATCGCCTGCAGGTAGATACTGAATTCCGAATCGCCAAAACAGTAATCGAGCGACGCCAGCAGATCTTCGGCAATGACCAGGATTCTGGGCCAAATCTGGCCAGAGTAACGCACGTACACGCTTCGAGTCAATGCGGCCTTTGCATCGGCCAGCGAAGCCAGCGCGGAGCGCAATTGGCCTGTATTGTCGCATTGCCAACCCCTGCCATTGGCAACAATACCGTTGGAGGCGTTTGCCGATTCGAGCGCGGCCAGCACTTCCGTCAGCTTTTGATTCAGCTTCTCGATCCACTGCACAAAATGCGACGACGATTTTATGCGAGGTAGCCAGACCATATTGGCGGCACATTTCGCAGCTCTGGCCTCAAGAAGATCTCCGGGGACATGATGACTTTTCCCTCCCGCAGGAATGCCTCCTGTCGGATCGCGGCCCGGAAAAGTGTTGCGTTCCAGCATCTGAGCTCCTGATAGCCGCTAACGATAGCTGGCGGCTTGCAGTTCAAACATCTCGGCATACCGCCCGTTGAGAGCCATTAACTGGCTATGGCTCCCCTCTTCTGAAATTTGGCCATTCGTAAGCAAAACGATACGGTCGGCCATGCGCACGGTAGAGAAGCGATGCGAAATGAAGAGTGTCATCTTTCCTTCTGTCAGTTCCGCAAAGCGTGCGAACACCTCGAACTCACTGCGGGCGTCCAACGCAGCGGTGGGTTCGTCAAGAATCAGGACCTGCGCATCTCGCAGGTAAGCACGCGCCAGCGCGAACCGCTGCCATTCACCGCCGGAAAGATCCACGCCATCGTGAAATCGCCGTCCCAGCATCTGTTCGTAACCACCAGGGAGTTTGGCTATCACCTCGTCCGCCAGGCTCTTTCGCGCTGAATCGCTAATGCGCCCGATGTTGTGGAGGTCTTCGATTCGCCCGACCGCAACGTTTTCTCGTGCCGTCATTTCATATCGCATAAAGTCCTGGAAGATCACGCCGATCTCGTTGTAAAGATCCTCGAGGTTGTAATCGCGCAGGTCCACACCGTCGAGCAGAATCTGTCCGTCGGTTGGGTCATACAACCGCGTCAGCAACTTCACGATAGTGGTTTTACCTTCGCCATTTTGCCCAATGACGGCGACGCGCTCACCTGGACGCAACGCGAAATTAAGATGATTCAGCACAAGCCGTTTTGTGCCCGGATAGCAAAACGAGACGTCGCGAAACTCAAAGCCGCGGACGATCGGACGCGGTGCGGGCAATGCGTCAGGACGCGAGCAGATGCCTGGCTGCATTGCAAAGAAGGCCAGCAGGTCGGTGAGAAAGAGAGCCTGGTCTGCGATGCTTGAGGCTGTCGAGAAAATCTGCTGAATGTTGCTGCTCGCCTGCAAAATTGCCCCGGCAAGAAAGTACAAAGTTCCGATGGATAGTTGACCATGGACGCAACGCCAGACGACCCAGGCATAGGCCGTGTAATAGCCCAGCGTTCCCAGCACAGTGAGAAGCGCACCAACCCTGAGCCTGCGTCCAGCTAGTTCGACATTCTCCCGATAGATGCCATTGGAAAGTTCCGTGAATCGCCCGGTAAGAAAGCTGGCGAGACCGAATAGCTTCAGCTCCTTTGCCGCCTCCTTGCTGCCCCCCAGGATGCGCAGGTAATCGAGGTTCCGTCGGATGGGAGTCTGCCGGAAATTCTTGGCGTACTCCAGAAATGCAAAATGACTCTCGCCTAAAAACGCAGGAACAACGCCGCATACTAGAATCAGCAGCAACCAGGGAGAGAAGTAAGCAATCGATATCGATAGGGACAAGGTAGTAACAACCTGTTGCAATAACCGGCCAAGAGACTGGATCATCGCCAGCCGGTCGGTGGCTTGTACGCGGGCGCGCTCGAGGCGATCGTAAAACACAGGATCTTCGTAGGCGGCCAGGTCCAGCTTGGTTGCATGCTGCATGACCATTATGCTGACGTGACGGGTGTACTTGTCGGCGAGCAGTGAATCCAGGTAGTCGATAACTCGGGCGATCATGCTGCCACATGCGGCAACGGCGAATTCAGCTCCTACCAGCCACCAGAGCACGGCTGGGACCGGTTGATGGTGTGCAAGCACGGTTACGATATGGTCGATGATCAATTTGCTGATCGCAAGCAATCCGATTGGCAGCAGAGCAGCGACGATGCGGAAGACAATACCGAAGAAAACGACTGCAGGCCCTGCCTGCCACACAATATTCAGCACGGGCGGTAGTTGACGCAGCGCCGTGACGCGCTCTTTCCAAACATTGTGCTTCTGATCAGCCATCTAAAAAGATTCCCGCCTTTACTCCCGGCACGCAAACGTCAGGCAGTGAACGAAACATTTAGATGCACAAAGCCGGTGGATTGCTATCGACTGACCAGGGAGCGTGAACAGCGGAATTATTTGACGAAATCAAAGGTCGGTTTTAGCTCGCAGTGATACGCGCTGCTGTGGTCTTTCTCAGCCTTCGCAGTGCACTCTGCCCAACTGAGGCACAGGTTTGGTCCGAGCGGAAAGATGATAGGAATGCCATTCACCTCAGCCTCAAGGCTCACCCCCTCCGCATCGCCGGGCGCCGAAAAATCCAGGGCGCGTCCCAAAATCGCAGGGTAAGACTGGCGAACATTTTCTGCGTACATTGCGTGCACCACTTCAGCCTCGATCAGGAAGGTAGCGGGGTCGGACCAATCCCGAACCTTTACCTTGAAAATCCTCCCGTCTTCCGCAAGCCCGACGGACTCGATTTTCGTGAATGGGCATGGCCCTGCGATACAGGACACTCTAGGGTTATGGAGTTGGTTGCCCTCGCCGGCGTCCACTGTCATGGTGCCATCCGTTGCCTTCCACTTACCATTGGGCGAACAAGGCTTCCGATTGTTGCATTCGAGGTTGCCGATGTTTTCCACTTTGAATGTTTTTACGGCGCTTCCAACATCCATGGTGGTCGAGGTCCTTACCGTATACCGGATCGACACATGAGAAATGAACTCGGTTGGGCTACCAGGCACGACACTGGCAGCGCGAGGAATGGGCGACATCCGGACAACATACAGCATGTCTCCGGCCCGCTCGATCTGAGTGAGTGGCTTGTAATCCGGATGCCGGAAAAGAAGCGTAATCGGCTGGTGTGGCTTGATTCCAGATGGCAGAGTTAGATGAAAAAATCCTGAGGAATCGGATTGGCCGCCCTGCAGCGCCAGCCCACCGGCCGCTGCAATCTCCACGCCGGGGATGGGCTCTTGCTTTCTAGGATCCGAATCCTGCCGGATGACAACCCCGGTTAGAGTTACGGGCTTAGCTCTTTCGCGCAACGTGAGCAGGGAAATCAGAGCGGCGCCGAGCACAGCAATTCCGCACCAAAGCGCCATTTTCTGCCTGCGACTCACCACGTCTACCTTCGATAACATGGTTATGATGCCGTCCGCCAGAATACGGATGATCGGTGCTGACGCAGGGCAGAACCGGACGTACTTGCGTGGCTGCTTCTCAGGCAACCCGAGTTTTCTGCTTCTTTTTTGCGAAACATTCAACCCTGGGATGGCACCGGGAATCAATATTCCAAGTGGACCGAAATATTTCAACCGGCAACACGCTTACGCGGCGCGCGCTGCTGAGGGGCATGCTGGCTTTGGGTGCGGCTGCGCCGTTTGCTCAATGCGAGGTCCTGAACTGTCCAGCTAACCCGCCGGAGCCAACGTTTCTTTCGCCGGACGATCATCAGTTTCTGGAGGAACTGGAACGCGCCAACTGTCTGTTTTTTGTAGAGCAGGCCCACCCACAGACAGGATTGGTAAGGGATCGCTGTAATGTTCGCGCATCCGCAAGCAGCACGGTTGCAAGCATCGCGGCCACCGGTTTCGGATTGACGGCACTCTGTATTGGACACCAACGGGGCTTTGTCGCACTCTCCGATGCGAGCGCGCAAGTTCTGGCTACCCTACGGTTTCTATGGAAGAATATGCCCGTCCACCGGGGTTTTTTCTATCACTGGGCCGACATCAATACCGGCGAGCGAACCTGGAACTCGGAAGTCTCTTCTATCGACACGGCCCTTTTGCTCTGCGGCGTTTTGACCTGCCGCCAACATTTCCCCGATAGCGAAATCAGAGAGCTAGCGCACCTCATCTTTAACCGCGTGGATTGGACCTGGCTATCCGAAGATACGACTCTTTTGCCCCACGGTTGGACGCCCGAAATCGGATTCCTACCGTACCGATGGGATTTGTACAGTGAGTTAATGGCGATGTACCTTTTGGGCCTGGGATCGTATTCCCATCCTCTCCAGGCCGATATGTGGAAGGCTTGGAAACGCACTCTATTCGAATATGAGGGTCTTCGCTACATAGGCTCGTATGCGCCGCTCTTCGTCCATCAGTACTCACAAGCCTGGTTCGATTTTCGCAATCAACGCGATCAGTATGCCGATTATTTCCAGAACTCAGTGATCGCCACGGATGTGCATCGGCTCTTTTGCCTGACATTGGCGAAGCAGTTTCCTGATTACAGAGACAGTTTATGGGGCATCACGGCCTCGGATTCACAAAATGGCTATGTCGTCTGGGGCGGTCCGCCAGCTGTGGGCCCCATCGATGGGACAGTCGCCCCCAGCGCCGCGGCGGGTTCGCTACCGTTTTTGCCGCAGCCAACCATGCGTGTGCTGCGCACAATCAAAACTCAATATCCAAATGCCTGGAGCCGCTACGGCTTCGTCAACGCCTTCAATCCTACGAAGGACTGGTACGATACCGACGTCATCGGAATCGATACCGGGATCACTTTGATAATGGCGGAGAATGCGCGGTCGGCGTTCGTTTGGAACACCTTCATGAAAAACCCAGAAGCACGCAGAGGGATGCAACGTGCCGGGTTCCACCGATATAAGTAAGCCCGCGGGTAATTTTTCCCTCCCCTGGGCCTGGGTCAGATTCAAACGAGCCATAATGCTTTCGGGATATCTCCGCCCAAACCTAACTATCAAAAAAGATTAGAAGTGTAGCTGAGGCGTGCTGCACGGCGTGGAACCCGGGATAGGGTTTGGCATGCTGCGTGCCTTATAAGGAGCGAAGGAGCGTTGGCTACGAGAAATGAGAATGAGTTCCGCATCTGTAAAGGAAACTACGTCGGCATTATCCGGCCAGACGGCGGTCATTACGAATTTCTCGTCAGCGACGTGCGCCGGGAAAGCCCCACTATCCACGGCTACGGGGTCGACTTCCTGCTCGCGGTCGCTGCGGTCACGCAGCTTCTAAATGCGTTGGCGAGTGAACGGTGACGCTTCCATTGGACGGCAATTGTGGATCGCCGCAAGCCAGATGGGGGCATCACGGGGTGTGCATTCGCAGTGAGGTGAGTTTATGTGGCAGAGAACTTGTCCAGTTTGCAGGAGGTTTTTGACGAAGTGTTCGATCGCTGAACCGACTCGCTGCTGCTGTGGCTGGCTATGGGGATAGTCAGTGCTGAGCCTGATTGGGCTGCTCGAACAGGATAACCAAACCGGATCGTCGAACTCGTGACATCGTTCATCTCAAGTCTATGGCAGTTGGGTGGGATCGGGGTGTTCATTCTGGCCGCCCTGGATAGCTCGGTGTTACCTACGCTCGGGGCAGTTGACGCGCTCACGATCGTATTGGCCGCCCGGCACCCGGAACTGTGGCCCTATTACGCCATGTGCAGCACGGCAGGATCGGTTTGCGGGGCGTCCGGCGCTTATCGCCTGTCACGTCTTGGATTCCATCATTTGCATATGAAGGGAGCAGTGTTCGATAGAGCCGTCGTCTTGGTGCGTCGTTTCGGAAGCCTTTCGTTGACGCTAGCCGCACTCCTCCCGCCACCATTTCCGACTTCCATTTTTGTAGTTGGGGCGGGCGCAATGCATCATCGCTTCCTTGCATTCGCACTCTCTTTCGGCATAGGACGGGCGTGCCGCTTTACCCTGATAGCCTACCTCGCATCTGTTTTCGGCAGACGGCTTGTGACCAATCTGTGGTCGGAGCACACACTGGTGCTTGTAATCGCATTTATCGCTGTGCTGGGCGTGGGACTGCTGGCCTGCGCCGTTTTCAGGAAGACTGAACCGCCCGCGCCCTATGGTCTGTAGCTCCGACGAACTTGGGATTCCGGCATGATGGAAGGCGCTGAAGGAACCGTTCACCACGAGCGCGGGTCAAAAAAAGTGCCAAAAAACTCGCCATGGAAAAGTCGGTGGCGAGATCCTGGCACGAACTTTTTGGATGATCCCTGAACAATTGCAAAGAAAGCGTTGGGATCTGTAAGCCGAATTCTGTGCGGCATTGCTGCCGTGGCGATCATTCGTCTAGGCGGCGCGTTACCACGCCGCTCAAGCGACCTACCCGGACGTTTGGCGAACCGAGCCGGCTCGCAGAATTGCGCTGCGCGAACGCAGTGCAACTCATCCGTCCCTATTTGGTCTTGCTCCGTGTGGGGTTTGCCATGCAACGTTCATTACTGAACGCCCGGTGCGCTCTTACCGCACCTTTTCACCCTTACCTCGGGCCTCCCGGTAAGGGGAGCCCCAAGGCGGTATCTTCTCTGTGGCACTTTCCGTCGGACGGCCTTGAAGCCGCCACTCCCGGACGTTATCCGGCACACCGCTCTGTGGAGTTCGGACTTTCCTCCCCCTGCGGCGCACTCTCCGGCCGAAACCGGCGTAAGCCCCGCGGGCGGCGATCACCCAATCCCAACGCTATCGAGTCCGATTATACAGCCGGTTTGCCGGGTAATCCCGCAATGTGTTTCCTGCGCTCTCCGATCGAACTGAGAAGACGCGGCAAACTTTTGCAGCGGGCAAAATATTTTTTGAGCGGCGGGCTTGACAGGCTGTGCGAAACGCTCGTGAGGCGATGCAAAGCGCAACAGTGTTGTGAAATGCCTCGGCTTTGGTTGTCTGCGATCTAAGCTGTTGATTCCATGTGCAGAGAGCTGCTGCGACGGGGCAGAGTTGCTGATTTGAGCGTTGCGAAATGCATCGATTGGAGGTGTTGCGAAATTCCACTGCAGCTGAGAAGTACGGTGGATAACCTGCTTGTTTTCTGTCGAGTAGAGGGTAACTCGCGGTTTGGCTAGCAGAGTGCTTTATAGAGGGCGTACGCGGCAAGCCAAGAAGAAAAGCTAAAAGGCCGCGAAATTCAAACAGAGCCCCAGAGACAAGGGGCGGAGGATCAGACAATGACGGTTATCCTAGTTCTCGCACTCTTTATGGTTTGCCTGGTAGTGGAACGCTTCACCAACAAGAAGGCTCCTGAGTATGTTCTGCAGACCGCTCCTGCGGCCGAAGCCGGGGCGCGCAAGGCGCAGCCCATCGTGGCAGGCTTCGAGATTCCCGAGCATCTGCGCTTCCATCAGGGGCATGCCTGGGCGCTGGGCGAAAGCCCCAATCTGGTTCGCGCCGGCATCGACGACTTTGCCGCCAAGCTGATTGGCGAGGCCGAGGCGGTGAACCTGCCGCAACGCGGCCAATGGATCCGTCAGGGACAGAAGGTTTGGAGCTTCCGGGTGAACGGCGAGCTGGTGGAGATGGTTTCCCCGATCGAAGGCACGGTGAGCGACATTAACGACGAAGTGGTCCGGCATCCCGAGACGCTGACCGCCGATCCGTACGGCAACAGCTGGCTGATGAAGGTGGACAGCCCGGATGCGAAGACCAACTTCCGCAACCTGCTGGGCGGCACCATGGCCCGCAACCTGATCGCCGACAGCGCCAAGAAGCTGGCCGCCTACATCCCGGAGACGAGCAACATGGCGACGGCGCAGGACGGCGGCCAGGCGCACGCCGAGATCGCCAAGATGGTTCCGGCGGAAAAGTATGCGGAGATCGTCAAAGAGTTCTTCTTGGCCTAACGGCTGGCTCGGCGAGGCCGCCGGCAACGACGGACGTCGATTCTGAGCAAAAGCGACCCGGGGGGAAATATCCTCCCGGGTTTTTATGTATGCGGAGAAGCGGGATTCTGGCACAGGGGCCGGCGGGCGCGGAAAGAAAACGACGGGGTGACAAATGTCACCGGAGCAGGTGATTATAATCATGGCTGGGGTCGGGGGAAGCAGGACAGACTAAGTTGACCGAGTAGCGCGCCGGCACGGGGTGAGGGAGAAGTTTGTCTCACCCGCCAGAATCAGGGAACCGACGGAGGGAGCCATGAGCATCATCGCTCACAAGTTGATGCGCTTGATCGAACTGCATGCCGACGCTCTTGCCGAAACACTGGAGTGCCGAATCGCGAGTTCAGAGCGCTGCGCGACTTACAGCCGCGTCTCCGGCGAGGAGTTGAAGACCCTGGTTGCCGGGATTTACGGGCAGCTGGGCCAGTGGCTGGTGACCAAGACGGAAGAGGATATTGCGCGCCGCTACACCATGATCGGCGCGCGGCGAGCCGAGCAGTGCGTTCCGGCGAGCGAGCTGTTGTGGTGCATCGTGCTGGTGAAGGAAAACCTCTGGGAGTACCTGAGGAGCCAGGAAGCGCTGGAGAACACTTCGCAGATCTTCGGGGAACTGGCGTTGATGCAGATGGTGGACCAGTTCTTCGACCGCGCCATGTACTATGCGGCACGCGGACACGAAAAGGTAAGGGAAGCCCGGCTGGCGGAGCTGAAAAAATAGGGACGGGCCGCGCCCCGTAGCGCGAAGGCATGCACCCTTCGCCAGCGTGCCGAGACGATGATCCGGACCGCCCATCCGGATTATGCAAATGTTCAACCGGGCGTAACCAGGCTGCAACGATTTTTTTATACTCTGCGAGGGGAACCTATGAACACGGGAATGGCAACCAGGGTTGAAGTCAACCGGGAAGAGTGCACGGGCTGCGGTCTTTGCGTGGATCGCTGCCAGCGCAGCGCTTTGAAAATCAGCACGGCGTCGAACCGTTACGGGGTGTATCCCGTGCAGCAGCAGGGCGAGGTATGCAAGGGTTGCGCCTCTTGCTACTACTTATGCCCGGAGCCGGGCGCGATTACGCTGTACAACTGAGCAGCACACAACTCGCATCGAAAAATAGATACCGGGATGGATACTAGAGCACACGCGAGCCTGAGCGGGTGCCCGCGCAAAAAGGGACAGGGTGTGAAGTTTCGGCACGATCGTGGGGATGAAGTATGACCGGACAGCCCAAACGCAAAGTAGAGGTCAATGCAGAGGTATGCAACGGCTGCGGCCTTTGCGTCGAGTCCTGCCCGCGGAAGGCTTTGACGCTGAGCGCGGAGCCGAACCGGCGCGGCGTCCGACCGGTGCAGCACGTGGACGAAGTGTGCGCCGCCTGCGGCACCTGCCACTACTTTTGTCCCGAGTCGAGAGCGATTACGGTGTGCCGGCTGGACGAGCACGACAGCGAAGAGCAGTACCCGCCAGCGGCGTAAATAATCCCAACCTTAAAAATCAGCAGGCCTGCAGCGCGTCCAGTGCGGTGGCGACGCCGTGCGTCACGGCGGCGATGCGGACTCCGGCGAGGATGATCTCCTCGGTGACTCCCTTTTCCAGCAAAACCTTTTCATGGGAGCTGACGCACTTTCCGCAGCCGTTGATGGCCGAGACGACCAGCGACCAGAGCTCAAAGTCGAGATGATCGGCGCCGTGAGCGCGCATGATATTCATGCGCAGACGCGCGGGCATGGTGCCGTACTTTTCATTGGCGCTGAGGTGATGGAAGCGGTAGTAGATGTTGTTCATGCTCATGATGGCCGCGGCGCCCTTGGCGGCGGCGATCACTTCAGGCGTAACGTGGGCGGCGGCTTCGGTCTCCACGGCGGCCAGCAGCTGTGGACTGCGCGCTCCATAGGCGGCGGCGACGAACGAACCCCACTTCTGGTTGCCGGTTAACTCGGCGGCATTGACCAGCGACGACCAGTTGAGGCGCAGGTCTTTGGCATAGTCGGGCAGGCTTTCCAGCATTGCTTCAAGGGTCATGGTCTCGTACTTTCCCAGCGGTAGATGGAAGGATGATGGGCGCGGTGCGGGGACCGCGCCCGATTGTTGTTGGTCTAAAACGGTGTTTGATTATCGCAAGCAGAGCGCTTAAGCGCGGAGAACTTCTTCGCCCTTCTGCCATCCGCAGGGGCAGAGCTCGTCGGTCTGCAGGGCATCGAGGACGCGCAGGACTTCCTTGGGATCGCGGCCCACGGAGAGATCGGTGACATAGACGAAGCGGATCACGCCGTCAGGATCGACGATGTAGGTGGCGCGCTGGGCGACGCCGGCCGCTGGATCGAGGATGCCGAGTTCGGAGCAAAGGTCGCGCTTGATGTCGGAGAGCATGGGGAAGGTCAGGTTGCGCAGATCGTCGTGGTCCTTGCGCCAGGCCAGGTGGACGAACTCGGAGTCGATGGAGGCGCCGAGCAACTGGGCGTCGCGATCCTTGAAGTCTTTGTCGTGCTTGCCGAAGCCGGCGATCTCAGTGGGGCAGACGAAGGTGAAATCCTTGGGCCAGAAGAAGTAAATCTTCCATTTGCCCGGATAGCTTTCATCGGTGATGGTGGTGAACGCCTTGTCTTTTTCCAGGCTGACGACCGCGGTAAGCGAGTACGAGGGGAACTTTTCTCCGACACCCAGCATGATGTGTATTCTCCTTGAGGAACGAAAGTTTTGAACTGAAATGGATTGCGGTTCAGGCCACCGAGGCGGAGGCACTCTCCGCGCAGCGCCTGCAAAGGCCCCGGACCTCCATCGAAACCTGCGCGATGCGGAAGCCCTCGGGGACGGAATTTTTCAGCGGCGACTCATCGACGTCGCTACAGGCAAGGTCGGTGATGGCGTGACACTGAAGGCAGATGAAATGGTGATGGCGGCTTGCATTGGGTTCGATGCGAAGCGAGCCGTGGTGCGGGCTCACCTCGCGGATGATCCCGGTTTCCAGAAACAGGTGTAAGGTTTTATAGACCGTGGCCAGCGAGATTGAGGGAAGCTCCTGACGGACACGCTCGAAGACCTGCTCCGGATTGGGATGATCCGGCATGTGCATCAGCGCGCGGTACAGAACCAGCCGCTGGTGCGTCACCGCCAGCTTTTTTTCATGGCAGAGCCGCTGAAATTCGTATTCGAGAGAACTCCCCATACGAAGTAGACGCCACGAGCGATAAGAACGATTCTTTTTTAATAATTATTATCAACTAATAATCTCCATTAGATGGGTTGTTGAAGTAGTCAGGACGCTAGTTGATTGAACGAGGAAGGCGATGGCGCAGAAAAAGAAGGTATTCAGCAAGGTGAAGGCCGTCAAGGATGCGGCCCGCGTCACGATTGGCACGCCGAAATCGACCCGGACGATCCCGGATGCGAAGTCGAAGGCGGAGGCCCGCGGCGGCAAGCATAAGAAGCCGGTGGGAGATCTGCTGGAGGAGGAATGATTTAACGGGTGGGATCGACGCTGGCCGTGACGGTGGAGGAGCTCTGTAGAAAATGGCGGCCCACGCGCAGCTGGTGGAACCAGGCGTCAGGCGCACTGACGGAGAGGGTAAGACCGAGCACGGCGTGGATCAGCGCTACGACGTACAGGTTCTTGCGGCTGGCGTAGATGGCGGTGAAGCCGACTCCGGCGAAGAAGGCGACGAAGGTGAGGCTCGGGTTGGGCAGGTGAGCCACCGCGAAGACCACTCCGGAGAGAAGAAACGAGCTTAGCCGCGAGACCATGGAGCGCAGCATGCGCAGGCAGAAGCACTGCAACATGAACTCCTGCACAAAGCACCAGCCGGTGTAGATCGCGACCGCAAACCAGGGATGTCGAAGTCCCCAGAGACGGTGTAGCGAGCCGGAAAAATAGGCGACGGCCAGCATCGTCAGCGCCAGCCCCAGGGTCGCGCCCAGCAGCCACGACTCGCGCAGCAGTCCCTTCAGATCGAGTCCGAGGGAGCGCACGCTGCTGGCAGCTTTGTTGACTTGGCGGGTGATATACCACAGAGCCCCGATCCCAAAGAGTACGCCGACCGGAAGCGGCGCCCACAGCGCCACCTCGAGCAGCGCAATGGCAAACAGCAGCCGGAGCAAGGTACCGGCGCGGTCTCCGGAGGTCATCCGGGCCGCACCGCGCGCCGCGCTCCGCAGGGCCCCGTTCATTGAAGGATGGATGCGTTCCTCAGGGCAAAAGATTCATCGGGCGTTCACATTTGCCTCGATGATGCGCGGCTACTTCTGCAACTCCCGAAGTTGGGCGGCCACATCGGCGGGCTTCCACTGGTTACCCAGATAGAGCTCGGAGATATTGCCGTTGGCGTCCAGCAGTGCGGTGCGCAGGTTGTGGATGACCTGGCCGTTCTGCTGCTCGTAGGAGAGACCGAAGTATTCGGCGGTCTTGCGAATGTCCGCCGGGGAAGCGGTGGCGAAGCTCCAATGCTTGAGATTGGGATCGACAGCCCCTGCGTAGGCCTTGCCGTAGGCGCGCAGAACTTTGGGATCATCGAACTCGGGATCGAGGGTGATGGAGAGCATCTGCAGTTTGGCAAAGGCGGCGGGGTTGGAGCTCTGCAATGTTTTGGCGATCTCGACAAAGTTGTTGCTCATGCGGACGCAGTAGTCCGGCAGAGGGCAGCGGGAATAAATGAAGGTGAGCAGCAGAGGCTCTCCGCGGAACTGCGCGAGGTGAATGGGGCGTCCGTCCTGGTTGAGGAAGCGGAAGTCCGGAGGAGTTTCACCTGTTTGCGGCAGGTGCACGGGCGAGGTGGAGGAAAGATCGGCCGCGCCGCGGGACTCGGTGACGGAGATGTTTTCCAGGTAAGTGTCGTCATCCACCACCAAGGTTGCCTGCACGGTGTCACCGGGATGGACGACGTTGAAGACCCATGCATCGCGCACGGTAAAGCCCATGGTCATGGCCTTCATATATCCGGGGATCTCGTGATGGTCGAGCGTCAGGGTGTGGGTAGCGGCATCGACGGCGACGACACGGCCCTCGATGGGAAAACGGCGCTCACTGGCGGCAGGCTTTTGAGGATGGCAGCCCGGCATGAAAATGACGAAGCAAAGCAGCAGGCAGATTGCAACAGGAACGCGAAAGCGCAAGGCACACCTCCGAAAAACAAGTGTAATGCACAAAAACGGACAGGCAGGTTTCAGCGCTGCGATACGCAAGCTGGAGCACGGCTGGCTCCGGGCGGGCGTGCAACGTAGAGGATGGCCGCAAAGTCGTAGCCGAACTGGTCGGGCCAGAGGACGATGCCGCGCGCCGGATAGAGGGTGAGCTCGATGGCTCCGGCGGGATCGCGATACAGCGCGGCGGCGGCACATCGGGCCTGCGAGAAGTGCGCGGTCAGCGCGTCCTGTCCCAGCTCCTTGTACATGCGGGAGCGAGGGATGGCGATGGGAAACGATTCCTTAATCTCAACGATGACGCCGGATGGATCGAGGCGAACGGCGAGGTCTCCCTGGTGGTCGCCTCGCGTCTTGTAGATCAGCTCTTCGCCGTCGCGGGTGCGGGTATCGGAGTCGGGCGGACCCAGCAGGCGGACGGCTTCGCTGCGGTGTGCGCTTCCCACGGCGAGGCCGCGAAAGCTGGCTGGCGTCCAGCGGGGCGGGGCTGCGAAGAGGCTGGTAGTGAGCAGTAGGAGTGTGGCGGGAATTCGCATGGGATGTGCGCGACCCGCGCTTAGGAGACGGAAGCGGTCTGCCGGTCGGCGGCTTCCTGCGCGGTGCTTTGCACGTAGGTGTAGCGGATGCGGTGGATCATGGTGATGGTGGAGAGGACGGCCAAAACCCACAGCACGGGAGCCATGTGATTGGTGAGGGCGCCGATAATGACCAGCACGATGCGCTCAGGGCGCTCCATGAAGCCGACCTTGCAGAGGGGGATGAGAGACTCGGCGCGGGCGCGGGTGTAGCTGACCATGACCGAGGTGGTCATGACAAAGGCAACCAGCACCACGTACAAGAAGCGGTTGGCGCGGGCGTAATAGACCAGCAAGCCGAAGAAGATCGCCACGTCGGAGTAGCGGTCGATGACGGAATCGAAAAACGCGCCGAAGAGGGTGACCTGGTTGGTGGCGCGCGCCACGCGGCCGTCCACCATGTCAAAGATGCCGGCGCCGATGATGACCAGCCCGGCAAAGATGAAGCGGCGGGGCTGGTTGTTATCCGAGCTGGCAAAGCCAAAAAAGAGAGCCGCCGCCACATTGATGACCAAGCCGACGAAGGTCAACATGTTGGGCGAGATGCGGGTGAGGGCAAGGCCATCCACGATCTTGTAGAGCAGAACTCCACAATATCTCCCGACGGCGCTGGTCCAGGTCATGCTTGTCCGTTCGCTTTCTCGGCCTCGGCGCTGTCGTGCATGGTGGCCAGCTTCAGCACTTCCAATTCGCGGGTGCCTCCGGGAGTGACCACCGTGGTCACATCGCCGACCTTTTTGCCCATGAGCGCGCGGCCGATGGGCGAGGTGGTGGAGACCAGGCCCTTGGTGACGTCGCTTTCCTCGCTGGTCACCAGCTTGTAGACGATCTCCTCCTCCTTGGTGGAATCGAAGACCACCAGGGTAGAGCCCAGCGCGGCCTTGTCGCGGGGGATATTGGAGAGGTTCATGAGCGACAGCTCGGCCATGCGCTTTTTCATCATGCCGAGGCGGGCGCGGACGAACTCCTGGCGCTGCTTGGCCATGTGATACTCGGCGTTCTCGGAGAGATCGCCCATCGCTACCGCTTTTTTGAGTTCGGCGGGCAGTTCGTGGTTCAGTTCGTGTTCGAGTATATCGATCTCTTCCTGCAGCTTCTTCTTTACATGTTCGGGCATTTACGACAAACCTTTATGCGCGCCAAGCCGAGTGGCCCGGCAGCGGGATACAACGCTCCATTATAGCGCGCCGGGGGACAATCCGAATTGCTTTGACCCTGCTTGGCAGCTAAACGTATAATGAGGTACAGCTTGGCCCTGTCTGCCAGGTTTATGAATGACCACAAACCCATTTAGCGTCGGCGAAAAGGTGGTCTACCCTAATCACGGGGTAGGGATAATCGAGCAGATCTCCAGCCGCACGATCGGTAGTTCGGTCGAGCGCTTCTACCTGCTGCGCATTCGTTCGAGCAGCCTCAAGGTCATGGTGCCGTTCCAGAACGCCGAGGCGGTCGGGTTGCGCCGGGTTGTCAAAAATTCCGAGGCGCAGAAAATCCTCGAGTATCTCTCGGACGGCAAGTGCGAAAGCACCTCCGACTGGAAGAACCGCTTCAAGGAAAATTCCGACAAGATGCGCACCGGCTCCCTGCTGGAAGTGGCCATCGTGCTCAAGGGATTGCTGGTTCTGGCGGCGGGCAAGCCGCTCAGCTTCCGCGAAAAGAAGATGCTGGAACGGGCGCGCTTCCTGCTGATCAGCGAGATGGCGATGGCCCGGGGACGCGAAGAAGAGGAAGTGGAAGAGGAACTCCGTCACGCCCTGATCAAATGCAAGCTGCGCTGGCCGGAGGCCACCAGCTTCGAAGTGTAAGCGTCACACCGAGTCATCGGAGCGCAGCCTGCTGGCTGCGCATTTTGTTGGCCGGATTACTCTCCCAGCCAGGCTCCCCAAGCCTCCAGACTATCGACGTGGTCGAAGATGATTTTGAGGGCGGCCGTGAGCGGAACGGCCAGTACCAGTCCCATGGCTCCCCAGAGCCAGCCCCAGAAGAGCAGAGCCAGGGTTACCGCCAGGGGATTCAGCCGCAGACGCCGGCCGATTATTTTGGGATAGAGCAGGTTCAGGGCGATCACGTGGCTGACGGCGACCACCGCCACGATGGCGACGAAGCGCTCGGTGGTCAGCAGACCCAGGCTGACGATTACGGGAGGCACAATCGCAAGCACGATCCCGAGGTAGGGAAGCAGGCTGACGATTCCGCTGATCATCCCGATGACGTAGAAGTAGGGTACGCCGAGAATCCAGAACGCGATGGAGCTGGTGACGCCGAGGATCATCCCAATGATGAAGTTGCCCACGATGAAGCCGCGGATCATCTGCGAGATCAGTCCCAGGGTGACGAAGGCAGTCTGGCGGCTCTCCGCGCTGAACAGCATCACGGTGGAAGCCCGCACGTGGTCCTGCCAGCTCAGCATGAAGAAGACCAGGAATGGGACGAAGGCCGCCATCACGACGGCTTCGGTGACCCCGAGCGCGCCGCTGGTCAATGCATCGAACCAGTCAGAGGACTCGCGAACCGTGACCGTGCCCTTTTCAGGTTTTTCTTCGGGGAGCACGCCCTGGGTGGTCTGGCGGACGCGCTCGGCGCGCAGGCGGACCTGGTTGAGCACGCGGCGAATATTTCCG
Organism: uncultured Acidobacteriota bacterium; assembly: GCA_963732315.1. Lineage (GTDB taxonomy): Bacteria > Acidobacteriota > Terriglobia > Terriglobales > Acidobacteriaceae > TOLSYN. The sequence goes on from CAVSYY010000002.1 coordinate 279,959, forward strand.
GAGTACTTGGGAAGGGCGCTCAGGAACTGATCGGCCTGGCTGTAGGAGACATAAAAAACTCCGTACATCGCGCTGCACATCAGCAGGACGGCAAACATCGCGCCTATGGAGCGGGGCAGGCGGAGCCGCTGGCAGAGTTCGACGATGGGAGCCAGCATGAACGCGATCAGGATCGAGATCAGGACGAGCACGAGGACCAGCTTGGCAACATACATCAGGGTGAGCAGGCCGCCGGTGGCCAGCACCGCCAGGGAACCGCTCTGGATGCGGGCGTGGCGCCGCCGCTCGGCGTCGGTGAGCGTGTCGGGGCCATCTTCACTCGCCGTGTGAAGAGACGGCGGGCGCAGTCCTCCGGCGCCGGTGGGTTCATCCTGGAAGCTGTCCGTGGTCTGCTGCATCTGCTGATTCTCCCGGCCTTCGCGGCACGGCTGGCTGTGAATCGCTTCTGATGGAACTATACTTGCGTTGAGATGCACTACGAAGCGGAAAAGCCGCCGGGACGTACCATGGCGCTCGACGTTGGTTCACGGACCATTGGTCTGGCGGTGACCGATCCGCTCGGCTTCACCGCCCAGGGGCTGGTCACCATTCGCCGCAAGAACAAGCGCACCGATCTGGCCGCGCTGGCCGAGGTGATCGCCAACTACGGCGTGGTGGAACTGGTGGTGGGCCTGCCGCTGCGCATGAGCGGCGCCGAGGGCCGGCAATCGGAGAAGATGCGCGAGTTTGTCGAAGTTCTGCAACACCACTTCGCCCTGCCGATCCATCTGTGGGATGAACGCCTGACTTCCGTGGAGGCCAACCGCGTGCTGCGCGAAACCGAAATGTCGATCAAAAAACGCGCCGCCGTGGTCGATCAGTTGGCCGCCGTGCTCATTCTCCAGAATTGGATGGAGGCGCGGCATCATCGCTTGGAACCCCAAGGTGAGTGACCCGGTGGACGCGCCTTCCGTCTCCCTCGTGCGCCGGTGAGGCCGGCCGAAATGATATGCTTGCCCTGACCCTCACCTGAGATGACCACGCTTTCCGATCAACTGGCGAAGCCCACCGTGCCCGAGGAACCAACCCGCCTGGTCCGCCGGGTGATCTTTTGGCTGGCGGTGGTGGCTGCCGCACTGGTTGGCGCGCTGGTCGGGCTGCTGCTGGTCTATTCCACGGATCTGCCCCAAGTCGAGGATCTGGAGAGATATCGTCCTAGCTCGATCACCGAACTATATGACCAGAAGGGCAAGGTGATCGGCTCTTTCGCCCTGCAGCGGCGGGTGATCGCCCGCTACGAGGACTATCCCAAGGTTTTGCGTGACGCGGTCATTTCCATTGAAGACAAGGATTTCGAGCGGCACTGGGGCATCGATCTGTGGCGCATCATGGGTGCGGCCTATCGTGACATCACCAGCGGATCGCGGGCACAGGGAGCCTCCACTCTCACCATGCAACTGTCGCGCAACCTGTTCCTCAGTCCGGACCGCAAGTTCGGGCGCAAGCTGCAGGAGGTGATTCTGGCCATCCAGATCGAGCGCCGCTTCACCAAGGAGCAGATCTTCACACTTTATGCCAATCAGATTTTCCTGGGGCATGGAGTCTATGGCTTTGAAGCGGGCTCGGAGTTTTATTTCAGCAAACCCGCCAAGGAGCTGACGATCGACGAAGCCGCGCTGCTGGCGGGACTTCCCAAAGGGCCCAGCGCCTACTCGCCGATCAATAATCCCGAGAAGGCTCTGCGCCGCCGCAACCTGGTCATCAACAACATGATGGAGGACGGCCGCATCACCGCGCAGCAGGCGCAGGAGGCCAAGAGCCGTCCGCTGAATCTTCGCCTGCAGTCGGAACCCAACGCGGTGGCTCCCGACTTTGTGGAGGAGATACGGCGCTACCTGGAGAAAAAGTACGGGCCCGATCAGGTGCACGAGGGCGGGTTGCGGGTCTATACCTCGCTGGACATGGAATTGCAGAAGACGGCGACCCAAGCCGTGCTGGACGGACTGGCGGCCTATGAGCGGCGGCACGGATGGAAGGGGCATGTAGTCAACGTGATTGCCGAGGGCGATGACCCGTTCCTCTATGAGCATCCCGACTGGAGTCAGTCACCGGAACCCGGCAGTTACTTTCATGCTCTGGTGACCGGAGTGACGCAAGGGGAAGCCGACATCAAAATCGGCAAATATCACGGGCAGATCCGCCCGGCCGATATGGCCTGGACCGGTCACCGCTCGCCGAATGAGATTCTTTCCGTGGGCGATGTCGTGTACGTGCGCGTGACCGCCGTGGAGCCGGAGCAAAAGCTGCAACTTTCGCTGGAACAGGACTCCGGCGCCCAGGCCGCGCTGGTGGCCATCGACAACAACACCGGCGAGATTCGCGCCATGGTGGGAGGCCGAGACTTCGAGGAATCCAAGTTCAATCGTGCCACCCAGGCGCTGCGGCAGACGGGTTCCTCGTTCAAGCCCTACGTGTATTCGGCGGCGGTGGAGCAGGGCGCCATGCCCGATGACACCATCGTGGATTCGCCCATTAGTTTTCCCAGCGTCTCTGGAACCTGGACGCCCCATAACTACGACAACAAGTACGAGGGGACGATCACACTGCGCCACGCCTTGGCCGAGTCGCGCAATATTCCGGCCGTCAAACTGGCGGAGCGCGTAGGCATCAAGAGGGTGATCGAGTACGTGCACAAATTCGGAATCACCTCGGAGATCCAGCCCTATCTGCCGGTAGCGCTGGGCTCGGCGGAAGTGACCTTGCTGGAGCACACCGCGGCCTACACGGTTTTTCCCAATGACGGCGTGCGGCTGAGTCCGCACTTCATCCACAAGGTGACCGATTACGACGGGCATGTCATGGAGCAGGATTATGCCGACGTGCGCGACGTGCTCAGCGCTCATTCGGCGCGCGTGATGGTGGAGATGCTGCAAGGCGTGGTGCGGAACGGCACCGGCTATGCCGCCAGCAAATTGAACCATCCGCTGGCGGGCAAGACGGGCACCACCAACGACTTTACCGACGCCTGGTTCATGGGCTTCTCACCGTCGATCACCTGTGGCGTGTGGGTGGGCTACGACGAAAAGAAGACGCTGGGAAACAAGGAAACCGGAGCCCAGGCGGCGCTTCCGATCTGGATGGATTTCATGAAGGTGGCCATCGCCGACAAGAAGGATGAGCAGTTTCCTGGTGCGCCGCCGCCGGAGGCTCCGGCGGGCAACAATAAGGCCGGCTTAACCGCAGCGGCCGCCTACGACGGCGAGACTCATTGATGTCCTTTCATGCCGGTGCCGCGCCGGAGGCGCAGAATCCTTCAGGGATGTCCGGTCCCGGGCCGTTCCCTCCCTTTCACCCTATATACTGGAAATTGCTGAATACTGATCGACTGGGGATAGGCTTCGCCTGTGATGGAACGAGTTCGACTGACAATTGCCCTGCTGTGCCTGTGCTGCACAACCGGCTGCCTGTTTCGCTCGCACCGGGTGGAGTCCAGGCGCTCTCTCGCCCCATTGCAGACCGCCACGGCGCAGGAACTTGCGGCGCGGGTCGGGCAGATGGCCGCGAGCGTGCAAACCATGAACGCCACGGTTGAAATTGACACCACCGTAGGGGGCGAGAAAAAGGGCAAGGTCATCGAGTACCAGGAGATCAGCGGCTACATCCTGGCCCAGAAGCCAAAGTTGCTTCGCATGATCGGTCTGCTGCCCATTGTGCGCAGCCGGGCCTTTGACATGGTGAGCGACGGCAATCACTTCGAACTGTCGATTCCTCCCAAGAACCGCTTTATAACAGGCACAGACAAAGTCACCAAGCTCAGCACCAACCCCCTGGAGAACCTGCGGCCCCAGGCGATTTACGATGCCCTGCTGATGCCGGCGGTTGACGAGACCGATGAGATTGCCGTGCTCGAAGGGGGCGTGCAGCAGGTTGAGGACGAGAAAACCCACAAGACGTTGACCCAGCCGAACTACCAACTCCTGATCATCCTGCGCGGAGCGCAGGAAACCTGGCATCTGCAGCGGAAGATTTATTTCAACCGGGCCGACCTGCAGATTTACCGCCAGACCATCTATGACGACAAGGGCGAAGTAGCGACGGATGCCCATTACTCCGACTTTAAGGATTACGACGGAGTGCAGTTTCCTTCGCTGATTGAAATCGAGCGGCCGCAGGAGGAGTACAGCATCGGCCTGAAGATGGTGAAGCTCGCGTTGAATATACCTTTGAAACCGGAGCAGTTTCAAATGGGAATTCCTCCGGGTGCTACGGTTACGGAGCTGAAGTAGCATTCCGTCCGGCGGCGTCGTGCGGCTCGCAGGATGATCGGGGAGCGCGGACGGCTCTTGCACAGTGAGGGTAATTGCATGGAACCGACGACTCCGCATCTGAATTTCTCCGGCACAGGCGCCCTGCCTGCGGATGCGGCAAGCCGCTATCATCGTCTTTTGCGCTATATCGGCGTGGCTGACGTGTTGCTTGGACTGGCGCTGATGGCGGTGCTGCTTGCCGCAGACTGGACCAGCGGCATACGCAACTTCGCAGTGCGCTTGGCCGGCGATCATTACGCCTCGGCCTTGTTCGTTTACACAACCATTCTGCTGCTGCTCACCAAATTGCTTAGCCTCGGCCCGGATTATTACAGCTTCCTCATCGAACATCGCTACCGCCTGAGCAACCAGCGCCTGCGCGGCTGGGCATGGGACCAGAGCAAGGAATTTGCCCTGACGTTCGTCTTCGGCCAGGTTCTGGTGCAGATGCTATACCTGCTGATCCGCCTGCAGCCGCAGTGGTGGTGGGTGACGTGCTGGATTCTATTCATGCTGCTGAATGTACTGCTGGCGCAACTCGCGCCGGTTCTGCTGTTTCCGTTGTTTTTCCGCTTCCGCTCCCTGGCCGATGAGGAGTTGACGGCGCGTCTGACGCGGATGAGCGAAAAAGCGGGAGCAAAGGTTCGCGGCGTGTACGAGTGGAACCTCTCGGAGAAAACGAAGAAAGCCAATGCCGCTCTGATGGGCCTGGGACGCACGCGGCGGATCGTGATTTCAGACACGCTGCTGGCTACCTGCAATCATGATGAGATCGAGGCGGTGCTGGCGCACGAGTTGGGTCACCAGGTTTACCGCCATATGCTGAAGTCCATTGCGGTGCAGGGCGTGGTTACCTTTCTCGGCTTCTGGTGCCTGAAGCTGGCGGTTCGCTGGGCGGCCTTCGACTGGAAGCGCTACGACCAGATCGACTTTGCCAACCTGCCGCTGATGATACTTGTTGCCACGGCAATTTCGCTGCTGTTGCTGCCGTTGATGAACGCCTACCTGCGTTTCAACGAGCGCCAGGCCGACGCCTACGCATGGAAAACCCTGGGTTCGGTGAAGGCATTTTGCACCGCGATGGAAAAACTTGCCGCGCAAAATCTCTCCGAGCGTGAACCTTCGCGCTGGGTGGAGATTCTCTTCCACTCGCATCCGGCGCCATTCCGCCGCATGAAAGCCGCTGTAGCCTGGGCCAACGCCCACCGCTGACGGAGACGGCAAAACGCTTTCGCGTTAGTCAGTCTTCCGTCGGCTGCAAGCGCCTGCGCGGCGCAGGATACAATTTCAAGGGTGAGCACTCCATCCGCAGATCGCGAGTCAGACGAGGCCGCAGGGTTTACCTGGCGGCAGCGACTGGCATTGTGGTGGATCTCATCGGTCGGATATTTGCTGATTTCGCTCATCGGACGGACGTTGCGCTTCGAGTGGTCCTCGGAGCCGGGCAGCGGGGTCGAAAACGGAGATCCTCCTCCGGTGGTGATCGGCTCATTCTGGCATCGCGCGGTCATTCCAGCTACGTATTATTTTCGAGACCGCGGGATGGCGGTGATCACCAGCCGCAGCTTTGACGGCGAATATATTGCCCGCATCATCGAACTCTTTGGCTTTTCGGCGGTGCGCGGATCGAGTTCGCGCGGCGGCTCGGGAGCGTTGCTGGGAATGAACCGCGTGCTGGCCAACGGACACATTGCGGCCTTCACCATTGACGGGCCGCGAGGTCCGCGCTACGTGGCCAAGCCCGGTCCGGTGCTGCTGGCGAAGATGAGCGGGGTGCCGATCCTGTGCTTCTACCTGGCGGTGCAGCGGCCGTGGATACTGCGCTCGTGGGATGCCATGATGATTCCGCGACCCTTCTCCAAGGTGCATGTTCGCTGGACGAAACTGATTCACGTTCCAGCCGAGGCGAACGAAGAACAGATGAAGCAGTGCCATCAGCAGATGCAGGATTCCCTGGAGCGGGCGCGGCGCGACGCGGTGGCGGCGCTGGGCGAGCAGGCCAGTTAGAACTCCAATCTGAGAGCCGTCACCCTTGTTGGTCGACCTCGCTGTAGGTCTCAGCGAAGGATTCGTCCGGAGAAGACGGCGGCCAGCCGATGATGACCAGGAAAACGTCGAGGACGAAGAGCACGATAGCGATGTCGTTGAATAGGGTCGCCTGGCGGAGATCCGGCCAAAGTTGATTGGCCGCCCAGAACAGAAATGCCACGGCGAGCATGATGGCCTTGAGGAATTCCCGGACCGGAGGCCGATGCGCGATCTGGTAAACCAGATAGGCGGCGGCGATCATGGCCAGCGGAAAGGCCCCGAGAACGTCGTGCGCGCGGGCGGGAAAGCGGCTGGGAACAGCGTCCCACACCAGCAACACTCCGCAGCTGACAAGGGTGACAACGGCGCAGATTACAGCGATGAGTCGATGGGCCCGGTCCAAACGGTTGTACATGATCAAGTTTACCGCGACGAGCGGCAATCATGACGTTCTCTCGCGGCTAAAGGAGTAATCGAGCGGTCAATCGTTGGATTTCGAAGGGTTATTGGTTTGGCAATGGTTGCGCAACGTTGCCGGAGAGTCAGGGCGTCTGCGCCACGGATTCGCGGCCGGTAGCGGGTAAGGCGAGAAAGAACAGGAACGCCAGCAGAACCACGGCGAGTGCGCTGAGCAGACTCCTCCCCATCAGAAAGAGGTAGGCTGGCGGAAGCAAAAGAACGGCCGAGGTTATCGCGAGGGCCCGGGCGCGGAACTCGTCCGGGTGTTCCAAGAAATAGTTCAGAGCGAGAGACATGGGCAGGAGCAACAACACCAGGTCGTGCACCCCCAGATAACGGCTGAGCAGGAGTCCGACGATGAGAGCTGTGGGCAGGGAGCAGGGCCGTGAGGCGATCCAGAGGACGATGAGCAGCGACATGGCGGCGGCGAGGCGCGAACCCCAGGCTGCTCCACCGGAGAGCAGCGCCGCAAGTCCGAACAGGTTGGGCATCATTGCCGGAGCGATGGCGAACCGGGAGGTAACTCCGGAGGCGCTGGTGGCCATCAGGAACAGCGAACGCCAGTACTGCAGGAAGGCGGGATATCCAGTGATGGATAACGATACAGCCAGGGCTGTGGCCGCACCGGCCAGAAATCCGGCGGCCACGCGCCAACGACGCCAGAGAAGAAAGAGCAACAGGACGGGCAGCGCGGTTTGCATCTTGAGGATGGCCAGGCCAAGGCAGACCCCGGCGCGAAGAGGACGGCCTTTTTGCAGAGCGGCGAAAGCGGCGCAGTAAAGCGCCAGCAAAAGGATCGACGTCTGGCCCTGCATCAGGGCCTCCCCGGCGGGGAAAAAACAAAAGAATAAAACCAGCAGCAGCGGTGGCCAAAGTCCCGACAAGTGCGGCAGGCTGTCGCGCAGGAACCTGGCCGAGAGCCAGAGCAGGAGCAGATTGACGCCGAAGAAAACAAGATAAGCGCTGCGCCAGCTTAACAGCGAAAGTGGGACGAACAGCAGCGCGGAATAGGCAGGGTACAGAAACGGCAGGACGCCGCGTTCCGGGGTGACGAGAGTTTGTGCTTGCTCCTGCAGGTTCAGGTCATAAAGGCGGTGTGCGTCGCCTGAGCGGACCATGTACCCCGCGGCGTAGAAGGAACGGAAATCGGCGAAACCGGCAACGGCCTTTGGAATGCCGCGGAACAGGACAGCACACTGAACCAGGAAAAGATAAATGAGCGCGCCAATGAGGAAGTGGCGGTAGCGGCGCAGAGTCGTCTGTCCGGCGTGCGGTTGATGGATATTCTGCGGCGCGGGCATGGCAGAGTTTCTGTACACGATCATACATGCAGAGCGGGAACGCGGCTGGGTGGATCAGGAGCAGGTAGCGGGAACAGGCCTGAGGGATTGCCTGCTCACGGGGTCGCCATACCCGCAATTTATTGGGGCAGGCGGGGATGAAATGCGGCGAGGTTCTTTTGGAGGCGCGCGGCGTTTTCGTCTCCAACGCCGTAGAAGGACACAATGGAGCCGCCGATCACCGTCTTATGCGCAGCGCTCCAGGCGCCGGCCCTGATCCAGCCTGGCGGGATGTGGCCCGGCTGAAAGCCGAACCAGTCGTCGTAGACCGCGACGACCTCGACATGGTTGATCCGGACGGTAGCCTGGGCCGCGGCATTGTGCAGGAAATCGTACCTCAGATCGCCTGTGGCGAGCGTGCCTAGACGGGCGCGCGCGATCTCCGTACTGCCGAGACCGGCAAGGTCGGTCAGGTAGGGATCGGCGTAGAAGGAAACCGCGCCAATGTCATTGAGTGCGATATGTCCCTGCGGGTAATAGGCGCGGAAGAACTGCGCCATCTGGTACTGCTGGTGGTAGATGTCCGCCATGGCCCGCGGCGTGCCGGTGAAGGAGAGGTATGCGCGCATAAACAGGGGAATGGCCAGGAAACTGGCCAGAAGCAGGAGCGCGGCTGCGGTCCAGACAGAGACGTTGGCGAACAGATCCCATGCGGCGATGGACACCGCGATCACACCCAGGGCCACCAGATAGACCTCGTAGCGGTAAAACCAGCGATAGGAGGCAAACATTTGGTGCAACAAGGCAGTGATGAGAAATAACTGCAGCAGTTGCCGGCTCCCGCGTCGGGCATTTCTGCCGAAAGCCAACATCAGCAGCGCGACCAACGCCAGCACAAAGACCTCGGGACAGTCGGTTGCCATGGTGCGCAGCCGCAGCAGAGTGGCGAGCCCAATCGGACGGGCCTTGATGAGCAGGGAGTTGGGCAGAAAGAATCCGCCGTGGGAGATGCTGTACAGCCCGAAGAGCGTGACGGGCACCCAGCCGGCGGCGGCAACGGCCATGGCCGGGAGAAGTTTCTTCTGCAGCAGACAGAGCAGAGCGACCGCGGCGACAAGGAACAGACCTTCATAGCGGACCGCGACGAGCAAGACGGCACAAAGCAGGACGGGACGGAGACTCAGGCGCGAGGCGTTCAGGTAGCGGACGGAGACCATTGCGAACAGCAGGGTTGCGAGTGGCTGCAGGAGGTGTTCCATGGCAACGAAGGTCATGGGCACCATGGGCAGCGTCAGAACCAGGACGCTGAGTGCGGCTCCCGCGTACAGGTTGGAAGTGATCCCTGCGCGGTTCAGCGCCTCCCAGGAAAGCCAAAGCAGAGCAATTCCGATTGCGATTTGCGCAATCAAGGGGATGACGGCCAGCGGACCGAAGATCTTGAAGAGGCCTGCAAGCAGTAGCGGCCAGAGAATCGATGACGATGCGGATACGAACCCGTGGCTGGTGACTCCGAAGACGCCATGCGCGGCCAGGTTTTTGGCGATGGCCATGTGGATGTAGGTATCGTCCAAGGCGTAGACAAGGTGACCTCGAGTGGCGGGTAGGGCGGCGGCAAGCACCCAGAAAACGCCCAGCAGGTACAGCACGGCGGGGAAGATCAGCGCCGTGACCCGGAGCCCTCGGCGAGGCGCAGGGGACAGGCGATCGACGGGGACGGAGGCAGGGGACGCTGCTGGCACCAGGGTTGGCATAGAGGCTCAGGCGGGTCGTGTCGCAGAGCTGAATTGATCCAAAGTGTACTCTGGACTGGTGGTTTTGCAAAGTCGCATCGCGACCGGAGGGTTGGCGGACGAGCGGGACGGAATGGAACCGAAGGAAATTGAGTGCGGGCTGGTTGACCGGCTGGCGAACGTGTTGTTATATTTGAATGGTTCTGCGAGTCTGTCTGGCTTGTCTGTGTGGTTTGTCGAGCTTTTACTGTACGATCAGCCTAATGGCGCTTCACGGCGCTTGAAGTAAGGGCTTCCTCGCTGAAACGAATCTGCGCTGCCCGTGGCGCATGGCTACGGGGTATGCAGGTTCAGGTTGCGAAACGGAGTGCTCCCGGCGGAGATTCAGGCAAAATGCCTGGGCAATTGACCGGGGACAAAGCATCACCGTCGCCGCCTCTATCCAGGAAACGTGAGAATTCCCCGCAATTGCGATTGCGGAGAGTATGGTTGAGCGCCGCGCGAGCGGATGGCTCGGCCAGCCCTGAGTGGGTTGTGAGCGGCGTCGCCCGCCGGATAAGCGGGCGCGGCCGCCAGTGGCGCCACAGTGCGTCCGAATAAAAGGAGCTGCAAGAGTGCCTACGTTTAATCAGTTGGTGCGTAAGGGGCGCAAGGCGCCGCGCTACAAGACGGCAAGCCCTGCGCTGCAGGCCTGCCCGCAAAAGCGTGGGGTCTGCACCCGCGTCTATACCCAGACGCCAAAGAAACCGAACTCGGCTCTTCGGAAGGTTGCCCGCGTGCGCCTGACGAACGGGATCGAGGTCACGACCTATATTCCTGGCGTTGGCCACAACCTGCAGGAGCACTCGATTGTGCTCATTCGCGGCGGCCGCGTAAAGGACTTGCCGGGCGTGCGCTACCACGTGATCCGTGGAACGCTGGACTCGGTGGGAGTTGCCAACCGCAGACAGAGCCGCTCCAAGTACGGAGCGAAGCGGCCGAAGTCGTAATCGATTTTTAAACCATCCGGCGTCTCAAGTGGGAGATGGCCGGGAGTACCGCCGAAGAGGCAGGGAAGAGGAGTTTGTAAATGCCTAGAAAAGGCCATATTGCCAAGCGCGAACCGATGCCGGATCCGATCTACGGATCGACCTTGGCCAACAAGTTTGTCAACAACCTGATGTGGGACGGCAAGAAGAGCACCGCGCAGGGCATCTTCTACAAGGCGATGACGCAGCTGGAACAGAAGGGCGGCGACGAGGCCCTGAAGCTGTTCAAGAAGGCGGTGGAGAACTGCAAGCCGCTGCTGGAAGTCAAGACCCGCCGCGTGGGCGGCGCCAACTATCAGGTTCCGGTGGAAGTGAACGCCGAGCGGCGCACCTCGCTGGCGATCCGCTGGCTGATCTCGTATTCGCGCAGCCGTCCTGAAAAGGGCATGATCGACAAGCTGGCCAACGAGCTGCTGGACGCCGCCAACGGCAAGGGCGCGGCGATGAAGAAGAAGGAAGACGTACACCGCATGGCCGAGGCCAACAAGGCCTTTGCGCACTATCGCTGGTAGGACATTAACCCGCTCGGGCTTCGGCCCGGCGGGCTTTCCAGCGAAGGCGCCGATTGCGGCAGGAGCAGCCTACAGGCTGCGTCGACAAGAAACCAGCACGGGCCACCCCCAACGCCCGGGCGATGAGAAAAAGGGATAGGTAGAAGCTTTGGCTCGACAAGTTCCATTAGAACGTTGCAGGAACATCGGCATCATGGCGCACATCGATGCCGGGAAGACGACAACGACCGAGCGCGTGTTGTTTTACACCGGCCGCCTGCACCGCATTGGCGAAGTGCACGAAGGCACGGCGACGATGGATTGGATGGCGCAGGAGCAGGAACGCGGCATCACGATCACGTCGGCGGCGACCACGTGCATGTGGAAAGACATCACGATCAACATCATTGACACCCCTGGCCACGTGGACTTCACGGCCGAGGTGGAGCGCTCGCTGCGCGTGCTGGACGGCGCGGTGGCGGTGTTTGACGCGGTGCACGGCGTGGAGCCGCAGTCGGAGACGGTGTGGCGGCAGGCCGATAAGTACGCGGTGCCCCGCATCTGCTTTATTAACAAGATGGACAAGATGGGCGCCGATTTCGATCACGCCGTCGACACCATCCGCAAGCGCCTGGCGGCCAAGCCGGTGGCGATCCAAATGCCAATTGGGCAGGCGGAAAAGTTCAAGGGCTGCATCGACCTGTTCAACATGAAGGCGATCTACTGGCACGACGAGACCATGGGCGCCGACTACGTGGTGGAAGAGATTCCGGCCGAGTTGATGAAGAAGGCCCAGGCGATGCGCCAGCTGATGGTGGAAACCATCGTGGAAAACGACGATGGCGACGAGCTGATGGCCAAGTACATTGAAGGCGACGAGATTTCCGTGGAGAAGCTGAAGGCTTCGCTGCGCAAGTCGGTGATCGCCATCAAGATCTTCCCGGTGATTCTGGGCACGGCATTCAAGAACAAGGGCGTGCAGCCGCTGCTGGATGCGGTGGTGGAGTTCCTGCCTTCGCCGCTGGATGTTCCGCCAGTCACGGGCGTAAATCCCGACAACGGCAAGGAAGAAGTACGGCACGCGAACGATGACGAGCCGTTCTCGGCGCTGGCGTTCAAGATCATGACCGATCCGTTTGTCGGTCAGCTGACGTTTATCCGGGTGTACTCGGGAGTGCTGAAGACGGGCGACATGGCCTACAACGCCAACCGTCTGAAGCACGAGCGCATTGGCCGCCTGCTGCGCATGCATGCCAACAAGCGCGAGGAAATTACCGAAGTCCGCGCCGGCGACATCTGCGCCTGCGTGGGACTGAAGAACGTGACCACGGGCGACACCATCTGCAACGAAGACAAGCCGATCCTGCTGGAGAACATCGAGTTCCCGGAGCCGGTGATTCACGTGGCGGTGGAACCAAAGACCAAGACGGACCAGGAAAAGATGGGCGTTGCGCTGCACAAGCTGGCCCAGGAAGATCCGACGTTCCGGGTGCACACCGACGAGGACAGCTCGCAGACCATCATTAGCGGCATGGGTGAGCTCCACCTGGAAATCATCGTCGACCGCATGATGCGCGAGTTCAACGTGCAGGCCAACGTGGGCAAGCCGCAGGTGGCTTATCGCGAGACGGTGCGCAAGAACTCGGAAGCCGAGGGCAAGTACATTCGTCAGACGGGTGGCAGCGGCCAGTACGGCCACGTCAAGCTCCGCCTGAGTCCGAATGAGCCGGGTCAAGGGATTCGAGTTCGAAGACGCGACCAAGGGCGGCTCGGTTCCCAAGGAATACATCAAGCCGATCGAGATGGGGATTAAGGAAGCCATGGAGGGCGGCGTTCTGGCCGGCTATCCGATGGTGGATGTGAAGGCTTCGCTGTACGACGGCAGCTATCACGAAGTCGATTCCAACGAATTGGCGTTCAAGATCGCGGCGTCGATGGCCTTCAAGGAAGCGGCCCGCAAGGCCAGCCCGGTTCTGCTGGAGCCGGTGATGTCGGTGGAAGTGGTGGTTCCGGAAGAGTACATGGGCACCATCATTGGCGACCTGAACAGCCGCCGCGGACGCATCGAGGGTATCGAGCACCGCGCCGGATCGCAGGTCATCAAGTCCATGGTGCCGCTGGCCGAAATGTTCGGCTACGCAACCAACATGCGCTCCAACACGCAGGGGCGCGCGACGTTCTCGATGCACTTTTCACGCTACGAGGAAGCCCCGCGCTCGGTGGCGGAGGAAATCGTGGCCAAGGTGCAGGGCAAGACGGGCAGATAAAGTTCAACCGCGGCGCGCGGAAAGAATGCGCGGCGCCACAGCGATAATCAAGACGGAGCTCGAGAGCAATGGCGAAAGAGAAATTTGACCGCAGCAAGCCGCACGTGAACGTTGGGACGATCGGGCACATCGATCATGGCAAGACGACGCTGACAGCGGCGATCACCAAGGTGCTGGCAAAGCACAATCCGAACATCAAATTCCGCTCGTTCGACTCGATCGACAATGCGCCGGAAGAGCGCGAGCGCGGCATTACGATTGCCACGGCGCACGTGGAGTATGAGACGGCCAACCGTCACTACGCCCACGTGGATTGCCCGGGCCACGCCGACTACATCAAGAACATGATCACCGGCGCGGCGCAGATGGACGGCGCCATTCTGGTGGTTGCGGCGACCGACGGTCCGATGCCGCAGACCAAGGAGCACGTGCTGCTGGCGCGCCAGGTGGGCGTTCCCTGCATCGTGGTGTTCCTGAACAAGTGCGATGCGGTGGAAGATCCGGAGCTGATCGACCTGGTGGAGATGGAAGTCCGCGAACTGCTGTCGAAATACAAGTTTCCGGGCGACGATCTGCCGGTGATTCGCGGCTCGGCCCTGGGCGCGCTGAACGGCGAGCCGCAGTGGGAAAAGAGCGTGGACGAGCTGATGGCCGCGGTGGATGCGTATGTTCCGCTGCCGGCGCGCGCCATCGACCAGCCGTTCCTGATGCCGATCGAAGACATCTTCTCGATCTCGGGCCGCGGCACGGTGGTGACGGGCCGTATCGAGCGCGGCAAGGTGAAGGTGGGCGAGGAAGTCGAGATTGTGGGCTTCCGCGACACGCGCAAGACGGTTGTGACCGGCGTGGAAATGTTCAAGAAGCAGTTGGACGAAGGCCTGGCGGGCGATAACGCCGGTCTGCTGCTGCGCGGCATCGGCAAAGATGACGTGGAGCGCGGCATGGTTCTGGCCAAGACGGGTTCGATCACGCCGCATACCAAGATCAAGGGCGAGGTCTACATTCTGTCCAAGGAAGAAGGCGGGCGTCATACGCCGTTCTTCAACGGCTACCGTCCGCAGTTCTACTTCCGGACGACGGACGTGACGGGTGTGGCCAAGCTGCCGGAAGGCGTCGAGATGGTGATGCCGGGCGACAACGTTGCGCTGGAGATCGAGCTGATTACTCCGGTGGCCATGGAAAAGGGCCTGCGCTTTGCCATCCGCGAAGGCGGCCGCACGGTGGGCGCCGGAACAATTACGGAAATTCTGTAAGGGAGCAACGTGCGATCCCACCTTAGCCGCAAAAGCGGCGGCGAAGGTGGGGCACCCACGGCTTTCCATAGTTACTTTCACGCTGGATAGATAAAGAAGTCGCGGCGACTAGAAGACCGCACGATCTTTGAGGGTTGAAACAGTGATTGGCAAAGAGAGAATACGCATCCGGTTGAAGGCTTACGATTATCGCGTGCTGGACCAGTCCACGGGCGAGATCGTAGAAACGGCGCGCCGTACAGGAGCGCAGATCGCCGGCCCGATTCCGCTGCCGACGGTGAAGAACAAGTACTGCGTGCTGCGTTCGCCGCACGTGGATAAGAAGTCGCGCGAGCAGTTTGAGATCCGCACGCACAAGCGCCTTCTGGACATTCTGGAACCGACGCAGCAGACGGTGGACGCACTGATGAAGCTGGATCTTCCCGCCGGTGTCGACGTGGAGATCAAGGCTTACGGCAAAGAACACAAATAACCCGGCCGGCGCGCCCTGAGCGCGCGGCCCTCACAGTGCCCCGGCGCCTTTTCTGGGCGGGCATGATGGAGAAAAGCAATGTCAGTAAACGGAATTCTAGGCAGGAAAGTTGGCATGACGCAGCTGTTTGACAGCAAGGGCGACGTTCGCCCGGTCACCGTGCTGCAGGCCGGTCCCTGCGTGATTACGCAGTTGAAGAGCATGACCCGGGACGGCTACGACGCCGCCCAGATCGGGCTGGTTGAGTTTGTGAAGGACTCGCGCCTGACCAAGGCGATGAAGGGCCACTTCGCGAAGCACGATCTTCCCCCGGTGAAATTCATGAAGGAAGTTGACGTGGTGGAGGACGAAGCGGGCGCCGACTGGAGCGTGAAGGTGGGCGACAGGGTTCTGGTCGATCTGTTCGACGGAACCAAGTTCGTCGACATCGCGGGCACCAGCAAGGGACGCGGCTTTGCGGGCGTTGTGAAGCGCCACAAGTTTGCCGGCGGTCCGGCGGCCCACGGCCACATGTTCCAGGTGCAGGGCTCGATTGGCGCTTCGTCGTTCCCTTCGCGTGTCTTTCCGGGCACGCGCATGAGCGGCCACATGGGCGACGTGACGGTGACGGTGCGCAACCTGCGGGTGCTGGGCGTGGATAAGGACGAGAACCTGCTGGTGGTGGAAGGCGCGGTTCCGGGACACCGGGACGGCTACCTGGTGATCACCAAGGCCAAGAAGCCGCCCAGAGAGCGTCGCGGATTCAGCGGTGAGGGTACGGCGATCAACCCGTTGAAGGCCTCCAAGCGCGCTGCCAAGGGCAAGTAAGTTTTAGCTTCCCCGCATGGTTCCCACATTCGCCCAATGGGGTTGGATGTGGGCCACACCGGGGAGCAGATTGTGAAAACCAAACCTTCCGCGGATGCATATTGACGGAAGGCAACTGAAAAGGGCCGCCGAAGATGCGAGCCCGGCAAAGGAAAAGAAATGGCTACCATTGATGTGCTGAATCTGGCCGGCCAGAAAGTGGGGATCGCTCGAACTGGCCGAAGAAGTTTTCGGCGCGGTGAACGAGGATCTGCTCTGGGAATCGGTGCAGCATTACCGTGCCGCGCAACGCGCCGGCACCCATGCCACCAAGAACAAGAAGCTGGTTTCGGGCTCCGGCAAAAAGCTGTGGAGGCAGAAGGGAACTGGCCGTGCCCGCGTGGGCAGCGTCCGTTCGCCCGATCTGGCGCCATGGCGGCACGGTCCACGGACCGCAGCCGCGCTCCTATGATTACGCCTTTCCGCGCAAGAAGCTGCTGGGCGCGCTGCGTTCGGCGCTGGCGGCCAAGCTGGCCGACGGCAACCTGGTGGTGATCGATTCGCTGGAGCTGAAAGAGGCGAAGACGAAGACGTTCCGCCAGGCGCTGACCGGGCTGAAGTTCAACAAGACCGCGCTGGTGGTGGAGGCGGGCGCGAATCTGAATCCGAACCTGGAGCTTTCGACCCGCAATATTGCCGGGGTTGAGATGCTGTACGGTCCCGAGGTTCATCCCTATCACCTGCTGCGCCACGAGCTGGCGGTGTTTTCGCTGGCGGCACTGGAAAAGCTGCAGAGTTCGCTGAAGGCCTCGGCGCCGAAGCGGAAGGCGGAGGTGGAAATGTCTAAGTCCCCTTACCAGATCGTCCGCAAGCCCGTGATCACCGAAAAGGGATTGGGCGTGAAGGAAACCGAGAACACGCTGGTCTTCCAGGTGGCCGCGGATGCGACCAAGACGGAGATCAAGGAAGCGGTGCAGAAGGCCTTCAAGGTGAAGGTCTGCCGGCGTCCGCACCGCCAACTTCCTGGGCAAGGAGCGGCGCCGCGGCAAGTTTACCGGCTTCCGTCCTGACTGGAAGAAGGCCTATGTACGGCTTGCCGAGGGCGAGAAGATGCCCGAGTACGCGCAGAATCTGTAACCGCTGCGCGACATGAGTCCGAAGCGGCCGCGAAGATCGAGCAGACGCGGCGCCGCCGGATGGGAGAACGAAACCCTATCTGTCCGGCCCAAGCGATCCCGCCGGAAGATGGGCCTGGGATCTGGAAGAGAAGAACTATGGCGATCAAGACTTACAGACCGATCACACCGACGCTGCGCTTCAAGACCTCGCAGGTCAACGACGATCTGACGACCAACCGGCCGCACAAGCCGCTGACCGAGCCGAAGAAGCGCACCGGCGGCCGCCGCAACTCGGGCGATCTGACCATCTGGCATCACGGCGGCGGTCACAAGCGCAAGATTCGCGTGATCGACTTCAAGCGCGACAAGCAGGGGATTCCGGCGACGGTGGCGACGATCGAATACGATCCGAACCGCTCGGCGCGGATTGCGCTGCTCAGCTACGCGGATGGCGAAAAGCGCTACATTCTGCAGCCGGTGGGATTGCAGGTGGGCGCCAAGATCATCAGCGGGCCGGAAGCCGACATCCTGGTGGGCAACGCGCTGCCGCTGAAGAACATTCCGGCCGGCACCATCGTGCACAACATCGAGCTGAAGCCGGGCAAGGGCGCGCAGATGGCGCGTTCGGCCGGGGCGCAGGCGCAACTGGTGGCCAAGGAGGGCGAATACGCCCTGCTGAAGCTGCCTTCGGGCGAGACCCGCAAGGTGCTGGTGGACTGCATGGCGACCGTGGGCCAGGTGGGCAATACCGATCACGAGAACATCTCGCTCGGCAAGGCCGGCCGCAGCCGCTGGCTGGGCATGAAGCCGACCAACCGCGGCGTGGTGATGAACCCGGTGGATCACCCGCACGGCGGCGGCGAAGGCAAGACCTCGGGCGGCCGTCATCCGGTGACTCCTTGGGGACAGCCGACGCGCGGCTACAAGACCCGTAACAACAAACGGACCGACAAATTCATCGTGTCGCGTCGCGGCAAGTAGGGAAGGAAACCATGGCACGTTCTACGAAAAAAGGGCCGTTTGTAGATTCGCACCTGATCGTGAAGATCGAGGGGATGAACGCGCGCAACGAGAAGAAGGTGCTGCGCACCTGGTCGCGCCGTTCGACGATTACTCCGGAGATGCTGGGGCACACCATTGCGGTGCACAACGGGCGCAAGTTCATTCCGGTGTACGTATCGGAGAACATGGTGGGGCACAAACTGGGCGAGTTCAGCTTCACCCGCACCTTCAAGGGACACTCGGTGAAGGCGGCGGCGGAGACCTCGGCCAAGCCGGCGCGGTAGGCCGGAGGTTTTTAGACGAAAAGTATGGGCGCCCGATGAGGGCGTCCGCGAATGAGATCTGAAGGGAAGAGAACATGGAATTCACAGCGAAAGCCCGGTTTGTGCGGGTATCCCCGCAGAAGGCGCGCCTGGTGCTGGGCCTGATCAAGGGCAAGCGGGTGGAGACGGCGCTGAACACGCTGGCGTTCACCAACAAGGGCATTGCGCCGGCGGTGCTGAAGGTGTTGCGTTCGGCGGTGGAGAACGCCAGCTACCTGAGCGCCGAAAAGGGCCTGGATGTCGATCTGGACAATCTGTATGTCAAGAACGCCATCGCCAACGAAGGTCCGCGGATGAAGCGGATCCGGCCGGCGCCGATGGGCCGCGCCTACCGCTACCAGCGCCGCATGGCGCACATTGAGATCGAGCTGGCGGAGAAGAACAAGGCCGCGGCTGCGGTCGATGGCGAGGCTGGGCGGCGGCGGCGCCGGCCAAGCCGGCGGTGCGCAAGCCGGCGGTGAAAAAGGCGGCCGCCAAGAAGACGGCTGTCAAGAAGACCGCTGCCAAGAAAGACCGCGCCGAAGGCGAAGAAGTAGGGTTCACGGGACCCGCAAGGGATCCAATTCAGCGATGGCGCCAGGGAGAGCCCGCAAGGGTTTGGCCCGAGTAAGCCACCGGCAGAGAGACGAAGCAACTATGGGACAGAAAGTCCATCCATACGGATTCCGGCTCGGCTACACCAAGCCGTGGAAGTCGCGCTGGTACATGCCGACCGCGACTATGACAAGTTCCTGATCGAGGACATCAAGCTGAAGGAAGAGCTGAAGGACAAGCTCAAGTCGGCGGGAGTGAGCTCGATTGAGATCGAACGTCCGGGCAACAAGCTGCGGATCATCATCCGCACGGCGCGTCCGGGCATCATCATCGGCCGCAAGGGCGCCGAGATCGACAAGCTGAAGTTGGACCTGCAGAAGCGGACCAACCGCGATGTCTTCGTCGATATTCTGGAAGTGCACAAGCCGGAGCTGGATGCGCAGCTGGTGGCCGAGTCGATTGCGCTGCAGCTGGAAAAGCGCGTGGGCTTCCGCCGGGCGATGCGCAAGAGCGTGGACAGTGCGCTGCGCTTCGGCTGCAAGGGCATCAAGGTGCGGGTTTCGGGCCGGTTGAACGGCAACGAGATTGCGCGCTCGGAGTGGTATCTGCAGGGGCGTTTGCCGCTGCATACCCTGCGGGCCGACATCGACTACGGCTTTGCCGAAGCGCACACCACCTATGGGCTGATCGGGGTGAAGACCTGGGTTTACAAGGGCGAAATTCTTCCCCAGAAGCGCCGCGAGCCGTCGACGGCGACAGCTGGACTTTAAGCTAGCACAGCCGCCCAGCCGCTCCGGAAGCCAGTTCCTGGAGAGGCAGCAGTAGAGGCGGCAGGCATGCCCGCGGTTTGGGCGGCCAGAATTTGAAACCGGCAATTGGAAACTGCTTATGTTGATGCCGAAGAAAGTCAAGTACCGCAAGCAGCAGCGCGGTCGTATGTGCGGCAAGGCCTGGCGCGGCTCCGAGCTGGCGTTTGGCGATTATGGCTTGAAGGTGATGGAGCCGGGCTGGATCACCGACCGCCAGATTGAGGCGGCGCGTATTGCCATGACGCGTTTCATCAAGCGCGGCGGCAAGATCTGGATCCGGGTCTTCCCCGACAAGCCGGTGACCAAGAAGCCGGCCGAAACCCGTATGGGCAAGGGCAAGGGCGCGCCGGACCACTGGGTTGCCGTGGTGCGTCCCGGCAAGCTGCTGTTTGAGATGGAGGGCGTGAGCGTGGCCGATGCGCAGGAAGCAATGCGTCTGGCTTCGCACAAGCTGCCCCTGATTACCAAGTTCGTTAAGCGCGAGACCCTGGCGCACTAAGCGGCAGGACGCGTTGGACATTATTTCCGACGCCGGCGGCTAAGACCCGCCGGGGGTGAAGAGAAGAGAGAGATGAATTCGGAAAAGATTCGTAATTTGACTGACGCCGAGCTGGTCCATCAGAAGATTGAACTCAGCGAAGAGCTGTTCAAGCTGAAGTTCCAGCTCAAGATGGGGCAGACGGAGAGCCTGAAGAAGATGCGCGGGTTGAAGAAGGACATCGCGCGGGTGCTGACCATCCAGCGCGAGAAGCAGTTGGCCGCACAGAAGACCGGATCGGAGAAGAAGTAGCCATGACAGAAGAAACGAAAACCGAGAAGACTCCGGGCCAACGCAAGGTTCTGGTCGGCCAGGTGGTTTCGACCAAAATGGCGAAGACGATCGTGGTCGAAGTGAACCGGCAGAAGGCCCACCCGCTGTACCGGCGCGTGGTGAAGCGCTCCAAGAAGTTTTATGCCCACGACGAGCTGCAGACGGCGCGCACCGGGGACCAGGTGCGGATCGAAGAGACCCGTCCGCTGTCACGCCTGAAGCGCTGGACGCTGAAGGAGATCGTGAAGCGCTCGGCGCTTGCCGCCGCCGCCATTGCCGCGGAGAACGCCGCCGCGGCGGAGAAACCGGAACAGGCCAGCTAGAGGGCGCCGTCCGTTAAGGGACGGCGGAAGGAGATTAGCACCATGGCAGTGTTTATGAGGTCCATCCTCGAGGTGGCCGACAACAGCGGGGCGCGCAAGCTGCAGATGATTCTGCCGATTGGCGGATCGACCGGAGCGCGGGCGCGAATTGGCGACGTGGTGACGGCGGCGGTGAAGGAAGCTTCGCCGGACGGCAGCGTGAAAAAGGGCACGGTGGTGAAGTGCGTGATCGTGCGGACCCGCAAGGAGACGCGCCGCCGCGACGGATCGTATATCCGCTTTGACACCAACGCAGCCGTGCTGATCAACGCCGATGGCGAGCCGGTTGGAACCCGCGTCTTCGGCCCCGTGGCCCGCGAGTTGCGCGAGAAGAAGTTTTTGAAGATCGTATCCCTGGCCCCGGAAGTGATCTAGATCCCGGAAGGGATCTGGAACCAAAGTCCCGGGGGCGGCTGCAGCGGCCGTTCGCGGGAGCTCCCCTAACGGAGAGCGGCCCCAAGACAGCTGAAGGGTTGGAGAGGAACTGATGGCAACCGTTGATATCCGCCATAACGATACCGTGAAGGTGATTGCCGGGCGCGACAAAGGCAAGCAGGGACGCGTGCTGCGCGTCATGCCGGGCACCGGCAAGGTGCTGGTCGAGCACGTCAGCGTGGTGAAGAAGAACATACGTCCGAATCCGCAGAAGGCGATCAAGGGCGGCATTGCCGAGCAGGAGGCGCCGATTGCGATCAGCAACGTGCTGCTGGTGTGCGGCACCTGCGGCCCGACTCGGGTGCGTCACCAGGAGCGGGGCGACAAGAAAGTCCGCGTCTGCGCCAAGTGCGACACCACGCTCGACAAAGAGAAGTAGCCACTACGAGCTGGCATAGCCAGCTCAATTGACCACCTCACGCAACGGTAGCAGCAAGCATCGCGAATCCGGGACCGTGAGAGAAAGCGAACAGGGACATGGCAGGAAAAGAAGGAAAAGACGCACAAGCCGAAGCAGCAGCAGGCGAAGAAGTCCAAGGCTGAGGCCGTCGAGGCCCCCGAGCCGGGCCAGAAGCCAGCGCGGCCCAAGCTGAACAACGCCGCATCGGCGCGACTGCGCCGGAGCTATTTTGAAGAGCTGCGCCCGGCGCTGATGAAGGAGCTGGGTTTGACCAACCCGATGGCTGCACCACGGCTGGAGAAGGTTGTGGTCAACATGGGCGTGGGCGAGGCGACGCAGAACGCCAAGGTGCTGGACCCGGCCGTGGCCGAGATGGCGCAGATCACCGGACAGAAGCCGGTGGTGACCCGGGCCAAGAAATCCATCGCCGCCTTCAAGGTGCGCGAGGGGATGCCGATCGGCTGCATGGTCACCCTGCGCGGCGACCGCATGTATGAATTCCTGGACCGCCTGATGAACGTCGCGCTGCCGCGCGTGCGCGATTTCCGCGGGGTTCCGACCAAGTCGTTTGACGGACGCGGCAACTACACCCTGGGCCTGCGCGACCAGTTGATCTTCCCGGAGATCGACTACGCCAAGGTGGAGCACCAGAAGGGCATGAACATCACGATCGTGACCACGGCGACCAGCGACGAGCACGCACGGGTTCTGCTGAAGACGCTGGGGATGCCGTTTCGTCTACCAGGCACGAATTAAGTTTTTCTTCCGGCTTCCGGTGACGGCGGCTGGAGGTTAGAAGCAAGCGAACGCAGTATGACGCGGCCCCGGGAGTGAATCCGGGGGTTGCCAAGAGATAAAGGAAACGATGGCCAGAACATCCAGCATCGCCAAGGACAACAAGAAGCCCAAGTTCTCGTCGCGCCAGCACAACCGTTGCAAGCTGTGCGGACGCCCGCGCGCCTATCTGCGCAAGTTCGGCCTTTGCAGGCTGTGCTTCCGCGGCCTGGCACTGCGGGGAGAGATTCCCGGGGTTTGCAAGTCGTCCTGGTAGGCAAACGGCACGGCGACGGGTACGCGGCAAAGGATGCCGCTCCGACGCTCGGCCGCAAGTCGACCCTGACCCGCGGGGGTGATCCCCGCAAAGGCTGGCACGTGGTCCCTAAAGCGGACCGTCCTGCGAGAGCAGGAACAGAACGTCGCCGCAGGTTCTTTCCACTGTGGCCCTCGTAAGCGAGGGCAGCCGGCGCGAGCCGGTGCAGGATTGCGCAAGGCCAGCACGCGCAAGAAAGAGAACGGGCGTACGCATTCAGGAGAACGAAGATGAGCTTTACCGATCCAGTGGCGGACTTTCTCACCAGAATCCGCAACGGCATCAAGGCGCGGCACCAGAAGGTGGACGCTCCGGCCTCCAAGCTGAAGATGGAGATTGCCCGCGTTCTGAAGGAAGAAGGCTACATCGCCAACTACAAGGCGACCGAGGAAGACGGCAAGAAGGTGGTGCGGGTGTACATCAAGTACAACGCCGACAACGTTGCCGCCATTACCAACATCACGCGCATTTCGCGCCCCGGCTGCCGGGTGTACGTCAACCGCAATGAAATTCCCCGCGTTCTGGGCGGTCTGGGCATCACCATCCTGACCACTCCGAAGGGGGTTTGCAGTGGCAAGCAGGCCCGCAAAGAAGGCGTGGGCGGCGAGTTGATCTGCGAAGTGTATTAGGTTAGAGAGACACGGGCTTTGCAATCGGGTGCGCGGCAAATGACGCCGCTCCGACCGCGGATGCCCGGAGCAGACGAGGCTGGCGCGAGCGCCGGTCCGGAAGCCCGCCGAGGACAGGTCCACGGCGGTGCCAGGAGAGTGAAAGATGTCGAGAGTAGGCAAGAAACCGATTCCGCTGCCCAAGGGTGTGAGCTACACCGTGGAAGGCAATCTGATCACCGTGAAGGGCCCCAAGGGCACCGTCACCAATCACCTTCCGGGTGGAGTAACGCTAGAGACCGAAGACGGCACGCTGGTGGTCAAGCGCGAAGATGACTCCAAGGCCGCGGTGCACGGGCTGGTGCGCGCGCTGGTGAACAACGCGGTGGTGGGCGTGACCACCGGCTGGACGCGCGAACTGGAGATTGTGGGCATCGGCTATCGCGCCGAGATGAAGGGCAAAGGCATTGTGGTTTTCAGCTTGGGCTTTTCGCACCCCATCGAGTATCCGCTGCCGACCGGAGTCGATGTGGCGATCGACCCCAAGATGACCAAGCTGACGATAAGCGGCATCGACCGCCAGAAGCTGGGCCAGGTGGCGGCCGAGATGCGTTCGCTGCGTCCGCCCGATCCGTACAAGCAGAAGGGCGTGCGCTACGCCGGCGAGAAGCTGAAGAAGAAGGTCGGCAAGACGGGCGCGAAGTAAACCAATTCAGGCTGCGGCGCGATGCGCTGCAGCCGAGCGGTGAGGTCCCACAAGGGACTTGCCGTAAACCTGCGAAGCTTCGCAGCCGGGTACGCGGCAAAATAAGCCGCTCCGGCCGCGGGCGCTAGGTGCCTTTCGGACGAGAATCCGACGGGTGTCCGCACAACCCTGGCGAGCCGAGGTTCGCTGGGACAGACCGGTCCCCGGCATACAACCCGGGATGACGGCCGGAGCGAAGGACAAAAGGAATGCTGACCAAGAGATCGAAGAACGAATTACGCGAGAAGGTTCACACCCGCATCCGCAAGAAGCTGGCCGGAACCACGGCGCGCCCTCGGCTGAACGTCTACCGTTCGGTCAACCACATCTATGTGCAACTGATCGACGACGCCAAGCAGGCGACGATTGTCTCCGCCAGTTCGCTGGAGCAGGGCAAGGACGGCGACAGCAAGAAGCACATTGCCGGCGGCAACATCGCGGCGGCCAAGCAGGTCGGCAAACTGATCGCCGAGCGGGCCAAGGAAAAGGGCATCGAAGCGGTGGTCTTCGACCGTGGCGGTTATCTGTACCACGGGCGGATCAAGGCCGTGGCCGATGCGGCGCGCGAGGGCGGGCTGAAGTTTTAGTTTCGGCTGACGCCGGGCAGACAGAAGTGAGAGCGGGCGAGGTGCAAACCGTTAGTCCGCAGGATTTCCGAGATCGCAGGCGCGGTCTCCAGGAGAATCGAAAGCAAATGGCAATCGTCAAAAGAAAGCTTGATGCCGGCAGTTACAACCTGAAAGACCAGGTTGTCCATATCAACCGCGTGACCAAGGTGGTCAAGGGCGGCAAGAACATGTCGTTTGCGGCGCTGGTCGTGATCGGCGATCCGGCGACCGGAGTGGTGGGCTATGGCTCCGGCAAAGCCAAGGAAGTTCCGCAGGCCATCCGCAAGGGGATCGAGTCGGCCAAGAAGAACCTGATCAAGGTGAACCTGACCCATACCTCGATTCCGCACATCTCGCTGGGCCGTTACGGCTCGGGACAGGTGCTGCTGAAGCCTGCGCCGGAAGGCACGGGCGTGATCGCCGGCGGCGCGGTACGCGCGGTGATGACCTCGGTGGGCATCCAGAATGTGTTGACCAAGTCTATTGGCACCACCAACCCGCACAACGTCGTCAAGGCCACGTTCGACGCGCTGAAGAAGCTGCGCGACCGTGCCGAGGTGGCGGCCAATCGCGGCAAGTCCGTGGAGGAGCTTTAAACCATGCCACGTATTCGTAACAAGACTCCCAAGGTGCAGGCTCCGGCCGGCACGCGGATGAAGCTGAAGTGGGTGATCTCGGGCAACAGCACGCCGGCCGATCAGCGGCTGGTGATCAAGGGGCTGGGCTTCACCCGCCTGAACCAGGTGATTGAGCGCGAGGACACGCTGTCGATTCGCGGCATGGTGGCCAAGGTGCCGCACCTGATCCAGATCGTCGGCGAGTAGGCCGGAAGATCACATAACCGAGTCGCCTGAATTACCCGGGCGGCGCCAGGAAACAGCCCGCTCGCCGCGGGGAACACCTCGATTTTCACCGGGATGTTCGGCGGTCACAGACGGCCCATCGGCATGCGTGGCACCATGCCAAGGATAAGAACAATGAACCTGACAACGATTCGCAAGCCTGCCAAGGCGAACGAAAACCGCAAGCGCGTGGGCCGTGGTATGGGCTCGGGCATGGGCAAGACCTCGACCCGCGGCCATAAGGGACAGCGCTCGCGCTCCGGATCGCGCAGCATGCGCGGCTTTGAAGGCGGCCAGATGCCGCTGCACCGCCGCCTGCCCAAGCGCGGCTTCGTCAACATTTTCAAGAAGGAATACCAGGTGGTGAACCTGTCGCGGCTGGCTGAGCTGGGCGTGACCGAGTTGACGCCCGAGGTTCTGCACTCCCTGGGCGTGATCAGCAAGCAGAACGGGCTGATCAAGGTGCTGGGCGTAGGCGAACTGACGGTGGCGATCACGGTGTATGCCCACAAGTTCAGCGAGACGGCGCAGCAGAAGATCACGGCTGCGGGCGGCAAGGCGGAAATTATCGAAGTAAAGCAGCCGGCAGCGATTAAGCGCGGCAAGAAGTAAGTCCGCCCAATTAAGATCACCCAGGCCCGTCTGCAGCGAACAGACGGGCTGGGCCGGGTTCCTCCGCAAAGGGGAACCGCGGCCCGAACAGCACAGGCACAGAGGTTCTGTATCCATGTTCGAGAAGCTGGCGAACATCTTCAAAATTCCGGACCTGCGCAAGCGCGTAGTGTTCACGCTGGCGTTGCTCGCCGTCTACCGCATTGGCGGCCACCTGCCGACGCCCGGCATTGATCCCGCGGCCCTGGCACGCTTGTTTGCCAACGCCGGCGGCGGTTTGCTGGGCTTCGTCGATCTGTTCAGCGGCGGCAACCTGCGCCGGCTGACCATTTTCGCCCTGGGCATCATGCCCTACATTACCGCCTCTATTATTCTGCAGCTGCTCACCGTGGTGTATGAACCGCTGGCGCGTCTGCAGAAAGAAGGCGCGCTGGGCCAGAAAAAGATCACCCAGTGGACCCGCTACCTGACGGTGGGGCTCAGCGTCATGCAGTCGTTCGGCATCGCCATGACCCTGCAGCACGGTGTCGGCGGCGAACAGCTGGTGCGCAACCCCGGCGTCAGCTTTGTCGCGATGACGGTGCTGACCCTGACCACCGGCACCACTTTCATCATGTGGCTGGGCGAGCAGATCACCGAGCGCGGCATCGGCAACGGCATGTCGCTGATCATCTTTACCGGCATCGTGGTGGGACTGCCTCGCGCGGTGGTGGAACTCTACCAGAAGGCGACCAGCGGCGGAGCCCTGGGTCCGCTCGGCATCGTGGTGCTGCTGGCGTTAATGATCTTGGTTGTCGCATTCATCGTTTTCGTGGAGCGCAGCGAGCGCCGGATTCCGGTGCAGTACGCCAAGCGGGTGGTGGGACGCAAGGTGATGGGCGGCCAGTCCACTCATCTTCCCCTGCGCGTCAACTCCGGCGGCGTGATGCCGGTCATCTTTGCCAGCTCGGTGCTGACCCTTCCGCAGACGCTGGGCTATGCGTTGCAGAATAACCGCTACTTCGGCAGCTTCTTCGCTGGGCTCAGCAAGGCCCTGGGCTGGGGCGAGCCGCTGCATACCTTCCTGTACGCGGTGGGAATTCTGTTCTTTGCCTACTTCTACGTGTCGATCGTCTTCAATCCCAAGGATGTGAGCGACAACATGCAGAAGTATGGCGGATTTATTCCGGGCATCCGACCGGGCGTGCGCACCAGCAACTACATCAATGACGTGCTGACCCGCATCACCCTGGTGGGAGCTCTGTACCTGATTCTCATCTCGCTGATTCCGGAGTGGATGATCGCCGGTATTCACCTGAACAATCTGCCGGTATGGATGGGTGGCGCGATGTTCGATCACCTGCCCAACTGGATACTGCACGGGTTGAACGTGAACTTCTACTTTGGCGGCACTTCGTTGCTGATCGTGGTGGGCGTGGCGATGGATACGGTCAACCAGATCGAGTCGCAGCTCATCATGCGCCACTACGAGGGATTCACTCCGAAAAGTGGGCGCGTCCGCGGGCGCAGAGCATGGTAAAGTACGTAGCCTTGAGATTAAGAATGGGAGGGCCGCGCGATGGGAATTGAGAGTATCCATAAACCTGCCGAGGCCAAAGCCAAGGCAGGGATTGTGGTGGGTCCGGTCATCCTTCTGGGGGCTCCGGGTGCCGGCAAGGGAACGCAGGCGCAACGGATCACGGACTACTTTGGCACCCCGCAGATTTCGACCGGCGATATTTTGCGCGATCATATCCGGCGTGGCACCGAACTCGGGCTGCAGGCCCGGGCGCAGATGGAGCAGGGGCAATTGGTGGGCGACCAGGTGGTCTGCGACATGGTTGCCGACCGTATCGCGCAGCCGGATTGTGCGACCGGCTTCATTTTGGATGGTTTTCCGCGAACCGTGAAGCAGGCCCAGTGGCTCGACCGCCATCTGGCCCAGAAGCATTACTTTGAGACCGACCATGGCTGCCGCAAACAGCCGATTGTGATCCAACTTACGGTAGAGTATAATCATCTACTGCAAAGGCTGACCGGGCGCCGTACCTGTCCCACCTGCGGGCGGATCTACAACGCGAATATCTCCTCCCAGAAGCCGCTGGTTGAAGGCGTGTGCGACCTTGATGGCTCCGCCCTGGTCACGCGCAAGGATGACCGCGAGGAAGTTATCATGGAGCGGCTGAAGAACTATGAGGCTCAGACGCTACCGCTGTCGGACTACTACGGGATGAAGAAACGGCTGGTTGAAATCGACGGCTCGATCGCGGACGTGGACGCGATTACGGCGGAAGTGCGCAAGGCAATTGAACATGGCGATTGTCTGTAAGTCGGCCGGCGAGATCGAAAAGATGCGGCGCAGCGGCCACATCGTTCGTCAGGTGCTGGATGTGATCTCCGCCATGGTTGCTCCCGGCCTGAGTACGATGGATTTGGAGCGGGCGGCGGAAAAGAAGATTCGGGAGCTCGGGGCCAAGCCCGCATTTAAGGGATATTACGATTACCCCTGCGTGCTGTGCACCTCGATCAACCAGGAAGTGGTGCACGGCATCCCTTCGGAGACGCGGGTACTCGCGGCCGGCGACATCGTCTCGATCGACTGCGGAGTGGTGCTGGACGGCTATTACGGCGATGCCGCGGTGACGGTTCCGGTGGGCGAGATCAGCGAGCAGGTTCGCACGCTGGTGACAGTGACCAAGGAGTCGCTGTATCAGGGAATTGCGGCCGCGCAGGTGGGCGGCCGGGTCGGCGATATCGGCGCGGCGGTGCAGGAACACGTCGAGGCCGCCGGATTCAGCGTAGTGCGGGAGTTCGTGGGGCACGGCATCGGGACCAAGTTGCACGAGGACCCGCAGGTGCCCAACTACGGTGTGCGCGACCAGGGCCTGAAGCTGAAAGAAGGCATGGTGATTGCCATCGAACCGATGGTGAATGTCGGTCAGCCGTCGGTTCGGGTGTTGGAAGATAAGTGGACGGCGGTAACCCAGGACGGAAAGCCCAGCGCGCATTTCGAGCACTGCGTTGCCATTACAAAAGACGGTCCGGTAATTCTGACCGATTAGCTCCAGACGCCGGGTCCCGGAGCTGGAATTGAAACTGAGGTTGGATGAGTAAGGAAGACGCGATTGAGGTAATGGCAATGGTTATCGAACCATTGCCCAATGCGATGTTCAGGGTCAAGCTTGAGAATGATCACGAGGTCTTGGCGCACGTTTCAGGCAAGATGCGCAAGAACTTCATTCGCATTCTTCCGGGCGACCGCGTGGCCGTGGAGCTTTCCCCCTACGACCTGAACCGCGGACGCATCGTGTACCGCTACAAGTAGCGGCAAAGTTCGCGCAACCCGCAATGGTCCTCTGGGCTGGCGGGCCTCTGCGTGTTTGTAGAACGGGCCGTGAGGTCCTATGGCAACAGGTTTCCTCCTTCGCGCGGTTGGCGGCGGAGTGGTGGATGAACAAGGAAGTGGCGAATGAAGGTACGGGCTTCAGTAAAGAAGATTTGTGACAAGTGCAAGGTGATCCACCGCCATGGGGTGGTGCGGGTGATTTGCGAAAACTCGAAACATAAGCAGCGCCAGGGCTAATTGCCCCGGGGTTCATTGATCAAGCTGCTCAACCGGACGTACAGAGTAGGATACAGACATGGCACGTATTGCAGGCGTCGATCTCCCGCGTAACAAGCAGGCACGGATCGCGCTCACTTATATCTACGGCATCGGCCAGCCCCGCGCGGTGAAGATCCTGGCGACGGCGGAGGTCGAACCGCTCAAGAAGATCCAGGATCTGAGCGAAGAGGAAGTCAATCGCATTCGTCAGGTGATCGAGAACGAAGGCCAGGTGGAAGGCGATCTGCGCAAGGAAATCTCGCTTCACATCAAGCGGCTGATTGAAATCGGCTCCTATCGCGGCAACCGTCACCGCCGCAGCCTGCCTGTCCGCGGACAGCGCACGCACACCAATGCCCGTACCCGCAAGGGTCCGCGCAAGGGAACGGTGGCCGGCAAGAAGAAGGCGACCAAGTAACCATCGCCTGGCCGCAAGGCCGCGACTTTCCGCAGGCCGCCTCCCGCGGCTGGTATGGAAAGCGCTTACTGGCAAAACGCCTACTGGTAACCCCAGACAGGGATTGAGAACGGAATATGGCAAAAGCAGCGAGCGCCGGCGCATCTGCGTCGGATAAGAAAAACAAGAACAAGAAGTTCAAGAAGAAAGAGCGCAAACACGTTCCTCACGGGATCGTGATGGTCACCGCTTCTTTCAACAACACCATCGTCACCATCAGCGACCCGACGGGCAACGTGATCTCCTGGAAGAGCTCCGGCTCGCTGGGTTTCCGCGGCTCGCGCAAGGGCACGCCGTTTGCCGCGCAGCAAGCCGCCATGAACGCCGCCACCACGGCGCGCGATCACGGTCTGCGCTCGGTGGATGTGCGGGTCTCGGGACCGGGCTCGGGACGCGAATCGGCGATCCGTGCACTGGCCGCCGCCGGCATCGAAGTCCGCACCATCAAGGACGTGACTCCGGTTCCGCACAACGGCTGCCGTCCGCCCAAGAAGCGCCGCGTTTGATCGCAACACCGTAGCCGCCACAGCATTACGCCTGGCGGCGCCCCGGCTTGGAGTGCCTATCGATTTAGGCCACTGCCGGATGACAAAGATTCGAGCGGGATGGAAGGGAATCCAACTCCTGTAAACCGCTCCCAGACCGAAGGAGAATCAAGTTGGCTCGCTATAAAGACGCAGTATGCCGCCTTTGCCGCCGCGATGGAACCAAGCTGTTCCTCAAGGGCGCAAAGTGCTTCATGGAAAAGTGCCCGGTGGAGAAACGCAATTTCCCCCCCGGCCAGCACGGCAAGGACCGCAAGGCGAAGATCGTCGGATACGGTCTTCAGCTCCGCGAAAAACAGAAGGCCAAGCGCATGTACTTTGCGCAGGAGAGCCAGTTCCGCAACTACTTTGAGAAGGCCGCCAGCGCCAAGGGCGTTACCGGCGAAATCCTTCTGCAACAGCTGGAGCGCCGTCTGGATTCGGTGATCTACCGCCTGGGCTTTGCAGTTGCCCGCCGTCAGGCTCGCCAACTGGTGCGCCACGGACACATTGCGGTGAACGGCCGCAAGGTCAATATTCCCTCGTACCAGGTCAGCGTGGGCGAGGAGATCGCAGTTCGCGAAAACAGCAAGAAGCTGGTGATTCTGGAAGCGGCGAAGGAATTTGCTTCGCACCAGACCGCACCCAACTGGCTGGAGATCGACCGCGAGAACTATAAAGGGAAAGTGTTGTCGCTGCCACGCCGCGAAGACATCAGCCTGCCGGTGAACGAACAGCTCATCGTCGAACTGTATAGCAAGTAGCGCGGGCCGGCGCTGCCGCAAGAGTTGGGCAGCGGCCGGGCCGACGGATTCATGACAGTGGCACGGTGTCCAAGCCGTGCCGCCTGACCCTGTCTCGGACCAGATCCGCCTGCGGCGATAGTCGCCGCAGTGCCAAACGGCCGAAGAAAGAGGAGACAAGAATGCTGTGGAAGGGATTTCAAAAACCTAAGCGCCTGGCGATGGATTCCGAATCGCTGACTGACAAGTACGGTCACTTCTGGGCACAGCCCTTTGAGCGTGGCTTCGGCACCACCATCGGCAATGCGCTGCGGCGGGTGCTGCTGTCCTCGATCGAGGGCGCGGCCATCACCGCGGTGAAGATCGAAGGCGTGCTGCACGAGTTCCAGTCGATCCCCGGCGTGGTCGAAGACGCCACCGACATCATTCTCAACCTGAAGCAGATTCCCTTTAAGCTCTCCGGCGACGCGCCCAAGATGATTTACCTGCGCGCCGATCAGCCCGGGGTGATTACCAGCGGAATGATCGAAGCCGATGGCGATGTCGAGGTGCTGGACAAGGACGTCTACATTGCCACCGTCAGCGAGGGCGGCAAACTCGATATGGAGCTTCGTCTGAAGAAGGGACGCGGCTACGTTTCGGCCGACAAGAACTTCGACGAGGATCTCGGGCTGGGTTTCATTCCCATCGACTCGGTGCACTCGCCGGTGCGCAAGGTGAACTACTCAGTGGAAGCGGCCCGTCTGGGCCAGATCACCGACTACGACAAGCTGGCTTTGGAAGTGTGGACCAACGGCTCGGTGACGCCTCCGGACGCCCTCGGACTGGCGGCGAAGCTGCTGAAGGACCACATGAACATCTTCATCAACTTTGAGGAAGAGGTGGAAGTCAGCGGAGTTTCGGCCGACAGCAAGCCGGAGATCCGCAACGAGAATTTGAACCGTTCGGTGGAAGAGCTGGAGCTGAGCGTTCGCAGCTACAACTGCCTGAAGAACGCCAACATTCAGACCATCGGCGAGCTGGTGTGCAAGACCGAAGCCGAGATGCTGAAGACCAAGAATTTCGGCCGCAAGTCGCTCAACGAGATCAAGGAAATCCTGGCCTCGATGGGTCTGGGCCTGGGCATGAAGATCGACGAGCACGGCAACGCCGTGGCAACCGCCCAGACGACGATGAGCGGTGGCGGCTTGCCGCCTTCGTTCGGCTCCGGGGAAGGCAACCAGGGCTATTAAGTGTTTCGCGGCAGCCGTCGCGAGGCGGCGGCCGCAACCTCCCGGCTTGGCCGACGGGGTTGAAGTAACGTTCAGTTCAGCCGGGACCGGTTCGGCTCCGGCGAGATTAAGGATAGAGTCATGCGTCATCGTGTAGCAGGTTGGAAACTGGGCCGGAACACCTCCCACCGGCGTGCTTTGCTGCGGAATCTCGTCACCTCTCTCATCATCGAGGAGCGCATCGAGACCACCGTCACCAAGGCTAAATTCATGAAAGCCCACGTCGAGAAGATGATTACGCTCGGCAAAAAAGGCGGGGTGGCAAACCGCCGTCTTGCCGCGTCGTTCCTGATGACGCCCGAGG
The DNA here is from genome assembly GCA_963732315.1 of uncultured Acidobacteriota bacterium. Classification (GTDB taxonomy): domain Bacteria; phylum Acidobacteriota; class Terriglobia; order Terriglobales; family Acidobacteriaceae; genus TOLSYN. The sequence continues at coordinate 313,220 of CAVSYY010000002.1, forward strand.
CGGTTGACAAGCTGTTCAACACGGTCGGCCCGCGCTTTGGCGACCGCAACGGCGGCTATACTCGCATCATCCTCACCGGCTTCCGCAAGGGAGACGGCGGAGCCAAGGCGTTCATCGAAATTCTCGGCAGCGAGAAGGTGGTGGACGAGAAGCGCGAGAAGCGCGCCGAACTCCGCGCCAAGCGTGCCGAAGAGACGCGCAAGGCGATGGAAGCGCAGCAGGGCCCCGCAGCCGAAGGCGGCGAAGAGCCGCCGACCGAGTAGTTCTTACAAATCAAGCAGAAGTCTCTCCGGCGAAGAGCCGGGGCGGCGGACGCAGGCATCGATGCGCGCCTTCGGGCGCGCATTTTTGTTGGTGTTTAGATCGGTAATTGCGTTGTGGGGTTTCCACATAATCTGTTGCGCAGATCGGCTTCACGGGATTGTTGGATACAAACCGCCATCTCACCCCTCAGCTATCTTTGCGATACAGCAGGTCGCGAATTGCCTGTCGCCGGGCCTCGTTAGCCTCGCTCTGAGACTTGCGGTCGAAGGCGTCCGTGCTGTCCTTCGTTGCGCGTTCGTCCGCTTCCGCGGCGCTGCACTCCGGGCAGCGGTTGGCGAAGCCGGGTTTGTCCGGCTTGAGTTCGAACTCCTCCGAGCAGATGACGCAGACTTTGATGGGATAAGCCATAAAAAACTCCCTGTTGCTGATGGGAAATAGGATAACCCAACCGATTCCAACCATGGTATCCCTCGCACATTCTTGCCGGGGGTCGCTCGTATCTGGCTTTCCGGAAACGGCGCCCAGGCCGAAAGCGCTCTCCCGCCGGACGCATCTCCGGTCCTGCCGGTTCCGGCCGCGGGTGTACCATACTGTGCATGATCGGCGATAAGTCCCAGCTGAGCCCTGCGGAACGGGCTGCAACTTCCACTTCCACCACGGGCGTCTACTCCTTCTATCTTGCCGGACAATGGCTGACCACGCCGCAGACTGTGGACGTGATCTCGCCCTATGACGGGCGCGTGATTGGGCGGGTTTCCATGGCGCAGCCGGAGCACGTGGAGCGCGCCATTCAAGCCGCGGCGGTAACGTTCGCAGAGACTCGCAAGCTACCGGCATTCGAGCGGCAGAAGGCGCTGGCCAAGATCGCCACAGAGTTGAGCGGGCGCGCCGAGGAATTCGCGCAATGCATCTCGGCCGAGGCGGGCAAGCCGATCCGCACCGCGCGCGGCGAGGTGGAGCGCGCGGCTTTTACCTTCAAGTACGCGGCGGAAGAAACGACGCGGCTGAATGGCGAACTGCTTCCGCTGGATGTGATGCCGGCCGGCGCGCAACGCCTGGGTATGCTGCGCAGGATTCCGCTGGGTCCGGTGGCGGCGATCACGCCATTCAATTTTCCGCTGAACCTGGTGGCGCACAAGCTGGCTCCAGCGATCGCAGCAGGCTGCACCATGGTGCTCAAGCCTGCGACCAAGACTCCCATGGTGGCGCTGATGCTGGCCGACGTGGTGGCGCGCTCGGGCTATCCGCAGGGGGCCGTCAGCATTCTTCCCATGACCAATCAAACCGCCGCTCCTCTCATCGAGGACGAGCGCTTCAAGCTGCTCACCTTTACCGGTTCCTCGGCGGTGGGATGGTCGATGAAGGCGCGCGCCGGAAAAAAGAAAGTTGCGCTGGAGCTGGGCGGCAACGCGGGCTGCATCGTGCACTCGGACGCCGACCTGGACAAGGCGGTGGCGCGCTGCGTGGCCGGAGGCTTTGCCTATGCGGGACAAAGCTGCATCAGTGTGCAGCGGATTCTGGTGGAGCGCAGCGTATTCGGGGAGTTCGCCTGTAAGCTGACAGGAGCGGCGCAGCAGTTGCGCACGGGCGACCCGTTTGACGACCGCACCGACGTGGGACCGATGATTCAGCTGGCCGATGCAGAGCGGGCCGAGCAGTGGATTGCCGAGGCCGTGCGCGAAGGCGCCAAGGTTCTGTGCGGAGGCACGCGCACCGGCTCCGTGATGGCACCCACGGTGCTGACCGGCACCACGGAAAAGCAGCGCGTGAACTGCCAGGAGATCTTTGCGCCGGTGGTGACCGTGGAAGCCTACGACGATTTCGGCGAAGCCATCGCGCAAATCAACCGTTCTCCGTACGGGCTGCAGGCAGGAGTGTTTACGCGCGACGTCGGGCGTCTGCTGCGCGCCTATGACGAGCTCGAGGTGGGCGCGGTGATCGGCGGCGACGTGCCGACCTTCCGCATCGACTCCATGCCATACGGAGGAATGAAGGACTCCGGCAGCGGGCGTGAAGGCCTTCGATATGCAATGGAGGAGATGACGGAACCGAGATTGCTCGTAATCTCGTGAGGGATTGCGGAAAAAGTCAGGGCAAAGCGCGGCGATGACCGCGCTTTTTTGTGCCCAAGCTCTTCACAAATCTGGAGGCAATCAAGATTTCCGGTTCGAATTTGGGAAATAACAGGGTCGGTAACTTTTTCACAGGAAAAATCTGCACTCAATTCCACTGCTCGCGCATCTGTACCTTAGTCACAGATTGAAGGCCAACTGGAGAGCCATAGGGTCTGTGCTGAGCGCAATCAACAAAGTCGTAGAGATTCCATCGGGTCGCGAGTTTTTTTATGCAAAGGGCTTGGCAGTTTTGGGCTCCTGATATAATCCGAGGCCACGTGACAAGCGTCACAATTCAGTTGCGTTAATGATCACATTTGCGAGACGGGGCGGAATCGGCTCCGAGGGGTAAGAGCGCTTTTCCCCGGCGGAATTTCCGGGCTTATCGCAACCATCCAGGCGTAGGTGGACGGGACAGCACCGAACGGACAGTTTCCAACCATGGCGCAGATTTTTCATCGCAGTGCGAACACGATTGCAAAGGCATCCATCCTGGGCGGAGTGATCCTGGTGGTTGGCCTCCTTTGGGGGGCGCTCCAGTTGCAGCGCTCGCCTTATTTCACCTATGCAGGCGAGGCGCGTCCGCAGCCGGTTCCCTTTCCTCACGAGCATCACGTGGCGGGGCTGGGGATCGACTGCCGCTACTGCCATACCACGGTCGAGGTCAGCGGCTTTGCGGGCATTCCGCCCACCAAGACCTGCATGAACTGCCACTCGCAGATATGGACCGCGGCGCCGATGCTGGCGCCGGTGCGCGAGAGCTATCGCACCGGACGCAGCCTGGTCTGGACGCGGGTCAATGACCTGCCGGACTTTGCCTATTTCGACCACAGCATTCACATCAACAAAGGGGTTGGCTGCAACAGCTGCCACGGCCGCGTGGACGAGATGGGGCTGATGTACAACCAGGCTTCGCTGCAAATGGAGTGGTGTCTGGAGTGCCACCGTGCGCCGGACAAGGTGCTGCGCCCGCATTACGTGAAGCCGGACCCGAAGAATCCGTATTCGATGGGCGACCAGATCTTCAACATGAAATACCAGCCGCCTTCGGAGACGCATCCGGTCACGATTCCCGTGGGTAGCGGCTATAAGACGTTTACCAGCCAGACGGGGCCGGATGGATTGGGCACCTACCTGGTGCAGGCCAACCACGTGCGCTCGCCGCGCGACATTACCAGTTGCAATACCTGCCACCGCTGACACTTGCCGTGCAGGGAGCGGCGGGAATGGATGCGGAGAAGCTGACCAGTGGGTTTGAAGCCAATGAGTAAAGCGAGCGAATGGATAAAGCGGGGAAGAGCGAAATGAGCGATGTGTGTCCCGGCAAAAAGGGCAAGCTGGAGCTGGCCGAGGTGCGCGAGAAGCTGAGCGAGGCTCGCGGACCGCGGTACTGGCGCACCTTGGACGAGCTGGCGCAGACTCCCGAGTTCGAGGAGATGCTGCACCGGGAGTTTCCCCGGCACGCCTCGGAGTGGACCGACAAGAGTTCGCGCCGCGACTTCATGAAGATCATGGGCGCCTCGCTGGCGCTGGCCGGGCTGAGCGCCTGCACCCGGCAGCCGCTGGAGCCGATCGTCCCCTACGTGCGGCAGCCGCAGAACCTGACGCTGGGCAAGCCGCTGTTTTATGCCACGGCGATGCCTCTTGGGGCCTACGGCACTGGGCTGCTGGTGGAGAGCCACGAAGGCCGTCCGACCAAGATCGAAGGCAATCCGCAGCATCCCTCGACGCTGGGCGGAACCGATGTCTTCACCCAGGCCAGCGTGCTCACGCTCTACGACCCGGACCGCTCGCAGGTGAACCTCCACGTGGGCGAGCCGCACAGCTGGCCGAATACGCTGGACGGCCTGCGCGAGGTCGTCAAGTCGCTCAAGTCCAAGGGTGGAGCGGGGCTGCGTGTGCTGAGCGGCGCGACCTCCTCGCCTGCTTTCGTGGCGCAGATGCAGGCGCTGCTGCAAGCCTATCCCCAAGCTAAGTGGTACCAGTGGGAGCCGGTGAACCGGGACAACGTGTACGCGGGCGCACAGATGGCCTTCGGCCAGCCGGTGGAGACCGTTTACGACTTCTCCAAGGCCAAGGTCGTGCTCTCGCTGGACGGAGATTTCCTCTCCTCGGGTTTTCCGGGATTTCATCTCTACGCGCGCCAGTTTGCGCGCCGCCGCCGTCCTGAGCTAAAGCAGGAAATGCTGCGCTTCTATGCCGTGGAGAGCGCGACCACCAACACGGCCGCCAAGGCCGACCACCGTCTGCATATGAAGGCCAGCCGGGTTGAGGGTTTTGCCCGAGCCCTGGCCTCGGCGCTGGGTGTTGCATCCTTCGCAAACCAGGCGGGCGGCGGGTTCACCGGCGAGCAAACGAAATTTGCTGCGGCGCTGGTGAAAGATCTGCAGAAGAACCGGGGCGCGGTTCTGGTAGTGGTGGGCGACGGGCAAACTCCGGCCACGCATGCGCTGGCGCACGCCATCAACGCCTCGCTGGGCTCAGTGGGCAAGACGGTGAGCTACACCGAGCCGGTCGATCCCTTGGCCGCCACGCCCAAGCTGGAGCAGCTTCGCCAGTTGACGGCGGAGATGCGGGCCGACAAGGTGGAGACCCTGGTCGTGCTCAACACCAACCCGCTCTACGACGCGCCCGCGGACTTGGACTTTTTCGATGCGTTCAACCGCGTTCCCACGCGGGTGCACCTGGGCCTGTTCCAGGATGAGACCGCGCGCTTCTGCCACTGGCACCTGAACGGCACGCACTACCTGGAGCAGTGGGGCGACACGCGAACCTTCGACGGCACGGTGAGCTTTATTCAGCCGCTGATCGCGCCGCTCTACGGCGGCCATAGCGAGAGCGAGCTGATCGAGTTCCTAACCAATGAAAACGAGGCCAGCAGCTACGAACTGACCCAGCGCTACTGGCAGGGGAGCTTCGGAGCAGGGTACGCGCCAAAAGATGGCGCTCCGGCCGCGGGCGCCGGCCAACATTCCGGCGATTTCAAAAGCTGGTGGGACCGCTCGCTGCACGACGGCTTTGTGGCGGGATCGGCCTCTGCGCCCAAGGCGGTGAGCGCCAAGGTTGCCGTGCCGCCGGCCGCAGCCGCAGGCACCGGGCTGGAGATCATCTTCCGCCGCGATGCCACGATTTACGACGGGCGCTTTGCCAACAACGGCTGGCTGCAGGAAACTCCCAAGCCGATGACGCAGATCTGCTGGGACAATCCCGTGCTGATGAGCGTGGCCACGGCCAAGAAGCTGAACCTGAAGAGCGAAGACGAAGTCGAGTTGACCCTCGACGGCCGCAAGGCGAAGGGCTCCATCTGGCTTACGCCGGGGCATCCCGACGACGCCGTGACGGTCACGCTGGGCTACGGACGCCAGCGCGCGGGCCGGGTTGGCACGGGCATGGGCTTCAGTGCCTACCAGCTGCGCAGCTCCACTGCGCCGTGGTTTGCCGATGGGCTCCAGTTGCGCGCCACCGGCGCTCATTTTGGACTGGCCTCGCCGCAAGGCCATCAGTCGATGGAAGGCCGTGCCATTGTGCGTGCGGCGACTCTGGAAGAGTTCATCAAGACCCCGGGCTTTGCCCACGAGATGGTGGAGGCGCCTCCGCCGGGGCTGACCCTGTATGAGCCCTACCAGTACAACGATCTCAAGTGGGGCATGGCCATCGATCTGAACTCCTGCATCGGATGCAAGAGCTGCGAGGTCGCCTGCCAGGCGGAAAACAACATTGCCGTGGTGGGGAAGGAAGAGGTGAAGCGCGGCCGCATCATGCACTGGCTGCGCATCGACAACTACCACGAGGGTCCGCCGGAGAATCCCCACACCTACTTCCAGCCGGTGCCATGCCAGCAGTGTGAAAACGCGCCCTGTGAGATCGTCTGTCCGGTGGGCGCCACGGTGCACTCCAGCGAAGGCCTCAACGACATGGTGTACAACCGCTGCGTGGGCACCCGCTACTGCTCCAACAACTGTCCCTACAAGGTGCGCCGCTTCAACTTCTTTCTGTTCTCCGATTTCGATACCCCGCAGCTGAAGTTTCAGCGCAATCCCGACGTCACGGTGCGCAGCCGCGGCGTGATGGAAAAGTGCACCTACTGCGTGCAGCGCATCACCCATGCCAGGATCACCGCCGAAGAGCAGAACCGCAAGGTGCGCGACGGCGACGTGATGACGGCTTGCCAGCAGGCCTGTCCGGCCGAGGCAATTTCTTTTGGCGATCTGAACGATGCGAGCAGCCGGGTTGCGAAGCTGAAGACTTCGCAGCGTAATTACGGATTGCTCGAAGAGCTGAACACACGCCCGCGCACCACATACCTGGCGTCGGTGCGCAACCCGAATCCCGAGTTGGAGTCGTAGAGGATCATGGCACAAGTTCCGGATAGCAACGCTTCAGTGACGACGGAAGAGCGGCTTCTTCCTGGGCAGTCGCCGGTCCTTTTGCCCGGCCATACGCTGGAGACAATTACCGACAAGATCGTCTCGCTGGTGCTGCGGCGTCCGGTTACGCTGGGGTGGCTCGGCGGCTTCGTCTTCTTTTTCGGCCTGCTCAACGTGCTCATGTTCGCCGCGACGTACCTGTTCCTCCGCGGCGTCGGCATCTGGGGCATCAACATTCCGGTGGGCTGGGGCTTCGCCATCGTTAACTTCGTCTGGTGGATCGGTATCGGCCACGCCGGCACGCTGATCTCGGCGATTCTGCTGCTGCTCAAGCAGGGCTGGCGCAACTCCATCAACCGCTTTGCCGAGGCCATGACGCTGTTTGCCGTGGCCTGCGCCGGCATGTTCCCGCTGATGCACATGGGCCGTCCGTGGCTGGCTTACTGGGTGTTCCCCTATCCCAACACCATGGGCGTCTGGCCGCAGTTCCGCAGTCCGCTGCTGTGGGACGTCTTTGCGGTTTCCACCTATGGAACGATTTCCGCTCTGTTCTGGTTCGTCGGACTGATCCCCGATCTGGCGACCTTCCGCGACACGGCGACCAACCCGGTGGCCAAGACCATCTACGGATTGCTGGCCATGGGCTGGCGCGGTTCGGCGCGCCACTGGAAGCGCTACGAGAGCGCCTACCTGCTGCTGGCCGGGCTGGCCACGCCTCTGGTGCTCTCGGTGCACACCGTGGTGTCCTTCGACTTCGCAATTTCCATCCTGCCCGGCTGGCACACCACGGTCTTCCCGCCCTATTTCGTCGCCGGAGCGATCTATTCGGGCTTTGCCATGGTGCTGGTGCTGGCCATTCCCATCCGCCGCTTCTACGGCGTGCAGGACATGATCACCCTGCGCCACCTGGATAACGCGGCCAAGATCATGCTGGGCACGGGATTGATCGTCGCCTACGGCTACACCATGGAAGCCTTTTACGCCTACTACTCGGGCAATTTCTACGAGCGCTTCATGTTTATGAACCGGGTGTTCGGCCCCATGGGCTGGGCTTACTGGTGCCTGATTACCTTCAACATCCTGACCCCACAGCTGCTCTGGATCCGCAAAGTACGGCTGAACCCGCCGGCGCTCTTCAGCATCTCTCTGGTCGTCCTGCTGGGCATGTGGCTGGAGCGCTTCGTCATTATCGTCGTCGGCCTGCATCGCGACTTCCTGCCGTCCTCGTGGGGATCCTACGTGGCCACCCGCTGGGATTATGCGATCTATGCCGGAACCCTGGGACTGTTCTTCACCGCCATGTTCCTGTTTGTCCGTCTCATGCCGATGATCACCATCTTTGAAATGCGCACCTTGCTGCCGGAAGCCAAACTGAGCGAGGAGGTGGCCGCCCATGACTGATGCGGGTCTGCACGGAGAAGCAGGGCTGCACGGAATCGTAGCCGAATTCGAGACCCCCGACGGACTGGTGACCGCCTGCCGGAAGGCTCATGACGCCGGCTACCGGCTCATGGACGCCTACTCGCCGTTTCCGCTGGAGGCAGCCGCCGATGCCATCGGCTTCAAAAAGACCCAGGTGCCGTTGCTGACCTTGGTCGGCGGCATCCTGGGCGGGCTCAGCGGATTTTTTATGCAGTACTGGATCCACGTGTACTCGTTTCCTCTCAACATCGGAGGCCGCCCGCTCAATTCCTGGCCGGCGTTCATTGTGATCACCTTCGAACTTACCATTCTGTTTGCCGGAGTTACGGCGGTGGTGGGCATGTTGACCTTGAACGGCCTGCCGCAGCCCTATCACCCTATCTTCAATCATCCGCGTTTCAGCGCCGCCAGCCGCGACCGCTTCTTCCTCTGCATCGAGGCAGACGATCCTCTTTTCGAACTGGCCGAGACGAGACGCTTTCTGGAAGCCACCGATGCCATCGATGTCGCGGAGGTCGCGGAATAGCCCATGGCATACGGACCGATGAACCGCACTACATTCGCGAAGACAACGGCACGGCGCTGGACCTCTGTTCTGTTGACGGTGGCTGCGCTGCTGCTGCTCGCCTCCTGCCGCGAAGACATGCACAATCAGCCGAAGTTCATTCCGCTGCGCGAAAATTCGTTTTACCCCGATCTGCGCTCGGCCCGGCCTCTGCTCGAGGGCACCATTGCCCGCGGCCAGCTCGAGGATGATTCGCTGCTCTACACCGGCAAGGTAGATGGCAAAGAGGCGGACCAGTTTCCTTTCGTCATCGGCGAACAGGATCTGGCGCGCGGACGCGAGCGCTTCAATATCTACTGCTCGCCCTGCCACTCGCAGCTGGGCGACGGCAATGGAATGATCGTGCAGCGCGGCTTCAAGCGTCCGCCTTCGTATTTCGAGCCGCGTCTGCTGAAGGCTCCGGTGGGCCACTTCTTCAACGTGATGACCAACGGCTGGGGCGCAATGGCCGACTACGCGCCGCAGATTCCGGTGGCCGACCGCTGGCGCATTGCGGCCTACATCCGCGCGCTGCAGCTTTCAGAGACGGCCACGGCCAGCGACGTGCCGGCCGGAACGCCGGTGGCCAGCCGTGCGCCGCAGCAGGCGGAAGGCGAAACCAATATGTCTGAGGGTGCCTCTGGGCCCGCGGCTGCACCCAAGGCTGAACCGACGGAGGCGAAGTAGCACCATGAGCAATACCACCTATCCCGCTTCCTATCGCTTTGAGGCGCCGCCGGCGGCGGCATCGCTGGCCACCCGCTGGCTGGTGATTGGCGCGGTGGCGTCGATTGCGGCGATCGTCGGCGCATTCGTATCCAACGCCCAGTTTTTGCGCGGCTACCTGATGGGCTACATGCTGGTGCTGGGCTTTTCGCTGGGCTCGATGGCGCTGCTGATGCTCGGCCATCTGACCGGCGGCAACTGGTGGATGATCGGCCGCCGCGTGATGGAAGCCGCGTTGGGCAACCTTCCGCTGCTGACCATTCTCTTCCTGCCCATCTGGCTGGGCCGCCACAACCTGTATGTCTGGCTCGATCCGTCTTACGTCGCCGCGCATCGCGAGGTCGCGGCCAAAGCCGGTTATCTCAACGACCGCTTCTGGACGCTGCGCGCCGTCCTCTACTTCGCCATCTGGAACCTGTGGGCCATGGCGCTGCGTGGCGGCTCGTTCAAGCAGGATGGCGACGCTTCTCCCCAGGTTTGGCAGAGGCTGAAGGTATGGGCCGGTCCGGGGATCCTGGTCTATGGCCTCACCATCACGCTGGCCGCCACCGACTGGATCATGTCGCTGGACCCGGTCTGGTTCTCGACCATCTTCGGCATGTTCTTCATGATCAGCGAAATGCTTTCCGTAATGGCGCTGATGATCGTGATCCTCTGCGCCCTGCGCGAGTATGCGCCGTATGACCGGATCATGGGAGCGGAGCAGCTCCACGACTACGGCAAGCTGATGCTCACCTTCACCATGGTGTGGGCCTACTTCAGCTTCTCGCAGTGGCTCATCATCTGGGCGGGCAATCTTCCCGAAGAGATCATCTGGTATCTCAACCGCCTTCACGGCGGCTGGCAGGCGGTGGCGCTGTCCCTGGTGCTGCTGCAGTTTTCGCTGCCCTTTTTGCTGCTGCTCTCGCGCGAGCTGAAGCGCGACGCGCGCAAACTGGTGCCGGTTGCGCTTCTGGTGCTGGTGATGCGCTACGTGGACCTGTACTGGCTGGTGGCGCCCAACCCATTTCCGGGTACGGGCGTGGCCACCCACCAGCTCACCTATCACTGGACTTATTTCGCGGCGCCGTTGGCGTTGGTGAGCCTCTGGCTGGGGAGCTTCTTCTGGCAACTCGGCAGGCATCCTCTGCTGGTGGTCACCGAACCAATGCTGCCGCGTCTCTGGGAGCCAAGCCATGGCCACTAATCACGGGCACGGGAACGGCGCCGAGCGCAACCTGAACGTTGAGTATGACAAGAGCGACCTGAGCGCCAAGGGCATTGTGATCTTCCTCGTCGTGCTGGGGGTCTTTGCCCTTGTCATCAACTTTGCAGTGATCGGCCTGTACGCTGGAATGACCCGGATCGCCGACAAGCACGAGACCGAAACCAGTCCGCTGGTGCAGCAGACGATTGAGCCGCGCCAGCGGATACTGATGAACACGGCCAACGTCAACACCCAGCAGTTTCCCGAGCCACGCCTGCTGCGCCACCTAACCCAAACCGGACTGGACAACCGCTTTGTGGGAGAGCCGGGAGAGATGACCAAGTTCCTGGAGCAGGAGTCGGCGGCGCTCGCGGCCCAGCCCTGGCGCGATGAGCACGGCAACGTGCATCTGCCCATCAATCAGGCGATGAAAGAAGTTGTCACCCGGCTGCCGGTGCGGACAGGTGGGACGGAGTTGCCGAATTATCCCGGCGCGGCGCGAGTGTACTCCTATCCGCCGCCCGAAACCGAAGCCATCCAGCCCGGGGCGACGCAAACCGAGACCGAGACAGGCGAGACGGGGAATTCTTCCGCCGGTCAAGCAGGCGGGGCAGTAGCCGCGACAGCTTCGCGGGGACACAGCATGATGTTGAGCTATGGAACAATCCGAAAACTGGCTTTGAGCCTGACGCTGGCTGCAGCGCTGGGGTCGGCATTCTGCGGCGTGGCCAGCGCGCAATACTTTACTCCGCCCGATACCAAGAAGGTGGCCCCGCCGGGGCTGGAAGGAGTAGGCATCGACCAGCGCCTGAACGAGCCGGTGCCGCTCAACCTTACCTTCAAGGACGAGCAGGGCAAGACGGTGCATCTGTCCGATTACTTCCAGGATGGGCGTCCGGTGATTCTGAACCTGGTCTACTACCAATGCCCCATGCTCTGCACGGAGGTTTTGAACGGGCTGACCGCGGCGCTCAAGGTGATCGGCTTTGTGCCGGGCCAGCAGTTTGAAATCGTTACCCTGAGCATCGATCCGCGCGAGACGCCACAGCTGGCCGCCAACAAAAAAGAGTCGTACCTGAAGCGGCTGGGAAATCCCAACGCGGCCCAGGGCTGGCATTTCCTCACCGGCGAGCAGTCGCAGATCAAGGCGCTGGCCGACGCCATCGGCTGGCGCTACCAGTACGATCCCAAGCTGGATCAGTTTGCCCACGCCGCCGGCATCGTGCTGGTCACGCCGCAAGGCAGAATTGCGCAGTACTACTACGGGGTGGACTATTCCGCCCGGGACATGCGGCTGGGGATTGTGGAAGCTTCCCAGAACAAGATCGGCTCGCTGGCCGATGAGGTTCTGCTCTACTGCTATCACTACGACCCGCGCTCCGGACGTTACGGCGCCACCATCATCAACATCATGCGGCTGGCCGGCATCGCCACGGTACTGGTGCTGGGCGGCTCGATGGTACTGCTGTTTCGCGGTGAGAAGCACAATCACGGGATCGGAACAGGACGGGCATAAATCGCTATGTGGTCAAATCTGCCTCTTTTTCCGCCGCGCGCCAGCTCCATGGCGGGACACGTCGACGCACTGTTCTTTTTCCTGCTGGCGATGGCTGCCTTTTTCACCGTGCTGATCTCCGGCCTGATTCTGTTCTTTGCCATCCGTTACCGCAAGGAACGCCATCCGCACGCCGTCCAGATCCACGGCTCGACCGCGCTGGAGCTGTTCTGGACCGGCGTCCCCCTGGGCATCGTGATGATTATCTTCGTCTGGTCGGCGGTGATTTTCTTCATCCAGACGCGTCCGCCCAAGGGGGCCATGGAGATCTACTGCGTGGGCAAGCAGTGGATGTGGAAGTTCGAACACACCGGCGGGCAGCGCGAGATCAACGAACTGCACGTTCCGGTGGGCCGCGACGTGCGCATGATCATGACCTCGCAGGATGTGATTCATGATTTCTTCGTGCCGGCCTTCCGCATCAAGGCCGACGTGCTGCCGGGCCGCTACACTTCGACCTGGTTCCACCCCACGCTGCCGGGCCGCTATCACCTTTTCTGCTCGCAGTATTGCGGCACCAATCATTCGCAAATGGTGGGCGAGGTGGTGGTGATGGACCCGGTGGACTACGATCGTTGGGCGGCCGGCGGAGTGGACGGATCGCTGGCCAACGCCGGCGAGAAGAGCTTCCAGCAATACGGCTGCTCCATGTGCCATCGTGCCGACATGGCCGGACGCGCGCCCAATCTGATCGGCCTCTATGGCAAGCCGGTGCTGCTGGATGACGGCCGCACCGTGACCGCCGACGAAAGCTATGTGCGCGAGTCGATTCTCAATCCGGGCGTAAAGATCGTCAGCGGCTTTAAGAACATCATGCCCACCTTCCAGGGACAGTTGACCGAAGAGGAAGTGATCGGACTGGTCGCCTACATCAAGGCGCTGGGCAACGGCACGGCCAACCTGCCGCTCCCGGTCAGCAATCCGGACTCGGGCAACTATCCCGTCGCTCCCAAGCCGGAACCGTCGGCCGCCAAGACTGACCAGGGCGCGCCTCCCGCGCAGCGAGCAACCCAATCCACGCCGGTCAATCCACCGGCGAAGCAGTAGAGGGTCAATTATGGAAACAGCGATCCACTCGACCGAAGCCAAGACGAATTACCTGAATGCGGATTACAGCATCAAGTCGTGGTTGCTGACCACCGACCACAAGCGGATCGCAGTGCTGTATCTGATTTCGATCACGGGGTTCTTCTTCCTGGGCGGCCTCTTCGCCATGCTGATCCGCCTGGAACTGCTGACCCCGGCCGGCGACCTCGTCTTGTCCGACAACTACAACAAGCTGTTCACCATGCACGGCATCGTGATGATCTTTCTCTTCCTCATCCCTTCGATACCGTCAGTGTTCGGCAACTTCCTCATCCCGATGATGATCGGCGCCAAGGATCTGGCCTTCCCCAAGCTGAACCTGGCCAGCTGGTACATCTACATGCTGGGGGCGGCCTTCATCTGCTATGCCATCCTCACCGGCGGCATGGATACCGGATGGACCTTCTACACCCCGTACTCCAGCACCTACTCCAACAGCAACGTGGTCGCCGCTGCCATCGGCGTCTTCATCGTCGGCTTCTCGTCCATCTTTACCGGCCTCAACTTCATCGTCACCGTGCATCGCATGCGTGCCCCGGGACTGACCTGGCGGCGCCTGCCGCTGTTCGTCTGGGCGCACTATGCCACCTCGGTCATCATGGTGCTGGGCACGCCGGTGCTGGCCATCACCATCGTGCTGGTGGCCCTGGAGCGCATCTTCCACTTCGGCATCTTCGATGCCCGGCTGGGCGGCGACCCACTGCTCTTCCAGCACCTGTTCTGGTTCTATTCGCACCCTGCCGTCTACATCATGATTCTGCCCAGCATGGGCGTGGTCACCGAAGTCATCCCCTGCTTCTCCCGCAAGCGCATCTTCGGCTATGACTTCGTTGCCATGTCGTCGATTGCCATCGCCGTGCTGGGCTTTCTGGTGTGGGCCCACCACATGTTCGTCGCCGGAATCTCCATCTACGCCGGCCTGATCTTCTCCATGCTGAGTTTCTTCGTGGCGATTCCCTCCGCCGTAAAGGTCTTCAACTGGACGGCGACGCTCTACAAGGGCTCCATCACCTTCGAGACGCCGATGCTCTACGCCTTCGCCTTCATCGGCCTGTTCACCATCGGCGGACTCACCGGCCTGTTCCTGGCGGCGGTTGGCCTGGACATCCATGTGCATGACACCTACTTCGTGGTGGCCCACTTCCACTACATCATGGTGGGCGGTGCGGTCACCGGATTCATGTGTGCGCTGCACTTCTGGTGGCCCAAAATAACCGGCAAGATGTATCCCGAGGGCTTTGCCAAGCTGAGCGCCCTGCTGGTGTTTGCCGGCTTCAACCTTACTTTCTTCCCGCAGTTTATCCTCGGCTACCTGGGCATGCCGCGCCGCTACCACAACTATCCGCCCGAGTTCCAGGTGCTCAACGTGATGTCCACGGCGGGCGCCTCGATTCTGGCCGTGGGATTCCTGCTGCCCATGATCTACTTCGTCTGGAGCCTGCAGTACGGCAAGGACGCCGGCCCCAATCCCTTCAAAGCGGCCGGGCTGGAGTGGATGACCTCCTCGCCTCCAACCACCTTCAATTTCGACGAGACGCCGGTCGTTACCTGGGAAGCCTACAACTACGCCGAGATTGACGCGCCCGGCAAGGAGGTGAAAGTTGGCGGATAGCGAGCTCGCAGTACAAAGCCAGAATCCAGCCCAGGTCCAGAACCTGAAGCATCACTTTGCCGACCTGGAGCAGCAGAAGGCTACGGCCACCTTCGGCATGTGGCTCTTCCTGGTCACCGAGATCATGTTCTTCGGCGGCATGTTTGCCACCTACCTGATCTACCGGCTCTCCTACTACAACGCCTGGGTCGCCGGCAGCCAGACCATGGAGATCCAGTACGGCACCGCCAATACGGCGGTACTGATCTGCTCCTCGCTCACCATGGTCATGGCGGTGCATTTCGCCAAACTCGGCAACCGCAAATTGACCACGCTGTTTCTGGCCTGCACGCTGATTCTTGGCGCGGCCTTCCTCGGTATCAAGGGCGTGGAATACCACGGACACTGGGTTCACCACGAGTTTCCCGGCTCCACCTTCCACTTCGAACACCAGGGCAACTACGACCCGCGCCAGGTACAGATGTTTTTCTCGCTGTATTTTGCCATGACCGGGATGCACGCGCTCCACATGGTCATCGGCGCCGGATTGCTCACCTGGCTCATCATCGCCAACACCCGCGGGTGTTTCAGTCCGGAGTACAACTCACCGGTGGAACTGGTGGGGCTGTACTGGCACTTTGTCGACTTGATCTGGATCTACCTCTTCCCGCTGCTCTATCTGATCAGCCATCACCACCCCGGAGGGTAGGAGAAGCCTAGAGAACCCATGAACGAACACGCGCACCCTACCGTCAAGACATTCGTTGCCGTCTGGGCCACCTTGCTGGTGCTCACCGGCCTGACCGTCTTTGCCTCCACCCTGGAGCTTGGCCCCTTCAACGCCATCGTTGCCCTGGCCATTGCGACCATCAAGGCGCTGCTGGTGCTTCTGTTCTTCATGGAACTGCGCACCTCAACCGCCCTGACCAAAGCCATCGTGGTCGCGGCCATTTTCTTCTGGATGCTGCTGGCCGGCCTCAGCCTCTCCGACTACCTGACCCGCGGCTGGAGCTCCTACATCAATCCCTTCCGCTAGGCAGAAAGCTGCACCCCGCAACCACCGCCGGGTGCCCCAGGTTCCGCGCCGCGTTTTTTGCGGCGCTAACCTGGGAAAGCAGCGCCCTGTTACCGCTTCCGGCATCGTCAATTGTTACAGCCGCGTGAAATCCGCTCTTACCTAGTTCCCGTCAATGCTGCTGCTGAATACAATGGAGCTGATGAAGCCCCTTATCTTTGTTGTGGAAGATGAAGCCGATATTGCCCGGCTGGTAAAACACCACCTCGAAGCCGCCGGCTTCCAGGTACGTATCTTTCCCACCGCAGCCCTTGTGATCTCCGAGGCGGTACGCGAAAAACCCGCGCTGTTCCTGCTCGATATCATGATTCCCGGCGGTGACGGCTACGAACTCTGCCGCCGCATCCGGCAGGACTCGGCCATTGCCATGTCTCCGGTCATCTTCCTCACCGCCAAGTCCAGCGAGAGCGACCGCGTCCTGGGCCTCGAACTGGGCGCCGACGACTATGTGGGCAAGCCCTTCAGTCCGCGCGAGCTGGTGGCGCGCATCAAGGCCGTGCTGCGCCGCTTCGAGCGCCCCCTGGCGCCCGAAGTCATCAGCACCGGCGACATCGAGATCGACAGCGGCGCCATGATCCTGAAGGTGCGCGGCAAGCAGGTGGCAACCACCGCCACCGAGTTCCGCCTGCTGGAGTACATGGCGCGCCATCCCGGCCGCGTCTTTACCCGCGACCAGCTGCTCGACGCCGTCTGGCGCGACACCGCCTACGTCACCCCGCGCTCGGTGGACGTGTATGTGCGCCGCATCCGTGAGAAAATCGAAAAAGACGCCGAGGAGCCGCAGTACTTGCGTACCGTGCGCGGCGCAGGATACAGGTTTGAGGCCTTGAAGTGAAGAAGCGGATTTTCTTCAATCTGGTTCTGCTCTTTACCCTTGTCATTGCCGCACTCATTCTGACACTGGACATCGCCGTCACGCATGCCTGGGTCGGTTCGCTGCGCCGCCAGATTGAAAACGACGCGCGGCAGAGCACGGCGGTCTTTGCCCTGCAAGTTGCCGCCGCTCCGCTCTCCAGCCCCGGCCTGCAGCAAGCCACCCAATCTTTCGCCGAATCCTCCGGAGCCCGCGTCACGGTCATCGACAGCCGCGGCCGCATGCTGGCCGACAGCAGCGGGGACCTCGATCCGATGGAGAGCCAGCTGCGCCGTCCGGAGTTCCGGGCGGCGCTGGCCGGCCGCGTTGGAACCGATACCCGCGGCGGCAACCTGGGCGTGGATCTTCTCTATGTCGCGCAGCCGGTCCCCGGAGGTGCGGTCCGGCTTGCCGTTCCTCTCACCGCCATCGCCCAGGCGCACCATAAGCTGTGGCGCCTGCTGGGACTCGCCTTTTTGCTGGCTTGGCTGGTCGCGGTCGCGCTCTCGGCCGCTGCCTCCAGAAGCATCAGCGCGCGCCTGCAGCGCATGGTCGTCTTTGCCGGAAAGATCGCCGAAGGCGACTTTTCCGCCCGCCTGTCCGAATATCAGGATGACGAGATCGGCAAGGTGGCCACCGCTCTCGATGCCACCGCCCGCAAGCTGCAAACCAGCTTCCAGCAGGTAGAGGACAGCCGCAACGAACTGGAAGCGGTGCTCAACAGCATGCAGGAACCCGTCATCGCCATCTCGCGCGACGGCCGCACCCAGTGGGCCAACCGCCGCATGGAGATGGTCACTCCCACCGGCATCCGCCTGGGCCAGCCGGTGGTGCAAACCGTGCGCGACCCCAATTTCCTGGCCACCGTTCAGGAGGCGTCGCAGCACCACAAGCTGGTCACCGCGCGGGTCAACAACTTTGTTCCCGGACGCGTCTTCGCGGCCACCGTCGCCCCCATGCCCTCCGGCGGCCTGGTCGCCGTGCTGCACGACCTCACCGAGGCGGAAAGCATCGAGCGTACCCGCCGCGACTTCATCGCCAACGTCTCCCACGAACTGCGCACCCCGCTCACCTCGATCCAGGGATACGCCGAAACCCTGCTCGACGGTGTCAACTCGGAGGAAACCCTCCGCGATTTTCTGGAGATCATCCGCAAAAACGCCCAGCGCATGGCCCGGCTCACCGAGGACCTGCTGATCCTGGCGCGGGTCGAGTCCGGCGACAAGAAGCTGCAGCTGCGCCCGGTCTCCGCCGCCGAGCTGCTGCGCGACGCCTCCGACTACTTCTACGACCACCGCGCCGATTCCGGCATGACGCTCGAGGTGGTCAACGAGGCACTGAAGATGGTCTCCGCCGACCGCGACGCGGTCTTCCAGGTCTTCTCCAATCTCATCGACAATGCCTCCAAGTACGCCGCCCAGGGCGGACGCATTTTGATCGGCGCGCACGACGTCGAAGGTTTCGTGCAGTTCTACGTGCGCGACTTCGGCCCCGGCATCGCCAGCGAGCATCTCCCGCGCCTGTTCGAGCGCTTCTACCGCGTGGACAAGGCGCGCTCGCGCGAGAGCGGAGGCACTGGCCTGGGCCTGGCCATCGCCAAGCACATCATGCTCGCCCACGGCGGCAGCATCACCGCGGCAAGCGAGCTGAACCATGGCTGTACCTTTATCTTCTCCCTGCTGGAAGCGCGCGTCAGCCCGCTCTGACAGGCTGCTGAGGAATATCTTTTCTAGAGTGTCACCCTGAGGGAGCGGCTGCGGTTGCCGCGAGTCGAAGGGCCCCTACCCATGTGCAAGCCCCGCATTTGTAGGGGTGCTTAGACGTTTTCAGCAGTCTGTTGAGTCGCTGTTTACCATTCGGTAATTACGACAGGGTTCACGAAAATTTCACCCAGCAATCACACAATTGAAAACCTATAGCCGTAAATTTGAATCAATGTAGTTGGGGGCTTGAGAGGCTCCCGGAGCGGATTTCGATCCGCCCGGGCCTCTCAACATTTTGACCGCATTCCAGGAGGGTCTCGCCATGGGCGAGCACGCATTTCCGGTTGCCGAGTCGCATCTGCTGGAGCTGACGCTCGACGCGTTTCGCGTCGGCCACCGCGCCGCCGCCGCCGCTGCCGAAGGCATTGCCACCGCCTCCAAAGCCGATTTCAGCGAGGTACGCGACCGCGAGCGCGAGCTGGATTCCCTCGACCGTGACATCGACGACCTGGTGACCTCCACCATCACCCAGGTGCCCGCCGAAGAGGCCAGAATGCTGCTGGCCTGCATGAAATTCGGAATCTCCCTGGAGCGCATCGGCGATCTTCTGCTCAGCTTCGTCAATCGCGCCGAGGCCGTGGTCGCCAGCATGGACCACGACGATCTGCGCGACCTCATGGTGATGACCGCGCAGCTGGAACGCATGCTCGACGACGTGGAAACTGCCTTCCGCACCCGCTCGCTGGACAAGGCGGTAAACGTGCTCCGCGCTGACGCCGAAATCGACCGCCTCCGCAACGTCATCACCTTCCGCCACCTGGAGCCCGCCGAGGGCCTGCGCAGACTCGATAGCTTCCACGTTCTATTCATGGCGCAGGAGATCGAGCGCGCCGGCGACCATGTGAAGAACATGGCCGAAGAAGTCTGCCATCTGGTCAGCGGCCGCACCATGCGCCACGTCCTGCGCGGCTATGACCGCCCGGTCGAGCAGCTCTTTCTGGACCACATCAAACACAAGCAGTCAGAGCTGTAACCGTTCGCCTTTGCCTTTGCTGTTGGTCTTGCCTTTGTTCTTGGTCTTGAAGTGTCACCCTGAACGAAGTGAAGGGC
This sequence comes from uncultured Acidobacteriota bacterium, assembly GCA_963732315.1. Classification (GTDB taxonomy): domain Bacteria; phylum Acidobacteriota; class Terriglobia; order Terriglobales; family Acidobacteriaceae; genus TOLSYN. The sequence continues at coordinate 332,816 of CAVSYY010000002.1, forward strand.
CCCTACGTTCGCGCTTGCCTTTGCGCTGTCATTCCGCGCAACGCGAGGGATCCCTGCACGGCTCAAATCTCCGATGCCGCGCCGGAGTTTTTCCGGCGCGAATTCGCTTTCACTGGGTTTGGTCTCACCGCAGCAGCATCCAGATCGCCGCAAAGTGGCAACCCGTCCCCGCCAGCACCCAAAGATGCCAGAGAAAGTGCATGTACCTGCGCCGCGACGCATAGAAGGCAATTCCCGCCGAGTAGCAGACTCCCCCAGCAATCAGCATCGCCAGGACCGGATGAGAGAGCCGGTGGTACATCGGTTTTAGGGTAAAGATGCAGGCCCATCCCATGGCCAGATACATGGCCGTGGAGACCATTCCCCAGCGGCCTGCCGCGAAGGACTTGAGGATGACGCCTGCCAGGGCGCAGGTCCACACGATGCCGAACAGCGTCCATCCCAGCGTGCCGCGCAGCCCAATCAGCGTGAACGGCGTGTAGCTACCCGCGATCAGCACGTAGATGGAGCCGTGGTCGAGGGCGCGCAGCACGCGGTTGGCGCGGGTGTGCCCCAGCGAGTGGTAGAGCGTGGAACTGAGATAGAGCAGAACGATGGAGGCACCGAAGATGACGGAGCACACGATGTAGAGCGTGCCCCCGGCTGCGGCGCGCATGGTAAGCAGCACCAGCCCCGCAATGCCGAGCAGTGCGCCTGCTCCGTGCGAGACGCTGTTGGCAATCTCCTCGCCGACGCTATGGACGCTGTCTTCCATACACTCCGATGGTACGCCCCCAACGGAGCGCATCCTCGGCAAAGCGGCGCCAGCCAAAGACCGTGACAAAGAAATTACAAGGGGAAACTACACAAAAGGCGGGTGCCCCAGGTCCCGCGCCTCGTTTCTGCGGCGCTGACCTGGGAAGCAATGCCGCGTGCTCTTACTTCTTCAGCGCGGCTTCATAGCGCTTGTTGACCTCGGCCCAGTTGACCACGTTCCACCACGCCTTCAGGTACTCGCCGCGGCGGTTCTGATACTTCAGATAATAGGCGTGCTCCCAAACATCGTTGCCCATAATCGGCTGCAGCCCCTGCGAAATCGGGTTGTCCTGGTTGGGAGTGGAAAGCACCTGCAGCCCGCCGGGACCCAGCGCCAGCCAAGTCCATCCGCTGCCGAACTGCTTCAACCCCGCGTCGTTCAGCTTCTCCTGGAACTGCGCGAAGTCGCCAAAAGTTTGGGCGATGGCTTCGCCAATCAGTCCGCTGGGCGCGCCGCCCGCGTTCGGTCCCATGATCTTCCAGAACATCGAGTGATTCACGTGTCCGCCCGCGTTGTTGCGCAGGGCGCCGCGCACCGCCTCCGGCACCGCGGCCAGGTTGGCCAGAATCTCTTCGCCGGACTTGCCCGCCAGCTCGGGAGCCTTGGCAATCGCGGCATTGGCGTTGTCCACATACGCCTGGTGGTGCTTGTCATGATGCAGATGCATGGTCTGCGCGTCGATGTAGGGTTCCAGCGCCTCATACGCATAGGGGAGAGCCGGAACTTCAAATACCATTGCTTTAACCTCGGTTGCCATCGTTAAAGAATCCTCCGTCTTCATGGATGAGCTTTTCGAGGCGCGGGTTTCAAAATGTACTCACGATCGCACGTGCGCGGGCCATGAACGGAACTGAAGAAAGTTCTTGGAAGGAGTTACGGAATCAAGGGTTAAGAGTTGGCGCGTGGCCCATTCAAGCCATCCTTTGGCTTGAGTGGGGCTTTTGACCTTGCGTTGGGGTTTGGTTTCATCTCTTTCCACGCCGGGTGCCCACCTTCGCGTCGCGCTTCTTTGACGCTGACGCTGAGGTGGGAGAGCACGCTACCGCTTGATGAAATACATCGCCCAGCCCGCCACCAGCACTCCGCCGAGAAACCAAGCGAAGCAGTAGAGGCCGTAGCGAATCATCGCGCGGGGAGTATCGCGCTGGGTAATTCCAAAAACAATCGAGGCGCAGATGGCGAAGACGAGCGCGGCGGTGAAGTGAGAAAAGTTGAGCGTCATAATTTCCTCCCCGTCATTGCTTCTTCCCGATGGCGATGTGGTGCGCGTCGATCGCGGCGATCACGTTCAGCAGCCCGCCGCACACGATGAACTTGGTGCCGTAGTCCGAGGTGGCGCGGAAGATCGCCGCCGGTCCCCAGTCCATGCCGCGCGCAATGAAATACAGCAGCCCGTTGCCGAAGTCGCCCACAAAGCCCAGCATCTCCAGCAGGTCGCCCAGATTGAAGCCGTAGGTCTTGCCCGCCATGCCGACACCGCAGAAGAACATCACGGTCACGCTCACGAAGATCAGCGCGCCGCGCACCCAGCGCTTCAGGATGAAGTGTCCCAGGCCGGGGATGAGCCAGCCTGCCAGCGGAGCCACCACCGATAACATCTCTGCCTGCGGCGCCCTTGCCGATGTCGCTGCCGCGTTTGCGTTTGCTTTTTCGTTGGCCATTTAGAAAATCACTAACTCTTCCTGCTGCCGTCCAGTGACCTGCGCCTGGCCGTCGTGCACCAGCACATCCACCTCGCTGCGCACGCCAAACTCCGGCAGGTAAATTCCCGGCTCTATTGAGAATATAGTATTCGCCAGAATCTGTCGGGTATCTTTGGTTTCCAGATTGTCCATATTTGCGCCGTTGCCGTGCACGTTGGTCCCAATGGAGTGCCCGGTGCGATGCACAAAGCAGTCGCCGTACCCTGCCCGGCCAATCACCTCGCGCGTAGCCTCGTCCACCTCCCAGCCTTCGATGCGCCGCCCGGCGGCCATGGCGTCGATCACCTTCTGCGAGCCCGCCTTGCGCGCGTCGCGCACCAGGTGGAAGATCTCGTGATGCCGCGTCGAGGGCTGCCCCAGAACTCCGGTCCAGGTGATGTCGTAATACACCGCGCCGGGCGTATCCTTCTTGGCCCACATGTCCAGCAGCACCAGGTCGCCGGGATGGATCGGCCGGCTCTGCCCCTCCATCGGCTCATAGTGCGGATTGCCCGCGTTTTGGTTGACGGCGACGATGGGCAGGGCATCGGTGATCAGGTTCTCGCGTTCGAATGCCTCGCCCAGCCACTGCCGCACTCCCCACTCGTCCCAGCCTCCCTGGTCGCGCAGATTCTGCCGCACCCGGTGCCCGATCTCCTGGAATGCCGCGGCCATAATGGCGTCCATGCAGTCGCGGGCGGCAAAGTGCGTGGCAATCTGCTCGTCGCTCAGCGTCGCCTCAAAGCGCGAAACCAAGTCGGCCGAGGAGACTACCTCCACGCCGAAGCTGCGGATCAGCTCCAGCATCCCGCCATCCACCAGCGAGACGTACATAATGTCGTTGTTGGGCGAGTACTGCATGGCCACGCGGCGGTAGGGCTTCAGCATAGCCGCTAGCTTTTCATGTAGCTCCTGCCACCCGCCGTAGTGCTGCTGCGCCCCTGGAAGCGAAGCCAGATGCCGCGGCTCCACGCGATGATTCAACTTCACCGGCTCACCCGCTGCGGGAATCAGATAGAACCAGCGCCGCGTGACGTGCAACTCAGGCAGCCCAAGAATCGAGTAGGCGATCTCGTCGCGATGATGATGGTCGTAGAACAGCCAGCCATCGAATCCCTGCTCGCGCAGAGCCTGCTGAATCGCGTCCAGATCCATAAGAAGACATTGTAGCGCGCTGCGCAACGCGGCCGGGAAGGACGCGATTTCCCAATTTTGGCTAGAGCACGCTGGCAACCCCAGTCCAGGTACTTTAGTTTCGCCGCAGGTGAAAAATATAGTTTCGCAACTTCGCCTGAATAACTACGTTTATAGGTGCATGAAACGCACACTGCTACTCTCCATCGCTACCCTGGCCTTCAGCGGATTGCTCGCCGCTCCTGGCTTCGCCCAAACCAACACTTCCGGCGCCGGTCCCGGCAAGGATGATCCCGGCCACCCGCGCGTCAACCAGGTAAACCAGCGCCAGCAGAACCAGCAGAACCGCATCGCCAACGGCGAAAAGAGCGGCGCGCTCACCCCCCACGAGTCGGTCAAGTTGGAGCGCCAGCAGAACCGTATCGATCGCTCTGAAAAGCGGGACATGGCGGCCCACAACGGCCACCTGACCAAGGGCGAGCAATCCCACCTCAACCAGAGGCAGGGCAAGGCCAGCGCCAACATCTACGCCAAAAAGCACAACGACGCCGTCCGCTAAAGCCGGAACCGGCGAATCCAGGCACCCATCCAATGGGAGGCTTGGAGGGTACACGGAAGCCGGCAGAAGCCAGAAAGAATTAGCCCGTCGCGAAGTATCGGCGGGCTATTCTGCGTGCGCAGCCAAAAAGCAACGCCGCTGCGGGCAGCAGAAAACCTTCGCAGCCGCATCAAAAGACTCCGTCCAGATGGAAAGGAGGATAAAGATGAAGTATGCGCTGGTGAGTCTCATTCTCATGGGAACGTTGTTAGCGCCTGTTTCCATGCAGGCTCGTTGCCGTTGCCATTGGCACCATCACCATAAAATTTGTCATTGCTGGTGATGCTGGCATGGCTCGTTAAGCTGTGGTGCGCCGGGAGTGGTGCGCCGGGAAAAGAAACGCCGCTGCGCGGGGCAGCGGCGTGGGATGGCGGAACTGTTACGGTTTCGACGGCTACTTCTTCGGCGGCTTGGGTCCGGCCTGGCGCACCGCGTCGGGCACGTCAAACTTCTGGATGTTCTTCTCGAACAGCTCGGTCAGGTGCGCCGCAGTCTTGTCGTAGTAAGCCTTATCGGTCCAGGAATTGCGCGGCATCAGAACCTCGTCCGGCACTCCGGGAACGTGCTTCGGCACGGCCAGCCCAAAGGCGGGATCAAGCTCAAACTCGCCGCCCTTCAGCGTTCCATCCACCGCGGCCGTCACCATGGCTCGGGTATAGGGAATCGCCATGCGCTTACCCACTCCATAGCGGCCGCCCTGCCAGCCGGTGTTCACCAGCCAGACCTCGGCGCCGTGCTCCACCATGCGTTTGCGCAGCAGTTCGGCGTAAACCCGCGGCGCCTGCAGCATGAAGGGTCCACCGAAGCAGGTGGAGAAAGTCGCCTGCGGTTCGGTCACTCCGGCTTCCGTGCCGGCCACCTTGGCCGTGTAGCCGCTCAGGAAGTGGAACATCGCCTGCTCCGGCGTAAGCTTGGAAACCGGAGGCAGAACGCCGAATGCATCCGCCGTCAGGAAGACCACAACCTTGGGATGTCCGCCCACGCTGGGAATCACGGCGCCGTCGATGAACTCCACCGGATAGTTGGCGCGGGTATTCTCGGTCAGGATCTCGGCGTCGTAGTCGGCGTGGCGGGCACCGTCGATCACCACGTTTTCCAGCACCGCGCCAAAGTGCAGCGAGTTCCAGATCTGTGGCTCGTTCTTCTGGCTCAGCTTGATGCACTTGGCGTAGCATCCGCCCTCGAAGTTGAAGATGCCCTTGTCGCTCCAGCCGTGTTCGTCGTCGCCGATCAGCCGCCGCTCGGGATCGGCCGACAGAGTCGTCTTGCCCGTGCCGGACAGTCCGAAGAACAGCGCCGTGTCGCCCTTCTCGCCGATGTTGGCCGAGCAGTGCATGGGGAACACGTTGCGCTCCGGCAGCAGGTAGTTCAGGGCCGAGAAGATCGACTTCTTCATCTCACCGGCGTAGCCGGAGCCGACCACCAGGATGATGCGGCGGGAGAAATTCACGCCGATGAAGGCCTCCGAGCGGGTGCCATCGAGCTTCGGGTCCAGCAGCAGGCCGGGAGCGGCGACCACGGTAAAGTCGGGCGTGAAGCCTTTTAGTTCGCCGGCATCGGGGCGCACAAACTGGTTCCAGACGAACATGTTGTGCCAGGCGTACTCATTGACGAAGCGCACCTTTAGCCGATACGTGGGGTCGGCTCCGGCAAACAGCTCCTGCACAAACAGCTCGCGTCCCTGCAGATAGCGGATCGCCTTCTGATAGATGGCGTCGAACAGCTCCTCGGTGCAGGGCTGGTTGATGTCGTTCCAGTCCACGTTGGCGGCTTCGGCGTCGTTGACGAGGAAGCGGTCCTTGGGCGAGCGTCCGGTGCGTGCGCCGGTGTGGCAGACCAGAGCCCCGGTGTCGGCCAGTTTGCCTTCGCCGCGGCGGATAGCGTATTCCACCAGTTCGGACGGAGTCAGGTTGAAGTGAACTTTCTCACCGCGGATCAGTTCCGCGATCCCGCTTGACTGTGCTGCTGTTGACATACGAAGGCTCTCCTGGAACTGCAATCTTGATCTCTGAATTCCAACCTTGCGCAAACAATAGAAAACTCAACTGACCGCCGGGATCGAACACGGCCGCCAGCTCTTACTTTAGGTTTCCAACGGTACGGCAGCGCCGTCGCGCCGCCGTGCTAGCTGGCGGGGGCGAGCGTCGGTTGTTTCAGCACCGCGTCCAGATGCTGCAGCGTCTCGGCTACGGACAAGGTGTAAAGGTCGCGTCCGCACTCGTCGCCATTCTCCAGAATGCTGCGCAAATAATGTCCGGCCATCTCCACCGCCATCGGGTCCGTGATGATGTTCCCGGTCTGCTGTTTATGTTCGGCCCAGGCCGGCAGTGCCAGGGCGATCCACACCCCACGCCCGTTGACGAGAAACTTTACGTCCACCGCATCCGCATGGCGGGTCGCAATCGCAACCACCATGCACTGATACACACAGCGAACCGGAGCCCCGGTCCAACGCTCCGTGGTGCTGAAATCTTCGTACATTCGCTAAAACCCCATTCTGCTCAGGCGAGAACCGCTCTGGCACGCGTATCCAACAATTTAAACCCGTAGGGCCACCTGTAACAAGAAGGTAAATCGCCATCCGGGAAAGAAATCAGGGTACATCGAGCTTTTCATCCCCCCGGCGTCCGGCACCGCACATTCGTTACAATCAAAGCCGTGACCACCAAGAAAAAGTCGGCAACCCGCACAGCCTCAGCTCCCAAAACGGCATCAGCCCTCAAAACCCAGCGCGCCAAGCGCGACCGCGATCAGGCCAGCCCGCCGCCGCGCAAGGCCCTCTCCGTAAAGGTCCTCACCTCCCGCAAACTGGCCCAGATCCCCTGGCTGGTCCACGGCTTCACCACCCGCCAGGGCGGGGTCACCCCAGAATACGGCGGCCAGCAGCTCAACCTGGCCCCCACCGCCGAGGACACCCCCGAATGTGTGGCGCTCAACCGCGCCCGCCTGCTCCACAAGCTCCGGGCGCAGGACGCCCCCGGCAATCCCTGGCCTCTGGTGATGCTCAATCAGCTGCATTCGGCAACCATCCACCGTGTGCGCCAGCAGCCGGCAGCGGAGCCCCTCCCGCCGCAGACGCTCGGTGGCGACGGCCTCATCACCAACGCCCCGGGCGTTCTGCTGGCGGTCAAGGTAGCCGACTGCCTTCCCGTCATCGTCGCCGACCGCAAGCGCCGCGCCGTGGGCATCTTCCACGCCGGATGGCGCGGCACCGTGCAGCGCATCGTCGAGAAAGGCATCGGAGAAATGCGCCGCCAGCTGGGCTGCGATCCCGCCAACCTCATCGCCGTCATCGGCCCCGGCATCGGCGCCTGCTGCTACGAAATCGGCGAGGAGGTCGAGCACGAGTTCGACTCCCAGTTCGCCTACTCCCGCGAGCTCTTCGAAGACGTCTTCGACAGCTGGAGCCTCAAAACCAAGTACCCCATGCTCTTCCTCAACCAGCGCGCCCCCGGACACGGCGAGCCCGCCCTGTCCCGCCATCTCGACCTGGTCAAAGCCAACTGGTGCCAGCTCCTCGACGCCGGCGTCCCCGCCGAAAACATCCAATCCATGAACCTCTGCACCGCCTGCCGCACCGACCTCTTTTTCTCCTACCGCAAAGAGCACGTCACCGGACGCATGCTCGCCGTGGTCGGAATAAGGTAGCGCGCCGGGTGGCCCATATAAGCCCGTATTTGGCTTATGTGGGGCTGTTGACCTTGTACTTGTTTCGGTTTTTCCCTTGGAGACCAAGCGCCTCTACGCGTAAATCCCCCTCGTCCGTATCGTCGAAGCCACCCGGTCGATCGCCAGCATATACGCCGCAATCCGGTTGTTCACCCCGTGCGTCTCTGCGTATCTCAACACATCGTGGAACGCCGTCGTCATGATGTGTTCCAGTTCGGTGTTCACGTGTGCTTCCTTCCAGAAGTATCCCTGCCGGTCCTGCACCCACTCGAAGTACGACGCCGTCACCCCTCCGGCATTCGCCAGAATGTCCGGAATCACAAACACGCCCTTTTCCTGCAGAATGTCGTCGGCGGTCGCCGTCGTCGGACCGTTCGCGCCCTCGACGATAATCCTTGCCCGGATGCGCGCCGCATTATGCGTGGTGATCACGTTCTCCCTCGCCGCCGGAATCAGCACCTCGCAGTCGGAGACCAGCAGCTCTTCCGCATCGGCCGCCTCTGCGCCCGGGAATCCCACAATCGTCCCATGCTCCGCCTTGTACTCAAACAGCTGCTTGATGTTGATCCCCTTGGCATTGTGCAGTCCGCCGTCGATTTCGGCGATGCCTGCGATCTTGAATCCCTGCTCGGCCAGCAGCAGCGCCGCATACGAGCCCACGTTGCCGAAGCCTTGCACCACGATGCGGGTATGCGTCGGCATAAATCCCAGCTTCTTCACCGCCTGCGCGGTCACCAGCATCACCCCGCGTCCGGTTGCCTCCTTACGCCCGCGCGAGCCGCCCAGCGCCACCGGCTTGCCCGTCACCACCGCGGTCACCGTCTTGCGCATATGCATCGAATAGGTGTCCATGATCCACGCCATCGTCTGTTCGTCGGTGCCCACATCCGGCGCGGGCACATCCGTGTCCGGACCGATCACCTCCATCAGCTCGGCCGTAAAGCGCCGCGTCATGCGCTCCAGCTCCCCCCGAGACATGCTCTTGGGATCGCAGATAATTCCGCCCTTCGCTCCCCCGAACGGAATATTCACCACTGCGCACTTCCACGTCATCCACGCCGCCAGCGCCCTCACCTCGTCCAGGTTCACCTCCAGGTCGTAGCGGATGCCTCCCTTGGCCGGCCCTCTCACAATCGAGTGCTGCACCCGGTAGCCGGTAAACAGTTCAATCCGCCCATCGTCCATCTGCACCGGAATGTGAACGGTAATCTCGCGCACCGGCTGGCTGAGAATCTTCCACAGCCCCTTGTCTAGGTTGAGCTTCTGCGCGGCCAACTCAAAGCGCGCCGCCTGCGCCTCCCAGGGATTGGTTTCCATCTGCGGATCGATTGCGGTTGTCATACCCACACACACTTCCTTCCGGCTGCAGCCGTCCATTCAACTGCGCGCGGGGAGCGCCGACTGCAAACCGCCCAGTATAGGCACCGCCCCGCGCCGCAGGCAACTCGCCCCTTGATTGGATTCACTGCAGCACTCCAAAGTACGCCGCCAACCAGAGGCGGTCTCATAACTCGGTTTTGAAAGGGCACGACTTCAGTCGTGCCGCAAGAAAGCTCGTTTCACGCGGCTTTAGCCGCTGAGGGAAACGCCCTTCGGACGCCCCAAACCATTGATGAGACCGCTTCCAGTCGCAGAAGAACCCGCGCAAAAAGAAGCGTATGGGATACGCGCAAAAAAACCTGACCTCCCAAGGCCGGAAGGTCAGGTTCTCTCTTTGCATTTGCGACGGTGCACCAGCCCACCGTCTGCTTCGGCAGCCCTTGCGCAGCCGCCGTTTCGCTCAGCTAGGGTTTGTCCGCCGGAGCTGCCCCGTCCGGCGCGCCGTTGCCTGTCCCAACATTGTCCGGCCCCGGCCCGCCCATGGGATGGTGCATCGGCCCGTCATGCCCTTGCCATCCGCCGCGCGGCCCGCCCATCGGTGCTGGGAAGCGGTCGCGCTGCCTCCACATGGTGCGCAGTTTCTTCCACTGCTCGGGGGTCAGCACCCGCCGGATGGCAAACGCCATCTTCGCGTTGGCCTTCACCAGCGCCGCCCGGTCGGCGGCAATCTGGTCGATGGAACTCAGCACGGCGTTCTCGTCGGGATTGTCGGCTTCAATCATCGGCTCCAGCTTGATCTCGTCCTTCTGCAGGTTGGCGTGCAGGTCCACCAGCTTCAACCGGCTGTCCTGGAAGATCTCCTCGATCTTCTGAATCTGCGCATCGTCGAGCCCGAGCGCCTTGGCCACTCCGGCCCGCTTCCACCAACGCCCGGGGGCCATCAGCGGATGCCCGCCATCGCCATCTCCGAACTTGTGCGGCCCATCCCACTCGCGATGCGGCCCATCCATCCCCGGACCTCCGCCGCCAGGACCACCCTGCGCCAGCGCGGCTCCACATAGAATTACCGTTGCGATTAATAGCTTGCGAATCATCTCTTTTCTCCTTACTTCACGGCCTGAGTTTCACTCTTGCGTTCTTCCTGGCTGGCGATTCGGTTGCGCGCCTCGGTAATCGCGCCCACCGGAGCCAGCGCCTGCGGCACCTCGTCGCTCAAATCGTTGTTCACCGCCTGCAGCAACTCGTCATCGCTCATGCTGTCATGGCCCAAAGCGGCGGCGGGCTGCGGAACTGCCGCGGCGGCAGGGTGTGCCACAGCCTGCGCCGCCCCCGGAGCCGGACGCGTTTTCATCATCCATACCGTCTGCGCCGCCAGCAGCACAGCCAGCACCCCGGCGCCCACCCAGCGCAGCCGGTGCTGCAGCCGGTGTTGCATCCGGCGCTGCATCCGGTGCGCCGGAGCCAATCCCCCCGCCATCCGCGCACTCTGAGCCTCGGACGCCTGCCGCCGCATCGCGATCGCGTAGCGCGCAATTCCGTCCTGCAGCCCGTCTGCCTCGCAGCGGCACGCCGCGCAGCCATCCAGATGCGTCCGCACCGCCGGGCCAGCCGAGCCATCCAGCCACTCCAGCAATTCGCCGTCCGTCAAATGCTGCTCCCTCCGGTCATTCATGGTTCACTCCTCCGCTGCCGTAGCGCGCTCACCGCCCGCGACAGGTGCGACTTCACGGTTCCGCTCTCGATCCCCATCGCCGCCGAAATCTCTTCGATCGACATCTCCTCCAGAAAGCGCAGATGAAACGCCGTCTGCTGCTGCGGCGACAGCGTCCGCACCCTTTCCATGGTCTGCTGCAGTTGCTCGCGGGCCAGCAGCGCCCGGTCGGCGCCCGGCCGTCCGTCCATCGCCGCGCTCACCGCCAGCTCGGCCTCGCGCGGATCGCTCCGCAGCAGCCGCTTCCAGAACTTCTGCCGCCGGCTGCGCTGGTAGTCGCGCGCCAGGTTCACCGCAATCCGCACCAGCCAGGTGTTCACGCTGGCCTCGCCGCGGAACTCACCCCGCCCGCGATAGGCCTTCAGGAAGCACTCCTGGGTCAGGTTTGCGGCGGCTTCCTCGTCGCGCAGCTCGCACCACAGCACGCGATAGATCCGCCCCTGATGCTCGCGTACCAGGTCGTCGAACTCCGCCGGGCTCCATCCCGCCTCGCTCATCACCGGCACTGTCAAGGTCTCTTCCATCGCCGCTCACACCATTGGACGCATCCACCCGCCCCAGGTTTACGGCAGGCTTTATTCATTCAAATTTCATTCAGCCGGCTGCAGAACACCCGCGTCCGGTGCTACTGTACGCTAGAGACGGTCTCGTAAATCGGTCTTGAAAGGGCGACTTCCGGTTTTGAAAGGGCACGACTTCAGTCGTGCCGCAAGAAACGCTCATTTCTCGCGGCTTTAGCCGCTGAGGGAGATGCCCTTTTGGATGCCCAACCCATTCATGAGATCGCTTCGAGCCGTTCCTTTTACGGCAGCAACTCAGCCCTGCCGGTTCAAGTTGGTATATAATCAACGCGTCCAAGTTGCAGACCGGAGCGGGAAAAATTCCCGCCTGATCTCTGTACAGGCAGTTCCAAAGGAGGCCAGTCTTCAGCAGTAGCTGGGACAGCATACCGAAAGCAAAGCCGCAAGCTCCCCGAATAGTTGGAGATGCGGTAAAAAGCCTTCTTGCGGCCTTGTTTCCCTCCGATTGCCGAATCTGCCAGGCCTCGCTCTTCACCCTCTCACGTCTTCCGGTTTGCCCCTCCTGCGTTGAATCCATCCAGCCCATCGCCCTGGCCCGCTGCAACGTCTGCGGAGACCTGCTGGCATCTCCCGACGCCGCCTTTGGCGATGCGCGCTGCAGCCTCTGCGCCGCCACTGAGCCGGCCTTCCAGCGGGCGGTCAACTACGGACCCTACACCGGCGTCCTGCGCCAGCTGATTCACCTCCTCAAATACGATCGCATCCGCGCGGCGGCCGTTCCTCTGGCCCGCCTCACCGCTGCCGCCTGCCTCCAACTGGAGGGCGATATCGACGTCGAAGAGCTGCTGCTGATTCCCGTCCCCGTGCACAAGCTGCGCATGCGTTCCCGAGGATTCAACCAGGCCGAGCTCATCGCCCGCGCCGCCCAGCGCGGCATCGAAGACTCGACCGGCCGCCGCCTCACCCTGGACGTGACCGCCCTGCTGCGCGTGCGCTTTGCCGAGTCCCAGGTCGGCCTCACGGTGGACGAGCGCCGCCAGCAGATCCGCGGTGCCTTCAAGGTCCTCGCCCGCGAGCGGGTCAAAGGACGCGAGATTCTCCTGGTGGACGATGTGCTCACCACCGGCGCCACCGCCTCCGAGTGTGCCCGCGAGTTGCTGCAGGCAGGCGCCGCCCGCGTCTGGGTGGCAACCCCGGCCCGGGCCCTGGGACGCGAATTAGGACGAGACTTAAGCCGCGAATTAGGCCGTGACACTCAGCCCGGCGATCTGGGCAGCATCCCGTCCACCATCGAGCCCGCGTCCCTGCCGGCCACTACTTTCTCGAATCGTTCGTTCCGTCCGATCCTGTCTGGTTCGTCGTTCGCCTCGTCCCAGGCAGGCGCAGCGCAGGCAAGCCTCCGCCCGCGCCGCGGCACGCCATCCCATGGAGGAAACCGAGTTGGCTGGCGCCACATCGCTCCCGCCCGCTCCGAGGATTACGCCAATGGAGAGTCATAGAGCATTCCGTTCGCACAACGATCACTCCGAGCGGGGTTATTCGGCCATGCACGCCCCCGTCCTGGTGCTCAACGCTTCCTACGAGCCCATCAACATCTGCGCCGCCCGCCGCGCCATTATTCTTGTGCTCAAGGGCGTGGCCGCAACCGAGGAGATCAACGGCCTTTTCCTGCACTCCTCGCGCGTCTCCATGCGCGTCCCCTCGGTCATCCGCCTGCTGGAGTACCGCCGCATCCCCCACCAGACGCGCGCGCTCTCGCGCAAGAACATCCTGCTGCGCGACCGCAACGCCTGCCAGTACTGCGGAGTCGTCCTCCCCGCCGTTGACTTGACGCTCGACCACGTTCTCCCGCGCTCCCGTGGCGGCCTTTCCACCTGGGAGAACCTCGTCGCCTGCTGTCATGCGTGCAATCGCAAAAAAGGCAACGCGCTCCCTCACGAGTGCGGCATGCGTCCCATGAAGGAGCCACGCCCCTTTTCGCTGCACACCAGCCGGCACCTCATGCGCATGATGGGACGCAGCGACGCCAAGTGGCGGAAGTATCTATATTATTAACCTGAGGCGCTGGCCTTAGCCCGTCCCGGCTCTAAACGCAGGGACATCCGGAGCCGCCTTCCATGCGGTTCAAAGCCGCTTTGTCGTTTATTTACTATAATATAACCTTAACCCTGCAGTTTTTCGCCCGTCCCTCGCATCTAATTGATCTATGTCCAGCGATCCACATCCGAGTCTCTCCGCCAGCAAAGGCCGGGTGGGGGCCCGAATGTCAGACAGTGGAATGGAACAGATCGCCGCCGAAATCAGGCTCAAGGGTTCCGAGTGGTATCCGCAGCACGGCGAGGTGCGCGCAGTCCGCATCGTCGGCCGCACCCCCAAGCCGGACCACTACAACCACGACCTGGCGGTTGAATTTACCCATGGCAGTGAGCGGCTGGCCGCCAAGCTCTATCGGGTGGCCAAATCCGGCGAAGCCGGGGCCCGCCGCGTGGCAGCCCTGGAAACCGAGCATCTCAACCTCATCTGGCTCATCGCCCAGGCTCGGGGGCTCTCCGGCATTCCCCGGCCCCTGGGAGACTTCAGCGCCCTCGGCGCCGTGCTCAGCGAAAAGCTCGTGGGCATTCCTCTGCAATCGATCATCATGAAGGCCGCTCTGCTTCCGGGCTATGAAGGCATGGGCCTGCTGCAGGGCGCGGCCACCGCCAGCGGCGCCTGGCTCCGCGGGTTCCAGCGAATGACTGCCCGGCCGCCCCAGCCGCTGGACGCCAATCGCCTGCAGCGTGAACTGGCAACCGTGTGCCACAACTGCAAGGGCGAAGGACTTGACGATGCCTCCATCGCCAAAATCCTCGCCGGCACCAGCGCCATTCTGGAGAGGGCCCGCAATCCCCTGACCAGCGCGTCGGTCCTCCACGAATTCCTGCCCCTCAACATCGTGGTGCTGGAGCACGGCGTCGGCTTCAGCGACTTTGCCCGCATGGAAGAAGACGGCAGCATCTACACCGATCCGGCCACCTTCCTGGCCTCGGTCGAAGCCCTGGAAAAATATCCCTTCTGCGACCACGCCATCACCACCGCCGTGCAGGAAAACTTCCTCGATGCCTACGGCGCCAGCGACGCCGAGCGGGAGATCCTCTGCGTCTTCAAGATGAAGGTTCTGCTCTCCATGTTTGCCGCCGGCCGCGCGGTCAAGGAGAGCCCCGTCCGCAAAAAAGCCATGTGGGCCAACGTCATGAAAAAGTTCATCCAGATGGCCGCCGACCGCTCCATGCCCGGCGCCGCCTAAAAGAGAATGCTGCTGGAGGCGGTCTCATATTCGGTTTTGAAAGGGCACGGCTTCAGCCGTGCCGCAAGCATGGCTCGTTTCACCGGCTTTAGCCGCTGAGGCAAACGCCCTTCGGACGCCCCAAGCCATTTACTTCGTCTCCGCCTTCTGCTCTCCGCCCGCGCCGCCCACTTCCTTGCCCTCGTACAGAATCCTCGTCTTGGTCCCGAACCGCCGGTAGTTCTCGTACTTCACCACCTGCCGGATGTGCACGTCGCCCATGGAAAAGTGCAGGTTGTCATCCACCTTCGTATAGGTAGGGAACCAGTACTTTCCGTCGATCTGCTCGCGCCACGTCGTAAAGCGCGGAAACAGGTTCTCCTGGCCCTTCTTGGGCTTATATAAGTCGGGAACGTTCTTGCCAAAGGTCTTCACAATCTGGAAGTCGTGATCGTCCACCCAGATGCGCCCTTCGAAATACCGCTGTCCCTTGTCGATTTTCTTCGGGCTCAGATTGAAGACGTAGCAATTCAGCTCGTCCTCCTGCTGTTGTCCCAGGTAGCCCACGTCATAGTTGGGCAGGTCGTCGCTGGTCATGGTAAACGGCATCCGCTTTTCAATATCGTCCAGATCTTCCTGTGTAATCTCAATCCGGGTCAGCGTGTTCTGCGGAGTAA
>CAVSYY010000003.1:0-153940 GCA_963732315.1 uncultured Acidobacteriota bacterium
GATTGAAAGGAGCCCCGATGTGGTTTTCTGGCACCCCCCCGTGGGCTACAAACACCTGTTTGCCGCCCACTGAAACGGTCGTCGTAAGTGCTTTGAATGGGCAGCCGGCGAGCGAGGCCGGCAGGGAGGTTTTCCGCTCACTGGATCGTGGTGCCGGTAGTCGCGCCCAAAGGTGCAGGGATCACTTGTGCCGTAGCCACCGAAGCCACCCACACCAGCAGAACCTCGGGTCGATGTGATCTTGAATCCAGTCCTCAGCGGTTACGCAGGCGTGAACCCAGAGGAGATAGAGTCGGTGTTTCGGGCACAGCCACTGTTGCGTGCCATCCGCGAAGGTACGGTGGAACCTTGCCGGCCTCCCGCAGAAAAGCGCCGGCGGCTCGGGCTCCCCCGGGTTTGCAAAAGCGCACTCGGCAAGGTTGACCCAATACTCGCACGTGTGTGTCACCGAGACCCCGGCGCCGTTGTGGTGGTGGTTGCTCATGCACCGGTCGCCACCCGTCCGCGAACTGTGCCGTAGCCGACCCCCAGCTTGGCGGCGATCTTTCTCAGACTCACGCCCTCAGCTTGCATCTGGAGGACGTGGTCACGGTCTACCACCCGCCGTGGCCGACCAAGCTGTTTACCGCACATCCTGGCGTTCTTGAGACCGCAGCGCACCCTCTCCTGTATCAGCGCCCTTTCAAATTCCGCCATTGCTCCCACCACCTGAAACATCAACCGCCCGGTCGGCGTGGTGAGGTCGAGGTTGTCCCGCAGGGAGATGAACGCCACCCCAAAGGCATCGAGGTCGGCGAGGGCATTCACCAGATGCTTCAGCGACCGACCGAACCTGTCGATCTTCCACACCAACACGGCGTCGAAGCGGCGGTGATGGGCGTCGGCCATCAGGCGGTTCAACGCGGGGCGGGACTCCTTGGAGCCGCTGATGCCTTCATCGACATACTCGCCGATGATCTCCCACCCACGGCGGGCGGCGAACTCACGCAGCTCCGCAAGCTGCATCTCGGGGTGCTGGCCGTTCAGGGTAGATACTCTGGCGTACAGGGCGACTCGCATGGTGACCTCCGTGGTGGTGTGGGTGGGTGGAGTGTGGCAACGGTGCCGGGCAATGGGTTCGATATCGTTGTGGCCAACCCGTCCCTGCAGGCGCGGAACCGACGACCAGAACACTCACAAATTCCGGTTTATAGCCCCAAAATCAAGACCGCCGGACTGGTGGCCAGAGGTGCAACCATGCGTCCCGCATGAGCGCACAATAGGGCGCACGTTAAGAGGAGGCGACCCCAGAATCGGGCTCGTATCCACCGCCAAGTTCTTGAATTTGGGTAAGCGGGAGAGGGCAGCGGAATCTCATAATCCGTAGGTCCGTGGTTCGAGTCCACGCGCCGCCACCAATGCCCCCCGCATTCTCTGTTATTTACTGGCACACCCCAAGCGGCCCCCGCGAACTACGCCAATCATTTGCGCGGTGCCGATTCCATTTCTGAGCGTGTAATAAGAAGCAGAGGGTCATTGTCTGCTCGGTTCGGCGCCGGAAGTTTGGCGCGCAGTTTGCCCGGGTGAGGGGAGTTGCGAGACCTTCCATCCGCCGCCGAGCGCCTCGATCAGTTGTACGCTTGCGACCATCTGCTGGGTCTGGAAGCCGACGTAGGTCTCTTGATAGACCAACAGACTCACCTGCGCGGTGAGCACGTTGAGATACGGGTCTAGTCCCGCCGTGTTGCGCACTGTTGCCTGGGTCAGATACCGCTTCGCGGATTGCACCGCCGCATCCTGCTGTTGCAGATCCTGGTTCAGAATGCGTAGCGCCGCCAGGTTATCCTCGACCTGCTGGAACGCCGTGAGCACCGTCTGCCGGTAGTTTGCCGTGGTCTGGTCATACAATGCCTGATACTGCTGGACCGTGGCCTTGCGCAGTCCTGCGTCGAACAAGGTTTCAGCCGCGGAAGGACCGACGGACCAGAAGCGGCTTGGCCAGGTAAACCAATCGGTAAACGACAGGCTTTCGATTCCGCCGGTCGCGTTCAGCATGACGTTCGGGTAATAAGCCGTCTTTGCCACACCGATCTGGGCATTGGCCGCGGCCATCGCCCGCTCCGCCGCTGCAATGTCCGGCCGGCGCTCCAGCAACTCGGCGGGAACGCCAGGAGGAATTGCCGGAAGGTGGACGTCTTTCGACGCGGCAGAGAGAGAAAATGCGGAAGGCGATTCTCCGAGCAGAATCGCAATAGCGTGCTCGTATTGCGCCCGGGCAATGCCGAGGTTGGTATCTTGCGCTTGCGCTGCTTCCAGTTGCGATTCGGCTGCCGACACCGCTTCGTCGTTACTCAGGCCACTTTTGTAAAGTCCACGCGTCAGTTCCAGATAATCCTTCCAGGCGACGATGGTTGCATCGAGGACCGCCTTTTGCGCCTCGACCCCGCGCAGTTGAAAGTAATCCGCGGCAAGGCCGGCATGAACCAGCAGCCGTACGTTTTCCAGGTCGGCGACGCTGGCCTGTGCGGTGTACTCACTAGCCTGCACGTTCTTCCGCACCCGCGACCAGAGGTCCGGCTCCCAGGACGCAGTCAACGGAAAGCTGTACTCGCTATAGGTCACCCCTGAAGCGCCTGAGATAAATGGAACCGTGCTGATGCGCTGGTTGGTGACGGATGGGGTGGTTGTGAGCGTGGGGAAATATTGAGAGCGCGTCTGTTTTACCACAGCCCGCGCGGCAACGTAGGCGGATGCGGCAGCAGCGATGCTCGGATTGGCCGCGTCCACACGCTCTTCGAGCGCATTCAGTTGCGGGTCCTGAAACCCCTCCCACCACTTGCCGCGAATCAGATTGTCTTTCGGTTCGGCGGTCTTCCAAGTGGAGCCGTCGAGTTCCTTGTATGCCGGAGCCGCGGGCACAACCGGCTTGCGGTAGGCCGGGCCAACGTTGCAACCGTTGAAAAACAGGGACAGAATGACGAGCGAGGCCAGAGCCATTCGGCCAACGGCGCTATTGAATCTGTCGCGCTGCTTCATGGTTCCTCCTGCATGAGGTCACTGCTGCCATTCATTGGCCGATATAAACATCGACCAGTTCGCCGGGATAGAGGCTTGCGTTCTTGGGCCCCTCCAAGCGGAAAATAATTGGCAGCACCCTCACATCGACTCGCTCCTGCCGTTGATTCGACAGCTCTATTTTTGGCGAAACGAAGGGCTGAATACGATCGAAGGTGAGCGGGATCTCGGTCTTGGTTCCGCGGATAAACATATGCGCTTTGATTTGCGATGGCGGGGGAATACGGGGAACCAGGATTTCGTCCACATACACGCGCAGATTCAGGTGTTCGTTGCCGTTGCTGAGCACGAGCACCGGATCGGCGGCTTGGGTGTAGGTGTCATAGGCCCCCTGCGAAGACACATAGGCGCCGGCGACCGTGTTGATGGAAAGCACCACGCCGTCGTGGGGCGCGCGCAAGGTGTACTTCGCCAAGAGCGCGCTGGATGCGTCATAGGCTTTTCTCAGAGCGGTATATTGCCGTTCCTGGTTGTTGATGTCGTAGACCCACGCGCCGGCCTTGGTCAGTGCGTACTGTCTGCGCGCCACTTCCAGATTGGTCTCGGCCACGGCCTTGGCGTTGATTGCGCTGTCGAGCGCATCTTTGCTGATCGAACGCGGGTCGATGGTGTAGGCCGCCCGCTGTTTGTCCAACGCGTCCGTCGCTGTCTTCAGGCTTGCCTGCGCGGCCTGCATCTGCGCCACGGTTACATTCAAGGTTTCCGTACGCGGCTCCGCTCGCAGTTCTTCGAGCATGGTGTGTGCTGCCTGCGCCTGCGCGCGTAGCTGCTCTGCCGTGGCCTGCTGGATGGAGGGGTCAATCAGCAGCAAGGGCGCTCCCTGCCGGACCGTCTGTCCTTCGCTTACAAAGATCTGCTTCACCGTGCCCGCGACTTCCGGATAGAGGTTGATGTTCTCTCCGCTGGACTGCGCGCTTTCCACGATGCCCTCAGCGTAGATTCCCTCCGGGTAAGGATTCGACGCCGGCGGAAAAACCGGCGGCAGCGCAGCTTTGGTAAGCGTGGAAAAATACGCGGCATAGCACGCAGCCAGCAGGCCAACTGCGGAGAGGAGAAACAGCCATTTGGTTTTCATGGTGTCACCTTTTCTTCCCCCGTAAGTCTGCCATCTTCCATGCGCAGAATCCTGCTGGCGAACTCGTAGATTCTGCTGTCATGCGTGACGATCAGAATGCATCGGCTGCCGTTGAGAAACTTCTCTTTGACGAAGCTGACGATCGCACGGCCGGTGTCGCCGTCCAGAGAGGCGGTCGGCTCGTCCATGATAAGAATGTCTGGCTGGCTCACCATGGCGCGGGCAATGGCCACGCGCTGCTGCTCGCCGCCGCTCAGTTTTACCGGCGGAAGATTCGCACGGTTCCTCAGCCCCACGATATCGAGATAACCCGTGGCTTCCACCAGCGCCTCGTCCCAATCCTTTCGCTTCAGAATCAACGGAATGGCAACGTTTTCAGCGGTCGTAAGCCGGGGAAACAGATGATAGTCTTGGAAGACGAAGCCGATTTTGTGCAGCCGGAAGGTAGCCAGTTCGTCGTTCGAGAGCGACCAGAGATCCAATCCTTCGCTCATCACCGTACCGCTGTCCGGGCGGAGGATTCCGGAGAGGACACTCAGCAGCGTGGTCTTTCCGCTGCCGGATGGTCCGACGACGTAGGTCATCTCGCCGAACTCCAGTTCAAGGTGCACATCGCGCAGTGCCGCAGTCCGGGCTTCGCCTTCCCCGAACCACTTGACGATGCCATCGGCTTTGATCGCGGTGCCTGCCATCTTATCCTCTGAAAATGTCAAAGGGCTCGATGCGCAGCACCCGCCGCACGCCGATATAACTTGAGACCGCAGCAATGATGATGACCATCACAAACGCCAAGGCCAAATTTGGATACGTAATGCGCGAGGCGTAGTCCGGAAGCCGCATCTTGGCGAGCGTTGTCGTCAGGGTGCACAAACCGACACCCAAACCGTAGCCGGTCAACGCCGTGAAGGTCGCCTGGAAGAGAATCATGAGAATCAGTACGCGGTTGTTGGTGCCGATGGCCTTCAGCGCTCCGAATTTGTCAAGATTCTCCAGAATGAAGGTGTAGAAGGTCTGTCCTGAAATGGATAAACCCACGATGAAGCTGATGCCTGTCATCACGAGAATGTTCATCCCCACGCCGGTCTGGTATTTGTAGAAGTTCGAAATCCTCTGTTCGAATTGTTCGCGCGTCAGTGCCAGGTAACCGAGCGCCTGGACCTGCCGTTGGATCTCCGGAATATCGGCCGGACTTTTGGGCTCGACAAGAATGTAGGAGATAGTGAAGCGCGGGTTTGGAATGTACTGAATGGCGCGGTTATAGGTTGTGTACAAAGTGGGAACGCCGAACAGGCTGCTGGTGGAAACCTGTGCAATTCCCACGATCGTTCCCCGGTGGTCATTCAGTTCGAAGGTGGTTCCAATCTTGGGACTGCCGAGTTTAGCAAATTCCGAGTCGTGCACCACGATGAACGAGTTCTCCGCGTAAATATCCTCAATGCGCCCTTCGGACATCTGCGGCCGGCCGAAGAGGCTCGAGTCATCCAGCCCGATCACGGTCACCGACTGGTAGGTGCCGTCTTCCAGCTTTACCAGCGCCCCACCGGAGAAGAGCGGAACGGCGTACTTCACTCCTCGAATGCTGCGGGTTGCATCGAGCACATAGTCTGGAATGCCAATAGTATTCGCAACCGTCTGAACGGCAGGGTCCATTACCCACATTTTTGCGCCGATATTGATGACGGAAGACGATGCGCGGTTCAAGATACCGGCAAACAGCGAGGTCATCATAATCATCAAAAACACTGCGAAACTGATGCCGACCAGCAACGTAAGGAACTTCGCCTTGTCGTTGACCAGCAGCTTGTAGGCGAGTTTTAGGATCCCTCCCATGCGCGTAGTTTGTGCCGCAAAGGAGAAATCCGATGCGATCCATATCACCGATCCATGTGACTCCCACGGATCGCACTTGGCAGCATCGCGCCATAGTCGCGTCTAACGGCTTGTCTCATTCGCCGAACTCGGGTGGAACGTTCGCCGCCCCCTTCCCTTGCCAAAGACGGACGTGACCTAGAAAATCTCTGCGAAACCTGAACAGGTTCTCTGGACAGGCAGACGGCTTGGCGCGGAGGCCCCAAGCGGGCGCAGCTCGGAAATGACTCCGTGCTTCCGTCAATATTCTGCGGCGGCGGTTTGTGCGGCGGCCGGAGCAATGGAGACCGCAGCGATGGTCAACAAAAGGGCAAATGTCCATTTGATCCTGAGTTGCATGAGATCTCCTTTACTGCACCGTGAGCTTTACGGTGGTAGCTTGCTGTATGGTTCCACTGGTTCCGATCACGGTGATGGTGTAGGTCTGCCCCTCGGGTATAGCAAAACCACCCCCGCAACCTGACAGAGCCATCAGTGCGCCGAGTGAAGCGAAGAGCAGGAGAGTGAGCGCGACACAGCGTCTGCGGCGTTTATCAGGAAGGAAGCAAAGCCCAATCAGTCCCATTGCCGGCAGGACCAATGGCCACCACGGCCTCTTCGCAGCCACAACAGCTGTTGCAGTTTGAATTCTCAACGTTGAGGATGCCGATGAACTGCCCGGTGTTACAGGGTTGGGCACGAACTTGTACGTGGCACCTGTGGGCAGTCCACTGGCCGTCAATGTAACCGGGCTTGCGAATGTGCCATTTTGCGCGGTGACTGTAATGGGGTATTGAGCAATTCCGCCGGGTTGAACGGTCTGAGCGGGAGCGGACGAGGTCACAGTGAAGCTTGGAGCCGCGGCGATCGAGATCGTAACCGCGACCGGGCCGGCGGATGAAGCGAGGTCGCTCGAATTGCCGGCGAATGAGGCCGACACGGTGTCGGCGCCGGAGGGCTGGCTAACCGTTGTAATCGAGCAGGTGGCCGTGCCGTTCGAACTGGTGGTGCCGCTGCAGGTTTGCGCGGTGCCGCCCCTGCCCAGAGTGAACAAGACAGAGACGCCGGTAACCGGGGTTCCGTCCGTTGCTTGCGTCAGCACCGCGGAAAGGGTTGCCGCGCTACCATTGGTGAACGTCGTGGGACCGTTGTAGGTCAGCGTGGTAGCGGCTCCGCCGGCGGCGTTCACCGTGATCGCAAGATTGTTGGACAGGCTGCCGCTGTAATTGGCGTCGCCGGTGTATTCGGCAACGATATTGTGCGTTCCGGTGGCCAGCGCGGCGGTGGTATAGGTGGCAAGGCCGGCGGCCACCGTTCCTCTGCCCAGCAGGGTTGTGCCATCGAAGAAGCTAACCGAACCGGTGGGCGTGGCGGTGCTGCCCGAGGCGGGAGTGATTGTTGCAGTGAACGTAATGCTGGTGCCGGCGGTGATGGTGGTCGCTGCAGGCAAAGAGGTGAGTACGGTGCTGCTGGTGGCGGGCATCACCGGAGCGGTGCCGTAAAGATTCAGCAGGCTAATGTTTCCGTCGAGGATATCCGGTATGCCGTCCTTGTTCAGATCGACCGCGATGGCCGCACCACTGGAGGCGAAGTTCAGCAGATCCTTGGGCACCACGTAACTGCCGGCGCCCGTGCCGATCAGAACCGACCTGAACGTTCCATCGCCGTTGCCGTAGAAGACGCCGCTGAATGCTTGCGGTTCCATGTACGCCAGATCCACCTGGCCGTCGCCGTTGAAATCGGCTGCGGCCACGGCGGCGAAGCGCACAGCATCGCCATCGCTAAGATTCATCAGCGTGGGAGTGGCAAACGTTCCGCCGCCCTGGTTGAGAGAAATGGCGATGGCGGCCTGCCCGGCGCTGGTTTCGGTGAGGCAGGCGATGTCGGGCTTGCCATCGCCATTGAAGTCGGCAATGGCCACCGTGGGAGACATGAAGTTGGTGGTAAGAACCGTGCCCGGCGCTTGGAAGCTGCCGTTGCCGTTGCCCAGGTACACCTGCAACAGCGTGGTGGTGACACCGATGCCGCCCACCACGGCGAAGCTGGGGTTGATGACCGTCAGGTCGGCGTGGCCGTCACCGTTCATGTCCTGGGTGGCCACAATCTGCGGCAGCAGCAAGGAGTTGGGGACGATGTTGCTGCTGTAAGTGGAGGTAAGGATAGGCGTGGTCTGGAAGGTTCCATTGCCGTTGCCGGGCAGAACCATGAAGCCCTGGTTATAGGTGTTCACCGCAGAACCGCCTATGCCCTGGCCCGCCTGCTCGCTGTAGGTCATGACCAGGTCGGCGTGGCCGGTGGTATTGGCGATCTGCAGCCCGCTGACCGTGGCGGCATTGTCGAAGTCGCCCGCCGGAGCAATCTGCGGCAACAGATAGGGCACGGGTGCCTTAAAGGTCCCATCGCCGTTGCTGAGAGCAACGAAGTAAACCGGCGTCGGATAAATTGTGGTTCCGTTCGCCGTCAGTCCGTTGTCGACAAAGACCAGGTCGGCAAAGCCATCGCCGTTGACATCAGCCACGGCGTAGGCTGCGGCCGATGCAGTGTTGGCGCCAGTTAAGGTGACGCCTCCCAGGACGAAGCTGGCAGGCTCGGTAATGGTGGAGACAGGACCAAATGCGCCCGTGCCGGTGCCAAGCTGCACGGTAAAGGTGGGACCCGCCTCGTTGTATTGGCCCACCCCGTTGGTGATCAGGTCAGGTATCCCGTCGCCGTCGACGTCACCCAGATTGGTGCCGCTGTATGCGCCGCTGCTGGTAGTGGGAGCTCCCGCAAAGGTGCCATCGCCGCGGCCCATCAGGACGTAGGCGGCGTTGTTGTTGCTGTCGTCGGCCGTGAACGCGCCGCCGTTGGCCAGTCCCACGTAGATATCAGCATTGCCGTCGCCGTCGATGTCGGTGACGGTGACAAAGCCGGTGTCGTTGATGCTGGCGTAGCCATTGCCTTGCTTAAAGGTGCCATCGCCGTTGCCCAGCCACGTAGTAACGCCGCTGCCGGTGCTGAGGACAAGGTCGGGCTTGCCATCGTTGTTCAGGTCGCCGGAGGCAAGGTTCGGACCTTCGCTGTTGACGCCCTGCGTGTACGGAAACGCCGGGGCCGCGGTTGCGGCAAAGGTGGGATTGCCGCTGACGTTGCCTCCGTTGAGCAGCACCAGACCGTTGGAGCCGATGATGTCCTTCCTGCCGATGCCGCGCAGGTCGGCCGTGATCAGGTTGACGATCGGCGTCTGGGTGGCGCTGGTGTATCCCGGCAGTGCGGGGGCGGCAAAGGTCTGCGCCGGCTGAAAGGTGCCGTCGCCATTGCCCAGCAGCACGGAAATCTGCTGATCGGCCGACACGGTGACGATGTCCAGCTTGCCGTCGCCGTTCACGTCGTCCAGGGCGGCAGCGACCGAAAAATCGCCCGCGACGGTCGAGGTGGGATAGTTCACCGGCGTCTGGAAGCTGCCGTCGGCGTTGCCCAGCATAACGGAGACGAATGCATTCGGAGCCGCCGCGCCATTGACCACCACCAGGTCGTTGTTGCCGTCGCCGTTCAGGGCGGCGGCGGAGAGCGCGCTGGCGTAGGAAAGCGACGAGATGGACGATTGCGCAATGCCATTTGCGGGGGAGTAGGTGAGCAGGTACACGGCATTGCTGCCGCCGGCGGGTGTGCCGGCCCCGGCGACCACGGCCACCCCCTGGCTGGTTACGCCGACGGCAATTTCCGGCGCCGAGCTGATGCCCGTCGCCGGGTCCACGCAGCCTTTGGCAAAGACGTCGGGTGTGGTCGTTAACTGGGCCAGATGGTGAAGGACCAGCTCGTAGTGGAAGATCGTGGTTGACACCGGGGGCGAGCCGCTGAGGTTCTCCGCACCCAATGCCAGCGAGCAATCCACCTGGCGGACCATCGCGGGGTAATACTGGGGAGCTCCGCCAATCGCGCTGTAGTCTCCCAGGAAGCTTGCCGTTCCCGTCTGCGAGCCATCCGAGCCGGTGATCGCACGTCTTGCCGTACCGTGCGAGACTCCTACCATTCCGGTCAGGGCATGGACCGCCGATCCCTTCTTGGCATAGACCTCCGACAGGCCAACAACAAGGCCAGCCTCGATGGCAAAATCTGATTGAGTGGTGATATTTTTATAGCAGTTTTCAGTATCACAGCCGACCCACAGCAAAGTACTCGCCAGCATCAGTGTCGTAGCGCAGCGAACGGGATAGCGCCAGCTGAGGCGGCTGCGGCAAAAGGCGCGAAGGCGATCTGCTCTGCGCCGGGCGCCCCTTTGGGCAAGACGAATGGAAAGGCTGAGACGGCGGCGAAAACTGTTCAGGCGCATGCGGGCTCCCTTGGCGTGTGTGGTCCGTTCGAATGCTTAAAGGTTCCGCACGAATGCCGGAGCTGCGTCCTGCGGCGGTGCGGCAACTCCTTCGCAACCTGCCCCCAAATAGCAACCGCGTGAGCGGACGCTGTGCCAGCAGCAGGACCGGGAACAGCCGGCTCATGTATCCAAATCGAATACGGCGCATACGGGATTCCCCTAGCTAGCATTGGCAGGATTGGCCACTTCAGCCGGCCGATCGGGAGATGTGAGCGGTGTCGACTCCTGCACAGGCAGGCCAACCGCAAGCGTTTCCACTACCCCGGCAGCTGCCGTGTAGAGTCATAGCCCCAGCGGCTATGACTCTGGCCTAAGTTGGATGCCTGTGTGCCGGAATGGTTTGCTCGCCAGAGCAGAAGCCTGTGGAGCACACGTTCGGATCGCACCCTCCGGCCCACCGCGTCTAGCCGCGGAACGCAGGGCACCGCGCGGAACGAGCGCGCCAATTTCCTGGTTCCGAGCCATGAACAGGTTCTTTGGACAGGCAGGAGGCTGGCACGGAGGCCCAAAGCGAACGTAGCGCGGGGGATCACTGCGCGCTTCCGTCAATTCCCTGTTGGAACGGGTCTATAACCGGGCCGATGCCAATGAGGTTTGGTCGGGATTTAGGCGGTTTCTAGTTGCGTCCAGGTTGCGCGTTTTTCCCTATTCTGCCGCATTTTGCCGAGCGAGACTCTGCATATAGAGTTTCGGGGCCACGATTGTCGTCTCATAATCCGTAGGTCCGTGGTTCGAGTCCACGCGCCGCCACCAAGCAAACCAGAATCCTGTGTGCCTCCCGCAAGGTTGAGGCCCGAACTCCTTGATATTGCCCACCACATATGGGACTGCCCGATCCGTTGGTGTGGCGCAGTGATGAGGGGCCTGACTCGTTTGTCTCAAAGACGCTGGTACAGAAATGTCGGGCACTCCAGCGCTAAGATCGGTCGCCTCTTTGTACCGGGTACTTGTTTGGAGTCGTTCGGGAGCGCGAGAGTTGCGATTCTGCGCGACAAACAACTAACGTTGCTAAATGATCGGCAGGCGGCTTCCAAAGTCAATTTATAGCGATCAGAGTGTGTCCAATACGAGCAGTCCGCGCAGATCGTCCTCGGAAGCGACGATAAACCGGTCCAGTTCCTCATCCGTAGCGGCGGTGAACTCCTCCAGGGTCGTGACCTTGCCGGTGTCGATCTCGCTTTCGCAGGTGTTGAACGTGGTGTTGTAGAAGGCGAGCTTCTTTTCTCCCTTGATTCCCATGGAGAGAAGAACCTGCGCACCGCGCTGAATCAGCCGCAGCTTTTCCTTGAGATCTGCGCGGCTGGTGGCGGACCAGACCCCCAGGAAGATGGGAGTCGACTGTTTGTCCACGTCGCCTGACAGCTCCCCGCGCAAAAGGCTGTCGCGGTTCCGGCCCAGGTACTGGATGAAGTCCGCATGCTCGGCCAGCTTCCGGTCGGTGACTAAGCAGCGGCCCGTGTCGGGGTTCAGGGTGAAGATCATGGTCCTCTCGATGGCCTGCCCGTAGCTCTTGAAGAGTATCCCCTTTAGGCTTTCGTAGTCGAAATTCTCGTCGAGATAGGTCTCGTTCCGCTTAATGCGGCTTACGATGCCCTGCAGCCATAAACGGAGCGCCTCGTACTCGACCCTACACTGCTTGAGTTCCGCCCGCAGGTAGACCATATCCCTCCCGCCGTAGCGGAACGCGAGGAGGCACCGGTAGATGTCGCGCACGTTGTTGTGCCGGCAGAACTGGTAGACCAGGTCGTAGCTGAAGATCTCCATCTCCCGCAGTTGCCAGATGAAGGCGCCGATCTCCGTCCAGTTGCTCTGCGGTGTTATCCCGATCCGCTCCGTTGCCTTCATGAACGCGGCGTACCTGGACTCGAGCTTGGTCAGCAGGGACGTCTCCTTGCGGATGTTCTTCTTCAAAATGATGTTCCACTGGGTGAACTTGCCCGCCACGCTTTCGACAGTGATGTTCCCCTCGCCGAAGGTCGAAAAGATCTGCTGGGTACCGACCCCTTCGCCGGCCACTTCCCCAGAGTGCCCGTGCTTGGTGGTCTTGCCCACGAAGAGCGGCAGATGGTCGGGGCCGAGTTGCAGCCGGTCCTCAGCGATCCCGATGCCGTTGTCCCTGATGGCAAGAAGGATGGAGTCGCCCTTCTCGCTGAGAGAGATATCAATGTGCCCACGCCTCTTCGCCTCGCCGATCGCGTCGAGCGAGTTGGAGACGAGGTTGATCAGCGCCCGGCTGTAATCGGCGTAGTTGCCAAAGACCGGCGGGATCCTCGACGCCAGCTTAAGGTGCACGTCGCAGGGGATGGAGGCGGCATCGACCAAGTGGACAACCCGATCCGTGATCAGTTCCCGGATGTTGACCTCACGGTGGGCCTGGATCTTGTCCTCGTAGGTGTTCAGCGTGTTGAGCAGTGCCGTGGTCTCCCGGTTGATGTCCTCGGTCACACGGTTGAAGTTCTCCGCGGAGAGCATCGAAGCCATGTCAAAGAGGACCTTGACGGACTTCTTCGCGTCGTGGCGAACCTTGGTCACCTCCTCCACCACCGTGATGTCCCGGCTCCTCGTCACGGCCATCGACTCCAGCACGTCTGCAGCGCGGGCGGCCATGAGGTGGTACCTCATCTTTCGGTAAACCACCACCTCTTGGAACGAAAACCCCTTGCTCCGGAAGAACTCGATGGAGCTGATCAGCTTCTCCCAGACATACAGGTATATCTGGGCGTCCGGCTGAACCGATCCAGCCAACTTCTCCAGGAAGGCCGAACCGATGCCCTTGCCCCGGCCGAAGGGGCTGGTGACCTGCTTGTAGAGGTGGAACCTGGTCTTCTCCTCGTTCGCGTAGATGAGGAGGTACCCGAGCAGTTCCCCCTCTTCGTCCCAGACGAAGCTGTGCTCGTCGTCGATGTCGATGCCCTTGTCCCTCTCGTAGGGGGACGGGATGAGCAGCGAGTCGATGTTCAGGTAGGGAATATGGCGTATCCGCGCCTCGTACTCCTGGCTCATCTGCTTGATGTGGGAAAACTTGTCTTCCATCTCTAGCCACCCCTAAGCCCACAAGCTCGCGTCTCGTAAGGGCCGCCGAAATCGGGTCACAGTGCTTTGGCGGCGTGCTTGCGTGAGCTTGGTCGGTTCTTGCTTTACAAATAATACGGATTTCATTTTAACTTTACAGCGGGAGATCATTTATGAGTTTTATCGAAACAGTGAAGGCGAAAGCCAGGGCCAACCCGAAATCGGTTGTTCTACCGGAAAGTTATGACGAACGGATGCTCTACGCCGCGGAAAAAATCGCCAAAGAGGGGCTGGCCAAACTCACCATCCTCGGTAACCCCGAAAAGGTAAAAGCGGAAGCGGCTGCCAAGGGCGCCGATCTTACAGGCGTGACGATTCTTGATCCTGCCGTGGCCCCCAAACTCGATGCCTATGTGGACAAACTGGTCGAAATGCGCAAGGCAAAAGGCCTAACCCAAGCGGACGCCAAGAAGCTTCTGACTGCTCCTGACCATCTCTTTTTCGCCGGTATGATGGTTCGGGAACGGGACATCGACGGCTGCGTGGCGGGAGCCACCAGCACCACCGGTAACGTCTTGAGGGCCGGAATTCAGACCGTCGGCACAGCCCCGGGGTTCAAGACGGTTTCTTCCTTCTTCGTCATGATCACCAAAAACCCGAACTTCGGCGACAACGGTATCCTTTTCTTTGCCGACTGCGGCGTCAACCCCAACCCCGATGCCCAGGCGCTGGGCGAAATCGCCGTGGCCACCGCCCGCAACTACAAGGCCCTGATCGGCGTGGATGCAAGGGTGGCGATGCTCTCGTTCTCTACCAAGGGGAGCGCCTCGCACCCAGATGTAGATAAAGTCTTGAAGGCTATGAGTATCGCCAAGGAGCTCGACCCGAGCATCCTCATCGATGGTGAACTCCAGGCCGACGCGGCCCTCATACCCAGCATCGGGGAAAAGAAGGCCCCCGGGAGCCCGGTGGCGGGCAAGGCCAATGTCCTCATATTCCCCGATCTCGACTCCGGCAACATCGCTTACAAACTCACCGAGAGGATCGGTGGGGCCGAGGCTTACGGCCCCCTCATCCAAGGGATGGCCAGGCCCGTCAACGACCTTTCCCGGGGCTGCTCGGTGGAAGATATCGTCAACGTAGCGGCGATCACGGTGCTTGAGGCCCAATAGGCAAGATACGCAGTGCCGAGAGGGACCGGGAAACAAGAAAAGGTCGGCTTCAAGCCGACCTTTTGTTTAATGCCTTCCTCTTCGCTTACTAATGGCGAAGGTAATCATCACAAACGCAATCAGTCAAACAAGAAAGAGTATTCGAAGTTCATGTGGTCGGTATAGGTACCGTTAAGGATCGCTGCCACGTCTTCGGTGAGGACCAATTCCTCATTCGTCGGAATGACGAAGACCTTGACGGGAGAGGCGTCGGTGGTGATAACCGCCTCTGTGCCCTTGCATGCCGCGTGATTTCTCTCCTTGTCGAGGATAATCCCCATGTGTTCCAGATTCTCCAAGGCGAGTTCCCGGATCTCCGCCCCCCTCTCGCCGACACCCGCGGTGAAGACTACCGCGTCAAGCCGGCCGAGGACGGCCATATAGCTGCCGATATACTTCTTCAGACGGTATCCCTCGATCTTCATCGCCAATTGGCAAAGAAGGTCACCCTGCTCGGCATGGGCTTTGACATCGCGCCGGTCCGTAAAACGCTTGGTAATGCCGAGGATACCGCTCTTCTTATTGAGGGCATTGTCTACCTCTTTGACGGAGAGGTTTTCCAACTGCATGATGAAGGCGGGGATGGCTGGGTCGATGTCGCCGCAGCGTGTCCCCATGACCGCCCCCTCCAGAGGGGTGAGCCCCATGCTGGTGTCGACCGCTACGCCGTTCTTGATAGCGGTGTGGGAAACTCCGTTGCCGATATGCATGGTGATGAGGTTGCATTCACTGGCCGGTTTCCCCAGCATGACAGCGGCCCTCTTGGAGACATACAGGTGGGAGGTGCCATGGAAACCGTAACGGCGGATTCCATGCTTCTCGTACCACTCATAGGGGAGCGGATAGATATACGCCTCTTCCGGCATGGTCTGATGAAAGGCGGTATCGAAAATGGCAATATGGGGGACATTCGGAAGAACGGCCTGTGCCGCTTCTATCCCGGCTATGTTGGGGGGATTGTGGAGAGGCGCCAGGTGCGCGACCTCCCTAACAGCCTTCAGCACGTTGTCGTCGATCCGCACGGAGCAGGTGAATTTTTCGCCGCCGTGCACGACCCTGTGACCAACTGCGGCAATCTGGTTGATGTCCTTGAGGACACCCACTTCAGGGTCGAGGAGGGTCTTCGTCACTAGATCCATCGCTACCGTGTGGTTCGGGCAATCGAATTCCTTTCTGAACTTTTCACGTCCGGGGACCTCGTGAACGATGAAGGACCCGCCGATTGTGACACGCTCCACCAGACCCTTGGCGATGACCTCTTTTTTCTCCCAATCGAATAGCTGATACTTCAGAGACGAACTACCACAGTTGATTGCTAATATATCCATACACTCCTACTACTCCGGCCGCTCTTTTTTGCGGGCACCACCGCTGGTCTAAACCTTAATTTTAATTGTAGAGAACAACTTTTGTCCAAGCTGGCTTTCCGCGGCAACACCATGAGGCACGCCAAAACCGATCATGCCAAAGCTGCCGGTGGTCCGACGCAAACCATTGATTCCCAAACGATTAGGCACCCATGATGGGGTGCCTAATGTTCAAACGGGTGAGGCTTGATTTGCAACAGTAAAGGCTAATCCACCATTTCCGCATATCTGGAGTAGCCGCATACGGGGCAGCCGGACTCCACTACTTTTTCGGCGGTGAAGCCGCATACCTGGCAGACATAATAGCCCCCTTTGTGGGAGAGTGCCTCGGCGGTTGCGGTGCCGGGATCTTCGATCTGTCCCAGAATGCCATTTAAGAGCTCGATGTGACCTCTCGCTGCAGCCATGGCGAACTCCAAGGTGCGCTGGGCAACGGTAGGAGATTCCACCTCGGCTTCACGAGTGATGCTGGCAAGCAATATATTGACCTCGTGTTGTTCGATGGCGATGGCCGCCTTCAGGTTCTCGACGGTGGACTTCACCTCAGCGGGCACTACCTGGGAGAGACAGGTGCCACCCAGCTTGGTCATGGTGGCGGTGTTGTTGGCGGCGTCGATCTGCTCGGAGCGCGAGAGGGCGCGGAAGAGACTGCCCGCCTTCGGGTAGCCTTCTTTGTCGGCTTTCACGGCAAAAGCGGCATAGTGCGCCGAGGCGTTGGATTCATCGTTGGACACGACGCCGAGGTCGTTAAGGGATTGTTTGCGGGTAGTGGCGGTATCAGGATTCATGAGAGCTCCGTAAAGTAATAAAAAAAAGCGATAAAACACATCAGTATATCCCAGTTTACGGGAGCTAAATGTGATGTTGGCCTGTGGGCGTGCGATATTCCCGGACACGGGCGGGGCGCTACCTCACACTTTGAGGTTAAACACAACAGATGAAAATTGCTAAGGCTGCCGGCGTGGTCGCCGTACGATTTTTAGAGGCGGGAGAGCTCCGGAGCTGCGCCAAACAGCTGTCACGGTTCGGCGTCTTCTGGAGCGATCTCCAAAACGCGAAAGCGATGGGCTTCCTGTACACAACATCACACTCGCTCTTTGCCCAGCTCGACGCCGCTTTTGCGCGCTTTCCTCATTTCCCTGCCGGGGCCGGGCCACGATTGGGCCAACGCCAACAAGGTTTGGCGTGGTTTTAGGCGGTGTCTGGTTGCGTCCAGGTTGCGCGGTCTTCCCTATTCTGCCGCATTTTGCCGAGCTAGATCGTGCATATGGAGTTTCAGGGCCACGATTGTCGACTCATAATCCGTAGGTCCGTGGTTCGAGTCCACGCGCCGCCACCAAGCATCCCAGAAGCAGCCTGTTAATCCCCCAATTTTATGGTCATCACACCAGCACCCGCCTACTCTCGATTGACGGCGCTGGACTGAGAATGCGATATTCAATTGTTACAATTCTATTAACAGACGATTACAAAATGAGGGGCGGTCATCGGTTGACCTGTCGGCCCCTCAGGAGATTTCTCCACTTTTATGGTCCGCTTTCTCCCGCGCGAAACAAAGTTCTTCGACCTCTTTGCAGACATGGCGAAGAATCTCACCATTGGGGCCCGCCAGCTGCGCGATTTGCTCCAGAATTACTCCGACGTTCCCGCCGCTGTCCAAAGGATCAAAGACACCGAGCACAAGGGCGACGAAATTGCCCACGCCGTTTTTATCAAGTTGAATTCGACCTTCATCACCCCGTTCGACCGCGAAGACATACATAGTCTGGCGAGTTCGCTGGATGACGTGCTCGATTTCATCAATGCAGCGGCCACTCGCCTTGTCATCTACAAAATCACGGATCCGCCAGCCGAGGCCGTGGAACTGGCGAACCTCATTTTGCGTCAGGCTGAGGAACTGGCGAAGGCGCTCCCTTTCCTTGAGAAGGGCGATGGCCTGCTCAAATACTGTGTCGAGGTCAACCGATTGGAAAATGAAGCGGACGAAATCGCCCGCGCCGCTATCGGCTGCCTCTTCGAAACCGAAGCCGATCCCATTCGGCTCATCAAGCACAAGGAACTGATTGAAGTTCTGGAAATGGCCACCGACAAGGCCGAAGACGCAGCCAACGTGCTGGAAACCGTGGTACTCAAGAGCGCTTGAGCGAACGGCCAACATCGCGGACGTAGGCTCGTTCGCTAGAGGTACATGTTGAATACTCGACTGATTTTGGTCATTCTCACCTGTGCTGTGGCTCTGGCCTTCGATTTCATCAACGGGTTCCATGATGCCGCAAACAGCATTGCGACCGTCGTTTCCACTCGAGTACTCTCGCCCAAATTAGCTGTGGTCTGGGCGGCGTTTTTTAACTTTGTCGCCGCTTTTCTGCTCGGCACTGCGGTTGCGAAAACCATAGGCAAAGGGATGGTCGATCTCAGCATTGTCACCCAGTACGTAGTGCTGGCCGGACTGCTCGGCGCCATCGCGTGGGACCTGCTGACTTGGTGGCTGGGGCTGCCAACGTCCTCCTCCCACGCGCTCATCGGGGGATATGCGGGAGCTGCGATTGTTCGCGCTGGCATTCTGCATGGCTGGCGCACAAGCCTTAGCGTCATCATTCCCGGCGGTTGGACCAAGACCATCATTTTTATCTTTGTCGCTCCGGTGATGGGATTCGTGCTCGGATTCATCTTCATGGTCGCGATTTCCTGGATTTTCCGGAGAAAGGCTCCGAGACAAGTCGACACGTGGTTTCGTAAGCTCCAGTTGTTCTCCGCTGCTGCCTACTCACTCGGGCACGGGGGCAATGACGCACAAAAGACCATGGGCATTGTTGCCGGGGCGCTCTTTACCGGAAAGATCATCTCCGAGTACGACCTCAGGCATGACTGGGGCCATTACCACTGGCCGATCATCCTATGCGCTCACGCTGCAATCGCCGCCGGAACCTACTTCGGAGGATGGAAGATTGTCCACACCATGGGCAACAAGATCACCAAGCTTAAGCCGGTAGGCGGCTTCTGCGCCGAAAGCGCCGGGGCCATCACCTTGTTCGGCACCGCGCTCGCAGGAATTCCCGTCTCCACCACTCACACCATCGCCGGAGCCATCGTCGGCGTCGGCAGTACGCAGCGTCTCTCCGCCGTGCGCTGGGGAGTAGCCACCCGCATCGTCTGGGCCTGGGTGTTGACCATACCCGCTTCGGCCGCCGTCGCAGGCGCTGTCTTCTACCTCACGCACATGATCAATCCCGCAGCATAGCATTCATTCATTGCGGACTATTTGCGATACCGGGAACCAGGAGGAATAGTCGAAGCCTTGAATCGTACTCTACAGCTATTTGCGTGTGCTCTGGCACTGTGCATCGGCGCGTCCGCACAGATGTTGAACGGCGCAGGTGCTACCTTTCCAAATCCTATTTATCAGAAGTGGTTTATGGAATACAACGCGGCACATCCAGGTGTCCAAATTAATTATCAGTCGCTCGGCTCCGGCGCAGGTATCCGGCAGCTGATCGCCGGGACTATTGATTTCGGTGCATCAGACAGTCCTATGACGAGCGAGCAATTGTCCAAGTGCCCTGTCAGAATACTGCACATTCCCACCGTGCTCGGTGCCGTAGTTCCCTCCTACAATATTCCAGGCATCAACCAGGATTTGCGGTTCACTCCCGAGCTGCTGGCCGGCATCTTTCTGGGCAAGATCGACAATTGGAATGATCCGGCAGTTGCCGAAGTCAATCCAGGGATGAAGTTCCCAGACCTGCCTATCGTCGTGGTTCATCGCTCGGATGCGTCAGGCAGCACCTATGTTTTTACCGACTACCTCTCCAAGGTGAGTCCGGAATGGAGTTCCAAGGTGGGCAAGAACACCAGCGTGCAATGGCCGGTGGGTCCGGGCGCCAAGGGAAACGAAGGGGTATCGGGAGAAATCCGGCAGATTGAAGGCTCCATCGGCTACATTGAACTGAACTACGCGGTGCAGAACCACATCAGCTTTGGCCTGGTCCGCAACAAGTCCGGAAAGTTCGTGACGGCATCGCTGGACTCGACTACAGCGGCCGCCACCACTAAATTCCCGGCCGACTATCGGGTCTCCATCACTGATCCGGAGGGCAAGGACGCTTATCCGATTGCCAGTTTCACTTGGCTGCTGATTCCCCAGCAGTCACGGGACGCGGCCAAGGGCAAGGTCCTGCACGACTTCTTGGCTTGGATGCTTACGGACGGCCAGCGCGAGGCTGCCGCGCTGACTTATGCTCCACTGCCAAAGGCAATAATCAAGCCGTTGCAACTAACGATCAACACGATTCACTAGACCGGCGGGGGGCGCTGTTTTAGCAGCGGCTAGACCGCATGGCGAGTGAGATAGTAGTGCACCGCCGGGGTGATGATCAGTGAGAGGGTCATCGAGACGACGATGCCGCCGATTACTGCCAGCGCCAGCGGTTGCAGCATCTGCGAGCCTGCGCCAAGGGCCAGGGCCAGAGGGAGCATGCCCGCCACCGCGGCGAGCGCGGTCATCAGGATAGGACGCAGGCGGCGGCGCCCGGCCTGAATCATGGCCTCTTCCGGCGGCAGTCCAGCGGCGCGAAACTTCTCGTCGGCGTCGAGCAGCAGGATGCCGTTTTTCGAGACGATGCCGATGACCATGATGAGCCCCATGAACGAAGCGATATTGAACGTAGTTCCAGTCAGCATCAGCGCGAAAAAGACGCCCGACGTAGACAGGACGGCAGAGGACAGGATCGCCAGCGGAGCGGCAAACGTTCTGAACTCGAACAACTGCACCAGAAACACCAGCACCATTCCGAGCAGCAAGACCATCATCAGGTCGCGGAACGAATTCTGCTGCGTCTGGTAGGTGCCACCGTACTCCAGACGGATGGATGCCGGCAGATCGAGGCCGGCCACGGTTCGTTTCACCCGGACCATCGCTGCTCCCAGGTTGGTTCCTTCCAGCCGCGCGGTCACCGCGACGTCGCGCTGCAGGTTGTCCTGCTGGATCTCGGTCTGGCCTGGCAGATGCTCGATATGAGCCAGAGTGCCGAGCGTCGCGGTGGTTCCTGCGGCGCTGGATAGCAGCGTACCGTTCATCGCCTCTACGGTGGAGCGGTTCTGCTCCGGAAAGCGGATGCGTATCGTGTACGGACGGTTATTGAAGACCAGCGGATTCGCCGCCGTATCGCCCAGCAGGATGGCCGCCGCGTCGACGGACACCTCCTCCGGCGTGAATCCGGTCCGGGTGGCCACATCCGGATTGACGCGATACACATCGGCCGGGCCGCTGATCGTGTTCTCAATTCCATCGAGTACATCCACCACGCCCGGAATCGGCTTGATGCTCTCTGCCACTTTCGGTGCCCACTGGCGCAGAAGCTGCGGGTCTTCGGAAAATAGTTTGATATCGATGGGCTGGGGCGCGTTGGTAAGATCGCCGATCATATCCTGCAGCACTGCGACGAACTCCACCTGCAGCGCGGGCTCCTGCCGCTCGACCTGGGCGCGGACCTCGGAGATGACCGCATCGGTGCTGCGGCTGCGGTTGGGCTTCAGGATCACCGAAATGTCTCCGGTATTGGCCTCGGTGACCGCTGCCAGGCCCAGCTGAAGTCCGGTCCTGCGCGAGATGTTTTCGACCTCGGGAATGGAGCGGACGATCTGCTCCACGTGCGCGATGACGCGGTTGGTGGCCTCCAGCGAGGAGCCGGCCGGCATGATGTAATCGAGAACGAATCCGCCCTCGTCCATGGCCGGCAGCAGGTCGGAGCCCAGCGACCGGTAGCTCAGGTACGAGACGGCGATGAGGATGGCGGCTAAGGCAGCCAGCCAGACGGGATGCTCGAGCGCCAGGGTGAGCACGCGCTCGTAGAGATGAACCAGGCGCCGCATGAAGCCCTTGATGGAACGTTCTTCGGCGTCCAGCAGCCGCTGTGCCGCGTCCTGCGAATCATTGCCCGGCGGAAGCACGGCCGGCGCGTTGCGCCTGACGAGGAACTGCGACATGCTCGGAGTCCAAGTCATCGCCAGCGCAAATGAAGCAAACAGGGCCGAGGCCATGGCGACTGCCAGCGCACGAAAAAACGTTCCGGTGAGGCCGGTGATCACGGCCAGCGGCAGGAAGACAACCACGGGCGTGATGGTGGAGCCGACCAGCGCCTTGGTGATCTCACGCAGAGCGCCCTGAATCGCTTCTATCCGGCCCTCGCCCGCATCGCGATGGAGAACGATGTTTTCGACCACTACGATGGCGTCGTCGATCACCAGGCCGACCGCTGCGGCCAGTCCTCCCAGCGTCATGAGATTGAAACTTTCCCCGAGCAGTTTCAGGGCCACGCAGCTGATCGCAATCGAGAAGGGAATCACCATCCCCGCCACCAGCGCACTGCCCCAGTCGCGAAGAAAAATAATCAGCACCACTATCGCCAGTGCGATCCCGATCAGAATGGCGTCGCGGACGCTACGGATCGACTCCCTGACCAGCCGCGACTGGTCGTAGAAGACGGAGAAGTGAACCCCGGGCGGCAGGGAGCTGCGCAGCGCGGCCAATTCCGCGTACACGCCGTCTGCCACCGCCACCGTGTCCGTGCCCGGCTGGCGGTTAATGTTGAGCAGGACCGCGGGTTTGCCGTCTGCCGTGACGATGGTGTAAACGGGCTTCACCGCGGGGTGCACATCGGCGAGGTCGCCAATATGCACCAGAACGCCGCCGGCGGTCATTTTGACCGGGATGGCGGCCAGTTGTTCGGCGCTGTGAACTTGGGCATCGACCAGATCGAGAAAGAGCTCGTGCTGATCGGCGATCAGGCCCGGCGACTCGACCAGGTTGGTGCGCCGGATCGCCTCCAGAATATCGGAGACGGTCACGCCGGAGCGCAGCAGCTTCACCGGATCCGGAGTGATCTGG
Source organism: uncultured Acidobacteriota bacterium (assembly GCA_963732315.1). Taxonomy (GTDB): domain Bacteria; phylum Acidobacteriota; class Terriglobia; order Terriglobales; family Acidobacteriaceae; genus TOLSYN. Next base: position 22,808 of record CAVSYY010000003.1, read on the forward strand.
TACTCGGGTTCCGCTCCGCCCTGTACCGTGACCTGAGCGACTCCGTCGACGCGGTTGAGACGCGGTTTGAGCTGATAGGTCGCCAGTTCCCAGAGCTTCGTCTGCGGCATCGTCTCCGAGGTCAAACCGAAGCCAAGGATGGGGAAGCTGGCGAAGCTCAGGCGATGGGTTTCGATTTTAGCCGTTGGCGGCAGCGAGGATTGCACCGTGGCAATGGCCGAGTTCACCCGCTCCAGGGTCTGGAACATATCCAAGTGCCAGTTGAAGAACAGATCGATCTCGGCCGAGCCGCGGCTGGTCGTGGAGCGCACCTCGTTCAATCCCTGCACGCTGCTGACTGCCTCTTCCAGCGGCCGCGTAATGCTTACCAGCATCTGGTCGATGGGCATGACGCCGTTGTCCACGCCGACCAGCACGCGCGGAAAATTGGTGGAAGGAAAGACGGCGATGGGGATGCTGCGCGCGGTGTATGCGCCCACCGCGGCCAAGGCGACGAGGAAGGCGAGGATGGCTTTGGCGTAGCGCGCCACCCAAAACGAATCCCGTGCGGAGTTGTCTGGGCGCTCGTTCATAAGACCGGCTGCTTGGCTCCGCCCGGCACAGGCTGAGAACCTTCCGGCGCGGGCCGTACTTTGGTGCCATCCGGCAGACCGTAGCCTCCGCTGCTTACGACCACTTGCCCGGCGGAGATGCCGGAAGCGATCTGTACCCTGCCGTCCTGCTGAACTCCCACCTGAACTTTTTGCGTGACCACGGTGTCGTCAGGCCGGAGAATTACGACTGCCGTGCTTCCGTCGTCTTCCGCGATGAGGGCCGAGGCGGGCACGACCACCGCATCCGGCAGGGTCCGGGCAACGATGCTGACCTCGGCCGTGCTGCCGGGGTGCAACTGGGCGCCCGGATTGGGCGCCTCGATCCACACCTCGCTGGTCGTGCTGTTGGGATCGAGCGCAGGGCTCAGCAGCGAGACTTTTCCGGCGAGCGGGTGATCGAGGCCTTCCACCTGCAACATTGCCGCGTCGCCGATCTTCAATCGCGCGGCCTTGGCTTGCGGCAGATGCAGCTTGGCGATCACCCTTGAGATATCCATGACAACGATGAGTGCGGTGCCCGCCGGGGCGATGTCGCCGGGATAGAAATTGCGAAACGCCACGACTCCGTCGATCGGGCTGCGCAGTTCGGAATAGCCCAACTCCACCTCCGCCGCATTTTTCTTGGCGCGGGCCGACTCCAGCTCGGCTGCGGCGGATTGCCGCGTCGCGGCGGCCACCGTCGCCTTAAAGTCCTTGAGCCGCTTGCGCGCGGTTTCGTATTGTGTTTTGGCAGCGGTCAGCTCCACCTCAGATTGGTCGAGTTCCTTGCCTGCGATAGCGCCTTGTTGGTAGAGCCGCTCCCGGTTGTCGTAGAGCTTCTGCTGGGCCGCCAGTTTAGCCTTGGCATCCGTCACGTCCGTCTCCGCCTTCTGCAGTTGCTGCGGTACGGTTGCCGCAGCCGTCGTCGTGTAGTTTGCCTGCGCCTGTTTCACCGCTCCCTCGGCGGCCTGCACGCCCGCCGCCAGATCGCGGTTTTCCAGGACCGCGAGGAGTTGGCCTTTGTGCACCGCCTGGCCGCGATCGACGAAGTAACGATAGACCGGCGACAGAATTTTGGGTGATAGCGACGCCTGCCGGTAGGCGAACAGCTCGGCCTCGCCGGTAATGATCTCGGCAATCGATTCGCGCTGCGCCCGGGCCACCGCCACCACCGGCGGCGGTCCCGCAGGCTCAGGATGCCCACGCCCACAGCCGGCCGTGCCGCCCGCAATGGCCGCAGCGATCAGGAGAACGAGAGAAACTGCATGCCGGGGCATGGCTAGAACGGACCTGTGACCGACTGCAGCTGGGCTACGGCTACGGCGTAGGCCGCCTCGGCCTGCACCAGCGTATCGTTTTCCTGCGCGACCGCGTTCTGGGCATCGACCACCTCCAAGGCGGTGGCCTCGCCTGCTTTGTATCGCAGCGTCGTTAGCCGCAGGCTCTCGGCCGCCAGCGACACCGAACTGCGCAGGGTCTCGATCTGCTCGGCGGCGCTCCCGGCCTGACTGTAGGCTCCCTCAAAATCGGCCACCAGCTTGCGCTGCGCATATTCGAGCTGCACGCTGGCCAGTTGCCCCTGCAACTCCGCCTGCCGAACCTTGGACCGGGTGATACCCCAGTTCCACACCGGTATATTCAGCGTGGCCTGCGCCGCGTAGCCGAGGTTCTGAATTCTGCCGTTTTCGGTGGCGAAGTGTGTGGCATCGATGCCGTAGAAATAATCCAGCGTGAGGCTGGGCAGATAGCCGGCCCGGGCCACGTTCACCTCGTGCTCCGCTACGTCTTTTGCTGCCAGGGCCGCATCCAGTTCAGGATTGTTCCTTCGTGCCATCTGCATCGCCTCGTCTTTGGGCGGCAGGGCGGCCGGCGTTTGCAGGTTGTCCACCACCTCGAAATCCTGATCAAAGCTGGGGAACAGCAGCAGCGCGAGTTGCAGGCGCGCCTGCTCCATGGCAAGTTGCGCGTGGGAGAGGTCGATCTGCCGGTCCTGGTACTGCAGCTGCGCCTTAAGGACATCGGCGTGGGCGACTTCGCGGCCTTGCTCTAGCTCTTGGGTTACGGTCAGGAACTCGCGGGCGTCAGCCTCCGTCTCCTGTGCGGTTGCAAATCGATGCTGCGCAATGAGCAGGTTGGAGTAGTCCTGCACCACGGTGACGGCGACCCCGCGCAGTGCGATCTCCTGCCGGGCGCGCGCCAGCGCCTCGGCTGCCCTGGCTCGCCGGAACTCAGCCAGCTGTGCCACCGAGAATGCCTCGTGCGCGTTGGCCTGGCTGAGGTATTCGTGCACGGCATTGTTGGCGATGAACACCCCCGTCGGCGTGCCGTTGCCTTCGGTGTAGAGATACTGGTTGTTATAGGTCAGCGAGGGCAGCATTCCGGCCCGTGCCTGCAGGCGGTCCTGCTGGGCCACGCCGTATTCAACCAGCGCCTGACGAAACGCCGGACTGTTTGCCCGGGCGCGCTCCAGGGCGTCACGCAGTGTGACCGTAAGCGGAGCCGTTGCGGACTGGGGAGCAGGGCCAGTCTGTTGCCCAAGGGCACCGCAGGTGACGAGAACAAGTACAACAATGGAGGCTTGCCGTATCATTGCCGTTACGACGGAAGCGGCTACCCAGTCTCGACCGGTAGAGGCACCGCCACGCCGAAGTGACTTGGATGTCACCGCGGGCAACCAGTGTTGCTTCCCGCAAACGCTAATGCCTGCAAATCAGACGCGAAGCGTATCCCGAACCGAAAGTGCTGACCAGCAGAGCGGCCAGTGCCGATCAGCTTCGCATGGAGGATCTTCGGTCATCGAGCATCCATGCCCTGTGCGACGAGGCTCCATTAACACTACTAAATCACACCGATGGATGGCTCCCAGGTGACGTGAGCCACAATTTACCAAGAGGGTGTGTACCGTAACCGCTGCGGGCACCATCCACCCGGCAGAGTCCGCCGCGGCTGCGGCTTCGTTCTGCCGCCAATCCGATCCGAGAGGATAGGGATGCGATCATGACCCGCTGTGCGCCACGGAGCGCAAGGCACCGTTCGGAGCGAGCGCACCGCATCAGTGCCGAAACGCGACGTTGACCAGCAGTTTGTCTCCGGAGATATCGACAACGTTGCAGAAGGTGCGATGGTCGCGACGAGTAAAGTCGAGACCCACGCGAGAGTTTCCGATCTTCAGGTTGCGGATATGGAGATGGCCCAGCCATTCCGGCAGTTGCGGCTCAATGATGTTAAGTTCCCTGCGGTTGGCCGACGGCCGAATTCCCAGGACCGACGAGAGCATAAGGAAGATAGCGCCTGAGGCCCACGCTTGCGGAGAGCAGGAAACTGGATAGTGTACCGGCTCATCGTAGGGACGGCGCTGCACTCCGCAGAAGAGTTCGGGGAGCCGATAGCCGCGAAATTCGGAAGCGGCTGCAAACAGCGCGCCTAGCACCCGAAGCGCCGGTTCGCGAAATTCGTTCAGGGACATGCCATGCGCGATCAGCGAATTGTCGTGCGGCCAAACCGAACCCCGATGATAGCTCAGAGGATTGAACACCTGTTCCTGCTGGGACATGGTACGCCATCCCCATCCGCTGAACATATCTTCCTGCATCATGCGCTGGGTAACTTTGCGGGCGCGCTCGCGATTGATGATGCGGCTCCACAGAAGATGGCCTGGATTGGAAGCGATCACTTCGAGAGGTTTCTTTTCGGCGTCCAAAGCCATGGCATAGAAGCCCAGTTCGGAACTCCAGAAGACTTTGTCGAAGCGGCGCGCAAGTTCGGCGGCTTCGCGGCGGAGTTTGTCGGCCCGCTCTGTATCACCGAACAAACGCAACAGCGTTGACATCCGGTACTTCACATCGTAGACGTAGCCCTGCACCTCGCAAAGCGCAATCGGAGGGCTGGCGATTCGGCCATCGCGATGAATGTTGGCATCCCATGAATCCTTCCAGCCTTGATTGATGAGACCTCGGGGCGATCGGCGCAGGTACTCGACAAATCCATCGCCGTCGATATCGCCATAATTGTCGATCCAGTCCAGCGCGCGATAGGCATGGGGAAGCATCTCACGCACCAGTTCATCGTCGGAGGTCCAATTGAAGGTCTCGCTCAACAGCACCAGCCAGAGCGGCGTCGCGTCCACCGAGCCATAGTACGGCCCGAAGGGCACCTCGCCGCATCGCGTCATCTCCCCCTCCCTCGATTCGTGCAGGATTTTTCCGGGTTGGGCATCGCGCCAGTCGTCCACCTCGCTGGCTTGATAGCGAGCCAGAACTCGCAGCGTGTCTTTGGCAAGATCCGGGTTCAAAAAGAGGGTTTGGTAGGCGGCAATGATCGAATCGCGCCCGAACAGGGTAGCAAACCAGGGAATTCCCGCAGCAATGACGTGCTCGCCGCCCATGGGAATGCGTAGCGCGTGGAAGTCCTCGGTGGCATTTCGGAGTACCTCGTCAAATACTGAATTCGAGCTAGAAAAATTCGTGGACGTGGAATCAAACTCTTTAAAGGCTGCGCGGCGCGCCTGTAGGTGAGTGTCATACACGTAGTGCGTGGCGCGGCATTTCTTGTTCTCCACACAAGGAGTGACGGTAATCTCCAGCCCGGTTTTCCCCAAAGGCTCCAGCCGGAGTTCCCAACGCGCGGTGCCATCTCTGATTTCGACTGGCGCGGGATTCATGCGGACCACGGTCTGGCGCAATACATCGTCTCGGCCCCGATAGCTGAAGATCAGTCCGTCTCTTTCGACCAGCGGCTGGTAATACTGGCCGTGAACGGCGCGGGCCAGTCCGCGCACCTGGAAGACATCCACAAAATCCGCGTTGCAGGATATCTCCACGATGAACTGCACCGGACAGCGATTGAAATTTTCAAACGTGTACCGGTCAAAAAGCACGTCGCAGGCAAGCAATTGTTCGCGCCGGATATGGACCGTGTTCTCGGGAAGATCGAAGGAGTCGCGCATCGTAATGTTTCCCGTGGTCAGTTCGATCTGGGAGACAAACGTCTTCTCCGTACTGCTGGACAACACCACGGCGCGATGACCGTCGAGCTTGAATTCAAGATGCGACAGGAACCGCGTATCTTCGTAAAAGAATCCGACGTCGGCCGCTCCGGGCGGAACGATGTCGCCCGCAACGCTGGTGGCGAGAAAGGTCTTGCCGTCGATCAGGGTGAGATCGTCGACCTTGCGGGGCTCGTGCGACCGGTGAACCAGCCGTGGCTCCAGGTGTGGATTCTCCATAGGCACCAGTTGCTCGGCATACAGTTTTCGCGACGTGCTCATGCCGCCCTGTACCTCAGATCCCTGTGCTCGGCATTCGCCGTTTCGCCAGCCAGCTCGCGATAGAGAGACAGATAGTCTTGTACCATGCGCCCCGCCGAAAACCGTTTCTCGGCATAGGCGCGGACTGAAGCTGCCTTCATCGCCTGGACTTCCCGCGCGCGTGTAGCAGCATCCTCGATGCTGCAACAGATGAAGCCGCTTACGCCGTCTCGCACGATTTCCGCCACCGAACCACCAGGAAAAGCAATCACCGGCGTCCCGGTGGCCATCGCTTCCACCATCACCAAACCAAACGGCTCGTCCCATTCGATGGGAAACAGCAGTGCCATGGAATTTCCCAGCAGTTCGTTCTTCAGCGCCAGGTCCACCTCGCCGACATATTCGATGAATCGGCCGTCGAGGTGCGGCTTGACACGAGAGTTGAAGTATTCGCGGTACATGGGCTGGATCTCTCCCGCTATCTTCAGTGGAATGCCGCTCCGCTTGGCAATCTCGATCGCATTATGAACTCCCTTGATGGGAGCGATTCTGCCGAGAAAACTGAGATACCCAGCTTTTTTGGTTTGAAGACGGTAGAGATCGAAATCGATGCCGTGATGGATCATGCGAATTCGCTCCAGCGGTTCCTGTTTTTTCTGAAAGTCGCTGATGGAGACAAACTCCACGTTCGGAAAACCGGCATAGAACGCGGTAAGCGAGGGCACGTGCGGATGGTGCATTGTGTAAACCCAGCGCGGGCCGCGCAGGCGCGAAAACGCCAGGCAAGGCGCATTATTCAGGTGAATGATGTCCGCAGTGTCCCAGCAGTCGCCCACCGACCACGAGGTATGGTCAAGGTCCTTCAGATTGCAAAACATTGAGTCGTCAATCGGCCAATCGTCCTGAGGGTACAGCGAACGCAGCGGCGCTTTCACGGTGCTGTTTCCGTTGGCGTATACCACAACCTCAATCCCAATCCGCGTAAGCCCCTCGGCAAGTTGAGAGATGAACAGTTCTGTGCCGCCATACCTTTTCGGTGGCACACTGATAAACGGAGAAGCAATCAGCGCAATCCGCATGTAAAGTGGGATGCGGGTTCGAACCGCGCAGGTTATCGGGGCAGCTTCGGAATGCTGAGCGGCAGCTTCAGCAGCTTGGTTTCCCTTTTTTCAGATCTGATTCGCGAGTCCACTCGCCATCACCAAGCCACATCCATATTATTCAGATACAGTCCGGCTAGCTCACTTATTTCGCTGCTTCAGCTCGGGCGAAAATGTGCTTTTCTCAACGGACGGTGCCCAGTCCGCTTCTCTTGCATTGGGATTGCCGGGAGCGTGCGGATCGACCCCAAAATCCCATACGTCGGAGTTGAACCGACTTCGATCGAGCATTTCCACGAGCGCAAATTCGCCAGGCTCGAGGTCAGCCAGCGGAACGACTTTCAACCAGCCTTCGTGAAAGCTCTCAACGCGCACAGGCACAAATGGTTGCAGTGTGTCGCTCTGTTTGCCGGCCATGGTAACGCTGACGCTAGCGAGTACGCGAGAGTCTTTCTTCGGCTCCAGCCGCACAATACGAAAACGGTCGGAAGAGGTAATCTGCCCCGCCGCATCCGACTCAGCTACCTTAACGAAGAGCTGCGGAAGCGAAATGTGGGCCTGCGTACGCGCATGGGATCCCTTCAATTCGAGGCGTAGTTTCGAGGCGTTTCCCGGAATGATGGCGGAATGGAAAATCCCGGAATTGCCGCGATTCAGCACACCTGGCACCTGGATCAGTTCGACAAGCGAAGGCTGGCCTGAAAACGTATCGAGGAGGAAGACACCGCCCGAAGTTGGAAGTTGTAATCCAGGCGCTACCGTCAATGGATCTGCAGCATCCACACCGCTTCCCGTTCGCTCTTCCTCGTCCGGAGGCATTTGGAACGGACGCTCGTTCCATTCCTCTGTAGCCTTCCAATCGACGAGATCGGTTGCCACCTCTTCCCACTCCCGCCGCAAGGTGCTAAGGTACCGCGTGCGATCCCCGACCACCTCATACTTCATAACTTCCTGCCAGGAGCCATCCTTCAAGATCAGACGTTTACTGGCTTGCGCGGCCGCAGGCACCGTCAACCCCAGCAGTATGAAAAATACAGCAGCAATCAATCGGAACGATTTTGCGCGCGCACCCTGAACGGATTGAGCGTCAGCCGGCAGCACTGGTAGCATCCCTTGCATGGCAGATTGTAGCCCAACTGGCTAATTCCGAGACAATTTCCGCTCCGCCAGCGGACCAGTAACCCGTTCCGGTCAGTTGGGAAGCGAGTGATCCGCGGACGGATACAGCACAAGCAACAGAGCTCGATAGAGTCGTACCAACGATCTCACCGGAACGACTCACTAGGGCAATTTACCGAAAAAATCGAACAACTCTCGATATATATTGGCGGAGCGACGTGATTGCCGTCAAAATCGGTTATTCAGCAGGAAGCGCCGGTCGGGTTAAAGCTGCTTTTTCGCCGGGGAGTCCAATGCAAGAAAACCAACAGAGTGCGACCAGGACGGGGTCGTGAATCTGGGATGTGACTTGGATTTGCGACCTTTTGGGGGCAAGTGGCTGACATGAGCGAGGAAAGATCTACATCACCCTGGTTGCGGGCACCGGCTCCGCGCGTTGCTTCTCGGAGGGTAGTTGCCGTTTTATTGCTGGGTCTCGCATCGACTGGTTTGGCGCGTGCTTGGCAGTCGCCTGAACCATCCAAGGCGGCAGAGCAGCAGTCCGGACCGCTTACGCGAGCATACCCGCGAGTATTTCTTGGCCCTGGCCTCCAGTTGAAGTACGTTGGCGCAATTTTACCCGACGGCAAATACAGATCCAAGCACGGCATATATTTCGAGTCGAACACTACGTTGCCGCTCGGCACAGCTGCTCTCACGCCAGACGAAGTTAAGAAACAAGAAGACAATAACCTGGAGAGACAAGACGCCGTGAGGCAGCAGGTACCGCCGAGTGTCGGTCTTCATCAGCAGGAGCAGCCGGTCGAGGATTTTCAGCCGCCGCAGCACGCAGTGGATACCGCCAAAGGACACTCCGCCTTCGGAGAGCTTCGCGATTCCGTCGTGTCGCTCGCCTACGGCGCAAACTCGGTTCTGGTCTCCTTAGAATCGGTCACGACCGATTCGCAACAGCGTGTCATCGCCACCGATCCCGGCGCGCACGCTGTACACGTGCTGGCCCGTAGCGCAAAACGTTCCTTTCAGATTATTGGTGGGCCGGGCCGGCGCCTTCAGGAGCCAAGAGGCGTAGCCGTAGATGGCAACGACAATATTTATGTCTCTGATTCCAAGCGCGGCGTGATCCTGGTCTATGACTCCAATGGCGAATTCGTACGTACCATAGGAACCTACGGCGACGAAGGAATGTTCGAACGCCCTTCAGGCATAGCAATCGACGCCAAAGCGGGTCACCTGTACGTTGTCGATCCACCAAGTCATACGCTGTTTATCTTTGACCTGAAGGGTGACCTACTGGCCCGCATTGAACCCAAGAAAGGCGGTTTCAGTTCAAGAACTGGAAGCACCGAGCCAGGAGGATTCCGATTCCCTCAATCTATTTTGGTCCACAACGACGAACTCGTCGTACTCGATGCGTCGCGCATCCATTTCCTGACTCTGCAGGGAAAGTTTCTGAATGAGTTCAAGATTTCAACCAGCGCCGACTGGCGCGCAGGGCCGATGCCGGGCCTGTTCATGGATGCTGAGAATCACATTTACGTCAGCGATTCAGGCAGCGGAACTGTTCGAGAGTACAGTCACGATGGACAACTTCTGGGTACGTTCGGACAGCCCGGCATCAGAATGGGCGAATTCAATGCGCTGGCGGGAATGTGGGCTGATTCATCAGGGCGCGTATACATTGCCGACGCCCATCGAGTCCAGATATTCCAATTGAGCGGTACGAAGTAAGAGCTCACCGTTGCTTGTTCCATGCCCCCAGAATACAGTTTGCTCTGGGGGCATCTCGCGACCATGTAACGGCTCTACCTGGAAGAAGTAGTCGCAGCATTCAGGGTTGCCGCAAGAACCACAACATTCCGATTGTTAGGCAGCGTAACGCTCGCGACGGTTTTGCTTGCAATCAAAGGAAACACGTACTCGTACAGATAGAACGTGCGATTGTCCCTCTGTCCCGCCCCGTTGTCACGATACGGCATAGTCATTGCGATCGTTTCCCCGGGGAAATACTGCGGCGTGAACCAGTCGCTCAAGCTCTGGGTGAAGGTTGATGTGGTTCCATCCGTGTAGTGTACCGAGAAGACCTGCGCGCGTTCGGCTCCGTTTACCCCGGTTCCCAAAAGCCTGAGGCTCGTGAACTGGCCAGCCGGCAGAGAAATGATCTTCCCACTCACGGCATCGGGGGCGTTGGGTGGCCCGAAGTAGAAAACGGTTCCCTGAATCGACTGTTGCACGCCGGTCAGGTCGGCGGAGTACGCCGTGGGACTGCCGTTCAGTCCGTTATCCAGTCCGCCTCCGGTAAACGGAATGCCGTCCGTCACCAGGGCATTGACGTTGTACGCCGGCGACAGATTCAACAGGCTTGTTCCGGCCGTGGGCGCAACTGCGGCAAGCGTGAAGGCAGCCTTGGCCGTCAGCGAACCCGCGACGCCGCTCACGGTAATGGGGAAGCTGCCTGTCGCCGCAGTGCTGGTCGCTTTCAAGGTCAACTGACTAACTCCGGAAGCGTTCAGCGCTCCGAAGATGGCCGTCACCCCGCTCGGCAGCCCGGATGCGGACAGAGTCACCGTGCCCTTAAATCCGTTCACGGCCGCCATCGTCACCGAGCCGCTGGTGGTGAATCCGAGCGGAAGTGCAAGGGTGGCGGGCTGGAACGACAGCGTGAAGTTCGGCGCCGTGACGGTCAGTGCGATGGTCGCCGTAGCAGTCAGTGTCCCGGAGGTGCCGGTCACGGTCACGGAATACTTCCCCGCAGCGGCGGTGCTGCTCGCGCTGAAAGCCAGGGAACTCGTGCTCGTCGTGCTCGCCGGAGTAAAGACCGCGGTCACTCCGCTGGGCAATCCGGTAGCCGAGAGAGCCACCGTGCCTTTGAAGCCATTTTTGGCGCTGACCATAATCGTGCTGCTCCCGCTGCCGGCGCGGGGGACGGTGAGAGTGGCAGCCGAAGCCGAAAGGCTGAAGCTCGGAACGACCACCGTCAATCCAATCGTGGCGATGCTGCTTAATGTCCCAGAGATTCCCGTGATAGTGATCGGGTAAATTCCGGCCGGTGCTGAACTGCTCACCCTGAAGGTAACGCTACTGGTGGTCGCCGTGGCAGCCGGAGCAAAGGCAGCCGTCACTGCTTCGGGCAATCCGGTTGCGGAGAGACTCACGCTGCCTTTGAAGCCATTCTGGTCGCTGACCGTGAGGGTGCTGCTCCCGCTGCTGCCCCGGGGTACGGTGAGAGTGGCAGCCGAGGCCGAAAGGCCGAAACTCGGCGCCGGCACGGTCAAACTTATTGTGGCTGTGCTGCTCAGAGTTCCCGAGACTCCCGTGATGGTGATTGGATAAGTTCCGGCCGGTGCTGAACTGCTCGCCGTGAAGGTAAGTCTGCTGGTGGTCGTCGTGGCTGCCGGAGTAAAGACAGCGGTCACTCCGCCGGGCAATCCCGATGCGGAGAGACCGACGCTGCCTTTAAAACCATTTTTCGCAGCTACGGTGATGGTCGCGATTCCTGTGCTCGCCGGCTTGATCGTGAGAGCGGGGACCGAACTGGAAAGCACAAACGCGGCCTCGTTGCCTGTTCCGGTCAGATCGTTGATGAGATTTTGCCCGGCCGGAGATCCCCACCCCGTCACCAAATCGTACCCCGTAACCGCGGAGTACCCGCCGTTGCTGCCCTGCGTAATATCGTGGAGGTCGGCCCCATAGCTGCTGTTCTGCCCGATGGGGTAGATCAGCGGATTGAGAAATCCCACGGATGGTTTCGAGTTGTCGGCTTCCTGCTGGTTGGCCAGCGCAAGGAAGCCGGCCCATAGCGGAGTCGCGGCGCTGGTGCCGCCCACCACGCACGCCTGTCCGTTGCTCTGGATCAGGAAGATCTGAACATCTGCCAGCAGGGCCACGTCGGGAATATTCCGCATCGTTGTGCTTCCGCCGTTTCCCGCCATGCTGACACCCTGCTGATAACTTGGGATCGCGTAAGTTGTGCTGGAGCCACCGCCGCTGCCACTCCAGGCGCTTTCAGACTGCCATGCTCCCCCCGGACCCGAAGTAGTCAGGCTGGTTCCTCCCACCACGGTAAGGTTTGGATCGTCCGATGGCGTCATCACCCCATTTTCGTACGCGCCACTATCGCCGGAGGCTTGCATCATCGACTGTCCCTGGGCGATGAACTCCTGGTAAATCTGTTCAGTGGTCGCGTTAATGCCGAAACCCCAGGACGAGCTGAGCTGCTTCGCCAGGTTGTCGGTCGCCATGCGGTTCAGGATGTCGTTCCCATAATCTCCCTCGTAAACCATAACCTTGGAGAGTCCGGGCGCCATATAGGAGGCCATCATGACGTCCAGGATCACCTCGATATTGCCGCTGCCGGGGGTCCCGCTGAAACCATCGAGCAGCACCGTCTGCGTAGGAACCACCGGCACACCCGCCTGCGCAGCGTTCTTGGTCACGTCGCCTGGATAAAAGCCGTCGAACTCCAGCAGCCCGACCGCTTGACCGCTTCCGGTGAGCGTAACCTGCGGCGCATAGGCCGCCCGGAAGTCCCCACCGATGAAGTATCCGCCCGGTCCGCTGCCCGTCACATGGGGCGCTGTTTCATCCACGGCGGCCTTTTTCAGGTTCATGGGTTGGGGCACCACAAAGTTATCCAGCCCGCTAATACTCAGGATCTTTGTATCGAGATCGATGGATGGTTCGCTGTCCGGCGCATAGAAGTCGCCGCGGACCGGATGCCGATAAACCAGTATGTTGACGTGGAAGACCCTCTCAATGTCTGAAACATCCCCAGAAACGTCCAGAAGGAGACGATTGGGATGCGTTCCCGTGACCACCAGGCCGCTCTCGCGAGCGAACTGAATGAGCGTCTGGTAGTCCTGGTCAGTCGGGCCAAATTTCGCAGCGAACTGCTCCGCAGTTAAGTAGCGCCGGAAGTTCGGACTGGCCGGGTCTGAGAGCTGGACGAGCAGTGCATCGAGTTCGGGCTGATTCCTTAGCGGCAGGCCGATCGCAAGGTTGAGAGGTGTTCCGCGCGGCAGCTCCTTGAGTACCCGCGAGCTGGCCACAGCTTGCGGAACGTGTCCCTTCACCAATTGCCGCTCGCTCGCCATCGAAGGCGTTGCCGCGATCAGCAGGGCGATCAGGCAGCAGGGTGACGTCAACCGCGATAACCGATGAAACCGCCGCCGGATACTGGCTCTTCCGGACTGAATCGATAAGGTCACTTGGGCTCCCTCGGAGCACTGGTTGGAAGCCGAGCGCACGCTTCACTGCTGGGCGTTACGGCGCCCGCAGCTGGGAGTCTGAAGAGGTTTTTGAACTTCACACGGAGGACCGGCAAACTTTAGTAATCGGGCTCGAAACCTGCCTCATCAAAGCTGCCGGTTAGCTCAAGGCGGAGTGGCTCAGCACCCCGCCGAACCGTCCGGCTTGAGCCCCCATCGGGACGTCGTACAATTGAATTCGTATGGCGAAAGGTGTTCAATGGTGATGTCTGGATGGCATCGGCAAAGCCGCGAAACTTTCGCCTGGACACCAAGGAAACGCAGAGGGGCAGGATAACGATATGGCAGGTTCACTTCATCACGGTGGTTCTTCGCACAGCGCGCCGCGAGACTACTCGCAGACGCCGCTCAATGTTTACTGGGAGATGACGCAAGCCTGCGCTCTCACCTGCCGCCATTGCCGCGCCGAAGCGATGCCTGGACCTCATCCCATGCAGCTGACCTTTGAAGAGAGCATGGAGTTTCTCCGCCAGATCCCGGAGTTCGGCAACCCGATGCCGCAGTTGATCCTGACCGGAGGCGACCCTCTGGAACGCAAGGACCTGTTCTCATTGATCGACGCGGCCCGCGGACTGGGAATCGGGGTTTCCATCACGCCCGCCGCGACGCCGGCCTTCACCCGCGAGGTGCTGGTGCGGCTGAAGGAGCATGGAGTGGAAGGCCTGGGACTCAGTCTGGACGGATCGACGCCCGAGAAGCACGACTCCATCCGTGGCGTGCCCGGAACTTTTGAACGCACCATGACCGCGATCCGGTGGGCGCAGGAGCTGGATATGCCCCTGCAGGTGAATACGCTGGTGGCCGAGGAGACGGCCGGCGATATTCCCGTCATTTACGAACTGCTGAAGCCCTATGCGGTCAGCCGCTGGAGCCTGTTCTTCCTGATCTCGGTGGGCCGCGGCAAAGTGCTACAGGCGCTGTCGCCCGAGGAGGGCGAAAAGTTGATGCTCTGGGCTTTCGAGACCTCGCGCACGGCTCCGTTTGTCATCGCCACGACGGAGGCTCCTTCTTACCGCCGCGTGGTCCTCGAACGGATGCGCTCCGAAGGGATGACTGGCGAGGAGATCAAGCGCAGCGGCGCCACCCGCAGCTTCGAAATCCGGGACGGACACGGCATCATGTTCGTTTCCAACACCGGCGACGTCTGTCCGGCTGGATTTTTGCCCGTGGTGGTTGGCAATGTAAAGCAGGATCGGGTCGCCGATCTGTACCGCAACGCACCGCTCTTCCGGTCGCTTCACGATCCCAACCAATTCGAGGGACGTTGCGGCATCTGCGAGTACAACGCGCTATGCGGTGGTTCGCGCTCCCGTGCCTTTGGCTTCACCGGCAATCCGCTGGCCACCGACCCATTTTGCGACTACATTCCGCAACCTGGCAAGGCTGAACACGGCGGACCGAAGAAGTAGTCAGCCGCCAGCAACAAAGCCGCCAGCCCTTTTTCTGACCTGTGATGCAGGGGGCGAGTCTCCTGCATCACAGGTCGAAGTACAAAAAGAACTCGTAAGGCACGGGCCGAAGATTGACCGGTGCTAGCTCGCGCTCCCGCTTATACGAGATCCAGGTCGAGATCAGGTCTGCGGTGAACACGTCCCCCTTCAACAGGAAAGCATGGTCTTTCTCCAGCGCATCCAGAACCTCGCCCAGCGAACCCGGCGTGCTCTTGATCTTCGCGGCCTCCTCCGGCTCCAGTTCGTACAGATCCTTTTCCAGCGGCTCGCCAGGATGGATCTTGTTTTGGATTCCGTCAAGGCCTGCCATGAGCAGAGCGGAAAAGCACAGGTACGGGTTTGACGAGGGATCCGGACAGCGGAACTCGATGCGCTTGGCCTTGGGGCTCTTCGAGTACACCGGAATGCGCACCGCCGCCGAGCGGTTGCGCTGCGAATACGCCAGGTTTACCGGCGCTTCGTAGCCTGGCACCAGCCGGCGGTAGGAATTGGTCGTCGGAGCGCATAACGCCAGCAGAGCCGGAGCATGCTTCAGCAGGCCGCCGATGTAATACAGGGCCATTTCGCTCAGCAGGCTGTAGCCCTTCTCGTTATAAAAGAGATTGGTCTTGTCCTTCCACAGGCTCTGGTGCACGTGCATGCCGGAGCCGTTGTCGCCGAAGATCGGCTTGGGCATGAACGTTGCCACCTTGCCATGCTTCTTCGAGACATTGCGGATGATGTACTTGTAATACATCACGTTGTCCGCCATTTTCTTCAGGGGTGAGAAGCGCATGTCGATTTCGCCCTGGCCGGCGGTTCCTACCTCATGGTGGTGCACCTCCACCGGAATTCCGACTTCCTTCATCTTCAGAATGATCTCGGAGCGCAGATCCTGAAGCTGGTCGGAGGGCGGCACGGGGAAGTAGCCCTCTTTGTGCCGCAGCTTGTAGCCGAGATTGGGAAGTTCTTCCCGCCCGGTGTTCCATACGCCTTCGTCGGAGTCGATGCGATAGTAGCCGGTGTAGGCCGTCTGGTCATAACGCACGTCATCGAAGATGTAAAACTCCAGCTCCGGGCCCCAGTAGCTGATCTCCGCGATGCCGCTACTCTTCAGGTAGGCTTCCGCCTTTTGCGCGATGTAGCGCGGGTCACGGCTATACGGCTTCCCCGTGACCGGGTCCTTCACATCGCAGATGATGCTGAGCGTGGGAATTTCAAGAATGGGGTCCACATAGGCCGTCTCCGGGTCAGGGAAAAGCAGCATGTCGCTTTCGTTGATCTGCTGGAAGCCGCGGATGCTGGACCCATCGAAACCGATCCCTTCACTGAACAGGGCTTCGTCCAGGTCTTCGACCGGGATCGAGAAATGCTGCCACATGCCGGGCATATCGACAAACCGGAGGTCAACGATCTTCACTCCGGCGTCCTTGGCCAGTTTTGCTACATCACTTGCGGATTTGGGCATAGTCGGATCTCCTTTATCGTGTCCTCCCGATTGACTGCGGCCGGACTACAGCTCCATGCGGTCAGCACGGCAGCACTTCTACATAATGTCCATTGGTAAGTGCGTTCGACCGACGGATTCGGTGATTCTCCTGACAATCACCGGTACAGTCAGAGCGCAGAGCCAGCGGAGGCCAGCACGTTCCAAGGATGCGGATCAGAGCACGGCAAGTTGGCTGAATCATGGAATCTTATGCAGGAGTGGAACCCAATTCAGGAAACAAGCAGCTCGCTGAATCTTGCGGCCAGCTACTTGGCTCCGAGTCGGCAACCTGGGCGAGGATATCCCCCGGGCAATAGCCGGGAATCGCGTAGCCCCCGTTTTCCCTCCAGCCGGCATCCAACCGCACTAGGTTCTGCAACCTGCCGCGCAACTACGCCCGGCGGGCCGGGTTAGTAGAGAAGACCCGTCCTGTTCGGGAAAGCGCAGCTCGACGATGCTGCCTTTGAGGAGCGAGATATGAGATTCAATTCAGCTGATAGAGGTGCGGGGTGGCTGGGAGCCGTCCTGTACGGCATTCTTCCCCCGGGGAAGAGTGAAGCGGCCACCGGATGGAGAGTTGGACAACTGACCCGGCAGGGGTTGGCAGTCGTGCTCAGCGCACTGATGATCCTAGTCCCAATGGGGCAGGCGAACGCGTTTGCGCAAGATCAATCCGCGCCGCCACCCACAGACCAATCCGCACCACCGCCGGATAACGGTCAGCCGCCCCCGACGGCGCAGCCCCTGACGCCCGACCAGTTGGATCAGTTGGTAGCGCCCATCGCGCTGTATCCCGACAACCTGGTGGCTCAGGTTCTGGCGGCGTCTACCTATCCTACCCAGGTGGTGGAGGCAAATCGCTGGCTGAAGGACCAGGGCAACGCCCCTGCATCGCAGATTGCAGCCGGCGCGAATAACCAGAACTGGGATGCCAGCGTAAAGGCACTTACGGCGTTTCCGCAGGTGCTGGACCAGATGGACAAGAACCTGCAATGGACAACCGACCTGGGCAACGCCTACTATAACCAGCCGCAGGACGTGATGGGCGCCGTGCAGACCATGCGACAGAGGGCACAATCTGCCGGCAACCTGCGCAGCAATCAGCAACTGTCGGTAGACAACAGCGGTGGCGATATTGAAATCGCGCCCGCCAATCCCCAGGTGGTCTACGTTCCGGTGTACAACCCGTGGACAGTTTACGGCGCTCCGATCGTGGCGTGGCCGGGCTTTTACTGGGCTGCGCCTCCGGGGATTTTCTTCGGCGGACTGGGGATCGGCTTTGGAATTGGAATCGGCATCGGCTACTGGGGAGGCTTTGGCTGGGGTTGGGGCCACTGGGGAATGGGCTGGCATGGCGGTTACCGCGGTGTCATGTTTAACCACGGAGGCTACTTCACCCACAGTACGACCGTGTTCAACCATGGCTTCAACCGCCCGGGCGGCCCGGGACGCGGTTTCGGAGCACGCGGAGCATATGCCTCCAGGGGCGGTGGAGGATTCAACCGCGGCGGCGCTGGCTTTAACCGCGCTGGTGGAGGATTCAATCGGGGAACCGCAGCAGGCCGCGGTTCGGTCGGTGCAGGCAGGTCCGGCGGTGGCTTCGCTGGGCGTACTGGCGCGGCAACCGGAAGGACCGGGGGCTCGTTCGGCGGAGCGGGACGGTCCTCGGTGAGCCACGGAGCAACCTCCGGCGGCCATTCATTCGGTGGCGGCCATGCCGCTGGCGGCGGCGGTCACTTCGGTGGCGGCGGCCATGGCGGCGGAGGCGGTCACCACAGATAACCGCAATTGATCGCGTAAGCACCAAGGGAGGTCCGCCATGGGCCTCCCTTTTTTACGCTCGATGCAGCGGTGCTTAATCCCTTGTCACAGGCCGGCATCTCTGCTTCCGGAATCCCTCTACGGATTATTGCTTACTTTCGGCTCGGGATGCCTTATGGACGGGATTTTGTGCCCGATTCTGACCTCGCTGTTTTACACTGCAGCATTGATACCTTTTTTTGACGCCGCGACGATGTCACGGAAAGAGTCTGCCGGAGCAGCTCCGGTGTCACAACGGATGGGTGTTGGGGGAAAAATAGCAGAGATGAGAAAACTGATTCGCGCCGGCTGCATGGCGGGATTGCTTGCAATTCTGTGTGGCCAATTACCTGCCTGGGCGTTCACCGCAGCCGCACCGGGGGGCCACGATGTTGTTCTGGCCAGCATGGACAAGGAGTTGCAGCGCGCCAAGTCAGAGTTGGGCAGGCTGACCCCGGCCGCCTATTTCATCAGCTACACGGTGTACGACGAGCAGGAAGCAATGGCCGTCGGCATCAATGGCAGCCTGATTACCAGCACGTCGAACCGCAAGCGAATGGCGGATGTCATCATGCGGGTAGGCACGCCGGCCTTGGACAATGCCCACGGCGAGAATCGGCCCTCAGCGATCAATAGCGATACCCTGCCGCTGGATGACGACACCGGGGCAATTGCGCACGCGCTCTGGCGGCTGACCTTCACCGAGTATCGCCGGGCGTCCAACGCGTTTCTGAATGTGCAGACCAAGGCGCAGGTCGATGCCAAAGAGGACGACCTCTCTGCGGATTTCAGCAAGGAACCCGCGCAGACCCACACCGATTACAAGGAAGTAGAGCCAATTCCGGAGCAGAAGGCGATGGAGACTTTCGTCCGCCGCTTCTCCTCGGCCTTCGCCAAATACCCCTACATTTATTCTTCCGGCGTTATGGTGACCGCTGACAAGTCGCTGCAGCGCTTTGTCTCCAGCGAAGGCGGCCGCGTGGTAACGCCCGACACAGTCATCCGTGTCGTGATCCAGGCCGAGACCCGCGCCGAGGACGGCATGGAGTTGATGCGCCTGGAGACCATGCAGGCCGATTCGATGGACGGCTTTCCCGCCGCAGCCGAGATCGACGCCAGGGTGGAACAGATGGCCAAGGACCTGAAGGCCCTGCGTGAAGCTCCCGTGGCCGAGCCCTACGATGGACCCGCGCTGCTCTCCGGACGCGCCTCCGGAGTGTTTTTCCACGAAGTGCTGGGCCACCGGCTGGAGGGCCAGCGGCAGCGCGGCGACGAAGAGGGCCAGACCTTTACCAAGAAGCTGAACCAGGCCGTCTTGCCGGAGTTCCTCTCCGTGGCCGATGATCCCACTCTGCGCTCGCTGAACGGGACACCTCTGGCCGGCTGGTACCAGTACGACGATGAGGGCGTTCCGGCCACCAGAGTCGAGGTCATCAAGAATGGAATCCTGCGCAACTTCCTGATGTCGCGCATGCCCATCGCGGGCTTCGATCACTCCAACGGACACGGCCGCGCACAGGCCGGCTACGTGCCCGTGGGACGCCAGGGCAATCTGATCGTAAGTTCGACCAAGACCGTGAAAAACTCGGAACTCCGGCAGAAGCTGCTGGAGGAAGTGAAGCGGCAGGGAAAACCGTACGGACTCTACTTCGACGACATCCAGGGCGGATTCACTCTGACCCAGCGCTCCTCGCCGCAGGCCTTTCAGGTTCTGCCCGTGATGGTGTATCGCGTTTATGCCGATGGTCGTCCTGATGAACTGGTGCGCGGCGTGGATATTGTGGGCACGCCTTTGGCGGCCATGAGCCGCATTCTGGTGACCGGCGACACCACCTCGGTCTTTAACGGAGTGTGCGGCGCGGAGTCGGGTGGGGTTGCGGTTTCCGCGGCGGCTCCGGCGATTCTGTTCTCTGAGATTGAGGTGCAGAAGCGGGCCCATTCCAACGAACGGCTGCCCATCCTGTCGCCGCCTGGTTTTGAACACCCGGCCGCAACTCCGGCGCTCGCAGTGAGGCAGCAATAATGAAAACCATTGGACAGAGATTGATTCCATTGCTCGTGGTGCTGCTGGGGATCTCCGGCACGCTTGCCGCCGACACGAAAAGCACACCGGCCTCTGACGATCCGATCCTGCGCGCCCTGCAGACGGAGATGGCGCGCTCCAAGACCGAGCTCAAGCTGGCGAACTCGCCGTCGCCCTACTTCATCGGCTACCGCGTGGTGGACATCGACAGCTGGGAGGCCGATACCGCGCTGGGCGGCGTGCGCAGCGAGTCGCGCTCGCGGATTCGCTTCCTCATGGTGCAGGTGCGGCTGGGCGATTACAAGCAGGACAATTCCAGCCCGCGCGGCGAAGGCGCAGTGGAAGTCATTCCGCTCGACAGCAGCGAGCAGGCGATCCGCTTCCAGGTCTGGAACGCCACCGACAAAGCCTACAAGCAGGCCGTAGAGGCCCTGACCGCCAAGCAGGCGCAGCTGAAGCAGCTGACCATCGATCATCCCGTGGACGACTTTGCCCACGCCGAAACCGTGCAGTCTGTGCAGCCAGTGGTAGAGCTCAAGGTGGAGCGCGAACCCTGGCTCAAGATGCTGCGCGACGCCTCCGGTCTCTACACGCAGGACCCGAAGGTGCAATTTCTGGAATCTTCGCTGAGCTTCAAGGCGGTGAACCGCTACTACGTCAACTCCGAAGGAACCGTGGTACGCGGTGGAGAGGAACTCTACCGCCTGGACATCGGCGGAAATACACAAGCCGAAGACGGAATGCAGTTGGATCGAGCGGCGGAGTTCACGGCAAAGTCGGTTCAGGATCTTCCCCATGCGCCGGAGTTCCAGAACCAGGCGTCCCAATTGCTGGCAACGTTGAAGCAGCTTCGTGAAGCGCCTCTGGCCGATGAAGACTATCACGGCCCGGTACTGCTTTCCGGGGATTCGGCCTCGACCATCTTTTCCTCGCTGGTTGGCGAAAACGTGCTGGGCATCAAGCCGGAGCTGGGACAGAATGCCCGGGTTCGCGGCCAGTTTGCCAGCAGCTACAAAACGCGCGTGCTGCCTGAGTTCCTGTCGCTGGTGGACGATCCCACGTTGTCCGAGTTGAACGGCACGGCCCTGCTCGGCCACTACGACGTGGACGACGAGGGCGTGAAGGCGAAACAGGTTCCGGTCATTGAAAATGGCATCCTGCAGAACTACCTGCTGGGGCGCGAACCGATTCGCGACTTTCCCTCCTCCAACGGTCACGGACGCGCAAACATTCCGCTGAGTTGGCCCGCGCCGGCACTGGGAAACCTGGTGGTACGTTCCAACGATGCGGTCTCTTTCGACGAGCTGAAGAAAAAGTTGATCGCCCTGTGCAAGGACCGCGGCCTGGATTATGGCTATTATGCCAAAACCATGGTTGGCCCTCACGCGCCGCGCCTGCTCTATCGCGTCTGGGCCAAGGACGGGCACGAGGAACTGGTGCGCGGCGCCTTGTTTGGCGATCTCGACCAGCGCTCCATGCGTAGCGACATTGTGGCGGCGGGCAACGATCTTTATGTGGACAACGAGATCCACCCGGTCCCGCATAGCGTAGTCGCCCCGTCGATTCTGTTCGATGATCTGGAAGTGAAACGCCAGACCTCGAACAAGGACAAGCTGCCGGAGTATCCCGCGCCGGAGACGGCCAGCAAGTAGAGTGAGGCCATTCTGGAAAAGCCACTCGCATCGCTCACCGTAGCGCCGTGGTTTGACCGGCTGCGCGTGGTGCTGGTGCGCTCGCGAAACCCCCTGAACATCGGCGCGGCGGCGCGTGCCATGAGCAACTTCGGCTTCCGCACCCTTCGTCTGGTCACGCCGTGGGAACCCTCCTACCTCGGTGCGCGCTCCGCCGTGGGCGCCTCAGAAGTGCTGCTGAATGCAGAGCTCTTCGGCAGCGTGGCGGAAGCAGTTGCGGACTGCGGCCTCGTGGTAGGCACCTCGGCCGTTGACGAGCGCGAGTTGCAACATCCACTCCGTGTCCTCCAGCAAGGCGCGGAATCCATGCGCCAGCAGCTTGCGTCGGCTCCGGTCGCATTGCTCTTCGGTTCGGAGAAATTCGGGCTCTCCAACCAAGACCTCAGCCACTGCCATTGGCTGATGCGTGTCCCCACACGCGACCAGCATGGCTCAATGAATCTTGGCCAGGCGGTGGCTGTGTGCCTTTATGAGCTGGCGCGCAGCAGCGCTCCTGCCCCGCCCCTGGGCGCGCAAACTCCCGCGGCTGCCGCGAGAGCTCGAGCGCATCACGCTGCTTCTCTTCGAGGCGCTCTGCGCCAGCGGATACGTACAATCTCCCGGTGAGGCCGTCGCCGGGGAGAAGCTGCGCCGCATGTTGTGCCGCATGAATCTGGACAAGAACGACGCCGAGCTCTGGCTGGGGATGATGCGCCAGATTCTCTGGAAGATCAGGCATCCCGGCCAACCGGAACCCTGAACTTCTGGGCGCCCGCAGGTGCTCCGGAGATACTTGAAAGTTTATCTCCGAGAGCTGAAACTGAGGGGATGAACGCCGTCGCCGTGATCCCCTCCCGCATCGCATCCACCCGGCTGCCACGCAAGCCGCTTCGCGAGATCCTCGGGAAAACCATGATTCAGCGCGTCTATGAAGCAGCCCGCGCCTGCCGTGGCCTGAGCGACGTCATCGTTGCCACCGACTCGGATGAGATCTTCGCTCTCTGCCGGAAGCACGGCTGGAACGCGCGCATGACCTCAGAGGAGTGCCGCAGTGGAACCGACCGGGTGCGCGAAGTTGCCCAAAGCGTGCGTGCCGATATTTACGTAAACGTTCAGGGCGACGAGCCGCTGGCGCGCCCCGAACATCTGGATGCGCTGCTCTCCGTGATGAGGCCGGGAGTCGAGGCAGGAACCGTCTATACACCGTGCCCGGCGGAGGACGTGGCGAACCCGAACGCCGTGAAGATCGTCACCGCCCTCGATGGCCGCGCGCTCTATTTCTCACGGGCCGCCATTCCCTTCGATCGCGATCGCCGCGGCGATGTGCGCTATTTCAAGCATCTGGGATTCTACGCATACACGCCCCAGGCGCTGGAGCAGTTCTGTTTGTGGCCGGAGTCAGAGTTGGAGCGCACCGAGCGATTGGAACAGCTTCGCTTTCTCGATCACGGCGTGAACATCCATGCCGCCGAAACTCCCTTCGACACGGTTGGAGTGGACACCGAAGACGACCTGCGACGCGTGGAGCAGATCCTGCGCAGCCAAGGACGTGGATAATGCGGAGGAATTTTTGGTGAGTCCGAAGGATGGTGTGTCTTCGTTGGGTTTCTGCTGCTCGGAATTCACGTGGAGCGGGTAACGAATGTTTTGCCGTTGACCTATGACGCCTGCGTGTTTTTCCGCATCCATGCAGCGGTGATACAGTCACTGACGGGGTCACGTTGATGATCCTTGGCACATGTTTTCTCCGTGCGGGAAAGCTATCCGAAGGAGATCCACAACATGAAACAGGAGAAGAAGCTGCGGTCGCTGGCCACACTCTTCCGGGTCGATCACGGCAAGCAGTTCCAACTGCGGGATTTTAATCCGGGCGACACGGCGGGGCTCTCCGATGAGACCAAGGGGGATTCCGCCGAGCTGCTGCAGCGCTCCACCCAGCAGCTTGCGGAGTTGCAGGACATGCTCTTCGCCCAGGACCGCTGGTCGCTGCTGCTGATCTTCCAGGCGATGGACGCGGCCGGCAAGGACGGCACCATCAAGCATGTGATGAGCGGGGTCAACCCGCAGGGATGCGAGGTTTTTTCCTTTAAGGCGCCTTCCGCGGAGGAACTCTCACACGACTACCTTTGGCGCACTTCCATTCGCGTTCCGGGACGCGGCAAAATCGGGATATTCAATCGATCTTATTATGAAGAAGTCCTGGTGGTGCGAGTCCACCCGGAGCTACTGGAAGCTCAACGCCTGCCAGCCTCTTGCGTCAGCAGAAAAATATGGAAGGAGCGCTTAGAAGACATTTCCGACTTTGAGCGCTACGCTACGCGGAACGGAATCGCAATTCGCAAGTTCTTCCTGAATCTGAGCCAGGAAGAACAGAAGCGCCGATTCCTGGCGCGCCTCGACGAGCCGGAAAAGAACTGGAAGTTCTCCGCCTCCGACGTGCGGGAGCGCCAATTCTGGAATGACTATCAACGGAACTATGAGGACATGATCCGGCATACGTCCAGCAAACATGCCCCATGGATCGTCGTCCCGGCGGACCACAAGTGGTTCGCGCGCTTGGTCGTCTCCTCGGTCGTCGTTCATGCGCTGGAAGAGATGGAACTGAGCTATCCCAAAGTGAGCAGTGAAAAGCGGCGCTCACTGGCTGCCGCCCGGCGCGAACTCGAAGGCAAGACGCATTTGAAAAAGTGAATTACAGTAGAGCGAACAGGAGATCGTGATGAGCGAAGAACACGAGATGGAAGAACTGCAGGAAGCAGCCGAGCACGGGCGGGAACATTCCAACTTGGCCCCGGTCAGCTTCACCATGGCCTTCCTCGCCGTACTGGTTGCGATCGCCACGCTGTTGAGCCATCGCGCCCACACGGAAGAGGTTCTTTTGCAGAACAAGGCAACCGACCAGTGGGGCTACTACCAGGCAAAGAACATCCGCCGCCACACCATGGAGCAGTTGGACGAACTGCTGAAGGTCGTCCCACTGAAAGACTCCGCCGGCGCCGAAGCCTTGGTCAAGAAGAACGAAGCGGCAATTGAGAAATCCAGGGGTGACCAGGACAAGATTCAGGAAGAGGCCAAGGGGTTAGAGGAACAGGTGGACCTGTATGAACGTCGCGCCGACCGCTACGATGTTGGCGAAACGCTTCTGGAAGTCGGCCTGGTCATCTGCTCCATAACGCTCCTCACCAAGCGCCGCCATTATTGGTTCGCGGGGATGTTATTTGGCGTTGCCGGAGTGGTGTTTACCGCCACAGGCGTCTTGCTCCATTGACGGTGCGAAGGGCCGTGCTGGTCACCAGCTAGGTCTGTACAAGTAAGAGGCCGCCTATACCGGGCGGCCTCTTACTTGCGCTCACTTCCCTATTCTGCTGCGTCAGGTCGCTTCCTGTATAGAGCCGCAGGCACTCTCCAGTCCATCCGGACTTACAGAAATCTTACAATGCCTGCGTCCCGCGGTTGCTATCTTGAAAACAACAGGGGCGTGGCCTTCGCATCTGTTTCCCTAGCCGCATTCGCGGCGCGGACGGATGGCCACGAGAGGATAACATCGGATGAACACTTCCAGCGACCGCAATCAAATCAACTGGCTCACCGCCATCGTCATGGTCATTTACCACATTCTGGCCGTCGTCGCCCTCTTCCATTTTTCGTGGAAGGGTGTCGGCGTGGCAGCCGTACTGTGGTGGATCTCCGGATCGCTCGGCATCGGACTTGGCTATCATCGCCTGCTCACTCACCGCGGCTACCGCTGTCCCAAGTGGCTGGAGTATTTTCTGGCCGTCTGCGGCACGCTTGCCCTTGAGGGCGGGCCCATCTTCTGGGTCGGCGTTCACCGCATCCATCATCAGCTCACAGACCGCGAAGGTGATCCGCATTCGCCGCGCGATGGCAAGTGGTGGTCGCACATGGGCTGGGTTCTCACCGGCCAATCGCTGCACCAGGAAACCGAGCAGCTTGCACCCTACGTTCCCGATCTGCGCCGCGACCGCTTCTATCTGTGGCTCAGCCGCTACCATTGGCTCACGCAGGTGGTGGTCGGCCTCGCCGTTTTGTATTTCGGCGGCTGGAACATGGTGCTCTGGGGAGTTTTCTTCCGCACCGTGGTCGGCCTGCACGCCACCTGGCTGGTGAACTCCGCCACCCACATGTGGGGCACGCAGCGCTGGGCCACCGGGGACGACTCTACCAATAACTTCCTGATCGCCCTGCTTACCTTTGGCGAAGGCTGGCACAACAACCATCACGCCCATCCCAGCTCCGCGCGTCACGGACTGCGCTGGTGGGAGATCGACACCAACTGGTATGTGATCTCGGCGTTGCGCGCCATGGGACTGGTTTACGACGTCAAGCTTCCGCGGGCCGATAGCCGGGTAAAGGAGATCCGGGCCGCAACTCCGCCTCCGCCCTCATCGAAGGCCGCCCCCGAACATGTCGATGCCGGGCAGGCCGTCGCCGGAGATTAGCCCGGGCATTTCGCGGGCAGCAATTCGCTGGAATCAACTCCACTCCCTGACCGTTGGTCGGGGACTTTTTTCGCCAGCTTCATCCCGCGCCCTCAGCCGGATTCGCACTCTTAGCACCTCTTTACTAAAGGCGCCGACCTCACTACCATCTAGCTGACCTATGGCGATCACCTCCCGCAACCGGGCTATTGCGTTTTTCATCGTGCTCGGAGCCTGCTCGGTTGCGCTCGCGCTGGCCCTCAACATCACCTGGCTGATTCACTGGCGCCAGATCGGCATGGTCGTTCTCGGCATCCTTTTCTTCGGCTTCATCATCACCGGAGTCACCCTGAACACCATCTTCCTGGTGCGCGAGATGCGCCGCAGCGAACAGCACGACAGCTTCATCAACGCGGTCACCCATGAGTTGAAGACGCCCATCGCCTCCATCCGTCTCTACTTGGAAACGCTGCAGTCGCGCAACTTGAGCGATGCCCAGCGCAAGCGCTTCTACGGCATCATGCTGGAGGACACCGACCGGCTGATCAACACCGTGGAAAAGGTGCTGCGCGCCGGACACCTGGGCCAGAAGAGCGGAAAGAACTTCCAGCGCCTCGACCTGGGAGAACTGGCGAGCGATTGCGCCTCGCTGGCCCAAACCCGCCATCACCTCTCGCCGGAAAACATCCGCTTCGTCAACTACACGCTCTCGCCGCCATTCGTGCACGGCGATCCCGAAGAGCTGCGCTCGGCCATCACCAATCTGCTGGAGAACGCGGTCAAGTACTCTCCCGGCAAGATCGCCATCACGGTTGAAATCCTCGACGAAGCCAACGATCTGCTGGTCAGGGTCAACGACAAGGGCCAGGGCATCCCGCAAGGCGAACTCAAGCGGATCTTCCGCCGCTTCTATCGCGTCAATGAGCGCCTGCGCCAGCGCGTCAAGGGTACGGGTCTGGGACTGTTCATCGTGCGCAGCATCGCGCAGCGCCACGGCGGCAGCGCCTATGCCAGCAGCGAGGGCGAAGGCCGCGGCGCCACCGTCACTCTTCGCCTGCCGCGCGAGTCGGCCTAGCGCCTCGGCCGACAGCCTGGCGCCTGCGGCCGGCAGCGCAGCGTTACCCGCAACTCATCCGCAGCCAACCGCTCAGGCGCAAAAGGTTCCTTCTTTCCGCTAATGGCTTTCCGCGATACCATAAAACCCGTCGCCCGCAGTCTGGGCAAGGATGGGAATGCATGAAAGAGTTTTATATTCGCGATGCGGCGCAGCAGGAAAACAAGGTGGTCACCACCAGCTATGTCGTCAGCAATAAACAGATCAAGGCGAAAAAAAGCGGCGAGCCCTACCTGGACCTCACCCTGATGGACCGCACCGGAACCATCCAGGCTAAGATGTGGGACAACGTCGAGGAATGCACCGATCACTTCGAGCAGGATGACATCGTCAAGATCAAGGGACTGATCAACAAGTACAACCAGCGCTGGCAGCTCACCGTTCACAAGGTCCGCAAGATGGACCCCGCCGAGATCGACTTCTCCGATTACCTTCCCAAAACATCGAAGGATGTCGATGAACTGTGGCAGACGCTCGGCACCTTTGTCGCATCCATCGCGGAGCCCCACCTGCGCCGGCTGCTGGAGCTATTCATGGCTGATCCGGAGATATCCCGCGACTATCGCAACGCGCCCGCCGCCAAAACGATGCACCACGCATGCATCGGCGGACTGCTCGACCACGTGGTATCGCTGTTCCGCTCCTGCGACCTGGTGTCCCGCAACTACGCGTTCATCAACCGCGATCTGCTGCTCACCGGCGCCTTCCTGCATGACATCGGAAAGATTCGCGAGCTGAGCTATGCCCGCTCCTTCGGCTACACCACCGAAGGCCAGCTGCTGGGCCACCTGATCATCGAGTTGGAACTTTTGCACGCCAAGCTGGAGCAGATTCCCGGCTTCCCCGCGCAGCTCAAGATCCTGGTCGAGCACCTCATCATCAGCCACCACGGCCATTACGAGTTCGGCTCGCCCAAGCTCCCCATGTTTCCCGAGGCGCTCATGCTGCATTACATGGACGATCTCGACTCCAAAATGGAGGCCATGCGCGCCCAGTTCGAGCGCGACGCCGAGTTGGATTCGCCGTGGACCGGCTACAACGCCGCGCTGGGGCGACCGCTGCTCAACACGCAGAAGTTTCTCAAATGCCTGGAGCCGGTTGAGGCGGAAACCGTACCAGCGCCCGCCGAGTGAGTCCACCTCGCCGGCGGACTCGCCCTCAGGCGCTTATTGCGGGGTAAGCTTACTGGTTGACCGGGATCTTGATGATCTTCTTCTGAATCGCGTAGGTGACCAGCTGGGCCTTGTTGTGGATGTCCAGCTTGCGCATCAGGTTGAACTTGTGCGCTTCCACGGTCTTCACGCTCAGCCCCAGCAGGACCGCGATTTCCTTCACCGAGTTCCCCTCGGCCAGCAACTTCAGGATCTCGCGTTCGCGCGGCGTCAGGGTGGAAATCCGGGGGCGCAGCTTGGTATCGCGAACCCTCGCGCGGAAGTCCTCGACCAGCTTGCCCAGCACCTGGGAGCTCAGATACTTTCCGCCCTTGTACACATCGCGCACCGCCGTCACCAGCTGCTGCGCCGGCGTGTCCTTGAGCACGTATCCTGAGGCTCCCACCTCGAGACACTGCACCAGGTAGTCCTCGTCTTCATACATCGTCAAGAACAGAATCTTGGTCTCGGGACGGTTCTTTTTGATGTGGCGCGCCGCCTCGAAGGAGGACAGCCCCGGCATCCCGATATCCATCAGCACGATGTCGGGACGCAGCTCGCGCGCCTTTTCCACCGCGTCGCCCGCGTCGGGAGACTCGCCCACCACTTCGCAATCGTTCTCGCTCTCCAGCAGGCGGCGAACGCCCTGCCGGAATAACGTATGGTCATCCACTAAAAGACATTTTATCTTCGGCATTGCGCCCGCTCCTCGATCTCAACGCTGTTGTCCTGCGCTTCGGAATCGTTCCCATCCTGTTCAGCTTCCCGTACCCATCAGCGCCTTCGGTTCCCGCGCCTTGTGACTCTTTTCCGCCTTTTCACTACGCGCCGGGACCGGCACGGTAATCGAAATCTTGGTCCCCACGCCCTTGCGTGAATCCACCTTCATCTTGCCATCCAGGGTCGCAATGCGCTCCTGCATGCCGGCCATCCCAAAGGAAGGCCGCATGGGATTGGTCACCGGGCGAATGCCGGTGCCATCGTCCTCAATCACCAACCGCAGCGTCTCGCCCTTGCGCTCCATCTGGATGTCCACATTCTTGGCCTGGGCATGTTTGGCAACGTTGTGCAGACTCTCCTGCACCACCCGGTAGATAGCGGTTTCAATCACCGGATCAAGCCTGCCGACGTTCTCGCTGATGGCCACGCGCGCCGTTACACCGGCGTTCCTGTTCAGGTCCTTGGCCTCTTTACGGATCGCCGAAATCAGCCCCAGCTCCTGCAGCACCAGCGGCGACAGCCTCCCGATGATGCGCCGAATACCTTCGATGGTGCGGTCCACCACGGCCAGCAGTTCGCCGATCTTCTCCTTGGCCTCTTGCGCCTTCACCGTCCCGTCCAGCATTCCCAGATACAGGCGGATGACCATCAATGCTTGCCCGGTCTCGTCATGCAGCTCGCGGCTGATGCGCTTGCGCTCCTCCTCCTGGGCCTTCAGCAGATGTCCGCTCAATTCCACGATGCGCATCTCGCGCTCGCGCAAGGCATCCATCATGCGCGCCCGGTCGATGGCCATCGCCGAACGCTCCGCCACGGCCCGCAACAGCTCCAGTTCCGTGGGCAGCCATTCATAGTTCTTCTCGAAGCCGAGGATCATGACCCCGATCGCGCGGTCGTTGATCTTCAGCGGAACCCCCCAAAGCGCCTTCGCCCGCCCGCGCAACTCGCGGTTCAGCAGGCCCGCCGAGTGCGCCAGATCGCTGAGCATATCCGGCTCGCCGGTCTCAAAGATGTGGCCGGTAAATCCCTGCCCGGGAGCAATGGAGACGCCCGCGCCAAACTCCGGCGGCAATCCCGTGGCACTGCGCACCCGCAGCCGGTTGCTTTCGGCATCGGCCAGCAAAACCGCTCCGACGTGGGCGCCGAAGATTCCACCGGTCACCACCAGCACGCGCTCCAGCAGCGCCGTCAGGTTGATGGCCGAGAGTTCGGCATCCAGAATTTTCAGCAGGGCGTCGCTGGCGCTCTGCTGCACGTCGAAATACGAGCCGGAGACGGCAACAAAGCTGGCCGAAGTCAACGTCTCAATCGCCGCCATCACCTCGACGCCGCGTTCTCCGAATGCCTCGGCAATGAAGGCGGCGGCAATCTTCTGATAAACCTCCAGGGAGTGCGCCACCTGCCGGGTGTCCACGCGCAGCTTGGCCAGCCGCCGGCCGTAATAGTGAAGGTTCTCCGTGAATTCGTTGAAACTGGCGTGGCTCAACACCATGAAGCTCACGCCTAAATTCAGCCGCTCCAGTGCCACCATCGCCCGCTCTTCAAAGTTAAATTCCTCGAAGATGCGCCGACGCCAGAGCGCCGTCATCTCCGGGAAGCGCGGCTGTAAAATATTGGCGGCCTCCAGAATCAGCTCGCGGGCCGACTCCTTGATGGGCAAAACTGTGGACACCATAGAACCCTTAGATGCAGAAAAGGTCGTAAAGCTTTGTATGTAGATCTAAGTAACTACGTTTATTCGCAAAGCCTAGGATCGGCGCATCAGACCGCGCCTATTCTAACTCGTTTTGACCCTCATAATTGGCGGATTCAGGTGACGTATCGGCTTCCTAGCCATGAACTCATGGAATTTAATCGATAGTACTAAAACCTTAACCTCCAGATGGACAATAGGGCTAGGGTGGCAAATCCAAATTCCTCGTCAGAGGCAAAGGGCGGCTCTTCCGTTACAATCACTTTTATGCTCCGATTCTTCACCGCAGGCGAATCGCATGGCGAGGCGCTGGTTGCCAACATCTCAGGTCTGCCGGCCGGCGTTCCGGTCACCGAGGCCTACATCGATCACGAACTCTGGCGCCGCCAGCAGGGCTTTGGCCGCGGCGGACGCATGAAAATCGAGCGCGACCACGCCCGCATCCTGAGCGGCGTGCGCCAAGGCCACACCATCGGCGCGCCCATTGCCATGCTGATTGAAAATCGCGACTGGCAGAACTGGAGCGAGTCTCTGCCGGTGGGCGAGGGCGACCCGGAGAAGCACAAGCCGGTGAAGTCTCCGCGTCCGGGCCATGCCGACTTGGCGGGAGCGCTGAAGTACAACCTTCCGGAGGCGCGCTACATTCTGGAGCGGGCCAGCGCCCGTGAGACCACGGCGCGCGTGGCCGCCGGAGCAGTGGCCAAGCAGCTGCTGGCGGCGCTCGACATCGAGGTGCTCAGCCATGTGATCCAGGTGGGCGGCGCGCGCCTGTCGCGGCCGGTTTCATTCGAGGAGATTCGAGCCCTGGCGGCCAAAAATGAAGTCCTGCTGAACTGTGCCGATGAGGAATCCGAGCAGCGCATGAAGGCCGAGGTGGATGCCGTGCTGCGCACCGGCGACACCGCCGGTGGAGTCTTCGAGGTGGTGGCGCACAACGTTCCACCAGGCTTGGGAACCTACGCCAACTGGGACGAGCGTCTTGACTCCAAGCTGGCCGCCGCCGTCATGTCGATTCAAGCGGTGAAGGCGGTTGAAATAGGAGATGGCGTGCTGGCTGCCGCATCGCTTGGCTCGGCTGCGCAGGATGAAATTGGCTACGCGCGGGCCGATGAACCGAACGGAACTTTGCATTCCAAGTTCACCAAATTTACCCGCGCCGGCAATCACGCCGGCGGCGTGGAAGGCGGAATCTCCAACGGTTGCGACCTGGTGGTGCGCGGACATCTGAAGCCAATCTCCACTCTGCGCCGTCCTTTGGGCTCGGTGGACTTTGCCAGCCGCGAGCCGGTCAAGGCCGCCTACGAACGCTCCGATGTGTGTGCCGTGCCGGCCGGAGGCGTGGTGGGCGAAGCCATGGTAGCCCTGGTGCTGGCCGCCGCCGTGCTGGAGAAATTCGGCGGCGATTCGCTGCTGGAACTTCGCCGCAATTACGTGGGATACTGCGAGCAGCTGCGCAATTACTAAGCGGAACGAAGTAGAACGTCCGATGTGGAACGAGCGATGATCTATCCGATTGTGAAATACGGCGACCCCGTGCTGGAGACTCCGGCAGCACCGGTGACCGCGTTCGACGAGAAGCTGCAGAAGCTGATCGAAGACATGTTCGAGTCGATGTATGAGGCACAGGGCGTTGGCCTGGCCGCGCCGCAGATCGGAATCTCGCTTCACCTGTCGGTCATCGACACTTCGTTCAACGAAGATCCCGAGGCGCGGCTGGTGCTGGCCAATCCGCAGATCATCCGCGTGGAAGGCAAGCAGGCGGGCGCCGAGGGATGTCTCTCCCTTCCGGACTTTCGCGAGAACCTAGCGCGCGGCAAGCGGGTCACCATCCGCGCGCAGGACGCGCATGGAAACTGGTACGAGAAGACCGGCGAGGATCTGCTGGCGCGCGCCTTTCAGCATGAGATCGATCATCTCAACGGCAAGCTCTACATCCACCATCTCTCCTCTCTCAAGCGCGACATGATGAAGCGCAAGATCAAGCGCCTGATTCGCCAGGGTGAGTGGTAGCATCACTTCCCTGACGCGGCACCGATCGAGCCGCTACAATCAAGGGCGTGAAACTTGTCTATTGCGGTACTCCCATGTTCGCAGTTCCGCCGCTGCAGGCGCTGGTTGGCGCCGGTCATGCGGTGCCGCTGGTGGTGACGCAGCCGGACCGCCCCAAGGGCCGCGGGATGGAATTGGCGCTGTCGCCGGTGAAGCTGAAAGCGCTGGAGCTTGGCCTGGCGATCGCGCAGCCGGAGAAGATCAAAAACAATCTGGAGTTTCGCTCGCAGTTGGAAGCGCTTGCGCCTGACTGCATTGTTGTGGTCGGCTACGGACGCATCATTCCGCGCTGGATGCTCGACCTTCCCTTGCATGGCAACATCAACCTGCACGCTTCTCTGCTGCCCAAGTATCGCGGCGCGGCGCCGATCCAGTGGGCCATCGCAAATGGTGAGTGTGTGACCGGCAACACCACAATGCGCATCGACGAAGGTTTGGATACGGGAGACATCCTTCTGCAGCGCACGATGGCCATCGGTTCGGAAGACACCAGCGTTACGCTGGCTCCGCGGCTGGCTGCGATGGGAGCCGAACTGCTGATGGAAACCTTGGCGGCGCTGGCAGAGCATCGCGTGCAGCCCACGCCGCAGGATAACGAACGCGCTACGCTGGCGCCGATTCTGACGCGCGAGGATGGGCGCATTCAGTTTGCGCGCGACAGTGCTCAGACCATCTGCAACCGGCATCGCGGCTTTCAGCCGTGGCCCGGAGCGTTCACCACGTTTCGCGGCAAGCAGCTTACGCTGCATGCGATCTCAACCGCTGCCAGTGCGGGTGCGCTGGCTTGCGGAGAAATTGTTGTCGGTGGCGAGCAGCTGCTTGCAGGCTGTGCTGGGCAGACGGCGATTGCCATCCGCGAATTGCAACTGGAAGGCAAGCGACGCATGAGCGCGCGCGAGTTCATCAACGGATACCAGCCGAAAGCGGGCGAGGTGTTGGGGAGCTGATATGGCTTTGGCGACAGATATCGCGGCGCTGCCGGTTGCAGACGCTTCGGGCGAAAGATTAGGAAGCTAAACATGGCGGTATCACCAGCTCGTCGCTGTGCCTACGACATACTGATCCGCGTGGAGCGCGATCGCTCCTATGCCTCCGAGCTGCTGAATGGGCCGCGCATGGACTCGCTCTCGCGCGAGGACCGCGCGCTGTGCCACGAGCTCGTGATGAGCACGCTGCGCTGGCAATCCGAGCTGGACGCGAGGATTGCACAATACTCGTCGAAACAGGTTTCCCGAATGGATGCGGAGGTGCGCGTTGCACTGCGGCTGGGCGCGTGCCAGACGTGCCATCTCGACCGCATCCCCGGGCACGCCGCGGTGCACGAGAGCGTGGAACTGGTGAAGAGTTCGGGAAAGCGCTCGGCGGTGCCATTTGCCAACGCGGTGCTGCGCAAGCTATCGGGCAGCACGAAGATTTCGGCGATCGGCGCGGAGGTTGACAAGGTCCCACATCTGCCAACTACAGCAGATGTGGGGCACCACGCAGCGGAGCTGGCGAGCGAGTTTGCGCATCCGGAGTGGATGGTTGCGCGCTGGATCGACATGTATGGATATAACGCGGCAAGCGCTATTTGCGCGGCCAATCAGCAGGCTCCCGCGTCTGGGCTGCGGCTGGTGACGAACGACGCAGAGGAGGAACTGCGCGAGGCGGGGATTGTGATTGCGCCGGGCGAGTTGCTGACGAGTGCGCGGCGGTTGGTCTCGGGCGACCTTGCGCACAGCGTTGCGTTCCGCGAGCATCACGTGGCAGTACAGGACGAAGCTTCGCAACTGGTGGCTGCGCTGGTGGGCCAAGGGCGAAGAATTTTGGATTGCTGCGCGGCGCCGGGAGGCAAGACGGCGGCGATTGCAGCGCGCAATCCGGGCTCGGAGATGGTAGCGGTGGAATTGCACGAACATCGCGCAAGAGCGCTGAAACAGCGGCTCGGCGCGATGCCGGTGACGGTTGTGACGGGCGATATGGCGCGCATGGAGTTCGCCGAGAAGTTCGATTGCGTGCTGGCCGATGTGCCCTGCAGCGGCACGGGAACGCTGGCGGCGAATCCGGAGATCAAATGGCGGCTGCGGGCGGAGGATTTGCGCGGCCTGCAAGATTTGCAAGTGTCGATCTTGCGCTCGGCGGTGGCGGCGCTGGCTCCCGGGGGAAGGCTGGTGTACTCGACCTGCTCGCTGGAGCCGGAGGAGGGAGAAGACGTTGTGGAGCAGGTTTTATGCGGGTTGGAAGCGGTTTCGGTGGTGGAGTGCGAGGGCGTCCTGGAGGAGCTGAAACGCTCCGGCGAACTGGCCTGGGGCGATCCGAAGACACTGGTGCGCGGAGCTTTTCTGCGCACGCTGCCGGGAATTCATCCCTGCGAGGGGTTTTTCGCGGCGGTGCTGCGGAAGCAGGACTATTGATGAAAAGGGTAATCGTTGGCGATGGCGGGTTGATCGTTCAGGCAATGGTTGCGCGAAATCCGGAACCATTGGCAGTTCCGGTACTGTTCCTGGCGGAGCGGTAACTGATTAGGTAATCGTTGGGGGGCGAACGATTAACTGGAACGGCAATGGGTTCGGCGATGGAGCTTTTTGCCGAGGCGCCTCGGACGCGGCGGCGAGATTTCAGAGGCGTAGGGGTCCTTCACTTCGTTCAGGATGACACCTCAAAAAAATCAAGGACAAAATCAAGAACAGAATCAAAAGCAAAATCAAGAACAAGATCAAAAGCAAAATCAGAAGCGAAATCAACTGCGCGGAAACAGCGAAACCCGGCGAAGTTACAGGGAGTGCATGACTTCGAGGGAGACGTTGGTTCCGGGGGTGACACGGCTGCCGGGCGCGGGTTGCTGGGCGACGACGGTGGCGGCTTGGGGGTTCGGGTTGGGGAACAGGTTGGGCAAGGACGTTGCTGCGCTGCCCGCGGCGGGCGAAGCGGCGGGCGCACTGGTCAGGGCGACGACTTTGAGGCCGGAGGCGGCGACGAGGCTGCTGGCCTGGGGGAGGGTGAGGCCGATGAGATCGGGCATGGCGTAGGCGGGCTCGGGCGGCGGGGCGGCGTAGAGCAGACTGACGCGCGGCGAGGCGACGCCCTGGGAGCGGGCGGATGGAGTTTGGGCAAGGATGGACTGGGGCGCGGAGGCATCGGTGGGCAGCTCGGCGGCGGCGCCGACTTCGAGGCCGCGGCGGCGGATATCGATTTCGGCGGCGCGCGGGCTCAGGCCGATGAGGGAGGGAATGTCGATGAGCTGGGGGCCGAGGCTATCGGCAGCCTGGACGCGCCAGCCGCGGCGGACACGGGTTCCGGGTTCGGGCTGCTGGCTTACGATGAGTCCGGCGGCGACGGTGGCGGAGTAGAAATGATCGCTTTGCTCGAATTCGAGGCCGCGCTCGGCGGCCAGGCGCTCGGCTTGGGCGGGAGCCATGCCGCGGAAGTCGGGCACGGCGACCTCACGGCCATGGATGGCGAAGCGCATGCTAATCAGGGTCGAGGCGAGCGCGACGATGATGAGCAGCAGGAGCTGGGCAAAAAGACGAAGGAAGCGGATCATCCTAGAGGAAAGAGTAGCGCGGAGGGGAGACGGGGGCAAGGTTACGAGGGAGTACTCTTCGGGTTCTCCTAACGACGAAGTTTCAAGGCTTTAAAGTTTCAAAGTTTCAAGGGTTCAAGGGTTTCCTTCGCTCTTCCAACTCTCGCCCGGCTCTTTTTCTCCAAACACCTCAGCCGTGAACGCCTCGAGCTTGGCACCGCGGCGCCACTGATCCATCGGCAGACCTGCCTTGCGGCAGGTCTGGGCCAAAAATGTTTCGCGGTCCCAGCCCCACTCCGGAGCCACCTGCGGCAGCAGAATTCCGCGCCGTCCTTCGTAGCTGACCATCAGCCCATGGCGGCCCACCACCACGTCGTCGGGCGCAATCGCAAACATCGGAGACAGCACGCTGATCTCGATCTGCAGCTTGTCCAACTCATCGACGCGCACCGGGTCAAAGCGCGGATCTTCCAGCGCTGCGGCCCTCGCCATCTCGCGCACCGTCTCATCCAGCGGCTTGGCCGCCACCATCATCCCAATGCAGCCGCGCAGCTCGCCGTGTTCATGCAGGGTTACAAACGCTCCGCGCGGTTGGCGCAGATGTTGGTTCGGCGTCTCCGGCGTGGCCAACGGATTTCCGCGCACCGCCGCGCGGATGCTGGCATGGGCCAGCCGCAGCAGCCAGCGCCGTTCTTCATCGGAATATTCAGCAGGGAGGGTTTGCGTCATACTCTCACGTCGCTGCCGCCTGCCCGCTTGGCCGGAAACGGCAGGGGAGCGCGCCGTTGCCGGCTCTGTTGCTGCGCCTCCTGCCAGAAGGCGCGGAAGTAGGCGCAGGCCGAAAGCAGGGAAACCGCCAGCGTCAGCCACAGAATGCTCACGGCAATGGCCGCACCGGGCAGAGCTCTGCCGGAGGATGCCGCGCTGCCCACATGCCACACGGGCCAGGCATGGGCCGCCAGTACGGCCACCACGGAAACGGTCTGCAGCGCCGTCTTTCCCTTGCCGACATCGCGCACGCCGAGCGTCATCCGCTCCTGCACCGCCACCGCGCACAACCCGGTCACCATGAACTCGCGGCCCACCATCAGCACCGCCAGCCACGCCGGAAGCAGCTCCGGAGCGTAGTGCACCAGCGCAATGTAAGCCGTCGAAATCAGCAGCTGGTCGGCCAGCGACGCAAGCAGCCCGCCCAGGGTCGTCACCCGGTGCATCCGGCGCGCCAGAAAACCATCCAAGGCGCCCCCAACGGAAGCCAGCACAAGCACGGCTGAGGCCAGTAGCGCCTGCTGCCCGTGCGATCCATGAAGTAAGTGGAGTCCGGCGCTGGAAAGGATCCAGAGAAACAGCGGTACGCAGCCGATGCGCGCCAGCGTGATGGAGTTCGGCAGGTTCACGGAAAAGACACGGTGGCGGACCCACCGTCAGCCCCCTGGGTTTACGCGTTTGGTTAGCTACGCAATGAGCTACGCGCCTGGCTAGGCGGCCTCTTCGCTAAGGGGTTCCCAGGCGCGCCGGCCGCACCCGCGCAAGCCCATCCCGGCTGTTCCGTTCTAGCTCTCCGGTTTTACCGCCGCCGGGTCGGCCGACGCCGCTTCGCCAACCACCTGGGCGGCCAGGCCTTCGCGGTTCACCATATCCTTCAACTCTTTGCTCGGCTTGAAGAAAGGAATCTTCTTGGGGGGAACCTCGACGCGGTCGCCGGTTTTCGGGTTGCGGCCCAACCCGTGGTTTGCGCTGCCGCGTGCGGAAGCTGCCAAAGCCACGAATTTCGATCTTGTCTCCCGTGCGCAGCGCGCGCACCACACTGTCGAAGATCGTCTCCACAATGACTTCGCTGTCCTTGCGGGTCAACTCGGCCAGTCGCGAAACCTCTTCGATAAGATCGGCTTTCGTCATCTCTTTTGTTTCTCCGTGTTCAGCGGATTTTCCATCCTGTCTCCAGCCCTCCCAGCCGAAGCTTAAAACA
Organism: uncultured Acidobacteriota bacterium; assembly: GCA_963732315.1. GTDB lineage: Bacteria > Acidobacteriota > Terriglobia > Terriglobales > Acidobacteriaceae > TOLSYN. The sequence goes on from CAVSYY010000003.1 coordinate 61,157, forward strand.
TTGGCAAATGGGAGTTTACCACGGCCAAAGCCAAAATATAGTCAGACTCCGCCTGCCTTTTTTACCGCCCAAACACGATGCCTCAGCCAGTGCAGGAACCCGGATTTCTTCTCCACCGGAGGCCGGTGGCGGCGGCGGCCCGCTCACCTGTGGCAGCAGTGCCAGCGCCAGCGCCGAGTTGTCGGTCGAGATCGACAGCCGCGACACCAGGCCCGAAAGGTCGGGCTCCGCCTGCTCGCCCCGGAACACGAACTGGGTGTTCGGACTGCAGGTGCGCCACCGCAGTCTGCTCTGCCGCCGCCTCGGGAGCCTTTTCCGCCGGCTGCGGTTGGGTAATTTGTTGATCGGTGGGCGGGACTGCGATCTCGGCGCTGCCGCCCGTGTGCCGGCGACCCGGCAGCAGCTTCCGCCAGCTCGGGCAACCGTGCCGGCTGGCCGGGCTCCGGGCAGCCGCACCCCTGCGGGGCCACGGTGGCGCCGGAGATCTTTCCCCCGCCAAACAAAACGCTCTTTCCACGGAGAAAGCTGATAGCTGTCGTTGCCCATCATCTCGGCCACAAACACCGCCGCATCGTTGCCCGGCAGGCTGCGCACGCAGGTGTCTCCCGAGGCGCCCACCGAGATGGCCAGATGAAAGGTTCCGGGGCTGATCAGCTGCAGCCGGAAATCCGGGGTCAGCACGGAGTCGGCCGCACTGGTCAGGGTGTAGTTCAATTCCATGGAGCCAGCGCTGATAGCCCAGGGCCAGCGCCTTGCCGCTGGCATCCGCTGGTGAGAGAGAGATTGGTCCCCGGGCAGATCCGCACCTGGCCGCCGCGCTTGAGCTTGAGCACCGCCGCGCCCTCGCCGGCCGTCATCTGCGAGCCGCTCAGCACCTGGGTTCCCTGGTTGGAGAAAAGTACCTGGCCGCGCACGCTGGCGTCGCCGGAGAAGACTTCACCGATCGCGTTCTGCCCCTGCGCCGCGCCCATGGCGGCCAGGGCAAATCCCAGCAGCAGCACATGCTTTTTCGCCATGAGCCATTCAATCACACTGCGGGCGCTGCGTCAGCCTCCGTGTGCATAGGCTGTACCTGGTCCTCGTCGTCGGCCACAAATTCGTAATCGTCGATTGCCGCAGCCACGGCAAACTTGCCGCTGCCGCTGCTGTTTTCTACCCGCACCACCCGCTCCGAGCAGCGCACCTTGAGCGGCTCCGTCATGGTGATCTCGGTGGGCAGGGTCAGGGTAAATTCAATCGCCGACTCAGGCTCCAGCGCGGCGTCGCAATAAAAGCATATCCCGTGCGAACTCACATCGCGGCTCTCCGCCGTTGCCTCCAGCCGTTCGCCGGATTTCGCCGTAACCATTACCGGCAGCTGCAGCATAAACCGCCGCATGGCGCGCTTCTCCTCTGGCCTCGTGTCTTCCATCGGCAAACTCCTTCTGTTCTCCAGCTTACGTTTCCACCCCCAAGAGTCAAGTGTACTATGTCCGAATTGGAAGCAAACATAGTTACTCTTCTATTCCCCAAAGGAATTCTGGTTTCAGTTGAATTCACATCGAATTTGCCATCCATTTGCATAAGATGCCGCCGAGGTCGCTGTCCTTGGGGCTCAACACTTCCGTTCCGGGTGATTGTCCCGGCTCCTCCGCATTCTGCGTCGATCATTGAGGCAGAGCCATCGGCTGGCATATACTGGGTAACTGTCTCTCCTGCTCCTGCCGTGCCGGAGCGTGAGTCGAAGTTGCGCATCGGCCGCCGCCGGGTGCGAACCTTGCTCTAAAGTCCGGAAGGGACGCATGCAAGATCAGGTTCTGGGGAGTTCGTGGCTCCACTCCAACCCCGCAGTTGGAGAACATGCGATACGGCGGAAACACCTCCTGCGTCGAAGTGCGAATCAACGACCAGATCTACATTTTCGATTGCGGCACCGGATTCCGTAACCTGGGCAAAAGCCTGATGGCCGAGTACGGCGCCAATCCTATCTACGCCCACGTCTTCCTCTCCCATTTTCACTGGGACCACATCCAGGGCATCCCTTTCTTTCAGCCCCTCTATGAAAATCCCGACAACTATTTTTTCTTTCACTCCTCCAGCCGCACCCGCGGCCTGCAGCGCGCCATCGAGGAGCAGATGGCCGATCCCTACTTCCCGGTGGACATGACCGAGATGGCCGCCCACTGCAATTTCTACGACATCGAAGAAGAGCGCGTCGCCTTCGACAACTGCATCGTGGAATCCATGTGGCTCAACCATCCCCAGGGATGCCTCGGCTTCCGCCTGGAGACCGACAATGCGGATCTTCGTCTACGCCACCGACAACGAGCCCGGCCATCCCGTCTTTGACCGCAATGTGCGCAAACTCGCCGAAGGCGCCGACCTGCTCGTCTACGATGCCCAGTATCTGCCCAGCGAATACGAAACCCGCCGCCGCGGCTGGGGACACAGCCACTGGCGCGAAGCCGTCGATATCGCCCAAGCCGCCGGGGTCAAGGAACTGGTGCTCTACCACCACGATCCCGACCACGACGATCCCTGCGTGGACGCCATCGTGCAATCCGCCGCCGAAGTCTTCCCCCGCGTCCGCGCCGCCCGCGAAGGCGCCATCATCGAACTCTAGCTCGGCCATGAACGAACAAATTGCCCAAGACTTGGTCAATGACGAGATACAGCGGCTTCGGCGCTTGCCATATTCGGAGCTAGTTTGTCTGATCGATGAGATTGACACGATGCAGGTCACAGGCGGCGACGGCAAGATTTACCAGCTCGAGATTCAGGCTGTTTGGGATGGAGGCAAGAAAGCGAAGGGAGGCGATCTGCGCATGATTGTTTCAGTCGACGATGGTGGATGGCGTGCACTCAGGCCCCTCTTGGGCAATTTCATCATGCGCCCCGACGGAACATTCGTCGGCGAGTAGCCGGGTGCCCCAGGTCCCGCGCCTTGTTTTTCGGCGCTGACCTGGGACTTTGAACTACACTCACCCCTTCTGCGCAGAAGCCGTCATTCCCGGTGTTATCCCCGGTATCGCTGTTCTCCTGCCCTGCACATATCGTGCGAGCAGCTGCGCCGCTCCTCCTGCCAGCAGCAGTACCGCGATCCAGCGCGCCAGAATCATCACGGCCGCGCCGTTGATCACCGGCCACTGGGTCTGCCACAGCACCTGCCACCGCTCCATCATCCAATGCCACGCGGTGTGGGCCACAAACGCGGACAGCACAATCGCTCCGACTCTGGGGCGCCGCAGATTTTTGAACAGCACCCAGAGAGCGCCCATCATAACGCTCAGGATCACCAGTTGGCCGATCTCGATGCCAACGTTAAATGCCAACAACGAAACCAGCAGATGCGATCCGGCGAACTGCAGATTTTCCTTCAGCGCGTAGGAGAATCCGAAGCCGTGCACCAGGCCGAACAGCGCCGCAATCATCCATCGCCGGTCCAGGTTGGCGCCCACGATGTTCTCCACCGCCATGTACACAATCGACAGCGCAATGCCGGTCTCCACAAACGGAGGAAACCATGCGCCTGCCGGAGCCAGATTGTAGGCCGTGCCGATCAGCGTCGCCGAGTGGCCCAGGGTAAACGCCGTCACGACCGGCACCAGCACGCGGAACCGGCGAATGGGGATCACCAGGCACAGCAGGAAAAGCATGTGGTCCAATCCACTCAGAATATGGCCGATGCCCATCATCACGAACCCCTGCGCCGCGCGATACCACGGCGGGTTCAGCGCTACGCGCCCGGAGGTCGACGAAATCAGCATGGCCCGGCTGCTGCCGTCCAACGGCATATAGCGGACGGTCAGCTTGGCAAAGTCTCCCAGGTCCGGCGCCACGATGGTCTGAATGGTGAACACCGAATTCGGCGAGGTAATCGGATATACCAGGTGCGCGTCCAGGTATCCCTGATCGAAGTAGATGTCCTCGGAACTCATTGGCTGGGCGATCACGGCTTCGGCGTGATCGTAGTCTTCAAAGGATCGATCCGAGGGCAAGCTCAGGCGCCCGGCCGAGTGGGTGGCAACCAGACGCGTCCCGTTCTCCCAGATTCCGATGTCATTGGCGACCCCCTTCAAAGCGATTTGAATCGCAGGGTCGGAAGCCGCCAGATTGTAGCGGCGGCCGTTCATCTGAAAAGGCACCGAGCGCAACATGTCCAGCGGTATGCGGATCACCAGGTCGGCCTGATTGGGCCCGATCTTCACAAACGAATTCATCACGGTGTGCAGCGGAAAGTCGTGGGCAAGCGCCATGGGCGAGGCAAACACAAAACAGAGGGCAAACACCGCAGCCAAAATTCTCCACCAGCGTCTCAGCATGGATCTCCTTTTCTTAAATGAAGGACCTCTTTGAAAGAGGACGGCAGCCGGCACCTCCATTCCCGGCTGCCGTCCCAACGGTTAGTGGCCGTAGCCGTGCCCATTTCCGTACTCATTCATGTCGCCGTTCAGCTTGAATTTCTGTATTCGCCGTCCGGTGATCGTCTCAGCGATATAAATATCGCCATTGGAGACCGTGGCCCCGGTGTGCGCGAAGGCAAATTCCCCGGCGTTATGTCCAGGACACGGACTGATTCCACAACGTCCCAGTGCTCCGATCATTCCGCCGGTCGCGTGGTCGAGAATCCAGACGTTGTCGTTGCTCAGGTCCACGTTGATCATCAGTCTCTGGCTGGTCGGACTCTTGTCGGCCAGGAAGTCGATGTTGGGCCAGAAGTCCAGGTCGCAGGCCCGCGTGCTGCCCTTCAGAATCGCCGCCTGGTTCCCCGGGGATGCGGTGGAGGCCGGCTCAATCGGAATGGACTTCACAAACGTGCCGTCCTTTTGCCAGACTTCAATCCGGCTGTCGGGACGGTCGCAGGAGTACACCAGGTTGTCGTTGCCCAGGACTACGCAGTGCGGGTGTCCGCCACCGGTCGCTCCAAAGGTGCCATCCGGACACGACGGGCCCGTGGTGCTGCACTTGGTGCCGAACTGCCGGAGGTAGTTCCCGGTGGAATCAAACACCACAACGCGGTGATTGCCGTATCCGTCCGCGATGTAAACGTCGCCGACCTTGCCCGTCTCCGGATCCGGCTCAGGATCTACCGCGATATCGGCGGGCTCATTCAGCAGGGTGTGGCTGTCGTTAAAGTCATTGGCCTCGCCACAGGTCGAATACGTGTTCGCGCCGCCCACCGTGGTGTTGGTGGTCGGCCCATCGCACATTCCCTTGGTGCCAATCGTCATCAGCAATGTGCCGCTCTGTGAATACTTCTGCACAATGCCGTCGGCATTGCCGCCAATCCACACGTTGTCCTGGTAATCCACGTAACAGCCGTGCATGCCCTGCGGCAGAACCGCGGCCGCTCCGTAGCTCACGCCGGTCTGCACCAGCGTCGGATCGCCAAAGCTATCGACCACAAATCCCCTCTGGTCGTAGGCAACCACCGGCGGAGACGGGATCGCCGACGCGCTGGCGTCCTGCCCGTCAATGGCTCCCGACTCGTTGCCCTGCAACACGCCAGCCACGGTCACGCCAACTTCCCAACCGCGGTTCACGGTAAAGATGTGGTCATTCGAGTCGATGCAGGTTCCGGCCACTTCGCCGGTCACCCACCGGTGCGCCACACCATCGGTTCCAACCGGTGCGGGCAGTGGCTGCGGCCAACTGGGGTCAACAGTCCAGGAAGGCTCGTGGTACGGGTCCGCCTTCACCGCTTTCGGTTGCCATATTCCAAAGCCAATCGCAATGGCGAGCACCACGGCGATTGGATACAAAAAACGCCTGACTTTCATATTCTTCTTCTCCTTCAAACCGCAATGTTCGCGGCAACTTGAGTCAACCTGGCAAGTTCTGGCGCAACTCTCCTTGAGCCGGACACAGCTCTGGCCGGCTCCGCCAAGCGCGATGCTTGCGGAGAGACTTTGCACCCTATCGAAGTCGAGCCTTGACTGGTTTCCCTAAAGGATTTTTTGGTGCGGACGGGTTCGGCACGTCCTTACGTTGGCGCCCCCTTCCTGCCAACGCGAACCCTGAGATGCTTCCACCTCAGCTGGTGGTTTTCACGGGTTGCCTAATTTTTATTAAGTTCGTGCTTGATTGGGAGGCAATTTGCGCTGGGTGCGACGCTTTGCCCTGAACTCCATGATTCCATGTCTGATAGTCGACATTGACTTGCACTTTGGATTGTTCCCTGAACTCTTGAACCCTGCTCTTTCCGGCCTGTGGTAAATTAATCGGTTTCCGCGCGCTATCATTTTCTAGCGCGTCATTGGGCGCAGGAGCATCGTTCTTGGAAAACCGCAGTGCACAGCATCACAAGGACCGCCTTCTCGAGGCGATCAAGGAAGAACTGGTCATCATCGTCACCGGGGAGCTGTCCGACCCGCGCATCGGCCTGGTCACCGTTAATGAAGTCGCGATGGCCCCCGGAGGCAAGTCGGCGCGCATCTATGTCGGCGTCGAAGGCGACGAGCCCGAGCAGAAAGAGTGCGTCACCGCGCTCAACGACGCGGTCGGCTTCATCCGCCACCAACTCGCCGACGCACTCAGCCTGCGCGTCGCCCCCGATCTCCACTTCGTCCTCGACAACTCCGGACGCTATGCCTCGCGCATCGACGAGCTGCTGCACCGGGTCGCCAAGAAGAACCAGAAAAAACGCAGCCAGCAAGATACCAGCGGGAAGCCGACGCCATGAACTCCCTTGACGAAGTCGTCTGCGCCCTCCGCGCGCGGCCGCGATGGGTGGTCACCTCCCACGCCCGGCCCGACGGAGACGCCGTCGGCAGCGTTCTCGGAGCTACCCAGATCCTGCGCGCCATGGGGCTTCAGGCCGACGCCTTCCTCAGCGACGGGGTCCCGTTCCACTATCGCGACCTTCCCGGCGCCGCCGAACTTGGCACCGGCCCACCCGATGCCGCTCAATACGACGGCGCACTCATCCTCGAGTGCGACAATCTGGAGCGCACCGGCCTGCAGGGTCTCGAGGGACTCTTCTCCATCAACATCGACCACCATGAGAGCGGCGCCGAATACGCTGACGTGAACTTCGTCGTGCCCACCGCCGCGGCGGCTGCCGAGCTCCTCTATCACCTCGCGCAGACTGCCGCGGTCGCCATCACCCCCGCCATCGCCACCTGCCTCTACACCGCCGTACTCACGGACACGGGCTCGTTCTGCTTCTCCTCCACGGGCGCTCAAACTTTTGCCTTCGCCCGCGAAATGGTGCTGGCCGGAGCCGACCCCGCCGCCATCGCCCAGCAGGTGTACTTCTCCAACCCGGCGTCCAAGATGCACCTGCTGGGCCGCGCGCTCGGCACCCTCCAATGCGAGGGGCCCATCTCGTGGATGCACGTCTCGCAGGCCGACATGGCCGCCACCGGAGCCAGCGGAGAGGACTGCGAGGGCCTGGTCAACTGGGCGCTCAGCATCCACGGCATCGAGGCCACCGCCTTCTTCCGCGAAATCCCCGGCTGCCAATACCGGGTGAGCCTGCGCAGCAAGGGACGCATCGACGTGGCCCGCATCGCCCAGGCCTTCGGCGGCGGCGGACACCTCTGCGCCAGCGGACACGCCATCGCCGGCCCCCTCGAATCCGCCCGCGAGCAAGTGCTGGCCGCGCTTCGCCGCGCCCTCGAACTGAGCGCCGTCGAATCGCGCGGCTGACGAGCGCCGGCGGCACCTGTGCCAGGCGATCGATTTCGATTTTTGGGTGATGTCAAGGCGAGTTGCCGAAGCTGGGACTTCCGGCTTGCGCTCAGCCGCTCTCTGCGGGCATAGTGGAAGCGAAGGCAGAAAAGAACGGGGCGGGAAACAACATGGCCGATCCAAACAACAGCATTCGCGTCGAGATCTACGACGAAAGCTATCATCTGCGCGGCACCGACCCGGACTACATCCAGCGCCTGGCCGACATCGTCGATGCCAAAATGCGCGCCGTTGCCCAGCACACCAGCACCGTGGATTCGCTGCGAGTGGCGGTGCTGGCCGCCCTCAACATTGCGGACGAATACTACCAGCTCAAGCGCAAGTACGAGGGCATCGAGAGCGAGTACAGCAGCCGCACCACCCACCTCGGCCAGGCCCTGGATTCCGCCCTGGACGACGTCCTCTCCGACACCCGCCGCACCGGCTAAACCGCGGTTGGGCCGCCTCCCAATTTTTTTCCGGGTCCGCGCAACTCTTCCAACCCGGCCGGGTTCCTCTAGGCGAAGTCTCCGGGCAACCGGAGCGGCACCTGCGCAGGTTCGGGTGCCGGAAGTTGTGGAGGAGTTTCTATGTCACGCATTCGATTCTCCCGCACGATCCTGCTGGCCACCCTGGCCGCGTCTCTGCTGTTGTTTCTCCCGGCCACGGCCTCGGCTCGCGTCGTGGTCGGCTTCGGATTTCCCGGCTACTGGGGAGCGCCGTACGGGTATTGGGGTCCCTACGGATATCCTTACGGATACCCTCCCTATGGCGCTTACGGGTACCCTGGTGCTTACGGCTATCCTGGCGCCTACGGCTATCCCGGCGCCTACGGCTATCCCGGTGCTTACGGATATCCGGGTGCTTACCCCGGTGCCTATGGCGGACGCCCGCTCGGCGAGGTGCACATCAAAACCCCCGTCTCTGACGCGGAGATCTACATCAACGGTAATTTCGCCGGACGCGCCCACAACGTCAAGCACATCTATCTGGCTGCCGGCACCTACAAGATCGAGCAGCGCATCGGCAGCGACGTACAGAAGCAGCGCATCTATGTGACGGCCTATCGCAAGATCAATGTGGAGTTCGGCAAAGCCGGCACACCCAGTCCGCCGCCCATGCAGCCGCCTCCGCCGCCGCCCGGTTCGGCTCCCCAATCCGGTCCCGGTCCTGAGTCTGGGCCACCGGATCAGGGACCTCCGCCGGCTCAGGGGTCGGGTTACTAACGTAGCTCCGGCCTGCCAGAGGCCGCAGCTCTTTTCCAACGCGGGCGACTGGGGTCCGCGTTTACCTTTTTGTGAACCGGCCTGTCTGCGCCCGGGCTACTCCTCCTCTGAGCCCGGAGCCGCGTCCCAGGCGTGGCCAAAGATCGAAAAAGTCTGTTTTTGGCCGTGTTTTGGCAAAAAAGTGACGCGCGTCGGCTTCTTCTCCCAGGTCGGCGCATCGCACTCGGAATCCGGCATCTCACCCTGGCTTGCCGTTCCCAAGCTCTTTTTTCAGCACTGGTTTTTTTCGTCCCAGCTGCATCACCACGGCGCTCAACTTTTCGCCGTTGTCGCTCACTCCGCAGTAGGCCACATAGTCGCGGAACCAGCTTGCCTGGCGAGTAGAACGGATCGAACTCATACCAGTGAAAGCTGCGAAACCCGCGCCGGTCAGCCGGTCCACCATCAGCCATCCGCCGCGCTCCCAAACCCAGCTCGGGCCTTTGCTTTCATCGTCCGGAAGATTGTTGTTCAGCCGATAGGCGCGCCGCACCACGAACAAGCGGTCGGTCACCTCATGCACGTCTCCGGTGACAAACTCCTTCAATTTCCCATCCACGTACAGCGCGCGCACCTTCATCGGCGCGGTGTGGTCCTCATCCGGCCCGAGAAAGAGTTTCACCGTCATGGTCTTTCCGAAGCTGATCACATGCGCCTTCGGTTTACCGGCGGCCATAGCTGCTGGCGGTCAAAAGACAGCAGGACAAAGCAGAGTAGAGGGAGTTGTCGATGGCATGGCAACAGCAGCCTAGCGCTGCTTTGCTTTTTCCGCAATTGTCTTTCGTCGCCGTGCAACCATATGCTGGCGATTCAGTGCTCATAATCTACAAATGGCAGAGCCGGCCCGTCCCCGTTCCCAGCGCATCCTCGTAGTGGACGATCATCTTGAAAACACCCTGCTCATGCGCGAACTGCTCACCCGCCAGGGCTACGAGGTTCTGATCGCCGAAAGCGCTGCCGCCGCCGAAGAGATCATGCGTCAGACTCCAGCCCGATCTGGTGCTGCTCGATGTCATCATGCCCGGAAAGAGCGGATACGAACTCTGCCGTGAGTGGAAGGACGTCGCCCGAGACGCGGCTGATTCCGGTCGTCATGATCACCGGGCTGAGCGACCTCGAGGACAAGATTCGCGGCATTGAAGCCGGCGCCGACGACTTCCTGAATAAGCCGATCTTTCCCGTCGAGTTGTTTGCCCGCGTCGCTTCGCTGCTGCGGGTCAAGGAATACACCGACGAGTTGGAGAACGCCGACACCGTGTTGTGCACCCTCGGCCGAAGCGTCGAGTCGCGCGACCCCTACACCGAAGGCCACTGCGAGCGCCTTGCCGAATACGCCAGCGAGCTCGGACGCTTCATGGGGCTGGGCGAAGAGGAGCAACTCGCGCTGCGCCGCGGCGGCTATCTGCACGACCTGGGAAAGATCGCCATCTCCGATGAGATTCTGAAAAAGCACGGACTGCTGTCGCCCGAGGAATGGCGATCGATGCAGCAGCATCCGGTTGATCGGGGAAAATATCTGCAAGCCGTTGCGCTCGCTGCGCATGGTGCTGCCCATCATTCGTCACCATCACGAGCACTGGAACGGCACCGGCTATCCGGACCGTCTGGCCGGCGAAGCGATTCCTCTGCTGGCGCGCGTATCCTGCAGGTGGTGGATGTCTACGATGCCCTGCGCACCGAGCGCCCTTACAAGCCGGCGCACTCCCATCAGCAGGCGCAGGAAACCATGCGCGCCGAGGCCGCGCTGCGGCCTGTGGGATGGGGTGATCGTGGACGAGTTCTTCTCCATGCTGGCGCTGCGCGAGGACGCAGCTTAGACACTAGCTGTTTTCGCTAGGCCCAGCGCTGACAACTCCATTACAATCAAGATGCGTCGCAACTCAGGTCCATGTCATCGCTTTATTCCATCATTCTGCCTGCATTTAACGAGAGCTCGCGCATCGGCCCGAGCCTGGAAAAGGCGCTCGCCTTCGTTCGCGAACAGCACTGGAACGTCGAGATCATCGTCGTCAACGATGGCTCGCGCGACGACACGGCCGAGATTGTCAAAAGCTTCATGCCTCGAGGCTCCCGAGCTGCGCCTGCTGGAAAATCCCGGCAATCGCGGCAAGGGATACAGCGTGCGCAACGGAATGCTGAATGCGCGTGGAGACATCCTGCTGTTCAGCGATGCCGATTTTTCCTCGCCCATCTACGAGTCCCTCAAGCTGATCGCGCGCCATCGAGCAGGGCGCCGATGTCGCCTTCGGTTCGCGCTGGCTGCTGGCCGAGACGCAGACCCAACGCCAGTCGCTGCTGCGCCAGTTCGTGGGCCGCGCCTACAACCTGCTGCTGCGCCTGGTGCTCGGCTTGCCCTACAAAGATACCCAGTGCGGATTTAAGGCCTGCACCCGCCAGGCTGCCGAGGTCATCTTCACCCGCCAGCAGATCGAGGGCTGGGGCTTCGATCCCGAATTGCTATTCATCGCCCGCAAGTTTGGCTTGAAGATGACCGAGGTTGCGGTGGAGTGGGCCAACGATGACCGCTCCAAGATCAATCCCATCGTCGACGGCCTCAAGATGTTCTAGGAATTGCTGACGATTCGCGCCAACAACTTTGCCGGACGTTACAACCGCCCTACCTTCCAGTTTTTTGCGGCCACGCCGGGCACGGTTTTGGCGGCTGACAAGAACCCCGCTTAGTCATCGAGTAGTCATGGCGCCAAGCGCGCTAGGAAGCGTTGGCCACCAGCTTGGATGTCGGTGGCGCAGCCACTGCAGCCGGCATCTTGGCCGCGATCTGGAGTGGGACTGCGTGTACGTGACCGTCTGTGCGGAGTTCAAATGTCATGGTTGCCGCGCAGCTTTCGCAGAGCCAGAAATATTCGATCGGGCTCGACTTGCCTGCCGTGGAAGCCGGCACGGTTCCCCCGGTGTGCGCTTTTTTCCTGGTCTCCTCCGCGAAGTCGACGCGAAACAGACGGCCCTGCCCCAGATACCGGAAAGTTGCGAAACAGCGCGGATTCAGACACTTTGAGAGCATGCGTACCTCGATCGGGGAACGGTTGTTGCGCCATCGCGGGAGCAGCACTGGGGCTAACGTGTTAACTAGGATGCGTCCTGCGGCGAGTGCGTTCGTACTGTAAAGTAGCAATTATTTCCGGTGGCCGAGCGAGCGCGAAATAGATTCGAAGATTTTGGATGGCCTGAAAACGCTGGAACGGGAACCGTTCCACTTCAGCGCTGCACTGCTGCAGTGCAGCGCTTCCGCGGATGCGCGCAGCCGGATTGCTGCGCCGCCCAAGGCGCGCTGTACTGGATTCGCAAATGTAAATGAATCAAGCGGCAGCGGAAGCCCGGTTGCGGGACATTCCCCACAGTCGCCGTTCCCGCTGCTTATAGCTAGGAGCCGCTGCGTTTGCGGGCTCCCTTTTTGGCCGGCTCGGGAACCTTGCCCAGGTTCTGCACCATGGCCTCCAGCTCCTGAATGCGGTGCTTCAGCTCCTGGATCTCCGCGCTTTCCTGTGCCTGCTGCGCGGCCAACGTCTGCGTCCCGGCGGCCACGGCTGCCAGTTGCTCCGGCGAAAGCTGTTCCGCCGGCGTGCCCGGCGCGGAACTCATCATGGTCTGCATCAACTCGAACGGAGTCATGGTCTTGGTGAAGCCGTGCAGGGCATTCTTGTACATGTCGGTGACGGCGCGCATGTAGTTCATGGCGCTCTCCTGACTCGCCTTTCCCGATGCGACCACCATCTGCCGCAGAATATCGAGGGGAAAAACCGAGCCCGGCGCCTTGGCGCATTCGGTCACGATCTGCGTCATCACCAGACGCGTAATGTCTTCTCCCGACGAAGCGTCGAGCACCTGGATGTCCACCCCATCCTGAACGGCCCGGGCTATCTCGTCCAGATTCACGTACCTGCTGTGGGTAACGTCGTAAAGCCGCCGGTTTTCATATTTCTTGATGATGATCTTCTTTTCCATACTCCTCATTTCCTGCTTGACAGGTTCCGTGAAGCGGGCAATACTTGGTCATGCTGCACTGCAGCACGATTTGCAGCATAAACATCTATCACCGAGAACTAACCCACTAGGAGGGGAACATGACTGCCAACACCAAGTCAACCAAGCTGGAAGAGACCATCGACTACACCCTGTACACCAAGGGCCTGGAGCGCTCCATCGAACTGAGCAAGTCCACCCTGGATCAGGCCGTCAAGCAGAACGCCGAGAATCTGGCCGCCATCAAGAAGGCCCTGAAGGGCTCCTCGCTGCCCGGTCTGTTCGTCCTGGACCTGGCCGGCGAAGCCGTCGAAGGCCTGGTTGGCGTACAGAAGAGCCTTCTGAACCTGGCTCTGGAACAGAGCAACGCCTCCATCGAAGCCGTCCAGGCCTATGGCAAGGACGCCGAGAAGGCCAAGGCTGAGTTCGGCAACGTTCTGCAGGCCTCGTTCGATCGCGCCATCGCCGCCCAGAACACCGTGGTGGAGTACGCCGTGAAGCAGACCAAGAGCAGCATCGAGACCGTGAAGGCGCAGCCCGGCGTTGCCGGCACCGCCGTTGAGACGGTTGCTGACTCGGTCCAGAAGGGTTTTGACACCGTGGTCGCGGCGCAGAAAGAGATCGTCGCCCAGGCCACCAAGACCGTGAAGGCCGCTGCCGCCAAGGCGTAAGCGATCCGCACGAAGTAGCCCAAAGTAAGAAGTAGCAGCAATGCTTCTCCTGGGGAAACGACGGAGCGCCGCTGGTCGATATGCGGTGCTCCGTCGCTCTCCAGACTCATTGCCAACGTTCCATTGTTAGCGTATCGCGGTTTAATTTCGAGGCCGGTAGAGCGTATTCCTTCTCGCTGCTCTGGGCCTGATCGTGATCGGGACCAGAGTTTTGCTGGAGGTAAGTCGAATGAGTATTTCATCTGTATCGGCGTCCAACGAATTTGCCAGAAATATGGTCGCCATTTTGAAGGCCGGTGGCCATCTCAAGGGAACCGTCCACTCGCACGCGAACTATGGCGCCAACAGCGTCACCTGGATTGCGGTTGAGTTTCCCGTAGTTGGAGAGCGTCAGATTCCGGTCAAGCACGAGCAGGATCTTCCCATCGGCCAGGAAGTGGTAGTCGAGTGCATTCCGCATCCCTTCAAAGCGGGACGCTATGTATTTCAGTTGGCTGGTGCAGTTCCGCCGGCCGAAATCGACTAGCATCTGCGCTTCCGCAATCATTAATCCTTCGTACACTGCATCGATTGCCGTTCGGCCGGAGAGCCTGAAGCGCTGCTGAAGAACGTGGATCACAGCTGCCTCAGGCGCCGGCCGCACCGCATTCCTCTGCTGCCTTGCGTTAGCAACGAACCGGCAGGCCAGGTGCGCTCGCCGTGCGCAGGAGTTCGTACACTCCCTCACGATACGTTGTTCGCCGTGTGAGCTGTGCCGCGCCACGTGGCAGCGGCCATGCATTCATGACAGAATCAAGCCAGTGGCCATGCCGGCGCAGACGGCAACCACCGGGGGATATTCATGGCAGCGTCGCGCTTGATCACACTCACCACCGACTTCGGCAGCTCGGACCACTTCGCAGGCACCATGCGGGGAGTGATTCTGGGCGTGAACCCGGCGGCCCAGCTGGTGGACCTGTGCAACTCGGTGAACTCGTTTGACGTGCTTGACGGCGCGCTGACCCTCGCCCAGGCCTACCGCTACTTTCCGACGGACACGATCCACCTGGTGGTGGTCGATCCGGGCGTGGGAAGCACGCGCCGGCCGCTGCTGGTGCAGACCTCCAAGCACTACTTCATCGCCCCTGATAACGGCGTGCTCTCCCTGGTGCTGGAGCAGGAAGAGCGCGTGCTGGTGCGCCACATTACCGCCTCTCACCATTTCCTGCAGCCGGTGAGCAACACCTTCCACGGGCGAGACGTGTTTGCCCCGTGCGCCGGATGGCTGAGCAAGGGCGTGGAGCCGGAAAAATTCGGCGACGAGATCACCGATTACGTGCGCTTCGCGCTGCCCCAGCCAAAGCCAGTTGCCGAGCGCGCGCTGAAAGGCGCGGTGATCAAGGTGGACAAGTTCGGCAACCTCATCACCAACCTGAGCACGGAGAATGCGCCCGCGCTGTTTGCCGCCGATGCCAGGGTGAACATCAAGGTGGGCCAGGCAGTGGTGACCTCGATTCGCTGCAACTACGCCGAGGGAAAGCCGGGCGAGCTCTTCGCCGTGCTCAACAGCATGGGGCTGCTGGAGATCGCCTGCAACCGCGGCTCGGCGGCCATGGTGGCCAAGGCAGGACGCGGCGCCGAAGTGGCGGCCGAGTTCTAAGGCGATTGCCGGGTTGATGTGTCCTGCTTCCCAGGTCAGCGCCGCAAACGACGCGGCACGGGACCTGGGGCACCCGGCTGCAGCGGCGGGATATAGCGTTTCGGGAACCACTCTAAAACATTTTCAATCCGTAGCGTCTCGAATCAACCCCAGTCCTGGGTGGAGGGATTGCGCGGCTTGACGCGCGCGTAGTTGTCCATGCGCGCCGTCCACAGCAGGAAGCGCAGCATCTGCCGGTGTTCATGGCGGAAAATGGTGACCATCTGCGGCAGCCCGATCCGCTCCATCTTGAGCCCGGTGTAGGTTTCCAAACGCCAGCGGATATAGGGACTGCGCCACGGAGCCAGCCGATGGCCGCGCGTCGCGTTCCACAGAAAGCGCAGTATGTACCACATGCCTTCAGTATAAACGTTAGGACAAATCGTACTTTTTCATCATGTGGCGGAAGCTGCGGTAGCTGAGTTTGAGCAGTTCGGCGGCGCGGGTCTGGGTGCCGCTGGAGCGGCGCAGGGCCGACTGCAGCAGGCTCTTCTCGATGTCGGCGACGTAGCGCTCCAGGTCGATTCCGTCGGCGGGCAGCACCACGCCGGGGGCTCCGGGATTGGCCGTCGCGGGGTGTGCGCCATTGCCGCCCGCGTTGGACAGCTCGACGCGCAGCTCTTCTTCCGTGGACATGGCGACGGCGCGCTCGATGGTGTTCTCCAGCACGCGCACATTGCCGGGCCAGTCGTAGCCCCGCATGGTCTTGAGGCTCTCGGGCGAGAGGCGGACGACGTGCTTGCTCATCTGCACGGCGAACTTCTTGAGGAAATGATTGGCGAGCAGGATGATGTCCTCGCCGCGGTCGCGCAGCGGAGGCACTTCGACGGGGATGACGCTGAGGCGGTAGTAGAGGTCTTCGCGGAACTGGCCTTCTTGTACTTGTTGCAACAAATTCCGGTTGGTGGCGGCGATGATGCGCACATCGACCGGAGTTTCCTGTCCGCCGCCGACGGGGCGGATGCAGCGCTCCTGCAAGACGCGCAGCAGCTTGACCTGCATGGTGAGAGTGGTTTCGCCGATCTCGTCGAGGAAGATGGTGCCGCCGCTGGCCAGTTCGAAGAGGCCGCGCTTGTTGGCCGTGGCCCCGGTAAACGATCCCTTGACGTAGCCGAACAGCTCGCTCTCCAGCAGCGTCTCCGGGAAGGCTCCGCAGTTGACGCTGACGAAGGGTTCGCTGGCGCGCGGCGAGCAGGTGTGGATGGCGCGGGCCACCAGTTCCTTGCCGGTGCCGCTTTCGCCGCTGACGATGACCGTGCTGTTGGTGGTGGCGATGGTGCGGATGGTTTGCTTGAGGCGGCGCATGGGCTCGCTCTCGCCGATGAGATTGTCGAGCGAGTTGCGCTGCGCGGCGTCGCGCTTGAGCGCGGCATTCTGCTGGCGAAGCCGGGTACGGTCCATGGCCAGGGCCACGGCGCTGAGCAGGTCCTCCAGCAGCTTGGGACCCTTGCGGATGTAGTAGAAGGCTCCGGCGTTGAGCGCCTCGATGGGCGTGGAGCTGTCATCGACGGCGGTGATGACAATGACCATGGTGTCGGGCGAGACGCGGCGCGAGTGCTGCAGTACTTCCATGCCGGAGACCTGCGGCATGCGCACGTCGGTGACGACGACATCGTAGAGCGTGGAGTCAATCTTGCGGCAAGCCTGCTCGCCGCCGGTCACCGTCTCCACCCGGTGTCCCTGGCTCTGGAACGCAATCTGCAGCATTTGGCAGATGGAGCGCTCGTCATCACAGACCAGGATGTATCCCATGATTACCTGCTTTCCTTGGTTTGGGTGGCGCCATAAGGGTTGGACAGAGCGGGCAGCGGTTCGGCTTCAGCCTGGCGGAAGAGCAGGGTGAAGGCGGTCCCTTGGCCGGGCTGCGAACTGACGGTGATCTGCGCCTCGTGCGCCTGGATGATGCGGTAAACGATGGCGAGGCCGAGGCCGGTGCCGCCCTCGAAGCCGGACTGGAAGGGCTCGAAGATTTTTTCGATCAGCTGGGGCGAGATGCCGGTTCCGGTGTCATGGAAACAGATGCGCCAGTTGCCGTCCTGCGAATCGAGCGAAACGGTGAGGGTTCCGCCTTCGGGCATGGCGCGGATGGCGTTGCTGCAGAGATTCCAGAACACCTGCTTCAGCTTGTCGCCATCGCCTTCGACAAAAGCCGCCGGGTGGGAGAAGTTGCGTTCGATTCGTATGCTCGACTGGCGGTTTTCCAGCAAGGGTCAGGGTGTCGGAGAGCAGCTGGCAGAGATCGACCCTGGAGCTTTGACACTCGCGGTCGCGCGAGTAGGTGAGGAAGTCGCCGATGATGCCGTTGAGGCGCTCGGACTCGCGGGTGACGATTTCGACCAGGGCGCGCTGGTCCTCGGTGAGCGTGGCAATGGTGGACAGCATCTTGACCGAGCCGGCGATGGAGGAGAGCGGATTGCGAATCTCATGGGCGATGCCGGAGGCGAGGCGTCCGACGGCGGCGAGGCGGTCGCGCAGACGGAGTTCGCGCTCGAGATGGCGAATCTCGGTGAGGTCGGTGAAGGTGTAGATATGGCCGATGGTGGCGCCGCCGGTTGCAAATAGAGCGGCTGCATCCGATGCCGAAGAGTTTTTCGGCGCCGCTGGGGGTGCGCGCCCGCACCTCATTGCGCGGCGCTCCGGGCGCGGGAAGGCGGTCGAAGAATAGCTGGTGCACGTTGAGCCCGACGAGGTCCCGCTGGCCGCGGCCCAGCAGAATCTGGGCGGCGGGATTGACCAGCATGATGGCGCCGTCCAGATCGGTGGTGAGCAGGCCGCTGGAGATCGAGTGCACGATGATGCCATGCAGCACCTGGAGGTTTTCCAGCTCGAAGCTCTTGTCCTTCAACTGCGACTTCGGCCTGGCGCATGCGGCTGGCCAGTTTGTTGGCCAGGTAGGCGATGGCGGCGAAGGCGAACAGGTTGATCGAGATGACGGCCTGCAGCGATTTCAGATCGGGCCGGCTGGTGGAATAGGAGTGGATCAGATCGAAGTAGGAGAGCTCCAGGGTTGCCGCCGAAGCAGCACAAAAGAGATGGCCGGCGGTGAGGTAGGCCCAGGCTTCCGACAGCAGGGTGGCGGCGACGATGATGATGAGCGGATAGAGGAAATTGAAGCGAGGTGTCGATGCCGCCGGTGACGTAGATGACGGCCGTGGTGAAGAACAGGTCGGTGACGACCTGCAGCTTGGACTGCATCTGCCACTGGCTCTTGCGGTAGGTGAAAGACGTACAGATGCAGTGCCGGCGAGGACATACCAGCCGAGGATGACCAGAACGAAGAGCTGCCGGTCGACGTTGGTGGTGGTCAGGGTGATGATCGCCAGCTCGATGGCGAGCAGGATCGTGATGATGATGATGCGGACCTTAACCAGCCACTCCAGCCAGATCCCGCTCGTTGATTCCCACGGCCATTCCGCTTCTCTTCCTAGCCTGCGAGTTTGGAGATCATGGAGAACAGCGGCATGTAGAGCGAGATGACGATGCCGCCGACGGCGACGCCGAGGAAGCTGATGAGCATGGGCTCCATGAGAGCCAGCATGTCCTTGGTGGCGGCATCGACTTCATCCTCGTAGAAGTCGGCAATCTTCTGCAGCATGTTGTCCATGGCGCCGGTGGCCTCGCCGACGCCGATCATCTGGGTGACCATGCTGGGGAAGACGCCGCTCTCGCGCAGCGGATCGACGATGGTGCGTCCTTCCTCGATGGACTTGCGGATCTGCATGAGGGCGCGCTCGAGGACGGCATTGCCGGCGGTGCGGGCGGTGATGGAAAGACCGTCCAGGATGGGAACGCCGGCGGAGATCAGGGTGCCCAGGGTGCGGGTGAAGCGGGCGACGCGCGATCTTGCGCAGCACCGGGCCGAAGACCGGCAGATTGAGCATGAATCTTATCGGTGTAAAACAAGCCCTGCGGCGTTTTGCGGATGTACTTGATGGCGACCACCAGCAATCCGATGCTGAGGAAGATGAGCCACCAGAAGATGGCTGACGAAATTGGAGAGACTGATGACAAACTGGGTGGAGGCGGGCAGGGTAACGCCGAGGCCGACGAAAAGATTGGCGAAGATGGGCACCACGAACTTGAGCAGCGCGCCCACCACCAGGACGGCAATGCAATGACCGAGACCGGATAGACGAGGGCGGACTTGATGGCGGCCCTCATCTTGACGGCCTTTTCGACGTACTGCGAGATGCGCTGCAGAATGGTGTCGAGAATACCGCCGGTTTCGCCCGCCTCGATCATGTTGGTGGAGAGGTCGTCGAAGATCTTGGGATAGGCGCGCATGGCATTGGCCAGGGTTGCACCGCCCTCGACCGAGGTGCGGACGCCGAGCAGGGCCTTCTTGAAAAACGTCGTTCTCCTGGTTGTTGCCGAGGATCTCCAGGCACTGCACCAGAGGAAGGCCGGCATCGATCATCACCGAGAACTGGCGGAAGAAGATGGCCAGCTCCTTGGCTTTGACCGAGCCGCCGATCTTCATGTTGAGATTGAAGCGGCCGGCGCCTTTTTCCTTGATGACGTTTGCCTGGATGCGTTCGCGCGCCAGCGCGGCGCGGAGCACCTGTTTGTTTTCCGCGGCGCGCTCGCCCTGCACCTTTTCGCCCGCCGCATTATTTCCTGAGTATGTAAAGACCGGCATTGTGACCTCTCTGCTCGCCTGACTTGTAGTTATTTGCGCGCCGGCAGTTGCGCCGGAAGACTTGGCGTTGCTCAACGCGCGGTTAATCATTTCCTGAAGTTCATCGGGGTTGGAGGAGCGCAACAGCGCCGTCTCGAGGGTGATGGACTTCTGCAAATATAGCGTCATCAGCGACTGGTTGAAGGTTTGCATTCCATACTTGTCCTGACCGGACTGCATGGAGGAATAGATCTGGTGAATCTTGTCCTCGCGGATGAGATTGCGGATGGCCGGATTGGGGACAAGCACCTCCATGGCCATGGCGCGTCCCGATCCACCGGCCTTGGGCAACAGTGCCTGGCAGAGGATGCCCTCCAGCACCAGCGACAACTGGGCGCGGATCTGCGGCTGCTGATGGGCGGGAAAAACGTCGATCACGCGGTTGATGGTGGAGGAGGCGGAGTTGGTGTGCAGCGTTCCGAAGGTCAGGTGGCCGGTTTCGGCGATGCGCAGGGCGATCTCGATGGTCTCCAGGTCGCGCATTTCGCCGATGAGCACCACGTCGGGGTCCTCGCGCAAGGCGGCCCGCAGGGCGGCGGTAAAGCTCTTGGTGTCCTGGTGCAATTCGCGCTGGTTGACCAGGCAATTCTTGTGCGGATGCACGAACTCGATGGGATCTTCGATGGTGATGATGTGCTCGTGGCGCTCGCTGTTGATCTTGTCCAGCATGGCGGCCAGGGTGGTGGACTTGCCCGAGCCGGTGGGGCCGGTGACCAGGATCAGGCCGCGGGGACGGTCGCAAAGCTTGGCCACCACGGGCAGCAAGATTGAGCTGGGAGAAGCTTTTGATCTCAAAGGGAATGACGCGGAAGACCGCGGCGACCGCTCCGCGCTGGTTGAAGATGTTGGCGCGGAAGCGGGCCAGTCCCTTGAGGCCGAAGGAGAAATCGAGCTCGAAATCCTCTTCGAAGCGATGCTTCTGGGCGTCGGTCATCACCGAGTAGGCCAGTTGCTTGGTGTCGGCCGCGACCCAGGGGCGGCATGTCCAGCGGCTGCAGATGGCCGTGAACGCGGACCTGCGGAGGCGAATTGGTGGTGATGTGAAGATCGCTGCCGCTGAGTTCGAGCAGCCTCTTCAAAAGATCGCTGAGAGTTACCGCCATTCCATGCTCCTTGAGGTTGCGCCGATCGCCGGGTACCACTGCCGCGGTCTAAAGTACGGTTTCACGCAAGACTTCATCCATGGTTGTCTGGCCGAGCATGATCTTGCAGAGTCCGCTGCGGCGCAGGGTCATCATGCCCTGCTCGACGGCCTTCTTCTTCAGTTCGAGAGACGAGGCTCCGACCAGGATCAGTTCGCGGAGAACGTCGTTGATCTCCATGACTTCATACAACGCGGTACGTCCCTTGTATCCGGTGTTGTTGCAGCGTTCGCAGCCACGGCCCTTCATCACCTTGACGGTGCGCGCCTCCTGCTGGCTGAATCCGGCCTTGAGCAGCACCTGGTTGGGAACATCGACCTGCTCGAGTGCAATTGGTGCAGATGCGGCGGATCAGACGCTGGGCCACGATCAAGTGGATCGAGGTGGCGACCAGAAAAGGCTCGATGCCCATGTTCATCAGGCGGGAGATGGTCTCCGGGGCGCCGTTGGTGTGCAGCGTGCTGAGCACGAGGTGGCCGGTAAGGGCGGCCTTGATGGCGATTTCGGCGGTTTCAAAGTCACGGATTTCGCCGACCAGAATGATGTTCGGGTCCTGGCGAAGGAAGGATCGCAGGGCGGCGGCAAAGTTGAGGCCGATCTGCTCCTTCATCTGCACCTGGTTGACGCCCTGCAACTGGAACTCGACCGGGTCTTCCGCGGTCATGATGTTGGTGTCCGGCTTGTTGAGCAGGGAGATGGCCGAGTAGAGCGTATTGGTTTTGCCGGAGCCGGTGGGCCCGGTGACCAGCACCATTCCGTAGGGCTTGAGAATGGCCTTCTGGAATTTCTCCAGCGACTCGGGCTCGAAGCCCAGCTGGGTCATGTCCAGGCGAAGATTGTCCTTGTCCAGCAAGCGCATGACGATCTTTTCGCCCCAGAGCGTGGGCAGGGTGCTAACGCGCCAGTCGAGAACCCGGCGCTTGCCATTGATCCGCAGGGCGATCATGATGCGTCCGTCCTGGGGCAGCCGCTTCTCGCTGATATCCAGGCGGGCGAGAATCTTGATGCGGGAGATGATGGCGTCGCGGGCTTTGATGGGCGGCTTCATGAACTCTTCCAGCACGCCGTCCACGCGGAAGCGGACGCGGTATTCCTTTTCGTAGGGCTCCAGTGAACGTCACTGGCCCTGGCCTGCACGGCTTCGCGCAGGATGGTGTTGACCAGTTTGACGATGGGCGCCTCTTCGGCGGCCGCTTCCATCTCGGCCAGCGAGGCCTCGTCCTCTTCCGTGATGGTCTCGCCATCCTCGGCGTCGCCATCTTCGCCGAAGGCGGCCAGCACTGAATTCAGGTCCTCGTTTCCGGGGTTGGAGTTCTCCTCCGGAGCGTTGTAGGCGAATTCGATGGCCTCCATGATGGCGGCTTCGTCGCCCCTCAGGGGGTCAATGTTGAACCCGGTGATGAACTTCAGATCGTCCAGGGCGCGGTAGTTGGACGGGTCCACCATGGCCACCTGGAGCGAAGTGCCGACGCGCGCCAAGGGAAGTACCTTGTACTTGCGCGCCACCTCGATCGAGATCGTCTTGACGAGCTTCGGGATCGATGGCATAGTTCGCCGGATCGAACGCCGAGATTGGAGTGCCCTTCGGTGGAGTCGGTCACCAAGATCTATCCTCGCCTCTTCATCTCTGCACCGGACCCAGCCCAGGCACACAGTTCCCTGCGCTCGCCGGGAGCTTTGGGCAGCCCTGGATTGGCGCGCCCGGGAAGCCATTTCCCCGGCGAAAACGTTGAACACACACAGGGTGCAGGTGCAGTAACTGCAGAGTAGCAGCTTGACATTAATTGTCAATCGGGTGGAAACGTATTGGTCATAACGAAAGGGAGCGGTACTCCGGGGCATCGGCTACACTTCCCCAATGCGGAGAAAGAACTCAGCGTCGCGAACCATCCGGCGTATTTTTCGCGCCTTGGAAGCCGCCATGGGGCCGCAGCACTGGTGGCCGGCCGGTTCGGCCTTCGAGGTGGTGGTGGGGGCCTACCTGACCCAGAACACGGCCTGGAGGAACGTGGAATTGGCGATGGAGAATCTGCGCGGCGCGGGAGTCCTGTCGGTTGGGGGAATCCGCGGGGTGGCGCTGGAAGAGTTGGAAGCGCTGGTGCGTCCGGCGGGATACTACCGGCAGAAGGCGGCGCGGCTGAAAAACTTCATAGCGCAGCTGGATGCCAGGCATGAGGGTTCGCTGGAAGCCATGTTCGCGCAGCCGGTAGAGGAGCTGCGGCAGGAGTTGCTGGACCTCACCGGAGTCGGTCCGGAGACGGCGGATTCGATCCTGCTCTACGCGGCCAGCCGCGAGGTTTTCGTGGTGGATGCCTACACCCGGCGCATCTTTGAACGGCACCGGCTGGCGCACGCCGGCACCGGCTACGAGGAGATCCGGGCCGCAGTGGAGACGGCCCTGATGGATTGCGATGCCGAAGCCGAGCCCACGCCGGCGGCCGCACAGGACCGGAGAGAAGCCGGCCACACATGCCCCTTCGGCGGCTTCCACCATGGCACGCAGCGAGCTTGCCCAGCGCTACAACGAGTTCCACGCACTGCTGGTGCAGACGGCCAAACACTACTGCCTGAAGGCCGGGCCGCTCTGCCATCGCTGCCCTCTACGCCCGCTGCTGCCGCCGGGAGCACTGCCGCGCTAAGGCCGCCTGTGAGTTTCAAATCGGAACGCAAATATCGATATGTTTCGATATTCAGGTGTACTGTTTGTGCCTCTCTGCCATCTATTCAATCAGTCGTATGCACGATGGGTGGTTTTATGCCAGCCAATCGGGTTTTATTCGTGGACGACGAGTCGAGCCTCCGGCTTACCTTTCCGGCGATCCTGCGGATGCATGGATTCGAGGTTCGCAGCGCGGCCTCGGTGGCCCAGGCGCTGATGGAGATCACCACCCGCCCCTTCGATATCCTGATCTCGGACCTCAATATCGGACAGCCCGGCGACGGCTTTACCGTGGTAAGCGCCATGCGGCGCACCCAGCCGGATTGCATCAACTTTATTCTCACCGGCTTTCCGGCCTTCGAGAGCGCGTTGCAGGCGATCCAGAGCCAGGTGGATGATTTCCTCATCAAACCTGCGAATATCCAGGAGCTGCTTGAACTGATCCAGGAGAAGCTGCGGAACCGGCAGCCATGCCAGTCCTCGGCGCCGATGCGGCTCTCCAGGCTGCTGCGCGCCAACGTGGAGGAGATTCGCGAAAGCGCCATCTGCAAGATGAAATCCGACCCCGCTCTGGGACCGGTCCCCATGAGCGATGCGGAACGGGGCGGCGAGTTGCACGCCATAATCCTGGAGATCGCCAACCAGCTGGATTCCCCTGCGCCGGAACAGTTGACAGGGCTGGCCATCGAGTTGAGCCGGAAACACGGCTCCAGACGGCTGGCAGGCGGTTACAGGATTTCCATGCTGGTGACCGACACGGTAATCCTGGAAGGGGTGGTCTACGACATGGTGCGGCAGGGTTTGCTGATGCTGGACACCAGTAACCTGGTGACGGACCTGAAGCGCTTCAACAACAGCCTGGATGTGCAGCTGCAGGAGTCGGTGCAGGCCTTCTGGGATGAGGCATTCAGGCAGCGGAGCGCCGAGAGCGGAACGGGATAGCCGTCTCGCGGACCATCCTGAGTGCGCGGCATCTTGCAATCAGGCGGAATTTTGTGTCTTTTCTGCACTAGAATCGGTGTGGGAACCCCTTGACCACACCGCCGCCATCTCGTCCGCGACACAAGCTCCTGTGGCTGGGGGTAGGGATTGCGCTGCTGGTCTTCATTATCTTTTCGCAGGCGGCCTTCAATCTTAAGTTTCTGCGGCCGGATTCGCTGTTCCAGACCTATGTGCTGGTGGCGCTGTCGGCGCTGATCTTTCTGGCGCTGGTGGCGCTGATCTTCGTGCTGCTGCGCACCCTGCTGAAGCTCTACCTGGAACGGCAGGCCGGGACGGCCGGGTCGCGCTTCCGCAGCAAGATGGTGCTGGGCGCGCTGGTGCTCTCGTTCGGGCCGGTGATTGCCATGTTCCTGTTCGCCTACGGACTGATGAACCGCTCGGTCGACAAGTGGTTCTCGCAGCCGATCGAGGATGTGCGGGGGCAGAGCACGGCGGTGGCCGAGCTGCTGAGCAGCTACGCGGGACAAAATGCCCTGGCCGAGGCACGCTCCATTGCCGCCAACCCGGCAGCCGTGCAGTCCTACCGCACGGGCCGCTTCGGCTCCCTGCTGGACGAGTTCCGCGAGCATGAGATTACGCTACAGGGCGGCTTTGCCCTGGCCATCTACCGAGGTCGTATCACGGCCAGTTACAGCGCCCCGCTGCCCTGGAACATATTGCAGACCGAAGTTTCGAACATGCTGGCGCTGGAGAGTAAGCCTCGCCTGTACACCCTGAACCATCGCGCCTACATGCTGGGAACGGCACCGGTGGAAGATGCCGGCTACGTGGCCGTCGCTCTGCCTCTGCCGGACAAATACATGGACGCGCTGAATCAACTGGAGCAGAGCCAGCAGCGCTACCAGGATCTGCGGCGCAACAACAAACTGATACGGCAAAACTACATGCAGCTTCTGCTGCTGATCACCCTGCTGGTTCTGCTGGGCACCACCTGGTCCGCACGGACGCTGAGCAAGGTGGTGACCGTGCCGGTATCGGCACTGGTGGAGGGCACGCAGGCGATCTCCGCCGGCCGGCTGGATTACCGCGTGGAGGTCAGCGCCGGCGACGAGCTGGGCCTGCTGGTGAACTCGTTCAACAGCATGGCGGCGGAGCTGGAGAGCAATCGCCGCCAGCTGCAGGAAGCCAACCTGAACCTGGAAGACCGCCGCCTGCAGATGGAGACGATTCTGGAGAGCATTCCCTCCGGGGTGCTGTCCTTGGACGGAACAGGACAGGTGACGCGGGTGAACGCGGCGCTGATCCGGATGTTCCAGCTAAAGGGAGTGTCCCAGCCGGGGCCGCAGTCGGGGTTGCGCCTCAGCGAACTGTTCCCCTCCGATCTGGCGCCCGGCGCGGCGGCCGATATCTGGCGGCTGGCGCGCAAGGCCGACCGCATGGGAACCACGACGGCGCAGATGGAGATCCCCTGCAGCGGCTCGGAGCTGGAGGTGGGCGTAACCGTGGCCTCGATGACCGGCGCGGGCGAGCAGCGGCGGCTGGGATATGTCATCGTCTTTGAGGACTTGAGCGACGTGCTGAGGGCGCAGAAGCAGGCCGCCTGGCGCGAGGTGGCGCGCCGGGTAGCGCACGAGATCAAGAATCCGCTGACACCGATTGTGCTGTCGGCCGAACGCATCCAGCGGCACATCGAGCGCGGAGCACGCGGCGAGGGCATGTCGCGAACCATCATGGAGAGCTGCGTGGCTACCATCGGCAGCGCCGTGGAGACGGTGCGCCGGCTGGTGGACGAGTTCTCCACCCTGGCACGCTTCCCGCAGTCGAACCCGCACCCGTCCGATCTGAACCAGATTGTGTTGAACGCCATGGCGCTGTTCGAAGGGCGGCTGGAGGGCGTGGACGTGCAGCTGGAGCTGGCCGACGGCCTGCCGCGCGTGATGGCCGATCCGGAGGCGATCAAGCGGGTGGTGGCCAACCTGGTGGAGAACGCGGCGGAGAGCATGAAGGATTCGGTGGTGCGGGAGATCCGCATTGCCACCTCTCTGCTGGAGACGCGCGACGCGGTGGAGATCGAGATCAGCGACACCGGCGAGGGCGTGAGCGCCGAGGACAAGGAGAAGCTGTTCCTGCCCTACTTCTCCACCAAGGCGCGAGGGACGGGACTGGGGCTCGCCATTGTGGCGCAAATTCTGGAGGGCCACGGCGGCACCGTGCGGGTCGAGGCCAATCAACCGGTGGGCACGCGGCTGCTGGTGGAGCTGCCCGTGGTGATGGCCGCCGAGCGGAACACAGTAGAATCCGAGAGACACGAAAACGCATGAGTCGAAAGAAAGGTGGACGATGATCCACATCCTGGTGGTGGACGACGAGCCGAGCATTCGCGAGACGCTGGGCGGAATTCTGGAAGACGAGGGCTATCACGTAACCACCGCCGGCGACGGCGAAAGCGCGCTCACGCTGATGCGCGATCAGCACTTCGACGTGGTGCTGCTGGATGTGTGGCTGCCAAAGATGGACGGGCTCTCCGTGCTGCAGCAGGTGAAGGACCTGGAAGACCGTCCCGAGGTGGTGATGATCTCCGGCCACGGCACGGTGGAGACCGCGGTGCGGGCCACCAAGCTGGGCGCCTTCGACTTTCTGGAAAAGCCGCTGTCGCTGGAAAAGACGCTGATTGTAGTGAAGAACGCCGCCGAGGCGCGCAAGCTGCGCTCGGAAAACCAGGAGCTGAAGCGCCAGGCGTCGCACTCGGAAATAGTGGGCGACAGCATTCCGCTCAAGGCGCTGCGGCAGCAGATTGGGCTGATGGCCCCGACCAACGGGCGGGTGCTGATCTACGGCGAGAGCGGCACGGGCAAGGAACTGGTGGCCCGCGCCATCCACGCGCAAAGCCTGCGCAAGGACGAGATGTTCGTGGAAGTCAACTGCGCCGCCATCCCCGAAGATCTGATCGAGAGCGAACTGTTCGGCCACTGCCGGGGAGCGTTCCCTGGAGCCGATTCCGAAAAGGAAGGCAAGCTGCGCAAGGCCGACGGCGGCACGCTGTTTCTCGACGAAGTGGGCGACATGAGTTTGAAGACGCAGTCGAAGCTGCTGCGCACCCTGGACGAGGGCCGCTTCGCTCCGGTCGGCATGGAGGAACCGGTGACGGTGGATGTGCGCGTAATTGCCGCCACCAACAAAGATCTGGAAGAAGAGATCGGGCGCGGCAACTTCCGCGAGGATCTGTTTTACCGCCTTAACGTGGTGCCCTTTGTCGTGCCGCCGCTGCGCGAGCGCAAGGAGGACATACCGGTGCTGGCGCGGCATTTTCTCAAGGAGTTCAGCAGCCAGTACAGCCGCCGCACCAAGGAGATCGCCGACGAGGGATTGGAGGTGCTGACGCACTACTCCTGGCCAGGCAACGTGCGCGAATTGCGCAACGTCATCGAGCGCATCGTGATCATGAATCCCACGGTGCAGCGGCTGGAGCGCAAGCACATGCCTTCGATGCTCTACCGGGAAGGCCGTAGGCGCTCGCTGGGAGAGTTCACCACCCTGCACCAGGCGCGCGCGGCCTACGAGCGCGATTACATTCTAAAGAAATTGGACGACAACAACGGCAACGTCAGCCGCACCGCCGAAGTGCTGGGACTGGAGCGAAGCCATCTCTACCGCAAGATGAAGACGCTGGGAATTGCCAAAGTGGAGGAATAGGGCCGGTCAGCGCGCCGGCACCAGCGCCTCCAGCCGGCGGATGATTGTGAGGGTGTCGCGCAGCGCGCTCTTTCCCACCTCGGTTTCGAACTGCGCCTGCAACTTGTCAAAGGCGCGAATGACGCGCAAGGCACACTTCTTGCCCGGCGGCTTCAAGGCGAGAAGATAAGACCGGGCGTCGGAGGGATCGATCACTCGCTGCACAAACCCCTTGGCTTCCAGCGACGAGATGCAGTGGCTCACGTTGCCGCGCGTGGTCCCAAAGGTTTCGGCCAGTTGAGAAGGCGTGATGCACTCCGGTTCATCGAAGAAAACCGCGGCCAGCACCAGGCCTTCCAGAAACCCGAGGCCGTCAGAGGCCAGCGCGTGCGCGGCCAGCGAATCGAAGCGCCGGGCTGCGCGGTTGATGGTAAACATCGGACTCTCGTGAAGGAACGCGTCGATACGCATCCTTCGATTGTACATAATTGAAATATTGAACTATCAAAGAGAAACAGCAATAACAACGGTATGGTCAACAGCCCCTAGCGCGCCTTCCAGCGCCTCGAATTGCGCTTGGCGTGGAAGCACGCGATAACCACAATCCGGTGCTCATGAACCTCGAAGAATATTCCGTAGGGAAAGCGCCGCACTCCGGCGCGACGAAGGTCCCGGTAGACGGCGGGGAATTGCGTTGGATGTCCCGCGATTGCCTCAACTGTTGCTTCGACCGCACGGGCGAACCGTTCTCCAAGCTCGGGGCGAATGTTGCCATACCACGCCCGCGCTTCCAGCAAATCCTCATTCGCTTCTGCTATCCAGACGACCGGGAGTGTCACGATTTCTTGAACAGGCCAGCCCTGACTTGCTCCCAGGGAATCGCATCGGACGGGTTTTGCTCATGCCGGGCGATGCGGGAATCAAGCTCTGCCCGCTGCGCATCCGTCAACGATAGAGCGTCAGCTTCCAGGCTCTCCCATACCGCATCCAGCAATTCCGCCTTCTCCGAAGCGGAGAGATTTTCGATTTGATTTCGCAAATCGCTCATACGTCTATAACCCTAGCGCGGTTGTCCCGCTCATGCAAGCCGCCAGGGAAGGCTGTTCTCGCTCCTGCTATTCTTGAACTTTTGCCTTGCTAACCTTGGGCTTACTGCCCGTAATCTTTCGAGGTTCGGGTTTTTCCTCTGCGCCGGAGAGACGCGTGTTGAGCGACTCGAGTTGCTTTCGCCAGTCGATGGCCTCGTCCACATCGCGTGGGTTGTCACGCCAGCCCTCGCGCACCTTGACGAAGAGTTCGAGAAAGACCTTGACGCCGAGGATGCGTTCGATGTGCTGGCGGGCGCGGGTGCCGATGTGCTTCAGCATGGCTCCCTGCTTGCCGATGACGATGGCCTTCTGCCCCTCGCGCTCGACGAAGATCACGGCGGCAATTTTTGAGAGTTTTGCGCCCTCCTCAAATTTTTCAATCCGCACCCCGCTGGCGTAGGGAACTTCCTGCGCGGTGTTGATGAGGATCTGTTCGCGGATCAGCTCGGCCACGATGAAGCGCTCGGGCTGATCGGTGATCTGGTCTTCGGGAAAATACTTGGGGCCTTCGGGCAGTGCATTGACGACGGCGGTGAGCAGTTCCGGCTTGCCCAGTTCTTTTACGGCGGAGATGGGAATAATCTGCGCGAAGTCGAAGCGCTCGGACCAGGCTTCGATGGCGGGCAGCAGCTTGGTCTTCTCGAACAGATCGATCTTGTTGAGCAGCAGAAAAGTTTTCACCTTGGCGCGCTTGACGATCTCCATCACGAACTCGTCGCCGGTGCCGAATTTCTGCGTGACATCGACGATCAGCAGGATGAGGTCGCAGCCTTCCAGCGAATCGTACACCTCCTGCATCATGCGCTTGTTGAGCTGGTCCGACGGCTTGTGCACGCCCGGAGTATCTACAAAGACGAGCTGTCCGGCGGAATGCTTGGAGGTCCGCTTGACGTTGACGATGCCGGTGATGCGGCTGCGCGTGGTCTGCGCCTTGTGGGTGACGATGGCGAGTTTTTCGCCAACCAGCGAGTTGAGCAAGGTGGACTTGCCCGCGTTGGGACGGCCGATGATGGTTACGAATCCTGAGCGCACACACTGATGCTATTCCACCGCGCCCAACATTGGAATAGGAATGGGAATGGGGATGGAATTACGAATCGGAATTACTTGGGAATGGAATTCAGGGGAAGCGAATTCGGCGGAATGGGATTGGGCGGCCGCGTGAGTACCCGAACCTTTCCCACGCGGCGGGCGGTGGATTCGATGACCTCGAAGCGAAGGTCTCCCTCCTGCACCGCTTCGCCGGGATGGGGAATGTGTCCGGCGATTTCGGTGACCAGGCCGCCGACGGTGGTGGCGTGCCAATCCTCGGCCAGGCGGACATCGAGCAGCTCTTCCAGGCGGTCGGATTCCAGCGTTCCGGGAACGATGTAGCTGTGCTCGCTCTCCCGCACCACCTCGTTGCGCGACTCGCCTTCATCCCGCAGGTCGCCGACGATCTCCTCGATGAGGTCCTCGACCGTGACCAGGCCGGCCACACCGCCGTATTCGTCGATGACGATGGCCAGACGGCGGTTTTCGCGCTGCATCTGGTTGAGCAGTTCGCTGGCGCGCTTGGTTTCGGGAACGAAATAAACATCGGTCTTCATCAGGCTGCTGGCCAGGCAGCGCGAAGCTTCCGTATCGGCCACCTGCAGCAGGTCGCGGGCTGAAACGATGCCGACGATGTGATCCAGGTCGCCGCGATAGACGGGGATGCGCGAAAAGGCGTGCTGCGAGAGCAGGTGGGTCAACTCCTCCACCGTGGTGTCGGCCGAGACGGCGACGATCGAAGGCCGCGGAGTCATCACGTCGCGCACGCTCTTATCGCCAAACTCCACCACGGAATGAATCAGCTCGCGGTCGCTCTCTTCGAGGATGCCCTCGTCCTGTCCTGCTTCGATGAGCGCATCGACGGCCTCGGAGGGATGCTCCGGTTCCTCATCTGCATTCTCCGGACGAGAGAGCGAAACCACCGACTGCAGGAAGCCGAGGAAGAGCGTGAGCGGAAAAACGAGGTAGATCAGCAGACGCAGCAGAAAGGTGAGGCGAACCAGCCAGCCTCCGCGGGTGCGCGAAAAAAACAGGTAGGGCAGAAAGCGGTCGAACAGGAGAATGACGACGAGTGCAAGGAACACCGCCTGCGCGGCATCTTCGGCGCGCCAACCGGGCTGGGAAAAGACCGAGTAGGCCAGCAGGAAACAGATGGCCGCCGTAAGGAGATGTTCCAGCAGGGCAAAGGAGAGCCCCG
Source organism: uncultured Acidobacteriota bacterium (assembly GCA_963732315.1). Classification (GTDB taxonomy): domain Bacteria; phylum Acidobacteriota; class Terriglobia; order Terriglobales; family Acidobacteriaceae; genus TOLSYN. The sequence goes on from CAVSYY010000003.1 coordinate 92,813, forward strand.
CGCGCCGGTGACTGAAGCCCAGGCGCGGCTCGATCTGGTGCTCGAACAGCTCGATGTTCTCCTGGAATTCGCGGGAGAGAAACTTTCCGCTCTCGGTGTAGAGACGCGAAGCATAGGCGCTGATGACCAGCAGCGCGATGAGCACCACAAAGGCCAGCGCGAGGACCATTACGGCCTCCGCCCGCGGGCATATGGGCTGCCGCCTGGTTTGCGAATCGATTTGCCGGTTGCGCCGCGCGCTTCCAGGGTCCGCTCGATGAGGCCGGCGTTGAGACCGAGTTCGTCACGCAGCTTCTGCTCCAGACGGAGCATCTCGCCATGATCGCGCTCGTGGTCGTGCCCGGCCAGGTGCAACATTCCATGCAGGATCAGCACCTTCACTTCGGTGAGCAGATCGTGGCCCAGAGCGGCGGCCTGAACCCGCGCCGTCGCAAGGGAAATGGCGATGTCTCCGCCAGCCGGTCGGGAGGCTGCGCTGCCGGCTGCAGGCGCATGGGGAAACGAAAGCACATCGGTGGGTTTGTCTTTGCGGCGGAACTGCAGGTTGAGGCGCTGCATCTCGGCGTCGCCGGTGAGCAGGATGTTGACCTCGCCGCGGAGGCCGGTGGCACGCTGCGCCTTATTGGCAAATCGAGCCAGGGCGAGGCGGCTGAGCTCTTTGGTTTTTCGCCGTTCTAAAATCACAGGTCTCAATTCCGGGTAATCCCGGCAATCAAAGGAAAAGGGAGAGCACAGCGCTCTCCCTTCCATTGTACCGGACTGCTACTGCCGGACGGCGGCGCTCTGCTTGGCCTTCTCTTCCATCGTCTCCAACGGGGCCGGCGGACGCGCCGGCTCCCCCTCCAGTTGCAGGTTCAGTTGGCGGTCGTCGCGCGAGCGGAAGTCCTCGTAGGCGCGAACGATGCGCTGTACCAGATGATGGCGCACCACGTCGCTTTCGCTGAACATCTGGAAGCGGATGCCCTCCACACCCTGCAGCACGTTCATCGCTTCGATGAGACCGCTGCGGCTGGGATTGGGAAGATCGATCTGGGTGATGTCGCCGGTGATGACCGCCTTGGAGTTGAAGCCCAGGCGGGTGACGAACATCTTCATCTGCTCGCTGGTGGTGTTCTGCGCTTCGTCCAGAATGACAAAGGAATCGTTGAGGGTGCGCCCCCGCATAAAAGCGATGGGGGCGATTTCAATCACGTTCTTCTCCAGGAAGCGGTCCACCTTCTCCGGCTCCAGCAGATCGTAGAGCGCATCGTAGAGCGGACGCAGGTAGGGATCGACCTTCTCCTGCAAGGTGCCGGGCAGGAAGCCCAGGCGTTCGCCGGCTTCCACCGCGGGGCGGGCGAGGATGATGCGCGCAACCTTCTTGGAGACCAGCGCGGAGATGGCCATGGCCACGGCCAGGTAGGTTTTCCCGGTTCCGGCCGGACCGATGCCGAAGACCATGTCGCTCTGCTCGATGGCTTCCAGGTATTGGCGCTGATTGATGCTCTTGGGCTGCACCTGGCGCTTGTTGCCCACCGAGCGCTGCTTGCCGGCGTCGGCCAACTGGCGCAAGGTAACCGACGGATCGGCGACCAGCACCCGCAGCATGGAGGTCAGCTCGCCGTTGAAGACCTGCTGGCCGTGCGAGCGCAGGTAGTCGAAATCGTCGAAGACCTGCTGCACCCGGGCCACATCGTCGGCCGCGCCGTCAATTTGAACGGAGTTGGGCTTGAGATCGATGATGACATTCAGTCCATCCTCAAGCAGATGAAGGTTTTCGTCGCGCGTGCCAAACAGGGTTTCGAGATTCGGACGGAGCTCGATGTTTTTCTTCATCACGAAATTAAATTCACCTCGGGCGCGGCGTGCGCCAATGAACACCGCTGAAAGAGTGAGAATGTTTGGGTCTGGGGGGCGAAGGCCAGCGAAGGCCGAGACGGCCGGAAAAAGTGCTTCTGGATGGAAGCAGATGCCATTGGGCAGGAGCGTAGCGTGTTCCTTGCCGCGAGTCAACAAAAGAAACAAGGCCCGGCGCAGAAGCTGCACTGCCGGACGCTCTCGATACCGCCATCATCTGAATCATTCGATGCAGATTGCGGGTGAGCGTCGCCCGGCACCGGAGAAAAGGCGCACCGCAGGGCCAAATCAACCGCGCGCAATTTCACTAATCGAGGAAATCCACAAAGCTGTCGGTGATCTCGGCCCCGTGCTGGTTGGCAATCCGGGTGGCGGCCGATTCCACCTGCTTCATCAGTCCCTCCAGGTAATGGCGCGAGGAGGAGATGGCGACCACGCCCAGGGTTGCCGACTGCCACAGCTCGCTGGGGTTCAGCTCGGCCACCGAGACGTTGAAGCTGTTGCGCAACCGGTCCTTCAGGCTGCGCAGCACCTGCCGCCGGTCCTTGAGAGAGTGCGCGGCTTCGATGCGCAGTTCGAGATTGAGGTAGGCGATGGGCATGAGCGCAGCCGGCGCATCCTGCCGGTTAGATTCCGGCGGTTATTTGGCCACGTTGCCGCCGAAGTTGAACGTCGGTCCCGCCGAGACCCGGATGGCGTTGCGCGGCTGGGCCAGCAGGTCACTGAACAGGAACGTGTGCACGTACTCCAGGTCGCAGCGGAAGTGCAGATGCTTGGTTGCGTTGAAATCGGCTCCGCCGCCTACGCCGTAGAAATACGTCGTGTCGTGCAGTTTGGGCCCCGCGGCGACCCCGAGTTCGGGAAGAGCGGCCAGCAGCTCCGCCGTGATCGTGTCATGCGCCTTCAGGTCGATGCTTTCGTGAATGGCGCCAATCGAGGGGTGCACGAAGAGCGTGAACCGCTTGAAATGACGGTACTCCAACTGCGGCCCGGCGGCAAAGGTCTGGGTGGTGGCGTCGAACGGAACGAAGAGGTTGTACCCGGCAGGCAGTCCGGAGACCAGCGGCGCCAGCTTGGCCAGGGTCGCGTCGTTCAGCTCGCCGGGGCGCAGGCTGGTCGATCCGGTCTGCACGCTGTAGTCGAAGCCAAACGCCAGCCAGCGTTTGACGTTCACGCCTTCCTGCGTGTTGAATCCCCACTGCCCCAGTTCGATGTCCGGGGCACTCAGGTAGCTGAAACCGCCGTAGGCGTCATACCGGCCGACATAATCCTGCTGCGCGACAGCAACGGCAGAAAGGAAAAACAGCAGCGCTGCAACCCATACTTTCTTCATCGCTCTGGCTCCAAGATTCCGAACTGCGCCCCGGAGCGTACCGCTCTGGGCAGGAACTCTGCAATCATCGAACTTGGATACGCGGAAAACGCCCGGAGATGCCCAGGCAATCTGGTTTGGAAGAGGATGGGATCGAACGCTTTTGGGGCGGGAGCGCCACGGCTGGCCCGGCGGCGCTCCCATTCCAATCGGCTAAATCAGCTGGGTGGCGACCTTCTCGAGGAGGAAGGCTTCGATGATGTCGCCTGTTTTTACATCGTTGTAGTTGTGGATGCCGATACCGCACTCCATGCCGGTTCGGACCTCGCTGGCGTCATCCTTGAAGCGCCTGAGCGAAGAAACTTTGCCGGTGAAGACCAACACGTTGTCGCGCAGCAGGCGGATTTCGGAGTCGCGCTTGATGAGACCATCCAGAACCTGGCAGCCGGCAATGGTGCCGATCTTGGGAATGCGGAAGGTGTCGCGCACCTCGGCGCGTCCCAGGTAGGACTCCTTGATGGTCGGCTCCAGCAGCCCGGTCATCGCCTTCTTCATCTCGTCCTGCAGCTCGTAGATGATCGAGTGGAGACGGATATCGACCTTCTCCTGCTCGGCCATCTCCTGCGCCTTGCGTTCGGGACGCACGTTGAAGCCGATGATGATGGCATTGGAGGCCGCGGCCAGCAGCACGTCGCTCTCGGTAATGGCGCCCACCGAGTAACGCAGCACCTTGATCCGCACCTGCTCGTTGGAGAGCTTGTTGAGCAGGTCGTTGATGACCTCCACCGAGCCCTGCACGTCGCCCTTGAGGATGATGTCCAGCTGCTTGGTGCCTTCGTTCTTGATCTGCGCCGCCAGGCCTTCCAGCGAGACACGCGCGCTCTTGGCGAGCGCTGCCTCGCGGGTTTTGGCCTCGCGGTAATCGGCGATCTCGCGGGCCTTTTCGCGCTCGGCCACCACCACGAACTGGTCGCCGGCCTGCGGCAGCCCTTCGAGTCCCAGAATCTCCACCGGGGTCGAAGGACCAGCCTCGTCCAGCGCGCGGCCACGATCGTCGAACATGGCGCGGACCTTGCCGAAGATGTTGCCGACCACAAAGTTCTCGCCGGCGTGCAGGGTTCCGTTGTCGATCAGCACGGTAGCCACCGGGCCGCGTCCGCGGTCCAGCTTGGCTTCCAGCACGGTGCCGGAGGCGAGGCGCTCAGGCGTTGCCTTGAGCTCCTTCATATCCGCCACCAGGCAGATCATCTCCATGATCTGGTTGAGGTTGGTGTGCTTCTTGGCCGAAACATCGACGAAGATGGTGTCGCCGCCCCAGTCCTCGGGCAGCAGTCCGCGGTCGGCCAATTGCTTCTTGACTCGGTCGGGCTGCGCGTCCGGCTTGTCGATCTTGTTGACGGCGACAATGAGCGGAACCTTGGCGGCCTTGGCGTGGTCGATGGCCTCGATGGTCTGCGGCATCACGCCGTCGTCGGCGGCCACCACCAGCACTACAATGTCGGTGACCTTGGCGCCGCGGGCGCGCATGCGGGTAAAGGCTTCGTGGCCCGGGGTGTCGAGGAAGACGATCTCGCGGCCAAAGGCCGGCGAGTTGGTGTCGGTGATCTTCACCTTGTAGGCGCCGATGTGCTGCGTAATGCCGCCAGCTTCGCCGCCAGCTACGTTGGTGGTGCGGATGGCGTCCAGCAAGCTGGTCTTGCCATGATCGACGTGGCCCATGATGGTGACCACCGGAGGACGGGTGACGGTGTTGAAGACCGCCTCGTTGTCCTGCTCGATGGCCTGCGCGTCGTAGTCCTGCTGAATCTGGTCTTCAAAGCTGATGACCGAGCTCTCGGCTCCGAAGTGGCGGGCCATGTCGCGCGCCAGGTCTTCGCTGAGCGTCTGGTTGATGGTGGCAAAGACGCCACGGGCCAGCAGACGAGCGATCAGGTCCTTGGCGCGGATTTCGAGCTTTTCCGCCAAATCCTTTACGCTGACGCCTTCCGAGATGGTGATCGCCCGCGTGATCGGCATCGGCTCATTGCTGAGCGAAAGCCGCGGCGGCGGCGTGAACCCCTTCATCGGTCCTTCCTGCTTGCCGCGCGGCCCCGTATAACGCTGGCCGGGACGGCGGGCAGGCGCACCGGCGCGCGCACCGGGACGCGGAGCGGCGCCCGGAGGCGGAGCTCCTGCGGCAGCGCCTAACAGGCCGCCGGGACGAGGCGGGCCACCGGGACGCGGACCCATCCCAGGACGTCCGCCAGCCATGGGAGGGCGGCCGCCGGGCGTAGGAGCGCTGCGGGTAGGATGCATCGGACGGCGTTCGCCGGGACGGAACGGGGGACGCGCACCGGGAGCCATGGGAGCTCCGGACGCGCCAGGCGCACCGCCGGGCCCCGCCGATTGACCGGGGCGGGGACGCTGGAAGATCGGCTGCCCACGTACCGGGCCGGGGCGATTTCCCATCGGCACCGAAGACGGCGGCTGGGGCGCGCGCGGCGGCGGTGGCGGCGGAGCCGTGTACACCGGACGCGGTCCCGTCTGCGGCACAATCATGCGACGCGCCGGAGGCTGGCCGGGCAAAGGAGGCCGAGCCGCCGGTGACTTGGGGGCGGCTGTCGTAGCCGAGGCAGAGTCTGCGGGCGCGGCTGCAGAAGCCACCGGTTTTTCGACAACCGGGGATCCTGCGTCGGCAGGGGGAGCTTCGACTACTGCGGTGGCGCTCATTGGGGCCTTGACTGTTTCCGATGCCGACGGAGAAACCGCTGCGGGAACTTGCGCCGGCGGATGCTCGATCGCGGACGAAGAGGCTGCAGGCTCAGGGATCGGAGGAGCAGGCGGCGCGGCGGCCAGCGGAGGTGCAGGCGGAATCACCGCGGCCGGAGGACGCGGCGCCTCGAAATTGTGGCGCTGGGCGACCGACTCCGGCGTGACCATACGCGGAGGGACGACCGGCGGAGCGGCGGCTGCAGGCCGCGGCGCAGCAGGCTTATTGACAATCGCCTTGGGAGGAGCCGGAGGCGGAGACACATGGGCGGCCGTCTCCTCGGGCTGTTCCTTGCGCGCCAGAATGGCCTTCAGCGCATCGCCCGGCTTGGAGATCTTGGACAGATCGATTTTGGGGCGGAACTCGTCGCCGCCACTGCCGCCGCCGCGGGAGCGGCTGACCGCGCCACCGGTCTCACGGAAATACTTGCGGACCTTCTCGGCCTCGTCTTCTTCCACGGAGCTGGAGTGGGTCTTTTTCTCCGTGACGCCGACCTTGATAAGCACGTCGAGAATCTGTTTGCTTTTCACTTCCAGCTCGCGAGCCAAATCGTTAATTCGAATCTTCATCCGCCGTTGCTTTCCTTGGTGCCGGAACCGTCTTCACCTGCCCGGGACGGTTCGGCTGCGCCGAAGCGCTGTGCTGCTATTTACCGGAGAGGTCTTCGCTGCAGAAGACGTCCGTGCTGCGTTTGCCTGGGCGTACGCCGAGGCGGCCCAGAAACTAGCTTCCTTCTGCGATCCGCGCAGACCGGAAGCGAAAGCGGTAAAGGCACGCCCGGAGGGCCGCGCCGCCGCGGGTTACTTGTTCGCCGGGTCCGCGTCAGCCTCGCCCGGATGGTCTTCTTGATTCTGCTCCTGGTCCGCCCCTGCGGCACTCTCAGCCGGAGCACCTGCATCGGCAGCAGCTTCCGGCGCAGCTTCCGAGGATTCCTCGGAGGCGGGCTCGGCGGATTCCTCCACCGCAGCCTCCGGCCCGAGCTCCGGCTCGGCGGCCAGCAGCGGATCGGAAGGATACTCGGCCTCGACCGGCTCGGCGGAGGCCGCAGCCGCGTCCAGGATGGAGAAGTAATTGTTCACCGCCACGGAGATCTTTTCCACCGTCTCCGCGTCAATGCCGGGGATGGCTTCCAACTCTTCGGGCGTCATGTCGGCCAGCGATTCCACGGTGGTGATGCCCGCCGCGCTCAGCTTCTCCAGCACCACGTCACCCACCTCGGCAGCGATATTCTCCAGCGAAGTCGCCGAGTTGCCCACCAGCGAGTTCATCTGCTCCTCGACCTCCTGGCGCTTCTCCTCTTCGCTCTTGATGTCGATCTTCCAGCCCAGCAGCTTGGCGGCCAGGCGAACGTTCTGCCCCTTCTTGCCGATGGCCAGCGAGAGCTGGGTGTCATCCACGATGACCTCCAGGTGCTTGTCATGGCTGTCCACAATGGAGACGCGCGAGACCTTGGCCGGCTGCAGAGCTTTTTCCGCAAAGCCTACCGCGTCCTCGTGATACTCGATAATGTCGATCTTTTCCCCGCGCAGTTCGCGGATGATGGACTGTACCCGCATGCCCTTCATGCCCACGCAGGCGCCCACGGCGTCCACGTCCTTATCGCGCGACATCACGGCGATCTTGGTGCGCTCGCCGGCCTCGCGTGCAATGGCCCGGATCACCACCGTGTTGTCGTAGATCTCCGGAACTTCGGTCTGGAAGAGGTTGGAGACCAGTTCGGGAGCGGCGCGCGAGACGATCACGCCGGGCCCCTTGGTGGCCTTCTCGACGCGAGTAATGACCACCCGAACCCGCTCGCCCACGGCGAACGACTCCAGCTTGGACTGCTCTTTGCGCGGCATGCGCGCCTCGGCCTTGCCCAGGTCGAAAATATAATCCGGGCCTTCGATGCGCTTGACCGTGGCGTTGACCACCTCGTTGACGCGGTTGTGATACTCGTTGAAGACCGTGTCGCGCTCGGCCTCCCGCACCTTCTGGAAGATGACCTGCTTGGCCAGCTGCGCGGCGATGCGGCCCAGTCCCTCGATCGACTTTTCCTGCAGCAGCTCGCCGCCCACTACGGCGTCTTCGCTGATCTTCAGCGCCTCTTCCAGCGAAATCTGAATCTGCGGGTCTTCGATGTCGTCCTCGCTGGGCAGAATCTCTTTCACCGAGTAGGCGCGGATGGCGCCCGTTTCGCGGTCGAGGACGGCGCGCAGGCTCTCCTGCGTCTTGTAGAACTTGCGCGTGGCGACGACAATGGCGTCTTCGACGGCGGCAACCACGATGTCGGGATTGATTCCCTTCTCGCGGCTCAGTGCGTCGATCACGTTATAAAGTTCGCTTGCCATATTCCTTGCCACCTTCACCTAATGCGGGGCCGCGCCCCGCTCTGAATTCTTTCCCTGCCTCGTACTGGCCGACCGAACCTGTTGCTCAAAATTCGATCGCTAAACCCTGCGGCGCCAAAACTCCGGAGCTAAAACTCCGGAACCAGGCTCGCCTTCTCAACATTTGAGAGCGGCACCACGATCACGCCTGCGCCCTGCACCTTGGCCTTCTTGCGGCTGGCCACCTGGTCCAGATCCACCGTCAGCTGGCTTTCGGAAAAACCGACCAGCCGCCCCTCGAACTGCCGGTTGCCATTCACCAGTTCGCGCGTACTGAACTTAATCAGGCTGCCGGAAAAGCGCGCGAAATGCTCCGGCTTAAAAAGCTTGCGGTCCAGTCCGGGAGAAGAGACCTCCAGCACATAGGTCCCGCCGGGCACCGCGTCCTCAACATCGAAAATGGTGGACGCCTCGCGGCTGTACGCCGCACAGTCCTCGTGGCTGACGCCCTCCGGCCTGTCGATAAAGATGCGCAGGGTGCGGTTCGCACCGCTTCCCTTCAGCTCGATGTCCCACAGCACCAACCCGCTGGAGTGGGCCACTCTTTCCGCGATCTCACGAACTTTGTCGAGCGCAAATGCCATGCCTGAACCAGAACTCCGCTTCCGTCAAACCGCCCGCCGCGCGGCTGTTCCAACCCGTGGCTTCCCTAACAGGCCTGACGGCTGCCTGCCTTCGCCAAAGCGCAAATGGACAGGGAAATGAACCAGGAACGCGGCCCACACGGCCCACCGCTGCTCTGCATCGGCCCCAAACCAGGAGCACGGACGAAACACTCCGCAGCGATCACCTGAGAGTATAGCGCCGCTTCGCGAGGGAATACAACCAAGGCGATCCGCGCCCACGGCGATCGGCCGCCGCCCCCGGGGCTCACACCGCCATTGGAGCGTAATTACTTCATTGGATAGTTAAAATATGGGAAAAGTTGCAGATCTACTCTCGCGCTCCGCCCATCGCCACCCTTCATCCACGGTACGATGGAGCGTACCCCCTCAAACCGGTGCGTTGCCTAGCCCCTTTGGAGCTTTCGCGTGAAAACCTATCGTATCTGGCTGCTGATCCTGGCGGCGCTGGCCCTCGCCACCCCCCTTGGAGCAGAAGAAATCAACGCGCCGGATACGCACTGGCAGGGTCCCGCCCAAGGCGCCGCGCAAGACGCAACTCCGGACGCCGCGCCGAGCGAAGTCGCGCAGAACGCGATCCAGCCGGTGGTGCCGGTACCCGTCAGCATCGAGGCGGCCAAGCCGGCTACGCCGGGCCAGACCCAGCACCAACTCGCCGAGGAACAGCTCAAAGAGCAGGAAACGCAGAGGCTGGCCGGAGTTCTTCCGGAGTTCAACGTCAGTTATCGCAGCGATGCCGTCTCGCTGAGCGCCGGGCAGAAGATGAACCTCGCGCTCCGCATCGCCACCGATAAGATCACCATCGCCTTCGCGGTGGTCACAGCCGGCTACCATGAGGCGGAGGACGACATCAAAAACGCGCCCTGGGGAGCCAAAGGTTTCGCGGAACGTTCCGGGATAGCCTACCTGGACACCTTCGACGGCACCATGATCGGCAACGGCATCCTCCCGTCTTTGCTGCATCAGGATCCCCGCTACTTCCGCCTGGGCCACGGCAGCGCGCTGCACCGCGCGCTTTACGCCGCCTCGGCATCCGTCATCTGCAAACATGACAACACCCACCGATGGGAGCCCAATTACTCCAACGTACTGGGCAACGTGGCCGCCGGCGGGCTCTCCACCCTTTACTACCCCAAGGGAAACTCGGGCGTCGGCCTGGTCTTTTCCACGGCCATGGTTCAGACCGCCGAAGGCGCGATGATCACCCTGGCTCAAGAGTTCTGGCCCGATATCTCGCGGAAGTTCTTCCACAAGGATCCCACCCACGGCATGGACGCGCAGTTCCAGGCAGAGGCCACTCCGGCGCCCGGAGAACCGGCTGCGGCAAAGCAGTAGAGCGGTTCCCGAAAAGCCATATCCTCTCGAAATTCTGCCCTGCCATTGGCTCCCTGTTTGGTCGCAACGGCCCGCGGCCTGCGGCTTGGGACCCAGCATCTCGGGAACCGATTTAGCGCCCTCGCCGGGCAATCCGAGGCAAAAAATGGCCGGAGAATGAGCGGTCGTCACCGCTTCCCCGGCCGAAGGAGAGCCATAGAGCCTTTATGGATTGCAGCTACCCGGAAGGCAGCACGCTCAACCAGTCTGCATCTCCCCGATGGAGATTGGAAATCGGAAGTTTTTATGAGACTCATAAGCGCGCGCCATAGAACAGGCCGTTTGTCAACAGAGTGTTACAAAATGTTTCTGGAGCGCCCGGTTTGCATCCGTTGCGATGGAGTTCATACAATGCCCTATGACCTTCCTTCTGTTGGAAACGCGCAATGATTAACTTTCCCGTCCCCGAGGCATTGACGTTCGACGACGTGCTGCTGTTGCCGGCAAAGTCCGACGTGGTTCCGACCGAAGTCAACACCCAGGTTCAGCTCACGCGCAACATCCGCCTGAATATTCCCCTGATCGGCGCCGCCATGGACACGGTGACCGAATCGCGCATGGCCATTGCGCTGGCCCAGCAGGGCGGCCTGGGAATTGTGCACCGCAACCTCTCCATCGAGCAGCAGGCCGGCGAGATCGACAAGGTGAAGCGCTCCGAGAGCGGCATGATTGTCGATCCGGTCACCATCGAACCGGAGCGCAATATCAGCGATGCCCTCGATTTGATGCGGCGCTACCGCATCAGCGGCGTGCCGGTCACCAAGGGCAAGCGCCTGGTCGGCATCCTGACCAATCGCGACCTGCGCTTTGAGACCCGCACCGACATCCCCATCTCGCAGATCATGACCAAGGACAACCTGATCACCGTCCCGGTCGGCACCACGCTGGAGCAGGCCGAACTGATCCTGCATCAGCACCGCGTGGAAAAGCTGCTGGTGGTCGATGACAACTACGAGTTGAAGGGCCTCATCACGGTCAAGGACATCCAGAAAAAGTTGAAGTACCCCAGCGCGGCCAAAGACGCGCAGGGACGCCTTCGCGTCGGTGCCGCCGTCGGTGCCACCGGAGATTTCCTCGAGCGTGCCCAGGAAGCGGTCCGCTACAAGTGCGACGTGCTGGCCATCGACAGCGCGCACGGCCACTCCACGCGGGTGATGGAAGCCATCAAGGCCATCAAGCACGCGCTGCCCAACGTCAGCCTGCTGGCCGGCAACGTGGCTACCTATGAGGCCACGGCCGAGCTGATTTCCTGTGGCGCGGACGGTGTCAAGGTCGGCATCGGTCCCGGCTCCATCTGCACCACGCGCATCGTCACCGGGGCTGGCGTCCCGCAGATCACCGCCATCGCCGAAGCCTCGCGCGCGGCGCGCGACACCGGCGTGCCCATCATCGCCGACGGCGGCGTCAAGTATTCCGGCGACATCTCCAAGGCGATCGCCGCCGGAGCCAGCGTGGTCATGGTCGGCTCGCTGCTGGCCGGAACCGAAGAGAGTCCCGGCGAAACCATCCTCTACCAGGGCCGCACCTTCAAGGCCTATCGCGGCATGGGATCGCTGGGCGCCATGGCGCAGGGCTCCAGCGAACGCTACTTCCAGAGCCTCGATGATCCCGGCGAAGGCCATCGCGGTCTGGATGCGGGAATGGAAGAGGGCAACCGGCTGGCCAAGCTGGTCCCCGAAGGCATCGAAGGCCGCGTTCCCTACCGGGGCACGGTGGCCATGATGGTCCATCAACTGATCGGCGGACTGCGCAGCGGCATGGGCTACGTGGGCTGCGCCTCCATTGAGGAGATGCAGCAGAAGGCCCGCTTCATCCGCATCAGCGGCGCCGGGCTCAAGGAGAGCCACGTCCACGACGTCACCATCACCCGCGAAGCTCCCAACTACCGCGCGGAGTAGCATGCAGCCCGCGGGCTGCTTCTGCCGCAGATCCGCAACGAGCGCCCAGGACGAGGTTGAAGCACTACACGCGAATTATTCTGGCGCTACTGGCTGCCGGTGCTGGCCATGCTGACCCTGATCAAAATGGAATCCACCGATACCATGTCGGGCTAGCACACCCACGGCTTTCTGGCGCGCCTGATACTCTGGCTCGGGCTTCCGATACACGGCGCACTACTTGACCTGCTGAACCTGATTATGCGCAAGAGCGGCCACATGCTCGGCTATGGCCTGCTGTGCCTGAGCTGGCTTTTTCTGCTGCGCGGCGCCTACTGGCTGCGCCACGAATACCAGCTCAGCTTTCGCGGCAGCATCCAGGTGCGCCGCCTGTGGTGGCGCATCGAATGGGGCGCGCTGGCTGTCTTGTTGACCTTCACCGTGGCCTGCGCCGACGAGTTTCACCAGATGACGATTCCCAGCCGCGACGGATGCTGGAGCGACGTGGGTATCGACACCACCGCCGCGCTGGTCGCAGTGGCGCTTATCTGCCTCCGCGCCTACCTGCGCTGCCGCGCCGCTCCCGCCGTCGAGGCGTGCCGCTACGGCCCGGCAAAGACGCCGGGTGCCCCAGGTTCCGCGCCGCGTCTTTTGCGGCGCTAACCTGCGGAGACAGCGCCTGTTGCATCTCAAGCTTTTGTTGTTGAACTTTCACAGCGCCAGCTCCGCCAGCACCAGGTTGTCCTCCAGGTCGGGCGTGCTCATGTGGAAGCTCAGCCGCTTGCACAGGTTCTGCATCTCCCTGTTTTCGCCCAGCATGTTGGAGTGCACCTTGGTCAGGTGCTGGTCGCGCGCCACCTGGATGAGGCGGCGGTAGAGTTCCCCGCCCAGCCCCTTGCCTTGGAACTCATCCTGCACCAGCGCGGCCAGTCTCCGCCTCGGGACGGCCGTGGATTTTGCTCAAGCGGCCAACCGCGATGATTTCAGGCGTGCCGTCCGGCTTTCTTGCGCTCCACCACCAGCGCCATCTCGCGGTCGTAATCGATGAAGCAGATGCGGGTCAGCCGCTCGTGCGCCGTGCGCTGCGTCAGCTTCAGCGGCTGGAAGTAGCGCAGGTACACGCGTGCGCTCGCTCAGCTTCTTGTGGAACTCGATCACCAGCGGCTCGTCCTCGGGACGGATGGGGCGGATGGTGACCACCTCGCCGTCTTTCATCGTCCATCCGGCCACGTAACGCACCGGGTAGGGACGGATCGCCGAGCGCGGAAGCTCGGCATCGGCCACGCTCCGGCTCGTGCACCACCACCCGCGCATCCAGCGCAATCAGCCGGTCGGCCGAGGCCAGCAGCGGGTTGATGTCGATCTCCTTGATCGCCGGATTCTCGATCACCAGGTCGCTGAAGCGCACCATCAGCTCCTCCAGCGCCGCCATGTCCACCGATGTGCGTCCGCGCACCCCTCTCAGCGCCTTGTAGATGCGGGTCTGCTCCATCATGCGGCGCGCCAGCGTGGTGTTCAGCGGCGGCAGTGCCAGCGAGCGATCCTCGAAGACCTCCACCAGCTGCCCGCCGGTGCCGAACAGCAGCACCGGGCCGAACTGCGGGTCGAGCGACGAGCCCAGGATCAGCTCATAGCCCTCCTGCTTGGCAAAGGGCTGCACCGTCACTCCCTGGAAATGTCCTGCCCCGGCCTTGGCCGTCCACGCTCTCGCGAATCTGCCGGAAGGCACGCCGCACGCTGGCCGCATCGGGCAGGTTCAGCACCACTCCGCCTACGTCCGTCTTGTGCGTGATGGTGAGGGAGTGCAGCTTGAGCACCACCGGAAATCCGATGGCTGCGGCGGCCTCGGCGGCCTCGTCCTCGCTGGCGGCCAGCTCGGTGGCAATGCCGCGGAATGCCATAGGACTCCAGCAGCTTCTTCGATTCGTACTCGGTCAGAATCGTGCGCCCGCCTTGCGCGCACGGTGGACAGGATCTCGGCGGCCTGCGGCCCGATCGGGATGGAACGCGGCGGCGTTGGGCGACGGCGTCTCATACAGTCCGCGCAGGTTGTAGGTGTAGCGCCACATGTAGTTGAAGGCCTGCACCGCGGTATCGGGATAGTGGAAGCTGGGGATTCCCGCGCGGTTCAGAATCTCCTCGCCCCGCGCCACCGATTCGCCGCCCATCCAACTGGCCAGCACCGGCTTGCCCAGTCCGCGGGCATAGGGCTTGAGCTGCTCGGCGATCTGCGTGGGGTTGGTCATCCCCTGCGGCGTCATGATCACCAGCATGCCGTCGATGTTCGGGTCTTTGGCGGCAATCTCCAGCGACTTGGCATAGCGGTCCGGCTCGGCGTCGCCCAGAATGTCCACCGGATTGCTGTGGCTCCACGCCGGCGGCAGAATGGCGTTGAAAGCCGCCATGCTCTCCGGCGACAGCTCGGCCAGCTCGCCGCCGCCCTGGATCAGAGCGTCGGTGGCCAGCACGCCCGGTCCGCCCGCGTTGGTCACAATGCACAGCCGGTTGCCCCTGGGACGCGGCTGCTTGGCCAGCACCTCGGTCATGAAGAAGATCTCGGCAATGGAGTTGACGCGCAGCACTCCAACTCGCCGGAAGGCCGCTTCCAGCACCGCGTCCGAGCCGGTCAGCGAACCGGTGTGCGAGGCGGCGGCCCTGGCGGCGGCCGCCGTGCGTCCGGCCTTGATGACGATGATCGGCTTGGTCAGCGAAACCTCGCGCGCGGCCGACAGAAACGAACTGGCGTCGCCAATCGATTCCATGTAGATCACGATCGAGTGCGTGCGCGGATCGTTGCCGAAGTAGTCGATCAGATCGCCCCAGTTCACATCCAGCATGGAGCCGATGGAGACGAAGCCGCTGAAGCCGACGTTCTCACGCATCGACCAGTCCAGCACCGCCGTGCACAGCGCCCCGCTCTGGCTGATGAAGGCCACATTGCCCGGCCGCGCCATCGAGTTGGCAAAGGTCGCGTTCAGCCCTGACACCGGATTCATCACCCCCAGGCAGTTGGGCCCGATGATGCGCATCCGTCCCTGGATGGTCTTCAGGATTTCGGCCTCCAGCTGCGATGCCCTGCTTCGCCGGTCTCCTTGAAGCCCGGCGGAGATAACGATGCCCGCCGGCACGCCCATCTCCACGCATTCGCGCAGCAGCGCCGGAACGCCCTCGGCCGGAGTGCACAGGATTACCAGGTCGGGAACCTCGGGCAGCTCCTGCAAACTGCCATAGGCGCGAATCCCCAGAACATTGGCGCGCTTGGGATTCACCGGGTAGATGGTCCCGCCGAACGGGCTGCTGATCAGGTTCCACAGCACGCTGCGGCCCACCGAGCCGGCGCGCTCGCTGGCGCCCACCAGGGCGACGCTGGAGGGCTTGAAGATGGGGTCCAGCGGGTGCCGGTCGGCCCGCAGAACATCGTGCGAGGGACTGACGTTGGAAACCGGGGTCTTGCCAATCGGGCTCATCGGCGCTCACCTTTCGAACCGGATCTTCTGGCGTAGCATCCTACACCGCCCGGCCCGCACCGCGGGATGAAATTCTCCCCTGCCCGGCAGAAGCACGATCCCCAATCCCGCGGCACTGCCGCCCGGAAACATGCCGAAAACCAGCACCGTCACCGCATCTTCCCTCCGCCAATGTTACAATCTTGATTCGCGGACCCCTCGAATACTTTCCTCCACGGACGTGATTACCTTGGCTGAAGAGATACGAACAAAAGAGCCTGACCTACGCCGACGCAGGCGTGGACATTGAACAGGCAAATCGCACCAAGCAGCGCATCAAGTACCTGGCGCACCGCACCTTCAACAAGTGCGTCCTCAGCGAGATCGGCGGCTTTGGCGGGCTCTTCCAGGTGGACAAGAAGAAATTCACCGACCCCGTGCTGGTCAGCAGCGTCGATGGCGTGGGCACCAAGCTCAAGCTCGCCTTTGAAATGGGCGTGCACCACACCGTGGGCGGCGACCTGGTGAACCACTGCGTCAACGACATTGCCGTGCAGGGCGCCACGCCGCTGTTCTTCATGGACTACCTCGCCGTCGGCAAGCTGGAGCTGGAGATCGCCGAGAAGGTGATCAGCGGACTGGCCGAGGCCTGCAAACACAACGGCTGCGCCCTCATCGGCGGCGAAACCGCCGAGATGCCCGGCTTCTATCCCGATGGCGAATACGACCTGGCGGGATTCATCGTCGGCGCCGTGGAGCGCGAAAAGATTCTCACCGGCAAAGACGTGCAGGTGGGCGACGTGCTCGTCGGCCTGCCTTCCACCGGACTGCACACCAACGGCTATTCGCTGGCCCGCAAGCTGATGTTCTCCGTGGCCGGCTACACGCCGGATACCTATGTCAATGAGATGAAGGGCAAGGTCGGCTCCGAACTGATGAAGCAGCACAAGAGCTACTGGCCCATCGTGCGCCGCATGGTCGACGGCGAAGCCGTCAGCGCCATGGCCCACATCACCGGCGGCGGCATCACCGAAAACCTGCCCCGCGTGCTGCCCAAAGGCGTCGCCGCGCTGGTGGAGATGGGAAGCTGGCCCGTGCTGCCCATCTTCGAGCACATGCAGAAGATCGGAAACATCGAGCAGGCCGAGATGATGCGCACCTTCAACATGGGCATCGGCATGATCCTGGTGGTCCCGGCCAAGAAGTTCAAGAAGGTGCAGACCATCCTCGACCGCGCCGGCGAAAAAGGCTACGTCATCGGCCGCATCGTCAAAGGCGAACGCAAGGTGCAGTACACCTAGGCGATCCTGAAATTCGATCAATCGCGGGATGGTTAGACCAGTTCCCGAAAAGCCGAATCCCGCAGCAACCGTCGGGTGCCCCAGGTCCCGCGCCGTGTTTTTGCGGCGCTGACCTGGGAACGCAGGACCACACCGACCCGGAAACCGCGCTAGGATCTTCTTACTTCGCGGGCCAGATCCCCAGCAGCCGCCGCAGGGCCAGCAACTCCCCTATGTGATACGAATTGTGGTCGATCACCAGGATGGCCTCGCGCAGCAGATTCTGGCCGTCTCCCCAGGGAAACGCGGCGATTAGGTTGTGGCGCGGATCGCCGATGAGTTCAACCATGGCATCGCGATCCGCGAGCACGGAGGCAACCGATTTCTCCCATGCGCGGGCGCTGGGCGGGGCCGCGGATTTGGGCCAGTAATCGCCGGGAAAATCTAACTCCCGATAGCTCCCGTCGTGGTTGGTGCTAAAGCGCAGAATGTCATTCTGCGCCATGCGGATGTGCTCCAGCAGTTGCCACGCGGAGTAGGGAAGGCCGCCTGTTTCGCCCCGGAGATGGGCGGGAAATTTCGCCACAACCCCTTCCAAGCGGGCGTGCGCGTTGCCGCCCTTGAGGGCCGCGATCAGCTCCCGGCGCAGCCCGGCCTCAAGCTCGCTTGCCATGGAAACCTCCTGCGGGAGTAGATGAATCGGCAAAAGCTTACGATGCCCCGCAAAAAGATACGGCGTCCATCGGTTAATGGGCGCCGTATCTTTTTTGCTCGCTGTGCACGCCTTGGCGTCAACTCGCGAGCGAACTTTCCCCAGGTATGAGAACTAACTTCTAAGCTGCGCTGCTTATCGCCATCATGGCGACGCTCTCTGCGGGTTTCTTGGCGATGGCTGCGCATTTCGCCAGGCGAATTTCCAGCACGCCGCCCCTGAGTTCCGCCGTCGCCTTCTCCGGAACGACTGGCGCCGGAAGCAGGTACTCGCGAACAAACTCTCTCGAACTCAGAACCTCACAGATGATTTCGTCTTTCTCGTTTTCGCACAGCGTCGGCAAATCCAGGCAGCCGGCGATGAGCACGCGATTGATATCCACCTTGACTTCGAAGTCTTGTTCGGTAAACCCCGGCAGCTCGGCGAGCACGCTGATCTCCTCGTCCGTTTCGGAGACGGTCAGCGGAACTTCCAGGAGTAACTCGGAGACTACGCGATGCCACTCTTCGAGATCTTGGCGGCTGTTAAATTCACTTTCTTTGTATAGCTCATAGGCGCGGCGAACAATCGACTGCTGAATCTCCTGCACCCTGGCAAGAAAGGGATCGTCTTCCATTAATCGGGATATCGCGGCGTGAGCCGCGGGTGGAATTTCTGTATTCATGGCTGGGGTCCTCCGTCACAGAATGTGCAATGTACGTTACCCCGGTTCAGACAGGGTCGCTGTGACCGCTATCACGCAGGGTTTAAAATTTGTCAAATTTTATTACTTAATACCTGGATAAGAAGATTCGATAACTCAGAGTAAGTCCGCGAGTAATTCAGCAAGGTGCACTTCATGACTGATCGCACCGGATAATAACTGCCGCGCGGCTCGGCATCTCCTGGTTAGCGGCGCTCGGCACGATCCCATCAAAGCAGCCCTAAACGCCGGAACTCATCGCGCACGGTTGCATAGCACTCGCAGGTTACGTGCTCCAACCCCGCGCGGTCCTTGATGGTGACGTTGCCGCGCGTGTAGTCGATCAACCCGGCCTCGTGCAGCATCCCGGCCGCCAGCGTCACCGTGGTTCGGGGAGCGCCCAGCATCTGGCCCAGGAATTCGTGGGTCAGCGGCATGTGGTCGGCCTGCACCCGGTCGTGGCAGGTTAGAATCCACCGCGACAGCCGCTCGCTGATGGTATGCAGCCGGTTGCAGGCCGCGTTCTGTGCGCTTTGCACCAGGTTCGCCAGCAGATACTTCTGCAGATGATTCCGCAGCTGGCCGCTTTTTTCGAATTCATCCTTCAAATGCTGGGCACTGATCCGGTAGCCGGAGCCTGCCACTTGAATGAAGGTTTCCCCCGGCATGTTCTCCGCGCCCAGAAGGATGGGAAGCCCAACGACTCCGTCGATCCCAATCACACCCACCTCGACCGTGGCACCGTCGGCCATGGTCAGCACCACCGAGGCCATTCCATCTTCCAGAAAATAAGCGTACTCGCTCCGGCCGTCCAACAGTTGCGTCCGCACACCCAGAGTCATCGGGGTCAGATAGGGCGTTAGGCGGTCAAGTTCCTCTTTTGGAAGTGCTGATAAGACACGATTCTTATACTGCTTCGCAGGCTGGTTCATCGCTGCTCCTTTGCCGTGGAACGGCATCAGGACGCGCAAGAGAACCTGCCTTCAGGGGGCGGGCAGAGATGCGTATGGGGATGCTTCTTACTGTCAAGAGCATACCCCTATTCTTGGTTCTTAGTTTGTCTGATATCAGACAGAGCGGAATGTGGACTCCGCGATACCCCATTTCGGGAGGCCGGCTCACCTTGCTCTAGGCTATCCAGCTCACCTCGTCCGAATTAACAAACATTGCGCTCAGAAATGTATGGTGCCAGACAGACCAGATAACCGGAACAGAGCTACAAGAGATGTTTAGAGGGGCGGGATGGTGAAACGCATATTTGTCGTGGACGACGAGCGGTGCATCGCCGACACACTGGCCGCAATTCTCAGCAAAGCCGGCTATGAGGCAAGCGCGTTCTACAACGCCAGCACCGCGTTGCAAGAGGTCTACTCCTGCGCTCCCGAGTTGGTAATCAGCGACGTGGATATGCCCGGCATGAACGGAATTGAGATGGCCGTCTGCATCCGCGAGAATTGCCGGGGATGCAAGGTGCTTCTCTTTTCCGGGCGGGCTACTTCGCAGGATCTGCTCCAGGCGGCAGGGGCGCAAGGCTACCATTTCGAACTGCTCGCCAAGCCGATTCACCCCAGAGACCTGCTGGCCCACATCGCAGACACCGCATCCGAATCCAAAACCAGTTAAGTACGTGGCATCCGTTTGCTCTGCTGGCTGGAAACCCCACAGCCGGGAAACATAACTTGTCGTTTCTTTCATTCCTTAAGGAGGAACTTTGCCCACCGAAACCACGCTTCCCAACCCTTCCCTTACCGCTGGATTCCAGGACTTCTGCAACGTCGGACTGGAACAGGTGATTGAACTGGAGAAGGCGTCGCTCGCCACTCTCGTCAGCGTCAGCTCCTACGCCATCGATCTCTCCAGAAGCGCCGGCCTGTTTTCACCCATGGCGTTCTCCGCTCTGCCCGGCGATTATCTCGACTCGACAACGAAATTTTGTGCGTCCCTGCTGGACCTGCAAATTTGCTGGCTCGCCCTTCTGCTGCCGCAGGCCGCCCAGGCGCACGCCGGCAATCATGGCAACGTCCGGGCCACGGCAAACGCACTGGAGACCGGCATGGATAAAGTCGTTGGAGTTTCGGCGGGGCGTAAGTCTTAGCCCCGTTTTTGCCCAGGTGGCGCAGCCCTTTGGGCCTGACTCTGCCCAACCGATTCTCCCCCGGGCGCTGCGCCACCCATTTTTTCTTCCCCTTTTCATCTTTGAGCCCGTGCCGCGCGCGCTATGCTGAGAGCTACCGGCTGCTCAACCCGACACACGTTCCTCCCGGCGCGGCTGCAACTTCCTGGCCTTGGCCTTCTTCGAACTACAGTGTTGAGGGAATCACCCTGAGGATCTAGACCATGCGCCCTGGCGATACTGTCACCGCCGCCGCTTTGCTCTTCCTGGTTGTCGCAGGGTGGTTGCGTCCCATCTCGCCCAGGCAGCGGCGCCAGATCACCGCTCTCGGCCTGCTGGGCGCCGCGCTCATCGCCGCCCGCCTGGCACTGTCCACGCGTTCCCCCTTGACCGCCAGCGTAATCGGAGACTGGCTTCCCTGCCTCCTCATGCTGATCGTCTACTGGCAGGCCGGCCGCTTCTTCGGCAATCCCCATCAGACCTTACAGGGCCATCTGATCGAGTTTGACCGTCGATGGATCGGCGCACTTCTGGACCGCTGGACCCGCCAGTGGAATGCCACCTGGGCCGGCGCCTACTTCGAGCTTGCCTACCTGCTCTGCTACGCGCTGATTCCCTGCGGCGTCGCGGTTCTGTACAGGACGCACCATCGCGGCGCCGTCGACCACTACTGGGCCACCGTGCTGCCGGCCAGCTATCTCTGCTATCTGCTCATTCCCTTCGCCCAAACTCTGCCGCCCCGGCTGTTGCCCGGCGCCGGGAGCGCGCCATCGGCAAAGCCAAATTCGAAGATCCGTTCCTTCAACCTGTACATTCTCCGCCGCGCCAGCATCCAGCTCAACACCTTCCCCAGCGCACACGTCGCCGCCACCGTGGCGGCATCGCTGGTTCTCATTGCGTGGGTGCCTGCCGTGGGCTTTCTTTTTCTGCTCATCGCCCTCAGCATCGCGGCCGGTGCCGTGCTTGGCCGCTATCACTACGCCCTGGACGTAATCCTCGGCATCCTGCTTCCCCTCTGCATCCGCGGCTTGCTCACCAGCCCGCAGCTGGTGGCGCTGTGGGACAGCGCTTTTCACGCATTCCACATCTCTTTCCCCGCCCATCCTTAAAGCCTGCCCTTGTCCGGGTATAAGTCGCGCTATATGCTGGGAGCCGATGATTCGACTCGGCATACTTCTCTCCGGACGCGGCTCCAACTTCCTGGCCATCGCCAACAACATCGCCGGCGGCAGGCTCGCGGCGCAGATCGCCGTCGTCATCAGCAACCGCCCCGACGCCCCCGGCATCGCCGAGGCCCAAGCCCGCGGACTCAAAACCGTGGTCCTGCCCAGCAAGGGACGCCCGCGCGAAGAGCACGACCGCGCCGTCGCCGCCGCCCTGCATCAAGCCGGAGCCGAACTGGTGGTGCTCGCCGGATACATGCGCCTGCTCTCGCCCTGGTTCGTGCAGCAGTTTCCCGGCAAAATCCTCAACATTCATCCCTCCCTGCTCCCCGCCTTCCCCGGACTGGAGGCGCAGCGCCAGGCTCTCGACTACGGCGTCCAGGTCAGCGGCTGCACCGTGCACTTCGTGGACGAGCACCTGGACCACGGCGCCATCATCCTGCAGAAAACCGTGCGCGTGCTGCCCTCCGACGACGAGCACACCCTGGCCGAACGCATCCTGCGGCAGGAGCACCTGGCCTACAGCGAGGCCATCGCCCTGGTCGCCTCCGGAAACTACCGCATTCAGGACCGGCGAGTCTTGTTCACGGCAGGCAACTCGGCGGAGCAGCACACCCTCTAACGAATTTGAGTAAATCTGTTCAGGGGGTACTTTTCGCCATGGTTGAATTCCGCTTTGGAAAATCTGAAATTTCCGCTCGCCGCAAATCCATCGCCACCGCATTCATCTGCATGGGAGTCGGGCTTGGCTTGGGAGCGCTGGCCGGCCTGCTAACCGCTCCCAAGAGCGGCAAACTGCTGCGCAAAGACGTGCAGCGTAAAGCTGAAGGTGCCCGCGAGGCGGTCGAAAACCTGGGCAAACGCGCCGGCGATTTCCTGGAACGCGGCGAGGAACTGGCCGAGGCCGCAGCGCGCAAGGCCGAGCCGGTCACGCGCCTCTTCCGCCGGGCTTAATCGCTAGCGTCCGCGGCCGGAGCGGCGTCTGTTGCCGCGTACCCGCCGCGAAGCTTACGGCCCGGAAGCGGCCGTGCCTCGAATATTTACCGAAGATCGAATGGGAATGACGGAGCAGCTCTCCCGCGCGCCGCGAATGGGCGTCTGCGAGCTGCTTCCCGCCGGCTATACCGGGTTCATCGGGAAAGTCCGAGGTGCCCCGGGTGCGGGACACTTCAATCCGGCAATGCCTTAGTAAGATTAGTTAGTAGAGGCGGAAGCTGACTTCCATGCTGACTTCCACTGGCACCGGCTGGCCGTCCTTGGTGCCCGGCTCGAAGCGCCACTGCTTCACCGCCTCGATGGCCTTTTCGTCCAGCCCCATACCAAGCGTCCGCTGCACGCTGATGTCGTGGGGTTTGCCGTCGGTCCCGATGATCAGCCGAAGGATGACCACGCCCTGGTACTTGTTTTTGCGGGCCTCTTCGCTGAACTCAGGCTCCACCCGGCTGATGACCTTGGGTGCCAGCACCCCGCCGCCCACACGATAGGCACCGCCGCCAATGCCCCCGCCGTGGCCCGGACCGACGCCGGGTCCGCTGCCCGACCCCACTCCGCCGCCCGTGCCGCTGCCGATGCCTCCGCCCAGCCCGGGACCGTTGGACAGCGTGCCGATTACCTTGGACATGGGATCGCCCAGCTGCCCGACCTGCGGCAGCTTGATCTCCGGCGGCACCACCACCGTAGGCGTCACCGGCAATTTGGGCTGCTCTATCGGAAGCACCGTGGGAGGCGCGATCTGGGTTTTGGCAAACTTGGGCAGCGCGCCCTTGGAGGCCGGCTTGATATCGTGCGATCCGCCACCACCGCCGCCACCGGAACGGTCCGGCGAAGGAGGCAATACGTAGGGGCTGATGTCCACCGACAGCCCAACTACCTTCTTGACCTCCGGCATATGGGAAGCCGTCCAGGTGGTTACCCAGACCAGCAGGCCGAGTGCGGTGCAATTCAGCAGGAACGAAAGTAGAAAGTATCCTTTGCGGACCTTGTAGAGCCCGTAGCCGTCCCCGAACAGAGTCGGCAGAATCTCGTGCTTGATCTCGGCAGGAGGCGGTTGGGACGGCGGAATCGGGGCGTGAGAACTGGACATGAGCAGCTTCAAGTATAAATCGGCAGAATCCGGAATCGCCGTTAAAAACGCCGCCCGCAAATTAGGCAAGCCGGAATCGCCCGCCGAGCGCCCGCGGCCGGAGCGCCGTCCTTTGGCGCGTACCCGGCTGCGAAGCGTCTTTTGGGGAATGGGGAGGGTCTCCGCTTCTAGGGGACAATCACTCGCAGCGCCCGTGGGGCAGCCGCGATCTCGACCGGGGTCTGGCAGAGCAGCTCGCCATCGCCATACACCCCAAGCGGCGTGTCACTCTCCAGGAAGACCTGCCGGGTACGGAAATATTGCACCTCCGGAACCCGAATATGGCCGCCCCAGTAAACCCGATGAAAGTACCGCAGCACCCTCGCCTTGGACATCGCCGGGACAAAGCATAGATCCAGCCGCCCGTCGTCGAGTTGGGCGTGGGGCAGCATTTTCATCCCGTGGCCATATTCCGGAGCGTTGCCGATGGCGGCCACCAGCGCCGCGCCCACCAGCCGCACCTCTTCCCCGCCATCGTAGCTGTAAAGGCGCAACGTGGGCGGCACAAACGACACCAGCGCCCACAGCGCCGCCAGCCCGTAGCCGCCATGGCGCAGCAGCCAGCCCGGCATCCGTCCGGCCCGCCGGTGGGCCGCGCCATCCAGCCCCACTCCCGCGATGCCGCCGAAGTAAATCACCCGCCGCTGCTCCGCGCTCTCCTCGGCATGGTGCCTCTGCTGCCGCATGATGAGCGGTCCCAGAGGAGTCGCCGGCTGCGCGATGCGTCCCTGGGTGTCGGCAAAGGTCAGCGAATCGAGTTCTTCCGCTTCGCCGGCCTCGCCAGCGGTCATGGGACGCACCGTGCCCAAATCGATACAGCGCACATTGTCGCCAAAGTCCAGGTAGCGCCGCCAGGCGCGCAGCGCCGCGTCCGGATTCGGAATGCCCAGGCAGCGCGCCAGGTCGTTGGCGCTGCCCGTGGGAACCACCAGCAGCGGCGTCCGGGTGTAAGCCAGAGACGGCAGAACGCGATGCACCGCGCCGTCGCCGCCAAACACCATGGCCACGTCCGGCAGATCGTTGGGCTCCAGCGTGTTGCCGCGAAACACATTGACCCGCGCGTCGCGGAACGGCTCCACAACGTTGGGTTTTACGTAGGCGTGTGCTATGGCTGCGGCTCGCACCGGGAGATTGTACAGCGCCTCGCGCCCGCCGGGAGAAAAACCGAGAGCTGTTCGCCGTCGGCCTCACTCTCGCGCCGCCAGCCCGGCGACCATCAATCCTTCTGGTGATCCTCTGCGCCGCCCGCCGGAGCAGGCGTGCCTCCAGTTGCCTTCTTCGTAGCCAGCTTCGCGTTCTTTGCCGCCAGACTTTTCTCGCGCATCTTTTCGGCGAATCGCTGCCGGTTCCGATCTTCCATTTGCCTTGACATACTCAATAGTCTACGCCCGTTGCGACACTTGCTGCCCCCTATCTGCCGCAGTCAGCAGATGTGGGTCTTTGCCAGGAGTGCCCTGCTCCGCCTCACAACTCGATCAGCCTCCGCTCCAAGTCTTCGGCGGCCTGCTGCAAACTCGCCGCCGTCCCCAGGTCGCGCCAATAAAATCCGTCCGCCCGGAAGCCAACGATCTTCTCGCCTCCTGCGGCCATCCGCAGATACTCCGGAATGATCGAAAACGCCGGCTCTCCGCCCTCGCTCATCAATCCAAAAATCCTTGGCGAGACCACGTGAATCCCCGCAAAGGCCCATGCCTGCGGATACGCCGCGGCGCACACCATCTCCTCTGCCTTGCCCACCGTGCGCCGCCCGCACAGTTGCGGAGCAGCTGCGTCCTGCGCGTCAAACAGCAGCATGCGCGAGCTCTTCCGCTGCTGCACCGCCAGTGTCGCCAGCGCATTCTCTTTGCGGTGGAACTCCACCATCTTCTGCAGATCAATCGCGCTGAGCACATCGACGTTGTGCAGGATGAATGGCTCACCGGCATCGCCGCCCTGCGAGAAAAAAATCCGCCGCCTTCTTCAGCCCGCCGCCGGTGTCGAGCAACATCTCCTCTTCCCGCGAAATCGCAATCCGCATCCCGAAATCGCCGTGGGCCTGCAGATACTCCACCACCATGTCGGCAAAGTGATGCACGTTGACGATCACCTCGGTGATGCCGAATCTGCGCAGCCGCCCCAGCGTGATCTCCAGCAGCGTGCGTCCACCCACCTCCACCAGCGCCTTGGGCCGCTCATCGGTCAACGGACGCAGCCGCGTCCCCAGCCCCGCGGCCAGAATCATCGCCTTCATCGCGCCGTCCTCGTCGCCGCATTGGCCGATCTCATCGAACCCAGTTCTCCTCTTCGCGATGCCGCAGCACCACCCGCACCCCGTCGCGTCCTCTCAGCCTTTTGGCGGCCTGCTCCGCCAGAAACACCGAGCGATGCTGCCCCCCGGTGCAGCCGAACGAGACCATCAGGTTGCGAAAGCCGCGCCGCCTGTACTCACCCACGCTGGCGTCCACCAGGCTCATCGCGCTCTCCAGAAACTGCTGCACCTCCGGCTGCTGGCTGAGATATTCCACCACCGCCGCGTCCTTCCCCGACAGTCGCTTGAAGCGCTCCTCGCGCCCCGGATTCGGCAATCCCCGCGCATCGAAGACAAACCCTCCGCCATGCCCGCTCTCGTCGCTCACCGGCCCGCGATGAAACGAAAAACTCGAAACCACCACCGTAAGCTCCGGCGCCTGTGCATCGCTCCGTGCGCCCGCTGCCTCGACCGGTGCAGCGCTTGCCTCCGGCTCACTCATAGCCGCCAAGGCCGCCATCAGCGCGGGCAGCTTTACCGGCAGTTCCACGTTCTGCAGTAGCCAGCGCACATTCCTCAGCGCATACGGCACGCTCTCCAAAAAGTGCGGCTTGCGCTCGTAGTATCCGCGGAAGCCGTACGCCCCCAGCGCCTGCATGATGCGCACATACACATAGGCGTAGTAGTGATGCAGAAACGCCGCGCGGTCCAACTTGATGCTGCCCGCCAGCGCGTCGAGATAATGCTCCAGCAGCTGAGTCCGCAGCTCCGGCGGCAGATCGCCCTTGGCATCAAACAGCAGCGAGGCAATGTCGTATTGCAGCGCGCCCCGCCGTCCGCCCTGGTAGTCGAGAAAATACACCCGCCCCTCGCGCACCATGATGTTGCGCGACTGAAAATCGCGGTACAGAAAATACTCGCGCTCGGCGCCCAGCAGAAACCTCGTCAGCCGGCTGAAATCTTTCTCCAGCGCCTCCTCATGGAACGGCACCTTCGCCAGCCGCAGAAAATAATATTTGAAGTAGTTCAGATCCCAGGCAATCGACTGCCGGTCGAAGCTCGCGCGCGGATAGCAGAGCTTGTAATTAAAGTCCCGTCCGGCCTCCACCTGGAAGCGCGGCAGCACCTCAACAGCCCTGCGATACAGCGACACCACCTCAGGGGAAATAACGGCTCCCGCACGGTGTTCACGCAGAAAGTCAAACAGCGTCGTCTCGCCGAAATCCTCTTCCAGATAGGCGCCCGCATCCAGATCTTCGGTGTAAATCTCCGGCACCGGAAGACCGTGCCTCCGGAAGTGCCGCGAGAATTCCAGAAAGGCCACATTCTCGGCGCGCACGTCGTTCATCACCCCAATCGCGCTGCTCTGTCCGTTGGAGAGGCGCAGGATGGTGCGTCCCGATCCCCCCAGCCCGCCCTGCACTGGCGTCACCCGCTGGGCCGCCGAACCAAAGTGCTGCTCGAATTGCCGCTTGAGAACTTCCATAAGCCATCGATTGTAATCAACTCTGCGGCCCGGCAACATCTCCCGCTGCGTGATTCGCAGTCGGGGCTCGCAGCTTTTCCCGCAACAATTCTCGCAACATTTCTCGCAACCCAGCCATCCACGCGGTTATCATGGCCGCATCCTGATTGTTGATCAAAATGATTGAGCAAAATGATGGAACAAGATTGCTGAGCGAGATCATGACGACCGGTGAACCCAAGCGCAACTTCTTCCAATCCGCCATCTATAACTTTTTCGCGCTCTACCTGGGCATCACTCCGCCTGCGCCCGGCCAGGAAATCTTTTACGCCGGCCTGCTGCTGGGCGCCACCCTGCTGCTCCTCGTCGGCGGCTTCTTCATCCTCCGGTCGCTGATGAACCTGATGCTCGGCTAGAGGGGACACGGCTGACGGCTTTCAGCTCTTCACAAATTTGGCAAACTCCCGCGCCTGTTCGAACTTCGCGCGGAACTCCGGCTGGCCCAGGCTCTCGCGCAGAGATTTCAGCATGGCCTCCATGAGCTCCAGAGCGGTGGCAATGTTTTTCTGGTTGCTGGCGGCGATCTGCTCCCACATCTTCGGCTCGCTGGCGGCCAGGCGCAGCATGGTGCGAAGGCCGCCCGCATGAATCTGCAGCGCGGGATCGTCGGCGGCGAAGGCCTCGGCAAGAGTCAGCGAAAGCGCCGTCGAAAGCATCTGCGGCAGGTGGCTGGTGTAGGCCAAAATTCGGTCGTGCTCCTGCGGAGTGCTGAACATCACGCGCGCCTTGATCCTCTGCAGCGCGGCGACCAGAGCCTGCTGCGGCGCAGTCAGCTCCGCTGCATTCCTCATACTCAGCGGCGTCAGCACCCAGACACAGTCATCGTAGAGATCGGCGGAGGCGTGCTCCAGTCCGGAGAGTTCGCGCCCGGCCAAGGGATGCCCGGGCAGAACGCGCTCGGCGGCCTGCGCCCCGAAGATCTCGCGCGCCGCGATGGCAAACGTTTCCTTGGTGCTGCCCACGTCGGTGACCACCGCGCCTTCGCCGAGATGCGGCGCAATCTGCGACATCAGCGTGATGCTGGTCTCCACCGGCGTGCAGAGAAAAACATAATCGCTTCCGGCCACTGCCTCGCCCGCATCCTGGCATCCGGAGTCGATCGCGCCCATCTCGATGGCGCGCTCCACCAGCACCTGGCGTCCGCAGCCCACAATGTGGGAGGCCAGTCCGGCGCGGCGCAGCGCCAGCGCCAGCGAGCCGCCCATCAGCCCCAGGCCGATCACGCTCACGCGCCGCAGCGGCGTGCGTTTCACAATCCTCATGCGCGAAGGGCTCACGGGCGCTCCAGCAGATCGGGCGATTGCAGGCGTCGCATCGCGGCCAGGATGGCGGTGTAGATGGTGGCCAGTTCCTCGTGAGGCAGCGGCCCGTGATTGGAGCGCGCCACGTTGGCCATCACCGCAGCCTCGCGCGTGGGCTCGTAAACGGCCTTCTGCTTCTGCTGTTTGTAGCGGCCAATCGCCTGCACGCAGCGGGCGCGCTGATTGAACAGCTCGACCAGCTTCTGGTCGATGGTGTCGATCTCGATGCGCAACTTCTCCAGATCCGTCGGGGTCATGTGTGAACTCAATCTCCGTACTGCTTTATCCAGGCATCCTGCTCGGCCTGCAGGCTCTTGTCAATCCAGCCGATGTAGCTGCGTCCGTTCTCGTCCTTGCCCACCCAGACGCGGGTGGAGGGCTCGATGTGGGCGTCTCCACCTGCCAGCGAAAGTTTGTCTCCGGCTTCTATGGCGGCGCGCGCGGCGGCCATGTCATCCGAGTAGAGCTGCGCGGTCATCAGCCGGTCGTTGAAGAAGGTCAGCACCAGCTCGCCCGGCTGGCCGTCGACGCGCGAATTCTTTTTGGAGATGACCAGCAGCCGGTAGGGCGGACGCGTGTCGCTGGGCAGCGGCGTGCGATCGACCAGCACGTCGAAGTCGCCCGCCATCATATCCAGCTTGCGCTCGGCGGTCTGCAGGCTCTGCCCGCTGTACAGCCCGCCCGCCAGCGGGCTGGGATGAAATTTCTTTTCGCCGCTCTGGCGCTTGCACGACGCCGCCGACAGCAAAACAATCGCCATGGCGCCGAGGATCAGCCGTCTATGTTTCGTCATATCGCTGCCGGAAGTATAAATTCACCTGCGGCAGAGATGCGAGCCCCGGAGTAGAAGTCTGTACGCCGAAGGACAGTGGCGGCGGGTACGCGGCCATGGCTGCCGCTCCGGTCGCCGACGCTGGCTTGTACCATTCACTCTTCCGGCAATGGTTGGAAATGCAAAATGTACGGATCGGTCAATCGTTGCGCAACTTTGCGCAACGATTGGCGGATCGGTAACCCTGACGGCGAAAACGATTGCTCTTTGCGGCAATCGTTGCCCTCAGGCGGTGGCGCATGCCGGTTCCCCCATCACAACCTTTGCCGCCGCCGCGCATCCCATACAGAGCATCCGAAGATGTTAGGATGAACGGTCGCGCACATCCATGCGCACGCTAGGAGCCCCACCCAATGCAAAGAACGGCAAGCGCCCACTGGCAAGGCGGACTGAAGGACGGACGAGGGACGGTCAGCACCGCAAGCGGAGTCCTCTCGCAGACCCAATACTCATTTTCCACGCGCTTTGAGAACGGCGTCGGCACCAACCCCGAGGAACTGATCGCGGCGGCGCACGCCGGATGCTTCTCCATGGCGCTGTCAGCACAGCTGGACGGCGCCGGACTCAAGGCCGACGCCATCGACACCAAGGCCCTGCTGACGTTTGAAAAAGTCGGCGATAACTTCACCATCACCAAAATTCATCTGGAGCTGCGCGCCAAGGTTCCCAACGCCAGCGCAGAAGCGTTCCAGAAGGCCGCGGCCGACGCCAAGGCCGGCTGCCCGGTCTCTCGCGTACTCAAGGCGGAGATCACGCTGGACGCGCAGCTGGTCTAAACCTTCACGCGGCCATCCCTGAATGCGGAAAAACGGATGCGGCAAAGCGGGACTCGGCAGCGGCCGGGTCCCGCTTGGTTTTTCCAGCAAACGTTCCGGACGTAGTTTTCATCCAATAACGGCGTGAGTGGGGTCTGGCTGGCTGGGAGTGCGCGGCCGGGGATGGGTGGTGTGCGGTGAAGATTACTCTGTTTGGCCTGAGCCTTTCGTCGTCGTGGGGCAACGGACACGCGACGCCGTACCGCGCGATTCTCCGGGCGCTGCACCGGCTCGGCCACCGGGTCACCTTCTATGAGCGCGACGTACCGTACTACGCGCGGCATCGCGACTTTGTGCAGTGGGCATACTGCGATTTGAAGCTGTACCCGAGCTGGGATGCGGTGCGCGGCGAGGCGCTGGCCGAGGCCGCGGCCAGCGACGTGGTGATGACCGCCAGCTATGTGCCGGAGGGCGCGCGCATTGCCGACGAGTTGCTCGCGCTGAACGGGCCGCTGCGCGTCTTCTACGATCTGGATACGCCGGTCACCCTGGAGCAACTCAAGCTGGGCGATCTGGATTACCTGCGTGCCGGGCAGCTGCGGGAGTTCGATCTGGTGCTCTCCTGGACGGGCGGCGGGGCGCTGGGGGCGCTGGGGCGCGATTACGGAGTGAAGCTGGCGCGTCCGCTGTTTGGCTGCGTGGACCCGGATGTGTACCGGCGGGTAGCGCCGCGTCCCAACCTGCGCTGCGAACTGAGCTACATGGGCACCTACGCGCCGGACCGCCAGGACAAGTTGGAGCGGATGTTTTTGGAGCCGGCGCGGCAGCGCCACGAGTGGAACTTTCTGCTGGCCGGGCCGCTGTATCCGGCGGAGTGGCTGTGTCCGCAGAATGTGCGCCGGGTGGAGCACATTGCGCCCGCCGATCATCCGGCGTTGTACAGTTCGTCGCGCATGACGCTGAACCTGACAAGGGAGGCGATGGCGGCCTCCGGCTATTGTCCGTCGGGACGCTTTTTTGAGGCCGCCGCCTGCGGCACTCCGATTGTGACCGACTGGTTCGCGGGGCTGGAGTCGTTCTTTGATCCCGGCAGGGAGGTGCTGGTGGCACACAACGCCGCAGAGGTGCTGCATGGGCTGGAGCGCTCCGACGTGGATTTGCTGGCGATGGCGCGGCGGGCCCGCGAGCGCACCCTGGAGGAGCACACCGGATATCGGCGCGCGCTCACCCTGCTGCAGGCTTTTGAAGCGGCACGCGCGCCGGTCGTCCCACGCAAGCCCGTGCCGCACACTCCGCACAAGGAGGCCGCGTGATCGGCATCATCCCTGCCGCGGGAGCCGGACTGCGGATTCAGCCGCTGGGATGCAGCAAGGAGCTGTTGCCGGTGGGCTCGCGCGAGGTGGGCGGCGTGGTGCGGCCCAAGGCGGTCTCCGAATACCTGGTGGAACGAATGATTGCCGCCGGGGCGCGGCAGATCTGCATGGTGATCTCAGCCGAAAAGAGCGACATTGTGCGCTACTACGCCGAGCGCGACTACGCGGCGGAGATTTTTTATGCGGTGCAGCAGAAGCCGCGCGGGCTGTGCGACGCGCTGTTCCGCGCCGAGAGTTTTGTGCGCGCCGACGAGATAGTGTTGATCGGTCTTCCCGACACCATCTGGTTTCCGGAGAACGCCTACCGCGCGGCACTGGATGCGAGTCCGGAGGTGAACCTGATTCTGTTTCCGGTGGAGAATCCGCAGGCCTTCGACGCGGTGCTGCGCGATGCGAGCGGGCGGGTGGAGCGGGTAGTGGTGAAGCAGGAAAATCCCGGCTCGAACTGGGTATGGGGGGCGGTGACGGCGTCGGGACGCGCCTTCCACGATCTGTACGCGCTGTGGGAGTCACGCCACCGGGTGGATGAATTTTTGGGCGACCTGCTGAACGCCTACATCGCGGCCGGCAACGTGGTGCGCGCCACGGCCAACGGCGAACACTACATGGACGTGGGGACCATGGAGGGATATCACGACGCGCAGGATTATCTGCGGGCGCGGGGGCGAAGCACGGGGGAACAGCAGAAGGTCAGCGCGGCGTAGACCGGAACAACATCAACATCAACCGCCCCACTCAAGCCAAAAGATGGCTTGAATGGGCCACCCGTTGCGACCCGCGCATTCTGCTCATCCCACATTTGCCAAAGACAGGCAAATATGGGCCACCCGAGTTTTCAGAGCTGCCCGCTAGACGAGGGCGGCGGTGCCGGTGGCGAGTTTTTGCAGCGACTCGTTGAAGGGGGCGGTGGCGACGCCGCGCTCGGTGATGATGGCGCGGATGTAGCGCGCAGGCGTGACATCGAAGGCGGGGTTTTCGACCAGGCATCCGGTGGGCGCGATCTGCTGGCCGCCGAGGTGGGTGACCTCGGTGGAGGCGCGCTGTTCGATGGGGATGCCAGAGCCGTCGGCGGTTTCAAGATCGACGGTGGAGAACGGCGCGGCGACGTACATGGGGATGCCGTGCTCGCGGGCGAGGATGGCGACCGAGTAGGTTCCGATCTTGTTGGCCGTGTCGCCGTTGGCGGCAATGCGGTCGGCACCGACGATGACGGCCTGGATTTTTCCCTGGGCCATGATGGCTCCCGCCATGTTGTCGGAAATTAAGGTAACCGGAATATTGTCCTTCATCAGCTCCCAGGCGGTGAGGCGCGAGCCCTGCAGGAAGGGACGGGTTTCGTCGGCGAAGACATGGATCTGCTTGCCGGCTTCGACGGCGGCGCGGATGACTCCGAGGGCGGTTCCATAGCCCGCGGTGGCGAGGGCTCCGGCGTTGCAGTGGGTGAGGACGCCGCCGGTGTCGGGCATGAGCGGGGCGCCGTTCATTCCCATGGCGCGATTGGTGGCGATGTCTTCGGCGTGGATGGACAGTGCCTCGTCGATGAGCGCCTGCTTGATGAGGGGAATGGGGCGGCCGCTGATCTCCTCAAAGCGGCGGCGCATGCGGCGGATGGCCCAGAAGAGATTGACGGCGGTGGGACGGGTTTCGCCCATGACGCGGCAGATTTGGCCGAAGCCGTTGCGGAACTCGGAGATGCTGGTGACGTTGAGCTCGCGCGCGCCCAGTGCGATTCCCATGGCGGCAGCCACGCCGATGGCGGGAGCGCCGCGCACGATCATGGTGCGGATGGCGTTGGCGACGGCTTCATAGTTGGGACAGTTGACCCAAATCTCCTCCACCGGCAGCTTGGTTTGGTCAATAAACAGAACGCCAGAGTCAGTCCACTTCAGGGTTTCAAGCACAGAATTATGTCCAGTCCGATCAATTCCTAGCGATGAGTTTAGTGTAAACGGTTTGCCATGGATTTGTGGAAGGAAAGCCGCGGGGTCATCGGCGGAGATCGAATCGAGAATTGGGAATCATAGTCTTAAACCTTAGCCCGCAGAAAGCGCGACAATGTTTACACACAAGTGTTAGAAAAAGTGCTAGAAAAATAGAGTGAACGCTCCAAGGAGCGTTCGTTGGAGGACTGCTTGAAGAAATCGATGATCGCCCTCGTGGCCGGACTTGTGCTGCTGACCGTAGCCATGCCGGCATTTGCCAGACACCACCACCATCATCATCATCATCACGTTTCCGCGCGCTAACTGAGCAGGATTATCAACAAATCCCTCCGCCAAGGCGGAGGGATTTCTGCGTCTGGGAATGATTCCTATTCGGGCTGGGGAGGCAGTTTGTGCTGGGCGCGAAGGCCGCGGGCCATCTCGATGATCTGCACGCTGTAGCCGTCGGGATCGAAGACCAGGGCCCAGCGGCCAAAGGGATCGCGGCGCGGGCCGACGGCGATTTTTCCGAAGCGGCTGCGGATTTCGGCGACGGCTTTGTCCATGTCATCGACGTAGATGCCGATGCTCATGCCGGTGGTGGGGCTGACCTTGACCTCATCGCCCTCGGGATGCAGGCCGATGAGGATGTTGCCGGCGTCGAGCTGGCTCCAGTTTTCCTGGTGGATGAGCAGGTTGAGGCCGAGCACGTCCCGGTAAAAGGCGACGCTGCGCTCCATGTTGCGCACGACGATCATGACGAGACCGAGTTTGCCGAACATCATTGGGTTGGACTCCGGGCCGGGCGTACGGAATGCGGGCCAATCAGAACCATCGTAGACCGGAGCGGCGGTGCAGAGCAATGCGGGGGGAAGAACAACTGCAACGGCAAAGGCCTGCCGAGGTGGAGGATATTGCCTCCCCACATTTGCGTCGAAAAGCACGACGCAAATATGGGCCACCTGTCTTGGGCTGCCCGTTGGGCTTAGACCAGACGGCGGAGGTGCTCCTTGCGCACCACGGAGGCGGTGAAGATGGAGACGAAGGGGATGCCGTTTGCGGCCTGCTCGATGGCCGCGCGTCCGTTCGACTCTTCCCGCTCGACCAGGCACATGATGCCCACGATCTCAAAGCCAAACTCGCGGGCGGCTTCAATGGCCTGGACGGTGGAGGCCCCAGTGGTGCAGACGTCATCGACAATGACGACGCGCGCGCCCTTTTCGCGGAAGCCCTCGATGCGCTGGCCGGTGCCGTGGGCCTTCTCGGCCTTGCGGACGAGGAAGCCGTGAATCCATTGCTGGGTGGCGAGGACCGGGCCGGTGGTACGCCGGTGGGCTTCCTGGGCGCTGAGCATGGCGACGGCAACGACGATGGGATCGGCTCCCATGGTGAGGCCGCCGATGGCCTGCGGACGCCAGTTGAGACGATGGATTTCGTCGAGAAAGACGCGTCCGGTGAGGCGCGCGCCATCGGCGTGCAGGGTGGTGCTGCGGCAGTCGACGTAGTAGTCGCTGGTGCCGCCGCTGGAGAGGGTGAATTGGCCCAGGCGGAAGGATTGCTGCGAAAGCAGAGCAAGGAGCTGCAGGCGTGCGTCGGACATGGAGTTCACGATAGTGGAACGCCTGGCAGGTTTCAAGAAAACAAGGTTTCAAATTTTCAAAGATTCGAAGTTACTTTGCAGGGAGATGGGTGAAGCCGTGGGTCTGGAAGAACAGCATCGCGAAGAGGACCCCGTTGTAGCCAACGTGGACCAGGGTGGACGAGGCCAGGGAGTGGAAGCGCCAGCGGACGGCGGTGAGGACGCATCCCACCAAGGCAATGCAGGCGATCTGGCTCCAGGCGCCCGCCAACTGCGCGGAGTGGACGGCACCGAAGAGCAGCGAGGTGAGCAGCAGGGAGACCAGCGCTCCGGTGTGGCGGGCGAGAGCGGGAAAGAGCAGGCCGCGGAACAAGACCTCTTCGGCAAAGGGCGCGATGAGGACTCCGAAGACGGTCATGAGCCAGGCATCGGAGGGGGTGCGCAGCATCTCGTCGATGGGGAGCTGGGGCGGAGATGGCAGCCAGTTGGAGACGAACTGGATGGCGAGGCCGAGCAGGGCTCCGGCGGCGAGAAAGCGGAGCCAGCGCGGCGGCCAGCGCCAGAGGAGCGCGCGGAAGAATCCGATGCGGTGGTGGTGAGGGAATAGTCTCCAGAGCGCGGCGAAGATGAGCAGGTAGGCCACCAGCTGCGCGGGCAGAAGGACGAGCGGATTGTCGGCGAGATCGGCGGTGCGGACGTGGCTGAGCGAGGGCAGGTGGTGCGCGATGGCAAGGGCAAAGGCGCCGCAGACAATGACGGCCACCAGCGCAGCCAGGAAGACGAAGAAAACTTCAGCCCAATCCGAAGAGCGGCTCCGGCTCAGGAGCCAGAGGCCAGGGACGCGGCGCGGGTTGCGGGGGAAGCTGGATCGCCGGAGGTGGACACGGGGCACGTGCGATTGTAGCAAGGGCGGCTGGATGTCTCGCCTTCAGGGCATTGGAAGCGTTCATTTCTTACGTGGAATCAATGGATTAGCGAGACATTGGACGCTCACTCAGGAGCGCTGCACTTGTCGCCGGTCCGCAAGTCCCGCATCGAATAGTCCCGTATTTATTGGCGGACTCTGGAATCGGACGTCCTTCGGGTGGCATCTAAACCAATGGTTGGAATCGTCGGCTAGAGTAATATTCCCGCAAGGGGTGTTCTCAGATGCGACGGGTTGTACGGAATGGAAAAACGAACTATGATGCAGGGTGGAGGTGGATTATGACGACTTGTTTCGGCAATCCTGGGCTATGACTTTTGGGTCAGGAAGCACCAGGCGAATTTGAGACGGTTTCGGAATGACCTGGAAGGGGGACGTGTATCCGGAGGAAGTTCCTTCGGAGGGTGCGCTTCCGCGGGAGGGGTATATTTCGCCGAGAGCTTGTGACGTTTCTCCCTGAGGAGCGTTGCGAGATGAGCAAAATCCTGGTTCGTGCTTTCTACTAGCCTATAGAAATCTCCGTCTCCCCAGAAATCTCCATTCTTTGGCGTTCGATCCTTGAAGTCATTTTCCGCCGTGCTTGGCCGTACTTTCCCTATTTGTGCGCATGCTCCAAATGCTCGTTGGCAGGTCTTGATCATTTGGGTTCGTTGATTGGGATCTTGGACCGCCATTCTTGCGCTATAGCAAGCCAGGTTGTAGAGCACATTCCCACGCATCGCTTCAACCTCGCTTTCCTCCCAGGATTGCTCTTTCTCCGCTTGTTGCAAGCATTCGATCGCCTGTTGCAAGTATTTGCCTATCCATT
Organism: uncultured Acidobacteriota bacterium; assembly: GCA_963732315.1. Classification (GTDB taxonomy): domain Bacteria; phylum Acidobacteriota; class Terriglobia; order Terriglobales; family Acidobacteriaceae; genus TOLSYN. The sequence goes on from CAVSYY010000003.1 coordinate 129,718, forward strand.
CGGGGGCCTTTGCATTGAGGCGTTCCGCCAGGTTGCGGTTGTTCGCCAGGCAGTAATTCACCACGGACAGGTTGTAATTCGCCCTTTGCTGGTTTGGATTCATCCGGAGGCTCTCCTGGAGGAGGCCTCGGGCTCCTCCTTGTATGCCGCCAGGGCCTCCCAGGAGGCCGTCGGCTCCGATGAGGTATTTCCACCTTTCGGGGTGTCTACTCGCCTCGTAGTATTGCAGCTGGAGCAGTCCCAAATCATTCAATAGCTTGAAAGACTTTGAGAACTGTACTTGATCCAGCGCCAAGTGGAGATAGTACTCAGCTCGCTCCAAATCTCCGTAATAGGCATAGCCGTGTCTGTTCTCAAACTGAAACTTGGAGACATAGAAATTCGCAAGGCGCCGCAAATCCCAAGGATAACTCGGGTCATTTTCAGGTCTACTCGATAGCTCAATTCCCAGGTGCCGCTCCACGGACAGCAGTTTCTGACGCTCGCCAAACTCGAAGCGCTCATAAAAGTTATCTCGCCAATCCAGGCCTTCCCCATCTCCTAGGATGATGTGCAATACGGCGTATGCTTCGCGCCGGAACTTCTCACCCCGCTCATAATTCGGGAAATTGGATCGAATCTCCTTCTCGATATCTTCGATTCGTTTGAGAGTGTCCTCTGCCTTTTTCGTAAATGCATCCGCGCTGAACCATGCGGTTGCGCCCTGGGCAATCGCGAACAATGCGGCTGCGCCCAAGATGAGGGTCAGCGTCCATCTCAACTCGTCAAGCCTGGCTTTCAGGTCGTCTTGCGGGAGGGGTACCGTTGCATGTATCCACGCAGAGTCGACTTTCGCCAGAACCGGATAAGCAAGGTAGGCCAGAACCGCGATGACAATACACTCCAAGACAGGCAAAAATTTGTAAAAGCGAGCCGTAGCCGGAATTTCTGGTTTTGCCATTACGCTCTAAACCTCCCCGACTCGCGTGGCGGGCCTGACGTTATGAGACGAAAATGATATAAGCTCCGGCGCTATTACGCCAGCCAGCGCCCGCGCACACCGCACGAATCCCGCCGGGACCCGCCGATGTGGGCCAATCGCGCTTTACGCTCCCGCCTTCTTTTCGATCTTCGCCCAGGTGTCTTTGAGGGGGAGGGTGCGGTTGAAGACCAGGTGAGCCGGGGCGGAGTCGAGATCGACGCAGAAGTAGCCGACGCGCTCGAACTGATAGCGGTCGCCGGGCTTTGCGGTGGCGAGCGAGGGCTCGAGTTTGGCGTCGAGCACGACCTCCAGCGAGTTGGGATTGAGATTGTCTAGGAAGGTTTCTCCTTCTTCGATGTCGCCGGGATCGGGCTTGGTGAAGAGCTTGTCGTAGATGCGTATTTCGGCCTGGATGGCGTGGGCGGCGGAGACCCAGTGGATGGTGGACTTGACCTTGCGCCCGTCGGGCGAGTTGCCGCCGCGGCTGGCCGGGTCATAGGTGCAGTGCACGTCGATGATGTTGCCGGCCGCATCCTTGACCACGGTTTTGGCGGTGACGAAGTAGGCGTTGCGCAGGCGGACTTCTTTGCCCGGCGAGAGGCGGTAATACTTGGGCGGAGGGACTTCGCGGAAGTCGTCCTGCTCGATGTAGAGCTCGCGCGCGAACGGCACTCGGCGGACTCCGGCGGAGGCGTCTTCGGGATTGTTGGCGACCTCGACGAACTCTTCCTGCCCTCCGGGATAGTTGTCGATGACGATTTTCAAGGGGCGCAGCACGGCCATGGCGCGGAGAGAGGTTCGGTTCAGTTCATAGCGCTGGAAGTGCTCGAGCATTTCGATGTCGGTGGAGCCGTTGGTGCGCGAGGCTCCGATGGCGGCGCAGAAGGTGCGGATGGCCTGGGCGGTGAAGCCGCGGCGGCGGATGCCGGAGATGGTTGGCATGCGCGGATCGTCCCAGCCGTGGACGCGCTTTTCCTGCACCAGCTGCAGCAGCTTGCGCTTGCTGAGCAGGGTGTAGGTGAGGTTGAGGCGGTCGAACTCGATCTGCTGCGAGGGGAAGATTCCGAGCTGCTCGATGAACCACTTGTAGAGCGGCTGATGGTCGGTGAATTCCAGGGTGCACATGGAGTGGGTGACGTGCTCGATGGAATCCGACTGGCCGTGGGCGAAGTCGTACATGGGATAGATGCACCACTGGGCGCCGGTGCGGTGATGGGTGGCGTGCAGGATGCGGTACATGACCGGGTCGCGCAGGTTGAGGTTGGGCGAGGCCATGTCGATTTTGGCGCGCAGGACGCGGCTGCCATCGGCAAACTCTCCTTGGCGCATACGCTCCAAAAGGTCGAGATTGGTGGCGACGCTGCGGTCGCGGTAGGGACTGTTCTGTCCGGGTTCGGTGAGGGTGCCGCGATGGGCGCGAACCTCTTCGGCGGAGTGGTCATCGACGTAGGCCAGGCCGGCGCGGACCAGCTGCACGGCCCACTCGTAGAGCTGATCGAAATAGTCGGAGGCGTAGCAGAGGCGGTCCCACTGGAAGCCGAGCCAGCGCACGTCGGCCATGATGGAATCGACGTACTCCTGTTCTTCCTTCTCGGGATTGGTGTCATCAAAGCGCAGGTTGGTGAGGCCGCCGAACTCGTCGGCCAGTTCGAAGTCGAGGCAGATGGCTTTGGCGTGGCCGATGTGCAGATAGCCATTGGGCTCGGGAGGAAAGCGCGTCTGGATGACGGCGTCGCCGTACTTCTTCGACTTCAGATCCTCGATCATCATCTCGCGGATGAAGTTGGAGGGACGCGCAGGAGCGTCGATCGTGGGGCCGGCGGCGGGGTTGCTTTCCGGATTCGATGGGGTCATGACGTACATTCCTCTTACGTGAAGACAATCAATAATTTTAGCGCAGGATGATCTTCGTTACGGCTGATCTTGCAGCTTTTGAATGGCCTGGGAGATGCGCTCGAGGCAAAGCTCGCGGCCCAGCACTTCCATGGTCTCAAACAGCGGCGGCGCGTTTTTGCGTCCGCAGACGGCGACGCGGATGGGCTGGAACATGGGTCCGGCCTTGAGGCCGAGGCGCTCGGCGGCCGAGCGCAGGGCGACTTCGAGCGAGAGAGGATCGAAGGGGGTGGCTGCCAGCAACTCACGGGCTTCGGTGAGAATGGTGCGGGCCAGCGCCGCATCGCCCTTCTGCGGAATCAGCTCCAGGCAATCATAGGGCGGAAGCTCGCGGGACGAAAAAGAAGTCGGCGGCGGTGACGGCATCACGCAGCAGGCGGATGCGCTCGCGGATGAGCGGCGCGACCTGGAGAACTTTCTCGGGCGTGACGTTTGCGAAGCGACGGTTCCCGGTGCGATCGTCCCACATCTGCTGACTGCGGCCGATGTGGGGCACCCTAGCTCGGCCTGCAGCACGGGGAGCAGGAGCGCGGCAAGCTGCTCGACGGGCAGGGCGCGGATGTGCTCGGCGTTGAGCCAGACGGCTTTGGGGTCGAAGGGATCGGCTTCGGTGAAGTTGACCACGGCGTTGGCGCGGTTGACGCCCGCGAGGGTGAAGGCCGCGGTGAGCTCGGGCAGGGTGAGGAAGTCGCGATCGTTTTTGGGCGACCAGCCGAGCAGGCAGAGAAAGTTGACGAAGGCCTCCGGCAGAAAGCCCGCGTCGCGGTAGGTGGTGACGCTGACCACCGGTCCGTGGCGGCGCTTGGAAAGCTTGGTGCCATCGGGGGCGACCAGCAGCGGGAGGTGCGCGAACTGCGGGGCAGCGGCTCCGGTGGCGGACGACAGCGCTTCGAAGATGAGCAGGTGCTTGTAGGTGTTGGAGAGATGGTCCTGGCCGCGGATGACGTGGCTGATGCGCAGGTCGGCGTCGTCGGCGCAGGAGGCCAGGTGATAGGTGGGCATTGCCCCCCCCGCTCCAACGCTGCGCAGCAGGGCGAAGTCCTCGACCTCGTCGGCCAGCTTGGACTGGGCTCCATAGACGGAGTCATCAAAGCGCAGGATGCGGTCGTGTCCGCGAGGGACGCGGAAGCGGAGTGCGTAGGGTTCGCCGGCGGCGGCTCGGCGGTCGCTTTCGGCGCGGGGCAGGTCGCGCATGCCGGGATTGAAGAGCCAGGCGCCTTGGCTGGACTGATCGGTTTCGCCGGCGCGGGCTGGAGTGAAGTCGCGGTAGGCGAGATCGTTGGCGAAGATGGATTCGGCCAGCTGGCGGTGCAGGGCAAGGCGCTCGGACTGCTTGTACTCCTCGTCCCAGGAGAGGCCGAGCCAGCGCAGGCCGTCGAAGATGGACTGCACGCTGGCGTCAGTGTTGCGCTCGACATCGGTGTCATCGAGCCGCAGGACCATGGTGCCGCCGTGGTGGCGGGCATAGAGCCAGTTGAAGATGAAGGTGCGCGCCGAACCCACATGAAGGAAGCCGGTGGGCGAGGGCGCAAATCGGACACGTGGCATAAGGGATCAGTATACGACGCTTCGGCAAATTCAAAGCCCCGCACGGTAGCTCGCGCGGGGCGTTTGGGAGTCTTGCCGAATCTGTGTGCCGGTTAGGACGCTTTGGCTTCGACGGCGGGAGTTGCGGTTGCGGCTCTGGCGGCGATTGCTTCGGCCTTTTTGCGGCGCTTCAGTAGCTTCTGTTTGCGAAGCCGGTTGAACCTGGCTTTGTCTCCGATATTTCCAGACATAGTGAGCTGCTTTCTGTGGTGCACATTTGCGTGCGTAGTGTGCTGCAATCATCTCATATCAGGGGCGCTACTTTCTGCGCTCGGCGGCGCGGGCCTGAGGCGGGTTGCAGAAGGCGGCAGATTTACCGTAGAATGAATTGTTCGGGGCGATGCCCCATTTTGACTAGAAGGATACAGGGTAAGTATGGCGAATCATGTTTCGGCGCTGAAGCGCGCACGACAGACAGTATCGAAGACGGCGTTCAATCGCGCCAACAAGTCGCGTATGCGCTCGGCGCTGCGCAATCTGCGCACCGCACTGACCTCCGGCGACAAGACACAGCTGGATACCACGTTCCGGGAGACGGTTTCGGTCCTGGACAAGAGCGTGCAGAAGGGCATTCTGCACAAGAACACCGCCTCGCGTTACAAGAGCCGCCTCTCGGCGCGCGTGAAGTCCGCAAAGGCTAGCGCTTAAACTCATTTTGTTGGGAACAGACGGCAGGCTTCGGCCTGCCGTTTTTGTTGGCGCAGAGATCGCCGGTTGCCCGGATTGCGATAACAGGAGAGCGGCGAAGCTCTGCGTGCGCTAGGTGTGGGCCTGCTCGATGTCGTGGATCTTTTCCAGGCGGCCGGTGTGGCGGCCCCCGGAGAAGGGCGTTTCCAGCCAGATCTGCACGATTTCCTTGGCGCCGGCTTCGTCGAGGATGCGGGCGCCGAGGGTGAGGACGTTGAGGTCGTTGTGCTCGCGCGACATTTGCGCTTCGTACTCGCTGCCGATGTTGGCGGCCCGGATGCCGGGGACTTTGTTGGCGGTGATGGCCATGCCGATGCCGGAGCCGCAGACCAGGATGCCGCGGTCGGCGCGTCCGGCGGCGACGTCCTGCGCCACCTTGACGGCGTAGTCAGGGTAGTCAACCGAGTCGGATGAGTTGGTGCCTTCGTCGATGACCTGGTGGCCGCACTCGGCTACATATTGGCGGATGCGGTCCTTGAGAAGATAGCCGGCGTGGTCGGCTCCCAAAGCGATTTTCATTTCCATATTGTAATCGGGAAGGGATTTTTGGGAGAGGGAAAAGTGCAGGTGTTCGGCGTTCCCACATTTGCCCAAAAAGGTCGAATGTGGGGCACCTGCCGAAATGCCTTTTATGCGGCAGTGAAGATATGAGCGGCGCTGGGGTCCTTCGCTTCGCTCAGGATGACACTTCAATCGATGCGGGTTCGGCGGAGCGGGTGGAGGAATAGGCGCGGTTGAAGGCACGGGCGACGAAGCGGGTGACCAGGTAGCCGTCCATGTATTTGTAGGGAGACTCGCCCAGGGTGTAGTGGCCGCAGGGGAGGCAGCGGATTTCGGCCGCGAGCTTGCGCTGGCGAAACTCGTCGGCGATCTTGCGGCTGAATTCGGGCAGGAAGGTGCGGTCGTATTGGGTATGGATCATGAGCACGTGCTTGGGCCAGCGCTCGAACTTGTCGAAGTAGGACGCGGGGCTAATGCAGGTGTAGGCGTGGCGGAGCTCGTCGGCGTTGAGCACCTTCTCGATGCCGGCGCGGACGTGGCGGGTGGAGAAGCCGGTCCAGACGACATCGCCGAATTGGGTGGAGGCATGGTTGAAGATGTTGACGCGGATGCGCGGGTCGTGGGCCGAGGCGATGAAGGCGTAGCAGGAGCCGAGGCTGGTGCCGAGAACTCCGAATTCGGTGTAGCCCTGCTGTTCGAGCCAGTCGACGCAACAGCGGATGTCGACGATTCCCTGGCGGGCGGCGTGGATGGTGCGTCCGAGGTTGGAGCTGACGGAGTAGTCGGCACGGTGCAGTTCGGCGGGCATGCGGATGTCGTGATAGGGCATGCTGAGGCGCAGGGTAGAGACGCCGAAGAGGCGGAAGAGCCGGTTGAAGGCATTGTGGCTGAGGGCGTCGCCGTTCCACTGCGGAATAACGATGATGGCGCGCTTGGGCTTGCCTTCCTTTGGAGCGACGGGGAACCAGCGGGCGTTGACCAGATCGTTTTCCGGATAGGGCGAGCGGACGGGCGAGGTGAAGCGCAGGAAGGTTCCGAACTGGCCGGCGTACTTGGCGTCATCGACGGCGGGGTTAGCGTGGCTGCCGGTGCCGTGGACGCGGATGGGGCGCTGCTCGAGACGGAAGTCGGTGGGGACGCGGTAGCCGAAAAAGTCGTCGCTGTGACGGATGAGGCGGTCGTTCAGGTCGAAGAAGGAACGCTTCTGGGCGTCGGGCGAAAGGGATGCGGCGTCACCGGTGGCATCGTTCGAAACCCCGGGGAAGTCGGCGGTCCAGTCCAGGCCCCACTCGAAGGGACGCACCACACGATTGCTGTCGCGGGTTTCGAGACGGTACTCCCAGTCGTTCATCCAGCGTGCGTAGCGAGAGCGGATCATAAGGGTCGGTAAGGATATTTTATCAAGGACGCACGGGGATATGGACGGGCTCGCAGCCAGAGGTGGATGAGGAGAGCTGAAATGCGGAGTAGCGATGGTTAGCGGGGACGGCAGTTCAACAGCAAGGTCAAGTGCGTATGGCTGCCGGAATCCGGCTAGAATGGAGTGGCGAAGCGGGTGCCAGGTTCCTTCCGTCTTCAGATGTGAGGTCGTATGCGGAAATTTTTAGTTCTCGTAGCCATGGTGGCTTGCCTTGCCATCGCCCAGGCCGGAGCGCAGGCTGCTCCCCCGTCTCACAACATCATGAGCGATCCCAACCTGTTCGCCGACGCGCACCTGCGCGGGGTGGACAAGCAAGTGCACCTAAGCGACAAGCAGAAAGAAAAGATCCGCCCGGTCTTTTTCGCGGAAGGACAGAAGCTGATCGCCATCCTGAACGATCCTTCGCTGAGCCAGGACCAGCGTGGACAGTTGATCGGGCAGCTGCACGATGAGACCGCAGCCAAGGTTGCTTCCATGCTCACGCCCGAACAGCGCAGGAGCCAGCAGCAGGGTCCGGCTCCAGGCTCGGGAGCGCACGCCGCCGGCTCGCAAATCTAAAGCGATCCATCGTGCCTGATCCGGGCTCTGCTAACGATTATCTAAGACACTGAAAAATACCTGTCGACCACAGGCAAGCGCCGCAGGGCACCTCGCTGGCGTGACAGTCGCCCTCAAACTCCTCATCCTGGGCGAAACTGCAGAGCCCCACATTGCAGTCGTAACAGAACGGATAGTCGTATTTCAATACTTCGCCCCGGAACGCGCGCGCTCTGGGGCTATTCCAAATGGCAAGGACATCCTGGTCAGCCAGGTTGCCGAACGACTTGGGTTCCACTTGCTTGCTGTGTCCGCCAATGTGGCAACTGTAGCGATGCCAGAGGAAATAGCAGGGGTGCAGGTCGCCCTTCCAGGAGACGAAGCAACTGCCCTCCTCGACAAAGTTGCATCGCCGCTGCCGCGTGGGAACCGTCGCAGGCAGTTGCAAGTCAATGCCCTCTTGCTCCGCAATCCGCGCGGCCTCGGCGAAACATTCCCCGGCCTGGTGGTCATCCACGTCGTCGATCGTGACCAGGCGCTCGTAGCTGAGCCGCACATCCTGGTGAGAGGCCTGGGCGAACAGCTTTGCAATGTAGTCCCTGCGGCGCCATTCGTCCTCACTCTTGTGTTTGTAAGAAGGGGTAAATAAGCCGAAGTAGTTGCGCAGGTCCACGCCATCGGCCGCCGCCTGCTCACGGCACTCGCGGTGTACCTGCCGCGCATGATCGGTGATGGGGTCAAAGGCGGCAGCACCGGACATCTCCTGCTCGTAGGCGAGCATGTGGGTTACGATCACGAACGAAAAATGATTCCTGGCGGCCCAGCGAACGATCTCCGGCAATTGCGGCAGGTTGTCGCGCATGGCCACGAATTCCACTCCAAGAGAAATGTCGCGGCCCCGCGCACGCCCGGCGTGATGAAGCGCGTTTGCGGCCGATTCGATCATCTCGACGCGTCCGCCGCGGCGCAGTTTGCCGAACACATCGGAAGATACGGCATCGGCGGAAAGGCAGATGCGGTCCACGCCCGCATCTGCTAATGAGCTGGCGCGCTCGCGCCGCAACAACTGACCGTTGGTCTGGAACCCAACCTGTCCGGAAGCGGGCATGGCGCGTTTTGCCGCACGAACAAATTCCTCCAGGCGCGGATGCAGCAGCGGCTCGCCGATGCCGTTCAGAATGAGTGTCTCCAGAGTTGGAAGCGCGGGAGCAAGCCGTGAGAAGGTGTCGGGACTGAGGTCGCCTTCGGCAATGCGCTGCCCTTTCGCTTCCTTCACACACATGGAGCAATGCAAGTTGCAGCGCGTGGTCACTTCCACGAAAAGTTTCGTGGGATACGGCCGCATGGCCGCCCCCTGCCCGCCCGTCGCGGAGTCGCCATGGGTCACGCAAGATGGTTTGCAGTCGGGGGCCATCGAACTCATGAAGGACACAGCCGGCCGAGAGCGATGGTTTTGCCGGTGTTCTCCCCTGGCGCGGCACGCAGTTCGAGATGGTCGACCCACTTTATGCTCGTCCAGCAATCGCCGCCCGCGAGCACGAGCCGAACTGGTCCTCCATGCTCGGTGGGCACAGCCTCGCCCCCGAGGCGGATGGCAAGCAGAACGCGGTGCGCTTCATGCAAGGGGATCGGCACGCTGAAATCCCCGGCGCTTGCCTGAACCCACTTCGCCTCGGAATGCGGTTCCACGATGGCCAGAACGGCCTCCAACGTGGGCCCCTGCCATTTCAGGTTCGGCACAGTCCAGCCCTCTTCGCAACTGAAGTCCTCTGTGAGTTCCTGTTGCGGTAGTCGTTGCAGATCGGCCAGCGCCAATTCTGCCGGACGGCCGGCAAGTCCATCGATGCGAATCGTTTTCGGTTCTGCCCCCGCCCTGCCGGTCGGGTGCACCGGCAAGGATTCCAGCCGTTGTCGCTTTCGGTTCATAGGACTCCCACAGCGTCTCGGTCCACGATTGTAATTACGGCCATCGCGGACGCGGCCGCTGAAATCAGATGACGTCCACTCTCACAAGTATTGAGCGGTGACAGGGCTATTCAAATGACTTTTGTCACTCACTGGAGGTCGAGTGCGATTGGTATCTTTGCTGGTGGTGTGAGGAATTCGAATCCTACTCGACGTAGATGCGGGGGACGCGGGGGGATAGGCCGCAGAGGATTTCGTAGGTGATGGTGTTGGCGATGCGGGCGAGGTCGTCGGCGCCGATGGAGCAGTGAGGGGTGCGTCCGATGAGCAGGACTTCGTCTCCGATGGCGACGTCGGGAAAGTCGGTGACGTCGATCATGGTGAGGTCCATGCTCACGTTGCCGCGGATGGGGGCGTAGCGGTCGTGCAGGATGACCCGGCCGCGATTGGAGAGTTGGCGGTTGAAGCCGTCTCCGTAGCCGACGGGGATGACGGCGAGGCGGGTGGGACGGTCGGCGACCCACTGGCGGTTGTAGCCGACCGGAGTGCCGGTGGCGATGTCGCGCAGGGCAACGATGCGGGTCTTCCAGGTGAGGACGGGCTGGACGGGCAGCACAGCGGCGTCGGCGCGGGGTCCCTGACAGCTTAACTTGCAGACGAGATTGTAGCCGTAGAGCGCGAGGCCGGGACGGACCATGTTGTGCCAGGTGTCCGGCCGGGCGACGGTGGCGGCGGTGTTGGCCAGGTGAGAGTAGCGGGGGTGGAGTCCGGCGTCGTTGACGATGGCGAGGGCGCGCTCGAAATCGGACCGCTGCTGGGCGGCAAAGGGCGAGTCGAGGATTTCGGATTCGGCGAGATGGCTGAAGACTCCCTGCAGCAGGACCACGGGCGAGGCCGCGATGCGGGCGACGAGCGCGGGCAGTTCGGCAAGCGAGACTCCGAGGCGCGCCATGCCGGTATCGACCTTGAGGTGCACGGGGATGCGGCGGGCGAGAGACAGACGCGCGGCCGAGGCTTCGATGGCTTCGACGTGCTCGAGGGTGGCGATGGCCGGGATGAGGCGGTTGCGCAGAATGGCGTCCTCTTCGCCGCGCCAGAAGCCGGTCATGACGAGGATGGGTAGCTTGACTCCGGCTTCGCGCACGGCGACGCCTTCTTCGGTGGAGGTGACGCCGAGCCAGCGGGCTCCGGCTTCTTCCAGGGCGCGGGCGGATTCGATGACGCCGTGTCCGTAGGCGTCGCACTTGATGACACAGCAGGCGGTGACGCCGGGACCGATGTGGCGGGTGATGGTGCGATAGTTTTCCGCCAGCGCGGAGAGGGAGATCTCTGCCCAGTTGGGACGGGTGTGCACGGCGAATTTCTGCTGCGTGGAGGACAAGGGACTGGGACCTTTATGGCTTCCAGTATAGCTCGGCAGGGCGGGGTGGGAGTGAGTACCAAAGATGGGTCACGGGATGAAATTGGTGCAAAGCCGTGGCGGGTGCCTGGAAGATTACGAAGCGGTGCGGCTCGGTTCCCCGGATTTTTCCCGGCGGAAGATGCGCTGCCAAGCGAACGAGGCCGCGCTGGCCAGCAGGCTGAGAACGCCGGCGGCGGCGCAGAACAGGATGGGCGTGCCGAAGATGATTGCAATCGCCGCGATGCGGAGGTTGCGCTCGCCTGGACTCCGGGACAGAGCCCACGAGGACATGATCTTCATGGCGACGTAGAGCACCACGGAAAAGGCCGAGGACGCCACGCCCAACCAGAATGCCGCCTTGGTAAATCCCATGCTACGCATGGAGGTGAGATTAGCCTGAATCTCTGGAATTGTCGAGAAACCTTGGAGCATCCGGGCGCATTTCTTACTTCCGCCGCGGTGCCTGATATTCTGACGGCGCGCATGGCTATGGAAAACAATCTCGATTCGACCCCGACGGCGGGCCGCCCCTTGCGGGTGCTGATCTCCGCCGGGGAAGCCTCCGGGGATATGTATGGCGCGGAGTTGATGGCCGCGCTGCGGGAGCTGTGCGGCGCGGAGTCGGGTAGCGCGGCGACGGACGCCGCTGCCGGCCACGGGCGCAGAGGGCTCGAGTGCTTTGGCCTGGGCGGCGAGCGGATGGGCGAGGCAGGCTGCGAACTGGTGGTAGAGGCGCGCGACGTGGCGGTGGTGGGACTGGTGGAGGTGCTCAGCCACCTGCCGGGGATTTACCGCAAGTTCCATCGGCTGCTGGCGGAGGTGGACCGGCGGCGTCCGGATGTGGCCGTGCTGATCGACTTTCCGGATTGGAACTTCCGCCTGGCCAGGCAGCTGCACCGGAGGGGAATTCCGGTGGTGTATTACGTGAGCCCGCAGCTGTGGGCGTGGCGCAAGGGGCGGCTGAAGCTGGTGCAGCGGTATGTGTCGGCGATGCTGGTGATCATTCCGTTTGAGCGCGAGTTCTACGCGCGGCACGGGGTGCAGGTGGAGTATGTGGGGCATCCGCTGAGCGAGCTGGAAGCGCCCACGGTGAGCCGCGAGGAATTTGCCGAGCGCTGGGGATTGGATCCCGCGCGCACCTGGATTGCGCTGCTGCCGGGCAGCCGGAGGAAAGAGCTGGGGATGAATCTGCCGGCGATGCTGGGGGCGGCGGAGCGAATGGGAGCGGAGTTTGAATTCGTGATGCCGGTGGCGAGCACGTTGGACCGGGAGTGGGTGGCGGAGGAGGTTTCAAAGTTTCAAGGTTGCAAAGTTTCAAGGTTGCAAGGGCAGGAACAACGGCAAGGGCAGGAACAACTACCCCACATCTGCCCAAAGAGGGCAGATATGGGGCACCCGTCATTGCTGATCCATCTGACCGATGACGCGCGGGCGAGCTTGCTGCATGCGCGGGTGGGGGCGGTGGCCAGCGGCACAGCCACGGTGGAGGCGGCGCTGATCGGCACGCCGTTTGTGATGGTGTATCGCGTGGCGGCGCTGACCTGGGCGCTGGGAAGGCATCTGGTGAAACTGCCGCACTACGGGATGGTAAACCTGGTGGCCGGGCGCGAGGTGGTTCCCGAACTGATTCAGGATGACTTTACGCCGGAGCGGGTGGAACGCGCGGTGCGCGCGCTGCTGGAGGATGGCGCGGCGCGGCGGAAGATGACGGAGTCTCTGGCGAAGGTGCGAGGCCTGCTGCGTGGGCTGCCGCACGGCGAGATGGCGGGGGCTTCGGCTGACACTTCCTCCGGCAGTCCATCCGTCAGTCCATCCGGCAGCCCGGAGGCGGGGCGGGAGACGACTGCGCGGCGGGCGGCGAAGGCGATATTGCGGGTTGCGGAAAATTCCGTGCGGAAGCGGGAATAGGCGCCGGGAGGAGAATGTGCCCGGCATCTTCTGCAGGATTTTCAACATCAACGTAAGCTGAGCAACTTGGATTGCACTACGTTCGATGGATCAACCCGGGATGATCGATCCGGATGGAAGCAAACTCCGCAGGAGCAACATGGCAATGCAATCGGCTGGACGGAGAGCCAGGCGGGCCGTTCTCAAAACTACTTTGATTGTGCTGGCCGGGATGTTGCTGGCCGGGCTGCTGCCGGTGCGCCTGCTGGGGGTGGAAAAGCCGCGCATCCAGGCGGAAGACTACAACATTGAGGCCACGGTTTCTCCGCAGACGCACAAGCTGACGGCGCGCGCGGTGGTGAAGTTCGTGGCGCTGGACGACATCAGCATCGCCAGCTTTGAGCTGCACAATGCCCTGCGCGTAACCCAGGTGACGGACCAGGCGGGGAACGTGCTGCCGGCCGAACGCGTCTCGCAGGACTCGACCGTGCGCGTTCTACTGCCCAACGGCATGAGCAAGGGGCAGGAGGCGACACTGACGTTCGATTACGAGGGCAATGTGACCTCGGCGGACGACAGCCCGGTTCCGGGGCTGAAGCTGGCCTATGTGGGCGACCCGATCAGCTATCTGCTCTACTCCGGGCGCTGGTTTCCGGTGACCAACTTCGGCATCGATAGATTTACAGCGCGGATGAAGATCAACGTGCCGGCGGGCTACACCGTGGTTTCCAGCGGAAACGTGGCCGCAGCGGAATCCGCAGCTGCACCGCCCGTGGCGGAAGCGGCTGCCAAGGCCAGCGACGAGAGCACGGAGCCCACACCAAAGCTGCAGCGGCGCGGAGGGACGGGACGGAAGGCGACGGCGAAGGCCGCGGCGGACAAGAGCGCTGGGGCACAGTCCAAGAGCCAATCCGCGGCGCAAACCGCAACCCAATCCGCAGACCAGCGGCAAAGCGGGGCCAAGGCTGAAGCGCAGACCGATGCCGGGATGAAGACCTTCCGCTTCAGCTGGAGCAAGCCGGGCTTTCCGGGGACGGTGGTGATAGGAAAGTTCAGCGACACCGCGGTGAGCGAAGCGGGCATGACCGTGCATGTCTTCTTTCTGCCTGACCGGGCGAACCTGGCGCAGCAGTATGGCGAGCTGGCGGCCAAGGAGCTGGGATTCTTCGTCACCGTCTATGGCGTTCCCACCAGCCAGGAGTTGAAGCTGGTGGAGCTGCCGGATGATTCCGTGCCGACGACGTGGGCGCCGGAGATTGCCGGACTGGCGGCGCGCAACATCAATGCGAAGGTGAACTACCGTCTGCTGGCCAACGCCATTGCGCACCAGTGGTTCGGCGCCATGGTGAGCCCGGCGACGCGCAATGACTGGTGGATCCAGGACGGCGGCGCGCGCTACAGCGAGAGCCGCTACATCGAATACGCGGCAGGGCCGGCGGGAGCACAGGAGGCGGTGAAGGACATGGCCGTGGGCGCGCTGGCCTATGAGAGCGTTCCGCTGGGACAGATTGGGACCCTCGACACCTTTGACCCGGTCTTCCAGTCGATGGCCGGCGACAAGGGCGGCATGTTGTATCACATGCTCCGCTGGGTGATGGGAGACCAGAAGTTCGACGCCGCGATGCGCACGCTCTTCCAGAACTACGAGGGCAAGGCGGTGGGAGTGAAGGAACTGCAAAAAGTCACCGAGGGGATCCGAGGCGAGCCGCTGACCTGGTTCTATTCGCAGTGGCTGGACTCGACCGGGGCGCCGGAGTTCAAGGACAAGTACACGGTGTTCCGGATTAAGACCGGCTTCCGCGTGGTGGGACAGATTCAGCAGGACCTGGACCTGTTCCGTATGCCGGTGCAGCTGAAGATCGATACCGACGGCAAGTCGGAGGAGAAGATCATCGACGTGGTGGGAACCGACTCCAGCTACACGGTGGAGACCTTCGGCAAGCCGCGCAAGATCACCTTGGACCCGGAAAACCAGGTGCTGAAGAACTCCGTGGAGCTGCGGCTGCGCACGGCGATTCTGCGCGGACAGCAACTGGTGCAGCAGGGAAACCTGGCCGAGTCGCTCAAGGAGTTCCAGCACGCCATCGAGCAGAACAAGAACAGTTCGCTGGCGCACTATCGCATTGCGGAGGTCTTCTACCTGCAGAAAAATTACCAGGCGGCGGCCAACTCCTATCGCGACTCGCTCAACGGAGACGGCGAGCCGAAGTGGACCGAGGTCTGGAGCCATGTTCAGCTGGGCAAGATCTTCGACATCAGCGGACAGCGCGAACGCGCATTGAGCGAGTACCGTCAGGCGTTGCAGACCAACGACAACACCCAGGCAGCACTGGACGAGGCGCGGCAATATGTGGCAAAACCCTTTGAGAGAAGCGAGCAGTAAAACGGCCTACCTGCAGGTGCCCCACCTCTGCTCAATGCGGCAGATGTGGGGCACCTGCTTGGCTAGACGGTTGCCGCATCTCCATCTCGCGTGATTTGGTAGCTGGAGGCCATGCGTGCGGCGAGGCGCTCGGCCACGGCGAGGGCGCCTGCGCTGGTGAATGCCGAGCAGTGGATCTCAGCGTGCTCGCCGGAGAGTGGGTCGCCGGAGAAATACATACCGACGATGGACTCCGCTTTGGCCGAGGTGTCGCTGAGTTCGAGTGCATGGCAGTTGCTGACGATGACGGTGCCGGGCAGGCAGACGCGGTCGAGCAGGCAGAACATCTCCAGCTTGGATTCGAACTCGTCGGGGCCGGTCTCCATGACGATGCGGGCGCGGCGGGCGGCGTCTTCGATGGTGGTGGCACAGTCGATGCGGGCAAAGGCCTGATCGGCAGTGGCCTGATCGAGCAGGCCGGAGCTGACGGCATCGTCGAGCGAGCGGCGAATTTCCCGCCGCGCCGATTCGAGCGAGGTGGGAATCAGGTCTTCGAGGACCACGCGGAATCCGGCCACGGCGGCGCGGCGGGCCAGGGCACGGCCGACTTTGCCGGCGCCGATGACGGCGATGGTCTCCGCGGCGTCCTGCTCAGGAGGGGCCGCCATGATCACTTGTCCAGCTCTTCGACCATTTTGGTGAAATTGGGGTCGGAGTTGCGCATGTACTCGGCTAATTTCTTACGCTCTTCCGGGGTGATAAAGCTGCTGCCGGTGACGATGCGCCGGAGAGTGGTGGCAATGTCGTCCACGTAATTCATCAATCGAATCAGTTCACCGCTTTGTGCCATGATGCCTCCTGAAAATTTCGGACCGCGCCCGGATTGGCCCGAGACACAGCAAAACAGTATTGTCTGCGTTCGGGGCTGGTTCGTCAAAAGCCCACTGCTTCGGATGCAGAAAACTCCCGCGCCTACTGCCTGCCGTCAGCGATGCCACAGGCGCTGGGACAGGTAGCGCTCGGCGGGTAACGCTACGCTGCCGGCCGCAGGCGCTCGGCTAGGCGGCGTAGTTGGGGCCTGGCTCCCCGTTGGGCGGATGATCAAAGGACGGATTGCGGTCGGTGATCTCGGCCAGGGTGGCCAGCTTCTGCGCCAGTTCCGGCTGCAGAGCGCCCGGCGGGCAGCGCCAGGACCAGTTGCCGTCGCCATAGCTGGGAATGTTCATGCGCGCCTCCGAACCAAGACTCAGCACATCCTGCATGGGCACCACACAGAGATTGGCGGTGGAGCTTTGGGCCAGCCGCACCATGGCCCAGTTGATGCCATCGCAGGGATTGCCCAACAGCGCCTCGATAAATCGGCGCTCATCTCCCATGCAGTTTTTCCACCAGCCCAGGGTGGTGTCATTGTCATGCGTCCCGGTATAAACCACGGTATTGGGGTGGTAGCGGTGCGGCAGGTAGATGTGCGCGCCGGGATCGCCAAAGCCGAACTGCATGACTCGCATGCCGGGCATTCCCAGCCGCTCGCGCAGGTGGGTGACGTCGGGGGTGATGACGCCGAGATCTTCGGCGATGAAAGGCAAATCGCCCAGCCGTTCGCGCAGCACGCGGAACAGATCTTCCCCGGGACCATCCACCCAGCGGCCATGCACGGCGGTGGGTTCGCTGTTGGGGATCTCCCAATACTGCAGGAAGCCGCGGAAGTGATCGAGGCGGATGATGTCGCAGCTTTCCAGCGCCCAGCTCATGCGCTTGACCCACCAGTCGTAGCCGCGCTGCTTGAGTTCGGCCCAACGGTAGAGGGGATTACCCCAGCGCTGGCCGGTCTCGGAAAAGGCATCGGGCGGAACGCCGGCCACGCAATCCGGCTCCAGGGTATCGGCATCGAGGCGGAAAGTATCCGGGTGAGTCCAGACATCGGCCGAGTCGTAGCTGACGAAGATGGCGACGTCGCCGATGATCTTTACGCCGTGGCCGCGGGCATAGGCGTGCAGGGAGCGCCACTGTTCGAAGAAGGCGAACTGCAGAAAGCGGCCGCGGTCGAGCTCCTCGTGCAACTCCTGGCGAACCGCAGCCAGCGCCTTGGGATCGCGATGGGCAAGCTCCTTCGGCCAACAGTTCCAGCTGCACTGGTGGTAACGGAGGCGCAAGGCCTCGAAGAGAACGTAGTCTTCCAGCCACCATGAGGTCTCGGCGACGAACCGGTCGAAGCGGGCGCGGGCCTCGCCCTGGGCATGGCTCAGAAACCAATCGGCAGCCTGCTCCAGCAGCGGCAGCTTTTCCTGCATCACTCGCGAATAATCCACGCGGCCATGCTGATTGTCGAGGGCGCGAACGCTCTCCTGCGGGATCATGCCGCGCTCGGCCAAACGCTCGAGACTGACCAGCAGAAAGTTGCCCGCAAAGGCCGAGGTGGAGGAGTAGGGAGAATTTCCGAGGCCGACCGGATTGAGGGGCAGAATCTGCCAGAGTCCCTGGCGCGCGGCGGCGAGGAAATCGACAAACTCATAGGCCGCCGGCCCAAGGTCGCCGATTCCGCCGTGGGCAGGCAGGGAGGTGGGATGCAACAGGATTCCAGCGCTTCGTTTGTCGAGCATGAGGTCAGAGTACGGCCGATTACCTGAATTTCCGCTTGCTTGATTGGATGCACTGCTGGAGCGCTTGTTGCGAACAAAAGTTGCGAACAAAAGCTGCGAACAAAATCGGGGAGGGTCACCCCTCCCCGAGTACGCAGTATGGTTCGGCTACTCCTTGCTCCCGGCCAGCGCTTCCACCTTCTTCTGGTCGATCACAAGCTTGCCTTGCTTCTGGGTACGGTCGCGCAGGGCCACGACGAAGGCTTCCTCGATCTCAGAGCGTTTGCTGTCCAGCAGCGACGCCTTGAGCTGGTTCTTGGTCAGATCAAACTCGGCGTCGGTAGGAGCCGACTTTTCGAGCAGATCGATGACGACGCCCTTCAGCCCGAGGTTGACGGGCTGGCTGATGTCGCCCGGTTTCATGTCAAACACCTGCGGAGCCGCGGAAGCGAGCGCGCCGATGTCAGGCACCTGGCCGTCAGGAGCCACCAAGTCGCTGGTTTTTACGGTTGCGCCCACGGCCTTGGCGGCCTCTTGCAGGTTATGCGAGGACTTGGCCTTGTCGCTGAGTTCCTGCAGCTTCTGCCCCAGCATTGCCTGGGCCTTCTGCTGTTTTAGCTCGGAGGCGATGCGCTCCTTCACCTGCTCAAAGGTGGGCGTGGACGGCGGCTTGATTTCGGTGACCTGAGCTACGGCATAGCCGGTCGCAAGCGAGACCGATGCCGGAGCCGCGTTGGCCTTCATGCCGAAGACCGCATCGGCGAACTGCGGCGAGTTTCCGATGCCGGGCAGCGAATCGCTGCGCGTGATGAGACCGCTCTCCTGCACTTGCAGGCCGTTGGCCGAGGCAGCCTTGTCCAGTCCGACGGAGGCGGCCTGGGTCTCGACGGTGCGGGCAAGCTGCGCGGCGATGGCCTGGTTCTTCTGGGCCGCGACGACCGGTTCAATCTGGGCGCGGACCTCGTCGAGCGAGCGGGCGTGGGCGGCAATCCTGTCGTCCACACGGATAATTTCAAAGCCGTAGCTGGTCGGGATTACATTCGAGATCTGTCCCTTGGCGAGGCCGAAGGCGACCTTCTCGATGTCCGGTGCCGAACCGGAGCCCTGCACCAGCTGACCCACCAGACCGCCACTCTTGGCGGTCGCCGTATCGTCGGAGTACTTCTTCGCCATCTCGGCGAAATCCGCGCCCTTGCGCAGCTGCTTCAGAACATCGTCCGCCTTGGCCTGCGCGGCCGCGGCCTGCTTGGCATCCACCTTGCCATCGGGACCGGGCAGGGGGAGCTTGATGAGGATGTGGCGGACGATTACCGACTCGGGGACACGGAACTCATCGGCGTGCTGGCGGTAGTAACTCTGCAGTTCGTCGTTGGTCACCTTGGCCGGGTTGGGCAGGCGAGTACAGATCGATCACCACGTACTTGACCTTGCGCTGCTCCGGCAGAGTGTTGGCGAACTGCTGCTGGTTCTTCTCGTAATAGGCGCGCAGTTCGGAGTCGTCAACGGTCACCGACTTCTCCAAGTCGGCAGTGGTCAGGACTGCGTAGTCAAACTTGACCCTGGTCTTCTGCTTGTTGAAGGCATTGTGCAGGTCCGCGTCGGAGACATAGACCCCGGCGCCGAGGACGGTGCGCAGCTTGCGCATGGTGATGTCATTGCGCAGCTCCTGCTCAAACTGAGGAACGCTGAGGTTGAACTGCGAGGCCACCAGATCCCGGTACTTGTCGGCGCCGATGAACGTTCCATTGGGATAGAGCGCCTGCGAGATCGGACCGTGCTGCATTTCATAGCGCAGATCGTCATCGGTGGCGCGCAGGCCGAGACGCTCGGCTTCGTTCAGATACAGCTTGCGCATGACCACCGCCTGGACGGCCTGGGGCAGGATGAGCGAGCGGAACTGTTCGGGGATGTGGCGCTGCTGCATCATGCCGCGCGCCGCCTGGTCGACTTCCTGGATGGTGACATCCTGGCCATTGACCTTGGCTACCGAATCGGCGCTGACGCTCCCGCCTGTCAAATCACCGAGCATGCCGCCGGGAACAAGCGTAACGACCATCATGATGCACACGATGGAAAGGAAGCCGATCAGAAGTGCCTTCTGAACTCGGCCAGGGGTTTGCAGGAATCGAATCATCTTCCAGTGGGCTCCGAAAAATAAAGGGCGAAGCATGGATTATAAACTAGTGGGGCGGATTGGCCGAATCCTGAACTGGGAGCCGGTGCGGGACTGTGCAATCGCAGCCCAATGGAAATCTTTGCCCTTCGCAGCCCGAATTACGCGTTCCGGCTACCTCCGGCTTCCCTGCTTCCCGGCGCGCGTGATGTAATGGAATGCATATATCTATGTCACAGAAGAGACAAGGGTTTCGTCGCAAGTGGGCCGCCGCCAGCAGGCGCCTGAGAGAGCTGCGCATGATCGCCCGCGGAGTGGCCGACACCGGACACGTGGTGATGGCCCACATTATTCCCATGCGGCGCTGCAACCTGGCCTGCGCCTACTGCAACGAGTTTGACGCATCCAGCAAACCGGTGCCCCTGGAAACGATGTACCAGCGCCTGGATCAGCTGGCGCGCCTGGGAACCTCGATTGTAACCATCAGCGGCGGCGAGCCGATCCTGCATCCCGAACTGGATGACATCATCCACCGCATCCGCAAAAACGGCATGATCGCCGGCCTCATCACCAATGGATACCTGCTGACCGCCGAGCGCATCCAGAGGCTGAACCGCGCCGGGCTCGACCACATGCAGATCTCCATCGACAACGTGACGCCCGACGACGTCTCCAAAAAGAGCCTGAAGGTGCTCGACAAGAAGCTGCAGCTGCTCAGCGAATACGCCGAATTCCATGTGAACATCAACAGCGTGGTGGGCGGAGGAATCCGTACTCCGCACGATGCGCTGGTGGTGGGACGACGGGCACGCCAGCTGGGCTTTACTTCGACGGTGGGAATCATCCACGACGGAGACGGGCAACTGCGTCCGCTGAACGGCGAAGAGCGCGAAGTGTTTTTCAAGATGCACGACATGGAGCGCAAGAACTATTCGCGCTTCAACTGGTTCCAGACCAACATCGCCAACGGCAAGCCGAACGACTGGCGCTGCCGCGCCGGAGCGCGCTACATCTATGTGTGCGAGGACGGACTGGTGCACTATTGCTCGCAGCAGCGCGGCTATCCCGGCGTTGCCACTGCTGCAATACACCAAGGCGGACGTGCGCCGCGAGTTCCTGACCGCCAAGGGATGCGCTCCCAATTGCACGGTCAGCTGCGTCCACCAGATCAGCTACATCGATTTCTGGCGCTCGCCGCAGACCCTGCAGCCGCAACCGCGCTCCAGCGACGTCGGCGAACTGATCCAGATTCAGAGCGACTGAGCGGCAAGCGTCTCATGCGGTCAGCCGGCAGGACAGACCATGCGAAAGCGCGGCTTTGCACAGCCTGGCCAGCCAGAACATTGCGCGATAGGAGCACGTTTGTTACTATCAAAAAGGTCGTGAGCCAATCATGACCGCAGTGCCAACCGGCCCACGAAACACCCCGCATCTGGTCCGCCGCAATACACCCAGGAAGGGCGCGTAGCTCAATTGGCAGAGCAACTGACTCTTAATCAGTAGGTTGTAGGTTCGATTCCTACCGCGCTCACCATCTTTTCAATAACTTACAAAATTGAGATTTAACGGTATGACGTAAAGTATGACGTAGCCGATTTTGGCTACGCACTTGGCGGCAACACCGCATGATTACTGTCGTTGAGCGCCGTGCGCACGATGCCAAGTTCGGGATGCTGATATTTCATCGCGGTCTTGACGTCCACGTGCCCCATCGCACTCATGACCAGCTTCAAATTCCCGGTATTCTTCAGAATTCGAGTTCCGAAGTCATGCCGGCCGCAGTACAGCACCAGTTTCTTGGGCAGTCCGGCCTTCTCGCGTGCCTGGCGGAACTTTCCGGCCATCGTGGTCAGATGTCCGGACTCGGATCGCTTGGACGGGAACACCCAGCCTTTGGTCCTGGTGCCGCAAAGCGTCTTCAACACTGTAAAAACCCGGTCGCTCATCGGTACGTACCTGATGCCGTTCACGGTCTTGCTGTCCACCACATGGATGAGCCGCTGCTCCCAGTAAAGGTCCTCAACGCGCATCCGGTAGAGCTCTTTCTCATTGCGCATCCCGGTATCGCGCGCCAGGATCAAGATCTGAGTGAACCTTTCCAGGGTGCGCTTGCTCCTCCATTTACAAAGAGCAGCACCTTCCAGCAGTTTCGCTTCGGCAGCCTCGTCTAAGCGCAAGCTGCGCGCCTGCTCATGGACGAGCTTGATCTTCGGCGCCCTGCGAATCAGCTTCCACTCCTCGGCCCGATGCAGCAGCCTCCGGAGAGTACGCAATGCGCAGTTGGTGTTTGCCGGCGATCCCTCAAACCGGAGAGTTCCGGCAACCTCGTTCGTCACCAAGTCCAGACGCAGTCCAGTGACGGGCGTAGCTGACAGAAGACGCCATCCATCGTGGTAATACGCCTTCGACTTCTCAGCCAGCCGGGCAGCGTCCACCGAATCCAAAAAACGCTTCGACACCTCGAGCACGGTGGGAGACTTCCTTGGAAGGGGATCTCCCTGCTCGCAAATCTCGGCGAACTTCAAGGACGCGATCTTCTCTGCCCTATTTTTGTTCGTTTCGCCCGTGGACCTTCGAAATCTTTTGCCCCGGACGGCGAAGTCATACCACCAAAACTTCGATTTCTTTTGTTTAAAGACCTCCACGAATCTCCTCCAATGCAGCCCGCACGGAAGGCACTCGTGTGTTCGTCCGGATGTACTCCTGAAGAACGGAGACATCGTAGCGGATTCTGCGCCGGATTTCTACATACTTTGGCCCGTCCCCTTCATAGCGCCAGCGCTTCAGCGTGGCGGGCGAACGGCCCAGGATCTCGGAGGCTTCTTTGGTGCTAACTAGTTGATTCTGCAAAGCAATTCTGGTCATAGACTCTCCAGGCGCGGTGCGCGGGTTTTGGTATTCAATTTCGGACTGGCGATCTTGGCTGAGGTCGCTTGGTTTGAGGACACTCTTTTGTTGATGGCTTCCGACGGAATCTTCCATTGCCGTCCTTCACGGGGTTGTATGCGGGATGCCGGGAACATCGGCTCCTGATGCGATGCACAACCCGAAACGCCATCTTGAACATGTAGCTCCTCTCGCCCGGTACAAACAATAACATACATAGTTATACTATTTCTACTATGTTTTTGGGTGCGTGGGGGCGAACGGCGCAATGATTGGCTGGTGAATCGGCGCACAAAGCTGCACGTGATGGGTCTGGGGCGGAAATGCAGCGGTGCGCCAGATTGCAGTACAGCTATGCGGCAGCCATGGGAATCACCTCACCGAATGGTGCCGGAGTGATCCTTGGTGGCCGCCCATAGGACTGGATGGTTTGGTGCGGCGTCTGGGAAGGAGCCCTCAAGGTCGGTGAAGACCACGAGCGCCTGCGGCTGGATGCGACTGCTCCTCGATGTATTCAAAGCAGGGGCAGAAGCTGGTCCCGCCGCCGCCCACTGGTTCGAGCGTAATCGGCTCGCCCTGTTCAAAGACGGCGGCGTTATGGACACGGGTGTCGAAATAGAGCACATGCACCCGCTGGGGCCTCCGCTCCGAGATGATGGAGTTCAGTTCATCCTGGAAAAGCCCAAGCTGGCGGCGGTTGATCGAGCCGGAGCAGTCCACGCCGACCACAATTTCACCCACGCCATCCTTGCGAATGCTTGGCAGGTATAGGCCTGAGTCGATGTGGCGCCGGTTGGGAGACGACCAGGAGTAGTCCTCGGGAAAGGCAGCGGCAAATGAATTCCGGAGCGCCGCCCTCCAGTCCACGGTTGCCCGATCCGCCGCTTCCATGGCGCGGCGCACGCCGCCTGGAGCTTTGCCAGCCATGCGAGCGACAACTTCGGCCTGTTCAACAGCTCCAGTCCAGCTCATCTGCTGCTTCTCGATCTGGTCGCTGGTCGCCGGCGCGCCTTCCTTGTCGGGATTGGGCGCGTCGATGACCTGGCCAAAACCGCCGTCTGTCGCTGGAACCTTGGGCGCTGCAGTTCCCTTCTCGTCTCCCTGGGCCGAAGGATCTCCGGACCCGGAATTCGTGGAGCCGTCGCCATGGCCGCCGGCAGAGTCGCCGTCTTTGTCCTCGGCAATCAGGTTGTAGATCCGCTCCGCGCTCAGGTTCCGAAATGCTGGATCATAGAGTGCCCCGGCAGGGAGAGCGAGGTTTGCATCCCGAATGAGCGGGTTGATGGCGAAGTCGCACGCGACGTTCCAGCGTTTTGCTGAACGCGTTCCCCGCCGGGTGTGGTGTTGCAGTGCCGGATGCATGACTTCGTGCGCCAGGCAGCCAAGCAGTTCAGGCGGCGTCAGCTTCGCAACAAATTCAGGGTTATAGAACAGGGAGACGCCATCGGTCGCCATGGTTCGATCGATGGTGTCTCAACGTCCTTGAGCCGCAGGATCAGGACC
>CAVSYY010000004.1:0-7843 GCA_963732315.1 uncultured Acidobacteriota bacterium
TCTTTTCAATAACTTACAAAATTGAGATTTAACGGTATGACGTAAAGTATGACGTAGCCGATTTTGGCTACGCACTTGGCGGCAATATCGCATGATTACTGTCGTTGAGCGCCGAGCGCACAATGCCAAGTTCGGGATGCTGGTATTTCATCGCGGTCTTGACGTCCACGTGCCCCATCGCACTCATGACCAGCTTCAGATTGCCGGTATTCTTCAGAACTCGTGTTCCGAAGTCATGCCGGCCGCAATACAGCACCAATTTCTTGGGCAGTCCGGCCTTCTCGCGTGCCTGGCGAAACTTCGCGGCCATCGTGGTCAGATGACCGGACTCGGATCGCTTGGACGCGAACACCCAGCCCTTTTTCCTGGTCCCGCAAAGCGTCTTCAACACGGTAAAAACCCGGTCGCTCATCGGTACGTACCGGATGCCGCTCTCGGTCTTGCTGTCTACCACATGGATGAGCCGCTGCTCCCAGTAAAGGTCTTCAACGCGCATCCGGTAGAGCTCTTTCTCATTGCGCATCCCGGTATCGCGCGCCAAGATCAAGATTTGAGTGAACCTTTCCAGGGTGCGCTTGCTCCTCCACTTGCAAAGAGCCGCACCTTCCAGCAGTTTCGCCTCGGCCGCCTCGTCTAAGCGCAAGCTGCGCGCCTGCTCATGGACGAGCTTGATCTTCGGCGCCCTACGAATCAGCTTCCACTCCTCGGCCCGGTGCAGCAGCCTCCGGAGAGTACGCAATGCGCAGTTGGTGTTTGCCGCCGATCCCGCAAACCGGAGAGTTCCGGCAACCTCGTTCGTCACCAAGTCCAGACGCAGCCTGGTGACGGGTGTAGCTGACAGAAGACGCCATCCATCGTGATAATACGCCTTCGACTTCTCAGCCAGCCGGGCGGCGTCCACCGAATCCAAGAAACGCTTCGACACTTCGAGCACGGTGGGAGACTTCCTTGGAAGGGGATCTCCCTGCTCGCAAATCTCGGCGAACTTCAAGGACGCGATTTTCTCTGCCCTATTTCTGTTCGTTTCGCCCGTGGACCTTCGAAACCTTTTGCCGCGGACGGCGAAGTCATACCACCAAAACTTCGATTTCTTTTGTTTAAAGACCTCCACGAATCTCCTCCAATGCAGCCCGCACGGAAGGCACTCGTGTGTTCGTCCGGATGTACTCCTGAAGAACGGAGACATCGTAGCGGATTCTGCGCCGTATTTCCACATACTTCGGCCCATCCCCCTCGTACCTCCACCGCTTCAGGGTGGCCGGCGAACGGCCCAGGATCTCGGAGGCTTCTTTGGTGCTAACTAGTTGGTTCTGCAAAGCAATTCTGGTCATAGACTCTCCAGGCGCGGTGCGCGGGTTTTGGTGTTCAATTTCGGACTGGCGATCTCGGCTGAGGTCGCTTGGTTAGAGGACACTTTTGTTGATGACTGCTTCCGATGGAATCCTCCATTGCCGTTTTTCACGGGGTTGTATGCGGGATGCCGGGAACATCGGCTCCTGATGCGATGCACAACCCGAAACGCCATCTTGAACATGTAGCTCCTCTCGATCGGTACAAACAATAACATACATAGTTTAACTATTACTACTATGTTTTTGGATGCGTAGGGGTGAGCGGCGCAATGATTGGCTGGTGAATCGGCGCACAAAGCTGCACGTGATGGGTCTGGGGCGGAATCTAGCGGTGCTTCAGATTGCAGTAGAGCTATGCGGCAGCCATGGGAATCACCTCACCGAATGGCGCCGGATGATCCTTGGTGGCCGCCCATAGGACTGGATGGTTTGGTGCGGCGTCTGGGAAGGAGCCCTCAAGGTCGGTGAAGACCACGAGCGCCTGCGGCTGGATGCGACTGCTCCTCGATGTATTCAAAGCAGGGGCAGAAGCTGGTCCCGCCGCCGCCCACTGGTTCGAGCGTAATCGGCTCGCCCTGTTCAAAGACGGCGGCGTTATGGACCCGGGTGTCGAAATAGAGGACATGCACCCGCTGGGGCCTCCGCTCCGAGATGATGGAGTTCAGTTCATCCTGGAAAAGTCCAAGCTGGCGGCGGTTGATCGAGCCGGAGCAGTCCACGCCGACCACAATCTCACCCACGCCATCCTTGCGAATGCTTGGCAGGTATAGGCCTGAGTCGATGTGGCGCCGGTTGGGAGACGACCAGGAGTAGTCCTCGGGAATCGCAGCGGCAAATGAATTCCGGAGCGCAGCCCTCCAGTCCACGGTTGCCCGATCCGCCGCTTCCATGGCGCGGCGCACGCCGCCTGGAGCTTTGCCAGCCATGCGAGCGACAACTTCGGCCTGTTCAACAGCTCCAGTCCAGCTCATCTGCTGCTTCTCGATCTGGTCGCTGGTCGCCGGCGCGCCTTCCTTGTCGGGGTTGGGCGCGTCGATGACCTGGCCA
Source organism: uncultured Acidobacteriota bacterium (assembly GCA_963732315.1). Taxonomy (GTDB): domain Bacteria; phylum Acidobacteriota; class Terriglobia; order Terriglobales; family Acidobacteriaceae; genus TOLSYN. The sequence goes on from CAVSYY010000004.1 coordinate 2,400, forward strand.
AAACCGCCGTCTGTCGCTGGAACCTTGGGCGCTGGCAGTTCCCTTCTCGTCTCCCTGGGCCGAAGGATCTCCGGACCCGGAATTCGTGGAGCCGTCGCCACTGGCCGCCGGCAGAGTCGCCGTCTTTGTCCTCGGCAATCAGGTTGTAGATCCGCTCCGCGCTCAGGTTCCGAAATGCTGGATCATAGAGCGCCCCGGCAGGGAGAGCGAGGTTTGCATCCCGAATGAGCGGGTTGATGGCGAAGTCGCACGCGACGTTCCAGCGTTTTGCTGAACGCGTTCCCCGCCGGGTGTGGTGTTGCAGTGCCGGATGCATGACTTCGTGCGCCAGGCATCCAAGCAGTTCAGGCGGCGTCAGCTTCGCAACAAATTCAGGGTTATAGAACAGGGAGACGCCATCGGTCGCCATGGTGTCGATCGATGGTGTCTCAACGTCCTTGAGCCGCAGGATCAGGACCCCGAAGAATGGGAAATCGAGCAGCAGTTTCGTCCTGCCTTGCTTGAGCCGCACGGCCGGGGAGAGTGTCACTACAGGCATAAATTGGCCACCTCTACAACCATAAGTTGGCCAAGAATGGTGGTTTTCAATGAAGCCATTCCACCAAACCGCGGGCTGTCCAAGGATAAAGTGGCCGCGAGTTCTGCTTTCCAGGCATAAATTGGCCACGAGTGCTGTTTCACTTTTTGCAATGTGCTTACCATTTTTGATTCCTATTTGGATTGTGTTTTCTGATTCGAATGACCGCTACGTTTTCGACTACAGACAGTCTTTCTTGGCTGCGAACCTTTTTCGGTTTCCTCACCTTCTTTTCTATTGTGCCCATATCGGGCACACTGATATAGTTGGCAGCGTGAGAGTGATTGCCCGCAGTACGCTCCGCGAGTTTGCCGAATCTCTGAAAGGGACGAAGGCCTACGCAGCGGTGAAGTCGGCGCTAGATGCCTGGTTTCACGAAGCATGGAATGCGGCATGGAAGAACCCGGCGGACGTAAAGGCGGCTTACGCCAATGCAAGCATTGTGGGCGCCGACCGTGTCGTCTTCAACATCAAAGGCAATGACTACCGATTAGTGGTTGCGATTGACTACGAGCGTCAGGTGGTTTTCATCAAATGGGTTGGAACTCACGCGGACTACGACAAAATCGATGTAGCAACGGTGAAATATGCAGGTAAAACCAATCAAGACTGACACTGACCACGCGGCAGCGCTCCAGGAAATCGAGAAACTGTGGGGCGCGAAAGCTGGCACATCCAATGGCGACCGGCTGGATGTGCTCATCACGCTGGTTGAAGCCTATGAACGGGAGCACTTCCCCATTGACGTGCCGGACCCCATAGAGGCCATCAAGTTCAGACTCGAACAGCAGGGTGCAGACTATCGCTCTTTGGTTGGAGTGATTGGGCAGCGAACCCGAGTGTACGAAGTTATGCGCCGGGACAGACCCTTGTCGTTGGCAATGATCCGCAAACTTCATGAAAAGCTCCAGATTCCTGCGGAGATTCTCATTCACCCGACGAAGATCCGTCGAAAAAAGGGACTCTCTACGAAAGCCATCAGCCCACGGCGCAAGAGCGCTTGAGTACGCAACTGCAGCACGTTCTTGTACTCACCAATATCCATGCGGTAATGTCGGATTGACATGTCTCTCGACGCGCGTGAAAAGATCGGACGAAACGATGCCTGTCCCTGCGGCAGTGGCAAGAAGTACAAGCATTGTTGCCTGCCCGGCTACGCTCCCTCCATCGCCCACCTAGTGGGAGCGACAACACGAAGAATCGGAACGTCTTACGCAAGAGATCACGAAGTTTGCGCTGCGTAAATTTGGGGAGCAGATATTTGAGGCGTGGCAGGATTTCAACCTGAGCGATATCCCGAAACCGCTGGAAGCGGAATCCGCCGAGCGTCAGATATTCATGCCCTACTTTTTGTTCCAATGGGCTCCGGCCGCTCGTCGCACCACCGCGTTGGGAAAGGAAGGCGTAGTCGCTCGCGGGTACATGCTGGAGAAGTCCACGCGGTTGAGCGCGATGGAACGGATGTTCCTGGAGCAGGCGACCACACAGCCGTTGAGCTTTTACGAGGTCGTCTGGAGTGATCCAGGCGAGCGCGTGAGGGTGCGCGACATTCTGATTGATGGCGAAACAGAGGTCATCGAACACTCGGGATCGCAAACTCTGCGGCCGGGAGATCTGCTTTTCGCACAGATATGGCACCAGCCGGAGCTAACCGTGTTCGGCAGCACAGCCCCTATCCGCATTCCGCCCGACAGAAAGATCGAGGTCATCGAGCTTCGCAAGAAACTGAAGAGGAGAATCGCCAAGCAGAAACGCGATCTGACGCCGCAGGATCTGCTTCGGTACGCGGATTTGATCCGCAGTACGTACTTGGACATTCGGGATGCGCTGAACCGTCCGCCGCGCTTATGCAACACCGATGGCGATTCTCTCCTCTTTCATACCATGACTTTTCGTATCCAGTCGGCGGATTCGGCCTTCGAGGCATTGGCCACCTTGGCAGTTGGACGTTCCACGGAGGAGTTGCTGGACGATGCAGAAATCGACGGCGATGGAAAGCTTCGGAGCATCGACTTCGACTGGCTTCGCGAAGGAAATCGCAAGTTCAAGTCATGGGAAAACACCATCCTCGGCCACATCAAGATCTCCGAACGACATCTGGTCGCGGAGGTGAACTCGGAGAATCGGGCCAAACAGCTGCGCAAAGAAATTGAAAAGCGGCTTGGCTCGCAGGCGGTCCACGAAAATACACTCGCACAAACATTGGAAGAGATGCGGCAGAATGCGCCGCGCCAAGAATCGGAAGAAACGACGCTGCGCGACGCCGGGATGGAGGCGCTGCTGGCCGATCCCGAGGCTAGAAAGCACTTACAGGACATGATGCAGAAGCAAATAGAAAACTGGGTCCACGAGAAAATTCCGGCGTTGGGTGGCCGCACCCCCATGCAAGCGGTTCGCGATCCGGACGGCAAGGAAATGGTCGAGGCCCTGCTTTTGCAGTGGGAGCGGCAGGACGAACAAGGAGTAGCATCTCCAAATCAGATTCGCCCCGACATCGGCGCCCTCCGTCGCCTATTGAACCTAGCTCCTCGATCATCCTGAATCTCGACTTTAACCACCTTGGTTATGTGGAGACGCGCGAACTACTCTGGGAGCACCCCCGGCTACACTTTACAACGATAAAATGGCCGCTACTGATTGCAACCATAAGCTGGCCGTTCCGGCCAACTTATGGTTGTAGTGTCAGAAAGATTTGTCATGATGCCATTAGCTCCATGTAGTCCTGCATGCGCGCAACAATTTGGTCAGCTTCGGGTGCTGGCGCGGGTTGGGGTGCCGGATCGGTTGGTTTCGGATCGGGCATCTGGACCACCACGGCGGCCGCTGCTTCCGCTGTTCCGGAAACATGGCCGATGGCGGCAGATTCATCCGAGGTGTCATAGCCGCGATCTTTCATCGCGTGCTTGATCTTGGCTGCGAGTTCGTTTGCAATTCCCGCCGCCCGAGCGCGCGCCGCTGGGTGCTGGGCGAGGTCCTGGCGGGTAAAGCTGGCGAGCCGGGAGTTTGTCTCCTGCGCGAGCGCCGTGAGTTCTTCGTCGTTGGTTACGTTCAACTGCGGAACGAGATCGGCGATCTCGGTCACGTTGCGGAGAGTGGACGTATGCAAACGGGCCTTCGGCCGCTCCAATTGCGCGGCGAGGTGGGCGACCGCCTGCATGAGACGCGACCACAGCTCGGACGTGGCGCGCGTGAGGGACTGCTTCACTTGCTGATCGATCTCGCGGGCGACGCGAGCTTTCTCCTCCGCGCCAAGCGTGACGCGGAAATCCTCGCCACAGGGTATGGGGAGAATGTCGGTCGTCAGATCAAACTTCTCAGTAAGCTGCGACCAGTCCGGGTAGTCGCTATCGCGGTACAGAAGGCCAAGGCTGCTGCGGGCCTGTTCGCGATAGGTGGGATAGGCGTCGAGAAACTCTCGCACCAGCTGTTCGTACGCCGTCTTGAATTCGCTCATCTGGTTGGTGAACTCGAAATAGAGGTGGGAGGGGAGCAAGCGGTAGCCCTCGTCCGACCAGGGCAGAGTCACCTTGTAGAAGTACTGGCGGATCTGGCCCGCAAGGGCGCGCAGTTCCTCCAGCTTTTCGGCCTGGTCGAGCAGATGCTTGTTGTAGCGGCCGGCATTCGTGTTTGCTTCGTGGGACTGTGCTACTTCCTCGGACACGCGCTTGTCGTGCTTGCGTGCTGTCCACATCGTGATATGGAGACAGATCAACATTGCTTTGTCGGAAATCATTTCGTTTCAAACCTCCAGACGTAACCCCGGATCGGTCCAGGGCTACGCGAGTAAATCGCTGTGAGTGACGGCGAATTGGGTGAATTCGGGGGTGGTCGCAATGGCCCGGTCACGGAGCAGAGCATCGCGCATGGACAGAACCTGCAGTTCATCGGGAAGACGTTCAAGGTAGAGCTTCGCCTTCGCAATCGAGCTATCGGTGATGCGGCGGCCGAGTGCCGTGGCAATTGCAATCTGGGCCGACGGATCGCTGGGCAGAGGAGCGCCGGTGGGGTTCAGGAGAATCTCGTCAATGGAAGGCAGGGCATGGAAGAGGTTGAGGAAGCCGATGAACTCCGCGGCTACGCCGTCGCCCACTGCGCCTTGAATCAGGTGCATGAGCAGCATCTCGTAGACGTCCGCAGTGATGTTGGCCTTCCGGGCGTCGATTCCGTCCATCGCCCTGGATACCATCTCCCAGGAGCGCGGCGTCGGCCAGGCGTTGACACCCGACCGCACGGTCGAGTCGTGCAACAGCTCCGTCCGGAAGCGAAGGAATGCGATGATTTCCGGCCTGATCCCTGCCTTGCCGGCCCAGATGCACCACTCGCCAAGATCCGGTTCCAGCGTGAGATGCAGGAAGCGGTTGAGCAACGGGCGGGGCATGGAGTAGCTGACGCCACGCTCGGAGGCGGGATTGCCCGCGGCAAGCACCGACCATCCATCGGGGAGCCGATAGTCGCCAAGCGCGCGATCGAGAACGAGCTGATAGCAGGCGGCCTGCGTCATCGGGGGCGCGGAGGTCAATTCATCGAGAAAGAGAATGCCTTCGCCGCTTGTGGGGAGGAAATTCGGCGTGATCCATTCCGTGCGGTCATCCTTGATGCGTGGCAAACCACGGAAGTCGACGGGATCGAGCTGGACGGCGCGTACGTCAATAAATTCGCGCTTCAACTGCTGCGCGACCTGCTTAACGAGTTGGGATTTTCCGACGCCACAGGCGCCCCAGATATGGAGAGCAACATTTTGAGGAACAGCGGTAATCAGCGCCTCAACGAGGTGAGAAGGTTTCATGAGTATTGTCCTTTGAAAAGAAAAACGGCCTACTGAAGGCCGTCGGGACGCGAGCGTGATGAGTTGGCATTCACGGCTTAT
>CAVSYY010000005.1:0-167385 GCA_963732315.1 uncultured Acidobacteriota bacterium
GCGAACTTCACCTGCTCGATCCGTCGGCCGCGGTCGTCGAACAGCACGTCGAAGACCTGCTGATATTCGCCGTCCACCGTGCTGCCCTCCAGCGTCTGTACCTTCACGCTCTGCGTCCAGGTGTATTGCTCGCGCGCCGCCTTGAACTCCTTCTCCTTACCAGCAAAGCGCTGGATCAACTCGGCCACGGTAATGCCCTTGGGAGGAACGTCCCTCAGCTCGCCCTCCTGCGCCCACAGGCACCCGCCCAGCACCGGCAGCACCAGCAAACCGAGCACACAAACCCTCGCCATTCGGATGAAAAAACTTCGCGTCATCATTCCCATTCGCTCCGCCATTACAATTTCAAATTTCCAATCCATTGCCCTTGGTGCCTTTTGCTCTTAAGCGTCCGAGCCGCCCATGTGTCTCTCACTTCGATGCGCCGCGCCCCGCTCCGGTTTGAACTCAGCTTTGAACGCACCACGAATTCCCAGGACACTGCGGCCCCATTGTTTCACGCAGAGCCCAAGCAGAAGTCCGTTCGCGGCAAACCGGCAAGATTCAGAAGATCGGTTTTCCCGTAAACGTCCGGGTGGCCCACATCTGCGTCGTGCCGGTCGACGCAAATGTGGGGAGGCATCGCCGCCCGCATCTCAGGCGCCTTCGCCGTTGCTTGAGATGATCCCCCGGGTGGCCCATATTTGCGTCGTGCCGTTCAACGCAAATGTGGGAAAGCATCGCCGCCTGCATCTCAGGCGCCTTCGCCGTTGCTTGAGATGATTCCCCGGGTGGCCCATATTTGCGTCGTGCCGTTCGACGCAAATGTGGGAAAGCACCGCCGCCTGCATCTCAGGCGCCTTTGCCGTTCGTGCCGCCGCCGCATCGCAGAAAAGCTGCCCGTATTACAATCGACTGGACTCAGCCTATGACCATCGCCTCCAACCTGTCAGCCATTCGCGAGCAGATGGCCCAGGCCGCGCGTCGCGTGGGCCGCGACCCCGCCGAAGTCGCGCTGATGGCCGTCTCCAAAACCCATCCGGCCTCGGCCATCCTGGAGGCGCTCTCCGCCGGTCAAACCCTCTTCGGCGAAAACCGCGTGCAGGAGTTCGCCGCCAAGCGCGAGGCGTTAGCCGCCCAGGCCCCCCACGCAAAGTTCCACCTCATCGGCCATCTGCAATCCAACAAAGCCGCGCGCGCCGTCGAACTCTTCGACGCCATCGACAGCCTCGACTCCCTCCGTCTCGCCGAGCGCCTCAACCAGGAGGCCGGGCGGCTCGGCCGCACTCTCGACGTCCTCATCGAAATCAACCTCGGCGGTGAAGCCGCCAAGTCGGGCATCGACCCCGCCTCGGACCAGCTGCACTCGCTGCTGGCGGCGCAGCCCCGCCTGCCCAACCTTGCCATCCGCGGACTCATGACCGTCCCGCCCTACTCCGAAGACCCCGAAGGCGCGCGCACTTTCTTCCGCCGCCTCCGCCAGCTGCGCGACCAGCTGCGCGGCTCCACCGGGCTCGCGCTGCCCGAGCTCTCCATGGGCATGTCGCACGACTTCGAAGTCGCCATCGAAGAGGGTTCCACCTGCGTCCGCGTAGGCACGGCCATCTTCGGCGCACGCACCTATCAAGCAGACGAGGAGACTTCGCAATGAACGTGCTGGACGCAGTCTTTGCCTGGGCGCTGGTGCTGCTCGGCTCCTCGCACTTTCTTGCCGCCTGGGTTCCCCGGCTGGGCGTGTTGCGCGGCCCATGGACCGCGGGTGCGGCGGTGGCCCTCGTCACCACGGGATTGATGAACGCCGTGCGCTCGCAGCGCCCCAGCGACCACTTCCTTCGCTGGTGCACCGCCATAGCCACGGCTCTCACCGCCGGGCTGTGCCTTCCGGTCATCTACCATCTTCCCGGCAACCTGCTGCACCAGCCCGCCGCGCTGGCCACCGCGGTCTGCGTCATCTTCGAACTCTTCTGCTCCGTGGCAGGCTAGCCATGGCGTTCACCGTCCGCGACACCGCCCAGGGAGCGCAGTTTGCCCTGCGCGTGCAGCCGCGCGCCAGCCGCAATGCCATCGCCGGTGTCATGGGCGACGCGGTCAAGCTGGCCATCACCGCCCCTCCCGTCGATGGCAAGGCTAACCAGGCGGTCGTCGAGTACCTGTCCGAACTCTTCCAGGTCTCCAAGTCCAGCATCGCCATTGTCTCCGGCGAAACCGGCCGCAACAAACTGATCGTGGTGCGCGGCCGGAACGCCGAACAGGTACGCAACGCCTTGGGGATCTAATCAGGCGCCGTCGAATTCCGCGGCCAACGATGTACTCATGCAGCAATGATTCGACAGAAGCATTGTCGAAAAGGTGAATCCTTGGCATCCTTGCGCAACGATTGCCTATCTCGTCATCTCCGCCTTCCAAACGATTGCCACAAAAGTGAATGGTTGTCTTCTATCGCAGGCTGCCTGAATTGCCCGGGGCACTGTCCTCTCCGTCTCCGCTGTGCTTGAATCATTCCTATGGCCAAGCCTGTCGGCTACATTGCGGACCATCTCCGTCGCGTCCTCGTCAACGGCGCAAGCGCTCCCCACACGGCGGAGGTGCAGAAGTTTTTCAAGGATGAGATTCAGTCGCGGGGCTGGTACACCAACGAGTTGCGCAAGCTCTCGCGGCGTTTCACCCGCGTAATCCGCAGGGAAGAAGGCCTCGACTACCTCATCGCGGTGGCCGACAACCTCTTCCACGGAGACGTGCTGGAGGAGAAAGTCCTCGCCGTCCTTCTGCTGGAGCCCTGCGTGAACGATCTCACGGCAACCCATTTCAAACTCTTCGATCAGTGGCTGGACCGGGTAAGCACCTGGGCCGATCACGATGCGCTGGTGCAATCCCTCATCGGTCCCATGATCGTCGCCGACCCGCGAAGACTACGGCGTCTGCCCATCTGGTCGCGCTCGCGCAACCGCTGGCGCCGGCGCGCCGCGGCCGTGGCGCTGCTGCGCGGCACCAACCAGGGTTTGTTCTGGGAGCAAGTGCAGGAGATCACGCTAACCCTGGTGGAAGACCGCGACGACATGGTAAGCAAGGGAGTCGCGTGGCTGTTGCGCGAGACCGCGCGCTACGACGGAGCAGGCACCCTTCCGCTGCTGCTGTCGATTCGTGAGCGCGCTCCGCGGCGATTATTGCGCACCGCCTGCGAGCGGCTCTCAACCGAGCAGCGCAGGCGCGTTCTGGCGCGCTGACCGTCCGCGTTCTATGCGGCGGTTTAAGGTTCTGAGCACCCGCGGAGTTTGAGTTGATCGAGATCGAGCTTCGCCTGCGCATTTCCTTTGGCGGCAGCGGCGTTCAATAATATCCGCGCCTGATCGCAGCTCTGAGCCACGCCGTCGCCTTCCTGATACATCTTTGCGAGTTCGACGGTTGCCTGTGAATTGCCCGCGCGAACCGCTTTCCATAACCACGCCGCTCGAAGCCGGGGATCGCTGGCATGCGCGGCTTGAAACATTTCGGCGGCGCCAGGAGCAGGTGGGGCGCCGACGACCGCAGACGGGACGCCGGAGCTTCTTTCATCGGGGTGGCCGGAGGCAGACGGTTCCTTGACAGGAGCGCTGGTGTTGTCAGACGCAGCAGCGGGTGGCACCACCGGTTGCTCCTCGTGCTGACTCACCGGCTCGGCTCCTTGGTGCAAATAGACCAGGGCATGATCGCGAATGGAGCGCCACTCTGCGCTCGCCAGAATCACCCCTACCACCAGCGCGCCGATCGCAATATCGCGCAGGGAATGCGTTGCGGTTTCACTCTCCCCGTCATCTTCCTGTGCCTCTGCATCCATGGCAGGCGCGGGAACCGGGGACTTACTTGGTGCAACAGGTATTTGAGCCTCTACTCTTCTTTTGTCACCTGCTACCTCGTTTCGTGAATCCGGCGGCGGCGGGCTTGCTCGGACTTCGGAGGCCGGGTTGACGGAGGTGCGGCCACGGGCTGCGTCGCGGGCCGGGTCGCCGGCGGGGTCGGTGAGATTCCACGGCATAAAAATGCCGCGGCTTTCCAGATCGATCTCCTTCCAGCGCGCGATCTCAGTGCGCCGCTTGCGTTCTGCCTCTTCCTTGGCTCGCGCGTCGGTCTCAATCTCTCCTTCGCTCCGGACAGGAGCACGTTCCCGACCCTCCGCGCCGCTTCGGTGCAGTTTGGCCCCGCATTGTCCGCAATAGGAGCCGGTCGCGGGATTTTCCCTGCCGCAAGTCGTACATCTCAGAACCATCGAAACTCCTTGCGGTTAGATGCTATCACCGTAGTCAACGAGCAATCGGAACGCTACACCGCACCTGAGCTAGTTGGTTTCCGGCAGCGGCGCGGGCTTGGCGATGCTGGAATCCCTCTGCTTCTGAGTTTTGGCCAGCCAGAGCGCGACGCGCCAGCCAAGCAGGACGGTGAGGAAAAAAAGATAAAGCTCCGGCTGCTGCTTGTCGCGCTTCACCAGCCAGTAGAAATGGATGGCTCCGGCGGTGGCCGCCAGATAGACGAGGCGATGCAGGCGCACCCAGTTCTTGCCCAACGCGCGGATCGACCTTTGCGTTGAGCTGAGGGCCAGCGGCAGCATCATAAGCCAGCAAAGCGTGCCCACGGTGATGAAGGGGCGCTTGACTACGTCATGAGCAATGGAGTGCGGGCTGAACATCTGGTCGAGCCACAGGTAGGTGAGCAGGTGCAGGCAGCCGTAGAAGAATGCGAACAGGCCCACCAGCCTGCGGTACTGGATGAGCCAGAGCATGCCGCTCCAGCGGCGCAGCGGAGTGATGGCCAGGCCTGCAAGCAGCAGGGTGAGCGTGGTAAGTCCGGTGCGGTGAGTAATGCGCTCCACCGGGTTGGCGCCCAGGTTTCCGGCAAATCCGCCATAGATCAGCCATGCCAGCGGCAGCAGGCAGCCGATCCATACCATTGGCTTGAGAATGTGGTTTCGCGTGATGGAAGCCATTCTATCGATTGGACGCGGCCGGGGAGCAAAGGTTACAGGGATTGTGCGCGAGGCCAGGGAAGCCCAGTCGCCGACGCCGGGCGGAACTGCATCTTGAGGCAGATCAGTTTGATAGCAGCTATTTCCACAGTGCACCAAATTTAGGGAATTGACCTGAGACGGAAGCCGTTCTAGTCTCGCATCAACCAGCCGACATCTGAGCGCTATGCGCCGGTGTGGGAGAGCTCCTAGCCGGCCTCCTCCCCCGAAAAGAAGGAACGTCTTTTGTAGCTGTGGTTTAGCCGGAAGTGGGAAGATCGGTGCGATCCCCGCCAGCCGGTTTTGACCTCGGGAAAGCTGAGTACGCGATCTTGATTTAGAAATAAGTACAATATGTTGCGGTACTGTCTTGACTGATACAACATAAAGAGCTATTGTTCGCATCCTAGGCGTTTGAACAGGGGATGGATCTTCGGGGTCTGGAACCCCGGAGGCGGTTCCGAAGGTTGATTGCAGGCCGTTGCGGGTCGAGCCCCTACAGCCGAAAAGGTCTCCGCCATTGCGAATGGCGGTGTGCCGGATGTTCTCTCTTTTTACGTTAGTTCCGGAGCGCTCGCCGCGAAGATGGCCAGTTTGCTTACGGACCCCAAGACCGCCGGTGCGGATGGGGGCGAGCCGCTGGCATGTTGCGACCTCACGCTGCGACCTTGCCTTGGGCGAACTCATCCCTTGTTATACCGGCATCGCCAGCAAGCCGCTTCGCGGATGGTAGTGCATCAGTACGAAGGAGTTATTACGATGGCCGAAGTAACCGAAAAGATCACGGCCCCCACACCGCAGCAAAACCGTCAGGCGTCAGGCCTGGCATTCACGCGCCACTTTACCAAGGCTGGAGTCTCGCCTTACGACCGGCTCACCTGGGAGCGCCGCACGGCGTCGATCGTTGACAGCAAAGGCAACGTCATCTTCGAGCAGAAGGACGTTGAGGTTCCCCAGGACTGGTCGATGACAGCGACCAATATCGTGGCCAGCAAATATCTGCACGGGCAGCTGGGTACGACGGGGCGCGAGACCGGAGTGCGCCAACTGGTGTCGCGCGTGGCGGAGACGATTCGCGACTGGGGCTTCAAAGACGGTTACTTCCGCAGCCGGGAAGATGCGGACATTTTCCACGACGAGCTGGCCCACCTGCTGCTGAACCAGTACGCGGCCTTCAATTCGCCGGTGTGGTTCAACGTGGGATGCGACCGCAGCGAGCCGGACTCCGACGCGCGGAACTGGCACTGGAGCCCGGAGTCCAAGCGGATTGAATTCGGGATCACCGGATACCGCTATCCGCAGTGTTCGGCGTGCTTCATCAACAGCGTGCAGGACACGCTGGATTCGATTCTTACCCTGGCCAAGACCGAAGGCATGCTCTTCAAGTGGGGCTCAGGCACAGGAACCAATCTGTCTCCGCTGCGCGGATCGATGGAGATACTCTCGGGCGGCGGACAGGCTTCGGGACCGTTGAGCTTCATGAAGGGCTTTGACGCCTTTGCCGGCGTGATCAAGTCCGGCGGCAAGACGCGGCGGGCGGCCAAGATGGTCATTCTCAACATCGACCATCCCGACATCGTGGACTTCATCGAGTGCAAGCAAAGGGAAGAGGCCAAGGCCTTTGCCCTGGCGGCACAGGGCTACGACGCCAGCGGGCCGGATTCGGATGCGTACAGCTCCATCTTCTTCCAAAACGCCAACAACTCGATCCGGGTCAACGACGAATTCATGCAGGCCGTGGTGGAGGATCGTGACTTTGTGACCCGTACGGTGCGCGAGCGCAAGCCGGTGAAGAGCTACAAAGCGCGCGACCTGATGCACAAGATTGCCAAGGCTACCTGGGAGTGCGGCGATCCTGGCATGCAATATGACACCACCATCAACCGCTGGCACACCTGCAAGAACACGGCGCGCATCAACGCTTCGAATCCGTGCTCAGAGTATATGTTCCTGGACGATTCGGCGTGCAACCTGTCGTCGCTGAACCTGGTGAAGTTTGCCACTACGGGCGTCTTCGACGTGGAGTCCTACAAGCACGCGGTCGAGATCATGCTTACGGCGCAGGAGATTCTGGTCGATCACTCCGGCTACCCGACCGAATCGATTGCCAAGAACTCGCACGACTACCGTCCGCTGGGTTTGGGCTACGCCAACCTGGGAGCGCTACTGATGGCGACCGGCTTGCCGTATGACTCGGATGCGGGACGCGATTACGCCGCCTGCCTGACGGCCATCCTCTGCGGCCAGGCCTATCTGCAATCGTCGCGGCTTGCCGAGCAGTGCCCGACGCTGGCCTCTGCTACCGACTTGACGGCGCGGGCCGAGCACACCGACGGCGCCTGCCCCGGCTACTTCATCAACCGCGAACCGTTCCTGGACGTCATCCGCATGCATCGCGCGGCGGTGTCGAAGATCAGCCGGGCCAATGTGCCGGCCTCGCTGCTGGAAGCGTCGCAGAAGGCCTGGGACGAAGCTCTGCAGCACGGCGAAAAGTTCGGCTATCGCAACTCGCAGGTCACCGTGCTGGCACCCACCGGAACCATCGGTTTCATGATGGATTGCGACACCACGGGTGTCGAGCCGGACCTGGCGCTGGTGAAGTTCAAGAAACTGGTTGGCGGCGGCATGATGAAGATCGTCAACAACACGGTTCCCGAAGCATTGTTTAAGCTCGGCTACACGCCGGAGCAGGCCGAGGCGATCGTCAGCTACATCGACCAGAACGGGACGATCGAGGGCGCGCCGCAATTGAATGCCGATCACCTGGCGGTCTTCGATTGCGCCTTCAGGCCGGCCAAGGGCGTGCGCAGCATCGTTCCCATGGGGCACCTGAAGATGATGGCGGCGGTGCAGCCGTTCATCTCCGGCGCCATCAGCAAGACGATTAACATGCCGACCGAAGCCACGGTGGAGGAGATCGCCAGCGCCTATCTGGAAGCCTGGAAGCAGGGCATCAAAGCGGTGGCCATCTATCGTGACGGCTCCAAACAGAACCAGGTGATGACCACCAAGAAGGATGAGGCCAAGCCTGCTCCGCTGGCGCTAGTTGATGAAGACGATCTGGACGGGCCGCCGCGCGCCCGTCGCAACAAGTTGCCGCCCGAGCGCTTCTCGGTCACGCACAAGTTCAAGGTGGGCTCGCACGAAGGCTACCTGACGGTGGGTCTCTACAAGGACGGAACGCCCGGCGAATTGTTCATCACCATGGCCAAGGAAGGCTCGACGGTCAGCGGACTGATGGACAGCTTTGCCTGCGCGGTCTCCATCGCGCTGCAGCACGGAGTTCCGCTGCGCCTGCTGGTCAACAAGTTTGCGCACACCCGCTTTGAACCCAGCGGATGGACGCAGAGCGCGGAGATCGGCTACGCCAACTCGATCATGGATTACATCTTCCGCTGGCTGGATCTGCGCTTCCTGACCGGAGAGCAGCAGAGTCTGTTCGACGATCTGCGTCCGCGTCCGCACGCGCATCCAGCGGCTCCGCCTGCGCCTGAAACCGTTCCGCAGATTGCCGCCGCAACCCAGCCCGCGCTCTTTGACCGGAACTCGAAGGCCGCCAGTGGACACGCCTCGGATGCTCTGAGCGAGGTAGTGAATCTTGGCGATGCTCCAAGCTGCCATCTGTGCGGCGCCATCATGACCCGCAACGGATCGTGCTTCCGCTGCCAGTCGTGCGGTTCGACGAGCGGGTGTAGCTAACAAGGCAACAGGTATAGCAAATAGGCAACAACAAGCAGCGAACGGGCCCCGCCAAATTCCTGACGGGGCCCGAGTCGCGTTGAGCACATAGTCATACGATCCACCTGGAGAGATTAGGAATGCGGAGGCCTGCGATGATGCTGTGCGCCATTTTGCTGGCTGCAATTCCAGCCCTGGCCCAGAACCCATCGCCCTTGCAGCAGCGCATCCGGCAGATCACTTCGCGTCCGGTCTTCAAGCACTCCACGGTCGGAGTGGAGGTCTATGACCTGACCACGCACCGGGTTCTGGTTGCGATGAACGCGGACAAGCTCTTTACCTCGGGCTCCACTACCAAGGTCATCACCGAAGGCGCGGCGCTGGCGCTTCTCGGCGCGGACTACCGCTTCCACACTCGCGTCTATTCCACGGGCAGCGTCACTGCCGACGGCACGCTGCAGGGAGACCTGGTGCTGGTCGCCAGCGGCGATCCGAATCTCTCCGGCCGCGTGGAGGAAGATGGCACGCTGGACTTCACCTCGTTCGATCACTCCTACGCAGGAGTGTTGCCGGGCAAGTCCGTCACCGGCGACCCGTTGCAGGTGCTCAAGGAACTTGCCATTGCCGTGTACCGCAGCGGCATCCTGCGGATTCACGGCCGGGTGCTGGTGGATGCCTCGCTATTTCCCTCGGACCATGTGGAACCTGCAACCCACACCACCGTATCGCCAGTGGTGCTCAACGATAACGTCATCGACGTCAAAGCGCATTCCGGTGCCGGAGCGGGCGACCCTGTGTCGATTGAAGTTGCGCCGGACTTGCCGTATCTGAAGGTGATCAACAAGGTCGTCACCGGCAGTCCGGAGTCGGAGCCGGTGCTGCGCTTCACCGCAGACACCGCCGAAGAGGATGGCTCCCACACGGTTGTGCTGGATGGCAGCGTACCGGCAGGCCGGCAGAAGGCGCAGGCAGCTTACAAAGTGAAAGACCCGGTGCTCTATGCCACCGAAGGGTTTCGCGAAGCGCTGCGCTGGGCCCATATCGAACTGGATTCTCCAGAAGAAGGCGCGGATCCGATTCCCGCGGCGGAGTTGAAAGAAAGAAAGCTGGTGGCCGAGCATGTCTCTCCGCCGTTCAAAGAAGAGGTGAGGCTCACTCTAAAGGTCAGCCAGAATCTTCACGCAGCCACCACGCCCTATTTGCTCGGCGCAATTGTTGGACACAGCTCCTCCGACGCGTTTCAGACCGGCCTCGGGTTGGAGAAGCAATATCTGACCGATGCCGGACTGGATGCCGAATCGGTCTCTCAACTGGATGGCGAAGGTGGCGTCGGCTCGGCTTTCTCGCCGGACTTCATGGTGCGCTATCTGGCGTATATGTCGCGCCAGCCGTATGGCCATCTGCTCTTCGATTCGCTGCCGGTGCTGGGCCGCGATGGCACGCTGGCGGAGATGTTGCCGGATTCACCCGCCGCCGGTCACGTCCACGCTAAAACCGGCTCCTACGTGGTGGCGAACTCGCTGGACCGTGGAGTGATGCTGCTGGGCAAAGGCCTGGTGGGATATGTGGACGCGAAGAACGGACACCGCTTGATCTTCGCTGCCTACGTGAATCTGGTGCCGCTCCACAACATGGACGAAGTGGCCGGCGTCGGCGAGATGCTCACGGAAATTGCGGACCGGGTTTATCAGTACGCGCCATCCTCGGCGCCCATCGGGCGGAAAACAGTTAAGCCGGCAGCCCGCACAAAAGGGAAGAGACGTGTTCATTAAGAACGGCGCAGCATCGATGGTCCTGAACTCGTGTGGTGTCGAACTTATCGGGCATTAGTCAGCAGCGTTTTGGCCAGATCGTTCGAAGCGATCGAATTGCTGTAAGGCGTGAGCATCGAGCCGCTGCTGCGGTCCACGTACCAGACGCGGCGGTTGGCATAGTAACGCAGCAGTTCCTGGTTTTCCGCAGGCCCCATGTCGCGCGCCCAAACAACCTTGGAGTTGTCGATGTCGGCGCGGTTATAGACCCATTCCACGCTTGGTACGTC
Source organism: uncultured Acidobacteriota bacterium (assembly GCA_963732315.1). Classification (GTDB taxonomy): domain Bacteria; phylum Acidobacteriota; class Terriglobia; order Terriglobales; family Acidobacteriaceae; genus TOLSYN. Next base: position 10,674 of record CAVSYY010000005.1, read on the forward strand.
GCGCCGGCTGTAGTGGACGATCACCAGGTGCTGACCGGGCATGCGGCTCAGCTGTGCTTCGATGCGTGCGCGGTCGATTTCCTTGGGCACCGACGTGCGGTCGCTGACGCGATAGTTTTCGAACCCATACGGATTCCAGAGCCGGTCGCTGATGGGCACCAGCATCCAGAGGAAGACGGCGAAGACAATCGCCCGGCTGAACCATGCCGGGTTGAACCATTTCCAATTGAGCGCTGGGTTGCTGCGAAGCTGGCGAAGCGCCTGCAACAGAATCAGCAGCACGGCCCCCGCAGCCGGAGCCGCGTAGTGTCCGTGCGCCGGCCAGATCTGTAAGGTGAGTCCCAGCATCATCAGGACGAAGGCGAAGAATACGATCCGCATCTCCGGGCTTCGCGCGGCCAGGATGAGACCGGGGACGAAGAGCAGCAAAAGCGGCCACACCAGAAAAACGTAGTAACAGAAAAACTTCTGTCCCCATCAGTTCCTGCAGTCCCCAAGTGGTGCGCGAGCGGAGCAGGTCAGGGTACTCATGGAACATGTAGAAGGTCCGCATCTGCGGATTGTGATAATGGGGAATCGGGTAGGGCTTCTCGAACAGGAACGGCTTGGTGATGTGGTAGGTAGCCTGGTTGAGGGTGTAGGGCATCTGCAGCGGATTGCCAGTGCCGCGCCAGTTGTAATAGAGCATCCAGGCTGCGGCCACTCCCAGCAGAAGCAGGGCCGGCAACACGATCCGAGCTAGGAGTTGGCGGCGCGGAAGCCCAGAGCGAAACACCAGCCAGGCCACCGCCAAGAGCAGCGGCAGCGCGAAGAGAAATCCTTCGAACGGACGGCTGTTGGCCAGAATTACCAGGCCCAGCGCAAAAACCAAGCCCTGCTGCCAGCTAAGCTGGCGACGCAACCGCGGCAGCGAACCCAGCAGCAATGCGCCGCCGATGGCAGCCACCGCTCCGCCCCAGTAGGAGTTGATCCAGTAGGAAAAGATGCCGTAGCGCGCAACCGCAAACAGCCCGCCGAGCAGCGCCCACTCGGAGGCATCCAGCCCTGCAGCATCCAGCAGAACACGGCGCACATCACGGCCACGCTCAGCAGCACGCCGATCCAGGGCTCTCCCGTCAGCTTCTGCCCCAGCGCCAGCACCAGGCTCTGCGCCGGCGGATACATGGATTGATACGTCGGCTGCATGTTGACGTTAAAGGTTTCAAAATGGATCCACATCGGATGCGGCGGATTGGTCAGACGTCCGGAGGCAAAGGTGTCCGCTCCCAGCAGGTAGCTGAACTCATCCAGAAATACCGGAACCGGGACGGGGATCAGCGGCAGCAGCAACGCACGGATCGCAAGTACCGCGCCGCCAATACTCCAGACGCAGGCGGTGCGATGCTGGCTGACCCGGCGGAAACTCTCCTCGGCGCGAACCACCCAGCGCGGGCGGAGGATCGTCAAAAGCGCGGTGAATACCAGAACCAGCGCCCAGAAGGCCATCTCCCAGCCACCCGCCCAGGCGAGCGTAGCGTCCTGGCCGGGGATCAGCAGGTAGTGCAGCAGACCTGAGAATCTCGTCATGGCGCATAGGGTAGAAATGATTCTATCGGAGAGCGCGGAGTGTGAGCGATACTGAGCGATGCACTCCAGGCTTAAGTCTTCTGAATTTCGGCGTTGCTGCGCTTCGCAGGCTGTAACGGTACGCGGCTCTTGTCGAACCGCTCCAGAGCAGTGTAATTTCATAAGCTCAAAGCAGAATCAGAATTCCAGTGATAAGGGCTTGCGATGATTGACTACGCCGCGTTCCAGGCAATCTCTCCCACCACATTTGCCGACACTCTCAGCCGCGACCGTGTCATGAACATCGGTATCCGGCCGCTGTGGGAAGGCATGCCGCGGATTGCCGGACCGGCCTATCCGGTGCGCTGCCCGGCCGGCGACCACCTGATGCTCCACGCCGCAATCTACCGCGCGCTTCCCGGCTCCGTCATCGTCGTGGAATCCGGTGATGTGGATTACGCATTGGCCGGAGGCAACGTATGCGCCGTCGCCCAAAAGCGGGGTGTCGCGGCCTTTGTAGTGGACGGTGTGATCCGCGACCTGGCTGAAACCCGAGCCAGACGTTTCCCGGTCTTCGCGCGAGGCGTCATCCCCATGCCCGGAGGCAAGGAAAAGATCGGGGTGCTGGACGAACCGGTCTGCTGCGGCGGTGTTGAGGTGGCCCCCGGCGATATCGTGGTGGCAGACGAGGAGGGCATCGTAGTTGTGCCCAAGCTGAGGTCAGCCGAGATCCTGAAGGCAGCGCAGGCGCGCGCCAAAAAAGATGCCGGACAGACCCTGGAAGAATGGGAAGCGGCGCATCGGACTCGTATCGAAGAGATCCTGCGGAAAAAGGGCTTTACCGGCTAACCAGTTGGCTCGGTGGGATTTTAGAATTTCAATCCCAGCGCCCTGGTTGTGAACTCGACGAGTGGCGCCATGGTGCGGCACGCCACTGTGAAGTGCCTCATCAGCTGCGGACTGCAAACCCGCGCTTCGGTCAGCGCCGCTGACACCACAAAATCCTTCCGCTTCAAATCCTCAATCAACGGGTGGTCCGGGGCGAATCCCTTCGGTGGCCGGGTCAGGCTCTCGCCTTCCAGTTCCAGCTTGCGGGCCACCTTCTTCCACTGCTCCGGCTGGCCGACCATCGCCGTCCGGATCTTGGTTAGTGCTCGATTGTCCGGATGCCACACTCCCGCCGCTGCGAAGCAGCCCTCCGGCTCCAGATGCAGATAAAAAACCGGCGCGTGGATATCCTTGCCGCCTTCGTGAGAGAAGTGAATTCCGATATGTGTCTTGTAGGGAATCTTGTCCGGGGAAAACCGCGTGTCGCGGTAGATGCGGAATAGCGAGCCTCGCGTCGGCCTGGCGTCGGCGACGAAATGCGGGCTGAGCTTGGCCAGGTGCGGGGCAAAGCCGCGGATAAACGTCAATGCCGGTTCGACCACGATCTGCTGGTACCTGCTCTTGTTTTTAGCGAACCATTCGCGATTGTTGTGGCGCTTCAGTCGGCGGAGAAAGTCGAACAGCTCGGGTTGGAAGATGGCAGTATCGGGCATCGCGGTCTCGGTCTTCCAGCTTCTCCTGGCTATCCGGCGGTCTTCAGGCCGAGAGACGCAGGCTTCTACGATCCAGGACCTGGCGCACTTTCTGCAGGAGAGCCTCGGGAGCAAAAGGTTTGTCGATGAAGGCGTGGCCGTGTGCCAGCAACTCGTCGACGTCTTCGACATATCCAGACATAAACAGCACCTTGGTCTCGGGGTGGGAAGCAGGCAGTCCCTGGGCCACTTCGCGGCCTCCCATCTGCGGCATCACCAAGTCGGTGATCATGAGCTCGATTCGCCCGGAGTGCCTGGCTGCGAGTTGGAGAGCCGCACGCCCATTCTCGGACGGCAACACCGTGTAGCCGTTTCGGCTCAAGATCTCGCACACCAGGGTGCGCAGCCCGTCCTGATCCTCAACTACCAGGATGGTCTCTGACCCCTGCGTTGGTTCGCACGCGACGGCTTGTTCTTCGTCCTCCGGCAACTCGCCCTCGGCACGCTGGAAAAAGATGTAAAATGCCGCTCCGCGCCCTGGTCCGCTTTCCACCTCAATGTGCCCGCCGGTCTGCTGCACGATTCCATAAACGGTCGCCAACCCTAGGCCCGTGCCTTTGCCGTGCTCTTTGGTAGTGAAGAATGGCTCAAAGATATGCGCCCGCGTCTCGGCGTCCATGCCATGTCCCGTGTCGCGGACAGTCAAGCGGACATACGGCCCAGGTTGAGTTCCGGCCGGCACCCGCCCGTTCTCCTCCTGGTTGGTCACCGCCAAGGTGATTTTGCCGCCCTTGGGAGTGGCATCGCGGGCATTGATGACCAGATTCATGATCACCTGTTGGATCTGTCCGCAGTCGGCGTGGATCAGGCACGGCTCGGCATCGCTCAGAATGACCAGTTCAATGTCCTCGCTCACTACCCGGCGCAGCATCTTCCCCATATCCGCGAGCACGCTTCTCAGGTCCAGCAACCTGGGCTGGAGCATCTGCCGGCGGGTGAATGCCAGCAACTGCCGGGTGAGCGAATTGGCCTGCTCACCGGCCCTGATGATCTCCTCCACCTTTTCTTGCAGGGGCGGGTTATCCTCCAGGGCAGTGCGCAGCAGGTTGCCATAACCGGTGATGATGGTCATCAGATTGTTGAAATCGTGCGCGATGCCGCCTGCCAGCCTCCCCATGGCTTCCATCTTCTGGGCCTCGCGCAACTGTACTTCCAGCCGTTTCCGCTCGGTAATATCGAGCATCAAACCGACCAGTCCGCCGATGGTGCCGTCGGGACGGGTGAACGTGGCTTTGTGGAGCATCACTTCGCGCATTTCGCCGTTGGAGTAGCGGACCTTGGTTTCGTAGATCTGCGAACCGGGCTTTTCCAGCAGTTCGCGGTCGGAAGCCAGATATGCGTCCCCTAACTCCCGGGTGGCGGCGAAATCCTGGGGTGTCTTGCCGATCAGTTCGCTGGCAGGGCAACCCATGAAGGCCGCAAAGGCGCGATTACAACCAAGGTAGCGGAGCTGTGTGTCTTTGTAGAAGACCGGACCGGGGATTGCTTCGATCAGTTGCTGCAGAAAATGGAGTTGCTGCGACAGTTCTGCCGTGCGGTCGGCGACACGATCTTCCAGTTGCGAATAGGATTTTTGCAGCTCTTCCTTGGTTTTCGCCAGGGCTTCGAGCGCGCCTTCCAACTGCTCGGTGCGGCGCTTCACCTCCTCTTCCAGTACGAAGGTGGTTTGCAGCAGGCTGAAGTCGTTGTCCGGGTTGTTCAGGTTACGCTGCACCTGGTTCATCAGGGCGGTGATGATCCGGTCGCGCCGCCTGATCTCGCGCAACAAACCGGCAGTATCGTCCAGAGCGCAGCGAATGTCGTTAGAGTCGTTCATGCGGCACCCTTCCTGGCACCGATGGCGATGCCGGTGAAGGTCTGATTCACGTGCATGCCGCGGAACTGCTCCCCATAGGTGCTGAAGCCCACCACACGATGCTGGCGCAGAATGGCCGAGACCCTGTCGATCGAGCCGTTCTGTTTGAGTTCCAGCCTCCGCAGGATGCAGTCGCAGCCGATCACGAGACGCGGCGGGCCGACGCGCTGTTCGATGTCGCCGAATAGCGTTTTGAGATTCTCCACCAGGTCGACGCCCTTGGCGACGTTAATTACGATGCCTTCGTCGATCGCACAGAAGAACGTCAGGCTGCCGTCGGGATTCACCTTCTGGATCGAGCGCACGAAATCGGCCCCGCCGATTTTGACCACCATCGGGTGCGCCGAAAACACCAGCGGGTTCAGTTGGCTGAGGTTCAGGCCAACGGCCCGGGCGTACTCCTCGGCGGCAGGAAAGCCGTTGATCTCGGTCGCAATGCGCCTCTCCGGGATGGCGCCGGTGACCACCATGCGCTGCGCGCCGCAGGCAAAATGCTGGGTTTTAAAGCAGGTGAACGGATGTGGTGTAGCGGCCACCAGCAGCACCGCCGCATCGGTGCGGAATTGGCCGTCGTAAAGCACCCTCGTCCGCCGAAAGTTCAGCCCGTCGCCGGCCGAGCCGCCGACCATCGGAATGCCGCCCAATCCGTCATGAATGGCGCGCGCCACGTGCTCCTCATGGCCACACAGACCGTCGATCAGCAGCAGGGCGAAGCAGCGGTTGGGGTCGAACGCTTCCACCCGCTGGGCCAGACGCTGACGCAGGCCGTAAGCAAACGCCTGCCCGCGCCGATTATCCAGCCCGGATACGTCCTCGATGAGTCCCGCCTCGTAGATTAGATCGTTTCGCCCCAGAGTCAGCCCTGATATGCCATCTTCCATGTAGCCCAGCGGCCCGATCTCGCCGGCAGTAGTACAACCGATCAGCGGCAGCGCGCCGAACTCGCGACGCAAGTGAGGTGCCAAGTCATCGCAGTCATAACGACTGGAGACGAAAGCCAGTGCCACCCCGGCCTCGTCATGGCCGATGGTTTGCCACAGCTCTGCTGCAGCCGCTGCCGGGTCCTGATGGGATGAAAACCCGATGCGGACCCGCGGCTCACATGCCAAAACGGTTTCCGCTGCAGGCTGTATCATGCTGGGCACCGCCTTGTGGAGCATGGGCGCACACTATTGGAGGGGGATGTTACCACAGAATTCGTTACTACTCAGAATATTCAGAACGTCCTCGCCGGTGACGATGGCTGTGTCCTCAGGGCCTCGGTGGGTTACCTTGGGCCCGCCCGTTGGGGTCATTTCCCTGGAGCGGCGAAGTCAGCCCGAAGCACATGGCATCTCCAAACTCATCGAGTCCTCCCCAGCCAGATTCCGCGGGCAGGTTCGAGCCAGCTTCCATGTGTGCGCCAAAACCCGTTGCCATGCGCAACAATAACTTCAACTGCGCTTTCTCCGGCGATTCCTGTGCCGCCTCACGCGGCTCGCAGCTCTCGATCGGACGGTCTGACGTGCCGCCTTCAATTTTACCGGCGGATGTTTTCCGCGAATGAGGAGCGCTGGATTCCATGCTCTCATGCGCTTCTTGCTGCACGATTTCCGCGCCCGGTTCCTCGGCTTTGGCGGATAGCGGCAGCGCTGAGTCTGCTATTGAATCCTCCACCGAATCTTGGCGGGCAGCCGCGGTTCGTTCCTTAAAACAACAATCCTGTCGAACCCTATCGTCATCCGGTATTTGCGAGATGGCTCCGACGGCTGGGTTCGATTCCAGCAAGGCTTCGAGCGTGCCGGAAGAGTCTCCGGAGTCGAACTTGACATTGGAAAAGGGCAAATCGGTGGCTTGCCCGCAGGGCAGGCTCTCCGTTTCATCCACTGGCGATTTGATCAGGTGTGAACGCGGACGTCCGAAGACAAATGGTGCAAGCATAAGACAGAAGCCGATGACCGCGGCTGCAACACCATAGTGAGGCGGTTGCTCCGGTTGCGGAAGAGAATGTTCCGTTCGCGACGGAACATTCCGATCGAGCAAAGGCGCGGGCTTCGGCTCCGATGTTTCGAGGTTGACAGGACGCCGCAGGGCCACACGGTGAGGATTGCCGAGGCGGTGTTTTCGATCCTCGGGCAAAGCAGAGAGCGAGTCCTCGGAGCGCGGCAGATTCGATAATGCTTCGCGTACTTCAGGGTCGTCTGGATTCCGCACTGATGCTTGCCGCAATAGAACGCCGGCTTGCGCTGTTTGGCCCGACCACAACAGCGAAAATGCTTTGCCTACGATTGCATCGTAGGAGCCGGGATGGCGCGCGAGGATCCGGTCATACATCTGAATCGCGGTTTCCTGGTCTCCCTCGTAGGATGTCGCCTTCGCCAGTCCCACCTGCGCGATGAGGTTTTGAGGTTGGATCGAAAGCGCAGCCAGGAATTGTTTTCTGGCCTCGGGATACTGCTTGGTGAAGTTCAACAGCCGCGCATACTCCACCCGGAATGCCACCAGGCTGGGATATTTCTCGGTGCTGGCTTGCAAAAATTGCAGGGCAGCGTCGGATTTGCCCGCCTGCTGCAATACCGTGGCCAGTTGAATGCCATATTCCGTGGACGTGGGATGTGACTCCGAAAGGATCCGGTAGTGATCGAGGGCAGCATCAAGATTGCCGCTGCGAAACAACGCGCCTGCAAGTTGGGCGCGCAGGCTGTCCGACTGGGGATCGAGTGTCACTGCGACCTGCAGCCATGGGATTGCCTTGGCCAGGTCCGGGTGCGTGCTGTTCAGGTAGGCTGTCGCCAAATTTCGGGCGTGCGGAAGATCGGCGTCGAATCGTATGCCCTCGGCCTGGGCACGCTCGTACAGCGCCTGCGCGCAATCGAACTTGCGCTCCGACACACAGGTATCCGCGTCCCTGACCGTGGAGGAAACGTCGGCTGCCGCACTGATCCCGGAGGCGCAGACAGCGAGTACCGCTACTCCGAATATGCGCCCTATCCGAGGGTTCATAAGCCAACTCCCAAAGCACTTCTTCCCATCGGCCCCGAATGCCGCAGCATTCCGCTCGCCTGCCTATGAACAGCCTCCGTTCAACTGTTCTGGAACAAAACGATAGCAGCTTTGGCGAGCGGGGATGCGCAGAAACTCGGACAGGCGTTCCCTGTCAGTTAACGGCCTGGGGTTCATTCTGCCGGCCGAAATGGTAGAAGTTGGCGATGTCCTGTATCGAATCCCGCAGGATGCGCTGGCCCTCGGCACGAACTTCCGGCGTCGCGGTACGCGCCTGGCCCGGCTCCGTCATATCGTAGAAGTACTCGTTGTACTCTATGCCGTCCACTACGTAGAGCGAGCGTCCGCCGTTGCTCAACACTGCATAGATCGGCGCGTAACTGGAAGCGATCAAGTACGAGTCGCGGACGTATTGCCTGGCTTCTTCCGAACTCCCGGTAAACAGCGGCCGTCCAAAGATGGGGTTTGATTCGATCGGCCGATGACCCAGCAAATAGTAAAGGCTTGGGGTAATGTCCGTGAGAAATGCCGGAGCGCTTGGCTGGACCGCGAGAGCCTGGCTTGCCGCCGGCAGGTGAATAATTAAAGGAACCCGGACCACTTCCGGGGTCACGTTGTAGGCGTGTCCCCATCGGCCCTCCTCGCCCAGGGCGTCGCCATGATCGGAAGTTAGAATTACGACGCTGTTCTCGTAGATTCCGCGCTCCTTCAGAAACTGAATAAAATCCCCAAAGCAATGGTCCATGCTCTTGATCCGCGCGGCGTAATCTGCTTCGAACCCAGAGTAAGGCTGGCCGGTTGACGCAGTCCGCTCCTCGCGATTGATGACCGAGATATGGATGTTTTGCGGCTGCGTGTAGGCGAAGATGGGCCGCTTCTCTAAATTGGCGCTGCTGATCTTGCTCTGCAATTCCGCGAGTGTCCGGCAGAGTTCACATCTCATGGTTGGCCAGCCGGCATCGAGTTCGGTGATGAGCGGCGAAGGTCTCAAGATCGTGCTCAGAATGTCATCCTTGGTGATGAATTGGCGGTACCCTTCGATATCGAGCAGCTTCTGCAAAGAATCCATCGGATAAAACGGCGTGACGTACTGCTTGTGCAACAGCATCGCTCCTGCCCAAATGGAAGGCTCCGAGAGACCGGTGCCGGCATAATGGGTGAACGCGTTTTCCATCACTACGCTGTCCCGCGCAAACGCTCCGATGGCCGGAGTGAAGTTCACTGCGGAATTGTAGGGCGACAGGTAGTCCCGTCGCAGACTGTCGATCACGAACACGAAGATGTTTGGCTTGGGGCCGGTGCTGGCACGGAGGTCGCGGACAAGTTTCACCTCCGCCGGCGCGGTGCGCACCGAGCGGGGAATATTCGTATTGGCCGCCATAAACGTATAAAGTGAGCCCCCCTGCGTTGTCGCCGTGGGCAAGGAGAACACACTGCGCGCTACCAGGAAACCAACGTCATAGCGGCTATAACGTTCAAGCAAAGCGGCCGACTCAGCGGCGTGTGGCTGCGCGCTTCCTCTCGACTGCATAACGGCAACGCCCATGCACAGGCAGATCGGCAGCGCGGCACCGATCACCAACCGGTCCGTTCCCCAACCGTTACCAGACGGGCGGACCGGCAGTGTGAGGTAGAAAAATCCAAACACCGCGGCCCAACCGGAGAGGATTGTGAGTATCTGAATTAGATGTCCCCAGTCGAACGTGGCAGCCTCGATCAGCGCGTAACCAACCATGGCCGATCCGGCAATCAGGCAGAGAACGCGTGCCGCTGACGGCATCGAGCTCAACCGGCGCGGAAAGACCAGAAGTTCCAGCACGCTGTGCATGGGACCTTCGTCCGGGTGGTACAGTCTGGCGTGGATTCCAATGAAATAGACAACGATACTGGCAGCCGCCATGACTGCCACCAAGGCGGCCAGCCAGCCGTTGAACGAGAGCCGGACGAAGACAACGCGCTGCAAAACCAGCACCACGATCCCCATTGCAAGCACGCCGCAAAAAATGACCTGCACGTTCGGCTTGGACGAGAGCATACGGGCCAGCACCAGCGTAAAGTTCAGGGCCAGGAAAACCGACATGCCGATCGCAAGGTGAAAGAGCAGGCTCCAGAGCAATTCATACGCAAAGTGGCCATCCAATGCGATGTTCGCGTTGAGCCATGCGCGGATTACGCCGATCACCGCGGAGAACAGCCAAACGTATGCGGAGGTTAGCAAACACGCTACGCAAACGCGGCGTGTCTCAACTGGGTCCTCAACATGGTCCGGCAGTTCCCACACCAGTCCATGCTCCGCGGCTCGCCAGTCAAGCAGCCCCATCCAAAGCAGCGGCAGCAGGGAGAGGACACACCACAAAATGTTTACCTTCTCATCTGCCAGCGAAGTCAGCAAAGGATGAGCCGAAAGCCGCAGACCAAGGAGGACGTAAACAACGATAAAGAGCACGCTGAGAGACCGGGTCCGGTCATTGCTGAAGGATGGAAGCGTTATCGCTCCTGATAGGAATGCCGGCCAATAAAGATATGGCTGCAGGTGGGCAAAGGCAGCAAGCCAGGGCAGGAGCCCGCCAAGGTGGATCTGAAAATAAGTAAAGGGTATGTAGGCCAGCAGGCAATAGCTGGCCGTCAAGATCGCGAAGCAAGCCAGGCAAAGCCGGGCAATTACAAATCCGATTCTGGACAACATCACCGAACCTTTTCGCGCAACGCGTTTCGCTTGGCCGCGATACCCCGGTCCTCAGGCTGCTGTGCGACAATGGCGTCGTATTGGCGAAGCGCTTCCCGCGGATCGTTCTGGCGCTCGGCAATGGCGGCCAGGGCTTCGTGAAACTCAGCGTCTGTGCCTGAGAGTTGCACCCCTCTCGCGAGATATTCTTTGGCTTTCTGGAACTGCCCTTCGGCGGAACATGCCAGTCCAGCCACCAGCAACGCATCGAGGTTATCGGGCGAGTGCTGCAGAACCTGTTGCGACGCCTGCTCCGCTTGGGCAGCTTTTCCCTCATGCAGCCAGACGCGCGCCAATCCAGTCTTCATGTCCTCATACTCAGGCGCAAGCTTCATCCCCTGCCGGTAAAGGCCGGCCGCCCGATCGAGTTTCCCTGTCATTTCCAGTGCGTGCGCCAGAAAAAATATGGAATCGGCGTTCGTCGGATCGCGCGCCAGGCAGCGCTCAAAAGCACCGATGGCCTCATCTTTTCTGCCTTGTTTCCAATATGCCTGGCCAATTTGCGGGCACGCCGTAACCGGGTTGGGTGCGCGATCGAAATACTTCTCCCAAAACTCGGCCTCGTGTTGATAATCGCCCAGCCGTCCATAGCTTGTCGCGGCCATTTCAATGTAGAGATGATTGCCTGGGTAAGCCTCGTGCAACTTCAGCGCCGCCGCCAGAGCCTCGTGATATTTGGATTGCTTGAACAGCGACTGGCTATCGCTCCACAGTGCGCTGGACTTTTCGGCAGCCAGTTGCCGCGCCGGCGGTTCACCTCCGGCCCACGGCGTCACCATCAGGCCAATATAGGCGGCGGCCAGCAACAGCGGTAAGCCGAGAGCCAGCAACGTGGATCGATTGATTTTCACTCAGAACCTGTAATAGATCGAACCTTCCACTTGATACCTTCGCAGATTATGCAGCCCGGCCTGCTGCTCCGTGTCAATCCCTCCGTTGCCCACCAAGGCCCACCTTTTATGAACCACTTTGTTCAACGTAGCATGGAAGCTCTGGGACGTAAGTGTCTGGATTTCTCCGATGGTAGTAGCCTGTGCCGGAGAAGCTCCCACGCTGTAGCGGAACTCAAGATAGTTGTACAGCCCCTCGGAACCGAAGAATCGCCGCGCCTCAAGTAACGCGGTACCCGAAGTTCCAGGGTTTCCCGGCGTAACAAAGCCGCGCCCGGTAAACAACCATTTTCCATGGTATTTCGCCAACGCGAAGGTATAAATGTTCACTCCGCTGCTGAATTGCAAGTGCCGATATCCGCCGGAGACTTCATAGCCTTTTCCCACGCTGGCAAACAAGTCAGCGGAGCCGCGATACCCCGGATAGAGATTGGCGTCCGCCGAGTAGCCGAACTCCAGATAGCCATACACACCGGAACGGAAATGCGGATAAAACTCCAGGTCCGTCTGGTAGCTTACCAGCGAGTACTGGTCGGCGCGGCTCTCCGTCGCGATCACCGACCCTATGGGAGTAGGCACACGCATGCTCAACGCACTCTGGATCAGAGGAGTGCGGCCATCGCTGTACCAGTAGTAGGAGAAGTCGGACTCGGCCACCGGCTGGGTATCCCATTTGTCCACGCCTTCGGCGATTGCGTTCCGCATCTGTTTCGCCTCAATGTTGCCGGGGCTCAGCCGCAAGACCTGGTCGAGCGCGGCGATGGCATCGGCGTGGCGCCCCTGGTTGCGGAGTGCATGCGCCTGCGCAATCAGCAGGTCCGGATTGTTGGGCTTCTGTGCCAGCCCCTCGCGTGCAAGTTGCTCGGCGCGAGCGGGGTGATCCGACCAGAGCTCGACGTTGATCAGGGCCAGCAATGCGTCCTCGTAGCCGGGGTGCTTGGCTAGGACCTGTGAGAGCTGTTCGCGGGCCTCGTCATATCTGCCCTGCCAGGAGAGAACGATGCCATAAAAAAGTCTGGCGTCGATGTCATCCGGCTCTTGCGCCAGATGCCGCTGCAAAAGCTCCAATGCCGCGTCGCGCTGGCTCTTGCCGCTGTATGCCAACGATTTTGCTTGCGACAGCACGTCGTCGGCAAACCCCAGGGAGGCGCTTGCAACTACCAGTGCGGCCACGGCAACTGCCAGATACACCAGTACTCGAAGTCGATAGCCGCAAATCAACTTTGACCTCCAAGCCAAGCCAACCCTCCTGTAGAGAACTCGGCAATACACCACCGCCGTGTATTCGACCCCGCTCAGGCTTCCTGTGCAGCCGCGCTATGGGAAGAGATGCCCTTGTGTTGCACCGCTTCCCAACGCTTGCGACCGGCAAAGTATTGCAGCACCCCGTGTGCCCGAAACATGGTGACCATCTGCCGATACCCCAGGTTCTCAATCACCGCGTAGCACATCAGCAGCGCGATATGTTTCCATGTAGGATAGCGCCGCAGCGTTAGCTCCTCCATGACCACAGACCCCATTGAAAGCAAGGTCCCGTATCCCACGGCGAGAAACATGAACAGAAGAAATGTTGGCAGCGGCATCGCCCCGAGAAAATAGGAAAGAGGTATGAGAAAAGTGCCGAGCGCCTCCACGACGCATCCGAGTGCCTCAAGATAGGCGTGAAACGGCATGCTCAAAAGACCCATGCTCCCGAAGCGTGGGTTAAAGGTCATGTCGAAATTTTTCATGACTGTCTGGGTGAGACCGAGTTGCCACCGCCGCCGCTGGCGCGCCAGCATCTTAACGGTTCTTGGAGCCTCCGTCCAGCAGATAGGATCGGTGGTAAATACGATGCGGTACGCCCGTTTCTTGTCGGTGAGAGACCGCCGCAGACTTGCGATCATGTCAATATCTTCCGTTACCGTCTCGCGACTGAATCCTCCCACTTCGATCACCGATTCTTTATGCAGCAGGCAGAATGCCCCCGAGGTGATGAACGTCGCGTTCAGCGCGTTCCACCCCGGACGTCCGAACAGGAACGTGCGGATGTACTCCACCGTTTGGCACCGTTCCAGCCAGCTCTGGGCCAGGTCGATCTTGGTGATGATCCCGTGATAGACGCCGCATCCGTTCGCGATGCGCACAATGCCGCCGCTCACCACCGTGTTTTGCGTGGACTGTACCACCGGGGCCATCAAGCGCAGCAAGGCATCCTTCTCCACAATCGAATCGGCGTCGACGGTGCAAAAATACGGGCTTCGCGCCATGTTGATGCCGGCATTGAGAGCGCACGACTTTCCCCCGTGCTCGACCTCCATCACCAGCAGTTCCTGCATTTCCGGGTTGTGGTAAAACGCCTTCACCGGCGAGGTCTTGATCGCTTCACGATAGATAACATCCACGCGCCGTAACTGGAACCGTTCGATTAATTGCCGCACCGTCCCGTCATCCGAGCCGTCGTCCACCACCAGAATCTCCTTCCCGGGGTAGTTGAGATCGCGCAACGAGAGCACGGTATCGACAATCGCATCCTCCTCGTTATAGGCGGGCACGATCAGCGTAATCGGCGGCGTAATGGGCGAATCGGCCATGTCGCCGTAGGGTTTTTCCGCGGCAAACTTGGAGTGCAGCGATACCGCGTAAAGCGACAGGCACATCAAAACCGTGTACACCGCATTGGCCGCAAGGAAATACGCCAGAAAGACAACGTTGGCGTACTCCAGAAAGTGAAAAAAAACGGCCTTCATTTCAGTCCGCCCGCTCCCCGGCGTTTACCGGCTTGCTCTCGTAAACTCGGAGCAGTGCTTCCGCTCTTCGGTTCAGCGGGTCCGCCTGCCGCGCCACGATCCAGCGCAACGCGTCAATGAACTGAGGCGTTGCGGATGCGCTGAGAACGTCCAGTAGCTGGGTGCGGAGATCGATGGACTTTTCCGAAGCCAGCTCTTCGGCCATCAGAGAAACCATGCCGAGCTCCGCCATCTTGCAACAGACCTTGCGGGCCCGGGTCCCTTCGCTGCCAGACGTGGCGAGCGCCGCGACGATTCGCAGCGCCGTTCCGCTGCGTTGCAGCTCTTCGCCAATCTGCTCGCTGGCGTAGCGGTCAGTCGTGTCCAGAAAGTATTGCTCTAACTGCTGCCTGCCCGTGGTCTGAAAGCTGCCCACGGTTTTCACCGCTGCCTCGCGCACCCGCCAGCGTTGGTCGGTAATGCGCCGCAGAGTGTCTCCGATCAGGCCTGCATAGTAGGGATCGGCGCTGGCTCGCACGCTGTGCAGCCGCACGAACTCATTGGGATCTCCCATCAGCAGCCGCAGAGCCTGCATGGCTTCGGGACTGCGGAAATGGCCGATCACTCCGGCACTGCGGGCACGCACATCCGGAGATTCGTCTCGCACCGCCTCCTCCAGAAACCACCGCCGCAGTTCCGCCGGAAATTCCAAACCGCCGCTGTGCGCCGATTCCGCCCTAGCGCACATCTCGCGAATGCTATTAACCGCCAGGAAACGGAACCGTGCACTGCCGTGTTTCAAGTAGAACGTGATGTGCCGGAGTTCCGCGATCGAATACCGCACCAGCGCAGTCTGGATCGATCGTATAGGCAATTCGGTTTCGCCATCCACGGATCGGCGAAGTTCTTGCAGCAGGATGGGTACGCCATCCGGGATTTGGTTGCGCCCGATGGATGTTACCGCCATACGGCCAACATACGGTGAGGGGTCGCGCAACGCTTCCTGCATGAAGCGGCCGGAGAACTCCGGCGATAGCCGCCCCAGCCGGGAGACCGCAACCGCCCGCGAAATGGAGAACACCCGCCAACGGCGGAAACGCCGGGCTTTCGGTCTTCTCCGCGACGTGGGTTGTAGGGGGGCAGAGACCCGTTGATCTTGGGTGATGGAGCGCAGCAATTCCCCCGCACGGCGTTTGCCGAATGCCTGCTCAGTCCATTCCTGAACGAACCCGAGAGCTACCAGTAAATCGGTTGCCTGTCGCTGAGTCGTCGCCCGGATGCTTCCCAGCAAGAGTGTTCTTGCCGCCTCGCGCTCCGGCCCTCCACCGGCATTCAATAGCAGAGCCGAACGCTCCAAGCTGACTTTGCCGCCGAAGCATTCGGCGATGATCACCGAGTAACGTCTTTGCGCGGCGTCTTTGCGCGAATAAAACCGGTTGTGAGCGGCCCGACGGAACAAAATGAAAATCACCAGCCCCAGGTCGATCGAAATCACCCCGCATGCCAGCCATTTCACAATGACCGTAAGGCTCTGAGTTTGGAACAATTTGCCCTCTGTACGCACTGAGCAGGAAGGGAGTAACCCCTCGCGCCGGTCTCGGCCTCGGAGTGCGTGGAGCAACTCCTAAACTTCAGTGTTCAGATGCAATTCGGGAACTAGGCGCACTTTTTATTTATTAGAGGTTTGTTAGAGATTGGAGGCGGGACATTGTCGCATCCGATTTTACCGACGTTTTGGCCAAGGCGCTCGGCTGATGTTCCACAACCTTCGGCAAAACCGGATGTTTGGCGTGATTCATTCCTGCCCACATATTTTGATTAAGAGCTTCCGATTGTTGAAGTTAGACTGGAAGATCGGACAATGCTCATTTTGTTTCGTTCTGTTCTTTCCTGGACTCTCCGCCTCCGGCGCCGCATATCGGGCCGCGAACTCTTGGAGTTGCCGCGCGGTCTCCACCAGCGCTTTCCCCGGGTGCGGTCACCTGGCTTCCTGAATTACGAGTTGCAGACCTGCAAGGTCTGCAACTCCCTCCTCGCCGCAGCTAGAACGAGTATTTCAGAGAGATGGTTCCCATGCTGGCGTGGAAGTCGCGCGGCAGCAGTGCCAGGGGTAGCCCGCGCGTTTCCTTTTCGTTGTAATCGTAATAGGCGTAGCCAGCCTTAACGGTGAAATTCTTGGTGACATCCACCGCGACGCCGGCGCTGGGTTTGTGCCAGTTCAAAGCTTGGGAAAGCGGGGCGTCGGGGAACGGCCCAGGGAAGGCGCAGTTGGCCCCGACCGGGGTGGACGCCGACGGACAGGTCCCGACGTTGCCGGCCAGCGGCGGACTGTTGCCATAAATATCGCTCACCACCAGCAACTGTCCGGTGCTGTCGCTTCCGCCCGGCAGCAGCCACCGGTTATAACCGGCGGTGCTGGTGATTTCGTAGCCGAAGTTCAGAGTAACGCGAGGAATTGGCCGGAGTGTGAGAATCGCATAACCGGTGTTGGTCCGCTCCTGATAGTTCAGGTTCAGCGGCAGGTCGACAGTCGAGGTCCCGGCAGGAGGAGTGGTCGTGGGAGGCGCGTTATTCGCATTGACGCAGAAAGCCGAAACGGGCTGCACGATGGTGTTGTATTGGATGGGCACACAGGTCGCTGAATTGATCAATTGGTCCAGGTAGGTCCATCCGAAGTCGAATCCAACCCACTTATCGGGATTGAGGCTCGCTCCGAATGTGAAGTAACGCCAGTGGTCCTTGTGTCCGTATGCGGGGGGGACACCGGGGGGGAACAGGTTCGGGGTCGCGGGACTAAACGGCGGCAGCACGGTGGATGCTCCATTGATATTTTCGGCGAAGTCATTCCGCGTCTCGACGAAATGCACGCCGCCATTGAGGCTCGCCCAGCGATTCAGTTTGTATACCGTATTCAGCCGCACCCGCTGCTGGTGCCGCGGCGAAATATTAGTAAAAAAGTTGTCGGCGCTCAGCAACTCGGTGTCGGCATTGATCCGCCATGCATCGGTCGGGTGGTACACCATTCCCACCAGCGCCGTGTGTTCGTTGATCCTGGTGGTGTTCTCCGGGGCATCGGGCGTGCCATTGGTGATCAGGTAGTAGCTGTTCAGAATGGTGGACTCGCCCGACGGGTCACCGGTCAGTTCCCGGCGTCCGTAACGGTACCCGACATAACCGCTGAAGCGGCGGACCGGAGTCCAGGTCACCTTGGCCGTGTTGAAAAAGGTACGCTCGGCAATGTAGGTGAGATACAGGTTGGTGGCGCCCGCCGTGGTGCAGCCCGCGGTGGCCGAGGTCAGGCCGGGAGCGGGTGTCGCGGTACAGGTAAAGTTCGCTTGATCGAAGTTGCCCGGGTCGCGCCAGTCCAGCCAGCGGAATGTGTCAGAAGCACTCAGTGTCCCGTTGAAGCGATACGTCAAGCCGAGATCCGCGTTGCCCGAAACGCGATCGGTATGCGTCCCGCCGGTGATGAGGCTGTCCACGTGCCCGGAGTTGCCGAAGCCGTTGCTGAATTCGTGATAGTTGGAGAAATCCGATTGCCCGGAGCTATAGGCACCCGAGGCAACCACATCCAGCTTACGGAAGTAGTTGGACACCAGCGCCAGCCGCGAGGTCGGAATATTGGTCCGCACGTTTCCCGAGCGATTGAAGCTGAACAGGCCGGTGTTGCACCCTGCGCTGGGAACATAGACGTTGCTCCCTGGGAAGGTAACGTTGGTGACGGGAGTGCAACTGGATGGCGGGAAGAGAATCCCAATATCCACCGGCGTCCCGGTCGCGCTGTCGGTGAAGGACAGGTTGCCGTCCATAAAGTTGAGATCGACCCTGTCATGCTCGAAGATCTGGTCGAAGCTGACGGTGGTGCGTTTTGCCAGCCGGAAGTCGATGCCGAACTGGTATCGATCCGAACGCCACCGGTCATGTTCAGTGATGATGGTGCGGAAGGACTCCAGGGTCGTGTCCAGCGTGCCTTGGTTGTCGTTGCGCGCGAATCCAAGGCGGATGCGGATCTTCGACTGCGGAAACAGGGTGAGGCTGAAGTCGCCCATATTGCGGGTTATGTCCTGGAAGTGCGGGCTGTTCGCGTACCACGGCATCGTCGTCGGATCGAAGGTCGTGGTCTTCAGCGCCGCGCCGATGCCCTGATTCAGGTTCAACGGGTTGGCAAACAGGTTGAAGTCGAAGTAGTTCTGGTCCCGCCGGTAGAGGCCGAGGAAGTCATACCATTTGCCCTTCTCGGCGCGCAACCGAACCATGTCATTGGGGTCGCCGCCGAAGCCGAAGCTGCTCAGGTACAGGCTGTCGAAGGGCCCCGAGCCGCGGGTCAGCGGGCGCATGTACAGCTCCTGCCCGAAAAGGCGCGGACCGGTATGCAGGTTCACCAGCGTGTCATACAACTGCTCATTGCCGTCGACGCTAGCAAAGCGGCCGCCGAATTCGACCGACTGCTGAATAACGTATCCGTCTTGGATACTGCCCGTGGCGGGCGGCGGCGCGCTATCGTCCTTGGCCTGTGCCAGAGCGCACAGCGGCAATGCCAGCGCTAGGATGGCGGCGGACAGCATTCTCTTCTTCGTATTCATACTCCGGCTCCGATCCAGCGGCACCTCTTCCCTGAAGCGAGGCCGCGGCAAATTTTGGGGGGTGTGGGCCATCGTCTTCTCCTTGTCTTACCTAAAGAATCTGGGATCGATATTGGAACCGTGGATACTCATGTGGCACAGAATGCAATCTTGCCGGATCGCGTTCTGTGGATGCGGACCGGCGGGGATCGTCACATGGCACTGCAGGCAAAGCGAGTTCACGCGTGCGGTCAGCAGCATGCGCGGATACGGAGAGCCGTGCGCGGTGTGGCAGGTCTGGCAGCCCTCCCCCTTGACGGGTTCGTGCTCGAAGACAAAAGGCCCGCGCTTGTCGCTATGGCATTTGAAGCAGATCATGTCGCCATCGGCCGTGGAGCGCAATTGGCGGTCCCGCACCTCTCCGTGCGGGTTGTGGCAATCGTCACACTTGATCAGCCCCTCTTCAACGCGATGATGGAAAGGCTTCTGGAAATCGGCTTTCTGTTCGACGTGGCAGGAGAAGCACAACTGCGTTTGCTTCTGCACCAGTAGATTCTCCAGCGTGGAGTGATGCACGGAGTGGCAGGAGGTACAGGTAACTCCGTTCTGGTTGTGAGTGGAACGCAGGAAATGATTCTGTTCAGGATTGGCCTCATGACAGCTCATACAGCGCTGCGTGATGGCCTCCGGCCTTACGCCGGTGAAGGTGAAGATCTTGGTGACATCGCCGCCTCCTGCCACATGGGCCGAGCCCGGACCATGGCAAGACTCGCAGCCATGCACCTCTTCGCCCCTTATCTTGGGCAGGTTGGTTCGGTAATGCGGGCTTGCCTCAATGTTGTTGAACTTATCTTCGTGGCAGGTCTTGCAGACGTCGGTGCCAACGTAGGTTGAGCCGCTGGTCGGATCGGTAAGGTTTTGAGAGGACGTTTGTTTGGCTGTGGAACCCTGTGCCCAGGTTAGTAAAATACAGCACCAAAACATTACCCACGCAAAAGCCACGAACCTTTGCAGTGGTTCTTTCGCCGGTCGGCAAAAGATGGTCACCACATCTAGTCTCGAGTGTGAATCTCGCCTGCAATCAGTCACGGATTTCCTCCTCGCACGAGAGGTGCACCTTAGTTGTTGCGAGTTCAATCTTGCCGAGTAGACGTAAAAAATGCGGTGATTCCCACGGCCTGGTTCCAGATCATGCCCGCAGTCTTTCGGCACATCTGCAACTCGCAAATCAGCAAGTTAGAAACAACGTCGAATGAAATGGATGTCGAGCTCTGGTGAGAAATCCACAAATTTATACTTAGTCCCTAACCCAAAGGAACTATTAAACGGCGCACCTAACGCACTATTGCCCGCCCGGCGCGGCGGGAACCGGGGTCAGAAGCGTATTTAATTGATTCACTGCGTCCCGCAGATGTTGCCGCTCCAGATCGTCGGTCTTGGGGTCGTCCAGCAACCGTTTCATCCACGCCAGCGCGGCGCGCGGCGACACATGCGGGCTCTCCGGACTCACCGCCGTGATCATGAGCGCTCCGTTCTGCTCCTGCATCCGGAACTCAGCCGACTGGCTCGATTTGTCTGCGGTATAGCCCTCGCCCAGCTGATAGGATCCCAGGGACTGGAAGTGCACGCTCAACTCCTCGGAGGGCTGATCGGGAGTTTCGATGTCAAAGCGGGTCACGATCAGGATGCGCGTAAATTCAGGATTGTCGCGCAGGGATGTGTAGGGCCGGAAGCGATCCCATCCCCCTGCCTGGAGGCGGGCGCCTTCAAAATCCAGCCGACAAAAGCTGGCGAGCAGTATCCTTTGCGCGGCATACAAATCGCTAAAGCTCTGCCCCCCAAGCCTTACACTGGGTTGCGAATTAGGTTGCGAATCGGGCTGCAAATTCGAGTCGTACTGGGTCTGCGCGGCGCCAGTCAGCAGAAACACCAACAGGCAGGTGAACAGGCAACGATGCATATGCGATTCCACGAACTCCGCTCAACAGCCTAACCCAAGTTCGTCACGAATGCACTGCCGCCGCTGGTGCGAGTCGGGCTTCGTCAGGTCCAGTTGTTCGATAGACCCGCTTTTGGCAGCTTGAGCTACCCCTGGTGGGTTTAGATACACCCGGCCATCTCGATCCCGATCAGGACCAAACTACATCCTTGACGCTTGGCAAGGCCACGAACACCCGGTCAGGGCGTATGGCGCACGCTGATTCTTTTGATCATTCGTACCCATCGCGCGGGACGTTGATCCTCAGGTACGACCAGTTGTAGGGGGCCATGTTTCTCGTCGAGCGGCTTGCCGTCCAACTTATCGGCTACCAGAATCTGGTTCTGCTGGAACATCGGATCGACCTCTTCAAGAGCCAGCACGACTTCGTAATCGTCTTTTGCGCTGACGACGATGTAGTCGCGCATCTCAGGGCCGCGCAGCTGCTCACCAGCCGGGACTCCAACTTGATCCAGCAAGGCGCGTAATGGTACGCCCTCGTACTTTTCCGTTTTCCTGGTATGTGGATTTGTAACGGTCAATGTTTGATGCGGCATCTTTCGGAAAACAGATTGCGAGATTGTCTTCTGCGCGCCGCCTTCGACTTCCAGTGCAAGCTGCGCCATCATTGCAATGCTCGACAGCATCATTGCAATCATTACGAAACACATCGCCAGCCTCTGCATTCGTCCTCCTGCGCCCTATCTTTGTATCAGCAACATGTGTCGCATATAGAATACATATCATTGGTCCCACTGCGAGGCGGAGCATCATCGGTTACGGCACGCGTGCCACCGGCATTCATCTCGCCTGAGGAGCCGGACCGTTGTTGCGCCAAAGTTCACCTTCGTCCATAGCGGAGATTGGGACGTCGGCGAAACCTTGTTCGCATGAGGAACCATTATGAATTACTGCTTGCCGTTACTCGTTACGATCATCTTCGCATTGTTTCCACAATTTGGGTTTGGTGCGGCGGCCTCACCCGCCAGCACTCGAAACTTTACGGACATGGCTGGACATACGGTCACGATACCGACGAACGTTACCCGGATCGGAGACGTTTGGCCCGCCAATAACGAGGTCGTTATGCTGCTGGGAGCTGGGAGCAAGCTGGTGGCGACCAGCACGGTCTCTCAGTCCTTACCTTGGATCAAGATGATCGACCCGGGATTTGGCCGGATCGCGGCGCCGTTCACAATCGGGGACGTCAACCTGGAAGAGCTGTTGAAAGCCAACCCGCAGGTCGTCATCACGACCACCGGCGGGGGAAAGAGCAACACCCGCAGCATGACTGCGCTGGCGGGCACCATCAACAGCGTCGGAATCCCTACAGTGACCTTTTATATGACCAATCTCGAGGAACTTAGGCAGACCGTGCTGCTGACCGGGCAATTGCTCGGGCCGGATGAGACAAAGAAGGCTGAAGAATGGCTGAGGTACTTTGATTCCAGGTTAGCCGACATTCATCGTGTGCTATCGAGCGTTCCGGCCGATCACAAGCCAACCGTCTTGCATGTGATGAGTGTATCGCCCATCCGAGTTGACGCCCGGGACACGATTATTGACGCGTGGATTCAAGCAGCGGGAGGAGTAAACGCGGCAAAAGATCTATTCGGAGTGATGAGTACGGTTTCGATCGAGCAGGTTATGAATTGGAATCCGGACGTGATCATTGTAGGCACTACCGAGCAGGACCGGGAAGCCATCCTGAACAGCCCACAATGGAGGCGGCTCAAAGCCGTCCAGCAGGGCCGGGTTTACGTCAATCCAAAGGGAGTGTATTCCTGGGACCGGCATGATGGGGAGGAAGCGCTGCAGATCCAGTGGGCGGCCAAGACTTTATATCCCGCTAAGTTTCGATCTCTCGACATCGCAAAAGAGACCAAGGACTTCTACCGCCAGTTCTTCCATTACAGCCTCAACGACGATGAGGTGCGCTCTATACTGATGCCGCGTGACGCGACTCGGTACTAAAGGAAAACAAGGGTACTCTATGGCTCCCCAGGCCTCAAAAGCAGAAGACACCAATGTTTCCGCCTTGAATCTGCATGCGCCGTCGAATCGCCGCACAGGTTCTTCGCGAATCGCGCTTCGGCTCACGGGACTATGCGTAGCGCTTCTCGTTGCCTCCGGCTGTTCGCTGATGATTGGCCGCTATCATGTTCCTCTTTCGTCCTGGTGGGGAATTCTCACTGCACCGCGCAACAGCGGTGTCGGGGGAATCGTCCTTCTTGAGGTGCGGCTTCCCAGGATACTTACCGGCATTCTTATCGGTGCCGGACTCTCCGCATCCGGCGCCGCGTACCAGGGCATATTCAAGAACCCGATGGTTTCACCGGACATTCTGGGGGCCTCGGCTGGGGCCGGATTCGGCGCCGCCGCAGCAATTCTGTTGGGCTTCAATATGTTCGGCGTTCAACTTACTTCTTTTGCCTGCGGGCTGTTTGCAGTGATGCTGACCTGCGTCATCTCTGCCCGCATGAAACGCAGTGGAGACCCTGTTCTCATCATGATCCTGGCGGGCATCGTGGTGGGTTCGATCTTTACTGCTCTGATCTCGCTCATAAAGTCCGTTGCCGATCCTGACAATAAGCTGCCCGCGATCACCTTTTGGTTGATGGGTAGCTTGTCGTCGGCTTCGCTCAAGGGACTCAAGTTTCTGTTGCCGTTGGCAGTGCTCGGGGTTGTGCCGCTGTTTCTGCTGCGCTGGCAGTTGAACGTACTTTCGTTCGGAGAAGAAGAAGCGTCCGCCCTTGGGGTCGATACTCGGAGCTTCCGTTGGGTGATTATTCTTTGCGCAACGCTGCTCACCGCTTCTGCCGTTTCCGTTGCCGGCCTGATAGGTTGGGTTGGACTGGTGATCCCGCATCTGGCGAGAATGTTCGTCGGCCCCGACTACCGTGTGCTTCTTCCTGCGTCCTTATTGATGGGGGGAACGTATCTCTTGCTGGTTGACGACTTGGCACGTTCGGTCTGCGCTACGGAAATTTCCCTTGGAATTCTGACTTCGCTGGTCGGCGCGCCCTTCTTTCTCTATCTGCTGCTGCGTGCCCACAAAGGGTGGGCGTGATGCTGGAAGTCGGCAACGTTAGCTGCGGATATGGGGAACGCGAGATCATTCATGGGGTTTCGTTTACGCTGCAAGCCGGCAACATTCTGTGTCTGCTGGGTGCTAATGGTTCCGGTAAAACAACGTTATTCAAGGCGATTCTGGGTCTTCTGCCGGTAACGAGCGGCCGCATCTGTTTTGAACAAAACGACACTGCGGGATGGTCGCGTCGAAAGTTTGCGCGTACGTTTGCCTACGTTCCTCAGGCGCATACACCGCCCTTCGCCTTTACCGTCCGTGATGTTGTTTTAATGGCCAGAAGTTCGCATCTGGAGCTCTTTGCCTCGCCTGGGCGCCTCGATCAGGAAATCGCCGAGGAGGCGCTCCGTTCCCTGAGCATCGCTCATCTGGCAGATGCGCGCTACACGGAATTAAGTGGTGGCGAGCGCCAGCTCGTGCTGATTGCGCGCGCGCTGGCCCAGCAGGCACAAGTGATTGTGATGGACGAACCGGCCTCGAACCTGGATTTTGGAAATCAGATCAGGGTTCTAAGTCAGATCAAGCGGCTCGCCGCCGCAGGACTCACTCTGTTGATCACAACGCATTCGCCGAATCATGCCTTCGAATGCGCCAGCCAGGTCGCGGTTCTGAAGTCCGGGCGCCTGCTGGCGCACGGATGCCCTCGGGAAATTCTGACGGAGCGCTGTCTGGAGCAGGTGTATGAAGTGCCTTTACAGATTGTCGACCTCGGTGGCGGTCACAAGACGTGCATCGCCGCCGCGAATCGGTAATCGTGAGCGGCTCTCGCGTACGGGAGTTGTACAAACTGCTAGCTGCTGGAATCGCAGGCAGTCGGAAGATTGCGGATTCATACCGCACTGTCTGCAACGTCGGACCACGCGCGGGACAATCGGTATTTCACCTGCACATCCACCTGCTGGGAGGACTTGGGTTGGCCTGGCCACCGGGATAGATTCATGCACTCTGCATATGCACTCGCAGTTGTTTCGCCACTTCCTCCGGCGCACGATCAACGGCGGCTTCCCAGTGCAGGCGCTCCAGGTACATAGAATCGCTGCGGTAAAACGGCACGAGCGCTGTACGCGTGACCATTGCGAGATTGATCCGGTAACTGTGGCTGGCCCCAAGAGGACCAGAGTAGAGCACCAGATTGAAGCTGTTATAGCCGATAGATTTGTACCACGCGAGCACACGGCTGATCCCAGTAGCCAGGTCGCCCATGTCCGTATCATCCAGGTCGAGCAGAGTTTCGCGGCCGAGCACCACGGCACGCACTTCGTTGAAGCCCAGTGGAGCAAATGGGGTTAGCCACGCGATCCTCCCCACTCGCGCCACCGCTCGAACTCCTTGGGTGGTTTCTTCTTCAGCCAGTTCCTCCCAGAAACACCGCCCGCGTGCAGCCATATAGGCTTCGCCAGCTTGTTGCTGAAGACGCATTAAGGTGGTCGGATGTGGATCAAGAAAGACTTGGCTGTGCGGATGTGGTAGGGAGCCACCAGAGGGAAAGAGATAGTTGATATTGTAAGCACACTGGACACAGCGATCGTCGTAGGCATAAACAGCACGAATGTAGCGGATAGCGGCAGTCAAGTTGTCACGAATCAGTTCGGGCGTGTAGTCCGACAGGTCCAACCAGTGGCGTCGCGAAAACACTGCAACGGCGGCATACTGCGAATATGGCACGAGGTTCGGAAACAGCACTGTCTCACCAACTCGAATACGCCCTTCTGGACAGATCTCCGGCATGATCTTCGGCGTCGCATCCGCCGCTCGTTCGGGACAGAAAGGGCAGGAGTGATCAGGTTGTTGAAACGGTTCCAACGCCGCGGGGTCGGCGGTTTGCAGTTTTGTTCCCTCGGCAATACGGGCGGAGGTGCCCAGCAGAGGGTCGAAACGTACCTCTGTGCGACGTTGTAACACTCGAGATCCGTCAGGTGACTGGAACCGCGCTACGACAAACTCGCGCCTAAACTCGATCGACACGGCACCTCGCAAATGACAATAGATTCAAGTGGTGGCCGCTTAGAAGAAACGAACGATCCGGGTGACCGTGCAGGAGACCGAGGATCGCTCCCTGCCTTTGCCCAAACAACACGCCGCCAGTTCATCCGCTCTCATTATGAGTGCAATCGTACGCAACTTGAGAGCAATGTCAATTCCCTCCAGGTCCTCTGGCTACGAACGCTCAAGCCGGGTATTGGGAAACTCACGAGGCGGGGAACACGGCGCCTGCTCAAGGTAAAATACCTTCGTAATCCTATTGGACCATATTCGTTATTGACAATCCAGAGCTGCACAACCTATTCTCCTCTTCAAGCTCAGTCTGAAAATCCGTTCCACAATTTGAGAGGTGCTTGTGTTTTGGAAGAACTCTGCTCGTCCGCGTCCTCGTGCGCTTTTTTGCCTTCCGATTGTCGCGATGATTGCGGCGCTTTGCCTCTCAGGTTGCGGTTCGAGCGCGCCCGGCGTGCACATTGTCGCATCGGCGACCACAGTCGACGCCGGGGACTCGGTGAATCTGACGGCCAGCGTCGCGGGCGGGGTTACCTGGAAAATTGCCAGTGGTGGGGGAGCCCTGTCGAAGGTGACGACGAGCTCAGCGACCTACACAGCTCCCGACCCCGTTGCGGCAGTGACCGTCGTGGTCACCGCCACTTCCATCACGAGTCCAACCAAAAGTTCGAACATTACGCTGACGGTGCCGGCAGAGCCTTCCGTCACGACCAGTTCTCTGGCCGCAGGGACGGTGGGGACGCCTTACTCGGTCACACTGGCCGGTAGTGGCGGAATCACACCCTACACATGGAGCGTAAGCAGTGGCACGTTGCCCGCGGGGTTGAATCTGGCGCCAAGCACCGGAGTGATCTCCGGAACGCCAACCGCCCCTGCAGTGCCCGCAACCCTGACATTCCAGCTTACCGACTCGGGCAAAGCAACCCCTCTGAAGGCAACCTCGCCATCGCTGACCCTGACCATCAATCCCGCCCCGGCAATCGTCTTTACCAACGCATCGCTGCCTGCGGGAACCTATAACGTTTCCTACACCGCATCGGCTGCCGCCACTGGCGGCGCGGGTGTGCTCACCTACAGCAAGACCGGAACTTGGCCCACGGGGCTGAACCTGAATGCGAGCACTGGCGCTATCACGGGTACGCCCACCGCGGTTGGTTCCTTTGCGGCTGGCGTCACAGCCGCCGATGCCTTCGGGGACACGGCGACCCAGAGCTACACGATTGTGGTCAGCTATCCCGCGATTATCATTACCCCGCCCACGCTGCCGACCGGCTACGTCGGGTTGAGTTATACCTCGACGGCGCCGGCGGCAACCGGCGGCAACGGCGGGCCCTATACCTGGACGGTTACTTCGGGACTGCCCAGCCTGACGGCCGTTGGCCTCACCCTGAACTCATCGACAGGCGTGATTTCCGGCGCGACGCCGATCCTTGGCTCCGCCAGTTTCACGCTTACGGCGACGGATTCGGCCTCGAACGCTGGCACCACCTCCACGCTTTCCATTACCATCAAACCCGGCGTTAGCATCACCACCGCGGCGACGCTTCCCGCGGCCTACACCAATTCCCTATACTCGCAGACGCTCGCGGCGAGCGGCGGCAACGGCGGGCCATATAATTGGACGCTTTCGGTACCGGGCAACCTTGCGACCTTCAACCTGAACCTGTCCGGCGCAGGCGTAATTTCCGGTACGCCAACGACTACCGGAACCGCGAGCTTTACGGCGAAGGCTATCGATTCGGCCGGGAACATCGCTACCGAAGCGTTTAGCATTAACGTCTTGGCGGGAGTCAGCGTCGCCCCGGCCACGCTTCCGGCCGGTTATCAGGGAGCGGCTTACCCAGGCGCAACCCTGGTGGCTACGGGCGGCACGGGCATGCCATACACCTGGACGGTTACGGGAACCAACACCCTTACGGCAGCCGGTTTGAGCCTGTCCAGTGCAGGCGTCATTTCTGGCATACCGACGACCAGCGGCACCATCAACTTTACGGCTCAGGCTACCGATTCAGTTGGCAACACGGGCACGCAGACCTTTTCGCTGACCGTTGCAGCCGCCCTCGCAATCACCACGCCGGCCACGCTGCCCGGCGGCACCGTCGGTGTCGCCTATTCGACGCGGCTGAATGCGACCGGCGGAAGTGGCGCCGATAGTTGGAGTACGGATGGTCCGGGAACCGCCAGCCTTGCGGCGATTGGCCTGACCCTGTCTCCCGCAGGTCTGGTTGCCGGCGTCTCGCCGTCCTCCGGAACTGCCAACTTCACGGCTACCGTAGCCGATTCGGCTAGCCACACGGCGCAACTCGCGTTCACGGTAAGCATCACCAATTTGCTAACCATCACCACCACAAATCCTCCTGCCGCGTACACCGGTTCGGCCTATTCGCAGACGCTGCAGGCAGCGGGCGGCTCCGGCTCGGGCTACACCTTCTCTGTTTCGGCGCCTGGCAACCTTGCGACCTTCAACCTGAGCCTGTCCGGCGCAGGCGTAATTTCCGGTACGCCAACTTCGACGACCGGCAGCCCCGTCAGCTTTACGGCCAAGGTCACGGATTCGGCGAGCAACACCGCAACGGCTACGATCACGATTCCGGTTTATAGCCCAGTGACTCTGGCGCCCCCAGCCGGCGCACTGGCGGCAGCAACCACCAACGTGCCCTACACCGCTACCATCACCGCCTCCGGCGGCAGCGGGTCCTATAGTAACTGGAAGGTCACGGGTCTTTCCGACAACCTGACTTCCAACTCCAGCGGCGGCACGCTGACCATCAGCGGAACACCCAACGCGGCCGCTACGGCTCCTCCGGTCTCGTTCAACGTCTCCGTGCAGGACAACAATACCGGCGTCACCTTCGGCCCGTTCACCTATACCATCGTGGTCAACAACCCGGCACCGTTGATTCTGCCCAACCCCAATCCTGCGACTCTGGGGTCGGCAAACAACGGCGTCTCCTACTTCGGAACGATCACCGCGACAGGCGGCGTGGGCCCCTACACCTGGACGGTGGACGGCAATACTGTTCCCACGGGCAGCAGTTCTATCGGGCTTTCCGGTACGATCACTGGCCTGTTTGCGTCCAATCTAAACGGCACCAGCACGTTGCAGATTGCGGGAATACCGAGCGGAACGGGCACGGTGACGTTATCCAACGTTACGGTGATGGACAGCGAAGTCCCACCCGTCACCACTGCCCCGCAAACCTACACCATCAACGTCAACTCGGGCGCCACGCTGAGCAGCCAGATCTTTGAAAACATCTGCGGCGGCGGCGTGAGTTTGCCCACATTTACGGTCACCCTCAGCAACGGCTCCGGTCCCGTCGGATCCCCCGTGTCCACCGACTCGAACGGGAACTTCACCATTACCGGCATCCCCGACGGGACGTACACACTTACCCCATCGATCAGCGGGCCGAGTTCCGTCTTCTTCCCCGCCAGCCAAAGCGTCACTGTGAGTGGAGGTGTTGTTACTTCCAACCTCACCAACTTCAATGTGACTCTGGGCTACACGGTTACCGGCACGGTGAGTTACACCCAGGGTGACACCGGGCAGATTTATCTCTCGCTGAATAACAACAACTGCGGCGGCGGGAATAGTCAGCCAGGCACCAGCATCTCCGGCCCAGGGCCGTTCACGATCCGGGGCGTGGCACCCGGCAACTACACCCTGCAGTCCAATATGGACATCCTGGGCAACGGCGCTCCCAACGATAACGATCCGTCGGGCAGCACCGCGGTGGGCATCTCCACCTTCACTCCGGCACCAGTTACCGTCACCATGACCAATCCGTCGGCGGTCGCCTTCGGCTCCTCAACTCCCGGAATTCAAGAGGTGAGCCCTGGCAACAACACCGCGGTGATCGTCTACACGCCGATCACAACGAAGGACAACAACGGAAATAAGGTGGAACAGGCTGCTTCCTACACGCTCCACTGGAGCACCAGCAGCTCGGCATGCACCACAAGTTCCACCGGCAAAACCTTCAAGGCGATTGGTTCCAAAGGCACCGACCTTTGGTTGGTGAGTGGACTTACCAACGGCACCACGTATTACTTCTGCGCCCAGGGCACGGCGCCTGGAGCGACGGCCAGCGACTGGTCCGCGGTCTCTAGTGGAGTCAAGATCGGCGCGTCCACAACCGGCAACAAAGTTACTGGCACGGTCACCTTTACCGGAACCGCCACCGGTCCTTTGTATGTCGGCTTCTTCGATCAAAACACAAACACGCCGTACGCAGCGGTGGTGGGAAGCAAGACAACCCCCCCGACAAGCCCGGCAGCGTACACGGTCTATGTGCCCACTGGTAGCAATTACTACTTCTTCGGGATCATCGACCAGAACAACGACGGTTTGGTCGATGCAGGCGACATTACCAACACGAATAATGGCAACGACAACACCAACTCCGTAAACATAACGGAAGCCCTGTCCGGCGAAGACCTGACGTTGTCCGGTGCCAATAGCAATGTCTCGCTGACAACCCAGCACTCGCAACAGAATGGCACCAATGACAACTACTCTCTCAACTTCGATGTGAGAGGGGCTGTCGAGCTTCCCGTGGCCGTTACCCTGACCTCAGGCCCCAACGTGATCGTGCCTCAGGACTTCGGCGTGTGTACCTCATGTGGTAGTCCCCAGATCAACTTCAATATCGGTGTCAACGGCGCCCGTCCGAACGCAGGCGTTGACGCCTACGGCTTGACGGTCACCTACGCCACTGGAGCTCCGGATACTCCGACCGAGACCGTGCAAACCGTTCTCGACGCGTTCGCCACCAACCTCGCGCCTACCGGAACAACCAGCGACACGACACCAACGTTTAGCTGGAGCTATCCCGCCGACCCGAGCCTCTACACCTACTCGTTCTACATTTCGGGCAACAACGGGACGGTCTGGCAGATACCGGGCAACAACTCCAACTCCAATGGCTTCCCCGATACCGTCACGCAGATTGTCTGGGGCACCGATCCTACAGGCGACCTCACCAACACGCCGGACCCAAGCGTGCTGACCTCCGGGCAGCAGTACAACTGGCAGATTCAGGTCCAGGACAGCAACGGTAACTCCACCCAGCAGCAGGTGTCTCTCACGCCGTAAGCCTTTGCACCAGATGCATCCACACAGGCGGCCAACCATGAGTTGGCCGCTTTTTGCGTGTCATGATCATGGTCGATAGCTTGGTGGGCAGCATCACCGAGGAACTACACGCTGCGACCGACAATCCGATCATTCTCCCCGAGACAGACGAGTTTGTGCATGAAGGAAACTTCCATGCGATCTATCCCGCACGTGTGCTGGACCGTTTGGCCACCGCGATGACGCAACTGGCATCCATCTCCGAGCGGCGGATCAATTTGGGGATGGATTCGCGAAAGACCGGCCTTCCGAATATTGATACGATTTCGAACTGTTGGCGAAGCCAATTCACCCTACGGACTTGCGGACCTCCCGCGCATATGCCACCCCTTTGTGTTGGCCTCAGTTCGAAGTTGACACAATTATTATGTTATTGATTAATCAGGTGGTTATTCTTGGTGGGCCTGGTAGGATTCGAACCTACAACCAAAGGATTATGAGTCCTCTGCTCTGACCGTTGAGCTACAGGCCCTTCAGAATCTCCGTTGGAACACGGGGAGAATGGATGAAGCTAGTTTAGCGCAGCCGGAGCGCAAGCTGCTTGGCCTCAACTTGCTCGGCCAAGTTCCGCCCCTCATCCGGTGACGCTAGCTACTGGTAAAGGCCAGCGACAGCAGGGTGCGCTGCTCCATCTGGTGAGCCTTGGCCGAGCCGGTCGCGGGACTGGCCGCAGCCTGCCGTTGGATTGAGCGCACCGGAAGTCTCTGTCCGACGAGGCGGCGCAGGCGAGGCTTCACGAAACCCAAGGCTCCCATATTGGCTGGCTCCTCTTGTACCCACACCAATTCCTGCGCGTTCGGGTATTGAGCCAGGGCCTCCAGAATGTCCTGCTCCGGCAAGGGATAAAGCTGATCGAGAAACAGAATTGCCGTGCCGGCGTGCTTCAACCGTTTGCGCTCGGCCTGCAGATCGTGGCCCACCTTTCCGCTGCAGAGCAGGATGTGCTTGACCTCTCCAGGGTCAACGCCGGTGTCCGCTACGATGTTCTTGAATCGCGGCATAGCGAACGCAGCCAGATCGCTGGCCGCGTCCGGATGGCGCAACATGCTTTTGGGGGTAAAGCAGATCAGCGGCTTGCGCCACTTGCGAAGAGCCTGACGGCGCAGGAGGTGGAAGAACTGTGCCGCCGACGACGGCTGGCAGACCTGCATGTTCTGGCGCGCGCACAGTTGCAGATAGCGCTCAATCCGGGCGCTGGAGTGTTCCGGCCCCTGGCCCTCATAGCCGTGCGGAAGCAGCAGCGCAAGGCCTGAGAGCAGTCCCCATTTTTCCTCTCCGGCGCTGATGAACTGATCGATAACGATCTGCGCGCCGTTGGCGAAATCTCCGAACTGTGCCTCCCACAGGGTGAGTGCCTCGGGATAGTCGCGGCTGAATCCGTATTCGAAGCCGAGCACGGCGGCTTCGGAGAGCTCCGAGTTATAGATCTCGATGAGGGCTTGACCAGGCGAGAGATGCTGCAGTGGCATGTACTCGCTCTCATTTTCCACGTCGATGAGATAGGAATGGCGATGATTGAAGGTGCCGCGGCGCGAATCCTGTCCGCTCATCCGGATGGGAACCCCGCGGGTGACGAGGCTGGCAAAGGCCAGGGCCTCGGCCATTCCATAGTCGATGGCACGCTTGCCCTGCGCCATCTCCTGGCGTTGTTTGAGCAATGCGGCGACCTTGGGATGAATGTGAAAATCCGCGGGGTATTCGCAAAGCTTCAGTCCCAGGCGCGTGATCTCTTCGGGCGCCACTCCGGTATCCACTTCGCGCTCGGGCGACCAGGCGCGCCCGACGAATCCGTCCCAGTAATCGGGCAACTTATAGAGCCGCGGCTTTTTGGTCATGGCCTTGGCGTCGGCCTTGGCCTGCTGGTAGCGCTGCCTGGATTCGGCAACCTGGGCGGTTACGTCGATGCCGAGCCGCTTGGCGTAAATCTCATAGAGCGGCGGGTGGTTTTTGATTTTGGCGTAAACGATCGGCTGGGTGATGGTGGGGTCGTCGATCTCGGAGTGGCCGTGACGGCGATAGCCGATGAGGTCGATCACTACGTCCGAGCCGAACTGGTAGCGGTATTCCAGCGCCAGTCGGCCGATGCGCACCACCGCATCGGGATCCTCCGCGTTGACGTGGAAGATTGGAATCGGCAGACGCTTGGCCAGGTCGCTGGCGAAGCGTCCGCTGGCATATTCGTTGGGATTGGTGGTGAAGCCCAGCAGGTTGTTGACGATGATGTTGATGGTGCCGCCGACATCGTAGGCCTGCAGATAGCTCATGTTGAGGGTCTCGGCCCAGATGCCCTGACCGGCAAAGGCCGAGTCACCGTGCATGAGTACGGGCAGCGTCGTGCGCTTTCCCTCGGCGCCGCGCCGGGTCTGCTTGGCGCGCACCCGCCCCAGGGCCACGGGATCGACCGCTTCCAGATGGCTGGGGTTGCTCACCAGATGAATCCGCATGCGCTGGCCGTTGAATTCGCGGAAGCCGGTGGCGCCCTGATGATATTTCACATCGCCGCCGCCGAGAGTGGAGCGCGGATCGACATCCTCGAACCCGGCGTAGATATCGGTGGCCGTGCGTCCCACCGTGTTGCAGACCGCGGCCAGGCGTCCGCGATGGCTCATCGCCATGACGCATTCTTCGGCGCCATGCGCGGCGGCTCCGCGAAGAATTTCCTCCATCATCGGGATCAGCGCGGTGTTGCCTTCGAGCGAGAATCGCTTGGTGCCGATGTAGAGCGTCTGCAGCATCTGTTCGAAGATGTCGGCTTCCAGCAGTTGCTTCAAAATGGCTTCGCGATCGACCTCGGCCTGCGGACCCTCCAGGCGGTCGATGATCCACTGGCGACGCGCCAGATCGGGGATGTGCATGAACTCGGCGCCGATGGTGCCGCAATAGATCTGGCGGGCGCGTTCGGCGTCGGCTCCGCTGATCCTCAACTCGGGATAATCAAGTGGGGTGAAGTGGCCGAGCGGGTCGAGGTTGGCCTCGAGGTATCCCCAGCGCCGGAACAGATCGAAAATATGTTCTTTTAGCTGGCTTTCCGTGCTGACTTCTGCAGATGGAATGACCTGAGCTTGTGACACGGTGCTCCTCGCCCGGCACGTTGGCCCGGGACTTCTCTGGCTTTCAAGTCGAACTTCGTCCAACCGAAAAGGGTATCAAAACACAGGCAGGCCCGCCATGCCAGCGCGTGAATATGCAGTTCCGTGCGCGAAAGGCAGCTCTAGGCCTTGAGAGCTCCGGTATAAACGGCCATTCCCACCACGGCGTCCACTCCAATGTCGTCGAGCCGGTTTACTTCCTCCATCGACTTGATGCCGCCGGCCACGATGAGCTTGCGCGTGGTGGCCTCCTTCAACGGTGCAATCACTTCGAAAGGGAAGCCGCTCATGGTGCCTTCGGTATCGATGTGCGTGTAGAGAAAGCCCGAGCAATACTCATCGGTCTGCCGCATCATCTCCGCGGGCGTAAGCGTGGTGCCCTCCTGCCAGCCCTTGATGGACACCTTGCCGCCGCGCGAATCCACGGCAAAGAGCAGGCGCGCGGGCGCGGCGTAGTGCGCCAGATCCCGCGCCATCTTCAGATCCACCTTGCCGTCCTTCAGCAGAGCCGAACCGATAATGACTTTCTTGGCGCCGGCCTGCAGCATCTTGGATGCGGCTTCGACGGAGCGGATTCCGCCGCCTACCTGCACCGGAAGGTGCTGGCAGATGCGATGAATCAGTTCGGTGTTTTCACCCTTGCCCATGGCGGCATCCAGATCGATGAGCTGCACCGTCGGGTAGGGAAGAAAGCGATCGATCCAGTATTGAAGGTCGTCAAATTCAAGCGCCTTCTTTTTGCCCTGCACCAGCTGGACGACCTTGCCGCCCATGAGATCAATCGAGGGAATAAGCATGTATTCAGTCCTTGTTGTTGACCAACGAAATTAGCACGGAAGCCGCACCGGAATCCCCTCGCGCTGCAGTTGCGCCTTCAACTCGCGCACATCATGAATTCCGAAGTGGAAGATCGAGGCAGCCAGCGCGGCATCGGCGCATCCGGCCTTGAAGACATCCACGAAGTGATTGCCCGAGCCGGCACCGCCGCTGGCGATGACGGGAATACTGACCGCCGTGGCAACTGCGGCCGTCAATGGGCAGTCAAAGCCGGCGCGAGTGCCATCGCAATCCATCGAGGTGAGCAGAATCTCTCCCGCGCCGCGGGACTCAGCCTCGCGCGCCCACTCCACCGCATCGCGGCCCGTGGCGATGCGTCCCCCGGCCAGATAGACCTCGGCCGCCACGGTGTTTTTGGCTAATGCAGTACCTTCGCCAGAAACCGCAGCACCCACCTTGCGCTTGGCATCGATGGCGACGATGACGGCCTGCGAGCCGAAGCGCTCGGCAATTTCAGTGATAATCTCAGGGTTCTTGATGGCCGCCGAGTTGATGCTGATCTTGTCGGCGCCCGCGTCGAACAGCGCCGAGGCATCATCCAGCGAGCGCACTCCGCCGCCCACGGTGAACGGCACAAAGAGCTGGCGTGCGGTGCGCCTCACCACGTCGATCAGAATGGGCCGCGCATCGCTGGTGGCGGTGATGTCGAGCAACACGATCTCATCGGCGCCGCTGGTGGCATGCAGGTGCGCCAGTTCGGCCGGGTCTCCGGCGTCGATCAGGTCTACGAACTGCACGCCCTTGACGACGCGGCCCTTGGTCACGTCGAGGCAGGCAATGATGCGCTTGGTGATACCCGTGCTCATCGCGCGCTCCTTTTGGCGGCTGGCTTTGCGGCGTAGTCGCAAAAGTTCTGCAGAATACGCAAGCCGGTGTCGCCGGACTTTTCCGGATGGAACTGGACGCCGAAGACGTTGTCGCGCTCAACCGCGGACGCAAAGGTCTCCCCATAGGTAGTTACGGCCGAGACGCCTTCGACCACCGGTGCGCGATACGAGTGCGTGAAGTAAACAAAGCTCTCGCTGGGCACTCCGCGCAGCAGACGAGAATGTTCGCCCTCCGCCGTCCGGCAGATCTGGTTCCAGCCCACGTGCGGTACTTTGAGCGTGGTCTGGAAGCGCTCGCAGGAACCCTCAAAGAGACCGAGCCCCTGCGTCTCCGGCGCTTCGGTGGAACCCGCAAACTGCCACTGCATTCCCACGCAGATGCCGAGGAACGGAACGCCGCGGGCAATCGCCTCCAGCACGGCCTCACGTACGCCGCTGCTGGCCAGCCGCTCGCAGGTCACAAAATGTCCCACGCCGGGAAGCACTAAAGCCTGGGCATCGCGTACCTGCGCGGGATCCTCTGTGACCACCGACTCCTGCCCAAGATGAGTGAAGGCCTTGCGCACGCTGGTCAGGTTGCCGGCTTTGTAATCGATGAGCGTAATCATCTACAGAAGTCCTTTGGTCGACGGCAGCATCTCAGCCAGTCTCTGGTCCTTGCTGCAAGCCGCGCGCAGGGCGCGGGCAAAGGCCTTGAAGAGAGCCTCGATCTTGTGATGGTTGGAGCGTCCGTACATGGTTTTGAGGTGAACGTTGGCGCGAGCGCCGCGGGCGAAGCCCTCGAAGAAATCAAACACCAACTCGCTTTGCAGATCGCCCACCAGGCGCACACGCACCTTCGTGTCCACCACGCAGGCGGCCCGTCCGCTCAGGTCCACGGCGGCGATCCCCAGGGTTTCATCCATCGGCATCAGGAAATATCCGGCGCGCAGAATCCCTTTTTTGTCGCCCAGCGCGCGATCGAATGCTTCTCCGAGCGCAATGCCGACGTCTTCCACCGTGTGGTGCTGATCGACATCGAGATCGCCGCGGCAGGCCAGCGCCAGATCGAATCCGCCATGCCGGGTGAACAACTCCAGCATGTGGTCGAGGAAGCGAATGCCGGTTTCCACCTTGTAAATTCCGGTGCCGTCGATGTTGAGCGCAAGCGCGATCTGGGTTTCCGTGGTGACGCGTTCCAGTTCCGTGCCTCGAGGCGGAGTCTTCGAGGTCTTGGTCGGTGTCTTGGTCATTGCTTTCTTGGTCATCGCGCCTCCTTGGCGGCGAGAGTGGGCCGCGGTTGCGGCGTAAAGCCGATGCTCGCCAGCGCCTCGGGAAGTTCGCGCAGCAGGCGCTCGGTCTGCACTCGGTTGCCGAGCGTGATGCGCACGCAGCCGGCACAGCCGGGATCGCTGTTGCGGTCGCGTACCAGGATGCCGCGACGCCGCATCTCGGCCACCAGCGCCTGGCGATAGCTGCCAAAATAGGCGAGCACAAAATTTGCTTGCGAGTGCCAGAAGGGAATGTTGCGCTCGCGGTAAAACTCTTCCAACTGCACACGGCCTTTGAGCACCTGTGCAACGTAGCCCGCGATATACTCGCGGTCGTCGAGTGCGGCCTGGAGGCAGGTGAGCGCAAGGCCGTTTACGTTGTAGGGCGAAGCCACGCGTCGCAGCATCGTCAACTGATCGACCGAGCCGAGCAGCGCACCGAGGCGAAAGCCAGCCAACCCGTAAGCTTTGGAGAACGTCCGGCAGATGAAAAGGTTATCGATCACGCCGATCTGGTCGAGCAGGCTCTCACCGCCAAAGTGAATGTAAGCCTCATCGATCAGCACAGCGGCCTGCGGCGCGGCGTGCACGAGGGCGAGCAGTTGCTCGCGCGTGGCAATGGCGCCGGTGGGATTGTTGGGACTGGCGACGCAGATGAGGCGCGTCTTCGGAGTGATGGCGCGAAGCATCTCCTCAGCGGGATACTCGAGGCCCTCGCCGGATTGCACGGTGCGCACCACAGAGCCGGTAGCCAGCGCGTAGATCTCATACATGCTGAAGGTGGGCACTGCGATCAGCGTTTCGTCTCCCGGCTCAAGATAGGTCTCGGCCAGCAGGTGAATCGCCTCATCGACACCGTTCGTAAGCACAACCTGAGCGGCGGAAACTCCCAGCGACGCTGCCACCGCCCGCTCGCCGGGTTCGCGCTCGGGGTATTTGTTCAGCGTCTCGGCCGTGAGGGAGTGCAGGATCTGCAGGACGCGAGGCGAGCAGCCGTCCACGTTCTCGTTGAAATCGAGGCGCAGACCATCGCGGCCTCCCAGAGGCGGATGATATTCCTTGAGCGTTTCCACCGCGCGGCGCGCGCGCAACCCTGTACTCATTTCTTCAACCTCACGCGCACGCTGGAGGCGTGGCCCTTCAAGCCCTCTGCATCGGCCAGCAGGGTGACCGTTGGCGCAATCTTCTGCAGACCGTTGCGGCTGGCTTCCTGCAGGGTGATGATGCGAACGAAGTCCATCACGTTGAGCCCGCCGCGGAAGCGCGCCACATTGCCTGTAGGCAGCGTGTGGTTGGGGCCGCTGGCGTAATCGCCAATCGATTGCGCCGTATAGTCGCCGATGAAGATCGAGCCGGCGCATGTAACTTCGTCCACATCCTCGGGCGGCACGCGTCACATGTTCTCCGCCCAGTTGGTTGGTCCATTCCATCGCCTGCTTGCGGCTTTTGGCAACCAGCACCACTCCGCGCGCGGCCAGCGATTGCTTCGCGATGGGATTCTCTTCGGCCATGGCTGTGGCGTGCTCGAATCACCGCCTTCGCCAGAGTCGGGTTTGGTGGTTACAAAGATGGCCAGCGCCTCCGGGTCGTGCTCGGCCTGCGCCACCATATCGCTGGCAATGAACTCCGGATTGCCCTCGGTCGCACAGTAGACGATCTCGGTCGGTCCGGCGAGAAAATCGATGCCGCAATCAAACGCCACCAGTTTTTTCGCCAGCGTGACGTAGGTATTGCCGGGGCCGACGATCTTGTTGACCGTTGGGAATGCTCTCCGTGCCGTAGGCAAACGCGGCAATCGCCTGTGCGCCGCCAATGCGGTAAAACTCGGTGACGCCGATCAGGGCCGCCGCCGCCAGCGTCTCCGCCGCGGGGCGCGGCGAAGCCACGGCAATGCGCTTGACGCCGGCCACCTGCGCCGGAATCACCGTCATCAGCACGGTGGAGGGCAGCGGATAGCGGCCGCCAGGTGCGTAGCAGCCCACCGACTCCAGCGGGCGGACGGCCTGCCCCACGCGCAGCCCCGGATGAATGGTGCGAACCCAGGCGCGAGGCAGTTGCCACTCGGCAAAGTTGCGGATGTTTTTCGCCGCGGTTTCAATGGCGCGGATAAACTCGGCGCTCACCATGCCGACCGCGGCCTTCAACTCCTTGGCAGGAACGCGCATCGGCGCGCCCGCGGCCAGCCCGTCGAATTTCTGCGCGTAGCCGAGCAGCGCAGCGTCACCGCCGCTGCGCACCTGGTTCACGATCGCAGCCACGGTCTTCTCCACGGCGGGATCAAACGAAGCGTAGCGATGAGCCAGCGAGGCGACGGCTTGCGCCGCCTCCTCGCCACGGAGCAGCTTCATTACATCACCACCTTGTTCAGCGGATACTCGACGATTCCCGTTCCGCCGGCGGCTTTCAGCCGTGGAATCACATCGCGCACCACCGTCTCCTCCAGGATCGTGTTCACCGCGACCCACTCGGAGTTGCTGAGCGCGGAGATCGTAGGCGAGTTGAGCGCGGGCAGCACGGCGAGCACGGCCTGCAGGTCCTTCTGCCGCACGTTCAGCATCAGTCCCACGCGGCCCTGCGCGGCGATGGCGCCCTGCAGCATCAGATGCAATGTTGTCGATCTTCTGGCGCTTCCACGCGTCGGCATAGGCTTTTTTGTTGGCAATCACCTGGGTGTTGGATTCGAGCACGGTCTCAACAATGCGCAGGCGGTTGGCGCGCAGCGAGCTTCCGGTCTCGGTGACTTCGACGATCGCGTCGGCCAGCATCGGCGGCTTCACTTCGGTGGCGCCCCAGCTGAAGTCAACCTGCACCGGCACATTCTTGGAAGCAAAGTACTGCTTCGTCACTTCCACCAACTCGGTGGCGATGGTTTTGCCGGCCAAGTCCTCGGCGCATTTGCACTGTTGAATCTTCGGGCACGGCCAGCACCCAGCGCACTTTGCCACGGCTTTGCTTGGCAGTAGATCAGGTCGCAGACCGTCTCGACCTTGCGTCCGCTTTCCATCACCCAGTCGAGCCCGGTAAGCCCGGCGTCGAGCACGCCCTGTTCTACATAGCGCGCCATCTCCTGGGCGCGA
This sequence comes from uncultured Acidobacteriota bacterium, assembly GCA_963732315.1. Taxonomy (GTDB): domain Bacteria; phylum Acidobacteriota; class Terriglobia; order Terriglobales; family Acidobacteriaceae; genus TOLSYN. The sequence continues at coordinate 50,799 of CAVSYY010000005.1, forward strand.
ATCAACATGCATTCCAGTTCGGGATCGTCGGTGGCGGGAAAGTAGGAGCGGCCGTTGGCGTAAATCTTGAATCCCGCGGCGGCAAACAACGCGATGGTTGCGTCCTGCAGCGAGCCCTTGGGGATGCCGAGTCGAATCTTAGACATTGGAAGCCTCCGGAGCCGGGGTAAAGTCCATGGGTTTGGTGAAGCAGGAGCGTGTGCCTTCGTGGCAAACCAGGCCGTCGCCTTCCACCTGAACCTTGCAGAGCACGGTGTCGTTGTCGCAATCGGTTGCGGCATAGGTGAGGCGCAGGCGGTTGCCGCTGGTCTCGCCCTTGGTCCACAACTTGTTGCGGGTGCGGCTGTAAAAGGTTACATAGCCGGTTTGGAGCGTCTTGTCGAGCGCCTCCTGGTTCATGAAACCCACCATAAGAACTTCGCCGTTCTCGGCATCCTGCACGATGGCCGGGGCGAGTCCCCCCATCTTCTCGAAATCGATCTGCATTGTCCTTTTCCTCGTTCCTCGTGGACTGACCTGCTGGAGCATTCAGCGCCTAGCGGGCAAAAGAAAAAACCCGCTGGGTTTGATTGCGCCAGCGGGTCAGTGCTTGGATGATTGCCTTTTACAGAGATCCACGCGCCTCCGCCGACACAATCGCCGTATGGTGATGATGGTGATGGCGGTGATGGCAGCAGAGACGTCATTTGCAAATGATCCTAAATAGAGAGTGGCTCGCGGTCAACGGCAAAAAGCAGCGAATCGGCGGCGATTTGCCCGCAAAATAGCAGAACTCGACAGCTCCTTGCGCCGTATCCTCTTGAGGTTGAGTCGAATACAGGAATGTTGCGTCCAGTACACTGGATGCCGGCAGCAGGGAAGCGGGGAAAGCATGGGCCAGCCAAACGGCGCGGCAGCCATCAGACGCAGGGCGCCAGCCGCTACTACTCGATGGGCGAAACCATCCGTGCGCGCGGTCGAGGATGTGAGCTTCACCATTGCCACGCGGCAATTTGCCGCCCTGCAGGGGCCGTCCGGCTCCGGCAAATCCACGCTGCTGAACCTCTGGCCGGACTCGACCGGCTGAGCGCGGGACAGCATCCTGGTGGACGGACGCGATCTGGGCACAATGGACTCCGAGGCATTGGCCCGCCACCGCCGTCTCACCGTCGGCATGATCTTCCAATCGTTCAACTTGTGCCCACCATGACTCTGGCCGACAACATCGAACTGCCTCTGCGCTTCGCGGAAACCCCGCGCAGCAGCGGCGTGCCCGCGTGCTGGAACTGCTGACCAGCGTCGGGCCTTGCCAATCGCGCGCAGTCACAAGCCCACCGAACTCAGCGGAGGCGAGCAGCAGCGTGCGGCCATCGCGCGCGCCCTGGCCAATCGTCCCGCAGTGCTGCTGGCCGACGAACCCACCGGAAATCTCGACAGCCGCAATGGTCAGGAGGTGATGGCCCTGCTCCGCGAGTTGAACGAAAACATGGGAGTGACCATCCTGATGGTGACGCATGATGCCGCACTGGCCGCGCGCTACGCCCGCACGTCTCTGCACATGGCGGACGGAAAGCTGGTTTCGTCCGCGGAGGCGCAGCTATGAATCGCCAGGATCTGTTCGAACTGGCGGGCCGCAACATGCGCAATGCGCGCCTGCGCAACGCGCTTACCACCATGGGAATTGCCGTGGGCGTGGCTTCGATGGTTGCCATGCTCTCGCTCGGCATCGGGTTGCAGGGATTCGCCAATCACAAACTGATGAAGTCGGGAATGTTTCAGACTGTGTTCGTCACCAGCCGTCAAGACGGAAGGAAATGGAGGAGAACGACGAAGCCAAGCCCGGCGAGTCTCCCGCGCTGAACGAAGATGCGCGCAATAAGATCGCGGCCCTGCCCGGAGTGGAGGAGGTTGCTCCCGAGGTGCGCGCCATGTCCGAAGTGGTGTATGGCGGTCAAACCAATTTCGTTCTGCTGGCGGGGCTGCCGTGGTCGGCGCGCGACGAAGACGCGGTAGAGACAATCAAGGGGAGCTTCTTCAACTCCCCCGGCGCCGATGAAGTTCTGATGCAGCGGGATTTTGCCAGGAAACTCGAAACCAATCCGGACGCGGTGCTGGGAAAGACTCTCACCGTTCGCTATGCCCAGCGCCAGAGCGAGGGCAACGGCACCAGCTTCAGCGTGGAGCGCAAGGAAAAGCAGTTCCGCATCGTCGGCATTCTGGACGAGCAGCCCTTCGGAGGCATGCGCATGATCAGCCGCGCGCGCGTCTTTCTTCCGCTGCAGACCGCCGAGGCCATGAACCTGATGCAGCCCGCCGACACCCAGCAGGTCATTCGCTCCTCACCCGGCGAGCGCACCTACTCGATGCTCACCGTGCGCATGAAGTCGGCGGCCTATGCGGAGAAAGTGGAGGAGACGGTGAAGAGAATGGATTTCTCCGCCTACTCCTACCTGGACGCCACCAAAAGCATGCGCCGCTTTTTTGCCGTGCTCGATATGTTCCTGGGCATCTTCGGCTCACTTGCCCTGGCCGTGGCCTCGCTGGCCATTGTGAACACCCTGGTGATGGCGGTGCTGGAGCGGCGACGCGAGATCGGCATCATGAAAGCGCTGGGTGCCAGCGACGCCGACGTGCGGAAACTCTTCTTCGCCGAGGCCGCTACCATGGGACTGATCGGCGGCGCGCTGGGCGTGGCGCTGGGATGGATCATCGGGCGGGTCATTAACTTCGGCACCAATCTCTACCTGCAGAGAATGAAGTTGCCGGCAGAAAATCTATGGACGGTGCCGTTGTGGCTGGCCGCCGGAGCCATTGCTTTCGCGCTGCTGGTCAGCGTTCTGGCCGGAATCTATCCAGCGTCGCGCGCCGCCAAACTCGATCCGGTGCAGGCGTTGCGTTACGAATGAGCGTACATCGACATATGTCAATCCGTTACCGCGGTGCGAAATGAAATCCATCTTCCGCTTGATTGCCGTACTTGCGTTTCTTTGCGCGTTGGTGTCGATGGGCATGGCCCAGGCCAGCGGTCAATCCAAGATCGAGTGCTCCGCGCTGCAGAGCAGGATTCTCCATCGTCCGGTGCCGTACTGCATGCTGCTTCCGCCTAGTTACGCGCGGGACAAAGCCCGCCGCTATCCCGTGGCTTACTATCTGCACGGATTGGGCGACAATGAACAGTCGCTGGTGAACCTGGGCGGCTGGGCGCTCTACGACAAGCTTTTGAGCGAGAAGAAGATTGGCGAGTTCGTCATAGTTGCGCCGGCGGGCTTTGCCTCGTTCTACATCAATTCGAAGAATGGCAAGTTGCGCTACGAAGATTTTTTCTTCGAGGAGTTCATGCCCGCGATGGAAAAGAAATACCGCATCGGCACCACCGCCGCGCAGCGTGGTGTCATCGGCGTCTCCATGGGAGGCTACGGCGCGCTGCACTATGCCTTCAAGTATCCCGATAAATTTGCCGTCGTCAGCGCAAACATTCCCGCGCTGTTTGAAGGCTTGCCTCGAGAACTTACCAAGGATTGGCTCCAGGCAGTGCTGGCCGATGCCTTCGGCAATCCGCCGGACATGGCGTTCTTCGAAGATAACTCTCCCTTTCATCTAGCGCGAACCGCCCCAGCGGAGGCGCTCCGGCGGATGAAGATCTACTTCGATGGCGCAGAACAGGATCGGTATGGTTTCGACAGCGGAACGCGAGCCTTGGACAAACTGCTGACCCAACGCGGTATCGCCCATGAAGCACAGGTCTACCCCGGTGCGCATGATTGGCAGTTCCTGCAGCAACACTTTGCGGCGTCGCTGGAGGCGCAGTCCGCGGGCCTCGGTGCAAAATAAAACGGTGCGAAGTAGAATGGCGGACAACAAAATGCAAAGACCTTCCAGAATTGTCATCCGCAGCGAAGACCGTGTGTTCGTGCTGACCGGCGCAGGAATCAGCGCCGAAAGCGGCTTGGCGACGTTTCGCGGATCGAGTGGACTGTGGGAGGGCGAACCCGTGGAAGAGGTGGCGTCGCCGCGCGGATGGAAGCGCGATCCCGAGCGCGTCTGGAGGTTTTACTCGGAGCGCCGCAAGGCCGCCGCCGGCGCGGCACCGAATCCTGCGCACCTGGCCTTGGCATGGTTGGAGGAAACATTGGGCGAGCGCTTCTTTCTCTGCACACAGAACGTCGACGATCTGCATGAGCGCGCCGGCAGCCGTAACCTGGTGCACATGCATGGAGAGCTCTTCAAATCCTGCTGCGACCGTTGTACAAAGGAAGCCTTTCCTGACGCGCGCCTCTACATGCGCAAAGAAGAGCACCTCCGCTGCGAATGCGGAGGGCGCATTCGTCCGGATATCGTCTGGTTCGGCGAAGTACCATACCATATGGAGCGGATCATCGCGGAGTTGCAGCGCTGCAGCGTGATGCTGGTGGTTGGCACCTCAGGGGTGGTGCAGCCGGCGGCAAACTTTGTCCACTGGGCAAAGCTGCGTGATACGGCGACTGCAGTGCGCACCTACTACGTGGGACCGGAACATCCGGCCAACGCCGATGCCTTTACCCAGGTCTTTGAGGGCCGAGCCGGGCAGCTTTTGCCGCAACTGTTTGGAGTGAGCGATACGAATTCTGCCCGAGGTGAAGCATGACTGAACCCGAAGTAACCCAGCATCCACCGAACCTTGCGAGTGTGCGCCGCCGCATCGGATTTGTGGCAGTACTGTGGTGGATTTCCGCCATCGCCGGCACCCTCGGTGTGTTGCAGGGACTGCACGCGGGCACGATGCGATTGCTGTTCATCGGCATCGCCTGGGTGCTGGCGATTCTCTTCAGCTACGCATGGTGGCACGTGGGCAAGGGGAACTTGCCGGAGTGAACCCTAATCGCGGAAGAGCGAGTTGCTATTCCGCTGGCCAGCTTTGAAATTTCACGGCGCGATGCTAGAGTTCATCTCCGAAGGCAGGCCGAGGTTTATGAGGAAACCGTTTTGCTCCGTATTGATCATCGCATTGGCGGTTCTCCTTCCGACGCTTTCCTCCGGCTGGGGCGATGTTGGCCACACCACCATCAACCGCGCGGCCGCCGATAAAATCCCGTCCGTCATGCCACCCTTTCTCAAGGCCGCTGCAAGCCGCATCGCATGGCTGGGACCGGAACCGGATCGCTGGCGCTCCGAACTGGAGAGGCCGCTCAACAATGCGCAAGCTCCCGATCATTTCATCGATCTTGAGTATGTAGATTGGCTCCAGCCTCTGCCGCCGGACCGCTACCGCTTTATCCAGGCTATTTACGAATATCGCGCGCTGCATCCTCATAGCGGAGTTCCGGAGCCGGAGAAGATTGGATTTCAGCCCTACATCACCATCGAAATCTTTGACCGCCTGAAGGTCGCCTTCCGGCAATATCGCCATGCGCAGGCAGGGGAAGACTCCAAGGCCGACGCGGAGGCCGATGCGATTTTTTATGCCGGCTGGCTCGGCCACTACGTCGGCGACGGCTCCAACCCGATGCACACCTCCATTCAATACAACGGCTGGGTGGGACCGAATCCAAAAGGTTTCACCACCGCGCATGACGTGCATGCCAAGATGGAAACCGTCTTTGTAAATGCCAACCCGGAGGTGACCCGCATTGCGGATCTGGTGGGCAAGCCGAGGCATCTTGATCATCCATTCGAGGACTACATCGCCTATCTGCGCGAATCTCAATCGCGGATTGAGCGCGCCTATCAGTTGGAAAAACAGGGAGGCTTTGATGGCCGGGGCACACCGGAGTCGCGCGAGTTCATACGGCAACAGCTTGGCCGCGGCGCGCAGATGCTGTTGAATCTCTGGTATACGGCGTGGGTGGATTCAGCCGTCGAGCCCAGCGCGAAATAAAGGGGAGCGACGCATGGCGGAGGATTTGAAAGTACTTTTCACGCGCGAACAGATCGCCACGCGCGTTGCCGAACTGGGCCGGCAGATAACCGCGGATTTTACCGGAGAGCCGGTGGTTCTGGTGGGCGTGCTCAAGGGCGCCGCAATCTTTCTGAGCGACCTGGCGCGCCGGATCGAGTTGGATTCCACCTTCGATTTCATCGCTGTTTCCAGCTATGCCGGCCAGAAGCAGCACAGCGGCGAAGTCAAACTGCTGAGAGATGTTGATCAATCGATGGAAGACCGGAACATTATTCTGGTTGAGGACATCCTCGACACCGGATTGACCTTGTCGTATCTGAAGGAAATGTTGCTGGCGCGCCATCCCAGGGCCTTCAGAATCGCCGCTTTGTTGGACAAGCCAAGCCGCCGCCAGCAACTCATCCATGCGGATTACACTGGGTTTGAAATTCCCGACGAGTTCGTTGTGGGCTACGGCATGGACTATGCCGAACGTTACCGGAATCTGCCGGATATTTGCGTGCTCCCTTAACGGTGGAACACGTGCTTGGCCGTACACTGGTTGGAGCCGACATGGGAACTCTAGTCGGGCAGCGATTAAAGCAGGTATCTGTATGCCGCAGACAATTCTTTCGAACTCCTCCTCGGATATGATTCGCAACGATTGGCACCTGGCCGCGAAGCTCATCGAACATACGCTCTTGAAGCCGGAGGCAACTCGCGAGCAGATCGCAAAACTCTGCCGTGAAGCCGTGGAGTACGGCTTCCACGCGGTGATGGTGAACCCTTCCAATATCGCGCAGTGCAAAACCGCGTTGCGCGGCACAGGAGTGGTGGTGGGCACGGTGATTGGGTTTCCGCTGGGAGCCACCACAACCACTTCCAAACTCGCTGAAGCCAGTGATTCGCTACGTCTGGGTGCCATGGAACTCGATATGGTCATCAACATCGGTGCCCTGAAGAGCGGAGATCGCGACCTGGTGCAGATGGAGATACAGGCGCTGGCGAATCTTTGCCATCGCTCCGGTGCGCTGCTCAAGGTCATCCTCGAAACCGCGCTGCTCACCACCGAGGAGAAAATTCTGACTTGCCAGCTGGCGGCTGCCGCGGAAGTGGATTTCGTGAAGACTTCCACCGGCTTTGCCGGCAGCGGGGCCACCGCACCCGATGTTTCGCTGATGCGCGGCGTAGTTGGCAAAAACATTGGCGTGAAGGCGGCGGGCGGAATCCGTACGGCCTCCAGCCTGCTGGCCATGGTCGCTGCCGGAGCCTGCCGCGTGGGCAGCAGCGCCAGTGTGGACATCGTGAGAGAACTTGGCGCAAGGTAAAGAATTCAGCGCGGCATGTGGGATAATCTGCGGTGTCGGAGACAAGGCCGGTTCACCACCGTCTAAATCAAGAGGACACCCATGGGGCGATTCACTGGAGTGCTTGGACTGGCCTTGCTGCTGGCCGCATGCTGGTTTTTCTCCACCAACCGCAAAGCCATTCGCTGGCCCGTGGTGGCCACGGGCGTCGCACTGCAATTTGTTTTTGCTGTCCTAGTGATGAAGGTCCGGTGGGGACAGCTGGCGATTGCCGAGGCCGGTGAGGGCACGAAGCGTCTGCTGGCCTGCTCGTTTGCGGGTTCGCGATTTGTTTTTGGAGAAGCCGGCGCGCAGAACTCCAGCCTCGGGTTTATCTTCGCCTTCCAGGTGTTGCCGGCCATCATTTTCGTCGCCGCTTTCTTTGCCATTCTGTATTACTTCGGCATCATGCAATTTGTAATTGGCATGGTGGCCAACGTGATGGAAAAGACGATGGGGGCGAGCGGCGCAGAGTCACTCGAGGTTGCGGCTTCAATTGTGATGGGGCAGGCGGAAGCCCCACTCACCATTCGTCCCTTTCTCCCCGGGCTCACGCAGTCAGAGCTCATGGTGGTGATGACGGCGGGGATGGCGCACGTCTCCGGCAGCATCATGGCCGCCTACATTGCCACCGGCGTGGCTCCGGAGCACCTGCTGGCGGCGGTGATCATGACCGCTCCCGGCACGCTGACGGTGGCCAAGATGCTGGTGCCGGAGACCGAAGTTCCGGAGACAGCCGGCGGAGCCAAGTTGCCGGAAGAGTCGCGCGCCGGCAACGTTCTTGAGGCTGCGGCCAAGGGCACCAGCGACGGTCTGGGTCTGGCGCTGAATGTGGCGGCCATGCTGATCTCTTTCCTGGCGATCATCTTCCTCATCAATTCTTTACTTGGCGGAACGCACAATTTTCTGGCCGTGCACGGCTTCGTGTGGTTTCCGGCGAGCCTGGAGCGCATCTTTGGAGTACTGTTTGCTCCCATCGCTTTTATCATTGGAGTGCCTTGGCGTGACTGCGCGGCCATCGGCAATTTGCTGGGCACGCGCATGGTGTTGAATGAACTGGTTGCCTTCAGCCTGCTGGGCGGGCAGAAAGCAACGCTCGATCCGCGCTCGTTCACCATTGCGACGTATGCGCTGTGCGGCTTTGCCAACTTCGGCTCCATCGGCATCCAGATTGGCGGACTGGGCGCTCTGGCGCCTTCGCGCCGCAGCGACCTGGCGCGGCTTGGATTCAAAGCCATGCTGGCGGGAACAACGGCGAACCTGATGTCTGCCTGTATCGTGGGAGTGTTGCTATGAGTTCGCACGCAGACGTAAAGCACATGGCGATGGATGAGTACACGCGCGCCGAATCGGCGGCCATGGTGATTCGCATGCAGCTCTCGCAGAAGCCGCAGCTGGGAGTGCCTGAAATCGCGGTGGTGCTGGGCTCAGGACTGGGCGCACTGGCGGAGGAACTAAAGGATTCGGTGGTGATTCCGTATGCCGATATCCCAAACTTTCCGCGCGCCACAGCGGTTGGGCACGAGGGGCGGCTGGTGATTGGAAAGAGCGGCAGTGTGACCGTTGCAGCCATGCAGGGCCGGGTTCATCAATATGAAGGCTACAGCAGCAGGGAAGCGGCGTTTCCAGTGCGCGTGCTGGGACGGCTTGGGGTCAAAAGCCTGGTGCTTACCAGTGCGGCCGGCGGCATCAATCCCGCGTACCGGCAAGGGGCGCTGGTGGTGCTCAGCGATCACATCAATCTGCAGGGCAACAACCCGCTGAACGGACCGAACGATGAGCGCTTCGGGCCGCGCTTTCCGGACATGAGCGAGGCTTACAGCCGCAGCTATCGCAGGATTGCGCTGGATGCGGGACGCGAGCTGGGCATCGAGCTGCAAGAAGGCGTGTATGCCGCGCTACGCGGGCCGAGCTACGAAACACCGGCGGAAATTCGCTATTTGCGCGCCATTGGCGCAGACTTGGTGGGCATGTCCACGGTGCCGGAAGTGATTGTGGCGCGGCACATGGGAATCGCCGTGCTTGGGATCTCCTGCGTGACCAATCTGGCGGCGGGGATGAGCGAGAGCGCGATCGATCACGCAGAAGTGCTGGCGGCGGGAAAGCGCGTGAGTGCTACGTTGCTCGCGCTGCTGACGGCAATTGTTCCCCGGATCGTGGCCGAAAACAAGTAGCCGGATTGCAACGGAACGATTCACTTTTTGGATAATCGTTTCAAATCGAAAGGTTATCGACTAGGTAATAGTTGCGGAGGTAATGGTTTCGTGATGCGGGGGCGCGGGATTTGGCGGCCTGCGGCGGTGGAGTTCGGCGAGAAAAACCTGGTTGGTATGGCGGCCGGAATGACTTTCGGCCGTGCGTGGTATTGGGGAGCGGTAGGGGTCTTTCGCGCCGCTCAAGATGACACCTCAAATTCAAACCCAAAGACAAGAACAAAACCCAGGGCAAGGACAAGGGCAGGGGCAACTGCCCCACTCAATCCGAAGGAGGGCTTGAATGGGCCACCCGCGTCAGTTTCAGAGCGGGGGCTTGCTGCTTGCTCGGCACAACTCGGCCGCGTGCAGAACTGCATCCGCTTCACGGTTGGCGATTTCCTCGGCGGTGAAATAGATGAACCACCGGGGACGCTCGGATTTTGACTCTCCGTTCTTCTTGCACTGCTCGCCGGGGGCAGCGCATTTCTTGAGGAAGTAGGAATCGACGTCAAACTTCTTACCCGGTGCGGCGTAGAGTTCGAGGTTCCAGTTGGCGGCCAGTTCGTCATAGGCCACGGAGACCCTGGCGATGTCGCTGAAGGAGAGCTTTTGTTCGGTGTGTTGGGTGAACAGCGGCTTGTCGTTCCAGGTATCCACCGCGGTCCATGATAGGGTGCAGGCGGCGGCGTCGGCGCGGACCGCGGTGTAATCACCGGCGTGGGTGTGCTGGCCGAGTATGCCGTCCTGGATGAGCTGCATGGTGGCTTGCAGAGAAGGCGAGCTGGCTTGCTGTGGGGATGCCGCGGTGGTGAAGAGAAACACGTTCAGAAATAAGGCCGACATTCGCACTGCAATCATGCCCCTCCTGCTGGTATGGGATTCCTGGTTGGTTACTTTTGCCGCCCGGTGGCGGGTGAATTCGCTGTGCAGGGCAACTATTCTGGCTGGAAAGCCTGTGGGTTGCATGGGATATTCGGGCGCGGTAGGGGTCTTTCGCTGCGCTCAAGATGACACCTCAACAACAAACCCAAAGACAAGAACAAAACCAAGGACAAGGACAAGAGCAGAGGCAAGGTCAACTACCCCACATTTGCCAAAAGAGGGCAAATATGGGCCACCTGCCCGCTCACCGGCCACCCGCCACACTTAGAAGTGGAGGCGCAGGGCGAGTTGGATTTGGCGTTCGCCGAAGATGGTGTTGGAGGCGGCGGTGGGAGTGTTGAAGTTGGAGTCGTACTCCAGCTCGGGGCCGCTGGTGGTGGAGTCGTAAGCGGTGTAGAGGGTGTGGGTGCGGCCGGTGATGTTGGGGTGGTTGAAGAGGTTGAAGGCTTCGGCGACGAACTCGAGGTCGCGGCCGGCTTCGCCCAGGTAGATGTGGCGGGCGAGGCGGAGATCGGTGTTGTAGAAGTTGCCGAGGCGGAAGCTGTTGCGTCCCAGGAACGGCAGGTAGGTTGCGCCTCCGCTGCCCATGAAGCCATAACATCCGGCGCAGCTGGCGTTGTTGGTGATGGCGGAGAGCGGGGCGTCGCCGCTGACGTGATCGCTGAAGGGCCTGCCGCTGGCGAGCTGCACGATGGGGGCAAGGCTCCAATGATCGAAGGCCTGGTGCAGGACTCCGCGGGAGTGGTGGAAGAGGCGCGGCGACCAGTAGAGGCTGGCGACCAGGCGCTGGCGGATGTCGTAGCTGGAGGTGCCGTAGTCGGGGCGCTTGACCAGGTGCGGGACGCCGTCGAACTGGTAGGTGAAGGGAATGGGGCTGAGGGTGTTGTTGGTGCTGACGAAGGTGGTCGAGCTCTGGCCATTGTCGATGGCGTGCGACCAGGTGTAGTTGAGCCGGAAGCCGAGTCCGCGGCTGGAGGTGCGGTTGAACTGCAGGACCAGGGCGTTGTAGGAGGAGCTTACGTTGGAGCGGATCTGGGTGATGGCTTCGAAGTTGGGGTTGAGGCGCGCGGTATAGACGGGGACGGTGAGAGTGTGTCCGTTGTAGGGTCCGGGTGCGCCGGTGTAATAGTCGGGGGCGAAGGTGTAGGTAACCGGGATGAGGCTGGCGGGGTCGAGGTTGATATCGACGAAGTTGGGGAGATCGCGGCCGAGGCTGAGCAGGTAAGAGGCCGAGATGATGGTGTTGTGGGCGACCTGGCGCTCCACGATGAGGTCGGCCTGCTGAATCAGCGGGACCTGCATGTTGGGAGCGAAGACGACGACGTTGCCGGCCTGTGCGGTGGCGGGCGGGGCGGAGTTGACATAGGGAAAGATGGGACCGTTGTTGCAGTTGGTGGCAAACAGGTAGCAGGCTTTGTAGCTGTAGCTGTTCTGCGCCAGCTGGGTTCCGGTATTGGTGAGGGCCGAAGAGATGGTGGAGTTGCTGATGCGGGCGTAGTAGACGCCGTATCCGCCGCGCAGGGCGGTTCTGCCGTCGGAGGTGAGCGACAGGGCAAAGCCAAAGCGCGGGCCGAAGTTGTTCATGTCGGAGGGCAGCGACTGGGAGCCGGCGAGCAGCGGGTTGGGCACCTGCGCAGCGGGCAGCAGTTCGAAGTCGTAGCGCAGGCCGAAGCTGAGGTTGAGGCGGCGCAGGGCGCGCCAGTCGTCCTGGAGGAACAGGGCGCCGTCAAAGGTATGGAAGGCGAAGGCGGAGGGTCCGAAGCCCTGGGTGTAGCTGCTGTATCCCTGGTTTTCGGTTCCGGTGTTGTTCTGCCACTGGTAGAGGTCGGCGATGAAGTTGGCGCGGTAGTCGTAGCGGTAGGCTCCGGCGACGGCGTAGAGGTTGTTCTTCCTTTAAGGCACCTGAGTTTTCCCAACAGCAATGTAATTTATTGCTCTAAGTCTGTCGAGGTCATGAACATACAATTCCGATATTTTCATGTTTGCTGCATATTTTGGCATGTCGTTTGCCGACCGTTTTTATTAGGAAATTTAGGAAGGCGAGAGGAGAGGTAACTAAAATAAGCCCTACTGGGTGGGATTATTGGTGCCTCACCAGAGCCCTCCACCCTCGCCTATAATCTTTGCCGGAGCCTGGATATGCCGCTGTTCATCTGCCGCTGGCAAAACGGTGACTTTTCCGCCGTCAGTGCGGCAACGAAAACCGATGCCATCCAACTGCTGGATGAAGTCGGGAACGCTGAAGTCGGTGAACTGTTCACCGTCAAAAACTTCATGGTGCATTTTCGCCTGAAGCAGCAGACGGACGAGGTTGACGATTTCGTTCCGGTCGAGTTGGAGGGGTTCGGCGAAGAAACCGTGGACACCCTGAGTGAGCGGGTGTATCCGGCGTACTTCAAGGCGGCGATCACCGAGGGAGAGAATTGGTCGGAATCCGATGAGGATTCTCGGGAGAAGGTGGACGCCGTGCTCCAGAACCTCAATGCAGCTCTCGTCAAGGAGCGCACCCGGCAGTGGGGTGCAAAGAAGCCGCAGATTTCAGACGACCCGGAGGCGGCACACCTTCAGAAAGTTGGACTTGATTTACCGAAGAGCATGGCGGAACAGACGGTGAAGGAACACCGCCACCGCCAGTTCCTGAACACTCCTCCAAAGTCGGACAAGGTGCAATGAGCTTGGTGTCCGGCTGGCATCCGCTAATCGCTAAACTGCCGAAGCTCCCAGCCCGGGCCTGCAGCCCCGGAATTCCCAAATCCAGCCCAGAGGCGTTTGTGGCAATCGGCGGGACGGGGATGGGACGTTGGGCGGTTCAGAGGCCACGAAACTGCTGCAGACTTTATTGACCAGCACGGTGGCAACCTGTGGACATTTGTCAGACGCCGGAGGGAACGGATATAGGAAACGAAAGTCCACAGCCCTGCATTCAGCCTTCAGCAGAATTATTGGCATTCGACTCACCAGTTCAGCCCGTCGCAGCCATCGCGAAGAGAATTTACTCGTTCGTGGATTCAATTTCCAGCGCAACGTCACAGAACCTCGAAAGTGTGGTCAACTTCACTTGCACAATGTCTGGATCATCGGGGCGAATGGTTAGAATTCCCCGCTTTGGTGCCGTCGCAAAACCATTCACGAAATACTCTCCTGTAATCTTTTCATTCTTGGCGTCCAAGTAGCAGCATAGAGTGAGATTGTGGTGCTCGGAGGGCACTGGATGAACCCTCCAACTCAAATGATGCGCCGACGTTTGCCGGGCAACTACCAACTGAACAGAAATGATTAAGCGTCCGTCAAGCCGCAGTGTTCGCCTTGGACTCCAAGTTCTCGACACCGCTTCCAATCGCTTTGGGAACAGTTGAACGAGGCGATTGATCAAACCCCTGTGAATACGCTGGAAACGAACGCTCCGCTGACGGGCAAGTTCATCATTCCTTTGATGACGGTAGCCAATGAGCGCCAACGCACTTTCTAAACTCCCGAAGTGTGAGCAACACGTACCGTAAGCTGGACCATCTTCGGACAAATTCAAAATGTCCTGCGTGACCGCACCATATATGCGCCATACATTTTTCAGCCCTTCGAGCAACTCTTCATCGGATTTTCTCCAAACGAGTGCTTTTTGGGCGGCTGCGAAGGTTTCCATATCTACCAACGGCTGGAAAGCGCCTTGCTTGATAACCCATTCTGATCGGGGAACCACCAATACCTTGCCCTTCATTCGTTGTGAGGTGCGTCCCCAGGTGTTGCAGCCAGCATAAATGGGATTGTTCAAAATATTGGCTACGTTCTGACGCTCCCAATCGTGCCGACGCTCTGAAAACTGCACGCCCCTTTCATTTAGTCGGCTAGCTATGGCAAGCGGACGCATTCGGCCCTGAGAAGCCATTGCAAACATTTCTTTGATAATCGCAGTTTCGTTTGGAGGACCGGGCACGACAATAACTCGGTCTGTATGTATGCCTTTTCGTTCACCTCGATCAAGCATCTGCTTGAAAGCACCGGTAGATGAAATAAGTACTCGCCGAAGACCGTACATTGAGCAGCCACCCATCTTGAATCCTAGCTGTGCCAGGTGTCGCTGCCCCCGATACACACGCACACCCAACTCACGGCTATACTCAGCCGCCATTGCCCGCTTCAGGCTTTTGAGGATTGCGTCCGAAAGCGTTCCGTCGTTTGAAAACTGTTCTGCGCAGTAATGGACAGGCACCCCAGCCGCCTTACAGATGTACTCATAGTGCGCAGCCTCGTCAACGTCCTGAAATCGTCCCCAACGGCTCACGTCGTAAACCAAAATCACATTGAACACTGCGCTTGCGGATACCACTTCATTGAGCAACTCTTTGAGAGCCGGCCTGGATTTCAGCAATAAACCGCTCTTTCCGGAATCCTCGAAGGTTTTCACGATCGAGAAACCGTGTGCTTTCGCATATTCGCAGATAAGCCTTGATTGGTTGCTGATTGAATACTGCTGGTGCTCGGTGGACATTCGCAGGTATTGAGCAGCCGGAACTAGCATCTTGAGCGCCTCGAAGCGGACATCATGCACTCGCCTCGGGCAGATGTCACGGCATTTTCAAAACGCACAAGATTGATCCCGAATCCGAGGGCTGCCACTCCTCGGGATGATTGTGCAGCACACATTATGGGAGAGTCTGCGGGGTAGCTGTTGATGCAAACCGAATCCAACATACCACCCGAATTCATTTTGTTTGTGAATTTCCAGCAACTCGGGCTAGACTGCATCCCTATGAGGCGACTACTCTCGTTTTTCTTGATACTGCTGTGCATTTCTTCCGCTGCCGTTGCCATGAGTGCGTCCTCAGGCTCAAAGACTGAGCACGTAAGCGGCTACTACAGGAAAGACGGAACATACGTTCATTCCTACGTCCGCAGCGCACCGGGCACGGCTTCCGGCGCAAACTCGTACTCGGCTCCTGCAACGTACACTCGCAACCACCTTGTCCAAGGGTTTACGGCAGACTCCTCTGTCCAGCGGGACAATCACGGCAGGATAAAGCGGAGCGGAGCCGCCAAGGATGCCTTCAAACGAGAGCAACCGTGTCCTGCCACCGGAAAGAGCACAGGCCGCTGCCCCGGCTACGTCATCGACCATGTTCAGCCGCTAGAATGCGGGGGTGCTGACGCCCCGAGCAACATGCAATGGCAGTCCACGGCTGCGGGCAAGGCGAAGGACAAGGCCGAGAGGTATTGTCGATAGGCACCGACGCATCGGCTGCCGCTTCCGTAGCCAAAAGGCATCCTTGCGAGGTCGGCACATCGGCTGCTCACTCCGCCACAGCAAAAGCCGCCCCGCCCCCTGGCAACTTGTCACTGAATAAGGCGGCTCATCTTGGCGGGTTTCTCAAAGACGGGGATGGATTCCGCAGAGTCCTCAATAATTTTGAGCCACTGTTCCTTGGTTGCAAACAAATCTCCGAATAGCGGAATCTCGTGGTCTGCCAGCCACTGCGCTAGCTCTTCCGCCCATCGGAAGGTGACCAAGCCGCCGTCCAAGCCATTGAGAAAGTTCTCGCACTCCTGCGGTCGGTGCAGACGTTGGAGGCCTCAAGCAAACTGAGATGTAGACCTGAGTAGGTAATCAGGCTTTAACACAAAACGTTCGATCTAAGGTAAGTTTCCTCTCCCTCGGCTTGCTGACGGGCAGTATGCTTAAAGCTAATAGAAACAATTTGCCCTTGGCAACGTTTGGGTGCACAGCCGACCACTATTCGATCCAACCTTATCGGCCGCTATTCGGGTTGCAAGAAGGCGGTGTGGTGATTTGTCGATTTCACCGGGGGTGGCATGTCACATCACATCACAAGGGCTCTGCGTGTCGCACTTCTCGCTATGGCGAGTGTGCTAGTATTCGAAACCGCAAAACATACTGTTAGATTTCAAATCTCAATCTGGGGATTGCCCATCCATGCGATCCTGTTTCCCGTCGCGGGATTTGTGGTAAGCGTGGTGATCCTGCTCTTGGAGGAAAAATCCCACTCAAAGCGGCTGGAGCTTGAGCAACAGCTTCGTCAGGCTCAGAAAATGGAAGCCGTGGGAAGACTTGCTGGCGGCATCGCCCACGACTTCAATAATCTCCTCATGGTTATTCAAAGCTACACGGAGATGCTGCAAGACAGTCTTCCAGCTCAAGATGGTTTACGAAAAAACACGGAGCAGGTTCTGAAAGCAGCACACCGTGCGACCAGCCTCACTGGCCAGATGTTGGCCTTCAGCCGAAAGCAAATCACTTCTCCGGTCGTATTAGACCTCAACGCCGTGATCGATGACACCACGAAAATGTTGAAGCGGCTCATTGGAGAAGATATCGAAGTCCGGGTAGACGCGGCGGAATCACTGTGGATGATTTCGGCTGACTCGGATCAGATCGTTCAAGTTCTGATGAACCTATGCGTAAATTCCCGAGACGCAATGCCACAAGGTGGCATGATTACTATCGCGACCGAAAACATCACCGTCAAGAAAGGCGGTATTGACGGTCACCCATACATAGCGCCGGGGGAATATGTGAAGCTTTCGGTTACCGATACCGGGACGGGCATATCCAAGGAGCAGCAGGAGCAGATATTTGAGCCCTTCTTTACGACGAAAGAGGTCGGCAAAGGAACAGGATTGGGGCTTTCGATGGTTTACGGCATAGTGAAACAAGCTGGCGGCTATGTGTGGGTCGACAGTGAGCTTGGGCAGGGTGCCTGTTTCACAGTTTGCCTGCCCAGAGCAAAGGGGGTGATCGCCTACGGTGCCTCGGAAAAGGCCGACGTGCAGACACGAGGAATGGGAACTTTATTGGTCGTCGAAGATGAAGAAGCCGTGAGGGAGGCGCTCTGTGGCTATCTCAGTAGTTTGGGGTACACGGTCTTGGGGGCAAGTTCTGGCCAGCAGGCGCTTTCGATAGCGAGCGAATACAAGGAGCAAATCGATCTTTTGATAACGGACGTCGTAATGCCGCAGATGAGCGGGAGAGAGCTGTCTCAAACGCTGGGGAGCCTGCATCCCAGTCTGAAAACAATCCACATGTCTGGCTACACAGATGATGCGGTGCTGCGACACGGTATTAAAGATATGGACACCTCCTTCTTGCAAAAGCCGTTTAACCTGTCAACGCTTGCACGCAAAGTACGCGAAACGCTGGGACGGACTGAGTCAGTACAATGAATAGGGTCAGTTCACGGTCGCCCCGCCGCAGCATTTCTTGTACTTCTTCCCCGAGCCACACGGGCACAGTTCATTCCGCCCGACCTTGGAGACTGTGCGCCGGGGTTCGGATTTGAACCCGGTTCCGACGTGCTCCTGTCGCTCCTGAAAATACCGATACGCCCTCACGAGCCCCGCTGCCATCTCAACGATGACCTTTTCCCGCTTCTCTGGGTTGATCTTACCGGGGCGTAAATCGGGGTCTTCGTCGTGCTCGTGGCGGAGCATCATGACAGGGATCAGGCACCCGCCATGCTCCTCGTCCGTAACAAGCTCCGCCCAGCCATACTGGCGCATCTCCATGCCCCGCATGAAGCCCCGAGCCCAGTCGTTGCCATTTACCTTGCCAGCCTCATCCTCCAACAGCAGCGGCACGTAGACCTCGCCCTTGAACAGCGCTCCGGCGATGGTGTTCCAGTGCCGCATCATGAGCCCCAGAATTTCGTTTGCTTCGTCGAGGCTGCCGAATTCGCAGGCGTCGGACATCTCGCCGCCGAAGACCTCTGGATAGTATTCGCTGGGCATGACGGTCTCCGGTCCTGCAATGAGGGCGGCGAAGAACCCGTCGAGTTCCTCCACGTTCATCGCCCTGCCGCCCTTGCACCCTTTGAGGAAGACTCCCAGGCGGTCGAGTTCGGCGTCGGTCAGCGGCTCGTTCTGTTCAAAAGGCTTCACTGGCGTCTCCGGCGATTGCTATGCCCGCCAACAATATCATTATTCAGTGGCGGTCTTCGATTCCGCTCAAGCCGTCGTACCTGCCGTGGCGGAACGGCGACGGGGGCTCTGGCTGGGGCATCCGCTTTGCATTTCAATTCTGCTCTCCAGAGGCAAAGGCGTGAGCTGTGGAATCCAGTGGCGTTGAACCCGCTCACAATGTCGCATAGCATGTGCGAAGGTGGGCCCTCCCGTTCACGGAAAGGAGGACTCCGATGCACATGCTACACATTGACGGGAGAATAGGTCCGGGCAGAGAACAAGAATTTATCGATGCATGGAATACGGAGATTCTTCCTCGGATGAAAGAGCAGGACGGCTTTGTCAGCGAGATTCTGCTTTTCGAGAATTGCACCAACGCTGGCATTGACATCTCCTTCTGGCGTACCCAGGAAGGAGCGGAACAGTATCTACAGAACGTGTTGGAAAAGGCGATCTGCGATTTGGAATATCTAGTTGAGGGTAGGGTCACGGTCTACTGTTGCGGATGTGATGAGGCGGTCTTCCGAATCATCAACCGCAACGAAGCCGCCTGATCGACATCGCTGCGCCAATCGAGACTAGCCCCGCTCCAACCATGCCAACCTTGTTCTTCTAGTGTCCAGCGGTCTTCCGCTACGATCTACACCTCTAAAATGAAAAGATCGTCACGCCGGAGAGCGATATCTAATTTAATCGTGAGCACCTTTGCCCCTCGACAGGCGGGAGCACGGGAGCATGTACGGGATACATAATTGATTACGAATCCTCTGGGCGGGGGATGCGGATGCCCCGTCTAATATGCAATGGCAGACAGCCGCAGATGGAAAGGCAAAAGACCAATGGCAGCTAAGGCCGATGTCACTCTCTAGCAGGTTGCTGAAAAACTCCGAACACGTGGCGAAGGTAGCGAAAATGGATGATGGAAAACCATCATCCGAGCCTCACGGATCGCTCCTGGGGCATTTATGGGCGACACAGTTTTCGCTCTTCTTGGAGAAATGACTTTTTCAGCAACCTGCTAGGCGGGAATTTCTCGGTCTCAGCGCAGGTGTGTTGGCTGGAGGGGTTCTTGGAACGAGTCTCTACGAGCCTCATGAGGCTATCATCAGCCAAGTCGGGGTAACGCTCAAGCGCCTCCCGTCTGGATTTGATGGTCTTCGCATCGCTCAACTCAGCGACATCCACTTCAACCCGTACATGACCGCCAATCATCTTGACCGAATAGTCGAATTGACCAATGCCCAAAAGCCCGACCTCGTGATGCTCACGGGAGATTTCGTCACTGCTGAGCACCGCAAGAGAAACAGGATTGCCAGAGCCGAACACGCATGGCCGTGCGCCGATGTGCTGCGACGAATCGAGTCTCCGCTGGGCTGCTTTGCTGTGCTCGGCAATCAAGATTACGACACCAGGGCAGATGTGGTTGCCGAAGCTCTGAGTAGTGGCTCCCGAGTACAGGTTCTACGAAATCGGGCGATTGCACTGGAGAGGGACGGCGCTCGTCTGTGGCTGGCTGGAATCGACAACGTGACGGCGGCTCGTGCTAAGCCAGAGGCAGCATTGCAGGGTGTTCCCAAGCAAGAATGCACCATCGTTGCGGTTCATGAACCGGACTTTGCAGACGAAGTGCGGAAGTTTCCTGTTGATTTCCAAATGTCCGGGCACTCCCACGGCGGGCAGGTTCGATGCCCTGGTGTTGGGGCTCTATATCTGCCCGCTGGGGCACGGAAGTATCCGAAGGGGCACTACCAGCTAGGGGAGTTGCAACTGTATACGAACCGAGGCATCGGAGTGGTTGGGATTCCTGTGCGCTTCCTGTGCCCGCCTGAGATCGCCATCTTCACGCTGAGAAAGCAAGCGTAGCTCACGGCTTTGTCAGCGCACGAATCATGTCTCTATGTTCCGAATACGCCTCAACGAGCACGTTGCGTGAACCGCTCTCATAGTCTGCGTATTCGAATCCGGGGCTGACGGTGCAGCCCAGCAGTGCGAACTCTCCTCCTGCCACCAACCGTGCTCCTTGCCAAACTCCATGCGGCACGACCAACTGTGGAGCCATGCCACGCTCAATGTCAGTGCCAATCAGAACTCGCTTGCCGGAACCGTCCGGCCACAGTTGCAACATCTCAACGGGGTTGCCCAGATAGAAATGGAAGATTTCGTCGGAAGCCACTCGATGGATTTCGGAGAACGTGTTGGGTTCGAGCAGGTAGTAGATGCAGGTTCCGAATGTTCTCGATCCGCTGTATCTACCCAGTAGACATTCCTGCGGCATCATTTCCGCCGAACGATATGTCTCGGAGAAGTAGCCGCCTTCAATGGACAGCGGGACGAGGTTGAGCAGCGACTTCAACTTTTCGGCGTTCAATGGGAATCTCCTCCACAAATCGAAGCACTTGGGGCTTGAGGAAATTGTAGCTGCCAGGTCGCCGGATGTGCTGGCATTCCGCCGCAGCAAAAGCTTCGGGCTGTTCAAGCTGAATTTCTCGAAATCCGGCATCGGCTTCAGCTTCGGTGTGCCGGGTGCCCGCGTCGGAGTGAATTCGAAGGGGAAGAAGTACGTTCGAGGTGGAATTCCCGGCACCGGGCACTACTACCAATCCTCGCTGCCGGATGACCAGACACCTCAGGCGGGGCAGGCTCCTCAACTGGGGCAACCCCCGCAGTCCACGGCCAGCGTCTCGCCACTCTGCAGTTTGATTGCGCTGTTCGCGGTTGGCCTATCGATCTAGGGACAGTTTCTTCTGCGCCAACGACCACGACCGTACCACGCCGGGCACTCCCCGCATCAGCTTCTTACTCAGCCTGAGGCATCATCTCTCGCAGTTTTTGCATGAGCGTTTGGAGAGCAAAGGGTTTTTGAAGGAATCCCGTTCTCGAACTGACCGGGTCGTAATCCAAGTCTCGGTCAGTGTAGCCAGACATGTAGAGAGTTATCGCCTGTGGAGACGTCTTGGCGATCTCTTGAGCGAGTTCTACGCCGCTTAGTTTTGGGAGAATCATGTCTGCGATGAGTGCCTGAATCGTTCCGCTGTGCTGGCTCGCGATGTGAAGTGCTTGGTCGCCATTCGATGCCTCCAGCACCTCGTATCCATGCCGATTGAGGTACGTGGAAATCGACTCACGCAATGCTTCATCATCCTCAACCAGCAGAATCTTCTCGCCCCGTCCTTCGCCGTGTTTGATGTCTGGCGTGAAAGTCGTCGTCAAGGGAGCATTGACGGCAGGAAAATAGATGGTGAAAGAACTGCCGCGACCAAGTTCGCTATCGACCCAAATGTATCCGCCACTTTGCTTGACGATGCCGAACACCGTGGAGAGTCCGAGTCCGGTTCCTCTTCCTTGTTCCTTAGTGGTAAAAAATGGCTCAAAAAGATGGGACTGAACTTCCTTCGTCATTCCGGTTCCGGTGTCGCTCACAATCAGCGCAGCGTAATCTCCCGGGATAAGAGCGGGCCGCTCCTTCAGGGCCTCGATGTCGAAAGAGACATTCTCGGTTCGAATGGTCAACTCGCCGCCATGCTCCATGGCATCCCGAGCATTTACGCATAGGTTCATTAAGACCTGAACAATCTGTCCCGGATCAGCCTTCACCGCCCACAACGGCTTACCGAGCGAAACGGTCAACTCAATATCTTCGCCGATCAGACGCCGGATCATCTTCAGACTGTCTTCAACCACGGCATTTAGGTCGATGATGCGCGGCAAAAGAACTTGCTTGCGGCTGAATGCGAGTAATTGTCGAGTCAGGGAAACAGCCCTGTCAGCAGCCTTTCTCACCTGAGCTACGTCATGTTGAAGTTTGTCTTCGGGACTAAGCGTGTCCCCCATCATTTCGGAATAAGTCGTGATTACCATTAGGAGATTGTTGAAGTCATGTGCGACACCTCCCGCAAGACGCCCCACGGCTTCCATTTTTTGCGCATGTCGAAACTGTTCTTCCAATTCCCGGCGATCACTCAAGTCTGTGACAACACCGACCGCCCGTTTCGGATGACCAGCTTCGTCATAAACGATGTATGCGCGATCTAAAACTATTGCGTATGAGTCATCCGCCCGTCGAAAGCGATACTCAATTTCATAGGAGTCAACTCGCCGCAACAGTGCCGTTTGGAAGCCGTTCAATACACGCGGCCTGTCTTCGGGGTGAAGTAGGTCTTTCCAGACCTTGATCTCGGGTTCCATGTCTCTCGGTGGGTACCCGAAATGCACCCAGAAGTTCTCACTGCGCCATACCCGCCCGCTTCCAATTTCCAAATCCCAGAGAACATCCTTCGTAGCTCGCGCCACGAGTTGGAAGCGTTCCTCACTTCCCCACTGCGCCGCTTTCATTGAATCGCGTTCGGTGATGTCGCCCACAATGCCTAGCCTATCTCTGGCAGGCTTCGAGGAGCCAGAATCTAGGTGCTGTTACGAATTCAGAACAGGTCGTCTCTCCTGCCGGGGCTACGCTGCTGTTGGCTACGGTTGGCTCAAGGCGTTTATTACCGCAGCCACAGCAAAATGCGTCCTCAAGGAATATTTCTCAATTATCCAGCACCCCGAGGTTCTTCAAGTGCCGTACTGATGTGGGCTACGCGGCCTACGATGTAGTAGGTCGGCGGATAGCTCTTGTCGATACTGACGAAGTCCAGCGGGTACTCGCTCCGCGCTGGGCGCAAACATAGGTTGTTGCCCTGCATCTTAATCCAACGAACCATGAGCATCTGTTCTTTGCGAATCAGATACAGGTTTTTCTCATCATTCTGATACCCGGCCAGAGAACAGTGATGCCGATCTACCAGCAGGACTGAGCCCTTCTCAAATCTCGGGTGCATCGGTGCTGCCAGTGCTGCGTCCGCCCTGGCGGCAATGAACCGAACCCAAGCGGCTCGATCTTCAGGAGGCTCTGCCGTTAGGCGCAGGAGCAAAACTTTTGGGAATCCCAAATCCCCGAGAATCTCATGCTTGGCGAAGGTCGGGTTCATTGCCGCCTTGTGCTCAACAAGCGGTACGCTTTCAAGCGCGGGCGAACAGTCGGTCGCAGATGGCGTCCGACCTGACATCGCAATGAGGCTGGTTACGTCAAGCCCCAGTACTTTGAGGATTGCGTCCATCCCCTCGATGCTGAGACCCCGTCTACCCTGCACAAAGTTAGAGATGTGGGCTTGCTGCATCCCGGCAAGTTCTCCCAAAGCGGATTGTGTAATCTGCCGGGATTTTATAGTGGCTAGAACGTGTTCGCGGAGGCATTCGTGCAGGTCGGAAGTGAGCATCGAGGTGCTTTCTCCTCAAACTGAAGGAATCAGTCAAGAGTAGTTCATCTGGAATACCAATAAAAGGAGAATATTGCTCCTTGCAATGCTATGACCTCCACCGGATCACAAGACCTAGATGGCGGATTCAGGCAGCTTTCGACCTGCGCTTCATCTGAACACGCTTGACCGCATCGAGAAGTTGATCGAGATCAGCGACCC
This sequence comes from uncultured Acidobacteriota bacterium, assembly GCA_963732315.1. Taxonomy (GTDB): domain Bacteria; phylum Acidobacteriota; class Terriglobia; order Terriglobales; family Acidobacteriaceae; genus TOLSYN. Next base: position 74,419 of record CAVSYY010000005.1, read on the forward strand.
GTTCGCCCTCGGAGAACCAGTCACTGCCTTCTCGTACCTGCAACTGCCGCGTCGAATACTTGGTATGCGGCATGACTCTAAGCTCCCTGATCTGTTCGTTGTCCTGATTGAGGAGAGCAACAACCGCCAAATAGTTACGCTCACTCTCGGGAATGCAAATAGTCCAGCGGACTCCGCCGCTACGAGTCGGATGCCAACGCCCGATGACGACTGATATTAGCAGCCCGGTCGAGCGAACTCGGAGCCGCATTCGGACGCGCCGATTTCGGCGGACGGCGGAGAGCTGATCGGGGAACCTCTCCAGAATGCGTTGCGCCAGAGCGTCCCGGACGAACAGCAGGTTTTGGCGCTTGGAGAGCAATGTGGCTGCCTCCTCGCTCGACCTGAGACCGAGCTGTGCATAGACGTTGCGCAGTCCGCCGAATCGCTTGTAATAAGTCGTTAGCCCCGGACAACCTGGGGTATGGTCGATGAGCTTGCGGGTCAGTCGGCCATGCTCACGAAGAATCACCCTCAGTTTGTCGAGCATCTCCTCATTCGTTAGGCGGTGCGTCAACTGGGCGTAAGCCTTCTCAGCCCGCTCGAACAACTCCTTTGGCACAATCGGCTCGAACCCCATATGGGAGGTGATCCAGTTTGCTCGTGGGACAGAGCGCCGAGGTGTGGATAGGGCTTCTGTGCTGCGACCCCAAACTTGGACTCCCATGTATTTGGTCTGCTGAAGTGTTCGAATCACCGAGCACACAGTCCACCCGTGATCTGTCAGGTACGGGATTCCGTCACCGTTCAGCCGGGCAGCAATTGACCTCAGACTTCGGCGTTCGTCGGCAAACTCATGAAAGATGCGCTGTATCACAGCGCACTCGTTCGCTGGGCCTGGAACGTGAACGACATGCTCGGTGACCAAATTCTTCCATTCGCCGAAATTGAGAATCTGCTTCGGCTTTCCATCCACATCCAGTAGCTGTCTCCGCAATCCATAGACTGCTTTGCCTCCCGGCTTGTATCCGAGCGCCACGATGCGACGAAGTCCAGCCGTCACTTTCACTGACAACTCCCGGCTGTATTCCCCCGCCATGGTTCGCTTCAGCGCCTTCATGATCAGGTCGGGCATACTCTTGTCGTTGACAAAGGACTCGGCGCAGTAATGAACAGGCACGCCTGAAGACTTGCAGAGATACTCGTAATGAGCGGCCTCGTCCAAGTCCTGAAACCTACCCCAGCGGCTGATGTCGTAGACCAGGATCGCACGGAAGGGGGCACGAGAGGCCACGACATCTGCCAACAACTGCTTGAGTCCATCTCTTTTTCGCAGGCTTAGCCCGCTGCGGGCTGCGTCGGAATACGTTCGGACAATCTCAAAGCCATGCAGCGAGGCGTATGCAGCGATGGCATCGGCCTGATTATCAAGTGAATACTGTTGATGGTCTGTTGACATCCGCAGGTACTGAGCAGCGGGAATCAGTGGCTCGTCCATAGTTCCTCCTGCTGTGCCTATCGACACAGAGGAAGAAAGACTTTAGTCGGGGGCGTTTCAGTATTTCTTGCGGGTGGCAACCGAATGGTGAAATCCAGGGGACATTGGAATCGCCCCTTTTTAAATTGCCTGGAGCGACCTTACGCCATCTCCATGGTGATGGCGCACAGTTCGGCCAATCCTGTCTGCGAGAGCCAAACTATTTGCACTCTCTGCCGCCAACCGGGTGGTACCCCATTTGCCGAGCTTCGACCTCGGTCGTGTATTTGCCGTTCTTCGTCGCCCCGTACCACTGGGTGCCGGGGCAGTGGTAGACCATTGAACGTGGATTGACCCACACTTTGACCCCGGAGACATTTTCCCCTGTCTGAATCGAAGGCTGTGGGCTAGTCGCTGTCTGAACGGCGAAATCCTGCCGTTGCCCACTGGCAAAATCCCTTGGCGTCATCCTTCCAATCGTGTCATTCAATAGCTTTGCCAACCGCAGCCCAGCCAGCCGAGCGGACTCGTTTGCCCACTGCTCTGGTGTTCCAGAGTCCGCGCTGGCCAGCTTCTGGCTCTGGATGAGGTCTTCCAGATGTTGGGCATACTCCTGCCGATTCATCCCTGTATGTAAGATCATGTCGATGTCCCAGACGCCATGGAGGTTGCAGTCGTACCGTCCGCATCGGTCATCGCCGAGGAATCGGACGTGAATCCCATTCCCGCCTCTGGCATCCCTGACGGCGTGCAACGGCTGATGGATGTCGCCAACAAAATGCACGATGAATTTCAACGCTTCGGCACGCTGGTCACGGGGGGCACTCTTGTCGGTTAGCACCTTCGAAAAATCATTGATCTTCGCCACAACGCAGCTAGCTGGCAAGGCACAATCGCGGTTCGCATCGCACTTGCCGCCCAGCGGAATGTCCACAGCCCCAAGAGATGCTCGGCAGCAAAAGTGCGGCGATGAGAACTAGAACTTTGCCCAACAGCCGCCTCGACTGGAGTGTCATTCGCAAAACTTCCCGTAGGTGGGGCGATATCCCTTCTCTTGTGACTGTTTCTGAGTCATGTACTCGCCGACTGTGGTATTGCCATACCAGCGCGTGCCGGGACAATGATAGCCTTTGTATTGACCCAAACTCTGACATCTGGATTCCCCTGTGTTTCAGGTATGAGCGTCAATGCCGCCTGAGCTTCTGAATTGGAAAAAAACGCTCCGAGTGAACCCAAGGAAGGTGAACGTGGTCTCCTGCCTGTAGAATTGCGTGAGGCGCAGTGAAGACCCCTCACGCAGAAGTGGCTTGGACGGGGCCCACTAACGTCACTGTAGGGCGCGATGAGTAGCCCGCCACATGAGGAGACACTAGTGCTTGTCCAAAGAGCGAAGAACGCTATCAAATCTGTCCCATTCCTTTACAACCTGCTCCGTCCCTTCGTAAGTACCTCTAATCGACAGGAAAGAGAACTGGCACGTGTCAGGCAATACTGCTCGTCATTGCCGCAGGTAGTTTCAGAACCCGTGTTTGTGAAAGTCGGGGCAAACGACGGGATCACTGGAGACCCATTCTCCGATATTCTGTTGGCCAATGCGAAATGGAAAGGGTTACTCATCGAACCTGTGCCATATTGTTTTGACCGCCTCAGAGCTACCTTTCACGATGCACAAAGATTCTCTCTGGAGCAAGTCGCAATCGGTGCAACGGCTGGGAAGGCTACATTCTACTACGTGGACGAGAAGGCAGCTGAAAGTATACCCGACCTGCCGAGTTGGTACGATCAGCTTGGGTCGTTCGACAAGAACCATATATTGAAGCACCTCAACGGTGTGCTGGAGCCGTTCATCGTCGAACATGACGTTGAAGTGCTTCCTCTGACGGATGTCCTAAAACGAAATGGAATACGGAACGTGCACCTTCTGCATATCGATACCGAAGGCCATGACTACGAGGTCTTGAAGACTTTGGATATCGCCAATTTGACACCAATCGCGATCTTCATCGAGCACAAGCATCTGTCTGCTACTCAGAAGGCAGAAATGCACTCCCTGCTTCACAAACATGGATACTCTGTGCGTGACTGCGGAGGCGACTACTTTGCGGTAAATAAAAGGGCTAAGATGCGGTTGAAAGATGCTATTGCTCCTGCGAAGAAGTAGTTCCTGACATCCTCAGGCGTGGACTGGCCGACCAAGCGTCGGCCTTTTCTCATGGCGCATTGTTGAAGTCTTGCATGGACTGATTATTGTGCGGAGTGTCTGATGCTGCTACCATCCCCGATGGAACTTTCACCAACACCAGCGAACACAGCCTATGGGCTGAATCCTTCTTCGCTGCTGACGGAGGCAAATGGACACATCAACAATCCTCGCCGTTCTCCTCGCAGAGCGTGATCAAATTGACTTTGCAATCGCTGCACTCGAAGCACTGGGCGGCACCACTCCCTCTTCCGCCAAGCCAGGTCGGAAGCCAGCCGCCGCCGTGCCGACCGCATCCAAGAAGCGAGTTGTGAGTGCAGCGGCTCGGAAGAAGATGGCCGAAGCAGCCAAGCAGCGATGGGCTGTCAAGAAAGCAGCGGAAAAGAAGCTAGCAGCCAAGGCTCCGGCTGTGAAGAAGGCTGGGAAGAAGGCTGCGACCAAAGCGGCTAAGAAGCGGGTTGTGAGCCCGGAGAGCCGGAAGAAGATGGCAGCGGCACAGCAGAAACGCTGGGCGGCGAAGAAGGCTCCGGCCAAGAAGGCTGCAAAGAAGGCGGTAGCTGCGGCTCCAGTTGGGACGGCGGTGAAGGAAGCGGCGAAAGCGTAGGCTCCCGCTGGGGGCGTGAACCGTAACATGTTACCGTTCGCCTGGGGTTGCATCAGAGACATGATGACAAAGCCGGAAATCACATCCCAGCATCTGTCGGCGGTCGCCACGATATGACCTCAGGATTCCAGTGCGCTGGCTGCGGAGAGTGGAACGAGACCACTGTTGATCCCTCAGCCGGGACGAAGCAGACCTACGTGGAGGATTGCCAAGTGTGCTGCAAACCAAACGTGCTCCGGGTGACCTGGGACAAGTCTGCGGGGGAGTACACGATCTCCGCTGAGTTGGAGTAGACACTGAGGCAGTGAAGGCGGCTACCTCTACTCGGATTCGATGAGGCTCAGAAGCTCTTTGATGGAAAAGGGCTTCATTAGCAGCATGAATCCATCTACCCTGCCAAGTTGTAAAGCTCCGCGTACCCCCCAGTTGGGGTTCCCGGATATCAAAATAATCCTGCAGTTTGGGTTTCGTTCCCGAATGGTTTCGGCTAGGGTAATCCCGTCCATATCCGGCATCGTAACATCGCTAATCAGAATGTCTGGTACACAGTCGCTCGCTCTCAGCAGGGCTGAACGGGCATCGAAGAACGTCTCCACATCGAAGTCCGACTGCCGGAGTGCAACATTCAATAACCTGGCTATCTGCTTCTCGTCATCGACCACAAAGACCTTTTGTTTGGCGATAGCTTGCATCGACAAACCTCCCGCACGACTAGAATGGCGGGTGCTCACGAACTGGGGAGGTCTTCATGCCAACAAAAGGGATGACTCACAGAAGGGTTACGTACAGATCGCACCTCGGTAGATCAGAGTTGACTACTCAGCCCGACGCACGAGTAGAGCACTTTTGTATCCATAATGAGGCGAATTGAAAACGATGGACTTAACTCAGTGACTGACCCATCCCGACAAAACTGGAGGGGCAAATCTTACATTGCGGATGGAACTTTCCACGCCACTCATTCGCCAAGGTCATGCAAGAGCTGCCCGACTCGCTCCCGGAAGAATTCCGCAGCCGCAGCCGCAATGTCGCCGTGCTGCGGGAAGGCTCGAATGTGCGCTGCCAGCGGCACAACAAATGGGGAGCCAGATTTGGCTCCCCATTTGGATCGTAGGCCCCATGTCTCGCAGAACTACTGCAGCGGTGCGTCCGCGGAAGTGGCAATAGCCGTCGTGTTATAGCGGATCACGCCAGTGTAATCGCTGTAGAAGTAGCGCGTACCTGTCTGGGCGGAAAGAGGATTGGCGTTCGAAAAGTAGTTTTGTTGAGGGACGGTTGCGGAGGTAACGTTGACAATGAAGTTGTAGCCGCTCTTGGGGCATGCAACGCCGTCAGAGGCGTTGCAGCCCAGAACATTGTCCAGCAGACAAGCGTTCTGCTGATTTGCGGTTGTGCAGACGCCGGTCGGTCCCGGTCCAAGGAACATCAGCGCACCTGCATAGCCAAAAGTCGGATAGGTCGACTGGTAGGTGACTTCAGCGGTGTTGATGGTGCGGAGCGAGCCTACGGCCGAGGCTTCATTAGCCGCCATGCGTGAGCGGAGCAGGTTCGGAATGGCGATGGCGGCGATGATCAGGATGATCGCCACAACAATGAGAAGCTCAATCAGCGAGAAGCCCTTCTGTTTGCGCATGGTGTAGATGTCTCCTGTCCGTCCACAACAAGTTTTCAGCCACGAAAGTATCAAGTACTGGTTATGCGGTCAATGTACGAAGGTAACTACATCAGTAACTACGAAGCTGCACGAAGAAAATGAGCGTTTGTGGATTGCTGCGTGCCAGCCGTTTGGATGGCGGTTCGGCGGTGCTGCGGCGTTCAGCCGTTCGTCAATTCATGCGGCGTCACAGCTCGCTCAGCGTGAGATGGTGGCTGCCAAATATGTTCTTGCGGCGATCCGTTCTCCGCCCGCCCTCCTCAGTTGCTGAACTCGTGGCCGTGGTCAAGGTCGCCCATGTATCCACATAAAGTCCACGCACCGCTGGCACAGTCTGACGAAGCCCCGATTGGGATTGGTGCCCAGCCGCTCCACATCCACCAGGTACTCGTGCTTTTCGCACACATAGGCATAGCATCGGTCGCATTGAGCCCAGTCTTTTTCCGAACACGGCGTCGGATAGCTTGAGCAGTCGGGTGCCTTGATCTCCAAATCCTTCACTCCAACTCGAAGTCGTCTTTCATTATCTTGCGCCACAGGCGATGGAAGCAACGGCGATGTGAGTATTCTGCGGTGAGTTTTCAGGGGGTGATTTCGGTGATTGCCGTATGAATGAGCGGCAAGCCATTGCAGCCTGCCGCCCACTGAGTTACCGCCGTTACTTCTTTCGGAACAGGAGTCCAGGATCGGCAGTGTTGCCTGAAACCAAACCCCCATGCTCATCACGGGTGACGTTGAACCTGCCGCTGGTGGTGCCGATTATTTGCTGCTTCTCATCCCTCACGCAAGTAGAATCACCAGCCAATCCACTGGTGACTGAGCCGATGATTCTGCCCTCGCCATTCCTGATAACTTCCTTCTTCAGCATGTGTTTCCTCCTGACTTACTAATACAGAGTCGAGGCACGGATTAGCTACTTTTTGGAAAATAAAAATAGTTGGAAAAGCCGCTGTGAACTTAGTCAATGTGAAAAGTTGCTCTGTATATTACTTCTGATGGCGACGGCAGATGACCACTACGTTCGAGGGTTGATTGCGATGCAGCGGCGTTTTGCTCATTCCAATAATCGGTTCGAGCAGTGCTTCGGCTCCCTGCTCACCGCAGGCACGCTGGAGCGGCATTTTGCAACGCTTACCGACAGGCAGATTGGACAACTGATGATGAACCACGTTGGGCGTGACCTGAGCATTTGTCAGCCTGAACTGACGATTTGCCAGCACTCCATTCGTCGGCTCTTTCGGTCGGCAGGCGGACGCCTCACCGCAGAGGACTTTTCGCAATGCGAATTACCTGCTCTCAAAACTGAAATGACTACAAGGGAAATCAAGTGACCGGAATAACGCAGGTCTGGGAGCATCTCTTTCTTGGCAGCGCCAAGGACGCCGAGGCACTCGCTGAGGCAAACCCACTTGGCATAGAAACAGTAATAACGCTGTGCGAGAAGCCGTTGCGCCATCGCAATCCCGGCATAAATTATGTCCACGCTCCAGTGGCTGATGCCACGCCCATCACAAGTGGGCAATACAGACAGGTCACGGACGCCCTCTTCGAGGGCATTTGCGGGAATGTGCTGTTTCACTTCGTCCCGGACGCCACGTACGAGGGCATTGGCGGGAATGTGCTTCTCCACTGTGTAGGCGGATTGAGCAGGACTCCGGTGGTAGCCGCCCTCTGGATGCACTTGGTCGGGTACAAAAATATCGATGCCGCCCTGGAAGAAATCGCCAAACTGCGTCCCACCAGCGACCCGTCGCCCATTCTGCTGCTGAGCATCAAGGAGCACCTGAGATGAAAAAAGCCGTCATCTACTGCCGTGTCGCTATCGCCGCCGGGAGTGTGGATTCTCAGTTGTCCCAGCTTAGGGAACTGGCAGGGGCACAGGGATTCGAGATCGTGCAGGTCTACTGCGACCGTGGCTCTGGTGTAAAGGCTCGGCGTCCAGGGCTCGATTCGCTGCTAGCGGATGCACGCCAAGGGAAGTTTGACGTTGTGCTCATCCCGTCGCTCGATTGCATCGCCCGTTCAACGAAGCACCTTTTGCAACTACTGGCGGAACTGGACACCCTCAACATTGAGTTCGTGTCAGCGAAGGAAGGCATCGACACAACCAGTTCCTCAGGGCGGCAGTTCATGAATGCTTGCCGCACCATCTCGGCGCTGGAACGGTCGCTGAGCGGAGAGAAAATCCGGCAAGGAATGCGCCGTGCTGAGTTTGAAGGTCAGCGGTTGGGTCGGGCTCCGCTCCAGGTTGACCATGCGGCGATTGTGCGAGATCGCCTAGCTGGTATGTCTCTTACTGAATGCTCGAAGAAATTCGGAATCAGCAGAGCCAGCGTTGTTCGCTTCTGTCGGGAAGCGCAACGCCGTCAACTCGGCACGGTCGGCGGGGTCCATGAGGGATCGGAGCATAAAGCCATAGCAGCCGGGTGCGTGGCGTAGCCGCATGAACTCTCTCAGTCAGCGCCTCGGAAAAACAGAATTCGGTGCAAGGATGGCTGCCATACGCTCCGCCAGCAAGCGGTTCCTCGTGACGAGGGAAACAATGACCGTGTTTCCCAGCATGGCTGCGTTTGCCCGCCTTCTTCGGGCGGACATTGGATTGCATCGTGCGATTGATCCCGACGGGAAAAAGCCACTCTGGGCACTCATTGCTATTAGGTTGTTGCGTCCAGCCCTGACGGTCGTTGGAGATATCACCATTTTCTATAAACGATGGCTGCGATTTTGAAGCACAGGGGCACTCAACATGATTTTGCCACTCAGCTTGTTCATTGACAAAGACGGCTATCTCATCATCGGCTTCTGTCTCTGGTGCAACGAGCGATTTCACTCTTACCAGGAGGCAGAGGCGCACATCTATGACGGCACCGGAGCTTGTCCGGTGCTCAGGGAAATAAGGCGGGAGCAATCTACGCCGTTTTTGTTGCAAATCATGCTGGATGGAAGACGACTCACTAATCGGTTTGCCAAGAACTATCTCATCGGATGGGAGAAAGAATGAGCCACAAACATTTCTGCGACCATGCAGGGCACGAATGGGAATGCGAAGGGAAGGCATTGCGTCCCCTCGCTGGTGAGCCCGAGCCGTCCGTCTGCATCTGCATCGACCACCAAGTTCCTATGGAAGATGGCGACCACAGCCATTGCACCGTTGAGCTGTTCGCCTGCCCCGAGCATCGGGATGAGCGGCTTCGGGCGATGGGGTATGAACCGGGCACGTCCAATATGCCTCAGCCCGTGGACGAAGCCAGCGTGTTCACAGACGATGCAGGAAATCCTATTGTTGGTTTTTGTCTCTGGTGCGACCAGGACTTCTACTCGTTCGAGGAGCTGGAGGCGCACAACGCAATCGGCGGTTGCTCCGTGTTTGAGGAGTTCAAGGCTAAGCAATCAACGCCACCTGTCCTGCAAGCCATGCTGGAGGATGCTGGTGAACTGCTCGGTGAACGTGTTGAGAACGAGTCTAAAGAAGGTGAGGTTTAGATGTCAGCCTACAGACCGACATCTACCTACTTTTCCTCCCCCATAAAAATGAGATGCGTCAGTTTGTCAGCCAAAACAGCCTCTTCCGGGGAACCGGGCTCGGATGCCAGCATCTGGGTATGAACTTCCACAATCCTGTCGGTGACGGATGCTCTCTTTATCTGGGCGGCGGTTTTGGTTTTGTTTTCCATGCTCTAAGTATTCCACAACCATTCTTTTGCCGAGCGAATACTGAGCACAACCATGTGCGCCGTCTGCGATGAACCAAGCATGAGCATCACGCTTTGGAGAAGCGATGAAAGAGTTGAACGAATACTACTTCGCCAGTTTTGAAAGTGACCTGGACTCAGTTATCGGCACCCTGCCTCCTCGCTATTTTGGAGCCGCTTGGCGCACTGGCGGGTGTGAGCAACTGCGGAAAGTGTCGGAGGAAAGCCGTCCAGCTTTTGTCACCTGCCTGTACTACTCGGTGCTGCTCGATCAGGGTCTGTATCACCACGCTCACAGTCTGTATAAGAACACGGCACTGTGCGCACAGAAACCGAAGTTCTGCCCTGGGATAGGCGGCAAAGGGCACATGAACCCACGGGGAATCTTGCGCTATCCCTTGCGCTGGGGGCTGGTGTTGCCCGAGGAACTAATGGAGCTGGCTGCTCCCGCCGCCAACCTGTTCGTTGCTGAGTTTGTAGACACGGTTCAAACGCTGCTGCCGAAGGTCTATTTGCCGAACGTGCTCTACCTTTTGCCGAGGTTTCCCGAAGTAGATTTCTGGGAACTTCGGGAGATGCGCAAATTTCCACGGGAGACTGCGGTGGAACATAAGTTCCTGGCGGAAATGCTGAGCGCCATCAGGGAATGCGGCTTCTAACCGCACGCTTGATGCTCTTTTACGGCTCAAGAATTTTGAGCCTCTGAATTTTCCGCACCACGGAGGTCACCATGAGAGTCGCCCTGTACGCCAGAGTATCCACGCTCAATGGTCAACACCCAGAAATGCAGCTTGCGGAGCTGCGGGAATTTGCCGCCCGCCGTGGTTGGGAGATCATCAGCGAGTATGTGGACGAGGGCGTGTCCGGCTCCAAGGAAAGCCGCCCTGCACTCAACCGCCTGATGACGGACGCCCATCGTCGGCGCTTTGACGCCGTGCTCGTCTGGAAGATTGACCGGTTCGGGCGTTCGTTGAAACATCTGGTGAATGCCCTTGCCGACCTCGATGCCTACGGCGTGGCGTTCATCAGCCTCAGGGACAATCTTGACCTGACCACGCCGACCGGACGGCTGATGTTCCAGGTTGTCGGAGCCATGGCGGAATTTGAGAAGGCGCTGATTCAGGAGCGGGTAAGTGCGGGCTCAAGAACGCCAGGGCGAATGGACAGCAGCTTGGACGCCCACGCAGGGTCGTAGACAACGACCAGCTCCTGCGGCATGAAGGCGGACAGGGCGCAAGTCTGCGGGAGATCGCCGCCAAACTCGGCATCGGGTATGGCACCGTCAGAATGCGGCTGGCGGCTGGTGCATGAACGAAAGCCATCAACATCACAGCGCCGGAATCGCCGTGACCGGAACCTGCGAATTCTGGGTCAATGTTGAGGAGTGCGTGTTCCGAAACCCCGAGGAGCCCGAGCCGCAGGCTATTTTCTGCGCGAAACCTGCGAGGTTCAGCCGCAGGTATGCAGACGGCACGACACAGGCATTGTGCCTCCGGCACAGGATACATCTACTCCGAATCCATATCTCGGTCACCATCGAGGATTGGATTCAGGCTAACATTGACCCGAACTTTTGCTGGTGCGGGTGGTTTCGTTGGCGGCGGGGCAAGTGATTCCGGTCGTGGCCGGACACACTGATCCTCACCCTTGCATCCGGTCGCCGGAGCCCCGCCACGCCGCCGCTGACTGGCGACCACTAGAATCCCGATATCCCCGAGCAAGAAACATCTGTTTGCCGCTCACGGAAATTGCGCAGGTAAGTGCTTTGAATCGGCACCGTAATGCGGTACGAGGACGAGGGGTTTTTCGCTCAACCCTGTTCAGACTGCGGGGGCAATGAAACGGTCGTTTTGTAACCGACAGAAGCTGTGGCGGTAAGTTGTTGATTTTGGGAGGAAGCGGGTGGAGAATTTCGAGGACGTTTTTGGGACGGCGATGATGGCGACGGTTGGCGATTCTATCAATGAGAAGGCTCGGGAATAACCGTTACCTTGTCGAACTCCACCGCAATACCCGTTGCGGGAGTTTTCTCCACTCTAACCACTCGACCTCGTACCTGCGTGGAAATTGGCTGGGCGGATTCGAATGGGAGGGTCAGCGTTAGTTCAACTTGAGCCCCCACCTCGATGACCGATTCCGTATAGAGGAAGACGCCGCTATCGCTCAAGTCTCTGCTGATGCCTGTGAACTCGAAGTTCCCATCGCGGTTATACCTAACCGTTACGAGGCGCTGTATGCAGACACGCTGTGATTTACGGGGTACAGAGTAGTCCACGGGTGCTCCTCAAGAAAACTATTCGAAGACTAGCCCTTCGTAGTCAGGCACCTGTCAACGGTACTACATTTCTGGGAGCGTGCTACATGAAATGGCTGTCAGGAAGTGTTCGAAGAACGAGTGCCCGTTCTGATTTCGTAACAGATACCAACCAGCCTGTCAGGCGCAAACATAGCCGCGATAGCGGAATGCGGCTTCGGTCGCCTTTCATCTCACTGTACTATTTGGCGTTCGAAGCGATATTGGCGTAAGTACCATGTGTTCTGATTTCGTAACAGAGCACGCAGAAATGAACTTTAGCCCCCTGCTATTTACATGGACAACGCATAATGTAGGCGCGACCTGTTGCCTAAACTGACCAGCATTGATCACCGAGCACACCGAACGTGTGCTCGAACGAGATCTTAAGAGAGAACCCATGGCTAAGTGGATATTTGTCGTTGACGACGAGAAGACTATCGCCGACACGTTGGCGGTGATCCTCCGCCAATCGGGCTACGAGGCCAGTGCGTTCTACGACGCTCAGAGCGCGTTGGACAAGATTGATTCTTGTAGCCCAGACCTAGTAATCAGCGATGTTGTGATGCCGGGAATGAACGGTGTGGATATGGCGGTTCTCATACGAAAGCGCCACCCTGAGTGCAAAGTTCTTCTGTTTTCGGGACAAGCTTCCACGCTGAATATGCTCAAAATGGTAGGGATGCGAGGGTACGATTTCCAACTGTTGGAGAAGCCGATTCACCCTACGGACTTGCTGGCAACAGTTGCAAGCGTCGGGGATGACTCCGAAGGAGTAGCCTGAATGCTTAAGCACCGCCAGATTGGAACCGAATTAAGCTGACTCTCTTCGACTAGGCCATCTTTTTCAGAGTTTCTGAGCATCAACCTAGATCACAGCAGTAGCCCCGAGAGTTTTTCAATAGTGCTGCATCTGAGCGGTAACAGCCGCTCGCTCCAAGGAGATACTATGGTCGCCCAAAAAAGTATGTTGGAATCGGGAATGCCAGATGCTACGGCCCGATTGGCTGCTATTGTCGAAGGCTCCCAAGATGCGATTATCGGTTACAAACTGAATGGCGTCATCACGGATTGGAACCCAGCAGCTACACGGCTATACGGGTATTCGCCAGAGGAGGCAATTGGACACGATATCAAATTCTTAGTGCCTCCAAGCCGCATACACGAAATAACAGAGATGCTAGATGCTGTCGCTGCTGGCGAGCGACTCCAGCAGTATGAAACCATTCGACAGCGGAAAAATGGCAGTCCGTTGGATGTCTCAGTTAGTGTCTCCCCCATTATGGAGCATGACGGAACAATTGTCGGGGGCTCAGCTATCGTGCACGACATTACCAACAACAAACGAATGGAAGTGGCACTGCTGCAAAGCGAAGAGCGGTTCCGGCTCGCGGCACATGCTACCAAGGACGCAATCTGGGATTTGGATATCGGGAGTGAAAAGGTATGGCGCAGCCAGTCCTTCTGGGAACGCTTGGGGTATCCGCCGAGAGACACGGAGCCCGATATGGTGGCTTGGAAAGACTTGCTTCACCCCGAAGATCGGGATCGTGTTTGGAACGGCTTCCAGACGGCATTGGCTCGGCACGCCGACTCCTATGAAGTTGAGTACCGCTTTCGGCGGGTGGATGCTTCCTACGCAGTAGTCTTAGATCGCGCACACATTGTTTACGCCGAAAACGGACAACCAACACGCGCCATCGGTGCCGTCACAGACCTGAGTGATCGTCGTGAATTGGAGGATCAGTTCCGGCATGCACAGAAGATGGAAGCAGTGGGACGGCTTGCAGGAGGTGTCGCACACGATTTTAACAATCTTCTGATGGTAATCACAACTTACACCGAGATGATGCAGGAACAACTTGGCCACGAAAATGGATTCCGCAAACATCTAGCTCAGGTGCAAAAGGCCGCTGAAAGGGCTTCTGCCCTGACCCGGCAATTATTAGCATTCAGCCGCAAACAAGTTCTCTTGCCGCGCATCATCGACATGAATGACGTCGTCGAAGACAGCTTGAAACTGATCCAGCGTTTGATAGGTGAAGACATTGAGTTGAGCGTTTCGCTTGGCAAAGCATTGTGGGCGGTGAAGGCTGATCCGGGACAGATTGTTCAGGTCTTGATGAATCTATGTGTAAACGCACGTGATGCGATGCCGAATGGTGGCAAGTTGACAATAGGAACCGAGAATTGCTCGTTCGATGTCAAAGCCGCCAAGGAACATCGTGGCTTCGTTCCGGGCAAATACGCAGCTCTGTTTGTACGCGACACGGGAACGGGAATGACAAAGGAAGTTCAAACTCGCCTCTTTGAGCCGTTCTTTACCACCAAAGAATCGGGAAGGGGAACCGGGCTCGGGCTATCCACGGTGTTCGGCATCGTCAAGCAAAGTGGCGGATACATTTGGGTCGATAGCGAACTTGGTCGCGGCAGTTCTTTCACCATCTATTTTCCTGCCGTCGATGCTCCCTTGACGGCGATTGTCACACTAGAGATCAAACAGGCTAAGGGGCAGGGCGAAACCATCTTGCTTGTTGAGGATGATGAAGCATTGCGTGAGTCGATTTCCACGTACCTCAATCGGCATGGATACGAGGTGCTGGAGGCATCGAATGGCGACCAAGCACTTCACATCGCGAGCCAGCACAGCGGAACGATTCAGGTACTCATGACAGACATAATTCTGCCAAAACTGAGTGGTGTGGAACTCGGTCGGGAATTTGCTAAGATGTCTCCACAAGTGGTGATTCTCTACATGTCCGGGTACTCTGACCGTGAATTGACTGATTATGACCCGGCGAGTTCAACAGTGGGATTCCTACAGAAACCCATCGCTCTCCAAATGCTCCTGCAAAAACTACGAGAGATTATTACGGCGCGAGGGTGACAGGCTCCCGCAGGCAGGGGCGTTGATGTTGGCCAACTGGATCAGTGGAAGAAAGTCAGAGCAAACCCAAAGCGGCAAAAGCTTTGCTAATCTTCGCGATCCGAGGCAGTTGCGTGCATAAACTCCAAGCCGTAGTGACAACCTTCCCGCCAACGAATCGTAGCAGTCAGACACGCGACCGCAGAGGTGCCGCGCAAGGCAAGTTCCAATTCATGAACCTCTCCAACCTGAAGTTCCGCACCAAGCAGCGCCCTGAGACCACCGGAACTCACATCAAGGACTCGTCCCCGAATCACACGGACTTGATTGTTTGTAGGGCTCGTAACCAGGCGCATGTCATACTCAAATCGTTGTCGAACGGCGCTGATCGGACAGATAGCCTGCAGGAAACGAATTGTTCAGCCTCTCTCAGCTTCACCGCCCATGGCAAGCCCCTTTCGCGCCTATACCAACAGCTCCTGCACATTAAAAACGCCTTGATGAAACCTTCCGGGAAATGCGTCAACGACTACCGCTGCCGCTCTCATTTCAGTGTCGCTTCGTAGCTGCGCATTGTGCTTGTCCCAAGCACTGGCCGCACATCACCTACGTAACCAGCACCAGTGCGGAGCAACTTCGTCTGGAGCCGGACGGCTGGTTCGGGGCGGCGATTGTCGTCCAGCCGGAGCGCTTCCCGGAGGGTATTGGGGGGATTTCGTGTTTACGGTCATACGGCGGCATTACCAAAGTGTTCGCCAGAGATTTGCGTCATATTTATATTTATCGCTTCGGTCAACGTTCAGAGGTAAGCTTCATGGCTTGTGGTCGCTCTAGGCTGGTGGGGTGAGATGAACAAATTCGGTGCGTTCCTGAATCGTCCCTTTTTCATTGCGTCCGTTTACGCAATTGTCTCTTGGATGTGGATTTCCGTTTCGGACACTCTCCTTCACCAGGCCAACCTGAGTCATCGCGTTGAGGGGATCATCGACCTTAGCAAGGGTTTGGTTTTTGTGGCCGTCACCGCTCTGCTGATCTACTCCTTACTGCGCATTGCCACAAGGGAACTTGCCCACGCGAATCGAGCAGAGGATGCCCGGACGGAGTCGGAACATCGATTCCGGGTGCTGGCAGATAGTGCTCCTGTTCTGGTTTGGATGTCTGACGTCGATGCAAAATGTGACTACTTCAACAAGGAGTGGTTAACCTTTACCGGGCGCAGTCTTGAGCACGAATTGGGAATTGGATGGGCCGAAAGCATTCACCTTGAAGATGTTCAGCGTTATCTCGACGCCTACCGGGACGCATTCAGCGCACGCCGAGTATTGACCGTGGAGTATCGCTTGCGACGGCACGATGGACAATACCGCTGGGTTCTTACCAATGGGGTGCCCCGGTCCACTGAGACGGGTGCGTTTGCAGGATATATCGGGAGCTGCGTTGACATTTCCGACCAGAAGGAAGCAGCGGTCGCTCTGGCGTCAGCAAACATCAGGCTTCAGGAACAGGTCGCGCTTGGCATCGCAGAACTGCGGAAAGGTGAGGAGCGGTACCGGACAATCGTGGAAACGGCGAACGTGGGCATCTGGGAGATTGATAACAACAATCGTGTCGCATTCGTAAACTCGAAGCTTGGTGACGTGCTTGGTTACAGTGAGAACGAGATGCTGGGAACCTCCCCGGTGGTCTACTGCGATGCCGAATGGCATTGTGCGATCTCGTCTTTGCTCGAACAGATTCGCTCAGTCGGGCCACTAAAGGACGAGGTGAAACTTCGCCGCAAAGACGGCGGCGTTCTCTGGGGCATTATCAGCGCAACTGGAGTTGTGGAAGAGGGACATTATCGCGGAGCCACCATTCTCATCACTGATATCACTTGGCGAAGACAATCTGAGGAGCAGCTTCAGAAGTATGCGACTGAGCTTTCGTCTCTGATCGAAAATGCGCCATATGGAATCGCAAGAACCACCGCTGAAGGACGTTTCCTTCTCGTCAATCCTGCCTTGGTTCAAATGACCGGATACGATTCAACCGAGGAGCTACTTAACACTTCGCTGCTGACTCTGTATCGAGATTCCGGGGTTCGCGACCGCATTCTCCAAGACCTCACCGCCAGACGCGCCATACAAGATGTCGAATTGGATTTAGTAAAGAAAGACGGCTCTCCCATCAGGGTGCGCATGTGTGGGGTGCAGCTTCCGTCAGGCGAGTTGCAGGTAATGCTAGAGAACATCACACACGCTCATATATTAGGAGAACAGCTTCGCCAAGCGGCAAAGATGGAAGCGGTCGGACAATTGGCAGGAGGTATCGCGCATGACTTTAACAATCTCCTCATGGTCATCAGCAGCCAAGCCGAGCTTCTGCTGGACACGACCGACCGAGTCAAGGTGGAGAAGAGAGCAAGGCAAATCCTCAGCACCACCGAGAGTGCTGGGAAACTGACGAAAAAGCTCCTCGCCTTTAGCCGAAAACAGGAACTCGCAAACTCGACTTTCGACTTAAATCAACTTCTGTCGGAAACTGGTGACCTTCTCAAACATCTTCTTCCGAAGAACATCGACGTGGATACCCGCTTGTCGCCAGCCTCGTGCTGGGTAAGTGCAGACCGGGTACAGATGGAGCAGACCGTCATCAACTTGGTTCTCAATGCGAGAGATGCAATGCCTGAGGGCGGCAAGCTGATTCTTGGCGCGTCGGCCACCATTATCGATGACAACGTCATTGGTCTGCACGACGGCGTTCCTGCGGGAGAATACGCAGTGATTACGGTTGCCGACACGGGCTCTGGCATTCCCGAACAAAACCTCGGACGTGTCTTCGAGCCGTTTTTCACAACGAAGCCGAAGGAGCGCGGAACGGGGCTCGGGCTTTCAATGGCTTACGGTATCGTCAGCCAAAGTGGGGGCCGCATATCTGTAAGAAGCACAGTAGGCGCGGGGACGACAGTCTCTGTGTATCTACCGTTAGCGGAGCGGCCACGGGAGGATGAGCTGAAATCCCACCCATGCCCGTTGGGGAGGTCGAATGCATCATGTCCCAAAGAAGGTACGATTCTGGTTGTAGACGATGAAGAGTTGGTGCGGACCGGTATCCGGAGGTTCCTTGAACGAATTGGTTTAACCGTCCTCGATTGCGGAGATGCGCTCGAAGCCTCAAAGATCGCATCGGAACTCAAGGAAGACTTGGTCTTGCTCGTCACCGACGTCGTGATGCCACAAATGGCGGGAACTGAGTTGGCACAGTTACTCACGAACGATAGGCCAGAACTGCCCATTCTCTTCATCTCAGGATATGCCGCAGGAGAAATCGGCCACGACCAATTCAACAACGCGAAGTTTCTTCAGAAGCCTTTCACGCTGTCTGCTTTGACGGACGTCGTTTGTGAGGGGTTGCGAACTTGTCCTCGGCTGCGGCAGATTCAGAGCTGATCACCGCAATAGGCGCATGAAACTGACTTCCTATGAAACTTCTTGTCGCAGACGACTCACGGCTTTACCGGACGATGCTGAAAAGCATGCTGGAGCCGTGGGGCTATGAGGTTCTGCTCGCTGCCGATGGCCATGAAGCACAACGCATCCTCGACAGCGACGAGGCGCCCCAACTGGCCATTTTTGACTGTTCGATGCCGGGACTGAGCGGACTCGAACTCTGCGAACGAATTCGTGCGCGTAAGCGTGGCTATGTCTACATGATTTTATTGAGTTCGGCTGATCAAGATAACGATGTTCTCAAGGGATTTGAATTGGGGGCAGATGATTATCTTTGCAAGCCATTCAAGGAGCTTGAACTCAGAGCACGGCTTAAGGTCGGAGAAAGAATCGTTAGGATTCATGAAGAACTTGCGAAGGCTCATGAGATTCTGAAATTCGAGGCTTCATACGACTCCGCGCTTCGGATTTGGAATCGCAAAGCAATCATGGACATATTGAGCAAGGAGCTACGAAGGGCTAAGCGGTCACAAACGCCGCTCAGCATTTTGCTGGCTGACTTGGATTTCTTCAAGCGCGTGAATGACAACTACGGCCATTTGGTCGGTGACGAAGTTCTTCGCAGTGTGGCTGAAAAAATGTCCAGTGCAGTGCGGGAGTCCGACCACGTTGGCAGATACGGGGGCGAGGAGTTCCTTTCGGTGCTGCCCAACTGCACCGCAGAAGGAGCGCGGCAAGTTGCCGAACGTGTGCGGCAGGCTATCGGCAACGAACCTCTCGCGAATGAAGTCGAGATTACCGTCAGTATCGGCATATCACAATGGCACTCCGGTCAAGAAGTCAGCGAGTTTCTCCACCGCGCTGACGTTGCGCTGTATCGGGCAAAACACAACGGGCGTAATCGTGTAGAGGTAGAGAACGGGAGCGCGGCTGAAAACGGTTGAACCGTGTCGTCGATTTGGGCGTATGCTGGCAGAAATAGCTCCCGTGGTTGGGCTGAATCGTTTTTCTTGCGCAGCGCCTAGGAGCTCTCGTCTAGGCCGGGGGAACCTTGTAATGTATGACTCAGGCGGGGGGGTTGCTTGTAAGTATTGCGGAACCGACACCGCATTCCGCTCCCACCGCAAGCACTTTCTCGAATTCCTCCGTACCCGCCTGACCGGAAAGGTTCCCTTCCGCTGCCACCGCTGCGACCGCCGCTTCTGGATCGTCATCGACCCCCGCGACATCTAGCTAGACGTATCAAATCGTTCATCCCCTTCCCGCGCAACTTTTCCCCCGCATCCTCTGCGAATGGAAAGCTGCCACCGGGCAAATCAACGGGTTCTAGCGCATCTACGTCATCACGCCGCATTCTTGTCGGAGCGACCATTTTCATTTCCTGCCAGTCGTAGGGGAACTCTTTGCCGCAGTCCAAGCAGACGATGTACGTGGTCGTTGAGTATTTCCCCTCAGCCGTCAGTGTCCTCAGCTTCTTGGCGGTTATCGGGAACGTGCAGTGGCGGTGAGCGCAGCCAAATAGACCATCGAGGAACCTAATCATTTGAGCCTCCCGTGGTGCTTCTTTCTGACGCGCTTCGTTCCTATCATTGATGAGGTTGAAGACAGAGCTGTTGCTTATTCGAGGTTGAAAACCATCTCGTTCGACCGGGCAACTTTTCCAGAGTTGCTGAGCATCTACTCTGACAACGGCAGTAAACACCGGGCGCTTTTCCGCAAACTCGGCAGTCGCTCTATTGGACTGCTCCTGCGACAGTTGAACCCTTCGAACGTGTCCTATCTCCCAGAATCTCCCCCTTCCAAACACTCCCCGCCCGAGGTGTGTGGGGAACGATGCAATGTGCCCGGAGGCTGTATCGCGAGTACCCAGGCTAACTCGCCATCTTATAGCGTCCATCCAACCTCAAGTCCCCACGCCTTCAGAAGTGTTTCAGGAATGAATTTCGAGTTCTTGTTGCGACTCGCCCACTCACGAAGTTGGGCAGAGCGGATGTACTGATCAGGTTGCAGATTGAAATCGCTAGCAACCCGCTGGAATTCGGTGATGGTCGAAACTCCTGCCC
The DNA here is from genome assembly GCA_963732315.1 of uncultured Acidobacteriota bacterium. Classification (GTDB taxonomy): domain Bacteria; phylum Acidobacteriota; class Terriglobia; order Terriglobales; family Acidobacteriaceae; genus TOLSYN. The sequence continues at coordinate 94,675 of CAVSYY010000005.1, forward strand.
CCACCATCTCAGGCTTGCCCCAATTAGGATTGCCGCGTTTCTTTGCCATAAGCTCAGATTCACCTCCGCGATATAAGTTGGGATTGAAGTTTCCGGCAGGAAAGCATTCCGGCGATTATCCCCAAATCCAACCACAGCAGCAGCGAAGCTTTTCAAGTAAGGAACGCTTCTGCAAAAGGCCTTTACAACGGGGGCAAGTACGCTGCCACATAAAGCACCTCACCGCACCCGCACCCCACGGTTCGTTTCGGGGGCTACTTCGGGGTTCTACTATAGATACCGCTGACGCTGCAAAGGATGCTGCAATGCAGCGCATGAAGTGTCGCGCTGTTGGCATTCGCTTGTCAAGCGGGATACCGAATGTGAATGCGAGGTTCAGCGGCCTTCGACTTTTTCTGCGATGTTCCTTAGTAGCGTGTTTAGCCTGAACGCCGATTAGTCAACGCATCTCGGTGCTAAACGAATTCCGGGCAGACTTGATGCAAACCTTTGAGGCCGAATTTCAGCTCCCGAGTCGTACCGTTCAGCTAGGCTGGCTGGATCGCGAACAAATCTGCTCTATCCTCGCCAGCATCTCAGGCGGAGGGAGTGGGCTTGAGGGAGCGCGGGATGGTGTTCAGACGCCCACTTTTCGCAAAGTGGGCATCGGCAAGGGCGCAGAACTTTTCCTAGCAGGATGCTGAAAAACTACTCTCGTTTCCACAGCGCAAGCTGTTAAGAAGAAGCCATGCGTGGAGACGACGAGCAGCAGTTGGATGTGTTCAGTTACGTAAGCCCCGAACAGCGTATTCCTCAAGACCATCCGCTTCGTCCGGTGCGTGCCATGGCCGACGAGGCGTTGCGCGAGCTGAAGCCATGCTTCAGCAAGCTGTACGCCAAGACGGGGCGGCCTTCGATTGCGCCGGAGAAGCTGCTGCGTGCGCTGCTGCTGCAAGTGCTGTACTCGGTGCGCAGCGAACGCATGCTGATGGAGCAACTCAACTACAACCTGCTCTTCCGCTGGTTCGTCGGATTGAACATGGACGACGCCATCTGGGACGCGACGGTGTTCAGCAAGAACCGTCAACGTCTACTGGCTGGCGACATTGCCGAAGCGTTCTTTGAGGCTGTGCTGAAACAAGCGCGCCGGCGAGACCTGCTCTCGGATGAGCACTTCACCGTGGATGGAACCTTGCTGGAAGCATGGGCGGGGCAGAAGAGTTTTCGCCGTATCGATGATGACCAGCAGCCACCTGCGGCTTCGGGCGAAGAGGGTGGCTCGAATCCAACCGTAAACTTCCACGGCGAAAAGCGCAGCAATGATACCCACTGTCTCCACCACCGACCCGGATGCCATGCAGGCTCGCAAGAGCCGTGGCAGCGCGGCGGTGCTGGCCTATCGCGGCCATCTGCTCACCGAGAACCGCAACGGACTGGTTGTGTCCACGCGCACCACGCAAGCCTATGGCGCAGCCGAACGCGATGCCGCACTGCTGATGGCCGAGGACATTCCCGGCAATGGCCGCGTCACGCTGGGAGCCGACAAGGGCTATGACGTTCACGACTTCGTCGGCGAGTTGCGGCACATGAACGTTACTCCGCATGTGGCGCAGAACGATACCAACCGCCGCAGTGCCATCGACCAGCGCACCACTCATCATGACGGATACCGGGTGAGCCAGAGAAAGCGCAAGAGAATCGAAGAGGTGTTCGGCTGGATGAAAACCGTGGGGCTGTTACGCAAACTGCGGCATCGTGGACTGGAGCAGGTCGGCTGGGTGTTCACCTTCACGGCGGCGGCTTACAATCTGGTGCGCATCCGCAATCTCATGGGCAGTACCCCACAGCCGAAGTGTGCCTAAATCCACCCGCTGAGCGCCTCCAACCTCCACTCCAACCGAACAACCCGTGGAAGCACTCCCGAAAACATCGGCAGAGGTGATTTACGGCGCATATCTGCCCATTTTTCAGCAGCCTGCTAGCAGCCCGTTTCTGGATATCTTCCGTCTCCTCGGGCACAGAGATTTTTCCCAGCGCAGAGGTCAGCGGGTAGGCTAGGTCGTATTCCGCGATCATCTCTCCTCTTTTTTGAGCAGATGTCATCGGCGGTGCCGAGGTCAGTGGAAAGGCCAAGTCGTATGCAGCGATCGTCTCTTCTGGGCTCAACGACACCGATGGAAACTTGAGAACTTTGTTCGGTTTGTGCGCGGACATTTTCCCCGGCGCAGAAGTTAGCGGGTAGATTGAGTCATATTCAATGATCATCTCTTGTCTTTTCTGCTCAGAGATTGTCCCCGGCTGTGAGGTCAGCGGGAAGGTCAAACCATAGTCAGCGATCATCGCTGCTCTATTGGACATATATCTCCCTCCACACTGCTTGGAGCGAGTCCTGCTCAATTGAGTTGTCTCCAGATGCCAGCCCTCACGCAATCCGTTGCACCGGAGAAGCTGCTGCGCGGTGATGTTCTGCGCGGGAGCAATGTTGTAGTGCGGAGCCCGGTCGTCGGGCTCGATGGCGAAGCGTCCGGCGAGTTTGCCGGGGCGGGTGAGGCGGTAGCGTCCGCACATGGGGAAGCAGTGTAGCGGAATCGGGGGCTGCTGGACGTTCTCACTGAGGAAACCCAGAACGGCCGGCTAACACAGTTAGGGGTGCTGGTGGCGCAAAGCCGGATAGAGGTGGGCCGGAAGGGCCGGGGCTGGCATGTCCTGCACCTTAGTCCGCCTCGCAACATTCTGTGCGGTTGTAACTTTTCACAAGCTGCGGCGTCTCATCTGCAATGAAGCACCAAGAAGGAGTTCATTGTATGAAGATTACAAGTGGAGTTTTTGCAGTGCTGTTGCTCGCAGCCGCAGTGGCCGTAGGCCAGCAACATGCATCCTATGCCGAGCCGTTTCCACAGTCGGCCAACCCAGCGCTGGCGAACGGCTCCGCCGCCGAGGAGTCGTCACCTGCATTAAATGGCGACGTGCCATCCGCCATGGCTACCAACCAGAGCGGCACGTACACAGGGCGGTCCAATAATTTTGCTCTCGGATCGCCATTCCTTCAGGCCGCCAACCCTTCGCTGGGACAAGTGGGCGACCAAGCGCTGCCGGACAGCAACATCAACCTCGGCTCACCATTTCCACAGGCCGCCAACCCATCAAGTAATAGGTGATAGGCGTTCGTGAACCAAGGATTGCGGGAGAAGAGGATGAACTCGATCTCCCGCCTAATTCCGACACCATGATCCTCCAGCGGCACATGACGCAGTTGCGGGAAACGTGGCTGGCTGGCTCGGCTGGGGGCTGGTGAGGCCGATGGCTGTCAACTTCCGGTCAGGGACAGCCGATGTTGCCGGAAATGGCAGCTCGGATTCGGTCTGAACAACGCTCATCCAGGCAAAGGATGTGCCGTCAATACGGGAATACGGATGTCACGGTGTATCCAAGCCTTGCCCCTACCTCCGGATACCGAGCCAGCAGCCGGAGAAAATTTCGGCGTGCCCTAGCTATCGGAACCTTCGGATCGACCAGTGGACAATTAACGATGGCGTGCCACCTGCGCATTTTATTTTCCAGTAGGATTTGCCTCACTTCCGGTCGTGCGTGCATCGTTTCTATGTTTCCTCCAAGGTCGTCGCTCTGGCAGTTTTTGCCAGAGTTGATGAGCTTTTCTTGGGCAGGAGGTCGCAGCCGATGTTGGAAAACGGGCTGGGACTATGCTCCTAATAATGCACTTTGATAGTTCGGGAAATAACCTGGAATGTGTTTTGGAAGTTCCTTGAAACGGTCACCTGGCGATGCCGCTGGAAGTCCACCAGCCCCCAAAGTCGTCACGTCGTCACCTGCCATGCCGCTTGCGGAACAGTGCCGCAGGTGCCCCGATGCCGGAAGTGATGGCTCTCCTATAGGCATAGGTGCTACTCAAGATGGCGTCCAAAAGTGAGTAAAAGTATCCGAATTGATGAGTAGCACCTTGAACCATATAGGCATCACACATTATTACTACTATTACATCTACTTATTACAGTAATACCGTTAAAACCAGCATTTTGGATGGCTGGTTTACAACTGTGTTTGGGCTGTATTTATACCGTTTCTGGCTGTGTCCCTTGTTGCCATAACTGTGTTTCGTCACCTTCTCTGGACACTCTACCCACAGTTATCGGCATTGCCGGACCGGATCAAACACAGCCCTGCCACCCAAAAACACAGCCCTCCCACAGCGTTATCCGGGTCAAACACAGCCCTCTCACGCTGCCCGGTTCTTTCCGGAACCGATTACTAGCCTTACTTTTACTTTCTTGAACTTCTTGTCGGAACCCTCTTCTTCAATCAGCCGCCCCAGCCTAACTAAGTTACTAACCGTCCGTAACTGGATTCCTGGATCGATCCGCTCGTCCCAATGGTTGTTGAGCGATATTCCACGCCAGCTAACATATTCTTTGTCAGCTCCTTTCCTCAACAATGACCGGATTATTAAATTGGTGAACTCTGCTTCCTTGTGCCCCATCAGCGCTTCGCTGGGAACAAACGCATTTTTGACGTGTGTCTGCCACTCCATAAACTGGATCGCCGCTGCCATGTGCTTCTCGTCGCAGATTTCCAACCCATCGGCTACCGTAGTCAACAGGGCTATCTTTTTCAGGTTATAGCGGAGCCGCCCGAAGCCCTCTCTTTCTCTCTGCGTCCAAGTTTCCCATTCTTTCATCTTCCAGTGCTCATACAGTTCTCTTGCGCCGGGGGTGATTTCCTTTACTCCCGGCCCGTTAATCTCCGCCATGCGTTGGTCGAATGCCTCATCCAATGACCGGGGAAAGTCCTCTGCTCTAACGGGACATTCCCAATCGCTATGCAGCCAGTTCTCATCGGTATAACCGAATAGAAAACGCTGCCAGAGCCCGTGGGCGGACTCGGCGCTGAACAGCTCCAGGAACCGCTCCTGCTTCTCTACCGATGCTGGCAGCCCGCCGATCCAGCTTAATCGGCAATCCGCCGTTATGGTGCCCCCACGATAATCCGGGATGCTGCTCCAGTTCTCGTCCCAGCAGTCACACAATCTGGACGCCAGGGAGGATTTGTCATAGGCCGTTTTCTTGAGCACGTCGGCAATCTCGTTGTTCACCAGCAGCAGTTTGCTCGGGCCCGGAACTCTATCCTCTCCCCGTTTCTTCGGCGGCTTGTCTCCAATGAGTTCCATGAGCTGACGGTCGCCGCCAGGGATAGACCGGATGTATCCGCCTTCTCCCTTTTCAACTCCTATGATTTCCAGGGAGCGTTTGATGATTTCGTTCTTGCCGCCTCCGGCTGGCATTATGAGACAGACATAAAGATTGGTTCGGCACTTGCAGAACTCATCCTTGATGGGGATCACGCTGTAGCAGCCCAGGACGCCGGGATACGCCACTCCTAGCGGCATATCGATCTGCTTGGCATCCTCACCTAGTTCGCCGATTAAACAGCACTCAGGGAAGGGCGGTATTGTGCAGTCGTCGGGTGCAGGTTCTGGCTCCTTTACGGTTATCGGTATACCTGCTGGATTTGGAGCTGGGGTTCCGCTGTCGTCAATCCTTACTACCTCGCCGTGGACATCGGCATCCCGCACGGGTCCGATTGCTTCGCAATCGATAATCTCGAAGTCGGAGAAATCATCCTCTTGTTCCGGCCATATTTCGCCGTCATATGGCCCGACCTCGGGATCGTTCGCCAAGAAACTGATCAAATCGCCAATCTTGAACTTGTCGCCGTTGGGCTTGTAGGCACAAGGACAGCTTTGGGCAAAGCACTTCCACCCTAAATGCTCGCCATCATAATAAATGCCCGTATGCTTGCTGTGCTCATGCCTGCGCCCTACCCCCGGACATGCCTGCGGGATATACCAGTTGCCATCCTGAGTTAAGTTATAAGGAAACCAGTCGCAGAAGTCGTCAAAATCGAAATCGTCACTGACTTTCGGAAGGTCGCTTGCGACTATCTCCGATGCCTCATCAAAGGTTTTGCTGGCGATCCATTCCGCCAACCAGTCTGGAATGGGAGCTGGGGGGATGTCACTGCCAACGGCATAAGGGTTGCCGTTTGGATGCAGGCTTCCCGGTCCAACCACATACCGTGTATTCATCCTGACGCTGAACCATTCATGCCCGTTAACGTTGGCCTGTCGGTTGCCGAGCATCAAACTCTTTTCGGTTTGGGTGAATACCCAATGTACGAGATTTCGCCCTGTAATATGAGTGCGGGTGACCGGAACTCTGTGCCCTGCTTCCTGAGCTGCATCCTCCATCCCGTTCTCCACATCGAATTCCACGAAGAAGATGTCGCCAACTTCCACGTCCCGGCCAACCAGCCCAATGCCATAGTGTGGGTTCCTCGCAGACCAGTCTCTGACTATGACCTTGTTGGTGGTGGCAAGTTGCGACCATTTGATGCCATCGGCTGGTTCCTTGGTTCTTTCGGAGAGAGGGAATACCGGAATTCCCAGCGCAATGTAGGGTAAAGCTTTCTCGTAGAATGTAATCGGCAGATTTGCCGGACTATCAGTATCATTAGTAGTGGTATCGTTCATTCACAGCCGCCTCCAACAGTCGGCTAAGAAGTTGCCCCCGGTCATGAAAGCCGGGGGCTTTTGTTTTATGGCTGCCTTCCTGCTCCTTGTGTTTGAGCTGCCGTCTGAGTTGTCGTCACCCTCAGCATGTTCGGGTTCCGCACCAGACCCATCTTGCGGCTCCATCCGGCTATAGTGTCTTTGCTGCAGCCCGTGGCTTCGCCAATCTCTTTGAATGTCATGAGTGGGTTGGCTTTGATGAACTCAAGGATGCGCTGCTTGCGTTCCACTTTTTCTTGATGCGTCATTTCTGAGCCTCCTTCTACTAGATACTCAATATTTAAAAAACTTCCGAAAGATAATTAACAAGGTTTTACACTACCGAATTCTCCAGTAGATAAACAAAAAAGCCCTGAATGAGTTACCGCTCATTCAAGGCCCGATATTCGTTGCAAAGCAACGAGAGGAGAACAAATTGTCTACTTCACCTAATACTCATAAAAGTGTCTTTGCTAGCAGGTTGCTGAAAAACTACTATTGTTTCCACAGCGCGAGCTGGTAAGAAGTAGCTATGCGTGGAGACGACGAGCAGCAGTTGGACGTTTTCAGTTATGTGAGCCCCGAGCAGCGCATTCCTCAAGACCATCCCCTGCGCCCGGTGCGTGCCATGGCCAACGAGGCCTTGCACGATCTGAAGCCTCGCTTCAGCAAACTGTACGCCAAGACGGGACGGCCCTCGATTGCGCCCGAGAAGCTGCTGCGTGCCTTGCTGCTGCAAGTTCTCTACTCGGTGCGCAGCGAGCGCATGCTGATGGAGCAACTCAACTACAACCTGCTCTTCCGCTGGTTCGTCGGATTGAACATGGACGACGCCATCTGGGACGCGACCGTGTTCAGCAAGAATCGGCAGCGGCTACTGGCTGGCGACATTGCCGAAGCGTTCTTCGAGGCGGTGCTCAAACAAGCCCGTCGGCGCGATCTGCTCAGCGACGAGCACTTCACCGTGGATGGAACTTTACTGGAAGCGTGGGCGGGGCAGAAGAGTTTTCGTCGTCGCGACGATGACCAGCAGCCGCCTGCGGCGTCGGGAGAAGGTGGCTCGAATCCAACCGTAAACTTCCACGGCGAAAAGCGCAGCAATGATACCCACAGTTCCACGACCGACCCTGATGCCATGCAGGCTCGCAAGAGCCGTGGCAGTGCAGCGGTGCTGGCCTATCGCGGGCATCTGCTTACCGAGAACCGCAACGGGCTGGTGGTGTCCACGCGCACCACGCAAGCCTATGGCTCAGCCGAACGCGATGCCGCCCTGCTGATGGCCGAGGACATTCCCGGCAATGGCCGCGTCACGCTCGGAGCCGACAAGGGCTATGACGTTCACGATTTCGTCGGCGAGTTACGGCACATGAACATCACCCCGCACGTGGCGCAGAACGATACCAATCGACGCAGTGCCATCGACCAGCGCACCACCCACCACGACGGATACCGGGTGAGCCAGAGAAAGCGCAAGAGAATCGAAGAGGTGTTTGGCTGGATGAAAACCGTGGGGCTGTTACGCAAGCTGCGGCATCGAGGATTGGAGCAAGTTGGCTGGGTGTTCACCTTCACGGCGGCGGCTTACAATCTGGTGCGCGTCCGCAATCTCATTGGTAGTACCCCACAGCCGAAGTGCGCCTAAAAGCACCCTCTGCCGCCGCCAACCTTCACTCGGAACCTGAACAACTCGCGGAAGCACTCTCGGAATAACGCCGGAAGGCTGATTTATGCGGCATCGTGCTCGTTTTTCAGCAGCCTGCTAGAGTCTACGAATGCCGCCAGGAACTAAATCGCCATCGTGAATCCCATCCATGCGGGATGGACTGCATGGAGGCTGCACGTCTCACACGTCTTTTAAAATTCGCCATTCAACTCCGAACGGCGCACGATGCCGTGCCGTCTCAGCCTCCGTGGATCAAGCGATGAATTCTCAGTACCCTGGCTGCATTAAATTGCTGGAGCTGGAAGCCCTGGCTGCGGCCGGAATGCTGGAGGATTTCTCGGCGGAAGAGGACGAATTATTCTGGCTGCGGTCGCAACCAAAGTCGGGTGGCGATTCCGATGACCTGTAAAGAGAGTAAAAAAGCCCCGGCGAATCTTGCTTGCCGGGGCTGCAACCTCAACTCGTGATTAATACTGGACGCCGAAGGCACGCTTACGAAGTTTGTTTCTTTCCCTTTAATATAAAAGCCATTATTGGGCGGCAGCTTCCGCTGATGGTGGAACGATCTTCTGTGGACTCCCAGCGCACATCCCCCACGGAATGCGTCTCCACCCCCGCTTTGAGCAACAAGTGAATCCAGCGATCCACCGGAAACACGAGCACGATGTCCTTGCCCTTGTCCCTCTCCTGGAGTGCCTTCTTGACCCATGGCGTCACGCCCACGGATTTCAATTCGCCGTTGATGAGTTGCTCGGTGCGTGGAAACGGCGGATTGAGATAGGTCTTGTCCCCCCATTCCGAGTTCAGTCCATCGAAGCCCGCCGGACGTGGGTGTGGGCATGGGTCAAACAGTTGTTCCTTGGTTACGCCCAGGAGTCTTGCGGCTCGTTCCCATAGCCAAGATGGGCTCAACCAATAATGCTTGCCGTCTTGTGGGTTGCCATGAATCCATTTGTCCCGCTTGTCTGATGACATATCGCTATGCTACCTCCGTAAGCAGTACGCAGACATTTACAAAGACTGTTTCGTTATCGGCATCGGGGAGCGCCACACGAGCCTTGGCGATATATTCCATGGCAGCAGCCACGCTGAGACCGCCGCCCCTCGCCCGCACCTCCTCGACTAAATCGTGCTCGGTCATCGCCTTCAATTTGAACGCCTGAAGGCGCTCCTCGACCACCAAGCAATGCTGTTTGACAGCGGCAGCTTTGTAGTTCTGTTTCTTAAACTGCGTCAGCAAGTCCAGCAACATCGCCTTGTAACCGGGATCGTAAGCTTTGATAATCTGGTCAACGGAGGGCTCGTGAAGGATAATATCCAGTTCCCGGTCCAGTTGTTCCGCTTCTACACTCTTACCGTTCTTGCGTGCCTCCAGAGCACGGCTGGCGATGGTTCCCACCGCAATCAAGCGGTCCTGCTGTTCGGGGGAGAGACGGGCGGACTTGGGAGGTTTCGGCACCCCAGCGTCGTCTTCTGCGTCCTGCCTGGATTCTTGCTCCTCTACCAGCGCCTCTATTTCCGCTCCGGCGTTTGCTCGATGGAACCACATCTTCACCCTGCCGGGTGTGAGCCCCATCGCCCGTAAATGGTCGTAAAATCCCGGCTTCTGCCGCTTTGTTTTTTCCCTCAACGCCTTCAAAGCTGGCAGTAGCCGTGCCCGCATCTCCGAGTCGATGCCCGCCCTATGGAAGTCCATCACTTCCACGCTCTCCCTGATTTCCGGGAGCAGTTGTTCGAGTGGTAGCTTTTCGTAATACGAGTCCATGCGACCCTCCGGGACGCTATCGGTGCTGGAAAGCCGAAGGGTAACGGTGTTACCCTTCGCTGCTAAAGACAACTTCGTTGCTACTTTCTCGCCCATAGACACTCCATCCTCCACTGCTATTTGCTCGACCATAGACACTCCATCCTCCATCCCTGATGCTTGCGAAAATCCGTGATGCGAAGTTGCACCCGTTTTGTTAAGAGCGGTTTGCCAAAAGCACTGATATACAGCGGCTCGGGGCTCTCGTTGAGCAGCCAACGGTGCTTTGCACCCTTGAGGTAGTTCACCAGCTCCAAATGGCTTACGCTGTCGGAGCTATAGGCACATACGTCCGTGCCGCAATACGGTGGGTCACACGCCACACAATCCTCCGCACCCAATCCCTCCGCCACAAGGCAATCCAGCCAGTCCTTTTGGACAATCTTTACCTTCTTCTCCCGCAGGTAGTGGCACGCCTGCTTCATGTTCGCCTCGTATGCGGCGGCACTTCTCATTCCGCCATCGGTGGTACTCCCGCCCGCCTCATAGGTGCTTCCGCTCCACGCCAGCCAACTTTCCATCAACAGCGCATGGGGATCGCCTTGCTTGGCGAGTACCGCTAGACGGTCAAATTCCGCTCTCGTGCGTTCGGTACAGCGGAACTCCATGCCGTATTCCTTGACGGCCCTGAAAAACGGCGCTCGGGCGATGTCATTGACGATCCACTCTTGAAAATCCAGCCCCTCATGGATGGCACGGAACAGGATGTTTCCCCTGCCGCCGAAGACGTCCACGAGTTTTCTCCCGCTGCGGGGCATGTGCTCCACAATTTGGATGGCAAACTTCGCCTTCCCTCCGGGGTACCTAAAAGTAGGACAAGCTGATTTCACGGACATAACAGACGCACCTTTCCCTTAGCCCATCACGGGCTTATTGGCGATACAGCATTGGGTTTTGTGTGCCTGGCCAGGCGCTTAGTCAGAGGAGGAGCATTCCCACCTCGCATTTGAATGTAGCGGGTTTTTGGGAGTCGAAGCCTGGGCTAAACTTTGAAGTGTTACAGCTAACCATCCAACGTTTCAGTGACTTACAATGAGCATTTGGGTTCCCGAGAGGGGAGGAAACCGTTACAGTAAGGGCATGAAAAAGCGGACACTCAGCCCCCTGGAAAAAGAAGCACGGCAAGTTATTGAGCAGACCACGAGCTTGGCAGCGACACCTGAGCAGTTCGCAGCCTTGGAGGCGGTTGCAATGGAGTGGAATCGCCGCATTCTTGAGACATTCAACACGCACCCAGAGGGGGAGCATTATCGAGTCGGGTTAGTCGGGCTGGTTGCCTACTTTTCTGCGCTTGGGTATTGGCGTGGGTACAAAGAAGCAAAGTGGAACTATGCCACGTTGGACGCCGCTGGCAGAACACCGCATGGTCGGGAACGAATTAATCGTGAAGTGTCAAAAATGCTTGAGGATGACTTGCGCATGACTGCCAAACAGATTTGCCAACGACTGGACGAAATGGATGAAGAGAGCCCAGACCCCCGTGCCTATGCGCTGTCTTTCGATACTGTTGTAGGAAAGAAACAAAAGTCCATTAACGTCGGACACGACTACAAAAATTCATGGGCGACGATGCACAGAGAGCCAGCCATCAAGATGATGATTTCAAGAATCAGAGATCGGATCAGAAAAGAAAAGAACGCAGCCGAATGGATGAAAAAAGCAGAAACAGCCCTCACTTGATTCGTTTAGCATCACGCTCGCCGCAGGTAGTCAAGCCTCGTGTAGGCATCTTGGTGCGTCTTCGCCGCCGCCATCTCGGGAATCGGTGTGCAGATCGCCGGAGGGACTCGTATGGGGAATCTAAACGCAAATTCGCTACCCCGCCGATCCCCGAACCACAAACTAGCCCGGAGCGGATTGGAGCGGTCTGCGGGAACTGCTGCGGCCAATGCCCGCCGAGCCGATCCCGGCAAGCGGCGGCAGTTGCTGCCAGCATCACGCTGCCAGCTCACATTCCTGTACACACGCCCGAAGCAGGTTGAGATGCCCGGTGATGCGGCCCGCAGACTCCAATTCCCGTGTGAGTGGATGAATATGGTGATAGCTGAGGCGGAACAGAGATTGCCAGGATCGGGCGGCAGCCCCGCCGTTGTGCGCCTGGTGTGCTGGAAGCGGCGGGGTTGGGGCCGCAGCCTGGATGCCGATCACCCTTGATCCATCTGGCAAAACTCTGGCGAGTATTTTCTTTCAAATCAGAAAAAGTTTGGCGGCCCCAAGTATCAAGTTACAGCGCACGGAACTTCGGCCCCTTGCCAAAGCTTCCGGGGCGGCGGTTCAGGTTCCGCCGCCTATTCCAAATCTTGTGCCGCCCGTGGGCCCTACTCTGGTTGGATTTGCCGCAAATTCTAAAAACCTGAGAGCGAGTTAGCGGAGTTAGTATGGCGGAAAAATACACTGTAAAGAAATGTGGACCTGCAACTGGACGTGGTGGCTGGCTGATAACCAAGCCGGGGGGAGACACATACCATTATCCAGATAGAAAATCTCCCTTCTACTATGACCGCAAGAGTGCGGTTGCGGATAGGGATCATTTGAACCGCTGCCTGGAGGAGGAGCCGACCGTCGCAACCAGTGGAGTTAAACCTGCTCAGCATGTAGAAGGTTATCCGGTCGTCCCGGCTACAACTGCACTCAAGGCGGAACCCGTTCCAATCCAATGCTGCTGCGGATGGACCATTGTTCCGGCTGAGGCATACACGCATTTTCAGCATTGCTCCGCAATCGCAGAACTTGTTTTACAGTAGAGAAAGTAGAATAGAAAGCCGGGATGATCCCCGGCTTTTCATTTGCAGCTCAGCCTCACCCGCCAACGCTGCACACCCTTCCGCCAACCGCACTATGCTCCATCGCTTTCACTCCTGATGAACTGGAGACCGAGCTTCACCGAGTTGATACGCAAGCGATCACTATGCGTCTGCTACTGTCTTGCGTTTGTAAATGTCGTTCAACTTATCTCTTAACTGTTCGCCTTCAATAGCCCGCACATAGCGCCAGATGCTCTGCGATCCGTGGGCGTGCCCTAGCAGCCGTTGCACTTCCGCTATGCCCAGTCCCGCACGAAGCAATCCGGTGGCGTAACTTGAACGGAAGGCATGGAGCCAGTAATCATCAGGGTTTAATCCCGCCCGCTTCACGATCCGTTTCAGATGGGACAACAGTTTATGATTCGGCTCTCCACTGGAACCCTCCCGTGGGAACACCAGTGCGTGTTTGTGCGTTTTCAGATGTTCCGTTAGGTCTGCAAGCAACTCATCATCAATCCATACCATGCGGGCTTCCCAAGTCTTTGGGGAGAATCCATAGTGACGTTTTTCCCGGATATGGAGACATCCATTAGCCGCATCAATGTCAGTTCGCTCCAGATATTCCAGTTCCTGTTTCCGCAATCCAGTCTTGAGCAGGGTGCGGAAGGTTAGGGCTTGCAGCGGAGTGCAGGCTTTGAAGAATGTTTCCAGCTCTTCCGCCGTGTAGACCCGCACCGGAGTATTCTTCGGGCAGCGTGGGGCATCCTTGCTGGATGTGCAAGTATGTCCGCAGAACTTGAGGAACTGTGAAACCCTCGCATGTTTATTTTGGGCAGTCCTATGGGATTTGGTTGGGCTGCGCTCAATCGTCCATGCGATATAGGCGTTTACATCGGCTGCCGTGATTTGCTTGATCGTGGTGTGGCTGGTGTTCTCGCCTAGCCACTTTAGGAACTCATCCGTGATGCTTCGGGCATTTACCCAAGTGAGTTTTTTCAATCTTCCGATGCGGATTTGGGTGTCGATGTAATCAAGATATTTCTGCTGTGCATCGGCTACTAGCACGAGCTTGTCTTTTACGGGCAGCGGCTTTTCAGTCGTGGCTGCGGATGCTTTAGCCGGAGGCGGGGCTGCTCGTTGTGCCGCTGTCAGATTCGCAGACATCAGGTTGCATTGGGCAACCGCAGCCGTGGCGTTGTCGCCCATTGGAATCCACTTGCCATCTACCGCCGCATAGTATTTGCCTTCGGGATGGTGTTCCCGCTGCCCATCGATTACTACGGTCTGCGGGATGACTTTATTGTTGCTGCCCCTTGCGGGCTTCATGTAGCGCCAGCCCTTAGCGGTGCGGACGTAAATATACAGACTTGCCTTCCTCATTTTCCCTCTCCAATCTGATACTCCGATCCGCCCGCCGTCCTAAGAATTTGTTGAGAAAAATTTCTTAGGACGCTGGCTGCAATTCGGAGTTTTCCTAAGGAAAAATTCCGGCGAGTCTATTAGGAAGGCTCTAACTCATTGAACAATTAGGCTTGAGCGTAGAGGTTGTTCATCTGATCGACGACGCGGTTGGCGTCAAAGCCGAACTTGAAGATGTGGCGGCGGTGCACCCAGCTGATGGTATCGGCGATCTGGTTGCGGAATTCGTCGGGGAGGGCGAGACGGGGCTGGGTGGTGGGGGTTCCGAAGGTGAATCCGGAGGAGCCTGCCAGCACGGCGACGGAGGGCGCCAGGCCTCCGGGGTTGGCCGGTTCGCCGGGAACATAGGTTTGCGGCAGCTGGAATTCAAAGTCGCGGCTCCAGGAGTAGCGCAGCTCGTTGTAGAAGGAGTGGCCGAGGGTTGAGGTGAGGCGGGCGATGAGGGTGTCGGTTTTGACGCCATCGAAGCCGAAGCTGGAGGAGCCGATGTCGGCGACGGCATCGGTTTCGGTGCCGCCGGGGGAGGCCCAGCGCTGGCGGTTGTAGAGCAGCGAGACGGTGTTGCGGGGGTTGAGGTGGTAGTCGAGCTTGGCCAGGCCGATCTGGTGATTGGCGCTGCGGGGGACGGTGCCGAGGAGACTTTCCAGGTAGTTGAGGCCGTTATAGAAGCCGGCGATGGCGGCCGTGTCCGAGATGCCGAAGGGGCGGGTGAGGGCGTAGATCTCATCGCGGCTGGAGTCGTCGGTGTAGCACTGCTGCACCAGGGCACGGTTGGCGCCACTGAGGGCTCCGTAGTGGGAGGGGATGACGCAGGGCGGAGCAAAGAGGGTGGTGGGATTCTCGGCGGCGGCGACGGCGGGGAAGTCGCGGCGCTGGGCGTCGAAGGTGGTAAAGAAGAAAAGCTTGTCGTGGAGGATGGGGCCGCCGAAGGTTCCGCCGAACTGCTGGCGGCGGTCGAGCGGCTTGACGGGTTCGGTTTCCCAGGCTCCGGTGGAGGGATTTTGCGCGGGGACGACGGTGAAGGGATTGGCGGCGCCGAGAGCGTTGTCTCGCATGTAGTAGAAGGCGGAGCCGTGGAATTGGTCGGTGCCGCTGCGGGTGAGGGCGTTGACGACCGAGCCGGCGGCGCGGCCGTACTGGGAGGAGAAGTTGGAGGTGTTGACCTGGAACTCCTGCACGGCGGCCTGGCTGATGACGTAGCTGATGCGGGTGCGTCCGCGCTCTTCGCCGAAGAAGGCTTGGTTGTTGTCGGCGCCATCGACGGTGCTGTTGTTCATCAGGCCGCTGATGCCGCGGAAGCTGATGAGTCCGTAGTCGCCATCGAGGGTGGCGGTGGGGGTGAGCAGGGCGAAGTCGGACCAGCGGCGGTTATTGCTGGGAAGGCTTTCGATGGCCGCGTCCGAAATATTCGTGGCGAAGGCAGACTGGGTGGTGTTGACGGCGGGAGCTTCGTCCCGCACCACGACGGTCTCACGGGCGGGGGCGACGGCGAAGGGAATTTCGATCTCGGTGGTGCGGCCGACCTCGACGGTGACGCGCAGCAGGTGGACGTCTGCAAAGCCCGGGCTGGCGGCGGTGAGCGAGTAGCTGCCGGGGGTGAGTTCGACGATGCGGTAGGCTCCGTTGGGGCCGGTGCGGGTGGTGAAAAGCTCTCCGGTGGCAGCGGATTGCAGGGTGATTTGGGCGTTGGCGACAGCGGCGCGCTGGGCGTCCAGGGCAGTGCCGGCGACGGCTCCGGAGAGCGTGGTTTGGGCGATGGCCGGGGAGGTGGGCAGGAACACCACGAATAGGAACACAGAGAGCGGAAGCAAGCTGAGGGTGCGGCGCAGAGACATGTGGGTAGCCCGTCCTGGAGTCGGCAGTGCCCGCGCGGTGGCCGGGCACACGGCGGCGGACGGACTGCTGGGGAAGCTCCGACGCGGAGGATTGCCGTAGGGCGAGGTTAGTCTCTGGATGGGACTGCAATTCGGAATTGGGAATTTGTTACGAAATCAGAACGGGAGGGGGCGCCCGCAGGATGGAATGTTGTGCTCTCCCACCTTATCCGCGCAAGAGCAGCGCGGCGAAGGTGGGGCACCCGTCCTCGCGCTGGGTTCGCGACAGGAGTACGGCCAGTGAGGGGCGTGATAGCCTTGGGGGAGCGCATCCGCCGAGGCGCATTCTCCCATGGGCCGGATTCACGTTCTCTCCGAACATGTCGCCAACAAGATCGCCGCCGGCGAGGTGGTGGAGCGTCCGGCTTCGGTGGTGAAGGAGCTGATCGAGAACTCGCTGGACGCCGGGGCGACGCGGGTGCGGATCGACATTGAGGGCGGCGGACGGAAGCTGATCCAGGTGACCGACAATGGCTGCGGGATGGTGCGCGACGACGCGCTGCTGGCCTTTGAACGCCATGCCACCAGCAAGCTGAAAAACGACGACGATCTGCTTTCGATTGCGACGCTGGGATTCCGGGGCGAGGCGCTGCCTTCGATTGCGGCGGTAAGCCGGCTGCGGCTGGAGACTCGCGACGCGACCGAGGCAAGCGGCACGGTGGTGGAGATCGCCGGAGGACGGATGCTGACGGTGGAAGAGGCGGGATTGCCGGCAGGGACTGCGATCACGATTCGCGATCTGTTCTTTAATACTCCGGCGCGGCGGAAGTTTTTGAAGGCGGAGTCAACCGAGCTTTCACACATTGCTTCGCTGGTGACGCACTACGCGCTGGCGCATCCGGAGATGCACTGGGAGCTGCACTCGGCGGCCAATGCGATGCTGATTGCGCCTCCGGTGGCGAATCACGCGGAGCGGATCTATCAGGTGTTTGGCAAGCAGACGCTGGAGGAGCTGATTCCGCTGGCGGCACAGATGGGGCTGGAGCGGGCGGGGATTCCCGAGCCTCCGCCATGGCGGCGTCCGGCGGAGTATGAGACTCCGGTGCCGGGCGAGCTGCGGCTGCACGGCTTTACCAGCAAGCCGGAGATCCAGAAGCTGAACCGCAACTCGATCTTTATCTTTGTGAACGGGCGGCTGATCCGGGACAAGGTGGTGATGCACGGGATTCTGGAGGGATACCGGAACATTATTCCGCCGACGGTGTATCCGGTGGTGCTGCTGTTTCTGGAGATGCCGTGCACCGAGGTGGATGTGAATGTGCATCCGTCGAAGACCGAGGTGCGGTTCCGGCAGCAGAGCTTGGTGCATGACTTTGTGCGGGATTCGGTGCGGTCGGCGCTGATGGCGGCGCGTCCGGTGCCGGCGTTTGCCAGCGAGATTCATGCGGGGCCGTCGGCAAGGGTGGCGTTGACGCCGGCGCTGCCGGGGAGCGGGGAGGCGGGCGGCGCTTTCCTTACCCCACATTTGCCTAAAGACGGGCAAATATGGGCCACCCGCGATGGCGGCGGATTGGACGGCTTTTCGCTGATTCCACAGGAGAGCGCGCTGCGCAATGAGGCGCTGCCGTTTGATGGCTCGATGATGGTGGAGGGCAATGGGGCGGCGAGCGCGGTAAGGATCGCTCCGCAGGGATTTGGGACGGGATATGCGGGGCAGCAATCCGCGCAGCCGTCTCCGGCGGAAGAGGCGGTGCCGGAGACGCGGCGTGGCTGCGCGCTGCCGCTGGACGGGATCGACGAGCCCATGGACTTGTCGATGCTGGGGACGTTGAAGCCGGTGGGGCAGATTCGCGACTCGTTTATCTTGGCGATCAATCCGCAGGGGCTATGGATGATCGACCAGCATTGTGCGCACGAGCGGGTGCTGTTCGAGAAGATTCGGGCGGAGCGGGGCGGGCGGGCCGTGGAGTCGCAACGGCTGCTGATGCCGCTGATTGTGGAGCTGAGGCCGGCGCAGCAGGCCATCTTTGCCGAGATTGCCGAGGAACTGGGGCGCAACGGATTTGAAGCCGAACCTTTCGGGGTGAGGACGCTGGCGATTCAGACGGCTCCGGCGGGGATACGGAGCGAGGAAGTGGCAGGGCTGCTGGAGGAACTGCTGGAGCAGTTCGAGGGCGAGGAGCAGGCGCTGACGATGGAAAAGATCCGCACGCGGATTGCGGCCTCGATTGCCTGCCATGCGGCGATCAAGGTGAATATGCCGCTGGAGACGGCGAAGATGGAGTGGCTGCTCGGGGAGCTGGCAAAAACCAAGTATCCGATGAGCTGTCCGCACGGCAGACCGGTCGTGCTGCGGTATTCTGTAAAGGACATACAGAAGGCGTTCAAGCGGATTTGAAGGGTTCGCGCCAGCGAAAGTGGGCCTGGTGGTTGAAATGCCTCGGAGCGGCACGCGACATTTAAACGGCGTAGGGGTCCTTCGCTTCGCTCAGGATGACACTTAAAACAAGAACAAGGACAGCGGCAACAGCAACGGCAGGGTCAAGAGGCAACGGCAGGGTCAAGAGGCAACGGCAGGGTCAAGAGGCAACGGCAGGGTCAAGAGGCAACGCAAGTAACAGAATCTTAGCAGGTGGGAATGACTGAGCAGGAATTGCAGGAACTGCGCGACGCCAAGTGGCACACGGACGGACATCCGATCCGGACGCAGGAGGACGCGCAGGAATTTATCGAGAGCGTGGGCTTCTGCCTGATGTATCCGCTGCGCCCGCCGGTGCTGGTGCCGACGTTTATCGGAGCGTGGGCGGGAAACCATGAGAACCTTCCGACCTGGCAGCATGCGTTATGCCGATCCGCGGGCCAAGGACGCCATGGAAGTGATGGTGCGGACGCTGCGACAGAAATTTGCCTTCGAGGCGCCGCTGTTCGGAGACACGGACTTTCTGGTTTCGGCCTCGGTGTTTCCGTATTTCTATGGGCTGGTGGGAGACCGCAATCCGCGGGCGGCGATTAAGACGGGGAACCGCTCGGAATATTCGCCGCTGGCGGCGCACGTGTTTTCGGTGATCCAAAAGGATGGGCCGATTACCAAGAGCCGGATGCGGGAGATTCTGGGCGGAGAACTTTCGGAGGCGGCAATTGACCGCGCGCTGGGCGAGCTTTCGATGAAGCTAAGGATTACGCGAGTGGATTACCGGGCGGAGCAGGGCGCGTTTTGGGACGTGCTGCTGCGCTGGTGTCCGGATGAGGTGCGCGAGGGGATGAATATGTCCATCGCCGAGGCGCTGACCGCACTGGTTTCGAAATACATTGAATGCGTGGTGGCGGCCGAGCAGTTGGAGGTGGAGGAGTTCTTCAGCACCTTTATTGGACGCGGGCGGGTGCGGGAAGCGATCAACGCGCTGCTGGCGACGCGCGAGTTTCAGTTTACCCACGTAGGGACACGCTCCATGCTGCACATTGCTCCGCCCAAGCCGACGATGGCGAGTCCGCGGCGGCTGGTGCGGCCGGGGCAGCCGATTGCACGGCGTCCGCGGCGTGCGGCGCAGGCGCCAGCGGCGCCTGCTGCCAAGAGTTCGGGCGAAGCCAATCCGACGGCGAGTGCCGATTCTACGGGCTCGGAAAAAGAATGAGCGACACGAAAGAACAACAACCCAGAACCGAACTTGTGATTGCCATCGACGGACCGGCGGGGGCGGGCAAGAGCACGATCGCCTCGCGGCTGGCGAAGACGCTGGGCTATGTGAATCTGGAGTCCGGAGCAATGTATCGCGCGCTGGGGCTGAAGGCGATGGAGAGCGGGGTTGCGGTGAGCGAGGGCGCGGCGCTGTTGGCGCTGGCGGAGCGGTCCACCATTGAGCTGGTGCCGACGGCGGAGGGCAACCGGGTGCTGCTGGATGGGCGCGACGTCTCGGTGCGGATACGGGAGCGCGACGTGACCGACGCGGCGTCCAAGGTCTCGGTGCATCCCGAGGTGCGGGAGTGGATGGTGAGGCGGCAGCGCGAGATGGGCGCGCGGGGCGGCGTGATTATGGAAGGACGCGACATCGGCACGGTGGTGTTTCCGGATGCCGAGGTCAAAATCTTTCTGGATGCGGATTCGAGCGTGCGCGAAGGGCGGCGGGTGAATCAGGCCAATGCGCAGGATGATCCAGGGCGCGCCGAGCGACTGAAGCAGGAGCTGCGCGAGCGCGACCGGCGGGACACGACGCGCGCGGCGGCTCCGCTGAAGGCCGCCGAGGATGCGGTGCACATCGACTCCAGCGCGATGGGGATTGAAGAGGTGATTGCGCGGGCGGAAGAGATTGTGGAAGAAAAGCTGAAGCAGCGCGGAAGTCAACTGCCCCACTCAAGCCAAACCCAGGCTTGAATGGGCCACCCGCAGATTTAATCAGAGATTGAGGACGACGGCCCCGGATGGAAGGAAAGCTTCCATCCGGGGCTTTTTTGCGTTTGGATAAATATTTTTTGAGCGGCCGGCTTGCAGGATGTGCGAAACGCTCGTGAGGCGATGCAAAGCGCAACAGTGTTGTGAAATGCATCGGCCTTTGTTGTCGGCTATCTAAGCTGTTGATTCCATGTGCGGAGAGCTGCTGCGACGGGGCAGAGTTGCTGATTGGAGCGTTGCGAAATGCATCGGTTGGAGGTGTTGCGAATTTCCACGGCAGCTGAGAAGTAGCGGATAACCTGTTTGTTTTCTGTCCAGTAGAGGGTAACTCGCGGTTTGGCCAGCAGAGTGCTTTATAGAGGGCGTACGCGGCAAGCCAAGAAGAAAAGCTAAAAGGCCGCGAAATTCAAACAGAGCCCCAGAAGAAGGGGCGGAGGATCAGACAATGACGGTTATCCTAGTTCTCGCACTCTTTATGGTTTGCCTGGTAGTGGAACGCTTCACCAACAAGAAGGCTCCTGAGTATGTTCTGCAGACCGCTCCTGCGGTCGAAGCCGGGGCGCGCAAGGCGCAGCCCATTGTGGCGGGCTTCGAGATTCCCGAGCATCTGCGCTTCCATCAGGGGCATGCCTGGGCGCTGGGCGAAAGCCCCAATCTGGTTCGCGCGGGCATCGACGACTTTGCCGCCAAGCTGATTGGCGAGGCCGAGGCGGTGAACCTTCCGCAACGCGGACAATGGATCCGGCAGGGACAGAAGGTTTGGAGCTTCCGGGTGAACGGCGAGCTGGTGGAGATGGTTTCCCCGATCGAAGGCACGGTGAGCGATGTGAACGACGAAGTGGTCCGGCATCCCGAGACGCTGACCGCCGATCCGTACGGCAACAGCTGGCTGATGAAGGTGGACAGTCCGGATGCGAAGACCAACTTCCGCAACCTGCTGGGCGGCACCATGGCCCGCAACCTGATCGCCGACAGCGCCAAGAAGCTGGCCGCCTACATCCCGGCCGCGACTGGCAACATGGCTCTGGCGCAGGACGGTGGCCAGGCGCACGGCGAGATCGCCAAGATGGTTCCGGCGGAAAAGTATGCGGAGATCGTCAAAGAGTTCTTCTTGGCCTAACGGCTGGCTCGGCGAGGCCGCCGGCAACGACGGCCGCCGATTCTGAGCAAAAGCGACCCGGGGGGAAATATCCTCCCGGGTTTTTTGGTGTGCCGAGCATGTTCAACAGCTTGGAGGTGGAAGTCCTCTACCCAACCTGATGGAGGTGAAGGGTTAGCGAAGCGCAAGGGCGTCGTCGCGAGGCGGGGTCTGAAAGAAGCGTGGAGCAAAGGCGCGAGCCGATGAACAAGAACCGGATGATGAGGCCTACGGCATGCGGGCGAGCGGGCCAATGGACGCGAAGCCCATATCCATCAAGGGTGCTGGTGGTAAATCCGGCGGTTGTGCGCTGAAGGCGGTTGAACTTACCTCGGGAGATCTGCTGCGTGTCGTGGAATCGCGACTGAGGGTGAAGCGATTCATCTCTGACCGCGCGGCAGGAGTCAGCAGAGGGCGTAGTACCTGCGTGAGCAGCGAAGGCCCGAACGGAAAGGGAGCGGCGAGTAGTCCGCGGGACTCGATGGGCGGCAAGCGGCAGAAGAACCAGCTACAGATGGTGCTGGCCTTCGCCGTCGAGGGGAGGAGTGAAGCTCCGAAGGCTCGACGGGAAGGGACCGAAACGTTCACGGCGAAGCGCGAGAGCGAAAGCCCGGCTATCCCAGAGCAAGTGATGGAAGAGGTCTGCGGGCGGGAGAACTGCTTGCGGGCCTTGAAGCGAGTGAAGTCGAACAAGGGGAGTCCGGGGATCGACGGCATGAAAGTCGGCGAGTTGCCGGGCTACCTGAAGCAGCACTGGCCAGCGATCCGGGAACAACTGTTGAGCGGAAGCATACGAGCCGCAACCGGTGAGGCGGGTGGAAATCCCCAAGCCGGATGGCGGGGTGCGCAAGCTGGGCATTCCGACGGTGCTGGATCGGTTTATCCAGCAGGCGGTGATGCAGGTTCTGCAAGGCAGATGGGACGGGACGTTTTCCGAGCACAGTCACGGGTTCCGGCCCGGACGCAGCGCGCATCAGGCGGTGCGAGAAGGCACAGGAGTACGTGCGCCGGAGGCCGCCGCTGGGTGGTGGACCTCGATCTGGAGAAGTTCTTTGATCGGGTGAACCACGACAGGCTGATGAAGTCGGTGTCGCGGCGTATCGCCGACAAGCGAATGCTGCGGTTGATCGGAGCATTCCTGAAGGCGGGCGTGATGGAGGACGGGCTGGTGAGTCCGGTGGATGAGGGCACGCCGCAAGGCGGGCCGTTATCGCCGCTGCTGTCGAACCTAGTGCTGGACGAGTTGGACCGGGAGTTGGAGCGGCGCGGTCATCGCTTCGTGCGTTATGCGGACGACTGCAACATCTACGTTCGCAGCGGCGGAGCGGGGCAGCGCGTGATGAGGAGCGTGACGCGCTTCATCACCAGGCGGCTCAAACTCAAGGTGAACGAATCCAAGAGCGCGGTGGCACGGCCAGCGGAGCGGAAGTTTCTGGGCTTCAGCATCAGCAACGCGAAGGAGCCGAAGCGGCGCATCGCGCCCAAGGCCCTACTGCGATGCAAGCGGAAGATACGGGAGCTGACGCGACGGACAAGGGGAATCAGTCTGGAGCGGATGACCGAGAGAACTCACCAGCTACCTGCGTGGCTGGAAGAGTTACTTCGGCTTCTGCCAGACACCCTCGGTGCTGAGGAAGCTGGATCAGTGGATACGGCGAAGGCTGCGATCCATGATCTGGCTGCACTGGAAGCAAAGCCGCGTGCGCTTTCGGCAGCTGCAACAACGAGGAGTGGGCAAGGCTCTCGCCGCGCAAACGGTGGGAAGCAGCCACTCCTGCTGGAGACTGGCGAATAGCCCGCATTAACGGTTGCGCTACCAGTTGCTTACTTCGACTCGCTCGGACTACCGCGCTTGTTCGCCGGATAGCTCAACCCACCGAACCGCCGTATGCGGACCCGCATGTACGGTGGTGTGGCAGGGGAGAGCGGGCGACCGCTCCCCCTATGCCGATTGCGCAGAAATCGAACAAGCTTAGCGCTCCGCGTGTTGTGCCGCTAACCGCGCAGCCCGCGCCCGTGCTATGCTGCGCGTCATGAACGTCACCATCAACTTCGAATCGCTCGGCGTAACCGTGTTTGGCTCCCACCTTGTGCCACGTATCGGCGAAGTGTTCGTGTTAAGCGGTGCGGTGGGTTCGACCCCGTCCAGGGTCACCGACGTTCACTATCAGTTCCACATTTTTGATAAGACGAAACCGCCGGAGATCACCGTCTTCATTATTTCCGAGGCGGTCCCGGCGAAATAGGTCCAAGGGCGGGATGGCGCTGCTGGCTCGTGTTATTTCTTGTGGCTGGTGGAGGGCTGCGGCTCGAGTTTGCGGGCGACCGAGTCGAGGACGCCGTTGATGAACTGGACGGACTCGGGGGTGGAGAAGCGGCGGGCGATCTCCAGCGCTTCATTGATGATGACGGGGCGCGGGGTTTTGGGGAAGCCGAGGAATTCGGCGACACCGGCGCGCAGGATATTGCGATCGACGGCGGCCATGCGTTCCAGGCGCCAGTGCTCGGTGTGGCCTTCGAGGAGCAGGCCGATTTCGTCGTAGCGCTCCATGGCGACGCGGAAGATGTCGTCGGCAAAGTTGCGGACGCTGTCTTCGAGGTCGCGGCGCTCGGCCCAGAAAGTTTTCTTGACGTGCTCGACGGACTGCTTGCCCATATCGGCCTGGAAGAGCATTTGCAGCGCCAGTTCACGTGATTTGCGTCGTGTACCCATGATTCCTTTTTGTTCTCTACGTTAGTTTACTTGGATTGCAGCGTGCGTTTGAGAGCGGCGAGTTCCAGGGCGGCCAAGGCGGCTTCATGGCCCTTGTTGCCCATTTTGAGGCCGGCGCGGTCGATGGCCTGTTCCAGGGTGTCGCAGGTGAGGACGCCGAAGCCGACCGGGATGCCGGTGGCAAGTGCGACCTCTCCGATGCCGCGGGTGACTTCGTTGACGATGACATCGTAGTGGGCGGTGTCTCCGCGGAGGAGGCAGCCGATGGCGACCAGGGCGTTGTACTTGCCGGTTTCGGCGAGCATTTTGGCGGCGGCGGGGAGCTCGAAGGCTCCGGGAACGCGGACGATTTCGATGTCTGGGGCGGCGGCTCCGGTGCGGCGCAGGGCGTCGGTGGCTCCGGAGAGCAGGCGCTCGGTGATGAAGGCGTTGAAGCGCGAGACGATGACGGCGAACTTCATGCCGGTGGAGTCGAGCTGGGATTCGCGGGTGGGCTGGCGCCAGTTTTCGTGGTAGCTGAAGACGGCGAGGTTGCCGAAGCCGCAGGGGATTTCGAGGATGAAGGCGCGCGCGCCCCAGTCGTGGTCGGCGATGTCGGCGACGAAGTGGAAACCCTTGGCGCGGGCGGCTTCGGCGACGATGTCGGCGTTCTCGACCTCGACGACGAGGTCGGCGGCGGGCATGTCCTGGCCCATGGCGAGCTCGATGCCGGACTCGAAGGCTTCAAACTTTTTGCCCTTGGAGCGGCGGCCGGTCCAGCTTTCGCCGGGGGCAAAGCCGAGGGCAGAGAAAAACTCCTCGAGCGCGGCGTAGTCGGCGTCGGTGGCGGGCAGCAAGAGGCGATGGAAAGAGCGGATCACATCTTCTTTTGTATCACAGGCGGGGAGTGGAGGTTGATGGGCGGAGGCTTGGGGCGAGAAGGCGTGGGTGGCGATCCCAGAGCAGATCCAGGCATTACTGGGCGTCCGTCACCTTGCCATTGACGAACGTCACCTTCAGGTCTTTGTAGAAATAGATCTCCTTGGCGCCGATCTTGGCAATCTTCTTGGGTTGGCCGAGATTGGCCACCACCACATCCTCGGTCTGCCCCAACGAAATCTCTTTCGGAGCAGGCGACGGTGGCGGAGGAGGGATCTTTGGGCGCTGCGTCGGGGATAACGCCGGGCCGCAGCAATCCCGCGCTTTGCAATGCCAGCAGGCAGCGCCGGGCTGCCGCACATTTTTTGAAGTCTGCTGCTGTGTTGACGGACTGGTCACACGACCTATAAACAAGATGCTGCCGGAGCGATTGTCGCGGATCAGGAACATGAACGGATGATCGGCGCGGAAGACGATCGGAGGCGGAGGCGGTGGATGCGGCCCATGACCGCTCGCCGCGTGCGTGACGACGGCCGTTGCCGCTGCGGCTTCGGTTCCCTCTTCGTCCACATCGACATAGGCTTTGTGGATGACGGCGCTGATATAGAGATTGCCGTCGATCTGCATCGTTTTGCGCGAAGCTATGCCGCTGAAATCGGCCATCTTCTGATCAAAGGCCTCCTTCATTCCCATCGCAATCAACGTATCCCCAAGCTCGAATTTAGCTTCCATCTTGAACTTCGGCACGGTCACGATAACTACCGGAGCAGGCCGCAACTGATCCAGCGACTGTTGCACTTTGGCAGGATTAAGCGATTGCTCGAATGCAGGAAGCCCCTCGACCTCTTTGGGCAGCAATAGAATCATCGAGAGTTCCTTGTTTTTATAAGGAATCTCCAACGCCTGGAACGTACTACCGTCGAAATAATTAAAACTTTTCGTCATGTTCATCAGCGGTGTTTTGATGGCTTGCGCGGCGGAGAGGTGAAAATCTTCGTCCTTCGTATGTTCTTTATTGAACGCCTTCTCCCAATCGCCTTTAAAGTAAATGGCATTGGTCAGCACCAGCCGCGTATAGGAATCAATCATTCCCGGCTGGATCAAGTCCTTGATCTTGTTCGCGGTTTTCTGCTCGACCCACTGGTTGATGGTCTGCCGCGATGCTTCGGCTGCGCCCTTGAAATCCAACTGGTTCAACCCGGCTTCGTAATTGTCCTTGTTCAGCGTGAGAAACTCCGGCAGGAGCGAATAGCCTGTTTGCGCCCACAGCGCGTCAGCTTCCTTTAATTGATAGCCGTCGTGCGGAGCGTTGCGGCCGCGCAGCAACGCACCCATCGCCGGATGCAACTTGGCCGGCGGTAACGTGAAATGCAGTGTCTTTGCCATCTCAGCGGCGGTATTAGCCCGCGCCCCGGCATAGGTCATGGCTAACGCAGTGGAAATGCTTTCGGGCGAGAAAAACAGATTGCCACTCTGGTGACGCAGTTGGCCATAGAGGTCGATGGCGAACGCATTGTTGTCTCGGACGGCCACAGACTGATCGGGCGTGGCGGTTATCGGCAACTCCGCCGCGCATACGGCTACCGGCAGGACGAGATACGCGATGAGCAGCGATATTAGCGGTTTCATGCACATCTCCATTAAGCCGGTTCCCGACACTCGTGAAAGACTATAGTCCCTTGAACTGCGGGGCGCGTTTTTCGAGGAAGGCGCGGGTGCCTTCGGTTTTATCCTCGGTGGCGCAGCAGAGGGCGAAGAGCGCGGCTTCGTGGGCGAGGGCTTCGGCGAGGGGCATTTCCATGCCGCGGTGGACGGCTTGGAGGCAGTAGCGGATGGCGAGCGGGGCGTTGGCGATGATTTTGGCGGCGAGGGCTTCGGCGCGGGGCAGCAGTTGAGCGGCGGGCACGACTGCGTTGACGAGGCCGATGCGGAGGGCTTCGGCGGCGTCGATCATTTCGCCGGTGAGGAGGATTTCGAGGGCGCGGCCTTGGCCGATGAGGCGCGGCAGGCGCTGGGTGGCTCCGTAGCCGGGGATGAGTCCGAGTTTGATTTCGGGCTGGCCGAAGCGGGCGGTGTCGGCGGCGAGCCGGATGGAGCAGGCGAGGGCGAGCTCGCAGCCGGCTCCGAGAGCGAAGCCGTTGACGGCGGCGATGACGGGCTTGCCGCAGGTTTCGATGAGCGAGAAGACGGCCTGGCCACGGGTGGCGAGAGCGGCGGCTGCGGTGGCGTCCAGCGTGGCGAGTTCGGTGATGTCGGCGCCGGCGACGAAGGCTTTGTCGCCTTCTCCGGTGAGGATGGCGACGCGCACGTCGTCGTCTTGCTGCACGGCGTGAAAGGCCCGAGCGAGATCGTGCATGGTGGCGGCGTTGAGCGCGTTGAGCACCTTGGGGCGGGCGACGGTGAGGAAGGCGATTTGATTGCGCTTTTCAAAATGCAGGTTTTCAAACGGCTGGGCAACGGACATGGGAGCGCCTCCTGCAATGCGGAATGAGTGTAGCAATGGAGGAGGGACGAGGCAATCGGCAGGGACTCGAGGACGAAGAACAAAGGCAAGGGCGAATTCAAAAGCCCCGCCCAACCAAAAGAGGGTTGAACTGATGGGATAAGAACGAAGGTTTCAGCGGACTCGGTATTCTTTGGTTGAGGACCAAGAAGCTGGGTCAGGAGAAACCTTCATGATTATTGTAGGGTGTGATTTCCATCCCAGTTGGCAGCAGGTTGCGATTTTTGATTTCTCGACGGGAGAGATGGTGGAATGCAAACTGGTCAACGGCAACGGCGAGGCGGAACGGTTTTACCGTTCGCTGCCGGTTCCGTCGCTGATTGGCCTGGAGAGCTGCGGCAACAGTCAGTGGTTTGTGGAGTTGCTGGAGAAGCTGGGGCACGAGGTGTGGGTCGGCGATGCCGCGCAGATTCGGGCCAGTTATGTGCGCAAGCAGAAGACCGACAAGCGCGATGCGGCACACATTTTGAATCTGCTGCGGGAGGGACGGTTTCCTCGGCTGTGGGTTCCGGATGCGGGGGTGCGGGATCTGCGCCAGTTGTTGATTCACCGGCACAAACTGGTGGAGGTTCGGGCTCGGGTGAAGAATGGGTTGCAGCATCTGGCGATGAATCGCGGGATGCAGAAGAAAGCCAGGCTGTGGTCGGAGGCCGGACAGAAGGCATTCAGCGAACTACCTCTGGAAGGCTGGGCGGCGTGCCGGCGGGAGGATCTGCAGGGGTTGCGAGCGATGCTCGATATCCAGGTCGGCAAACTGGACGGGGCAGCGCAACGCGCGGCAGCGGAGAACGAACCGGCGCGGTTGCTGATGACGCAGCCGGGGGTGGGACCGATCACCTCGCTGGCGTTTGTACTGACCTTGGGCGATGTCGCGCGGTTTAAGCGGGGCAAGCAGGTGGCCAGCTATCTGGGGCTGATTCCGCGCGAACACAGTTCGGGCGGCAAACAGCACCTGGGCGGGATCAGCAAGCAGGGCAACCGCTTTGCGCGCATGTTGCTGGTGGAAGCGGCGCAAACGGCCACCCGCTTGGATGAAGGGTTTCGCAAGCAGTATCAACACCGCTGCCACAGCAAGCCGAAGGGTGTGGCCAAGGTGGCGGCGGCACGCAGGTTGGCAGTCCGGCTCTACTGGATGCTGCGCACCAAGACGCCATATCCGGAGATCGTTCGTATCGAGAGCAGCTCGCGGGTGCCCCTGGACGGCGAAAGCTAGTCCGCAGAACTGATTGGGCGCTCTCGCATCCAGACTGGCCCGTGCAAAAGACGGCGCAAAGTAGGCGCCTTGGAAAACGGTAAGGCTGTTTTCCACTTTCGCACCGGCCCGGCGGCTGGATGTTCGCATGGAAGAATCATGGGCCGAAGTCAAAAGCCCGTATCGATGGTTGGTGGAACGAGATGTGCCACCGGAAGTGATCAGCGAGTGATGTTTCCAGAGTCTTGGTCCTCAAACTGTAACTCTGGCGGCAAACCAAGCGGTGCTTGCGCACCGCTCAGGAAAATCTCGCCTTGACAACGCCTTCGTTCTTATCGAGGGGCACCCTCCAGTTTGCAGGCGCTGCCGTCGGCGGGCGCGCGGCTAAGGTTGCGGGCTGTGGGCGCGAAGGACCTCGCGGATCTGGCGATTGATTTTGGCGGCGTCGCGGGTGGCCTGGTCGATGAGGTCGAGCCACTTGCGGTCGGCTTCGTCGACCTTGGACTGGCTGAGCAGGTAGGAGGCCTGCATGATGGTCTCAATGGAGTTGCTGAGGTCGTGGGCAAGGGTCCGGAGTTCCTTGCTGACGGGCAGGGGAATCAGAGGTGTGGTATCGGCTTCTGGCTCAGACATGCAATCTCCTCCGAACATTACGGAACGCGATCTGCGGGCAGGAGCGCTGGCAATCCTGAGCGGCAGAGGGTGCGACCTGTTATTCCACACGAGCTTCCCTTGGCGGCGGAGGCGCAACTCGACGTTACCATTCCACCCTGCGAAAGCGGATAGCAAGAATATAGCCCGCGCGGGGAGCTTTTCGCAAAAAGCGGAGGGAAAATGTTGATGTTCCGGCTCGACTGGCGGCGCCGGCTTGCGGGCAGCGGCTTGCCTCGGCGCGGATTCGACAGAGCGAATCCGTGTGTTACAATTCATTTGCAAGCCAAGTGGAAATGGCGTGACCGTAGAGGTCAGTGTGGCGTTCAGCGCCCCCGCTTTCACCGTGCCGAAGTGGCGGAATTGGCAGACGCGCATGGTTCAGGTCCATGTACTCGCAAGGGTGTGGGGGTTCGAGTCCCTTCTTCGGCACCATATAGTTTAATCGCCTCGCAATCAAAAAGATGCGAGGCGTTTTTCTTTGTAGCTTGGTTTTTCTAGCCTCTCGATCTGAGGGGGTGGGCATTCAAAAAGCTAGTCCAGGCGAAGTAGCGCAGCGACGATCACATTAACTAAATGGTCGCCGCTTTATATCGATAGTCTGATGGAGTGGGCGGCAGTGAAGGCACTGTGAGTCGTGGAACTCCCGGGAGATTCGCGTGTCGGATGAGCCACAACTTGGACTGGCGCAAGGCGATGACGGCGCAAGCCGGCTGCTGGCCCTGGCGAAGGTAGCGAACGAACTCGGCAGCGAACACGTAGCCAATGAGGCCAGCGAATTGGCGGCACGTCTCGCCGAAGGCCGCTTCTTCGTTGCCTGTGTCGGCCAGTTCAAGCGCGGCAAATCGACGCTTATCGGAGCGTTGACTGGCGAGTCGATTCTGCCGACGGGCTTTGTTCCCGTGACCGCCGTGCCCACGGTTATCCGTTTTGGCAGCGCCAGGCGGGCAAGAATCCGCTTCCTCCACGGCACCTGGCAAGAGATTGCCTTGCCAGAACTGGAACAATACGTCTCGGAGGAGCACAACCCGGAGAACATCAAA
This sequence comes from uncultured Acidobacteriota bacterium, assembly GCA_963732315.1. GTDB lineage: Bacteria > Acidobacteriota > Terriglobia > Terriglobales > Acidobacteriaceae > TOLSYN. Next base: position 125,145 of record CAVSYY010000005.1, read on the forward strand.
GAGGTCGCGGGAGCCGAGGTGTTTGTGCCCAGCCCGCTGCTTGCCGCAGGGATGTGCCTGGTGGACACGCCAGGTCTCGGATCAGTTTTTTCCGGCAACACGGCGGCCACGCAGGCGTTTATTCCTCATATCGACGCTGCGCTCGTGGTAACCGGCTTCGACCCTCCGCTGGCGGGTGAAGAACTCGCGCTGGTGGAATCTGTCGCCAAGCACGTCAGCCATCTCATCGTTGTTCTCAACAAGGCGGACAAGGCGACGGATGGGGAGAGAGCTGCGGCGATCGCGTTCACTCGACGGCTATTAGAAAACGTTTGCAACGTCCATCCGAACTGGTTTTCGAAGTGAGCGCAACCGAGCAGCTTGAAAAGCGCGGTCCGGAGCGCGATTGGGGAAAGCTGGTACATACGCTGGAACGCTTGGTTCAGGAGTCCGGGCGCGAGCTCATTCAGGCCGCCGGCGGGCGTGGCATTCAGCGTCTCAGCGAGGAGTTGCTGGCGATCGTGGGTGAGGGTCGCGAGGCGCTGGTGCGTCCGCTGGAAGAATCCGAGCAGCGGATTGCAGCCATGAAGCAGACGCTTGCCGAGGCCGGGCGATCCATGCAGGACCTCGGTTATCTGCTCATGGGTGAACAGCACCGGCTCTCCGATTTCTTTTTGGACCGCCGTAAGGCATTCCTCGCGGCAGTGATGCCCAAGGCAACAGAGGAGTTTGAGCAGACTCTCCGTTCGGCTCCGCGCAGGCTCGGCTCCGCCCATCGTCGCTATGCGATGCGCGAGGCGCTCGCCATCGCAAGGCGCGAGGTTGTCCCCTGGTTGCAGGTTGAGCAGGAGGAGGGAGAGAAGCAGTATCGGGCGGTTGGCCAGCGCTTTGCGCAAATGGGGAATGAGTTCCTCACCAAACTGGCAGCGGCCGGGGTGCCTGAACTGGGGCGCATGCTTCACGCGCTCGATCCGGAGACAGGATTTCGAGTCCGCTCCGAGTTTCGCTTTCGAGAGTTCATCGAGATAGCACAACCGTCTTCTCCACTGCGCCGTCTTGGCGATGTGTGTCTAGGGCTTGTGGGACTTCGCAGCTATATCGACAACGACGCTCGATGGTTTCTGGGTTGGTTGTTTGAAGTCAACAGCTCACGGGTGCAGAACGACGTTCTGAATCGGATTGAGGAGAGCCGCAATCGGCTGGAAGCCGAGATCCGCAAACTCCTTCACGAAGTGAGCCGTATCGCGGAACAAGCCTTGGCGCGTGCCCGCAAAGCACGAGAGGAGGGAGCGTCGTCGGTCGAAGCCGCTCTGCGCCGTCTGAATGCGCTGGAAAAGGAGATTAGCACAGCCCGCAACTGTGCCGGCGATTCCGCGTACTTTCTGCCTAAGGAGTAACCTGAGTCAGCAAGCAGCTTGCACAACCTGCGGTACGGTTAGCATGGCGACGATGCGCGGATGCTGGTACAGACTCCCGCCTCACCTCTCGCCATATCCGGCGCGCGCCATCGCCTCGTCTTCGCGATTGATTTACTTCGGATATCTCTTAGTTCCCCATTCAGTGAATCTTCGGCATTTAATAAAGGCCTGCTCGACAAGCCCTTGCCGCGGGGTCGTGAGGCCAATCGCACAAATCCTCGTGCGCCTTAACACCGGGAAGTCAAATGCCAGCCTCGCAGCCTTGATGAATAAGTTACGCTTATCGTGAATTGGGAAAAGTTCTTCCTATTCTTCTGCAGCAAACTTCCGTTTCAGCGCAACCTGCTTTCCGGCACTCTCCTAGTTCATCAAGACATCAGGCCGGTAGCTGGCGGTGGTTCTACCGCGCGCATATCTATGCAGTAGCGTCCCTTTACCTCAGCACCGCCCCCCTCCTCCACCGGGCCCGATGATGGATTGAATTTCAGAGTGGCTGCTTAAGTGCAATCAGTGCTGCTGATCGGTTCCTCATTCGTCCAGGTCTGTCACAGGCCTGCGTATGACGTTTTGGAGACCGGAACTATTGCGGCGGAATGCGGACATGAATCGGCGTCCACATTTTCCGTTGGTTGCGAAGGTACAGATTTCGTGTCGGTGAGGAGATGGAAATGATTCAGCATCGCTTCGGCTTTCAGGCGTTTCTTGCAGCAATCATGATTGTGTTGGCAGTGCCAGCCAGTGCGCAGGTCATGCGGCTGGGGGCCGACACGTATGTCTCTCCTCAGCGCACTGGAACGAATTATGGGACAGCCCAGACGCTAATCGTGACCGGTTCGGGAGTTGCCAACAACCCAAATACAAACGGGAGAAGCAACGAGGCATATCTCAACTTCGATCTCTCCACGCTACCCTGCAGTACCATCGCGTCCGATGTCTCCAGCGCTACGCTGACGCTCTTCGTGAACGATGTGTACACGGGGGGCGCCATCGACGTTGACGCGGTTGACAGCACCTGGACCGAATCCGGGCTCACGTATAACAACAGGCCACTACCTGGGACAGTGGTTGCCTCCGGAGTGCCTGTTTCCGTCACGCATAGTTACATCACCGTGAACGTAACCTCCGCGGTTCAGAGTTGGCTGGGCGGTACGTGCCCGTTCGCTAACAATGGTCTGACGCTGGTAGCCAACAGCAGCTTCCCTTCCACCGCGCTGGCATTTGATTCCAAAGAGGGCACCACTACCAGCCATCCGGCGATGCTGGAAATCACGTTGGCCGGTTCGGCGGGCCCTGAGGGGCCGGCGGGTGCGGCGGGAGCGCCGGGTGCGGCGGGAGCGCCGGGCGCGGCGGGAGCGCCTGGTCCCAACACGGTGACCAGCTCCACCACCACGAACCTGACGGGGGTCCTGTATGGCAACGGTTCGACGGTCGGAACCGCAACGGCGGCGAACCTGGCAGCACCGGTCTATGGGACGGGCGCCGGGACCGCCCAAGCCCAGACGATCACTCTCAGTCCAGCGCTGACAGCACTGACCTCGGGATTGGTCGTTCGCTGGATTCCGTCGCACGCCAACACCGCCGCGGCACCCACCCTTGCCGTGAACGGTCTAACGGCTAAATCGATTACCAAATGCGGCAAAACGGCTTTGGTGGCCAACGATCTGACGACAACCGCCTATGCAGAAGCACTCTATGACGGAACCGAATTTCAACTTCTGAACCCGCAGGCGGCAGGATGCGGTGCAAGCGGCGGCGCCGCGGGCGTCACGAGTCTTGCTGGAACTGCGAACCAAATCAATGCGAGTGCGAGCACGGGAGCGGTGACGCTCTCCCTGCCCAGCACAATTAACGTCAACGCAGCCACAGCGACCGCTCTGGCGGCTACACCGTCTGTTTGCACCTTGCCCAAAGTAGTCACGGCAATTTCCGCCAATGGAACCCCGACCTGCGCGGAGCCGAGCAATATCACCGGCAATGCGGCCACGGCCACCACGGCCACCAGCGCGACGACGGCTACGACCGCTACGACCGCTACGACGGCTATCTCCGCGACGACGGCATCGGTCGCTACGACGGCAGGCTCGGCAACCAACTTCACCGGCTCGCTCGCAGGCGACGTCACCGGAACACAGGGCGCGACTGCGGTAGTACAGATCAATGGCGGCTCCGTTCCCGCATCGGCGGCAGTCGTTGGAACCAACTCGAGCCGCCAGCTAATAGTCGCGACGGCGCACCGCCTGGCTGTGCCTCTGGCCTGCTTCGACAGTTCCGCCTCCGGCACGGTGCAATCCTGCACCACGTCGCCAACGTTTACTCCAGTTGACGGTGACTGCGTGATTTACATGACATCGACGGCCAACACAGGCACCGCACTTACGCTGAATGTCAACACCCAGGGAGCAAAGCCGGTTGCGAAATGGCAGGGAGACACGACGTTGGCGGCAGGGGATGTACCGGCGAACGCGCCAGTCCAGGCGTGTTACAACGGCGCCGTGTGGAATCTTTCATCCATTGGAAATGCGCCCAGTGTCGAGCGGCGGAGGTACAGTGACCGGCGTGACCGCCAGTGCTCCGCTGGCCTCCAGCGGCGGCACCGCACCGAACATCACGCTCGGGACGGTCGGAGTCGGCAACGGCGGCACGGGAGCGACCACGGCTTCGGCCGCTCTGTCGAACCTGGGCGCGGTTCCGACTACAACCACCGTCAATAGCCATGCGCTCAGCGGCAACGTCACCCTCACGGCCACCGACGTAAGCGCCGACGCCGCGGGAGCGGCAGCCACTGCGCAGACCACGGCAGAGACGTTTGCCACCACTGCGGCCAATGGTGCGGTGACCACGGCAGAGACCTACAGCAGCAATGCCAACAACCTGACAACCGGCAAGGTATTACAGAGCCTGCTGCCGTCCGGCGTGGTGTACAACAACCAGGCCAACACGTACACGGCTGGGACACAGACGCTGGCGGCCTCGTCGGCGACGGGGGCCTCACTGAACGTTCCCAGCACGGGCACGGCTCCCACCACCCCGAACCCGGGCGACTTGTGGTTCGCCACTGGGGCCACGCACCCGAGCTTTGCCGACAATGCCGGCACGGCGCGTAAGTTGGCTTACCTGAACGACATTAGCGCGGCCAACCTCAGCGGCACCATCGCGATTGCGAACGGCGGCACGGCAGCGACCACGGCTTCGGCCGCTCTGTCGAACCTGGGCGGTGTCCCGACCACGACCACGGTCAACGGCCATGCGCTCAGCAGCAACATCACCCTCACGGCCACCGATGTAAGCGCCGATGCCGCGGGAGCAGCGGCCACGGCGCAGACCAACGCGGAGTTGTTTGCCACCGGTGCGGCCAATGGCGCGGTGACCACGGCAGAGACCTACAGCAGCATTGCCAGCAACCTGACCAGCGGCACGGTGGCGCAGACCCTGCTGCCGGGCGACGTGGTGTACAACAACCAGGCCAACACGTACGGTGTGGGCGACAAGCAGACGTTTGTTTCCAATGACGCCACTGCCGGGGCGGCAGGAGTGGCGGGGTTGAACATCGCGGCGGCGGCCTCGAGCCCGCAGACGGTGGGGGCGGGCGACATCTGGCTGACGGCGCTTGACCCGCACCTGCAGATGCAGGACAGCGGCAACAACGCACAAAAGATCGCGTTCCTGAGCGACATTAGCGCGGCCAACGTGAGCGGCACGGTTGCGATTGTCAACGGCGGCACGGGCGCGACCACGGCTTCGGCCGCTCTGTCGAACCTGGGCGGGGTTCCGGCCACGACCACGGTCAATGGCCAGGCGCTCAGCGGCAACGTCACCCTTGGGGCCTCCGATGTAGGTGCCGACGTCGCGGGAGCAGCGGCCACGGCGCAGACCAACGCGGAGTTGTTTGCCACCGGTGCGGCCAATGGCGCGGTGACCACGGCAGAGACCTACAGCAGCATTGCCAGCAACCTGACCAGCGGCACGGTGGCGCAGACCCTGCTGCCGGGCGACGTGGTGTACAACAACCAGGCCAACACGTACGGTGTGGGCGACAAGCAGACGTTTGTTTCCAATGACGCCACTGCCGGGGCGGCAGGAGTGGCGGGGGTGAACATCGCGGCGGCGGCCTCGAGCCCGCAGACGGTGGGGGCGGGCGACATCTGGCTGACGGCGCTTGACCCGCACCTGCAGATGCAGGACAGCGGCAACAACGCACAAAAGATCGCGTTCCTGAGCGACATTAGCGCGGCCAACGTGAGCGGCACGGTTGCGATTGTCAACGGCGGCACGGGCGCGACCACGGCTTCGGCCGCTCTGTCGAACCTGGGCGGGGTTCCGGCCACGACCACGGTCAATGGCCAGGCGCTCAGCGGCAACGTCACCCTCGGGGCCTCCGATGTAGGTGCCGACGTCGCGGGAGCAGCGGCCACGGCGCAGACCAACGCGGAGTTGTTTGCCACCGGTGCGGCCAATGGCGCGGTGACCACGGCAGAGACCTACAGCAGCATTGCCAGCAACCTGACCAGCGGCACGGTGGCGCAGACCCTGCTGCCGGGCGACGTGGTGTACAACAACCAGGCCAACACGTACGGTGTGGGCGACAAGCAGACGTTTGTTTCCAATGACGCCACTGCCGGGGCGGCAGGAGTGGCGGGGTTGAACATCGCGGCGGCGGCCTCGAGCCCGCAGACGGTGGGGGCGGGCGACATCTGGCTGACGGCGCTTGACCCGCACCTGCAGATGCAGGACAGCGGCAACAACGCACAAAAGATCGCGTTCCTGAGCGACATTAGCGCGGCCAACGTGAGCGGCACGGTTGCGATTGTCAACGGCGGCACGGGCGCGACCACGGCTTCGGCCGCTCTGTCGAACCTGGGCGGGGTTCCGGCCACGACCACGGTCAATGGCCAGGCGCTCAGCGGCAACGTCACCCTCGGGGCCTCCGATGTAGGTGCCGACGTCGCGGGAGCAGCGGCCACGGCGCAGACCAACGCGGAGTTGTTTGCCACCGGTGCGGCCAATGGCGCGGTGACCACGGCAGAGACCTACAGCAGCATTGCCAGCAACCTGACCAGCGGCACGGTGGCGCAGACCCTGCTGCCGGGCGACGTGGTGTACAACAACCAGGCCAACACGTACGGTGTGGGCGACAAGCAGACGTTTGTTTCCAATGACGCCACTGCCGGGGCGGCAGGAGTGGCGGGGTTGAACATCGCGGCGGCGGCCTCGAGCCCGCAGACGGTGGGGGCGGGCGACATCTGGCTGACGGCGCTTGACCCGCACCTGCAGATGCAGGACAGCGGCAACAACGCACAAAAGATCGCGTTCCTGAGCGACATTAGCGCGGCCAACGTGAGCGGCACGGTTGCGATTGTCAACGGCGGCACGGGCGCGACCACGGCTTCGGCCGCTCTGTCGAACCTGGGCGGGGTTCCGGCCACGACCACGGTCAATGGCCAGGCGCTCAGCGGCAACGTCACCCTCGGGGCCTCCGATGTAGGTGCCGACGTCGCGGGAGCAGCGGCCACGGCGCAGACCAACGCGGAGTTGTTTGCCACCGGTGCGGCCAATGGCGCGGTGACCACGGCAGAGACCTACAGCAGCATTGCCAGCAACCTGACCAGCGGCACGGTGGCGCAGACCCTGCTGCCGGGCGACGTGGTGTACAACAACCAGGCCAACACGTACGGTGTGGGCGACAAGCAGACGTTTGTTTCCAATGACGCCACTGCCGGGGCGGCAGGAGTGGCGGGGTTGAACATCGCGGCGGCGGCCTCGAGCCCGCAGACGGTGGGGGCGGGCGACATCTGGCTGACGGCGCTTGACCCGCACCTGCAGATGCAGGACAGCGGCAACAACGCACAAAAGATCGCGTTCCTGAGCGACATTAGCGCGGCCAACGTGAGCGGCACGGTTGCGATTGTCAACGGCGGCACGGGCGCGACCACGGCTTCGGCCGCTCTGTCGAACCTGGGCGGGGTTCCGGCCACGACCACGGTCAATGGCCAGGCGCTCAGCGGCAACGTCACCCTTGGGGCCTCCGATGTAGGTGCCGACGTCGCGGGAGCAGCGGCCACGGCGCAGACCAACGCGGAGTTGTTTGCCACCGGTGCGGCCAATGGCGCGGTGACCACGGCAGAGACCTACAGCAGCATTGCCAGCAACCTGACCAGCGGCACGGTGGCGCAGACCCTGCTGCCGGGCGACGTGGTGTACAACAACCAGGCCAACACGTACGGTGTGGGCGACAAGCAGACGTTTGTTTCCAATGACGCCACTGCCGGGGCGGCAGGAGTGGCGGGGTTGAACATCGCGGCGGCGGCCTCGAGCCCGCAGACGGTGGGGGCGGGCGACATCTGGCTGACGGCGCTTGACCCGCACCTGCAGATGCAGGACAGCGGCAACAACGCACAAAAGATCGCGTTCCTGAGCGACATTAGCGCGGCCAACGTGAGCGGCACGGTTGCGATTGTCAACGGCGGCACGGGCGCGACCACGGCTTCGGCCGCTCTGTCGAACCTGGGCGGGGTTCCGGCTACGACCACGGTCAATGGCCAGGCGCTCAGCGGCAACGTCACCCTCGGGGCCTCCGATGTAGGTGCCGACGTCGCGGGAGCAGCGGCCACGGCGCAGACCAACGCGGAGTTGTTTGCCACCGGTGCGGCGAGCACTGCGCAGAGCAACGCGGAGACTTACGCCAGCACCACCTTCTTGCCGCTGGCTGGCGGCACGCTGACCGGGGGCCTGACGGGCACCACGGGCACGTTCAGCGGCAACGTCAGCGCGGGCGGCCTGACGTCGTCCACTCTGTCCCTCACTGGCAATGCTTCGGTGAGCGGCAGCACGACGCTGGCGGGCACCACGGTCAACGGCGCGCTCTCTCTGCCTTCCCTGACGGGAGCGGCGTCGTCGGCATCGCAGCCCTTGCAACTGGCCGGCAGCGATAGCAGCAACCAGCCCACCCTGTTCCAGTGGCTGGTGAACAGCGGTGGAGCTCTCGATCTGCAGACTGCGACCAGCGGCGGGACCCCTGCCGATAGCGGCCTGACCATCGGCTCGAATGGCTTGATCAGCTTTGCCACCGGCCAGACCTTCCCGGGCGTGAGTTCTTCGCTCACGGCGGGCACGGGCATTTCGAGCGCGTCTTTGAGCAGCGGCACGATTGCCATTGACCCGTCGGTCGTTCCGCAGTTGGGCGCGTCCAGCAACACCTTCACCGGCTCCATCGCCGCCAATTCCTTCAGCGGCCTCGGCACCGACCTGACTGGGACAGCCAGCTTGCTCAACATCGGCGGTAATGCGGCGACGGCAACGGCTCTGGCGGCTACACCGTCCGGCTGCACCTTGCCCCAAGTAGTCACGGCGATTTCCGCCAATGGAACCCCGACCTGTGCGGAGCCTAGCAACATTACGGGCAGTGCCGCGAGTGCGCTCGTGGCAGGCTCGGCAACCACCTTCGCCACTGCTCTCTCTGGCGACGTGACCGGAGGGGCGAACGGGGGTGCGACTACGGTAGTTGCAATCAACGGATCGCCGCTCGGGACGACGACCGGCGCCAGCTCGGGTCAGGCGCTGACCTGGAACGGCTCGGCCTGGGTGCCGGCGAACGCTGCTGCTACGGCTTGGTCTTCGCTGACCAACGCCACGGCTGCCACTCACCCTCAACAACGCGGGCATCAACAGCACACTTCACCCAGAATGGCACCGACGCCTGGACAGTGGGCAGAACCCCACGGGCACGAGCATGGACGTGGCACAAACTCGCCAGCCCTGCACCTGAGCGGGGAGTTCTTTGACGGCAGCAGCGACGCGGCCGACACCTGGACAATTCAGAACTCGGTGGCAACCGGAACGAACGGTGCCAGCACTCTGACCTTTGGTCACTCTCGGCAGCTCCGGAGCATCCACGGTGAGCGTGCCTTCCTTGACCGTCGGCGGCCTCAGCGCCAGCAGCGGCGACTGCGTGCAGGTCGGAGCGGGCGGCGTGCTGACCGCAACTTCCACCGCGTGCGGTTCGGGCAGCGGCGGAGTCACCGGCACGGGTCTGACCTCGGGTCAGCTCATCGTGGGAGCCGGAAGCAGCGCCATCGGCACGGGCAACCTGACCGGTGACGTGACCACCTCTGGAACAACCGCTACCACGCTGGCTGCAACCATCGCTGGAGCCCATACGTTCAGCGGAGACGTCACGTTCAGCAATAGCACCAGCACCTTTGCCGGCACCGCGGCCTTGGCTACCCTTGCGACCACCGCGACCACGGCAACCACGGCAACCACAGCGACCACGGCCAACGGTCTGCAGGCGGTGGCGGTTTCGAGCACGGCGCCCACAACTGGGCAGGTGCTGACGGCCACTTCCGGGACGGCAGCGACCTGGCAGACGCCGACCACGACCAGCGGAGGAAACGTCTACACCCAGACAACGGAAGCGGGCACGGCAAGCTTCAATGGCTCGGCAGCGTCGACCAACTGGACGGCCGATTCGGGAGGTTCAACCACGACCTACAACGGCGGAGGCGGGTTCCAGTCGTGGGGTTCCGGCATTTGGTATGTGTCCGTCTCGGCGAGCTGCGCGAGCCAGACGGCGGGCCAGTGCAACACGACCCCGACGGCCGGGACCATCTCGACCCCTGCGTCCTTCACGTTCAGCACTGCGATCGGGACCACCGCCGGGTACAGCGTGGGGCTGTATAAGAACGGCACTTCGCAGGCAAGCTGCAACATTCCGAGCAGCGGAACGACCTGCACGCTGAGTCCGGCACCCAATTTCACCGTAAACGGGACGGACACCATCGTGTTTGAGGTGAACCGGACGTCGGGACGGCACGAGTGTCACGGCGTCGGGCACGACCACGGTCAAAGATACATCGACCATCACTGCTGGGAACAACACCAATTACATCGGGCTCAATGGCGCCTGCACGAGCACCTCGGCAAGCACGTGCGACACCGCCTCAATCGCCTCGACGGGCACACTGACCAGCGCCAGCGTGACCTTTGGATCCGCCGTCCCGACGGGCGACTCGATCCAGACAACGCTGTTGGTGAACGGTGTCTCAAGCGGGTTGGGCTGCACTATCGCCGCGGGTAACAACACGTGCTCCATCACCGGCACCCTGGCTCTGACGGCGGGCCAGTTGGTCGAGATCGAGACCGTGAATAGCGGGTCGACCGCCTTTATGGCCACGGCGACCACCGCCTTGAGCGAGGCCATCCCAGGCAGCACGGGACAGGTATCCAACCCGCACACCAACGTCGGGACGGTAACGGGGGTGACTACCACAGGCACCGCGGTAACCTTCTCCGGATCGTCGGTGTTCACGAGTGCTACAAGCTACTACTGCACGGCCGGGAACACCAGCGCCACGGCGGTGGGGTTGGTGCAGAACAGCGGAACGCAGATCACGCTATCGGTCGCAAGCGGCACTGGCACGGTGAGCTACCATTGCATAGGTAACTAGCCCACACGAGCAAGAGCGGCGGTCTCCCCAGGCCCGCCGCTCTCACCTTTCAACCACGTAGCGCCTGGACGTGAAGTGAGGAAGCAGGCCCGACGGATGGTTTCACCGATTCACCGCGCCGGCCACGAACGGCTGATCGAACCCGATCCGCCAGAAAAGAAGGCCGGCACGAAGAAAGCGGCAAAGCGCCAACCAGCGCTTTGCCGCTTTCTTTTGGGAACGGGTAACGCTACGGAGGGGGTCAGTTCGCTGGATCGACTGCGGACTGGACAAATGGTCCGCAGTCGCATCGAATCGAGAGGCCCGGGGTCAAGACGGCTGCCGGGTTGATGTGTCCTGCTTTCCCAGGTTAGCGCCGCAAAAAACGCGGCACGGAACCTGGGGCACCCGGCGGTTGCTGCGGGTTGCAGCTTTCTGGAACGGCTCTAATCTTCCGGCGGATGCAAATCGTACTCGCGGATTTTGTAGAGCAGCGCTTTATAGCTGATCTTGAGCAGCACGGCGGCTTTGCCGCGATGCCAATGGGTCTGTTCGAGGGTGTGCGCAATGGCTTCGGCTTCGGCTTCCTTTTTCACCGAGCGCGCCAGCGATTTCAGCCCGTGTCCATCGGCATGTTCTGGCTCGCCGCTTTGCACTGCTCTTTCCGGTTGCAACTCCGTGATGGCCAGTTCCTCATCGGCGAGCACCATGTAGCGCTTGACGAAGTTTTCCAGCTGGCGCAGGTTTCCTGGCCAGGCGTATTGCAGACAGGCCTGCAGCAGGCGGGGACTGAAGGGCAGCGGCGGCCGGGCGTAGGAATCCGACATGCGGTTCATGAAGTGTTTCATCAGGAAAGGGATTTCCTTTTTGCGCTCGCGCAGCGGGGGAATCCGCATGGTGAAGCCGCTAAGCCGGTAAAACAGGTCTTCCCGCAGTGTTTTGGCGGCGATCGCCTCCTGCACATTGATATTGGTGGCGGCCAGGATGCGCACATCCACCTGGACGCTGGTGCGGCTGCCGAGGCGCGAGAAGGTCCGGTCCTGCAGGACCTGGAGTAATTTGGCCTGTAGCGCCGCAGGCATTTCGCCGATTTCGTCGAGCAAAATTGTGCCCTTGTCGCACATTTCAAACTTGCCCGGCTTGGACTTGATGGCTCCGGTGAACGCTCCGGCCTCGTAGCCAAACAACTCGCTTTCCAACAGGTCAGCCGGGACGGCGGCGCAGTTGATCTTGAGGAAAGGAGATCTTGCTCGGGGCGATAGCTGATGAATCAGCATGGAGACGACTTCTTTGCCGGTGCCGCTTTCGCCCAACATTAAGACGGGGACATCGAACTTCGCGATCTGCATCGCCTGCGAGTGAATCTGCTGCATGGCCGGACTGTTGCAAACAAAGGAGACGTGCTCGTTTAATTCGATGATCTGCGGGGAAGCATCCTGGGAGTGGGAAGTTGGCGTGGGCGTTAAACACCGCCGAATCGCCGTCTCCAACTCTTTATCTTCAAAAGGTTTGGTCAGGTAGTCCAGGGCGCCCAGGCGAACGGCCTGCGCCGCTTTGCGAGTGTCGTTGAGGCAGGAAAGCATCACTACCTTCAAAGTCGGGTGCATTTCGCGGGCTTGTTCGAGTGCCTGCAAGCCGCCCATATCCGGCATGACTACGTCCATCAACACCAGATGGGGCAGGGGGGCGAGTTGCAATCGCTGGAGCGCTTCCCGGGCGCAGCTGGCGGTTTCGACATGATACCTTTCCGCTTCCAGCATAGTGCGCAAATAGCGCAGCATGCCCGGTTCATCATCGACCACGAGAATAAGGGGTACAGCATGCTTGATGTGCGACATCGCCGTAGTAGCCATTCGCTCACTCCCGGAAAGCCGTTCCACCGCGTTATTGAGGAGGACAGAAGGGCAACACGAACGAGAATGTGCTGCCCGTGCCGAGCTCGCTCTGCACCCAAATCTTGCCCCCATGCGCCTGCGCCAGGCGACGGGCAATTGCCAGTCCTAAACCCGTTCCGGGCGGGACACCTTCCACTTCCAGGCGGAAGTAGTCTTGAAAGATATCTTGCTGGAACTCCGGGGCGATGCCCGGTCCCACATCGGATACGGTGACCCTGGCAGCGTTGAACCGCGATACATCCAGGCGACGGCGTTCCGACCCCACCTGCGGCCGCTGCGGCAACGTCCGGCGATCCCAATAGTAGGGCTCGGACTTGATCCACACGGAACTGGCTGGAGGCGAGAACTTCCACGCATTGTCGAGCAGGTTAGAAATGATGTGCTGGACCTTGCAATAATCAAAGGGGAAGGGCATCAGTTCCTCGTTGGCAGCAAAGAAAAGCGCTACTCCCTTCTGCTGGAATCGCGTCGACCACATACCGATCAGATCTCGGACGCACTCATTCAGATCCGAGGTGCTGATCGTCATCTGAACCGGGGCCTCCGTTAGCGCGTTGATCGCCAGGAAGTCCTTGATGAAATGCTGCAGACGTCTTTCATTTTGATGCATTTCTTCGAGTACGCGTTGTTGCGCCTCGGTCAGAGGTCCCAGTTTTCCGTCCAATAAGAGACGGATGTAACCGCCCAGAATGGTTAGCGGGGTCTTCAGGTCGTGGGCGACGGTAGAAAGACCTTCCTGCCACCGCCGGATGGTATCGGGGCTAAGCCCAGTCTCCAAAGGAGGTGCGAGCAAACGATCGGTCTTTTTCATGGATGAGAGGACTGGCGTAGAATTCGGCATGAGACACGGATCTCCCGATAGGCACACCAGTAAATAATTGGGTTTCCTGAGCCAGCCATCAAGCCTTTTGGGGAGGCTGGTGGCAGGCGGGATCAGTCTAGTAAACGGAGCATCGTACACTTCACTGTAGCTGTCAACAGTTCCTTTGTGCAAATCTTTTCATGTTTGTGGGTAAATGTCTGCCGTCCTACATTGGAACGGATGGTGGAAAAGCCGCCACAGAATGCACCAAAACCTTCATTCTGAGGGTTAGTTCGTAATGGCCATTGGAGTGCCGGTAAATTCACAACGGAGAGTGCCAGCGTGCCGGAGAACAGGGAAGAGGACCGTCGCAGATGGAGTCGTGTGACGATTGCGATTCCCATGTTCATCAGCGGTGATAATGAGGGACACAACTTTCTCGAGTTTGGGACCGCCGTCAATTTGTCGGCCGGTGGCGCGCTGATTGCCACCCGAAGGTTTATCGCTCCGAAAACGCAGGTACGGCTGGAAATCCCCACATCTCCCCTGCCCCACACCGCCATTCCCCAAGCGGCCCGCGTGATGTCCGGCCGACTCTTGCGCGTGGAAGCGGCGGCAGACCATAACTTACTGGCTATCGCATTCGATGAACCCTTACAGTGGGTCGCTGCCCTGCGGCCAGAATGATCGTGTCAGTTGGGGTTCCCTGCGATTTGTGAAACCTTGCGATCGCAAGCCTTCTCGGACTGCCGTTTGTAGTTTGGAGGCCGGGCAGCGGAGGTCGTCCTTCATGCGCGGCTCTCGACAAGGAAAAACACCATCTCGCGCAGATCGTATCGAATAATGTACGATTTCAACTATTTCGTTCAATCCTAAAGTTAGACCGAACCCTGCCTGCAGGGGAGGTCGAACGCATTTATACTGGCTGCAGGAAATGTGTTCCTCACCGCAGAAGGGCAAAAACACATTTGCAGACAAACAACAGGCGATGTCTTTACCGAGAAATTACGCCCGCGGGATAGACCCTCATGGGACCAGTCGGGCAAGGGAGATATCGTCCACGTACCGCGATCCTCAGGTGAACTCCGTGCTCAATTTCGATCAAGCAGCCGACCATGCCATTGCTGGCCAAACTCCTACGCGCGAGATGGCGCTCGCCATGCTCAAGATTCCGGACTCCGACTTCCCCGCACTGTTCAATGCGGCGTGGAAGGTGCGTCATCATTTTCACGGCATGCGGATGAACGTGCAGGTGCTCAGTAATGCCAAGAGCGGGCTGTGTCCCGAGGACTGCCACTATTGTTCGCAGTCGAAGGTCTCGGAATCCGAGATTGCCCGCTATCCGCTGAAGGCCGTTCAACTGCTTGTCGAGGAAGCCAAGGCGGCGCGTGACACAAAAGCGAACCATTTCTGCATGGGCCTGAGCGGGCGCTCGGTGAAGGATAAGGAAGTGGATGCGCTTTGCGATGCCATCCGAACGATTAAGAAAGAAGTTGGAATTGAAGTTTGCTGTGCGCTGGGCTTTATGAACCTGGATCAGGCCCGCCGGTTGCGCGAAGCAGGGCTGGACCGCGTCAATCACAACTTGAACACCAGCGAGCGCCACTATCCTTCCATTTGTACGACCCACACCTACGGGGACCGCATGCAGAATCTGATGGTCTGCCAGGAAGCCGGCCTGGAGATATGCTCCGGCGGGATTGTGGGCCAGGGGGAGAGCGACGAGGACATTGTCGACATGCTGGTGGCGCTGCAAGAGATTGGTCCGAAATCGTTGCCGGTGAATTTCCTGATTCCGGTGGACGGCACGCCCTTCGCCCAGATGAAGCACCAGCTGACGCCCATGCGTTGCCTGAAGGTGCTGGCAGTGGCTCGCTTGCTGCATCCGACGGTCGAGTTGAGGGTTGCGGGCGGCCGCGAGTATCACCTGCGCAGCCTGCAGCCGATGGCGCTGTTCCTGGTCAACTCGATGTTCGTGAACGGGTACTTGACCGAAGGCGGCCAGGGGCCGGAGGAGGCCATGCGCATGATCGAAGACGCGGGATTTGAAGTGGGATCGGAAGAAACAACTCCTGCCCAGGTATGAGCGGTCTCGATTACTTGCGCCCGCAGTTGGACAAGCTCGAGCGCGACGGGCTCTTGCGCCGCACCTGTGGTGTCTGCCGGGGTTGGGGGCAAGGTGTGGTTGGAGGATGGACGCACCATCCTGAATTTTTCCTCCAATGACTACCTCAATCTGGCCCAGGAGGGCCATGTTAAACGCAGAGCACAGGAGGCCATTGAGCGGTGGGGCTGTGGAGCAACCGCATCCCGCCTGATGTGCGGGACTCTGGCACTGCATGAGGAATTGGAAGCGGCCCTGGCGGGGTTGGTTGGCGGAGAAGCGGCACTGGTCTTCAGTAGCGGCTTTGGCATGAACGTCGGAGTGCTGTTTGCAATCGCCGGGCGCGACGACGTGATCTTTGCGGACCGATTAAGCCACGCCAGCCTGATCGATGGGGCCCGCCTGAGCGGGGCAACCCTCAAGCGGTATGCCCATAATGATGTCGAGTCGCTGGAGCGTTTGCTGCGATCGACTCCCTGCCGCGGGCATCGCATCATTGTCTGCGAGTCGGTCTTCAGCATGGACGGGGACATTGCCCCTTTGACGGAGCTTCGCCAACTGGCCACGCAGTATGAGGCATCGCTGCTGGTGGACGAGGCGCATGCCATCGGCATTTGGGGCAGGGGCGGCGGACTTGGCCGCGAGTTAGGTGGTATAGCTGCCGAGCTGACGGCCGGCACTCTGGGGAAGGCCCTGGGAAGCCTCGGCGGTTTTGTCGTATGCAGCCGGGAGACCCGTGAGTATCTGGTGAATTGCGCACGCAGCTTTATTTATTCAACGGCGCTGCCGCCGGCCAACGTGGCTGCCGCCTTGGGCGCAATCGAGCAGATTGAGCGCGATCCCATGATGGGCCGAAGGCTGCTCGACTTGGCTCGGGACTTTCACAAGTTGCTGCTCGCCGAAGGGCTGCGGCTCCCGGAGTTTCACTCGCAGATTCTTCCCGTGCACGTGGGCGACAATCGACGGGCGCTGGAGTTGGCCACACGTTTGCGCGAGCGGGGACTGCTGGGTGACTGCCATTCGCCCGCCCACTGTTCCAGAAGGAACCGCGCGTTTGCGCCTCTCCGTGACCATGGCCCACACTCCGGAAGACCTGGCACGGGGGGCAAGGGAAATCGGCCGGATCGCACGTGAGATGGGGGTGGCATGACGGGACCTCTGTCTCAATTCTTCATCGGCGGCTGGGGCTCGACCGACGCGGTCTGGCGTGGCACGTTGACGCAGGCTCGCTTCTACGGCCGAGCCGCATTTTCTTGGTTGGCTGAATTGCGTGCAGGATTGGCCGGGAGTGCTCACGGCGTTATCCGGAGTACCGGGACGATGTCTTCTGGTTGGATGGTCGCTCGGCAGCGTGCTCTCGCTCCGGGCGGCTTTGGATTTGCCCGAGAAAGTTGCAGGCAATGGTGTTGGTTTCAGGCACGCCGTGCATGTGTGCCGGCAAGGACCATGGTGGCATCGATCCCCGCACGCTGGCAGCCATGCGAGCGCGGATGGCGAGAAATCCCGGCCCTGTGCTCGATGAGTTTGCCCATCAATGCGCCATGCCCGATGGTGACGCCGCGACCCGCACGTGTTACCTGCAGCAGGCGAAGCAATTTTCTCCGGCGGAACTGGCGGCAGGGCTGGAATGCCTTGCCTCCCTCGATGTGCGGGAACGGCTGGGTGAGATACAGGTGCCTTGCAGGGTTCTCCATGGCGCCTGCGATCAGATCGTACCTGTCCGAAGCGCTCAGTTTCTTGCCGGGCAGGTGCCACTTGCGGAATTGGAGGTCATGGAAGGACGCGGGCATGCGTTGCCTTTCACGGCTCCAGCCGAAATTGCGCGGTGTATTTCGAGTGTCATTTCATGAGCGGAATCGACGCCATTGATAAATGCGCGTTGGCACAACAGTTCTCCGGCGCGGCTCACCGGTATGACGTATGGGCCACGGCGCAGGCTGAAATTGCGGCGCAATTGATGCCGCAGATTCCGGCGGAGTTTGTGCCCTCGCTCATGATTGATCTTGGTTGCGGCACTGGGCTGCTGAGTGTACAGCTACTCAAGCGTTATCCGGCAGCGTCACTGGTCGGCATCGATCTTGCGGCCGGAATGGTGGAACATTGCCGCCGCCACCTGGGGATCAACCCGCAGGCCCGGTTTGTCACCGGCGATGTTGAAGACATCGGAATGCTGGTGCCGCGAGCGAACTTGATTGCCTCCAGTTGCGTTGCCCAGTGGTTTACGGATCTGCCCGCAACGCTACGGATGTGGGCGCAGACTCTGGTTCCCGGTGGTCTTATGGCGTTTGCCTGCCTGCTCCAGGGCTCATTCTGCGAATTGGAGGCTGCGTATTATGAGGCGCTGCAATGTAGCTTCCGTGGGCTTTGCCTGCCCACCCCGGAAACCATACCCTTGCTTTTCCGTGCCAGCGGTCTACGTCCGATTGTATGTACGGAAGACCGCGTGACCGCGCACTACGGCTCTTCACGCGCGGCTCTGCGCTCATTTCAACAGATCGGCGCCGTATTCCAGGGGCAACCCGGCCATCAATCACTTGGACCGGCAGCGGTCCGGCGACTGATTTCCTTCTATGATCGCCACGTCAACGATCAGGGACTGGCGCCGGTTACGCATCGTGTCCAATATGTCATCGCGGAGCGGACAAGTTGATTCCCGGGATGTTCATCGCCGGCACAGGTACGGACGTTGGCAAAACGGTAGTCACCGCCGGCGTGTTCCGCTGGCTGCGAGAGCATTCGTCTGCGGGCGATGGTCATGAAGCCGGTGCAGACCGGTTGCCAGGTTGGCACAGACGGCCGGATGATTGCTCCCGATATCGACTTTGTTCTGCGGGCAGCCAAGGTGACCGTGGACCAGGAAACTCTTGCTCATCTGTCGCCCTATCTTTTTGGACCGGCGTGCTCGCCTCACTTGGCCGCGCGGATGGCCGGGCAGAGAATTGAGATCGGACAAAATTCTGGCGAGTGCCCAGTGGCTGGCTAATCGCCACCAACGACTGGTTGTCGAAAGCGCCGGTGGTGTTGCCGTGCCCCTCAACGAATGCCAAACCATGCTTGACCTGGCGTGGGAGATGCGTATGCCGGTGTTGCTGGTAGGCCATTCCGGCCTCGGCACCATCAACCATGTGCTGCTTTCGCTGGAGGCGATTCGCCGCCGGGGCTGCAACCTGCTGGGCGTGATCCTGAACGACATTGCTCCCGTCTCCGCGGCTGACAGTTACATTCATGATGACAACGTGCATGCCATCGAGTCGTTCGGCAAGGTTCGGGAGGTGACACGCATTCCATATCTTGGAGCGCCACCGGAGATGGGACAGTTGGACTCCAGCCTCCAGCAATTGCGATTTTCTGAAAGAGTGTCTGCTATGAATTACGACGAAATGCGCCGCCGGGACATCGAGTTCCTATGGCATCCCTACACGGAGATCACCTCCTTCGAACAGTCGCCCTTTCCCATCGTCGAATCGGCCCAGGGATGCAGACTCCATGAGATCGATGGACGAGTTCTGTTGGATGGCATCTCGTCGTGGTGGTGCGTAAACCTGGGGCACAGCCATCCTCGTCTGGTGCAGGCAATCCAGGCCCAGGCGGCGAAGCTCCAGCACACCCTGCTGGGAGGGATGTCGCATCCTCCGGCGATCCGGCTGGCCGAACAACTCGCGCGCATCGCCCCTGCGGGGCTGGGCCATGCAATGTTTGCCTCCGACGGCTCCTGCGCGGTGGAAGCAGCTCTCAAAATCGCCCTGCAATACTGGACCAATCAGGGCGAGAGCCATCGCACGCGATTCGTCACCCTGCAAGACGGCTACCATGGAGACACGCTGGGTACGATTGGCGTCGGCTATATTGACGAGCTTTCATCGGCCGTTTCTACCCGCTCTCCGGCCGGGGTTGACTGCCCTGTCTCCCTTACTGCAATCGCTGTCCCATGGGGCTGCGGCCCGAGAGCTGCCATGCGCGAATGTTTTGATTCCATGGAGACGCTGCTCCGCCGCCATCACGCCGAATGTGCGGCCGTGATCGTGGAGCCGCTCTGCCAGGCGGCGGCGGGCATGCGCATATATCCGGCGCTCTACCTGCAGCGGCTGCGTCTGCTCTGCACAGAGTACAGAATCCCTCTCATCATCGATGAAGTAGCCGTTGGCTTCGGGCGGACGGGTGCCATGTTCGCCTCCCAGAAAGCAGGCATTGTTCCAGACATCATGACCCTCGGCAAGGGCTTGACCGGCGGCATGCTGCCCATGAGCGCGACCTTGGTGAGCGATGCGATTTATGACACCTTCCGGGCCAATGGAGAGCAGAGCCGCACCTTCTTCCACGGCCACACCTTCTGCGGGAATCCGATCACCAGCGCACTGGCCCTGGCAGCTCTGGAAACTTACGAGGAGGAGAAGATTGTCGAGCGATTGCCGGAGCCGATGCGCATTCTTGAGGAGGGCATGCGGCGCGTTTCCAGCGTGCTGGGTGGTTCACCGCTGCGCACGTTGGGCATGATCGCGGCCGTCGAGATCACGGAAGAGGCCGGAGGACGAGCCCGAGCACGGAAAATTGCGGCCCGCGCCTATGAATTGGGTCTGTTCATCCGGCCACTGAACAGCACGATTTACTTGTGGCCACCGTTGAACATCAATGGTGCGGACCTGCAGTCCATGCTTGAAATTGTGGAGCGGGCGGCCAGGGAAACGAAATAGCTTGACTCGGCCCGGCTGCAAACCGCTGGGCAGCGTTGACGCCAGGCATGCTGGGCAGGGTCTTCACGCTTAAACTTTTTGGGGTGATCTGCGAAAATTCAAGTAGTTTGCGGCTGCGGCGACGCCGTGTCCGAGGCTCAATCCCCACAAGGGCAGCCGCCACGCCCACCCGTTCTTCGCCTGCGCAGCTGGGCTTAGCTTGAGATATCCGGCCAAGGCTGCGAGGGCAAGTGTCACTGGAACGGAAACGGCGTACATGCGGCTTCGCGACGGGCGTTCGCCGTAGATCCAACAATTCACCTCGGCAGCCGCGGGGTCATGCTGCGCATACTTTGTCGATTCGATGTCCAGCACCAGCGCCATTGTGGCGGTCCCCAACAGCAGCGGCGAAATCGTTTGGCGGGTTAGCCTTCGCCTGGATTTGCGCCATGGATGACCTCACCTTCTTCGAATCGTCCGCCGGCGCGGGCACGCAGAACAGCCCGTTGCGGGGCTTCCGCGCGCATGATCGTAACGAACTGAGTTGCGCTTGCAGGAGCCGTGGGTACTGCACAACTCAAGGGACTTGAGACGCGCAGCACGGCTTATTTGTTGTCCCGCTCAAGCGGATTGGCGGAGTCCGGGCTGGCAGTTGCCGGCAGCCGGTTGTCCTTCCGCCAGGTCGCGCAGCACCAGCCGTGCCGAAGAGACCATCAGGCGGCGATGCTCGGGAAGAATCTGCTCCCACGAAACCAAGCCTTCGCCACTCTGGCAGCCGAAATCGGAGGCCAGCATGTTGCGGTAGCCATAAAACAATTTTGCCAAATCCTCAGCGGAAATATTCTGGGTCTGCATATATTCTCCTTATTCGGGTTTCAATACTTCGTTAAAAAGTAAAACGGCTCACGATGGTTGCCGTGAGCCGTTCGGAAAGTCGATGCTAACTTGAAAATCTAACTTCGATTATCAGCCGCCCTTTCCGAACCGACCACGGTTACCCGTACTCGCGCTACAAGCGCTAGTACGGCCAGGGATACGGTAAGGGGGCTAGCGATCTTCATGCAATCTAGAGTAGCAGCACTCACTCCTGGCTTCAAACTCTTTATTCTGATTCGGCTATCAGCGAAGCTTATGTGAGGGCGGCATGGTGACGAGGTGACTGCGATACGCAGAAAAAGCATCTAACGGCAGTCGAGAGTAAACTGTTGCGGACCTGGACCATGCATTTGAACGAGCCTCCTCATAGGTCGCTGATGGTTGCGGCCGCAGTGCTGCTGATTGCGAACGCCTGCGCCTGGCTGGAGTGCTCCGGCCAACTCAGCACGCCCATAAGGACTCAGTCTGTTCAGTACGAACTGCAAGGAGGTCACGCCATGCCCTTTGCGCTGCACACGACGGCGTTTGCAGAAGGTGGTGCAATTCCCAAGAAGTACAGCTGCGACGGCGCCGACGTTTCCCCTGCATTGCAGTGGAATGACGCCCCGGCCGGGACGCAGTCGTTGGCCCTCATTGCGGACGATCCGGATGCGCCGGTGGGAACGTGGACGCATTGGCTCATCTGGAACATTCCTGCCAAAGCTACGGCGTTGCCGGAGGACGTACCGAAGGTGAGTGAATCCGGCGATGGCACCCGTCAAGGCAATAACGATTTCAAGCGCATTGGCTATGGCGGCCCGTGTCCGCCTCCGGGCAAGCCGCACCGCTACTTTTTCAGGCTCTATGCTCTCGATGCCAAGCTCGACTTAAAGGCGGGAGCCGGCAGAAGCGAACTGGAAGGCGCCATCAAAGCGCACACGCTGGCTCATGCGGAATGGATGGGGACTTACAGACGTTAATGGCGGCTGTTCCAAGCAAGCGTGCAGTGTTTCGCTACTACGCCGGGCTGAACGATTTCCTGCCCTTCGCCCGGCGCTTTAAAGCGTTCGCGCACACATTCGAACTGTCCGCTTCCGTGAAGGACAGGATCGAGTCGATGGGCGTGCCACACACGGAAGTCGATCTGATTCTGGTTAACGGCAAGCCGGTGGACTTTTCCTGTGCGATTCAGGACGGTGACCGGGTCAGCGTCTATCCTGCTTTCCAATCGCTGGACACGCGCCCTCTGCTTCAGCTGCGCACACCGGTGAAAGAGCACCGCTTCATTCTGGACACCCATCTCGGCAGACTTGCCAGGTACCTGCGCATGCTGGGCTTCAACGCGGCCTATGAGAACGACTCCGAAGACCAGGAGTTGTCGCGGATCTCGCACGACGAAGAGCGGATTCTTCTCAGCCGCGACCGCGGCCTGCTGAAGCGGGGCGAGGTGGTTCATGGATATTTCGTCAGGGCGACGGAGCCAAAGATACAGGTAGTCGAGGTTGTCAGGCGATTCGATTTGTTCTCCGCCGTCGCTCCCTTCCGGCGCTGTGTTCACTGCAACGCGCTACTGAAATCCGTCGCCAAAGAAAGCATCATCGAACGCCTGCCAACCAAGACCCGCCAGCACTACGAGGCGTTCCGCATGTGTCCTGCCTGTGATCGCATTTACTGGGAGGGCTCGCATTACGAGCATATGCGGCGTTTCATCCAGCGCATTTTATGCGGTGAGGGCGGCATGAGCCACTCTCGAATATCTCCGTTGGTTGATGAAACACGGGAGCCTTGTGTTCGTGGCTTTCTTCACCTACCGGAAAGCTCATCCGGGGATGGGCTGGTCCTCACGCACGGTGCCGGCGCGGACTGCCAGTCCCTGCTGCTGGTGGCGCTGGCGACCGCCTTCTGCGAATCCGGCCTGACCGTTCTCCGCTGCGACCTTCCGTTTCGTCAAGAACATCCGCACGGGCCTCCGCCACGCGGCAGCGCCGCGCGCGACCAGGAGGGATTGCGGCATGCGGTGGAGGTGATGAGGCGGCAGGTTTCGGGGCAGCTGTTTTTGGGTGGGCACTCCTACGGAGGACGGCAATCGACCATGCTGGCCGCTGCGGAACCGGGTTTAGCCGATGGACTGTTGCTGCTCGCATACCCGCTTCACCCGCCCAGGAGACCGGAGCAGCTACGCATCGATCACTTTCCAAACCTGAGGACACCCGCACTCTTCGTGCATGGCAGCCGAGATGGATTTGGTTCGACAGAAGAGCTGCGGGAAAAGTTAAAGCTCATTCCGGCACGCACGGAGCTGGTGACCATCCAAGGTGCCGGACATGATCTGGTTTCGGCGAAGACGGTTAGTGCCGTTACCACGACCGTGGTGGAAGCGTTCGGGAAGTTCGGCGGCCGAGGTTACCGGGCTCTCTCGTAAATTTCATAACATTCGTACTCAGAGACTCGGCCCATCCAGAATTGCGCACCGCAAAACTCATGTTTTTTCTGGAAACGACTCCTTGCGAGCTCCACCCTTGCGGAGTCGGACTTGGCAAACTTCAAGGCTGTTTGGCCGCCGATTGGGACCACAATGATTGCGTTGGCGGGCGGGGACTCTTTGAGGATTCGCTTGGATTCGTAATCCCAGCGGTTCGACCAGGTCCAGAACGCCGTGGGCCAATTGGCGAAGATGTTCCTGTCGAAGTAGGGCTGGATAGCGGTTCCGTAGAAGTTGATGCAATAGATCGGGCGCTTGCCCACGTAGGGACGAAGATACTCGGCAGTGGCTTTTCCGCCGGAGTATGCGCCCTGGATGTCGGCGCCTATGGTTTCGGCCGTCGAGGGCAACTGGCAAACCAGCAAAGCAGCCAGCGAGAATGCCATCAGCCGCGCGGGCCATTCCAATGCGGGCAGATGGGCGGGTGGCCAAGCCGCCCACACGGAGACCAGAAATGCCGTGAGTGCCATTCCGTAATGCCACGGCTTGGACCAAACCCAGCCCATGGCAAGCACGGTAAAGATGAACGGCAGAGCACAGGCGGGCCGCCTGACCGCGACAAACCAGCCCAGCACCAGGATCAGCAGGACCACGGAGCCGCCGATTCCGAAGAAGGTTAGATTCAGGCCGAGTGCCGCACTGAATTCGGGAAGACCGCTGAGTGCGCGGGTGAGGCTGCCGAAGGCGGTCCCTTTTTCGAACTGCCTCGCTGCGCGGAAGCTGCAGTCCGCATAGGGCTGTGCGAGGAACTTGGCAATGGCCGCGGCGATCAGAACGAGGAAACCTGCCGCGCCGGCATGAAGAATTTGAGTCCGCGAAGGACGCTGCTTGAGGAAGCTGCCCAGAAACTCGCAGGCAAACGCGCAACTGATGCCAGCGGCGATCATGCATCCGTACAAGTTGGTTTGCACCAGCAATGCGAGGACAAACCCGAAAGCAAGGATGCGGGGTGGTTTTGCCCTCCAGAGCGCGACGGCCGCAAAGGCGAGCAAGGTGGACAGCGCGTAACTGCGGGATACCACCGCGTACTGGTACTGATAGTAAAAGGCGAAGGGAAGCAGCAGGCGGACGAACGCGGGAAGCGGGCTCCAGCGCAGCCAGATGTACATGCCCGAGGCGACCATGGTAATGGAGACGAGTCCCAGCGCCGCATAGGGCAGGTGCAGGCGGGTGAGTAGCCAGAGCAGAAGATGCCAGAGCGGAGGACTGCCTTCGTATCCCATCTGGTGGAGGATTCCGGGGATGCCGAGGTTGCGCGCGATGAGCCAGGCTTGCGCCTCGTCTGCCCATGGCTCGTGAAAGCAGGCTGTCAGGGTGGCAATCGCGATAAAAATGAGCAATACGAGGCTCTCGGCTGGAGGCAGCCCAACCATGCAGAAGTTCCGGAGCCTGGCATTCAGTCGGAAGCTGTTTTTCATCGCGATGGCAGGAGGACCCCCAGGAACTCAGTCCGAGCAGGCGGAGTAGAACCGAAACTCGCAGCAGAGACTGAGCTTAAATGAATCCCTGCCTTGTCGCCATGGCAATGTGGCCCGTGGCGGGCAACTCAGATTCATCGGGCGCCATCTATGGCGACGGCCCCGAAGTGTTCCTCGCGAACTCCCTGAGGCAAATCCCATCACGGAAGGAAACGGTTCCATGGCAAAGGTTGTCAGTTGCAGAGATGTTGGAGTTGATTGTGACTTCGTAGCGCGCGGAGAAACGGAACAGGAGGTCTTGCAGCAGTGCGCGGAGCACGCCCGCACCGCCCATGGCATGACTGAACTTCCACCCGAACTTGCCGAGAAAGTTCGGGCTGGAATTCGCGATGAAGGGAAACAGAAAGTAGCGTAACGCTTCCGGTGGACGGGCAACTTGTGCACTGGGAAGAGCCGTTGTGTAAGGGGCCGAGGGGAGTGGTAGGCACATAGGCACGCTCACCAGAGAGCAGCCCGCCGGATGAGTGCCGCGGCTCCCCTCGTGCACCGATTTCGAAGATGCAGGAACTCAGGACTCAGCCTGTGTGATGCTCGTCCTTTTCTTTCTTCACGAGGGCTCTGCGCTGTTCCTTGGCCGAGCAATCGTCACAGATCGGGTATTGCGGCTTGATTCCGCAGAGTGTGCAGACCCGCGGTTTGTACTCAGCTTTCTTTTCAACCTTTGTCGCCAGCATGGGAACTCCTTTCTGGCGTCATCCCAGGCGTATGGATGGCGCGGACGGTTTTGCTGCGAAAGACAATGGCAGGGATGGGACGTCTGGATTGGAATGGTCGAGATGCCCGGCGGTCTGTGGCGTCCCTCAACATCGGACACCTCACGCCGCTAACTTACCGCCAACCCTGTCAGGTTACAGTGATTGCGGTCACACGAGTTGGCCAATCCGAACGGGCGGCAAACTTGGCGTGTGCGGGTCTCATCCATGAAAGAATCATCTTGGCGGCAGAAACTTCTGACAGCTTTTGATCTGATATTCAAAGGAGAAGCAGCGTGCCAGAAACTCGCAAGGAACGCGACAGCCTGGGGGAAGTGGAGGTCGAGGCCGGCAAGCTGTGGGGCGCGCAGACCCAGCGATCGCTGGAGCACTTCAGCATCGGCCGGGAGCTGATGCCGCGCGAGATGATCGGCGCCTACGCCATCGTGAAGGAGGCCGCGGCCAATGCCAACCACGCCTTGCAGCAGCTCGACGGCAAGCGCCACAAGCTGATCGTACAGGTTTGCGATGAAATTCTGAGCGGGCAGCATCAGGATATGTTTCCGCTGCATGTATGGATGACGGGCAGCGGAACCCAGTTCAACATGAACGTGAACGAGGTGATCTCCAACCGCAGCTGCCAGTTGGAGGGCACGCCACTGGGAAGCAAGACGCCGGTTCATCCCAACGACCACGTAAACCTGTCACAGTCGTCCAACGATAACTTTCCCGCGGCCATGCACATTGCCGCCGCGCTGGAGTGTGAAGCAGCGGTTGATGCCGGCCGTGAAGGCGCTGCACGATGGGATTGCCGCGAAAGTCCGACGAGTGGAAAGACATCGTCAAGATTGGGCGCACCCACATGCAGGACGCCACGCCGCTGACGCTCGGGCAGGAGTGGTCCGGGTATGCGGGCCTGCTGGCCGACGATCTGGAACGAATCGAAGATGCGCTGGGGGGCGTCTACCGCCTTGCGCTGGGTGGTACGGCCGTGGGCACCGGTATTAACGCGGCGCCCGGCTTCGCCGAGGCCGTGGCCGCCGAGATAGCAATACTTACCGGGCTGCCATTCGTCAGCGCGCCGAATAAGTTTACGGTGCAGGGCTCGCACGACGCGCTGGTGCAACTGTCCGGAACCTTGCGCACACTGGCGGTCTCGCTGTACAAGATCGCGAACGACATTCGCCTGCTGTCCAGCGGCCCGCGGGCGGGCTTTGCCGAACTGGAGATTCCGGAGAACGAGCCAGGCTCGTCGATTATGCCTGGCAAGGTGAACCCCACGCAGATTGAGGCACTGACCATGATCGCCGTGCAGGTGATGGCCAACGACGTGGCGGTGGGTTTCGGCGGTGCCGGCGGCTACCTGGAAATGAATGTTTACAAGCCGCTGATGATCTTCAATCTCACCCAGTCCATCACCATTTTGAGCGATGGGTGCACGAACTTCCGCAGGTTTCTGATCGAGGGGACGAAGCCGAACGTGAAGAAGATCCAGGAGTACGTGGAGCGCTCGCTGATGCTGGTGACGGCGCTGACGCCCCTGATCGGCTACGATAAGGCTTCGAAGATTGCGCACTATGCGAGGGACAACGACCTGACGCTGAAGGCTGCCGCGCTGAAGCTGGGCGTACGTGACGGAAGCGGAGTTCGATCGCGTGGTCGATCCGGCGAAGATGATCGGTTCGCAATGAACTCAGATTGATTGAGGATACGAATAAGGAGATACGCCTTGAGTGAAATGCCGACAAAGGACGAACTGAGGGCCCGGATCAAACGGCTGGGCTTTGAGGCAAGCCAGCTGAAGCTGGATCTGCACGACCTGACAGAAGAACTACCAAATGGATGGGAGCAGATCATGCAGGTTGCGGACCGGACGTACAAGAAATATGCCGAACTGGCTTCGGCCAAACAGCAATTGGCGGAGATGGAAAAGTCCGCGGCCGGATGAGACATCGGAATCCCGCCAAGGCATTAGGACGGCTTGATGCGCTCCAGCAACTCCTGGGACATGGCGGTGAATTCCTGGGAGGCCTGCTCGTCGCCCATTTCGAAGATGGTCTTTTGCAGCGAGACGGACTCGGGGACGGCGACGCGCTCGCGCAGCTCGGTCTGCAGCACCAGCTTGTCAAAGCGGGTGCGCAGGTTGGCCACCAGGCCTTCGCGATGGGTGGCCTTGCGTCCCACGCGGGAGACGATGATTCCGGCGTGGGTAATGGTGTGGTCGAGGTTTTCGCACAGTTCCTCGACCCGGTTGTTGAGGAACGCCACTCCGAGGATGGAGAGGTAATCCGGGGGAACCGGCACCACGTAGTGGGTGCTCAGGATGAGCGCATTCTGGGTTGGGATGGTCAAGTTCGGCGGACAATCGCAGACGACCATGTCGTACTGGTCAAGCACGGGCTTCAGAGCTTTTTTCAGGCGCATCTCGCGGCCGGCCGCGCCGCCCAGGTCCAGATCCACCGAGAATAGACTGATGTGCGAGGGCACCAGATCCACGTTCTCGAAGACCCCTTTTTTGATCACGGTTTTGGCATCGTTGAGCGTGGTCTCTCCGGCGATGCTGCGCACTCCGAGCAGGGAGGCGATGGTGCCGTATTGTTTGGCGTGCTCCACCCAGTCTTCGCCGCGGATGCAGGAGAAGGTGGCGTTGGTTTGCGGGTCGCAATCCACCAGCAGAGTACGCATGCCTTGCCGGCCGCAATAGGCGGCAAAGTTGACCGAAATGGCGGTTTTCCCTACGCCGCCCTTTAAGTTGACACACGCGAGTATGGCTGGCATTGGCACCTGCTGTGAAAATGAAGGATGGCATCCAGTGTAGCAGAGGGCGGGGCTGCCTGTGCTCCAGGTTTACACCCTGAGGCGGCCAATCTGAGACCTGGTTTGACCTCCCCGCCAGGCTGAGGAGGTCCAAAATCGGGGAGTTTTCGCTTCTGCTCACAACCCTTCGAACGCTTTGGGAATCCAAGCTTTGCATAACTAAAGGGTGTAGGAACCACATTGCTAGATGAGGACGTGATCGGGCAGTTGGCCTTTCCCTTTTTACAAGGAGGAAGCGTGAGCACAACCATGGCTGCCGGTAATCGTACTCTGTCTCTGGTGGAAGTCCCTCAACATCCGACAATGGGCGGCGGCTTCGCCTCGAATTGGATCGACCTTTATGGCGAGGCCATGGATGAGGCCTTGGGGGTTGAGAAAACGTCGCTCTCGGCGATGGTCGAGTTCAACTCCCACGCAGTGGATACCTGCGAGAGTTTGGCCGGTGATTTTGCGGGGATGTTTTGCAATGCCCTTGCCGCCTGCATGAAGGCCCAGCTGAGCTGGTTCAACCTGATGTCCGAGGCAAGCAAGGCCCTGATGGCTGTCGCGGTTCCGATGGGTGCGTTTGGCTTCGCAAAAGACGCTCCTGCATCAGCCGGGGTGTTGGACCACGGCAGCATGGATCTTGTGCTGGGTGAAGAATGCGGGAGTCCGTTGCCCGGCACGGAGGTGAGCCTCGTGGAGGCGGGCGGCTCCGGCGGGCCGGTTCAGGCTGGCGTTGCAGAGACGCCGGAGCGGGGCATGGACTTGGTGATCGGCGGGACGGCTGCGTGATCCGCCCGATGCCGAGGTCTTTTCCGGCAGCTCGCGATTCTTAGGTACGGCGGTCTGTCTGCCAGTTCTGAAATCCGGAGTTCACCATTTTCATTTCCAAAAAGGAACGAATCAGAATTAACAGGAGAATTATCTCTTTGACTCCTTTAAGGGAATAAAATAATGTGATTCCCTTAAAATTGGGCACGGTGTGAGACCGCCCAATTGTAAAGTGTACGGATCGATGCCCGGCGCACCCGGTTTTGAGTATTCGATTCATATCCTTGTAACTCTTTAGAATTACTATACTGCACACGAACGGGTGGCTCTGTCAGATGCATCGGATCGATGTGTGACGGTGCCCGGGGCCATGGGCGCGGAAAGTTCCCGTTTGAATTCGTTAAGGTATAAAACTTAAGGAGATCGAGATCATGGCTCCTGCAGCACTTGAGGAAAAGTCGGAACATCTCCAACCAAAGCCACTTCAGGATAAAGTAGCTCTTGTCACAGGCGGTGCGCGCGGCATCGGACGGGCCATCGCACTGGAACTTGCCAGCCGCGGCGCCACCGTTGTCATCCACTACCGTTCCAGCGCAGCGGAGGCGGAGGCATTGTCGGCGCTGATTCATGGAATGGGTGTCGACAGCTTCACGGTCCAAGGCGATGTCTCCTCCAAAGATGAATCAAAGCGGGTGCTGGCCGCGACCTTGGACAAGTTCGGGCAAGTCGACATTCTGGTGAACAATGTAGGGATTCACCGCGACCGGACCCTGGGCAAGATGACCGATGCGGATTGGGCGGATGTGCTGAACACCAACCTGAATGGTACTTTCTTCTGCACCCGGGCCGCTCTGCCGTCGATGATTCAACGGAGATTCGGGCGAATCGTCAACATTGCCTCGTTTGTCGCGCAGTCAGGGGCTATGGGGATGGCGAATTACGCCGCCAGCAAGGGTGCCATCGTTGCCTTTACCAAGACCGTGGCTCTAGAGATGGCGCAGTACAACATTACCGCGAACGTGATCTCGCCCGGCTACACGGCAACCGAAATTGTGGCGGGTATGCCCGCCCGGGCCTTGGACGAGATTGCCGCCCGGATCCCATTGAAGCGGCTGGCGGAGCCGCAGGAGATCGGCAAGGCCGTAGCGTTTCTGGTCACCGATGGGAGCTATATTACCGGTCACCAGTTGAATGTGAACGGCGGAATCTACATGTAAGGGACACGGGTGAGGCTGGCCGTGCGATGTTCCGGCCGCCGATCCGGTCTATGCTCAGAATCTCAGGGAACCCAGGATGCGAGCCGAAGCGAATCCGCTCTTGTCAGACTGCCCAGCCCGTTCACCGGCAAATCTGACAGGGGTATGCTCAAGGCCTGCGCGGTTCACGTGAAGACAAAAGCCTTACAAACTGCGACACCGCACAGCCGTACAATCAAACCAGTGTAGAGCGTATTCAGAGGCATTCGATGAAATTCGCCACTGCGATCCGATTCGAGACGGGGAGCTCCCGGGAGTCCCTGCAGTCGGCGTTCGGCAGGGTGGGTGGGGTATTGACGGCAGGGTTTACAATGAGTACCCGTGCCGTCGTGGGTAGCAGCCAATGCCACGGAAGAAGAATGTTGAAGCGGCAGGCGACGCTGGCCGGTTGTCCCGGCAGCCCATCGACGTAGGCCGAATGGACCGGGGCGGGAATCGCTCCTGCAAGGAATTTTCGCGCTGCGTAGGAAAAGACAGATCGGCTAGACCACAAGCGAAGACAAGGGATAAAAAATGAAGGAATTCGTAATTAACAAGCATGGTCGAATTGTTCTTCCATTCAACTTCTTTCCAGAGCTGGATTTTTCAGCCATTGAGACCCTCGAAAATTTCAAGACCGTGATCTCCAGGGATTTTGGCGAAAAGGCTCCGACCGAGAAGGACATCCTGGAGCGTCTGCATGCCGGAAAGTACAAATCGCGCTTTGAAATCTGTCGCGACCTCGCGCTGAACCTGTACTGGGTCAACCGCTACGCGCTGACCATGTATGAAGAGCGTCCCACGCGTTGGGGCGATCTTCCCCGCCAGCGCGAGGATGTATTTCTGCCGGCCTGCAAGCAGTGGGATTCGCTGCGCGTGGCTGCCGAGATCCAGGAAGGATTCGCTACCCTGCCCACGCAGTGGAAGTCGGAGACCGAGGACGAAGCGTTTGGCTTGCTGCTGAACGGATTCAAGAGCAAACATAGTGCAGGCGGAGACCTGCGCGCCATCCAGCCCACGGTTGGGGAGATGCTCGCTTCGCGCAAGGGGAGGACACTTCGGCTCCTTGAATACAATCCCGATTATCCCGGCTTCAGCTATGACGATGTGATTCAGTACTCGCATGAGGTTCCCGAACTGGAAGCGCTGATGCGGCAGGCGATGATCCTGCACAACCAGTACCGTTGGGACCCCATGACCTGCTCTTGCGTCGAGGTCAGCCAGCTGAAAGACGACGACTACGTGATTGCGCTGTATCCGCGCAACAACGAGGTGCTGAGGTTTATTCGCCGGGCCAAGGGCGGACGGCTCCCCCACTCGGCGCGCTTCAAGATGCCGGCGACGCTCTCGCTTTCGGCGCCCGCGTTGCCCTACAAGCCGATTGTGGTGCGCGAGCATTTCAAAATCATGCCGAAGCTGGAAGGGCTGGGGGTTTACGAAGGGGAAGTGGTTTGCAGCAATGCCGACCTCATCCGCAACCATGCCTTCAGCTGGTCACGTATGACGGAGAAGGAGATTGCGGAAAAGACCGGAATCGAACAGCGCCTTTACAGCGAACTGAAGCTGGAGGAGATGGGCTTGCTGGCGGCCCGTTCGGCATTGGCGAAATCGGGGCGCAAGCCGTCGGAGATCGGCGCGGTGCTGTTCTGCAGCTGCACTTCGGCGCGAACGATGCCCTCCAACGCGAGCTGGGTTGCCGGTGAACTTGGGATCATGCAAGCCCATGCGTGCAATGATATTTTGGCCGCCTGCGCCGGCATGGCCTATGGCTTTTCCGAGGCGGTGAGGATTCTGCAGAACATCAATCGGCCGGTGCTGGTGGTGTGCGCGGAAAAGTTCTCCGACAAGATTGGAACGGTACGCACCTCGCGCATGATCTTTGGCGATGGCGCGGCCGCCGCCATCATCGGGCCGGCTCCGGAAGGAGCGGAACCGGACATCGAGATCATGAACACCTATGCGGGCGGTCCGTGGTCCGAGGTGAACTCGATCATCCTGCCCAATCCGGAGTTCAATAACGACGTCACCGTCTTTGGTCCGGAGGTGAAGTCGCTGGCCGGGCGCTACCTGATGCAGATGATGAACGACCTTGCCGCCATGAAGGCCCCGGACGGGGTAACTTCGCTGCTGGAAACCATCGATCTCGTGATTCCTCACCAGGCGAACAAGACCATGGTGGAAAAGCTGGCCGATGCAGCCAAGGTTCCGCGCGACCATCTGTACTTCAATATCGAACGGGTAGGGAACACCTCCGCCGCCAGCATTCCGATTGCGATCCGCGACGCGGTGGCCGACGGACGGATCGACCGGCCGATGCGCATCTTTGCTCCCGGCTTTGGAGCCGGAGCGGTCGCGGGCTTCATCGTGATGCGGGTGGATCCGGCAGTGGTCAACTGCGATCCTCAGCCCTCGGTTTCGGTGGAAGAAAACGGCAGGATGGCGCTGGCCGGCCGGGTGGCACTGGTAACCGGTGCGGTCCGCGGCATCGGGAAGGCGATTGCGCTGGAGATGGCACGGCGCGGCGCATCGGTGGCGATCAATTTCCTCACCGACGACGAAGCCGCCGAGGCCGTGGCCAAAGACGTCCGCAAGCTGGGCGTTGGCGCCATCGTGGTGCAGGGCGACGTTGCCAATAACGAGGACGCAAAGAAGATCGTGCGCACGGTCCTCGACAAGTGGCAGCGAATCGATGTGCTGGTCAACAACGCCGGCATCAGCAATGAGAAATCTCTGCAGAAGATGACGGACGAGGATTGGCAGCAGGTGATCGAGACCAACCTGAACGGCACCTTCAACACCACCACCGCGGTGCTGCCGGCGATGATCAACCAGCGTTTCGGCCGCATTATCAACGTGACTTCCGTGGCCGCCCAGGATGGGGCTAACGGACAGGCGAACTACTCGGCCAGCAAGGGCGGCATCACCGCCTTCACCAAAACGGTGGCGCTGGAGTCGGCCAAGCACAACATCACAGCCAACACCATTGCCCCCGGATATACGGCGATTGAGATGATGCAGGAAATTCCCGAGAAAATAGCTTCCCAGATGCGAGCCAAGATTCCGCTTGGGCGATTTGCAACTCCCCGGGAGGTCGCCAAAGCCGCGGCGTTCCTAGCCGCCGACGGGGACTACATTACCGGTCAGGAGCTGAACGTAAACGGCGGATGCCACATGTAGGCCGGTTCGCCGGGCAGATTGGGCGGCCGTTTGTGCCGCCCAATTTTTATGCCGCCGGAGGTTCGCGGGAGTCTGTATTGAAGCCGGTTGGCAGGGTGTTCTCGATTGACGAAAACAGATATACTGTCCGGGCTGTCCGCAAGTTCCCCACCTGCACGGGAAGAAGCCTGGCGCAGGGGAAGACGTTCAAATCTAGAGCTGGATGCATCCATAGAAATCGTGCTGCAGTGCGCGGCACTGAGCATACTATCGAGCGCCGGAAAATCTGAGTCCGGTGATTCGAATTGAGAAAGGCAAGGAGCGCTATGTCGTTTAGTCTTAGCGGTAAAACTGCGTTGGTGACCGGTTCGGGACGTGGCATTGGAAGAGCTATTGCCGGGAAGTTGGCGGCCGCCGGCGCCCAGGTGATGCTGAACGATATCGATGAAGCGGTACTGAGCGAAACGGTCAAGGAATTCGAGGGCGCGGGCTACAAGGTTTCCAGCTTCTCCGGTGACCTGATGGACCCAGCGACGCCGGACAAACTGGTGCAGTCCACGCTGG
The DNA here is from genome assembly GCA_963732315.1 of uncultured Acidobacteriota bacterium. GTDB lineage: Bacteria > Acidobacteriota > Terriglobia > Terriglobales > Acidobacteriaceae > TOLSYN. The sequence continues at coordinate 159,467 of CAVSYY010000005.1, forward strand.
ACAAACTCGGCGGGCTGGACATCATCGTCAACAACGCCGGCTACAGCTGGGATGGCGTGATCCAGAAGACCACCGACGAGCAGTTCCAGGCCATGCTGACCATTCACCTCGTAGTTCCTTTCCGCATTCTGCGCGCCGCGGCCAACCACTTGCGTGAGACCGCCAAAGCGGAGATCGCCGAGGGCAAGACCGTGATGCGCAAGGTGGTCAATATCACCTCCATCTCGGGTGTGGACGGCAATGCCGGACAGTCCGGCTACGGCGCGGGCAAGGCGGGCGTGGTCGGCCTCACCAAGGTGCTGGCCAAGGAGTGGGGACGCTACAACGTCAACGTCAATGCGGTGGGCTTCGGCCTCATCAACACCCGCATGGTGCAGCCGCTGGGCGGCACGGAAGCCAGCTTCAAGATGCACGGCCAGGACATCAAGATCGGCGTGCAGCCCGCCATGATCGAGCAGGCCAAGGCGTCGTGCGCGCTGGGCCGCATCGGCTCGCCCGATGAAGCTGCCAACGCGGTCCTGTTCATGTGCTCGCCTCTGTCCGACTACGTCACCGGCGAAGTGCTGATCGCCAGCGGCGGTTTCCACTTCTAATCAAAAGCGCAACCTCGTCGCCCGCCCCCGCGGGCGATGGGAGTTGCAAAAGAAAAACCGCTTCCCGAAGGAAGCGGTTTTCTTTTGCGAGTCACGATGATCGGTGACGGCTGCCCGCGATCACTCCTATTCAGAGCGTTGCGAGAGCCAATGATCGATCTGCGGCCAGGTACGTTTGCTGGCTCCGCTGCCTGCCATGATTCCGATGTGCCCGCCGGGAATCCGCATCGCGGTCCTGTCCGTGCTGCCTACCTTGGCCATGACGGTTTCCGACTGGCAGGGAGGAGTGATGTGGTCGGCATCGGCGATCACCGTCAGCAGGTTGGCGCGCAGATGGCTCAAGTCCACCTGTTGGCCGCGAATTGTCAGCGTACCTTCCATGAGCCGGTTGTTGCGGTACAGATCGACGATGAGCTGGCGGAACGCACCGCCGGCCAGAGAGATATTGTCCGTGACCCAGGTGTTCATGGCGTGCCAGGCGTCGATTACTTGAGGATTGTCCAGGTTATCCCACAGACGCAGGTAGTTGCCGATATAGTTCTCGACCGGCTTGAGCGCCTTGGCACCGTACTCGATCATCTCGGGCGGCATGTTGCCAAACATGCCCAGGACCTTGTCGACGTCGAAGTAGCGCTCGTCAACCCAGCGCGCGAAGGTGATGTTTTCCTTGTTGGAGAAATCCAGCGGAGCGGTCAGAAGAATCAGGTTCCGCAAACCATCGTCGGGACGCAGGGCAGCATAGATCGTAGTAAGAATGGCGCCGATACACCAGCCGAGCAGGCTGAACTCGCTGGACCCGGAGACCTCTTTCATCCGGCGAATGGCGCGCGGCATGTATTCCAAGGTGTAATCGTCGAACTTCAGATTCTTGTCCTCGATGCCGGGAGCGCCCCAGTCCAACAGGTACACGTCATAGCCGTGCTGGAGCATGAACTCAACGAAACTGTGGCCCGGCCGGAGATCGAGAATATAAGGGCGGTTCATGAGTGCGAATACCAGAAGGATGGGCACAGGGTGCAACTGCTCTTCCGGAAGCACGGGCACGTAGCGGTACAGTTTGGCCTTGTTGAGCGTCCAGATCACTTCCTTCGGCGTCTGCGCAATCGGCGCGCGCGTGGTCAGAACCTTGCTGAGCGTCTGCAGCTTTTCCTGCATGGCCATGAACTGTCCGACGGTAACCTGGTCGGTGGGTATCATTGTTATTTAGATCCCTTCTTCGATGTTTTTGCAGGCGTTTTGCCCGGCGCGGATTTGGCGGCTGATCCGGCTTTGGGCGCCGCCAGATGCGACGCGGCAGCGGGCTCCGGCGCGGGCGCGGCAAACAGATGCGGGGTGGTGGCAGGCGCCGGTGCGGAAGCAGGCTTCGGCGCGGCAATTGGCTTCGGTGTGGCAGGCGCCTCCGGGACGGCAGCGGGCTTGGGCGCGGCAGCGGGCTGCGAGGCGGCTTTGGATACAATCTGGTGGACCTGTCTCAGCCGTGCGTCCATGTCATCGAGCAGCAGTTCCAGGTTCGCCAAGCGGTCGGCCAAACGTACATAATCGTCACGGGAGGGCATGTTGCATTGTTCCAACGCGCTGACCATGGCTTTCTTCTGCGCATCCCGAAATGGGGACGAAGTGGTGAGGAAGGCCTCGAGCATGGTTCCGGAGGCTTGCGCGTAGGCTTCCGAGTTTACGGCTTCGCCGGACGCTTTGGCCCAAATATCAACGTATGTGTCCCGCAATTCACGCCACTGCTCAAGCGGATCTGCGGGCTTGATGCTTCCTGCCTGTGGGTCACTCATTCTTCATTCCTCCCGAGATAGCATATACCTGCGGGCACTGCTCGGGCAAAGTTGCGAAAGCGGTTGTGAGAGGGATTTCGCGCGAGCGAAGGAGCCTCCCAGGGGATCAGGATCTCATGCAAACAGCCGCAGCGGGCAGGCCCGGAACGGCTGCGATGACACTGGATCGATGGGTCTGGAGAGCGGACGGAGCGCCGGATTTCGGCCAGCGGCGCTCCGTCGTTTCCCCAGGAGAAGCATTGCAGCTAGAGCTATCTACTTTTTGCTGCTACTTCGTGCAGATCGCTTACGCCTTGGCGGCAGCGGCCTTCACGTTCTTGGTGGCCTGGGCGACGATCTCTTTCTGAGCGGCGACCACGGTGTCAAAACCCTTCTGGACCGAGTCAGCAACCGTCTCAACGGCGGTGCCGGCAACGCCGGGCTGCGCCTTCACGGTCTCGATGTTGGTCTTGGTCTGCTTCACGGCGTACTCCACCACGGTGTTCTGGGCGGCGATCACGCGATCAAACGAGGCCGACAGAACGTTGCTCAGCTCAGCCTTGGCCTTCTCGGCGTCCTTGCCATAGGCCTGGACGGCTTCGATGGAGGCGTTGCTCTGCTCCAGAGCCAGGTCCAACAGGCTCTTCTGCACGGCAACCAGGCCTTCGACGGCTTCACCGGCCAGGTCCAGGACAAACAGACCGGGCAGCGAGGAGCCCTTCAGAGCCTTCTTGATGGCGGCCAGGATCTCGGCGTTCTGCTTGACGGCCAGATCGAGTCCGGACTTGCTCAGTTCGATGGAGCGCTCCAGACCCTTGGTGTACAGGGCGGTGCAGGCGAGCGGGCAGAAGGTTGCTTCGATGGTCTCTTCCAACTTGGTAGCTTTGGCGTTCATGGTCCCTCCTAGGGATGATGCTTTGATATGGGTGCTCATGCTGCGAAGTGTGCTGCAGTGCAGCATAGGCAAGTATTGCCCGCTCCATGGGACACTGTCAAGCAGGAAATGAGACCGAAGTATGCTGAATTGTTAAATTATGCAAGGAGCAGGACGAGATGGGAGCGGATTGCAGATCTGGAGGCGCGGGCCAGAATCGAACTGGCGAATAAAGGTCTTGCAGTTTAGGTGTTTAATTCTAAATAGTTGATTGTCAAGCTTGGCTACCTCGACTTCGATCTCTTGTACGAGGTGGTACCGTTCCCGGACAACTTCTGGAATCATACTACGTGGTTTCGGACAGAGATTCGAACCGGAAATTGGGATAAAGGAGAGCCTCTCCCCGACTTCTGGGAAAATTTCGAATACCTAAAAAACCGTTACGACGCTCGAAGGAAAGAAGATGAGAGCAAGAAGCGGCACACGCATTGGCTTTGATCTTAGTTCCCAGGCCAGGATGCTCTCCGCTAGGTTGTTGGGTTCAACTGGCGTCCCCGGCTGAGGATACGTTCAAAATCCCCCCAGCACGGCATCTCAGTTGGGGTTGACCCTGTGAAACGATGTGACTCAAAAAGCCTCAGGGCTGAACATATACCAATCGTCGCCAGTGAAGACGTGCAGCAGTTTGTCCCGGCCCACGACAGTGCTCTGGCGGAGTTCAACGCACTTCGGGAATCGCAGATTTACCTCAGCCGTCTGTTCGGCTTGCCCTTCCCGGAGTCGAAGTAGTTTACAGTCCGTCTCTTTCTCCCCGTATCCGCCGTAGACCAGCACGGAGTCGCCGGACACGGCGAGTTCACGTGGCCCGCTCAATGCTGTACCCCATGCCCGGACACGCCGCTGGGAATCGATACGCACCATCGGAAATCCGCTGTAGTAACACGACCACACTGCATCGGTAGCGACGTTCAATGCGTAGCAGTCCCACATGGATCCAAACCCGGTTGGTGCGTCGAATTGCCAAATGTTTTTGCCTCGACCGTCGTAACAGACGAGTCCGCCGGCATGAAGTTCATGATCTGCTCCGCTGTCTTGGTCTACCTGCGCTTCATCATCCATCCGATGAATACCCCCGCGACCAGACCAAACGCCAACGTCGCAGCGATTGTTTCTACCGGGTGACGTTTGACACGTTGCGTTGTATCGTCCATGAGTTCCTCCGCCATATCGCCACTCCGTTTCATGGCGCGCTGGATGACATCTACGCCTTCGTCGATCGATTCCGCCATCGCAGACGTTGCGCGTGAAAGTTTCCGGATAGACTCCGCCACCTGCGCGTCAACTTTTTCCAAAATGTTTTCCATAAGACCTTTTACCTCCATTTACGCAATCACATTTGCCGACCCACCGGCAGCGTCGAGTCTGCGCTTGTTCTTGGCTGTCGGCAAGGACAAACAAAATCACGCCGCTAGAGTGCGTACCCTCAAACTGGACCGGGCATATCTACGGTTCAGATATGTCGGTTATCGGGCGTCCTGCACAGTGATGCCCCCCACCCATGCCTTGGCGAAGACTTCGATAAAGACGTTCGAGTTGGCGGCGACCTCGAAGGTCAGCGTCACGGTCCGGCCTGCGAACCGCGTAAGGTCGATATCCAAGCGTTCCGTCCACCTAGCTTCTTCATAATCCATCCCAACAGCCGATGCCTCGTCCACCGGGACGCCCTCAACCAGTACGCGGAAGTTGGCGGTCGTGAGAATGTTCACTGCCGCGCTGAGGTTGAGACGGCGCACGTAGCTCAACTTCGGCCTGGGTCCCAAGGAAAATTGCCGGGATACCGATCGCACCGTCTTGCCGAAGGTGCCTCCCGTTCCCGAAGACGCGTAGCCGAAGAGTACCAGGCCGTCACCGCGCCCCTCTCCGACGCCAGTCGTGAGCTGCCATCCGTCGCCCTCCCACCCGGAACCGGCAAGGCCGCCCGCTACGGAAGGAACATCGCGCCTGGCTTTCAACAGACCGGCGGCCTCAAAGGACTTGGCGAGAATCGATGCGATGTCGATGCCCCCCATCCGACCTTCCTCCGTGCCTTGGCTGCTCCCGCCGCCGAGGCCGGAGGATGCCTCCCCTATTCCCTTGAGCAGACCGGCAGCTTTCAAGGACGTAGCGATGATCTCTTGCAGATCTTGATGAGCGGGTTGCGCATACGCTGAGCGATCTGCAGCAGGAGTATCACCTCCGGATCCGGTTTCGATCCGAACCTCGCGACCGCTCTCTTGGTCCTCCGCGCGGTAGTCCGTTGGCATAATCTGTGCACGTCGGTAAGGTGTACCCGCCATCTCTGGCGTCCGGTCGGTTATTCCCCAGAACCTTGCGATGTGTTGGGTGGACGAGATTCCCATGTCGAGAATAAAAGGCGCCGCAGCGCCGCACCCCTCCGTGCCATGCGGGTCGATGGGCACACCGTGTGTCATGCCGGTGATCGTATAGGATTCGATGAGAGTGTCGCCATCGGGGCCACGCCAGGCACGATAGGGGTGGCCATCGACTGTGCTCTCAAATGTCGGAGTCATGGGCAGTGCGTGGACGTCCGCCCATTGCTTGATGACCTCCTCAGCATTCGTGGGCTGTACCGTGTGGTCACCGGTGCCATGCCAGATCGAGATCGTGGGCCAGGGCCCTTGATGCGAGGATGCGGCCCGCACCAGCTTGCCCCATTCCTGCGGCGAGCGGATACGGCCCTGAAACATGCTTTCGAACCCTTCTTGAAGGCCATTCGCGCAACGGTATGGCAGTCCGGCAATGATCGCCCCGCCCGCAAACACCTCAGGATAAGTGGCGAGCATGACCGAGGTCATCGCCCCGCCAGCCGAAACCCCGTTGACGTAGACGCGGCGGCGGTCGATCCCGTGGTTCACAGCCATCCATTCGACCATCTGCCGTATCGATAGCGGCTCTCCGCTGTCCCGGACGAAGTCCTCGGGCTTGAACCAGTTGAAGGCTTGGAGCGGGTTGTTACTTGTCCGCTGCTCCGGCAGCAGCAGCGCAAAGCCATAGCGATCGGCGGACGTCGACCATCCGGTCCCGAGATCGTAGGAGTGCGCAGTCTGCGTGCAACCGTGGAGAACGACGACCAACGGGGCCGTTTCGGGTAGATCCTTCGGCACATAGGTCAGCATTCTAAGGTTGCCGGGGTTTGATCCGAAGTTGGTCACCTCGGTGAGGCGGCTTTCTACGCGAGCATCGATCTGTTGCGCTGAGGCACGGGCTTTCTGCGCCATTTCCAGGAACTTCTCCCAGGGGCGGCGATAGCGCCGATTCCGGGCAAGGTCAGCCAAATTGAAGATGGTGGGGTCGAGGGTAAGCATGCGAGCCTTCCTTTCACCTTGGGAAGCGGTGAGTCTGCCGATCTCAATCAGCTTGCTGGCAGACAGAAACACGGTGTGGAACAGTCCGGGATCTGCAACGCCGCCACGCTCTGGGTCGAGCCAAGCGGGCGGACGGGCACCCTCCGGTAATTCGTAGCGTTGAGTGATAACGGTGCGCCGGGCCTCGGAGATCGTCACGTACTGTACCGCAGCCATGGGAAAGCCCCGGCTAACCCATATGCCAAACAGCTCCCGAGCCAGGACGGGGCGCGTCTCCGTGTCTCTGGCGTGATCCAGCAGCCGCGCCAGGGCCTCGCCGAAGCGCAGCCGCTCGCCGCGGACAAGAGGGAGCTCTGGAGCGTTGGTGGTTCCGGTTCGGGAGACGAGCGAACTGAGGGTGACCTCGGGAGCGGTGAGTTCGGCGGATACGGCAGTTGGCTCTAGCTCGCGGTAACAGCGGATTGCGCCGACGGTGTGTACCTGCTGTGGCGCAGCCAGGGCCCCAATCAGGAATTCGGCGGCGTATTGTGGGGTGGCCGAGGGCGACCCCGGGCCGCGGGGGCCGGGCGGAACAAGCCCGGCATTGATCATCATCGTGACCCGAAACCGAAGGTCACGGCGGGACTCACCGAGAATATCGGCAAGGCGCTCGCTAAACTCGTATCTACGCAACCCAGTCATGAGGTGAGAAGTGTAGCATAGTTATTGAGTGAGTGACGTATACTTTAAATAGTTTTCGTCTGCCTGAGCCCGGATGGTACTAGACGCTACACGGCGGTGTGGCTCGTCGCCCTTACCTGTATCCGGCCGGAGGAGCTGGCGTTCAAGTGGAGCGATCTCGATGTTGAGAAGCGGCATCTGCGGATCATCCGCGCGGTCAACCGTGGAAAGCTTCACACGCCCAAGTACCATCGATCGAACCGTCCCATTCAGCTTACCGAAGGGGACGTCGAACGGTTGCTGGCCATGAAGGAGCGGATGAAAGCAGGGACGATGACTGGATGTTTCCACACAGCCGCAAGACCGGCCGATTGTGCACGAACAGATCATCGGCCGGGCAGTTCAACCCCGTGGCACGCAGGCTCGGCCTGCCGCACATCAGCTGGAGACTTCTCCGTCACTGGGGGACGACACAGATGGTCGAGTGCCACGTGCCGATCAAGGCGGCGCAGCAGCGCCTCGGTCACTCCCGTCCCGACATTCTTCTCAAGCACTACACCCATGTTCTCGACGAATCCGCCGAGTTTGCCGCCACCACGCTCAGCTCGAAATTGGGCGGAAAAATGAATAAAAAGCAGTGGGTGATGTAAGTGCTTGAAAAGAT
>CAVSYY010000006.1:0-16546 GCA_963732315.1 uncultured Acidobacteriota bacterium
ATTACTACCTGCGCCTCATCGTCAAAATGTACATGTATGAGCCGCTCACTGCCGAGCCCGCCCCGCGCGTCCGCTTCGGCGTCGGCGCGGCCATCGCCATCAGCCTTCTGGCAACCCTCTGGCTCGGCCTGCTCCCCAACGCCGTCCTCCACTACACCCAGGGAGCTCCCTCCATCCCCACCATCGTCTCGCCCACCACGATCTCGCTCCGCTGACCGTTCTCCCGCCTCAAGGCCAAGCCCCGGACTCGTTCCGGGGCTTGGCCTTTTGAATTTGCATCTGTCGTCGCCTTTGATTCGCCTATGATTTTGACTTTCGATTTTGACTGAAGTGTCATCCTGAGCGAAGTGAAGGACCCTACCCCGCCGAAATTTCCCGCCCTGCCCCAAGGTCATCTCGGCCACCAATCAACTCATCTGGAGCCTCAGAATCGTCAAACGCCCCACCAAGTGCACCTACGAGTAACGAAGTCCCCAAAACCTGCGCAACGATTAACCAACCACTAACATCTCGCTTCCAAACCATTAACCTTCCTGTCAATCCTTCCCCCCGGCCCGCACCAAGCCAAAAACCCCACCCGGACCGCATAACACGCGGGTCGAGTGGGGCTCATGTCCACTATATTTATATTTATCTATCTTTTCTTCAGGCGCTCCAGTACTGCTCCCGCCACCAGAGGCAGGGCCACGGTCGCATCGTCGAAGACTTCTGCGAACTTACCCCCTTCGGCGGGCGGAACAAACTTGCCCCAGGAGATGGCTTCGCTATACGGCGAGCCGCTCAGCCCGCCCCAGTGCACCGGCTCGGGACAGATGCGCAGGCCGTAGTGGTAGCGCTTGAGCGGCAGGTCCTCGCCGCCGCGGCGGTGGCGCAACTCGATGTAGGGGCCGAACTGCTGCGTCCAGTTGCGCGGCACGCCGCCGCCGATGGTGAGGATTCCCAGCCGGGTTTGCAGCAGGTTCTTTTCCGCAAAGTGGTTCAGGTCGAGGAACGGATCGAAGCGGATCTGCTCCCGTCCCTGCTTGGCGCGCTTGCGGTTGTGCAGGGCAACGTCGAGTCCCATCTCCGAGTCGGTGAAGGCGGGGATGTAAACCGCCACTCCCTTTTCGTAAGCCGAGCGCAGGATGCCGCGTCCTTCGGCGTGCTCGGAGAGATATTTGCCGATGGCGTGGGTGAACTTGTAGGAGCACATGGTCTCGGCTGCGTCCCAGGTTTCCAACATCTGCGCCACGATGGCTTCGACAAAGTTGAGGTTGGTCTCCGGCTCCAGCGTGTCATAGACGCGGTTGTAGCCCGCCTCGTAGAGCTCGACGTCGTTCATCTTTTCATCCCAGACGAAGTGCGACTTGCCGGCGGCTTCCACCAAGCCGTGGGCCATCAGCGCTCCGGTGGAGACGATGGCCTTGACGATGCCGGCGTCGATCAGATCGGTCACCACCAATCCCTGCTTGGCCACCGTCATGGCGCCGCTCAGGGTCATCACGACGAAGGCCTCCTTGTCGCGTGCCATGGCTTCCAGCACGTCGGCAGCGTGGCCAATCTGGCGCCCGGTAAAGGCGGTGCGGCCCATGGCCCGCACCAGGTCGTCCACGGTATGGACCTTGGAGAGGTCGAGCGGCTCGAGAGCGACAAGTTTGTCGGAGATGGGATCGTGCAGCTCACGCTCGATGCCGGAGCCTTCGCCGGGTTGCTGGCCGTGCTTGCAGTTTTTCAATTGCGCACCTCTTGCAGAGATCTAAGTAGTCCGAAACTCCAGCATAAATTATCGAAATGGGACGGGCAAGGAATCGGGACGGAGCCGTCCGCGCGGCAGGCCACTGTCTTGACTGGCTGATTCAGCTACGGTAGAGTTCTACCGGCTCGCAGGCTGTTGCAACAGCCATGGAGAGTGGAAGATGCGGAGCGCGCGGATACTGTTTGTTGACGACGAACCGAAGATCGTTCTTACCATGCCGCAGGTTCTGCGGCAGCGGGGATACCAGGTGACGGCGGTGGAAACAGTCAGCGATGCGCTGGAGCAGATCAACGCCACGCGCTTCGACCTGCTGCTGACCGACCTGAACATTGGCGAGCAGGACGACGGGCTGGCCGTGGTGAGCGCGATGCGCCGCACCCAGCCCAATTGCCTGATTCTGATCCTCACCGGCTTTCCCGGCTTTGACACCGTGCTGGAGGCGATGCGCAACCAGGTGGATGAGTACCTGATCAAGCCGGCGCCGATTCCCGCGCTGCTGGGTCTGATTGAGCAGAAGTTGGCCGAACGGGTGCGCGACAGGTCCAAGCCCAGCAAGCGCGTCCATGAGGTTCTGCGCGAGAACATGTTTGAGATTCTGCAGCGGGCGTTGCGCGGCATGAACGGCGATATGCGCATCGGGATGTTGCCCCTCTCCGACGAGCAGCGGATCGAGTACGCGCCCCAGATGCTGGAAAATCTGGCCGCCATGCTGGAAGCCGAAAATACCAGGGAGATCGACAAGGTAATTCTGAGCGACGCCGAATTGCAAGGTATGCGGCGATACCAGCACGGCTATACGCTTCCGCTGCTGGCGGCATACATGCGCTACCTGGAGCGCGCGATTCTGGATGTGATTCACGACTACCTGCACTCGCTCGATCCCGACTATTTCATGTTCGACCTCAAGCGCCTCCACACCAGCCTTGCAATGCAGCTGGAATCCACCATCATCGGCTACCTCGACGCCGAGGAAAAGGCCGGACGACGGCTCACTCGACCGACCCGGGCCTGAGAAGCAACGGCCAACTCCGGCTCGATCTGCGCCAGCATTTACAATCGAAGCATCATGTCTTCGATGTCTTCCCCGATGTCTTCTTCCTTACAAGGTGTGCGCCGCTCCCCGCTCAAGCTAGCTGGGCGGGTGTTGTTGGTGTTGCTGGTTTTGCTGGGGCTGATGGCCGCGGCGGCCGTGCACTGGTTCCGTTCGGCGGCGCATGCGGCCATGCCGCAGCTGGACGGGACGATTGCACTGGCGGAGCTGCACTCGCCGGTCACCGTGGTGCGCGATGCCCATGGCGTGCCCACCATCACGGCGCAGTCGCTGGACGATCTGTTTTTTGCCCAGGGGTATGTGACTGCCCAGGACCGTCTGTGGCAGATGGATGTGATGCGGCGCTATGCCGCAGGAGAGCTGTCCGCGGCCATGGGCCCAGGCTACATCAAGGTGGACCGGGAGCAGCGGCTGCTGGGGCTGCGCGAGGTGGCACACCGTTCGGTGGAGCAGGCCGGTCCCGAGGTGCGGGCGCAGCTGGAGGCGTATGCGCGCGGGGTCAATGCCTACATTGCCGAGCATCACTACGCCCTGCCTCTGGAGATGCGCGTGCTTCGCTATTTCCCGCGGGCGTGGACGGCGGAGGATTCGGCGCTGGTGGGCGCGGCCATGGCGGAGATGCTGAACCATGGAACCTATCTGGACGACCTGAACCACGAGCGGACGCTGGCCAAGCTCGGTCCCGAGCTGACCGCCGACCTGTATGTGACGCGCTCACAGCGCGACATCATCCCAGGACACGACCTGGATGAGATCGAGCCCGAGGCAGCCGAGCCGGACACGGCGCAAGCCTCGGCCAGCCAGCCGCTAACGGGCGTTGGCCGCCGACACCATTTGCGCGTGCTGGGTGGCCGTCAAGGACGCGTCGAGGGCCGGCGGCATTTGCGGGCGGAGGTAGATCGGGACGGACTTGGACTGACCGGGCTGGAAGCGCTCGGGCTGCCATCAATGGACGAGGTGCGCGCGGGCTCCAACGAGTGGGTGATCAGCGGCGCCCACACCGCCAGCGGACGGCCGCTGCTCTCCAACGATATGCACCTGCCTCTGCAGATTCCCAACACCTGGTACGAGGCGCACCTCAGCTGCGGCGACTATGACGTGGCCGGGGTGACTCTGCCGGGCGCGCCCTGGGTGATTGTGGGCCACAACCGGCGCATCGCCTGGGGCTTTACCAACCTGGGGCCGGACGTGGAAGACCTGTACGTGGAAAGCTTCAACGGATCGGGCGAATACCAGACTCCCACCGGCTGGCAGAAACCGCAGGTGCGCCACGAAGTGATCCACGTGAAGCGCGGGCGCGACGTGGAAGAGGACGTGGTGCTGACGCGGCACGGGCCGATCGTCTCGGCCGGCATTCGCGGCGAGAACCGGCAACTGGCGCTGAAGTGGACGCTGCTGGACACCGGGCTGAACCTTCCGTTTTTTGCCTTGAACAGCGCGCAGAACTGGGAGCAGTTCCGCGCGGCACTGGCCAATTTCAGCGGGCCGGGGCAGAACGTGGTATATGCCGACGTGGACGGCAACATCGGCTACCAGGCGGCGGGCAAGGTCCCGGTGCGCGCCTCGGGCGATGGCTCGCTGCCGGTGAACGGCGCAGACGACGCGCACGAGTGGACGGGCTACATTCCGTTCGACGAGATGCCGAGCGTGTACAACCCGCCGTCGGGAATCATCGCCACGGCCAACGGGCGGGTGACGCCGGATGGCTACAAGTATTCGATTACTACGGAGTGGGAGTCGCCCTACCGCACCGAGCGCATTTACCGGGTGCTGCGGCAGAACAAGAAGTTTACCGCCGCAGACATGCTCGCGCTGCAGACCGACGTGCAGAGCGACCTCGACAAGTTTGTGGCCCAGCGGATGGTCTATGCGCTGGACCAGACTCCGGGGGCAAGTGCGCGGGCGAAGAGCGCGGGCGATATTCTGCGGCATTTTGATGGCAAGCTGAGTATGGATTCGGCGGGCGCTGCCATCGAGCAGCGGGCGCGGGCGTGGCTGATGGAAACTCTGCTGGAGAGCAAGCTGGGCGACGACGCCCCGCGCTACCACTGGTTCATGAATACGGTGTGGCTGGAGAACATGGTCGCCTTCCAGCCGGCGCGCTGGCTCCCGGCCGGATACAAGAGCTGGGATGCGTTGCTGGCGGCCTCGGTGGAGGCGGCGGTGAGCGGCCGCGATGTGCCGCGCAACGTCCCGCGCGACCTGGCCAGATGGAAGTATGGCGACTATTCCACGGTCGAGATCGGCCATCCTATCTTCGGCAAGCTGCCGTGGCTGCGGCGCTACGCATCAACCGGCCAGCTGCCGCAGTCGGGCAACGGCATCACGGTGAAGCAGGTGGGAAAATTCGCTCCCTCGGAGCGCTTCACCGCCGACCTTTCCGACCTGGACCGCTCGACGCTGAACATCGTCAACGGGCAGTCGGGCAATCTATTCAGCCCCTACTTTAACGATCAGTTCGAGGCCTGGTACCGCGGGACAACCTTCGGGCTACCGTTTGCGCCGGAGACGGTGGAGAAGACCGCGTCGCACCGGTTAACGCTGGTGGGCGAGTAGAAACAATTTGATTCGACAATACGAGAGGCACTGCCGGTTCGCAGTGCCTCTCTTTTTGATGCAGGGACTGTTCTAGATGGCGTCGGCGCCGCGCTCTTCGTTGCGAATGCGGATGGCTTCGTCAATGCGCGACAGGAAGATCTTGCCGTCGCCGATTTTGCCGGTCTGCGCGGCGGTGAGGATGGTCTTGACGACCTCATCGACCATCTCATCGCGCAACACGATCTCCAGTTTGATCTTGGGAAGAAGGTCGATGCTGTATTCCCGTCCGCGATAGAACTCGGTGTGGCCCTTCTGCCGGCCGTGGCCGCGCGCTTCAAGAACCGTAAGTCCATCGACGCCGATATTGATCAGTGCTTCCTTTACGGCGTCCAGTTTGGTGGGTTGAATCACCGCTTCCAGTTTCGTCATGTCGTTATCGTCTCTTCCGGGTCTGCCGGCCGATGGCTCAGCCGGCAGCGCCTGTTATTCCAGCGAATATCCTTCTTCACCGTGGAGTGCGAGATCGAGGCCTTGCACTTCAGCCTCCTCTTTCACGCGCAGACCAACCGTGAGATCGACCACCTTGAGCAGGACGAGCGTTCCCACCGCAGCCAGGACCCATGCGACCAGGACGCCCACGGCCTGATTCAGCAACTGATGAGCGTTACCGTCGATCAGACCGGAAGCAGTGGCGTTGCCCTGCGCGTCCTTGAAGATGGGATTGACGAGGCGGCTGGCAAAAACGCCAGTAAGGATGGCTCCGATGGTGCCGCCGGCGCCGTGAACGCCGAAGGCATCGAGAGAATCGTCGTAGCCGAACCATTCCTTGACCTTGGTGACCATGATGAAACAGAAGATACCGGCGATGAGGCCGATGAGCAGCGCCGACATGGGATCGACGAAGCCCGAGGCCGGGGTGATGGCGACCAGTCCGGCAACCGCGCCCGAGATTGCACCCAGCGCGCTGGGGTAGCCTTTCAGTATCCATTCGGCGGCGATCCAGCCGATCGCGGCGGCGGCGGCGGCGAAGTGCGTGGCCACGAAGGCCGAGGTTGCCAGGCTTCCGGCCGAGAGCGCGCTGCCGGCGTTGAAGCCGAACCAGCCCACCCACAGCATGCAGGCTCCGATGAAGGACAGAACCATGCTGTGCGGGCGGAAGGCCTCAGAAGGAAAGTCTTTACGCTTGCCGAGATAAAGCGCGCACACCAGCGCCGAGACGCCCGAAGTGACATGCACCACGGTGCCGCCGGCGAAATCAAGACAGGGGAAGCGTCCACCGAGCGAGGCGTTGAGCAATCCGCCTTTGCCCCAGACCATGTGGGCCATGGGCGAGTAGATGAAAATCGACCAGAGAGAGAGGAAGACCACCATGCCGCTGAACTTCATGCGTTCGGCAAACGCGCCGGAGATCAGCGCCGGGGTGATGATGGCAAACATCAGCTGATAGACCATGAAGGTCTGCAGAGGAATGGTTGGCGCATAGTCCGGATCGGGCGCCGCGCCGACGCCGTGCAGAAAGAGGTGATGAAAGCTTCCGATGAAGCTGTTGCCAGGACCGAAGGCCAGGCTGAAGCCCACGATTCCCCAGATCACCGTGATGATGGCCATCATAGCAAAGCTCTGCATCATGGTGGAGAGCACATTCTTTTTGCGAACGAGTCCGCCGTAGAAGAGCGCAAGACCCGGGCCGGTCATCAAGAGGACCAGCGCCGCGCTCACCAGCATCCAGGCATTATCGGCGTTGCCGCGGGCTTCGGTAACCTGCCTTTGAAGGTCGGCCAGCTGCGGCGAAGAGACAGTTTGCGCGCTGAGCGCCAAACCACAAAACAACAAGAGGAGGAAACAGCAGTAGCGTAGAGCCCGGTTGAGCAACGTGGAACTCCCTGGCAGTGGGATTGCGACGACCTGGTCGCACACTCGCATATGATTTGTAGATCAAGCGTGCACATCGGCAAAGTGATACACGTCACAGATAACTGTGCAAAACGCACTTTATGAGAGAGATAGCATAAACGGTTGTTTAGGTAGGGTTTCGCCAATTCGAACGCGGTGAAAAAAGCGCCGGGGGCGGCACCAACCGTCCCCGGCGCACGGGTTGCTTTCAAGCGTGCTGCCTGCCTGTTTACGGTGCGTCGGTATCAGGGCCATCCACGTGGCGAGCCAGCAGCACCGGCGCACCGGTCGATGGGTTCTTCAGCAACAGGCCCACAACGCGCACGCTCGCTCCGTCCGTCAGGTTGCTGAAAGCGCCGAAGCCGTAGCGATAGTCGGTTCTGCCTCCCATGTAGACCGTGACCGTCTGCGGGATCACCACTCCGGCAAGGCCGTTGATCTGGAGCTGGAAGGTGCCGTTATTGGCATCCTCGCTGCCGGGGACGACCGTGCCAACGTAACCCCAGTGGCGCAGCAGCACATTGTCAACGGTGACGGCCGAGGCATTCGTCGCGCCGCTCGCCGGGCCACCGACGGCAACGTCCTGACCGGCGATCAAGGCGTTCTGGTTGAAGAGGAACTGGATGAACGGATTGTGCATCCAGTAGATGGAGTACTCCTCGTTGCCGGTCAGGTTCACTTGGGCAATGTTGCCCAGTTGCACCCCGGTATTGTCAGGCAAAACAGCGCGGGTGTAGAGGTCGAAGCTGGAGGCCAGGCCAGTTGCCGGAGTCACGTAGGTAACCAAGCCGCTGGCGTAGAAGCCATTCTGCGAGATAATCGCCACCTCGTCGGCGTCCAGGGTTTGGTCGGCCTTATCCAACTGGCCGGAAATCAGCACGATGCTGCTGGTGGTGAGAGCGCTGAGACTGGCTGTGCCATCCCACTCGGTGGAGGCGGAAGTGTTGATGGTGAACTGTTCGCCATGCGGCCCCTGAACCACGAAGGACTGCGGCTCGGTGGTGGTGGCTGGAGGAGTGACAACGGCGCCAATGAATTCGTCGATGTAGGCTCCGCCGGCGGTGTAAGGCTCGGTGTTGATGTGGAAGGTGGGAGTCACCGTACCGGTGATGTTGCCGTTGCTATCCACGCCGATCGACTTCCGCAGATCGAAGTCCATACGCAGGCCGACCGGGACTCCGCCGCCAGGGGTGTAGCTGATGGCGTCCGGGTTTTGCCTGGGAGAGGTGACCACGAGCGGGTTTTCCAATGCAATGTTGATGGTCGAGGTGGTGAGGGTCAAGGTGTTCGCCGCCGTGGAGTAGGTGGAGATCGACGGCGGCGTGGTGCCGGTGTTGAGGTAGCCGAGGGTCGCCGGGCCCAGCGTGATGGTGACCCCGGTGTAGGTGCCTGTGGGAACATCGTTCATGTCCAGCAGGGTCTGCAATCCGTTGTAGCGGGCGAAATCCACCGTGGGCGTGCCGTTAACAAGCGAGGCGGTGTTCCCGCTGGCGTCGGTCAATTCAACGCTCTGGATCTGAACCTGGAACGAGGCTACGCTCGCCATCGGCGCATCGGTGCCGACGACGAAAGCCGGGCCGGTGGAGTTGGAGCTACCGTTGCACCCGGCGAGCAGCAGCAACGAAGCAACTGTGAGCGCGATGAATGCTGCGCGAAAAAACCTGCCGTGCTTTGCGGAGGGCATGTCAGACGTATCTCCTTTGAATGTAAATGCTTGCTCCGTGTGAAAGATTGCCGGTGTTGCAGCACAGGACGGCGCGGCAAGACACGGTGCTAGTAATTACCCAGCAGCTCTGAAAAAGTTGCGAGAGCTGGATTATATAAGATGGGAGGGACACATTGGGAACAGCGCCCTGGGATGGAGACCCATTCTGGTCGCGACTTCCGACTCCGCTAGCGCGACAGGTCAGAGGAGCTATGTATAATAGCAGACACATCGTCGGCGGAAAAACCTGACTACCGGCTTGAATCCCAACCCATCTCAGATGCTTCGTTATACTTGATGATGCGCTCTGAATCTTCCGTACCCGTTCGAAGGAAAGGCAGGATTCGATGAGAGTTCATCTCGTAAATCCCAGTGACAATTCATTCGGCACCGCCGTCATTACACCGCGCTGGCTATTCGTTTTAGCGGCGGCAACGCCCCAATCCGCGGGCGATCCGATTCTGGTCGATGAGTCGCTGGAACAGATTGTTCCGGAGACCATTCAGCCGGGAGACATCGTCGGCATCGGCGTGCATTCCGGCAACGCCCTGCGCGGCTACGCGGTGGGACGCATGGCGCGCGGGCGCGGCGCGTGGGTGGTCTATGGCGGGATTCACGCCACACTGTACGCCGAAGAGGCCTTCGAACGCGGAGAGGCCCACGCGGTGGTAAAGGGCGACGGCGATGTGGCGTGGGGCAAGGTGGTGGCCGATTGCCTGGCGGGCAAGCCAGACAGGATCTACGAAGGCGGACGGATTGATGGCGACCAGTTTTTAGCGGCGCGATGGGATCTGCTGCCGCGCGACAAGTATATGTGGGCCTCGGTGCAGACCATTCGCGGCTGTCCGAAGCACTGCTCGTTTTGCAGCGTCTGGCGGACCGACGGCCAGAAGCCGCGGCAGCGGAGTTATCAGCGTTTGATCGAAGAGATTGTCGAGCTGCGGCGAATCGGATTCCGGTTTATTGCGCTGGCCGACGATAACTTTTATCCGGTGTCGCTGAACGATTTGCGGTTGGCACGCGAGCAGCATAACGACGCCAAGCTGGAAGAGTTGACGGCGATCCGGAACGAGCGTTTCCAGCTTATGGAAGAGATGGCAAAACTGCCGAGGAACATGGTGTTCTTCACCCAGATTACGATGGAGGCCGGTGAGGACGGCGAGTTTCTGGACGCGATGCGCAAGGCCAATATCAAGGGCGCGCTGGTGGGCGTGGAGGCGGTGACGCCCGAGGGACTGAAGGCAGTCTATAAGGACTTTAACTGCACCGGCGAAGCCCTGGTGGAGCGTCTGAAGACGTTTAAGCAGCATGGGGTGCACGTGCTCGGTTCGTTCATTTTTGGGCTGCCCACCGACCGGCCGGAGACCTTTGATGCCACGGTGGAGTTGGCGCTGCGGGCGGACCTGACCTTCGCCCAGTTTGTGATGATGACGCCGTTCCCCGGAACGGTGGATTTTGCGCGCTGGGAGAAGGAGCAGTCGGCCCATCCCACGCTGGTGGAAGGCGTGCCGATTACACGGTATTGGCTGATTCCGGAAGGGGTTCGTCCCAAGATGTTTATTCCCCATCCGGTGATGAGTTCGGCGGAGATGCGCGAGCGGACGCAGGAGGTGTGGGACAGGTTCTATAGCTGGCCCGCCATCTGGCGGCGCTCGGCGTGCACTCCAACCCTGCATGCCCGGCTCGCTTTTATATTCCTGTCGAAGCTTTACCGGCAGATGTATGCGGGGACTGGAATCTCGACGGATAGCGCCCGCAGGAAGAAATCCGCGAAGTGGGCGCGCTGGACGGCCGGACAGTGCAGAAAGCTTTTCCAAGCCAAGCCCATGCCGGAGTTGGAGTGTCCTCGGTGGGAACCTGCGTCCGGAGCCACTTCCCTGGCGCATCCGGCATTTCTGGCGAATGAGCGTTCGGAGCAGATGGGACCGTTTTCGATCATTCCGGAGGGCTGAGGGCTGGCACCAGGTAACGTTCGAAATGGGAACGTGATAAACGTTCTATGCAGAGTCTCTCGATAGCGGTAGAATTCGGGCCGTCGAAGGAGACGGCCATGATTCGAGAGGATGTGGTTCAACGGCTGGTGGCGACCGGGAACTGGTCGGAAGATGATGCTCGATTAGGGGAACGGGCGAATTACCACTGCGAGTACTGCGATCTGGACCTGCTGGAAAATGTGCAGAACTACAAACTCTGGCAGATTGATCACATTGTGCCGATCGGAAGTGGAGGAGGCACGCAATTCGATAACCTCGCAGTGGCCTGCAAAACCTGCAACTGGAACTGGAAGAACCGATGGAATCCTCAATCCGTCGAACCGGAGCACAGCCGCGAGAAATTGATCGCCGCCGTGCGTATTTATGTGGCGGAGCAGAGGCGAAAAGCGGAAGAAGAGCTGGAGAGCTTTCGAGTGATCGTCGGCTAGGTTCCTGTTGAATTGCCGGCGGAGTCAACGGGCGGCGCGCTACAATGTGAAAACGAAGTTCACTTCCATCCGGGGACACCAGTATTTATGAGCACGAGCGAGCAAGAAGACGTCATCCTCGTCGGCCAGGGACTTGAGCTGCCGGCGGTTCCTTTGACCTTGGAGGGATCGGCGGTCCTGCACCAGATGTTCCGCTTCCGCTGGAGCCAGTGGCGCGGCCTGGGCGCGGAGGCGCGCTCCCGCATCACCAGTGAGGCGCAAAAGGCGCTGGCGGCGATGGAAGGCGAGGGCTCGGCGCTGTTCTCCATGTTCGGACACAAGGGCGACCTGCTGTTCGTCCACTTCCGCAAGGATTTCGAAGCGCTCAATCAGGCGCAGCTGGCGTTGAATCAGCTGCAGTGGATGGAGTATCTGGAGCCCGCCATCTCCTACGTTTCGGTAATCGAACTGGGACTGTACGAATCGACCATCAAGCTGTATCGCGACCTGGTGGGGCGCGGCGTGGAGCCCCACTCAACGGAGTGGAACGAAACCCTTGAGGAGGCGATGCAGCGCCAGCGCGAGGCCATGCACCCGCGCCTGTTTCCGGCGATGCCCGAAGGGCGCTACATCTCGTTTTACCCCATGGACCGCAAGCGCGGCGAGCAGAAGAACTGGTACACGCTGCCCATTGAAGAGCGCGGTCGGCAGATGGACCTGCACGGCAAGATCGGACGGCGCTATGCGGGCAAGGTGCAGCAGATCATCAGCGGCTCCATCGGCATGGACGACTGGGAGTGGGGCGTCGATCTGTTCGCCGACGATATGGTGATCTTTAAGAAACTGATCTACGAGATGCGCTTCGACGAAGTCAGCGGAGTGTTCTCCAACTTTGGAGCGTTCTACGTAGGTCTGCGCTGCGCCGCCAGCGAGTTGCCGACGCTGCTGGAGGGCAAGACTCCCAAAGCGCTGCCACGCACCCAACCCGTGCCCACCGGAAGACCGGGAAGACCGCAGGCCTAAGGGCAAGGTTTCAAGGTTTCAAGGTTTCAAGGTTTCAAAATTAAAGCGGACACGGGTGGCCCACATTAGCGTCGTGCCTTTCGACGCAAATGTGGGAAAGCAACGCATCCCAGCCCGAAGGGTGTTGCCCTCGCGCTGCGTGAAGGTGGGCGCCCGGCTTTTGCGATACACTGGATCTATGGCGGTCAAAGCAATTCAACTCGGGCAGGTTTGGCGCGAAGAGGCCAGCGGACAGAGCTTTCTGGTCACCAAAGTTTATAACGAGGTCTTCTCCCAATTCGCCATCCTGCGGCCTGCCAATGTCTCGGCTCCCGACGCCGAGACGCGGCGCATCAAGATCTCCAAGACCGGCCAGGGACTTCTGCTGCCCGGCTACGTGTTTACGCAAGACTCCAACCAGGAATTTTAAGGCCTCTTGATGGAACATATTTTGTTGGCGCTCGCCGGATTCATCAAAGGCGTGATCTCTTCGCTTGGTTATCCGGGCATCGCGTTTCTGATGGGCGTGGAGTCGGCCTGCGTGCCGCTGCCTTCGGAAGTCATCATGCCGTTTGCCGGATACCTGGTGTATGCGCGGCAATTCAGCTCCCTGGCAATGGTGGCAACCTTGGGCGCGATCGGCTGCAATCTGGGTTCGGTGCTGGCCTACGAGGTGGGAGCCCACGGCGGCCGTCCGCTGATCGAGCGCTGGGGCAAGTACATCCTGATGAGCCGCCACGACCTGGACGCCAGCGAACTCTTCTTCGAGAAGTACGGCAGCATTACCGTGTTCATCGGACGCCTGCTGCCGGTGGTGCGCACCTTTATCGCGCTGCCCGCCGGAATCGCGCGGATGCCGCGGGTCAAGTTTCACCTCTACACCTTTGCCGGTTCCTGGCCGTGGTGCTACGCCCTGGCCTACGTCGGCTTTGTGCTGGGCCTGCGTTGGGACACCGATCCCCGGCTCAAGCACTGGATGCATCGCTTTGACGCCATCATCCTGCTTGCGCTGGCGATCGGCTTCGCGATCTTCGTTTGGAACCACTGGAAGAACCGGGTCCGCACGGAAGGCGTGGCGGGGTAGAAAATCGGTTTCAAAGTTTCAGAGTTTTCAAGGTAAAAGCAAAGGCCCGCATCGCTGCGGGCCTTTCTGCCGCTCCTGGAAAAAGCCGGGTGGCCCATATTTGCGTCATGCCTTTCGACGCAAATGTGGGGAAGCAACGCCTCCCATCCCTGAAGGTGTTGCCCCCTGCTCTTAACCTTGAAACTTTGAAACCTGGCTCCTAAACCTTCGCCGCTTCGGCTTCGCGGGCAGCCTGCTTGGCCCTTACGTCTCGCACGGCCTTGATGCGCGACTTACGGAGCGTCAGAAACTCTTTGGCTTCCTTGTAGAGGCGCTTGCGATCGTCGGATTTGAACAGCGAACCGAGCACGATGGGAACCCAGACCTTGGGACGGAAGTAATACTCGTCGTAAAACTTGTGGACCATTTCCATGGTGTAGTCGGCGGGCAGGCCGGGATACTGCACCTGCGCCACCTGATGGCCGCCCAGGTCCACCATGTTGTCCTGCTTGATGATGAAGTTATTGTCGCGCACGTAGTCATAGAACTCGGTGCCCGGATAGGCGTGGGCCATGGAAACCTGAATGGTCTCGACGTTGAGTTCCTTGGCGAAGTCGATGGTGCGGCGGATGGTTTCCCGCGTCTCGCCGGGGAGGCCGAGAATGAAATCGCCGTGGATGGTGAGGCCCAGCTTCTTGCAGTCCTTGACGAACTGGCGGGCGCGCTCCAGCGTGGCGCCCTTCTTGATGTTCTTGAGGATCTGCGGGTCGCCGGACTCGAAGCCGACGATGAGCAGGCGGCAGCCTGCGTCCTTCATCATCTTGAGGGTTTCAAAGTCGGTGGTAACGCGCGAGGTGCACGACCAGGTGATGCCAATCGGCTTCAGCTTGGCGCAGAGTTCGATAGTGCGCGCCTTCTGGATGTTAAAGGTGTCGTCGTCGAAGAAGACTTCTTTCACCTCGGGCCAATATTTCTTGACCTTGGCCACCTCGGCGGCCACGTCCTCGGCCGAGCGCTTGCGCCAGGCGTGTCCCGAGTGGGTCTGCGGCCACAGGCAGAAGGTGCACTGCGCCGGGCAGCCGCGGGTGGAGTAGATGGCCACGAAGGGATGCTGCAGGAACGGCACGTTGTAGCTGGACACCTTCAGGTCGCGCTTGTAAACATCGACTACATGCGGCAACTCGTCCAGGTTTTCAATCATCGGCCGGTCGAGGTTGTGCACCACTTTGCCGTCTGCGCCGACGTAGCTTGCACCGGCGATCTCAGCCAGCGGTTTGCCGTTGGCGTACTCCACCACGGCGTGGTCGAACTCGCGGCGCACAATAAAGTCGATCTCGGGATGGCTCAGCGCGTGCTCGGGCGAAATGGTGACGTGCGGCCCCACGAAGCAGATCTTGAGGCGCGGGTTGACCTTCTTCATCATGCCGGAGAGCTTGACGTCTCCCTCAAAACCGGGCGTGCTGGTGAAGAGCACCATGAATTCGTACTGCTTGCTGATTTCGATGGTCTCTTCGGCACTGATATGGTGCGGGTTGGAGTCGAGCAGGCGCGACCCTTCCAGCATGCCGGCCGGATAGGCCAGCCAGACCGGATACCAGTAGGACTCGATTTCGCGCGTGGCCGGCCAACGGGAGCCGGCTCCGCCGTCGAAGTTCTCAAACGAAGGTGGATTGAGGAACAGCGTTTTCAAAGGCATACAATTGTTGCGATTTTATCACCGCGCCCCAGCCGCGGGCAGCATTTGGCCGTGGAACGGGAAAAAGCCGCGCTGAACAGTCGTGTGCGAGCAGCGGTTGGGACCGAGGCAGATATCAAAGATTCGCGGTTTCAGAGTGAAAGGCGAGAGCGATCCCGGAGTCACCAGGCGGAGCCCCGCAGGAATTACCTCACCGGCGAAACTTCCATACGCCGCAGGCTTGCAAATTCCCTGCCCCGGCATTGACACTATTCAGGTAAGGGTGAGCAATGCCGTATCGGAACCGGGAGACTTGGCAGGTTCCGTTCGACGCCCTGCGCGCTAACAAAGTGAAGGGGGCTCACCATGCTGGGCGCAATCATCGGCAGGTTTTCAGGGGAAGCAGCACCAACAAGCAACGGGAGAACCGGAAAAACTCGGCAGGTCACGGATTTGTCTTACCGTGAGGATATTG
This sequence comes from uncultured Acidobacteriota bacterium, assembly GCA_963732315.1. GTDB lineage: Bacteria > Acidobacteriota > Terriglobia > Terriglobales > Acidobacteriaceae > TOLSYN. The sequence goes on from CAVSYY010000006.1 coordinate 15,539, forward strand.
ACGGACTACGCGCGATAGCGGTGCTTGCGGTTTTGGGCTTTCATCTGGCGCCTGACCTGGTCAGAGGCGGTTTTGTCGGGGTGGATATTTTCTTCGTCATCTCCGGCTTCCTGATCTCTTCCATCATTTACAAAGCGCTCGAGTCCGGTACATTCAGCATTGGCGACTTCTACATTCGGCGAATCCGCCGAATTTTTCCAGCGCTTTTCCTTGTTTTGATTTTTGTTTGCCTGGTCGGATGGTTCCTTTTATTGCCGACCGCCTACGTGCACGCTGGTCAACAAGTCGTTGGCGGCAGTGCCTTCGTCGCCAATTTCGTGTTGTGGTGTCAATCGGGATATTTCTCTCCGGATGCGGTGCAAAAGCCTCTCCTGCATCTCTGGTCGCTCGGTGTCGAGGAGCAGTTCTATTTCATCTTTCCACTGGCCTGCATAGCTTTTTATCGGGCTGAATCCCGCTGGAATCTTTCAGCAGTATTTCTGGCGATCGGCGCAGCTTCGATGGTGTTGAACGTGGCCCTGGTAACCAGATACAGGGATGCCGTCTATTTCCTGCCATTTTCGCGGCTTTGGGAGTTATTCCTCGGTGCCGGTCTCGCTCTGTACCAGCAACGGGAGGTTCATTCGAGATGGGACAGCCGCCGCCTCTCCCAAAGGTGGCGTAACGCAATGGGAATTCTGGGGCTGGCCCTGCTCGCCGCTTCAATTGTTGGCATCAGTGAATCGGATCCATTTCCAGGATGGCGGGCATTGTTGCCGACCGTCGGGACGGTACTGGTAATCGCCGCGGGGAGATCTTCGTGGGTAAACCGCCGCATCCTGTCATGGAAGCCGGCCGTCTTTGTCGGTCTGATCAGCTACCCGCTCTACTTATGGCACTGGCCAATCATTTCCTTCCAGCGGACTGCGAGAGTCGTCTGGGGTTACATGGGTACGAACCAAATGATATGGGGCGTCGATCTATGTGACGTCGTATTTGGATCGACGACGGTCCTTGGATCGTTTGCTC
>CAVSYY010000007.1:0-419729 GCA_963732315.1 uncultured Acidobacteriota bacterium
TCCAGCCTTTTCTATTGCCCGGCGGTTTGAGTCTTCGCCTTCCGCTTCTTCGACAACGCCTTTCGCAATACCATCTGAACGACCTTGGCGTGTGCCTTCTGCTGATCCGCGCTGACCGCTTGCGAGTACAGCCCGAGCGTTAAGGTCGGGGTGGTATGGCGAAGTTGCGATTGCGTACCCGTGCGGCTGCTTTGAGGGATCTCTGGCACCCCGATCCTTTAGGATCGCGAGGCAGCCGCCTAATCTGCGGAATGCGAGACTGAGCACACGATCACCCCAACTCCGACTCGAGCATGATGACACATGACTGAAATCTACTGGTATTCGATCACCACTCTGGCGGCTACGTCGCCCTGCTTGAGGCGCTTCAAAATATCATTGATCGCTGACAACGGCTGACGCTCGATGTTTGCCTTCACCTTGCCTTCGACGGCAAAGGCAAGCGCTTCAGCCATGTCCTCGCGATTGCCAACAAAGGAGCCGCGAACGGTTATGCAGTTCGCCACGACATCAAAGAGCGGCACGGGGAGGTCGCCCGGTGGCAGTCCAACCAGGACACATGTACCGCGCTTTCGAGTCATGGCAATGCCCTGCCGGAAGGCGATCAGCGAGGCTGCCGTAATCAGAACACCATGAGCTCCGCCGCCGGTTTCTTTCTTCAAGGCTGCGGCCGGATTGCTGGTCTTGGCGTTGAATATGAGATCGGCGCCGAGCTTCTTTGCATGGCCCAGTTTGTCGTCATCGATGTCGATAGCGCAGACGAGCAGCCCCATTGCCTTGGCATATTGAATCGCAAGGTGTCCCAGTCCGCCACACCCGGAGATCGCAATCCACTCGCCTGGCTTGGCCTCCGTCTGTTTGATTCCCTTGTAGGTCGTAACGCCAGCACAGAGCAGCGGTGCAGCTTCGGTAGCGGCAAGACCCTTGGGAATGCGGGCCACGTAATTCGGGTCCGCGACGATGTATTCGGCGAAGCCACCGTTTTTCGTGTAGCCGCCAAACTGTGCGTCAGGACAAACTGGCTCCCAGGCTGTGAGGCAATACTCACAATGACCGCACGCGGAGTACAGCCATGGCACGCCGACGCGGTCACCCTCCTTTAGGATCGTTACGCCCGCCCCGACGGCGGTCACCAGGCCGACCGCCTCATGACCGGGGATGAACGGAAGCGTGGGCTTCAGCGGCCAATCGCCATCTGCGGCGTGCAGATCGGTGTGACAAACACCGCAGGCCTCTGTCTTGACGATGATCTGCCCTGGTCCTGCGGTTGGCATGTCCCACGGCTGCAGCACAAGCGGTTTCCCAAATTCTTCAACGACGGCCGCGGTCATCTTTTGTGGCATACTTAATTCCTCTTTGTGCAACTCTGTTTGTTCGGCGGTTTGATACAGCGTTGCCGATTGCGCAGCAGCAGATTCCACCTTCTAACCGTTTCTTGCCCTCGTCGGCCACCCCGAGGTTGCCGTTGGAATCAAATGCTGCCTCACCCGGACAAGACAGCGAACTGGCGAAACACCGCCGTTATCTGGCGAATTCGAGGTGAACGCCGTCGCCGCCGGTTGGCCCAACTCCAAACTCGCAGCCATACCAGTAGAAAACGGCGGCGTGTATTCCTCCACACGATTATTGACGCAGTCCGAGACCTAGAGATTTCCGTTTGGATCAAAAGATGTTCCGGCAGGTATGCACAGAGTGCTAGCCGTGGGAGCAACTCCTCCCCGATTGCATGGGTTGGCGTCAAGGGCGCCAGTGCTGGCCTGACCAAGCGCCAGCGTTGCCGGCATGCCGTTCCAAGCAGCAACACAAAGCTGATCACGCTCCATATGATTGCTCCGCCGGTCGGCCGGTTGCCGATTAGCTCCTCATGCGGCCAGTTCTGCGTGTAGGTGACATTTGTGCCAGGACGATCCGTGCCCGCGGCCCATGCGGTCCACCAGAAGAACGCCGTCATCTGATCTCCGCGTGCGCGGTCGTTGATGGCGTTGGGTTGGATCGCATAGGCATTGCGCCCCTTGTTGAATACGTCGAAGTAGTAGTCGGACAGCTCGTGGAACGCCGCCGCGGTGATGGGCGTTACCGTGATCTGCCCCGTCGCGGCATCATACGTATTGGTGCGCATCATCTGTTGCAGCCGGGCTTGTAGCGCGGCCCGCTTCTCCACGCTTAATGCTGCATAGCTGGCGGCACCATCCTGCTGCGCCCAGTGGTCGAGAATAAAAACGCACTCACGATGCAGATAATCGGCCGACCAGTCCGGCGCCACATAGGCTCCGTGGCCCCACACGGTTCCAATCTCCTGGCCGCCAATCGACTGCCAGACGTTTTGTCCGGTGCGGATGGCGTTGCCGTCGAAAAGTAACTGTCCGTCAGCCGAGACGACCTGCGATGGTATGGGCGGAGCATTGCTGATGGTCTTGTAGCCAACGCCGCCCAACACGGCGAAGGAGATGATCAGCACCAGCGCCAACGCAATCCAAAGCTTCTTAAATTCCATGAAACTTTTCCTTTGTCCTCTCCAACGGGCGTCAGCCGGACGTGCCGGATGGTTGGAATGGGAAAACCCGGTTCAAGATGTCCGCCGTGCCATGCTGCCGCTCCAACGGTAGAACCGTATTGCGGCGATCTTCAAGCCGCGGGAGGCCGATCAATCCCGCAGCGCTCGTGTCACCAGCAGCACGCTCTCCGTGCTCGCGAACAACTCATGCGGAACGTCGGCGGCAAGAAACACAACGCTTCCTTGAGGCAAGGCATAGCTCTGTCCCTGTGCGGAAAAGCGCGCCTCGCCGAGGATGGTTTGAACTGCAATAGGCTCCGGCACATGGTGCGGCGGAACGTAGCCCTGGGCCCGAATGTAGAGAAAAAACATCTGCAAACCCGGCGGAGACGGAATCGGCTTCTTTTCGCGTTCGGCCGTGCCGCCAACTTCGGCGGCGAACTCGCGCGCCGCCTGCGTCAGATCCAAGGGAAGGAACGGGCCTGTCGATGCATCCTGCACTCATGCTCCTTATCGATCTTTCAAACTCGCCCGGCTCCCCAAAATACAGAAACCCGGCACAGACCTGCGACGACTAAAGTCACAACGGCGGGTGTTGCTGTTTGCTACCCTGAAAGCCGTGGGCAAACGACGCTGGCCCCTAGTGCTCACCAGCGAGGTCGGCCTGATTCAAACACAACGCAAGCGCGCCGAAACCCTGAACCACAAGACCCGGGTGGATTGACTCGCAGATGGAATGCGGTGCAGGCATCGTAAGCATTGTGCGACGCATCATCCACAGAGCGCGGACCGGTGAGCAGCGGATGCTCCATCGCAAAGTGATCGCATACCGCTAGGAGGGTTATGATCCAACTGAAACGAGCACGGGAACCCGCCTGCCAGAGCGATGGCATCCGCTATCTTGTCGAGCGGCTCTGGCCGCGCGGCGTCAGGAAGGCGGAGATACCACTCGACGGCTGGCTGAAAGACGTTGCGCCCAGCACGGCGCTGCGGAAGTGGTTCTCGCATGAGCCGTCCCGGTGGGTGGAGTTCCAGCGGCGCTACTTCGGCGAACTCGATGCGAACCCAGATTGCTGGAAGCCGATTCTGGATGCGGCCCGGCGCGGGAGGGTCACGCTGATTTTCAGCTCACATGACGTTGAGCACAACAATGCACTCGCCCTCAAGCAGTATCTCGACGAGAAACTGCGCAGCGGGGTTCGTGACGGCTCGCATGGAGTGGCGCGCAATACGGCCGCCTGAACCCGGTAGCGAAGAAATTCGGAACTGGGCGCTCACTTAGCGGGATGGAGGGCGAAGAATCTTTCCAGTTCGGCGAAGACGCGTCCGATCTCGGCGCGCTGGCCCACTTCGCACATCCCCCATCTCATGGTATCGAGTTCCCGCTGCGCCTCGGCGATACGGATCCTCACGGCCTGCGCCAGCCCCGGCCCGCTCACGTCGAGTGCTGCAAAGTGCTGTTGAACCTCTTCGACGGTGAGCGCACCGGCGCGGAAGCTGCGCGCCCAGCTACGAATTAATTTCTCGACCTCGTTGCCGACCACAGAGGATTGGATGCCCGCTCGTAACCTTACGTGTTTGTTGGGCCGCTCGTGTCACCTCGCCGGACCGATGGTGACGGATGCCGCCGAACCACCCACGCCTGACGCACCCAGAACATTGGCGCGATGCGTGCGAGCCAGATTCATCGTGCGCCAGATCGCGGCTCCCCACCACGCCAGTGCGATGAGCTCGACAAAGCCCGTGAGGCCGACCAGCGGGTAGGCACGCGCGGTAAAGTCGGTGGCAATCTGCAGCAGCACGCGGCCGGCGCAGCCGAGATTGGCCAGGACAAATGGCCCCCACAACTGGCTGAGGCTTGTGCCATCCACACCCGCCAGGATCGGCACCACGCGGCCGGCAACGCCCATGATCATGAAACTGATGAAACCCACGGTGAAGGCATGCCGGTACGCGCCCATATAAGCGTGCGAGAGCATCTGTCCGGTGAGGCGTCCGTAGGGCAGGAAGAACGGCATCATCGAACAGGCGATCAGCAGCCACAGATAGGCCGTGCGCACGAATTTGAAGGTTCGGTCCGACTGCGAGGGGCGCGAAAAGATCCCCAGCTGCCGGACCAGCAAAACGGCCCAAAGCGGCATCAGCAGGTAGGCAACTTCCAGAGCGACGGCGAACAGCGGCTTCCGCGTGGTTACGAATCCTACGTAGCTCGAGACATTCAGCACGAGATCGAAATTGATCAGGAAAAAGATGAGCGTTTGCCGGTCGTGCCGCGGCCGCGCCAGTCCGTACACCATGGGCACAAACCGCTGGCTCACGCCGGCGATGATGAGCAGGGCAAAGCCCAACAACTGGATGTCGCGCAGGGGGCCATCGAGAACGGCGATGCGTGCAAGAAGCGCGCGCTCGCTGCCGGCCGTGGCCTTGGCGAAAAAGAACAGTTGGCTGAGCGCCGCTCCCACGGCGAGCCAAAAGACCGAGCCGAAGATAAACTTCTCATACCGGTTCGGAGGCTCGATCGACTGGCGTGCCGTGCGATAGAGGATCGTGGCGAACAGCCCAAGGGCCAGCATCTCCGCGGCTGCGGCAAAGGCGCCCAGCACCAGACCGAGCGCCGCCGGTTGCAGCATTTCGGCAGCGACCCGCGCGGCAATTCCGCCAAGCATCAGATAGAAGCTCAGATTGGCCAGTCCCGGCCGCCACAGCTTGGTGTTCTTGAAGCGGGGAAAGGACTGATATGCGAATCCCATCACGAACAGCCCGACCCAGCCGTAGACCATGGCGTGCGCGTGAGCGTGGATAGCGGGCACCAGTCCAAGCTGCAGGAACGAGCCGCGCACCGCGATCCGGAGCAGGTTGATGGCACCCCAGAGCACGCCCAAGGTGATTGCGATCGCGATGCCCGCTTTGAAGAAGCGGCGGTAAATGAAGTCTTCGAGCGATTCCTGATAGCGGTATTCGCGCGAGGGGCTGTTCAACTCTGCGTTGAGTTCACGCAAAAGCAGGTCGAGATCGACCTGATGCACGCCGGCGAAGAACGCCAGCGACTCCGCCGGGCCATGTTCGCCCCCGCAGCCGTGCAGTCCGTGGTTATCGAAGATGCGGCGCGCGCTCGGACATTGCCGCACGACATCGGCAACGATCGTGTCGGGTGAAATGGCATTCATGGCGATTCTCCCCTCAGCGAAAAATACAGAAGACCCGCCACGAAGACGATGACTTATGTCACCGCTTCGTACGTCTTGTCAGAGTGTGTGACCTTGGTCATAGCCGATGGCTACGCGCAGCGGTAGCCTGAACGTAATTCAGCTCGATGACACGTCGTCCGGAGACGCACCTTTCGCAGGATCATGGCAGCAGGTCAGGTCCGTGCTCAATATTATTGCAGTCTTCCGAGGAGGTTAAGAATGGTCGCAGGCCGATCGTTGTCGCCCTTTCAACTCGATGGGGAACTCAGGACACGGTTCAGAAAGGTTGGAAAGCCGGTGTTCACAGGCAAGGGCACATACCTTTTCCGCAGCGGTGATTCGCCCGGTGGCGTCTTCCTGCTGGTAAGCGGCAAGGTAGCGCTCAGCGCGGGCGGAGCGGCCAAAACGCACAATCCGTGCTTGCCGGGCAGCCTTCTCGGACTGCCGGCCACGGTCAGAAATCGCAGCTATAGCTTGACTGCCCAGTGCCTGGAGGACTGCGAGTGCATCCGTGTTTCTGCGGAAGACTTCACGGCCCTTCTATGCGCCAACCCTACGCTCTGTTTCCACGTGGTGGAACTGCTCGCGAACGAAGTTGGCGAGTTGCGCAGCCGCCTTCCCGAAGAAGCGCGCAAAGCTCGCGCAGGCTGGCACCGTTGCGCAGCGTATCTGAGAGCTGGAGGCGTAAATGAACAGTTGACCCAATCGTGAAAGGTCGTAACAGCAATCATTGTCGCACTGCCCTCCTGTCCGGAGCCTGCGCAACAACCCATCTGAAATCAGCCTAGTCGTCCGCCCTCGTAGGACCTTCGGGCTCAGGGTGGCGGCCGTCAACCGTCCACTCGATCCAGTCTTCGCCAAATAGCTCAACGGGGTGTTGAGCGCGTACGGTTCCATTGCCACAAGAGAGCGACTCGGCCGGGCAATATTTGTCGCACCCCCAGCATATTCGCTCAGGGTGTTTGGGATGAAGGGGAACTTTCTCCATCGAAATCGTTTCCTCCCTGCCACACGGAACTATGCCCAGCGCTGGGAAGGCACTCTTAGGGTTCCGTTACCTGCAAGAGTATAGAAGGGAGCCTGGCACGAAAATGACTTATGTCACGACGTGCTTACCGGACGAAAGGCCTTATTGATGCACCGCCTGCACCAGCAAAACAACGCCGCTGACAGCTACCACGAGGTAGACAAGCCGGTGGAATGCTGCTCCCTGCAGGCGGCGATTGCATGCTCTGCCGAGCAGAATGGTCGGAATGATGACGGGCAGGGAAAGGAGAAAATAGCGGGTGACCGTGACCGTCCAAAGACCGGCAAACAGATACCCAAGCATACCCAGCAGGCTGGCCGGCAGGAAGTAGCCTTGGAGCGTTGCCCGGAAACGCTCTGGAGACCAGCGACGTATCCCGCCGTAAATCGCCAGAGGCGGACCATTCATTCCGTATGCACCACCCAGCACGCCGGCACAGAATCCGCAGGCGAATAGCCAGATTCGATTCTCGCTATGCAACTCCGGAAGTTGTCGCCCAGTGAGAGAGTACACCGCGAAGACAATGATCAGGACGGCCAATGCTGCCTTCAGGGTGTTCTGATGAAAGCTGGTCAGCAGCACCAGGCCTACCGGGATGCCAACCAATGTTGAGGCGACCAGACCTCCGGCGCTGCGCATATGGATCTTTCGCCAGTCTTGCCCAACGATGACCGCTGCTACCGCGATCGATACCAGCACCGCGAGAGGTGCGGCTGTCCTAAGCGGTATGCGCAATGAGAGCAGCGGTACAGCGATCAGCGCCTCACCAAATCCAAATGTGGAGCGAATCAGCGTGGCAACAAAGACGACGATCATGACGTAGATAGAGATAGAGGAGATCGGGTTCTCGCAAATTGATGAATGAAGTCCTAATGCGACGTGCAGACGCGGTCCGTAAATGGCGAGCAGGAATTGCGGCATATTCGTCGAGTTGGAGCACTCCCTACATGGTACCGCCTGCTCCCCACTCAGACACGTGAGGTTATGATCGGGAGGTGAATGGCATCAAAGCAACAATAGATATTCTGCATGAGCTCCCAAACGCAAAGTTCCATTCGGATTCATCGTTGCGAAATCCCCCGGCTTCGCAAGGGCACCGGCGCGCTCGGATTCCGATACCAGCGGACCACCTGGGTCTTGCGCCAGAGATAGGGATTGGGCATGACCAGAGCATGCACGAGGCGCGTGAACGGAAAGAATCCAATCACCGCATAGGCGTCGATGATGTGCAGCTTTACCAGCCACGGCAACGAGGCGATGTAATCTACCCGAGGATGCAACTTCACAATAGACCAAAAGTAGGGTGCGGCTAAGGCCGCAAACCACGAACTACCCCACGGGTAAGAGATTGCGATGGCAACCCCGCTCGCAACCTGAAACAGCAGCATCGCGTAAAGTAGCCAGTCGCCCCTGCTGGTTACGCGATTCACCTTCGCGACCGTCAGCCGCCGCAGGATCGACGCCACCAACCCGACCAGCGTCAACAGACCGAAGATCAGGCCCGTGACCTCAAGAATCAACAGCCGCAGTGGGCTGCTATTCCACAACAGAATCTGCCGCGGAATGAGAAACGCGGCCACGTGGCCGGCCAGCACGATGAGAATGCCATAGTGGAACGGCACGACGGCCCAGAAATGCAGCCGATTTTCCAGAAACTGCGAGGAAAGACTGGAGTACGTGAAGGGCTGCGAACGGTAGCGCTGGATCGTCGCCAGAAAGAACACAAAGAACGCGACGTAAGGAAGCACGCCAAACAGCAGCGGGTTCAGATATGTCCATATGTTCGACATGGTTCAGTCCTCTCCCGCCAGCACCGGCAATTCGACTTTCAATACCGGGATCTCCGCCTTCGCCGGCAACGCTTCGCGCACGGCCCTTACAGCCGCCACGAAAGGGGTCTGCTTTTGTTCGAGCGCGGCCAGCAATTTGGCAACGGCCGGCGCTGTGAATTCACGCGCAAAGTTCTCTGCGTCGGCGGCGTCCATGCGGCCCAGCAGCCTCAACGTATGTGTCAGGTGGTCCGGTAGTTCCGTGGATTCGGCAATGCCGTAGCGCCGCAGTTCCTGGCGCATCCGAACCAGAAATTCACCGCGCTCGTACTGCTCGCCGTAGAGGTGCCATCCCATATCCAGCGCGGTGGCGGGATTCCAGTCGAAGGTGGAGATAAACAGCTCCTGAATCCCGGAATTCGTGAGTTTCGCCATTTCATCGGCGAATTCGTTCAGCCCCGCGTCGCCGGCAGCACTGGACGTACGATTCGTCCGGATATTCGAAGAGCTGCGCCAGGTCGTCGTATTTGGCCATCACATTGTCCTCCGCGGTCCATGCAGGAATCCGAAGCCGGTTTCCTGCTTGTGCTCCATCGGGTCTTCCATCATTTCGATGGCTTCTTCGCGATGCATGGGCGGAATCACGAAGCGCTGTTCAAAGGTGCATAACGATGTGAGCCGATAGATTGCCTCGGCTTCTTCCCGCGAGCAATCAGCTTCGCGCAACATGCGGTCTGCCATTTCCGCAGTCACGTCGCCCACTGTCAGCGCGCGCCGGTACCATCGCACCGCCTTCTGCTTGCGCAGCGCATAGCGCACGTAGTCCTCGTGGCCCGCGCCGAACAGGCTGGCCATAAACTTCATCGGGATGCGAGCCTCATCGATATCGTGGAACAGATCCTCGGATACGTTGGTGAGAGTTGTCCCTTGGCGCTCCGACATCACCGGCGCCATCGGCGGCACGTAGAACAACATCGGCATGGTGCGGTATTCGATGTGCGGCGGCAGCGCGATCTTCCACACCTTCACGAACTGATAGACCGGCGATTTTTGCGCCGATTCGATCACGGAATCGTGGATCCCGTTCTTCCGCGCCGCGGCGATCACTTCCGGATCGTTCGGATCGAGGATCAGCTGGCGCTGCCCTTCCACCAGTTGATCCGCCGGAAGTTTCGCGGTCTCTTCGATGCGCGACGCATCGTACAAGCACCACGCCCAGATAACGGATTCGCCCGACGCAGGAATGGAAGCACGCGGGCGCCTGGCCCGTCTCCAGCCGCGGATAGCACAGGATGCACTTCTCGCTCTTGCCGGTGTTCCAGTTGTAGTAGACCTTCTTGTAAGGGCAGGCCGGAACGCAGGCGCGCCATCCGCGGCAGCGGTTCTGATCCACCAGTACGATGCCGTCTTCGCCGCGCTTGTACAGAGCGCCCGAAGGGCACGAGGCCACGCATGATGGATTCAGGCAGTGGTTGCAGATGCGCGGGAAAGTAGAACAACACCAGGTCCTCCACGGCAAACAACTGCCGCCGGGCTTCGGGTGTGAGGCTCTCCAGATTCGGATCGTTCCTCGCATAGATCGGCGAGCCGCCCAGATCGTCGTCCCAGTTGGGTCCGGACTTGGATATGAATCAGTTCGCCGGTCACCATCGAGATCGGGCGGGCGACAGGCTGGTCGTCACCCGGCGGGGCATTGAAGAGCTCCTGGTAATCGTATGTCCATGGCTCGTAGTAATCGTCCATGGTCGGCATGTGCGGGTGGTGAAAGATATTGAAAATCGTCTGTGTCTTGCTGGTGGATTTCAAGCGCAGCTTGCCGTTTTCCAGCTCCCAGCCGCCGTCGTACTTCTCCTGGTCTTCCCATGCCGTGGGAAAGCCGGTGCCGGGCTTGGTCTCGACGTTGTTCCACCACATGTACTCGGTGCCTTTGCGATCGGTCCAGATGTTCTTGCAGGCGATGCTGCAGGTGTGGCAGCCGATGCACTTATCGAGGTGAAAAACCATTGCGACTTGTGAGCGTACATCCATGTTTTTCTCCTCTCACCATTCCAGGTTCGGCAGCTTGCGGACGAGTATGTGCGTGTCGCGATTGACGCCCGTCGGCCCCCAGTAGTTGAAATGGTAGGTGAACTGGCCGTAGCCTCCCACCATCAAATTTGGCTTCATGCGAATGCGCGTCAGACTGTTGTGCCCTCCGGCCCGCTTGCCTTTGCGCAGCGGAGACTTCGGCACGGAGTAGGTGCGCTCCGGAGCGTGGTACTGAATGCAGATGCCGGGCGGAATGCGGGCGCTCACGGCGGCCCGAGTGACGACCACGCCGTTGTCGTTATGGATCTCCACCCAGTCGTTATCCACCAGCTCCAGCCGGGCGGCATCGTTCTCGCTGATCCAGAGCGGCTCGATGCCGCGCGAGAGCGTCGTCATGCGCTGGTTGTCGCTGTAGGTGGAATGGATCTTCCACTTGCCGTGCGGCGTCATGTAGTTGAGCATCAGGCTCTTGCCCGGGTCCTGCGTAAACCTCAGGTCGCCAAACTCCTTCATCGGCGGTCTGGGTTTGTAAGTGGGTAAGTGCTCGCCGAATTCGATGTAGCCGGGATGGTCGAGATAGAAATGCTGGCGGCCGGTCAGCGTGCGCCACGGCACCAGATGCTCCACGTTGGTAGGTGAACGGCGAGTAGGCCCGGCCGTTCTCCACCTGCCCCGACCACATCGGACTATTCAGGATCCGCACCGGCCGCGATTGCAGATCGTTGTAATCCACCCTCACTCCCCGGTTCTTTTCCGCCAGTTGCGCGAGAGGCAGCCCGACCTTGGCTTCCAGATCCTTGTAAGAGCGGTAGGCCAATTCGCCGTTCGTGACCGTCGCGAAACGCAGGATCATATTGCAGACTTCCACGTCCTCAAGAAGCGAGGGATACGTTCCGCCACCCCACGTCACGCTCTCCGGCGCCTGCTGGGCTTCGTCATAAACATCGGCGACCTCATAGTGCGTCCCATGCACCCCCAGTCCGTTGCTGCGCACCTGCGGACCGAACGAAATGAACTGGTTGTAGAGGTTTTTGAAATCGCGCGTGACGACCTTGAACCCAGGCATGGTCTTGCCCGGAATGGCTTCCACCTCGCCGTCGATCCAGTTGGCGATGCGCGGCTGTGCAATCTCCGCCGCTGAATCGTGCGCCAGCGGCAACGCTACCACGTCCTTCACGGGCTCCGGAAAATGCGCGGCGGCGAGTTCGGAGAACTTGCGCGCGATGGTACGAAATATCTGCCAGTCGCTTTTCGACTCCCAACAGGGCGGCACGGCAGCCGAGAGCGGATGGACGAAGCTGTGCATGTCCGTCGAATTCAGATCGGCCTTCTCGTACCAACTCGCGGCGGGCAGCACAATGTCGGAATAAAGCGCCGAGGAATCCATACGGAAGTTCAGATCGACCACCAGGTCCATCTTTCCCTGGGGGGCCTTTTCGTGCCACTTCACGTCGTGAACCGAGCCTTCCGCAATGTCTTCGGCAATGGCGTTGTGATGCGTGCCCAGATAGTGTTTCAGGAAAAATTCGTGGCCTTTGGCGCTGGCCAGCAGCGCGTTGGCGCGCCAGATGTACCACACGCGCGGCCAGTTCTCCGGCGCGTCCGGATCTTCCACGGCAAACTTCAGCTTGCGCGCCTTCAACTGCTCCACCGTGTAAGCGACGATCTCCTCATCTGTCTTTGCGCCTGCTGCCTCTGCATCCTTGGCCAGCTGGATGGAACTCCGGTCGAACTGCGGATAGAATGGCAGCCAGCCGTTCCGGACGGCCTGAACTTGGAGGTCGGCGGTATGGCCCTTGGCCCATGTGGCGCCTTTCGGAACCGCGTGATAGTCGGTGAAATCCTTTTCGTATCGCCACTGATCGGAGTTCATGTAATGCCAGCTCGGCGCATTCTGCAAGCGCGACGGCGGATACCAGTCCTTGCCAAACGCGATGGCCGACCACGGTTCCATGGGAGCCAGCTTTTCCTGGCCCACATAGTGCGCCAGTCCACCGCCGTTGACTCCCACACAACCCGTGAACATCAGTGCGTGAATTGCGCCGCGGTAGATCAGGTTGTTGTGATACCACTGATTGACTCCGGCGCCGATGACGATGGTGCATTTCCCGCCGGTCGCCTCGGCAGTCTTTGCCCACTCGCGCGCGAATCGGATCAGCACATCGCGTGCGATCCCGGTGTACTTTTCCGACCATGCCGGCGTGTACGGGGCGGTCTCGTCGTCATAATTCTCCGGATATTGTCCTTCAAGACCGCGCGCCACTCCGTACTGCGCCATCAGCAGATCGTGTACGGTCGCCACCATGACGGTTTCGCCGTTTGCAGTCAGGATCTTTTTGACCGGAACGCCGCGCTCGTGCGTGCTCCCTTCGCCGAAGTTGTCGAGTTGCACCATCAACACTTCGTCGTGGGCATCGAGAAACGTGAGACAAGGGTGGATGTCGCTTCCATCCACCGGATCGCGCAGCAGGAGATTCCACTCGCCCTTTTGCTTACCCCAACGAAAACCGGAACTGCCCATCGGCATCTTCGGACGGGCTGCTACCTCGTCCCACATGAGGAATTTCCAGTCGCCGTTCTCTACTTCGGTGTATCCGGGCACACGATTGGCGCGAAGCATTTGCCCGGCCTTCCATACTCCATCCTTCCGGCCGATCTCGACCAGGTAGGGTGCATCGGTGTATTTCTTCGCGTAATCGAGGAAGTACGGCGTTTTTTGTTCGTGATGGAATTCTTTCAGCAGGACGTGATTCACCGCCATCCACCAGGCGCCGTCCTGTCCTGGGTTGATCGCGATCCACTCGTCGGCGTACTTGGAAACCTGGCTGAAATCCGGCGAGAAGACCCACATCTTCGATCCGTTGTGCCGGGCTTCGACTGCGAAATGAACGTCGGGCGTGCGCGTCATCGCGAGGTTGGAGCCAACCACTGCGAGCATCTTGGCGTTGTACCAGTCGGCTGATTCCGCCACGTCCGTCTGCTCTCCCCAGGTCTCGGGCGAGGCTGGCGGCAGGTCGCAATACCAGTCGTAGAACGACAGGGCGACGCCGCCCATGAGTTGCAGCATGCGCGCGCCGCTTGCGTAACTGATCATCGACATCGCGGGGATGGGCGAGAATCCTACAATACGGTCCGGCCCATATTTCTGGATGGTGTAGACGTTGGAAGCGGCGATCAGTTCGACGATGCTGTCCCAATCCACGCGGCGAAAGCCTCCCTTGCCGCGAGCCCGCTGCCAGCTGGCGCGCGCCTCGGGATTCTCCACCATCGATTTCCACGCTTCCACTGGGTCCGTGTGCACGGCCCGCGCGGCTTTCCAGAGATCCAGCAGTACGCCGCGCACATACGGATACTTCACACGCAGCGGACTATACAGATACCAGGAGTAGGAGATGCCGCGCTGGCAGCCGCGGGGTTCATAGGGCGGAATACCAGGCTCCAGGAGAGGATAGTCCAGACCCTGCATCTCCCAGGTGACGATGCCGTCTTTCACGTAGATCTGCCAGGTACATCCGCCCGTGCAATTCACGCCGTGCGTGCTGCGAACCACCTTGTCGTGCTGCCAGCGGTTGCGGTAAAACTCTTCCCAACTGCGCAGCGCGGGGTCGCTCTCGTCCTTGATCCACGGGAGAATTTCGTTCGATTTCATCGTTGCCCCTTTTCCCCATTACCGAGTTCGTTTACCGGCCACGAGGGGCCGCCGTACGGCGCTGAATCGTTTTCTCCAAATCGTGTCCATCGCCACCAGCGCGATCAGGCAGCCGCCCAGCCCGAGCAGCAAGAATCTGTTCTCCGCGCGCGCCGCGCCACCTCCCTCTTGCTTGGAGAGTGAATCAAGATAGGCCGCCAGAGCGTGGGCTTCATCCGGCTGGATGGCGTGGGCCGAGTAGACGGATTTCATGGTGGGCGTGGGAGGAGAGCCAAGCCAGGCGGTTGCCGCCCTTGCTCCGCCCAGCCGAGTGAGTTCGTGGGTTAGATCCGGCCCCAATGAGCCGCCGCCAAGCATGGGCGCGCCGCGAAACGCGTGGCAGGAGATACAGGGCGCGCCTCCGTTGGCCAGAGGCCGGATCCCCATCGCCAACTGCCGGCCCAGGATGGCATCGTCGGCCGTGAACACAGGTTCCGGCGGTGGGGCCGCCGCTGCTGGTTGCGCACCGGTCGATTTCGATTGTGCCGCGATCCAATCCAGCAGTGCCTCGGTCTGGGCGCGGTCCAAACCGGTCACCGGTGGCATGACCACGCCATTCGATTCCCCAAGCATCTTCTTGGCGTAAGGGTCGCCCGAATCAATCACCGCCTGTGGATTGGCGAGAAACTTCAGCAACCATGCGCGGTCCTTGCGCTGCTCCACGTTCTGCAGGTCTGGCCCGACCAGCGGTCCACCGCCGATCGTGTGACAAGATGCGCAATTCGCCTGGAAGTAGGCCGACGAGTCCTGCGCGTGAGCAATTCCGGGAATCGCCAACAGCAAAAGGATGCTGCACAGGGCCAGACACATGCCTCTTCTAGATTCCGACACCATAGTCCCAGCTCCTGTCTCGCCCATGCGAACACCTCCACCCTCTGAGCCGGCAATGATTCATCGCCCACTGATCAGGTTGCAGCACAGGCTGCGCGGGTGCTGCATACGGACACGACGACGCCACCACGCCATCGCAGCACCCAAAACTACAAGGTTTATAGCGGCACAGCAGTGACCGAAGTCACAGGCTGGCTAGGTGTATTTCAAGACCCAAGCCATGGACAGCGAGAACAAAGACAGGAAGACGAAGACCACGAACCCGATTGGGTATCCATCATGTCCGATGTTGCGCACGGCGAAAGCCATCATCGGCGGAATGACAAACCCCCCGAGCGCACCTAATCCTCCTACCCAACCGACCGCCCCGCCCACTGCTTCAGGCACTGCCTGCGGGACCATCTTGAATACCGCCGCGTTACAGATCCCCATTCCTACGGCAAGCAGGATCTCGCCCGGCACGGCCAACTGAAACTGCGTGGTGCCCGTCATGATCAAGGCTCCCGTCAGCATGATGAACAAGGCCATGATCGCGGTGTTTTCGCCCCCCTGATGCAGGACGTCGGAGAGCACGCCTCCGAGGATGCGAATCACCGAAGCGAGGATGGAGTAAACGGCGGTCAGGATGCCGGCCGTCAGCAGTCCGACGCCAAAATAGGAATGCCAGTACGTCGGCAGCCAGGCCGTTAAAGCGATGAATCCACCGAAGGTTGTGAAGTAGAGCCAAACCAGTGCCCATGTCTTCCACACTCGGGCCGACGTTCGGAGCGTCTCCTTGAACCCGGTAGCGGGAAAAAGCTCCTGGCCGCTTTTCATCGCCTCACGCCGCGCTTCTTCCGCCCCCATGCCATTCGCCCGGAGCTGGAAGTACCATGCGTTGAGGCCGAAGAACCAGTACAGCGCGGTCCCCACGACCAGCCGCGCTCATCCCGCTGTGGAAAGGTTTGGCATATTCCAGAACGCGGGAGTTCCAGTTGTCGCTCACCCACAGATCGCCGTCACCATCGACGGCCACCGAGATCGGGAGGTCCAAGCCGCTCGCCGTGGCTTGGGCGTGTAAGAGGCAATGGACCGCGGTGAAGCCGGTTTGTCCAAACACATGGGTGGCGTTCAGGCCACTGATCAGCGGAGGCTGGAATTGCAGAACGCGGCAGTTCCAGCTGTCGGCCACATAGAGGCTCCCTGCCCGGTCTTTCGACAGCCCATGCGGAGCGCTCAGTGTGTTGGCTGCGGCGTTCGCCCCACGATTCGTTCTTTGTCCGCCAAAGTCCCCCTGTCCCAGCACCGCGCTGGCACTTTCATTTGTTCGGAACGGAAAATGATAGATGAGGATGCGATGGTTCTGGGTGTCGGCAACCGCCAGTCCTTGAGTTTGCGCCATGCTGCGGTTGCCGGATAATACCGCGCAGTAGACGAGAACGGTCAACGCAATTCGACCGGGGATTCCAACGGGCTTTTCATTCCGTCTCACAGAACTGGCTCCGTTTGTTTGGACAGATTTTTCCGTTTCTAGGTTGAAGTTGTGTCCGTTGGGTTAAGCCGCCGCGGGTTGTGGCGGGCGGTAGAAGTGTATATCCGATCGGGCTTTTGCGCCTTCACTGCTAGCTACGAAGATGCCGAAGTCCTCTCGGTGGCGTACGAGCGCGGAAAGCAGAGCCGCACTCGATCACTTGCGTGGCACCCTCGTCCCTTCTCCGGACCGTTTCACCCGCTAAAATTCGTTGGTTCGATCAGATATTGGGTAGAAGGTCGAAGTATTCATCATCTTCATTCTTTCCACCCTCGCCGGTTCCCAACTCCTTCTCCGAGCGGATAAATTCAATGCGTTCGATCCACTTGACCATCTTGTAGCCAAGCTGATTCTCGACGCGCAGCCGCAGTGGAGCGCCGTACACATCCGGAAGTGGCTGCCCGTTCATGTGCGTGGCGAGAAGGCACTCGGCCTTGATTAGATTGTCGACAGTCTGCGTTTCGTAATACGTGCCGCCGTAAAGTCCTTCACCGAACGAGAAAAAGGCCACCACCCTGGCCTCCGGCTTGGGGCGCACCAGTTCAATCAATCGCTTCACCGGAAGGCCGCCCCATTTCGCGATTCCGGTCCATCCCTGGATGCAGTGGTGCATGGTGATGTCTTCGAAATGCCCGAGCCTCTCAATGTCCGAAATTGAAAGCTCAACCGGATTCTCGACAAGTCCGCCGACCTTCAAACGGAAATCCTGGAACCCTGCCTGCGCCAGCTGTTTCCAGTCCTCTCGCACAGGCATCTTGCCGTTGGGCCAGAAGTAGGGCGAGATCTGCGCCTCCGAGTAATCCTGACGCGGGACCAGTTGATTCAAGGTGAGGAGTTGCATCGGGTACGTGACGGACTTGAGGGCATGTTGCAAGCCGCGTGGGTGGTTCCATGACAGGTAGTGCGCTACGAACCACGAGAGGACAACCACTCCGATGCCGACGAATCCCCAGATCATGCCTCCGGTGCTCTGATCATCAGTGCCTATGACGATGTGGTTCATGTTGCGCGCAAATCCGGTCATCACGACGAGACTGACGTGCACTACGATGAACGCGAAGAAACTCAGCATGGTGAGGAAATGAATGGATCGAGCCGCTTGTCTGCCGCCGAAAATCCGCGAGTACCACGGGAAATGGTTCACTACTGCGGGGGACATTGCGATCCCTGTGAGAATGGCCATCGGACCAAGGACGAAGAAGACGGTGAAATACGCGATCTGCTGCAACGCGTTGTATCCGTAAAAGCCGTTCGGCTCGGGCGGCAGATTGAGCGTTGCGTAATGTACAAAGATGTTCCAGCCCTGCAACAGGACGAGCGACGAAGTCGGTACGATGCGCCGCCACTGCTCTGTGTCGAATAGCATGATGGCGAAGAGAATGCCGGTAACAATGAAACCGTGGACATTGATGAAGTGCCAGACCCGGGCGATTCCGATGGCATGCCTGTAACCCGGCGTCGCAACGACAGGCGAGATATAGCGGGAGTCGTCTTTGGCTGTCCAGATGCGATCGCGGGGGACTTCGATGGGAGTAAAGCGGATCCATTCGCTTCCCGGCGTACAGTCGTCGTTGAAATAGAGCCGGGGATGATCCATCAGGATCGACAGTCCGCTGCGAATGAGCATCATCACGAAGAAGAAATTGAAGAAATGGCAGTAACGCACCCACAGTGGGAATCCGTGCGGCCCTGCAAAGTTGTTCGGAGATGATTGGGCCACCTGCGGAATCGCTGGCAGACCGACAACGGCGAACTCGATCCATGCGGCGACGAATACCGCCAAGACGGCGATCGCGATGCCAATGAGAATGGAAGGTCGAACCCAGATACGAAAGCGGCGGTCCTCTGGGTAGTGCACCGCCCGATGTGCAGCATCGAAAGAAACCATGAATAGATAGATTCCTGGCAGGGTGAATAGTTTGTGCTGTTCAACCTAGAATCATCGGCAAGTGGAGGACATCAACGACGCAAGCCAGTAAGAAAATTAGCAAGAGTCAAGCCTCCCCTGAGCGCCAAAGCAAATCGGGATCAGCTTTACAAGCTTCCCAAAGAACCCCATTCAGCATCATATATCGTAATACGACTGATGGCACCAAGCACCGTTGTACTCAGAATCCGCAGGCAGTTGACACCGGAGTCCAGGCCGTACTGGGAAGAGTTCGAGGTACGCCTGAGGCGCGGAATGAACGTAATCACTGCGCTCATGGACATTGCAGAGAACCCAGTCGACCGCTTCGGGAAGCCGACAACTCCGATCGTGTACGACGCGAACTGCTTGGAAGAGGTCTGCGGGTCCTGCGCCATGTTGATTAATGGCAAAGCAGCCATGGCTTGTTCTGCTTTGATACATAAGCTGGAACATCCGATCAGCCTTGAACCCTTATCGAAGTTCCCGGTGGTGCGTGATCTCGCGGTGGACCGGAACGTCTTATTCGAAAACCTGAAACGTGTGAAGGCCTGGGTGCCCGTGGATGGCACCTACGATATTGGCCCAGGTCCGCGAATTCAGCCCTCCATGCAGGAAGAGATGTACCCGCTGTCGCGTTGCATCTCCTGCTGTCTCTGCCTTGAGGCGTGTCCTGAAGTAAATGAAAACACCGGATTCGTCGGAGCCGCAATCATCAACCAGGTACGTCTCTTCAATGAGCATCCTACCGGCAAAGTTCTCAAGACAGAACGCATTGAGGCGTTGATGGGCGATGGCGGAATTCATGGATGTAGCTTCGCGCAGAACTGCGTCAGAATCTGCCCGAAGAGTATTCCGCTCACAACGTCGATCTCCGTGGTTTATGGACAGGCGATGCGACAGGCACTCACAAACCTGTTCCGGAAGTGAGAGAAAATCTGCATGGATTACAAGTTTATTGCTGACTTGCTGGAAAACGTCAAAGCTCCGAACGAAGGAATCCTAAGCCGGGTACTGCAGAAGGACGAGCATGTAACCATCACACTCTTCGGATTTTCGCCAGGGCAGGAACTGTCAACACACTCAGCCCCCACCCCAGCAGTGCTTTATTTCCTGAATGGCGAAGCGGACGTCACGCTCGGAGAAGATGTACATCAGGCCCAAGCAGGGTCATTTGCGTATATGCCGCCCCTTCTACCTCACGCGATTGCAGCAAAGAAAGCAACCACCATGCTCCTGGTTCAGATCAAAGTATCGAAGCGGAGTGAGTAGTAGGCATGCACCCTAACGGGGACGAAAAGTCAACTAGACACGGACTGGAGGCAGGAATGGCAAAGGCAACGGAGGCACTTGAACGTGAACACAAGACTATTCAAAAAGTGGTCGCAGTCATGGCCCAACTCGTGGAACAACTCGAGATGCGACATGCCGTCAAGCCCGACATCCTGCGGGATCTTCTTCAATTCATGAGAGTGTTCAGCGACCAGTGTCACCACGGGAAGGAGGAAAGCTACTTCTTCCCTTATCTGGAGAGTAAGGGAGTGCCGCCCACCGGATGCCCATTGGCGGCGTTAAAAGGTGAACACGCCAAATCACGACAACTGCTGAACGACCTGAATTCTGCTACATCTGCATACATTTCTGAACCGGAGAAAGGACGTCTGACGCTCGTTCAAGTTCTACAGAGTCTTGTTAGCCTCTATCCAGCACACATATGGAAGGAAGACTACCTCCTCTTTCCTATGGCGGAAAAGATACTCTCACCGCGAGATCACGAGCTGCTGCTTGAACAATTTGAAAAGGCCGAAGAGGTCCTCGGTACTGATGCGCACCAGTCCTTCGAAGCGCTTGCAGAAGATCTAGCGCGGCGACTCGATCAGTGTCCTCAATGTGCCAGGGTGGAATCGCAATGACCAAGACTCGGTGGAATCAATGATGAATATCCTCGATCACGTTTCTATTAGGCTGCCATGCAATCAGTGCGGCCAGACCTACGAAGTGCCACTCAGCGATGTATTGCTGTCGCACGCCGTCGTGCGATGCGGTTGTCCGGTGCCTCAGGAAACGGAGTGCCCGCCTGTGTTTCAGATTAGGCTGTTTGATCATGAACCCATCAGTGCCCTGAGCTTGGCTTGGGAGCAGCTCGCCAAGAGAGCTGATTTGGATGGCGGCGAACTGGTTTTCTCTTCCCCTGGGCGCCAAGCGACAGAGAACGACATTACGCGTACCCCAAGAGAACAGTTGAGGATGCAACACACGGAGCACACTAAGGAGGGTCGCATTCGCGAGCCTGTCCCGACGTCCGGGACGATGCTGAGCTTTGACCTGGCCGCCGAGGTCCAGCGCCTGCAATCCGAGCAACCTTGGCAAGCCGAACACACAGCGAACACTATCGTAAAATTCCCCGACTTCCGGATTGTGCTGGTCGCGCTGAAAGCAGGAGGCCGGCTTCACGAGCATCGAACGGCAGGACGCCTCTCAATTCAGTCGCTCTTTGGCGAAATATACGTTCACGCTCAGGGGCAGGTCATCGAGATGCATGGCGGGAATCTACTTACCCTCGACCAGGAAGTTTTACATGACATTGAAGCGAAGACTGACAGTGTCTTTCTTCTTACAATCGCCTGGCCAAAGTAATTGCTGACCGCCTGTATTAGAAACAGGGCAGGCTGTCAATTCTGACGGCTTGTTTGCAGACAGTTCCGCGGATGGGCAAGAGGTCCTTGCGAAACAGTTGATGTTGTGATCGTAGGTTCGTTGTGAACTGGGAGATGTCAGGCTGTTCAGTACCGCTGACTTCGATTGTTCAAGGTCCGGAAGCTTCAGGACTGCTTTCGGCGTCCGCTTGCGCTTGTTCATGCTTTTTGCCATGGAGACGGCCTCCAATCGCCGTGGCGAAGAGGATGATCTGACCATGCGCGCCCAGTCCATTGCCTGTGTGCGCTACCTCAGTCGAAAACAGATCTTCGTGTTAGCTGTGCCCCGGAACGAGGCTTGGTTCAGTCGCCAATGGTCTTAACTCCCTCGAACCCCGACATTTGTGACTGTTTCGCGGGATTAGTCCTGATATGTCGGCCAGCGTCTAGGATTCAAGCTCCAATCGGCGGCCGTCGGATTTCCTGTCCAATCGGCGTTTGCCGTTACCTATCCTGCCTGCTGGGCTGAACATTGAGCGATCTTGGCTTAACTCTAGGCTGGCACAGTCTCCAGTACAGGCCCATTGCAGACCGTTCACCGTATCTATTAACCGAGCAGTAATTGACGGGTAGGCGACCACTCGGGACGACCGCTGAATGCTCGCACCCAACTTGTCCATGACCCTTAGTCGTGTAGAACAACACTGCCCAGAGAACTATTGATATCTATTCCACTACCGTTGTAGTTGATGAAACCCAACTCGCGGAAGCGATTCAGAAAGAAGCTTACCCTCGAGCGTGTGGTGCCGATCATCTCGGCAAGTGTCTCCTGGCTCATCTTCGCAATATGCGGAACTGGCTTGGAATCCTGGCCGAAGTTAGCCATCAGCAGTAACAACCGTGCGAGGCGCTTTTCGCTGGAATTGAACAAATGATCAACCAGATCGGCCTCCATGCGAATGTTGCGGGAGAGCATGTGGGTGAGAAATTGCTCGGAGAATTCCGGCTCACGTTGGAGCAGGTTGAGCATGACTGTCTTTTCGATACGAACGATGGCACAGGGTTGAAGTGCGCTTGCGGTGGAAATGCGAAGCGGTTGGCCGGCAAGCGAACCCTCTCCGAAAAAACTCTTTTCCGGAAGGTAGGCGATAACCGCTTCCTTACCGCTCGTCGATACAACAGTGAGCTTCACCTTGCCGGTCTGAATATAAAAGACTGCATCGGCCGGATCGCCTTGCGTGAAAATCGAGTCATCGGTCTGGTATTCGCGCGGCGATTTTCCGGCCACCATCCTGGTCAGTAGAGTCTGAGGGGCGACTGTTGCGCCCTGAGTTTTTGATGTGTCCATCTTCTTTGCAACGATCTTTAAGTTATGCTTCGCCGCCGAAGGCGCAGGAAAGATAAGGCCAACCGGAAACCTGGGGGTTGTATTCGCCAAAGTGGTGCAATTGGTAGCCATCTCGATACCTTCCAATCTTGCAGAGTGTGCGCATGTGGCAGTTGCTACGATGCTTCTAAAACCAAGATACAAGCTGAGAAAAAACACGGAATCGGCGAACACTGTTATTGATGTAGGCATTATCACGTAAACTTTGTAGGTCTTTTCCTACACATTCACACGGGCGACTCCGAGGCCGATGCGAAATGGGATGGGAGAGGGGGAGTACGATTTATGCAGGGAGAACAGAGACGCGAACTCGTTCTCTTGCAGTTCCGGAGAGAAAACGTTTTCCAGCCTCGTCAACCAATTCATCGAGGCTCGTGACTAATTTCTATTCTGGTCAAGCGCGGAAATTGAGCCGCCCAGTATCTTCCTGATTGCGGGCGCCAGGTCTTCCGGGGCGGTATTCTTGTTGACATAGGCATCGGCTCCGGCCCGCAGACAGCGTGAAGCATAAGGGTTCTCAGGCTGAACACTCACCATGATCACAGGAAGCTGTGGGTATACATGCTTTACATCCTGCAGCACGTCCAGGCCGCTGCGTCCAGGCATATTGATGTCAAGCAAGAGCAGACCGTATTGAGCTATGGCCAGTTGGGCCAGCACCTCAGTTCCGTTGGCGGCCTCGGAAAAGTGAGCGTTGGTGAATGCATCCGCCAGAATTTCTCTCAGGCCTCGCCGTACGTTCGCGTGATCGTCTGCTATCAGGATATACATCTTTGCGCTCGACCTGAAGTCACGATACCGGACGGCAAAACAAATTGCCATCGGCGAAGACCGTGATTTATGTAGGCCTTTGCTGATTCGGTCTGTAGGGTTTTTCCTACACCAACGGGTCAAGCTAATCGATGAGTTTGTGAGTCATGGCGTATCGGGTAAGTTCGGAGTTGCTTTTCATCTTCATTTTTTCCATGATGCGGGCCCGATAGCTACTAATGGTTTTCACGCTGACATGAAGCTTATCGCCAATGTCCGTCAGCGGAATGCCCAAGGCTATCATTCTCATCACTTCGTGCTCTCGATCCGAGAGCAGGTCATGCAGGGGCTTGTCGACCGACTCGTCCAGATTGGCAACCAGTTTCTCGGCGAGGCTCGCACTGACGTAGCGGCCGCCGCCCAGAATCTTCTTGGCCGCGATCGCGAGTTCTTCCGATGCGCTCTCTTTGCTGATGTAGGCGGCCGCGCCAGCCCGCAAACAGCGCACCGCATACTGGTCCTCCGGTTGGCAACTCAGGATGATGACCGGCAGTCGCGGGTACGTGTGCTTCACATCCCGCAGCACGTCCATCCCGCTACGCCCCGGCATGTTGATGTCCAGCACCAGCATTGCGGTATTGGATTTCCCAAGGTTACCAAGTACCTCATCCCCGTTTCCGACTTCGGTAAAGTCCGCGTCGGGAAGAGCGTCCGCCAGGATTTCTCTGAGGCCGCGGCGTACGACGGCGTGGTCATCCGCTATCAGTATGTGCATGTTGGTTCCCTCTCGGTGCCGGGAGCGTCCACGGGAACGCGAATAGTGACGGTTGTACCATTGCCGGGTGAACTGGATATGTGCACATTGCCGCCACAGAACTGCGCTCGTTCTTTCATGCCCAGGAGTCCCAGCGATCCGAGAGAGTTAGACAAATCGGATTCACGAAAACCTATTCCGTCGTCTTCTACGATCAGGATAATGTACTCATCTTCCTGGCACAAGGATACGCTCACCGACTTGGCTTGCGCATGCCGGATCACGTTGGTCAGGCACTCTTGAAAAATTCGGAAAGCGGCGGTGGCTCGGTCCCCATCCAAGTGCAAATCGACCGGCGGGACAGACACCAGGCAGCTTACGCCATTGCGAGCGGCAAACTCGCTGGCCTGCCATTCAATGGCCGCCGCTAAGCCAAGGTCGTCCAGAACTCCCGGACGCAACCCGCTACAGATCGCGCGCACTGAAGTGACGCCATCATTGATTAACTGAATGGACTCCTTCAGGCGAGCAAGCACTGCGCCTTCCGACTCCGGCAAATGACGGGTCATCCACGTCATATCCATTTTGATCGCAGTCAGAATCTGCCCGATCTGATCGTGCAGGTCACGAGCGACCCTTTTGCGGTCCTCTTCGCGCACCCACTGCAGCCTTTCAGCCAACGCCCGCAGTTGCTCTTTTTGCAAGACGAGCGACTCTTCTCCGCGCTTTCGTTCCGTAATGTCGCTGTTGATCTCCAAAACGCGCGGCGGTTGGCCGCGCTTGCCCCACTGCAATGCCCAGCGACAGGCAAATACGATACGCCGGCCGTCCCGAGCCGTCTTAATGAGATCTCCCTCCCAGTGTCCCGCGCGCATAAGTTCAGCATTGATATGATCAAGGGAAGCCGAAAACTCGGTATGGAGCAGGTCGTGCGAGTTTCGTCCAGTGGCCTCGCTTTTGGAGTATCCCAACATCTCCTCCGCCCCACGGCTCCAAAAACGGATCGTCCCGTCCATCTCGATCACGAAGACGGAGTCCTGCGTGAGTTCGAGCAGTGCGGCCTGCTCAGCGGTCGCTTCCCGCTCCCGACGCCTCTCCCCAACGTCGCGGAACACCAGCACCACGCCGATGACTTTTCCTTCGCCCGCGAAAATTGGCGCCGCACTGTGTTCGACCGGAATTTCGCGCCCATCCCTTGCGATCAGTGCCACATGATTGCTCACCGATAGACACTGTCTCTCTTCGAGAACCCGGCGCACTTCATCGTCCGCATCCTCCCCACTCTGCTCGTTGACGATTCTGAATACGTCCGGGAGCCGCTGATTTTGAGCCTCCTCCAGTGTCCACCCGGTTAGAGCGGCGGCGACCGAGTTGAGGAAGGTGACTCGAGCATCGCTGTCCGTGGCGATCACGGCGTCGCCAATGCTGCCCAGAGTAGCGGTCCATCGCTCTTCGTTCTGCAACAGCTTGGTGCCCAATCGTTCGATGTGGTATCGGGTGAACACCGCGAGGAAGACTGCAAATCCCAGGCCAA
Organism: uncultured Acidobacteriota bacterium; assembly: GCA_963732315.1. Lineage (GTDB taxonomy): Bacteria > Acidobacteriota > Terriglobia > Terriglobales > Acidobacteriaceae > TOLSYN. The sequence continues at coordinate 25,503 of CAVSYY010000007.1, forward strand.
GGCCAATGCAACTTGTGGCCATCAAGGTCCATTGCCGGTGCGCAGTTCGGATGCGCTGAACGCGCAGTCCTGCTTCCACACCTTGAAACTCCGAGATCTGCTCTCGAAGGGTATCTATTCCGCGTTCCCCGTGCAGGCTCTCGTAGACAGCGGCGTCAGCTTTTCCCGCTTGACGAAGGGCTATCACTTTGTCGGTGTAGCCAACCCACGCCACATAGCCGGCACGGATGTTCTCGAGTCGCTGCTTCTGCGGAGAACTGTCATCCACCAACTGATACAAGGCCCGGTATTCGGAATCGAATCTTTTCGTGCCCTCCAGATAGGGCTGAAGGAGCGTCTGGTCGCCGGTTACCAGGTATCCGCGCATGCCGGTTTCCACATCTACCAGCAACTTGAGCAGACGCGCGGACTGGTCGAGAACCTGATCGGTATGGTCAACCCACTGCAAAGCTCTGTTCAAGTCGAAGGATTCCCACAGAAGCAGAGCCGCAAGCGCTGCCGTGACCAGCATCGGGATCACAATCACCCGGCGGAGCAACGATCTGAACGTTGCGTATTCCATCGTAACGATCACTCCTGGGACTTGCGAAACTTCGACGCCCCGATCAACCGTTTGATTTGAGGCACAGCCGCCGCACTTCTGACTTTCATCTTCAGCATAGGCCATCGTCGTGCTGCACAATGCGCATCAGTGAGCCATGCACACGCATTTCGCCGCCGCTGGAATCGATGAAGCCGAGTTCGCGGAAATCGTCGAGCAAGCAGCGGACGTCGGAACTGGTTGTGCCGACGATCCCGGCCAGGGACTCCGGGCTCATCTTGGCGGTAACTGGGATGGGCTTCCATTCGGTACGGCACTTGCTCGTCATCCCCCGCATTCGAACCAGGCGTTTTTCGCTGGACTCAAGTAGATGAGAGACCAAGTCCGCTTCCATGCTGATGCCGCGGGCGAGCATATAAGTGCGGAATTGTTCGGCGAACTCCGGATCGCTGCGGAGCAGCTCCATCGCGGCCTGCTTCTCTATGCGCACGATGGTGCTGCACAGGAGGGCGCCCGCCGTGGCGCTGCGGACTTTCTGCCCGGCCAGACAGCATTCGCCGAAGAAGCTGCCTTTGGAAAGAATGGAGAGAACTGCCCGCTCGCCGTCCACCGATTGAACGGTGAGCCGCACCTTGCCACTCTCGATGTAGAACACCGCATTCGCCGGGTCTCCTTGCGAGAAGACTGGCTCATCGACTGCATAAATCAACGCGGCGCGGTTGTTGACGTCCATGAAATCCTTCCACACGGATTGGGGCATCCTGAAAGCCGTCCTGGGTAGATGATACAAGCCTCCCGGTGGTCATGGATGGTCAATCCGGCACACTTGAACGTTAGCGCCTTGCTGTATCATGCGGCTTCGCAGCGATGATCCCGAGGCGAACCGGCCTGAGTCATATAGGGCAAGATTCGGTACGGCCTGCCTGGAGCTTACTTTTGTGCGCCAATTTCTTGCCTTGCTCATCAGAAGCAGCATGCACTCGGAGGCGGCATGAGCCAGCGCACAGGCGGATTCCCATTGTTGGTGTTGACCATAGGGCACTCCACACGCCCCCTTGCAGAGTTCGTTCATCTCCTCAAAGCGCATGGAGTGCAGAGGCTGGTGGACGTGCGTACGGTGCCTCGGTCGCGCCATAACCCGCAATTCAATCGCGACCAGCTTTCACCCGCGCTGCATTCGGCGCGCATCCACTACAGCTATATGCCGGGACTGGGCGGGTTCCGCCACGCCAGGAAGGATTCGGTGAACACGGGCTGGCACAACGCAAGCTTCCGTGGCTATGCCGATTACATGCAGACAGCGGATTTCCAGCAACATCTTGACGAGTTGATTGGGCTCGCACGTCAGGAGAGGATCGCAGTCATGTGCGCTGAGGCTGTTCCGTGGCGCTGCCACCGTTCCCTGGTTGCGGATGCGCTATTGGTGCGAGACATCGAAGTGCGCGAGATCATCAGCGCAACCGGCACGCGATTGCATGCGCTGACATCCTTTGCGCAGGTCCATGGAACGCAAATCCTCTATCCGGCTTGACCATCGACTGAGGAGGCTACTCCTTCTCCACCTCACGATCGAAACGATATACGTAGCGAAGCAGGCTCGCATTGATCAGCAGCAAAAGCGACGATCCAGCCGCGGCAGGGATCAGAATTCTTGTCTGTCCGCTCAACAGTGCCTCGGTTGAGACCGTAAGCAGCCAGAGCTGCACTACAACGGTTGTTCCCACCAGAATCAGGATCGCGGAAAAAAGCGTTGTCCCCTGGGTGCGCACGCTCATTCAGGCCTCCATCCCGGTGGCGAAGAGCCGTTCGCCACGCTGTTCTATTGTGACGCGGGGAAGTGGCCGGGTCGGTGGTCCGGCGACTGGGTTGCCTTGATCAATGTTGAATGCGCCCCGGTGACACGGACAGAGCAGAGCGTTCTCAGCCCGGTCATATAGTACGGCGCAGGACAAGTGGGTGCAGACCTGCGAATACGCAACCAGCTTGCCTTGCGGAGTGCGAACGGCGATGCAAGGGTCGGCATCGGTCGGGTAGCGAAACAGGAGCATGCCCGGCTGGGCAAGAGCCGAGGCAGCGCCGATGTCGCGCTGTGCGGATGCTCCGCGATGCATCAGCTTGCCGGCGAGAACCGTGATCCAATTGGCCCCGGCCAGCAGCACAGAGCCGAGGGTCATAAATTTCACCATCTCGCGGCGGGTGACGTAATGATCGCCCTCCCACTCGATGGGAAAATCCTGCTTCCATTTGGGAGCCTTGTCACAGGCGGTGCGAGGCTTCTCTTCGCCACTCATCAGACTTCCTCCAGCATCAGCGCAACATCGTAGGGGTCAGCCGGCAGAGACGCCGGAGTGGATGCGATCTGCACGAGCTTCACATCCACGCGTTCGACCTCGCGCGGGACCATTACATGCACTTTGGTCTTCACCGTCTCATTGCCAAATCGCCACTTGTTTACCGGGATGCCACTGCGGGTGCGCTGGATCTCTTCCATCGTAGTAAAGGCCAACGCGCCGGAGGGGCAGACCGTGGCGCACATCGGCTTCTTGCCAATGCTGCTGCGGTCATAACACATGTCGCACTTCATCATCTGATCGATTTCAGCACGGTACTTGGGCACGCCGAATGGGCACGACAGAACACAGTTGGAGCATCCGATGCAGCGCGGCTTCAGCGAACTCTGCACCACACCATCGGGAGTTTTCTTGATGGCATCGGCCGGGCATACGCGGGCACAGATCGGATCTTCACAGTGCATGCAAACTTGCGGGGCAGTCTGCACGCTGTCCGAACGCTGAATGGTCTCCAGGTGGATCATGCTGACGCCGCGGTGGGTATCGCATTCGGCGCAGGCCTGCACGCAGGACTGGCAGCCGATGCAGCGCGAATGATCGATGAAAAAAGCCATCTCGCTCATCGAATGCCTCCCGCCTCCGGCTCAAGCCGCGCAATCGCATCTTCGGGAGCCTCCGTCTTACTCACCCGTACCGCGCAGATTTTGAATTCAGGAATGTTGGAGACCGGGTCAATGGCGCGAATGGTGCAGTTGTTGGCCGAACGGTCCAGCGGCCAGTGATAGGGGACAAAGACGGTGTCCGGACGGATGGTCTTCACCACCTGCGCGCGCACCACGATCTCGCCGCGTCGGCTCTCCACCTTTACGAAGTCGCCGTCGGCAACGCCCAGCTTTTCCGCCAGCCGGGGATGCATCTCGCAGCGTGGCTGCGGATATTGCTCCATCAGGCTGCCAATGCGGCGGGTTTGCGTGCCGGAGAGAAAGTGCGAGACCACGCGCCCGGTGGTAAGAATGATCGGATATTCTTCATCGGGCATCTCCGCCGAGGGCCGCCACTCGATGGGAATGAAGTGAGCTTTGCCATCGGGATGGCCGAACTTTCCGCCCTCATACAGGCGCGGCGTGCCCGGATGGCCGGGCTCGGGACAGGGCCAGAAGATGCCGTTGCTTTGGTCGATGCGATCCCAGGTGATGCCGGAGTAATCCGAGACGCCGCCTTTGGAGGCGATGCGCAGCTCCTCAAAGATTTCGCGCGGCGCGGAACTGAACTTTTCGGCATAGCCGAGCCGGCCTGCGATTTCGTTGATGATCCGCCAGTCTTGGCGCGCGCCCTCGGGCGGCGTCACGGCCTGGCGGTGACGGATCACGCGGCCTTCCACGTTGGTCGTGGTACCGTCATCTTCTTCCATCAGCGAACCCGGAAGCACGATATCCGCATACCTGGCGGTCTCTGAAAGGAAGAAGTCGATGTTGATGTAGAACTCCAGCTTCTCCAGCGCTTCGCGCACGTAGTTGCCGTCGGGCAGAGAAACGGCAGGATTGAAGCAGATCGAAAGCAGCCCCTTGATCTTGCCTTCGTGAATCGCCTCCACCAGAGGAACCGCCGATAAACCCTTGTGCGGAATCGATTCCTCTGGAACGCCCCAGACGCTGGCGATGTATTGGCGATGCTCGGGGTTTTCAATGTCGCGGCTTCCCGGGAGTTGATCGCACTTCTGGCCCTGCTCGCGCGCGCCCTGCCCGTTGCCCTGGCCGGTGATCATGGCATAGCCGCAGCCTTCGCGGCCGATGCGTCCGCTGGCCACCACCAGGTTGATGGCGGCGATGCAGTTGTCCACGCCCTTCGAGTGATGTTCGATACCGCGGGCATGCAGCAGGAAACTGGTGGGAGCAGGCCCCCAGAGTTCGGCGGCTTTGACGATCATCTCCGGCGGAACTCCGGCGATCTTTGCAGCGTACTCCGGTGTGTACTTCTTCACCGTTTCCATCACCGCATCAAAGCCGGTGGTGTGCTGCGCAATAAAGTCGCGGTCGATCCAGCCGCGCTCGATCATGATGTGCAACATGCCGTTGAAGACGCCAATGTCTCCGCCCGAACGCACGGGGATGAACAGGTCGGCGTTGCGCGCGATGGGCGTCATACGCGGATCGAGGATGATGAGTTTGCCGCCGTTTTCGCGCGCCTGCCACAGGTAGTCGGTGGTGATGGGCGCGCACTCGGCGATGTTTGCACCCGCTACCAGGATGACCTTGGCTTTGGGAATGTCGCTCCAGGGATTGGCGCTGCGGTCTATGCCGAAAACTTTTTTGGAGGCCGCGCCGGCCGAGACCATGCAGAGGCGTCCGTTGTAGTCGATGTTCGCCGTCTTCACAGCCACTCGCGCGAACTTGCCCATCAGGTACGCCTTTTCATTGGTGAGCGAGGCGCCGGTGAGAATGGCGAACGCGTCATTGCCATAGGTCTGCTGAATGCGGCGAATTTCGCCGGCGACGCGCTCCATGGCCGCATCCCACGAGATGGGAGCGAAGCCCGTGCCCTGCACGCGCTGCAACGGACTCTTGAGCCTGTCCGGGTGCTCGTCCTGCATGTAGCGCTTTACGCCCTTGGGGCAGAGCTTGCCGCGATTGAAGGGAAAATCCTCCCACGGCTCAAAGCCCACGACCTTGTTCTCGCGCACGCGCAGTTGAATTCCGCACTGCTGGCCGCAGAAGCAGCAGTGGGTCTTCACCAGCTTTTCTTCCTGATCGGTGTGCGTCCAGCCGCCAGGCGGCACGGTGTGCAGCGTGGGACCAAATTGCTTGACGAGTTCAGGAATATCCGTTGGAAGCTTCGCCACTCATAGCTCCTTTCCCATCCCCCGCACATCCGCGCCGAGGGATTTCCAGAGACTGTCCTGTGTCAACGCGACATTCTTGCGGCGGCATTGCGGACAAACATCCTGATAGTGTGTGCCGTCGGCCATCTGGTAGCGGATGCCGAGCGCAGCCTGTACGGCTTTGAGGTCTTCCCGCTGCATCTGTGACGCGTATGGGTTGCCGCAGCGTACGCAGATTGCCTGCTCGCCTTCGGCTCCGGCCTGCTTGTAGAAGTCCACTCCCAGCTGCGCCGGGCGCTGGAAGATATGGAAGAACTTGCCGAAGGGCAGGTAGAGCAGGGTGAAGATTACGGTAATGGCATGCAGTTGCGATAGGAATACATAGTGCAGTCCATGCATCAGGTGCGTGGAGGCGGTGAGGAACAGTCCGGTAATGGAGATGGCAAACAGCAGGATGAGCGGCAGCAGGTCGTTGGAGAACTGCTGAACCGCCCTCGCATCACGATCGCTGGCACGTCTCCACATGGCGAAGAAGACACCAATCAAAACCATCACTGCGGCAATATCGAGGATGTTGAAGGTCAGTTCCGCGACTGGCGTTCCCAGGCGGAAGCTACCAACCGGGATGCCGAACATGAACGCGTTGTAGATCTCCTGACTGTTACGTGCGGTTTCAAATCGCACCCAACCGAACGACAACGGGAAGGTGACAGCGGCGGCCAGCAGACATCCCCAGGCCAGGAACCAGTGTGCGGTCCAGCGAACGCGGGAGCGCCTGCCAATAAAGCGCTGCAGGAAGATGTTGTTCCAGAAGATCCTGCCCAGGCGCAGCGATATTTCCAGGCAATTGCCTGGGCTGCAGAAACAGTTGCCATCCCCGGTACCAGTAAAGGCGCGTGGGCGGCCGGCGCAGCCACATGGAATAGCGATAGCCCAGCCCGAAAGCCGCGAACACGGTTGCACCCGCATAGGAGACCAGCGCGGGATCGAAGTCCTTCAGCCCGCGGCTGCCCACCACGATGCCTGCGATCAGCAACAGAGCGACCAGCGTGCCAGAGGCAAAAGCGTGGGCGGTATCCGAACCTCGAACTGGAAACTCAGGCGCTCGCATGTTTGATCTAGTGCACCGCTAACTCTGCCGTTTGCAGAGATGGCTGCCGTGTGAGGATGAACAGGCACATTATGGCAAACAGACCCAGCAGCACGAAGCCCAGGGTGAAAGTACCGGTCTGCTGCTTGATTACGCCGAGCAGCAAGCGGCGGGAAGAAACCGCCGAGTCCGCCGGCAGCGCCCACCAGTCCGGTCACGCTGCCCACGGAATCAGGAAAGTACTGGGGCACCAACTTGAACACCGCGCCGTTGCCGAGACCGATGGCAGCAGCCATGCCAAGCGCCCCGATCGTGAAAGTTACCATCATCGGGCAGGCCAGGAAGATGGCCATGAGAGCCGTCGCGGGAAACACCCACTTCAGAATCGTCCGTCCGCCAACCTTGTCGGCGAGCGTCCCGCCCACCGGACGCATGAGCGTAGCCAGCACCACAAATCCCGCGGTTCTCATACCCGCGTCCTGCGGCGTCAGTTTGAAGATCTCCGTCAGGAAGATGGGCAGGTATATGGCCATGGCAACAAAGCCGCCGAACGTAAGGAAGTAATACAGGCTCAGCACCCAGCTTCGCGAATCACTCAGTGGTCGCACGGTATCCCGGAACGATTTAATCGCGACGCGGCGCGGAGCATCGCGCGCAAGCAACACGAATAGCAGCAGCCAGATCGACAGCAGAATACCGAACGTCCAGAATCCCCACCGGAATCCCACCGCCGCCGCGATGAAGGGCGAGCCAAAGGCAGCGAAGGACTGGCCAATGTTTCCGGCCCCGTAAATGCCCAGCGCAGATCCTTGCTGCTCCGCGCTGTACCAGCCGCTCACAAAACCGACTCCCACGGAAAAGCTCGCCAGCGCAATCCCAATGAAGAAGCCATAAATCAAGAGCCGCTGGTAGTCGAGCGCCGTTCCCATCAGAAATGCCGGGATGACGGAAAACAGCATCACGAAGCTGAAAACCACGCGTCCGCCGAAGCGATCCGTCAGCATCCCGAGCGGGATGCGGCCCAGGCTGCCGAGCAGCACGGGAAGCGCCACCGCAACGCTCTTCTGCACGGGAGAAAGATGCATTTGTTTGCTGATTATCGGCATCATGGCAGAGAGAGAGCCAAACACCGCGAAGCAGAAGGCAAACGCTCCGGTGCCGAGAGTGAGTTGAAGTTTTGGGGACGGTTGGGTTTGCACGTGTGTTCCTCTGGGTGACGGCGTTCGCGACGACCGGAGCATAAGGGCTTTATGTAGCTATATATAAGAAGCCACAGTAATTTTCTTCATCCAATGACTAAAGTCACAGCAGCGAAAGATTGGACCGCATCAAAATACTGGACAAGGTGGTGATTCCAAGTTGTTCAGGCGCAATGCAGAGGCGGAGAACAGCGCGAAAACCCTCGGCGACTTTACCACAAACTGGAGCGTGATTCCGATCAGTGCAATCGCTATCTGCATTGGAGTGCTTTCCGGATTTGTCGCACTCGGGTTGCTTCGGCTCATTGGGCTCTTCACCAATCTATGCTTTTATCAGCGCTGGAGCAGCTCATTTGTGTCTCCCGCCGGCAACCGACTTGGGTGGCTGGAGATTTTTGTACCCATCATTGGCGGACTGCTCGTTGGATTGATGGCGCGCTTCGGCTCGGAACGAATCCGCGGTCACGGGATTCCTGAGGCGATCGAGGCGATTCTCCTGAAGGGCGGGCGGGTAGAACCAAAGGTCGCTTTCTGGAAGCCGATTTCGGCGGCGGTCTCCATCGGGTCGGGCGGCCCGTTTGGCGCAGAAGGCCCGATCATTATGACCGGCGGCGCGTTCGGGTCTTTGATCGCCCAGTTTTTTAGCCTGACGAGCGCCGAGCGAAAGACCTTGCTGGTGGCAGGCGCGGCTGGAGGCATGTCCGCAACGTTCGCGTCGCCTCTAGCGGCCGTCCTGCTGTCTGTGGAACTGCTGCTGTTCGAAAAGAAGCCGAGAAGTCTCATTCCGGTTGCGCTCGCCAGTGTGAGTGCAGCGGCGACCCGGCGTTACATCATAGGACCTGGTCCGCTTTTTCCCGTTCATGCGCATCCGGCATTTATCGGTCTTCAATGTTTGTTTTGCTGCGTGCTTGCGGGTTTGCTGGCCGGTGCCATGTCAGCACTGTTGACCCTTGCCGTATACGCCGCAGAGGATGGATTCCAGAAGCTGCCTATTCATTGGATGTGGTGGCCGGCGCTCGGTGGCTTGGTGATCGGTATCGGGGGATTACTCTTTCCACAGGCCCTTGGGGTCGGCTACGACACGATTGGCGCACTGCTGCAAGGCGATGTAACGAGATATGCCATCATTGGCATTCTGGTGGTGAAATCCGTTATCTGGGCAGTGTCGCTGGGCTCAGGAACATCCGGAGGCGTACTTGCTCCGTTGCTCATGATGGGCGGAGCCCTGGGCGGGGTGCTGGGAATGGTCTTTCCCAACGAAGGGATTGGTTTCTGGCCGCTGATCTGCATGGGAGCCATCCTGGGGGGCACCATGCGTTCTCCTTTCACCGGAGTGGTTTTTGCGGTGGAACTTACTCATGACGTGAATGTCATTCTGCCCCTGCTGCTGACTGCCGTGGTTGCGCATGGCTTCACCGTTCTTGCCTTGCGGCGGTCGATTCTTACGGAAAAAATCTCCCGGCGCGGTTATCACTTGAGCCGCGAGTATTCCGTAGACCCACTGGAGATTATGTTCGCGCGCGAGGCAATGAGGACCAACATCGTGGTCCTACCCCTCGATCCCTCGGCAGAAGAAATAACGAAATTCATGCAGCTTACGCAGCTGGATCGCCAACAGCACCTGTATCCGGTCGTTGATGATGGTAAGTGTTTGATCGGGGTAGTTACGCGCCATGAGTTTGAGCAACTGGCTCAACCCGGCAGCGAACAGCACTTCTCCGACGTAATCCGGCGAAGCCCTGTCGTGGCCTATCCGGACGAACCCCTCCGGGTAGTAGTTACGCGAATGGCGCAAACGGAGCTGACGAGTTTGCCAGTACTGGAGCGCGGTTCTGAAAGGCGGCTGGCCGGGATGATTTCGCTTGCCGACTTGCTCAAAGCAAGAACTCTAAATCTTGAAGCAGAAACCCGGCGGGAACGCATACTTCCGGCTCGTTTGGTCTTCCCTTTCGGTACAGGCGGACGCGACGCAAAGAAGTCAGCCTGAGTGGGCGGTTCGTCGAACGAACTCCGCTTTTATTACGCCGCTTTCAGCAGCGCGGGCAGTCCCCTCACGTCTTTGATCGCAACCTGGCCGGCATCCACTTCCAGCAGTCCCTCTCGGCCCGCCCCCGCTTCAGGTGGCGCGAAACCACTTCGCTTCCCGTTCCCAGTTAACGGCAATCGAGAGCACTTCCGCTGGACGCTGCGGTAGACAAGATTCAGGGCTAATTCATCAGAAGCGCGCGCCCACGCATATGCGATCAGTGTTCCTGGGATGTTCCAAGCTGCGAGCTGAGTTTGCGCCGCATATCGTCGCTGAGCAGAACAGCATCGGCTATTTCGCGCATGGATTTGCGGCGGTCGCGGCTTTCGCGCTGCAGCGCGTGGTAGGCGCCCTGCTCGTCGAGTCCTAGGTCACGCTGGAGGATCGCCTTCGCTTTATCGATGACGCGCCTGGTTTCCAGGCGCTCGGAGAGCTGAAGGTTTTCCATATCCAGTCGGGCACGCTCGATCTCGCCCCCGACGAGGAAACCAATCATCGAGAGCAGGCGCACCTGATCCACGGTGTGCTGGTAGGGCTTTTGATGCTGCAGATTGATGACGCCGACGACCTTTCCCGCAGTCTGGATGGGAACCGCAAGCATCGCCTCAAACATATCTTCGGGAAGGTCGTGAAACGACTTGAAGCGCGGGTCACGCAGTGCGTGGGAGGGAATGGAGACAGGCTCGCGGTGTTCGGCCACCCAGCCGGTAATTCCTTGTCCGAGTTGCATGGCGAGGTGGTCGACAAGGTTTTCGTGAGGATTGCGCGACGCGCGTAGCACCAGCAAATCATCCTCGAGTACATAGATGAAGCAGGAGTCGCAGGGAATGATCTTGGAGACAAACTCGACGATGCTGTCCAGCACGGAGTGAAAAGGATCGGCGGCTGCCATGCGGCTGCCGATTTCATGTAGGAAGTCCATGCCGGTACGAGACGCAGGACCGACGAGGCTTGCGATGTGAAGGTCCTGAGCGTCCGCTATGCGATGCAGCGCCGCTCGTGTGGAGCGGCCGGGCAGAGCAGGAGGCCTCGGCGCAAAACTGACCGAAGAGCCGGTACGCTTTTGCTGCAGGATTTGCGGCATGTGTTCCGCCGCCTCGCGCAGCAAGGACGCTATCTTCGGATGTGACGGCTCGAAGTCCGGCGCAAGACCATGGCTCCTCAGTTCTTCAGAAGTGCTGGGGCCGATGGAGAGAATCACGCTGGAGTGCAGCCCGGCGCACAGCGAATCCGCACACCCCATTCCAGTGGCTACCTGGAAGAGGTGAATGATCTGGACGGCGGTGGTGAACAAGACGACGTCGGCGTAGCGGCGCGCGACGCCAAGGACGCACTCGCGTAGCGGCTTCACGTCTTCCGGAAGTGCCCACTCATAGAGCGGAACTCTAGTCACGCTCTGGCTGCGCTCGGCCAGTGCAAGCAGAAACTCGGGATTAGAGGCCGCGTATTCCTGAACGGCAACGCGCATTTTGGGCAGCGCGTCGCCAAAATGATGTTCAAGTTCATCCATCAGTTCGCGCCACGTGTGAGGGGCGGGAGCCGTGACTGCGGCCGGAATGCCGAACTCTTTCAGAACTGCCGCCGGCTTCGGTCCGCGCGAGGCAACTTTGATTTTCCGGAGCGCGACCAGGAATGTTTCGAGATCGTAGCGGCTGCGCACGACGTCGATCATCGTACGCACACCCAGCTCGGTCAGGAAGATGACGAGATCGTATTCACCCCGCATTAGTCCGGCAGCGAAAAGCAGGGCATGGTCCTGCGACTCCAGGCGGATTTCACGCGCAGCCGGAACCACGAGAGGCTCGCCGCCATACTTTCGGACAAGTTCCTCAATCTCTGCGGCGCGCCGTGTTTCCAATGCAAGGACGCGCAAGCCTGTGAAGTTAGCCTCCAGCATCTCTCCTTGTGGACCAATCGATAGCTCGCCTCTGCTGCGATTGCGAACTACCAAAAGCATACCGTGCGCCGGCCTTCACTTCCAATCGCGTTTCTCCAGGCCATTATAGCGACCGGAGCTATGCTGTCGTTGGTTCCGATGCCTGTTCCTGAACCGGAATCTGAACCCACACGATGCCATCTTCCATCCGGACCGGGTAGCTGGTTACGCAGGCCGTCTCGCCGGCAGGTTTCACCACCGAGCCATCGTCCAGACACACCCTCCATGCATGCAAAGGGCAGACCACCACGGCGCCTGCGACGATGCCATCGCTCAAGGGACCGCCGCGGTGCGGACAGCGGTTTTCGACGGCCAGGAAGCGGTCGCCAAGGTTGAAGAGCGCGATCTGGTGGCCATCGACTTCAATGCCGCGGCCCTCGCGCAGGGGAATATTTTCCGGTTCCGTAATGCGTATCCAGCGGGGTTGCGTGCTCTTGGGTTCCATACTCGTGGGGTTCATACTCATAGGGCCACCGTGTCCATGGGTTGAATTTGCGTGAACTGCGTTGTCGTGCGTGGATGGTCGCGTTCCAGCCATGCGTCGTAGGAGAGCGCCTTGGATTTTGCAAGGCGATCGAGCAATGCGCGTTGCGTCTCCTCGCTCGCATAGATAGTCTCGCGGCGCACCTGTTCGATCCCGATCCGCTCCACGAAGTCATAGGTGCGCTCGAGATAGTTGGCCTGTTCGCGGTAGTACTGGAAGAAGATCATGCAGGCCTCAAGCGCCTTCTCGGTGGTCTCGACGATACACAGCAGATCGGCCTTGCGTACCGACTTCCCCGCTGCGCCTCCCACAACCACCTGCCAGCTTCCTTCCTGTCCGATCATGCCGATGTCCTTGACGGTTGCTTCGGCACAGTTTCTGGGGCATCCCACGACGCCCATCTTGACCTTGGCTGGAGTGAAGAGGTTTTCCAGACGACGTTCCAATTCGATGCCCGCGCTGGTGGAATCCTGCGTTCCGAAGCGGCAGAAATCGGTTCCTACGCAGGTCTTCACCATGCGGACACCCTTGGCATAGGCCTGACCGGAAGGCATGCCCAGGTCGGCCCATACTTTGGGAAGGTCCTCCTTTTTCACACCAAGCAGATCGAGGCGCTGGCTGCCGGTAACCTTGATCATGGGAACGTTGTACTTCTCGGCGACATCGGCAATGCGCCGCAATTCATCGGGAGAAGTAACTCCACCTCGCATCCTCGGCACCACGGAAAACGTGCCGTCCTTCTGGATGTTGGCGTGTACGCGATCATTGATGAAGCGCGCCGAGCGGTCTTCCACGTGGTCGCCACACCACACCATGTCGATGATGTAGCTCAATGCCGGCTTGCAGACTTCGCACCCCGCGCCGTTGCCGTAGATATCCAGGACATCCTGAACGGAGCGAAGCTGCTGGCCTCGGATGATTTCGCGCAACTGCTCCTGCGCAAAGGGCACGCAGGCGCAGAGCACTTTGACCGCGTCTTCCTGATAGTCCGGAACCGCTGCCTTGAGCAGGCTGCGACAAAGCTCGGTGCAGCTTCCACATCCGGTGGATGCGCGTGTGGTCTCCTTCACCTCGGACAAGCGGCAAACGCCTTTCTCCCGAATGGCTTCTAGGATAGTGCCTTTGGAGACGCCCATGCAGCCGCAGACGGTTGCGCTGTCGGCCATTTCCGCAAGCTGTTGCCCGGTGTCTTCGGGCGGCAAAAACAGCAGGTGCTTGCGCATGGGCGCAATGTCCTTCCCGCTGCGCAGCATTTCCAAATAGCGCGAACTCTCTGTGGTTTCGCCTACCAGGATCGCGCCGGTTAATTTACCGTCCTTGAGTGTGAGTTTTTTGTAAACGCCGAGCGATGGGTCTTCGTACCGCACGACTTCCGAGCCATCGACCTTATCTCTGATCTCACCCGCGGAAAAAACATCCACGCCCATGATCTTCAGCTTGGAGGCGAGCACCGTGCCTTGATACGTTGGCCCCTTGTTCCCGGTGATGGTGGCGGCCAGCACTTTACCCTGCTCCAGCAGCGGCGCCACCAATCCATAGCAGATGCCATTGTGCTGCGCGCATTCTCCCACGGCGAAGATGTCGGGATTGGAGGTTTCCATGTAATCGTTCACCACGATTCCGCGCTTGACCTCGAGACCTGCCTTCCTGCCGAGCTCCACGTTGGGCACGATGCCCGCAGCGATCACAAGCATTTCGGCAGGAATGCTGCCGCCGCCTTTGAACTGCACGCCCTCCACCTTGCCATTGCCAAGCACGGCACTGGTGCTGTAGCCAAGCAGCACGTTAACTCCCATCTCGTTCATCTTGGTGGACAGGTAGCTGCCGCCGGTCACGTCCAGTTGCCGCTCCATCAGGGTTTCCATCAGATGGACGACAGTTACGTCGCAGCCTTGGACCGAGAGGCCGCGTGCAGCCTCCAGCCCAAGCAGCCCGCCTCCGATTACCACTGCTTTGACTCCCGGCCGGGCGCGTTCCAGCAACGCACGAGTATCGTCAAGGGTGCGGAAGACGAAGACACCGTCCTTCTGCACGTCTTCAATGGCGGGAATGAGAGGCTGGCTGCCGGTGGCCAGAAGAAGCTTGTCGAAGCGAGTCACGCTGCCATCGTCGCCGGTGACGGTCTTCGCAACGAATCCACATCGACAATCCGGACGCCGACCCGCAGATCGATGTTGTTCGCCTTGTACCAGTCCAGATCGTTCAACATAATCTCATCCGGCTTCTTTTCGCCGGCCAGCACGGATGACAGCATGATGCGGTTGTAGTTTCCGTATGTCTCATCGCCGAAGACCGTGATATCAAAGTTGTGGTCAAGCCTGAGAATCTGCTCCAGACAACCGATTCCAGCCATTCCATTTCCGACAATAACCAGCTTTTCCATCGTTGCAACTCCGGTATTGGATTCAGCGCTCTGCTGCTGCGGACTTTTCGACCCGTACCGCGCTCTGCTTGTAATTCGGCTCGCGCGAGACAGGATCGAACTTGCTTTGCGTAATGTTGTTGACGTTCCACTCCGCGAAGTGAAACGGCATGAAGACTTGGCCTGGGGCCGTGATTTCGGTGATACGCAATTCTACCTTGCGAACCTCGCCGCGCGCCGAGATCAGGTCCACCAGGTCATGAGGACGAAATCCAAGCTTCACGGCATCGCGGGGATTCATCTCCAGCCAGGCGCGCGGAGACAATTTCTGCAGGATGGGTACTCCGCCGGTCTTGGTGCGCGTGTGCCAGTGCTCCACCGTGCGGCCTGTATTCAAGATGAGCGGATACTCCTTGGTGGGCTGCTCGGGAAATGGCGTCCACTCCGTGCTCACGAGTTTGGCGCGGCCGTCCGCTGTCGGAAACACGCCATCGGAGTAGAGCCGCCGCGATGCTCGTGGTGCCGAATCGCTACCCAACGGATACGGCCACTGAACGCCGCCATGTTCTTCGAGTAGTTCATAGGTGATGCCGGAGTAGTCGCAGAGCCGGCCCATCGAAACCCGGCGCCACTCATCGAAGGCATCGCGCGGGCCTGTCCATCCAGGGAATATCTCATCGGCGCAGCCCAGTTCGCGCGCAACGCGAGAAAGATGTCGAAGTCGCTTCGGGCTTCTCCTGGAGGCGCAACCGCAGCATTGACCTTGCTGACTCGCCGTTCCGTATTGGTGTAGGTCCCTTCCTTTTCGCCCCAGATGGCTGCGGGCAAAACCATGTGAGCAAGATCGGAGGTAGGCGTCGGATGGAAGCCATCCTGCACCACCAGGAAGTCGAGTTCACCCAGCGCCTGCCGCAGAATGTTGACATTGGGAAAGCTGACAATCGGATTGGTGGCGATGATCCAGAGTGCGCGAATCTTCTTGGCCAGCACGGCTTCTATAATGTCGGGATACGCAAGCCCGCGCTTGGTGGGAATGCGCTCGACAGGGAGATTCCAGAGAGTGGCGAGTTCGTCGCGGTCCTTCTCCGATTCAAACTTGCGATAGCCCGGCAAACTGGATGCGAAGCCGCTTTCGCGCGTGCCCATCGCATTGCACTGGCCGGTGATCGAAAGTGGCGATGAGCCGGGGCGGCCGATTTTGCCGGTGAGCAACGCAAGATTATTGATGGCGTTGACCGTGGCGGTCCCGATGGAGCTGTGATTGACGCCCATCGTCCAGCAGATCATGGCGCGCTTAGCGCGTCCGTAGAGCAGTGCCACCTTCCGCAGAAGATCGACGCTGAGGCCGGTGATTTCGCTTACATACTCGGGCGTGTAGCGCTGAACGCATTGGACGAGTTCTTCATAGCCTGAGGTGTGCGCATCGACGTAGGCGCGATCTATCAGTCCCTCTCGAATGAGGATATGGGCGATTCCGTTGAGCAGCGCGAGGTCGGAGCGCGGCTTGACCGGCAGATAGAGATCGGCCATCATCGCGGTCTTGGAGACGCGTGGGTCGGCGACGATCAACGTCTTGTGCGTGTTTACGTCGAGATGCTGGCAGAGGATCGGATGGTTCTCTGCAATGTTCGCGCCAATGAGAAGGATGACATCAGCTTCCGTGAAATCCTCGTAGCAGCCCGGAGGACCATCGCTGCCGAACGATCCCTTGTACCCGGCGACCGCAGTGGACATGCAGAGCGTGGTGTTGCCGTCGATGTTGCTCGTGCCCAGGCCAAGTTGCGCCAATTTGCCTAACGCGTAGAACTCCTCGGTAAGCAGTTGGCCGGTGCTCACCACGCCGACCGCATTGTGTCCATAGCGCTCTTGTACGCGAAGAAACTCCGCGGCCATGGCGTGGGTGGCCTCGGCCCAGGACACAGGCTCCAAGATGCCATTGCGGCGCAGAAGCGGATGCGTCGCTCGGCCTGGTGCGGAAATTGCGTAGTGCTCTGCCAGTCCCTTGGGACACAACTTGCCGCGGTTCACCGGATGGTCTGGATTGCCGCGCGTGGTGACCGCGCGTCCGTCTTTGATGCCCACCAACATGCCACAACCCACCGAGCAGTATCCGCACGTTGTCTTCACCCAGGTATCGGCCAAACGCTGCGCAGAGACGTGTCCCGCGAAGGCATCCTCGGCATAGGCATACTTCTCTCTTGCCGTATCAAAGCCCAGGATCGAGAGCAGACTCTTCATGCAGCCTCCTGAGTATCCAGGTAACTGGACGCCATGTTTTTGGGCACCACGCTGACGAAGAACAGCCATCGCCCGAGAATCTCAAGGCCGAGGCTGGCCGCGAAAGCAACCGCCGCAATCACCATTCCTCCACCTGCGAATGAAAGTAGAAGGACCAACAGGAGAAGTCCTGCAGCGCGCAGCAGGAATGGTGACTGGAGCGGATTTGCCAGGAGCATCCCCGAGGAGCGAAGTTCAAATACCTCGGAATAGCTGAGCCACACGAACTTCGCCATCTGTTGCGAGAGGATGCAGAGCGCTGCGGCGACAGCAAATAGATGTAACTGCCGGCGGTCCTCCGGGAGAAACAGTGCGGCAAGCAATGGTCCAGAGAACAATGCGGAGAGGTAAAACTCTGCAAAGGTGAAGGGGCTGTTCCAAGCCGGGCGCGCCGCAACCGTGTAGAGGCGGGCACTGGCGAAGATGGCGCACCAACCGATGGCCGCAGCCCCGGCTCCGAGGACGGTTTTTGCCGGGCTGTTAAACCAAAGCGCCGCGGCATAGAGCTGGCCTGCTCCGGCGAACATGCTGAACAGCAGCACCTCGCGGCTCAGCCATGAGCGGCGCCACATGCTCAACGCACGCCACGCAAAGGCGGGCCGTCCCAGGTGGAAGGTCGAAGCGCTGAGGGCGATCATGGTGACCAGCAGGATGCCAATCGCCGCGAAGCGCGGGCGTTGCGCCGGATGCAGGAGAGTTTCTCCGAGAAGTGTGCCGAGAGCCGCCACCGAAGTTTGGGTGAGCACGGTCATCACCACCAGCGGCCAATGCGGATGCTCCGGCCGGACACGATAGGCATCGGCTTTGGTGGCATTGCTGGGAAGAACCGCGGGCAACGTGATGCGGGTTGTAGAGAGGCTGTCATCGGCCGAGGGAAGCCCCGGAGCGTTGGCTGCCGACGCATAGGCGGCGCGCCACTGCTCTACGTTCACGATCTCGATGCGTATGGCCTGCTCCGGACAGGCATTCACGCAGGCCGGAGAATCGCCTCCCGTTAAACGGTCATGGCACATATCGCACTTGCCCACTACCCCGCGCTCCGGATTGAATTGCGGCACGCCGTAGGAGCAGTTCCAGACGCAGTACTGGCACCCAATGCATTGTTCGGCGCTGTGCAGCACGATGCCGGTGGATGATTCCTTGGTGTATGCGCCAACCGGGCAACCCTCGAGGCAGGTGGGTTCCACGCAGTGATTGCATCCCATGGAAAGATAGTTGCGCATGGTATCCGGATAGGTTCCGCCTTCAATATCACCCACACGGCGCCAATTAATGTCCGCCGGATTTCCATTCTGCTCGTTGCAGGCAACCACGCAACATTTGCACCCGATGCACTTCGTCATGTCGAAGTGAAAGCGATATTGCTCGCCGGGACCGGGAACGCGCAACGGTATCAATCCCTCCACTGGCAGTTCCGTGCAGGCACAGTCCGAGTCCGAGCATGCCGAGGCAGGGTGGTTCGTGAAGAGGAATGTCTCTCCCGTTTCGGTTGCCCTTTTCAGCAGCGGTAACTCCACTTCGTCCTCCTACGGAAACGGGGGCGCGTCAGCGCCTAAGCCTTGCCGTACATCTGCAAACGGAACATATAGTTGAGAGGTCGGGGTCGCAGGAATCGGGAGAACACATATGAATGCAGCGAACGTGCACTCAATGAGTGCCATGCCTCTTTTATGTTTTACCGATTAAGCAGCGCACGTCAGGGAGCGCTAGTGAGGAATCCGCTGAACGGCACGTCGCAGTGCCGAGGTGATCAGAGGAGGGAAGAGAAACTTCCTTCCGTGTTCATATGATGTCGCAGTTGAAAATGAGATGCAAGAGTCTGACTCCTTTTATTGAAAAACATTTTCAGAAATTAGTGGATTTTTGTCGTGCAACGATCAGTTCGCGCTTCTCTCATAACGTGGGTTAATTGCGGCCATAAAAGAAATTGATTCAAGTAGTGAAGTTTGCGTTTTCGAAGACGCATCGCTGTGATTTCTGTCGCGTCGGCTGTTGATTTGTGTGACTTCCTTATGTAATCTCTCATCCATATCTCATGCGGCACCTGGACGTGCCGTCTTTCCGAGTAAGCAGAAGGTGCGCTCTGTGTTCCGCGTGACCGCTGCCCTTCATCTCAAAACAAATTAGTGGCAGTTAGGCTGTGGTTATTCGGAGCCAGGATTGCGTTGCATTGCCTGACGTGTTCATCGTGGCAATGGTGCGTAGTGCAAGAGGGTAGCTCACTGCCTAACGCGACGATGTCTTCCGGCATTCCCATGGCACACCCGAGCCATTCACTCAGACCGAACAATCATCCGACCATAAGGAGCCATCGATGGACCGCAAAGCTTTTCTCAAATCAGGCCATTTCCCCACGCTGATCTCGGCATTGCTCTACTTTGACGTCAGTTTCATGGTCTGGGTATTGCTTGGGCCTTTAGCGCCATTCATCTCGGAGCAGTTACATCTGACGCCGGCGCAGAAAGGATTGCTGACTGCGATACCTTTGCTCGGCGGCTCGCTGTTCCGGCCGGTGATGGCTGCCTTGGCCGACCGAATCGGCGGACGTAGAGCCGGTCTGTTCGGCATGGCCGTCACGCTGGTTCCGCTGGCGCTGGGATGGCACTTTGCCAATCAGCTTTGGCACTTCTACTGCGCAGGATTTCTGCTGGGCATTGCCGGAGCAAGTTTTGGCGTAGCCCTACCGATGGCGAGCCGCTGGTATCCGCCCGAGCAGCAGGGATTGGTAATGGGCATTGCAGGCGCCGGCAACTCCGGAACGCTGATGGCCACGCTGTTTGCTCCGCGGCTGGCTCAACACTACGGCTACCACGCTGCATTTGCCTTCGCCGCCTTGCCGGTGCTAGCCGTGATGGTGATCTTTACGTTGTGCGCCAAAGACAACCCCACGCGCAAGGTCGCGGCGTCAGCAGCTGACTATGCGCGGCTATTTCGAGAAAGCGATACCTATTGGATGTCTTTCTTCTACAGTCTGACCTTTGGCGGCTTCGTCGGACTGACAAGCTATCTCACGCTTTTCTTTGCCGATCAGTATCACCTCTCGAAAGTCCGCGCTGGCGACTTCACCACATTGGTTGTGATTGCAGGCAGCTTGTTGCGCCCGGTGGGCGGCTGGCTTGCCGATAAGCTCGGCGGCTACCGTTTCCTGCTTCTGCTGTTGGCCTGCGCCTCTGCCGCCTTTGCGGCAATGAGCACGCTGCCTCCGCTCGCCGCCGGGACGGTGGTTCTCTTCCTCGCCATGGCCGCTCTAGGCATGGGCAACGGTGCAGTCTTTCAGCTTGTGCCGCTGCGCTTCTCCACCCAGGTTGGGATCATGACCGGAATTGTAGGAGCGGCGGGCGGGCTCGGCGGGTTCTTCATTCCCTTTGGCCTGGGCTACCTGAAAGGCAGAACCGGGCACTACAATACGGGTTTTGCGGTGTATTCGGCGATCTTTCTTATTGCATGCTCCGCGCTCCTTGCATTGGGGCGGCGCTGGGTGAGGACTTGGCCGGCAGAGCAAGCCCGGTATGCTGCTATCTTTGCATTTGGGAGTCCGCTGGGCGGTCGCACGGGCGCCGTGGCCGCCGAGGCAGATTGAACAGCGGTGCAGAGCGGGGCGGCCTGCCGATGAGGTCGGCCGCCGCACAACAGGAGGAACATGGCAGAAACGGGTTTTGGCGGCCTGCGCGTGCTTGCGCTGGAGAATCGGCGCGCAACGGAAATTGCCACTCTGATTCGAAACTATGGGGGCGTACCTACTGTGGTCCCCGTAATGCGGGAGGTCCCGCTCGAATCAAACGAGGACGCATTTTCTTTTGCGAAGGCTCTGATGGCGGGGCAGTTCGATCTGGTCCTCTTCCTGACTGGGGCCGGAGCCAAAATCCTCTTTAACGCAGTCCTAACGCGCTTTCCGCGCGAGGAGTTCTTGGCCGCGCTGAAGCAGACAAAGATTGCGGTTCGCGGACCGAAGCCGGTTGCTGCGCTGCGCGAGTTCGGGGTTGCGGCCGATATCGTCAGCCCGGAACCAAGCACCTGGCGCGAGGTGCTCGACTCAGTGGATGCGGCCTATCCGGATGGCATTGGTGGCCTTCGAGTTGCAGTGCAAGAATACGGGGCAGTGAACTCAGCCCTGCTGGAAGGACTAGCGCAGCGGGGCGCACAGGTGACGCGCGTTCCCGTCTATCAATGGGCGGTGTCCGATAACCTTGACGAGATACGCGCCACGGTTGGCGCGGTGCTGCGCGGCGAGTTCGAAGTGCTATTGTTTCTCACCGGTATTCAGGCCATGCATTTCTGCCAGGTGGCGCGTGAGATGGGGCAGCTCGAGGCATCTACTCGAAAGCCTCAAGCGCATCGTGGTTGTCTGCATCGGACCCAGCACCGCGGAGGCTTTGACGCTCCTGGGCATCACGCCAGACTTCCAGCCCTCGCATCCGAAGATGGGGTTTACGGTCAGGGAGTCAGCGAATGTGGCTCTGCGCCTGATCAAAGCCAAGCATGCAGGGTGATGGCCCGAGGCGGCGTCTGCCAGGGCGGCGAGCAGGGTGCCGACTTCATCGATGAGCGGTAAGGCCAACCAGCGGCCAAAGTCACGCCCACAAGAACGCATTACAATAGTGCTCACCTGCCGCCGGTGCGAAGTCCAGAGCTGGAGGCATACTTGCGGGGGATGCGAGTGAACACGAAGCGTGGGGATGTGGCAGAGGTCTTGCGGAAGACAGCCCTGTTTTCCAGTCTTTCTCAATCCGAGATTCAGTGGCTAGCCGCGAAAACAATCAGGAAAACTTACCGCGCAGGAGAAGTCCTGTTTCATGAGGGCGGACACTGCAAAGGATTCCACATCATTTCTCGGGGACAGGTGAGAATGTTCAAGGCTTCGGCCTGCGGACGCGAACAGGTTCTGGGCATCAATGTTGCCGGCGAATCGGTTGGGGAGATCCCGGTCTTTGATGACGGCCCCTATGCTGCTTCCGGGGTGGCAATTGTAGAGACCGAAGTTGCGTTTATCTCGTGCAAGGACTTTCGTGATGATTGTCTGGCTCACCCGGAGGTCGCGCTCAAGGTTCTGGCCTTCGTCGGCGCCAGACTTCGGCGGATGATCGGCATCATTGAGGAGCTGTCCTTCACCACCACTCGTCAGCGGCTGGTTTCCTTGCTGGTTCGTCTGGCACAAAGCAAGGGGCGTAAGTCCGCGCGGGGAATTGAAGTTCTGTTGCCAGGAAACAATCAGGAACTGGCCAATCAACTCGGGACAGTCCGCGAAGTAGTTTCGCGTCACCTGATGAGGCTGCAGGCCGAGGGACTATTGGAAGTAGACGCCCGGCAGGTTGCGATCAAAGATGTGAAAGGGCTGGCCGCTCTGCTCAAGGTGGCGTAACAGGCAGTAAATCGCCTGGTCGTTCGCGGCGCTGCGTCGCGAGAGTTCCTCGCTGGGCGCGAGAGGAACGTTGTGCCACCATCCCCACCAAGTCGCTTCATTGGACTGAATATGCCAACCTACTTCGCTATCGGCACAATCACTGGCAGAGGCGAAGGAAGCTCCGAAGGCGTAGGACACTTGGAAGTAGCGGGCAACAGGACGACACCAGACGCATCCATCTACTCAAGAAAGGCGGGGCGCATGTCTATGGGAGCAGGTTCAGAGGGGCTGCAGTATCGTGTGCTGGGTGGAACGGGAGAGAAGGTGTCCGCCATCGGAATTGGGGGCTGGCATCTCGGTCTGCCTCATGTGGATGAGCCGATGAGCCGCCGCATTGTTCGCACGGCGATCGATCGCGGTATCAACTTCATGGACAATTCATGGGACTATAACAACGGCATCAGTGAAATCCGCCTGGGCAAAGCACTGCGTGATGGCTACCGCGAGCGGGTGTTCCTGATGACGAAGATTGACGGCCGTTCGAAAAAGGCTGCGGCAAAGCAACTGGACGAATCACTGCAGCGGCTCGATACGGATCACATCGACCTGGTGCAGCACCACGAGATTATTCGCTTTGAAGACCCGCACCGCATCTTTGACCCGGAGGGTGCCAACGCGGCACTGGTCGAGGCGCAGAAGGCGGGCAAAGTCCGCTATATCGGCTTCACCGGACACAAAGATCCACACATCCATCTGCACATGCTCGAAGTGGCCGAGGATAACGGCTTCCAGTTTGACACTGCACAAATGCCGCTAAACGTGATGGATGGGCATTACCGCAGCTTTGAGAAGTTGGTCGTCCCTGAACTCGTCAAGAAAAAGATAGGCGTGCTCGGCATGAAGTCCATGGCGAATGGAATCATTCTGAAATCCCGAACGGTTACGCCAACCGAATGTCTGCACTATGCGCTAAACCTGCCAACATCAGTGGTCATAACCGGAATAGACAGTATGGAGATTCTTGAACAGGCTCTTCAGGCTTGGCGCACATTCCGCCCCTTGAGCGAGCCCGAGGTGACGGCGTTGTTGGCGAAGACGGAAAAGGCTGCAAAGAGCGGAGCATTTGAACCGTTCAAGACAACCTCGATCTTCGACTCCACTGCGCAGAACCCGGCGTGGCTGGGTGAGGAACCGGAGCATGTCCAACAACTCATGCCCACGACCTGACGCCCGCGGTTCAACGCTCGGCAGATCCAAGCACAGTGCCCGAGCGGAATCTACTCAGGAAAAGTGCTACTGTAGTGCCTGTCGTTAATGTTTTCGAGCTCTGTTCATGAAAGGAGCTCCTCATTATGGCAACGCTGAAAGAAGTTCTTGATCAGCACGTCAGCGAGGCGGCGGGCGAATTATACGAGAAGCTGGACCGCAACCGGGTGCGCTGCTACTCCTGTGGACATTGCTGCCCCATTGCCGAGGGTCAAGCGGGGGTCTGCAAAGTCCGCTTCAACCGCGGAGGAACGCTCTACGTTCCCTGGGGCTATGTAGGCGGCGTGCAGTGTGATCCCGTTGAAAAAAAGCCTTTCTTCCATGCTCATTGCGGCGCTCTCGCCTACAGCTTTGGCATGCTGGGCTGTGACCTTCACTGTTCCTACTGTCAGAACTGGGTCACCTCGCAGGCAATTCGCGACCCTCACGCCGTGGTTCGGCCGGCAGCAGTAACCCCGGAGATGCTGATTCGCGAGGCGCTCGATCAAGGCGCTCGTCTTCTGGTCAGCACCTACAACGAGCCGCTGATTACCGCAGAATGGGCGGTGGCCATCTTCAAAGAAGCCAAGGCAGCCGGATTGACGACTGCGTTCGTCTCCAACGGCAACGGCACGCCTCAGGTACTCGAATTCCTGCGACCGTGGGTGGACCTGTACAAAGTCGATCTCAAAAGCTTCGACGAGCAGCACTACCACCAGCTCGGCGGCCGCCTGCAACCCATTCTCGAGACGATTCGCCACCTCTATGAGATGGGCTTCTGGCTGGAGATCGTCACCCTGGTGATCCCAGGGTTCAATGACTCCGACGATGAACTCACCCGCCTGGCGGAGTTTCTCGTCAGCGTGTCGCCGGATATTCCATGGCATGTCACTGCGTTTCACCAGGACTACAAGATGACCGATCCGGATGACACCAGCCCAGAGACGCTCCTGCGCGCGGCGCAGATCGGACGCAAGGCTGGCCTGCGATACATCTACGCGGGCAATCTTCCTGGGGAGGTGGGTGACCTGGAGAACACGCGATGCCCCGATTGCCATGAGCTTCTGGTGGAACGTCACGGCTATCTCATCACCGGATATCATTTGACACCGGATGGCCGCTGCCCGAAATGCGGGAAGCCGATTCCAGGGCGTTGGGATCCAGCTTTCCGCCGACAGCTCACTGACCGCCCCTTCGTTCCGCACCTACCTGTTTCTTCGAAGCTGATCTCGATTTCGTGAAGATGACTCGGATTAAAAGGACTCATCGAGTCGATTGACTAAGCTGCTTTCCTTCTTTCAACCCACGGCTTCCCTTCGCCGCCGATGGCAATGTCCATGGCTTGCTCGCTGGGGTCCACAGGTTCTTGGATTACCGACTGAGTGCGCCGCTCAATCGGCACCGAAGAATTCGTAGCCTTGGCTTGTTGTCTGCGCAGGGAGCGATTCTTCTCTGTTTGATTGCTCACATGGTTCATTGAATTTGTTTTTTGAGTACGGGCGTTCCTCAACATGGCATCCTCGTTTCTCCTCTGTCCTTCGTCTCCCAAGGGCAGTGCCAAAATCAACTGGTGTAGGGATACCATGCAAGCCGAGCTGCTTCAAGTTTCAAAGCGTATCAATCGAATGAATTCTCTGTATGCGTGGGATCAACATTTCTTATGGTCTTGCAGGAGCGTACCTGACGCCACGCACGAAAAGCACAAACGCCCAACGCTTTTGCACAAAAGTTCTTCTTCGCCTCCGGACTAACGTCGTAAACGCAATACCTGTAAAACGTCTGTTTCACCGCCCGCGCCAGAACGTCTTACTTCTCCACCACCAACAACTCGAACGCACCTGGTTTGCCCGAGGCGTCCGCCGCCGCGTTCGCCACCGTATATGCCACGTGCTTGCCTGCATCCAGTGCCATGGTCCTCGCGCCCTTCTGCGTCGGAACATCGGCCAGGCTGGTGTACTGGTCCGGACCTTCCTGCCGGATGATCGAGATGCTGCCTTCACCATTGGAGGTAAACACCAGCCCCGCATCTTTGTCGAACGCGGCAGCATCCACTCCGTTGCCGATCGCAAGCTTCTGCACGGTTCCGCCCGAGTCGGCATCTGTGACCACCAGCGTTCCGTTGTGGCAGCCGGAGAACAGCCTGCGGTTGGCCGTGTCCATCGCCAGTCCCGTCGGTTCCTCGCATCCTGTCAGCGGCCAGCTAGCCAGCACGCTACGCGCCGCCACGTCGATCTCGGCAATCATGTTCTTGTCTTCCAGGTTGACGAAGACCTTGCCCTTGCCGTCGGAGACACCCGTCTCCGGCCGGCCCGGCAGCGCGATGGTGCCCACGGCTACCGCCTTCTCGGGATCGATCAGCGTCACATCGTTGCTCTTGCCGTTGAAGGTAAGCACCAGGCCGCTGAATGGATCGAAAAGGATGCAGTCGGGCTTGGTGCCGGTCTTCACCGTGGCGATCGGCGCCAGCGTCTTCAGGTCGAAGATGGTGGCTGAATCGGCCTTGCCATTGCTGGTCACGCCGCGTCCCAACTTGTGGACCAGCGCCACGCCATGCACGCCAAGGGTATTCGGAATTTCTCCCACCACTTTGCCGCCGTCGGCATCCACCACCATCACGCGCGTGGCGCGGGCGATGTAAAGCCGGTTCATCTCTCCGTCGAAGGTCAGGTAATCCCATCCACCCTCGCCGGCGAGCGTAATGCGCCGGGACACCTTGTACCCCGATAGTGTCTGCGCCTGGGCCAGCGTTCCGGCCAACGTCATCATGAGAACGGCAATGAAGAAATCACGAACAAAGCGCATCGCTACTCCTGTCATTCAATAATGCAAGGGCCAATTGTACCGGCTTTCGCGGTTACAAATGTTCCAGAATAGGAGCGCGTTTTCCCTCCCACATGATCAACGAGCGCATCCACTCCATGCAGCCGGTCTTCAAAGCGTTCGCTTCCATAGCCGGAACCACGGATCATTGGCATACATCTTGTCATGCTTCTGGTTCGCGGCCTTCCAATCGGCCATCCGAAGCGGCCTCTTGTCCGGCAGTTTCAGGAGATGCTCCAGTGCCTCGATTTCGGTAATAGTCTTTTTGACGTCCATGCTGTTTCAGAATGTGATGTCCAGAGACATTCCTCCGGTTCCGGGATTCCACGAGGCGACACACACTAAGCGCTCAGTCAACCTGCTCGTCAGGTACCGCCTCCATTGAGATGCTAAGCCGCTTTTAGCTTCCTGCGTTCTTCGCGCAGCATCGGGCGCAGCTCTTCGCGGAGTGCTGGCGTGTCCCGCTGTCCGTAGTCATGGACGGCGTGGGTTACGGCAATATTGAGCAGCTCTTCTTCATTGCCCACAATCGCGATGTCGCAAGGCTCTTCGGCTAGAAATAAGCGGTAATCAATTCGGTTTCGATTGTTAGCCACCGGTTCACCCCCATTGATGATGTTGGGCACAGCTTAACCCCGGTTGGTGAAAATGTTCAACGCTGGCTTCTGACCTGTCTGGCATCACAGCCTTTGTGCTCTCGGCTACTCTTGCCCGTGCTCGTGCCCTTAAGAGCGGCCTCCTCCTCACCCAGAAGCAAGGAATTTACGAACTTTTTAGCAACATTTTCGGAAGCATTAATTTTCATTTGAATATCGTGTATACAGATGACCGTGAAAGTGAACGGCAGCAGTGGAAGCGGCGCCGCTTTGCTTTGGCTGCTCGGTTCAAAGGAGAAAATGAGTTATGCAAACGTTGCAGGATATTTCCGCTGAGGAATTGGCAAAATTGTTCTACATCTACCGTGACACGCTGGCCTCCGATTTTGGATTTCAGAGCAGCGAAGGCTGCGTTTCATGGGAGCAAATTGCCCCGGAGCATCGTAACCTGATGGTCGCTACAGCACGGCTGGTATTGCACGATTTGGCGGAGCGAAGGTTTGCTGCCTGACGCCGCAAGATAGGATTCGCCAAAATTTAATGACTTGCGGTATTGCTTTGCTGACACGAGCGCAGAATCGAGAGCAGACTATGTTGGGAAATGCAGGCACTCGACAATCGACCTTATCGAGACATAGAAGAAAAAGGAAGGACATGCATGTCTCTTCGCCGAATCAATTGCAGAAAGGCTCGGAGCAGAGTCGGCACGCTCATCTCCGAGCGAAGGCGACCTCCATCGAGCGTGCCATGGATATAGCCATTGGTGCCGAAGGGAAGCCGTGGGACGAAGAAGCCGCTTGAATTCACCGCGACCTTTCGTTCTCAAGGCTTTCCGGTGTAACTGCAAGTAGGAACTTACTCTTGATTATCTTTCCACTCGTCGTACCACGCCATCTGGATCGCCTCCAGCGTGGCCTCGGTCGAGGCAGCCGGGTCGTCGTCAAAGCCTTTCAGCTCGATCACCAGCCGGTGCAGCTCCGTAAAGCGCAGGCTCAGCGGGTCCATCTTCGGATGTTTTTCAAAGAGTTCGATTCCGATGTCTTCAGCGTCGTTCCAATGCAGGTCGTTCATCGCTCCTCCGCATTCACCGGCAACAGGAAGGTTTACGGCGCCATCGCGTGGCGCTCCATAATAGCAGAATCGAGTTGGCGGCCAACAGCACCACCGCCAGGTTGCCGCCTATCGCGCGGCTCAGCGCGCAGGCAACCAGCGCGGCCTCCGCTGCCAGCAATAGATACACCAGCCACTTCATCGCGCCCCGCCTACAGCGTGCTGCCGCCGCCCTCGCAAATGTAGTTCCGATTCCAGGATGGGATCTCCACCACAACTTCGCCCGGCTTTTCAATCACCGCCTGGCAGCCCAGCCGCGAGTGCAGTTGCAGATCGGCCGCCATATCCAGACGGTCGGCCTCCTCTTCGCTGCATTCGCTCAGCAGTTCCCCGCCCTTTTTCACCACCACGTGGCAGGTGGTGCACGCGCAGCTTCCGCCGCAGGCATGTTCCAGGTGGATGCCGAAATTCATCGCCACATCCAGAATCGACTGCGGCTTGCCGTGATCCTGGTAAGGCAGCTGACCCGCCTCAAACTCCACGCTCTGCCCGCCCGGTAAAAAAGTAAGGCGGACCGTATTGGGCCCCAGCTCAGTCTTTTTCTCCGGGACCGCATCGCTCTTCAGCTCTAGCATGCTCGCATCCTGTTCTCTATGTCGTCGTTGTTTTGATTTCTTCTAACTGAACTCGGCCTTGCCAATCGGATGCGGAGCCGCCGGTCCCTCGCCCACATCCGTCGTCTCCATATTCTTGCCGCGCAGCGCGCCGCCCACTGCGGCGTCCATCATCAGCTCCGCCAGCCGCATCGTCGCCGTGTTCAGCTCATCAATCGCCCGCCTTATCTGGTGATGATCTTCGCCTCCCATGGCCAGCCGCAGCGTCCGCTCCAGCTCGTCCACCTTCAGCTGCTCGGTCATGCTCAGCAGCTTCCACGCCTGGTTGTGCCGTCCCTTGGCCAGCGCCGCCAGAATCGTCTCCGCCTCGTTGCGCGACTCCACCAGCTGACGCTCCGCCAAATCCTTTTCCGCGTTGTCGAACGAGTCGAGAATCATATTCTCCACCTGCTCGTCGGTCAATCCATAGCTGGGCTGCACCTGGATCTCGGCCTCTTTGCCGCTGCGCTGTTCCCTCGCCGAAACGTGCATAATCCCGTTGGCGTCGATCAAAAACCGAACCTCGATCCTCGGCAGTCCCGCCACCATCGGAGGAATTCCCTTCAGGTCGAATCGTGCCAGCGACCGGCAATCCTTGGCCATCTCGCGCTCGCCCTGCAGCACGTGGATCGCAACCGAAACCTGCCCATCCACGCCGGTGGTAAAGTGCTCCAGCGCGCTCGCCGGAATCGTCGAGTTGCGGTGAATGATCTTGGCCGTCACCCCGCCCAGCGCCTCGATCCCCAGCGACAGCGGAGTCACGTCCAGCAGCAGCATATCCTTGGTCTCCGCCGAGCCGCCCGCCAGAATATTGGCCTGCACCGCCGCGCCCAGCGCCACCACCTCGTCGGGATTCAACTCGGTATGCGGCTTGCGCCCAAACAGCGCCTCCACCTGCCGCCGCACCAGCGGAATCCGCGTCGAGCCGCCCACCAGCACCACCTCGTCCACTTCGCCCGCCGTCAGCCCCGCGTCCTTCAACGCCTGGCGGCACGGCCCCAGCGTGCGCTCCACAATCGGCTGCGCCATCTGCTCAAACATCGCGCGCGTAATCCGCCGCTGATACAGCCGTCCGTCCGGCATCGCCACTTCCACGTCCACCGCTTCGGCCGACGACAGCCCAATCTTGGCCTCAATCATCGCGCTGCGCAGCCGCTGCACCAGCTCCGGATACCTCCGCGCATCAATCTTCAAATCGCCGGCAATGTCTTCCACCGCAACCGTAATCAGCAGGTTGTCGATGTCGTCGCCGCCCAGGTGCGTATCGCCGTTGGTGGCGATCACCTCGAAGATGCCGTCCTTTAACTTCAAAATCGAAACGTCGAACGTCCCGCCGCCAAAGTCATACACCGCGATGGTGCCGTTCTGCTCCCTGTCCAGTCCATAGGCCAGCGAAGCCGCCGTCGGCTCGTTCACCAGCCGCAACACTTCCAGCCCCGCAATCCTTCCCGCATCCTTGGTCGCCTGCCGCTGCGCGTCGTTGAAGTACGCCGGCACGGTGATCACCGCCTGCTTCACCGGCGCTCCAAAAAACCTCTCCGCGTTGCGCTTCAGCTGCCGCAGAATCTGCGCCGAAATCTCCGGAGGCGTATAGCTGCGCTCGCCCAACCGAATGCGCAGCACCTCGCCCGGCGCAAGGTCGTCGGCCAGGCGGAAGGGAAACAGCTTCAACTCTTCCTGCACATCTTCCACGCCGCGGCCCATCAGCCGCTTCACGCTGTACACCGCGCGCTCCGGCGAGTGCAGCAGCGCCTCGCGCGCCGCGTTGCCCACCACCATGCGCCCATCCTTGTCCAGCGCCACCACCGAGGGAACCAGGTTGGAACCATCCTCACCGGGAATCACAAACACACCCCTCCCCGGCTCATCCGGCTGCGCCAGCGAAGGCCCTGCCTCCATGTACGCCACCAGCGAGTTTGTAGTTCCAAGATCGATTCCGACGACTTTGTCTTCTGCCATGTTCACCGGGCCCAATAAATTCAACACCTAAAATTTTGTCCCTTACTCCAACACATCCTGAATATCGCGCAAAAGATTCCGCAGATAGCTGCGCCGGTGCAGCACGTCCACCATCTGTGCCGTCGCCGTCGCGTCCCCGCCGTCCCACCGCTGCCAGGCGGCGTGCAGCTCCTCCTGCATAGTCTTCAGACGCGCCTTCAGCTCCTCGCCGGTTTGCTTCAGCTGATCGCGCACGTCGCTCTCGGCGCCATCCACCTTGGCCTCTTCCAGCAGCATGTTCAGTTCAAAGGCCTCTTCCAGCAGCTCCGGAGGCACCGACTGTTTCTTCTCCACGCCTGCCGCGCGAGCCTGCTCCGTGGCCAGCTTGCTCTGCTCCTCCGCCTGAATCCCTTCCAGCGAAAGCAAATATTCCGTGCGCGTGATCGGATCCTTCAGCGTGCGGTAGGCATCGTTAAGCTGCGAGGTCTTCTCCAGGCTCCACGCCTGCTCCTTCACGCTCGCCCGCGAATACACATCCGGATGCAGCTTCCGGCTCAGCGTGTAAAACTCGCGCTCCAGCACCGCTTCATCCAGCACCAGCTTGCGCGGCAATCCGAAAAAAGAAAAATAGTCCGTCGGCTGCGCCGGCTGCACATGCCCGCACTCCGCGCAAAAATGCTCGGCCCGCATATCACCGCACGACCAGCACCGCAGATGATGATGCGGCTCGCTATCCGCTACCTGTACTGCCGCTCTGCTCTCGGCGTTCTCTGGATCGCTCAATTCCGTGTCCTTTATCAGCCGTGTCATCAGGAGAAGCTGCTGCCGCAGCCGCAGCTCTTCTTGGCGTTCGGGTTCTGGAAGACGAAGCCGCGATGCATCAGCGTCTCTTCCCACTCCAGTGTCATGCCGTTCAGGTACACGAACGACTTGGGATCGATAAACACCCGCACGTCGCCGTACTCAAACACGCGGTCGCGATCGCGCGGCTGGCTGTCGAAGCGAATGTTATACGACAAGCCCGAGCATCCGCCGCCCTGCACGCCCAGCCGCAGTCCGCCTTCGCCCGCCGCGACGCCTTCTTTCAGCACCGCCGCGCGGATATGCTCCAGCGCCTTTTCCGTAATGGTGATTCCCTGCCCTGCCGCAGGTGTCGTCGGCTCTGTCATCGCCTCTGGCCCTCCGTCCAGCCCTTCAGTTTATTACACATTTTTCTTCTTCCAATCGGAGATCGCAGCCCGGATAGCATCTTCGGCCAGCACCGAGCAATGGATCTTCACCGGAGGCAGCGACAGCTCCTTCACAATGTCGGTGTTCTTGATCTGCAGCGCCTCGTCCACCGTCTTGCCCTTCACCCACTCGGTCGCCAGCGACGACGAAGCGATGGCCGAGCCGCAGCCGAACGTCTTGAACTTCGCGTCCTCGATGATATGCGTCTCCGGGTTCACCCGGATCTGCAGCTTCATCACGTCGCCGCACTCCGGAGCACCCACCAGTCCGGTGCCCACCTCATCCGCGTTCTTGTCCATCGTGCCCACATTGCGCGGATGCGTGTAGTGATCCAGTACCTTATCGCTGTATGCCATCCTGTCCTCTCCTTGTCGTTCCATCTCTGAAACTATCCCGATCAACAGTGCCATCCCAATCGAGAGTGTCATCCTGAGCGAAGCGAAGGACCCCGTCGCAGTTCAAATACCCCTAGCTGCTCGCGAGGCACTTCGGCCATCCAACCATCCATCCCCGGCGCCCCATATCTGCCGCCTTTAGCAGATGTGGAGTAGTTGCCGTTGCCTCAGCCCTTGCCATTGCCTTTGCTTTGCAACCTTGAAACCTGTCCTAGTGCGCCGCCGGCTCCGCCGCCCACTTCACCTTGGAAAGATCGATCCCTTCCTTGTGCATCTCATACAACGGCGAAAGCTCTCTCAACCGCCGCACCACGTCCACCACCTTGGCCGCCACATAATCCACCTCGGCCTGCGTGTTGAACCGCCCCAGCCCAAACCGAATCGAGCTGTGCGCCAGCTCGTCGCCCGCGCCCAGAGCCTTCAGCACGTAGCTCGGCTCCAGCGTGGCTGACGTGCATGCCGAACCGCTCGACACCGCAATGTCGTTAATCCCCATCAGCAGCGACTCGCCTTCCACAAACGCAAAGCTGATGTTGATGCTCCCCGGCAGCCGGTGCTCCATGCTGCCGTTGATGTACACCTCATCCAGCTGCGACGTAATCTGCTCGCGCAAACTCTCGCGCAGCGCGAACAAACGCTTCGATTCCTCCGCCATCTCCAGCCGCGCAATCTCGCACGCCTTGCCCATCCCTACCACGCCCGGAACGTTCAGCGTACCGCTGCGCATGCCGCGCTCATGCCCGCCGCCGTCCATCTGCGCCACCAGCTGCACCCGCGGATTTCGCCGCCGTACATACAGCGCGCCCACGCCCTTCGGCCCATAAAACTTGTGTGCCGAAACCGACGCCAGGTCCACATTGTCCTCGATCACGTTGAACGGAACCTTGCCCGCCGCCTGCACCGCGTCGCTGTGGAACAGCACGCCCTTTTCATGACACAGCTTGCCGATCTCGCGAATCGGCTGCAAAATCCCAATCTCGTTGTTGGCCGCCATAATCGAAACCAGAATCGTCTCGTCGCACATGGCGTCCTTCAGCTGATTCAAATCGATCAGCCCGTCCGTCTGCACCGGCAGATACGTCACCCGGTAGCCGTGCTTCTCCAGCCGCTTGCAGGTATCCAGCACGCACTTGTGCTCGGTCACCTCGGTGATGATGTGGTTGCCCTTCTCGCGATACATCTCGGCCGCGCCCTTGATGGCAAGGTTGTTGCTCTCGGTCGCGCCGCTGGTGATCACGATCTCTTTGGCCGTCGCGCCAATCAGCTTGGCAATCTGCTCGCGACCCTCGTCCACCGCCTGCTCGGCCCGCCATCCAAACTCATGATTGCGGCTGGCTGCGTTGCCATAAATCTCGTTGAAGTAAGGCAGCATCGCCTCCACCACTCGCGGATCGACCCGCGTCGTGGCATGGTTGTCCATATAAATCGGTAGCTTCACCGCATCACTTCCCATAGTTGCTGCCTCCCGTATAAGTTCCACTCTTCACTTCGATCTTCACCAGCTCATCCTCTGTCCGGGTGGCCCATATTTGCCCGTCTTTGGCAAATGTGGGGCTGTTGACTTGTCCTCCAGCCGGTGGCCCACATCCGCCCGCCGTTGGCGAATGTGGGGTGTCAGCCGGTGCCCCATATCTGCCGTCTTCAGCCGATGTGGGTCCGTGCGCCGCCTCTTCCCCGCCATCCTGCAACTCCCAAACCGACAGGTTCGCCAGCACCGATTCAATCGCCCTGCCCACCTTCTGCAGCGGCTCCCGCACCGTGCACTTCGAACTCGTACCGCACCCCTTGGCCGACCGGCACGACGTCATGAATGGCTGCCCCTCGATCGCCCGGATCACCTCCAGCGCGCTGATCTTCCGTGGATCGCGCGCCAGCACATACCCTCCATTGGTCCCGTGCTGCGAAACCAGCAGCTTGCTCTTCGCCAGCTGCTGCAGAATCTTGGCCAGCGCCTCCTGCGGAATCCCATACATCTCCGCCAGGTCCTTGGCGGAACACGCCCCCAGATCCGCGTGCTCGGCCAGGTGCCGCACTGCGATCAACCCGTAATCGGCCTTTTTCGTCAGCTTCAGCATGGAAGCAAGAATCCCCGTGAATCTCCGACCTTTTAAGTCGCCAATACGAGTATAGATGCAGAAATCCCCAAAAAGCAACAGAGTTCACTGAATGGGGAATGACGTACCCTATTCTGCCTCAATAAGTTACCAAATGGCGATTATTTTAGTCGGATAACTTCAATACGGGGCGTCCCGCCGTTCTGAGCCGACCCCGGGTGCCCCACCTTCGCGTCGCGCCTTCCGACGCTAAGGTGGGAAGCGACATGCCCGCTTCGCACGCCTCAATCCAGCTTCGGTTTTGCAAAACCGGCAACCAGCGGCATCTCAGGCGCATCAGAGCTGAAAGCGAAAAGCCGCGCAGTCCGGGTTTCAAGCCCGTGGGTTATTCCAACATCGAGAGTTGCAACGAAAGTAGGTGCATCGATGAGACGCTTGCGATCCGTTTTGTCCCTCCTGATTGTTTCCCTGCTGCTGGCCTGCGGTACCGCCCTGGCAGTCGATCACCTCAAGCCGCTTACCTACCAGGGGATCCGCGACGCGATGAAGAGCGGCATGGAGACCTCCGAACTGGTGGAGATGGTCAAGCGCCACGGCGTCGAATTCGAACTGACGCCCGCCAGGGAGAGCGAATTGAAGACCGAGGGCGCCAGCGCCGAGGTGCTTTCCGCCATCAATCACGCCTACCGGAGAACGCCGGAGACAGGCAGGGCAACCGTCCTGTCCATTCGCGACGTACGGAAGATGTATATCGAAAAGATGTCCCGCGACCTGGATCAATACCTGAAAAGCGAAATCGCGCGGCAGATGCCCAACACCCTGGTCGTGGTGCTCGACCGAGGCGATGCCGATGCAGTGATGACCGGTTCGGCGTCGGACAACAACGGGAGCGTAACGATCACCGACATTCGTGGCAAGCTGCAGCTATGGACCGACGCGGCTGGCGACAGAAATCCGGTGCTGATCATGCATGAGGGGCCGAAGAAAATCGCCCAGCGGATTGTAAGCCGCCTGAAGGATTCGATGAATTAGCGCCGGGTTCGAGAAAACAGCCGGGTGCCCCACCTTAGCGTCGCGCCTTTCGACGCTAAGGTGGGAAGCAACCCGCCCGCATCAGCGCCATGCCTTGGTTTTTGCTGTTATTTCTTGCCGCCGTCTTTGCTGTTGTTTCCAAAGCGTCCTGCCTTTGTCTTTCCGGTTGTTTTCCGAGCGAATCCGCACCTATTTCTTTTTGCCCGCCGTCGCCTGTCCCGCCATCTTGGCCAGCCGTTTCTGAATCACGCCCAGCCGCTTCTTCATCTCCGAAGAACCGGTCACCACCGTCTCCACTCCGCTCCAGAAAGCCGGATTTTCCATCTTCTGCCGCATCTCCTTCAGGTAAGGGCCGTACTTGGCATACACAAAGACCATCTCGCCGTTCCATGCCAGGAACAGTGTGGGATGGACCACCTCGTTCAGCACCAGAGACGCCGCATTCTCCCAGTAGGAAAAAACCTGCCGCGCCCAGGCGTTCTCCTTGGTCCCCAGTGCCATCATCAGTTTCAGAACGTCGTCGGCGCCCTTGGGCTGGAATTGAAAGTTGACGAAGTCTCTCGCTTTGCGCATCTCTTCTTCGCGGCGCAAATCGTAGAGCTTCATGCACAGCTCCGCATCCGCGGCGGTTGGTTTTCCTTTGGCCATTGGAGTTCTCCCTCGAGTCGGATTTTTTCAGCTCAGCTCCAGCAGCCCCAGACTATATACCCCGCGCACGGCTCCGACCCGTGAAATTTTCGTCACGCGGGTGCCCCATCCAAGCCCGGGGTCCCCGGCAATCCTGTAGTTGGCTTGCTGGGGTGGAAGCCCTCTGCCAGCTTGAGTGGAACCGTTGACCTTGCCTTTTGCCTTCCCTCGAATCCCAACCAATTAATTCAGCATTCATTTTCAGCAGGATAGAAGCAACCATCCTGCGCATTTGAACCTTCTTTGAGGTGGTACTGCTGAGACGGCCCGTTCACGCTGATCGAACGTACGATAGCGGAAGCAAGACCCGGAAGGGGAGGGATACAAAGATGCTGCCAATTGCTGCACCGCAGCGGATCGCACTAGGTCCGGCAGTCAGAGCTATTCTGGAAACCGACACTCCAAAATCTCAGCTCCTCAGCCACTACCTGCACTTTTTGGAGACGATCCTTGCGCCGGACCCGGTTGTGGCTGACACAGTCGTGACCCGCGACGCCCGCTTTCATGAGTTGGAAGCGATCGGATACCCGTGCGGGCCGGAAGGCTTTAAGATGTTCCGGCGACAGGTCAATGCAGCCATTCCCGATGAACATATTTTTATCGTCGCCGTGCGCTTCGAGGGAGACGACATCATTGAAGCCGATCTGGATATCAGCGCAACCCACACGGGGGAGGAATTGATGGGCACACCCGCGACTGGCCGGAAGATTCGCTTCGACGTCCATGCGCGCGGCCGATTTGTTGATGGCAAGATAGCCGAACGCTGGGATCAAGCCGACTTCGAAGATATCAAGCGCCAACTGACGGGCTGAATTCAAGTTCGCAGTCAGAACTTAGAAAAGTTCTACAATCGTCCTCTAAAGCCGACCCAACCGTGGGTGCTCTACTTCTGCCGCCGCGAGTTTCTCCCAGGCCGCGCAAAAGACTAGAATGGCGATGGCAGTGCCGGCACAGTTTTTGTCCCGTCCAGGCCGCAACGTCAAATCGCAACCTCAAATCGCAACCCAGCTCGCAAATACGGAGAGACCCCATGCCCTTGTTCAAGACGTCCAACCCCGCTCTCAGCGGAGACGCCTTCGGCGGCTCCAACAGCCGTTACAGCGGCATCTCCAGCGCCCAGTACGGCGGAGTCACCACCGGCGCCATGACCCTCGGCGGCACCGTGAACAAGACCGGCATCCTGCTCATCCTCACCGTCATCTCCGCCGCCTTCACCTGGAACCAGTTCGCGGCCACCCACAACCCGGCCTCCGTCGCGCCGGAGATGCTCGTCGGCTTCATCGGCGGATTCATCTTCGCCCTCGTCACCATCTTCAAAAAGGAGTGGTCCCCGGTCACCGCGCCCATCTACGCCCTGCTCGAAGGGCTCGGACTCGGCGCCATCTCCGCCATGCATCGACCTCCGCTACCCCGGCATCGCCATCCAGGCCGTCGGCCTCACCTTCGCCACCCTCTGCGTGCTCCTGCTGCTCTACTCCACCGGCGTCATCCGGGTCACCGACAAGCTCCGCCTCGGCATCGTCGCCGCCACCGGCGGCATCTTCCTCTTCTACCTCGTCGAAATGGTCCTCGGATTCTTCGGCATCCACTTCGTCGCCATCAACGGCTCCGGACCCATCGGCATCGCCTTCAGCCTCTTCGTCGTCGCCATCGCCGCCCTCAACCTGGTCCTCGACTTCGACATCATCGAGCAGGGAGTCCGCAACGGCTCGCCTAAATACATGGAGTGGTACGGCGCCTTCGGCATCCTGGTCACCCTCGTCTGGCTCTACCTCGAAATGATCCGCCTGCTCTCCAAACTCCGCAGCCGCAACTAACCCCGCGGGTGCCCCATTCAAGCCCTCCGTTGGCTTGAGTGGGGGCGGGTGGCCCAGAGTTGGGCCGTTCCAACTCTGGGGTAGTTGACCCTGCCCTTGCGTTTGTTCCTCTCCTCCCGCTTTTGCGCTACATTGAATCAAGTGACCACCATCCCCCATCGTCCCACCATCGGAGTCTTTGACTCCGGCGTCGGCGGACTCACCGTGCTGCGGCGGGTGGCCCAGAGTTGGGCCGTTCCAACTCTGGGGTAGTTGACCCTGCCCTTGCGTTTGTTCCTCTCCTCCCGCTTTTGCGCTACATTGAATCAAGTGACCACCAACCCCCATCGTCCCACCATCGGAGTCTTTGACTCCGGCGTCGGCGGACTTACCGTGCTGCGTGCCATCGCGCGCCTTGTCCCCAACGCCGACTATCTTTTCTTCGGCGACACCGCCCGCCTGCCCTACGGAACCAAGTCGCAGGAGTTCGTCGCCCGCTACTCCTCGGCCGCCGCCCGCTTCCTCGCCGCCCGCGGCATCGACCTGCTGGTCATCGGCTGCAACACCGCCTCCGCCCTCGCGCTCTACGACATCAAGTCGGCGGTCTCCATCCCGGTCATCGGCGTCATCGAACCGGGAGCCGACGCGGCCGCCGCCATCTCCACCAGCCGCGAGGCCTTGGTCTTTGCCACCGAGGCCACCTGCTCCAGCCACGCCTATCAGCGCGCCCTGGCCCGCCGCGGCTTTGCCACCCATGAGAAAGCCTGCCCGCTGCTGGTGCCGCTGGTCGAAGAAGGATGGATGGACACTCCGGTCACCGAGCAGGTGGCGCGCATCTACGCCATCGAGGCCCTGCGCAATGCATCGACAAATGTCGATGTATTGGTGCTCGGCTGCACTCACTACCCTCTGCTGCGTCCGCTGCTGCGCCGCGTGGTTCCGCAGCGCATTCAGATCGTCGATTCCGCCGAAGCCACCGCGCGCGCGCTGCTGCCTCATCTCGATGGCCACGACCTCGCCGCCGGCGAGCCGGCCTACAAGTTCTTCGTCACCGACTCGGTGGAGAAGTTCCGCAAACAGGCTCCCGCTCTTCCTCGGCTTGGCCGGCGATCTCACCGGAGAGGTCGAGCGCGCCGACCTCGACGCCGAGGCTGGCCAGTCCGCTCGCTAAACCATTGCCGCCGCGAGCAATTGCCTAACCGGTAACCTTCGCGCTCCGGATGGTGCACAGAGAGTTAATCATTCCGAACTTTGCGCAACCATTAACTTTTCCACCACATCGCCATTTCCAACCATTAGCATGGCATGTTACCGCATCGATCATGCGCAACCTGTGCCCTGAAGTAAGGAAACCAACATGATTTTTCGCTCCGATAACCGCTCTCTCGACCAGATGCGCGCCCTCGACGCTTGACCCCGGAATTCATCCGCACCGCCGAAGGCTCATGCCTGATTGAGGTAGGAAACACGCGGGTCATCTGCACCGCCACCATCGAAGACAGCGTCCCCGGATGGATGCGCAACCAGGGCAAAGGCTGGGTCACCAGCGAGTACGGCATGCTTCCCCGCGCTACCCTCACCCGCACCGCGCGCGAAGCCGCCAAGCGGCAAGCAGGGCGGACGCACCCACGAAATTCAGCGCCTCATCGGCCGCTCCATGCGCGCCATCGTCGATATGGCGAAGCTCGGCGAGCGCACTCTGTGGATTGACTGCGACGTAATCCAGGCCGACGGCGGCACGCGCACCGCATCCATCACCGGAGGCTTCGTCGCCATGGCCCTGGCCATGCAGAAGCTGGTCGCCTGCGGCACCCTCAAGCAGCTTCCGCTCAAGGACACGGTCGCCGCCATCAGCGTCGGCATTGTCGATGGCGAGCCCATGCTCGACCTCGCCTATGAAGAAGATTCGCGCGCCGCCGTGGACATGAACTACGTCCTCACCGGCTCCAACCAGTTCATCGAGATCCAGGCCACCGCCGAGCACGAGCCCTTCAGCGACGAGCAGCTGGCGCAGATGACAACGCTCGCCCGCAAAGGCATCAGTGAGTTGGCCTCGCGACAACGCGAAGTGCTCACGGCCGCAGGAGTCAAGTTCTAGCTGTAACTTATAACGCTGTAAACCGCGCGCCGTTACCGCGCATCTCAGAGCAGCAGGAGGACGAACGTGAAACTTACTCCCGGAAAATTAGCCGGCCTGAAAGCAGTCTCCAACGAGCGCGGCGTCATTGCCGCCGCAGCCATGGACCAGCGCGGATCGTTGAAGAAAGCTCTCGGCCCCACCGCCAGCGAGCAGGACCTCATCGACTTCAAGATCGCCGTCAGCGAGGTGCTCACCCGCTACGCCAGCGCGATTCTTCTCGATCCGGAGTGGGGCTTGCCCGCGGCCAAGGCTCGCAACCCCAAGGCAGGCCTTCTGCTGGCCTACGAAAAAACCGGCTATGACAAGCAGGTTGCCGGACGCCTTCCCGATCTGCTCGACGTGTGGAGCGTGCGCCGTCTGAAGGAAGCCGGCGCCAACTGCATCAAGATTCTTCTCTACTACGCGCCCTCCGACCCCAAGCCCATCAACGAACTCAAGCACGCCTGGATCGAGCGCATCGGCGACGAGTGCCTGGCCAACGACATTCCTTTCTTCCTCGAAATCATCGGCTACGAAGAGGGCCTCGACGAAAAGAGTCTCTCCTATGCAAAGAAGAAGCCGGAGATCGTGCAGGCCTACATGCGCGAGTTCAGCAAAGCGCGGTACAACGTGGACGTGCTCAAACTCGAAGTGCCCATTAACATGAAGTTTGTTGAAGGCACGCGCAGCTTCAAAGGCGAAAAGGCCTACAGCAAAACCGAAGCCATCGGACACTTCCTCAAATCCTCCGAGGCCACCAACAAGCCCTACATCTATCTGTCGGCGGGCGTGAGCAACGCGGAGTTCTCTGAGACTCTTGAGCTGGCAGGCGAGAGCGGTGTCAAGTACAACGGCGTTCTGTGCGGCCGCGCCACCTGGGCCGACGGCGTTCCCATCTTCGCCGAAAAGGGATTGAAAGCTTTCCGCGAATGGCTGGAAGTCGAAGGCGTGAAGAACATCCAAAACGTAAACCAAGGACTGAAGACCGCTTCGCCCTGGTATCCGATTTACGGTGTCTCGGCGTAGTCGCGACGCAAGCAAAAACGGCGCGGACTTCGGCCCGCGCCGTTCTTCTTTTAGGGTGTCATTCTTTTCTGCGAACTACTTCGCCGCAACGGCCTCTGCGGCGTAGCGCTTCTTCATCTCAGCGATGGGGATCGGCGCGTAGTCGCCGGCGTGGCCCGCCTGCCCGAACTGCGTCATGCGCAGCGCGACGACTTTCTGCATGGCCTCGCGTGCGGGCTTCAGGTAATCGCGCGGATCGAACTTCTCCGGCGTCTCGGCGAAGACCTTGCGGATCGCTCCGGTGATGGCCAAACGGTTGTCGGTGTCGACGTTGATCTTGCGCACGCCGTTGC
The DNA here is from genome assembly GCA_963732315.1 of uncultured Acidobacteriota bacterium. Lineage (GTDB taxonomy): Bacteria > Acidobacteriota > Terriglobia > Terriglobales > Acidobacteriaceae > TOLSYN. Next base: position 66,841 of record CAVSYY010000007.1, read on the forward strand.
GGATGCCGAGCTGAATCTCCTCCACCGGAACGCCCCAGGTCGGCTTCAACTTGCCGCCGTACTGGTTGATCACGTCCTGCAGATACTGCGGCACGCTGGAGGAGCCGTGCATGACCAGGTGGACATTGGGCAGGCGCTTGTGGATCTCAAGCAGGACGTCCATCTTGAGCACCGAGCCATCCGGCTTCTTGCTGAACTTGTAGGCGCCATGGCTGGTGCCGATGGCGATGGCCAGCGCATCCACGCCGGTCTTCTCCACGAACTCCACCGCCTGCGCAGGATCGGTGACGTGTTCCAGACCGCTGCCGCCGGCGCCGTGTCCGTCTTCGATGCCGCCCAGCACGCCGATCTCGCCTTCCACGGTGACGCCCTTGTCATGCGCCAGCTCGACCACGCGGCGGGTGACATCGACGTTCTGCTCAAAACTCGCGGGTGTCTTGCCGTCCTCCAGCAGCGAGCCGTCCATCATCACCGAGGTGAAACCCAGGTCGATGGCGGACTTGCAGGTCTCAAAGCTGTTGCCGTGGTCCAGGTGCATCACCATCGGAATCTCCGGGTAGAGTTCGGCGGCGGCCAGCATCAGGTGATAGAGGAACTTGTCCTGCGAGTAGCTGCGCGCTCCGCGCGACGCCTGGATGATGACCGGCGACTTGGTTTCGCGCGCGGCCTCCATGATGGCCTGAATCTGCTCCATGTTGTTTACGTTGAAGGCGCCTACGCCGTAACCGCCCTTGGCGGCCTCATCCAGCAACTGCCGCATCGAAACCAGAGGCATATCCGAATCTCCTTGGAAAATATCCATTCTCACCGTGTATGCGGGGCGGTGAGAAGCCCCTAATAACTCAGCTGCGGCAATCTCTGCCGCGAGACCCAAGAAAGTCCCGAAGACAGAAAGCTACCACGCCGGCCATGGGTGGGCAATGAATTTGCACCGCGGAAAACCCTGCACATGGCAAAGGCGTGCCGCGCAGGCACGCCTTCACGCTTGGCAAGCCGCACTCAACGGAGCCGCGGCGAACCAGCGGCCGGACTAGCGGCCGAAATACTTGGCGTTCCGCTCCTCGAAGTGCTTCCACTTCTCCGGCAGGTCGTCCACGGCGAAGATGGCCGAGACCGGACACACCGGCACGCACGCGCCACAGTCGATGCACTCGACCGGATCGATGTAGAGCATTTCTTCCGCGCCGAATGCAGCTTCGTCCTTCTTGGGGTGAATGCAGTCCACCGGACAGGCATCCACACAGGCGGTGTCCTTGGTTCCAATGCAGGGTTCTGCGATTACGTAGGCCATAGTGTTTTCAGCATCCTCTTCTAGTTCGAACTATTCAACTCGGAACGAATGATTGTAGCAAACAGCGGGAGGGAAAGTGGAACGCGGCAGCAGCCGGGTACGCGGCAATCGATGCCGCTCCGGCCGCGGGCGCTCGGCTGCGTGCGCGCCTATCTGGAGTGAGGCGTGGAGATGATGGAAGGCAGCGCGGTCAGGTTGCGTCCGGCGAAGATTTCCTTGAAGCAGTAGATCAACTCCTCATGAATCACCGTGTTGGAAGCCAGGGTCTCGCGGCTGTCCACGTTGAACGGCGAGCCGTCGAACCGGGTCACCGTGCCTCCCGCTTCCTGCACCAGCAGAACTCCGGCGGTCGTATCCCAGGGGTTCAAATTGAACTCCCAGTAGGCGTCGTAGCGGCCTGCCGCTACGTTGGCCAAATCCAGTGCCGCCGAGCCGGCGCGGCGGATGCCGTGCGAGCACAGCGTGAGCTGATGGTAGAAGTGGATGTTGGGATTCTTGTGGCGCTTGAAGCTGGGAAAGCCGGTGCCCAGGATGGATTCGGACAAGGTCGCAGTTTTGGAGACGTGAATCGGACGGCCATTCAGGGTTGCGCCGCGTCCCCGGGCGGCGGCAAAGAGCTCGTCGCGGGTGGGATCGTAAATCACGCCGGCAATGAGCTGGCCCTCGTACTCCAGTCCCAGAGAGACACAGAAGACCGGGTAGCCGTGGGCGAAGTTGGTAGTGCCGTCCAGCGGATCGACATACCAGCGGATAGCTGCCGCCGTGGGTGTCGCGGGTTCCCTCTTCGCCGACGATGTCATGCCCCGGCCAGGCGGCGCGCAGGCGGGAGACGATCAGCTCTTCGCTGGCGCGGTCGGCCTCGGTCACCAGATCGACGCCGCCCTTGTACTCATAGCCGATGCGGCGCTGGAAGTACGGCAGCAGCAACGTGCCGGCTTCCATCGCAATGTCCATGGCCTCAGCAAGAAACGAAGATGGGTCGGCGGCCATGTTATTCGGCTTGGGAGGCCTCGGGCTTGGGCGTTGCAGCCTTGCTGCGGCGCGCGCGCGGAGGCTTGCCGTCGCCTTCCTCGACGTAATTAATTTCGGATTTGAAAATAAACAAATTGGGCTCGCCCTCGCGGGTCAGGCGCAGCATGTTGCGATCGTAATATTCGATCCAGCCGTGAACTGTCTCGCCGCCCCGCAGCCGAATGGTGACAAGCTTCTGCTCTTCGCCGAGCGCCTTGAGATAAGCGGACTCCTCAAAGGTCTCCTCCGGCGGCGGTGTCTTGCTCTTGTTGGTTGGACGAAACGGCATGTGCTGATTCTATCCGAGAATGGCCGCACAGAACGGAGGAATCGGCGGATTGACCAAGGGAAACCGGATTCCCTACTCGATTTTGCTGTTGTAATAGCCGGCGCGGTTGCGGACATATAGCTCGCGCTGGGCGCGCTGCTTGGCCTCGGCGGTAATCTCCACGCGGATGCGGCGGAATTCGGTGCCCACCCGGCTGGCCGGGTAGTAGGCCAGCAGATACTGGGTGCGCAACTCCTCGCTGATCTGGCGGAAGGCGTCGTCGAGCTGGGCCAGCGAGGTGGCGTAGTAGTAACTTGCCTCCGGTGTCGCGCGAGAGCTGGATCAGGGCGTGCTCGCCGCCAGTGTCGCGCCCGGCGTCGGCCTCGATGGGCACCATGATGATGGAGTAGATGATGGCCTCGGAGATCTGCGCCGCGCGCAGCGCCTCCGGGTAATCGGTCTTGCTGGCCGTGTCGCCGCCGTCGGTGATGAGGACGATGACTTTGCGGCCCTGCCGCCGCTGCAGCGTCTGGGCGCCGAGGAAGATGGCGTCGTAGAGCAGCCGTGGCCGCGCCGGTTCGCAGATGGCTCGAGCGCGTCGTCCAGGCGGCGCTCGTCGTTGGTAAAGGGCAGGGCCTGCGAGACGTAGGTGGAGAACTGGTAGAGCGCAATGGAATCGACCGGGCGCAGCATGGCATGCGCGAATTTGCGCGCCGAGGCGATCTCCAGCGGAAGATCCTTGCGCGTGCTCATGCTGGTATCCAGCGCCATGGCGATGGAGAGCGGCAGTCCGGACTCGCGCTCGAAGACCGCGAGCTTCTGCTCGATGTCATCTTCATAAATGCGGAAGTCCTCCTTCTGCAGGTTGCGTAAGGCGCTCCGTCGCCGTCGGCGACGCTGGCAAAGACATTCACCAGTTTGACGTTCACCGAAATGGTGGGCGTGGACGCCACCGGCGCCGGATTGCGGCGGACCGGAGACCATGGAACCTTGGACATGTCCGGCGGATTAGCACGGCTGGGTCTTCGGCTGGGTCGGCAGGCGCAGCCGAGGCAGCGATTCTGCCAGCGAACGCCACGGCGAGCCAGCAGCACCAGCAAAAGCGAGAGTGCGAGGCGAGACAACATGCGAAGTCATTATAGGGAAAGATGGATGGCGTGGATTCGGAACTTTCGAGCCTCGCAGAGCCTACAGGGTCAGCTCCGGTGGAAAGGCTCGCCGTCGGCCCAGGTGGCCCCGTCCTCAAAGAATTCCTTTTTCCAGATGGGCACGGTTTTCTTCAGTGTGTCGATGATCCAGCGGCAGGCGTCGAAGGCGGCGGCGCGGTGCGCGCTGGCGACCACGATAACGACGCTGCTTTCGCCGATTTCGAGGCGGCCGACGCGGTGCGAGATGCGCACGTCGCGGACCGGAAAACCGCCAGCGCCTGCCTGGCCAGCCGCTCCATCTCGGCCAGTGCCATAGCCGGATAGGAGTCGTACTCGAGATAGAGCGTGCGGCGGCCGCGGGTGTGGTTGCGCACGATGCCGTCAAAGAGGCAGACGGCGCCGTCTTCGCCGGGCTTGATGCGCGCCAGGATGGCGGCGGCATACGATCGGCATCGCGTTGCAGGCGGGCATGGGCAGAGATGAGCGGCAGCTCAGGCTCGTCCCAGGCCTCCGCTTACCGGCGGCAGCAGCGCAACCTCATCGCCCGGCGCCAGCGGAGTGGAGGGCGAAGCAAACACCTGATTCACCGCAATGGCGATGGCTCCGTCATAGGGAGCCAGCGCAGGATATTGCTGGCGGAGAAACTGCCAGAGATCGCCGACCGTGGCGGGCAAGGAGAGTTCAACCGTAATTTCCGGAGCCAACAGTTCGCGCAGGCGGCCAAAGCAAAGGATTTGGATGCCCATGAAGTAAGAATAGCACCGCCGCAAACGGAGCGCGCAGCGACAGAAACGCATCTCTGCAGCACAGCCAAGTGCCGTGCTGCAGAGATGCGGAAGCAGCCTTACTGCTGGTTGACCATCAGCTGCAAGGGGATTTTCTCAACCTCAGCGCCTCCGCTCGAGGTTGCGACGAGGTTGAACGAGTAGGGACCACCGACAGCCAGTCCGCGCTGCTGCTCGAACCGCCGCCGCAGCCTACCATCCCAAGCACCAGGCAGAGCACCACCAACACGAGCGCCAGCCAGATGCCGCGCCGCTTGTTCATGAACAGCATCCCCATCATGGAGAACGGAAGCAGAGCCAGGAAGATAGCCCTCGACCCCGACTCAGGCGGCACCGCCCGGGCGGAGCTTCCATTGCCTCCCGAGGTGCTTACCGTGAGCGTGATGGTTTGCGTGGCTCCATTCAGGTTCAGCGGGTTGGGGGAAACCGACCAACTGGAGCCCTTTGGCAGCCCGGTGACGTTGAACGTGATCGTACCGGTATAGCCAGTCACCGGCGCCACCTGCAAATAGTAGGTCGCGGTGCCGCCCTGTACCACGGACTCACCACTCGCACCACTAATGTTGAAGTCCGGACCGCCGCCCGACCCGCCGCCTGTCCCCGTCCCGGTCAGACCAAGCGATACCGGCGAGTTCGATGCGCTGCCATTCACCGTCAGGTTAGCGGACTCACTCACCGCCGTGCTTGGAGTAAACGTCACCTGGATCGTGCAGGAGGCGTTAGCGGCCAGAACGAAAGGAAATGTGGATGAACAGACCCCAGCACCGGTACTGGAGACGATGGCGAAGTCCGTGTTACCGGTCACTTGGGGAACGACTGCAATGCTGTTGACGGTCAGCGCCGTAGCGGCCGAGGTATTGCTCAGGGTCGCGGTCTGGGCGGCGCTGGCAATGCCCACCTGCTGCGTACCGAAGGCTCCCGTGGAGGGAGCGACAAAGGCAAGCTGAATTGTTCCGGATGCGCTGATGCCGGTTCCGCTCAGCGCGACGCTCTGCGGCGAATTAGCGGCATTATCGGTAAGGACGAGTGAGGCCGTCCGGCCGTTGAGGGCCGATGGCTTAAAGGTTACGTTGATGACGCAGGCGCTGCCGGCCGGCAGCTGCGAACCGCAGTTGTTGGTCTGCGTAAAGTCCCCGGCGTTGGTTCCCGTGAAGCCGATCGAGCTGAATTGGAGCGGCCCGCTACCGGTATCCGTCACCGTGATCGCAATCGGGGCCGAAGCCACATTCAGAGCCTGATTGGGGAACGGCACGCTCAGCGTTGACAGGCTCGCAACCGGCAACAGAACGCCCGAACCGGTCAGTTTGACGACGTGCGGCGTGCTGGTAGCGTCATCCGAGATCGTGAGCTGACTGTTCAGCGGGTTCAGCGTCGAAGTCGTGGGGGTGAAGGTGACCAATATCTGGCACGTCATGCCCGGCTCCACCACGCTTCCTGCGCCGCAGTCCGGCGGAGTGCCGTTGCCAACCGCCTGTGTATATTGAGGTACGCTCGTGCCCTTGGTGCTGCCGAATGAGATCGAATCGATCTGAACCGGCGAGAGGGTGTTGGTGTTGTGGTAGACGACCGCCTGCGGGGCGCTGGTCGTGCCTACGCTCTGATTGGGGAAGGTCAGGCTGCCAGGCGACACCAGAACCAAGGGCAGGCCTGCGCCGGGAATCATCGCCACAAAAGCGTCGCCGGCTCCGCCATAGGTGGTTTGAGGCGGAATGTAGTTGGGTGCTGCCAACGGCTGTTTCAGGATCATCGACTCAAAATCCTGCGAGGTTGTACTACCCGCCAGATAGATGTCGACAAATTTCGGGTCGGCGATATCCGTGGAGATCGCGATGGCGTTGCTCTGGTCCGCTCCCGAACCGCCCAGGTACGAGGAGAAAACCAGAGCCGTACCGTCCGCGGTGAGCTTGGTAGCGAATCCCTCCTGGGTGCCGCTGAGCGAAAGCGGATAACCGTCATTGGGGTTCACCAGCGGATTGATGATCGGGAAGTCCGACGACTGCGTTAATCCGGTGATGTAGGGCTCGAAACTTGCGTCCACCGCTACGCCCAGTCCCTGATCTTTCCCGCTGCCTCCCAGGTAGGTATAGTAGTCGACAGCAGCGCCTAACGTATTGATCCTGGCCAGGAAAGCATCCGAGCTGCCACCACCGTAGGTCTGGTTGTAGGAATTGCCCGTCGTCTTCCCGCTGCCGGACACGGTTCCGGTCACATAGGCCCGGCCCTCGGAATCCACCGCAACCGCCCTTGATGTGTCGATGGTTCCGGTTACATCGGTCGGAGTATCCTCCAGCGTCCAATGATAGATGCAATTTCCATTCGTGCCGCTCACCTTAATGATCCAGGCTCCGTGGGCTTCAGGGAAGCAGGGCCAAATCGACTGCCCGACCGCTGTCGTGTTTGTGCCGCCCACTAGAAAGACGTCGCCCGGAGGATCAAGCGCTACACCATAGCCTTCGGTAAAGGCGTCGATGATCGACGTTGCGACCGGGCCAAGATCCTCCCAGGACATCGAGCCTTCCAGCGTGATCCCCAACGTGGTGGTGTTCCAGTTTGGGGTCGGCAGACCTAGCGTGGAATTGGTCGGAATGTAAGGACCACTCTCGCCGAAGTTCTGTGCAAGCTCGATGTGCGGAGGATTCTGGTTGTCCTCCACGATGGCGCCCGCTGTGTAGCTGGTAAACGGCTGCCAGGATCCGCCCGTTGGATAGGGCGCAATCGGTTGGCCGCCGTAGACATCTGAGAAGAAATACGTCTTGCCGCCGCCGTTTGGGGGAGGGGTAGACAACGCAGAAGCGCCGATGTAGCCGGAAGGATTGTACGGATACCCAATGTCCAAAGCGTTGTCCAGCTTAGTGACAAATGCGACGCAGTCCTCTTCCTTGGTCTCGAACGCGTTATACGCGGGGAAATCCTGGGAGCAGGTCTGGCCCGCGACGATCACGTTGGAGTGCTGGTCCACCGCTATGCCATAGCCGGAGTCGGCTGCGCGACCGCCAAGATAGGAGCTGCGCAGCAGGGTTCCATCCGGATTCAAAATCACGATAAGCGCGTCACTGTCGCCGCCCTGGTAGACGTTGAGCGCGCCGCCGACATTGCCGGGTATGTCCGAAATGTTAGTGGTACCGGTCATATAGACGTTGGGCGGATTGGCGGTGTCGAGCGCAATTGCGTTTCCGGAGGCAGCGGCATTGGCCGGCGTCGAGCCACCCAGGATCGTGGTGTACTCATAGCCGGTTCCTTCGGCGTTGTACTTGGTGATGAAGGCATCGCAGTTTCCCTCGAAGCCGACGCCGGTTGGGAAGTCGGTGGAGCATGTCTGTCCGGTGATGTATGCCGCGCCGGTGCTGTCCACGGCGATGCCGTTCGCCGTATCCGCTCCGCTGCCGCCCAGGTAGGTTGCGAAGGCAACCACAGGATCGACGATCAGTTCGCGGTTGCGATCATATTCCCCGAGCCGGAGATGCGCTTTGCCGTCGGCGGCCAGCTCATAATCGGCGGCCACCGCCCGCGCGACTCCATCCACCTTCTGATACGCGTAGGGTTTGGCGAAGCGCACCGGCTGCCCGGCGACTTCGGCAACCAGGTCGCCGTTGCCATCCTTGGAAAGCTTGTCCATGCCGGAGAATCCGAGCACGATGGCGCTCGGATCGGCCTTGGGCGCCACCACATAATCGAATTCCAGGCGGCGATGATCGCCGTAATAGACCACGTCCACGCCGGGATACACACCGGCGGCGCGCAGCCTGCCGTAGCTCTTGACCCCCAGCCGCCACTGGCTGGCATCGTGGCCCAGATAGTAGTTGGTCACGCCCGGCTGCAGTTCCATCGCCTCAAGCTGGGCGGCAGGATTGGCATTCTCGAAAGCAAAGCGCAGCGTCTGATGCTTGCCCGACTTCGCGTCGTTTACCGCGACCGACGATTCGCCGGCGCCGATCAAAACCGCATAGCTGCCGTTGCGCGCCAAATAATGCGCAGGGCTCGCCGTCGGCTCAAAGCTCAGGGGAAGCCTGCCATAGGCTTCCACGGCGGTGCGTTTTGCAGCGGCGGCGTCCTGTTTATTTTCAGCAACGGAAGAAAGCGGTGCCAGAAGCGCGGCGGCGGTAAGCAGTGCGGTACAGATCTTCAGCTTCATGTTCAGGCCTCAAATGCAACCATCAACTAATAGTCATTTCCCGATCCGCTGTTGGACCGGCCAAGCTCCCGGAAAAAAGGAGCGTTTATTCGCTTGTCTGGCCACACCCAGGAGCCGTGGCGATGTTAATCGACGCCGTCCCGTGCACCGTGATGCCGTTATTGGTGTAGCTGACAAGAACCGTGTAGGGATACGGCGTGAATGTGGTGGTGGTGCCGGAGGTGGTAGCAACGTAGGTGCATGCCAGGACGGTTCCGCTGGCCTGCACAAGGCCAGAGTTATTGACAATCACTGCATTCAGCGGAGCAGCATCTGGGGTGGGATTACCCGATCCCACGACTGCGTAACCGCTGCTCATCGTTACGTCGCTGGATTTCGTGTTGGAGTATGTCGCCATGACCGTGAGCTGGCCAGTGGGAGCTGAATTCGTCAGGATGTAGCCGCCAGCAGGCGTCACACTGACGGACTGCACTTTGTACGTCTGTCCGCAGCCTGCCGCAACAATACACATGAAACCGACACAAAGCCCTGCCAATACGCGCCTCAACATTTGCTCTCCTGAAGGTGAATATGGCTCGATCTTCGCAACATCAACTCTGCAATTCAAGCGAATTCTGGTTTGCTAACTTGATACCCAAGTGCTGGTACCTTTGGACATACCAGGCATAGATCGGTTGTGTTACCGAGCTTTATCCATACGCATACTGAGTGCAGCGGAGAAAACACCTTAGGGCCTGCGGGCCGCGTAAAATGCGGCCTTCGCGCCACAAAAAGCCGGCCCCGAAGGGCCGGCCGGATACGTGTGGAACGGATTACCGAAGGTTTAGTTCTGCGCGTCGGCCAGCACCTGCTCGCGCGCCACGGCGTCTTCCTGCGCCTCCGCCGGACTCCGCGGCAGTGCGATGTCGAGCACCTCTTCGATGCTGGCGACGTAGTGCACCGTCACGCCCTCCATCTGCTCCGGCAGCACATCCTCTTCCACGTTCTGCTTGTTCTCCGCCGGAAACAGAACGTCGGTCACCCCGGCGCGCTTGGCGGCCAGGAACTTCTCCTTCACGCCGCCGATGGGAAGCACGTTCCCGCTCAGCGTAATTTCGCCGGTCATCGCCATCATCGGACGCACCTGCTTGTTCGTCAGCAGCGAGACCAGCGCGGTCACGATCGTCACGCCCGCCGAAGGCCCATCCTTGGGAATCGCACCCGCCGGCACATGGATGTGAAGATCGTACTTGGTAAACACCTCATCGTCGATCTTCAACTCCTCGGCGTGCGCCTTCACCCAGCTGAAGGCTGCCTGCATCGACTCGCGCATCACCTCTTGGATCTGGCCGGTGATGCGGAACTCGCCCTTGCCCTTCATCTTCAGCGCTTCGATAAACAGAATGTCGCCGCCGGTCGGCGTCCACGCCAGTCCCACCACCACTCCGGGATGCTTGGTGCGCTCCGCAACCTCGGTGTCCACGCGAACCTTGATGCCGCCGAGCATCTCCTGCACCACCTCGCGGGTCACCACCAGCTTTTCCGTCTTGCCTTCCACGATGCGACGCGCCTGCTTACGGCAAATCGTTCCGATCTGCCGCTCCAGGCTGCGCACTCCGGCCTCGCGTGTGTAGTGGCGAATCAGGAAGCTCACCGCGTCCGGCGTGAACTCGATCTGCTCGGCCGTCAGTCCGTTCTCCTCGGTCTGCCGGCGGATGAGGTACTGATACGTGATGTGCGCCTTGTCTTCCTCGGTGTAGCCGTGCAGGTCGATGATCTCCATGCGGTCGCGCAGCGGATCGGGAATCGTATCCAGTTGGTTGGCCGTGGTAATGAACAGCACCTTCGACAGGTCGAACGTCACGTCAAGATAGTTGTCGCGGAAGGTCGAGTTCTGCTCCGGATCGAGCGCCTCCAGCAAGGCCGCCGTAGGATCGCCGCGGTAGTCGCGTCCCACCTTGTCGATCTCGTCCAGCATGTACACCGGGTCGTTGGCCTCCGCACGGCGTATGCCCTGGATGATCTGCCCCGGCATCGCTCCAATGTAGGTGCGGCGATGTCCGCGAATCTCCGCCTCGTCATGAATGCCGCCCAGCGACATGCGCACGAACTTGCGTCCCAGGGCGCGCGCAATCGATTTGCCCAGCGAGGTCTTGCCCACCCCAGGAGGCCCGAAGAAGCATAGGATCGGTCCCTTCATCTTCGGGTTCAGATGCCGCACCGAAAGGTAGTCCAGGATGCGGTCCTTCACCTTCTGCAAATCGTAGTGGTCCTCGTCGAGGATCACTTTCGCCTTAGTAATGTCCACTTGCGCGCCGCTAGACTTGGTCCACGGCAGCACCACCAGCCACTCCAAATAATTGCGCGTCACCGAGTAGTCGGCCGCCATGGGAGACATGCGCGAGAGGCGGTTCAGCTCTTTCATCGCATCTTTCTTCACCTCTTCCGGCATTCCGCTCTGCTCGATCTTCTCCTTGAAGTCCTCCACGTCGCGCGCCGTATCGTCCTGCTCGCCCAGTTCCTTCTGGATCGCCTTGAGCTGCTCGCGCAGGTAGTACTCGCGCTGCGTCTGTTGCACCCGGTCCTGCACCTCGCTCTGGATCTTGTTGCGCAGCTGCTGCACTTCCAGCTCTTTGGCCAGATGCTGGTTGATCTTGTCCAGCCGCGAGCGCACGTCGTAGGTCTCCAGCACGTCCTGCTTGTCGCGGGTAGAAAGCGACGGCAGCGAACTGGCCACAAAATCCACCAGCCGCCCCGGCTCCTCAATATTCATCGCCACCGTCGAAAGCTCGTCGGAAAGCGTCGGCGAACCCGCAACAATCTGCTGGAACAGCGTAAGGATATTGCGCTGCAGCGCCTCGATCTCGGCATTCAGCTCCGGCACAACCTCCGCCACGGTGGCCACCGTCGCCTTCATGTACGGCGAAAGCTGGGTGTACTCCACCACACTCACCCGCTCCAGTCCTTCGGCAAAGACGAACAGGCTCTGGTTGGGCATCTTCACCACCTTGTGAACCGTGGCCAGCGTCCCAATGGGATACAGATCGACGGGCTGCGGGGAATCCACCCGCGCCTCGCGCTGGGCGATCACGACAATCGTTTTGTCCTCCCCAAGCGAATTGATCAGCTGCACCGAGCTTTCCCGTCCAACCGTCAGCGGAAGAACGGCGTGGGGGAACAGAACCGTATCGCGCACCGGCAAAACCGGAAGTGGCCGATCGGTACGGTTTTCAGGGGAAGGAATATTTTCAAGATTGCGGGTCTCGTTTGCCACCATCAACTCCTTGAGTCACACGTACTCAACTTTGATGACTCTATTATACGAAATGATTCGTCTTCCGGTAAGCCTCTGCTATGAAATGAGTTACCGCTCATCCCAGCTTCGCGTCCGGCAGACTGCGGCGACCTCTGCCCTGGCTGCCCCTCTTTTCCCGGCGCCGATGCCGGGAACTTAAATCCTTGGCACACGTAAATAGACAGCGGATTGTAGTCCCTGCCAAGCGGTCAGGCAAGTAGCTTCCTTAAGGGGAACGAAAAGCCGCACAGCAACTCCCGAATCGGCGCCGCGTATCGGGTCTGGCTCCAATCCCGCAACTACCGATTTTTGGCAACTTCTTTTCCGCGCGGGGCACCCAATTCTATCCGTGCCGAGATAGAGAGCGGCAGAAAAGCGAGGTTCGTGAAATATGCTTTGGACACTTTTTGTGATCCTCCTGGTGCTTTGGCTGCTGGGAGTCGTAACCAGCTACACCTTGGGAGGATTCATCCACCTTCTGCTCGTCCTCGCGCTTGTAGTGCTTATCTTCCAGTTGATCTCTGGAAGAAGAACAGTGGTGTGAAATCCCTTGGATCAGCCTGATCGCTGATCCGCCTATCAACGAAGCGAAATGCAGCAGGAGAATACTATGGATAAGGATCGTATTAAAGGGAAAGCGAAAGACCTACAAGGCCGCATCAAACGCCAAGCCGGAGAATGGACAGGCGACAAAAAAGCTCAAGTTGAAGGCGCGGCGGAACAAGCCGAAGGGAAGGTTCAGAACGCCTTTGGCAAGGCAAAGGACGCCGGTCGCGAAGCGATGCAACAGCACAAGCAGAACAAGCAGGAAGAGCAGGCGAGACGCGACGTGGCCGAACGCAGGAAACCCGCTGCTTGACGAGTAACCAGGTACGACAAATCCAAATTACTGCCGGCAATCTCGGTTTCGAGTTGCCGGTTTTTCTTGCTTGGCGACGCAGCGCCCTGAACCTTTGGCGCTCGGCGAGTGCGGTTCAGCCACGGCTTGCAACGCCGCTCTTGCGTGCGGCCTCGGCCCGGCGAATCTCGCGCCTGTGCCCCGCATCGTCAAAGCGGCGCTTCTCGTCGGTCGATTCGGGAATCACCGGCGCCACCGGCAGTTTACGCCCATTCTGGTCCACAGCCACAAAGGTGAGATAGGCGGAGCTGACGTGGTGCCGCTCCCCGGTGAAATGGTTCTCCACCCACACCTTGATCCCCACCTCCATCGAGGTCTTGAATACCCGATTCACCGAAGACTTGAAGATGACCAGGTCACCCACCTTTACCGGAAAACGAAAATCCAGGTGGTCGGTCGAGGCCGTCACCACGTAATCGCGCGCATGCCGCAGCGCAGCCAGCGCACCGGCCAGATCGATCCAGTGCATCAGCCGCCCGCCCAGTAGAGAGCCCAGCGGGTTGGTGTCGTTGGGCAGAACGTACTCCACCATCTCGGAGATTGATTCGGCGACCGGCCGCGGCTGCAGTTTTTCTGTCTTTTCCATCATCCTCAATCCAAACTAGAGCGTTTCGCTTCGGCGCTCAATCCAGGCCCGCACGGCCGCCTCGGCAAGATGCTTCAGCCGCGCATCGGGTGGCGCAATCCATCTTCCCGCAGCTCGATCATAGCGCAGCTCTCCGCACCATGCGGGACGGTGGCCGCGCTCGCACACAAACTGCACCCGAAGAGCAGCACCGCCATCGCCTGAGAGCCAGAAGCGCACGGCGTCAAACTCGCGCTCCGCCGGCAGATGCACACACCCCGCACTGCCCATCTCCGCATAGCCAAGATTGCAGTGCAGCCGCAGGCTCTCATCCGCGCAGCAGGCGTCTTTCGCACGCGCCGCGCAGCACCCCGCGAATCCATCTCCCAGCGGCAGCCGCCAGCGATGCGGCCACAACTCGCGCGCATGCGGCTCGGTCGGAATGAAGTAGGGACACGCCAGCGGATGCTCTCCTTGACAACCATTCTAATCCGTCCGCACACAAGCTCCGGCCTTTAACCTTGAAACTTTGAAAGCTCTGAAACCTCAAAGCCTGGCCTCCAAACCGGGCCCTCCGCCTCTGTGGTATGTTTTCATGCATGTCCTCCGAGCGAGTCGAACAACTCAAATCCATCCTTGCGCAAGACTCCCGCAACACCTTCGCCCGCTACGCCCTGGCTATGGAATACATGTCCTCCGGGGAGACCGACTCGGCGGTGCAGGAGTTTCGCGCCGTGCTGGAAGTCGATGCCAACTACGCCAACGCCTTCTTCATGGGCGCGCAGGCGTTGCAGCAGGCCGAGCGCCTCGCCGAGGCCGTGCAGTGGCTGCGTGATGGCATCGTCTGTGCCCATCGCGCCGGCAACCGCCATGCGGAAAGCGAAATGCAATCGCTGCTCGAAGAGTTGGAACCGGAGCTGGATGCCTAGAGGCGGCTCAAGACCGGTTTTGAAAGGGCACGACTTCATTCGTGCCGCAAGCAAGGCTCATTTCATGCGACTTTAGCCTCGCTGAGGCAGAAGCCCTTCAGACGCCTCAAGCCAATTCAAGGAGAACCGCGTTGAAGGTCGCCGAGATCTGGCGCTATCCGGTCAAGTCCATGGCGGGCGAGATGCTGGAGCGCGCCTACGTGGACTACACCGGTATCGACGGCGACCGCGTGGCCCACATAGAGAACTCACGGGCCCTGCTGATCACGGCCAGAACTCACCCCCGCCTGCTCGGCCACCACGCCACGCTCGATGCCGAGGGCGAGCCGCTGGTCGACGGCCTTCGCTGGGACGAGCCAGTCTCCCAGTCCAAAGTGATCAGGATCGTGGGCGAGGGCGCGCGCCTGGTGCGCGACCACGACATTCGCTGCTTCGACATTCTGCCCCTGCTGGTGGCCACCGACGGAGCCATCTCCGAGTTCGGCCACGACCGCAGAAGGCTCCGTCCCAACCTCATCATCGGCGGCGTCGAGGGCTTGGCCGAGCGCGACTGGCCCGGCCGTACCCTGCATATCGGCGAGGTGCAAATCGGAGTACGCGACCTGCGCGGCCGCTGCATCATGACCACCTATGATCCGGACACGCTGGAGCAGGATCGCGGAGTTCTGCAAGGGATTGTGCGGCGCTTCGAGGGCAGGCTGGCCTTGAATTGCCACGTCCTCTGGCCCGGCGAGATTCGAGTCGGCGATCCGGTGGAATTCCAGGACGCCAATCCGTAAGCCTAACTCTTCGCGGCGAGATCCATCCGGCGCAGCATCCTCTGCATTCCCCAATTGAAGACCGCGGCAGCAGGCGGTAGAGGCCGACCACCAGATTGCCGCTCCACGGCACCACCACCTCGCGCCGGTTGAAGCGATACGCATCCCACACCGCGTTGGCCACCCGCACGGCGGTAATGCCGCGTCTCGCCATGCCCTCCACGCGCAGGCTCTCGCTTCCCCGCACCGCATTGCGGCTGAAATCGGTCTCCACATATCCGGGGCAGACCGTGTTGACGTGAACCCCATAGGGAGCCAGTTCCAGCCGCGCCGCGCGCCCAATGCAGTTCAGCGCATGCTTGGTCGCCCCGTAGGCGGACATGTACGGCACCGCGATCAGTCCCGGCCATGCTGGAGACGTTGATGATGGCGCCCGAGCGCTGCTGCTTGAGCACCGGCGAAACCACCTGCATGCACTCGATGGCGCCGAACAGGTTGGTGTCGAACATCCGGCGGCAGGCGGCCATGTCCATGCGCTCCACCGAATCGATCAGGCCAAATCCGGCGTTGTTCACCCAGACGTCCACCCGTCCAAAGCGCTCGATGGCCGCCGCCAGCAGGGCTTCGATCTGCGCCCGCACCGTCACATCGCAGGCCACGGCCAGAGTTCTTCGGCCACGCCTCTGTCCCCGGCGCCCGCGCGCTGCCGCGCCGCCTCCACGCGGCCCAGGTCGCGCGAGGCCAGCACCACGCGAGCGCCTTCGCGCAGAAAGCGGTGCACGATGGCCTCGCCAATCCCCATCGAAGCGCCGGTGACCACCACGACTTTTCCCGCAATGTCTCATGCCGAACTTTTATTGGCACGCCGCGCAAAAGTCAAGCAAGTCCGGATAGCCGTCTTTTCGCGCCGAAAATATCTGCGCAACGCTAGCAGCTGAAATTCGCGTCCAATGAGCATCTTTTGACAACGCCGGGTCGCCATTCCAGACCGCGGGCGCGCAACACCGGAGCGGCGCTGGCAGAGGTATCCGGAGGCGTCATGTCCCTTCCCCATACCCTCGGCGAGCTTCGCAAAAGCCAGTTCAGCGAGCAACGCATGTTGCGGCGCGGCGTAAAGGACGAGCTGCGCGAAAACCTGCTCACCCGACTGCAAGCTCGGCAGGACCGATCTTTCCTGGAATTGTCGGCTATGACGACACGGTGATTCCGCAGCTGGTCAACGCCGTGCTCTCGCGCCACAACTTCATTCTGCTCGGCCTGCGCGGACAGGCCAAGAGCCGCATTCTGCGCGCCCTCACCGGACTGCTCGACGAGCAGGCTCCCTACATCGCCGGATGCGAGATTCGCGACAATCCCTACGCCCCGCTCTGCCGCCGCTGCAAAGACCTGCTGGCCCGCGAAGGCGATCGCACTCCGATCGCCTGGATGCAGCGCGACGAGCGTTACGTCGAGAAGCTCGCCACCCCGGACGTCACCATCGCCGACCTGATCGGAGACATCGATCCCATCAAGGCCGCGCGCGGCGGCCATGAACTGGGCAGCGAGCTGGTGATCCACTACGGCCTTTTGCCCCGCGCCAACCGCGGCATCTTTGCCGTCAACGAACTGCCCGACCTTGCCGGCAAAATCCAGGTGGGCCTGTTCAACATCATGCAGGAAGGCGACGTGCAGATTAAGGGCTTCCCCGTTCGCCTGCCGCTCGATGTCGCGCTTGGTCTTCAGCGCCAATCCCGAGGACTACACCGCGCGCGGCAAAATCGTCACTCCGCTCAAGGATCGCATCGGCAGCGAAATCCGCACCCACTATCCGGCCACCATCGAGGAGGCCATGGCCATCACCGCGCAGGAAGCCTGGTGCGAGCGCGATGGCCTCGAGCTCATCGTGCCCGCCTACATTCGCGAAACCTGCCGAGCAGATCGCCTTCATCGCCCGCGACGACAAGCGCGTGGACCGCCGCAGCGGCGTGAGCCAGCGCCTGCCCATCAGCGTGCTGGAGAACGTGATCTCCAACGCCGAGCGCCGCGCCGTGCTCGAAGGCTCCAGGTTCGCCGTGCCGCGCATCTCGGACATTTACGCCGCCATGCCCTCCATCACCGGCAAGCTGGAACTGGAGTACGAGGGCGAGATGAAGGGTGCCGACACCGTGGCGCGCGAGGTCATCCAGGCCTCCGTGGCCAAGACCTTTGACCGCTACTTCGGCTCTGGCGATCTCAAGCAGGTGGTGCAGTGGTTCGAACTCGGCGGCCAGGTCACGCTCACCGACAACACCCGCACCCGCGACGGGCTCAAGAGCATGGAGAAGATTCAGGGCCTACTGGAGAAGACTGAAAAGGTCGGCGCCGGCGAAGGCGAGCCGGACGAATCCATCGTCTCCGCCGCCGAGTTCATCCTCGAAGGACTGCACGCCCACAAGCGCATCGGCCGCACTGAGGAGCGTGTCTTCACCGCCGGTGAAAAACCGTTCCGCCAGGGTGAGCGCGAAAGCTCCACCGAGGAGTTTGATTCCGACTGGGACGGCGCGCAAAAAGAATCGCCGGCCCTTCAACTAACCGGCCCGATGGAGTACCGCTTAACGGAGTCACGCGATGAAGCGCGTCAAATACAGCAAGTACATCCCCAATCTCGCCGAAGAGCTCAGCCTCGACGATCTGATGGACGCTCTTGCTGACTTCCTCTTGGAGAGCGGCTTTGAAAGCGAACTAGGCCAATACTACCGCCCCAGCGACAGCGACGATACGTTGGACGCCCTGCGCGAGGCCATCCGCGATGCCCTGCTGAACTCCGGCGAGTTCGACGAAGAGATGCGCGAGCAGATGCAGCGAAATACAAAACCAGGGACAGATGGACGACCTCATCGACGAACTGATGGAGCGCATGGAGCAGGAAGGTTATGTCACCATCTCTCCACCGCATGATCCGGCCCGCATGTCGAGCACCGGCGGCAGCATCGGACAAAACCAGCCGCACCGTCCGCCGAAGTTTGAGGTCACCGACAAAGCGCTCGACTTCCTCGGCTACCGTGCCCTGCGCGACCTGCTCGGCTCGCTGGGCCGCTCCAGCTTCGGACGCCACGACACCCGCGACACCGCCACCGGCATCGAGACCAGCGGCGCCAGCAAGCTCTACGAATTCGGCGACACTCTCAACCTCGACATCAACGCCACCCTCTCGTCGGCCATTCAGCGCGAAGGCCTCACTCTGCCGCTCGCCATCGAATACCGCGACCTCTACGTCCACCAATGCGAATACCAGTCCTCCTGCGCCACCGTCCTCATGCTCGACTGTTCGCACTCCATGATCCTCTACGGTGAGGACCGTTTCACGCCCGCAAAAAAAGTTGCCATGGCGCTCTCGCAGCTCATCCGCACCCAGTATCCCGGCGACACGCTCTCGCTCGTCCTCTTTCACGACTCTGCCGAGGAGTTGCCCGTCTCGCAGCTGGCCCGTGTCCGCGTCGGCCCCTACTACACCAACACGCGCGAAGGCCTCCGCATCGCCCAGCGCATCCTGCAGCGCCAGCGCAAGGACATGAAGCAGATCATCATGATCACCGACGGCAAGCCCTCGGCCATCACCCTGCCCGATGGAAGAATCTACAAGAACGCCTTCGGCCTCGACCCCATGGTCGTCAGCCAGACGCTCGAAGAAGTCGCCAAATGCAAGCGCGCCGGCGTCATGATCAACACCTTCATGCTCGCCTCCGACCGCGGCCTGGTGCAGTTCGTCCAGAAGGTCACCGAGATGTGCCGCGGCAAAGCCTACTTCACCACCCCCTACACCCTCGGCCAATACCTGCTCATGGACTACATGAGCCGCAAAACCAAAACCGTGCACTAAAGATGGGTGGCCCACATACGCGTCGCGCCTTTCGACGCGCATGTGGGAATGCAATACCCTGCGCATCTCCAGCCTTTTTGCAGTTGGATTTGTTTTTAGATTTCAACCCACGCCGGGTGCCCCACCTTCGACGCGCGCTCTTTGCGCGGCTAAGGTGGGAAGCAGTGCCCACGGCATCTCGAATGCCCTTGCATTTGCAGTTGTCTTTGTCTTCCGCGCTGCGGATTGCCTACTTCTTTTCCTCAGTCCCCTCGGCCCTTACCGCCGCCTCCGCCGCCTGGAATCCAATCTTCGAATGAGTCCCATCGCAAAACGGTTTATTGACGCTGCCTCCGCAGCGGCACAGCGAGATCCACGGCTTCTCCGGTTTCCTCTCTGGCATCGGAAAGGCAACGCCATTCTGATCCACCAGTTCGACGAGTCCTTCGGGATCTTCCACGCGATACGGCCCGTTGGGCCGCACCGTAATCTTTATCTTCGCCATTCTTCCTCCAAACAAAATTACCGGGTACCCCATCTTACGGCGCGCCGAGCGCCCGCGGCCGGAGCGGCATCTTTTGCCGCGTACCCGGCTGCGAAGCGTTCTCTGCGCAGCGAAGGTGGGAGAGCAGGATACATCATCCCTCGAACGCCTTCAGCCCACTGCCTCGGAATCGACCATGGTTTCCCGCCGCGACGATTCGCGCCGCCCGCGCGCGGCCTCCACCTCGCGTTCAAACTCCACGGCACGCTGCTGGCTGGTGTGCTCCGCCAGCACTCGCGCCTGTGCCGCCGTGCCAATGGCGCGCAGTTCCCTCTCATCCACCTCGCGCAGATAACGCACCAACTCCTCCGCAGTCGCCGGCAGCAGAATCTCACGCCCCGGCACAAAGAAAGTATCGAGTCCCGGCCAATTATCGCTCGCAATCGCGGCCCCGCACGCGGCGGCTTCAAACAGACGCACCGACGGCGAGTACCCCGCCATCACCATATCGCGCCGCGTTATGTTCAGCGTCAGCCTCGACGACGAATACAGATGCGGATGCCAGCGCGGATTCAAATGCACAATATGCCTCACGTTGCGCGGCCACTGCACGCCCTTCGGATACTGCGGCCCGGCCACGGTAAACTGCATCTCCGGCAGCGCCCGCGCCGCGCCGAACAGATACTCCTCCAGCTTCGGCTGCCGGTCCGGCGCATACGTCCCCATGTAACTCATCGCACAGGCAAAGCGCTGCGATGGCGGATACGCTCGATAACGTTCGGGATCGAAGCTGCAATACAGCGGCACCGCGCGCCGCACTCCAAAGCGCCGCTGCAGATCCTCCAGCATCGGCCCACCCGTAAAGCTGAAGTACACATCGAGCGCCGCAATTTGATCGGCTCGCAGGTAGTCGCTCGATCCGCGCTCGCGCAGCGCCGCCACCGTAATCGGCGTGTCGATGTCATAGAACGTGCGCACCGCCGCCGCCGAATCCAGCATCTCCGTCACCGCCGCAACTCCATCGGGGAAATACGAGCCCACCATCGCCACGTCGGACGAAGCCAGTTCGCGCCGCACCAACGGCAGCACATCCTTCCAACTCGTGTACAGCTTCAATTCGCAGAAGCCCGGCTCGGGCAGATCGCGATTCGATGCATACCACTCCACGTCCTTCTCGAAAAACACCACGCGGTGCCCGCGCGCATGCAGCGCACGCGCCAGCGCGCGAAACGTAGTCGCGTGCCCGTTACCCCACGAAGACGAGATGGACAATCCGAAGATGACAATCCGCAATGCGTTTTCTCCGTTTCAACACCGGGCCCGTGCGCCTACGCCACCGCCCGTTCCTTCTCGCACGCGCTGCGCGCCGCCCGTAAAATCTCATCCACCTCTGCGGCGCGTTGCGCATACGTGTGTTCTGCCAGTGCCCGCCGATGCATCGCGTCGCCCATCGCGCGCGCCTCATCCGCCGAAGTGCCGCGCAGATAGCCGACGATCTCCTCCGCGCTCTCCGCCACCAGAATCTCCCGCCCCGGCTCAAAAAACTTTTCCACGCCGCGCCACTTGTCGGTAATCAAGCACGTCGCCGCGCCCGCCGCTTCAAACACGCGGGTCGGCGGTGAGAATCCCACGTCGGCCATCGAGTCGCGATTGATATTCAGCGCCATGCGCGCCGAGGCGTTGATGCGGTTGTGCGCCCCCGTGCCCACATGCCCAATCCAGCGCACGTTCGGCGGTAGCGCCTTTCCGCCCCATCCCTCGCCGCCCAGCACAAAGCGCATCTCCGGCGCCAGTTCGGCCGCGCGCAAAAAGAACTGCTCCACCCGCCGCTCGCGGTCCGGCAGCCGGTTGCCCACAAACACCAGGTCGCACGCCAACTCCGCATCCGCCGCTTCGCGATGGTGCGTCTCCGGATCGAGCGCGTTGTAGATGGGATGGCAGCACCGCGCTCCCAGCCTGCGATAGCGCTCCACCACCTCATCTCCGCCGCCGTAGGTAAAAATAAAATCGTATTGCGGAATGCACTCGCGGAACCCATCGTGCGGATCGCCCTCCACCCGTTGCAGCGTCGCCGGAGCATCCACATCCCAGAACGCCACCTGCACCTGCGGCGAGCGGCATTCCAGCACGCGCCGCTCCAGCACATCGTCGTCGCTGCCCACGCCGCTGTGTTTAATCACCAAATCGGCCGTCGAAGCCAGCCCAATCAGCGTATCGATGTCGCGCGGCGTCTGGTACACAATCACCTGCGCATATTCGACCTCGCTCATATCGCGCTTCTGTTGGCGCTGATAAATGTCCGGCTCGGCGAACGTGATCTGGTGTCCCAGCGCGGCCAGATTTTTGTAAATGCCGCGATAGTAGGTCGCTGCCCCATTCCAGTAGCTCGATGTAATGCTCGACCCGAACACGAACAGTCTCATCCTGCGATCTCTCCGTAAATCTCCATCAACTGCGCGGCGCGATGCCTGCAGGTATGATGCTGCCGGATTGTCTCCAGTCCACTCGATGCTAGCTCCCGGCGCGCCTCTTCGCTCCGCAGCAGTTCGCGCTCCATGGCAATCATCTCCGCGCCATTCTGCGCCACCAGGTAATCCTTCCCCTCGCGGAACAGTCCTTCCGTATCGGCCCACGGCGAGCACACCAGCGGAACCCCGCAGGCCAGCACCTCAAAGACGCGAATCGTCGGCACCCCGCTCAGTCCGTTGGCATATTGACGGCGCGGCACATGCAGCGCCACCCGGCTCTGGGCATACACCTCCGGCGCGCTCAGGTTCGGCAGATAGCCCCCATATTCAATCCCCGATGCGGCGCAGCGTCTCCTGCGCCTCCCGCGGATATCGCACCCCATGCACCAGCACGCTCCGCTGCTCTTCCACCAGCCGCGCGCCGGGCTCCACCAGAAACTCCATCAACTCCGCGGTGCGCTCCTCGTCGCCCCAGTTGCCAATCCACACCACATCGTTCTGCTTGGCCCGCTCCATGGGATGAAAGACGCTGACGTCGGCGGCCTCGTGGAAAGTCCACACCCGCGCCACGCCAAAGCCATCCGCGTAGATCCGGCGAATCGCCTCGCCGAAGGCCAGCACGCCGTCGAACAGGTGCAGCGGCAGGCGCAGAATCTCGCCCGCGTTGGTGTAGGCGCGATGATGCGTGTCGTGGAAGAGCGCGCGAAAGCCCATCCGCGCCTTGCGCGCCAGAATCTCCTGCACCACCTGCGGCGCGTTCCATTCGTGGATCAGCACCAGGTCGGCGCCCGCCAGTTCGTGATTGAGAAACGCCCCGAGCGTCGCATCGCAGCGGTAGAAGCGGACATCCAGCTCCGGATAGCTACGGTGAAATTCGTCGATCGCACCCGAAGCCGCTTCGCCCTCCCGCACCAGGTTGCTTAGCGACCATCCATCGATCTCCTCGTAGCAGCGAACCTGGTGCCCCATGCTCACCAGCTCGCGCGCCAGCCCGCGCAAAAAATGCGCGTTGCCATGGTTCCAGTCGCTGATCCAGGAGTGCGCGAACATCCGGATGCTCAACGCCTGCTTCATGCGGCCCTCGCGCGCGACCCCAGCAGAGACGCGTACGTCTCCATATACTCATCCACCATCCGTCCGGCCATGTAATGCCGCACCGCACGTTCGTAGGCTCGATTGAGCGTATTCCATGCGAAGCTCACGGTCGCCATGCAACCGCACCAGCGCCTCGCGCAGCGACCGCGCATCATCCTTGCGGAAGTACAGCACCGTGTCCTCCCACACCTCGCGCAGGCTGGGAATATCGTTGGCCACAATCGCGCAGCGCGACAGCGCGGCCTCCAGCGGCGCCAACCCGAACGGCTCGTACTTCGAAGTCGCAATGTAAATCGCAGCCCGGCTCAGCAGCTCCCGCATCGCGTCTTCGGAAAGTTCTCCCACAAACTGCCACGCCCGGCGCGCCTTTCGGATTCCCCGCGCGCTCGCTCGCCCGCAAGCGCCGCCGCACCCGCCACCCGAATCGGAAGCGGCGGGCTGCTCCATCTCCATCAGCAGGCGCAGTTGCTTGCCCTCGTCCCACAGCCGTCCGGCGCTGGCCGCATAATTCTCTTTCCTTGCCATCGGGTCGAACAACGCCGGCGTCCGCCCGTTGTAAATCACCCGCGACTTCCGGGGCTTGCCATAGCTCTCTTCAATCGATTGCAGCATCCAGCGCGACGGCGCAACCACGCAGGCTCGCGCCGGCCAGTCCCTTCCGCACCACTCCGCGATACCACTTCGCCCATGGCCCACTCGGAAGCTCCCCCATGCACCGCCTGGTTCCAGCTCAGCACATCGCTGTGCGCCACCACGATCTTCGGCTGCTTCACATCCATCGCCCCGTAGCAGAACTGGCTCAGGTGCAGCAGGTCGGGCCTCGCTTCCCGAATCACGTTGCGCAGGTAGTCAGCCGATTCGCGCAGATCGCCCTCTGCGCCCTGCATCCATTCCAGCCGGTAGGCGGTCGGCAGATATCGCACTCCGTCGAGCTCCTCCAGCCACGCACGCTGCGCCGCCGTCGGCAGTGCCGCCGAAGCTCACCAGCGTCACCCGTACACCGCGCCGAGCCAGTCCCGTAACCAGCTCCCGCGTGTAGTTCCAAACGCCGCCCACCGTGTCCGCAGTGATCAGAATGTGCATATTCGTTCCAACAAGCTTCGTTACGCCGTCAGCCCAAAGGAAACCAGATTCCTCTGCGCCTCCTCCACCCGGTCCACCGCCGACTGCGACCGCAGCCACTCCACCAGTTCTCCCATGGCAGAGGCTAGCCGGTGTTGCGGCCGGTATCCCAGCAGCCGCCGCGACATGGATATGTCGGCGAAACAATGCCGGATATCCCCGGCGCGATATTTCCCGGTAATCTCCGCCGTGGTCTCCACGCCCAACGTCGCGGCCAGCATCTCGGCAACCTGCCGAATCGAGACCGGCTCGCCGGAGCCGATGTTCAGCGCCAGCCCGTCGCCTTCGCTGCGCTCCATCGCCAGCAGGTTGGCCTCCACCACGTCGTGCACGCTCACAAAATCGCGCATCTGCTCGCCATCTTCAAACACTAGCGGCGCACGCCGGTTCAGCATCCGCGAAGCAAAAATCGCCGCCACCCCCGTATAGGGGTTGGAAAGCGCCTGCCGCGTGCCATAAATATTGAAATACCGCAGCGCCACCACCGGCAGACCGTAAGTACGGCCGAACAGCAGGCTCATCTCTTCCTGGTTCTTCTTGCCGATGGCGTAAATCGAGCTGCCCTGCAGCGGCTTGCTCTCGCGCGTCGCGCAAGGCTCCGCCGCACGTCCGCATTCCGGACACGCCGGCTGCCACCGATGCGCGCCGCAACTGCGCCGCCCCGCGCGTCTCCGGCGTCACCATCCCATGCTCCGCGCAGCGGTACTGCCCCTCGCCATAGATCGACATCGACGAGGCCACGATCAGCTTCTCCACCTGGCCGCGCCGCTCCAGCAGCGCCTGCAGAAGGTTCGCCGTCCCCTGGCTGTTCACCCCCATGTAGCGCGCAATCTCATACATCGATTGGCCTACGCCCACCACGGCCGCAAAGTGATAAACCACATCCACCCCGGCCACCGCCTTGCGCAGCGCGTCGAGGTCCCGCACATCGCCGCGCACCAGCTCCGCCTCGCGATTCAGGTACTCCGGCACGCCGCCGCCATGCACCTGCTCCTCCAGGCTGTCGAAGATGCGCACCTCGTGCCCCCGCCGCAGCAGCTCATCCACCGTATGCGAACCCACAAAGCCGGCGCCGCCGGTCACCAGCACTCTCCGGCTCATAGCTCCTCCGCTCCCACTTCCACCGCGCGCTCTCCCGGCGCGCTCACTCCCGAGGTGCGTCCCCGCGGCGCATAGCGCAGCACCGCCCAGCGCGCAAACTCGGCAAAGTCCGCCGGGTCCTTCGCCGGACTGGTATAGTGCGGCGCAATCCCCAGGTGCTCCGGCGTAAAGCACAGCGTCACGGTGGTATCGAACTCATCGAGCGCCGTCATCTGCCGGTCGAACCACGCCTCCGAACCCGGCACGGAACCAGTCCGCCCAGCTCACTCCGGTGCGCACCGCCCGCACTCCCAGCTCGCGCAGCCGCCGCACTCCCAGCTCCAGCCGCGGGTCCTCAAAGTGGAACCACTGGCAGACCCCCATGCCTGCCGGAAATCTCGCCGCCGCCAGCTTGGGCGAGCCGTCGGCGCGGAACAGCCCCATGTAGTAGTGCCGGTAATAGGCGCTGCCCTCGGCTTCCTTGTGCCGCGTGGTGGCCGTCCAGGTCGGTGGCAGATCGAGCAGGCTGTACCAGTGCACCCGCTCCACCTGGGGCAGCAGTAGCTCGGCCGTCCGCTGCAATCCGAACAGCTGCACCTCCTCGGCGCCAAACGACGAAGCTCCCGCCTCGCTCACCCAAACCGGCTTGCCTCCGGAAACGGCGCGCACCTCTTCCAGCTTCTTCGGCCACTCCGCAATCTGCCAGTGGTTCCAATCCAGCGGAAAGCCGTGCACGGCCACAATGTCCACCGAGTCCAGCACGCCATATCCGGCCAGCAGCTTGACGAACCTGGGGTCAATCGGCGAGATGCCGCCCAGCACGATCTTGATCTCCGGGTTCGCCTCGCGGATCGCCCGGCATCCGGCCTGCACCAGGGCGGCAAACTGCTTCCATTCCGGATCGAGGTTGAAATCCCAATGAGAGAGATTGTTCGGCTCGTTCCACAACATGATGGCTTCCACCATTTTCGGCTTGCCCCTTTGGTATACGAGTCTTGTCCTTGGCTACAGCGTCCCGTCCATCTCCATGGCATGCACAAAGCGTCCCGCGCGGCTGCCCGCATCGGGCCTGCAGATCCAGGTCTCGTTCTCCGGATGCGATTCAATCTCCAGTCCGGAGGAGCGAAGCATCGCCTCGGCCGCCGCCCGGTTGGGAATCCACCAGTTCGTCTGGTCGTTCGAATAGCTCTGCTCGATGAAATACATCTGCGGCCAGCTGGGATCGGCGAACATCTCCTTGCGCCAGAAGTCGTAATCGGGCGCCCACTCTTTCACCTCTTCCGAGCCGCGAATCATGGTCTGGAAGACCAGCCTGCCGCCCACCTTGGTCACCACCTTGTCCAGCGCATACAGCGGATACCGCAGGTGGTAGAGCACTCCCATGAAAATGACGAAATCGAACTGCCCTGCAATCTGGTCCACCTCATACACGCTGCGCTTTTCCAGCTCGATCTCCAGCCCCAGCGTCCGCGAAGCCAGCCGCGCCTGCTCCAGGTAGCGGTCGCAGATATCGATTCCCAGCACCCTTTTGGCGCCCCGCTGCTTCATCTGCAGCGAATAAAACCCGCCGTTGCAGCCGATGTCGAGCACCGTCGCCCCGCTCAGATCCTGCGGCAGCGCCGGCGAAATATGCCGCCACTTTACGTTGGGAAAATCCCCCAGGAAGTGATTGGGAGCCGTCTGAATGCCGTGCAGATCGATGTTGTGGAACCACTCCCCCAGCTCGGAGATCTGCCGGGCCAGAGCCGTGTGGGTCAACGTCTCGTGGGTCGGAGCGTCGGCACCCACTGCCGGGAAGTTGGAGGAAACGCCTTGCAAGCCCATCGCACCTCTCAGGGCACCGAACTCCACCCGCAACCCATTGCTGTTCGGAGCCTTGCCGCTCGGAGGCCCAACGTCGGACTCCGCCGTTGGCAGCTTAGAGGCGCTGCCATCTACTTGGGATGCCTTGCTGAAATCCAGGACCAGCTTTGCCGCCAGCGAATTCCCCCTGCCCACCTGTTTGCACTGACCAGCACCGACGCGTGCAAAGTACCGACGCGGGTGCCCATTCAAGCCCTCTTTTGGCTTGAGTGGGATAGTTGACCTTGAAGGCATTCCAAATCTGGGGGTGGTCCATGGCGGGTCTTTTGCTTTTGTTCTTTCAGACGAGAGTAGAATCTCCAGACAATGAAACTCGTTCGATCTGACTCACCGGAGGTGGCTCACTTTATCGCATCGTCCGGAGCTCGGGCTAGCTGGAATGCGTATAAGTTGTTTTTCGGATGCGCTGCAAACGTACTAGGCCTATTCATAACTCTCACTGTGAGCCGCATTGTTTCGGTGCAGGCAGCAATCTGGCTCAGCGTACCGGTGTTTCTTGGATTGAACGGACATGTGCTTTGGCGTGCAATATCTTCGCGCCGGAGGTGGGTGATAGCGGGTTGCGATGAGCGGGTTTACATACGGCTCTTTGCGTGGCCCGGAAGGGACCAGGGTGACGTCCCTGAGCCGGATATACTCGAGTTCGAAGCTTCAGAAATCGCTTCGATGTCGGTACGAACCGTCGAAGTATTTTTAAACGGGCCCGGGTCTAGGATTGTTGATTGGTTGTTGGTGATCGAGCCTTCACAGGCGGTCGCGGAGGACTTTTCCAAGCACGTCCGTCCGTTACTGAGGTCACTTGATCCAGGTAAGTGGGCGCTCGTGGGCGATGATGAAGGGCGCCTCACCATTGAATGGAAATGGTGGGCGGGTGGCCCATATTTGCCCGTTGTTGGCAAATGTGGGGCGAGGAAGCAGGCGGGTGGCAGCCAGATTCGCTACGTTGCGCGCCGTCCGCGCAGCAGGCTCGCCAGCAGAATCACCACCGCGGCCAGCAGCAGCAGGTGAATCAGCGAGCCCGCAATCTGCAGGCCCCAGCCCAGCAACCAGAGCACCAGCAGAATCACCAGCAGGGTCCACAACACGGCGCTTTCTCCTTCCGCCCACGAACCATGGCCAACAAGCTCAGAGGAGAGCAGCTCTGCTTAAGTTGGCCGACGGCCACAAAAAAGTCCGCCGAAACAGATCCGCCGCCCGCCTCCGGCCAAGCCTGCTAGTTCACGCTCTCCAGCCGGGCGCGGATGGTGCTGGCCAGCTGGCACACCGAGGTCAGCTTCTCCATGGCATCGGCGGGAATCTCCGGCGCCCGCATCGCCAGCTCGGCCGACAGCAAAATGCCGGTTACCGCGTCGCGGATCTCGCTGCGCAGCTGCGACTCGGCGGCGCGGATGGCGATCAGCCGCGACTCCCGGTTGCGCCGCAGCGCCAGCCGCAGCTCGCGCGCAATGCGCTCGGCGTTGCTGACCGCCAGGTTCACATACACCGGCACGGCCAGTCCGAGATTATTCAGCAGCGATTCCAAGGCGTCCCCCTCGGCTTCCACCATGGGATCGTCCAGCACCACCGAGGAGTACTCGTTGTTGCGCAGCATGGCGGAAGCCTTGCGGACCGTCTCGCACACCTCGACCGCTTCGCCGAACGCCTGTTCCAGGGCAATGCCGCACTCGGCGCGGCGATGGCTTGATGTCACCAGTAAAATCATTTTGATTGACCTCCTCGTCCTGCCTTTTTCAGCTTGTGTGCCTGTGAGCGTTCCTGCTGCCCTGCGCGTATTCCTGAGCCCCTGCCGGGTGCCCCATCTTCGCGTCGTGCCTTTCGACGCTAAGGTGGGAAGCAACCTGTCCGCGTCACCGCGCCCCTGCCTTGGCCTTTGCCTTTCCTGTTGCCCAAGGCCGGGTGCCCCATCTTCGCGTCGTGCCTTTCGACGCTAAGGTGGGAAGCAACCTGCCTGCGTCACCGCGCCCTGGCCTTGGCCTTTGCCTTTGCCTTTCCTGTTTCCCAAGGCCCGGTGCCGGGCTTGACTCCTGAACTTGATCCCTGGTCCCTGGCATCCGCGCAGCCATGGGCCAGCGCGCGGATGCGCGTCCACGTGTCCCTTCAGGCGGCTGCGGGATTACTGCAGCGCGCCGTACTCTTTGAGCTTGCGGTACAGTGTGGTCTTGCCGATGCCCAGCAGCCGCGCGGCTTCCAGCTTGTCGCCGTGGAGCTGCTCGATGGCCCCCAGAATGGCCTGCTTTTCCATCTCGGCGATGGGCAGGATGCCGCGCCGGGAGGTCAGCTTCTCGGCCATCGGCTCGCTCTGCTCGCGCCAGTTCTGGATGGTGGTGGGCAGGTCGGCGATGTGAATCGTCGGTCCGCTGGTCAGCGCGCAGGCGCGTTCGATGCAGTTCTCCAGCTCGCGGATGTTGCCCGGCCAGTCGTAGGCCAGCATCAGCTTCAGCGCGTCGTCGCTGATGTTGCGCTGCACTCCGGTGGAGCGCGCCAGCCGCTCCAGGAAGTGCCCCACCAGCAGCGGAATGTCCTGCTTGCGGCTGCGCAGCGGAGGAATGCGCAGGGTCAGCACGTTCAGCCGGAAGTACAGATCCTTGCGGAAGGTGCCTTGCGATACCGCGTGTTCCAGGTCGCGGTTGGTGGCCGCCAGCACCCGGACATCCACCGGCACTGCCTTGGTGCCGCCCACCGGACGGACCTCTTTCTCCTGCAGCGCCCGCAGCAGCTTGGACTGCAGATCGATAGGCAGCTCGCCGATCTCATCCAGAAAGATGGTCCCGCCGTCGGCCGCCTGCAGCAATCCGTCCTTGTTCTTCACCGCGCCGGTAAACGCGCCTTTGACGTAGCCGAACAGCTCGCTTTCGATCAGCGACGGCACCAGCGAGCCGCAATCGACGGCCACGAACGGCTTGTCGCGGTAGGGGCCGGAGAAGTGAATCGAGCGCGCCACCAGCTCTTTGCCGGTGCCGCTCTCGCCCAGAATCAGCACCGGATGCGAGCTGTGGGCCGCCTTGGAGATGATGCGGTACAGTTTTTCCATCTCCGGCGAGCGGCCGATGATTGCCCCGAAGCCTTCCTTGCTCTTCACCTGCTGGCGCAGGATGCGGTTTTCGCTGGAGAGCTGCAGGTGCCCCAGCACCCGGTCCAGGATCAGCCGCAACTCCTCCAAATTGAAGGGTTTGGTCACATAATCGTAGGCGCCCTGCTTCATCGCCTGCACCGCCGACTGCACGCTGGCATACCCGGTCATCACGATGACCACCGTCTCCGGACGCCGCCGCTTGACCTCTTTCAGAACTTCCAGCCCGCCCACCCCGGGCAGGCGCAGGTCCAGCAACACCACATCGACGCAGGTGGTGTCCAGCACCCGGAAGGCATGTTCCGCGTTATCTGCAACATAGGTGGAGTATCCGATGCCCTGGGCAACGTCGCGGCAGCCCTCGCGGATCGACCGCTCGTCATCCACGATCAGCAGGTTCAGCAGGTTCGCTTCCGCCTTTTCGCGCGTCGGTTCCATGGCTAGTGCCCCCAGAATTGTACTGATTGCCACCTCGGGGCTAGAAGTGCTTGCATCACGGGGTGGTGTGCGGTGGGACACGCTGGAATTGTGACCCGCGCTCGGTGTCTGCATGCCTTCCGGCTTGGTCTCCGTCATCGCCATTGCCTCCATACCTGAGTGTTTCCTTAGAAGTTCTTCATTAAAATTCTGCAATCTTCCTGCAGCTTGCGATCTTCAAAACTTCGGATCTCCCGGCACGCCGCCGCCTGTGCCGCCATCCTTGCCGACCTCCAGTTCGCCGCAGGCGGCCAGCAGCTGGCTGCGCAGCTCGCGCACCAGGGCGCAGCCGCGTTCGCTGCCCTCGCAGATGTCGGCGGCATACTGCCGCAGCGATTCGCCCTGCAGATACTGCGAGAGCAGGCCCGCCGCAATCACCACCCCGGTGAAGACGTTGGCCAGCTCGTGCAGCCGCTGCCGCATCAGCTGCACTTCGGAGCTGTCCAGAACAACGGCGCCGTGTTTGCCCGCTGCGGGAGTGCCGTCGCCCATCGAGGATGTTCATTTCGGAGTTCACGCCATATCCCAAAGCAATACAAGTGCCAAATCGGGTTAGAAATCGCAAATCATTGCAGCGAAGGAAATTAACCTTCTCTACACCCACCTTCCCAGCTCTACCGTTTCTCGTCCTAAATTCCCATAATGGCACTAATCTTCTCACAATTCATCACAACTGCTTTCCACTGAATGACTTACCAATTTGGATCTGATTCCGGAATCAGGAGAAGAAAAGGCGGAAGTAGCTCCCGCCAACCAGCGCCCACCAAAAATAGCTTTCAGAAAGAATTTCCCTCGAAAAAAAAGCCGGTTCATTCCTCGCCGGCTGCGCTTCCGCCGACACTCCCGTGCAGCCCGCCGTCGCTGGTCATCCAGGGCAGGTGCCTGGGATAGAGGATCTCCGGATCGCACGGGTCGATGGCTACCGAAGCACGAGCAGGCGGGATCGCAGGCCAGGGAGCGGAACTACACCCATGGTTAACATTTTGCTGCCGGGCTCATGTTTACCGGCTCGCTTCCGCCCCGACAGCCGCGCACACTCTTATTGCAATGCCAAAACACTCAGAGCACGTTCCTGATCACGCTTTTTTGCATCTATGTTAGATGAGGTCAGGTGTGTCTGAAGATGCCTGCGCTGCAGGATGTGGCAGCCGGGCCGGACTTCCCCAAGGGACCCGATTCCGAATGGAAATTGAAAAAGTACTGATCGTCGAAGACGAAGAAAACGAGCGCAACGGGCTCGCCGAACTCATCTCCGCCTGGGGATTCCGCACCGAAACCGCCCGCGATGGCGTCGAAGGACTGGAAAAAATCCTCTCCTTCCACCCCGGCATCGTGGTTTCCGACCTCAAAATGCCGCGCCTGGATGGCCTCGGCCTGCTGGATAAAGTCGCGCAGTCCCCGCGCGAGGTCTCCTTCGTCCTGCTCACCGCTCAGGGCTCGGTGGAGGCCGCCGTCTCCGCCATGAAATTGGGCGCCTACGACTTTATCGAAAAGCCCGTCAACCCCGCCCGCCTGCGCAATATCCTGCAGAACGCCGCCCGCCAGCGCGGCACCGAGCGCGAACTGGAGGCCACCCGCCGCCAGTTGCGCGACAGCGGAAAGCTCGGCTGCCTGGTCGGCTCCGCGCCCAAGATGCAGGAGATCTACCGCCTCATCGAGTTGGTCGCCCCCAGCACCGCCTCGGTCCTCATCACCGGCGAAAGCGGAACCGGCAAGGAGTTGGTCGCCCGCACCATCCACGATCTTTCGCCCCGCAAGGGCAAGCCCTTCGTCGCCATCAACTGCGCCGCCATCCCGGAAACCCTCATCGAAAGCGAGATCTTCGGCCACGAGAAAGGCGCTTTCACCGGAGCCCTGGAGCGCCGCACCGGCTGCTTCGAGCTGGCCGAAAGCGGCACCCTCCTGCTCGACGAAATCGGAGAGATGCCCGTCGGCACCCAGGCCAAGCTGCTCCGCGTCCTCGAAGACCGCAAGTTGCGCCGCCTCGGCAGCAAAGCCGAAACCACCATCGATGTCCGCGTCCTGGCCGCCACCAACAAGGTTCCTGAAGAAGCCGTCGCCCGCGGCCAATTGCGCACCGATCTCTATTACCGCCTGAACGTCTTCAACATCCACATGCCCGCCCTGCGCGACCACAAGGATGACATTCCCGCCCTCGCCCAGACCCTCATCGACGCCATGAACACCAAGCACCAGCGCAGCGTGCGCGCCGCCAGCGACGCCGTGCTGCCGCCTGTTTGATGAGTTCTCCTGGCCGGGCAATGTGCGCGAGCTGCGCAATATGCCTGGAGCGCGCCGTCATCGTCTGCGACTCCAGCGTCATCGAGCCCCGCCACCTGCCTCCGGGCTTTGGAGACAGTGGCGCCGCGCCGCCTCATCAGCGACGCCGATGGCATCCACGTCGGCGTCGGCACCACCGTGGACGAAGCCGAGCGCCAGCTCATCGTCAAAACCCTGGAAGCCACGCGCAACAACAAGACCCGCGCCGCTGAAATCCTCGGCATCAGCCTCAAGACGCTGCACAATAAATTGAAGGAGTATGGAACCCAGGGGCAACAGGTTTCTTCCAGCCGGCTCGGCTGCGGAACGCGAAGTGAGGCAGCTGACGCCGGCCGCCTCCCACTGCGATGCCGCGGCTCAGACTCAAAACCAAGTTGGTGCTGGCAATCAGCGGACTGGTCTTCGCCCTGGTCGCCGCGCTCTCCTGACGTCTACGTCTCGCAGATCTTCTACCAGCGCATCAATCTGAGCTACGACAACGCCGAGTTCATCGCCCATGAGGTTCTGCACGCCGCGCGCCGGGCGCTGGAAACCGAAGTGCCGACCAACAGCCTGCAGCCCGCCGAATCCCACCCAGGCCCGCGACTTCATCGCCGTCATTCTGCAGCACGATCCCGCCGTCACCTCGCTGCTGGAGTCGGTCGTCGGCTACAACGTCGAGGTCTATGACACCGCGCTCGCCGACCAGAACGGCATCGCCCTGGTCCACACCGACGCCGGCTCGGTCGATAAAGCTATGCCCGCACGTCCCGCCCTCACCGAGCTGCGCGACGGCGGCTTTCTGGCTCAACTGGGCGCCGTCTACGGCCCCGCGCGCGTCTATCAGGTCACCTTGCCGGTCAAGCGCCAGGGCGCGCCCTTCGGCGAAATTCGCGTCGGGCTCTCCACGCTCTTCCTCAAGCGCGAGCTCAGGCCGCAGCTCAATCGCGCCCTGCTGCTCTCCGGCGGAGCGCTGCTGCTCTCGCTGTTCATCGCCGCCTTTCTCTCCAACCTCGCGCTGCAGCCATTGGAGGTCATCGCCCGCCGCCTGGATGCCATGACCGCCGAGATCGAGCGCGCCGAGCCCGAGCCCGAGCAGCGCAAGCAGCGCACCGATGAATTCGGCGCCGTCAGCCAACGCATCGACCGCCTCGGCCGCCAGATGCACGATGCCCGCGAGGTTTTCAGCGCCCTCAAGGAAAACCTCGATCAGCTCATGTCCACCCTGCAGGACGGCCTCATCCTCTTCACCCGCGATGGCCGCATCGTCCTGGTCTCCGCCTCTGCCGAGCGCTTCATCGGCCATCCCCGCGAACAGATGCTGGGCCAGATGGTCGAAGCCGTCTTCGACGACTCCACCCGCCTCGGCCGCATCGTTCTGGACGCCTTTGCCCTCCGCCAGGATGTGCCCGCCACCGAGATCGAACTCGAGCAGGGACGCCGCGTGCAGCTCTCGCTCGACTTCATCTCCGAGCGCGGCGTCAACATCGGCGCGCTGCTCTCCATGCGCGACGCCGAATCCGTCCGCCGCATCGAAAACGAGATCGAGCTCTCGCGCCGCCTGGCCGCCATCGGACGCCTAACCTCCGGCGTCGCCCACGAGGTCAAAAATCCCATCAACGCCATCGTCATCCATCTGGAAATCCTGCGCGAGCGCATCCTCCATCTCGACCCCGAATCGCGCCGCCACATGGATATCATCAGTTCGGAGATTCACCGCCTCGACCGCGTGGTAAAAACCCTGGTCGACTTCTCCCGTCCCGTCGATCTCAAGCTCACCGCGCTCGACCTGCGCTCCCTGGCCGCCCATGTCGTCGCCCTCGCCGCACCCGAGGCCCTCACCCACCACGTCGAAATCGTGCAGGACCTCGGTCCGCGGCCCCTGCCTATCCGCGTGGACACCGACCTCATGATGCAGGCCATCCTCAACGTCGTCATCAACGGCGTGCAGGCCATGCCCGAGGGTGGAACCCTCACCCTGCGCGCCTTGGCCACCTCCAACGCCGCCGTGCTGGAGGTGCGCGACACCGGCGCCGGCATCCCTCCCGAGATTCGCGACAAAATCTTCAATCTCTACTTCACTACCCGCAAGGCCGGCAGCGGAATCGGCCTCGCCCTCACCTACCGCGCCATGCAGCTGCACAACGGCGCGCTGGAGCTCGACACCGATGCCGCCCAGGGCGCAACCTTCCGCTTCCTCTTCCCCACCCCAGCGCAAGACGAAGCGCAATCTCCCACCTCCACGCCCGCAGCGGGCAGCGAAGCGTTACCCCTGGCGCCTGCGGCCGGCAGCGAAGCCGCTCCCGCCATCGGCGAAGCCGCAAACTCTGCGCAGCCTGTCATTCCTCCGCCGCATTAGAATAAGATCACGGAAAACCATGATGTCCGCACTCCGTTCTCTCAACCCGGCCCGCACGCTCCTCGCAGCCGCCCTCTGCCTGGCGCTGCTGCTGCCGGCTTGCGGCAAAAAAGCCGCCAAGACCACGCCTCCGGTGCTGGTCCCATCCATCGAAGCCGAACCCCAGACGTCCACCGCGCCGCAGCCCTCATCCGCGCCTGCCGCCGGTGCTGAGCCCGCGCCGGAAAACCCTCCCGCCGCGCCGCCCGAGGAAGCCCAGAAGCCCAAGCCGAAACCTCATAAGCCGGCGGTCGCGCGCAAACCCGCAACCCCCGCCATCGAACAGCCCAAGCCCGAACCGGCCAAGGCCGAAACGCCTGCGCCTCCGCCTGCGCCCGCTCCCGCGCCCGCCGCTCCCACCACCTCGGTCCAGATCACCGCCGACGTTCCCCGCGCCGACGTGCAGTCGCAGACCGCAACCACCCAGCAGCTTCTGCGCAGCTCCGAAGCCAAGCTTGCCACGCTGGGACGCGATCTCAGCCCCAGCGAGCAGGCCATGCAGAGCCAGGCCCGCAACTACATCGCCCAGTCCAACGAGGCCGTCCGCGCCGGAGACATCGAGCGCGCCTACAACCTCGCCGTCAAAGCCAGCCTCCTGGCCAACGAACTCGCCAAATAGGCTAACTCGACGGCGCTCTTGCATCGATGTTGTTCTTGTTTTTAAGTTGTCATTCCGAGCAACGCGAGGAATCCCTGCGCCGCTCAAATCTCCAATTACGCTTCAGTGTCCTTTCGGCCTGAACCACCTCTGTCCGAGGGTGGCACACATCCCCCTTCCTTTGGCGAATGTGGGGACGATGCTTCGGCCTGGAGAGCCTCGCCGCTCTATTCCGTCACGAAACTCCCCGCCATTCCCTCGTTCATTCCGTTGAACACCGCGTCGTAGCTTCCGCTCTCGGCGGCCAGCCGCAGCCGCTTCACGTTCTCCACGCAGATCTCGCTCACCTCCGGCTGGCTCTTCAGAATCCCCATCACCTCGGCAATGAACTGCTCCAGCGGCATCGCCCGCGGGTCGTCGAGCCCAGTCGACAACTCAGTAGCCACATACGGAGGAATCAGCTCCAGCACTTCGGTCGAAGTGCCTTTCAGCTGATAGCGCAGCGACTGCGTGTAGGAGTGGATCGCCGCCTTGGTCGCGCAATAGGTCGGAGTGTACACCAGCGGCACAAACGCCAGCCCTGACGAAACGTTCATCACCGCCGAGTACGGCTGCCGGCGCAGCTGCCCCAGCAAGGCCGCCGTCAGCCGGATCGGCCCCAGCAGGTTGGTGCGCACCGTGGCTTCGGCGTCGGCCAAATCGCTCGGCTGCGCGTGCAGATTCTCCTGCCGCATGATTCCCGCATTGTTCACCAGCACGTTCAGCGCGGGATATTCCTTCGCCAGCTTCGCCGCCGCTGCCGCAATGCTGTCCGCGTCGCCCACGTCGAGTGCGATGAACCGCATCCCCGCATTCTGCGCCGCGGTCTCCTCCAGCAACTGCCTGCGCCGCCCCGCGATGATGACCTGATTGCCCAGCGCATGAAACTGCTCGGCCAGCCCGCGCCCAATCCCCGAGCCGCCGCCCGTAATCAACATCGTGTTCCCCGTAATCTTCATCCCGCCTCACCTCCGCGATCGCTCTACGCCGCCGCGCGCGGCTTGATCTTCTTGATGTCCCGGTTGGCTGCTGCCAGGTTCAAGTCGTACTCCGTCTGCAGATTCATCCATATCTTCGCCGAGGTGCCAAAATAGCGGCCCAGCCGAATGGCGGTGTCGGCGGTGATCGCGCGCCGCTCCCGCACAATCTCATTCACCCGTGGCACCGAGATGTGCAGCTGCCTCGCCAGCTCCGCCGACGTCAGTCCCAACGGAACCATGAACTCTTCCCGCAATACTTCTCCCGGATGCACTGCGTTCGCGGGCGCCTTGCCTTTCACCTTTCCAGCCATCTCCATTCTCCCAATCCCGCACTTGCGCTTTCAGTGATAATCAACGATCTCCACTTCGTGGAATTGTCCGTCCTTCCAGACGAAGCAGATGCGGTACTGCTCGTTAATCCGAATGCTGTGCTGACCTTCCCTGTCGCCGCTCAGCGCTTCAAGCCGGTTTCCCGGAGGCACCCGCAGGTCATTTAAATCCGCCGCATTGTTCAGGTACTTCAGCTTTCGAAGGGCAACGCGCTGCACGTCGGACGGAACGCGGCGGCTTCTTCCCGTTTCGTAAAGTTCGTGCGCACCGGCGTCCTTGAAGCTTGCGATCATGCTAGAAATAAAATAACGCGACGCGTTATTTACGTCAACACAAAATAACGCGTCACGTTATTTACTCTATCCCGCGATGAAAAACCGCCGCTGGGCCCGTGGGATTCGCAAGCCATGTACCGAACAGTAAACATAGCGCCGAAAATGTAACGCCTTAGGCAATGGTTCTTGAATGTTTGCGCAACCATTATCCAACCGGTAACTTTCCGAATTTCAACGATTACCTACCAAGGGCAATAATATACTTGACAAGTCATAACTCATGGCCTATGCTGCTCGTGTATTCGAGGTAAGGTCATGAAACCCAAGACTCTCCAAGATGCTGTTAAGTACTTCGCCGAATCGGAGAACTGCATGAACTGGCTCAAGGCCAAACGCTGGCCCGATGGCGTGCCGGTTTGCCCTACCTGTGGCCGTGGGGATGCGACCTACCTGCCAGCGTCCCAGAAGTGGCAGTGCAAGAGCGCCCATAAGTCTCGCCAGTTCTCGGCCCGCGTTGGAACCATCTTTGAGGACTCGCCCATCTCCCTTGAGAAGTGGCTGCTCGCTCTCTGGATGGTCTGCAACTGCAAAAACGGTATCAGTAGCTACGAGATTCATCGCACCGTTGGCGTAACCCAAAAGAGTGCTTGGTTCATGCTGCAACGTTTGCGCCTTGCCATGCAGAGCGGTTCGATCACCAAGCTTGGCGGTTCTGGCTCCGCTGTCGAAATGGATGAAACCTTCATCGGTGGAAAGCTCAAGAACATGCACAAGAACCGCAAGCCAAAGCTTGCCAGCAAGAAACATGGCGGAGTCTGTAAAACTGTCGTGGTCGGGATGCTTGAGCGTAATGGCCACGTCCGCGCTGAAGTTGTGCTGGATCGCACTCAGACTGTTTTGCATGACTTGATTCATAAGCACGTCGCCACTGGCACCAAGTTGATTACCGACGAACACGGCGGATACAAGGGAACCGATTACGAGCACGAGATCATCAATCACGCGAACGAATACGTGAATGGCTTGATCCATACCAACGGAATCGAAAACTTCTGGTCGCTCCTGAAACGCGGATTGAACGGCACTTATGTTGCGGTTGAGCCTTTTCACCTGTTCCGCTACATCGACGAACAGGCGTTCCGCTACAACAATCGCAAAACCAAGAATCAGAACGTTTCCGATGCGGATCGCTTTGACCTCGCACTCACTGGCTCTATCGGCAAACGGTTGACTTATGCCGAAGTCACCGGCAAGGTGTCTCCGACGTATTTCTAATCCGCTACGCGATAAACGCGGGCCAAAGAAGAGAAAACAATCGTGAATAGAGACACAGTTGAACAGCTCATTGGAACGATCTTTACCGCTTACACGGTTGCCGTTAGCAATGATCGGAAATTCCTCGCTCTTGAACTTGCCTTGAAAGAGAAGCATCCGGAGTTGTATCAGTCCTATCTTCGGAATTTGGGAATAGTCCAGGAAAGCTCCGGTGATATGCCTGCGTTAGGATTCGAAGCCCTTCGCACAAAACTTCTTCAGGAGTAGGTTCCCTTATGATCGTCTCCCGATTACCGCCCGATCCTGAAACTGGCGATGTCGCTTCGGCCATACACACATCCTCCTTCAAATGCTTTGTCAGTACCGCCCCGAACAATGGTCTTTGGGAAACCATGATCTTCGAGGGTGATCCCGGCATTGACGACAACTACTCGCCCTGCTTGCAGTTCGTGCATCCCGCCGACTGTGACGCCCATGACGCCGCGTTATTGAATGAAGCCATTGCCGTCGGACTCGATATTTTCGGAGATGAGGGCGTTAGCCTTGAAGAGGCAGGTAAAAATGTATTCTGGGCGTTAATCCGCAAAGGCATCGCCCTTCAGATATTCTGGCCGCCAGTACAAGACTAGCGCACTATCGCTTGTTCTTCGGTGGCGCTTTCTTTTCTGCCTTGGCCGCCTTCTCTGCCTCTAGCTTGGCCTTGACCTGGCTGTGCGGAACCTTCATCACATGGTCAAGCGCGCGGTCAAAGTTCTCTATCGCTTGGTCGCCTTCAACATATTCAGGTTTTTTCTTCATACGTGAATCCTGGTTGCCAAGTGCCGCATAAACGCCTTTACAGCATTCATAATATCGCGGGCAAGTTCCTCATTGTAGCGACGATCAATATGCATAGATGGGTTGCGCCATGCGTTTTTCATGTGGCCGATCTGTGATGCGGCTTCCGAATAGAACAACTCATCTGGAGTCCGAGCGCCAGCGCTTTTGTACCGCTTCTCTAGTTCCTTCTCAATCTCTTGAAGTTGACCGCCCCAATCATGCCTGAGTTTGATTCCAGGAAGCTCTTCCGTCAATGCATGTAAACCAACTTCTACCACGCGAGCCAAGTGCATGACGCAAGCAGTGTATCGGGCGAGAGCAAAGCATCGGCTTCCCTCGATTGCATCTTCCTTGGATGATGGGAACGGCTCCAAGAACTCCCAGCCCACTTCCGGCTTTTCGTAGAGAGCACCTTCTTGACTCGACAGCACAAGAAATTTTCGAGCCAGCAGCTCATCTTCCATCGTCTCTCTTAGAACCTTTAACTCCGACACCGCATCCCGATATTTCATCGGAGCAGTTGCCTTTTTCATAATGCGAGCGCACCGTGCGGCCGATCCAAGCAATCCGTGCATCTGGAGGTGAACCTGCAAGGTGGAGAGCGATGCACCAACCATAGCAAGGCATGGGACCACCCCGTCTTGATTTGTCCCGTGCGACCACTTCGCCTCCATCGCATGAACCTCTGCGAAAGCCGAAAGGAAAAGAGTTGCGTGCAATTCGAGCATGTCGAGTAGAGAACACTACCCCTGTCCTAGAGAGTTCACTCCGAGATTCAGAGGCTACATTATTCTCTAAGGGCATGACTTGTCAAGTATATTATTGCCCTACCAAGTCAATCCTTCCGCTCTTACTCGACCTCGACCTTTTGCATGTATTTCGGCACATCCACCGTCCATTCCAGCTCTTTGATGATGGCCTGGCGCAGCGCCTCGGCGGAATCGGCCTCGCCGTGCACCACGTGCGTGCTCTGCGGACTCTTCTTGAATGTCCCCAGCCACTCAAGCAGTTCGTCCACGTCGGCGTGGTCGCTGAACTGTTCCAGCGCGGCAACCTGGGCGCGCACCGGAACCATCTCGCCGAAGAGCTTGACCTCGCGCGCCCCGTCCTTGATGAGGCGGCCGCGCGTTCCCACCGCCTGGAAGCCGATAAACAGAACCAGGTTGCGCGGGTCCGGCAAGCGCTGGATCAAGTGGTGCTGAATGCGTCCGCCCTCGCACATTCCGCTCGACGATACGATCACCGAAGGATAGTGGCTCTGATTGATTCGCTTCGACTCCTCCGTGGTGAGGGCGAAGTGGAAGCCCGGCCATTTGAGCGGCGAGCCATGGCGCGCAATCAGTTCGCGGGCTTCGGCGCTGAACTCCTCGCTGTGCTTGAGAAAGATCTCCACCGCATGGATTCCCATGGGCGAATCGGCATGCACGGGGATGCGCGGAATCAGCTTCTGGTCCATCAGCTCCTTGAGCAGGAAGAGAAACTTCTGGGTGCGCTCCACGGCAAAGGCTGGGACTACGATGGTGCCGCCGCGATGAATGGCGGCGTTGAGCAGCTCGGCCAGCTCGGGCATCACGTCCTGCTGCGGATGATGGCGGTTGCCGTAGGTGGATTCCATCACCAGCACGTCGGGCGATTCGCCTTCGGTTGGGCCGGAGTGCACGACCTTGCCGGGCGCAATGGTGCTGTTGCGCACGCGGCCGATGTCTCCGGTGAAGAGCAGCTGACGGCGGCTGCCGTTGGTGGAAACGGTGATCTCCGCCATGGCCGAGCCGAGGATGTGGGCGGCGCGCACAAAGCGAAAGCTCAACTCAGGCGCAAGCTGCACGGACTCGCCCAAGGGCACGGCACGGAAGCGGGCGAGCGATTGCTGCGCCTCTTCCATGGTGTAAAGCGGAAGCGCCGGCGTGTGTTTGGAGCTCTTGCGCTTGTTGTGAAAGGCCGCGTCTTCCTCCTGCAGGTAGCCGGAGTCAGGCAGGATGATGCCGCAGAGATCGACGGTCGCGGGAGTAGCGTAAATGGGGCCTTGGAAGCCTTCCTTGTAGAGACGGGGAATCCATCCGCAGTGGTCGAGATGAGCGTGGGTGAGGATGACGGCATGAATCTGGCGGGCGGGTACGGGCAGGTCGGTCCAGTTCTTGAGCCGCCATTCCTTGGGTCCCTGAAAGAGTCCGCAATCGACCAGCAGTTGGAAGTCAGTGCCGGAGCCGTTCGATTGGTTGCCAATGTGGATGAGATGTTTGGAGCCGGTCACGGTGCCCGCGGCGCCGAGAAATTGGATGTAACTCACGCTTCTCCCCCTGGATGGCTCTCAATCGAGCGACTTACCAAAGTAGGACGGAAGCAGGAAAGTTGCAACCGCGGGCTGCTACGGCTGGTCAGGCGGCGGAGGCGCGATAGCGACGACGTGGTCGCGGTGGTCGGCTTCGGGGACGCTGCCATCGTTGACCTCGGCCTCGGTGGGGACGCCGGTGAGGGAGACGCGCACGGTGGCCTTGCTTTTGGCGGGCACCAGCAGCCGCTCCCTGCCTTCGGCGGAGGCTGACCGCACCAGCACAGGAACCTCGCAGCCGGCCTCGCCCAGATTCTCCACCGTCACGGCGGTCACCGTCTGCCCGCCGAGGGTCTTGCGCACATCCGTGGCGACGATGCGCAGCTGAGGCAATCCGCGGTCGCGATAGACCCAGTCATCGAAGAACGATTCCAGGTCGCGCGTGCGGCGTGAACTGCTGCTCGATCAGCCGCTGCATATAGGCGGTGTTGCGGTCATCGGCGGCGCGGTAGGCGGCCAGTGCGGATTGCAGAGGGCGGTCGCCCAGTTGGTCACGCAACATCCACCACACATAGGCGGCTTTGGTGCGGAAGAAAATTTCATCGGCGGTGGTGATGAGCGGCTGCGGACCGATGGCAGGAGGAGCATCCGCGGAGACGGATAACGCTTCGCTGCCGGCCGCGGGCGCAGGGGCGGATGCGGTGGATGGTTGCGGAGTATGCGACTCCTCCTCCGCCACGGCAAGCGACGAACTGAACTGCCCGAGATAGGCGAGTGCGGCGGCGCGGCCGGCCTGGTGTTCACGGATCGATGGCCTGCGCAAAGTTGGCGAGGCCTTCGCGGATCCAGGGGCGCGGCGAGTCGAACATGGCGTGAACCACCGGGCGCGCCAGGGCTACTTCGGCAGCGGCATGGGAGACGTTGCGCATGGGCACAAAGTAGTAGGAACCTACATCGTATGGCAGCGCGTCGGGGTCGGTGAGCTCGACCAGGACGACTTTGCTGCGCGGGGTGCCGAACCATTCTTCGAGAGGAGGAATGACGGTCTCGACGGCGGCCATGTAATCGTGCGCCGCATTGACGTGCGCGGCCGTGTAATAGGCGGCGACGCGCGGCCGGTCCGTGGTTTCAGCCGGATTGTCGAGCAGGACGATGACCGGCTCAACGCCGCGAAATTCCTGGGTGAGGGAGTAGCCGGAGACGGCGCCTGTGCCGTTGCCGAGAAACGTGAACGCTTCCTCGTCGCCTTCGGCCGGCGGCACGCGCGAGAGCTGCACCCGCAACAGCGAGGAAGACTGGCGCTCGCGCCAGCCGCGCAGGGTTTCAAACAGTTCGTTGCCTTGGCTAAGATTGGCCGCGTCCATGGAGACCGGGTACCAGACGACGAAGCCAACGCCGCGCAGGGCGGTAAAGCGGTCGCTGATCTCATCCCAATCGCTGCGCAGCGCGATCTGGCGAGGAGTTCCGATGCGTTCGAGGCGGGTGCCATCCTTGAGCACGGTGCCGGAGTAGCGCAGGTTGAGGACGATGGTTGCGCCGGGCGCAACAGGCGTATCGAGCTTTACGATGGCCTCGCTGAGCTGCCCGGTGTGGTCGATATCGCTGGTGTAGCTCTGCGCCAGCCACTCGATGGGAGCGCCGCCGGCAAGCACCGAGAGCCAGTGCAGCGAACTGGAAATCTGCAGCGCGGCCTCATTCTGCGGC
Source organism: uncultured Acidobacteriota bacterium (assembly GCA_963732315.1). Taxonomy (GTDB): domain Bacteria; phylum Acidobacteriota; class Terriglobia; order Terriglobales; family Acidobacteriaceae; genus TOLSYN. The sequence goes on from CAVSYY010000007.1 coordinate 110,322, forward strand.
TGGCTGGAGAGGTTGCGCAGCTCGACCGTGCCTTCGGCGGTGAGAGCCTGCTCGTGCGGATCGACGGTGAGTTGCAGATCGTAATGGGTGAAGGCGAAGGCATTACGGTCCAACGCCAGGGCGGGCGCGACGAACAGCACTGAGACCAACACAACGGCAAGCGCACGGAATAAAGATGCAAGCATGTTTCTCTCCCACCTTAGCCGCAAAAAACGCGGCGAAGGTGGGGCACCCATCGTTGGTGGAGTACCCATCATCGCGCAGAAGGGCGCACAGAAAAATACAGATGCAAAGCGGCGCAACGCTAGTCCTCGCTCGGCTTCTTGCGTTTGACGGACCTTTGCGGAGCGGGCGCTTGCGCCAGACGGCGCTGGCGCTGGACTTCGTACATCACGATGCCGCCGGCAACCGAGACGTTCAGGGACGAGACCGCACCCATCATGGGAATGGAGACCAGCATGTCGCATTTGCGGCGGACGAGGTCATGCAGTCCCTTGCCTTCGGCGCCCATGACGATGGCGCAGTTCATGTTGTAGTCGAGCTGGTCATAGGACTTTTCTCCGCGCTCGTCGAGGCCAACGACCCAGACGTTGTTCGCCTTGAGATCATCGAGGGTGCGGGCGATGTTGACCACGCGCGCGACGCGGAGGTGCTCGCTGGCTCCGGCCGAGGCCTTGACCACGGTGCCGGTGATGCCGGCGGCGCGGCGCTCGGGAATCACCACGCCATCCACTCCGGCGCCGTCGGCGGAGCGGAGCAGCGCGCCCAGGTTGTGCGGGTCCTCGACGCCGTCGAGCACCAGCAGGAAACTGTACTGGCCGTACTTGCTCTCCAGCAACTCCTCGACGCCGGTGTATTCCTTGCGCGAGGTGACGGCCATGATTCCCTGGTGGGTGTTGGTGCGGGTTTCGCGGTCGATGTCTTCGCGGGGGACAAAGCGGACGCTGATGCCCTGGGCGCGGCAGTCGTCGAGAATGCTCTGCAGACGGTTATCGGTGCGGTCGCGCGAGACGGCGACATAGTCAAAGCGGCGGCCGCCGCGCTTGAGCGCTTCGCCGATGGAATGGATGCCGTAGATCACTTCGCTCATACCTATCCAGTGTACGGCACGCGGGCTTCGCCTCCGTTGCGAAAATGGCCCATGCTCCCGCGGCGCACGGGCGCCTGGCTGCCAGCCGCGGCAATGGAGCGTGATGGGTAACGCTCCGCTGCCGGCCGCAGGCGCTCGGCAGGCGCATTGTTCTATACTCGTGGGCAGCGGTTTGAGGATACCTATGTCGCTATCCGTGATTATTGTGGACGATGAAGAGCTGGCGCGCGACGAGCTCTCGTATCTGCTGCGCGATGTTGAAGACCTCGACGTGATCGGCCAGGGCAAGAACGGGCTGGAGGCGGTGAACCTGATCAAGGAACTCTCGCCGGAGCTGGTGTTTTTGGATGTGCAGATGCCGGGCCTGGACGGCTTCGGTGTGATCAAGAAGCTGCTGGAAAAAAAGATTCCGCTGCCCAGGATCGTCTTCACCACGGCCTTTGACCAGTATGCGGTGAAGGCCTTCGAGGTGAGCGCGCTGGACTACGTGCTGAAGCCTTACGACCGGAAGCGCATTGTGCAGGCGGTGGAAAAAGCCCGCAAGGCGCAGGAGCCGGAGGTAGCGCCCAGCGAGAAGCTGGACACGCTGGTGAAGCTCTTGGAAGAGCAGCAGAAGCCGCAGACCACCAAGATTTTGCTGAAGGCCAACAGCCGCCTGTTTTTAGTGGACCAGAAGGAAATCTGCTTCGCCTCGATTGAAGACGGGGTGATCACGGTGGTGGCGCAGAGCATGGAAGGCCAGTCCAACTGCCGGACGCTGGAGGAGCTGATGAGCTCGCTGGACTCGAACCTGTTCTGGCGAGCGCACCGCTCGTTTCTGGTGAACATCAACCGGATCAAGGAAGTCGTTCCGTGGTTTAAGAGCAGCTACCAGATCCGCATGGACGACCGCAAGCAGACGGAGATTCCGGTGAGCCGGGCGCAGACACGAAGGCTGCGCGATCTGTTCGGGCTGTGATGGCGTGCATTTATAATTGAGGACTCATGAAAGCCTACGTTTACGTCTCGATGAAGAAGAGCGTCCTTGATCCGCAGGGCAAGACCATTCAGGGCGCGTTGACCAAGATGGGGTACAAGGGAGTTGCCGATGTGCGCCAGGGCAAGTTTTTTGAGCTCTCGCTCGATGGCAGCCTGGACCGCGAAGCGGCCCGCGCGGAAGTGGAGCGGATGGCCAGCGAGGTCCTGACTAATCCGGTGATCGAAGAGTTCCATTACTCGCTGGAGGATTAATCTCACCCCCACCTATGCCAAAAGAAGGCATAGATGGGCCACCCGATTTCATTCGTTCTCATTGCAGGGAGTCGCGCATGTGCGGAATTGTTGGCTATATCGGTAAGAAGCAGGTGGTGCCGGTGATTGTGGACGGGCTGCGGCGGCTGGAGTATCGCGGCTACGACTCGGCGGGAATCGCCGTGGCCGGAGGCGAACATGGGCTGCAGATCCGGCGCGCCGAGGGCAAGCTGCGCAACCTGGAAGAGGTGATCCGCCACAACTCGATCGACGGCACCTATGGCATCGGCCACACGCGCTGGGCCACGCACGGGCGTCCGAGCGAGGAAAACGCGCACCCGCACCGGGACTGCAGCGGAACCATCGTGGTCGTGCACAACGGGATCGTGGAAAACTACCTGGCGCTGAAGAAGCAGCTGCGCGAGGAGGGCCACACCTACAAGACGGAGACCGATACCGAAGTCATCGCGCACCTGATCGAAAAGTTTTTCATCCTGGAAAATCCGGACAAGAAGATTTCGTTGGAAGAAGCCGTGCGCATGACTGTGAAGCGGTTGACCGGCGTCTTTGCCATGGCGGTGATCTGCAGCACGGAACCCAACAAGATTATCGCGGCGCGCAACGGGCCGCCGGCGGTGATCGGGCTGGGCAAGGATGAGTATTTTGTGGCCAGCGATGTGCCCGCCATTCTGTATCACACCCGCGACCTGTTCTTCCTGGGCGATGGCGACCTCGCGGTGCTCACTCCCGAGGGCGTAACGCTGACGGATTTTGACGGTGTGCCGGTGCGGCGCGAGGTGCAGCACATTACCTGGGACCCCATCATGGCGGAAAAGGGCGGCTTCAAGCACTTCATGCTCAAGGAAATTTACGAGCAGCCGCGGGCGGTGCGAGACACCGCCATGGGACGCGTCTCGTTCGACACGGGCAAGGTGTTTCTGGAGCAGATGGATGTCTCCGAAGAGGAGTTCCGCAACTTGCGCAAGCTGAACATCGCCGCCTGCGGCACCAGCTGGCACGCCGGACTGGCGGGCAAATATATGATCGAGCGGCTGGCGCGGGTTCCGGTGGAGGTGGATTACGCCAGCGAGTTCCGCTATCGCAATCCGCTGATCGGACCCAACGAGATGGGGCTGCTGATCACGCAATCGGGCGAGACGGCCGACACCATTGCGGCGCAGCGCGAGTGCAAGAGCCGCGGGGCCAAGACGCTGGCCATCTGCAACGTGGTGGGCGCCATGATTGCGCGCGAAGCCGACGGCACCATCTACACCCACGCCGGGCCGGAGATCGGCGTGGCCTCGACCAAGGCATTCACCGCGCAGCTGACCGCGCTGTTTCTGTTTGCGCTGTACCTGGCGCAGGTGCGCGGCGACGATCAGCGGCGAAGAGTCGGTCAAGCTGACGCAGGAGTTGGCTCGGCTGCCCGGAGCACTGGAAGCCGTACTCTCGCGCGAAGAGGAGATCGAGGAGTTGGCGCGCACCTATCAGCGGGTGCAGGACTTCCTCTTCCTGGGACGCGGTATCCACTTCCCGATTGCGCTGGAGGGAGCGCTGAAGCTGAAGGAGATCTCCTACATTCACGCCGAAGGCTATGCGGCCGGAGAGATGAAGCACGGCCCCAACGCGCTGATCGACGAGGACCTTCCGGTGGTGATCCTGGCCACGCAGGACAAGAACGATGCGGGCTCGGTGCTGCGCTATGAGAAGACGATTTCCAACCTGAAGGAAGTCAAGGCGCGCTCCGGGCGGGTGATTGCCATTGCCACCGAGGGCGATGAGGACATTGCCGAGGCGGCCGACCATGTCATCTTTATTCCCCCCGCGCCGGAGCTGCTGCTGCCGATTCTGGAGATTGTGCCGCTGCAGCTGCTGGCCTATCACATTTCGGTGCGCCGCGGCTGCGACGTTGACCAGCCGCGCAATCTCGCCAAGTCGGTAACGGTAGAGTAAATCTGAGGAGCACGCTTCGCCCCCTCTGGAGGCGATTAATAGTTTCGCCTACTGTTCAACAATTTCACCTACCGGGGGCACAGATCATGGTGCCCCTTTTGTAGGGGAGCGAGATGATGGCGAGCGCGATGCTGCCAGCCGCGACGGAGAAGTCCCACCCGAAGCCAGCTACCAGCGTGACGTGCCGACGATCAGGAACAAGATGCCGTAGTGTGCACCCAGCAGAATCTGCTGGCCATGAACCGTGATGGGATCGGCATAGAGGTTGCCCCGGTTCAAACTGTCCTGGAACAGAAATGAAAATCCGTTGAAGCGCACCGCGGGCCACGCATAGATCGTGAGGAAGACGACGATCAACACCAAGGTTCCCGCCACTATGCTGCCGAGTACGGCGGTCAACCTGCGGAAGTTCATCACGCTGCTCCAGAGCCGGGCGCCTCGCTGCGCAGTTCGAGCTTGAACCCCTCGCGAGCGAGACGCGCCATAGCAAGATCGGCCGGGTTACCGGATTTGTGCGATCTGGGCGGCACTGAGTTTGGCAACCGTAGCAGGAAGCGGCACGAAATGCACTTCTTTCATGAAATGCGGTGCATTGCCGCCGCTCGTGCTGATCGCCCAAGTTAAGAAGTTCCGCAGCACGGCCGCCGTGCCGGGTTAGGGTCCCTGACCTCTACCGTGTCAAAGCCAGGTCATCGTCTTCGCAGCAAGGCGAGCACCAACCGGCCCAGAAATTCAGTAGGACAACTTTGCCGCGATAGTCAGCCATGCGCAGCGGCGCTCCGTTCAACTGCGTCATCGCCGCGTCTGGCTCTAGTGGGCGGCGGGCGGCGCTGAGCATGGCGTTGCTGCAGGACGATTGTGGTAGGCGCTAACAAGACCACCGCGATCATCCCAGTTGCGATGCGGCGAGGCATGTCCGTTACTGACCACCGCGAACACTCGGATAGGCCTTTTCGACCCGGTCAGTGCCGAAGTCGTTGTCGATCTTGAGCAACGTGATATTGGTGAAGCCCGTGCGCCCCAGTTCCGTATAGGCGGACCTCACGTTCGGGCAGCGCGTCCCCGGGCAGCAACCGCAGTAGAGGGAGGTTTGGAACCGCCCGCTCCCGTGCCTCTGCTATTTGCCCCGCACAATGGCTGTGGCGCGTCCGTAGGAGCCGAGATTGAAGACGTTGCTGTATCCCAGGGTTTTCAATTTGCGCTGCGCGATTCCGCTGCGCATTCCGCTTTGGCAGTGCAACAGCAGGACGTTGTTTTTATCCTTCACCTGGCGCGGCATTGCGATGTCGATCTCATCCAGCGGGATGTTGATTGCCTCGGTCAGGTGGCCGGAGTTGAACTCCGCGCGTGTGCGCACATCGATCACCAGGGCACCGTCGCGCAGGTAGCCACGTGCGCGCGCCGCGGAGATCTGGCCCGCGCGCTTGAGCAAAAGCAAAACCGCAAGCGCGGCACAGAAAAGGAATGCAGAAGACCAGCGAGACGTTACAAGAACCGTTGCGAACATCGCCTTTACCTTTCAGCCAGCCGAATCCGCGGCTCAGTTCCCTGCTTCGACTTCCGCCTCATTTGCGCCCGTGCTGCAGCGCTTACGTGAGCATCCGGCAATTGCCTGGGGATCAAGTGGGTATGCTCCACAGAGATTCGCAGACTGTCCAGAAAACCCTGGCATGGTCTGCATCCGCTCATGTGCCGTTCCAATTCACTGCAAAGCGTTTCGTCGAGCACTCCGTCCAGGTATTCGGAGAGATTGCGGAAGATCTGTTTGCATCGGGAGGAGCAGGCGCGGCCCTGCCGCTGCTCGTCATGGCTCACATTTCTTTTCGCTGCACCTTTGGGGCTGTGGGATGAAGATTCCGGAGCGGTAAGTTGCGCGAGTTGCTTTCTCAAAAAAAGACGAGCGCGATGCAAGCGGATGCGGACGTTTCCTTCTGTCAGATTCAGTACCTGTGCGATTTCCCCGGTCGAAAGCTCTTCCACGTCGTGCAGCACAAGGACAAGCCGGTAGCTTGGCGGAACCCTGAGGATGGCCTGCTGCACGCGGGTAAGCTCCTGTGTGGCAATTGCCGCCTTTTCCGGGGATACGCCTGCGGCAGGAGCGGCTGCCAGCTGTTGAATCTCGTCGGCATCCGGCATCAGCTCTTCGATCGAGAGGTGTTCTCTAGGAGCGAACTTGCTTTGGCGGCGCGACATCCAGCAGCGGTTACGGGCTACCTTGTAGAGCCAGGTGGAGAGTGCGGCAGGGCTGTCAAAACGTCCCAGATAGGGGACGGACTTTAGAAGCACCTCCTGCATGGTGTCCTCGGCGTCCTCCCGATGACCACAAACGGTCATGCTGAAGGAAAAGACCGTGTTCTGGAGCAGTTCGATAGCCTGCTCCACCGCCAGGGGATCGCGGCTTCGCAGCAGTTCAAAGGCTTGGGTAAGTTCGGCTCGCATGGCTTCCTGCTAGGCTATCATGCCTCCGGCAAGACTTTTCTTTTCAGCATCTTCTGTTTCTCTTGTAACATCCGCAGCAGAATTGCATTTTATCCACGAGGACGCTGAGAGGCAGACTCAGGAGCTTATGGCGAGAAATCGTGTGCGAAGAACAGTGCTTGGAATTATAGTGGCGGCATTGCTGGCGGCACCGCTGGCGGCTCAGCAGGCGGCTCAGCAGGCAACGCTGACTCTGCAACAGGCTGTGGCGGCGGCGCTGCAGAATAATCCTGCCGAAAAGCTGGCTGCGGCCGGTGTTCGCGCGGCGGACGTGCAGCTTCGGATGGCGAGCACGCCGCTGCTTCCGCAGGTTTATTTTTCGGAAGGCGTCACTGGAGGCGACGATGCGGTTTATGCCTTCGGCACCAAGCTGCGGCAGCAGGATTTTTCCAGCGCCGACTTCAGCCTGGACCGGCTGAACCACCCCGCGCCGCTGCAGAACTTCTCCACCAGCATCAATGGCCGGTGGACGGCCTTCGACTCGCGGCAAACGAGGCTGCAGATGCGGCGTGCACTCCTGCTCAAGAAGAGCGTGGCGAGCTCGGCCGGTCGAACTTCTCAGGAGACCATCTTCCGTACGGTGAGCGCCTATGAGTCCGTGCTGATCGCCTCCCGCGAACTGGAGGTGGCACGGCATGCGGAGGAGACAGCGCAAGCGCTTTTCGAGCTCAGCAAAAACCGTGTAAACGCCGGACTTACGGTGGACTCCGATGCACTCTCCGCGCAGGTCAACTTGGCGCAGCGCAAGCAGGACGAATTGCAAGCCGAGGGGGCGCGCCAGACCGCCTGGGCCGAGCTGGAGGCTGCCGTCGGCATCTCGCTGCCGCAGGGGCCGGAGACGTTGGAGCCTCTAAGTGAGCATTTGTTTACACCTGCTGCCTTGGCGGAGGAGATTGACCAGGGGCTACACAATCGCGGCGAACTCGCCAGTCTTGCTCAGCAAACCTCGGCACAGAAGACGATGCTGCAGGCTGCGCGGTGGGCCTACGGGCCCCAGGTCAATGTGTTCGGAAGCTGGCAGACCGACCGTCAAAGCTTTGCCGGCAGCGGTGGCGAAGGCTGGATGGCCGGCGCCGAACTGCGCCTGGACCTGCTTCCACTCGCGAAGCGGCTACAAGTGGAGCAGGCCCAGGTAGCGCTGCAGAGCCTGCAAGCAGGTGAGGCCGCCGTGCGCAACCAGGTACGCCTCGAAGTGAGCCGGGCTTATTACGGTGAGCAGTCTGCCGCGCAGATGCTGGAGGTGGCACGCAATTCGACGGCGCAGGCCACCGAGAGCCTCCGCATCCTGAGCAACCGCTACGACTCCGGCCTGGCGACGATAACCGACGTGATGCGCGCCCAGGATGCCGAGCGGCAGAGCCAGAGCGGCTATTGGGAGGCTGTGTATCGCAACGCGCTCAGTTACGCAGCTCTGCAATTGGCAACGGGAACCTTGAACACGGATCAGGTGGTGAACCTGCAATGAAGAACAGTCGTTTGACCCTGTTATTTTCGGCGCTCGTCGCCATCACGGCGATTCTCGCCTCGTGCTCCAGGCAAACCGCCGCGCCTGCCGTGGCACAGCCCGAAGTCGTCCGCGACGTGCGCGTTGTGCAGGTCTCGGCGCGCCAACTGCCGAACACGGTTGACGCGGTGGGCACCGTCCGCGCGGCTCAGTCTGCCACGCTTTCCGCACAGGTGATGGGCACCATCGCCAGCGTTGCCGTGCGCGAAGGCGACCACGTGCGCGCCGGACAAACGGTGATCACCATTGATGCGGCGCAGATGGCCGCTCAAGTGGAGCGCGCCAGCGCCGGAGTAGCCGCGATGGAGCAGCAGGTGGCCGCCGCCGCGAGCGATGCCGCGCTGGCACAAAGCACGCTCAAGCGCTATGAGATGCTGCAGACACAAAAGAGCGTGAGTCCGCAGGAGTTCGACGAGGTCTCCACGCGCGCCCGCAGCGCCGCAGCACGCGTGGCCGCGCTCCAGTCGCAGCAGACGGAGGCCGTTGCCGCTGTCTCGGCGGCGCGCACCATGCAGGGCTACACACGAATTCAGGCTCCCTTCGCAGGCGTGGTCACAGAGCGCAAGGTCGATCCCGGAGCGATGGCCGCGCCAGGAGTTCCGCTGCTCACCATCGAGCGCGAAGGAGCTTATCGCCTGGAAGCTTCCGTCGATGAATCGCTGCTCTCCGATGTGCGTGTGGGAGAGGAACTCCCGGTCTGGCTGGATGCGCAAGGCGATACGGCGATCCATGGAAGAGTGGCGCAGATCGTTCCCGCAGCTGACGCAGCGAGCCGAAGTTTTCTGGTGAAGATCGATCTTCCGGCAGCGAAGGGAGTATTCAGCGGAATGTTCGGCCGCGCCGCGATCTCCCACGGAGGCAGTCGCGCTGCTCTCTTCCTTCCGCGCAGCGCAGTGGTAACGCGAGGTTCGATGCAGGGCGTTTACGTCGTGGGCCCGGACGCCATAGCGGGACTTCGCTATGTCACGCTGGGAAGCGCGTCCGGCGAGGAAGTGGAAGTACTCTCGGGACTCAGCGCGGCCGATACCGTGGTGGAAGCGCCCGGTGATCGTGAACTCGGCGGCAAGCGAATCGAGGCGCGGCCATGAAGAATGATCTGGGCATTGCGGGCCGCATCGCGCACGCCTTCATCCAATCCAAGCTTACGCCGCTGGCCATTGTGGCCGCGCTCATCCTGGGCCTCGTGGCGGTGCTGGAAATTCCTCGCGAAGAGGAACCTCAAATCGTTGTACCCATGCTGGACGTGATGACGGCGCTGCCCGGTGCCTCACCCGCGGAAGTGGAGCAGCGCGTGACTACGCCGCTGGAGACGATTCTGCGTGAGATTCCCGGCGTCGAGTACGTGTACTCCACCTCAAGTCCCGGAGCCAGTCTGATCATCGTGCGCTTCCTCGTCGGCACGCGGCAGGAAGATGCGCTGGTCAAGGTGTACAGCAAGCTCTACGCGAACCTCGACCACGTCGCTCCCGGCGCATCGCCCTCTATCGTGAAGGCGCGCTCCATCGACGATGTGCCGATCCTCGCGCTGACATTGTGGGGCAAGGGCTATGACGGCTACAAACTCCGCCAGATTGCCGCCGAATTGGAAAACCAAATCAAGCAGGTGGACGATGTTAGTGAGACGAAGATTCTCGGGGGACAGCCCCGCGCGCTGCGCGTGGAACTGAGCACCGCGAAGCTCGATGCTTATTCGCTTTCCCCCGCGGCCGTTGTGGGCCGCCTGCAGGCGGCCAATGCGCGAGTTGAGGCGGGTGAGTTCGCCAACGGAAATCAGCAGGTTCGCCTCGATGCAGGTTCGTTCTTCACCAGCCGTGAGGACGTGGAGCAGGTTGTCGTGGGTGTGAGCCGGGGCCGTCCCGTGCTGCTTCGCGACGTGGCTGACAAGATAACCGATGGACCCGACGAGCCTGAAAATTACGTGAGCTTTGGTGTGGGACGCGGAGCACTGCGGAGCGATCCGCACGCTGAGGTGGGCTCGGAATATCCAGCCGTAACCATTACCGTGGCCAAACGCAAGGGAACCAACGCCACCAACATCGCCAACCATGTGCTGGCGCGCATTGCCCAGATGCGCGCCAATTCGCTGCCTGCCGATCTCAACATCACCACCACGCGCAACTATGGTGAGACGGCCAAGGCCAAGTCCGACGAGTTGCTCGAGCACCTGGCGCTGGCCACGCTCTCCGTCACGCTGCTCATAGCGATCTTCCTCGGCTGGCGGGAATCCGGGGTTGTGCTGCTGGCGATTCCGGTGACGCTCGCGCTCACGCTCGGCATCTTCTATCTGCTCGGCTATACGCTCAATCGGGTCACGCTCTTTGCGCTGATCTTCAGCATCGGCATCCTGGTGGATGATGCCATCGTGGTGGTGGAAAACATCGTCCGCCACTTCCGCCTTCCGGAGAGCAAGGGGCGTCCGCTAAGTGATCTGGCCATCGAAGCCGTGGCTGAGGTCGGTAATCCAACCATCCTCGCTACCTTTGCCGTCATCGCGGCAATTCTCCCCATGGCCATGGTGCACGGCCTTATGGGTCCGTACATGATGCCGATTCCCGTCGGCGCGTCATCGGCAATGATCTTCTCGCTGCTGGTGGCCTTCGTGGTCTCGCCCTGGGCATCGCTGCGCTTGCTGCGCCACAGCGCGCACGCTTCAACGCGCGGCGAGCACCGTGAGGATTGGGCCACGCGGCTTTATCGCCGCTTCATGACGCCGATGGTGCACTCGGCGCTGTGGCGGGCTGTGTTTCTGCTAGTGATCGTGGTTCTTCTGCTGGGCGCGTGCGCGCTGGTTCCGCTCAAACTGGTGAAGGTGAAGATGCTGCCCTTCGACAACAAGAGCGAATTTCAGGTCGTGATCGACATGCCCAACGGAACCACCCTGGAGCAGACGGCGCGCGTGGGGCAGGCGCTGGGCGAATACCTTGGCCGGCAGCCCGAGGTAAAGAACTATCAGCTCTACACCGGGCTTTCCGGCCCCTACAACTTCAACGGACTGGTTCGCCACTACTACCTGCGCAGCCAACCCAACCAGGCGGATATTCAGGTGAACCTGTTGCCCGCATCCGAACGCAGCGTACAGAGCCACGCGATCGCCAAGCGCCTACGGCCAGAACTGGACAAGATTGCGGCTCCGTTCGGCGCGCGCATCAAGGTCAGCGAGGTGCCTCCCGGTCCGCCCGTGGTGCAAACCCTGGTGGCCGAGGTCTACGGGCCGGATCAGGCTGGAGAGATCGGGGTGGCGCGCCAAATCAAGCAGATCTTCTCGCAGACTCCGGGCGTAGTGGACGTGGATTGGTACGTAGAAGATCCGCAGCCACAGATCAATGTGCAGGTGGACGAAGAGAAGGCCGCGTTGCACGGCATCTCGGCTGCGGCCGTCAGCAGCACGCTGGCCACAGCGCTGCACGGCAGCCAGGTCGGGATGCTGCATTCAGAAACGTCGCGCGAGGAGATTCCGGTGCTGGTTCAGATGTCGCGCGCCGACCGCTCTTCCCTGGACGCGCTGGAGAGCACGAAGATGACGGCGGCCGACGGTTCCCTGGTTTCCCTGCGTGAGCTTACGCGCACCGTGCAGACCACGCTGGAGCCAAGTATCTACCACAAGAACATGAAGCGCGTGGTGTACGTGACCGGCGACGTGGCCGGAACGGTGGAGAGCCCGGTCTACGCCATCTTCCAGATGAACCGCGCGCTCGATACTCTGAAACTGCCCGCCGGATATACGCTGGCGCGCTACAACGCCGTGCAGCCGGATTCCACCGACCGCTACGCGATGAAGTGGGACGGCGAGTGGCAGATCACGCTGGAGGTTTTCCGCGACCTTGGTTTGGCCTTTGGCGGAGCGATGATCCTCATCTATGTGCTGGTGGTGGGATGGTTCCGTTCATTCCTCGTGCCGCTGGTCATCATGGCTCCGATTCCGCTTACGCTCGTCGGCATCCTGCCGGCACACGCACTGATGGGAGCATTCTTCACCGCGACATCGATGATCGGCTTTATTGCGGGGGCCGGCATCATCGTGCGCAATTCGATCATCCTGGTGGATTTCATTGAACTGCGCCGCAAGCAGGGAATGCCGCTGGACGAGGCCGTAGTCGAAGCCGGTGTGGTCCGCTTCCGGCCCATGCTGCTGACTGCGGCAGCCGTGGTGGTCGGCGCAAGTGTGATTCTCTCCGACCCCATTTTCCAAGGTCTGGCACTATCGCTCATGGCCGGCGAGGTAGCTTCCACACTGCTCTCGCGCATGGCGGTGCCGGTTCTGTATTACATGCTGGAATCGCGGCTGGGGAATGCGGTCGAGGTAGCAGAGGAAGTGGCGGTGTAGGTTTGTGGGTCTGTATATCGCGCAAGGATAAGCACAGCGCAAAGGAGCAAATGCGATGACGGTAGAACGTGGATTGCGGATGATGGCAGGTATCGTCATTCTTCTCTCAGTGACGTTGGGAATGACGGTAACTCCCAAGTGGTACTGGTTAACGGCATTCGTAGGGCTCAACCTGCTTCAATCCGCTTTTACTGACTGGTGTCCAGCAATGTTTGTGCTGCGGAAATGCGGGTTGCGATAAACGGACGAAGCTGCGATGCCGAGCGTTCGCAGACGCAGGTTGATGGTCGTTGATGCGTAGTGCCGCTGTTCCAGGGATATTCGGTATCGTGTGACCACAGTCTTATTGAAAGCGAGCCTGGGTTCTGAGCAATACCATTTCGATGAATTCTCTGATCGCATGATCGTAGGTTCGTTGTGAACTGGGAGAGGCCAGGCTGTTCAGTACCGCTGACTTCGATTGTTCAAGGTCCGGAAGCTTCAGGACTGCTTTCGGCGTCCGCTTGCTCATGCTCTTCGCCATGGAGACGGCCTCCAATTTGCCAATCGGTGGAGAAGACCGACACGGAGCGGGTGCAGGCGATCTTCGAGGCAGCGTTTGGCGAGTACGGCCAGTATTTACAAACCAGCCTTGGGCAGCACTTTTCGAGGTTCGTCACATTATTATTCAGGGCCATCGGTTCATTCTGGTGGAGCGGAAAGACATCTATCCGGGGCGGCGGTGACAGAGCAGGCGACCGGTAGGCAAATATCACGAACGCCGTTGTAGGCTGCCGGACAGGTACTTTGTGAAAGTAGGCAAATATGGCGTACAAATCGCGTTTTTTAGCTTCCACACGTCCCGCGAAATGAGCCATTTAGTAGGCGGAATTATTATTTGCCTCCCCCCTACGACGACGAAGCGTGCTCCCAAACTTCGTCCACCCAGGCGGAGCGGCAAGCGCCGGAAAGCACACAGGCGAGTAGCGCCGCTAATCACACCCATAAAGAATATTGATTAGACGGGCGGACACCGCCCACTTAGAGTTTTTCTCACGCTGCGATTACGGCGGGAGCGACCGCCATTGGCGCTGCGTGGGGACACGAGGGGCAAAGGGGCATCATGGCGGCTCAAGATGTGCCAGGCACAGGCAGCGATTCGATCGAGGAGTTCAGCGCAACGGTTGATTCGGGCGCGGAGAGCGACGTTCTCACGCTGCAGGAGATCAGCACGCTGGCGGCTGAGGGCGGCAATCCGGCAGAGACCCTGATGAACGTGGTTGCCCTGATCGCCCAGCGCTTTGGCGCCGATGTCTGCTCCGCTTATTTGCTGGAGCCGGACCGGGCCAACCTGATGCTGGCGGCGACCATTGGCCTGCGTCCGCAATGCATTGGCACGCTGCGCATGACCTTGCACGAAGGTCTCGCCGGGCTGGTGGCCGAGCAGGTGCGTCCCGTGGCGGTAAGCAAGGCGAAGAACCATCCCCGCTTCAAGTACTTTCCGGAAGCCGGCGAGGAGATGTACGAATCGTTTCTCGGAGTTCCGCTGATCGATCGCGGAGTGCTGCAGGGCGTGCTGGTGGTGCAGACGGTGGAGGCCCGCACCTACTGCGACGAAGAAGTCCACATGCTGGTATCGGCCGCCGCGCAGGTGGCGCCGGTGGTGAGCGAGGCGCGCACCCTGGCCCGCTTTATCGCTCCGGTGCAGGAGCGGCTGTGGGCGCTGGCCCGCAACCTGTGGTGGAGTTGGGACCCGGATTCCACCAACCTGTTCCTCGACCTTGATCCCGCGCGCTGGCGGCAGCTGAATCAGAATCCGGTGGCTTTGTTGGGAGAGATGTCACTGGCCAAGCTGGAGCGTCGCGCCGAAGAACTGGTGCTGCACAGCCGCATTCATTACGCGTACCGCCGTCAGCAGGAATATCTTGCGGCAGACCGCACCTGGGGGGCGACCCATGCCGGCATTCTGCGAACCCGGCCGGTGGCGTATTTCTCGGCGGAGTTCGGCTTGCACGAGTCGTTCCCGGTTTATTCCGGAGGATTGGGAGTCCTCTCCGGCGACCACATTAAGAGCGCTTCCGATCTCGACATTCCGTTAATCGGGGTGGGCCTGTTCTACGGCCAGGGATATTTCCGGCAACATCTGGACCGGGACGGCTGGCAGTGCGAAGAGTACATCAGGACCGACATCAAGCAGTTGCCAATGGAGCCGGCAATTGGAGCCAACGGCGAGCCGCTGGCCATCGAGATTGAGACTCGCGGCACGGCCATTCGCGCCAAGGTCTGGCGGGTGAAGGTGGGGCGCTGCGATCTGTTTTTGCTCGATTCGGATGTGGCGGGAAACGCCCCCGAAGATCGCGATCTGACGTCGCGCCTTTATGGCGGCGACGAGCGGCTGCGCATCCGTCAGGAGCTGCTGCTGGGCGTGGGCGGATTCCGCGCTCTGAAGGCCATGGGCATTACGGCGGGAGTGCTGCATCTGAACGAGGGACACAGCGCATTTGCCGTGCTGGAGGCGATCCGCTGCCGCATGGAAGAGGAGGGTGTCGGCTTCGATGTGGCGGCTCCGCGGGTGGCGCGGGAATTTGTATTCACCACCCACACACCGGTCGCGGCCGGGCACGACCGCTTCCAGTCCTATCTGATCGAGGAGCATCTTGGGGTGCTGCGCGAACAGCTCGGGCTCCCGCATGAGGCGCTGATGGCGCTGGGGCGCGAACATCCCTATGACTCGAACGAACCGTTCTGCATGACAGTGTTGGCGCTGAAGCTTTCGCGCCGCGCGAATGCAGTGTCTGCCCTGCACGGCGAAGTTTCGCGCAGCATGTGGAACGTGCTCTACCCGGAGAAGAAGGAAGACACGGTTCCCATCGGGCATATCACGAACGGCGTGCATGTGCCCACCTGGCTGGCTCCGCAAATGTTTCGCTTATATGACCGGCATCTGGGACCGGGCTGGCACGAGCACAGCGGCGAGGCGCGCATATGGGAAGGTATTGAAAACGTGAACGACGGCGAGCTGTGGGAGACGCACCTCAGCCTGAAATCACGGCTGCTGGAGTTCGTGCGCAACCGCGCGATAGAACAGGCCGAGCATCGCGGCGAGTCATCCGAGGTGGCGCAGCGGCTGGCCCGCGTGCTTAGCCCGGACGCCCTGACCATCGGCTTTGCCCGCCGTTTTGCTACCTACAAACGGGCCAACCTGATTCTGGCCGACATCGAGCGGCTGGCCGGGATGGTGAACGATCCGAAGCGGCCGGTGCAGTTCGTCTTTGCCGGCAAGGCGCATCCGCACGACGAGCCGGGGAAACGCGTTCTGCAGCAGATTGCGCAGCTGATGCGCGACTCCGAATTCGGCGACAAGTTCGTTTTTGTTGAGGACTACGACATCAACGTAGGCCGCTACCTGGTGCAGGGCGTGGATGTGTGGCTGAACAATCCGCGGCGCCCGCTGGAAGCCTCCGGCACCAGCGGACAAAAGGTGGTGCTGAACGGCGGGCTTAATCTTTCCGTGTTGGACGGCTGGTGGGCCGAGGCCTACGACGGGCTGAACGGATTCGCCATCGGGACCGGCAGAACTCACTCCAACATGGATGTGCACGATCAGCGCGATGCCGAAGACCTGCACCGTGTGCTGCGCGACGAGGTGATCCCGCTCTACTACCAGCGCGACCGCGACGGACTGCCGCGGGGCTGGATCAAACGCATGAAGCGGACCATCCGCACTCTTGGCTGGCGCTTCAACGCCAACCGCATGGTGATGGACTATACGCTGAAGTGCTATATCCCCGCGGCCGGCGGAACTTCGAGCGACATGAGCCAGACGCGTTAGGGTGCGAGCAACCGGGATTAATTCAAAGGACGTAACACGAATTGCCATTTGAACTCTGGATGGAATACGTCCGCTGCACTTTGCTTGCCTCGGCTGCGGCGGTAAACTCATCAATCTTCTAGAATTGTGACACGCCTCACAGCAGCGCGATGACCGAGGTCACAGAACCAGCTCAGGCTCCATGCTAAGTTAAGCCCAATTTCCCGCCTCATTCGGGTTGGCTTACTCAGCAGGAGACACTTGAAGCGCTTCCATGCACTCACCGGAATTTTATGCCTCGGTCTAATGCCAGCAGCGGCGCTCGCCGCACCGGCGCAAAGCCACTCGCACGATATTGAAGTCCTGCAATCGCAATACCTGGCTACCACCGACCCCGAGCAGCACAGACAGCTGGTGAGCGCCCTGAAGACGCTGGCGAGAAACTGCGGTCCGCAAGACGCCGGCGCGCTGAATGAGGCTGTTTCCACCATGCTGCCGACCACGGACTCGACATGGGAAGCCGGGGAGCTGCTGGCGATTGGCGCGGCGAATCCCGCCAGCCAGCCAGCCGATGCGCCTGGCACAACGGAGGATGCCGGGTTCCTGGTGGATGCACGGCGCGCGGCGGAGGAGGCACGCAATTCGAACGGTGACGTGGAGACTCTGGCCGACATCCGAATCGACCATTTGGAGAACGACAGCCAGGGACACGACGGGCTGGCTTCATCACTGGTGCAGCAGGTTTGGCGGATCAACAGCGTGGCAGGAGCAAGGAACTTCTCGCCGCGCTCGGTGATGTACTCCGGGATGAGCGAGACGCTGAGCGTAGTGCGGGCACGCGTGCTGAAGACCAACGGCCACGAAGAGCAGGCATCGATTTCGCCCGACCAGCCGATGATGAAGCAAGCCGCCGCGATGTACTTCGACGCCCGCGAGCGGCAGCTGCGTTTTTCCCATCTGCAACCGGGCGACGTGGTGGAGATCGAATACCGCCTTCTGCCTTCGACCGAGGTAAATCCGTGGACGGGATACTATGCGCGGCTCGACCAGTTCCGCGATTCCCTGTTTACCGGGCTGCGGCGGCGGGTGCTCATCGCACCCACTTCAATAAAGCTCTACGCCGTGGAACACGGTCTGGCGCCGGCGGTGGTGCAGGAGAACGGCGAAGAGACGACGCGAACGTGGGAGGCGCGCGAGATTCGCTCCCAGGCGACGGAAGCCGGAGCCAATGTGCCGTACCTGCACGTTTCGACCATCGGTTCGATGGAGGAGTTCGGCCGCTGGTACAACGAGATGCTGGAGCCGGAGCTGAAGCTGGATGAGAACCTGCAAGCGCTGGCCAAGCAGATACTGGATCGGCAGCTAACCACGCAGGCTAAGGTGCAGGCGGTGTACGAAAGCGTGAAGCGCCGCACCCGGTACACCGGCTTTGAGTTTGGCGTGCACAGCTACCAGCCCTACCCGGTTTCGCTGGTGGAGCGGCGTGGATTTGGCGACTGCAAGGACAAGGCCGCGATGCTGGTGGCACTGCTGCGCGCGGTGGGCGTACCAGCCGAATTCGCCATGGTGCGCACGCGCTCTGCCGGAGCCGTGGATCAGGATGCGTACTCGGTCCAGTTGTTCGACCACGCCATGGCCTACGTTCCGGAGCTGAACCTTTTTGTGGACGGTACGGCGAACTCTATGGAGATCGGCGATTTACCTGGTAAGGACCTGGGTGCGATGGCGATGACGGTGGATTCGCTGGGAAAGGCGACGCGCCGCACGGTGCCGTTTACCTCACCTGCAGACGTCCGCGCGCCGCGTGGATTGGAGATGGCGCATGTCTCCGACAGTGGCAGCCCGGACTCGACCGCACAGGCGAAGATTGCACTGGCCCAGGCTGCGGGCGAAGTGGAAGCTTCCCACGATGGGCACACGAAGATTGAAGCGATGGTCGCCGCGGCACAACCGAACCACTAAGCCGGGCTAGAGCGTTTCCGCACTTCCTGGCAACGCTTTTTCTTGGCTTTCTGAACTTTTCGATTTGAAAGCTCTTACTTCCCCGTCCAATCAGCTGCTTTCGAATTCCAGTTTCCGCCGGAATTTTCTGCCAACCCCTGCTTCAGATCCCTCATCATAGGGCGCTGAAGTTGAAAATCAATTTCAGAACTGTACGGGGACCGAGAACCGAAGGAGGAACCACATGCGGAAAACTCTATTGTTGATTGCCACCCTATCACTCTGTGCCTTCGCCTGGGCCCAAGCAGCGGATAACAGCGCGGGGCAGGATTTCTACGATCAGCACGTGTCCGTCCAGGCGCAGCAGAACAGCCTTGCCGAAGCTGCGATCGCACAGTCGGCAGCCGTGGCGGCTCAGTCCGAAAGCTGGAGCAGCGAGCAGCCCGGCAGCATAGCTTCCAACTCAGGCGAGGACTTCTATGATTCGACAGTCGAGTCGCAGGCGAAGTTGAACAGCCTGATCAAGGCTGCCACCACACAGTCGGCGGGAGAGCAGGAGGCGATGCCTGGCGAGCAGGAGACCACAAGTGTGGCCGAGCCCGCGAGCATGGCTTCCGATGAAGAAGCGCAGAGTACGGATTTTTACAACCAGAAGGTCGACGAACAGGCCGATCTGAACAGCAGCTTCCTGGACGCCAGCCGGCTGGTTGGATCGATACAGCCTGAAGGCTGGAGCGGCTCAGAGCAGCCCGGCAGCATGGCTGCCGACGAAGGCGGGCAGAGCGCGAGCGAAGATTTCTATGACCAGACCGTCGCAATCCAGGCGAATGCGAATCGGATGATTCAGCAGTCCAATCAGATGGAGTCCAATCAGCTGGAGTCCAACCAGATGGAATCCAACCTGCAGCAATAACCTGCGAGCCGCCTAACGGAAACGCGCTGCCGAAGTTTCGACGGCGCGCCGCTGCAATGAGAGACGGCAGGCCGCTGTGGCGCTCCTGGCCACAGGACGCAGAAGCTATGCGTGGCGGCTAGCTGCGCCCAACGCCTCCAGCACAAGTCCGCCCATTTCTTCGGTGCCGATAAGCCGCTCAGCCGCGCCCCGCTTGAGATCCGCAGTTCGGTATCCGCTCTGCAGAACCTGGGCGATGGCCTGCTCGATGGCCCGTGCCTCGGCTTCGCGCTGAAAGCTGTGACGCAGCAGCATGGCGGCGGTGGCGATGGCTCCCAAGGGGTTGGCAATGCCCTTGCCCGCGATGTCCGGGGCGGAGCCGTGGATGGGCTCGTAGAGATTGATTTTGCCGCCGACGGTTGCCGAGGGCAGCATGCCGAGCGAACCGGTGAGCGCCGCAGCCTCGTCGGAGAGAATATCGCCGAAGAGGTTTTCAGTGAGTACCACGTCGAAGCTGGCGGGGGCAGTCACCAGGCGCATGGCGCAGGAATCGACCAACTGGTGTTCCAAGGTGACGTCAGGATATTGCCTGGCAACTTCGATGACCACCTGGCGCCAGATCTGCGAGGACTCCAGAACATTGGCCTTGTCGACCGAGGTGACCTTGCTGCGGCGTCCGCGGGCGACCTTGAAGGCGACGTGGGCGACGCGCTCGACTTCCGCTACCGAGTACACCATGGTGTTGAAACCGTTGCGAGCGGCACCTTCGCCGGCAAAGCCGCGGGGCTGGCCGAAGTAGACTCCTCCGAGCAACTCGCGCACGAAGAGGATGTCGGCTCCCTTGAGCACCTCGGGACGCAACGGCGAGCAGTCGGCCAGCACGTCGTAGGCAATCGCAGGGCGAAGGTTGGCAAAGCCTCCGAGGGCTTTGCGGATGGCCAGCAGCCCGGTCTCCGGCTTCTGGGCAGGCGGCAGCGAATCGAACTCCGGCCCGCCGACGGCCCCCAGCAAGACGGCGTCGGATGCAAGACACTTTTCCAGCGTCTTCTCCGGCAAAGGCGTGCCGAATTTTTTGACGGCGATGCCGCCGATGGGTAGCTCTTCGAACTGGAAGTCGAACTGGCCTTGACTGACGGCGCGCAGAATGTGCACAGCCTGACAGGTAACTTCGGGGCCGATGCCGTCCCCGGGCAACACTGCAATCTTGAATGTCATGATATCCGCTTATAGCCCATTGGATTTTAAAACACTGGCTTGTAGAAACATAAGGCGCGAGCCGTGGAAGTGCGGCTGCGCGCCGGTTTGGCTAGGTTTGAGGAGCGACGGCGGTGTGTCCCCAGCTTTGTTCCCTGGTGGCCAGCTGCCGCCTCAGTTCCACGTAATTGAGCATGCGCACGGTTGCGTTCATGGCCGCCACGAGCTGATCGGGCGCCACGGCGCGGGTGGTGAACAGGGTCTGGCCGCTGCGCCAGGTGATGGTGGCCTCGGTGAGCGCGCCGCTGGTTCCCTTGCGCGAGATGGCGATGCGATAGTCCATCAGCTCGGGCATGTCCTCCCAGACGGTGCGCAAGGCGCGGATGAAGGCGTCGAACTGTCCATCGCCCTCGCCTTGGGCCGTGATCTGGCGGTTGTTGCAGCTCAGTTCCAGGCTGACGCTGGGCGGCGCGCCTTTCTTCAACGCAAACTCGTAGTTGACCAGCTTTACGCCATCCTCTTTCTGTCCGAAGATCTCGTTGAGAAGAAGAATGATGTCGGCCTGGGTGACGGTGACCTTGTTGTCGCCCAGCTCTTTGACCTTGGCGAGCAACAGGCGCTGCTGCTCGGGGGTGATCTCGATTCCCAGTTCCTTGCAGTTAGCCTCGATGGAGGCCATTCCTGCGGTCTTGCCGAGATCGTAGCCGCGCTTGAGTCCGAAGCGATCCGGATCGAGGCGGTTCTGATAGAGCTTGCCCTTCTTGTCTCCGTCGGCGTGAACGCCACAGCCCTGGATGGCGCTGATGCGGCCGACCACCGGAGCGTTGGGCGCGGGCGCGATGCCGCTGATGCCGGCAACCAGATCGCTGAGCATGGCCAGCGAGCGCTCTTTGACGCTGCTGTTCAAATCGTAGAGGTCGCGGCCGGCGACCACCAGGGTCGCCAGATTGGTGTTACCGGCGCGCTCGCCAATGCCATTGACGGTGACGTGCACGCGTCCGGCGCCGGAGCGCAGCGCGGCAATGGAGTTGGGCACGGCCAGCCCGTAATCATTGTGACCGTGGAAGTCGAGCGGCAGGTCGAAGTTCTGGCGCATGGTGCGCACGTAGTCCGCGGACTGCTCGGGGTTGAGAACACCGAGGGTATCGCAGAGCATGAGGCGCTGGACGGGCAGCCGGGACAGGCCCGTGGTCAAGGTCATCACATAGGGCTGGGAATTGTTCATTCCCTGCGACCAGTCTTCCAGGTAGACGTTGACGCTGAGGCCCTTGCCGACGGCGTAGCCGACCGTGCGCTCGATATCGGCGAGATGGACCTCAACGGTTTTGCGGAGCTGCACCGTGCAGTGGTGCTCCGATCCCTTGACCAGCAGGTTGAGGAGACGGCCGCCATGGTTCACAATCCAGTCCACGGAGGTGGTGCCGTCGACGAAGCCGAGAACCTCGACTTTGTCGGTAACGTCGTGGTCCTTGGCCCAATCCATGATCTTGCGCACCGCAAGGGCCTCGCCATGCGAGACTCCCGCGGAACCGACTTCTATGGCATCGACGCCTGACCGGAGCAGGGCCTCGGCGATCACCAGTTTTTCATCGGCCGTATAGCTGATGCCCGGCGTCTGCTCCCCATCCCGGAGTGTGGTATCCATTACTTCGATGTTTTGCACTCTGTTCTCCCGCACGCGCCCCCGAAGGCTCTCTTCATTATGCAACAACAGTTGCCGCAATCGAACAGAATTGACCGCGGATGTTCATTCGCGGCTTTCCGGCATCCGGAAGCAGTGTCACGGGAGGCAGTGCTGCATGGTGTAAGTACTTTGGATCAATATAGTTGCCGTTCATAACAAATCACCGTTCGGCATCCTCTTCTTCCCCTGATTCCTGATATCGCCGGAGCACATCGCCCTGTGAGATGACGCCTTCGAGTTTGTGGAAGCTGGCGCGGCTTACGACCGGCACCAGGGGCCAGCGATCGACATAGCGCAGCGCAGCGTGCAGCGGAAGGTCGGGATGCAGGAAAGGAATCTTGCGGGCAGCCAGCACGGAGTCCAGGGTGAGATCACCTTTGCCCTCATCGGCCAAGTCCACCAGTTCCCGGCTGCTAAGGACGCTCCACGCGAAGGAACTCAGTCGAACCAGGAGAACCTTGGCTGGATCGTGGGCGGTGCGCTGCAGGGCATGCTCGATCGTTTCCTCTGCCTCCAGCACCGGTCCGGTGGGCGGGCGCATGGCATCTTCTACGCGCAGGACACCTTCCTCCCGCTGTTCTTCCATGGAAGGCAGTTCAAGACCATCTTGCCGGGTGAGCACGTCGAAGATCGCCGCAGGCTGCAGGGCGCGTGCAAGGGCGTAGGCGATGGTGTTGGCCACAATGACGGGAACGATGATGGAGTAGTTTCCGCTGACTTCGAGAACCATGAAGACCGAGGTCATGGGAGCGCGCAGGAAGCCGGCAAAGAGAACTCCCATGCCCACCAGCGCATAGGTTCCAGGTGAAGCTGCAAGGTGGGGCAGGAAGATATGCTCGAGACCGCCGACGGATGCGCCAAGCATGGCTCCTATAAACAGCGTAGGGGCAAACATGCCGCCGGGGGTACCGCTGACAAACGACAGCAAAGTGGCAAGAATCTTGAGCACGGCCAGGATGGCCAGCATTTGCCAGGTGAACTGGCCATGCATGGCTTCATCGATGTACTGGTAACCAGCCCCCATGACCTGCGGGGCGCCGAGCACACCGATGAGCCCGATCAGCAGACCTGCAACGGCAGGCTGAAAGTACTGGGTCCAGCGGGGCATTGCCTTGAGCCGGGGACGCAACTCACCAATGCCGGCGGAAAACGCCACGGAGGCCAGACCGCCAATGACTCCGAGGATCGCATAGGCGATGAGTTCGACGGGATTCCGGAGTTCAACAGTGGGTATCCGGAAGAGCGGCTCGGAGCCCAGAAACCAGCGCATGACGACGACGCTGGATACGGATGAGAGAACCACTGAGCCCAGGATGCCGGCGGTCCAGCGGCCGATGACCTCTTCGATGACGAAGAGCACGGCGGAGATAGGAGCGTTGAATGCGGCGGCCAGTCCGGCGGCGGCGCCAACCGGCGCGATCAGGCGCATCCGCTCCCTGGAAAGATGCAGACGACGGCCCAGGGCAGAGGCGATACAGGCGCCGATCTGCAGCGAGGGGTCTTCCGGGCCCAGGGACTGTCCTGAGCCGATGGCCAGCGCCGCCGTGATGAACTTGCCGACGGCGGTGCGGAAAGGAATATAGCCGTCATAGATGTAAAGCGCGGCCTTGGTTTGATTGACGCCGCTGCCCCGCGCTCCCTTAAAGACGTGGATGACCAGCACGGCAATTACCAGGCCTGTCAGGCTGGGGGCCAGCAACATCCGCGAGGTCGAGAGAGTGTATCCCGAGCCCATGAGATAGATGCGGCACCACTCAATGGCAAAGCGGAAGCAGACGATGGAGAGGGCGGATAAGACTCCGATGAAGACCGAGAGAATCAGGAAAAAATGCTCTTCGCGTAAAATCGGCCGCGGTTGGTCTCCGGGAGCGCGCCGCGGGAGAGAATCCGAAGCCGGCGCACTGGGCAAGATATCCACGCTCGTTCCCTTCGTGCTTTTTGAGTTCGTGCTCTGCGATGGCAGCTTCGTCACTGCTGCAAAAGTATAGCGGACGGAAAACACGAATTGGGCTAAATCGCCGCGCGATGCGCTTCAATAACGCAGCGGCTGTGACAGGCGCTTGGCTGCGATGGTCGGAAAGATATAGCCTCGCCAGCTACGGTCGTAACGGAATCCAATGCGGAACATGTTCCAGTGGTTCGCGCCGGTAGGCGTGTTGAAGACCAGATAGGGCGGCCAAGCCAACCCGAGGTTGGTCCCTTGCGGGTTCCCGATTAACACGAAGTGCGGCTCGTGCTCGGATTTCCACGACATCTGCCGCTGCAACCAGCAAATCACGGTTGCACACTCCCGACGGTCACTGCCCTGGTTAACGCAGCCCTGGTCCGCAGGCGCGGCCGCTTCCACTTTGCAGACTCCCTGAGCGAGCGCAAACACGAACGCGAGGGCGATTACAATCACGGCTACACTCAACGATCCGCGGGCTGTGTTCCGATCCATCGTTTTGCTCGGCAATAACGGCTGCTCCCTATGATAGTGAAACCCGGCCAGGTACGCGAGTTGCCAAATCCAAAAATTGATTTTCACAAATCACTGGTTGCAGCCGTCTGTCTTGTTTTCAGGATAGCCACGGTTTCAGGCGGCAGCGTCACGGTGGCGGAATCG
This sequence comes from uncultured Acidobacteriota bacterium, assembly GCA_963732315.1. GTDB lineage: Bacteria > Acidobacteriota > Terriglobia > Terriglobales > Acidobacteriaceae > TOLSYN. The sequence continues at coordinate 135,007 of CAVSYY010000007.1, forward strand.
GATCGCACACCCTCGTTCGACGCAAGCAACAAGGTGGCACAGCGCTGCGACGCAATCACATTGACGTGCATGGCGAAATTACAGAAGACGCGCAGGGTCCCACGCGCGATGGCGAGCCACTGGGCGGACTCATCAAAACAAACCTGAGTGTGGGCCAGGTCGCCATCTCTCAGCTCCGGGTTTTCGCGCCGCAAAGCGATTAACCGCCGGTACCAGTCAAGGATTGCGGCGTGCGATGGATCGTCCAACTCAGCCCAGTTCAAGCGTGATGCGTAAAACGTCTGCGAAGATTCCGGGTCTGGAATCGACCGTCCATGGGCATCCGAAGCGCTAAAGCTTGGCGGGTACGGGCCAACGGATGGCCCTCCGGTCGCTGACGCCGTTGCGTGCTCGCGGCGGCGGCCGTCAGAAACGGCGCGCGCCATTTCGGGGTCTTCATGATGCGCGAAATACAGGAACGGCGTACTGGCGGCAAACTCCTCTCCCTGGAAAAGCAAGGGGATGAAGGGCGCGGTCAGCACGATGGCCGCAGCCATCCTCGCCTTGCTGGCGCCGGCGATCTGGTGCAGGCGTTCCCCGAGTGCGCGATTGCCAACCTGATCGTGATTTTGAATACAGCCGACAAAAGAGTGTGCGGGGAGATGCTTAGCGGGACGCCCATGTATTCTTCGCCGCCAGCGCGAGTAGACGCCATCGTACACATAGGCTTCGGTGAGCGCCTTGGCCAGCTGCGCCAGCGATCCGAAATCGCTGTAGTAGGTGTGCTGGTCGCCGGTGAGCAGGGCAAAGAGTGCGTGCTGGAAATCGTCGCTCCACTGCGCAGCAATGCCCAGGCCTCCGGAGCAGCGCGGCGTGACCACACGGGGATCGTTCAGATCGCTCTCTGCGATGAGCACCAATGGGCGAGTGAGGTGGAGGGAGAGCGCGTCGACCTCCGTGGAAATCTGCTCCAGAAAATGAATGGCGGAGCGGTCCACAAAGGCATGGACAGCGTCGAGGCGCAGGCCATCAAAATGATAGTCGCGGAGCCACAGGATGGCGTTGTCGCAAAAGAAACGCCGCACCTCGTCGCTCCCCTCCTCTTCAAGGTTCACGGCATTGCCCCAGGGCGTGCGATGATTGCCGGTGAGGTAGGGACCAAAACGTCCAGTGTAGTTGCCCACCGGACCGAAGTGGTTGTAAACCACATCGAGCAGCACGGCGAGACCGGCCGCATGGCAAGCATTGACCAGGCGCTTGAGTCCATCGGGACCGCCATACTGCTCCTGCGGAGCGTAGAGAGCGGCTCCGTCATAGCCCCATCCCCAGCGGCCGGGAAAGGTTGCTACCGGCATCAGCTCGACATGGGTGATGCCGAGCCGGCGCAGATACTCGATTCGGTTTGCCGCCCCATCAAAGGTGCCTTCGGGGGTAAAGGTGCCGATGTGCAACTCATAGATCACGGCATCGGCGAGCGGAGGTTGCTGCCAATGGTCGTCGCTCCAGGAAAACAGGCCGTGATCGAGCACGCGGGAGAAACCATGCACACCGTCCGGCTGCCATTCGCTGCGCGGGTCGGGATACGGACGAGGATCGTCCTCGATAAGAAATGCATAGCTGCTTCCGTGACGTGCGGATTCGACTTCGGCATGCCACCAGCCGTGCTCACCGGCCTGCATGGGGTAGACGATACCGTCAACTTTTACGGCGACGGATTTCGGCTGCGGCGCCCAGACAGAAAAGCGATGCATCGCTAACTCTCGCGCGTCAGCAGAGCCACGGGAAACTCGGACAGAATGTCGAAGACAGTGACCGTGCCGCCCTGGAACTCCGAGGATGCAAGGCGGTTGCGCCAACGCCCCCGGGGCAGAGGAATGGTGGTTTCCCGCCAGCCCTGGGTCAGGCTCTTTGAGAGGCGCGGCACGACTGCGACGATATCCTCCCCGCGAAGAAACGCAACAATGTTGTCGCTGCCCGGCCCCTCGGCGAGGATCGGCGTATAGGCCCCGGCTTCTCCAAAGGAGGCTGCGCGCTCGCGGCGGACACGGAGCGCCTGCCGGATGGTCCACAGCTTGGGCGTCCCCTCGGGCATGCGCTGCAGAACCTCGCGCGGACTCAGCGAGTCCAACTCATCCAGCAGGCGCTTGCGCAGATCAAAGCGCACCGGCGAGCGATTGTCGGGATCGACCAGGCGGTGGTCCCACAACTCCGAGCCTTGATAGAGATCGGGAATGCCGGGAACGGTGTACTTCAGCAGAGTCTGCGCCAGCGAATTCATGCGGCCGGCGTTCTGGATGTGCGCGACGAAGCGTCCCACCTCCGTGACGAAGCCATCGGCGTCTTCGAGCGTATGCTGCACGAACCGGTGCAGCGCGTCTTCATAGTCGGAATTCATATCGGTCCAGGAAGTTTCCTGCTTCGCCTCACGCACGGCCTTCAACATGTAGGCGGACGCCCGCTCCAACTCAATGGGCCACGCGCCAATCAATGTCTGGTAGTAAAGATATTCCGTGTTTGTCCCGGGCACACCGTCTCTCCGCAGGGGCTCATTGCGCTGGCGCCAACGCTGGATGGTGGAACGGAAGCATTCGGGCACTTCGGTGAGCACGGCGAGCCGTGCGCGCACGTCTTCGCTGCGCTTGGTGTCGTGGGTGGTCAAGGTCACCATGCGGTGGGGCTGCTGGAGTTGCGCCACGCCGTTCAGCCGGTGAAATTCCGCCACGCTAAGCGCAGCGTGCGCAGGGTCGCTGCCAACTTCATTGAGGCCGGCCAGCCGGTTGTAGCAGTAGAGCGCCGTGTCCTCCACACCCTTGGCCATCACCGGGCCGGTGAACTGCTGGAAGCGCAGAAGAAACTCCGACTCATCGGAGCCGCAGTGGCGCAGCGAAAGCACATCGCCTATAAATTCAAAGAGTCTTTCATCGATGTCCGTCCGATATTCGCTGGCGGCGTGTACCGCCGCTTCAATCACGGCAACGTCTTCCGGCGAGGCTTCGGAACGCTCCGACGAGACATAGGTGCGATAGACCGGAAAGCATGCTGCCACCTCGCGGATGGCGCGGCGGATATCGGCTCGGGTGTAATCGCGATGCTCGCGGTCGTTCTCGCAGATCTGGACAAACAAAGAGGTGAGACGGTTTACATCGCTGCCCATCGCCTCCTGGGTGACCGCCAGTTTTTTCTCGTGGGCCAGGGTATCGAAGTCCGTGGCTTCGCCGGTGAACTCGCGATAGATGCCGTCGATGGTGTTGAGCCCATCGGTGGAGATCAACAAGCCGTTCACCTGGTTGAGAAATTCGTAGCCCGTGGTTCCATGCACCTGCCAGCTTGCGGGCAGCGCTTCTCCTGGCTGAAGAATTTTCTCCGCCACCACCCAGGCGTTGGGCGCGGTCCTTCGCAGGCGCTCAAAATACTGCTGCGGATCGCGCAGTCCATCCGCGTGATCCACTCGTACGCCGTCGACGACGCCATCGCGCAGCCAGCGCAGGATGCGCTCATGGGTCTCCATAAAAACCCGTTCGCGCTCGACCCGCAGGCTGATCAGCGAATTGATATCGAAGAACCTGCGATAGCTGAGATCCTGGTCGCTGACCCGCCAGTAGGCAAGCCGGTAATTCTGCTGCTGTAGAAAAGCATCCATCGCGTCGCCATCGCGATTCAGTTCCGCAATTTGCTTGTCGATAAAGCGCAATCCTTCAGGGAACTCATTGCAGTCGCGCTTAAGCAGAAGGTAGAGTACGGCTTTGTCCCGGTTGCGTTTCAGCATTGCCGCCCGGTCCTCCGCATCCGGTTGCCCCAGGTGCGCGAATGCGTCCGCGAGAAACGCCAGCGTATCTGAGCCGCAAGCCTGGCTTGCGGGACAGAGAAACGCGGGGATGGACTCGGGTGAGATCGGCAGAGAGTGGCTCGCGTAATGCACCTCGAAGCGGCCCAGATCGCGTATGCGGTTCACCAACTCGATTTTGCGCTCTGCCAGAACCACCCCGTACTGATCTTCGAGAATCGGAAGCAGAACTTTATTGCTTAAGCGGACCTCGGCCGGCTCCCAGTCGATGTCAAAATATTCCGCGTAGCGGCTGGATGCGCCGTTCTCCAGCACATCCCACCAATAGCGATTGTTGGGCGCCAGAGACATGTGGTTGGGCACGATGTCGAGCACCTGCCCGAGTCCGCATTCGCTCAGGTGCCGGCAGAAGCGCTGGTGCGCCTCTTCGCCACCCAACTCCTCACCTACGGCGTGATGATCCGATACGTCGTAGCCATGCGTGCTGCCAGGCGCGGCCTGCAGATAGGGAGAGGCATAGACATGCGACACGCCCAACTGGGCCAGATAATCCGCAACCCCGGAAGCATCGTCCAGTGTAAAGCCGGAATGCAACTGCAGGCGATATGTGGAGCTTGGGATCAAGGCCGTGCGTGGATTTCCATTCGCTGATAGGATTGCACCGCACGGCGACGGGTTGCCCTTCCGGAGAACGCCGCCATTGCGGATACAGCAGAGACTCCGGATGATCTGCGGGAAACTCAGTGCGGAAGCAAAGCATCTGCGAATCTTGTTGACTGTGAACTACGAGGTTGGCGCTTACGGACCCTCTCTGGTACAAGGATGCGATCCTCTATGAGCTGCACGTGCGCAGCTTTGCCGACGGTAATGGCGACGGCATTGGCGATTTTACCGGTTTGATCGGTAAGCTGGACTATCTGCAGCAATTGGGAGTGACGTGCCTGTGGCTGCTGCCGTTCTTCCCTTCTCCGCTACGCGACGACGGATACGACATCGCCGATTACACCGGCATTCATCCCAGCTACGGAACGATGGAGGACTTCCGCCGCTTACTTGACGAAGCCCACCGGAGGAAGCTGCAGGTTCTGATCGAACTGGTAATGAACCACACCTCGGACCAGCACCCCTGGTTCCAACGAGCACGCCATTCGCCGGCCGGGTCGAACGAAAGAGAATTCTATGTATGGAGCGACACCGATACGCGCTTCGCGGACGCTCGGATTATCTTCACCGACGAGGAGAAATCCAACTGGGCATGGGACACCGAGGCGAAGGCGTTCTACTGGCACCGCTTCTTTTCACATCAGCCCGATCTGAATTACGACAATCCCGCGGTGCTGGAAGAGATGCTGAACGTGATGCGCTTCTGGCTGAACATGGGCGTGGACGGCCTACGGCTGGATGCGATTCCATATCTCGTCGAGCGGGATGGCACAAACTGCGAGAACCTTCCGGAGACGCACGTCATCATCCGGAAAATACGCGCAGTGATCGACCACGAGTATCAACACCGGCTCGTGCTGGCAGAGGCCAACCAATGGCCGAGCGATGTTCGCCCCTACTTCGGCAATGGCGACGAGTGCCACATGGCATTTCACTTTCCGCTGATGCCGAGGATGTATGTTGCCATTCGCCAGGAAGACCGTACGCCGATTGTTGAAATCATGCGGCAGACGCCGGAGATTCCCAATACCTGCCAGTGGGGACTGTTTTTGCGCAATCACGATGAGCTCACGCTGGAGATGGTGACCCTCGACGAGCGCGACTACATGTACTTGGCTTACAGCAGCGACTCGCGCATGCGGATCAACCTCGGCATCCGGCGGAGGCTGGCTCCGCTGCTGGATAACAACCGGCAGCGCATCGAGCTGCTCAACAGCCTGCTGTATTCGTTTCCCGGGACTCCTATCCTCTACTACGGCGATGAGATCGGGATGGGAGACAACGTCGATCTGGGCGACCGGAATGGCGTGCGCACGCCGATGCAGTGGAATGGGGAACCGAATGCCGGTTTTTCAATCGCCCCGGCCGGTCAGCTTGCCAGCCCGGTGATTGCCGATCCGGTCTACGGCTACCAGGCCGTCAATGTAGAAGAGCAGGTCGAGAATCCCTCGTCCATTCTGCAATGGACACGCAACATGATCGCGTTACGCAAGCTGTTCCCCGTATTTGGCCGGGGAACGCAGCGCTTTCTCGACCCGGAAAATCGCAAGGTGCTGGCCTACCTTCGCCAGTTGGATGGAGATACGGTGCTTTGCGTGGCGAACCTTTCCAGATTTGCGCAGCCCGTATCGCTGGCGCTCGATGAGTTCGAGGGACGTGTTCCGGTGGAGATGTTCGGATACACGCCATTTCCGGCGATCGATGAGCAGCCGTATAACCTGACGCTGTCGCCATATGCGTTTCTATGGTTTCAGCTGCAGAAGCAAAAGGTCCAGACGGAAACCGAGTGGCAGGATGCAGAACCGGTGGAAGAAGAAGCCGGAAGCACCCGGGAGCCGGCTGTGGCCCAGGCCGCGACGCACAATCTAGAGATTGGCAAGCAGAACGGCGCAGCCGACCTGCTGCTGCACGTGGCGCCTCTCAGCCTGGACGAGTTGCGAAAACTGGCGGCGTTGGTGGCACCTTTCGCGGGGGAGAATCCGGCGCTGCGAATTACGCTGGCCTTTCCATTCACCTCCGCCATTGCCGGGGGCAACGAACCTCTGGAAGCTATCCAGTCGGAACTTTCTCAAGCGGTGAAGGCGGTTGCGCCTACGCTCTTGCTGGCACCGTACGCTCAACCGGCCACCACCCTGCAGGAGAGCTGGCCTCACCCTGCGCGTACCTATGCCGAAGTGGGCCGCCTTGCCGCGGAACACCATGCGACGGCTGTGATGCTGCTGGGTCAGGATGCCGGATCGCTCAATCCGGAGGCGATCCCCGCAATGATGCAGGCCATTCTGACCGGCGGCTTCGATCTGGCGGTACCGCTCTACCGGGCCGGACGATATGACTCCCTGGTGAACACAGCCGTTCTGCACCCGCTGACCCGTGCACTGTATGGCGCGGTCGTTCGCTATCCTCTCGCGACGGATATGGCGTTTTCTCCACGCTTCTGCGAACATCTCGCCGCCGCTTCCGCCGCATTCGACGTGATGGCGCAGGATGAGAGCCTGTTGTGGCCGGTGACGGAAGCGGCAGTGAATGACTTTCGAATGGTGCAGGTGCACGGCTGCACGCGGCACTTCGCTCCGCCCCCCAATATCGACGTAACCGAACTGCTGGCGCACATCCTGAGCGAGTTGTTTGCCGATGCGGAAAAGCACGCGCGCCAATGGCAGAAGGGTTATGCGCTGACGCCGCTGCGCACGCTAAACGGCGCTGTCATCGCCAATCCTCCGCAGGACCGGGACCATCCCAGCCGCCCGGAAGACGTTGCCGGGATGTATGATTCGTTCCGCCTGGCGGTCGGGCAGTTGCAGGATGTCTGGTCGCGCACGCTGTCGCCGGGAACACAGCTTCGTCTGAAACGTTTGGTGGAGCTGCCCGCGGAGCAGTTTGCGATGCCGGACGCTCTCTGGGTGAACATTGTGTACGACTTCCTGGTGGCCTATCACACGCGCTCGGTCAGCCGGATGCATCTTGCCGGCGCTCTCGTGCCACTCTATCTGGGCTGGGCAGCATCCTATGTGAAGAGGATGGCGGAGTTGAGCGACGAACAGGCCGAGGCGCAGGTCGAAGCCCTGGCGGCACGGTTCGAGAAAGAGAAGCCCTATCTGATGTCGCGCTGGCGATGGCCGGACCGTTTTGCGCCATAACTTTCGCGGCTCTCCGTACGGGCTCCAAACAAGGAGAAGTATGATGCAGCAAATCGAATCCGCGCTTCATGCATCGCTGGCCCGCGTGCTTACCCTGATCGCCACTTTTTTGCCAGCGGTTTTTGCGCTGGTTCTGGCCCTGGGGGTCGGCTTGTTGCTGGGAGCTTTGCTAAGTTACGCACTCCACCGCGTCCTGACATCACTTAAGCTGGATGAGCGTATCCACTCCAGCTCTCCAGATGGGGTGCTCGAATGGTCCTCCCTCCGCAGCCCCTCGCTGTTGCTCTCCCGGCTTGTGTTCTGGCTATGCGTCATCGCCGGCTCAATGATCGGAATCGCGGCTTTCGCCGCGGCGTACAACGATACAGGCCGGCTGACGGCTATCATCTTTCCCTATGTTGCGCGCTGCGTGGGCGCGGCGCTTATTTTCGTAACCGGCAACCTGGTTGCGCGCTTCCTCGCCCGCACGGTGCTGATCGGCGCGGTGAATATGAACCTTCACTATGCCCGGCTTCTGAGCCAGGGAGTGAAGTGGATGGTGCTGGTGATGACCCTTGCGATGACGCTCGACCATCTCTCCATCGGCGGCGTGATTGTGGAGTTGGCCTTCGGCATTCTGTTCGGGGGCATCGTTCTGACGCTCGCCCTCGCCGTCGGCAAGGCTTCACCGGAGCTCATTCGCCGTTCGATGGAACGTCACGATCCTCCCTACTCGGACGAGGCCCGAACGGGCAGCGTGCGGCACTTCTGACGAAAACGATCATGGCGAGTTCGATGGCGCTGAAGCATGGAGCGAGGAAGATGGCAGACCCGGGGAGGGCGATCAGGTTAGGACGAGGCCACAGTTTCCGCACTTCAGAATCAATATTCCGGAAGCGTTCTCTTCCAAATGAAGAATGGTGCCGCACACCCTGCACGCCTCGGTACTCACTTCGGACCATCGTTCATTGGAGGAACCCCAAAATCTTCCAGTTCGTAAATGCTTTCCTCTCCAATGCCTTTGAGTAATTTAGTTCCGATCATACGGGTCTGAAAGCCGCGCGCGGCGAAGGCTTGCAGCGAGGAACTATCGAATACGATTTGACCTGGGACGGGCGACGCTGCAGAGGCGGCTCGCCTTATTCACCACCATGCCGGTTGCGGTATAACTCCGCACAATCGGCCCTTGAAAACCAACTTTGGCGGTTCCATTGGCAAGGCCCATTCTCACCTGGAAAGGGCGTCCCCAGAATCGCGCCATTTCGTCATCGCGAGCTGCAATCGTGTCTCGAATTTCAAGGCACGCCGCCCCCATCCGGGCGATGTAATCCATTCTTTTCGCCGGTTCGTTGGAGAACCCCATGATCGCATCGCCGATCATCTTGTCGAAGGTGATGTCGTATTTGAACAAGATGGGCACGGCGATTGCAAGAAACAGGTTCAGCGCATTTTGATAGGACTCGACCCCCACGGCTTGCATGACCGAGGTCGAATCACAGATGTCAATAAATGAGACACAGATTTCGCTTTCTTTGACGGAGTCGGAAATTTGCATTTCTCCGGTTCGAATCGCATGAACAACCTGGGGCTGAACTGTTTTGCGAGTTCAGCCAAACTCAGCGCTTCCTCGCTTTTCTCTTTGATTATTTTTGCGCGCCGATCCAACTCATCATCCAGGGCGACTCTGCTTCGAATTGCCGACATTCGAAATTTTTCATTGAAATGCCGGATCACCACTGTGATGACGACCGTGGCGCCCATGAAAAATGAATTCACAATGAAGATGGAATTGCCTTGTTTACTCCACGATAAAAAAGACAAGGCGAAGAACGGAAGATAAATAAGCGCAATAGTTGCATACCAGAGCTCCAGAAGTCCAGGGAATGAATGATCCCGCCAATATGGCGATCCAGGTTAAGGCCGGCGTAGTAGGCTGAACTTTTTCCTTCCGCAAGAAACGCCAAGAGCGTGATGAGGATGGCGTTAATAAAACCATAGAAAGCCCCCCAGGCCTGAAGTTTCGGCAGGCTCCGGGTTCTCTTCACATGCGAAGTTCACAAGTAAACAGGACGGAATAATGAGCATCCTAAGACCAGCGAAAAGATAAAACTTATGAGGCGCGTAAAAATAATCAGCTATCAAAAATACCGCGAATAATGGGAGCGATATCCAGCTACAGGAAACTAAAATAAAATCGCGTAATTCTCTTATCCTCTCTCTCCGCCGCAGTCTTAAGATCTCTTTGTTCATCTAGGTCCATGGTCCTTCGGTCCAATCATGAACGGCTGCGTCTTCCGGCAATCAGGCTGTGTCTGGCTTCTTGATGACACAGAATAAATTCACGCCCTCCGGCTCCTGCTCAACGGAAAAAGCGCCTCCAAGGTCCCCAAAAAGACGTTTCAGATCTTCATGCGACCGATAAATCAAACTCCAGTCCAGAGGCAAGCCGCATCGCAAATTGATTGGGCGTCGTCAGGTTGAAGTTTCCGATGATCAGCTGACCACCCGGCTTCAGACATTTGAAAAGCGCCTTCGCCGCCATTTGAGCGACAGGGTCACTAAAATAGTCAAATAGGCCGGCGGAATAAAGCAGATCGAAATTGCTCTCCTCCCATCCGCGCGTAATCACGTTCCTGATCGCCTTATTAACGAAGTTCAATTTGACCGGGCTGTTCGTCTTCTTGACAATTTCCCAGAGTTTCTCATGCGCGTGTTTCAGGGCATTGACGTCTTGATCCAAAAGATGGAACTCGCAATTGGAAAGATCCAAGCCTTGCTCTTCGAGGACTCAACGATCATCTGCACTTCCTGCGAGGGTCCACAGGCAATCGATCCGATTTTCAAAGGAGCTCCCGCTCCGTCTCGAATGACACGCGAAGATCATTCCGTAGAGGATATCTGGATCGATTCCGGACCGCTTTGGCCTCCGAATGATTTAGCCAGATATGCGTGCAGGCATTTCCCAAAGAGTGAGTCACCCACCTGCTCATTTCGATAAATGATGTTCATCATCTCAAAGTCGCCAGAGTATCCCAGTGGCTTCGCGACGCTTCTGTGGGCGAAGGGAGACTGATAGATCAGTTCCTTGAGTTGTTCACGAAAGAAACTCGCACATATCGGAATATCAGCGGCGGCCACCGCCCTTTAAACTCTCCTCCAATTGAGGATAGATTGGCGTCGAACAGTCAGTGATCACTCGGCGACAATCGGAATCAGTGTATTTTCAAAATTGTGAAGCTCTTGCAGACGAGCAGAATTTCTTCTCGGCTCTCAATTCCTCGACCTGAGCTTCAAGGCTCTGCAAAAATAGTTTTCCCTCAAGGGCAAGCCGCCTGAATTCTGCCGGAATCTTGTTCATATCCTGCTGAGTCTTTTTGAATCCATTCAAAACCTTACGAAGTTTAATGACCGTGTTGATCTTATCAATCGGGACCGAGCCGGTTTTGAGTTCGAATGCGACTTGAGTTGCTTCGCCTGAAGGAAGCGGAGCCTTGCGCACCACGCATAATTGGTAAGTTCCAACTTTTACGCCATCGACGCTGTGAGAAGCCGTGTAGGTCTCCGACTTGGTAAAGCAGATCCGAGCCCGTCTTTACCATAATAGCGATTCCGGTTGCGCTGTAGTTACTCACTTCAAAGGAACCGAAATGGAAACTCCAATTCGGAGTGGATCCCAATGAATTCAAGTCGGTCGGAGCGAATGATTGCTCTGCGTTCCTCTGGGACCTCGAAATTTTCATGCTGTTTCTTGTAGGCCAGGGTCATATGTTGCTCCCACTTCCCGAAAATTGGTTTTCGCCGTCGCATGCTCTGCGACTTCGCTTCTGCCAATTCAATTCCGGTCGATCACACCGACTCACCTTTCCCGGACAACTCGAAGGCGACAGATCGGTAATTTGTTTGTATATAGCACAAAGCATATACCTTCTCTGGATTGCTTTCGAGTAAAATCGGCAAAAAAGGCCGTCTTTACCAACAGATATCTTATTGAAAAAGTTAAACTTCCCATACATCTTCGCTGCCGTTTCTACACTCCGCGGGGTACCTTAATCGGCAACTCGTCCAAAATCGAGCCCACAGGTAGCGGTGCAGCAGGACAGACCGGCTGAACATGGGAGACTGACGTCCAGAACCAATTCAAGCTGGTGGGTGGGACGGAGCCGCGCCCGCTCGTCGTTACCTGGCGCAGGTCGGCCGGCGGACTGCAAGGCGCGGTCAAGCGGGCTAAGTGAGAGTACGTGGCCCTTAAGGCGACCATCGAGGCGCAACTGGAACTTAGGGACCGGTGGCGGCCAATCCTCCGAGTCATGACAGAAGAGTCGGAAAGTGGGATATTTGTTTTTCGGGGCCCTCAGATTATCCTTTAGTTACAGAGTGAAAATTGCAAAACGCTCGACGGACCATTAGTTGCTGGTCATTCAGCCTGAGCGCGCCGTCCTGCCTCTCTCTTCTCTCCGTGAGGTGTTCTATGATTTCGATCCGCTCCCGCCGCATCGCGGCACTGGCCGGGGCACTGATTGTGTTGGTGTGCGCGTCCTCCCTGTTTTCCTGGGCCGAGTCAGATAAATCGCAAGGCCTTCCGAATTTTGGGCGCGTCTCCGATTCGCTGTTCCGCGGCGCCCAGCCCACGGCGGCAGGGATCGGGGCGCTGCACGAGATGGGGGTATCCGTCGTCGTAAATTTCCGCAACGAAAACGATGAGATTGCCTCGGAACAGCGGCGGGTCGAATCCGCCGGCATGAAATACGTCAGCATTCCCTGGAGCGGGAGCGATACGCCCTCGAACCGTCAAGTGGCTCAGTTCCTCGATCTGGTTCGCGGCAACCCGGATGCTAAGATTTTCGTGCACTGCAAGGCCGGAGCTGACCGAACGGGCGTAATGGTGGCGGCGTATCGCATTGCCGTGGAGCATGAAGCGGTGAGCGAAGCCGTTGCCGAAATGCACCAATACCATTACCATTGGTTCTTACTGCCGCAACTGGAGCGCTACATAAAATCGCTGCCAAGCCTTCTGCAGCGCGAAACCATGTTCGGCGCCTACGCTCCCACTTCCCCGGAAGGCGGAGTTACAATCATTGCCAAGCCATTGGCCGCCGCTGCCGCTCCCGCGGTGATTGCGGCTCCGGTCCCGGCCCTTACTGTCGCGCGCTAAAAGTGGGCCGTCCGGTCCTCGTTCTTACTTTGGCTAGGAAGCATGGCGTGTCAGAGTTGGGTGATGCTTTTGCTGTAAAGAAGTCCCGGATCGGCTCGCTATTTCTTCACAGGCGCTTTCGGCGGAAGGCCTTTCTGCCGTCACCGACTGGGCCGCCTCGGTCACCAGTTCCCGCATTGCATCCGCCACTGCGTCATGTACTTCATCCCGGACGGCCTCTCGCACGCTCTGCGCTACTTCTTTCGGTTCGAAGGGCAGGTCACTCCCGGCTTCGATGATTTTATCGAGCACCTGTTCTACTTTGAATGCCACGTTCAGCCGCTTGGCAACCACCTTCGCCACTTTCTTCGCGGGCGTATCCAGAATTGCAAGCCCCGGGTTGGGAGTCTCGGCCGGGGCAGAGTCGCTCCAATCCTTGTCGAAGACCCTAATGATTCGCTTAACGATCCTCGAATCATGGAAAATAAGGCCAATTTCCCGACGAATGTCGAGTTCCAGTTTCCGTAAACTCTGGCTACCGACGAAGGCCGAGTGGCCATCCCGCAGGATCACACGTGCGTGCAAACGCAAGGGCAGCGCCCGAGTGGAAAGCGATCGCCCGGGCGCGGAGGTCTGCCCTATCAATCGCACGTCCACCCCCTCGGAGACCTTTTCGTCCAACAGCTTCAAAAAGGCCGGGTCGGTGACCTTCATGTCGTACATAAGCAGCTGCTTTTTGGCGCTCTTGACGAACTTCGTCAGCTGCTCACGCGCGTTAGCGGGACTTACCACCAGGTCGTTATTCCCGGCCTTGTAGGGTATCCGCTTCACATCGCTCTCAAACAGTTTGATCGCTTCTGCAACGATTCTGGGCTCTCTGGTACTCACCCCGAACGAACGGCTGAGGGTAATGTCCAAGTGGCTGAAGTTGAACGCCAGGAGAAAGAGTTCCTTGCCGTCGATAATGATCATCTTGCCGTGATAGCGGACCAGGTCATCGGCTGTGCGGGTAACGGTGACTCCTTTTTCCAGGAGCTTCATTTCAAATCGGCGAAGGATTTTCTCGCCGCCGCGGTTGGTGCCGGCAACTAGCGCCTGCACGGAAACCCCGCGTTCGACCGCCGCAGTCAGCGCTCTCTCCACCTCACTTCGATCGATGCGGAAGATGAGAATCTGAATGCTCTTCTTCGCCCGGTCCAAGGCCTTGAGGATAGGCTCGAGTCCATCATCGGGCTGCAAGACGAGCTTCACGACCGGTACTCCCTTTGCAGGCGACTCCGACCGCTATCGCCCCGCTGAGTACAGATGCGGGGGGAGGCGAATCGGATGTTTTGCACACGCTGGGCTACCCAAATTGGCCCTCCATGCTTCTAACATCTACGCACATGAGCACCCGGAGGTGATCATGGTCCGCATTCGACATTTGATCATCCTTACAGTTTTCATGGCGATGATTGCCATCCCGATTTCCTGGGCACAAACCAATCCCAGCGACACGCAATCGCAGCCATCCAACCCTGTGGTGGAGCAACCGGAAGGCAGTACTCAACCGCCAACCCAAAACCCGCAGATGGCTCCCAGCCAGACACCGCCGCAGCCGTCCAACCCGGTAGCAGAGCAGCCGGAGGAGGGCGCTCCAGCGCCGGTGCAGCAGCCAGCGCAGAACTCGCAAGCGGCTCCCAGCCAGACACCGCCGCAGCCGTCCAACCCGGTAGCAGAGCAGCCGGAAGAGAGCGCTCCGGCGCCGGTGCAGCAGCCGGCGCAGAACTCGCAGGCGGCTCCCAGCCAGACGCCGCCGCAGCCGTCCAACCCGGTAGCAGAGCAGCCGGAGGAGGGCGCTCCAGCGCCGGTGCAGCAGCCGGCGCAGAACTCGCAGGCAGCTCCCAGCCAGACACCGCCGCAGCCGTCCAATCCGGTAGCAGAGCAGCCGGAGGAGAGCGCTCCGGCGCCGGTGCAGCAGCCAGCGCAGAACTCGCAGGCAGCTCCCAGCCAGACACCGCCGCAGCCGTCCAACCCGGTAGCAGAGCAGCCGGAGGAGGGCGCTCCGAAGTCAGGGAAACACGCGATAGCGGCGGAAAAGCGGGACAGACATAAGCCCTTGAGTGCATCGGCGACCGCCAACCCGGTGCTCTGGAAGGTGCCGGACAACATTGCCGCAAAAAATCTGTTCTGGGGACAGGGAGGCGAGAAGCAAAAGCCGGAGCCGCCGTTTGTGTTTATCCGTGAAGATCGCAACGGCACCAGCCCTAAGTGCGACGTGCGCGATGCGAGCGGCAAGAAATGGCGCGTCAAATTGGGTGCGGAGTCGCGGCCCGAGGTAGTGGCCTCGCGGCTTCTGTGGGCCGTCGGCTACTTCGCGAACGACGACTATGTGCTCCCCGAAGCCCATATCAGCGGACTTAAGATGAAGCGCAAGTCGGACAAAATGCACGGCACGCAAGTGATCGACGCACGTTTTGCCCGCAAGCCGGGCGGCGAACAAAAGATCGGCATCTGGAAGTGGAGCGACAATCCATTCGTCGGCACGCGCGCGTTCAACGGTCTGCGCGTCATGATGGCCGTAATGAACAACTGGGACCTTAAGGACTCAAACAATGCAGTGTACGCGAGCAGAAAAGATGGCGCCCAGATCTTTCTGGCCAGCGACATAGGAGCCACATTCGGGGCCAACCGCTACGGGTTTTCGGAGAATCACGCCAAGGGCAATCTGGACAGCTACGAAGGATCCAAGTTCATCACCCACGTCTCGGCCACCGAGGTTGATTTCGGAACCCCATCGCCGCCGCTTAATCCGCTCGCGATGGCCGCAGGATTCGGAGAGATCATGTATGCCGTAGGAATCCCGTTGGAGTGGATTGGAAAACACATTCCCATCGAGGACGCGCGGTGGATTGGAAGCATGCTCGGCCAACTGAGCCACCAACAACTGGAGGACGCCTTTCGCGCCGGCAACTTTCAAGCAGACGAGGCTGATGCCTACGTAAAGGTGCTGGAAGACCGGATCGCTGAATTGAAAGGCTTATAGATTTGCGGGACTCATGCCGCGGGTGCGGAGGCAGCCTCGTCGGTATTAAATTGAATGTTATAGAGCACGCGGTAAATGCCATTCTCTTTCCGCAGCAGCTCTGCATGGATTCCATTCTCCACAATCCGGCCGTCCTTGACGACGTAGATGCAGGTCGCATTCCGGATGGTTGAAAGCCGGTGAGCGATCACCACGGAGGTACGTCCCAGCATGAGCCTGTCCAGAGCCTCAAAGACGAGCTGCTCGGAGGCTGCATCCAGCCCCGTGCTCGGTTCGTCGAGGATGAGGATGGGGCTCTTACGGATGACGGCGCGAGCGATGGCGATGCGCTGCCGCTGGCCGCCCGAGAGCGCGACGCCGCGCTGGCCGACTTCCGCATTGAACTTGCCGGGCAACTTCTCAATGAATTCCATGGCGTTGGCCGCCTCGGCCGCCCGCGCAATCTCCCCGTAGGTGGCTTCCGGTTTGCCATAGGCAATGTTGTCCCAGATCGATCCGCTGAATAGAACCGTGTCCTGCAGAACAAAGCTCATTTGATCGCGAAGCGATTTCTGGGTCAGAGTACGAACGTCGATTCCGTCGATTCTCACGGTTCCGGCCGATGGATCATAGAAGCGCGCGACCATGTTCGCGATGGTAGTTTTACCGGAGCCGGTGGGTCCGACCAGCGCGACACAGCTTCCAGGCTCGATATGAAGATTCACGTCGAAGAGAACCGGCTGTCCCGGCGCATAGGCAAAATCGACATGCTCAAAGTCAATCCTTCCCTTGAACGGCGGAGCCCTTTTCGCGCCGGGGGCGTCGCGCATCCGATCATCGGTGCCGATGATCTCCTGAATCCGCTCATAGCCAACAGCGGCCCTGGTATAGGAATCCATAATTTTCGAAATGTCCTGCATCGGCTTGTACATCTTGGCAATGTAGCTCAGAAACAGGACGATGGAACCGGCCGTTAAACCACCCTGAAGAGCACTGTCTCCACCGAAATAAAGAACCGCACAGACGCCAGCGGAGGTGACAAGGGTGACGATGGGGACAAGCCTTGCCTTCATTGCACGAGCCTTGAAGGCGGCCTCTACCGTTTCAAGACTTTCACCTTCGAGTCGTTGCACCTCGTAGCCCTCTCGCGCAAAGGCTTTGACCACGCGGATGGAGCCGAGCACCTCCTGCACTACGGAGAGCAATCTGCTCTCATGCTTGCGGACCTCGCGCGAAGCTTTTTTCACCCGGCGGGTATAGGTGTACACAATTGTAAACAGAATGGGCACCACGGCCAGTGCAATCAGCGTGAACCGCCAGTTGATGTAGAGCATGACGCCGATCATGCCGACCAGCGTGAGTATATCGACCAGAATGCTGAGAAGCCCCGAAACGATAAACGTCTGAACCGAATCAATGTCACTGGTCACGCGGCTGATCAGGTCGCCTGTCTGGGTATGCTCGTGGTAAGCCAGCGAGAGTTTCTGTACATGCGCATATAACGTCCGGCGAAGGTCGTGCGTGACCCACTGGCCTACACTGGTCGTTATGTATTTTTCCGAATACGTACAGATGGCATCTAGAATGGCGATCAGAACGACCGAAAAACAAGCGAAAAGCAGAATCTGACGCGGTGTGGCGCCCGCCGTATGGCGAATGAACGCGAACAACCATCCACGAGAGTCTTTGTGGGCAATAACGTTATCGAGCACGATCTTAAGCGGCCATGGCTGGAGAAGATCCGCGATGCTCTCTCCTCCGATTGCCAGAAGTCCCAACCCTAACAACCGATAGTGGGGCCGCAGGAGCTGTAAGACCGTGATACCGCGCTGGATGCGGTTCGTCGCAGGAACCATAGGAAGTTGGATGCAGGGAGTTCCCCAAGAGAGCTTCGTTTTGCGTAGAAGCGAATACCTTGCCCACCTTTCCTACTTGGAATAGGGTCAGCTACTTTCATGGCAAGTTCGTGCATCTTCTATACACTCAAAGTAGGAGACCGCCGCCCGTGTTACGTTCCCTGATTCTGATATGCCTTCTCTGGGCTGGCCTGCACGTTTACGTTGTCTCGCGGCTACTCTCGATTCCATTCATCTCACACCACGTTCCGGCATGGCTGTTGATTCCGGCGGTGATCCTGCTTGGGGCAAGTTACATCATCTCGCGGGTGCTCGAGCACTACGGAATTGATGGTCTCTCGCACGTGCTTGAGATCGTCGGCGCCTACTGGGTGGGAGCATTCTTCCTGCTCTTTTCGAACTTTCTCTTCTTCGATCTCTGCACCGGTTTTGGCCTGTGGCTGCGTCCGCACTTGCCTGTGCTGCGCACGGTCGCGTTGATCCTGACGCTGCTAATGACAATCATAGCGCTGGTCCAGGCGCGGCGCTCCCCGGTGGTAACAGAGTATGAGGCCGCCCTCGATGGACTGCCCCACGAGGCCAATGGAACGGTGCTCGTGGTGGCCAGCGACATGCATTTAGGAGCCCTGCTCGGCCATGGCTGGGCGAGTGAACGTGCAGCTCAGTTTGAGTCGCTCCGTCCCGACCTCCTGCTGCTGGTGGGCGACATCTTCGAAGGCGAAGAAACGACCTACCCCGGCTGGCTGCCTGTACTGCAGCAGTTTCGCGCTCCGCACGGCGTGTACGTTGTGACGGGAAATCACGAGTTCTACGCCGGAGGCGCCAAGATCATCGATCTCTTTTGCCGCGCGGGCTTCCATGTGCTGCGCGATGAGAGTATCGAACCAATCCCTGGGTTAATCCTGACCGGAGTTGATGACGTAGCATTTCGGGGACGCGCGGCGCACACGGCAATCATGGAAAAGTTGCTGCGCCAGCGTCCCGAGGGTGCCAGCGTCCTGCTCTCGCACACGCCGGTGGAAACCCGGCGAGCAGCCAGCGCCGGCATCGGACTCATGCTCTCTGGCCACACCCACGAAGGGCAGATCTGGCCTTTCACCTATCTCGTGAAGCTGGCCTTCCCGATCTTGTCGGGGCGTTATCGTGTGCAGGATATGACCGCAATCGTCTGCCGCGGCACTGGGACTTGGGGACCGCGCATGCGCCTCTTCAAGCGAAGTGAACTGCTGCGCATTACCGTGCACGCAAAGAGCTAACGGCGCAGTCCGGGTGACCGAGGTCACAGGTGTCAGATTTGGAAATCACTGACGCGCGTGTGACTAAGGCGCAATATCATCGGTCCCAGGGGTGGGGTGCTGTATGGCATTGACGGGTGATCCAACTGGTCGCAATCTCTCCATTCGAAACTCGAGTTCGCAAGAATTGCGAAAGTTTTTCGCGCCGGAGTTCATTTTCGGCGCTGGCGCGCTGGCTCTTGGCGGGCAGTATGCACGTAACCTGGGTGGCCGCCGCGTCCTGGTGGTCTCTGATCCCGAGGTGGAAGCGGCCGGGTGGGTACAGCCCGTGCTCGCAAGCGTGGAAGAGGCTGGGCTGGGATACACGGTGTACAAACAGGTCACGCCCAATCCGCGCATCGAAGAGGCAATGGCCGGGGCAGAAGTGTTTGCCGAAAACGGCTGCGACGTGGTGATAGCGGTCGGCGGCGGCAGCGTGATCGACTGTGCCAAGGGCATCGGCCTTCTGGTGTCGAGCGGGGGCAAGATTGAGGATTTCGTGGGGGTTGATAATGTCCACGCGCCGATGCCACCGACCATTTGCATCCCCACTACGGCGGGAACCTCGGCCGATGTCTCGCAATTCGCGGTGATCACGAGCCGCCAATCGATGCGAAAGATGCTGATTATCAGCAAAGCTGTCTTGCCCGATATATCCCTCATCGATCCGGTGACGCTGACCAGCATGGATCCATTCCTGACGGCTTGTACCGGGCTCGACGCGCTGGTGCATGCGATCGAAGCCTATGTCTCCTCGGGACATTCGCCTCTCACCGATATTCACGCCTTGGAGGCGATGCGGCTCATCAGTTCGAATCTGCTCAAGTCGGTTGCCGAGCCCGCCAACCTCGAGTATCGAACAGGAATGATGCTAGGGAGCCTGGAGGCTGGGCTGGCCTTCTCCAACGCGAGCCTGGGCGCGGTGCACGCTATGGCTCATAGCATCGGCGGGTTGCTGGACTTGCCCCATGGGGAATGCAACGCGATGCTCTTTGAGCGGGTGATCGATTTCAACTTTCCAGCAGCCCAGGATCGCTATAAAAACATCGCGCGCGCCATTGGCATCGAAGTAAAGGGACTGTCGGAAAGTGAACTGCGCCGTCAATTGGTCGGCCACCTCCGGCAGTTGCGTGAAAACGCGGGTTTGCACAATACTCTCTCTGACTCCGGGGTCCATCGAACCGAAGTGCGGGAACTTTCCGAAATCGCGCTGGTCGACCCATGTATTGTCACCAACCCTCGTGTCCCGTGCCGTCGTGACATTGAGGTTATCTATGAAGAATGTCTCTGATAACCCGGAGGAACTTCGCAACAAGATCCTGGGCCTCGGGAACACTTCAATCCACAAGAGCCACTATGCCAGCCTGCGGCAGCGGCTGGTCGAGTTGGAGCGGTTCCGCTCCCTGGTGGACCTGAGCAGCGACTTGCTGTTCGTGGTGGAAAATCCGTCCGGCAGCATTCTGGATGTCAGCGCCTCGACCTGCAACCGTCTTTCGGCAGGCCGCGCTGCGTTGCTTTCGACTTCCTTCGCCGACCTGGTACCGAGCGCAACCTGGCAGCAGATGAGAGCACTTTTCGACGAACTCAGCAGAGGACCGGCACGCAGTGCCATTGTGAATGCGGATCTCTCCTTTGGGACCGTTGGCCACACACTGCCGGTGGAGATTGCGGTCCAGGTGGTGCGGAGCGGAGACAGTGCCTACTCCATTCTCGCGGCGCGCGATATCACGGAGCGCCGGAACGCGGAGCAACAGCTTCGTCTGGCAGCCGCAGCGTTGAATGCGGCGGCGAATTCGATCCTGCTGACCGACCGGGAAGGAACCATCCTGAGCGTCAATCCGGCCTTCACCAAGCTGACCGGCTACACCGCCGAGGAGGCCTGCGGCGCCACACCGAACCTGCTGACCTCCTCCGGAGTGGACAGCCATCAACGCTACCAAGACCTTTGTGAATCGGTTCTTTCGGGGCGCGTGTGGCACGGCGAACTGCTCAACCGCCGCAAAGACGGTAGCCTCTATGTTCAGGAGACGACCATTGCTCCAGTCCACTCCGAGAATGGGGAAATCACTCACTTCGTTGGAATTCTTTCCGATATCACCGATCGCAAACGTGCCGAAAAAACCATGCTACGGAGTGAGAAACTGGCCTCCGTCGGCCGCATGGCGGCAACGATCGCCCACGAGATCAACAATCCACTTTCGGCCGCCATGAATGCGATTTATCTTGCAAGTTCCGATCCTGCATTGTCCGAATTTGCGCGGGACACTCTGGGCATCGCCGAGCGGGAGCTGCAGCGGGTGGCTCACATGACCAAACAGACCCTCGGTTTCTACAAAGAATCAGGCCAGCCCGGGGCAGTGCAACTCTCCGAACTTCTCGACAGTGTTCTGGAAATGTATGAACCGAAAGCACGAAGTAAATCCATCCGTATAGAGCGCAGGTTCGGCTGCGCCGTTGCAATTCATGCCGTGGAAGGCGAGGTGCGCCAGGTGATCTCAAACCTGGTCGCTAACAGTATTGATGCATTGCCGCAGAAGGGAACTCTGTGGTTGCGGATCGCAGGTCCGTTTCTAGCGTCGGGGAACCCGCCTAAGGTCCGGCTCACCATCGCCGATAACGGAATGGGGATCAGTCCGGACAACCTGAAGCGAATTTTTGAGCCCTTTTTCACAACCAAGCAGGCTGTCGGCACCGGACTTGGCTTGTGGATATCCAGCGAACTGGTGAAGAAGAACGATGGAAGGATTCAGGTGCGTAGTCAACAGGGACGGGGCGCTGTTTTTACGGTCTGGCTGCCGACAGAACGCCGCACCCAGCCACGCAGCGAACTTGGCTGATGGGAAGAACTGCGGGTGAGGCATCCCAGGCATCGCCCTGAATGCGCATGGAGAAGTTTGATTGTTGTTCTCAGAGTTCAGGCCGCAACGGGTAAGATGCAATGCTGCAAAGGAGATACAAGATTCTGGTGGTCGATGACGAGCGTGCCATAGCTGAGACACTCGCCAGAATACTCGAGTGTCGTGATTACGTGACGGCCCAGGCCTACAGTGGAGAAGAAGCAGTTCAGGTGGCCTGCTCCTTTCAGCCCGATTGCATCGTGAGTGACGTGATGATGGGGGAGATGAATGGCATCGATGCGGCAATTGAGATTTTACGGACTCTGCCACACTGCAAAGTATTGTTCATTTCCGGCAATGCCGGCTATGGAGACCTTCTGGAAGATGCGCGGACGAAGGGCTTTGATTTTGAGATTCTGCTAAAGCCGGTTCCGCCCCCTGAACTGCTGACGAGAATAGCGCAGATTCTTTCGCACTCAGCCGCCCAGATCAAGACCTGACTGCCCAACCCCGCCTTCCGCCAAGAACGACCTTGCATTCGGCGTTTCGTACTGAATGAGGCCTACCAACCGGCGCGCTGCCAATCGTCCGAGAATCAAATTCTGCGTCAGGACACCATTGCGACGATGATCGAAACTTTGGGCTTAGTCGCGAGTCACTTTTTCCAACAAATACAGATAGGAGCGGTAAGTTTCTTCGGTCGAGCGGGTCATGCCAATCTCGCAGGTGCGGCTGCTGGAGTAACAGCCATCGTGTTTGTGAGCTTTGATCTCCGCGGCCTCGCCGGTGGTGGCCGAAGCGGTGAGTTCCGGGTATAGGAAGCCGCGGTCCCCGGCAAAGGCGCAGCACCCGAGGCTGGGAGGAATGAAGACTTCGCCGCTGCACTTGCGCGCAATCGCTTCCAGCTTTGGGGTCAGCCCCATCTTGACCGCCGAGCAGACCGGATGCAGCGCAACCGATCTTTCGGGATGGTTCACCTTGAGCCTTGGCAGCAACTGGTCGTGGACAAATGCAATGCTATCCAAAATGGTGAGCCGGTCGAAGCGCTGCTGGTTTTCCGAAGTAAGGAACTCGCGCGCCTGGAGCAGTCCATACGCGCACGGACTGGTATCGACCAGGATCGGCAGCGTGCCTTCGGAAGACCATATCCAGAAATTCCCGATGATGCGGTTCAGCATGGCGTCGCGCGCTTCCTCAAAGCCCTTGGATGAGTACGGAGTGCCGCAGCAGTTTCCGGCAATGTCCTCGGGAATCCAGACCGGAACTCCGGCGCGCTGAGCCACGGCAACGGTCGCCTGCATCAGAGACATTGCACTGGACTCGCCCGGAAGATGGCCCATGACTCGCGAGATGCACGACGGGTAATACACCGCTTGGGCAGCCAGGCGATCCGTGGGCGGAATGCCTCCCTTGGCCGCATGTGGCATGCCGGAACTCCACAGCGGCAGGTTGGGGCCAACCAGCTTGCGCATCGTTCTGGTAATCGCCTGCACGCCCTCAACTCCGATGACGCGCTCGGCCAGATGCGCGGCGCGCAGGCTGAGCCGGATGAGGCTCTCCGTCAGCGCGAAGTTATCCACCGTGAGCCGGACGACGCGCTTTGCGAATGTCGAGTGGCGCAGCGCGCGGAAGCGCTTCACCAGCTTTCCGGTATCAATGTTGACCGGGCAGGTAGTGGCGCACAGCCCGTCGGTGGCGCAGGTATCGAGCACCATGTAGGGAAAATCGCGGTCCAGCTGGTTGAATAGCTCGCTGCCTCCCAGCTGCTGCTGGCGCGCCATTTCGCGCCTTACCACAATGCGCTGGCGCGGGGTAAGCGTGAGGTCGCGGCTGGGGCAGCGCGGCTCGCAGTAGCCGCACTCGATGCACTTGTCGATCTCCGGCTCGACGGTGGGCAGTTGTTTTAAATCGTGCAAATGCGCGTGCGGGTCGGAGTTGATGATGACGCCGGGATTGAGCAGGCCCGTGGGATCGGCCAGCGACTTGACCTTCCGCATGATCTGGTAGGCCTCGGCTCCCCACTCGGTTTCGACGAACGGCGCCATGTTTCTCCCGGTCCCATGCTCGGCTTTCAGCGCGCCGTCAAAGCGGTTGACGACCAGTTCCACCACGTCGTCGATGAAGTGCGAATACTGGTCGATGGCGCGCTGATCGTTGAACGACTGGGTGATGACGAAGTGAAGGTTGCCGTCCTTGGCGTGTCCGAAGATGATGCCGTTGTCATACCCGTGGCGGCGGAAGAGCCCGTTCAAATCCTGCGCGGCGGGCGCGAGGTGCTCGATGGGGAAGGCGACGTCTTCGATGATGACCGTGGTGCCACTGTTGCGGACCGATCCAACCGAGGGAAACATGCCGGCGCGAATCTTCCAGAGCACAGCCTGCACGGAAGCGACGTGGCTGAAATGCGCAGGCTCCAGCAATTTGAGGCGCGAGGTTGAGTCGGCGGCCATGGCCTCAAGTTCCGCTCGCTCGGACTCCAGCGCAGACTGAAATTCCACCAGCAATCCGGCCGCGCCATCCGCGAGAGTTTTAATCACGGCGGGCGTGCCGGCATGATTTTCGACGGAGCGGAGCGAGGCGCGGTCCATAATCTCAAGCGCCTTGGCGCCGGCCTGACGCAAGGGCACGATGGATTCCGAGGCGGCGTAGAGATCGGGAAACAGCAGTAGGCCCGTGTACTTTATGGGCAGGTCGGGGACGGTATTCAACACCGCCTCGGAGATGAACGCCAGGGTGCCCTCGGCGCCGATCAGCAGATGGGCAAAGATATCGACGGCCCGCTCGAAGTCGAGAAAGGCGTTGATGCCGTATCCGGTGGTGTTCTTGGTGCGGTACTTGCGGCGAATGCGTTCGCTAAGCGCCGTGTCGCTCTGCATGCGCGACTTGAGTTCAAGAATGCCGCGCGCCAGTGCGGGTTCGAGGGCAAAGAACTTCTCTTCGGCGTCGGCTTCGCCGGTGTTGATGACAGTTCCGGAAGGCAGCACAAATCGCAGCGCGGCGAGCGTGTGGTAGGCGTTCTGCTCCACGCCGCAGCACATGCCGCTGGAGTTGTTGGAGAGAATGCCGCCCAGGGTGCAGGTTGCAATCGAGGCCGGATCGGGACCAATCTTGGCGCCATAAGGCACCAGCACGCGATTGGCGCTGCTTCCAATGACTCCGGGCTGAACGCGGATCTTGCGGCCATTTTCCAGGACCTCAAGTTCGCGGAAGTTACGTGCAACTTCGATCAGCAATCCGTCGGAAATGGACTGTCCGGAGAGACTGGTGCCGGCGGCGCGAAAGGTGATAGGGAGCGAATGCTCGTGGCTGAACTGGAACAGCCGCGCCACCTCCTGCTCGCTGCCGGCCTGCACCACGGCCCTGGGAATAAGCCGGTAAAAGCTGGCATCCGAGGCGTAGGCGATGAGGTCAATGGGGCGCCCGAGAATCCGCCGCGCATCGACCAATTGCGACAGCATGGGGATGAGCTGTTCGGTTGAGTACTTCGGTTGTTCTACTGCCGTCACGGCTTTCATTATCGCAGGCTCCTGGCCAGTCGTTGCGCGGTATGCTCCACCTTAATCTCCGAGCTCCGTTTGTCGAGACCGCCGCGAATCTGCAGGACGCAACCGGGGCAATCGATCAGCACCAGCGGCGTGCCGGTCTTCTCGATATTCACCAGCTTGCGTTCGAGGATCGGCGCGGAGAGCTCCGGCAGTTTGAGCGAATAGGAGCCGCTCATTCCGCAGCACATGTCGCTCTCCTGCATCTCCACCAATTCGTAGCCGGCCTGCTGCATCAGCTCGCGCGGCGCCTGTTCTGCCCGCAACGTGCGCTTGAGGTGGCAGGAGTCGTGATAGGTGAACCGCATCGCGTCCGCGCCCGGCTTGAAGTGCAGCCGTCCCTGCTCTACCAGCTGGCGCGCGAGGGTTGAAAAATCCACCACTTTTTCCGCAAGCTCACGCGCCGCGGGCAACTCGTCGCTGCGGCCCACGGCTTCGAGGTTGGCGATAAAATCCTGCTTGAGCGCGACCGTGCAGGTCGGGCAGGCGGAGACCACGTAGTTCACCTCTTCGGCGAGCAGCGCGCGAATGTTGTCGGCGGCATTCTGCGCAGCCACTTCATACGCTCCGCTATACCGTGCGGGAGCTCCGCAGCAGGTCTGGCCCTCGGGGAAGCTCACCTCGATGCCAGCCTTGTTGAGCACCTCGACCACCGACTCGCCAATCTCCGGATAGGCAAAGTCCACCAGGCATCCGGCAAAGAGCGCGGCCGTCTCCTCGCATTTTGGCTGCTCGATTTTCTTCACGCTATCGCGCAACGGCTCGTCGGCAATCGCAGGCAGCGAGCGGAACTCGGTCATGCTGCCCAGGAACATCGGCAAGTGGCGGATGAATCCCTGCCTGGCAAAAGGCTTTTGCCCGAGCGAGGCGGCGCGCAGCATGGTGTGGAACATGCGCCGGTTGTTGACCACCGAGAAGATCGCCTTCTGCACCATGGGCTGCCCTTTTTCCACGGCAAGGCGGCGGCGCAACTCCAGGATGAGATCGGGAATATCGATCTTGCCGGGGCACACCTCCGTGCAGTTGCCGCACTGGATGCAAAGGCTCTGGATGTCGTCGGATTCCTTCAGGGCGTCAAACCATGCGGTGAGAATGGTGCCGATGCCACCGGTATAAACCTTGCCGAAGACGTGTCCGCCGACCAGGCGGAAGACCGGGCAGACGTTGAGGCACGATGCGCAGCGGACGCACTGCAGCGCCTGCTTGAAGCGCGGATCGTGCGCCATCTCGTTCCGCCGGTTGTCCATCAATATGATGTGCAACTCCTTCGGTGTTCCGTCGGTATTCGGCACGGGGCCGCTGATGATAGAGACATAGCTGGTCAGCAGTTGTCCCGTGGCACTCTTGGGCAGGGCGGTGAGAATGGGCGCGATGTCCTGAAAGTGTTCGATCAGTTTTTCCAGTCCGACAATTGCCACGTGAATCCGCGGCAGGGTTGTCACCAGCCGTGCATTGCCTTCGTTGGTAATGATGACGATGCTGCCGCTCTCGGCCACGGCGATGTTCGCGCCGCTAATGCCCATGTCGGCATTGAGAAACATTGGGCGCAGCTTGCCGCGGGCAAACTTCACCAACGCAGGAATATCGGGCTGCTGGCCCTCTTCGACATTTTTGCTGAATACCTCGGCTACATCCTCTTTGGTCATGTGGACTGCAGGCATCACCATGTGCGAGGGCCGCTGGTGGGCCAGTTGAATGATCCACTCGCCCAAGTCGCTCTCCGTCACCTGAATGCCGGCCTTTTCCAAATGCTGGTTGAGATGAATCTCCTCCGACGCCATCGACTTCGACTTGATGACGCTTTTAACGCCGCGCTCCCTGGCAAGCCGGAGAATGTAGTCGTTTACCTCCCGGGGATCGCTGGTGCGGAAGACCTTGGTGCCGCGCGCCTCGGCGACATTGGCAAATTGTTCCGCCAGTTCGTCGAAGTGCGATGCGGCCGAGGACTTGATTCCTGCGATCTGCGTGCGCACTGCTTCAAAATCGATGCCTTCGTAGGCTTTGGCGCGGCTCACCCGGTAGGCGTCGGAAAACCGGCCCAGCGCTCCGGAGAGATTCGGGTTGGCCAGCGCGTCCAGAATGGACTGCCTGAATTCTTTTTTCACGCCGCCACCTCCCGGTCGTCCACCATCACAATCATGAGCCGTGCGGGACCGTGCACGCCGATGGTGAGCACGCGTTCGATGTCGGCCGTGCGGCTGGGCCCGGTGATGAACGAGAGATATGCGGACTGGCGTGGATCCACACGCTCAAGCAGCGCGGGGATATCCGGCAGCAGCGCCGCAGTGGAAACCATGGCAATATGCAGCAGCGGCAAGGTGGAAACCAGTCGGGTGTCCACTGCGTCCGCCGTCTGCACCAGCGTGCCGGTGTTGGCCAGTGCCCAGTCCATTCGGCTGATGCCCACCTTGGCGTCAGCCGCCAACTCGCGCGTAACGTCGAACGTCAGGCCCGGTACCGCGCGTTGCAAACGTTGTTTCTCCGCCTCGCCGATCAAGCGATCGGCCCACACGGCCCGCGATCCGGGCTTGTCTTCCACATTTTCCTCGCGCAGCAGGCGGAGGATCAGCTCCAGTGCCAACTCCCTGGTTGCGACCCGCTGCACCTGTGCACTGACGGCTTCCGCACGCGTCTTAAAAGATTCAACCATCGCGAATGGTTCGCTCGCTACATTCATACAACCCTCATACCGGCGGACGGCTGGCGCCATCCGCCGCACCACTTGCCCATACATGTTAGCCACTCACCGCAGAAGACCTGCGGCCGCGCGCTAATGAACCACCAGCTGCGTGAACGGGTATGCATAGGCAATCAGGAATATGAACACGCCAACCAGCGCCGCCAGGGCTAGTGAGTGCAGAAAGACGTAGCGCAGAATCTCGCCTTCGTGTCCGTACCACTGCGTAGCCGTGGAAGCCACCACGATGCTCTGCGCGTCGATCATCTTGCCCATCACGCCTCCTGCACTATTGGCCGATGTCATGAGCACCGGAGCCACGTGCACCTGTTGCGCGGTGATCTTCTGCAGACTGCCAAACAGGACGTTGGAAGAAGTGTCCGAACCGGTGAGCGCCACGCCGAGCCAGCCCAGCATGGTGCCGAAGAACGGGTAGAAATGCCCGGTACGCGCAAAGGCCAGGCCCATAGTTGCATCGAGCCCGGAGTAACGCGTGAGCATGCCGATGCCCAGCATGGCCGCTATGGTCAGTAGCGAAAATCGCACCTTGACCAGCGTCTGAAAGAAGATCGAGATGATCTTGCCCATTCCCTGCCCCATGACGAATCCCGAGATCAAGGCGGCCAGGAGGATTCCAGTTCCGGTGGCGCTCAGCCAGTTCAGACCATAAACCGCCGGCTCCTTGGTTGGCTTGGGCACAACCGGCTCAACCCGTTCGACCATGTTGTGCAGAACCGTAACTTTGAACTGTGGATTGGTGATCTGGCTGGGCTTGGTGGACCAGTTTGCGGTGGAGGGAAAGACCTTTTCCGGTGTGTTCATCCACATTTTGCCGGTCTGCGTGCCCCACACAAAGACAATTACGCTGAGCACAATCCACGGCACCCAGGCCTGCGCAATCTCCTTGCGCGAGTAGGTTGCTTTGATCTCGCCGCGGGCAAGTTCGGCCTGTTCTTCTTCTTCCTGGCCATCGAATTTCCAGATCTTCTTGGGACGCCAGACCATCAGGAAACCGATCAGGCAGCCCATAGATACCACCGAGGCCACAACGTTGACCACCCATGGGCCATGCAGGTTTGAGACCAGCAGCTGCGGAATCGCGAAGGTGACTCCGGCGACCAGAATCGCGGGCCAGACCTCCATCATTCCACTGAAGCCCGCGAAGGCCCAGATCAGCCAGAATGGAACCAGGATGCAGAACGGGGTGAGGATGCGGCCGGTCATCGCCGCAAGTACGGTTTCGCTGATGCCGGTGACCTTGGCCAAGGCGATGATCGGCGTGCCCAGCGCACCGAAGGCCACCGGCGCCGTGTTGGCGATCAGCGACAGGCCCGAGGCTTGCAGCGGCTTGAAGCCGAGCCCAATCAGCAACGCCGCCGTGACGGCTACCGGCGTTCCGAATCCGGCGGCGCCCTCAAAGAACGCGCCGAAGCAGAAGGCGATCAGCAGCAGTTGCAGACGGCGGTCCTTGGTAATGCCGGTCAGGCTGTGCTGCAGCACGCTAAAGCGGCCCGCCTCCACCGTCAACTGGTACATGAAAATGACGGCGAGCACGATCCAGCCGATGGGAAACAAGCCATACCCTGCGCCGTAAACGGCAGTAGCACCCGCCAGCCTTGCGGGCATGTGGAATCCTAAGATCGCGGTCAGCAGTGCGGCCGCTAATCCGGCCAGTGCGGCGTAGTGCGCCTTGACGTGGCCGAGCGCCAGAGAGCCGAGCAGCACAACCACGGGAATTGCAGCAACCAGTGCGGAAAGTAGCCACTGCCCGGTCGGGTTGTAGTTCTGCTGCCAGGGCGTGGAAAGCGGCTGCAATCGAAGGATGACGACCGCGGAGATTACCCCGGCTGCCACCACCAGGGCAGATGCGAAATAGTTGGGGCTGGGTTGAGAAGTTGGTTTCGGGGGCTTGCTTACAGGTGCAGAAACGGTATGGGCGCTCAAGTGGAACCTCCATCGCAGGCCAATGGTTTGGGCCGGTCAGTTTAGCCTTTTTCCCACGCGCCGCGGTCGCGGCGTGTACTTACTGGTATTGAGTGGAGAGACTGTACTATGCATCAGCTTGTCAGACAAGCTGAAAGTGAGATTGACCAAAAGATTATTTTTGCCTATTCTGACCTTCTTGAAGGCCATGTCTTCCAAATTTTTGAAGAGTCTCGATCCGGTCTCCCGCACCACTTTAAGCGAGCAAGTGGCGAAACGCCTCGCTGCCCGAATTACTGCCGGCGATTGGCAGCCTGGGGCCAAGCTCCCCTCCGAAGCAGAGCTCTGCAAAGCCTTCGGTGTCGGCCGCTCCAGCCTGAGGGAGGCACTCACCTCTCTGGCCTTCATTGGACTGATTCGCATGCGCGCGGGCGGCGGAAGCTATGTAGCTGAACAGCCTTCTGCTTACCTAACCAGCCCGTGGCTGCATAGCGGACTCCTGAGCAGCGAAAAAGCGTTGGGCGAATTTGTCGAGGCGCGTCTGATCCTCGAAACCGATCTTGCCGGTTTGTGCGCTGAGCGCATCACGCAAGAGGAATTGAAAGAGATGGGAGCGCTGGTGGACCGGATGAAACTGGCGATTCCGGACAACGCCGATGAGTTCTGGAAGCTTGACCTGTCTTTCCACCTGTTGATGGGAATCGCGGCAAAAAACGAGGTCCTCAATAATATTTTGAAGGGCGTGCGCGATCAGATGATGGAGTTGATCAGCAAGAGCCTGCTGCTGCGGGAAGGAATGGAACAGGCGGTGCTTCAGCATACCAAGGTCTTGGAAGCGCTCCGGCAGCACAGCCCCGCCAAGGCGCGCGAAGCGATGCGGCATCATCTGCAATCATTCCAGCGCGGCTACAAAGTCCTCTTTGAGCAGCACCTGCTGGATCAGCAGGGCTGAGCTGCTCTGCCGGCCAACTAGACATCCGGTCGTTTGCTGGAAACCCGACGCGCCAGCTGGTCCGGTGGTTCAAATCCTGGCAAGCAAGTCCGGCGATCCCGTGCAGCCAGTGTCAAATCAGGGTAGAATCCACAGGTCCTGGAAGCCGTGCGGCTGCCCAAGCGTGATCAATTTTGGAGTCAGGGCAGTTGTGAAAGCGTAGGGTCACGAATCTCAGAGGAGCAAGGCTTTGGCGCTCGACGAATTTAAAAGCATCAGCCGCTTTCGGGTTGCGTTCTGCGACATCGACATGCTGCAGCACGTGAATAATGCCGCGTACGTGGTTTGGGCGGAGACCGCGCGGTGTGTGTACCATGCTGAGGTCCTCGGGGAGTCGCTTACCGGGGCCAACGGCATTATTGTGGCCAAGCTCGAAGTCACCTACGAGCGCGCGCTCATCTATCGCGAGCGCGTGGCCATCGGCTGCCGAGTGACTCGAATTGGCAGGAAATCCTTCGACTTCCTATTTGAGATATGGAGCGAGGATACCAATCAGCGCGCCGCGTACTGCCATACGACGTTGGTTGCGTTCAACTTTGAAACCAAGAACTCGGTTGTCATTCCGCAGAAATGGCGGGAGCTCATTGCGGCTCATGAGGTTGTCGCGCCTGTGATGGGCGCCTAGGGTAAATGGGATAGGAAGCGGTCCGGTCAACAAAGGAGAGCCCCATCCATGCCAAAACCAGGCTCGAATGAGAAGGCAGGCGCAGTCCTGGCTCGATACCCGGAAGTCGCGGTGGTTGGCGCAGGGTTGATTGGGCTTTCCTGGGCTGCGCTGTTTCTGGCCAATGGTCTGCGGGTACGGGTGTATGACCCGCGTCCGGAGCTGGAACTGGCGGTGCGCCAGGCATTGGCCGATGTATCGCCCGCGTTACGGCAACTGGGATTTGAGACTGCGGGCTTTGAGCGGCGGTTGCGCATCGAACCCGACCTGGAGGCGGCCACGCGCGACGCCGACCTGGTGCAGGAGTCCGGCCCGGAACAGATTGGCTTCAAACGCGAATGCTTTGCCCGGCTGGAGCAGTTCGTAAAACCCAACGCGTTGCTGTTCTCCTCGACCTCAAGTTTGCAGGCCACGCAGATTGCTCGCGAGATGAAAGATCCGGGACGCATGATGGTTGCCCATCCCTTCAACCCTCCGCACGTCATGCCGCTGGTGGAGATCGTCCCAGGGCAAGGAACTAATTCGGAGGCGGTGCAGGAGGCGGTGGCATTCTTCCGTGCGCTGGGCAAGGCTCCGGTAGTGCTGCATCGCGAGATC
This sequence comes from uncultured Acidobacteriota bacterium, assembly GCA_963732315.1. Classification (GTDB taxonomy): domain Bacteria; phylum Acidobacteriota; class Terriglobia; order Terriglobales; family Acidobacteriaceae; genus TOLSYN. Next base: position 167,045 of record CAVSYY010000007.1, read on the forward strand.
AACGGCTTCGTGGGGAATCGCCTACAGGCGGCGGTGCTGCGCGAGAGCATGTATCTGGTGCAGCAGGGTGTGGTTTCAGTCGAGGAACTGGACACGCTGGTGAAGAACTCGCTCGGCTTGCGCTGGGCGGCCGTGGGACCGTTCCAGGGTATTCATCTGGGCGGCGGACCTGGGGGGATCGCGCACTTCCTCACCCACCTGGGGCCGATCTTCCAAGGCCTGTTCGACGAGTTGGGCGAGGTGCGCATCACCCCGGAAACCATCGCGCAGCTGGCGCAGCAGACGGAAGCAGCCTACGGCCCCATGCCCAATCCGCGCATGGCCACTGAGCGCGACCGCAAACAGCTCGGCATCCTGCAAAGCAACGCCGCCGTGAGGAAGAGCCTCAACGAGGCGAAGTAGCCCGCTGGCTGCGGATGCCGGCGCTTGCGACTCGGCGTGCGCTACTGCGAGTTCTTGGCCAGATACGAGCCCAGGCCGCTCTCGAAGTCGGCGTAATTGGCCTGAACCGCGTGGTTCAGCGCGGCTTCCGGCGCCTCTCCATCATTGAGCAGCTCCAACATGCGGCGAAGCCCTCGCATGCCGTAGTTGGCCCGCAGGTATTCGGTTGCGGCCAAAGACTCCGCATAGGCCAGCTGCGCCTGCTGCGGGGAAAAGCGGATAAACGATCCTTCCAGATCACGCAGCGGCACCTGTCTGCCGTTCTGGTACAAGCGCGCCAGAGGAGCGGCGAATGCGCTGGAACTGCGCGGCTCCTCCATCTGCGCAATGCCTTCGTTCAGCCACGTCGGGCAGTGCCCGTGGGTGGCGGAGTGAACGAATGAGTGCGCCATCTCATGCCGCAGCACGGATTCAAGCTGCGGGGTCACACCGCTGAGATCCTGCACCGGGATGCGCATCTTTCCGTCGTTGATGGCTTCGGCCCAGGAAGGCGCCTGGGTTGCATCGTGGAACTGCTGTCCGGTATAGACGATGACCGTGATGGTGATGTCCGGCGCGAAGCCGAGGTCGCGCTGCAGCTCGCCGTACTGACGCTCAAGATTGGAGAGCAGCTCGGAGGCGAAGGTAAAGCCGGTTTGTCTGCCCTCATAGCGCAAGACGAAGTGCGTCCCCTCGCGCTCGCTGAAATTTCCCTCCACCTTGGCTTCGCGCTCCGCCTTCTCCAGGTAGCTGGCCACGATATCGCTGGGGTGCAGATCCTGGGCGCGCTTCCAATTTTCGATGGCCTCAGGGAAGCGTCCCGAATCGTAGTAGGCCATGGCAAGCACCTGCAGGGCTTCGGCGGACTGCGGCGCCCGCCGCACCGCATACTCGGCCTGTGTTACCGCCTCCTGATGCTGTCCGCCGTCGAGCAGCAGGATGGCGTACCACTCCAGCAAAGGGGCCTGGTCAGGCTCATACGCGACGCAGCGCTGCATGTACCGTCGCGCCGCCTCAGTGTCGCTGTGATCATAGGCGTAGTGCGCGGCGATGAAGTAAGCCGCTGCCGACTGTGCGGGGCTGCCGTCGGCCTCAATGTCGTGCAGAGCCCGTTCGTTGACGCCGCCTGCATTCACCACTTTCTGGGCCAGGGCGGAAGAATCCACACCGTGCATCTGCGGCTCCCTGGGAAGAGCTGCGGCGAGCTGGCTATGCGAGACCTTGGGTGCAGCGCCGGACTCAACCCCGGAGACCGGACGGTGAGGGCCGGAATCCGCGGTCGGCGGAATCCATCCGTTTTTGGAGGTTCCGATGGTGAGGCCCAAGCTGTCGCCATGCTCGATTCTGCTGACCGATGACTTCGGGACGGAGTGCTGAGCGCCGCCGGTTGTGTACTGAACCTGCCCATCTTTTTCCGCGACATTCGTGGCGGAAATGACGGTTCCGTCCTTGAGGTGGATGGTATCTGCCCGGCTGGCTCCGAGCATCGTTGCCAGCATCAAAGCTGCGCATGCCCAGTTCTTCATTCCACGCCTCCGTTCAGCAACTTACACCTTTGGATGCTGAGTGGGGGGAAATTCCAGCGGATCAGACAGACTGAGTTTCTGGATGGGAGTCACCCGAACCGCGACGGATTCAGCTGCTTTGCGGTGCTGAGCTTTTCGGAAGCGGTCATGTCCTCCGATACCGGCGTGTTTTGGGTTTCCGGCTGCCGCGCTTTCGTCGCGGCGCCGGGGATAGAAAAATGAGAACAATTCAGGGCCGGAGTAAAAATAGGCCCCAGGGCGCCGCATGAGCGGTGCTCCGTGGCCTATTTTGCCGGCTTGCATATTTTGCTCGATGGCGACTTACATTCGTTTCATGTTGACGTAGCGTTGCATGTCTCCGCGAAAGTAAACCAGCGAATAGACGGCGGCGGCAAGAGTTCCCCATTTCACGATTTTTGCGACGGACATATCGTCTCCTTTCCGCGGCTAGGCCGCTGAATTGATGCTGCGCTCTCCGGCGATGAGCGTCTCGATGATGCGGATGGCCTCGTCGAGCGCGGCTTCGACGGGCAGGCTGAGGCCGAGGCGGCCATCGTGGTCCAACTCGACGCTGGCGGGCTCGCAGCCGACGACCAGGATGCGGTCGAGATGTCCTCCGAGCTTGCTGACCAGTTGGAGAACGGCGAGCGGGTCCAGCGAGTGGGCATCGAAGGCGGCCTGCGGCGCCAACTCCTGCGGCATCGCAGCTTCGATGGTGTAGAGCGTGCCCGGCGGCTGGCCGCGCGAGAGGGCATCGACCAGGATTACCAGCTCCCAGGGTTCCATGAGGGTATAGGCGAGGTCATAGCCCCGGATGCCGAAGTCGGCGACCTTCACATTGGGCGGCTGCGGACGCCGCGCGAGGCGCTGCACCACTTCGACTCCGAAGGCGTCGTCGCCGAGGAAAATGTTTCCCACGCCAGCCACCAGAATGTCATCGCTCATGCTTCACCTCGCCGCTCAGCGGCGTTGGATTGGAGGACAGGGGTTCGACCTCCTCGGGCGAATAGAAAAAGCGGTGTCCTGGCTGGCGCAACATTCCCAGGTCTCGGCCGGGATCGTCCTCGATGACGACGGCCAGGTGCAGGCGGTCTTCGAGATCGCGCTCGATGGCTTCGACGATGGCGACTTTGCCCTTCAGCGCCAAGTCGAAGATATCGGCGCTTTTTTGGGGCCAGAGGCGGACGCGATCTCCGGGCCTGACGGCCACGCCGAAGATGGTCACGCTTTCGACCGGCGTGTATCCCGGCTCACCGGCCTGAGGTTCCAGAGCGCTCCAGCCAACGTTCCACTCCGTCATGGCTTATCTCCCAACATGTCACCTGGCTGGTCTGCCAGCTGTTCACTCTCCGGACGCAGACTGCGGATGGCGCCGTGCGTCCGGCTCAGTTGCTCGCGAGCGCTCTGTTCGGTGCGCTCCAGAAGGTTGCGGACGTGGTCGTCGGCGAGGCGCATGGCGTCCTTCTCCTCGCCGCTGAGGGTGAGCACGCGCAGGGTTAGCATCTCATCCATCTCGGTGGCGTCGTAGAAGGCGTTGGCGCTCTCGGGGGCGATCTGCGGATAGTCGTAGAGGATGATGGGCGAGCAGAGCAGCATGTCGCGCGCAGGCGCGGTGCCGACGAGCACAGGGAAATTGCCCTCGTTGCGGCAGCCGGCGGCCGCATCGCGCAAGCCATCGGGCGGGTCGAGCAGCGAGACGAACGTGCCATCGCCGGCCGTGAGGATGGTGTGGGCAGAGACCAGTGAGCGCAGCACGGCATCGTCACGGTTACCCCAGTCGCGGCCAAGCAGATTACGCGGCAAGGGCGTGGTGTTGGCGATGTCGATGGTGAGCTTGTAAAGTCCGCGGCCAAGCTCTTTGGCGGCGACCGAGATGGTTCCCGTGACTTCGTGCTGGGTGCGGCGCACGATTCCGGCGAGCTGCCCTGCGGGGTCGCGCAGCAGCTCGGTTTCGCTGCTCGAGGAAAGCGGAAGACGAAGCTCCTGCGGAGCTGCCAGCGCGGTTACATCAAAAACGACTGAGCGCTCGACTCCTTCGTCCCAGGACTCGAAGCGGTCATTGCCGACGAGAAGCGAGGACACAGGCTGGAAGCTGCCTGCCTGCTGCTGAGCGTCGGATGGATCGGCGGATTTTGCCAGGCGGCGGGCGAGCAGATGCAGAAAGCGGAGTTGGATCTGGACGTCGGCCCGGCCAAGGCTTTCGAGCAATACCTCCGAGTGCATGAGACAGCGTTCAGTGCCGGAGGCAACTTCGGGATACTGGGGCGGATAGAGGATTCCGAAGCTCCAGCGCTGCCGGTTCTTGATGGCCGACGGGCGGTAGGGGTAGAGCATGTAGCCTTCGTACAGCACGGCGTCGGCGACTTGGGTTGCTATCTGCGTTGCAATCAGCGGCGCGAGTTGCGTGGCGGGTGCTCGCTTCACGATTTTACCTCCTCGGCGAGGTCGAGCATGCGCTCGAAGGTTTGCTCCCAGGTTGGGATTCCGTGCTGCGATTTGAAGTTCTGGAGCTTGTCGAAGACATCTCGCCGCAGGCACAGCCAGGCGGTGTGCGGATAATGCAGGTCCATCATTTCTTTCCAGAGCTGGACCGGCAGACGATAGCTGGCTTCCCGGTTCCAGGGGATCTGGGCGATCTGCAGGCCCATGCGTCCGGAGTGGAAGATGGTTCCGCTGAAGAGCAGAGTGACCGGGATCTCGCCATCGTCGAGGCCGTAGATGTACTTGGTAACGGCGACGTTGAAGTCGAATGTGCAGGGCACGGGAACATCGATCAGGGTGCTGCCATCGAAGGCCGGGACGTTGACATTGGTGTTGGTCCACAGCAGCGGGTGCAGGGATTTGCTCCAGCGCTCGGGCTCACCGAAGAGATCGCGCAGGTGTTCCTGCTCGGCCGGGGTGTAACGGCGGCAGCGCGGGTTCAATCTGCACCTGCACGCGCAGGGCGATGGAGTGGATGGGCTGCTTCTCGGCATCGGTGGCGCGCACCTTGAAGGTGAGCAGCGGAGCGGCGGCGTTGGGCGTGGCCTCGACGCTCTCGATCTGGAAGCTGAGGTCAGGCACAGTGCTGCTCTCCGCTGGGACACGCAAGCTCGCCGAAGAAGCGGTCGATCTCCCGCCACACCTGCGTCCCGCCGGAGAGCCCGTGCCAGTTGGTGCGAAGCATGCCGACGAGGCGGAAGCATTGATCGATGGGAGCGCGGAAATACATGCGGTTGGCTGAGAGGCGGTTGACCAGCAGGGCCTCGACATCGGGCTCGAACTGCTGGAGAACCGGATTGCGCTCGACGACAGCATTCCAGTAGTGAAGGTCGAGCGAGGATTCCATCGCACCGCCGGGACTGGGATACTGGGCGATGACGCGGCCGGCGGCGCTGCTGTGGTGAAGAAGGCAAGGTTGATGGGAATCAACAGGCTCTCCCACTCCTGGTCGTCCATGAGGAAGTTGCGCAGCTGCCGCGCATCGCGCGGGATGCGGCGGAAGCGCTGGCGTGCGTTGCCGTCGAAGAGAATGGCGCAGGCGTCGCAGGCGCAGGTGACGCGGCGCTTGTCCAATTCCAGCAGATGCTGGTGGACGGGCTCCAGCGGACTTAGCGCAGAGTTCGCACACCTCGCCCTGCGGCTGCGCGCGGTGCGCGAACGAACTTGTGCAGCGTGGCGAGCGATCCCTGCCCGAATGTTGCCGGTGGCTGTGCTCATGGATGGGCTAGGCCGGCGGCAGGTTGGGCATGCGCGGATCGATCGGCGCACGCTGTTTGGCGTTGATGCCGGTGGCGTCGCGGGCGGTGCGTCCCGTGGCCCTCGCGTCCCGGTTCTTTGCGTCCTTCAAAGGCCCACTGTTCTCCCCGCTTGGTTCCGGGCAGTGTGCGCGTCGAGGTCACGCGGCGGATTCTTCATACTGTTTTTCCTCCTTGGGTGAGGCCGGCTCGATTTTGGGGCTGGCTGGATGAGATTGAGTGGAACAAATCCGGATGCAGCGAGGCGCAGCCGCGCCTTCGACGGCAACTTCGACGGCCTCGGGAGCGGCTTCCAGAATGGCCTGCTCGACCATGGTCCTGAGAGCGTCCGCGGACGAGTGCCGCAGCCGTGTCCTGAACTTTCGAGCTTAACCCGCACGACGCCTTCGGCGATGCCGATGAGTTCGGCGCTTCCGCTGTGCTTGCGCAGTTGCGGGGCGAGGTTCTCCAGGGCGCGGGCGATGCGCTCTTCGAGCGGCACGGGATGAACTCCGTAGAGCACCAGCAGCCCGCAAATGAGCGGATCGGCGCCGAGGCTGGCGAGCGAGGCGCGACCGGCCTCGGTAGCATCGAGCAGTTCGACGATGCGCGAGACAGCCGCGCCATGCAGATCCATGACGGACTGCAGGAGATCGAGCGCGGTGGTGCGTGCCGCCGCGTCTTCAAGTGCGCCGGCGCGCTCCACCAGGCGCTCGATGCGCCCGGTGTACGCCTGAAATTCGCTGTTGCCGAGGGCGCTCATTTGCCCCCCGCCAGGCCGAACATGGGCGAGTGCCGGGTTTCCAGCACTTTGCCGTCGCCCAGGTACATGTGAACGCCGCAGGGCAGGCATGGATCGAAGCTGCGCACCGCCCGCATGATGTCGATGCCCTTGAAGTTGCCGGGACCGTTCTCCTCGAAGATGCGGCGTGTTCTGCACCGCATCTTCATAGGGGCCGGGTGTTCCATAGACATCGCGCGGGTTGGCGTTCCAGCAGGTCGGCGGATAGGGATGGTAGTTGGCGATTTTGCCGTCGCGAATGACCACGTGGTGCGAGAGCACGCCGCGGACGGCTTCGTGGAAGCCGCAGGCAATCGTCTCCTGAGGAACCTCGAAGGGCGTCCAGGTTTTGGAGTGTCCGGCGAGCAGCTCGTCCATCGCCTTCTCGCAGAAATACAGGGCGGCAGCCGCCGCGTATGCCTGGAAGTAGGTCCGGGCGCGGTCGCGCTCGATGGCGTTGCTCCACTTGGGGATCTTCCATTCAAAGGTAGTCTCCGGCAGCGTGGCGCCCTTGGGCAGGTTGATCTTGACGCTATGCCCGGTGGACTGGATGTAGCCGATGTTGACCAGTCCGGAGAGCGCGGTGGACCAGAGGCGCGCGATGGGGCCGCCGCCGGTATCGAGCGCCAGATGTTCTCCGGTGCGCTTGTGGTACCAGCGCGGAGACATGACCCAGGTGTAGTTTCCGTTGAAGTCGCGCTTCTGGGGTCGCGGCGTGGTGGTCTGGTTCCAGGGATGGTGCTGATCGACGGCGTTGCCGAGCGGATCGGTTTTGACGAAGGTTTCCTCATTCTGCCAGTCCTCATAGAACGAACTGCCGAGCAGGATGCGGATGCCGAGGTTGATGTCCACCAGAGTCGTTGGTGACCAGTTCGCCATCGACGACGACGCCGGGGGTGACAAACATGGAGCGTCCCCAAGCCGTACATGTTTTCGTAGCGGTAGTCGCAGATATCCGGGTTATTGAACGAGCCCCAGCAGCCCAGCAGGACACGCCGCTGTCCGACCTTTTCATAGCCGGGCAGCGCCTCATACCAGAAGTCGAAGAGGTCGTCGTGCAGCGGCACGCATTTCTTCATGAACTCGACGTACTTCATGAGGCGGACGAGGTAGTCGGTAAATAACTGGATGGTGGCCACGGTACCGACACCGCCGGGATAGAGGGTGGAAGGATGGACGTGGCGTCCTTCCATCAGGCAGAACATCTCGCGGGTGAGGCGGCTGACCATCAGGGTTTCGCGGTAGAACTCGCCGGTGAAGGGATTCAGCGCGGTCATGATGTCGGCGATGGTGCGGTAGCCGTGCTTGTCGGCGTGTGGCGCCTTCTTATGCTGCGCCTTCTCCCACAAGCCGGGGTTGGTTTCCTTCACCATCTGCTCGCAGAAATCGACGCCGACCAGGTTGTCCTGAAAGATGTTGTGGTCGAACATGTACTCGGCGGCTTCGCCGAGGTTGACGATCCACTCGGCGAGGGCCGGAGGCTGGATGCCGAAGGCCATGTTCTGAGCGTAGCAGGCGCAGGTGGCGTGGTTGTCGCCGCAGATTCCGCAGATGCGGCTGGTGATGAAGTGGGCGTCGCGCGGATCTTTGCCCTTCATGAAGATGCTGTATCCGCGAAAGATGGACGAGGTGCTGTAGCACTCGGCCACCTGCTTGTTCTCGAAGTCGATTTTGGTGAAGATGCCGAGACTGCCAACGATGCGGGTGATGGGGTCCCAGTTCATCTCGACCAAATTGCGTTTTTTGGTTGAGGATTCGCTTAATACCTCGGTGATCGTTCCCATGAGAATTCATCCTCCCGTTCAGGCAGCCTTGCGGCGTGGCGGCGGCTGGTAGGCGCCGGGCTTGGGCTGGTAGCCGGTAATGAGATCGCGGCCACGACGCCGCCACTCGGGTTCCTGGTTAACCGTGCGGTTGGTGATGGAGCGCAGCGCGCGAATCATCTTGCCGTACAGGGTTAGCGCAGCGGTGGAGAAGCGGGCGCCGGAGGGCTCGTCCATAAAAGGCATGAACATGTCCGGGAAGCCGGGCATGGTGCAGCCGATGCAGATGCCGCCGACGTTGGGACATCCGCCGATGCCGCGCATCCAGCCGCGCTTGGTGACGTTGCAGTTGACCACCGGTCCCCAGCAACCCACCTTCACCAGGCACTTTGGAGTTCCATACTCGGTGCCGAAGTCGTCCTGCTCGTAGTAGGCGGCGCGGTCACAGCCTTCGTGAACGGTCTTGCCAAAGAGCCAGGTTGGACGGAGCTGTTCGTCGAGAGGAATCATGGGGGCCAGTCCGGACGCCTGGAAGAGCAGGTAGAGCAAGGTCTCCATGAAGTTGTCGGGCTGCACCGGGCAGCCGGGGACGTTGACGATGGGCAGCCCTGCCTTGGAGCGCCAATCCCATCCCAGATAGTCGGCCAAGCCCATGGCCCCGGTGGGATTGCCGGCCATGGCGTGGATACCGCCATAGGTGGCACAGGTTCCTGCACCAACGACGGCCAAAGCTTTGGGTGCCAGGCGGTCGATCCACTCGGAAGTTGGAATAGGCTGGCCGGTGTCGGGATTGGTGCCCATGGCCGCCCAGTAGCCCTGGGCCTTGATGGATTCATTGGGGATGGAGCCTTCGACCACCAGCACGAATGGATCGAGTTCGCCGCGTTCGGCCTGGTAGAAGTACTTCATGAAGTCATCGCCGACTTCGTAGGCGAGCACGGGATTGTGCAGATGAACCTTGGGAAGGCCGGGAATGGCTCCCATCACGACGTCTTCCAGGCTGGGCTGTTCGGCGGCCGTGATCGATACGGAATCGCCGTCGCAGCTCAGGCCTGCGGTGATCCACAGTATATGTACGTCGCTCACAGCGGGTTTGGTGCCGAAGGTAAGAACGTCTGCCGGCATGTCGCCCTCCTTTCGCAGTACGCCGCCTGTGATGGCACGCAAGGGCTAGCGAGATGCCAGTGAGACACCAAGAATTCGAAAGTGGCTGATCATCGATTATCGAAGGCGGCGGAGACGCACGGTTTCTGTATATCGAGCCAAGGTGGAAGGACTGCTCGCTTCACCGGATTGAGAACGGGATCGCCGTGCATGTCGAGGAATGTTGAAGAAGCTGGCCAAACAGACACTCGGCTTCTAACAAAGAATCAGGCCAGCCTGCGGCAGTGCAGCTTCCGGAACTCCTCGACAGTGTTCTGGACCTGCATGATTCAGGTGCGCAGTCAACAGGACGGGGTTTTTAAGATCTGGCTGCCGACGGAACGTCGTACCCAACCACGCAGCGAGGTTCCCTGATTTCCAAGGCAGCTACGCAGGTTGGTCGTGGCATGTAAGCTGCCTATGCGTTAGACTAGGTTTCCTTCAACCGCAACCGGGACGCGCTCTGAATCGTGTGTTTCCTGATTGCAGGAGAAACTTTATTGCTTAGAAACAGAATTCAGGTCACAACAGAAAGACCGCCATGCCGCACAAGGGACACAAGATTCTGGTGGTGGATGACGAGCGTAGCATAGCCGCTACACTCGCCAGGATACTTGAATATCGAGGCTACGAGACGGCCAAGGCTTACAGCGGAGAAGAAGCGGTTCAAATGGCCTGCTCCTTTCAGCCCGATTGCATTGTGAGTGACGTTATGATGGGGGCGATGAACGGCATCGATGCGGCGATTGAGATCTTACGTACTCTGCCATACTGCAAGGTGTTGTTCATTTCCGGCAATGCTGGCTACGGAGACCTTCTGGAAAACGCGCGGGCGAAGGGTTTTGATTTCGAGATTATGCTCAAGCCAGTTCCTCCGCCTGAGCTGCTGGCGAGAATAGAACAGATTCTTTCGAACGCAGCCGCCCACACCAAGATTTGACCGCAGAAAAAAGTCTGCAACCAAAGGCAGGCCAACCCTATTGAGAGTTCATGCTCATTGCCACTCCCAACCGCACCGCTCACAACGAGTCGAATGCTGCAGCGTGTATTTGCACAACTTGTTCTTGCAATGCGGACAAGTTCTGATCCACATCATCTTGCTTTGTGCTTCCGCTGGTTTCTCAGTCTGCCAGCCAGTGAAGGCGTCCTCTTGACCTGGCTTCACAGGACCTTTCAAACTTGCGTCGATTTCTTCCTTTCTCATTGCAACTCCCTCTTCCCGCCGACCCCGCGCGAAAGTCAAAACAACCGCGATCAGCGTTCGCCGGCTCCACGCGAGCGTTGTTTTATGCGCTTAGCTTTTCTGATCCCATCCGGTCTAGCGCGGTGAAAAGCGCAATGATCTGACGGGCGTTGCGCTCAGCGTGTTCCCGGTTAGGTGAATCTTCGCCGTGGGATAGCAGCACCTCAATCGGCATGATCCTGTAGACTTTGTAACCCCAGCGCCCGTCAGCTTCGTTCTCAGCGCGGAGTTCGTTCGTGACTTCATATGCGTAATCGCCGATGCGGGCTTTCATGCCGCCCTCCCTTCTGGCAGGCAGTTCTCCATTTCCAAGTCGGTCAATAAGGACGTTGCGTAGGCTAAACGGGCTATCGCCTCAAGGCAGACCGGACACAGCCTTCGTCCCGGAATCGCTTTTTCGTGTCTGCACAAGTCGCATCGGTCATGTCCAGCGCATCCCTTGCTGAAACCGCTTTGCACTGCTGGCTCCTTTTCCTCTTCCGCCGCTGATTCTGGAGCGAGTGGCAGCGGCGAACAACCCTAGATAGAAGCTCCGCAGATCCACTCAATCGTGATCCCTGGGCACAACCCTTTCGGGGGGTGAGGACCAGCAATGAGCACGTCTACTCGACGGTGTTCCGGTAGCAGATATACGGTTTGTTGGCTTCAGCGGACAGGATTGCCATGTCTAGCCGCCGGTGGGCTTCATGTTCGGTCAGTCGCTCTCGGAGGCACAGAAATCTAGCCGCTGTTTCTCTGTCCATGGCGAAGAAACTATCGCCTACGATGTAGGCGCCCTCCTCGATTACCTGGATTTTCATGGTCCGCTGGCTCCTTTGTTTTTTCCGCAGCTGATTCTGGACCCAGCTGCGGTGGCGAACAACCCTAGAAAGAAGCCCCACAGATCCACTAAATCGTGATTTGTGGGGCTAACTCTTTTGAGGGGAATGAGGACAACTACCGGTCTGGAATGTCGATACGTTTCCTGCCGAATAGGCGCGCATCGATGGACCAGGCGCCGGGTCCGAGCATGGCCAAGCCGCCGCCCAAGGCTCCCAACAGGATGGAAGTACACGGATCGATGGGACGAGAAAAAGCGATCCATAACTCAATGATCGCCACCAGTGCTCCGGTCATGGGCGTCCACAAACCGGCAAGCAGAAGCAACCCCGCAACGGCCGCAATCATCTCCCCTGTCCCTGGTTCGATCGAATGCGCTCCCAGCCCGATGAGTCCTTGATAAATGAGAACCATGCCGGCAACCAGCCGCAGGAGAAGCAGGCCAGTTCCCGGCACCCCATCAGGAAACGTTGAGAATAGCCGTTGCAGACACACCTCCCAGATTCGAGGGTACACAAGGGTACGAAATCCATTCCCATTTCGAAACCCTCAATAATGGGGTTGGGGCTCCCCTCTTTCGAGGGGCCTACAGCTTGATGATTCCGCGTTTCAACCCGATCGTAACCGCGTGGGTTCGGTCGTTGGCGCGAAGTTTGGAGAGGATGTTCTTGACGTGGCCCTTGACGGTTTCCTCTGTGATCGAGAGTTGGGCAGCGATCTGTTTGTTGGCGTTTCCTGCGGCAATTAACCGCAGGACATCGATTTCTCGCGAGGTCAAGGCGTCTTCGGCAGCATATTCGGCGAGTTGAGCGGCGACCTCAGGAGGGATGCGCTTCTGCCCGGCATGAACAGCACGGATCGTCTCCAGGAGTTCTTTGCGTAAAAGTCCCTTCAACAGATAAGCCCGGGCGCCGGCCTTGAGAGCGCGCAGAACTTGTACGTCGCCGGTGTAAGTCGTCAGGACAATAATTCGTGCCTCGGGGAATTCGCTGTGAATGGCGATGATTGCATCCACACCTTCCATGTCCGGCAACTGCAGGTCCATCAAGGTGACATCGGGATGGTGCTTCCGGAACTGCGCGATGGCCTCGCGTCCATCGGCGGCTTGGGCGACCAACTCCATGTCTGATTGGCTGGCACCAGCGCTTCGATGCCTTCGCGGAGGAGGGGATGGTCGTCGACGGCGAGAATCCGAATGCGGTTAGGGGCGACGCTCATGAGTGCACCGTCTTCTTCTTGCGGAATCAACGAAAGCCGGCGCCGAGCGAGCGAGATGTCTCGTAGGCAATCGAGCCGGGGACAGTCAACTCCACCTCGGTGCCGGCTCCAGGCCGGCTCCAGACATTCAGATGTCCGCCGATGCGTTTGGCGCGCTCGTGCATCCCCGGCAAACCCCAGTGTCCCGCACGGCTACCCTGACCAAGGACTTCCGGGTCAATGCCATTTCCGTCATCCCGAATCGCGCATCCGAAGCAGAGGGTCGCCATAGGTAATTTCAGCTTCGATTCGCCGCGCCTGTGCGTAGTGGAACGCATTTCGTAACGCCTCCCGCGCGATGCGATAGATTTCATCACGAAGGATTGGCTGAAGGTTCTGGGGCGTGCCTTCTACCAGCACCCGGAAAGCCGCCGAATTCGCTTGCCATCCTGGGTGGCAAGCTCCTCTCCGAGAGCAGTCATAGCCTTTGCCAGGTCATTATTCTCAACCGTAGAGGAGCGTAAATCGTGTACGGCATCCCGGCCTTCAAGGATAGCCTGATCCGCCCGGACGAGAGCATCGTCGAGGGCTCGCGCGGCTTCGACCGGACGCTCAGGAAGCAGGTTGCGGACGCTTTGAAAGAGCAGCATCAACCCTTGAAAACTCTGCAACAGAGTGTCGTGCAGTTCGCGCGCGATGCGCGTGCGCTCGCCGAGACGCTCGTCCAGGCGCATGTTGAATTGCTCTGCAAGCTGATGAAGGCGAACCTGTAAAGCGCCCAGAGGGAGAACAAGATCAAGACGGCGCAACTTGTCCTGAACCACCACGTGCGCCACCATGGCGGCAGGATTCGAATGCGAACGCTCGGCCCCGTTCTCGCTCCAGGCGCCCCGGTTGGTGCGGCCTTGAACGCGAAAGATGTACTCCCCGGGCCGAAGCGTGGTGTAGGTAGCGGACCGGTGGCGGCTGTTCGGCCTCATTCCACTGAGTCTCCAGTCCCTCGAGTCGGTAACGATACCGGTTCCGTTCCGGGTCGGCAAAACTCAGCGCGGAAAATTGAAGGAAAAGATGTTCTGACTGTGGGAGAGAGTGATGGAGTTGATGAGGGAGATGGATTCCTTGAGCGGCGAACCTGCTCCCGATCGGCACCGGCTTACCGAATAGCAGGAAGTCGGTGAGCACCACCGGAGGGATGCGGGGTGCCACTTCTCACATCTTGCCGGGAAAAAAAGCGATCACCCCCGCATAGGAGTTGAAGAACATTTCTCCGCTCGGACTCTTATATGCGTTGGCATAGTTGTAGAACTCGTTTCCCAATAATCCGTCCGAGGTGTAGTAGTTGCGGAAGGTTTTGGTTGCCGGATTGAATCGCGACAGACCGTTACTGGTGCTCAACCAGAGATCTCCACGCTCATCTTCGAGGATGCTGTTCACCGAACTGCCCGGGAGGCCATCGCGTTCGATAATAAGCGGTGAATTTGCCAGTAGCGGGATCGAGTCGATTCAGCCCGTTCTGCGTGCCGGCCCAAACCGTACCGGAGCGATCGACACAAACGGCATTCACCTGATCGCTGCTCAAGCCCCCGCTTCCCTGACGGTAGATGGTGAACTTCCCGGTAGCGGGATCGAGACGTTGCAGGTCGCCGCCCAGGCTGCCGAGCCATAACGCTCCCTGCGAGTCTTCGGCGATGGCGCGATAGCGGCGGATCCAGGCTGCTCCCTGCGGACGGTATACCCGGAAACGCTGGGTCGCCGGATCGAAGGCGCTGAGCCCATCCTCGGTTCCAGCCCATAATGTGCCTTTATGATCGACAAACAAGCCCAGTACATTGTCGTGACTTAGACTCGAAGCATCGGCGGGGTCGTGACGGTAAACCTTGAATCGTCCGCTCCGCCGGTCATAGCGATTGAGTCCCCCGCCCAGCGTACCAAACCAGAGATATCCCGAACGATCCTCCGCGATGGAGATCACCCACGTACTGGAAAGGTTGCCGGGCCCTCCCGCGGTTCGGTAAAAACGTAAAGTGTCCTGTTTTGCGGTCGATGCGCGTGAGTGCCTTCACTGCTCCCGACCCACAGATCTCCATGGCTGTCCTCGAATACGGACGGTCGTGTAATTGCTTTCCAGGCTGTTGGGATTGTATTCTTCGTGCCGGTAGGTCTTGAACGGTAGTTGCCGGTAGTTAACGCGATCCAGGCCGCCTCCGGTGGTCCCCACCCAAATGTTGTGGTCGCGGTCGCCGAAAAGCGCGACGACCTGATTCGAACTCAAGCTGTGCGCATAGCGGGGATCGTTGCGATAACGAACGAAATGCTGTCGATGCCGGTCCAGCTTCAGAATCCCGCCGTCTGCGGTTCCTAGCCACAGGGCCGCATCCTCATCCTCTTGAATCGCCCGAAGGCCGGCGAGTTCTGCGCCATGCGCTCCGGCCCCGAGCGATGAGTATTCGATGAGCCGGTTATGCTGGCGATCGACCATTGCCAATCCATTGCCGAAAGAAAAAATCACCCACAGAACGTTTGCGTGGTCCTCTAAAAGAGTGACGACGGATTCAACCTGTAGGGAGACCGGAGGGTGCGGCGGCAGCGGGATGTGCTGGGTCACCTTCCCGGTTCGACGATCGAAGATGTCCAAGGCCGTTCGTGGTGGCCACCCAGAACGTTCCATCCCTCTGTTCAAAGGTGCGGTCACCACGTCGCCGCTCAAACTCGCCGGGTCGCCTGGCCGGTGCGTGTAGCGAATGGTTTGCCACGTGGCCGGATCCAGCCGGACCAGCCCGGCGTGGGTCGCCAGCCAAAGCATGCCCTTCCGATCCTGGCTGATGTGCCAAACCCAGCCCTCGATTCCTTCCGCCAGCGACGGATCGCGAGTGAAACTTTCGGTAGCCGGATCGTAGCGTTCGAGATATTCATCCGATGCGACCCAGAGTTTTCCGGAGCGGTCTTTGAACAGGGCATTGATATAGCTGCCGCTCAGGCTTTTCGGATTCGCGGGATCGTGCCGGAACTCGCGCAGGCGGTATCCGTCATAGCGTTCCAGTCCGCTATTCGTGCCAAACCAGAGGAACCCTTGATCATCCTCAAGGATCGAACTGATCCGTCCGTGAGATTGGCCTTCCCCGAAGGACACGTGCGCGAATCGAAGATCCTGACCTTCGACAATCGGGAGTTTGATAACCCCGTGGTCTAGCTGTGTTCCCGAAGAGTACCCGAGACAGGAAAGAGCGATAAAGTACCGAGGATGGCAACCGAAGACCTCCTAAGGCATCGAGACACGCGAACTCGCGTTGCACGAATCGGAGTTCCCCATCCCTTCCAACCACACATGGGCTCCTCGTTCATCTTTGCGTAAGCATTGTATCCCAGCCCAAGCAGCTGCAAGCGGACTTGGCTTGGGAACCGGGCTAGCTCAAAAGCAGAGACGCTGGAGGCAACGATTCCACCTCGGCAAGAGCTCTCAATCAGGCTGATGCTCCTGCCATGTGTGCTCGATTCTCCCTCCTTTTCGGCATTGCTTCCTCTGCTGCGCGTTTCCCCTGTCAGCTCAGGTGAACGCTACCGGAACATTTGTCAGGACAGGTGACTGATCCCACCGGCGCCGCCTTCGCAAATGCTCAGGTCAAGGTTGTCGAACAGCAAACCGGGGTCTCCGTTACCAAGCTCACGGCGTGGATGGTACTACTCAGTCCCGCTGCTCAAGCCGGGCATATACTCCATTCAAGTGAGTGCACCTGGCTTTGCCACGATGATTCGCAAGAACCTCGTCCTCCAGATCCAACAGACAATTCGGCAAGATTTCAGATTGCAGGTCGGCCGGGTGGGGCAGGAGGTAACCGTGAGCGGCGCAGCGCCGCTGCTCAACACCGAATCCGGAGAAATCGGAAGCGTCATCCCATCGCGCTCTATCGAGCAGCTTCCCTTGAACGGGCGAAACTTCTCACAACTCGGCTTGCTGGTGCCAGGAACCAACCCCGGAGCGGTCGGCGACATTCGCGTGAAACCATCGGCCAAGGCAACGGCAATGAAACTCAGCGCGCCGGCGCCGAGATCATCGCGGACGGTTCACGCGGCAGCTTCAACGATTTCATGATCGACGGGATGGACGACCGCGACCAGTCGGTGGGCACCGTGAAAGTCTTTCCCAACCTGGAAAGCATCCAGGAGTTTCAGGTGCAGACGGGCAACTACGACGCGGAATTTGCTTCCGGCGGCGCGGTGGTGAATGTCATCACCCGCTCCGGCTCCAACCAAATCCACGGCTCCGTGTTCGAGTTCCTGCGCAACGATGCTTTCGATGCCCGCCAGTATTTTGACGCGCAGAAGCCTAAGTTCCAGCAGAATCAGTTTGGCTTTGCGATCAGGCGGGCCAATTCATAAGAACAAGACGTTCTTCTTTGGCGACTACCAGGGCCTGCGCTTGCATACTGCTCCCACCTCCATCCTCTCCGAGCCCACGGCCGCTATGCGCAGCGGCAACTTCAGCGGCTATCCGGCCGTGATCGATGATCCCAACACGGGCATGCCTTTTCCAGGCAACATCATTCCTCGCCAACCGGATTGACCCGGTCGCCAAAACCTGCTCGCGATTTTCCCGCTGCCGAATTTGCCCGGCGTGGCGAACAACCTGCGAATTAATCCCCTTGCGGTGCAAGTGCAGGATCAGTTCGATGTGCGCGTGGACCAGCTTTTCTCGCAGCGAGATGCCATGTTCGCCCGATACACCTACGGTAGAGCGGACATCACCTATCCGGACACGCCTGTCATCAAGAACGGGGTCATCAATCCGCTGGCATTTGCTCAGGGCAGCTCCATCGCCGGCTCACTCACCTTGAACCATGCTCCCAGCCTGCAGGCGACGGTGCAGGAGACCCATCAATTCGCGGCAAATCTCTCCAATCAGCTGGCGCTCGGCTATACCCGGTTTTATCTGCGCGTCACTCCGCTGGACGAGGGACTGAACATCGCCAGCCAGCTTGGTCTGCAAGGGCGCCAGATACCGGCCCCAACGCGGGAGCGATGGCCTCGCTCACCATCTCCGGCGAGTCTGGTTATGACTCAATCGAGCATTCCCGAGATCGTTCCGCAGAATACTTGGCAGCTCAGCGACACCGCGTTCTATACCCACGGTTCCATGTGCTGCGATTCGGCTTCAGCGTCATACAGAATCGATTCGGCTTCTTCCAGCTGGCCAATCCCTCCGGCGCGCTGGATTTTAGCGGAACCTACACGACAAGCCCATCGGGCAGCGGGTGCAGGATTCGCCGATTTTCTTCTCGGCCTGCCGGACAGCGCTGGCAAATCGTCATTGCCGCAAGGCACGCCCTACGAGCGCTACAGCGAGTACGGCGCCTTCGTGCAGGACCAGTGGCACGCAACCGCGCGGCTCGCCGTCAGCCTGGGTCTGCGCTATGACCTCTTCACTCCGGTGTCGGAGCGCCATAACCGGCAGTCTGATTTTCTGTTCAACTCCGGTACCCTCGATGCTGGCTGGCCAAAACGGCGTCTCGGCGAGCATCCTCGGGCTGCAAAAGCATGACTTCAGCCCGCGCATCGGCCTCGCTCTACCGCATGGGCGACAGGACCGTGATCCGCGCCGCTTACGGGCTGTTCTACTTCAACGAACAGGGCACCGGCGGCTCGACGCGCCTGTTCATTAATTACCCGTTCGCTGCGCAGTACACGGTTACATGCAGTTCGACGATACCCTGCCTGAGAACTTCCGCCGGCATCCCGCGCGGCGTCGAGTGCCAACAGCCTTCCCACCGTGGTGTACCAGCCCACCGCCAATCTAACGCCCAACGTGCAGCAGTGGCATCTCACGGTGGAGCGCCAGTTGAGTTCTTCGATGGTCGTGCGCGCCGCCTACGTCGGCAGCCATGGCAATCACCTGAATCTCAACATCAACGAAAATGTTGCGATACCGGGGCCTGGGCCGGTTGCTCCCCGCCAACCATTTCCTTCCTACGGCGTTATTTCCGGTTGGGAGCCGCGTGGCTTCTCCAACTATGACGCTCTCCAGTTATCGGCTGAAAAGCGCTACAGCCGCGGATTGTCCTTCCTTGCTGCATACACCTGGAGCAAGAGTCTGGATGAAGGTAGGGGTGGTAACTCCTCAACTGGCGACCCGCGCATCAATATCCAGGATCCTCGCAACCTGCGCGGCAAACTACGGACTCTCCAGCTTCGACTTCCGCCATCGCTTCACTTTAAGCACGGTGTCTGAGCTTCCCTTCGGCTACTGGGCGCAAGTTCATGCACCATGCCAATTCGATTCGCGAAGCCGTCGCCGGCGGATGGCAGATGACTAGCATCGTCACTGCGCAATCGGGCGCGCCGTTCTCGGTGTTCCTCGCGACCCCGACCGCCAACACCGGCACCTTCACGCGCCCGAAAGGGTGTGCAACGGGAATCTGCCCTCCAATCAACAGAGCATCCGCGAATGGTTTGACGTTGACGTGCTTCGTCAATCCGCCACCTTTCACATTCGGCAACGCTGGCCGCAATATTCTGATTGGGCCAGGACTCTTCACCTGGGACTTGGGCTTGGATAAGGAATTCCGCGTGAGCGATCGATTCGGATTACAGTTTCGCTCGGAGTTCTTCAACCTACTGAACCGGGCTAAATTTCGGCCTGCCCAATGCAAATATTGGCTGCGCCTGGTGCAGGTACGATCACCACTGTGGTCACCAATGCCAGACAGATACAGTTCGCCTTACGTCTCCATTGGTAGGCAGTAGGCCCAGAGACCGGCCGATGGAAAAAGTTGCGGAGATTATGGACGGCTCGTCGGCATCCGGAAGTAATTGGAATCGTTCCATTGCTCAGGTCGGTCCTCTGAAGTCGGCCAGCGTCTAGGATTCACGGTCCAAGCTGTCGCCTCGGGATTTCCTGTTCAAACAAGCGTTCATCTCGACTAGATTCGCAAGGGTTTCAGGCAAACATCGTCTTCGCGATGAAGGGAGTCGGAGGACGAACTGTCTCCTGAGGTCCTACTCAGCTTCGATCTCGGGAGGAAGCGCCCCTTCGATGAGACCACGCACGATACCATAGGAATCCATGCTGAAAACGGCTGCCCACGCCTTCAGCTCGCCAAAGGCCCTTATCATTGGCGCTGTAGGTAACGAGCCCCTGAAAGTCACGATCTCTGATAAGGTTGAAAATCGCGGATCGACACCCATAAAAATCGACAGTTACGAGCATTGGGTCAACCAACTCGCCTTCTTCCGGCGTCGGACATGATATCTCGTCGATCACAATCGCGTTCGGCGGGCCAAAGTAATGGATTCTTCCAGCTTTCATTCTTGTCTTCCGCAGAGAGAACCTCAAGCCACCAGCAAAATCTTTCCCACGCCACCCTTCTCTGCCTCTGCTTGAGCCTCGGCCGCTTCACTGAGTGGCAGTTTCTGGCTAATCGGGATTACCAGCTTGCCATCTCGCACCGCTTCGGCCATGAACTCGAGCGTTTTCCTGTCGAATTTCGAGAATACTGGCACCACCTTTACAGATGCATACCTCGAGGCGTTCTGCGGTGCCCCGAGAACCGAAGCAAACACTCCTCCCGGCTTGACCTTGGCCATCAATTGTTCAGCAGTCTTGCCGTTGACCGTATCAGCTACGACATCGAGCATCGGAAGGTTCGCAATCGCAGCGTCGTCGTCGGTTGCAACAACCTGATCCGCGCCGACAGTCTTCGCCTCATCCATCTGCCTCTTCAAAACTCCTGCGATCACAGTCGCCCCGCGTTGCTTTGCAGTGAATACCGCCGAACGTCCGACATTTCCAGCAGCACCTACGACGAGAACCGTCTGGCCCGCTCTGATGCCGGTAGCGGAAATGAGTTGGTTGCCAGTGGTCGTCACCAGTGGCAGCGCCGCCGCCTGGATCAAATCGAGTCCCTTGGGAAGTTTCGCCAGAATCGCGGTTTTCACAACGCAAAGTTCGGCGTAAGTATTGTCCGCCATAGCGAACACCTGGTCGCCGATGGAAAAGCCTTCCACTCCCGGCCCAATCTTGACCACTGTCCCCGCGATATCGACTCCTATGAGGCCCGGGAACCGGATGGGATAAAAATCCTTCGTTAATCCAGCACGCCGCTTGTAGTCGATCGGATTAACGCTCGTGGCGGCGACCCGCACCAGCACTTCGCCCAAACCCGGAACCGGGTCAGGGTATTCCTCGAACTTGAGTACTTCAGGACCGCCATATTGGTGGACAACAACTGCTTTCATATTTCATCTCCTTCGTGAAGTGTCCTCTGCCGCAAGCTCCACCCTCTGACACAAGTTTGCCTCGTCAGATGTCCGTGTTTCTCGTGAGGCTTCCAGGTGGCTTCTGGCATGTCTTCATCATCCTTCTTAAAGTACTTGGCTAGTAGGCGAGCGGCGAATAGAGGATCGCGACGGGAGTCGCGCATTGTCCGAAAGCCACTCACCCCGCGCGTTAACCGTACGTAAGGGTAGTGCTCTGGCCGACCTCGATAATGTAACCATCTGGATCGCGGATGTAGCAGCGCGTCTCGCCGTACTTGGGGATCGGTTCAGTGATGAACTCCGCTCCTCGACTTTTCCATAATTCATAGCACGCTTGAATATCCGCAACGCGGAAATTCATAAAGCTGTTGATGTGATTCGGGTCGGGGACGCTGAGCGTTACCGTGGGCTTATCCGGGGTCGGCCCGCCTCCAATGTTCAGAATCATCCAGATATTCGCAAGCTGAAGGTACCCAGGCGCGTTGCCGTCACCCAGGCTCAGAATGCGAGCGCCGAAGACCTTTTCATAGAAGCGAGCCGATCGCTCGATGTCGGCGACGGTGAGGAAATGCGCGATGCTGATCCCCTCTCGCGGAGGCATCTCGTAGGTCTTCTGTTCGATTTGTACGCTGCTGCTCATTGACGACTCCAGTTCTGATACAGTGCTCATTTCTGGTATCCAACGGATGGGCCCGGAATTCGGCCCCTGAGTATCGGCCTCCGTGTCGCGGCGACCCGAGCTTAAAATATTCAGCCACCATCCAAGTGCCCGAACGGTCTGAATCCCCAAATGCAGCCCGGACCCGCCGCAACGGCTTGTCGAAATCACCGATCGAAACAAATGTTCCCGGAGGCCGGTAGCTAAAGATGTTATCTGCGTTCGCCGAGATGTACGCTCGACAGCCGGCACGGGGCTAACGCTTAGAGAGGCTCTGAAACGCGAGAACTGGCCAGCACCCGGCGGCTCACAACCGAGAGCATTTCGGAACTAGCCGAGGGTGTGGTGTTCCGATCCGTTGATCGTGCCGGACCGGTGTTTGTCACAGCTGTGAGAGCTGGTCGGTTTCGCAGGAGGTCGTCTACGGGCCGGGACCACTCGAAATGCCGGCCGACTGGCGTCGCTCCGAAAATCTCAGGAAAGGACCCGAAGCGACTCCTCCGACCGATTAGTCCCGGGAAGTCTTAGGGCTGTATCTGAAGCGCCCACCGGTGAAGGTGTGACTTTCTGGCTCTGTATGCGGGCGCTTCGGATATCTGCACGAGGAGAAAGGGCTGGCGTGAACGACTGTCGGCTCCAAGATTAAGCAGGCGATGCAGGCGGCATTCAAATACGGCAGGAAGGAAGAATTCCTGCCCGCCGATTTTGACCCGTTCAAGGATATTGACTGTGAAGCCTCCAGCGACTATGAGGCAATCACGTGCACCCCAGAACAGACCCTGCCGATACTGAAGGAGTTGGAGGAACCGGAGTTCATCTTGACTTTGCTCATTGCTGCAACCGAGCTGAGCATAAGGAAGCTCTCGGCGTGCAGTGGGCGGACATCGAACACGACCGCAACCGGATCGTGGTTCGGCATAGCTGGGTGGAGGAAATCGGAGATTGCAAGAACGTGCATCGCAAAGCTCCGGTCGCCACGCACCCGGTACTTGGTGGCTAGCCGCCGGCGAACCCGTGTTCCTCGCGCAACCGCTCGAAGATCCGCTTAGCCGTGTGCCGCTGCTTCGGCGGCGTGCTTTTATCTTCTTCCAGAATGGCGTCGATGACGCCCACCCACGGCCCCAGTTTGGGCCTACTCACCGCCTGCTGCCGCTGGTAGCCGGGAGGCACCGCGTAGCGCAGCATCTTCTGCACCGTGACGCGCGCTAGGCCAAACTCGCGCGCAACTGCCCGTTGACTACGTCCCTCCACCAATACCGCTCGCCGAACCCGCCCATAGATCTCCACTTGGAACATCCCTCCGGTGTCTCATGAGCTTCTCTGCTTTCGCAATCCAGCTCACAAAACCAAAATCCGGCGGACTACTTTTACTCCGCCACAGAGCCCCGCTCACGCGGCGCTCTGTGGCCTATTTTTGCTCCGGCGCGCATAACGATTTCCGCTCACGGTTGAAATCTACCGGGGATCGGGGAATTTGGGGCGTAGAGCACGGTACAGTCAGATGCCCCAGACGCAATGCACCACACCATGAGATATACCGTGACTCTCAAGCGCGGGCGGGACTAGAATGCTCATATCATGAATGGGCAAGCGGCACAAAGCGTACGTTATCAGCGGCAATTCAATGTCACAGGAAACGGTTGAGCAAGAGCTCCTGAGCGATAGAACTCGGCGGGTGAAGTGCGCCATTTCTGGTCCGTTTTTGAGAAGGGCGTGCCGAATGGAACAAATCTTGGGGGCACAGAACCGGCTTATACTGGCGAATACTAGAGAAGAGACACGACAGTGAGTCAAACGGCGACAACTGACGAACGCCCAGGTAGTGCAAATTATCTCAGCGACAGGCCGTTCATGTCTCGAACTTACCGGTAAGGGCGACGCTCTACGCGAGCTTTGTGAGTAGTTTGTCAGTGTGATCTAACCCATAAACCAACCTTTATGGGTTGTAACGGAACCAATGTTGCAATTCTTGGAGAGTCTTGGCGCGAGTCGTGAGGTCGGGCTTGACGGCTATTAGTTCCCAGAATTCCTCATTATGGTTCATTGTTGCGATCATCGGAAGTTCATTTGAGAGCCGCTCATCACGACCTTGGCGCGCCTCACGTCTCTTGTTCTTATCCTGACTTACATTCTTGTACCAGTTGCTGATAGCTTGAAGCTGCATCAAAAGACTTTCGTCTTCATTCGCAAGGGCAAAGACGCCCGAATAGCGATAAGATATCAGCATCATTTTCAGGAAGACGTCGAAATCTTCCTGTTGCGGATTGGTGAGGCAGGCTGGCAAGGCCATCTTAGAATCTATTGCAACCTGAACCAGATTGAGCTGGACGGCGAGATTATTCATAAAACGCTTAACTCTGCGCGGATTGACTCCGAGCGCGTCGACAATCATCTTCTTACGCGTTTCGGTTAGAACAGTCTGTTGCCCATCAAAGCCTTTCATTAGCTCGTACGCATCGTTCGGAGAGAGGCGCGGAATATCAAAGGAAATGGAAATGGTTTTCTCTATGTATTCATCGGAATTGATAAACGTCTGCCCCAAAGCAGCCTCGCCTTGGCGCGCATAACGGACGGCTAGCGCTTTGCGAATCACATCGCGGTCCAAGGCAACTACAAAGGCGCAACCGGCAGCGTCGAGGAACAGCTTAATTGCCTCAAAAATCTCTAGCGCCGATTCTGGGAGACAACGATCCAGGTCGTCAATAAAGATAAAGACATGTCGTCCCTTGTCCGTGAATTCCTGTATGAGTACTTTAAACTCGTCCAGGAACTGCTCGATTGATTGTACCTGCTGAACGTGCCGCTCTATTGTCTCGCGCTCCAACACTGAAGCGAGCTTATCGATCCGCTCTGAACTAATAATTGATTCCTCCTTACCATCATTCTTCTTCTGATTTCCGCCGAAAAACATGCGCCCAATTAAACCGGAAGAGTTTTTGAGTGCGGTGCCAATAAAATCCAATTTAATGGCGGAAAGTGCGATGTTAATTGACTCGACGATGACTGTGCGCCAATTGACCGTCCAAGGCCCTTTCTCTTCAACCGCGAAGCTCCTGTACAAAGAAGCTTCTAATCCTTCTATCTTCTTCTCATCTCCACCACTTTGTCGTAGTTCGCCAAGCACATGTAGGATGAGCGCGCGCCAGAGAGCCTGCCGATCCTGAAATTTCCAGGCATTGAAGCTAATGATGGCGCGTTTCTCCTTTGGAAGCTCAGCGATTGCCTGGTTGCGTATGGCATCCATAATTGTTGTTTTTCCCGATCCCCAAGGGCCATGCAGACCGAGCACGATAGCGCCATCATGCTTCTGGAGCAGAAGGGGCGTTATGGCTTTAGCAACGAGCAAGAAATCGAATTGAGGATTGGATGCCGGAATATCTTCCACATAGTTGAAGTTAAAAGTCATAAACCTGATGCTCCTTCCTTATTCAGATTTCTTACCATGTGATTAGTAGTTGAGGTGGCTTAGTGTCTCTGGGAATTTGTCACTCAAAACATCTCTGGCCACCGCTTTGCCGCGCAGTGGTCCCACGTCTTCTAGAATGTCGCGAAGGATGTTGTCCGCTTTAATCAGGGATTCCGGATTAGGAGCTCGAAGGTAAAGCTCTCGCAGGATGCGCGTGCTGAAATCTGTATATCTGTCCAGTTCAGCGAGTTTGCGCCACGTCAGCACCGAGGCCACCACTAAACTGATTCCCCCCATAAGCGTGAACATAAATCTCAATAAGTTATATTCCCTTTCACTAAAGGTCATTATTCCCGCTAAATATGGACCGATGAAGATCATGGCAAGGCTAAAGATCAAGATCAACGCAGCAAATGCACCCCTGTCTCGAAATGCAAGTCTGATTTTTTGGGAGACAGATAATGGCCGCGTCAACTCAGTGTAGGTAGCATGGAGCCTAGCATCTAGGTCATCTTTCCCCGCTGTGACCACGTTGACTTCCTGCCTTGAGTTCATGCTCTGGCCCAATTTCTCTAGCTGATCATACAAAGCTCGGAGTTCGGCTGAACGTTGCGCTTCGAGTGAACCCAAGTACCTTTCGAAATCGCTGTTTCTCTCTCTCGTCTGCGCGCGCAATTGCTCAACCTGCGTTTCAATGGCATCTCGTTGGAGCTGGAGCTGCTTGATAAGGTCTCGATTCTCGTTACGCAGCGCTCCGGATAATTCCTCTTCAACACGCTCGCCCTGGTTTAGCAGGCCCTTAAAGCGCGCGATGTCTGCGTCGGACTTCGGAACACCCTTCAAATATTCGCCCAGCTCCTTAGTAATTCTCCCGAGAACGTCACGTTCCGTTAAGTCAAACCAGAACATCTTGAACCGCAGATCCCTGGTTTCCTGAGACTGCACGCTCTCCTCGACATTGCCGTCTGCAATGAAGCATCCGAACACTTCAGGCGTATAGCTGTAAACCTCCTTCATCTGTTCGATAAAACGTAAAAGGTAATCCAAATGATGTCGCTGGGTACGGGCGTGCATAAACTCCACGATGACCCTTGGCTGATTTCCCCGATAGCCAACCAGGTCAAATCGTATATTGCCCACGGAGTCGTCGGGCACAACACGCAAATCGTGTTTTTCGAGGAACTCGTGAATGATCAGTTTCGCTTCCTCAATGGAGATGCGCTGACCGGCCTCTTCAGCCAGTTCGCGTATACGCTCGTCACTTAACGGCTGGCTAAAACCTCCAGACTTTCGAAACAAAAAACCGCAAAAGGAGAGAACGCGGCGGATTACGCCGCCCGTACATTCCGTGACAGACCGGGCTTGCGCCGGTCCAAAACTGAACGAGGTCACTTGCGCCGCCGTCAGCAGAAGTCGCACTATACTCTCTACCTTTTCGGACGTGAGCCTTTCTAGCCTAATCGATCTATATGACGTAAAGCGGTCTACTAGATCTCCTTGAGACCGCCACGCTTCCAGACGCCCACATACGATGACCAATGACTGACAGCTGGCTAAATCTTCGAGCAGCCGCTTGAGCCACGTCATATTACTTTCGCTTGTGCGCAATAGGTCATATCTAGCCCAATGCTCTACTTCGTCTATGACCAGACCAAACGGACAGTTTAGATATTTGTAAATGGCCGCGATCGCTGTTAAAAGGTTGACAACATCGTTCTCGGTGGTAAGCGAAGCTGAGATGCGGAGCTTCTCCAACTCGACCGGCGTGAGTTCGTTGCCAGCCAGCCAGCGTGTGGATATCTTCACGGTCGTATCCCACACAAGTCCGGCGAGTACCCTACGTAAATCTTCACCTGCCCCCTGACAAATCTGTACGAGTAGTTTGTTGAAACGTTCGTCGATCTTCGAGAGGTTCAGAAAGCTGGTTTTAATTAGGTTATAGATGGACTGGTAATCATTCTCAAGCTGACCTACAGCAGCCTTAGTCAACTCCGCTCCCGCCGCGACATCCTTGCCAGCCGCCGCATAGAGACGAACGACCATGTTGATGAGAAACGGGCGCGCGAGTTCCCCACCAATTGTGCTGCGATACCACCGGACCGGATCAGTCTCGACACAAGTGAATCTCATGATGGTGAGGGCTGGGTAGAGGTCGCCGAGTTCCTTTTGAATTCGAGCGATGGCATCCAGCAGCAAATGCGTCTTGCCTGTCCCGTAATCCCCCTCGACGCGAATGATTAAAGGCTCAACGTCAGTGTGTACCTTGGCTTGTTTCTCTTTCCACTGCTTTACGTAGATGTCCAGCAGCTCGTGCGAAGTTGCAATGGCTTCGGTATTAATCGTCTTGGATTCGACACTTTTAGCATCGTCTTTCAGTCTTACCACTGGATAATCCGGAAAAGGATTGTATTGAGTCATGCAGTCAGTTGCCCTTCTTGTAGAAGCTTGCGATAAGTTGCTATGACATCAATAACATGGTTCGGGACCTCCGGCTCTAGTAACGTCTGTATCGTAAAAGTGGGCTGTTCCTTGCTTAATTGATCCAACCGATAGGTGAGACAGCCATCAAGGATGACGTTTAGAGTGCGGATGGTAATGGTGTCGCCCAGTTGTTTCGCAGCTACAGCCTTTCTGATGTTGTCTTCTGCAAAAGGAAAAATGCTGTGGTTCGCTAGCGCTGGCAGCTTCAAGTGTCGATAAAAGTTGATGCGATGCTGGACAAAGCGCATTGCAGTTTCCTCGGTCAACTCCTTTGTGTCAAAAGGATAAATCTTGAATTGGGTGTTTAGGTAGGATTTCCCTCTAATATCCGCATCGCCTGAGATGAGGAAGAGAAATGTCAAGTTGGTTTTGATCAGCCTTGCATATAGCTGAAAAGCCTTTTCCTCCGCACCCGCAACCAAATTGTCTACCATGACACAGCAGTATTTCCCTTTTGATAGTTGATCGAGAATCTGAGTTTCGAGTTTCCCAATCTCGGTCTCCTGCTTGGTGAAAATATCAAATCGCTCCTCCGGCCAGGGATCGAAAACAACTAAACGGTCGCCTGCGGGGTTAGCTCGCTTGAGGTGATAAACCATGACATTTGCCAGCGTAGTTTTTCCAGACCCGATAGAGCCTTTTATCAGGAAGATGAAAGGCTCAGAGCACAGCTCCTCCTTCTTAGGGTCATAGCCAAACTGTGAAATGGTGCTCAGAAATCGTTCCACGTGTTCTTTGAAAGGCCCCGCATCCTCGGAATACAACGCGAGCAGTGCCTTTTCTTCATGAACTCGCAAGGGACGCGACACGAGCGTCTGCATGACAACTGGGTCTTGGACGCCAAGCAACGCCTGCCGGCGTGGATAAAAGGGATTATCGGCGAGTGAGAATGCGTCTTGGTATGATAGCGGCATGTCAGGGAGTCTTGGCCTCTCTACTCCACAAAGCCTGAACTGCAATTCCATTCAACGAGAAGGTTTCTGTCAAGTGCAATCCGATACCCTGCGAAAATAGGCGTGATAGAAGGAGCAGCAGCGGTCTCCTGCGGCGTCTTTCGATCAGTTCGTTTCCAGCAGTGTGTTGACTCGTCTGAACTGGCGCTCACAAAGAGGCGCATTACAGCACACCACGCAGGGGATTTCTACGGTCCGCGGAAGGCTGACGTCATTTCCACCACGCGTTCAGCGTCTTCAGCAACTCGATCAATCCGGCAAGAGAAACCGGACCTCTCCTCGTTGTTAAGCGGCGCGGGCATCATCGACGTCTGAGCGTCGTGTCCTCCTCCTTCCGCGGAAGTACCGCGTGAGCACTTTGATGCGGGAGAGCTATGCAATGATGCACTCACAACCCGAGGCCCTGCTTCCTGGGGTGGTCCTACAGGAAATTCCTGAGGCGCTGCCCCCGCGTGAGATTAGCCCCAGTTTTGAGTGCGGCTGGCCGCAGGTGGTCTGAGGCCAGCATATTCCCCAACGGCACTGAGCCTGTGGCGGGGCCATCGGGACCGTCGCTTGCGAACCTACCCCGGGATGCCAGAGCTTCCGCTTTGGTTCGTGCGCGGAGGCGCCGTTTCGCCCAATTTACCGAGATCTCAATCCTGTATGTTGCTGACTAATAACCGTTAACCTCGATTTTAACGTTTCTCCAGCCCGCATTCCAGCCCGTAGTTTCGTGCACGAGGGTAGCGTTTTGGGGTGGTCTTGCTCAGCGTGAGAGAACCTCGGTTTCAAGAATCTAGCCCGCTGCGTTACTTCCGAGTAAACAAGTGGTCCCAGTCGGAATTCCCAAAAGTCAAGAATTTCACAAGGCTATAACATTGCGATAAGGTGAATAGCTGTATGATTATTGATCTTTATATAAGTGGAGAAGGAGAATACGGAACAACGTCTCGACCGCTCAAGCACGGAATCGGGTTCTTTCTTGCCTTCGTCGTGTCGGGTATCCTTCTCGCCCTGACATGGCACTGTCTCACCCACCCCTATTTCTTTGCCTACCTATCGCTGGCGGCGTTCTATTGGATATCCGTACTTGTAACAGGGAGCGCCAATCCGCTTCATATCGCTATGGGCGCTGACGGCCGCCTCAGCACTTCCAAGTCAGATTAGTTGCGGGCACCATCGAAATTGTTCCGAATCGTGCAGTAGGATTATTCCTGACAATACCATCATGCCCAACCAATCGTCCGATCATGGCAACCTGATCTCCGATACCGATGTTCTCCTCGGAGACAATCCTCAGTGACCAGTCGTGGTGGAACGCCTCGAAGCGCAAGGAGGCTGAGCTTCGCTTCTCGCAACCCGTCGTCCAAGCCTTTTATGACGAGATTCAAGCGGGCAAGGATGAATCCGAGTCCTCCGTGAAGGTCAGATTCGCCTCCCCAATTCGAGTGCCGACGGCTATGGATTTGCCACAAACATCGGAAACTTTACGGGTGTGGAGTCACTCGCGACGTTGTTTACTGAAGATGTTGTCTCGGCGTTCGTTGAATGGGGCATTAACAAGCGCAATCTTTCCCGCAGTTCGCTATTGCGGCTGTCTATGATTTACGGCGCCTTGCGGTTCCACCCCAAATATAAGAACCAGGATTTCAGCTGGTTTATGACTCTCTTCGACCAGATTCCGGAAGATGACGAGTCGCTGCTCCAAGAAAGGAAATCGAAGAAGTTCGTTCCCTATGAAGTGCTCCGCACAATCCCGGAAAAGATCAGAGCTACTCAGCCGAGCAAGAAGTTCGGTGCAGCCGCAGCCTCATGGCATGTACAGGACGAGTTGCTGATGACCTGGTTAACGACACTGCCATGGAGACAGAGGAACATCCGCGAGTGTCGTCTAGGGAGTCCAGAAACGGCGAATGTGTTCTTTGCGCCGCTTCCAACACTCGTTCACATCGCCAGGCCGAAATGGGTCGAAGATGCGCTGCAACAAGATCCTCAACAGAGCTTCTGGCAGTTCTATTTCCGTGAAGACGAGACGAAGACGGGGCACAAGGTCCGCGGCATCTTGCCGCGCCGCATTATTCCTTTGCTCGAAGAATACCTTACCAAGCACAGACCCAGGCTTGCTGCCGCACCTGATCCAGGCACTCTGTTCCTTAATCGGGATGGTGGGACGCTTGACCGGCAGGTCACAACCGACAATGTGGGCGAGCTCGTGCTCAAGTACGCAGGGCGCCGGATGACGCCGCACCTATTCCGCGATGCGTTCGCCTACGCATGGCTGGAAGCACATCCAGAGGACTACCTCAGCCTGTCGAAAATCCTCTGGCACCGGAGCATCAAGTTCACGCTCTCGGTGTACGGCAAAAACTTTGACGAATCGAATGGTGCCCGGCGCATCGACGAATGGCTGAGCGATACAAACTAAAGAGCACAACCTGATTGCCGAAGCACAAGATCAAGTCGTGGTAAGACGCCTTCAGGGCATCAAGGTGATAGTCGCAGTAACGAGCGGGAGATTGCTTCTAGCCCAGTTACTCTAAAGGACCGGCTTGCACGACCATTCTCACAGCACATCCTACCGTCCATCGTTTTGGTCGGTTCCTCAAGTAATTCAATCCACAATCGTTAGGAGCACAACATGTGCGCTGTTCGTAAACGGGGCCGCGTGCCCCTCCGCCTTACCCTTCGAAGTCTCATAAAGGGAACCGCCAACCTCGACATGATCCCTCTGTTTCCGGTCGAAATTGAGCCATCACAGAAGTTACAACACCCTACCGCCACACTCAACGAGGATCTTTGTTTGAGCACGCGCAGAACCGGCTACCTGCCGACGAATGACGACATTGACGCTCACGGCTGATGTCTTTGGTAGCAAACCAGGACCTTGTAATCTCACCAAGTAAGCACAACGTCCGGGGTCCAAAAGCAAGTAGCAACCGGCCGAGGACAATGTACCAAGCGTACTTACCTCGCCGATCCAGACATCCCTTAACCTTCGAATCAACCGCAGGGTCTGGCAGTACCGCTTCAAGGCAGAAGAAATCTTGACGGGGGCCGAGGCGGAGCACCGCGTTCACCCTGAAATGCAATCTTGCAAGAGTGCGCGTTATTGCGCGCAAGGAGTAGCAAACATGAAAAAGTTGTCCAATCTAAATTTTCCCAGAGGACTCGGTGAGAATCACTGCCAGTCTCTCCTGAAACTCACCGGCCATAACCCGGAAACCCGCGACCTTTATGAAATTGTGAGGATTATGCTCGAAACCGGTCCGCGCGTCGCAGAACTGCGCGATCTTTCCTGGAGTCGGGTTGACTTCGAAAATTCAATGATCAGCTTGCCGGCTAAGGATGTAAGCGCTCAAGTCATCTCCTTTGGCCCGGAGACCCGCAAGATTCTGCTTGATCGCCTCCAGCGCGACCCGGAATCGGAGTTCGTGTTCGGCGAATGCCGCGGAGCCCTGTTCAATCGCGCCAAACGCCAGCTAGCAGGCATGGGCTCGAAGCTCGGGTTATGTGCTCTGAATTTCCACATGCTACGCAGCACGTTCAAGGATCGCCTTCAGCGCAAAGCCGATCTCACCATTGAAGTCGGCGGTCAGAAGGTCTATCTCGATCTGAAGATGAATCACGGCTCGGCGGTGAAGCCGCTCCCGCAACTGGAAGAGAACGCGGTTTCGCTTATTGTGCCCTAATGTGCCCGGAGAGGAGGATGGAGAATGACTCTAAGTGTAAGAAAATAAATGGTAGGCACGAGGAGACTCGAACTCCTGACCTCTACCGTGTCAAGGTAGCGCTCTAACCAACTGAGCTACGCGCCTACATCCGGCTTTCGCTAACCGAAGATATATTAATTGTACCCTGAGCGTGCGGTCAGAGCAAACGCATGCAGGTGGACTCTTCCCCGGCGATGGCCACGCCCTCCAATGCGCAGTGGAGGCACTGCCGAAAGGAATTTACCGAGGGACCCAGCCTGGAAAGACCGGGGACGCCGCGGGCGACGCGGGGATCAATGTTCGCGTCGCACCAGCACCGGTCCTGGCGTCATCACCCTTACGGCCCGTGGAACCGCCGTGGCGAACAGGTGGCTTCTGGCCTCGTCCATCGTATCGGTGACTGCGCGCAGGGAGCCGTTCTGCAGCACCAGCACCATGTCGCAGTGCTCCAGCGTGCTCAGCCGATGGGCGATCATAAATGTCGTTCGTCGCTCCATTAGCGTTTCCAGGGCTTGCACAATGAGTTCTTCCGTACGAAGATCGACGGCGCTGGTGGGCTCGTCGAGAATCAGCATGGGAGCGTCTTTCAGGAAGGCGCGCGCTATCGCCAGCCTCTGCCGCTCGCCTCCCGAGAGCCCTGTCCCACCGTCTCCCAGCAGGGTGTCATATCCTTGTGGCAGGCGTTGAATGAAATCGTGCGCGTTGGCCAGTTTGGCGGCGCGCACCACGCTGGCGCGCGAGGCCTGCGGGTCGGCGTAGGCGATGTTGCCCGCCACCGTGGTGGAAAACAGCATCGGCTCCTGCAGCACGATGGAGAACTGTTGACGCAGCCCGGCGAGGCTGTATTGCCGCAGATCGGTGCTGTCGATCAGAATGGAGCCGTCCGTGGGATCGTAGAAACGGGTCAGCAGATTGACCAGGGTGCTTTTGCCCGATCCGCTCGGTCCCACCACTCCTACGCGCATGCCGGGTCGGACGTGGAATGAGATATCCTTCAATACGCTGCGCCCACCCGCCGTGTAGTGGAACGAGACGTTGCGGAACTCAACCTCGCCGCGCGCCCGCACGGGATGAGAGACCAACGGCATCTGTTCCATCTCGGGGGTTTCCTCCAGCAGCGCAAAGGCCCGATGCAGGCTGGCCAGCGTCGACTGCAGTTCGGGAATCTTGGTGCTGAATGTGCGCAGCGGCTCGTAGAGTTGCGCCATGTAGGCCATAACGAGCAGAAACTCGCCGACCGTCATCATCTGCTGGCGGACTTCGGTAACACCCATGACCATGGCCACGGCCGCCGCCAGCGCCACGCAGAATCCAATCAGCACGTGGAAGCCTGCCTGGATCGAAGCCAGCCGCACCTGCTCGGTCATGCGCTGGCGCGACTTGCGGCGGAAGCGTTCGTCTTCGTAGGCTTCCTGCCCAAAGGCTTTCACCGCGCGCAGACAGCTGAGCGCCTCGTGCAGTACCAGCATTGCCGAGCTGTCGAGTTCGCTGACCTCGTGGTAGCCCTTGTGCACCTTGCGGCTGGAATTGCGCGCCAACACAAAGAGCATGGGCGAAACAAAGGCCGCAATCGCGGCAATGTGCCAGCTGATGCGCACCGTCACCACCATCATGGCAGCAAAGGTGAAGCCCGACGAACATAGAGGCACCATCCCCTGCAGAAACAGGTTCTGAATGGCAGGGGCGTCATACTGAATCCGGTAGGCAATATCATTGGCGCCGCGACGGTCATGTACGGCCAGGCTCAACCGCTGCGCGCGAAACAGCAGGAGCCCGCGCAGATCGTGGACCAGTTTTTCCCCTGTGTAGGTGCACAGCAGCCAGCTTGCCAGCGACTGGAAGCAGTTCAGCAGCGCAATGGCCAGCAGCAGCAGGGCGCAGATCGCCAGCCCGCCGTTGGAGGCCTTAAGCCATCGGGCCGGCAACGGCAGCAGATGCAGCCAGCCGGGCAGAGCTTGCGAGCCCAGCACACTGTCCACGGCGATTTTGAGAGGCAGGGGAGACAGCAAGGTGACCGGCGCGGACAACAGTGAGAGCAGGCACGATCCCGGTCAAGATGCGGCCAGCAGGGCCGGGCCAGTTTCACGGCCGTGCGTATCACTGCCGTATTGGAACGCTGCTGCCCGGTGGGCGGAGTCATCAAAGTCAAATCACCTTCTGCGCGATGAAACCAGCATAAAGATGCGATTGCCCCTCCACAATCAGGTTGAGCCACTAGCTCGCGCATGATTGCCCTTAGTCACTTGAGAAGGGCCCGGCGGCAGAGCCCGTAACTGGCGCAGCTACATTCTGATAACGAGCCGCAGACCGTAACCCCTGCAGGGCCAACTCCCCGAAGTGAATTTTTCGATCCTTTCCGGGCCTTGGTCGTGCCGCCAAAAGTCCAGCCCTATCGTGGGAATTTGTCCAGGAATGGGAAGCAGCCCTAGGCTATTCCCTAGGAAAGATGAATGATTTCTCACGATCTGAATCGGCCCGCGTCATGCTTAACACTCAAACGCTAGGAAGTGGAGTTCGAGGAATGCGAATTCTGGTGATTGAAGACGACGCGGCTCTGGCCTCCTACATTCGCAAGGGGCTGGAATCGGAGCACTATGCGGTGGACGTAGCGCTCGACGGGGAGCAGGGCGCACTGATGGCCTCGGACCTCGATTACGACCTCATGGTTCTCGATCTGAACCTTCCCAAACTCGACGGCATCTCGGTGCTACGGAACGTGCGGCCGGGCAAACCGCAGCTTCCGGTTCTGGTTCTCACTGCCCGCCCGCGTGTCGAGGACCGCATTTTCGCCCTGGACAGCGGAGCTGACGACTGTGTGGTAAAGCCATTTTCCTACTCCGAACTTTCGGCCCGAGTGCGCGCCCTTCTTCGACGCGGGCGCCCTTCGGTCAACTCGGTGCTGCAGGTGGCCGACCTGAAACTGGACCGGGTGGAGCGTAAGGTCCAGCGTGGCGGCCGCAGGATCGAGCTGACCGCCAAGGAGTTCGCGCTGCTGGAATATCTCATGCGCAACGCGGGGCGGCGCATTACCCGCTCCATGATCATCGAGCATGTCTGGAATCTCAACTTCGATACCAGTACCAACGTGGTCGACGTGTACATCAATTACGGCGTCGGCTTCGCCAATCTCATCGCCCTGCCCATCGCCGGCAAGCTGCGCCATCGTCTCCGCCTTCGCCAGATACTCCGCGAGCTCACCCTGGAGGGTGTCGTCTCCATCCTTGAGGGAATTAATCCCCGCATCCTTGAGGCCAAACTTACCGGATTCCTTCAACAGGCCCGCGACAGGCCAAAATCCGATTCCCTGTCCGCCGTGCAATCCCAAAGCAGTGCCGGAGAACCATGATGAAAAAACGCCCCCAACCGCACGGAAATCACGAACGCTGGGTCCTTTCCTATGCCGACTTTATGACCCTGCTCTTCGCCTTCTTCGTCGTCCTCTACTCTTCCGCCGAAGTCGACAAGGCCAAGATGGCCAGCCTCTCCAATGCCATCGCCTCCGGCTTCCAGGATCTCGGTGTCGGTGCCGGACAGGGTGCGGCTCCCA
The DNA here is from genome assembly GCA_963732315.1 of uncultured Acidobacteriota bacterium. GTDB lineage: Bacteria > Acidobacteriota > Terriglobia > Terriglobales > Acidobacteriaceae > TOLSYN. Next base: position 202,640 of record CAVSYY010000007.1, read on the forward strand.
TCGTCATTCCTGGCACCAATCCTGCGGCCTTCACCCATCCAGCCCGGCCCCAGCCGGCCACCGATATCATCCTCCGCAAGCTGGAAGCCGATCTTGCTCCCGAACTCCAGAACCACACCGTCTCGCTCCGCCAAACTCCCGAAGGCCTCGTCCTCAGCCTCCACGAGATCGGCTTCTTCGACAGCGGATCCAGCGGCCTGCGCGCCAGCTCTCTCGATACCTTCGACCGCATCGGCTCAGTCATCGCCTCGGTCGGCAGCAACCTGCGCATCGAAGGCCACACCGATAACATCCCCATCTCACACCGCCCGCTTCCACTCCAACTGGGAGCTCTCCACCGCCCGCGCCGCCGAGATCATTCGTATCTTCATCACCCGCGAACACATCGATCCCGAGCGTCTCTCCGCCGCCGGTTATGCCGAGTACCACCCCGTGGCCGACAACTCCACCGAAGACGGACGCCGCCTCAACCGCCGCGTCGATATCGTCATCATCACCGCCCACCAGCCGCAAACCGCCCCACCCGCCCCTGTCCCGGTCCCAAACGCACCGCCACACTAACAGCGCCCTCTGGGTTTTTTCGGCGGAGGATCACAAACTGCCGGGTGCCCCAGGTTCCGCGCCGATGTCTTTCGCGCGCTAAGGTGGGAAGCAGTGCATTCCACCCCTAAACTTTTGTAGTTGCACTTGCGCTTGAACTTGTTCTTCGCATTAGTTGCACCTCCCCGGTAAAGCATTTCGCACTTCCGCCGATTGAATCCTTGTAGGAAAACACTCAACGGAACCTCTATGGCCGACTTTGTTCCAGACGATCTACTTAAAGACTTCCTTACCGAGAGCGAAGAGCTCGTCCAGCAGGTCGAACAGGACTTGCTCACTCTCGAAGACTCTTCCGACCCCGAGGTCGTCAACCGCGTCTTCCGCGGCATGCACACCATCAAGGGAACCTCCAGCTTCTTCGGCTTTGAAACCCTGGTCGAGCTCACCCATCAAGCCGAGGACCTGCTCAATCACCTGCGCAAAGGCGAACTCGCCATCACCCGCGCCATCATCGATGCGCTCCTGCGGGTCAACGACCAGGTTCGCCTCATGATGGCCGACGTGCGCGAAGGCCGCTCGCCCGAGTGCGACCTCGCACCCTTCCTCGAAATCCTCGAGCGTTGCGCCCAGCCCGACGACGCCCTCTCACCACCGGGCGCCGCAGTTCCGGAGTGCGCACCGGAGCGCGCACCGGAGCACGCACCATCAGCCGACGTACCATTGGCCGATGCACTGGCGGAAGCCGCCGCAGCCACGCCATCGCCCGCAATCGCCGCCGAACCCTGCTCCATATCCGGCCCGCTCGCCGTGGCCGCCGCCCAACTCGCCACCGATGCCGCCGCCGAAAAAGCCGCGCGAGCCCTCGCCGCCGCGCGCCCTGATGCCTCCGACACCATGCGCGTCGAGATCCGCAAGCTCGACTACCTCGTCAACCTCGTCGGCGAACTCGTCCTCGAACGCAACCGCCTGCTCCGTCTCTCGCAAGACTTAGCCCTGGCCTCTGCCAACGATCTCGCCCTCACCGAAGCCGTCGCCACCTCCACCGCGCGCCTCAGCTTCATCACCGACGAATTGCAGAACGCCAGCCTGCGCACCCGCATGGTGCCCATCGACAACGTCTTCCGCAAGCTGCCCCGCCTGGTCCGCGAACTCTCCCACCAGGTCGGCAAAGAAATCGAAATCGTCATCTCCGGCCAGGAAACCGAGATCGACAAAACCATGATCGAGCTCATCCACGATCCCCTGGTCCACATCCTGCGCAACTCGCTCGATCACGGCATCGAAGACGCTGCACAGCGCGCCGCCTCCGGCAAAAATCCCGTCGGCCGCATCACCGTCGATGCCCGCCAGCAGGGCGATCAGATCATCGTCACCGTCCGCGACGACGGGCGCGGCATCGACCTCGAGCGCGTTCGCCACAAGATCATCGAAAAAGGTCTCCACTCCGCCGAGCAGGCCGCCGCGCTCACCCGCCGCGAACTCCTCGACGCGCTCTTTCTCCCCGGCTTTTCCACCGCCGCCAAGGTCAACAACATCTCCGGCCGCGGCGTCGGCATGGACGTGGTCCGCACCAATCTGCGCCGCATTAACGGCAGCGTCGAAATCGAAACCGTGCTCGGCCAGGGAACCGTCATCACCCTCAAGGTCCCGCTCACCATGGCGATCCTGCCCGTCCTGCTCGTCCAGGTCAGCGATGAGGTCTATGCCATCCCGCTGCGCTCCGTGCTTGAAACCGTGCGCATGGACCACGCCGCCGTCCACTGCGTCGAAGGCTCCGAGGTCCTCGTCCTGCGCGATCGCACCGTTCCCCTGCTGCGCCTCGCCCACATCATCGGCGCCTCGGGCGACGGCCAGGCCAGCCGCGCCGTCATCCTGTCCATCAATGACACCCGCATCGCGCTCGCCGTCGAAGCCCTCATCGGACAGGAGTCCACCGTCGTCAAGCCGCTCAGTGCCCTGCTCCGCGACAGCCCCTACGTCGCCGGAGCCACCATCACCGGAGATGGCCGCGTGCGTCTGGTGCTCGACCCCAACCACTTCGTCCGCGGCTGCTCGCTGCCATTCGCGGTCCAGTAGAGGATATTCATGAGTACAAATACTTCAGCCCCCGGCCCCGCAACCACCAGCCCGGTCTGTTATCAGATCCGCGATCTCATCTACGGGGTCGCCGGAATCTTTCACACCGATAACCGCCTCGGATTCCTGGAAGACCGCTGCGGACGCCGCATGAAGGAGCTGAACATCCCTAGCCTCCGGCAGTATCACGAGCTGCTCACCCGCTCCGCCTCGCGCACCAGCGAAATGCATCTGCTGCTCAACGAAATCACCGTCGGCGAAACCTGCTTCTTCCGCAATCAGCCCCAGCTGGCCGCCCTGCAGCGCCTCGTCCTTCCATCCCTTGCCTCGTCCCCGGACAAGCTCCACTACCGCCATCTGCGCATCTGGAGCGCCGGCTGCTCCACCGGCGAGGAGCCCTACACCCTCGCCATCATCCTCATGGAAGAGGCCAGCCGCTTCCTCCAGGGATTCACCTTCGAGATCATCGCCACCGACCTCAACGACCGCTCGCTCACCCGCGCCCAGGAGGGCGTTTACGGAAACTACGCTCTGCGCAACGTCGCTCCGGAGATCCTCCGCAAATATTTCGATCCGGTCGCCGGTTCTACACCCAATGGCTCCGTCGAGTATCGCGTGCGCGACGAGGTGCGCAAGCGCATCAAGTTCAGCCGCCTCAACCTGCTCGACGACTCGCGCATGGTCTTCGTCAAATCCATCGACGTCATCTTCTGCTGCAACGTCCTGATCTACTTCGACGGAGCCAGCAAAAAACGCGTCATTCAGCACTTCCACAACAATCTCCTCTCCCACTCCTATCTGTTCCTGGGCCACGCCGAATCGTTGTTTGGCATTCACGACGACTTCCGCCTGGTCCACTTTCCCGGTGCCATGGCGTACATCAAAACGCCCGTCAAGAGGTGACGTATGCCCAACCTGTCTCTGTCGGATATTCAGCGCCGTGTTGAGGGAATCAACCAGCTGCCGTCGCTCCCCGCAATCCTGTTCCCCGTGCTCAACCAGCTCAGCGGGAACACCGATGACATCGACCTGCACAAGACGATCCAGCTCGTCTCCCACGACGGCGCGCTCAGCTCCCAGGTGCTCCACATGGCCAACTCGCCCCTGTTCGGCATGCGCCAGCGAGTCACCAACCTGCGCTCCGCCGCCCTGGCGCTGGGCGTCTCGCGCCTCAGGGACATCGTCACCTCCTGCTGTCTCATGCAGGTCTCGCCCAAGGGACGCGACATCGATCCCACACCCTTCTGGGAGCACTCGCTGGCCTGCGCTCTCATCGCCCGCAACCTCGCCCGCAAAATCGGCTATCCCGATATCGAGCGCGCCTATCTCGCCGGCCTCGTCCACGACCTCGGAATCCTGGTCAACATGCTGCTGATCCCGCGCGAGTTCGCCCTGGTCTTCAAAATCGCCGCCCAATCGCAGCGCCCCCTGCGCGAGGTCGAGATGGAACAGATCGGCATCACCCATGAAATCACCGGAGACCTGCTCTCCACCCACTGGCAGCTCTTCGACTACCTCTCCGAAGTCATGCGCCGCCATCACGACGTCGAACGCGCCACGCTGGAGCCCGTCCTGGCCGCCATCGTCAACATCGCCGACCTGCTCTGCCGCACCTCCGGCCTGGGCTACGGATACCAGGAAAACATCGAGGTCAGCCTGCAGGACGAGCCCGCCTGGAAGATCCTCGCCGCTCAGTCGCCGCGCATCCGGTCCCTCGACATGGTCTGCCTGACCTTGGAAATCGAAAGCTACGTGAAGGAGGTCAGGGCGCTGGTCGCGGTCCTGTTCCGCTTCTAATGACCGAACCCTCCGCCAATCCCATCCGTGTACTCGTCGTCGATGACAGCGCCTTCATGCGTACCGCCCTGCGCCGCATGATTGAAAGCGACCCCGCCCTGCGCGTCATTGACACCGCCTGCGACGGCCAGGAGGGCGTGCAGAAAGCCCTTCACCTCCGCCCCGATGTCATCACCATGGACATCGAAATGCCGCGCATGACCGGCCTCGACGCGCTCTCCAAAATCATGGAAGCCGCGCCCTGTCCCGTCATCATGGTCAGCTCCCTCACCCGCGCCCACGCCGATGCCACCCTCGAAGCGCTCAGCCGCGGCGCTTACGACTTTCTTTCCAAAGATCTCTCCTACGCCTCGCTCGACATCGTGCGCATCAAGGACGATCTCATCGCCAAGTGCAAAGCCGCCGTCACCCGCCAGCGCCGTCCGCCTCAGGCTCAGCGAATCGCGCCGCCCGTTCGGGAATCCATCTACAAAGCCGCCGCCCGTTCCTCCCGGCGCTTCGCCGTGCCCAGGCTGGTCTGCCTCGGAACCTCCACCGGAGGCCCCAAGGCATTGCAGCGTATCCTTCCTTTGCTGCCCGCCAATCTCGCCGTCCCGGTCGCCATCGTCCAGCACATGCCGCCCGGCTTCACCGGACCGTTTGCCCGCCGCCTGGACTCCATCTGCAAAATGCGTGTCAAAGAGTCGGAGCCGAACGAGCCGCTGCTGCCCGGCGTAATCTACATCGCCCGCGCCGGAGAACAGCTTCGCGTGCTGCGCCGCATCACCGGCGCCTGCGCCCACATGTCCCTGGTGCCCACTAACACGCTCCACATCCCTTCCGTGGATGTCCTCATGCACTCCGCCGCCGAGCAGTTCGGCCAGCACGTCATGGGAGTCATCCTCACCGGCATGGGCTGCGACGGACAACAGGGCATGTCGGCCATCTACCGCGCCGGCGGCTACACCCTCGGCGAAGATGAGGCGACCTGCACCGTCTATGGAATGCCGCGCGCCTGCGCCGAAGCCGGCATCCTCCACAACGTCTTGGGACTCGACGCCATCCCCGGTGAAATCGTCCGCATGGTCGAAAACGCCGGCTCGCCGACCGCCTCCGCATCTTCAGATGCTTCCTCTAACTCTGCGCTCTCCGCGGGTTAAGTGCGCAACTCTCACTTTGTTTCAATCGACTTACAACTCATCAAAACTCTCTATGGTAGCGATGAAAACAATTCATCGAAGTTTTCACGCACCATTCAAATTACCGTGCTACTTTCATCCATCCAATCTGTCAAGTAAGCCATTTAAGGAGGAGCCATGAACCCGAGAACCAGCCCACCCGTCAAAGCTCCGTTATCTTCCCTGGCGGCAGCACAAGATCCAACTTATTCCGCGCTCACCCATGAGTTTCAGGAGCTGTGCAGCTTCGCCATGGACCAGGCGATTGGGGTGGAGAAAGCCTCGTTCGAAGCCGTCCTCCAGATGCAGTCCCGCGTCATCGACGCCTGCGTCTCGAAATACGACGTCTCAAAATACGAGGCCGCGTCCTGCATCACGCCCGCACTCGGCAACCTGTTCGACCTGATGGCTCAGGCCATCGCTTCCTTCATGGAGTTGCAGCTGGCCTGCCTGAAGATGCTGACGCCCCAGGCAAGCCACAAGACGGAATCCTTCTTGCACCTTGTTGAGCCGGCCCGCAAAGCCGCCGGCACCAACGCGCCTGCTCTGGCCCATACGCAGGAGCACGTTTTGGCGCACAGCATGGACATCGCCATCGGCGCGCGCGCCGCGTAACGGCGCCGCTACGGCAAATTGCAGTCTAGCCAGAGTGGCTGTGCTTGCTTCGCGCCGATGCCTGACGCACAAATTTTTGAGAGTGTCATTCTGAGCGCCGAGCGCCCGAGGCCGGAGCGGCGCCTTTTGCCGCGTACCCGCCGCGAAGCTCAAGCGAAGGCCCCCAGCGCTGCTCTAATATCGGGCGCACCTTCCAAAGAACAGCTCTACCCCGCCTGCTGGTCCAGCTTTCTGAGCACCTTCGCCAGCTTTTGTGTCAGGGCTTTCAGCGTGAACGGTTTTTGCAGGTACTCGACTTTCGGGTCCACCCGCCCGTCATGAGTCAGTGCGTGTTCGGTGTAGCCGGACATGAAAACCACCTGAAGTTGGGGCAGAAACTCGTGAATCCGCTCGGCCATCTCGCAGCCGTTCATCCCCGGCATCACCACATCGGTCAGCAGCAGATCAATCGGCCCCTCATGCCGCCGGCTCACCTCAATCGCTTCCGCCGGAGTACTGCACGCCAGGACTACATAGCCCCCCTGCTCCAGAACCTCGCACATCAGCCCTCGAACCATTTCCTCGTCTTCCACCAGTAAAATCGTCTGCCTCATGGGCCCCTCATGACCGCCGAAACCGGCGTTGGAAGATTTACTCTCTGTTGCAATCGTCTCCCGCATCAGTCTTCCTCCCGTGGTGCGACACCATCTGCTCGAGGAACGAATGCTTCTTGGATGGTTCTTGGCTCCCCCCACCTCCATTCTTGCCAACAACCTCACTCTTTGCTCACCAGAATCACAACATTGGCAGAGCTTTCGCTCTGAGCAATGCAGAACTGATACCGCATCCCATTTTGAATAAATCCGGCAGCTCCCATAAAAAAAGCGGCCATCCTCTGGCCGCCCTTCGGTCCCGCCAAATCGGTTTTAAATTTTACTGTGTCACATTGACCGTTATTGACAAGGTTTGCGTTGGCATCGCCGGTTGTATTCCATTCGCGGAAGCAACCGCCGTTACCGTGATGGTACTGCTGCCAACCGGAGTACCTCCACGGCTGCTCCCACTTCCACAACCGGTCATGGTGAACACCAAAGCCATCGATAGAACCATCAAACCAATCATCCATAGACGCTTGCGGCGAGCGCCTCCACCCGCCAGCACAAATCCAAAGATTCCGAAGCCCATCGTCAAGGTCGCGGCAACCAAAGGACGAGAACTATTCCGGTTCAACCTGGCCGAAGCCGCGCTGGTCGTAACCGTGAGTACCGTGGTTACAGCCGAGCCATCAGTTGGCGCCGTCAACGATGATTTTGTAAAGCTGCAACTCATACCCGCCGGCAAGGAACCGCAAGAGAAGCTGACCGTGCCATCGTACCCATTGGAGCCGGTCAGCGTGATCGTGGTCGTTCCCGATTGTCCTTGCGGGATCGACAGCGTGGTTGGGTTCGCCGTCAGGTTGTAGTTGGCAGAACCGGCGCTGGAGATCGTCAGCGTCCCGCTGGCATAGCTAAATGTGTAGTTGCTCGCGGTCAGCAATTCAGTCGCGAAGGTGATCGGATAACTCCCCGCCGGTGAGTTGCTGGTCGCCGTCGTCGTCAGCGTCGCCGTCCCCGAAACCACCGTGGACGTATCTCCGTTTACATACCCGGTAATCGTGTAGCTGAAGCTGGGCAATGCCTGTCCGGATACCATACTGGCATTATTCGCCGTCACCGTCAGCACCGCCGGGCTGATATTGGCCGACGAGGTCGGCTGCGTCAGCGTGTAGTTCGCCACGCTCCCGCCGCTCAGTGACAGCCCCGTGATGTTCACCCCGATCCCCGTGCCAACGCCCGGGCTGGCAAACGTCCCTACCGCCGTGCCCGACAAACTCACCGTGTCGCCGCTCACCACCCCAACCAGCGAAGCCGTCCCGGACACCGTCGCCGCCGTCGTCCCGTCATATGTCTTGCTGTTCGCCACCAGACCCGCCACCGTCAGCGCCTTGGCCGTAATGTTGGCCGACGACGCCGGCTGCGTCAGCGTGTAGTTCGCCACGCTCCCGCCGTTCAGCGACAGCCCCGTGATGTTCACCGCGATCCCCGTGCCAACGCCCGGGCTGGCAAACGTCCCTACCGCCGTGCCCGACAAACTCACCGTGTCGCCGCTCACCACCCCCACCACCGAAGACGTCCCAGACAGCGTCGCCGACGTCGTCCCGTCGTACGTCTTGCTGTTCGCCACCAGCCCCGCCACCGTCAGCGCCTTGGCCGTAATGTTGGCCGACGAGGTCGGCTGCGTCAGCGTGTAGTTCGCCACGCTCCCGCCGCTCAGCGACAGCCCCGTGATGTTCACCGCGATCCCCGTGCCAACGCCCGGGCTGGCAAACGTCCCTACCGCCGTGCCCGACAAACTCACCGTGTCGCCGCTCACCACCCCCACCACCGAAGACGTCCCAGACAGCGTCGCCGCCGTAGTCCCGTCGTACGTCTTGCTGTTCGCCACCAGCCCCGCCACCGTCAGCGCCTTGGCCGTAATGTTGGCCGACGAGGTCGGCTGCGTCAGCGTGTAGTTCGCCACGCTCCCGCCGTTCAGCGACAGCCCCGTGATGTTCACCGCGATCCCCGTGCCAACGCCCGGGCTGGCAAACGTCCCCACCGCCGTGCCCGACAAGCTCACCGTGTCGCCGCTCACCACGCCAACCAGAGAAGACGTCCCAGACAGCGTCGCCGCCGTCGTTCCGTCGTATGTCTTGCTGTTCGCCACCAGGCCCGCCACCGTCAGCGCCTTGGCCGTAATGTTGGCCGACGACGCCGGCGCCGTCAGCGTGTAGTTCGCCACGCTCCCGCCGTTCAGCGACAGCCCCGTGATGTTCACCGCGATCCCCGTGCCCACGCCTGGACTGGCAAACGTCCCTACCGCCGTGCCTGCAAGTGTGACCGTGTCGCCGCTCACCACGCCAACCAGAGAAGCCGTCCCGGACAGCGTCGCCGCCGTCGTTCCGTCGTACGTCTTGCTGTTCGCCACCAGCCCCGCCACCGTCAGCGCCTTGGCCGTAATGTTGGCCGACGACACCGGCGCCGTCAGCGTGTAATTCGCCACGCTCCCGCCGCTCAGCGACAGCCCCGTGATGTTCACCGCGATCCCCGTGCCAACGCCCGGGCTGGCAAACGTCCCTACCGCCGTGCCTGCAAGTGTGACCGTGTCGCCGCTCACCACGCCAACCAGAGAAGCCGTCCCGGACAGCGTCGCCGCCGTCGTTCCGTCGTACGTCTTGCTGTTCGCCACCAGGCCCGCCACCGTCAGCGCCTTGGCCGTAATGTTGGCCGACGACGCCGGCGCCGTCAGCGTGTAGTTCGCCACGCTCCCGCCGTTCAGCGACAGCCCCGTGATGTTCACCGCGATCCCCGTGCCCACGCCTGGACTGGCAAACGTCCCTACCGCCGTTCCCGACAAGCTCACCGTGTCGCCGCTCACCGCCCCAACCAGAGAAGACGTCCCAGACAGCGTCGCCGCCGTAGTCCCGTCGTACGTCTTGCTGTTCGCCACCAGGCCCGCCACCGTCAGCGTCGCCGGGCTGATGTTCGCCGTCGCCGTCGGTGCCGTCAGCGTGTAGTTCGCCACGCTCCCGCCGCTCAGCGACAGCCCCGTGATGTTCACCGCGATCCCTGTGCCAACGCCCGGGCTGGCAAACGTCCCCACCGCCGTGCCCGACAAACTCACCGTGTCGCCGCTCACCACCCCCACCAGAGAAGACGTCCCAGACAGCGTCGCCGCCGTCGTTCCGTCATACGTCTTGCTGTTCGCCACCAGTCCCGTCACCGTCAGCGCCTCGGCGGAGACCATAAAAGTCATGTTAACCGGCGTAGCCGCGGCATAGGTGCCATCTCCGCCCTGAGTCGCCTGCACAGTTACCGATCCCGCGCCCGTAATGGTCAGCGTGCCGATGATAGATACCGAGGCGGGGCCGGAGATCACCGCGTAGCTCACCGCCAGTCCGGAAGAGGCCGTTGCGGTTAACGCGAACGGAGCCACGCCATAGGTCTGGGTGCCCGGGTTGGGGAAGTTGATGGTCTGCGATGTGGTTCCACCTACGCCGGTGCCCTGCACGACGATGGACTGGGTGGCATAATTCGGCGACACCGCGTTCAGCGCGTTGTCCACCACATCCACATATCCTGTCACCGGTGAGCCGGCTACGGCGGGTTCGAATTCGATAGCAAGCGTGCAGCTCACGCCTGGCGCCAACTGCAGACCGCTCAACGCCGTGCAATCGGTTGCGCCGGAGGGGGTCAGAATTGCGTCGAGCAGGTTGGCTGCGACGAAGGGCTGGAAGGTCAGTTGCGCATTGCCGATGTTCTGCACCGTCACCGTCTGCGGACCATCTGTACTATCGGCCGATCCGACATCTGTCGCCGTCGCGAAACTCAGCGTCGGCGCGTCGGCGAAATCCAATTTCACCACGCGGTTGTTATCTCTATCCGCTACATAGACATTGCCGAACCCATCCACCGCAACCCCCGTGGGGTTATTAAAGCCACTGGCCAGGGTGTTGATTGTAATGTAGCCGCCCGCCGCCAGAATCTCTTTTACCGCGCCGTTGCCGGTGTCCGCGACGAAGACATTGCCGGCACCGTCCACCGCGACTCCAAATGGAAGACTGAAGCCGCTGCCCAGGGTGATGACGCAGCTTTCGCTTGTGCAGCCCGGGGGGATCTCCTTCACCGCATTATTGTTGAACGGATCGGTGGCGAAGACGTTGCCGAGTTCGTCCACCGCAACGTCGAGCGGATAGGTAAAACCGCCGCCCAACGTGAGGATGGTCGGAGAGGCGGGAATGCTGCCGCCCACCGCCAGAATCTCCCTTACCTGATTATTATTGGTATCGGCGACGAAGACATTGCCGGCGCCGTCCACGGCAACGCCTTGGGGTTTGTTAAAGCCACTGCCCAAGGGGTTGACCACGGTATAGCTACCCGCAGCCAGAACCTCTTCCACCAGATTGTTGCTGCTATCGCCGACAAAGACGTTGCCGCTCCCGTCCAGCGCAACGTAATAGGGCGCGCTGAAGACAAAGCTGCCACCCAACGGGATGACGCAACTGGAATTCGCGCATCCGGCCGGAATCTCCTGCACTACATTGTTGCCGGAATCAGCGACGAAGACATTGCCGCTCCCGTCCACCGCCACCCCCGGGGGAGCGCTGAAGCCGCCGCCCAGCGTGCTCTGGCTGCCGGGTAAAAAGCTCACCTGCGGACCGGAGCCGGCACCATGTACGTTGCCCGTCGCGATCGTGGCGCCCAAGTTAGTCTGCAATTCCACCGCCCCGTAGCGCAGCCCGGCCACCGCGGGTGTAAAGCTCACGTCCACCGTGCAGATATCGCCCGCGCCATAGGTGTGACTAGTCCCGTTGGTGGTGCAACTGCCCGTGCCGGCATCGGCAAAGTCCAGCCCCGCCACGCTCTGCGTCAGCACCACCGGCTTGCCAATGCTCCCGCCGCTGTCAAAGGTGAAGGTCAACGAGATCTTCGCGCTCGCCTGGGCGATGGCAACCGTGCCAAAGTCCACCGATTCCGTTTCCAGCTTCACCACCTGGCTATTTCCGGTATCGGCGGCGTAAACGTTTCCGCTCCCGTCCACCGCAACGCCCGAAGGCCCGTTGAACCCGCTGCCTAACCCAACCACGCAACCGGAGGAAGTGCAGCCAGGAGGAATCTCTTTCACCGCATTGCCGCTGGAATCGGCGACCCAAACATACCCGCTCCCGTCTACTGCAACGCCCTGCGGACCGCTAAAGCCCCCGCCCAGCGTGACCACGCAACCGGCGGTAGTGCAACCGGCCGGAATCTCTTTCACTGCACTGCCAACTTTATCCGCGACGTAAACGTTCCCGCTGCCGTCCACCGCAATCCCATAGGGAACGCTGAAGCCGCCGCCCAGCGTGACCACGCAAGCAGCGGACGCACAGCCTGCCGGAATCTCACTCACGGTATCGATCCCGATGCCTGTATCCGAGACGTAAACGTTCCCGCTGCCGTCCACCGCAACTCCATAGGGAGCGGTGAAACCACCACCCAGCGTGTTAATGGTTGGCGTGGCAGGGATGCTGCCGCCTACCGCCACCATCTCCTTCACCACACCATTGCCGGTGTCGGCAACATAAACGTTCCCGCTCGCATCCACGGCAACGCCCGAAGGCCCGCTAAAACCGCTGCCCAGCATATTCAAGCAACCGGAGGAAGCGCAGCCGGGCGGAATCTCTTTCACCCCGGTATCGCCGGTGTCGGCAACGTAAACATTCCCGCCCGTGTCCACAGCAATGCCGGTGGGTCCGCTCAAGCCGCTGACCAGTCCAGCCTGGACCCAGCTGAAGTGGGCAGTCTGCGCCTGCAAGCCGGTCAGCAGCATCGGCAGCAACAGCGCCACGCCCAGCAACCTGACATTGCGGGAGATAAATGAGCTCACGTTCGTTCCGACTAAGCGATTGAAAAAACGGCGGGAGAAAATATGCTGCACAAAGCACCCCTGGATTTACGCGAGTCCGCGTTTTGGTACAGCATGAAGTGAGTTCGCTCCCATCACGCCAATCCAGTTCCTGCGGGGCACGGAAAACCTGAATCATTGGGGGCGGCTTACACCCTAAACTCAACAGCTTGCAAGCAAATTCAATGGAGATATCCAGCTACGCACGAAGGCAACCGTCGAAATCTCCATCTTTGGCAACGTCGTTATCCAGCACTGGATTCCACGAATCTTACCAACCCAGAGCGCATTTGCAAGACCAAAGCTGCTCGCGCAGCAGTGGTCGGAGTGGTTCTGGAAGTATGTCGTTCGCGAGCAACCTGTTGCCGACACGAATCCCCCTACCCCTGCAAACGCCGGGACACTTCAAGGGCTAAAATCCAGGAGCACTGAAACCTTTAGATGCCTCGAGGGCGCAAACCATGGGCATTACTGAAGTGCTTGTCCGGATGGAACTACAGGAATAGTACTACTGATTATTGTGAGCACAAATTCGGAGCCACGTCATAAGATGATAATGACGGCATAAATCTGCACCTCGCCGTTGAAAGGCTCGCAATGACGACCGCTGCCTACCAATCTCCGTGGATGGACGACGAATTACGGATGTTCCGCAGCACGGTGCGTCAATTCATCCAGGATGAATTCGTGCCCAATCAGCCCCGATGGCGCGAGCAGCACCGCCCGGACGGGGAAGCATGGACCGCCATAGGAAAAGCAGGCATCCTGCTCCCTGACTTTCCCGAAGAATACGGCGGCGGAGGCGGGACCTTCGCCTATGAAGCCGTGGTCAACGAGGAACTGGCAACGGCGGGAGTAAATTTCGGCTCCGGTGTCCAGAGTATCGTCGGGCACTATATCCTCGCCTACGGCACCGAGGAGCAGAAGCGCAATTGGCTGCCCCGCATGGGCCGCGGCGAATTGGTGGCCGCCATCGCGATGACCGAACCCGCGGCCGGCTCCGATCTGGCGGGCGTCCGAACCACCGCCGTCCGCGAGGGCGACCACTACGTCATCAATGGCTCCAAGACTTTTATTACCAATGGCTGGCACGCCAACCTGGTGTGCGTGGCGGTCAAAACCAACCCCAAAGCCGCCGGCTTGCATGGCATCTCGCTGATTGTGGTCGAGCCCAAAAATCTCAAGGGTTACAGCGTCGGCCGCCCCTTCGACAAAATCGGCATGAACGGCCTGGATTGCTGCGAGCTGTTCTTCGACGACGTACAGGTTCCGGCCTGCAATCTGCTTGGCTCCGAAGGCAAGGGATTCGGCCTGATGCTTCAGCAACTGCCCTATGAACGCCTGAGCATCGGTGTGGGAGCGGTCGCCATGGCGGAGCAAGCCATCGCCATCACCACCAGGTACGTGAAAGATCGAACCGCCTTCGGCAAGCCACTGATGGATTTTCAAAACACCCGCTTCAAGCTGGCGCAGTGCAAGACGGAAGTCCACATCGGCCGCGTTTTTCTCGACCACTGCATCCAGCGCTTCATCGCCGGACAACTGGATTCGGTCACCGCGGCCATGGCAAAGTATTGGCTCACCGAGTGCCAGTGCCGCGTCATCGACGAGTGCCTTCAGTTGCACGGCGGCTACGGCTACATGAACGAGTATCCCATTGCGCGCATGTGGGCCGACAGCCGCGTGCAGCGCATCTACGCCGGCGCCAATGAAATCATGAAAGAGCTGATCGGGTATTCGTTGTAAGCATCAGCCGGAAACGGTGCGCCGCCTCGCCGGAAGCCGCACTCCCAGAGGCGTCTCACGGATGCCGGTCGGGATTCCAGTTTTTTTCAATACGAGAGCAGCTTATCTTTCCGCCGAAGCATCTTAATCCTTCAGAGTGGAGTGGTTACACATGTTTACCTTCACGAGGCCCGGCAGTGCGGGGAACCTCCGCCCCGCACCAAGCTGCCCGCGTACGAAACCTTGCCGTTTACATGAAGGAACTGATACATCGCTATGACTTGGGAAAACGAGTATTGGCGTACTCTGGTTGATCCAAACGCAGACGACATGGGGGAGGATTCCCCTGCAAGCCGTCTGCCCGAGTCTGGCCGCCGCCAGATCCTGTATGACTGGAACAGCACGGACTCCGAAATCCCCCTCCTGTGTGCGCATCAGCTCTTCGAGCAGCAGGTGCTGCGCGATCCCGATGCGGTGGCCGTCGTCTTCAACCAGCGGCAGCTCAGCTACGCCGAGCTCAACCAGCGCGCCAACCAGATCGCCCATTATCTTCAAAGCCTGGGAGTCGGACCCGAACGCCTGGTCGGCGTCTGCCTGCAACGCTCGCCGGAGATGGTCGCCGCCCTGCTGGGTGTCTGGAAAGCTGGCGGAGCTTATGTGCCGCTCGATCCCTCCTACCCCCAGGAGCGGCTTGCCTTCATGGTGCAGGACGCTGCCGTGCAGGTTCTGCTCACCGAGAAGTCCTGCGAGCACCTGTTCTCCTCTGCCCACCCCAACACCGTCTGCCTGGACACCGACTGGCCACGCATCGCTTGCGAACAGCTGAGCAATCCCGACTCGGGGGCGACCCCTGCCAACTTGGCCTATGTGATGTACACCTCCGGCTCCACGGGTACTCCCAAGGGAGCCATGATTCTGCACCGCGGCTTGGTCAACTATCTCACCTGGGCCATCCGGAACTATGCGGTGGAACCCGGAGGCTCGGTCCCGGTTCACAGCTCCATCTCCTTTGACCTGACGGTCACCAGTTTGTACACGCCCTTGCTAGCCGGAGCCCAGGTCGAGCTGCTTGCGGAAGACGTCGCGGCGCAAAGCCTGCTCACGGCGCTGCGCCGGGTCCAAAACCGCACGTTAGTCAAAATCACGCCCGCTCACCTGGAACTTCTTAGCCAGCAGCTCAGTCCGCAAGAGATCGCCGAGATGACCAAGACTTTTGTCATCGGAGGCGAGAACCTGTCGGCCGAAAAGCTGCGGATGTGGAGGGAATTCGCTCCCTCCACCCGCCTCATCAACGAATACGGCCCCACTGAAACCGTGGTCGGCTGCTGCGTCTACGAGGTTCAGCCCGGCGATCCGGCCTCCGGCACGGTACCGATCGGACGGCCCATCGCCAATACCCAGCTCTACGTTCTGGATTCCGATCTGCAGCCCGTGGCGCTGGGCGAAACCGGCGAGTTATATATCGGCGGCGCGGGTGTGGCGCGAGGTTATTGGAACCGGCCCGAACTGACCCGGGAACGCTTCGTGCCCGATCCCTTCTCCGGCCAGCCCGACGCGCGTCTCTACAAAAGCGGAGACCTTGCCCGCTACCGCCCGGATGGCACGCTCGAATGTCTGGGCCGTGCCGACAACCAGGTCAAGGTACGCGGCTACCGCATCGAACTGGGCGAAATCGAAGCCACGCTGGCCGGCCATGCCGGAGTGCAATCCTGCGCCGTGCTGGCGCGTGAGGACGACCCCGGAAACCAGCAGTTGGTGGCCTATGTAAGTCCGGTGAGAGACCAATCGCCGGAGCCCAAAGAGCTGCGTGCCTTCCTGAATCAGCGGCTGCCGGAATACATGGTGCCCGCGCACTTCGTTTTTCTCGAGTCTTTGCCGCTCACCCCAAATGGCAAAATCGACCGCAAGGCTCTGCGTGATCCATCGCACGAAGGCGTTCCGCCCACGGTGGCATTTGTTGCCCCACGCACGGAAACCGAAAAGACCCTCGCCGCGATTTGGCTCGAATTGTTGAAGCTGGATCAGATCGGTGTCAACGACAGTTTTTTTGAGCTCGGCGGCCATTCCCTGCTGGCCATCCGGGCCGTCTCGCGCATCCGCGATCTCTTCGAGGTGGATCTGCCGGCACAGATCTTATTCGAGAACTCCACCATTGCCGAGCTCGCTCCGCTCCTTGCCAACTCCGAGGACAAGCCCGAAGTCTTCCCCGCGAATGTTACGCGCATCCCGCGTCGCACGCAGGCGGGCCCATATCCGCTTTCGGCTGCGCAGGAACAGCTTTGGTTCCTCAGCCAGCTGGCGCCGGGCAGCCCGGCCTACAACATTGTGGACCTGATTCCGCTCGACGGTGCCTACGATGCGGAGGCGTTGCGCAAGACCATCCGCGAGATGGTGCGCCGGCATGAGATCCTGCGCACCGCATTCTCCTACGGCGGCGGGCAGCCCATGCAAGAGGTGGCGCCAACGCTGAACGTAGAGCTCCAGGAAGTCGATTTAAGTGGACTTCCGGAAGTGGAGCAGGAACGCGAATGGCTGCGCGTGGTCCACCAAGAGGGACGCAAAACCTTCGACTTGTCCCGGCTCCCGCTGTTTCGCGGCACCGTGATCCATCGCTCCGCCCAGGACCACAAGCTGCTGCTGGTCATCCATCACATCATTGCCGACGAATGGGCAATGGAGGTGATTCACAAGGAAGTCGCGCAGCTGTATGCGGCGTTCTCGCTCGGCCAGCCGCCCTCACTCCCGGAGTTGCCGATTCAATACGCGGACGTTGCCTGCTGGCAGCAGGAGCGGCTGCAGAGCGAAGAGCTGCAGAAGCAGCTGGCGTATTGGAAGAAAGAACTGGCAGGGGCTCCAGCGGTTCTGGACCTGGCCACGGACAAGCCGCGTCCTGCGTTGCAAAGTTTTCTTGGCGCGACCGAACTCTTTCAGCTGCCGGAAAACCTGCTGCCGCGGCTGAGGTCTCTGTGCCGCGAGGAACACGCCACGCTCTTCATGATCCTGGAGGCCGCTTTTGCGGCCCTGCTGCATCGCTATACCGGCCAGGATGACATCTTGGTGGGGACTCCGATCTCCGGACGGACGCAGAGCGAGACGGAAAATCTGATCGGCTGTTTTCTCAACACCATTATCTTGCGCGCGCAATTCAGTGAATCTCTCACCTTCCGCGGCTTGCTGCAACAGGTGCGGGAGCGGGCGCTGGGCGCCTACGCTCATGCCGATCTGGCCTTCAATCGTCTGGTCGCGGAATTGGCTCCGGAGCGCGATTCCAGCCGCTCGCCCCTGTCCCAGGCGATGTTCGTCCAACACGCCCCCGACGCAGTCTGCGAAATAGCAAGGGTTTCCGCCATGCACCAGCTGGCAACTGGTACGTCCAAATTCGATCTGACGCTGTTTATCTCGGAGGCGGCAGAAGACCTCCAAGGATTGATCGAATACAACACCGATCTATTCGAACCTTCCACCATCCGCCAGCTCGGCCAACATTACGCGACGCTGCTGGAGGCGATCGTCTCCAACCCGGACCAGAGCGTGGCGCAGTTACCCATGCTCGCCGACGATCTGCGCCGGCAGCCGGCGCCCACCCGAGCAGTCGCGGTCAAGAGTGATTTCGTTGCGCCGCGCGACGCCACCGAGCAATTGCTCGCCCAGATCTGGGCCAACGTGCTGAAGGTGAAACGAGTGGGGCTGCACGACAACTTCTTCGACTTGGGGGGACATTCCCTTTTAGCGGTCCGCATCATGGTCGAAATTGAAAAACATACCAATATACGTTTGCCGCTGGCCACGTTATTGCACGCTCCTACCATCGCCGATATGGCGGAGACCCTGCGCAATTCGCAGTGGGTGCCCTCCTGGTCGTCGCTGGTCCCGCTGCGCGCCTCCGGCTCCAAGCCGCCGCTTTTCCTCATTCACGCGCACGGCGGCAATGTGCTGGAATACCATGCATTGGCCAGCCATCTGGAGGCGGACCAACCCGTCTATGCTTTGCAAGCCAGAGGCCTGGATGGAAATATTCCGCGGGATCTGACGCTGGAAAAGATGGCCGCCGCCTATCTCGAGGAAATCAGACTGGTTCAGCCCGAAGGTCCCTATTTCCTGGCCGGCTTTTGCTTCGGTGGACTGCTGGCCCTGGAAGCGGCTCAACAACTCCGCAACGCAGGACAACAGGTCGCGCTGGTTCTCCTGATTCAAACCATGAACCCGGAAGTCTATCTCGCAATCCAGAAGATTCCAGCATTGCGCCGCTGGTGGTACCAATTGACCAAGCAGGTCGATCTGGAGCGGGAGAATCTCTCGAACGCGGGAAGCGGCTACATCCTGGAGAGGTGCCGGCGCGCCTGGGACATGATCCATGCTCGGCTTGCCATTGCCCGTGACCAAAAGACCGGTAGGCGCTCAGCTGATCCTTCCAACTTGCCCAGGCTGTACATCTTCGAAACTCTGGGGATGGAGCATAGCAGAGCTCTCGCCAAATACGTGCCTCAACCCTATGACGGCAACGTTGTACTCTTCCGCGCCAGCAAGCAGCTGCGCGGCCAGGAAAGTGGCGAGTACCTGGGCTGGGAGCCTCTTTTTCGTGGCCATGTCGAAGTGTGCGAGGTCCCGGGCCACCAGCAGAACCTCATGCTGGAGCCTAACGTGCGACCGTTGGCCAGCGCCATCACCGCCCAACTGAAAGCCGTCCAGCAACGGCATGATGCGGCCCCGAAAGAGCAATCGTGCAAGATAGCCGTGAGCGGAGCCTGACGAGGCCAATTCGATTACCATCCTGTGCGGCGCCTGCCAACTGCAGCGCAGGATGGATTAAGCACAACCATCGCTGAGCGCATCACCGTCCACATGCCGCAAAATTCTGGTAACTCGCAGCCATGGTCAAGGGGACCGTCGAGCCTGGATCTCTCCAGCGGCCGCATCGATGTTTGGCGAGTCCATCTGGATGAACCAACGTTTCCAGCCGCCAGCCTTCTCTCTCCCGACGAGTTGAACCGGGCCCAACGCTTTCACTTCGAAAAAGACCGTCTGCACTTCATTCAGTGCCGCTCTGCGCTGCGCTTTCTGCTCGGCCGCTATCTAGGCATTCCCGCCGCGGAGCTGCGCTTCGAATATCAGCCCGGCGGAAAGCCGGAGCTGGCGGCGCAACAAAATCCTCTTCAACTGCGCTTCAACGTTTCGCACTCCGCCCAACTGGCGTTGATCGCCGTGGGCGCGGTCCACAGGCTGGGCATCGACATTGAGAAAGAACGCAGCGACATTGATATCGCCGCCTTGGCCGAACGATTTTTCTCCGCGCGCGAGCGCGCCGCTCTCCAAGCCCTTCCGGACCATCTCCGCCGGACGGCCTTCTTTGCCTGCTGGACGCGCAAGGAGTCCTTTCTGAAAGCAACCGGCGACGGGCTCTGGTTTCCACTGGCGGATTTTTCAGTCACGGCCCACCCTGACCTTGATCCCGCGCTGGAGGAGATCCGAGGAGACACCCAGGCTCGAAAGCAGTGGTATCTGGCAGACCTCAGTGTCGAAACTGGCTACCGCGCGACGCTGGCCATCGAGCGCTCTATTGCTCGCGTGGAGACCTATGCTCTCTGAGGACGCAGGGTGAAATCAGCCGCCAGGTACTCAATCAGTCAATCCTTTTTGCTTCTTTGCGCAACCATTGACCCACTGATCACCTTGCCTTCGTAAACCATTGGCGTTTCGCGCTATAGTTGCCCGCCCTTGCTTGCGGCTTGAATCGATTTTGGGGCCTGTTTCCCCGCGCCTAACCCACCACCGCTGCGCCCCGCCGGCCTCTGCCTCTGCCCAATCCACGGATAAGTCGATCGCTCCCTCCATCCGCTAATCCATGGCATTACTGCATTGTTAACAGCCATCTGAGGTGGCCTTAGGCCTAGTTCTAAGAGCCTCTCCTGATTGTTGGGACAACCCCACCCACCTATCCTCGATGAAGTGGCAAACAGTTTGTACAGGACCATGTGGCACGGATGCATAGCACCTTAGGGTTAGACCAACTCCAGTTTTGCGACGTTCTATGGTTCAGGTCTGCTACTGTCGCGGCAACGAAGAAAAAACTGCATCGCTGCAGTTCCCCGGCACGCTGACCGATTCGCGATAGACAGCTAACGCGCTTCGCCAGTCTCTGCCGGACACCAACTCGATCGCGAAGTCCCCTTGGCGGGGAGGATCGCCCTCTCGAGATGGACAGGTGAAGTGTGCCTTGCGTTGGTTCGGAGAAAGACGGCCTCGATTCAAGCTCGACCGAGGCGCTTTACACAGAGTTTGGTTTGGAACGATTTCCGACTGAGGGTTGTCTCCGCAGTCGCATTACGACGGGAAATCAGGAATTTTATGAAGAAGTTGATCTTGATCTTAGCGGTACTGCTTACTACATCCATTGCCTTCGCGCAGAACGTGCCTCCAGCGATCTTCTACTCAGATCTCACCTCAGGTCCCAATACTGGCGGCGTAAACAATGCAGGCGCTTTTGTGACCATTCACGGTAATGGCTTCGGAGCATCGCAAGGCTCTTCCACCGTGACGGTCGGCGGCGGAGCGGCAGCCAGCTATCAATCCTGGTCAAATACCGCGGTCACCTTCCAACTCGGAGCTGCCGCAAAAACCGGCAGCATCGCGATCAGCGCAGGCGGCGTAACGAGCAACAGCGTTCCATTTACGGTCCGGTCGGGCAATATCTATTTTGTTTCGACAACCGGCAGTGACAGCAATGCCGGCTCCTACGCCTCTCCGTGGAAAACTCTCGCCCATGCCGTAAGCGTCATGGCGGCGGGCAGCATCACCTACGTCGAGAACGGGTATACGCAGAGCACCGAACTGGTGCTCGGCCGGGGCGGATCGACTTCCTCGCCGCTGGCGATTTTGGGCTACCCCGGCAGTTCAGTGACAGTCGGCGCAACCACCGGCCTCACGACGGGAGTCAGCATCACGGCCAGTAACTGGGTCCTGGCCAATCTTATCCTCCGTGGAACGCAAACCGCCCTGTCAGTTGGCAACGTAACCGGCATTCGTCTGGCGGGCAGCGATATTTCATGCCCGAATGCTACGGCGACCGGAGCATGCATCTCGACCAGCGGTGGCTCCTCCTTTGCCTTTCTTGGAAACTCCATCCACAACAATGGTCTGGCCTCCAGCACGAATTTGGCGTCTTACCAGGCCGTGTCCCTGCTGAATACAAATGGCGTGGAAATTGGATGGAACCTCATTACGAACACGCTCGGATGCAACGCAATTGGAGCTCACTCCAGCTACGCGCTCCAGTACTCGTACAAGGTTCACGATAACTACATCTACAAAACTCCCTGCGAAGCCATCGCACTCGGAACGGTGAATCCCTCGCGCGGCGCGGTCTCGGTCTACAACAACGTCATTCAGAGTTCGGGAACCGGGCCTGCGCCCGCGGGAACCTCGCAAGGCTATGGATATGCCGCAATCGTGATCGGCGGCGGAGCGAGCACTCCGGCTCAGGTTTACAACAACACCATCTACGACGCGGGCGGGCTTGGCGGTGAGAGCGCTGGCGCAGTGCGCGCCTTGGGTGCGGTCAATCTCACCAACAATATCTTCTACCTGCTCAGCAGCGAACAGTATGCATCGCTGGATACGACTCTGTCCTATCTTACCGGCTCCAATAACCTGTTCTACGGAGCTGGCAGCCCGCTCGGCATCTTCTCCAACAGTGTCGCCGGCGATCCGATGTTTGCAGGCCTGGCGGCCAATAATTTCCATCTGTCGGCAGGCAGTCCGGCGATTGATAGCGGCGCTACCGTACAGCTTGCAACCGACTATGACGGGGTTCCGCGTCCGCAAGGCGCAGCCTATGACATCGGAGCCTATGAATATCCGGAGGCATCGCAGTCTGCCGGAGCGGCTGCACTGGCAATTACTACCGCTTCGCTTCCGTCGGGTGTGGTAGGGACGGCATACTCAACCACGTTGGCGGCAACCGGAGGCACGGCGCCGTACACCTGGACTGATCCGTCCTGCAGCGGCTCCTGCAATACGGGAATGAGTTTCAGTACAGCGGGCGTTTTGTCCGGTACTCCGGCGAATGCCGGGACCAGCACCTTCACCATGACGGTTGCCGACTCTGCCGGACATACGGCGAGCAAGCAGCTGTCAATCACGATCGCGGCAGCGGCATCATCAACCCCGGCGGTAAGTTTGTCGCCCGCCAGTCTGACGTTTACTAGCCAGACGGTTGGGACCACCAGCGCGGCGCAGACGGTGACCTTGAAGAATACCGGTACCGCTTCCCTGTCGATCAGCAGCATCGCGGCCTCGGGTAATTTCGCCGAGACGACCGCCTGCCTCTCAAGCCTGCCTGTCGGAGCCAGCTGCACCATCTCGGTCACCTTCACTCCGACCGCGGCGGGAACACCGACGGGTGCGATTTCGATCACCGACAACGCCGCCGCCAGCCCGCAAGCCGTTTCGCTGAGCGCTACGGCCGTGGCAGCAGCATCAACGCTGAAGATTACTAGCACTTCCCTTCCGGCTGGCACCGTAGGAACTGCGTATTCGGCGACGTTGGCAGCGACGGGCGGCACGGCACCCTATACCTGGACCGATCCTTCCTGCAGCGGCGCCTGCAATACAGGAATGGCGTTCAGTTCCGCGGGCGTTTTGTCCGGCACTCCGGTCAACGCCGGGACCAGCACATTCACCTTCACAGTCGCCGACTCCGCCGGGCATACGGCCTCAGCGCAGTTGCCGATTACGATCGCGGCAGCGGCGGCAGCGTCAACGCCAGCGGTCAGCTTGTCACCCACCAGCCTGACGTTTGCCAGCCAGACGGTTGGGACCACCAGTGCGGCTCAGACGGTTACCTTGAAGAATACCGGACCGCTTCCCTTTCGATCAGCAGCATCGCGGCCTCGGGTAATTTCGCCGAGACGACCGCCTGCCCCTCAAGCCTGCCTGCCGGAGCCAGCTGCACCATCTCGGTCACCTTCACTCCGACCGCAGCGGGGACACCGACGGGTTCGATTTCGATCACCGACAACGCTGCAGCTAGCCCGCAGGCCGTGTCGCTGAGCGGTACGGCAGTGGCGGCAGCGGCATCATCGGGGCTGGCGATCACTACCGCTTCGCTTCCGGCCGGCACAGTAGGAACGGCATACTCAACCACGTTGGCAGCGACGGGAGGCACGGCACCGTACGCCTGGACCGATCCTTCCTGCAGCGGCGCCTGCAATACAGGACTGGCGTTATCCGCGGGTGTTTTGTCGGGTACTCCTGCCAATGCCGGGACCAGCACCTTCACCTTCACAGTCACCGACTCTGCCGGACATACGGCCTCAGCGCAGTTGTCGATTACGATCGCAGCGGCGGCGACGGGTAGTTCGGGTTCGGGCGCGCCCAGCGTAGCGCTCTCGTGGACTGCACCCTCAGGCACGGTCAGTGGGTACGACGTGTACCGGTCAACCCAGTCGGGCACAGGCTACACCTTGGTCAACAGCAGCCCCGCGGTCAGCGCGTCCTATACGGACACGACGGTTTCCGCGGGAACGACCTACTACTACGTCGTCACATCGGTGAATAGCAGCGGTGTCCAAAGCTCCTATTCCTCGCAAGTCACGGCGGCTGTACCTGCTTCGTAAGGTGGGCGATACAAACTGATAGGACGCTAGCCGCATGTTTACCAAACAGTGACATGCGGCTGGCGCCTGGATGCACGCATCGCGGCAACGGCTTCTCAAGCTACACATTCTGCATGGCTTACTCCGCGCCATGCGGATGCGAATGCAACCACATTGGACTTACTGCGTATTAAGCATAATCTCCCAGATTTCCTAGGTGCTCCTGTGCATTTCCGCGCTGCTCCTAGCGTGGCACACTGATTTCCATAAACCTACAACGGTTTTTGGAGTGATGCGCGGATCGCACAGATCTCCCTGGGGAACGAATGAACTACCGCTGCAGTAGTATTTTATTTATCTTATTCGCGCTGGGATGCTTGGCTCTTACCGGCTGTGGTGCTGGCTCCAAGTCTTCCGGCAACTCGGTCTCTTCTGTAGAAAGCAACTCTTCCAGCGCTAGTCTTTCGGTTTCAAACCTGGTCTTTTCCAGTCAGCTCCTGAACTCGACCAGTGCGCCGCAAACCGTTACGCTGACCAACACCGGCAACGCGAACCTCTCATTCGAAGGCGTGAGTGCGAGCGCCAATTTCGCTGCGACGACCGCCTGCCCTTCGAGCCTGCCTGCCGGGGCCAGCTGCGCCATCTCCGTCACCTTCACCCCAACCGAAATTGGCACACTGACCGGCACGATCTCGGTTGCTGAAGGCGCCGACGGGAGCCCGCAGCAGGTTGCATTGTCTGGAACTGGCGCGGATGCCGCCGTGCTTGCCGTCACCGTCACGCCTGCGTCGCTGACCTTCGGCAGTCAGGTTGTGAACTCCACGAGTCCAGCCGACACCGTTACCCTGACCAACACTGGCAATACCAGCCTTTCTTTGGCAAGCGTGAGCGTCACCGGCAATTTTGCCCAGACCAACAAGTGCGGAAAGTCGTTGGCTGCGGGCGCAAGTTGTACGGTGAATGTGACTTTCACGCCGACGGCAGTGGGCAGCCCCACCGGGACGCTGTCATTTTCTGACAATGCGCCAGCGAGCCCCCAGGTCGTCCACCTTTACGGTACGGGTGTGGCGGCCGGAACCCTGGCAGCCAATCCCACCAGCGTTTCCTTTGGGACCGTCACCGTGGGGCAGACCGGCTCAGCAACGCTTACGCTCACCAATAGCAGCGGTGAGAGCGTCACTGTCAGCTCAGTCAGCACGAGTGGCGCAGGACTTGGTTTGAGTGGCATTTCAACTCCACTCACGCTTGCGCCAGGGCAAAGCAGCTCGTTCAGCGCTACCGTCACTCCAGCCAGTAGCGGTTCTATAAGCGGAACCATCTATCTCACCAACAATAGCTCCACAACGAGTATCGCGATTCCGGTGGCGGGAACCGCCGTCGCGGCGGTGGAGGCTCCTCAGGTGGTTCTGGAGTGGAGCGCCTCCAATTCCGCGGTGATTGGCTACAACGCCTACCGCGGAACCGTGTCGGGAGGGCCCTACACAAAACTGACCGCATCGCCAGTCGCGCAGTCAAGCTATACTGACCAAACCGTACAGGCCGGAGATACCTACTTCTACGTGGTTACCGCAGTCGGGACAAATGGGACGGAGAGCGGATACTCCAGCCAGGTAGAGGCCGTCGTACCGGCATCGTAGAACCGGCGGGGGCCTGACATTTCACCGACACTTTCAGGTTATTCCGGGAAAAGCATTCGCATCCCGCATTAATCGAATCGCTTACCGCTCCTTCGGCATGGTTTCCAGGGGCTGTCGTCACATGCCATCCTGAATTGAATCCAACGTTTCGCGGAAGCGGCGCATCCTAATCAAAGACAATGGAATTAAGACTAATGGATCATAGCGTCGGGTTACCGCATTCTAAAATCATCCAAGCAGGCTCTCCAGGCGCGGAAGAACATATACCCGCCCTGTTACGCTGGCCCCCTTCATTGAGGACAAAATGGAAAAGTCATTGATTCCCATTGGCGCGAACTTACCGCGTCCGTCCAACGTTAAGCTGATTGAACCGCAGCAGGAGTTTTTGCTGCGGATTACGCACGAGTGCCGTAGGTCCGAACGCTCGAAGCAGCGGTTTCTCTTAGTCCTGGTCGACGGATTTGAACTGCGTCAGGCGGATATCCCGGCGTTCGCCACCCCAATTGCCACGATCACACGCGAAACCGATGCGCTAGGCTGGTACCATGCGGAGTCCACGCTGGGGATTCTGTTCACCGAACTGGGAAGCGCGGATGCAGAGGCGGCGCGGGACGCTGTCGTGAAAAAGGTTCAAGAAGCAATGCTGCAGGCTGGATTGGCAGAGGGGCTCGCCGTATCTGCCTATATCCTGCCGCATGACCTCAGCAAGCCGGTTGCAATCGAGGACGCTCCGGAACGGATTTACGAATATCTCGACCCGCTCTCGTCTCCCGGCAAACGGGTGCAAAGGCAAATCAAGCGCGTAATTGACCTGGTCGGTTCGGCTTTGCTCCTTGCCGCGCTGTCGCCGCTGATGGCGATTATCGCGCTGGTCGTAAAATACGGCTCTCAAGGCCCTGTGCTGTTCCGGCAGACGCGCGTGGGACAGAGAGGAAAGCACTTCACGTTCCTCAAGTTCCGGTCGATGGCGGTGGCCAGCAATCCCAGTCTTCACGAGAATTACGTCAAGGAATTCATCCGCGGAACCGCCGCCCAAAATACCAACGAAAAGGGCGAGAAGGTATTCAAACTCACCCAGGATCCGCGCGTCACACCGTTCGGTAAGTTTCTGCGAAGGACCAGCCTGGATGAGCTGCCCCAGCTCTGGAATGTTCTAAAGGGCGAGATGTCGCTGGTCGGTCCCAGGCCTCCCATACCGTACGAAGTAGAGTGCTATGATCTTTGGCACCAGCGCAGGGTGCTGGAGTTGAAGCCGGGAATCACGGGGCTATGGCAGGTCAAGGGACGGAGCCGCACGGGCTTCGACGATATGGTCCGGCTGGACCTGCACTACGCGCGGACGTGGTCCCTTTGGCTGGATCTTCAAATTCTGCTGCAAACTCCACTCGCTGTGTTCGGGGCTGGCGGAGCGCACTGACACAAAAAGCCCATCCTGGATTGAATCTTCTTCCCAGGATGGGCTTTTAAATCTTCTGCGCTGTCACCGGAGCTGAAGGGCCAGCTATCGGTTGGACTCATTCCGCGTTTCTATCAGGACGACGGCTCGAAACAACACCTCTGGATTGAGATTTCCGAAGAATATAGCGACTTCCCGCCAGCGGAGGAAGCTAGCGCCCCTCAGGCAGAACCAGGGAGGGGACGGGCTTGCGGAAAATTCTCAAGGTTCGTTTCACGACTGCGGCCAATACCATCGGAGCGGTTCCAACGAGCAGCCGGAGCGCCAGCTTTGGCTGTCTTGCCGCCCAACATTGCCGAACGGCATAGGTCGTGGCGACCCCGCCGATTAAAGCACACCGGTCCCAGCGGCGCTCGCGCCCTCCTGGGTATCGGCCTTGATTTTCATAGCGAGCCAAGCCAAGAAATCCGTCGGCCACCGCTTTTACATTCCGGACGGCATTCGTCTCGTGATAGCGATAGGCAACCGTGTAGGGCCTTTGAACAATGATGCATGGTCCGTAAGTTCCGACTTTCAGCATAAGATTGAAGTCGTCCGGGGGAAATGCCGCAACGCCCTTGTTTCCATAGCCACCTACCCCGTCGAATACCGACTTCCGGATTACGATTCGGCTGTTGGAAAGGCCGATTCGCACATCCTTCGACAGAAAGTCCGGTAACCTTATAACTTCCACCGGGTGCGAGGCCTGGTCCTGGCCCGGGATGGGGTGACCGTCTTGAAAGAATTTCATGCACCCGATGATGAGGGGCGGACCATTGAAGTTCCGGATGACCTGATCGTAGGTCGCCAGCGCACAGGGCAGCAACAGATCGTCGTGATCCAGCATGGCGAGGTATTCGCCCCGAGCCAGAGATGCCGCCTTGTTCCGAGCGGCCTCTGGTCCCTGATTCGATTGACGAATTACCTGGATGCGGGTTCCGTACGATTCCAGCCAGCGCGGCGTCTGATCGGTCGATCCATCGTCAATGACGATGATCTCGTAGTCGGTAAAGGATTGCGCTAAAACCGAGTCGATCGTCTGGCGGATATATTTTTCTATGTTGTAAGCGGGAATCAGTACGCTGAATCGAATCTTCATAACCACTCCACTCGTGGTGGCATTGGAGCAGACTCGCCAAGCTCACCGGGACGTATCGGCTGCATCCTCGATCCTTAAAAACATTCCCGAACTCATTGTCCCGTCACTTAGCCCCATCGCTTAGCCACGACCTGCTCCACCGGTTGGTATGTATGGTTCGTCAGAGAACTCACAATATCCAGATACAAACTTTTCTTTCGCTCCCAGTCATTGAGTTCAGCGAACTTCAATCCTTGGGCGACTAATTCCCTGCGCAGTTCCGGGCTCTCGATCAGCTTCAGCATGGCGGCCGCGAGGTCATCGTCATCGTCTGGGCGGAAGAACATCACCTGCGAATCCTGGAAGTAGTACTGATCGATCGCCGTGGCGGCGACAATCAATGGGACTCCCATTGCCATAAACTCCAGAGTCTTGGTGCTGAAAGCCTCGTTGCTGAAGGCATTGCTGCGCTTCGGAACAACCGCCAGATCCGCGTTTTCCATGATGGGAGCGACTTCACGAAGCGAGACGCAGTCGCGGAAGACCACGCGACTTCCCAATCCCAACTGGCTCGCCAGCGCCTTTAGATTTTGCTCCTCGGGCCCATTTCCATAGATGTGCAGATCCACATGCGGCACACGGTCGGAAATCTTTGCCAAGGCTCGAATGGCAATGTCCAGGCCCTGGTGCCAGTTCAACGAGCCCGGATAGAGAATGACGAATCGGCCATCGTTGCGCGTTCTTCCGGAACGCCGAAAGATCGTGCAGTCGGGGTAATTCATGATCGTGGTGCACTTGGCCGGCGGGACGGAACGCTGAATCAGCCGATTCCTCCAGAGATCATTCGCGATAATCACGTGATCCGCAAAGCGTGCCGAAATTCGTTCGACAGTCAGCAACGCTTTATACGCAATAGACTGATTGCTTTCGCCGAACTTGCTGGCGTAGAGCTCCGGGAGTACGTCGTGTATGTCGAGGATCACCTTGGCGCCCGCGAGTTTGGGCATAATCGCGGCAAAGACCAGAAAATCCGGCACCGAGTGTACGTGAATCAGGTCGTACTTGATCGTGCGGTTCCGCCTCCACAACACCCAGGCAGAATGCACAAGAAACTTAAGCAGGCGATACAAATACGAAGCCTTGCCGGATTCGTTCAGAATACGGGTTTGAATACCAAAGAGATTCACTCCGTTTATGGTTGATTCCTGTGCTCCGTCGAGACTTCTCAGGGCAATCACGTCAACCCGGTCACCGTATGCGGCCAGAGTTTCGGCATAACGCATGACGCGGTTATCGCTGTCATAAAATGTGTAGGCCAACATGCAAACATTCATGGGTTTCTCATTTGCAAAAAGCTATTTTAGGTCACCCGTTGCTGAACAAGATCTAGAAATCGAAGACTCCCGCATCTGCGCCTAGCTCAACCCGGAATCAAAACGCAGTTTCCAGCAAGCAGCCGTCCGGCACCGCAAAAGGCAATTCACCAACCCCCAGAAATTTCACCGAACTTTTCATACGGACATTTACTTTGCAGGGGGATCGAAGCTGTACCGGAGGCTGTCTCCGTCGATGGCCGCATAGGCGATTCTGGCGCGCTCGCAGCCGTCACCGGTAATCTGCCAGCGCCCGTCTTTCCGTGCCAGAGAAAGCTTGCTCCTGATTCGCCACCATTGATTTACTTCTCTCGGGGTGCTGAGCCAAATGTTTTCCTTGGCTATTCTACCTGCAAGATGACGGAGCAACCGGAGATACACCTCCTGCGCCCATGGCTCCATGATGTAGTCGGGATGCACGAGAATGCTGATCAGGCCGTGATTGCGGTGCACCGCGTCAATCTCCCGCTCCCAGGTGTCGAGGCCCCGCTCGCCGACAATGTGAAACAACGAGTAGTCCTGCGAGGTAGTCAGCGGCAATTCCACCAGGTTGCCGATGAAGTACGGCATCACCGTACAGCACCCACCGCGCTGCGGCTCAAGATGGGCAACGTTGGGCACAGACATGTCGTACTCGAAGTCCAACGCATGGAACCACTCCTGATTGCGATACATAACCCCGGCGCGGAAGCCTGTAGAGCCCCACTGTTCGCCATACCGGTTAATCGCAACCACCCGCTGCATGAAAGTATCTTCATTGGCGAAGAGCATTCCGTCATGGTTGAGATCATGCACGTTCACTTCAAAACCGCGGGCGCGAATGGCGGCCAGAAACGACTCAGTCACCTCGTAACGCTCCTCTGGAACAACCTGGAAGGCAGACTTCATTCCGCACGAATCGTCCAGATCCATGAGCGTCGCGCAGAAGTCCCGGCCTGCCGCGGTTTCAACATCGTGCGTAATGATGCAGGCGCTGCTGTGCCCTTCCGGCCAAAACCAGATAAAGGGCATCGAACTGGCGCCGCTTGCCTGAATGCCCAGCGATAGGGTGCGCTGCATGAGCAGATCGACAGATAGATCGACCGGCCACTTTGGGAAGAGAATGTTTTTCCAACCGGACAGATACACACGCTGCAGATACTTCCTGATATCGACAGACAGCCGGGGACGCAGGTGGTAGTAGGCGTAGCGGATGAACCGTTGCATCCAACTCGCCGATTCGGCCAGCGTATACCGCTCGGTGTGAAGATTGTGGGCAACATCGTCGAGATCGAAGGGGAGGCAGACCGAGTTCTGGCCGATCTGCGCAAACTTGAAGGTGTCAGGCAACGGCTGCTTCACGCTGCTCACGACCTGCACCGAGGGGCATCTGCCGAAACAGACGGCATCCTTGCCGAAGGTAAAGAATCCCGCCCTCTCCGTCTCATCGCTGCCGCAGGAGAATTGCACCCACGAGTTGGGAATCCGGAAATATTCGGCCAGCCGCTTCGTCCCCGCCGGCCGGCGGCCGCTTGCCGCGGTCGCGAGCTCTGAACCTACGCTGAGGGTAACATGCACAGTAGTTTCATCCCCTTGATGAGAATAGATGGGAACCGTTCTCCTTTTAGATGCAGCCAACAGCTCTCATGTGAAAAATTCTGAGCTGCCGATTTCACATTTGGATGCGCCAGTTCGTGCGCTGGGGATTTTGCCGACAGACCGTTACATCCAGGCCGGGCGAACCCTTTTCGATCTCAGCCGATGTGCCGGTATAGAAGCTTTCCGGACGCCACTAGCAGGGAGTCGGGAATGCAGGAAAACGCCCGCCGGGCCAGCGGCATCACCCACGATGGGCGATGCCCCGCAGCGATCGGCCTGGCCGAGAGGCGGTAATAATTGAGTTCCTGCCTTTCGCCGCCGAGGCGCTCCTTAAAGGTCGCCAGACCAGGGTTATCCAAATCGGAGCGGCCCAAGTCAAGGCGCCGCGAGCCGGCATTCTTGGCTTCCTCGATGATCTTCCAGAACAGCAACGGCGTGCCGCCCATGTTCGCAAAACGCTCGTCGGAACAGCCGTACTTGTAGGTGACGGTATCTTTAAACGTCAAAGTGAGGATGGCCGCAACCGCCTGGTCTGATTTGTAGGCCACATGCACGGCCATCTGATCCCCCAGGCAGTCAGATAAATTGCGGAACCACTGCAGCGGCTGGGGAGGCAGTTGATGCCGGCGCCGGGTGAGCAGCAGTAAATCATAAAAGTGATCGAGCAATTGCCCGCTCCGCCCCTTCACGTAACTCAATGACTCTCGCTCCGCCCGGCGAACTTTGCGCTGGATGCAATCCTTGTGCATCCTCTGGAACAACTCGCCGAGCGGCAGGTCCAAAGAGAGAGTGTGCAGATGGAAACTATCGCAACAGGTGGCGGCCCGGTTGCCGGTCATCCACGTTGCCGGCGCGCTGGGACGAAACTCAATGTAGCGGTATTTCCCGCTGGTCATCATGGTTTGCAGGTGCTCAACCAGCCCGCTGGCTTCGGCCGGCAACGTAACCAGCGGATCGCAATGATCGGAAAACGGAAGCGAGACCAGGCGTCGTCCGGTGAGCCAGCTGTTCACCTCGCAGAACAGGATTCCCTCCGATAGAGGCGCTGAGGGATCGCAGGCTGTGACCCACTTCGGCTGATACTGGTAAGTCCTCTGCAATGCCTGCAGCCAGCCGCTGGTGTGGAATATGCTCCCACTAGGATGCTGCTCTACAAAGTCATCCCAACGTGGGTCCGATAGCGGATTCAAAGTGAACACCGGCATGCGAAATTAGCCTGGAAGTATGAAGAAGGGAGTTTCTAAGCTGCAGGCTCTTCGAGCCATTGTCCGCTCACCTGCATCGTAATTCATCGGAGCCAGTCACTGAACAGAACGCAATTCAAACGCAGTAACTTAACCGCCCCGCCGCCAAAGCGAACGTTCAGGCAGCAGATGGCGCACCATCACGGCGACGCGGAGCTAACAGGGACAAGACCCGGCGTTTTGCAGCATATGCGTAAGGAAGCCACCGATAAGCGCCCAACACTTTCAGGCGGAACTCAAGCGGCGAATCGGTCGGATCCACCTTCACGCGTCCGGTCACAAACTCGTCCGGCTCGCGAAAGGCCAGAACCGGCAGCGTTGTGAATACCCTTTCGTATCCGGCGTCCTGGCACCACGCCACCAATGCCTCATTGAAGACGCCATTCGGAAAGCTGAACACCGTGACAGGACGTCCCAAAATCCGTTCCAACTCGCAACGTGATTCCACGAGTTCCCACCTTGCCAGGTTCTCGTCCAAATCGGTTAGGACGGGATGGTGAACAGTGTGCGATCCGATTACCACCAGATCTGAAGACAGCGCTCGCAGTTCTGCTGCACTCGCCAGTCTTTCCTGATGTTCGCGGTTCGTGTCGGGCCACCATTCCGCCAGCTCGCCCATGCGTCCGCTGGCTACAAACAGGGTACACGGCATCGCTCGTTTGGCCATTTCCGGCAGGGCATTTTCCAAGATATTCTGGAAGACATCATCGAAGGTGACGGCACAGTACCGCTGGCCGTGCGCTGCACGGATCTCCCCATCGCTTCGAACCGCCTGGGCCAGGCTGGCAACGATATCCATCTGCCGTGCGAAACGGCCCCGCTCGGCTGCATTGACCGAATGGTAGTAGATGACGACGCAGGTACAAGGCCGTCTCCGTCCGGCCACGCGGGTCCACAACCCGCAGGCTACATCCCACGCGTAAACGAATAGGCTGACAATCAGCTTTACCATAGCAGGCGTCTTATATTCTTTGACGGTGCAGCCCACGCGCTCAGCCCGCGCGCCACAACCGTCTCCTCTGCTGGGACTGGAAAAAATCAATAAACTCGCGAGAAACGGCGCGATCCTGCCCGCGAAGATAGCCGCTCAGGAATCCTGCGAATCGGACCGACGCTCCAACAAGATAGGGCTTGGCTGAAACCCGCCGGATGATTCTTGCAACCTCGAAGGCGAAAAGGTAGCCGAGGGAGTAGTCCATCTTTCCCATCCGGTAATATCCATTCAGCACCCCTCCTGCGCTCCCTGTCGGACGGTGATGGAAGGCCTTTAAGCCGGCAACTGAGGTGACCTCCCACCCTTTCATTCGAGCCATCGTCTCTGCATAGGTATCCGGCCCACCATAGGGGAGAGGTTCATACGCTCCCCCGATGGCCTCGAAACATTCCCGCCGGAACAATTGAACGGCGTGTGCCACCGAGTCACGGCTATTCGCCCCTCGCGGCAGAAAGCTCCCGTCCGGAGCCCGTTCACAAATTTCACCTCCTGCGAGACCGAGATGAGGGTTGCCCTCGAAACGGCCAAGCAGGCGCTCAAAATAGTCGGATTCCAAGGTTATGTCAGCATCCAGGTTCCCGATGAAGGCATACGCCTGGTTCTGCATCTGTGCGATACCGGCATTAATCGCATGAACCTGGGCGGCAAAATTGCGCGGGTGATCTTCGCTTATGCGAAAGAGATGAATAAACGGATACTGCTCCGCATACTGCGAGACGATCTGGTCTGTCCGGTCAGTTGAACCGTCGCTTACGATTACCCACTTAAGCGGTGCAGTAGTTTGGGCGATTACCGAACGGATCACGGCCTCTATAAACTTTTCTTCGTTGTACGCGGCAGTAACCAGTACATAGGACTGGCCCCGAGTTGTCTCCGCTATCGGATTCATTGTGCCCTCCCACTGGGCGCACCATCGGCAAGCCAGCCAAGGCAGGACAAACTCCGTTGAATCTTGAGCTCGGCGCTGGAACGCTTGCACGGGCGCAGCACAAAGAGTGCGCCATAGCCTGCCAACCGCACCAACTGATGTAGCCACGTAACCAGAATGAATGCTCCGGATGCCAGCGCGCCATGATGTTTGCGGAAGCACTGCAAATTTGCGCGATGCATCTCGACGTAAAACCGCACTGGCGCATTGTTCGAGCTGGCAGCGCCATAGTGCAGCGCCTCCGCACCCGCGTAATAAACGACGCGCCAACCGCCCTTCGTGAAGCGGTAGCACCAATCGATGTCCTCTCCGTACATGAAGAACCTTTCGTCGAGTCCACCGACTTCGTCCAGAGCCGTTTTGCGCACCATCCAAAACCACCCGGTCAGCACCTCGACATCTTCCGTATTGTCATACGAAAAGTCTTCCATCATGTAGCCGCCGCGGTGGTTTCCCAGCGCACAGCACAGAGAGTTCCATACCGTAGGCACCTTCATGACCGACAACCCAGTGCCCCCGTCGGGAGCGCGCATTCTCGGCCCCAGTACCCCGATATCGGGATGCGCCTCCATGTAGTCCGTCATTTTTTCCAGACATCCAGGCGGCACCACAACGTCGGAGTTGATTAGGCAGACATAGCGCCCCGACGCCTGCCGGATGCCAATATTGTTGCCCTTGGCAAATCCCAGGTTCGCCCCGCTCTGGATCAACTTCACCCAGGGATACTCCTTGGCAACCATTTCCGGCGTCCCGTCGCTGGAATCGTTGTCCACCACGATCACCTCGCAGTGGCCCTCCGCTTCCACCGGACGCAGCGAGGTGAGGCACTCCCTGGTATATTCCCTGGCATTCCAGGTCACGATCACGATCGAGACAGTAGGATTACTATCGGATATTGTCATCTTATTGGGTCTATTGGAAGCTTATGAGTTATTCCGCACACCGTGAACCGACGTTGTGGCGGGAACATAGTCCCCAATCCTCGCGGCTTGTACAACTGCAGTTTTCAACTTCACAGCAGGAATCTTTTTCCCCTGGGCGTTGAACACTGCCGTAGCGGAAACCATGGCGAGCAAGGTGCACCACAACAACACACTTTGATCGAAGTACACGATCCCAAAGAAACCAACCGTGTTGGCGAACAGGCAGGAACCAATCGCCCACACAAGGTGCTCGTCATTGCGGGATAATCCGGTGAGCCTTCTGGATTTACCAATTCTTTTATAGGCGTACACCAGTACCGCGATAAACGCAATGAAGGTGATCAGACCTCCAGCAAGCCCCGCGGCTACATAAGCATTGTCCACGTCCCACATGTCAAACCCCCAGTTTGGATTGTCTCTGGTCCCAATCAGCCACCAATCGCTGAAGTGGCGGATAAAGGTATCAACCAGCATGGCTCGATGATAACCAGACCCTCCAACAAGGCTGCTTATGCGATTGATTAGCATCCATACAGGAGCTTTCATGACGAGCTGAAGGCCCACTATCGAGGAAAACAGTGCCCATCGAAACTTCCACATCTGCGCACGCAAGGGCCAAAACAGCAGCGCAAGCATCCCGGCCGCAATCGTCATAACCGGGGTGCTTGAAGACGACGCAAGTACCATCCCCAGCGAAGAAAGCACCGCCAGTCCAAGGATCTTCCGATGGCGTTTTCCCTGCCACCAGAGCCCTATGAACAGCGGCAGCAACATCGCGCCGGCTGTGCCTGCGATAATCGAATGGGCGAACGGTCCTTGTGCCCGAACCTTATCCAAGCGAAGTTCGGAGAGTGGAGGAGCGCCTACAAGCGAAAAGGAGTTGTGCCCTGAGAGGTGTTCCATCAGCATGAAGGGCGCAATCACGGCAAAAATGATAGCAAGCAGCCTGATCGCGCGGACTACATCGTCTTTATCGCGTATTACAGCGCGAACCAGGAAGTATGCCCCTAGATTCGTCCAGAGAAAACCGAGCCGATTGGTTACGGCGCCCGTTGTCGCCCAAAGCAGGCTAAAGAAAATCGCATTGCATATAGCCCACAGTAAGTACGCCTTGTCGAGCGAGTTCATGCGAGGCAGTTGAGTATCCCTGCGAAATGCGATTCGGAGCCAGCCCGCTAACAACAGAACCCGAAGCGCCTGAAAATGAAACCCGAACATGACAAAGGTGATATCAAACGGAAGCAACACACCAGCTGCCAGAATAGGAACGATCACCCACTTTCGAGGCAACCAGAGCATCAGAACGATGGCTATAAACAGGATGATCCCTGCCAGAGGCGTTATGAAGGTTTCGTGCGCCCCCCCGCCAAAGTAATAATTCTCCGGTAAGTCATATCTTGTGTTCATGCATGCACCGATGTCAGTCTACGGGGAAACAGGGAGAACTCCGGACGCTACTAGGAACGTCAAGTCCCCGCGCTCACTTTGATGCCAACCCCGGGTAGCTCGCTCGACGGCCTCTCGGCAGCCGGGTTTGAACCGATCATGAAGTTCTACAATCAGAACGCGGACGCTGTTTATCCAATCGCACTCCGAAAATATTTCTTTCTCTGCCCCTTCTACATCGACTTTCAGAAGGTCGATCGAATCGATACCGGTTTCGGCCATCAATGTGCGCATCGTGATCGCCCGGCAACCAGTGCCCTCGCTCACTTGGCACTCCCAACGCCCACCGTCACCAGCATCGACTGTGCTCACCTCACCATCCTTATTCCACAACGCCGCTCTGATCGGCACGACGTTCTTATACCGCGAGACGTTTCGCACGAGACAGTTATAGTTTGATTCCTCAGGCTCCACGGATATGATTCTTGCATTGGGATACAAGTTGGCATAGTAGACAGAAGTTAAACCACAGTTGGCTCCCAAGTCCACGATGGTCTGCGGTGAGTATGGAAGCTCCATCTTGTACTCGCCTTCAAGCAGAATGTGTCGGTATACAGCGATGTCTGACGTCCTGAGCCGAAGGTAGACAGGGTATTTAATCCCGCGCGGTTTTGCAGTGACGAATCGCGGCATGCCCAGAAGCCGGAACGAAGATATCGCGAATAGCCCCTTAACGCCGAGTGAGCCGTAGTAGCTCTCAAGTCCCTCACGAATACTCATAGATTTTTCCTG
The DNA here is from genome assembly GCA_963732315.1 of uncultured Acidobacteriota bacterium. Lineage (GTDB taxonomy): Bacteria > Acidobacteriota > Terriglobia > Terriglobales > Acidobacteriaceae > TOLSYN. Next base: position 239,952 of record CAVSYY010000007.1, read on the forward strand.
TTTCTTCTAGCAGGTTGCTAGACCAGCGTGGACCTGCGATCCCGGAAAACCTCGCGTGCCGTCTTGCCACCATTCGACTCACGATCTGTATTTTGGCCTTTGTCCACGGAATGAACCACCTTGTAACCAGCTCGGGCAAGCTCATCGGCGGGATACGGGAGCCCCCTCCATTCCAGGCATAGAGGACCTTCCGGCGCTCCGAAGTGACCTAGTCCGAAACCCGCCGCCACTGATACCATCGAGAAATAGACATCCTCCATCAACCGGCTGTGCCAACGGTAAGGAACATCAAGAGCACCCATATCTTTCATCGCCGACAGACATGAGCGAGTTACAAAATAGGCTCCCCCAAACACGTTGTCTCCTCGTTTGTATCCTCTCCCCTCCGCCTGAACTAGCAAGTCGGCCCAAGATGGCCGGAGCCCGGCCAGTCTCCTCAGGCAGCTCAGTTCCTTGCGCATTTGCCTTTCGTGCCTCTCAAACGAGCGTGGACGGTTATAATCTCGCGAATATACTCCGAATAGTCCGACCGCTGGGTTCGTGATCGCATAAGCCCGCGCATCGCTAATCACGCCATCGTTAATCAGCAAGGCATCTTGATCCAGACGGAGCACCAGGTCGCACGCTGTTTCCCTTAGAACGGATTGGTAGCCCAGACATAAACTATGGACTAACCGGGATATGCCCATTCTGCGAGTATTTCTCAAAATCCGCCAATGCGGCTTCCGTTCTCTCTCCAGTGCTTCATAAGTACCATCTTGTGTGCAATCATCCACGATAACTACTACGTGTGATTCGCTGCAATAACGCTCCACGCTTGCCAACGTATCTAATGCCGTACTGATTCCTGGGCCTATCGGCACAACCACGGCCGTACATGCAGTTGAGGTCGCTATCATCTACGGCTCCTTTGGACGAGACAACACGGCTTCACCATGCAAACTCCCATGACAGCTCATTGCCCAGTTGAAAATTTATCGAAAGCGTGAATCAGAACAGATGTCCAGGAACGCGGGGGCACCCTCTCGTGAATGAGGACGTCGAGCCTTGACTCTCAAACAGCACCCCCACTTTACGCCCTTACTGCGCTTGGTTTTGCTGACGGCTGCGTTTTCTATCGTCGGAGCGAAGCTGCCATCCAGGAAGATTTCATCCCAGTTGAGTAGTTTTCCCCCGTCCAGTAAGCACAGCTGTGTGCGCCTGGCACCAAGCCAGACGCACGCTCTTCCCACTGCGTCAATTTTCTAGAGGATGTGCGCGTAGCACGCTTATCAGCCAGCCCGCCCTAAGCTAAGTACCTGTTGTGAGGCCGAACCTAATTATGAAACACGCTCTAACGATTAGGAGTCGCTAGAGCGTGTCTCATGCCCATTCTTTTGTAGCGCGGTAAAGAACCTGTCCCTTTGGTGCCTCCATCCCTCTGAATGGAATGCACCATCAATCACCAAGACAGAGGATAGGCAAGCCCTGCCTACCGAACGTCATTAGCGTTTACGAAGGTGTACAGCTATGAACCTGGGACCACCACCACGCTGACGTTTGTCGGGGGAAGTGGCGCTGCCGGCGCTGCTCCTCCGTACTGATAGGCTCCCGAACTCCACGCCCCGGTTGCTGGCCGTCCGTTCCCCGCCTTGTCTGTGTCCAGCGCTGTCATCCCCAACCCCATTTCGTTGGCCCCAATACTTGCGGCCGATGAACCCGAATTTAGGGTGTAGCTGCTGGTAAAACTCTGGCTGGTGGTTGAACTGTTGGCGTCGTAGCCCCCGAGTGCTTGCCACTGCGAGTAGGTGTAGTAGCTCGACCCATCGTTGGCCGAGAATTGCGGTGCTCCACCGGATGAGTTCACCCACACATTGTAGTTTGACGTTTTCACGTCGGTGGCGAGGTTGTAGTAGTCGGAAATCCCCGTACCTGCGCCAGAGATAATGTTGTTCTCCATGGTGACCGGCCCCAGGGTCGTGGTCATGCCAAGCACGATGCTGGCCGGGCCGATGAACGTGTTGTTGTAGAGGGCGTGATTGCCGGTCCCGCTTCCCGCCCAGAACGGCACACTGTAGATGTCCGGTTCCACGAAAAGATTATTGAAGATGGTGCAGGTGGTGTCGGTTGAGCAGAACACGTAGGCCGTGGGCGAACTGGTGGCCGTGCCCAGCGAGCCGTAGATGTAATTGTTATAGATCGACGCGGTGATGGTCGAGGTCGCCGCCTGGTTGTAGAGGATGATTCCGTCCGTGTGGTAAGTGCTGATGGGATACTGCCAGTTCGTCCAGTTGGTGATCGTGTTTCCTTTGATCTGCACCCCTGTCGCCGTATCGCCGGAGTCTCCACCGCCTAACTGGATTCCCCAATCCATGTCGCTGATATTGTTGTTGCTGATAACCGCATTGCTGGCATCGCCACCAGGATCGGTGGAGACCTGTATGCCTATCTTGCACTGCGAAACGGTATTTCGTGTGACGGTAGAACTCGTGGATGTACCGCTCATTTCAATGCACGCAGTACTTTGACCGTTGATGTCGCTCGCGCTGGAACTGCTCCCTTGATTCACGTACAGATTGCTAATCTTTAGGTTCTCGATCACCGAGTTGGGGCAGCTATTAAAGTTGACCCCAAAACTTGTAGATTGATTGGCGAGCGAGGTGCCATTGGCCGTGTTTGTAATGGAGCCGTTGGTGCCACCGTTTACGGTTACATAGCTTTTACCGGAACAGGAGATTGCACTACCCCAATACGGCGCAGTCATTTGCGCGCCGGTGTCAAACTGCAAGGTAATCGGGGACCCTGCGGTGCCACTGCCCTGGAAGGTAAAGCCCGTCTGACCAGCCGTGCCCGTAAACGTGCCACAAAAAAGAACAACCGTTCCCGGCCCTATCTGCGTCGCTCCGCTTCCCCAATTGGCAGAGTTGTTGAAAAATGCCGGAGTCTGGACGTTCGAAGTGCAGCTACCCGATGCTGACCCGCTTTGCGTTACCTGTACACTCGCCACCGAGCCCCAGAGAGAAACCGTTGCGAAGACAACGATGCCAAGGAAAACAAGACGCTTACAGAGATTCATCACTTTGTACTCCAATTCCATCCTTAAAATGCGCGCGCCTGCGGACTGGACACGGTGCGGGCAAAGGCGCCATCTGGTCGGCCTACAGTGATGATCATAGGGAACCGCGATTACCGCGCCAATGAGGATAGAGCCTTAGAATTTTGACTAGATATACCTCAAGCGGTAGAAGTCAGCTCTTAAGACGATAAAAACAAAGGATTAATCAGAAGAAATGCTTAATTACGTCTCTAGGTGCCAAGAGTGAATATGAGGCGTCGAAAATGGACATACCCGACTACGGATAAATCCGCGGTGCTTAGCGGAGAGCTCAAAGGTCTCTCAAGATGCTATACCAAGAGTTTGAAAAGCGATGATATCGCCCAGTCATTGCTTCCGCGCAGACCCGCAGAACTCGCTTGATAACCAGCTGCGAACCTCTCCGAACCAAGATCTGCTCTGCCACTTCCGGCCCCTTATAACTGTGCCCGGGCTGCAGAGAAACCCGTAAGAGACCGCACCGAATTCCCCAGGAATGCGCGCTCCTCCACCGTCAGGAATCCAAACCAGGTGAGTACCAGATATGCAGCGGCGACGAAACATAGAAAAGCAATTGCAACCGGAGTACTCCGGATGACGACGGCAACCACAAACAATGGAAGGACCGCCACAGCCATCCATAGCAGGCGCTGGGTCGAAGGTTTGCTCTCAGGAAGCAACCGCCCCGAAAGCCAGAACATGATGGCAGCATCAATGGTAGTCCTGAGCGACCAAGCAACCCCGGCGCCCGTGATGCCGTACCGCGATGTAAGAAACCAGAATCCCAGTAAACAGCACGGAAGCTCGGCTAGGTGTACCCTGGCCGCCAAATCGGGCCGGTTGGCCGCTTGGATCTGGCAAAACGGCACCTGGGCAAGGCTGTTAGCAAACACTCCAATGGCTAAGAGCTGTAGGATCGATGTTGACTTCTGTGCAAAATCAGATCCCAACCATATCTGCAAACCAAGCCTGCCGAGTGCTAGAAGAACCAGGATAATCGGGAACAATGCGAGGAAGATATACTTTACTCCCTTGTCAAACAATAGCGACGCCCGCTCCCTATCTCGAACTATGGCCACGGAAAGAGCAGGAAATAACACACCGGCGATCGCCCCCGGAATAATTACCAGCTTGTTCACGACTTCAAAGGGAGTCGCATAGTAGGCAACGGCGCTCATTGAGATCAACGCACCAATAAGCAGACGATCCATATTCGCCATGATGGGGCTGACAATGTTCGTTACCGTCATCCAGCCCCCGAAATGAAACATATGCGCGAACGGAGCTCCTTTTATCGTGATTCTTTGACGCAGAATCGGCGCGATCCGTAAACACAAGACCATATGGACGGTCCAACCAATGAATCGGGAGGCGACAAGTATCAGGATTACCGGCCCCAACTTACTGGAGAATGGGAGCGCCGCTAAAGGAGCCAGGTAGGAAAATATGCTGATCGGCAAGCGAGCTGTGGTTAAAAGGTCAAATCTTTGATGGGCCGCCAGGAATCCTTTTAGGCCCGCGCTGCTGATGACAATCGGCAGCGAAATCGCGATCAGATGAAAAGTCAGAATTGTTTCCGGCCGCAAGCCAATGGGAACCTTAAGAATATTGTAAACAAGCCACGGTGTCCCCACGCGCAAAAGAATCGCCCCCATCAATCCAAAGATTGCCATGATCAGGAGAGCGCTCCAAAAGATAGCAGGGATATCTTCCTCTCTGGACAAACCCAACTTCTCTGCTACCAGTTTGGTAAGCGCCTGGCTGAGACCTAAATCGAAAACACCAAACTGCCCCTCCACCATCCAGGCCAGTGCGATGACTCCTAATCGGTCGGTTCCAAGGTGCCTCAGCAGTATCGGTACCGAAAACAGGGCTATAGCCGACGCCCCCACGCTGCCGCCAAGGGTCCACAGCGTGTTCCGTGCCAACAGACGACCACTCGTAAGATTTTGTATCGTTGCCATTTTCTAATCAATACTCTTTCTAATGAATACTTTTGGCCACTTCACGTGCGGACGATTCGCGCTGAAGATCGGCGTTGCTGAACTCGGAGTTTGGAACCGGCGCTACCCGTCGCCCGCAAGCGGTCGCCCTGTCACGCCTCCAGGAACTGCAGAAGGTACTTTCCATATCCGCTCTTGAGCAGCGGCTTAGCAAGGGCTTCCAGTTGAGCATTGGTGATGAAGCCCATACGGAAGGCGATCTCCTCCGGGCAGGCGATTTTGAGGCCCTGGCGTTTTTCCAGGGTGGCAATAAAGCTGGAGGCCTCCAGCATCGAGTCGTGGGTTCCGGTGTCGAGCCAGGCGGTGCCCCGGCCGAAGGTCACCACGTTCAGCTCGCCCTGCTCCAGGTAGAGGCGGTTCAGGTCGGTGATCTCCAACTCGCCGCGGGCCGAGGGCTTGAGCGAACGGGCCAGCTCGACCACCTTAGAATCGTAGAAGTACAGGCCGGTGATGGCGAAGCGCGAGCGGGGATGAGCGGGCTTTTCTTCCAGGCTGACGGCGCGGCCCGCCGCGTCGAACTCGACGACGCCATACGCCGACGGATCCTGCACCGCGTAGGCAAAGACGGTGGCCCCGGTCGCCAGGGCCGCGCTGTGCTGCAGGAGCTTGGAGATGTCCTGCCCGTAGAAAATGTTGTCGCCCAGCACCAGCGCGCAGGGCGAGCCGGCGATAAACCGCTCGCCGATCAGGAACGCCTGCGCCAGGCCATCCGGACTGGGCTGCTCGGCGTAGTCGATATCGAGTCCCCATTGCTCGCCCGAGCCCAGCAGATCGCGGAAGCGCGGCAGCTCCAGCGGGGTGGAGATGAGCAGGATCTCGCGGATGCCGGCCAGCATCAGGGTGCTGAGCGGGTAGTAGACCATCGGCTTGTCGTAGATCGGAATCAGCTGCTTGCTGATGGCAAGGGTCGCCGGATAGAGCCGCGTGCCGGAGCCTCCGGCCAGAATAATGCCCTTCATCGTGCGCCCCTGGTCTGCGTATCTCTGGTTTCCGTATCTCTGGTCTGCGTATCCCTGGTTTCGTAGTTGGCTGCGATCCAGTTGCGATACTCTCCGCTGGTGACCTGCTGAATCCAGGCGGGGTTGGAAAGATACCACTCCACGGTATTGCCGGATTCCGCTGGCAAAGGTTTCGCGTGGCCGCCAGCCGAGTTCGCGGCCGAGCTTGGAGGCATCGATGGCGTAGCGGCGGTCATGGCCGGGACGGTCCTTGACGAAGGTGATGAGGCGGCTGTGCGGCGCGCCCTCGGGGTGAACCTCGTCCAGGATGGAGCAGATGGTGGCGACCACATCGATATTGGCCATCTCGCTGTCTCCGCCAATGTTATACGTTTCCCCAACAATTCCTCGGTCGAGCACCAGCGCGATAGCCTCGCAGTGATCCCCCACATAGAGCCAATCGCGCACGTTGCGTCCGTCCCCGTAGATGGGGAGCGGCTTGCCATGGAGCGCATTAAGGATGACCAGCGGAATCAATTTTTCCGGAAATTGAAAGGGGCCGTAATTGTTGGAGCAGTTGGTGGTCAGCGTGGGCAGTCCGTAGGTGTGCTGGTAGGCGCGCACCAGGTGATCGCTGCCGGCCTTGGAGGCCGAGTAGGGACTGTTGGGCTGATAGGGGTGGGTTTCCGCAAAGGCGGGATCGGAGGGGCCAAGCGATCCGTAAACCTCGTCGGTGGAGACGTGGAGGAAACGGAAGCGGGCCTGAGCCTCGGAGGAAAGACTGCGGAAGTACGTCAGCGACTCATGCAATAGGCGGAAGGTTCCGACCAGGTTGGTGGAGATGAACTCCTCGGGATTCGCAATGGAGCGGTCGACGTGGCTCTCGGCGGCAAAGTTGACCAGGGCATCGGGCTGGTGCTCCCGCAGCAGCGACTGGACCACAGCGGCGTCTTCAATGCCGCCCTGGACGAAGGCATGCAAGGGGTGATCGATGACCGAGGCCAGGTTGCCGAGATTGCCGGCGTAGGTGAGTTTGTCGAGCGTAATGACCCGGTCGCCGGCAGCCATGCGCTGCAGAACGAAGTTGGAGCCGATGAAACCAGCCCCGCCAGTAACTAAGACCGTGCGCCCCACTGCCCAACCTCCCACGAAGTTCCTGCCATCCATTCGCAATTAATCCGCGGTTGCGGAGTGCGTCAGGGATTGCGTCGCCTTGGCCAGCTCCTGCGCCACACGCTCCTGCTGCTCCGCCGCAAGGTGCGGGAACATGGGCAGCGACAGAATCTCTGACGCCAGCGCTTCGGTCACCGGCAGATCGCCTTTCCGGTAGCCCAGATAGGCGTATGCGTTCTGCAGGTGAACCGGCACCGGATAATGGATTCCCGTTCCGATTCCTGCCTCTGCAAGCTTCGCCAGCACCTGGTCGCGATGACTCACTCGAACCACGTAGAGGTGATACACGGCCTTGGAGCGAGGCGGCTCGAAGGGCGTGACTACTCCAGGAACGGACTCCAGGAGGGAATTATAGCGGGTAGCCGCGGCACGGCGCTGCTCCGTCCAGCGGGAGAGGTGCTTGAGCTTCACATCCAGGAATCCGGCCTGAATCGAGTCCAGGCGTCCATTGTAGCCAACTACCTCGTGGTGATACTTGCTGGCCTGGCCATGATCGCGCAGCATTCGCATATGTTGCGCCAGCTCCGGATCCTGGGTGGTGGCTGCGCCGGCTTCTCCGCAGGCGCCCAGATTTTTGCCCGGATAGAAGCTGAACGCGGCAGCCTTGCCCACCGTACCGGCTTTTTGCCACTGGTTCCCGCGCTGGGAGAAATACTCGGCGCCGTGAGCCTGGCAGGCATCTTCAAACAACAGCAGCTGGAATTCCTGCGCGATCTCGCCGATCGCGTCCATGTCGGCCATCTGGCCGAACAGGTGCACGGGAAGCACTGCGGTGATCGGGCTGCCGGTCCGGCGGCCCAGACGCAGCCCGGAGGCGGCGTCGAGCGCACAGCCCTCAAGGTGCTCACGCAACTTCACCGGACTCAGGTTGTGAGTCCGCTCGTCCACTTCGACGAACTCGGGAATGGCGCCCGCCTGGGAAATGGCCTCGGCCGTGGCAATGAAGGTATTGGCCACGGTCAGCACCGTGTCCCCCGGCTTCACCCCGCCTGCCATCAGCGCAAAGCGCAATGCATCGGTGCCGCTGGAAACGCCCACGCAGTTCGCCGACCCGACGAAGGCGGCAAAGTTCTGTTCAAAGCTCTCGAGCGATTTGCCGCCGATAAATGCCGCACTGCGCAAAGCCGTGCGAACCACTTCCATGAGCTCGGCTTCGAGCTCGGCGTGCGGCGTAACCAGGTCAAGGAACGGAAGAGAAGGATTCATTTGGTGGCAGCCTGAGTTTCTTGATAGCGCAGCACTTTGGCCGGATTACCGGCCACAATGGCGTACGGAGGCACGTCCTTGGTGAGGACGCTGCCGGCGCCCACGATGGCATGCTCGCCTATCGTGATCTTGGAGAGGATCGTGCTGCCCGAGCCGATCGATGCTCCCTGCTTGACCAGCGTCCGCTCCACCGCCCAGTCCTGTTCCGTCTGCAGCTCGCCGTCGGGATTGATGGCGCGGGGATAGGAATCGTTGATGAAGGTGACGCTGTGCCCCACGAACACTCCATCTTCGATGGTGACGCCTTCGCAGATGAAGGTGTGGCTTGAGATCTTGCAGTTTTGACCGACCGTAGCATTCTTCTGAATCTCCACGAAGGCGCCGATCTTGGTTCCGTCTCCGATCTGGCATCCGTAGAGGTTGATGAATTTCGAAAGCTTCACATCCTTGCCCAGCTTTACATCGGGCGCAATGCAGACAAACTCACTCATAGGCGAACCTCGGCTCCGCGGGTGCGCAGCGATTCGTTGGCGGCTTCCAGCATCTTGACGATGCGCCGTCCGGCGTGCCCGTCATTGATGGGAGTCTTGTCCTCGAGAATGCATTCGTTGAAATATCCCAGCTCCAGCTTGAGCGCTTCGGTATTCTCAATCTGCGGCATCCACACGTCGCCGGAGCGGTAGCTGACCAGCAGATCGTACACTCCCTCGCGGGTGCTGGTCTGCACTCCCCGGTCATAGAGCTTGATCTTCTCGTCGGATTCCAGGTCGTTCCACATCACCATCTTCTTGCAGCCGCCCACCAGCGTGGTCCGCACCTTCACCGGAGAAAGCCAGTTCACGTTGACGTGCGCAATCAGTTTGTTCGAGTAATAAATCGTGATGAACGCCACATCCTCGACGCCGTTGATGTGCACCTGTCCGGTTGCCACCACCGCCTCGGGCTTGTTGGAGAGCAGATAATCCATGATGGACAGATCATGCGGAGCAAGGTCCCATATGACGTTCACATCGTGCTGAAACAGGCCCAGATTCACCCGGGTAGTGTCGTAGTAATAAAGATCACCGAGTTCGCCGGCATCGATCAATTGTTTGATCTTGCGCACGGCTCCGGTGAACAGGAAGGTATGATCCACCATGATCTTCAGGTTCTTGCGCTCGGCCAGTTCGATCAACTCCTCGGCCTGCTCGGAAGTCGCCGTGAACGGCTTTTCCACAAACACGTGCTTGCCGTTTTCCAGGGCGGCCTTGGCCAGTTCGAAATGCGTCCAGACCGGCGTAACCACCGCCACAATGTCGATATTGGGCGAACGCAAAACCTGCACCGGGTCGGAGGTCACTTCCATCTCAGGGTAGGCTTTGGCCACCTTGGCGAGAGCTTCCGGACGCTGATCGCATACCACCGAAACCCGCGAGTCCTCCTGCAGGCTGAAAAGTTGCGGACGATGTTAGGGCCCCAGTACCCATAGCCGATCACGCCGACTGACAAAGCCTTCTTTTCGACGTGCCGCACCCGCGGCGCCATCGGGGTGAGGCAGAGCAACGGCCCCGCCGCTTTACTCGATGTCAACTCGTTCACGGCTGCGCGGCCTGCCATCTGACTTCGGCATCTTTCCTCCGCACTCATCTTCCCGGCGAGCCCAGGATCTTGACATTGGCATTTCTACCTCCAATGGTATTTCGTCGCTCGCAAGCCGGCAATCGATCGGGATGACAAGGCCTTACATCTTGGGGTAACTTGATTGGCAGTTCAAAACTATCTGGCGAACCGGATTAAGTGGACAATCAAGGTGAGCGTAAATCGCAATCCCAGTAGCGGCCTGCACAATTGCATCCAGCGTCCTCTCGCCCGGCTGATTTGGCGGCGCTATTGGGAACAAAGACGATGTCATTCGCTTGCAGATTCACGTCGGGGGCCTTGGCCGAGAGAATTCTCTTAAGCGGGATAGGGTATTTCTTCCGGCTTGTCACCCTGCCCCGAGTTGCGGATCACCTCGGCCTTATCCAGCTGAGCCGTAGAATTTGCGCCCTGCGCCATGGCCACCGCTTGCAGGACGGTCATGTGCGCATTTTCCATGACGAAACCGCCCGGCAGCTTCACGTCTCCGGTCACATACACAACTCCTGCCTTGGAGACCATCACCGTATCCCCTGGATACAACGGAATATTGGCCTGAAGCTGAATTCTTGCCGTTGTAGGACAGGTTCACGGTTACCGGGTGTTCAGGATCGCTCCGGTGGGTAATCGATACGATGATTCCCGCCCGCGGACTGTCGCCGCCTGCCGCCGATAACGCGTCGAATAAGTTGCGGCTGCCAGGCAGAGGATAAATTCCCGGCTTCTGCCACTTCTCCCAGAACGGAAATGCCCTGCGTGGAAAATTCCTTCTCCAGCACGGAAACTGTGGGGTCGTTGAAGTAGCCGCCGTCGCTAAGTTTCATGGCAATGACCGCTTCGGCCTGCGCCGTCGTCATGCCCCCGACCTTCACCGTACCCGCGAGCGGCAGTGTGATCTCGCCCTCGCGCTCACCCGGACTTGCTTGTCATAATCGGGCGCGCCAAACACGCTCACTTCCAGCAGATCTCCGCCTCCGATCAGTATCTCGGTAGTGGGAGCCGCGGCGGCTACGGATGGCGCACTCACGGCAAGGGTGGCCGCGGGGAATAGGAGTCACCGCCGATTCCGATTCGTCCTGGCGCTGAAGGTACTTGCGATGAGCTGGTTTGGGCCGCTGCCAATGCCCCCAGCAGTACCAGCATTGCGCTGATTCTCAAACCTTGCTTTGCCTTGTCCATGATCATCTCGAACTCCTTCCCCATTCAGCCGACATCCTCCGCGCCCGGGGCAATGCCTGTCAGAGGAGCTTCCGGCCGAGTGCCTCGGATCATCCAGCCAATTGCGTAGAAACCCATTCGAACCTTGAGCTACCCGGCCGTCGTCCGGTTCCTTGCCGTATCCGTAGCTGTAATTGTCGTAACCAAAGCCGTGCGGATATTCTGCCGCATTCAAAACAAATTCCAGCACCGGTGCCGAGCGAACCTCGCGCAACATCTCCACGCGCAGTTTCATGTTCGCCCGGGTCGTCACCCCGGAGCGTCCGACCATCAGAATGCCGTCGACCAGCGCAGACAGGGAGCTGGCGTCGGCCACCGGCGAGAATCGGCGGCGAATCAATCACAACAAATTCGAATCTCTGCCTCAATTTCCCCACCAGGTCCGACCATTGCGTTGGAGGCAATCAGCGTTCCCGGCTCGCCCTGCGGCGCGCCGCCCGCCAGCACGTCAAATTCGTGACAGACACATGGGGCACAAACGCCTCGTCCAGATCCAGCTTCCCGCCAGCACATCCCCCAGTCCGCGCGCGCCGCTGACTCCCAACGTCGGCGCAACTCCCGCGCTTGCGCAGATCCGCGTCCACAATGCAGGTTGACCCGTGCTGTGCCAGGGCCAGCGCCAAGTTGACCGAAAGCATGGTTTTGCCTTCGCCCGGCAGCGCCGAGGCAATCATCAGCACCCGCGCCGCCCCCCCGTTGTTCCGCCAGGACAAGCGCACCGCCGTATAGATTCCTCGCAGCGCCTCCGACTCGGGAGAGTTCGGCCGGTCCAGCAGGAAGGCAGCGGAATCTTCCGCTGTGCCCGGCAACAATCTCATGCCGAACGGGCCCAGCCCATACCGTCCGCCGCCCTCCCGATCACGGGCATGACCGAAACCGATTCCGCTCCCAGGCACTTCTTGATATCTTCCGGCGTGCGGATTCGGGTATCCAGGAATTGCCAGCAGGAATGCCAGAGCGAGGCCGCCCATCAGCCCTGCCGCCGCAGCCCACCAGCTCATTCTGCACACGCTTCGGTTTGGTGGGGCGGTTGAGCACGCGCGCCCGGTCGATGATTCGGATGCTGCTCGATTTGGTCTCGGCTGCAATCGCGACTTCTTTGATCTTCTGATACAGCACCGCATAGAGCTGGGTGTTGGCGTCGGCCTCTTTCTTCAGGGCGTCGTACTGCGCCAGCACGGCCATCTGCTTGTTGGCGCCATCCATCTGCGATTGCAGCAACCCCTCGCGCGCCTTGGATGCCGTGTAGCTGGTCTGCAAATTACTGAAAATCGCCGACCGCTGCGTGTCCAACTGCGACTGCAATCTCGTTGACTTCGTTCTGCAGCTTCTTGGCATTCGGATGATTGGCTCCGTAGACCGCCAGCGTCTGCGCCAGTTGCGCCTTGTTTTCCGCCAGCTTGGTGGTCAACTGCTGCACCACCGGGTCGCTGCTGATCTGCGGCAGCGACGTGGGCTGGGCAGGCGCACCCGGCGAAGAGTTCAGCTTGTCCAGATAGGCCTGCAGCTGGATGCGGTCCGCCTGCGCCTGCATCAGCTGCTGGCTCAAATCGACCACCCGCTCGGAGAAGGTGTTCTGGTTGTCGCCAATCGCGCCGAAGCCCTTGGCATTTTCAAATGCGGTGAGCGCATGATTGGAGTCGTCCATGCGTTTCTTGATGTCGTCCAATTGCCGCTGCCACTGCGCGATCGTATCTTCCCGCGCTTTGAAGTCGCGCGCGATAAACAGGTCCACCAGCGTGTTGGTGATCTGCGCCGCCTCCGCTGCATTGTTAGCGGCAACGCTGACCGTGATCAACCGGCTGCCGGGCGTCTGCGTCACCTTCCGGGACTCGTTGAAGGCGTACAAGGCCAAATCTTCTGCCGGCGTCAATTGCACCGCGCCATCGCTCGATGGTTTCGGCGACGCGGCAGGCTGCGCGTTCCGGTTGAATTCAGGGTTCTGATCGAGGTGAAGCGTGCGAATCACATCCAGAGCCAATCCGTCACTTTGCAGATTCTGCGCCTGGGTTGTCACAAAATCCCCACTCGGACCGTTGTCGTGATTATCCACCGAGAGAACTTCCGACCCCGGCGGATCTATTTCCACATGGGCTTCCGGTTCATACACCGGTTTCATCAGGAAGGTGAAGGCGGTCACGCCGACAATGACAACCACGGCAAAAAGCAGAGACCAATACCAATATCTCCGGAGAGCAACGATCGGGTTGAACCCCGAGAAGCCTTCCTCGTCGGAGTCGGCCGATTCAGTCGGCGCGGAGTAAGGGGGCCTCGCCAACTCGGCCGGGACCACCGTCGCCGGCACTGGCAATCGTACCGGTACCGGTACCGGTTCTGCTGCCGGTTCGGGTTCTGATGCGCGCTGCCAGAGTTCAAAATTCCTGCTCATTTCGGCTCCGTGATCTTGGTATTCGCTCCGCTCCAGGCGGGACGCTCACTACGTACCAGTCTTCTTGTTGTCTTGCGGTTTCGGCTGCACTGCGCTGCCGGGCGTGGCGGCTTCCAAGGCCTGGAACACCGGACTCCCGGATGGCGGATTGTCGCCGTCAAAAGCCTCTGACTCCGTCCCCGACGGGCTCGACACACACCCCATGGCAAACATGTACGGATAGAGAGTCTGGCTGTCGGCTGACGGTTTGGCTCTCCTTGTGTCGGAGACCAAGCAACCGGAGCTCTGCGGCGCGCTGGCGCCGCGCCGCGGCTCCGAGTAAGACTCTCCGCAACTCGCTCTCCGGCGCCGAAAGCTGCGAGTTCACAGGCTCCACGGAACAGCTGGAACTTTTCGCCTCGCCTGCGGCGCTCCGCGCTGCCACCGCCGGGAGCGGTTGGGGACGATGGCGCCGGAGGCGGCGAGTTCGGCGCCCCTACCCGAAAGCCCATCGAGTTGCCGGGGGCCTTCGGAACCCCGAATTCGACGGCCGGGAAGTCAACCGCCGGCAGCTCCGTCTCGGGAATCCATTTTGCCAGGGTCAGGTCCGCCATTACTTCCTCGATGACTTCAGGGCCGATCGGCCTTTGGCGCAAGGCAAATCCCAGCTGCATGGCATTAATGCAAATGCGGTTGATCTCGCGCGGCACGCCCCCGCTGGCCGCCTTGACCATCGCCATAGCCGGATCGGAAAGCAGTGCCGGGCCAGTGAAGCCGGCGACCCGCAGTCGAAATGCGATGCACTCTTCCATCTGCGCCGGCGAGAAGCGCTCCAGGCGGCTGACGGTGGTGATGCGCTGCAGCAGCTGGGTTAGGCTGGGGTGCCGCAGTTTGCTTGCAAGTTGCGGCTGTCCGGCAAGAATGATGTGCAAAAGCTTGCGGTTGGCCGCTTCGAAATTCGACAGCAGGCGGAGCGTTTCCAGAGCGGAGTTCTCCAGGTTCTGCGCTTCGTCGATCACGATCACCACCGGCTTGGTGCGCAGGCGGTCGGCTACAAACTCGGTAAAGAGCTGATGCAGCCGGAGCGGGTCGCGCTCGCCGTCGACGCCGGGAACCTGCAATTCCAGCACCACCTGGCGAAGCAGTTCCGGCCCGCTGCATTGCGTGTTGAAGACGAAGGCCGTGCTGGCGCGGTCCCGATAACGCTGCAGGATGTCGAACAGCAGCGTAGTCTTGCCCGCACCGGGCTCGGCAATCAATGCCGCAAACCCAACCTGGCTCTCGATGCCGAAGATCAACGAAGCCATGGCTTCGCGATGCTGGAAGCTGGGGTAGAGAAATCGCGGGTCGGGCGACACCCCGAAGGGATGCTCGCGCAAGCCGTAAAACTCCAACATTTGAGAAACCACGGTGTTACCCGGCACAGTCGGCATTCAGTTTGTCTGGCTCGACGCAGACACTACGTCGCTTTCAAGATCGCTCGCTTCCAATTCAACCGCAAACGACTGCAGGATGCTGTCAATCGAGACCACCATCCGCAACCTGCGTGTTTGCTTCACGATGACACCTTCCAGGCCGCGCAGGGGACCCACCTTGATGCGCACCCTTTTGCCGCGGGCGAGTAAGGGGTGCGGCTCCGATTTCCGGGACTCCAGGGCGGCGCGCAGCAACTCGACCTCCCCAACCGGCAACGGAGTCAATCTTCCCTGCGAGCTCACGATGCTCAGCACACCCGGCACTTCCAGAACTTTGACGCGGTGTTCGGGAGCGATACGGACAAACAAGTAGCCGGGAAACAACGGCAATTGCACGAAGGCACGCCGGCCATTCCATAGCCGCGTACTGCCATAGAGCGGAAGATAGCTCTCCACACTCCGGCTTTCCAGATGCTGCAGAACGCTCTTCTCGTGCCGCGGCGCGGTGTAGGTCGCATACCATCGCACGGGAGCCTCTAATATCGCCGCTTCGGCACTGGCCATGTTCTTCCCTTAAACGCAGCTCCGCCATCTCAACGACATCGTGAAATTCGGCTAAGCTTTTGAATATAAAACCTTTATAGCGCTTATTGCAACTTCGATCCGGCCCGTTTTTCTACAGCTTGCTTCTTGAACAGCTTGCTTCTAAACCCAGAAGCATTGGATGCGCTTCACCGCGAATGCGAAGCCTACCTCAACCTGCTTAATTATTAGTTCAGATGCGAAAGTTGCACTCTGGGTTGGATAACCCGGATTAGAGTTGTTCTTCCCACCGCGAGCGGGCTCCCAGTGGCCCTCGGTCCATCCTGCCACAGCATTTGTAATGCACTGAACTTTAAGCTATTTATAGGCTGCTTTCCGGTTGGAATTAAGACCGCCTGCTCGATGAAAACGCCTTGCATCCGCCAGCACTCCCTCCGGGTCGAGTACTAAGGTTTCTGGTGAGCACTCGAATCCGATTTCGCTGTCTTTTGTTTTCTGAGATGCGGGAACGGCGTTCCGTGCTGCTGCATTCCAAGCAAAATGGGGCATGACAGCAACACGGGATACCAGATCGGGAACAGCCGCGGGAGTTACTCGAAGGGGCGCGCGACAGTCGTTTCCGCATGCGCGGTTGCGGCGCGAACCGCGGCGACTACTTTTTGCTGATCCTCTGCGCTGAGGTAGGGATGCATGGGAAGGCTGACGACATGATCGGCGGCGGCCTCGGCCAGGGGGAAGCTGCCGCGTCCGCAGCCGGGTTTGGCAAAGGCCGGCTGCAGATGCAAGGGGACGGGGTAGTGAATCGCGGTGGGAATTCCATCGGCCTGCAGGCGCTTCACGAAGTTCTCCCGGTCTTGCACCTGGATGGTGTACTGGGCATAGACGCTGGTGTTGTGCGGCTCGACGTAAGGCGTCTTGACCAGCTTGTGCAGCTGCTCGCTGTAGGCGGCGCCGAGCTGCGCGCGCAGATGCACCTCGGAATCGAAGGCATCGAGTTTGGCCAGTAAAACCGCGGCCTGCAGCGTGTCCAGCCGTCCGTTGATGCCGATGAGCGGATGATGGTAGCGGCGGTCCTGGCCGTGCACGCGGATCTGCTTCATGCGGGTCGCCAGAGCTTCGTCGTTGGTGAAGCAGGCGCCGCCATCGCCATAGCAGCCGAGCGGCTTCGAGGGGAAGAAGCTGGTGCAGCCGATGGTGGAAAGGTTGCAGGATTGACGTCCCTTGTAAGTGGCGCCGAAGCTCTGCGCGGCGTCTTCAATCACCGCGATGCCGCGCGCGGCGGCCAGTGGCGTTGATGGCATCCATCTCCGCGCACTGGCCGTAGAGCGATACGGCCATGATGGCCTTGGTGCGCGGCGTGATGGCCGCACCGAGCAGCGCGGGATCGAGGTTGTAGGTGCGCGGGTCGATGTCCACAAAGACGGGAGTGGCACCGAGCAAGGCGATGGTTTCCACGGTGGCGACGAAGGTGAACGGAGTGGTAACCACCTCATCGCCGGCGCCTACACCGAGCGCCATGAGCGCGATCAGCAGCGCATCCGTTCCGCTGGAGCAGGCGATGCAGTGCTGGGAGCCGGTGCGCGCGGCCAGCCGCGACTCCAGCTCCGTCACCTCCGGCCCCAGGATGAACTGCCCGTGCGCGAGCACGGCGCGCATGCGCGCGTCGATTGCCGGTTGCAGCTTTGCGTACTGCGCCTTCAGGTCGATGAATTCCACGCGAGCTCCCGCTTTCGGTGTTAACGCCCTTCGTTCACCGCGGCTGCCAGCTCTTTGAGCAGAACGGCGGTGTCGTCCCATCCGATGCAGGCGTCGGTGATGCTCTGTCCATAGGTAAGAGCTTTGCCTTCCACCATCTTCTGCGCGCCCGCAACGAGGCTGCTTTCGATCATGACTCCGATGATGCGGCTGTCGCCGCCGGCCACCTGCGAGGCCACATCGCGGCAGACATCGAGCTGGCGGTTGTGATCCTTCTGGCTGTTGGCATGGCTGCAGTCGATCATCACGCTGGGCTTCTGCTTGCTCTTCTCCAGCCGCTGGCAGACATCGGCCACGGCTTCGGCCTTGTAGTTGACCAGGTTGCTGCCGCCGCGCAGAATGACGTGCGTATCGGGATTGCCGCTGGTGAACAGGATGGCCGACTGTCCGTACTTGGAGACTCCGAGGAAGGTGTGGGGATGTGAGGCCGAGAGCATGGCCTCGATGGCAATCTGCACGTCGCCCGAGGTGGCGTTTTTAAAGCCTACGGGGCAGGAGAGTCCGCTGACCAGCTGACGATGGATCTGGCTCTCGGTGGTGCGCGCGCCGATGGCGCCCCAGCTGATGAGCGACGCCACGTACTGCGGCGAGATCATGTCCAGGAACTCGGTGCCGGCGGGCATGCCCATCTCGGCCAGGTCGAGCAGCAGACGCCGCGCCAGGCGCAGGCCGTCGTTGATTTTGTAGGACTGGTCGAGGTAGGGGTCGTTGATGAGACCCTTCCATCCGATGGTGGTGCGGGGCTTTTCGAAGTACACGCGCATGACAACGATGAGCTCGTTGCTGAACTCGTCAGCCACGGCTTTGAGCTTGGTGGCGTATTCGCGCGCGGCCTTGGTGTCATGAATGGAGCAGGGGCCGACGACGACGACTAAGCGCTTGTCGCTTCCGGCCAGCACATTGCAGATGGCTTTGCGGGCTTCAAAGACGGTGGACGATGCCGCGTCGGTCATCGGCATCTCCTCCTCCAGGAACACCGGAGGCAGGACTACCTTGGTCCATTTGATTCTGAGGTCATCGGTTGCATGAAACATAGACAATTGTCGATATGTGCATCGCGCGGCGAATCTTGGTGCGCCCGCAGCGATGCTCACCTTCCCCCGGTCGCCCGGTAATCTTTCAATCTACAGGATAGAACGAGCCTAAAGCGGATTGCGCTGCACTGCAAGTTTTGCGAGCGCGATTTGCACATAACCCTGTGCAACTTTTGGATCAACATTGGCAAATCCGGCAATCGTTTGAATTGGAAAGGTTACCGGTTGGGTAATCGTTGCGCAAACGGAACAAACAGTCGAGAACGATTGGCGGATGAGTTACGCTGGCAATCGAGGCGTTACTGAGTGGGTAATGGTCGCCGGGAGATGCCAATATGCGTCGGGAACGATTGGCGACATTGGCAATGGTTTTGGAGGCAAGGTGTTACTGGTTAGGCAATGATCGCGATGGAGATGCATCGGCGAGAGCGGCGCAGGGTGGGGACTCTGCTTTCCCACCTTAGCCGCGCAACGGAAGCGCGCCGAAGGTGGGGCACCCGGCGGCGGTGATGGTTCGACGGAAGAGCAAGGGCAACGGCAACAGCACGGTCAACTGCCCCACTCAAGCCAAAGGAGGGCTTCCACCCCAGCAAGCCAACTACGGGCTTGCCGGGGACCCCGGCTTGAATGGGCCACCCGCGTTGGATCAGTCTTGCGACGCGGGCGCTAGGCTTCGACTACCTGTTCGGCGGCGAGGCGGGCGCGGGCGCGCTTGCGGTGGAGCCAGCCGTAGAAGGCCATCACGACCGAGCCTGCGGCAATGATGCTGAGCGACCATTTGGCCGAGCGGGTAAAGATCGCCATCCAGTCAAAGGCGCGCAGGGAGAGGACTCCGGCGAGCAGCATCACGAGAATCCAGAGGAGCGAGCCGATGCTGTTATAGAGATGGAAGCGCGAGCGGGGCAGGTGCGCGGCTCCGGCCAGAGGCGGCGCCAAGTGCGCCACGCCGGGAATCCACTTGGCCCAGAGGAGGGTGACGCCACGGAAGCGGTCCAAGCCGGCATAGGCTTTGTCTTCCAGCGCGTCGGGGACGAAGGAGATGCGGCACATGGCGGCGATGACGGAGCGTCCCTTCCAGCGGCCGAGCTCGTACCACATGGCGTCACCCAGCAGACAGGGGATGGCGGTGGCAAACAGGACCAGCCAGAACTGCACAGGGTTGACGGCCACCATGGCTCCGGCGGCCAGCAGCAGCGGGGAGATAAAGACCGGCAGCCCGAGGCGTTCGCCCAGGGTGACCAGGAACATCCACAAAGCACCATGGCGGGCCAGTAAGGTTGTATCCACCGGTGACAACAACATCATCAGAATGACTTCTCCTGCGGCCCGCTCGGACAGGGAACGGCCCACACATGGAAGGGATGCACTGACTTTGCGGAGGGCCAAAGGCTTCCGCTAAAGCTGCGTCCCTACTCTGTCTAGTGTACCGGGAAATGGGGCTGGGTTCGATGGGGTTGCCACTGAGGGTGGCGATATTGTCACTTACTACCCTCTTAGCTGGACTGAACGGCAACCTTCGCAGGGCGCCGGAAGCGACCCAAGCCCAGAGATTAGCCTGAGCTTCCGCACTCAGGCCGCTTATTCCAAACCTCTCCGTTTGTCTCCGAGCGTCTGCGTCATGCAGCTGCGTGAGCTTCCGTGAGCTTGGAATGCGCACATTCCAAGCCTTCCAAATTCTTCTTCAACATGTGCTTGAACTCGCGATCATCTGTTCGCGCGATCTCGAAGTAAAGAGCATGCTCGGCCTTATCGAGCACTTCAGCCAGAGCACCACCTGTCTCGGTACTGAGCTGAACCTCTCCTGGGACGAGTTGGCTCTGCAGCAAAGTCAGAGTCTCTAGTTTCTTTAGCAGCATCTGCCTGAACTGGCGGTCGTCAGTCCGGGCAATTTCGTGCCTCAGTTCACTGGTTCGCTGAACCAGAGTGTCGGCCAAAAGTTGCAATTCGTTCACGCTAAATAGGATCTGCATGTTACCCGCCTCCCTTCCCCGATCGGCGCGCCTAGCTCAACGGCCTTTGGTGCGCGAGGAAACATGTGAAGAGTGAGGAGCCTGGTGAAAAGCTCGCCCGCTGCCGTGTGCCAGCCAAGCCTGCTTCGCTGGCGGGTGAGTAAGTTGGAAGCGGCTAGCTCGTCTGAACCAGCAGGCAACTCCGTCAACTGGATTGCGACGGGTGTGAGGCTTGGAGGAGATATCTGCGTGGGTTACGGAAAGCTTATCTTTCATAAGTACCTCCCGCTGGAGCGTTGGGGGAAGCCCCACAACGTTCCATTCACAAGCTTAGATGCAGAATAGGCGCGTCAGGAGGCCGACCAGATGTGGGCCACCTCAGGGAGAGGCTAGCTGGCGCGGCGGAGGGCGAGGGGGTTGCCCTGATCGTCGAAGATGCGGTCGACGGGGAAGCCGAGCTTCTCCCATCCCTCCAGGCCACCGGCGAGGGGACGGACACGCTTGAAGCCGAGCAGGCGCAGCTGTCGGGTGACCATCACCGCGGTGGCTTCATTGGGACAGGTACAGTAAACGACGATCTCGCGATTGTCGGGCAGTTCGGCGCGGCGGGCGGCGACTTCATTGGGCGCGATGCGCAGGGCGTGGGGCAGGGCGCGCGGGGCGGCGAGGAAATCGAGAGGATGGCGGAGATCGACGATGACGGGCGCATGGCCGGAGAGCAGCAGGCTGTGAAGTTCCTCGGGCGAGATGCGCGCCATGCGCAGCGCCTGAAGAGATTGGCGGCGCTGCCAGTAGCTATGGCCGGCCAGCGCCACGGAGGCCACTACGGCCAGCACCACTGCCCAGCGGGCCGTGATGACAAAGACTCCCAGCCAATCGATGGTGAGCATAGAGAGGTATCCTGCGGCCAGCAACGCCACCAGCCAAGCGATGGAGCCCGCCGAATTATAGAGGTGAAAGCGCGGGCGGGAGATGCCCGCCGCTCCGGCCACGGGCAAGACCAGGTGCGCGATGCCGGGAAGCCACTTGGCCCAGAGCAACGAGCTTGCGGTGTGGCGGGACAGGGCCAGTTCGGTGCGGCGCACGCAGGAGTCCGGCTGAAGGGAGATGCGGCAGAGCAGGCCGAACAGTTTGATTCCCTTCCAGCGGCCGAGTTCGTACCAGGCGGTGTCTCCGGCGAGGCAGGCGATGGAGGTGACTAGCAATAGGAGTCCGAAGTGCAGCTTGCCCATGGCGGCCAGCGCGCCGGCGGCGATCAGCAGCGGAGTGACGAAGAGCGGCAGCCCGAGGCGCTCTCCGAGCGTGGCGAAGAACATCCAGAGGGTGCCGTGGCGCGCGATCAAGTGCAAGTCGGAAGGATGCATCATGGGGTACTTCCTGATAGATGCGCGCGGCTGGTACGGGGTTCATTAGGCTGAGTGAAACACGGGTAGCGGCCGCGTTCCCACATTTGCGTCGAAGGGTAGGGGCCCTTCACTTCGTTCAGGGTGACACCTCAGAAGCGGCCGCGCGTTCGCCTTGCGGCAGGCGGCGGGTTAAGATGGTAGGCGCTTGGGGAAAGTTCCCGGAAAGGTTTTGCATGATCCCGCTGCTGGTATTTGTTGCCATTCTTGTGGTGATTGGGCTGATTGTGGCCGGCATGTACAACGGGCTGGTGCAGCTCAGGGTGAGGGCCGACAATTCCTGGTCCGATATCGACGTTCAACTGAAGCGGCGCCACGACCTGATTCCGAACCTGGTGGAGACCGTGAAGGGCTACGCGACGCACGAAAAGAGCACGTTTGAGGACGTGGCCAAGTACCGCTCGGCGGCGATGGCCGCGACTTCGGCGGCCGACCGGGCGCAGGCCGAGGGGCAGCTGACGCAGGCGCTGCGCGGGCTGCTGGCGGTGGCCGAAGCCTATCCCGATCTGAAGGCCAACACGCAGTTCCAGGCATTGCAACAATCGCTGAGCGAGTTGGAAGACTCGCTGCAGAATGCGCGGCGTTATTACAACGCGGTGGTGCGCGACCTGAATACCAAGATCCAATCATTCCCGAGCAACATCATCGCGGGGATGTTCAACTTCCAGCAGCGGCAGTTCTTCGAGATTGCCGATGCGACGGAACGCACCGTGCCGAGCGTCAAGTTCTGATGACCATGAACGGGTCGCGTTGGACTCCTGTTAACTCAAGGCTGTGGCGCGCGGGCTGGGTGCTGGCCGCGCTGCTGCTGGCAGCCTCAAGCTGCTGGGCGCGCACGTGGTCGATTGCGCGCTTCGATGGGCGCTACACGGTGGCCGACGACGGCTCGGTGCTGGTGGAAGAGGAGATTCGTCCTTCGTTCGAGGGGACGTTCAACGGCATCGACCGCTATATTCCGGTTGAGTATCCGGGGCCGGATGGGACCGATTACAAACTGCTGGTGACGGTGGAGTCGGTCACCGATGAGGGCGGCGATAAGATCCGCTATGAGCAGAGCAGCCGCAGCGAGCAGACCGCCGACGGACGAGTTGACCAGTTCCTGGCGCTGAGGATTTACGCGGGAGGCACGGACACCGAGCGCACGATACGGATCACCTACAAGGCCGCGAACGCGGTGCGATTCTTCAAGGACCACGACGAGTTCTACTGGAATGTGACCGGCAATGACTGGAAGGTGCCGATCGCGGAGGCTTCGGCGTTTGTGGCGCTGCCGGGTGCTGCCGCTGGAAAGGGCCTCAAGGCGCAGGCGTTTACGGGGGCGTTCGGCGGGCGCGGGCAGGATGCGAGCAGCAGCATCGAGGGCAGCAACATCAGCTTTGCGGCCAATGATTCGCTGGGGCCGCGCAATGGACTCACCATCGACGTGTACATTCCCAAGGGCGTGCTGACCCAGCCCTCATGGTTCACCCATGCGGTGTGGTTCGTGCAGGGCAATCCCGGGGCGCTGCTGCCGGTGTGGGCCTTGGCGGTGATGTTCGGGCTGTGGTGGTGGAAGGGACGCGATCCCGATCCTGGAGTGTCCGTGGCGCCGATGTATGAGCCGCCGAAGGGGCTGACGCCGGCGGAGGCGGGGACGCTGCTGGAAGACGCGGTTGAGGCGCGCGACATTACATCGACGGTTATCGATCTTGCGGTGAAGGGATACATCAAGATCATTGAGCAGAACGACAAGGTGCTGTTTATGACGCACCGGGATTACGTGCTGCAGCTGACGAAGCCGCGGCCGGAGTGGCAGGGTCTGGCAGGGCACGAACTGGTGGTGCTCGACAACATCTTCCCCCTGGACACGATGGTTTCTGGGGCATGCGACACCGAGACGACACTGGACAGCCTGAAGGAGCGCTTCTACATTGCGCTGCCCTCGATCCGTCAGCAGATCATGGAGGCGCTGGACAGCAAGAACCTGTATGCGACCGATCCGGATTCGGCCAAGGGACTGGCGCTGGTGGGCGTGCTGGTGATTGTGCTGCCGTTTCTGTGGCTGCAGATGACGGGGCGTATCAGCCTGTTCAATTCGCCTGCGGTGCTGGCGGCGGGCGTGGTGCTCAGCGTTGTGATTGTGGCGCTGTTCGGGCGCAGGCTGGCAGCGAAGACGGTGCGCGGGGCGCGGGCGCGAGTGGAGTGCCTGGGCTTCAAGGAATTTATGACGCGGGTGGATGGCGACCGCATCAAGCGGATGCCGCCCGACACGTTTGAAAAGTTTCTGCCCTACGCGATGGCGTTCGGGGTGGAGCACCACTGGGCGAAGGCGTTTGAAGGACTGCTCACCGAGCCTCCCACGTGGTACGTCGGCTCGGGCTATGGAACTCCGGGGATGCTGTGGACGCCGCTGCTGTTCGCCAGCGCGATGAACACATTCAGCAGCTCGGCGTACCAGTCGTTTTCGGCGGCGCCGCAGGCCAGTTCGAGCGGCTCCGGCTTTGGCAGCGGGGGAGGGTTCGGCGGAGGCGGCGGGTTCTCGGGTGGAGGGTTTGGCGGCGGAGGCGGCGATGCGTTTTAGCGGAGCAGAGCACGCCGCGGAGAGCTGCATTCCACTTTATTGAGGCAAGGATTCGTCCGTCTACATCTAACAGCTAGCCCGCGTCCCTTGCGAGGGCAACTTATGGATAAGGACTGGAAATCTTCGGGCAATTCCACCGACGACGCGAGAAGCGACGCGCATTCTCCTGAGTCGCCAGCCACCCAGGCAGGGTATGAGAGTGGTGTCAGCTCCGGGCACCGCGGGTTCACCGTGCAAGCCGGAGGCCGCACCGCAATGGCCGAGACGGCCGAGCGGCTCGGACGAGCGGCCGGCACGGCCGAGCGCCAGATGCGGCGGGGCCTTGAGTTGGTGCGTCCGGCAGGCGGCTCCGGACACAGCCACGCACAGCCGAAGGAGCCGGGCGAGATAGCGGCACAGACGGCGGGCGATGAGGCGGCGCATCCTTTCGGTGAACTCAGCGAACTGACCGCCGGGCAGGTGCGGCGGCTGCGCGAGCAGTTGCAGGATGGGGTTGCGCGTTCGCGCATGGCTGCGCGGCGGCTAGTGAGCGAGCATCCGGTGCAAACCCTGGCGGCGCTGGCGGGATTTTGCTTCGCGCTCGGCGTGGGGTTGTCGGTGGGGGGCTCGCGCCGCCGGTAAGGGCAGGGGAATGGCCACTGACAGGAGCGAACGTGGCTGGCCGAAGTGACCTTGGAACGGCGGCGGAGATTGGAACGGGGTAGGGGTCCTTCGCTTCGCTCAGGATGACACCTCAGAAACAAGGGGCAAGAACAGAAGCAAGAGCAGGAACAACAACGGCAAGAACAGAAGCAAGAGCAGGGCGCAGGGTTCGCTTTACTACGCGGCCGAATGCTCCGGCTGGGCGCTCGGCCGGATAAAGCATTGATTCTCTGGGTCCCCGTATAAATTCCCTACTACCACAAAGATTCCCATTCGTGACATAATCCAACCTAACAAGGTTACTTTAGTCATTTTCCAGGTTGATTCGGGAGCTAACGTGTCCGATATTCGCACCAGCCGACGATTTCCCGTGCATCTCCCGCTCAAGGTATTGGGGGCGGAGGGCACGCCGATAGGTCAAACGGAAAACATCAGCGCTGCCGGGGTTTATCTGTGGCTCGACGAAGGTGGCTTGGACGTAGGCTCCTCCACGGAATTTGAGATTACGATTCCGGGCGAGACCGTGGGCGCCACCGGGGACGTTCGCCTGCACTGCCAGGGGCGCGTGGTGCGCTGCGACCACGACCCGGAGCAGGGCCGCTCGGGCGTTGCCTGCGTGATTGAAAGCTACGAGATTCTGCGCGGCGATCAAGCCGCCGGGGCCGGAGAAAAGTAGATGCTGAAAATCATTCTGGCGGACAATCAGGCAATCTTTCGCGCGGGTATTGCCAAGGTACTGGCCGTGGAAGACGATGTGCGCATTGTGGCGCAGGCCCAGACGGTGGAACAGGCTATGATCGCCATCGATAAGTTTCGCGGCTCGGTGATGATTTATGCCTCCGACTTTTTGCCCGATGCCGAACAGCTGGCGGGGCAGGCGCGTGAATCCGGCATCCAGCTGGTGGTGATTGCCGAGAGCAACGAGCAGCCCGACCGCTATCTGCGGGCCGGGGTGCTGGGGCTGATCTACCGCTCGGTGGAGAGCGCGGAGCTGCTGCGCTGCGTGCGCAAGGTGAGCACGGGCGAGGTGTATGTGCAGGATCTGCGGGCCGCCGCCGGCAGTACCGACAGCGACGACTTTGTGGGAGCGCGGGTGCGCGACCGGCTGACGCCTAAGGAACTGAAGATCGTCGCGCTGATCGTGCAGGGCTATAAGAACAAGGAAATCGCCAACCTGCTGGGCACCACCGAACAGGTGGTGAAGAATTATCTGCGCAATGTGTATGACAAGATCGGCGTCAGCGACCGTCTGGAACTGGCGCTGTTCACCATCCACCACCGGATTTTGGCCGAGGCGGCAGCGGCCAGCGCGGCGACGATGCGTCCGATGCCGTCGAGCACCAGCAGCAGCGGAGCGGTGTAGGAGCAAGACGTTCTAGTGAAGCGCGGCCGATGGCCGCGCTTTTTAAGATTTGAAGCGGGGTAGGGGTCTTTCGCTTCGCTCAAGATGACACCTCAGAAGCAAAATCAAGAACAGGAGCGGAGGCGAAACTTCAACTACCCCACTCAAGCCAAAAGATGGCTTGAATGGGCCACCCGGGGCTTAGGTGGGGAACTCGCGCGCCTGGCTATTCGAGAGATGCGGGGCGGGCGCCGGCTTTGAGAAGCTCGTTGACGATGAGGACCAGTTCTTCGGGATTGACGGGCTTCTCCAGGTAGAGGTCGGCGAGCGGCTCGGCAGCCTGGTAGGCTTCGCCCACGTAGCCGGAGACCACGACGACGGGGATGGTGGAGTTTTGCTTGGCGGCCACGACGACGCTGTGTCCGCTGGCCTCGCCCAATCGCCAGTCGGTAACGACGGCGTCGAAGTCCTGAAGCCGCAGGAGTTCGATGGCCTCGCGCGCGGAGGTGGCAGGGGTGGCATCGTGGCCGGCCTGCTCCAGAATCGCGCACTTCAGTTTCACCACATTGGGTTCATCGTCGATGCAAAGTATTCGCGCCATGAAATCCTTAAGAATGCTTGAACGCCAGCTCCATGCAGCGGCGGCTAGGGCAGCTTGCGTGCAATGGATTTGGCCTGGGTAAACAGCAGGAGGTAGTCCGCTCCGCCTGCTTTGGAATCGGTGCCCGACATGTTGAAGCCGCCAAAAGGATGGGCGCCCACCATGGCTCCGGTGCACTTGCGATTGATGTAGAGATTGCCGACGTGGAAGTCGCGCCGGGCCTGCTCGATGCGCTCCTCGGAATCGGTATAAACGGCGCCGGTGAGACCGAACTCGGTGTCATTGGCGATGCGCAGCCCGTCGTCGAAATCCTTGCAGCGGATGACGGCCAACACGGGGCCGAAGACCTCTTTCTGCTCCAGCGTATCGCCGGGCTTGACCTCGGAGATGATGGTCGGCTCGACGAGGAACCCCGGCTGGCCGTCGATGGCACGTCCGCCGGAAATGAGCCGGCCGCCTTCCTTGAGCGCGGTTTCCACGTAGGCCAGAATCGATTTTTGGGCGGCCTGGTTGATGACCGGGCCGAGGCTCGGATTCTCGTCGGATGCGCCGACCGTCAGCTTCTCCGTCCTGACCTTCAGCCGCTCTACGAAGATGTTGTACACGCGGTCATCGACGATGGCGCGGGAGCAGGCCGAGCACTTCTGGCCGCTGTAGCCGAAGGCCGAGGCGACGACGCCGGAGACCGCAGCGTCAAGGTCGGAGTCGGCATCGACCACGATGGCGTCTTTGCCGCCCATTTCAAGGATGGTGCGCTTGATCCAAATTTGGCCGGGCTGGGGCTTGGCGGCCAGTTCGTGAATCTGCAGGCCGACTTCCTTGGAGCCGGTGAAGGCGACGAAGCGGGTTTTGGGATGCTGGATCAGGGCGTTGCCAAAGCCGCTGCCGCTGCCGGTGACGAAGTTGACCACGCCATCGGGTGTGCCGCAGGCTTCGAGCGTTTGGAAGAACTGCGCCGCGATGGTCATGGCGTCGCTGCTGGGCTTGAGGATGACGGTGTTGCCGCTGACGACCGCGGCCATGGTCATGCCGGCGAGGATGGCCAAGGGGAAATTCCACGGCGCAATGACGGCGCCCACGCCGAGCGGGAGGTGGCGCAGCTCGCCGCGCTCGCCGGGCCGCTGCACGGGCGGTGCGGACTTGGCAAGGCGCAGCGCCTCGCGGGCGTAGAACTCGACGAAGTCGATGGCTTCGGCCACTTCGGCATCGGCCTCGGCGAAGTTCTTGCCGACTTCGAAGACCAGCCAGGCCGACCACTCGAATTTGTGGTCGCGCAGGGCGCTGGCCACGCGGAACAGGAGATCGGCGCGCTCCTCGACCGAGGTTTGCTTCCAGCTCTCGAAGGCCTTGAGCGCGGCGTCCATGGCGGCGGGCACGTCTTCGGCCTCGGCCTTCTGGAAGATGCCCACGAGCTGGGCGGGATTCGAGGGGTTGATCGACTCCAGCTTGGCGGCGGTGCGCTGGCGATGGCCGCCGATGACGTTGTCATACTCGCGGCCCAGCTGGCGGCGAACCCGTTCCAGCGCCTCGCGCATGGCGCGCTGGTTCTCCGGACGCTCAAAGTCCAGAGTGGGCTCGTTGCGGAAGGGCGTGTTTGCGGGATTTTGGAACCGGACTGCGTCCAAGGTGTTCTCTACAGCCGCCATAACAACCTCTCGATGTATGAAGCCTGCATCCCAGTGGATCTCCGTCCGCGAGTGCAGAGCTTTCCGGCATCCTCCCCGCGCAGCCTCTGATTCTACACCTCAAACCAAAGGCGGCGGCGCTTTGGCGCGGAGGTGCTCCCAAATTGGCCCGATGGGAGAAATGAATCCTGATTGCCTTGGTTCCAGTGTACTTTTTTCAGGGATTAGATTTTTAAGATTAAGGGTACAATGGCGAGCACCTGAACTGATCAGGGGGACCGCATGAAGGCAATGACGAAAGACGACGCAGCGGGTTGGCTGACCGCGAATACGCTGGACGACTTTGTGAATCAACGATGCGACGAGCTCAAGGTGGTGAGCAAGCCGTGTCCGATTCCGGAGGACAGCGCATCCAAGACAGCGCTGGCTAAGTTCCTCTCCTACCTGCTGCTGAGGCAACCGGAAGTATGTGTGTACTTGACCGGCTGGAGCCTGCGTCCGACCGCCGAGCACCTGGACCTGCTGTACGGCTACCGGCGCTCCAAAGGGGAGATGCGTCCGCTGTCGGAAGCACCGCTGCATGTGTTTGACCAGAGCGAAACCGATGCGCTGGCGAGCATTCTGTGCCTGGTGTTTTACTTTGCGCTGGAGGCCTGGGTCTTCGACACTCAGGGCAAAACGATGATCCGGATCAGCCATGACGGACGGATGGAGGTTCGCGCCGACGAGCACCGGGACATTGTGGATTTTGCCAGCGAGCCGGAGAAGTACCTGAAGGCGCTAGGGGCGAGGGCCTCGTAGGAGACAGCGTAGGGCCACGATCCCACATTCGCCAAAGCAGGCCGGATGTGGGCCAACGCCAACGTCAACGACCCCACTTAAGCCAAAAGAGGGCTTCCACCCCAGCAAGCCGACTGCGCGCTTGCCGGGGACCCCGGCTTGAACGGGCCACCCGCCAGTCAGACAAAGTCAAAAACCTAGATCAAAGTCAAAAGCCCCGCCCTAGCCAAAGGAAGGCTAGAACGTGGCACCCCGCCAGAGGCGGTGAAATGGAAATCCAGGGACGAGGATGCACCTCGCCCCTGGATTGCGATGGTTCGCCGCTACGGCCATGGGTGGCGGAAAAGCGGGCTACGCCTTGACGCGATCGACTTCCTTGAGGCGGGCGGCCTTGCCACGCAGCGCGCGCAGGTAGTAGAGCTTGGCGCGGCGAACCTTGGCGGAGCGGACCACTTCCAGCTTATCGATGATGCGGCTGCCGAGGGGGAAGATGCGCTCCACGCCCTGGCCGAAGCTCATTTTGCGGACGGTGAAGCTGGGCTGCTGTCCGTTGGCCTTCTTGATGACGATGCCTTCGAAGACCTGGACGCGTTCCTTGTCGCCTTCCTTGATCTTGACGTGGACTTTGATGGTGTCGCCCACCGCGAAGCTCGGCAGGTCGGTGCGCTGCACTTTGGCAAGCATCCGGGTGATGATGGGAGATGACGACATGACGTTTCCTCTTCTTCTTCTCGGGCCGCGAAGCAAACCGCTCCGGTCCGGTGATCTCTTCCAGCTAAATTTTTTCTGCCGCGCGCTGCAACTGGCGAAGCACTGCTTTGTCTTCCGCGCTGAGCGCCACCTTCTGCAACAGGTCGGGGCGGTTGCGCAGCGTTTTTTCCAGGGCGCGGCGGCGACGCCAGCGCCGGATCTCTTCGTGGTTCCCCTGCAACAGCACCTCGGGAACCGGAATCCCGCGAAACTCCGCGGGGCGGGTGTAGTGCGGATAGTCGAGCAATCCGCCGGTGGCCACCGTCGAGTCGGGCTCCAGGCGGCCCTGCTCGTCCCACCTTGCCTGGGCCTGCAGCCGGCTGAAGCTCTCGGTTTTATTCGAGGCCTCGTTGCCCAGCGCTCCGGGGAGCAGGCGGGTGACGCAATCCACAATGAGCATGGCGCCAAGTTCGCCGCCGCTCATCACAAAGTCGCCCACCGAAACCTCGCGGTCGGCGAGACATTCGGTAACGCGCTCATCCACGCCTTCGTAGCGCCCGCACACCAACGTGACCCGGTCGAGCGAAGCCAGCTGCTGCGCCATGGCCTGGGAGAACATTTTGCCCGAGGCCGAGAGCATGACAACCGACTCGCGCGCTTCGCCCGTGATGCGCGCGGCACGGGGTTGCACCCCGAGCGACTCGACGCAGGCAAAGAGCGGATCGGGCTTGAGCAACATTCCCTCGCCGCCGCCGAAGGGACGATCGTCCACCGTGCGGTGACGATCCGCGGTGAACGCCCGCAGGTCGTGGATTCCGATTTCAATGAGCCCAGCATTGCGCGCCCGGCGCACAATGCCGTAATCCAGAGGACCCTGGAAGAAGTCCGGAAAGATGGTGATGATCTCAAACCGCACTTCTCGTTGACCTCTTTACTGCCGACCTCTGCCTAGCTAACCTCTTTCGAGCGCTTCGCCGTGGGCTGTTGCTTCTTCCCCGAACCCAACTTACCTGGCTTGAGTCCGCCTGAACCCAGCGGGGCATCCAGCTCCAGCATTCCTTCCGGCAACTGCATCTCGATCCGCTTTCCCTGCAAGTCGAGCTTGGTTGTGAAGCTCTCCACGAAGGGAATCATGTACTCCCGACCGTCGTTGTTCTTGACGATCAGCAGCGGGGCCGCGCCCGCCCCAAAATTCACATCTACCACCTGGCCAAGTTCGGCGTCGGCGTTGACTACCACACATCCGAGCAGATCGCTGACGTAACAGGCGCCTGCTTCCAGTTCGGCACGCTCGGCGGCGGGAATCTGAATCTCGGATCGGAGGAGCGTTTCCGCCGCTTCGATCGAATCCACGCCCTCGAACTTGAGCACCATGCCGCCCTTGTGGGGCCAGTACTCTGCGAGCTGCAGCTGACGGCGCTCGCCGTTGGGCTGCCACGCGTAGAGTGTGCGCCGCTGCTCGAAGCGCTCGGGAAAGTCAGTGTGCAACTCCGTCAGGACTTCTCCGTAGCGGCCCTGCACCTTCATGACCCGCGCAATGGTAATGAACGCGGCTTCGTCTCCCACGACTTTACTCAACAATATCGAGCGAGCAGCGCTGGCCGTTCTTATCCGCCGCGGCGGAGAGAATGGTGCGCAGCGCCCGCGCGGTGCGTCCGGAGCGGCCAATCACGCGGCCCAGGTCGTCTTCGGCAACTTCGAGCTCCAGCTTGACGTACTCGCTGTCACCCGAGGTTATGACCTCAACTTCGTCGGGAGAATCGACCAAGGCCATGGCCAGTTCTTTGGCCAGTCCAGGCAGATTGGCACTCATCGGCGTGCTCCTTGCTAGGCGACCGGCTGAGCCGGGGCCGCAGCGTTGTAATTCTTGTAAAGGCGCGCCAGGGTGGGAGAGAGCTGCGCTCCCTTGCCGACCCAATAGTCGACGCGGTCCTTCTTGAAATCTACGGTGGCGGGGTTGGTGCGCGGATTGTAGAGGCCGACCACTTCGATGGAACGGCCATCCCGGGCGCGGTCTTTTTCGATGACCACGATACGATACACAGGCTGCTTACGCGCACCACGGCGCGAAAGACGAATCATTAACACAGGCTTTCTTCCTCTCTTCGTTTACTCCGGCGTTCGACATCCCCGCGGACTTCGTCCCCTGGGACCGGAAATCACTGCCGGCCCATCGGCTTACGCCGGTGAGGAGGCTTTGATTCGAACGCCGTGATGCCCGCCGCGCCTTGGCGCGAACGGCGGATTCGATCCGCCACGGACTCTACCACAAAGGAATCGCCGGACACAGTTGCCCGGCAAAGGCTTGCAGCAACTTTTATTATCGCGGAAGTTGCCCTGACTGGCAAGCCGCAGCCGCCCCACTCAGGCCAAAAGGATGCGGGCCTCCACGCCCCAGAGCAAACAACGTCAAAGCAAGAACCAAAGTCAAAAGCCCCACTCAAGCCAAAAGATGGCTTGAATGGGCCACCCGCGGTTCCGGTATCCGCCGGAGCACCCGCGTCTCCTTGACCGTTAGCTGGGCTGCGCTTCTCCGCAAAACTTGCACTTGCGGGCGCCGATGGCGATGGTTTCCAGGCAGGCGGGGCAGGTTTTGGTGGTGGGGTCGGGCGGCGTTTGGCCGCGGGCCTGGCGCGCCTTCCAGGCATTCATGGGAGCCACCATGGTGAAGTACACCGCGCCGGCGATGAGCAGGAACGAGATCAGCGCGTTGAGAAAGAGTCCGTACTTGATCTCGCTGCCATTCAGGTGAACCGCGAAGGCGGAGAAATCCGGCTTGCCGACGATGGCAGCGATCAGCGGAGTGAGGAGGTTGGCGACGAAGGAGGTGACGACGGCTCCGAAGGCCACGCCGATGACAACGGCTACGGCCAGGTCGATGACGTTGCCCCGCAGGATGAAGTCCCGGAATCCCTTGAACATAGCTTTCTCCAGGTTGGGAAATCGCCGCACCAGGCGGCAGCCGAGAATCTTACCATCGGCAGCGGCGCGGCTGACGGGTGCTCCGGAAATCTTTGCGCCAGGCCTGGCACGCGCGCTCCTCACCGGGGCAGCGGGCGGGAGCGGAGCTGGATGCGGGATGCAAAAGAACTTTCGACGCATCCAAGGGTTAGCAGCCTTAGGATTGCCGAGATGCTGCAACATCTGCAGGAGAGCTGCCTGTGGGTTGGGGCGATAACGGCAAGGGGATTGATGTTGGGAGCATAGGCCCATCTGTCTCCTTCGTGTTTCGGCTTTCCCGAAGGAGGAGTATATGAACAGAGGTTTGTGGCGTCTGGTCAGGCCGGCATTGGCCGTAGCCGCTGTTTTGTTGGTTGGCGCGTGCGAGAAGAAGTATCTCCCGATTGCGCCGCTCGATGTTCCGCCTCCGCCGCCGATACCGACCGCGACGTTGACGGTTTCGAACACGCACGTGCAGCCCGGCGAAGCCGTGCAACTGGAGTGGAGCACGAAGTACGCGACCTACGTCAGCATCTACCCGCTGGGAGAAGTCGGCTTCCGAGGGAGACAGAGCGTGGTTCCAAATGGTTCGACGGTTTATACGCTGACGGCGTTGGGTCCGGGAGGAACGTACACGTCGACCGTCGCTGTGGATGTGATGGAGCAGCCTCCGGCAGCGGCACCGCCTCCGCCCGCACCGGCCCCGGCCGTGGAGCGGGGACCCTCGGAGCAGGAGCTGTTTGAACGGACTATGAAGGATATTTACTTCGACTACAACCGGTACGATTTGCGGGCGGGCGAAGTCGGGGCGCTGAAGGCCGATGCGGATTTTTTGGCTGCGCACCCGGACCTCAAGATCATCGTGGGCGCGCATTGTGATGAGCGCGGCTCGCAGGAGTACAACCGGAAGCTCGCAGCGAAGCGTGCCACTACGGTTCGCGACGAGTTGAAAAAGCTCGGAATTCATTCCGAGCGGATGAGGACCGTCGTCTACGGCAAAGAGAAGCCGTTCTGCACGGGGGACAGTGCGCAGTGCCTGCAGGAGAATCGCCGGGTCCACTTCGAGTTGGAGCAGTAGGAGCGGTTAGTCATCCGACGTGAAGGGCTTGGGCGGGGTGGTGACTTTGGGAGCGATGATCTCGTCGAAGAGGTCGGGGACGTCCGGTGCGCGCTGTAGGTGGGGCTGCAAGGGGCCGTCGAAGAAGTCGAGCGCGACGGGGCGAATGTAGTCGGCGTTTTCGACGAGGAGACGGATGGGCTGGTGCGAGATGCGGGCGTCGCGCATGGCGGCCAGGAGGAATTCCTGGGCGTACTTGCGGTCGTTGACGGCGAGGATCTTCATTCCGGGGCCGATGCCTTGTTTGGCGGCGAGGCCGCCTTCGATGGCATCCTGCACCACGCCTTCTTTGCTGATGACCAGGCCGAGCGTGTCGGTGGCATCGTAGGAGCCGCCCTCCTCCTGGTAAATTCGGGTGATGCCGTTGGGCTTTTCGCTATAGACCAGCTTCCAGCCGGCGTTGGCCAGGCCTTGGAGCGGGGCGTGGATGGCGATGTTGCGGATGCGGTCGGTGAGGAAGGCGCGCCAGTCGTAGGGCTGCACCTGGTTGAGCGTGCCGACCACATCGTCAAAGGTATAGGTCTTGAGCTCGGGCGGAGTGTTGCGTCCGCCGTAGAACAGATGGGCGAAGTCGTCCATCGATTTCTTGTCGCCGCTCTTCTGTCGAATGATGGTGTCGGCCTCCAGCCAGATGAGCGCGCCTTCATCATAAAAATCCGGGCCGCGGCGATAGTTGCTGAAGGCGTAGGGAGCGCCGTAGAGAATCTGCGCGGCGGTGGCGGTGTCTTCCAGCGGGCGCCAGAGGCGGCCGGGACGGTGCGAGTAGGTCATCGCGATGCGTGCGAACTGGTCGCGCAGCTGCTGCGGGGTCATCAGTCCGCTGCGTCCGGTGAGGACGTAACCGAAATATTGGGTGAGGCCCTCGTAAACCCAGAGCAGATTGGTTTCCATCGGCGATTCGTATTCGGGCGTGGCAAGGTCGGCGGGACGGCGGTACTTGCCGTTCCAGGAGTGTGTGTACTCGTGCGGCAGCAGGCCAGCGCCGAGCGTCCACTGGTTGTCGTCGGTGAGGTAGTTTTCGCCCATGCGGCTGTCATTGCACTCGTGATGCTCCAGTCCGAAGTGGGCGACGTGATTGCTGAGGGTGAGCAGGAAGTGATAGTCGCGGTAGTGACGCGCGCCGAACAGCGCTCCGGCTTCGGCTACCAGGTTGTCGAAGGCCTGGATCTGCTGCGGCTGGATCTGGAGCGCGGCTTCGGAGTCGGCGGCGATGTCGAGTTGGTGCGTGGGTGTCTTACCCTCCTGCAGCGGCAGCTTCTTCATGTACTCGCCCATGAGCACGGGCGAATCAATGAGGGTGGTGAGCGATGCCAGGGCGAACTTCGCCTCGCCAGGAGCGGTTGAGGAGCGCGGCAGAGCGCTGGCCCACTGCCAGTTGCGCGGCAGCTTGAGCGAGGCCTCGACGCCGACATCATCCGAGCCAAGGCCCTTGGGATAGAGGACCAGCCAGTTCCAGGAGAGGACGGCGAGTTTGTCGGAGGACGAGGCGCCGGCGCTGAAGCCTCCGCCCTCGGTGGGAGCGAGGAAGTCGAGCGCAACATCGATGGCGGCGACGCCCTCGGGAACATCGACATGGAAGGCGTACATGTCGACCGGGTCGCGATGCCAGGCGAGCGGCCGTCCCTGATCTGCACCCTGATGCACGCGAAAGTAGATGCCCGCGGTGTCCACCACCGGGCCGCTGGGGCCGTGCTCGCCGGGAATCCATTTGGGGTAGAGAAGGACGAAGTCTCCGGGCGTGGCAGGGATGGTGAGGCGGGCGTGGAAGACTTTGCGCGGAGCTTCGGTGGCATCGACCGCGAGGGTTTCGACCAGCTTGAAGCCCGAGGTGCGGATGGCGCTGCCGGGAGCAGGTCCGGTTTGGGCGATGACACCCGTGACACCGAACAAAACTGCCAGACAGAGACCCAAGAACGCATCCTGCCATCGCTGCATTGCAACTCCCCCGGGAAGAAAAAAACAGCGCGCCACCGCAGGTTTTTGAGTGTAACAGATGAGAATCAGGTCGGCGGGCACCGGTGCGGCGCTGCGGAAACCGCTTTTTCTTTTCTGGTTTCAGCTTTATGCTGTGTTTCTGTTTCAACATCGTTTGATCGAGATCGAGGCCGAATGCAGAAGACCGAGAGCTACAGGAAATGCACGCTGGATGCCCGCGCCCACGCGCGGGGAGATGGCCAGGGCTGGATCGCCGAAATCTCTGTTGTGAAGCGGACGAGCCTGGGCATGGTGGACAAACAGTTCATGCTGCCGGAAACCTTCCCCAACGCGGCGGCCGCCCTTGAGGCCGCGCTGGAGGCCGGACGCCGCAGGGTGGATACGGAAATTGAACCGGAGGCGGAGATCGCCTAGCCGGGCTCTCCGCCCAGGTCAACTACCCCGCTCAAGCCAACAGAAGGCTTCCACCCCAGCAAGCCAACTACAGGCTTGCCGGGGACCCCGGCTTGAATGGCCCCCCCTCGGGTACGTTATGATTTCACTGTGCACACACCAGCAAAGCAGGGACGCTTTATTACCTTCGAGGGACTGGACGGCTGCGGGAAGAGCACGCACCTGGGCAGGCTGGCTACCGTTCTGAGCGCGCAGGGCATCGAGGTGATCTCCACGCGTGAGCCGGGCGGCAGCCTGATCGGGGAGCGCATCCGCGGGTTGCTGCTGGATTCGCGCACCCTGGGACTGGCGCCGCTGGCCGAGCTGGCGCTGATGTTTGCCTCTCGCGCACAGCATATCTCCGAGGTAATTCTTCCAGCCATGGAGCGCGGCACTTGGGTGCTGTGCGACCGCTATACGGATTCCTCCGAGGCCTACCAGGGAGCGGGACGCGAGCTAGGCGTCGAGCGGGTGCTGACGCTGCACCGGCAGCTCTGCAACGGGCTGCAACCGGACCTCACGATCTTGCTGGACAACGAAGTGGCCGACAGCGTGGCGCGAGCGCGGCGCCGCAATCTGAACGCCGGGAACGGCGACGCAAACCAGGCGGACGAGAACCGATTCGAGCAGGAAAACCGCGCGTTTTTCGATCGCGTGCACCGGCAGTTTTTGGCCATTGCCGAACGCGAGCCAAAGCGGGTGGTGACCATCGACGCACGGCGGGCCAAGGACGTGGTGCACCAGGACGTGGTGGCCGCGGTGC
Organism: uncultured Acidobacteriota bacterium; assembly: GCA_963732315.1. GTDB lineage: Bacteria > Acidobacteriota > Terriglobia > Terriglobales > Acidobacteriaceae > TOLSYN. Next base: position 277,074 of record CAVSYY010000007.1, read on the forward strand.
GCGGGCGGCTGCTGGCGGAATAGAGCCTGGCGGAAAGTCCGTGGTGGAAGTGACCTTGAGACGGTGCGGGAGATTGGTACGGGATAGGGGTCCTTCGCTCCGCTCAGGATGACACCTTAAAGACAAGGGCAAAGACAAGAACAAAGGTAAGAGCGGAAACAAGGATTCAAGGCTATGGGATTCGATCAATTCCGCGGCAATGGCGTCACCGTGACACGGCTGCGGCAGATGATCGCCCGCGACCACTTGCCGCACGCCATTATTTTGACCGGGGCGCGCGGGGCGGGAAAGTTCACGCTGGCGCAGATGGTGGCCAAGGCGGTGAACTGTTTGGAGCGTCCGCTGGACGAAGAGGGGCTGGTTGATTTTTGTGGGCGCTGCAGCAACTGCGAGCGCATTGGGCAGGCCGACGCGCTGGACCAGCGCTTTGCCGAAGCGGTGGAAGCGCGCGAGGCGATGCGCGAGGGCGATAAACGCGAGACCCGCATCTTTGTGCAGACTCATCCGGAGGTGCTGATCATTCCGCCCGACCCGCCGCAGATGCTGGTGAAGGTGGATCAGGTGCGGCACGTGATCGGCGAGATGTATTACCGTCCGGCGGAAGGACGGCAGAAGTTTTACATTTTTTCGGAATCGAATTTTATGAAAGAAGCGGCCAACGCGCTGCTGAAGGTTCTGGAGGAGCCGCCCGAGTTCGCTACGCTGTTTCTGCTGGCGGAAAACGCCAATTCCCTGCTGCCGACGATTCGCTCGCGCTGCATTACGCTGCGGCTGGCGCCGCTGACCTCCGCCGAGATCGCGCAGGACCTGGCGCTGCGCACCGAGTGGACGGCGGCACAGAAGAAGCTGGTGGCCCAACTGAGCGGCGGCGCGGTGGGACGGGCGCGCGGCTTCGACCTGAACGGACACCTGGGGGCGCGCAAGGACGCGCTGCTGCTGCTGACCACGGCGCTGGGCGAAAACGATCACTCGGCGCTGTTCCGGGCGACGGAGGCCTACCGCGCCGGGGGCGAAGGCAAGGCCAAGACCGACCAGCTGATCGCCGTGCTGTATTCGATTCTGGAAGACCTGATGTTTCTGAAAGCCGGGTCGGCGGAGTTGATGCGGAATCAGGATCTGCAAAGCGAACTGGCCGCCATGGCCGGGCAGGTTTCGTTTGGATGGATTGTGCGCGCCAGCGACGGGCTGGGCGAGGTGCAGAACGGGATGCGGCGCAACCTGCTGCGCTCGCTCTCGCTGGACGGCTACTCCAGCTCGCTGGAAGCGTAGCGCCCGCCCCAGCGCCTGCGGCTGGCAGCGCGGCGTTACCCGAAAACGGTCTGCCTGGTCGCACGCAGCCCGCGGTGCCGGGATGACTAAGGTTTGGTTGTTTTTCGCCCTGCGCGTGTGTTAAGTTTTTACCACGAACCACTGTTCCCTCTTATAGGAAGTCCGTTTCCGCACTTTTGGTGCGTGCGCGGCTGTGTCCTCAACGGGGAAATGGACTGCAACATTTTGAATACTCCCCCGGGGAGAGGACTTGTGATGAGAAACGGACCTGACTCAACCGCCGTGGTGCAGGCACTCGAGCCAGATAACTTTGGGAACCGCAAATTGATCCGGCCTTCGCTGAATCGTGAGCAGGCCCGCGTGGCCGAGGCCGCCGAGCCGCGCGAACGTGGCGCACGCTCTGCAGAGCGCAGCCTGGAACGGATTGGCGAGCGCGGCCTGGAACGCAATCAGGAACGCAATTCCGAACGCAATCATGACCGTAACCATGAGCGCAACTCCGAGCGCGCACCGGGCGGTTCCAGAAAGGCCGCGCCGGCCGAACAGACGCACGCCGAAAATTTCTATTATCAGAAACAGATCCAGGGCAAGACGCCGATGGTGGTGGTGACGCGCGATGGCGAGCAGCTGCGCGGCATCATCGAGTGGTATGACAAGAACTGCATCAAGCTGAACCGTCCCGCGGGACAGTCGAATCTGCTGATTTATAAATCCGCCATACGGTATATGTACAAAGAAGGCGAAGAGAACAAGTAATCATTGGTTTGGATGACGACCCAGGAGCCCGCCTTGCGCGGGCTCTTTTATTGGGAGGCTTTGCGCAGGCGGTCGCGGATGGCCATCCCGATGCCTTCGGCCGGGGGCATGGAGCAGACGATGACCTCGACGCCCTGGTCGTCGAGCGCGCGCAATTGGGCGTAGAGATCGCGCGCCAGTTGCTGCGGCTCGCTCCAGCTGCCCCAGCGCACCACGGTGACCGCGACCAGCGGAGAGCGCCATTCGAAGGGCAGAAGCACACCTACCGTGTTGTGGCGCGTTTCGCGCTTGAGCACCTGCATGAGTTCGACTTCGCTTGCCACCAGCACCACACGGGCGCGCGGGGCGTAGTGACGGATGCCGAAGCCGGGAGATTCCAGCGCCTCGCGTGGGACCTCGTCGGAGACGGTGCGCAGGGCCATTTCCACGTTGCCCAGCACGTATTTGAGCTGCTCGGCGGTGACGCCGCCGGGGCGGTAGATGAGCGGCGGGGTAGAAACCGGATCGAGGACAGTGGACTCGACTCCCACGGCGCAGCCGCCGGCGTCGAGCACGGCGTCGATGCGGCCATCAAGATCGGCGAGGACATGCTCGGCCGTGGTGGGGCTGATGTGCCCAAAGATGTTGGCGCTGGGCGCGGCCACCGGCACTCCGGCGGCGGCGATGAGCGCGCGAGCTACGGGATGGGCGGGCAGGCGCAGTCCCACGTTGGCGCGGCCGGCGGTGCAGAGATCGGGAATGGCCGGGGAGCGCGGCAGCAGCATGGTGAGCGGTCCGGGCCAGAAGACCTCGGCCAGACGCGCGGCCGACTCCGGCCAGGAGGTGGTGAGCGCACGGGCCGCGGCCACATCGGCGACGTGCACGATCACCGGGTCCCAATGCGGACGCTGTTTGGCGGCAAAGATCTTCTCGACCGCCGCGGGGTCGAGTGCGTTGGCGCCGAGGCCATAGACGGTTTCGGTGGGAAAGGCGACGAGGCCTCCGGCGCGCAGGATTTCGGCGGCCTGGAGCAAGGCTGGATCGCGGGCGATGTCAGGCTCAGAGTCGGCGGCGAGGCGCAGGCGAAGGGTATCCATGGCTCCTCCTACAACTTGGGCAGCACGATGCCCGTCTGGTTCTGATATTTGCCATGCTTGTCTTTGTAGCTGATCTGGCAGGGTTCGTCTCCCTGGAAGAACAGGATCTGGCAGAGTCCCTCGTTGGCGTAGATTTTGGCGGGCAGCGGAGTGGTGTTGCTGATTTCCAGGGTGACGAAGCCTTCCCACTCCGGCTCGAAGGGAGTGACGTTGACGATGATGCCGCAGCGCGCGTAGGTGGACTTGCCGACGCAGATGGTGAGCACGTCGCGGGGAATTTTGAAGTACTCGACCGAGCGGGCCAGGGCAAAGGAGTTGGGCGGGACCATGATGCTGTCGGCGCGGATGGAGACGAAGGAGCGCTCGTCGAACTTTTTAGGGTCCACGATGGCCGAGTTTACGTTGGTGAAGATTTTGAACTCGTCGGCCACCCGCAGGTCATAGCCGTAGGACGAAAGCCCGTAGCTGATGACGCCTTCGCGCATCTGCTTTTCGCAGAATGGGTCGATCATTTGCTGCGTCTGCGCCATCTCCCGGATCCAGCGGTCACTCTTAATCGCCATTTGCCTCAAACTCCTCGTGTCTTCTTATAACTTCTTGGCTTGTACGTACCCAAGCGCTTTTCCCATCATCGAGCCTACAAACTCGCGAAATGCCAATTCCTCCGACGGCTCGCGGTAGAATCCGGACGGACCCCGCGCATGGTCTGTGATTAGAAAGCAAGAAGCATCGTACAATCCTTCCTGTTTTACTTTTTCGCAGAATAGCTCCATTCGCCTCAGGTAAGGCACGGAAACTTTCATGGGCTTGCCACCGGTTCGGGAAGCCTTGCCGTAGCCCGCATCCCTAAACTCTTTGCGTATTGAAAAATGACGTTCGGCAACTGCGATGGGTAAGGATGAGGCTGTTTCATCACAGATCAGCATCAAGTAGCCGAGCCAGGGCCGTTGGGACTTCCCATACGTCCGCTTCTGATAGGCCTTCCAGAGATCGGCCGCGCTTCCCAGCGCCTCTTCAACGCGGTTATTAGAATTGTTTCCGAAGGAAGTGGGAAGCGATTTCAGTTCCAGCGCGATGAGCAGATTTCCTTCAACGACGACGACCAGATCCCAATCTTTAGTTGGCCGGTAAAATCCGGGCAAGCTCGTGCTTCGTCCACAGTACATGTTCGCGCGGTCGATGCCACACCGCTCCAGCAAATCCTTGAGGAGTTCGGCAAACGCGTCCATCTGTTTACCGCCCGTAACCTTGGAGCGGTCGCCATAATCCTTTTGTCCGGATTCAGTGCCTTGATTGGCCCCCTGGTTCTCCAGCACCGCCCAATAAGAGCGGACTGCACCGGTGAGCCGGGAATCAAGATGGAACTCGTCCGTCTCTTGCGAACTCATGCGTCCTTACCTCTGCCAGAAACCGGGAATGTTCGGAATCAAATCTCTTAGCACTCAAATCGAAGTAGTGCGGGTCGATCTCGAAACCAATGCTGCTGCGTCCCCAACGGGCCGCTGCAACATTGGTGGTCGCGGTTCCCATGAAGGGGTCTAAAACCGTGTCGCCAACGAAGCTGAACATGCGAACCAGCCTCTCTGCAAGTTCTTCCGGGTACGGCGCGGGATGTTCACGCGTGGATGCCCCTGTGACACCTGTCCAGATTTGCTGAAACCATTCTTGATAATTTTGGACCGAGATCACGCTTAAGATACGAGTAGCAAGGGAGGGACTGCGGTATCCACCTGGCTTCCGCTGCATCAGGATAAACTCGATGTCGTTCTTGATCACTGAGTTCGGCTCGAACGGCTTGCCGAGGAAGCCGCCGGAGCCCTTGTCCGCCTCGTAATTTGCATTCGCTATTTTGTGCCAGATAATCGGCGCGAGGTTATCGAATCCAATCAAGCGGCATCGCTCCTGAATCGAGGAGTGCAGTGGGACAACCGTGTGGCGGCCATTGTTCTTCCGGCGCGAGAGGCACACGTCCCCGACGACGCAAACTACTCTGCCCCCTGGAACCAAGACCCGCCAGCAGTGCTTCCAAACTTCGTCCAGAGCGTCGAGAAAGGCATCATAACCTTCAATGTGCCCCATCTGGCCAGCGGTATCTCTGTATTTTTTGAGACTCCAATAGGGGGGCGAGGTGAGCACCAGATGCACGCTCGAGTCCGGAACCACATCCATGTGGCGTGAGTCGCCAAGGTATAAGTCGTGCGCGGTGGGCATCTGATGCACCGCGGTCTCAATCTGCCGGATCAGCTCAGGGTCCTTGGCAATCCTTGGCAGGGCGGTTTGCGAATCCCCGATCGAGCGCAGGACATCGGGCAATAGCCCGTCAGCAGGGGTGGGTGCGCTCGAAAGTGCCAGAGGCTGAAACATGACGTGTAAGGCCATCTTAACATTCAGAGTTCCCGGCGGCGAGCGTGTGCTAACATCTCGGCATCGAGGTTGACATTGCCTGCTCCATTTTCTAGCATCAGTGGGCAAGTTCTTGATTTTCAATCCGAAGCGCCGGAGCCGATCGCTTGATCAAACTCGACATTATCAACGAAGTGGTAAACCGCACCGGGGTCACCAAGACCAAGGCCGAGCGCGCCGTGGAGACCGTGTTTGAGAGCATGAAGAACGCGCTGGCCGCCGGCGACCGGATCGAGTTGCGCGGCTTTGGCGTGTTCAACGTGCGGCCGCGCAAGACCGGCATCGGGCGCAACCCGCGCACCGGGGCCGAGGTCAACATTCCTCCGGGCAAGGCCGTGCGCTTTAAGCCGGGCAAGGAACTGCAATCGATCGATTAGTCTTGCGGCGTCAACCACCCCACTCAAGCCAAAAGATGGCTTGAATGGGCCACCCGCTGTGTGCACGAGCGCGAGCGTTTGCCCGATGTCTGATTTCAGTTCCGATTCTTTGGCCGAAAACGCTGCGGCCTATGCGCGCTTCTCCGGCCCGGCGCCCTCCCCGATCTATGCGCCAAAGTTGCGCTACGGCGTTCCTCTGCTGTTGCTGGTAATCACCTTTTGCACCACGGTGTTGGTGGGCTCGCGCCTGCAATTCAACTTCGATCATCATCTGGATGCCTTCGCCACCGGCAATGAGTTGCTGCCGCTGTTTCCGATGCAGTGGCTGTGGCAGAACCCGCGGCAGCTGCTGCGGGGCGTGCCGTTTTCGCTGGCCCTGATGAGCATTCTGCTGGCGCACGAGATGGGGCACTACCTGTATTGCCGCTACTACCGGGTGCGCGCCACGCTGCCGTTTTTTATCCCCGCGCCAACGCTGATCGGCACGCTGGGCGCGTTTATCCGCATCGGCGGGCGGATCCGGTCGCGCGCCGCGCTGTTTGATATCGGCATTGCCGGGCCGATTGCGGGATTCGTGGTGGCCGTGCCCACGATGCTGGTGGGATTGGCCATGTCGCATCCGGTGGCGGGCTTTTCCGATCCCGATCTGCAGTTCGGATTTCCGCTGGTGTTTCAGCTGGGGCATTGGCTACTGCATCGCGCTTTCTCGCATGCGGGGTCAACCCAGGGAGTTCCGGCGCTGGCGCACTACTACCTGCATCCGGTGGCGATTGCAGGGTGGGCGGGAATGCTGGCGACGGCGCTGAATCTGCTGCCTGGCGGGCAACTGGATGGCGGGCACCTGGTGTTTGCCGTCTCGCCGCGGATGCACCGCTTTTTCTCCTGGGCGATGGTCGCATCGCTGGTGGTGATGGCCTGGTTCTTCTGGGTGGGATGGATGGTGTGGGCGATTCTGCTGGCGCTGAGTGGGCTGCATCAGCCGAGCGTGCCGCAGCGGCCCGGCGTGGGTCGCGCGCGCAAGCGGCTGTCTCTGGTGGCGGTGGCCATGCTGATTTTGACCTTTACGCCCGCGCCGGTAGCCAACTCCAGCTTCCCTCAGGTGGCTCATATGATCAAGCACGGGAGTCGGTAACCGATTCTCCGCACGACGCCTGCAAGGAGCACGAATGAACCCTGCTCGCAAATTCCCAAAAACATTTTTGTTGCTGCTGTTTTTGCTGACCGGCACCGCGCTGTGGGCCGGACCTCCGTTCCAGACCGACGATCCGGAGCCGGTGGATGTGGGGCACTTCGAGTTTTATCAGTTCAGCTCACTTTCGAGCACGCCGGTGGAAACCGATCCCACGGGGCCGGCATTTGAATTCAACTGGGGCGCCGTGCCCAACCTGCAACTGCACATCATTGTCCCCTTTGGCGCCGTCATTCCTTCCAACAATCCCATCTATCTGCCGGGCGGCGTTGGGAAAACCGCATACGGACTGACCGACACGGAGTTAGGCGCGAAGATTCGCTTTGTAAAGGAAACCAAGCACCGGCCGCAGATTGGGACTTTTACGATGTTCGAGCTGCCGACCGGAAGCTACAGCAAAGGGTTGGGCGTGGGAAAAGTCTGGTACAAAATGCCGGTGTGGGTGCAGAAAAGCTGGGGAGAGTGGACGACTTACGGCGGCGCGGGATACCAGATTGTGCCGCAGACGCAATATCGCAATTTTTTCTACACAGGATGGTTGTTGCAACGAAATATCGGCAAAAAGTGGACGCTGGGAGGCGAGGCGTTCTCGCACCGCAAGGAAGGCTTTGCGACGGCGCAGACCCAGGCCTCGACAATGCTGGACCTGGGTGGGATGTACTACTTCAAAAATCCCGGACTGCAACTGCTGTTTTGCTACGGACACTCGGTGGTGGGACAGACCGAGAACTATGCGTATCTTGGGCTTTACCAGACGTGGGGAGGCAAGGGCGACAAGAGTAGTAATGGATTTTTGAGCCACCTGTTTTCCGGGCATGGAAGAGAGTGAGCAAGGATGAATAGGAAGGCGCTCTCGGTGGTTCTGGGGCTGATGCTCTTGCCGGGCGCGGCGCGGGCTGCGGATGCGCATCGCTTCGACGGTGAGTGGCAGACGACAGTTTCGTGCGCGGCGTCCAGGGGCGCGCTGGGATATTCGTTCCGCTTTGTGAGCACGGTGAAAGATGGCGTGCTGCATGGGTTGCACGGCACGGCGGGTGAGCCGGGATCGCTCGCCATCGACGGAACCATCGGCGAGGACGGCGTGGGCAAACTTTACGCAAGCGGGCGCACCGGATCGAAGGAATTCGTTCCCGGACGCGATACGCCGCGCGGAACCGAGTACGGCTACAACATCGATGCGAAGTTCGAGGGATCGCAGGGAACGGGAACGCGCGTCGAGGGGCGTCCGTGTACGCTGGAGTTCGAGAAGCAGTGACCTGGCCTACGAGAGCGACATCGCATCGACATCCACGATGATGCTGGTGCGCGGAATCTTTTGCTGAAGCGCGGCGGCGAGCATGGCGCGCAGCACGGAGTTGAGGCGCTCGCGGCTGGCGGCCTTGAGCACGAAGTGGAAGCGGTAGTCTTTTTTGAGACGCACGATAGGCGCGGGAGCGGGGCCCATGACGCGCACACCCTCGTGACGCACGTGTTCAAACCAGCGGCCAAGTTCGCCGGCGTAGCGCAGAGACTCTTCCTGCTTGTCGCTGCGAACGACGATGTTGGCCAGGGCGTCGAAGGGCGGATAGTGCATCCAGCCGCGGAAGCGCAGCTCCTTATCGGCAAATCCCTGGTAGTCGTGGGCGGCGGCGAACTGTACGGCGTAGTGATCGGGAAAATGGGTTTGCAGCAGCACCTTGCCGAGCATTTCTCCGCGCCCGGCGCGGCCCGCGACCTGGGTTAGAAGCTGGAAGGTGCGCTCGGCGGCGCGGAAGTCGGGCAGGCCGAGTGCGCTGTCGGCACCGACCACGCCAACGAGCGTTACGCCATGCACGTCGTGTCCCTTGGCGATCATCTGCGTGCCGATGAGCAGGTCGATTTCACCGGACTGGAACTGGCTCAGCATGCGCTCGAAGTCGGCGTGGCCGCGCACGGTGTCGCGGTCCATGCGTCCGATGCGCGCGGTGGGAAAGGCGGAGTGCAGGATGTCTTCGAGCTTCTCCGAGCCGGTGCCGAGGAACTGCACGTACTCACTGCCACACTTGGGACAAGTCTTCGGCACAGGCTGCTGGAATCCACAGTAGTGGCAGAGCAGGCGATGCTGGCTCTTGTGATAGGTCATGGCAACGGCGCAGTCGCGGCACTGCAAAGTGTCTCCGCAGCTGCGGCACATGACCCAGGCCGAGTAGCCGCGGCGGTTGAGCAGGATCATGGCCTGCTCGCCGCGCTCCAGCCGCTCGGCGGTTTCTTCCATCAGTTTGCGGGAGAGCACGCTCTCTTTGCCGGTCTGCTGGAACTCGGCGCGCATGTCCACCAGTTCGACTTCAGGCAGGGGGCGCTGCGCAACGCGGCCGGGCAGTTCGATGAGCGCGTAGCGGCTGCGCGTGGCGTTGTGAAAACTTTCCAGCGATGGCGTGGCCGAGCCCAGCACCACTGTGGCGTTGAGCGCCTTGGCGCGCATGACGGCAACGTCGCGGCCGTGATAGCGCGGCGTCTCCTCCTGCTTATAGCTGTGGTCGTGCTCCTCGTCCACGATGATGAGCGCGAGATCACGCACCGGGGCAAAGACCGCCGAACGGGTGCCGACGGCGATGCGGGCTTCTCCGCGACGGATGCGATGCCACTGCTCGGCTCGCTCGCGGTCGCTGAGCGAGCTGTGCAGGATGGCAATCTCATCGCCGAAGATGTTGTGCAGGTCGGCGGCGACGCCGGGGGTGAGTCCGATCTCCGGCACCAGAAGAATGGAGCCGCGCCCAGCGGCGAGCACCGACTGCATGGCCGCCAGATAGACCGCCGTTTTGCCGGAGCCGGTAACGCCGTGCAGCAGATCGACCTTGAAGGTGCGCGCTTCGACGCTGCCGCGAATCTCGCGCAGCGCCGACTCCTGGCCCGGAGTGAACTGGAACTCGAGGATGGAGCGCGGCTTCATCTGCGGCGTGGCGCGCGCGATGGACTCTTCGACGATCTCCAGCAGTTCGTGGCGCACCAGCGTCTTTAAAGAGCTCGGCGAGCAGCCGGCCTCGCGCAGGTCTTCCAGCGGAAGGCGGCCTTGCGAGTCGCGGAGGAGATCGATAATGCGCTGCTGCGCGGCGTTGAGTTTGGCGCCTGCGGCCGGCTGCGCAGCGTTACCCGTCTGCGCGGCGTCGGAGGGCAGAGCTTCGCGCAGGACAACGATCTTGGCGAGGCGCCGCGCGTCGCGCACGCCGGAGAGGTCTTCGCGGACGATCCACTTTTTTTGCAGCAGGGTGCGCAGGACTGCGCGCGAGGCGCCGGTGGCTGTGCGCAGGCGTTCTTCGCGGAGCAGGTCTCCTTCGGCCAGCGCGTCCAGCACGGCGTATTCGCTCATCTGATGGTCGGGATCTTTTTGCGAGCGGCGGGAGGAGCCGATGTCGGCAGACTGGTAGAGCGCCTCGGTGCCCAGTTCGGTGATGCGGTAGCCGAAGGCCTGGCGGAATTCGGCCTGCAGGGGCAACATGCTGCGATAGACTTCGCCCACGGGTGCGAGATAGTACTGCGCAATCCAGCGGCCCAGGGCGAGCAGGTTTTCGTCGAGCACGGGAAAGGTATCGAGCACCTGCAGGATGCGCTTTAGCTTTGCGCGTGGCAGGAGGCTCGCGGTGGATGCGGGTGACGATGCCGGACAGTTTTTTCTCCGCACCGCGGCCGAAGGGGACCACCACACGTCCGCCGACGACCGGATCGAGTTCGCCGGCTTCGTAGGTGAAGGTCGCGTCGAGCGGAACGGGCAAGGCGACATCGCAGTAAAGGCCGGGCGAGTCGAGGCGGACTTCGGAGCTGGCGGATTCGGGCAGCAGCGAGCCTTGCTGGGGCGCGGATTCGGAAGCCATCAGGCCTCGGGGTTGCGCATGGGCAGCGCCATTCCCAGGTACTTCATCACCAGTCTGCAGGTCGATCCAGGTTTCTTTTTTCTGGCGCGGATCGCGCAGCAGATAAGCGGGATGGTAGGTGACGACCAGCTTGGTGGCGAAGTTGGGATCGCGCTCCGGCGCCGGTGGCGGCAGCGCGGCGTGGCGGGCGGGTTGGAAATCGTAAATGCGTCCGCGCAGGTTGGCCATCGAGTCCGTGGCACCGAGCAGGAACTTGGCCGCCGTGGCGCCGAGGGCGACGATAATCTCCGGACGCACGACGAGAATCTGGCGCATGAGGTATGGGTCCGCAGGTGGCGCACTCGACGGGCTCCGGAGCGCGGTTTTTGGGCGGGCGGCACTTGACCACGTTGCCGATATAAACGTCCTCGCGGCGGATGCCCATGGCCTGAATCATGTTGTTGAGCAGCTGTCCGGCGCGGCCCACGAAGGGCTCGCCCTGCGCGTCTTCGTCCGCGCCCGGTCCTTCGCCGACGAACATGATGCGTGCGTGCGGGTCGCCGACGCCGAAGACGATGTTGGTGCGCTCCCGGCAAAGCTCGCAGCGGGTGCAGTCGCCGATGTCTTCGCGGATGACGCGGAGTGCGGAAGGCTTGTCCTGCTGGATGGCCGCCAGTGCGGCTGCGGCCTGTGCGTCCGCGACCGGCAGCGCAGCGTTACCCGACTCTGCGGCTGGGGGCTCGGCGGCAGAGGCTTCCTCGATGCGCGCGAATTCTTCGCGCACGATGGTGCGGCCAAAGCTCAGGCCCTCGGGAATTTCGCGACGGTAGAGATCGTAGATGCCGAGGTCGCGGTAGTAGCGCACCGTGGCGGCAACGGCCTTGCGGCTCGGCTCGTCGAGAACTTTTGCCATGGCTATGCGGGCACCCTGGGAGTGCGCTGGCGTATGCGCAGTTTCACTGCTTCGTCGAGTACGCGGCCGGCCATTTCTGACTTGCTCATCTCGGCGATGGGCGTAGTCTCGGTGGCGGTGAGGATCTCGCCGGCGTTGCGCTCGGAGCCGAAACCGAGGCCGGGGCGCGAGACATCGTTGAGCACGATGGCGTCGAGCTGTTTGCGTTCGAGTTTGCGGCGGGCGTTCTCGATGAGGTCCTCGGTCTCGGCGGCAAAGCCGATGAGAAGTTGGCCGGGCGCGCGGCGGGAACTGAGTTCGGCGAGGATGTCTTCGGTGGGACGGAGTGCGAGATTCATTTCGCCTTTGCGCTTGATCTTCTGGTCGGCGACTTCGGCGGGGGTGAAGTCGGAGACCGCGGCGGCCATGATGGTGATGCTGGCGCGTCCGAAGCGCTGCAACAGGGCTTCGCGCATCTGGGCGCTGCTTTCGACGGAGACAAACTCTTCGACGGCGGGCGGCGTGAGCGCGGTGGGGCCGCTGACCAGCGTGACGCGCGCACCGCGGCGCAGAGCGGCTTCGGCGAGGGCATAGCCCATCTTTCCGCTGGAGCGGTTGCCGAGGAAGCGAACCGGGTCGATGGCCTCATAGGTGGGGCCGGCGGAGATAAGAACGTGTTCGCCCTTCAAGTCCTGCGACTGGGCATCCTGCGCTTGGGCGTCCTCCGCTTGAACCAGACGCGCCACCAGCGCTTCGACGATGACGTCGGTATCGGCGAGGCGGCCTTCGCCGGTCATGCCGCAGGCCAGGTATCCCTCGCCGGGCTCGACCACGGTGACGCCGCGGGCGCGCAGGGTTTCGAGGTTGGCCTGCGTGGCCGGGTGGCGCCACATGTTCACGTTCATGGCCGGGGCCACGACGACCGGGGCCTGGGTGGCGAGGTAAAGCGTGGAGAGAAAATCTTCGGCCAGGCCGTGGGCAAAGCGCGAGAGGGTTGCCGCCGTCGCGGGGGCCACCAGCAGCGCGCCGATGGACTGAGCGACGCCGATGTGTTCGACCGAGGAGTCCAGGGTGGAGTTGGAGTCGCGCTGGGAGAACATTTCGGTGATGACCTTTTCGCCGGTGAGGGCGGCGAAGGTGAGCGGGCGGACGAACTCCTGCGCGGAGGCGGTCATGACGACCTGCACGGTGAAGCCGCGCTCCTGCAGGCGGCGCGCGATGTCGGCGGCCTTGTATGCAGCGATGCCGCCCGTGACTCCCAGTGCGATTTTCATGATTCGTGTCTTCAGACGGCCCGGTTTACAGGAGCCCTGTCTCTGGTGGATTCGATGCGCACGCACACGGCTTCGATTGCGCCGAAAGATTCCAGCGCTCGCGGCCCTGTTTACTACCCCACTCAAGCCAAACGATGGATTGAATGGGCCACCCGCGCAACCCCCTAGGCTGCGCCGGTCTTTGAATCCAGCGGCTCGACCACCCGCAGGGGCGTGGTCTCCCACTTGACCTTGTCGGCCTGCAGCTCTTCGGCTGCGATGCGGCAAGGCTTGGTGGAGGCTGTGGCGACCAATGGCGGCGCGCCGGACTGCAACTGACGCGCACGGCGTGCGGCTACTAAAATGTACCGGTAATTGCTGTCGAACCCGCTGTAGAGATCCACGTTCGTACCTCCTGTGAATTGCTCAACTCTTGCGAAAGCTTTCCAGAATGGGCCCAAGACCTGGCCGCATGTGTTCCAGCCTGCGGCTCTCCGCCAGTTCGACGAGTTTCCGATCGTCGGCCCGCTCAGGCTCCCGCCCGGCGGCGTGCAGCCGCTCGGTAAGGATGATGGCCCGTAGCGCGTCGATCGAATCGCCTAATTGGTCGTTTACCAGAATGTAATCGTATTCCGTATATTTTTCAATCTCCCGGCTGGCGGTTTCCAGGCGGCGGCGGATGACGGCCTCGTCGGTCATGCGCTCGGCGGAGCTGCGGCGGCGCAGGCGATTCTCCAGTTCCTGCTTGGTGGGCGGCAGGATGAAGATGCTGATGGCCTCGGGAATGCTCGCCTGCAGCTGCGAGGCGCCTTGCACGTCGATATCGAGCAGCAAGTCATTACTGCGCACGATCGCATCGTCCAGAAACTTTTTGGCCGTGCCGTAGTAGTTGCCGAAGACGTCGGCATATTCGAGAAATTCGCCGCGCCCGATCATGCGCTCGAAGACTTCGCGGCTGGTGTAGTAGTAGTCGCGGCCGTTCTCTTCGCTGCCGCGCGGCGGCCTGGTGGTGTAGGAGACGGAGAAATCGAGACGGTCCACCAGCCGCTTGATGGCCGCCACCAACGTCGATTTACCGCTGCCCGAGGGCGCTGAAATGATGTAGACGAGAGTCATTCGACGTTTTGCACCTGTTCGCGGGATTTTTCAATGTCGCTTTTGAGTGCTAGCCCCAGTTCGGTGATGCGCATGGCATCGCCCGCCAGGCCGCTGGTTTTGGAGAGCATGGTGTTGGCCTCGCGGCTCATCTCCTGCAGCAGGAAGTCGAGTTTCTTGCCGACATCATCTCCTTGTTCGAGCAGGCTGCGGAAGTGGCGGATGTGGGTCATCATGCGCACGATCTCCTCCTGCACGTCGCTGCGCTCGGCCAGCATTGCGGCCTCCTGCAGAATGCGGTCGGGCTCGGCGTGGCCTTCGAGCAGCTCGGCCATGCGGCTGCGTATGCGCTCCAGATGGGCGGCCAGCACGGTGCCGCGGAGCTTTTCCACCTCGGCGGTGTTGCGCTCCAGCTGATCCATGCGCGAGTCCAGTTCGGCGCGGGTGTGATCGCCTTCGAGGCGGCGGTTGGCGTTGAGCAGGTCGATCAGCTCGGCGGCGGCAGAGGCCAGCGCCTCCTGCAACTCGGCCTCATCCGGCATCTCGCTGGAGGCCGTGAAGACGCCGCTGAGGCGGAAGATGGCGTTCAGGTCGGGCTCGCCGTGCAGGTCGAGCTCGTCGGAGAGTGCGCGGAAGGCCTTGACGTAGCCGGAGACCAGCTCCTGATTGACGCTGAGCCCGGTGGCTCCGGCGTAGTCCAGGGTGAGGGTCAGCTCGACGTGGCCGCGATGCATCTTCTCCTTGAAGAGCTTGCGCAGGCGCTGCTCAAAGAGCTCCGAGCGGCCCGGCAGGCGCAGATGCAGGTCCAGGAAGCGATGGTTCACCGACTTGGCGGTGAAGGTGTATCCGGTTTTTCCGTGCTGGCCCTTGAGCTGGGCAAAGCCGGTCATGGAGCGAATCGCCATTTTTATTACTCCGAAGTTATACTCCGCTTCCTTCCTCGTGGGTGACATGTTGGGGCGCGTCCACATCGACAAACTGCAGCTCATAAAGGCGGCGATAGGTGCCCAGCCGCGAGAGCAGATCCTCGTGCGTGCCCTGGTCGGCAATGGTGCCGTGCTCCAGCACGACGATACGGTCAGCGCGTCGCACGGTGGAGAGGCGGTGCGCGATGACGAAGACGGTGCGGCCGGTCATCAGGTTCTGCAGCGCGGTCTGCACCAGCGATTCGCTTTCGGAATCGAGCGCCGAGGTGGCCTCGTCGAGAATCAGCACGGGAGCGTTTTTGAGCAGGGCGCGGGCAATGCTGAGGCGCTGGCGTTCGCCGCCGGAGAGCCGGAAGCCGCGCTCGCCGATCACCGTGTTATACCCCTGCGGCATGCGGAGGATGAAATCGTGGGCCAGCGCCGCCTGGGCCGCGCGCTCCACATCCTGCTGGGAAACATTGGGCTGGCCGTAGGCGATGTTGTTGCGCACCGTGTCGTTGAACAGCATGGTTTCCTGCGCCACGATGCCGATCTGCGCCCGCAGCGAGGCCAGCGAAAGATCGCGGATGTCGATGCCGTCCACCAGAATGCGTCCGTGGGTGACATCGAAAAAACGCGGGATGAGGTGCACCAGAGTGGACTTGCCCGCGCCGCTGCCGCCGACGATCGCCAACACCTCGCCGGCCGTTACCTCCAGGTCGATGCCCCTGAGCACCTCGCGCGTGTCGGTCCCAGCGCCAGCGGCCGAAGCGGCATCTTTTGCCGCATACCCGACGACTCCAGCGGCCGGAGCGGCCGCCACGCCGCCGTAGCAGAAGCGCACGTTCTCAAAGCGGATGGAGTCATGGAAGGCGCCGAGCTTTTGCGGATGCGCCTTCTCGCGTACCTCGTCCTTGGCGTCCATGAATTTGAAGACCTGCTCAGAGGCACCGAGCGCCTGCTGGAAGCTGTTGTAGAAGCCGGCGAACTTGCGCACCGGCTGATAGAGGCTCATGGTGGCGACGATGAAGGTCATGAAGTCGCCCATGGTCATGGTGCCGTGGTTGATGCTGTCGCGGCCCAGCTTCAGGAGCAGGGCGATGGCCACCGCGCCAAGCAGATCCATAAGCGGCGAACTGACGGCCATGGCCACCACGTAATGCATGTTGGCCGAGAACAGACGCTTGGCCGCCGCCTTGAAGCGCGTGGTCTCCCAGAGCTCCATGCTGAAGGCCTTGACGATGCGATGGCCGGTGATGGTTTCGTGCAGGATGTTCTGGATCTCGGCCAGCTTGTCCTGTCCGCGGCGGGTGGTGCCGCGAACCTGGCGTCCGATTCTGCGCGAGCTGACCATGATGATCGGGACAAACATCAGCAGAATCCAGGCCAGCTTGCCGCCCGCCTCGATGACCAGCGCGGCGGTGAAGAGAAAGATGAAGAACTGCTGCAGGAACTCCGCCAGCACGCTGGACATGGCGAACTGCACCTTGTCGATGTCGTTGATGATGGCCGAGACCAGTGTGCCGGTGGGATGCTTCTGGAAGAACGCGGCGGAGCGTCGCAGCACGCTGCCGTAAATCTCATTGCGCAGGTCGGTGACCAGCCCGAAGCCAGCGTAGTTGACCAGGTAGGTGCCGCAGTAGTCGAAGATTCCTTTGAGGAAGACCGAGGCAACCAGCGCGAAGGCCACCACGGTCCACGGATTGTGGAAGTGGTGGGGAACGAGGTTTTCCAGATAGATGGTGTGGTTGCTGTGGGGGATCTTGATGAGCGCCATCGACCGGCCCGGCACCTCCGGGGTGAGGACGCGGTCGAAGATGGGCCGGAAGAGCGCCAGGCGGAAGGCTTCCAGCAGGCCGACCAGAGAGAACAGCGCCACGCTGGCGAACAGCTGCAGCCAGTAGGGCCGGACATACCACAGGAGGCGAATCAGTCGGCGCATGAGCTACTCATTAGACCGCGTTCGATCCGGCTTGGAAGTTTTGTCGTCAAGCCTTAATTCTACTGGAAGCCGCCGCCGGATAACAGATTACGGCGGTTGCCAGACTCTATCGTGGGCTGTCGCGATGCTCGGCCTTGACGTGGTAGCCCGCCGTGGCCAGCTGCTTCTTGATCTCTTCGGCCAGAAAGACCGAGCGATGCTGGCCGCCGGTGCAGCCAAAGGCGATCGTCAGATAGCTCTTGCCTTCGGCCACGTAAAAGGGCAGCAGGAATAAGAGCATGTCCATCACCTTGGCGATGAATTCCTGGGTTTGGGGAAACGAGCGGATGTATTTGGCCACCTGGGGATGCTTGCCGGTGTAGGGGCGGAACTCGGCGATGAAGTGCGGATTGGGCAGAAAGCGCACGTCGAAGACCAGGTCGGCGCTCTCCGGAACGCCGTTTTTAAAGCCGAAGCTGAGGGCCGAAACCAGCAGCGGCTGGCGCTTGTCCCCGTCTTTCTTGAAGAGCTCGACCAAATGGGTGCGCAGCTCGTGCACGTTGAACTTAGAAGTATCGATCTCCAGGTCGGCGATGTTGCGGATCTGCTCCAGGCGGCGGCGTTCGCTGGTGATGGAGCTGGTAACGGACTCGGCCGCGCCCAGCGGATGCGGACGGCGCGTCTCGCTGAAGCGCCGCACCAGAACCTTGTCGGTGGTGTCCAGGTAGATCAGGGTCACATCGAGTCGCTTCTTCAGGTCGGCGATGATGGCCGGAAGCTGCTCCAGGCGGCTGCCCTCGCGGATGTCCACGACGATGGCGGCGCTCTTGTTGTCGCGGGTGTCTTCGATGAGCTGGGCAAAGCTGGGGATCAGCTCGGCGGGGAGATTGTCCACGCAGTAGTAGCCCATGTCCTCGAAGACCTTGAGCGAAGTGATCTTGCCCGAGCCGCTCAGTCCGGTGATGACCACCAGGCGGGCTTTGGACGGCGGGATCTTGCGCTCCATGTCGGGAGCCGGCGCTTGGGCCGTTTTGCGGGAAGCAGCCTTGGGACTCACTTTACGTGTGGTGCGGGGCATAGGCGTAATTTAGCAGCATACGCGGTTGGGAGAAAGTGGCAAACGAGGAGCCGGGGAGATAGCTCCCCGGCGCGTTTGTCGCTGGATTTCTTGGAAAAATTCTATGGCACTTCGATCAGTTCCAGTTTGCCGTCGGGGCGCCGGTGCAGGACGCGCACCGTGCCCTTCTTGTCGCGGAAGACGAAGACGCCGCGGTCGCGGAATTCGCACTCCTTGATCGCCTCTTCAATGGTCATGGGCTGCAGGGCGACCGAGTCCTGGCTCTTGACCAGGTGCGCCTCGGTCATCTTCGCCTTGGCCGGGAATTTATGCACCACGACCGGAACCGATGTGACCGCCGCGGTACCCACGGCCACCGCCAGCTCGGGCTCGGGAGCTTCCTGCTTCCAGGCGGGCTTGACCGCGCGCTTTACGTCGCGCTTGCGCGTGTTGAGCTTGAGCGCCTGTTTTTCAATGTGCTCGAGGGCGGCGTCGATGGCCACCAATACGTCGGTGGATTCGCCATGCCCCACCAGGGTTTTAGTGCGGCGGGTCAGCGTGATTTCGGCGATGCGCCGCTGCTTCTCCGCGGTGAGAATTACCTTGCTGCTGCAGTTGTCGCCCACAATCTTTACAAGCTTCGCCAGTCCCGCTTCCACTTCCTTGCGAATCTTGGGAGTGATTTCGAATTGCCTTCCGGTGTAATCCACAATCATTCGATGTTCCCCTCCTTGGCCCAACATCACATTCTGGTGCTCCATGAGTGCAATGTCCAGCGCCAATGCCGCGAAAATTCTATCAGCGGAAAACAAAATGGCACCGGACCCGCTGGCATCCGCGACCGGGGGCCGTCTGTTGGCCCGTAGCCGACGCCTGCACGCCTGTCCACGAAAAACTAGCGTGGGCGATTGGTTATATCAGATGCGGAATGGCTCTGCCAGTGTCTGGAAAGGAATTTAACGGTTGGCTGGCTGGTTGGTGTTACTTCTTCACCCGGCGCTGATGGGTGGAGGGAATCTTCATGTCCTCGCGGTATTTGGCCACGGTGCGGCGCGTCACCTGGATGCCCTGGCTCTGCAGGATGCGGGTCAGCTGCTCATCGGTGAGTGGGCGCGAGGTGTCCTCATCCTCGATCAGCTTCTTGACCCGGCGCTTGAGGATCAGCAGCGACGTCGCGCCGCCCTCGGGACCGTTGACGCTCTCGCTGAAGAAATAGCGCAGCTCGAAGACGCCCTGCGGGGTGACCGCATATTTACTGGCCACGGCGCGGCTCACGGTGGAAGGATGCACGCCGATCTCCTCGGCGACTTCCTTGATCATCATCGGCTTGAGGAAGTCGATGCCGAAGTCGAGAAACTCGCGCTGGCGGCCGATGATGGCGTAGCAAACCTTGAGGATGGTCTGCTTGCGCTGCTCAATGTTTTTGATGAGCTGGATGGCGCTCTTGTAGCGCTCCTTGACGTAGGTGCGCACGTCCTTCTCATTGCCTTCGCGGCTGAGCAGTTTGCGGTAGCCCGGGTTGAGGCGCAGCTGCGGCAGATCGTCGTCGTTCATCACCACCAGGTACTCATCGCCCTGCTTGATGATGGCTACGTCGGGCTCGATCAGCCGGGTTTCGCCGACGTTGTAGCGCAGCCCGGGCTTGGGGTCGAGGGTGCGGATGAGGGCCACGCAGCGTTCCAACCGCTCCAGGGGCTTGCCCATGGCGCGGCCTATCTCGCGCATCTGCCGGATCTGCAGCAGGTGGAGATGCTTGTCCACGAGCTCCATGGTGTCGGCCAGCAGCTCCGGCATGTCGGGCTCGCCGCCGTGCTCCTCGTGGGCGCGCATCAGGTCCTTGAGCTGCGCCATCAGGCACTCGCGCAGATCGCGCGCGCCTACGCCCACCGGATCCATCTGCCTTACCAGGTCGAGCGCCTCGTGCAGGGCGTCGCGGCCGAACAGCGCCTTGGAGGGCAGCTCGGGCTTGGGAACCAGCTGGGGACGCTGCAGCTCCGCGCCCTCCGCCGAGGCCGGCTCCAGTTCCGGCGCCGTGGCTGCCTCGGGCATGGTCAGCCAACCGGCACCCTGCTCCATCAGTTCCTCGTCAGTGCACAGCAGATAGCCGTCTTCGCCCAGGTTGCCGATGATCAGCTCGGCCGCCGCAAGCACATCGTCTTTGACGTGCATCGCCCCCAGTTGCCACATGAGATGGTCGGTGAGGGTGGTGGGCTTGGAGAGAAAGTTTTCGAACGAGGGCTTTTCGATCGACTCCAGCTCGCTGTTGCTGCGGTAGCCGGGGTCGAGGTAGTCGTTGAAGAAGGAGCCGAAATCGACCTCTTCGAACGGGTCGCGCTCCTCTGGGGTAGTCTTGGGCTCTTCTGCCGTGGCGGCGGAGCTGTCGCGCTCGCGCTGCTCCTCCTGGGCTGCAATCTGGTCGATGGTGGGAACCGGATCTTCATACAAGTCCAGAACCGGATTTTCCACCATCTCTTCGGTGATCATGTCCTGGAGCTCAAGCTTGTTGAGCGCCAGCACGCTAACCATCTGCACCAGTCCTGGGGTCAGGATCTGGCGTTGCGTAACCTTCAAATTCAGCTTTGTCGACAGCGATACCATGCACCAACGGCGAAGGGGAAGTCTCCCACAGGCTGATTCTAACCTAGAATTTTGCTTCTATGCGGAGTTCGGCAATCAAAATGCAACAAAAGTAACGTAGCCCTGTCGCGCAGTCCCGGAATAACGCTCCCGGGGCTCTGCGGTTATACCAGCGTGAAGCTCTCGCCCAGGTAAACGCGCTTGACTTCGGGATCATTGCCGAGCTGCTCGGGGGTTCCGGTGCGGAAGATACGGCCTTCGTTGATGATGTAGGCGCGGTCCACCACCGAGAGCGTTTCGCGCACGTTGTGGTCGGTGATGAGCACGCCGATGCCGCTGTCCTTCAGGCTGAAGATGATCTTCTGCAGGTCGAGCACGGCGATGGGATCGATGCCGCTGAAGGGCTCGTCGAGCAGGATGAAGCTGGGATTGATGCACAGGGCGCGGGCGATCTCGACCCGGCGGCGTTCGCCTCCGCTGAGCGCGTAGCCCTTGTTCTTGCGAATGTGGGCCAGGCCGAGCTGGTCGAGCAGGCCCTCCATCTTGGCTTGGCGCTCCTCCCAGTTGGAGTTTTGCGTCTCCAGCACCGCCAGGATGTTCTCCTCCACGCTCAACTTGCGGAAGACCGACGCCTCCTGCGGAAGGTAGCTGATGCCATGCTGGCGGGCGCGCAGGTACATGGGAACGTCGGTGATCTCGGTGTTTCCGATCATGACCCGTCCGCTGTCGGGCGGAATGAGGCCGACGATCATGTAGAAGCTGGTGGTTTTGCCGGCGCCGTTCGGCCCCAGCAGACCCACCACCTCGCCCTGGTGCACCGTAAGCGAAACTCCGTTGACCACGCGGCGGCCGCGATACGATTTGGCGATCTCTTCGGTGGATAGCGTCTGCATTAGCGGGAAATGTGGGTATGAGTGACGGACCGGGTGGAGTCACTGCCCTCGACGACCACCCTATCATCGCGGTTGTAGAAGGTCAACGAATCGCCCCGCACGGTTCCGTTGACCGGGTCGCTCAGCATGGGCGAGCCTCCGGTCATTACATAGGTTCCGCTGGAGGCCTGATAGACCAGCTTTTCGCCCTCGACGCGGCGATCCTGCTGCTGCACCAGCACGTGCGTAATGGCAACAATGTGGTCGAGCTGGCTGGGAGCGGCGATGCCCTGCTTGGCGCCGCCGCCGGCAGCGCCGGCCGGACTCAAAAAGACATCCGCCTTGCCTGCCGTCATCACGCCGTCTTCGCTCTTCGCCGTCACCCCTCCGGAGTAGTGCGCCAGGCGGTCGCTGTCGGAGTAGTTCAGCCGGGGCGCCGTCACCAGCATGGTCGAGGACTTCCCTTTGGCATCCACCTGGGTAAAGAAGCTGCTGACCGGGCGCTTGAGGTCGCCCTGCGCCAGAAGAGTGCGCGTCTTCTGGTCGAAGTCGATCGACGGCGCTTCCACGATGTTGGAGCCCTGCCACAGCCGCGCCCCGCCGGTGTAGTGCGCCAGCCCGGAGGCTTGGGCGGCGTTCATCGCCTTGGCAGTGACATGCACCGGATCGGAGTTGGCCAGCAGCGCCCCGCTGGGCTGCTGCGTGAGCTCGCTGTAGGTGGTCTTGACGTTGCCGTTGGCAAACATCTCACCGGCGGTTTTCCCGCCTTCGCCGCGCAGCAGGCGAATGTTGTCGGCCTCCACCGTGGTACCGCCATCGACCACGCGCGGCTCGCCCGTCAGGGTCAGCGATTCATCGATGGGCGTGTAGGTGGCGCGCGTTGCCCAGGCCCGACGCCCGCCGGGCTCGTCCTTGGAACTCTGCGCTTCCTGGTAGCGGAAAGCGCCCTCCTGCACGGCGCGCGTGATCTCGCCCGTTGGGCTGAAGTCGGCGACCAAAGTATCGCTGGTGCTCACCTTGTCGGGCTCGCCCGGCGTATGGCTGTCAACCTTGACCGCGCCACGGCCATGCAGCGTCTGCAGATGGTTCTCTTCGCCAAAGTCGGCGGTGAAGTGCTGGGCATCGATCACCGTGTCACCCGGCTGTTTCGGGTCGGCCGAGCGGGTGGTCAGCTCGCCCGGTCCCATGGTTTCCGCCGAAGTCAGCTGCTGCTGCTCGTTCATGGCAAAAGTCATGGCGTCGGAGGTCATGGTCATCGACTGGGGATTTTTGCTGCCGGGGCGCGGAGCCTGCCGCAGGACCGTCCCCTGGCTGGTGTAGATGGTCTGCAGGCTCGACTTCGGGGCGCCCGCATTGGACTTCGCACCCTTGGCCGCGAACTGCATCCGCATCTCGCCGGAGTGGCCGGACGCCAACTGCTTCGCCGACTCGAAGTCCACGCCTCCGGTGAACAACGCCGACTCGACCGTGTTCCCGGCACCCATCTCCAACTCGCCCTTGGGCGCGCGCAGCTGGATTCCGTCGGCATCGCTGAGCCGCACATTGCCGGTGGCGTTCACCCGCTGCACGGCATCGTCCTGGGCCATATGCACCACGGCTTCGTCGGCCAGCATGGTGCGGCTCTGGGTAGTCATCTGCACGCCCGCCATGGTGACCAGGCGCGGCTCCCTGGTGATGATGCCGGAGTGGGCCAGAATGTGGGTGGCCTGCTTGCCTGCGGTGGTGATATCGACCGCCGAGCGTAGGGTGAGCTGGTTGTTTTTGGAATCGTAGACGGCCCCGTGCGACGTGCCGGACGCCTGCGACAGCTGGAACTCCACCCGGCCATCGCTCTCGGCCAGCCCGGTCTTCTGGTTGAAGGTCATCCCCTCGGCCGCCACATGGATGGGGTTGTTCGTCCCCGGCGACGGCGTCCCGGCTTTGTCTGCCAGGCCGCCCTGCAGATCGATGTGGACCAGCCCCTTGGAGACCACCATTCCGGCCTGCTGGTCATAGTCGAAATCGTCGCCCGAGATCCGGTCGAAGCGGTCGGATTGGCGTCCGTAAACCAGGATGTACACGTTGTGCAGCGTGGCGTGGCCGCCCGCTTTGAACTGCGTGGCCTTGGAGGCATGGATGGTGAATAGCGTGCGGCCGCCCTCGCTCTTCGACATGGTGAAGCCTTCGCTAGTCTGCTGAATGTCGATGCCGACCTTGCCGGGCAGGTTCCGCAGCGCATCGCGCATGGCCATGCGCGCGCTGAAATAGAAGCCGCCCACCACGGCTACCGCGGCCAGCGCCAGCACGGCGAACCAGATTCGCAGACGAGGGATGGAAAGGGGCATTACCTACCCAGTGTACGCGAGCCACCCAACTCCCGCACCATTCCGCAATGACGAATTCAGCTGCACCCTGCCGTGTGTCCTAAAGGCAACTTGCAACCTGGTGTACTGACGGGGAATTCTAGCCTCGTCCGCTGAATCACTCCGCATTTTCGGCCTGCTCCGTCTCGAAGAGCGAAGGAGGGTCCCGGAACAGCTCACCCAAAAAGCTGTCCCGGTCGTTGACAAAGCGCCGGACAATTTGCATCGACGCCGTCTCTTCATATTGAACGTCACAGGGCCGCTCTCCGTCGAAGGAAACAATCTGCGCCTCCGGATAGCCCAATAGAACCGGAGAGTGGCTGGAGATGATGAACTGTGCGTCCTTGTACTTCCGCAGCACATCGTGAATCAGTATCAGAAAGGACAACTGACGTTGCGGCGAGAGCGCAGCCTCGGGTTCATCCAAAAGGAATAGGCCATTGCGCCGGAACCTTAAATCCAGCAGCGTCAGGAACGCCTCGCCATGAGAACGGGTATGGAGACTGCGCCCTCCGTAGGAGGCGCTGATCGGTGGCGCAAAAGAAGGCTCTTTGTCGAGGTTGTCCATGTGAGAGACCGTGTTGAAAAAGCTTTCCGCTCTCAAAAAGAATCCCGCACCCGTCCGTTTATCGAATGACAACCGAAGTGCCTGAACCAGCGGGTCAATTGAGTGATTGCTCTCGGTGCAGTCATTGAGAAAATTGCGGTTGCCGCCTTCGCGCCCGAATCCATAATGGGTGGCGATTGCCTCCAATAGAGTCGATTTGCCAGTACCGTTCTCTCCAGCGAAGAAACAAACCCGCGACCTCAGCGTTAGGCGTTCGAGGTTACGGATTGTCGGGACGGAGAACGGATAGCTTTCCCAGTCCTGCACCCGGTCTCGCATTAACGTAATCGTCTTTAGCATGCGTCATTCTCCCGCCTTTACCGCCAAGGCAGGCTTGTCCCGTACCGCCTGCCTGTAGTCGGAGAGCACCAACTGCAGTCCGCCGCCAAAATCCTTATGTGTGTTCTGTTCAATGCGGAAGAGCACGTCCAGCGCCGTCCCGCCCGCCAGCGGCTCGGCCTCCAGGCGGTGCGCCATCCGCCATCCCAAGGCGTCCAGACCGCGCGAAAAGGCCCCAGCGCCTGCGGCTGGCAGCGCAGCGTTACCCCTTGCGCCCGCGGTCACACTCACGCTTGCATACCGCCGCAACTTCAGCTTGAGATGCTTTTCGCGCAGCACCCTGGGCTCGCCCATCAGGGTCACCGCGCGGGCCAGAAAGACCGGCTCGGGATTGCCCATTCCGAAGGGCTGCAGGCTGCGCAACTGCTCCCACAAACGCGGCGTAATCTCATCCATCGCCAGCTCGGCGTCGTACTCCAGCACCGGCTGCATGCGGGCGCCGGCCAGCCGGGTGCTGGCGTAGTCGTTGATGCGCCGCCGCAGCTCGCCCACATGCTGGGCGCGCATGGCAAAGCCCACGGCGTGAGCGTGTCCGCCGAAGCGCAGAAAGAGCTCCGGCACGGTCTCCAGCGCATCCAGCAAATGGAAGCCGGGAATCGAGCGCCCCGAGCCGTGCGCCTCTTCGCCGTCGCGCGCAATCACCACCGCCGGCCGCCCGAAGCGCTCCACCACGCGCGAGGCACAGATGCCGATGACGCCGCGATGCCATCCCTCGCCTTCCACCACCAGGCAGTGGGCATCGCGCAGTTCCGCGCTCTCCTCCACCTGGCGCAGCACGGCCTCCGAGATGCGCTGCTCCTCCTGCTGCCGGGCCAGGTTGAGCTGGTTCAGCCGCGCGGCCAGCTCCCGCGCCCGCGCGCCGTCCTTTACGGTGAACAGCTCCACCACATCCTTGGCCACATCCATGCGCCCGGCGGCGTTGATGCGCGGCGCGATGCGGAAGGCCACCTCGGTCGCGCTGGGTGCCCGGCGCGCCGGCGAGGCTGAAGTGCCCAGTTCGCAAACCTCCAGCAGCGCCTCCAGGCCGGGATTGGTTACGCGACTCAGGCCTTGCAGTCCCAGCGCCACCATCGCCCGGTTTTCGCCCAGCAGGGGCACCGAGTCGGCGATGGTCGCAATGGCCACGATTTTCAAGAACGACGGCACCAGCCGCGCCCGCCCGGAGCGCTCCAGCATTGCCTGCGCCAGCTTGAAGGCCACTCCCGCGCCACACAGAAGTTTGCAGGGATACGGGCAGCCGGGCTGGCTGGGATTGAGCACGGCCAGCGCGCGCGGAACGGCTTCGCCTGACTCCGCATTATGCTGCGCGTTATTGGCAACAAGGTGATGGTCGGTGACGATCAGATCCATACCCGAGCGCGCGGCGGTTTCGGCGGCGGCAAAGGCGCGGATGCCGGTGTCCACGCTGATGATGAGCCTGATGCCGTTGGCGGCGGCGCGTTCGATCACCTCGTCGCGCATGCCGTAGCCCTCCAGCAGGCGGTGCGGCACGTGGAATTCGCAGCGTCCGCCGAGCAGCTCGATCACCGTCTTCAGGATCACAGTGGCCATGGTGCCGTCCACGTCGTAGTCGCCGTAGATCAGGATCGGCTCGCGCTGCGCGATAGCGCGCTCCAGCCGTTCCACGGCCGGGCGCATCCCCAGCATTTCCATGGGTGAGTGCAGTTGATCGAGCGAGGGATGAAGAAAGCGTTGGGCTTGTTCCACCGAGGCGATGCCGCGCGCTACCAGCAATGCGGCGACTATTTCAGGCAGGTCAAGGGCCGAGGCCAATTGCTGACGTAGCTGGGTTGGATCCAGCCGCGCGGAGCTTCCAGATCTGGTCAGCCGATCCTGGGACAGCGGATCGCCGCCGGTGGCCGTGCGCGCCCGCCAGCGCACGCTCAGCGCTCGTCCTCTTCGGAGCCGTCGGCCGAGCCGTCGATCATGATGCCGCCCAAATCGTCGGCCATCTCCTGCAGCGCCCGGTAGGTTTCATACCACTCGGTGGAGAGCTCGCAAAGAAACATGACACCCTGGTAGGGAAAGCCCAGTTGGATGAAGCCGGTCCGCCCCACCTGCGAGCGCATCTGCCGCGCCGTATCCAGGTCGTCCTCGCGGCTTAGGCTGGAGCGGTGAAGCTCCGACAGCAGAAGGTCCACATCGTCGGACTCCAGCTGCATGGTGTTCATGGTGATGAACGGCGCTCCGCTGGCGCGCGCCAGCTCCAGAAAATCCTTCCAGCTTTCGAACACGTCGTCGGCGTCCCACATCACGCTGGGCATCTCGTCGGGAATGTAGCCGTGGAAGCGCCGCAGCCCCAGTCCCTGGCTAAAGGCCTGCACATCGTCGTGAATGCTGGAAAGGTCTTCGAACATCTCTCTGCCTTTCTAACAAATGGATCGCCGCGCCGCAATAGCGCCCCAACATCATACGCTGAGAGCCCGCGGCGCCCGCAAGGCGCCCGCGGTCCCTGCCGGAGCTCTGCCCCTGTCCGTCACTTTCCCGGCCCATGGTAACCCGGCGGTACATGTACCGCCGTACCTCCATCGATCATCCGTTAATTGACTCCCACCCTGCCCGGTTGCAACCTTAGTCGTAGCCAGATTCGCAACGGGATTCTTTGCGGGGCAAAGGAAAGGTATGAGAAAACAAGCCGGCTTCTCGATCCTGGAACTGCTCATCGTGGTGGGCATCATCATCATTGTTGCCGCCATCGCCATCCCCAACCTTCTCAGAGCGCGGGTGGCCGCCAATGAGGCCTCGGCCGTGGGGTCGCTGCGCGCCATCGACTCCGCCCAGATCGGCTATTTGCAGGTCTATCCGGACCTGGGCACCTACGCCTGCCAATTGAGCTATCTCGGACCGCCGCTCGCCGGAGGCCCGGTGAACTCGACCGCCGCCGATCTGATCGACATGCAGCTGGCCAGCGGAATCAAGAGCGGATACAGCTTTTACATGGATTGCATCCCTGCGTCCGTTAGCGGCAGCAGCAGCTACGAGGTCCAGGCCGCGCCCACGGGAGCCAGCATCACCGGTTCCAGCTGCGGCACCAACTATGGACGCTGCTTCTACACCAACTCCAACGGCGGCGTGTATCAGCTGAACGGCCCCGGCAGCAGCAACGGCACCGCCTACAGCCTGTCCCCGATCTCATAAATCCCCCAGGGTGCCCCTCGATAAGAACGAAGGCGTTGTCAAGGCGAGATTTTCCTGAGCGGTGCGCAAGCACCGCTTGGTTTGCCGCCAGAGTTACAGTTTGAGGACCAAGACTCTGGAAACATCACTCGCTGATCACTTCCGGTGGCACATCTCGTTCCACCAACCATCGATACGGGCTTTTGACTTCGGCCCATGATTCTTCCATGCGAACATCCAGCCGCCGGGCCGGTGCGAAAGTGGAAAACAGCCTTACCGTTTTCCAAGGCGCCTACTTTGCGCCGTCTTTTGCACGGGCCAGTCTGGATGCGAGAGCGCCCAATCAGTTCTGCGGACTAGCTTTCGCCGTCCAGGGGCACCCGCGAGCTGCTCTCGATACGAACGATCTCCGGATATGGCGTCTTGGTGCGCAGCATCCAGTAGAGCCGGACTGCCAACCTGCGTGCCGCCGCCACCTTGGCCACACCCTTCGGCTTGCTGTGGCAGCGGTGTTGATACTGCTTGCGAAACCCTTCATCCAAGCGGGTGGCCGTTTGCGCCGCTTCCACCAGCAACATGCGCGCAAAGCGGTTGCCCTGCTTGCTGATCCCGCCCAGGTGCTGTTTGCCGCCCGAACTGTGTTCGCGCGGAATCAGCCCCAGATAGCTGGCCACCTGCTTGCCCCGCTTAAACCGCGCGACATCGCCCAAGGTCAGTAC
Source organism: uncultured Acidobacteriota bacterium (assembly GCA_963732315.1). GTDB lineage: Bacteria > Acidobacteriota > Terriglobia > Terriglobales > Acidobacteriaceae > TOLSYN. The sequence goes on from CAVSYY010000007.1 coordinate 305,646, forward strand.
AAACGCCAGCGAGGTGATCGGTCCCACCCCCGGCTGCGTCATCAGCAACCGCGCCGGTTCGTTCTCCGCTGCCGCGCGTTGCGCTGCCCCGTCCAGTTTGCCGACCTGGATATCGAGCATCGCTCGCAACCCCTGCAGATCCTCCCGCCGGCACGCCGCCCAGCCTTCCAGAGGTAGTTCGCTGAATGCCTTCTGTCCGGCCTCCGACCACAGCCTGGCTTTCTTCTGCATCCCGCGATTCATCGCCAGATGCTGCAACCCATTCTTCACCCGAGCCCGAACCTCCACCAGTTTGTGCCGGTGAATCAACAACTGGCGCAGATCCCGCACCCCCGCATCCGGAACCCACAGCCGAGGAAACCGTCCCTCCCGCAGCAGATTCAAAATGTGTGCCGCATCGCGCTTGTCGGTCTTCTGCTTGCGCACATAACTGGCCCGAATCTGCGCGGCATCGCCGACCCACACCTCGTGCCCCAGCTTCTCCAGCAACTCCACAAACCACTGACTGTTGCCGCAGCTCTCCAGGCCAATCAGCGACGGAACCGGCAGCGAACGGTAAAACCGTTCCGCCTCGCCGTTGCCGTTGACCAGTTTGCGTTCCACCATCTCTCCCGTCGAGAAATCAAAAATCGCAACCTGCTGCCAACTGGGATGGAAATCACACCCTACAATAATCATGAAGGTTTCTCCTGACCCAGCTTCTTGGTCCTCAACCAAAGAATACCGAGTCCGCTGAAACCTTCGTTCTTATCCCATCCGTTCAACCTTCCTTTGGCTAGGGCGGGGTAGTTGACTTTGCCTCTGCCATTGACTTTGCCTCTGCCACTTCTTTTGCTCCCTGTTGGCGAATCCGGGACGCGTCGACAACGCGCATCCGTCAAAGTAACGCCCTTGCTGTTTGCTGTGTTAAAATTGCGTGTTCCCAGCGTTCGATTCCACACACCTATATCTATCGTATGATCTTCTCCAAAGAATACGTGGGCTACCTCGCCCGGCAAGTCGTCAAGCGGTTGCAAGCCAATCGCTTCATCCAAACCCAGGAGTTCGAGAAGGTCACCGAGAGCGTGCACGCCTCCATGGTCGAAGAGCTCAGCCTCGAAGACCGCATCAACGACGAGGTGCGCGTCATCCTGGAAGCCTACTCGGACGAGATGCGCAAAAGCGCGGCCAACTACCAGGAGATGTTCAAGAAGGTAAAGAACGAACTGGTAAAGAAATACAAGGCGGTGCTATGAGACTCTCCCGCGAAAAACTTAACAAGCTGGCCTCTTCGACCACCGAGATGCTGGCCGGGCTGAAGAACCTAGACTTCCTCGAAGGCTACGACGATATCCGCCAGGAGGTGCGGCGGATTCTGGAAGATTTGCTGGCCGGCGAGGAAAAGCTCGACAAGGCCGCGCGCCTCAAAATCGAGAGCCAGCGCCGCATCATCCCCGAAGGCACTCCCGAGTGGAATATCCTCTACCACAAGTACTACAACGAGGAAGTCAAGAAGCTCGGCATCTAGATCGCATCCTCTCATCAAGAAAAAACAGGCGTCCATTCCGGGCGCCTGTTTTGTTGCTTAACACTCCTGATTCCACTTGCACCAGAGTAGTTTTCTTCGCACAATCCCCACCACGAAGGAAGGTGCGTCATGGAAGATCTGACTTTTGGCGAGCAGCAAACCGTCAGGGAAGAGCCAGGCGTAAAGGTATTATTTGTCGATGACGACGGGCTCATCCGGTTGACAACTCCCGCTATTTTGCAGGAACACGGATACAACGTAACGGCAGTTGCGTCAGTGAGCGAAGCGCTGGCCCTGATTGCTTCCACCCAGTTCGACGTGCTGATTTCGGATTTGAACATCGGCTCTCCCGGCGATGGCTTCACCGTGGTCAGCGCCATGCGCCGCACCCAGCCGCGCTGCGTCACGCTGATCATGACGGGCTATCCGGGCTTTGACTCGGCGCTGGAGGCCATCCGCGCCCAGGTGGATGACTACCTCATCAAACCCACTCCCACTCCGACTCTGATCGATGTGATCGAAGCGAAGCTGCGCTGCCCCAGCCTGGACCCGGAAGCGGCCACCAAGCGCATCTCCCAGGTGCTGCGCGAGAGCACCTTTGAGATTACGCAGCGGACGCTGGCCGCGATGAAGTCCGACCCTGCTCTGTCTGCCCTGCCGCTTACCGACGAGCAGCGCATCGAGCTCGTGCCCCGCATGCTGGAGGATCTGGCGATGATGCTGGAGATCTCCGAGCGCGGGCAGGAGCCGCCGGAGATCGTCCACAGCGCAAAGATGCGCGGCTTCAAGCAATACCGGCAGGGCTATACCATACCGCTGCTGGCGGCGCATGTACGCTTTCTGGAACAGGCTATTTACGACGTGCTCCACGAGCACATGCGCTCGCTCAACCTGAACTACTTCATGTTCGACCTGAAGCGCCTCAACAACAACCTTGGCATCCAACTGGAACATACGCAGGTGGCGTTCCTGAGCGTGGCAGAGCGGATTGAAGGCCAAGCACACCCAGTCCATTCGTAGGCGCGGCGCCATGACGGGTGGCCCATTCAAGCCCTCTTTTGGCTTGAGTGGGGTTGTTGACTTGGTTTTTTCGCAGCGCCCACCGTCACACCGCCTGGCCTGCACTGAAGCCGGAGGCCCACGCCCACTGGAAGTTGAAGCCTCCCAGATGCCCGGTCACATCCACCACTTCGCCCACGAAATACAGCCCCGGAACTTTCTTCGACTCCATCGTGCGGGAGGAAAGCTCCTCGGTGTCCACTCCGCCCGCGGTCACCTCGGCCTTGCCGAAGCCCTCTGTCCCTGACGGAACAAAGCGGAAGCGATGCAGCGCCTGCTCGGCTTCCTCCACCGCGGCGTTGGTCCACTTGGTGATGGGATTGAGTTCCAGCCAGCGCTCCGCCAGGCGGATGGGCAAGACTTCGCGCAGCGCAGCCCCGGCGGCTGCCGCATCGCGCCGCGCGCCCACCGCCATCAGCGGCTCGAAAACATTTTTCCCCGGCGCCAGGTCGAGGGTGACCGGCTCGCCCGGACGCCAGTAGGAGCTGATCTGCAGAATGGCTGGGCCGCTGAAGCCGTGGTGGGTGATCAGCATCTTCTCCTGGAAGCTCTGTCGCGAGTTCTTTGGCTCTCCCACGCTGGCCACCACTTCGGTGGAAATTCCCGAGAGATCGCAGAAGCGCTTGGCGTCGGTTGCATTCAGCGTGAAAGCCACCAGCGCGGGCCGGGGCTCAACTACATTCAATCCGAACTGCCGCGCCAACTCGTAGCCAAAAGGCGTGGCGCCCATCTTCGGAATCGACAGCCCGCCGGTGGCCACCACCAGCGCGTCCGCCGCGTACTCGTGGTCGCCCGTGACCGCCACGAACGGTGCCCCATTTCTGCCTTCCTTTGGCAAAAGTGGGATCGGCGCACCACCATACCCTGCGTGCCTCACCTCGCGCACCACGGTCCCGAGCTTCACCCGCACGCCTGTGCGCACGCACTCTTCTTCCAGCATGGTCATGATGTCCTGTGCGCTGCGGTCGCAGAACAGCTGCCCCAGCTTCTTCTCATGCCAGGCGATGTTGTGCCGCTCCACCATGGCGATAAATTGCTGCGGCGTGTAGCGGGCCAGCGCCGACTTGGCGAAGTGCGGATTCTGCGATATGAAATTCGCCGCCGCGGTTTCGCGGTTGGTAAAATTGCACCGCCCCCCGCCGGAGATCAAAATCTTCTGCCCCGCGCGGTTCGAACTCTCCAGCACGGTCACCGAGCGGCGGCGCTTCCCTGCCTCAATAGCGCACATCAGTCCCGCGGCGCCCGCGCCCAGGATCAACACTTCCGAGTGATACTTCATGCAGCGGCTACTTCCTTCACAGCGGGATCGCCCGCCTCCTTAACAGTACAGGACTCGCGACATGTCTGCTCGCGCGCCGTGACTGAGCTGGAAGCATCGCCGCAGCTGGATAAGCCGGCGAAGTTGATCTTGCCTCTCAACCTTGAAACCTTGAAACTTTGAAACCTGGCTCTCACCGCACCCACGTCCACAGCAGCCCCAGCGCCGCCGCAAACATCGCCAGCGTGGTCAGCCAGCCCAGCAGGTTCATCTGCCAGGTATTCGTCCAGCGCCCCACGATCTTGGGATTGTTGGTGATCCCCATCAGCACCAGCATGAGGAACGGCGTGGAAAATCCCTGCACCATCCCGGCAAACACCAGCGCCTTCATCGGGTTGATGCCGAAAAAGTTCAGTCCCATCGCCACCAGCGTAAAAACGATGATGGACGCATAGAACTTTTTCGCATCCGCAATCTCCACATGCAGCCCGTGACGCCATCCAAAGGTCTGGCACAGGTCATAGGCCGCGCCGATCGTCATCACCGGCACCGCCAGGAAGCCCACGCCGATCACTCCGATGGCAAACAGCAACTCCGCCGCATTGCCCGCCAGCGGACGCAGGGCCTGCGCTGCCTCGGCCGCCGTGCTGATGTCGTGCTGCCCTGCCTTGAACAGCGTGGAGGCCGTCGAGAGAATGATGAAGTACATCACGATGTTGGAGAACAGCATTCCCAACCCCACGTCTCGCGCGGAGTGATGCAGTTCTTCCTTCGTCGCACCCATGCGGTCGGCGAGCCGCCGCCGCCCCATCGAAATATTTTCTTCCACGTCCTGGTTGGATTGCCACGAGTAGAGATAGGCCGACAGCGTGGTGCCGATGACGGCCACCAGCATCGCCAGAAAATCCTTATTGAACTCAATCGTCGGGATCAGCGTGCCGCGCAGGGTCGGCAACAGTTCCGGCCTGGAAAGAAACGCCGAGCCGATGTAGGCCAGCAGCGCCAGGGCCAGCCAGCGGAAGACATCGCGAATCAGCCGGTACGATCCCCAGATCTGCAGGGCGAGAATCGTCAGCGTAATGGCCACCACCAGCCAGCCGATCGGAATCGGCACCAGCAGATTCAGCGCCGCCGCCATGCCTCCGATGTCGGCGCCCGCTTCGATGATGTTGCCCACCACCGCCGTGATCAGAAAGAAGTACAGAATCGGACGCGAGCAGTTTTGGCGGATGACATCGAACAGTCCCCGGCCCGCCACCTGCCCCAGCTTGGAGCACAGGTACACCACGGCGAACATCATGGGAAACGTAACCGGCGCCATCCACAGAAACGACGGTCCCAGGCTGGCCCCCGCGCTGGCGTAGGTGCCAATCGCAGAAGGGTCGTCGTCGGCCGCTCCGGTGATCAGTCCCAGCCCCATCGAGCGGAACGTTCCCTGCGCAACCGGCTTGGGATGCCCGCGCAGGAAGCGCTCTTCCGCCTCCGGATCATGCCGCCGACGCTCTAAGTAATTCCCCACCGGCGCTGCCATCAGCCATTGGAAGCCGAGTAGCACAACCGGGTTGCCGGGCTTCGCAGCCGGCTGTCGCGCACCGGCTGCGAAGCCTCCATTGCTGAAGCTGGGATACTCCGTTAATCCAAATCCCGGATGTAAAGCTGCACGATAGTCTGGTTCAGCAGCTGATGGGCAATCTCTCCGAAGGTGATCGGGCCCGTGATGCTGCCGGTGCGTTTGCCTTCCAGCCCCGCATACAGATAGTTCAGAATGCAGTTGCAGGAAAACGCTGCGCTCTCGCTGTGCGTCTCCATGGCCTGCGCCAGCTCGCCCAGGTAGTCGTCCACCGGCGCTCCGAACTTGTACTCCACGCCCGGAAACACCGGAGCGTAGAGCTTGACCACGCCGCTGCCTTCGTCCACGCTCTGGATGCTGGCATTGACGATGCTGCCGTTGTAGTTGGCCGTGAGCGGAAGCTTCGTATCCTGCCGCGTGCTGCTGACGTACTCGGCAAAATTGCGCGCGCTGGCCGTTGATCTCACAGTCTCCCACGCTAAATCCGGCACTCGGAAAGGTGATGGTGTCGCCCTTGCCCGGCTTGAAGACATTCACGATGTCGAGCACGGCCAGCTTGTTCTCCGGCAGCCCGGCATGCATGGCAATTCCCACATCTCCCGAGGCGCGGCCCGTGCTCCCGTTGAAGACTTTCGGAGTCTGCGCTCCCAGCTTTGAAAGGTGCACGCCGGAGACCCAGCCCACCACCGGCCTGGAAAAAAACTCCTCATATCCGGGAGCATCCGCCGCGTAGGCTGCATGCACCGCGCTGCCGGCCGGCAGGATCAGATAGGAGACGCCGTTCGCCGGTGCGTCGGTGCAAATATTGGGCAGCGCCTCCAGCGGATACTCGCGCAGCCCGGCAAAGCTGGCGCAGGCGGGCAGCTCGGTGGCAAACACCTTGGACTCACAGCAGACGGCGCCGGTCTCATCCATGAAATACGGGATGGTGCCGCCAATCCAATTCCCCTTCGACAGCTGGCTCAGCACCTCCTCGCTTCCCGCCAGCAGCAGCGGCGTGCCCTCTGCGATCATCTGGTTTACTTCTGCTATCGATTTCAACATTCCAATGTCCTCTAGGAACCGAGTTGCGCCAATTCGGATGCAATCGTCTTCTCATGCTTGGAGAAAACTTCGTGGGCGTTCTTCACAAGCTCGTCGAGCTTTGCGGGCTCCAGCTTGTAACGGATGCGGCTATTGGTGAGCAGCATGTTGATCACGAAGTTCGTGCTCTGAATCTGCTTCTCTCCATTCACCAGCTTCTTCCAGACGGGACTACTAGGCGGTGGTAGCATGCGGTGCCAATCTCCTTGCTTACCAGATCGGCGGAATCCCTCCAAAACTTAAGCGAGATCCCGAGGATTGACGAAAGGGTGAATGGTTTGGAGGGCCGGGTTCACTACTCCGCCAATGGTTGCGCGGAGTGTGCAACAATTGGCGGAGTCGATATGCGCCGGATGTAAGTCGTTACTGAGTGATCCATGGCTTCGGAGTGCGTGCCTCTCACGGGCTCTGGTGCGTGGGATCCGATCGGGGAAATCCACAGAAAATTTGGCGCAGGGTGAGGGGATTTGAATCGCGCGCGCCCCCTTCGCCAATCCTCAGCTCCTTTCTGCACCGCTCCCGATGCAGAAGAATCCACACATTTTTTCCTCAAGGCGGGCGATTAGAATGGATCGAAGCCATGTCTGAATCGAAATCTCTCTCCCCGGAAATTCTGCTGCACCTCTCGCAGGCGCTCGCGATTCCACTGCACTCGCTCACCGCGGTCATCGAACTGCTCGATGGCGGAGGCACGGTGCCCTTCATCGCCCGTTACCGCAAAGAAGCTACCGGCAATCTCGACGAGGTGAAGGTCCGCGAGATCGAAGAGCAGCTCGCCTACTTCCGCGAGCTCGCCGCCCGCCGCGAGACCATCCTGCGCTCCATCGAGGAGCAGGGCAAACTCAGCGATGAGCTGAAGGCCCGCATCGAAAAGTGTTTAGATAAAAGCGAGCTTGAGGATCTCTACCTGCCCTATAAGCCCAAGCGCCGCACCAAGGCCACCATTGCGCGCGAGAAAGGATTGGAGCCGCTCGCCCAGTATTTATGGGCCCAGCAGCCGGCCGCGCTGCCGCTCGCCGCATTCGCAGCCACATTCGTTAGCGAAGAGAAAGCAGTCGCCTCCATCGACGAAGCGCTGCAAGGCGCGCGCCACATCGTGGCCGAAACCATCAGCGAAGACGCCGCTCTGCGCAAGGAGCTGCGGCAGCTCATGTTCGACGAAGGCACCGTCACCAGCCGCAAAGCACTCGACGCCGCCGATGAGCAGGAAAAGTTCAAGATGTATTACGACTATCGCGAGCCGGTGAAAACCATTCCCTCGCATCGCATGCTGGCCATCAGGCGCGGCGAAGCCGAAGACGTTTTGTTCTTCCTCATCGAACTCGACGCGCAGCGCGCCGTCAGCCTACTGCAAAGCCGCATTCTGCGCGCCTCCGGCGACTGGACGCCGCAACTCGTGCTGGCCATTGAAGACTCCTGGCAGCGTCTGCTGAACTCCTCCATCCAGGGTGAGATCCGGCTTGAATTGAAGAATCGATCGGATGCCGCCGCCATCGCGGTCTTCCGCGAGAACCTGCACAATCTGCTGCTCTCGCCGCCCGCCGGCCCCATCTCGGTGCTGGGCATCGACCCCGGCCTGCGCACCGGATGCAAGCTCGCGGTGGTGGATGAGACCGGAAAGTTTCTCGCCCACGACGTCATGTATCCGTTCACTTCGAAGAACGGACTGGAAGCAGGCCGCCAAGGTTTTGGAGAAGTTGATGGCCCGCCACAACGTGCGCGCCATCGCCATCGGCAATGGGACCGCCGGACGCGAGACCGATCAGTTGGTGCGCGACTTTCTGCGCGAGCGCAAGCTCAGCAACATCTTCGCCGTCACCGTCAGCGAGAGCGGCGCCAGCGTGTACTCCGCCTCCGACGTGGCCCGCCAGGAGTTCCCCGAACTGGACCTCACCGTGCGCGGCGCCATCAGCATCGCGCGCCGCCTGCAGGACCCGCTCTCCGAACTGGTGAAGGTCGATCCCAAATCGATCGGCGTGGGCCAGTACCAGCACGATGTCGATCAGCGGAACCTGCAGCAGTCGCTGGAAGCGGTTACCGAAAGCTGCGTCAACCGCGTCGGGGTCGATCTCAATACATCTTCATGGACGCTGCTGCGCTACGTCGCCGGTGTCACCGAGCGCACGGCGGTCAACATCGTGAAGTATCGCGACGAAAACGGACGCTTCCGCTCGCGCGCGCAGCTGCTCAAGGTTCCCGGTGTCGGCCCCAAAACCTTCGAGCAGGCCGCCGGATTCCTGCGCATTCGCGACGGCGATAATCCGCTGGACCGCACCAGCGTGCATCCCGAGTCGTATCCCGTAGTCGAGCAGATTGCGTTGTCGCTGCAGACTCCGGTGCACGAGTTGATTGCGCGCCCCGAGCTGCTGGCCAAAGTCGACCGGACGCAGCTCTCCGCTGGAACATTCACACTTGACGATATATTGGAAGAGTTGAAGAAGCCGGGCCGCGATCCGCGCCAGCAGTTCCTGGCGCCCAGCTTCGCCGAAGGCGTGCGCGAGATCGCCGACGCGCAGGCGGGAATGATTCTGGAAGGCGTGGTCACCAACGTGACCGGCTTCGGCGCATTCGTCGATATCGGTGTGCACCAGGACGGACTGATTCACATCAGCGAGATCTCCACCCGCTACATCAAGGACCCGAACGAGGTCCTGAAGGCCGGCCAGATCGTGAAGGTGAAAGTGCTGAGCGCGGACGTGAAGACCAAGCGCATTGCTCTTTCCATGAAGGCCCTAGAAGCAGCTCCGCAGGCGGCGACCCGCAGACCGCAGCCGCCCAAGCCCCAGCCGTCAAAGCCGCAGCCCTCGGTGGAGCAGAAGCTCTCCCTGCTTTCCTCCAAATGGAAGGTGCGCTGAACGGAATTGCAGTTTAGAACAGAGGCGGGGAGGTTTTCAGCGAAGCGTGAGCCAGATGCGGGCGAGAGTGAACAAGGCGATCGCAATGCCGAAGACAAAAAATAAGGTATGTGCGGCCTTTTCCGGCAGGGCGCCGGGAAAGGCGATGCCGTGCTGGCGCAATGCGTCCGCCAGTTCGCAATCCTGCTTGCGGAGAAAGTCCGCCAGTGGAGCGTGGAACAGCGCAATGGCGAGCCCCAGCAGCACACGCATAAACTCCATGAGCATGGCTTGAAGGTAACGGCGGGCGGGGGTTGCTTCCATCGGTCATTCTCCTTAGGCGGCAAGGCAAAGCGCCTTGGCCCGCCTGACGTGTTAAAATTTGCACCTCATGGGCCAACCGGAATTTCATGCCAACTGATCTCGAAAAGCTCGTCGAATTGCAGAGGGTGGACCTGGAAGTTGCGCGTCTCAACGCACAGCTTGAGGCCATTCCTAAAACCATCGCCCGCATCGATGCCCAGCTGGCTGCGGCTCGCAAGCGCGTGGACGACGCACGCACCGCCATCAAGGCGGGAGACACCGCCAAGCGCCAGCACGAAAAGGAGATCCAGTCGCTGAACGAGAAGATCTCCAAGTTCCGCGGCCAGTCTTCGAGCATTAAAAACAACGAGCAGTACAAGGCGCTGCTCTCGGAAATCGCGCACGCCGAGGGCGAGATCGCAGCCTACGAGGAGAAGATCCTCGAGGTCATGATGAATGCCGATTTGCTTCACTCGCAACTGGCCGCCGCCGAGTCCGCGCTCCAGGCGGAGTCCGCCGAGGTGGAACGCCAGAAGGCCGAGGCCGCCAAGGAGGGCGAGGCCGAACGCGCCGCCGCCGCCAAAGCCCGTGCCCGCAGCCAGCAACTCCGCAAGGACGTGGATGATACGCTGCTGGCAACCTACGACCGCATTCTGAAATCGCGGGGCTATGCCGTGGCCGAGGTGCGCCAGCATCGCTGCACTGCCTGCCAGGTGATGGTGCGCCCGCAGGTGCTCTCCAACATAAGGGCCGCGCAGGAGGTGGTGCACTGCGACTCCTGCGGACGCATGCTGTACTACCTGCCGGAGAACAACGTCATCTCCGCTGCGGCCAGCGCCACCGGAATTGCCCACCAGGCCGAACGCGAATGGATGTTCGTTCCCTCGATGGGGCCGAACGGCGCCTTCGTGGTCTTCATCAACCACAAGGGCAACGCCACCATGAAGGCCTATGACGCAGTGACCGGCGAGGCCATTGCGCGGCGGGTGGAGAAGAACGCAATCTGCCAGAAGATTTTTGCCGAAGAGATGCGCGATGCCCGGAATCTGTTTGTGGACGAGGCCAACCTGGAAGACAAATACAAGGAGCAGTTGCCGCCCGAGGTGGTTGACGACCTACGGCATCAGCTTCCCAAGACGTAAGCCGCGCCGGAAGCCATGAAAGCGCAGAAGAAAAAAACATCGGCACGGGCCGCTGCCAGTGGCGTTGCACAAGACGTTGCGCGCGTCATCGTCAACTCGCACGCGGTGGCGCGGCTGCGCAGCGGCCATCCCTGGATCTTCAAATCAGACATTGAGCGGATCGAACACGCTTCACCTGGCGCGCTGGTGCGGGTGGAAGACCAGCGCGGCAAGCCCTGCGGCGCGGCGCTCTACAGCTCCGCTTCGCAAATCGCCTTGCGCATGGTCGCATCCAATCCGGTGGAGGCGGACAAGTATCCCGAACTGCTGCGCTACCGCATGCGCCAGGCCATTGCTTATCGCCAGCGCGTGGTGCGCGACTCGGATGCTTTCCGGGTGCTGTTCAGCGAGGCGGACATCACGCCCGGCCTCATCGTGGACAAGTACAACGACCTTATCAGCTTTCAGGTTCTCACCCAGGCAATGGATGCGGAGTTCGCGCGGCAGAATTCTCATCGAGGAGCTGCGCAGCGCCTACCAGCCGGAGACCATTCTGGAGCGGGTCGATCCGCGTATCCGCGAGTTGGAAGGCCTGGCGGCGCGCGAGGATCAGGCGACGTATTCGCGGCTGAAGAAGCCGAAGACCTCGACCATCCTCCACTTCAACGGACTCGCATTTCATTACGACGGCAGCGCCGGACAGAAGACCGGAGCGTTCCTCGACCAGCGCGAAAACTATTCGGCCGCCGAGCGCCATGCACGCGGCCGCGCGCTGGAAATCTGCACTTACCAGGGCGGATTTTCGCTGCACATGAATCGTGTCTGCGAGCAGGTCACTGCCGTGGACATCTCCGCCGAGGCCCTGGCAGTCGCAGAACGGAACCGCGCGATGAACGAGCAGAAGCCGATCGAATTCGTCGAAGCCGACGCCTTCGAACTGATGCGGCAGTATGCCGACGCCGAGCGCCGTTACGAAACTATCGTGCTCGATCCGCCAGCCTTCGCCAAATCCAAGAAGAACGCCGAGGACGCGCTGCGCGGGTATAAAGAACTGAATTTACGCGCGCTGAAAATGCTGCGTAATGGCGGAGTGCTCGTCACCTGCTCGTGTTCCTTCCACGTTGGCGAGCAGGATTTTCTTGCCATGCTGGCCAGCGCCGCGCTGGATGCCCGCCGCAACCTGCACATCATTGAGAAGCGGATGCAATCCGCCGATCATCCGGTGCTGCTCAACGTGCCGGAGACCTATTATTTGAAATGCATGGTGTGCTCGGTCTTTTGATCCAGCGCATTGCGGAAAGTACAAAGGCCGCCTCATTCCGGGGCGGCCTGCTTTCTGGTTCGGTTATGCGGCGTTCACGATTTAGATCTGACCGTGCATCCGGGCGTGCCGGCGTGCGCGGCGCATCTGCTGGAACTGTGCCAGTTGTTCCGGTGACAGAATGGTCGCCAGCTGTGCCTTGTTGGTCGCGCGAATCTCGCTAAGTTGGGCCATCTTCTGCTGGTTGGTCAGAGAGGCGTTGGTCAGCACGGCCTGACGCTGCTGACGATTGAAGGCGAACAGCTCCTTCAATTTGCTCTGCTGATCGGGCGTAAGTCCGAGCTTTGCGGCAAACTTCGCCTGGCGCTCGGCGCGGCGGTTGGCTATTGTTGTCTGCTGCGCGGGCGTCAGCACGGCCTTCATCTGCTCGCGGGTGCTGGCGTGCAACGCCTTCAGCTTGGCCACCTTCTGGTCACTGCTCAGCGATTGATCGTTGCGGATAATCGCCGCCTGATCACGCGCTGAAAGACGCAGGTCGCGCATTTGTTTCTTTTGCTCCACGGTGAGTTGCAACGCTCCGGTTGTGCCGGCCGCACTGGCAGTGCTCTGGGTTGACGTCGCCGCTGCCTCTGGCGTTGTCTGCTGCGCCAGCAAAGCCGTGCCGGCCAGGGACATTCCCAAGAGCAGCACCGTATTTTTCATCCAAGTTCCACGCATATGTTTGTTCTCCAATTCGAGTCGCCGAGCTAGAGTTCGTATCAGGATTTCGGCCTCGTAGTCATACAAAACCCCGAAGCCGGCCGGTAGTTTCGCCGGACTTAACGGGGATGGCAGCGATGCCACTGCGGAAACAGTTCAGCCGCCCCGGTCTTTTCGGGCTATCTCGCCCGCCGCGGCGCCGGCTGCGGGATGAAACCCGCCCGTCAATCCATTAGACGGAACTTTTGCCGGCGCGAGCACATTGCCACGCATTTGGCGTTGCGAATCTCCTATGGACTCGGCACCCTCGGGCCAGGGTACATTCATGCCAACAACATCAACGCCGCACTCAAGTGTTTCCGAACAAGCGTGCCGTCGCTGTCGGCTTGATCGACGGATTGCTCCTTAATCTGCTCCCTGAATCCATCGCTCGGTCAACTCGTGGGCACTATTGGGCACCGGAGATTTTGGTGCTGACCTATTTGTGCGTGGCGGTCGTAGGACAGCATCGAGATTTTGGGCTGATCTGGAACGTATGCTAGATTGTTGATACCACTCCCTCGCCGGGATGGCGGAACTGGCAGACGCAGCGGACTCAAAATCCGCCGAGGGCAACCTCATGGGGGTTCGATTCCCCCTCCCGGCACCAAACAAACACGTTTATAATCAGTAGTTTGGGGCGACATAAATCTAGCGTGCCGGATACGTGCCAATGAAGTAGACTGCGGCATGCTCAAACTCTGGCGACGGCACCTCCCCGAATGTCCCCATATCGACAAGGGCCGCACTTGGGTCAAATGCACCTGTCCAATATGGGTTGATGGCTCGCAAATGAAGGTAGATGGGCTCGGCAAATTGGCCGGTGAAAGCCTCAAGCTTTGCGTGTAGCAAACAATCCTGCAGATCAGCTTGAAAGATTGCAGAACATGAGAAATCGTTGCTTGGGCTACTAAGAAATCAATTGTTGTTAACAGAAAATTTATATTTTCAATCCGCCCCTAGACAACGGTATGCCCAGCTTCATGAACACATCCCAGTTTAGAGGAGCGGCCTGCGTTGTATTTGCCAGGGAGTCTGCAGTTGTTGTTGGGTTATTGGGAACCATCTTGAACCTCCTGTCGGTGCACAGGAAGTTTTGATCCACTTTCTTCTGGAATGTTGGCCGCCTGCGTGGTCTCCGGTGAGCTCCTGCAGCGTGTCTGCGCCACCGGGCGCATCTAGCTGGGCGATAGAAGCAAAAGGTGCTGTTCACAAGCACCTGCCTTGATGTCGGACAGTTGACGGGCAAACCGGAGATTGGCCGGATTTGGGCAGGGATGGCGAGCATTGGCCCAGAACCGTCTATTGTTAGACTGGGGTCTTACCAGCGATCCCGGATTCCAGCGAACGATTCCCCTTCATTGACCTTTAATTGATCCGCCGGTACTAAGGCAGGTATTCACATACAATTCGACTCTTATTAACATTTGGTCACACGGCCTTCCATACCATCGTTGCTCGGAGGCCACAATGAAAAAAACGATTGCTTTGCTTTTCCTCGCAGCTGCCTGTTTGATGGGCACTGCCATCGCCCAGAACCATATATCCGACAAAAACCAAATCAAGCACGTTCTGCTGATCAGCGTCGACGGAATGCACGCGGTTGATTTCTTGAACTGCACCAAAGGCATCGCCACTGTCAACGATGGCGCACCCTATTGCCCCGCGCTTGCTGCCCTCGGCAAGACCGGTGTTAACTACGTCGCCGCCAGCACCCCAAAACCATCAGATTCATTTCCAGGCCTGACCACGCTCGTCACCGGTGGAAGCCCGGCTCTGACCGGCGTCTACTACGACGTCGCTTATGCTCGGAACTATGACGCGCCCGCGAAAACCACCGGCAACGGCGTCGCGGCTGGTCCCTGCACGTCCTACACGACGCCAACGGGCAGCAGAACCGAGTATGAAGAAGGCATCGACATCGACCAATCCAAGTTGAACGGCGGCGCGCCCGGTGCGGCGCTAACCGACGGCGGCATCGCCTCCATCGACACCGCGAGACTGGTCCGCGACCCATCTAAGGGCTGCAGCCCCGTTATGCCGTGGGATTTCGTCCGCGTCAATAGCATCTTCAGCGTCATTCACGAGGCTGGCGGATATGCGGCTTGGTCCGACAAGCACCCCGCCTACAGCTCGGTCGCATCTGGTGTTGGCCCCGCTGCGCTCGACGACTATTACGCTCCTGAAATCAACTCCACCGTGGTCGGCCTTCCCGGCGTTACCACGCCCACCGGCGTATCCTGCAGCTCAGTCCTCGATCCAGGCTCGGACACGACTGCCTGGACCAACAGCTTCCAGAACATTCAGTGCTACGACACGTTGAAGGTCAATGGGATACTTAACGAAATCGAAGGGAAGAACCACCTTGGCACCAGGAAGACCAAAGTTCCCACCATCTTCGGCATGAACTTCCAGGTCGTTAGCGTGGGCCAGAAGCTCGTTGAGAAGAGCAACGGGGTGACGGGCGGATATCTGGATGCCGCGGGCACGCCCACCGCGGCGCTGCTGGGCGAGTTCCAGTTCGTCGACGCCTCGATTGGGGCATTCGTCCACGAACTGAAGGAGAAGGGGCTCTATGATTCGACCATGATCGTGGTCACTGCCAAGCACGGCCAATCGCCCATCGATCCCACCCGCTACGTCCCTCAACTCAAACTCGGCACATCGCCGGCCACCCTGCTCTCCAACGCGGGTTATATTCCGGCCTCGGAATCCACCAACACCGCCGGCGGCATTGGACCGACGGAAGATGACGTCTCGCTGCTCTGGCTGACGAATTCCTCCGAAACTTTAGACGCCGTCAACATCCTCGAAGAGAATGCCTCCGCCACCACCGGCATCGCGCTCGGGCAGATTTACTACGGTCCTTCGCTTGCACTTAACTACAACGACCCAACCGTCGACCCGCGCACACCGGACATCATCGTGAATCCGAACGTCGGCGTTACGTACACCGGCAGCACCAAGAAACTGTCCGAGCACGGCGGGTTCAACCATGACGACACGAATGTCGTTCTCCTGCTTTCCAATCCGTCCTTCGATCCCCAAACCGTCCGCGCCGAAGTGGGCACCGCCCAGGTGGCGCCTACCATCCTCCAAGCCTTGGGTATCGATCCTTCGGCCTTGGATGCTGTTCGTGCTGAGGGAACGAGCGTCCTACCGGCGGTCCAGCTCAAGTAAGCCGTCCGCAGAGCCGCGCCAACAGAAAGCGGACGCTCTTCGGGGCGTCCGCTTTTTGCAGGCGGAATTGACGGACTGTATTCTCAGGAATTGAATTCGATCTTCACCGGCCAGGTCCGCCATATGTCGGAACAGTACTCCCGGATCGAACGGTCAGAGGAGAACTTGCCCATTCGCGCAACATTCAAGATCGACATTCGGTTCCACCGTTCGCAGTCGCGATACGCCGCGCTCACGTGGTCCTGGCATTCGATGAAAGAGCAATAGTCCGCCGGTAACATGTACTGTTGATCCTTGATGTACGCAGACCGGTCAGACGTGGGGCTATTTGATTGTTTGGAGTTCTAGCTGCTCGTGACGGCCTGCACGCCGGTTCTTTCATTGGATGGGAAGTGCGTGCATCAGTCCGCCGTCCAGCCACAGCGCATTCACTCCACGCGGTAGCTGGGAGGAAGCGCCGACGGTGCGCTGGTAGATCTCGCCGTAATTGCCGACCGCGGAGATTACCGTGGCGGCCCAATCTTTATTCGGCAGCCCGAGCGCCTGGCTCGTGACCCAATCGATTCCGAGCAGGCGCTGCACCACCGGGTCTTCGCTCGCCTTTTGCGCGGCCACGTTGGCGCGAGTGACGCCACTCGCCTCGGCCTGGATGAGCGCATAGATTGTCCAGTCGACCAGTAGCCCCCATTGGGCGTCGTCGCGCCGGTAGGCGGGAGCAACGGGCGCCAGTGTCAAGAGGTTCGGGAGAATATGCGCCTTCGCCAGCTGTCGGTATTGGCGACTCAGCGGCACCAGTCGCGAAACGTAGGCGCCGACGGCGTCACACCAGTGAGTCGCTATCGCATCGTCCATCTCACCCTCTTCCTGCCACGTCGAGACGCGCAACTTGGCCGCGAACGTGCTCGCGCGCGCTTCCAGGATGCGATCGTTTTCGGTGCCATCGATCACGCAGATCTTGCGGCCGGAAAGATCTCTCAGGTCCGTCGCTGGCACGTCTGGTCGCACCAGGAGGGCGAGGCCGTCGTAGAACACCGGCGGACCGAAGGCTACCTGCCAATGCGCGGCCGCTGAGGCACTCGGGGTCACACCGACCACGAGTTCAACACGACGAATGGCTGAGTCCCTGTTCGGCCTCGAGCTCGGAATTGAATGTGGTGATGTCGATCTTGCCATGCGTTCCCAGGGCTGCAATACCGACAGACTTGCAGATCTCGACATCGAGCGAGCTCAAGTCCCCATGCAGGTCGACCTTGTTCCAGTCCTCTCGCGCGACGACCACACCGCAGTGCAGCTCCCCAGACGCCTGAATCTGTCGAAGCGTAGCGCCGGCAGTGACGGGTGGTGTCGCCGCGCCCGCGTGCGCCGCGAGCCCGAGCAGTGCTGCCGCCAACAATCCAATCCACATCAAATTCATATCCTCCACCCCCTCAAGTTCATGCTCTCCACCAAACCGGGACGGCCGCGCGGCCATCCCGGCTCAGTTGCTCGATCACTGGGGCCAGGGGCTTCCGGTGCCGGTCGTTGAGTTGGCAGCAGTGTTACTGCTGGTGTTGTAGTAAGGACTGCCGAGGCTCACCGTCGGACGGGGATTGAAGTCCGCAGGCGGCGGATCGACCACCGGCACGGCTGTTAGCGTACCGGTCGGGTCGAACGGTGCCGAGCTGTAGCCGTGGGTGTAGTCCGTCGGCACGATGTTGAGTGCCGGGTCGGCGCAGGCACCGACTGCACTGTAGTGCGGCAGTTTATCGACAGTTGCTGTTGGGATCATCACATAGCTCGCCGGCAGCGGCGGGATGTTGCCGAGCAGCCGATCGTTGTCGAAGGCTTCGTTGAGATCACCCATGCCGGCATAGACATCTCCGGGCCCGAGTGCGGTCTGCGGATTGCCGTTGGGCAGGCAGAACGGATTGATAGTCGTCGTCGTCGACTGTGCTCCCGGTAGCACGAGCGTGGGTTCGGGCGTGGGCCGCTGTAGGTGGGCGGCGTCGTGCACAGGTCTGCTCCCGTCTTGAATGCAGCGGCCTCGTCCGGCAGATGCCCCAGTGGTACAAGACCTTTCAACTCCTCGATGAAGCGAATCACCGATGAGTGCTCGCTGTAGACGTGGCTCACGCCGTGTGTGACCGCGAATGGCGAGATCACGATCAGCGGAATGCGTGGGCCACCGGTCTCGGGCTGTCCGTCGGGACCGTAGGTGCGGAACTTCTCGGGTTGATGGTCGAAGAACCCATCGCACTCATCATAGGTGACGATGATCGCGCTCTGTTTCCAGTAGGGGCTGTTCGCGATCGCGTTGATGTTCGCGGCTACGCTTGCTTCTGAAATCTGCGAGTCCGAGTACGAGCCATGATCATCGTTGCCGGCGAAATCGGCTTGCACGGCTGGGTTCGGATCCTGCGGGGTTTGGCTGAGGTTGTTGTAATAGCCGCCGCGGATGTAATAAACACCGCCATTCGGGCTTGGTTGCCGGCAGCAACATCGGTATAGAACTGCTGCAGGCCGTGCATATTTCCCTGCTCGGTGGTGTTATCGCCGAGGTAGCCGAAGTACTGCGGGCCATTGTGGTGCACGATATAGGAGGCATGCTCCGGGGCGGATGTGTAGTTGGCTTCATCGTCTTTGAACGCCGTACTATCGAAAGGCTCGGGGCCATAGCCCTGCTGATACCATCCCCAGGGAACACTTGGGTCCTTCACCCGAATCGTTTTCATGTCTTGTTGCACGTCGCTCAGATCGAAAGCGGATGTTGATCGTTGCCCGTGATGGTCGTCGATCTGGTTACCCATGAAGGACAGCGGCAACGAGGCGAACGTAAGCGTTTCCTGGCCGGACTTAGGAGTGCCGATGGTGCTTGGCCCCTGGCCGTTCGATTCATCCGGACCATACGGTGGTTTGACCGCCGCGTTGTCGCTCGCGCTGCCGGGAAATGGCGGAGCGTCGGTCAGATTCGGCAGCGAGTACTGGATGTGGCTCACCGCGGTCTGGGAATTATAGTTGATGCTGTAGCTGTCGTAGTTGTCCGGATGGAGCACCCACTGCGTGTCACCGGTTTGTGCGCCGATCATCGCGATCGCATTCGGAGTCGAAGGTCCGATCGCGGTCTGGTGCATGTTGTCGAACAGCGTGAAACGGTCGGCATACTGCCACAGGAATGGGATCGTGTCGCAGTCCACGTGACCCATCACGATCTCGCCCTTCTGTTTGGCTTGCAGCGTGACGTTACTGGTGGGCGCAGCGTGGGTCGAGGCGGCGTAGATCGTCGCGCCGACTCCGGAGCTGTCGTTATCGTAGTAGAGACCTTCCTGATCGAGGGGAAAGCCGTCGTTCTGCGGCACCGAGCGGGTGGCTTGGTCGGAGTGCAGATCGTTGATGTAGCCGGTGTGGCTGTGGTCGACCGAGTACATGTCCTCCGGGTAGATCGTCGTCGCGGTGCCGGCCTGGTTAACGATCTCGCGTGGCACCAGGAATGGACTCACCGTGGAATAGCTCACGGTGCCGTTGGAGGTGACCGTCTGGAGCGTGGAGGTGAAGCTCGTAAGTGCGATGCCCGGCTTAGCAAAAGGGTCCTTGTCGTTTGCGCCGGGGTACGTCGCGAACAGGCCATTGGCTCCGGGGTAGGTGCCGAAGTAATGATCGTAGGAGCGGTTCTCCTGGAAGATTACGAACACATACTTCAAGTTCCGCTGCAGCATCGCAAGCTTTTCCGCCGCTCTTGAGCGCTCTCATGGAACTGGCGCTGTGATACAGCCGCGAGGTCGAGCCATAGGACCTCGAAGGGGCCTGAGTGAGCAATTCTTGACGCTTCCGGTGATCGGGGCGCCACCCAGCGTATGTGGCACTCGACGGCGGCGCAGTCACGACAACGTTTTGCGCGTTCTGAGCTGCCATGGCAACGGGCTGCAGCATCATCGCAGCCGCGAGCATGTAGGCGCATCCGGACTTCAGAAGTTCCTTAAGATGCATGGGGGTTCCTTTCATCATGCAAAAGCATTGAGGCCCTTATCGGTTTCGCCATTGTTTCCCGAGCACCGCGCGAGCTAGCAGTGCTCCGGCGAGCAGAAACTTCGCTTGAACTGGAATAGCAGCGGAATGTGAATGACAATTGGTGGGTTTATTAAAAATATGTGAGTTTCTATGAACGTTGGGCTGAAGCTGTGCACAACGCGGCCTAAAATGATTTCGGGACAATTCATCAGTCGGGTGAGATGCACTTCAAAGGAGATGACCTTTTTCCGGACTGGGCTGCGTATTCACAAGGCGTCCGTTCCACCCCGAGATTGGTCAGTGGTTTGTGCAGGCTCTTGTAGACCCGATTCCGTCGCCGAATGATGGGCTGTGTCAGCACGCATCGACACTTCCGATTGCTTGCGCCACATTCCTCGCCAACTGTACGGACTTTCTGGACGGCAGAGCACCTTCGCAGACCGAGTGACTGGCTCCCCCCTGAGCCGGATTGCGGCGATGATGAACGCCTCAATTTGTCGGCGGCGATCCTCGCAAACTGTCATTGCTGCCCATATGCAGGTACTTGGTTGGGGTTACGGCGTTGAGTCAAGAGCCGCCCTCGTTGCACGCTTGTTGATCAGTCCTGGGAAACGCCGATCCCGCCGGCGATCAGGGGGACTTATTTGGGGGCAGAACGGAGAGCGATGGTTGAGGTTCGTGGTCCCCCACCCTTGGCTGGAAAGAAGCGAAGATGGGGGCAACCAGCGCTCTGTAAGCGTGCAGGCCTTCCAGCGGGTGACGAATTCAGCGGGCGAAAGATGCATGGGGTTCTACAGGGCCTTCGACGAGAAGGCCCTGTAGAACCCCATGAAGCCCAACTGTTGCAGAGGGCTTCCGGCATGGCGAGTGACTGGAGGCTTGCCCCCTTGCAACTACCTATCCATGGCCCTCCTTCAGAGGCGTCGGCCTGGTTTGAGGCAAAGTATTCGAGACCGGAGCAGATCTCCCTCCTGCGCCTCTGTCGGCAGATCGGGCGTAACCAACTGGTCAAAAGAGAACAGTTTTGCCACGGCCCTCTCGGATATCCTGCATCCACTTGGAGGGTGAAATGACTCGCATGCCCAGATTTGGACAATTGCCGCTGCTTGCCTTGGTGGCGGTGCTCTTCACCACCGGATGCCACAAGGATCAAAGCCCGGTTGCCGCGGATAACAGCCAGTCGGGCGCGCAGGATCAGGCCTCGGACCCGGCTGCGGCCAATCTTGCCCCGGTTGCCGCAGACTCAGGCGCGCAGGTGCCAGAGACTTCCAGCGCTCAGCAAAGCGCTCCGCCGCCCGAGGCGAACGGCTCCTATCCCCAAACATCGGACCAGGGTTCGTATAATCCGGGTTACGGACAGCAGCCGGAATACACCGCTGCCCAGCCGCCGCCGCCTTTGCCCGACTACGACCAGCCGCCTGTTCCCGGCGACGGCTATATCTGGGTGCCCGGCTACTGGGCCTGGGGTCCATACGGCTATTCCTGGGTGCCCGGCGCGTGGGTGCAGGCTCCGTACGAAGGCGCTCTCTGGACCCCAGGCTACTGGGCATACTGGAATAATTCCTACGGGTTTTACCCCGGCTACTGGGGCCAGTACGTCGGCTACTATGGCGGTATCGATTACGGCTTTGGCTACATCGGCTACGGTTACCAAGGCGGCTACTGGGGCGGCGGCCATTTCAACTACAACCGCTCCTTCAACAATATGAACGGCTCAAGGGCGCAATACATCTACAACCACCCCGTGAGCAATTATCAGCGCGGCGAATCCCGTGTGAGTTACAACGGCGGATCGGGTGGAGTCCATGTGCGAGCGCGGCCCGCGGAACTGGCGGCGCTACATGAACAACATACTTCGCCGATGAGGGCACAAATACAGAATGAGCGGGCTGCCCGCACGAACCACGCTCAGTTTGCGAGCGTCAACCATGGCCGGCCAGCCAGTTTGGCCGTCGCCAGACCGCTTGCGGCAGATCGCAACGTGAGTGCCCCTGCAGCGTTGCGGGCAACCAATCGGGCTGTAGCGCAGCAGCAACAGCGTCAGGCGGCTCCGCAACACCAGCAGCAACAGCGCCAGGCCGCTCCACAACGCCAGCAACAGCAACAGCGTCAGGCGGCTCCGCAACGCCAGCAACAGCAACAGCGTCAGGCCGCTCCACAACGCCAGCAGCAGCAACAGCGTCAGGCGGCTCCACAACGCCAGCAGCAGCAACAGCGTCAGGCGGCTCCACAACGCCAGCAGCAGCAACAGCGTCAGGCGGCTCCACAACGCCAGCAGCAGCAACAGCGCCAGGCGGCTCCACAACGCCAGCAGCAGCAACAGCGTCAGGCGGCTCCACAACGCCAGCAGCAGCAACAGCGTCAGGCGGCTCCACAACGCCAGCAGCAGCAACAGCGCCAGGTGGCTCCACAACGCCAGCAGCAGCAACAGCGTCAGGCGGCTCCACAACGCCAGCAGCAGCAACAGCGTCAGGCGGCTCCACAACGCCAGCAGCAGCAACAGCGTCAGGCGGCTCCGCAACGCCAGGCGCCACAACAGCGCAAGCAGGAGCAACCGAAGAGGTAATATTACCAGTGAATCCGCGCAGGATTCTGCGGGCATCAGGGAAAGGGCGGAGGGGGACCATTCGGTCATAATTCGGCGCAAGTGGAGTGCGTTAGTCCAGATTCCGAGCCCCGAATCAACCCCGCACCCGCCCCACGGTACAGGTTTCCCGATATTTCGTATCGTTTCTTTTCAACACTTCAGGCTGCCGGAAGTTTCGCGTAATTCATTGATGTTAAGTTAGTTATTGCTTTTCAACCAGAAGCGCATGTCACCACCCGGGAAGCTCGACGGAATGGCCTTTCGCCAGGGCGGAACCGGACGATCAGCCGTCCGGTTCCGCCCGTTCCAGCCAAAACAAGAACTTTCATGTTTGACCTCGATCTTTCTTGACGTTAGCGCCGCAGTTCCCAAGGCACTGCGACTGATTCAGCTTGCCCCGGATCTACGCATTGGCGGCGTTCTGTGCAGCCGCAAACACATCGCGTGCGGACGTCGTACCCGCTACGTGCTCCGTACCCGCGATTCCAAGGTCCGACCATCCCGCGTTAACGCTGTCAAACATTTCTTCGGCTGGTCCAGTGTGGCCCTTGGGGATGCCGAACTGCTCGAACGCTTCCGCCCACCCTGCACGCGGGACTGCAAAAGCTTTCACGTCGAGTTTCAGGACTTCACCCAACTGTCCGGCCACTTCATCCGCGCTTACCATCGAACCCAGCTCGATGACGCGACGCCCTGACCACGCCGGCCCGGTCAGAAGCGTTGCCACCTCTGCGCCGATGTCGTCTGACGCGACCATTGTCGATTTCCGGTTTGTAGGATTGTAGAAGACCGGTAGTGTTCCGCCTTGGGCGGCCTGTAAGCCGTAAAGAAAGTTTTCGAAAAAGCCGCCTGCGCGCACAAATGCGAGCGGAGACGGCAGGCTGCGAAAACCTTGCTCCAAGAGCGATAAGGCCGTGATGATCCCCGCCCCGCTGGTCCTATACGCGCCCATCGACGAGAGCGCTACCACCCGCGGGGGCACTACCTTGGTCAGCGCCTCGACATAGTTCGCAATCACGCCCTTTGCTTCTCTGAAATCAGGCGAGGGCGCCCATACAGACGGCAACATAACAAACGCGCCCTCAACACCCTTGAGAGCCGCCGCTATGGCTGTCGCATCGTTCCAGTCTCCATCCACCAGCTCCACGCCCTGGTCTGCCCACTTCGCCGCTTTCTCGCGATTGCGCACAAGTGCTCGCACCTGTTTGCCTTGCTTCAGCAGATGCCGCGCGGTGGCGCCCCCAACTTTTCCAGTAATGCCCATGACTAAATACATGCTCGTTTTCATCGCATTCTCCTTTTGCCTCTATTTGGCCGCCCATCCAAAAATGCGCGACCTGATCATTAGAGGCGCATGAAAACCATTGGTTGCAAAATAATCAGTGGTTATAACACCACTGGATGTAAATCAACAACCGGTCGCATAAATCGCCAAAACGGGCTAAGCTATTGAAGTGACATCCACATCACCAAGTCGCCGGGTAGAGCGCAAGGAGAGGTTGCGGGGCGAAATCCTTGCGGCTGCAGGTAAAATGTTCGCCGATCGCGGTTACGAAGCCGTGACGCTTCGTGAGATCGCTAAAGAAATCGGTTATACGCACGCCGTGATCTACCAGCATTTTCCGGACAAATCACACATCCTTGCCGAGTTGAGCCGCGAGACGATCGGGCTGATGATTCAGAACTTCGACGCGATTGCCGCTAAATATCTCGCACCGAAAGAGCGCCTTTTTGCGACCTCGCGCGGCTTGATTCAGTTCTGCACTGCCCATCCACAGCAGTTCCGCAACGTCTTCTTCGGGCCGGAGAACCGCAACGGCATCCGCGCTGGACAATATATCAACGACATCGGCGCGCCTTTGTTCCAACGTTTCATACAGCTCTTTTTCGATGTTGCCAAGGATGAAGGATTGCCAAATAGGGATGACATAGTGGTAGCCCACACCTGGTGGTTTGCGATCTTTGGCCTCGCCACACTATTTGTTATCCAAGGGGTTGTGCCTGACTTGCCTGACCAGACTCTCGTGGTCGAGCAAACGATCGCAACGCTTTGGGCAGGCGTCCAGGCTGTTCCACGATTGCCGAAGAGCGCAATCACTAAGCGATCCGGCCGATCCCGTGCCTCAAAGCAATAACAGCTTCTGTCTACTTAGGAGTCGTTGGAGGTATGCCCGTGGAGTACCAGGACTCAACCACTTTTCCAAGGCCGTAGCCCTTCTGGTGGCACGAGAGGCCAGTAAAGCTGGAGACTTTGGGCGAAGGAAAGTCCCAGCGGGCGCTGCCGAAGCCTCCTGAAGTCCAGTCCCAAACACCCACCTCAAGATCGATTCCATGTTCCTGTAGGTACTGAATGAATTGCACGGTGGATTCCAGCGTATCGGCGTCACAGAAATACGCTCCGGAAATCCACTCGGTGATGATGACTGGAGCTCTTCGCGAGAAGTTCCCAAACTTAGCGTCCCATAGGCAAGCAAGAAAGGTCCGCAGATCTGCTCGATAAGCGATCTCAATCCGAGCCACGGCCCTGGCGGCGTGCCGTCGCACCAACGGTAGCGAAAACGGTCGCTATGGTCGGGAATGGGAAATGCCCATCGTGTCATCGATAACGAATCTGCGCCTCGGTCGCGACATTGCAGTCGCGATGCTGACATACCAGTACCGATCTGCTCGTTGCGCTTGGATTGTGTCCATCCTGAACGCTCGGCTCCGGTGTTCGGACGAAGCGCGGATTCCAAAATCTCAACAGTGAGCATGAATATCGTCATAGATGGAAACGCTTGCATCAATAATCGGCATCTATCGAATGAGGGCAAATACAGGAGGACAATTACATGTTCGATCCGTGCACGCTTGCCGCTTGCGCACTTTGTGGAGGGCCGCATGGTAAAGGAGAGCGAACCCCGTCTACTTGCTGAGAGCGCAATTCTGGGCGTTGTTGGGGCATTCTCCGCTCGACTCTTCACATGGGCACTACGCATCTGCCAACATTTCTTTTTGACTTGGATCTCCGGCTACCAGCCACCTGGATTGCCGGAAGAAGGCGGTGTTCTTCAGCAAGTGATAGGGCCCCACGGCCTCTGGTTGATTCCCGTGGCAACCACGCTGGGTGGATTGATCTCCGGACTTTTGGTCTACAATTTCGCTCCCGAGGCGGAAGGCCACGGCACGGATACGGTAGTGAAAGCATTCCATCGTACCGGCGGCTTCATTCGAGCGCGCGTGGCGCCGCTGAAGCTGGTTGCTTCGGCGATCACGATTGGCTCGGGGGGCTCTGCTGGCCGCGAAGGCCCTACCGCTTTGATTGGAGCGGGGGTCGGCTCGATCTATGCAACCGTCGCTCATCGCTCAGAGGAACAGCGCCGAGTTCTCGTTCTGGCGGGCATGGCGGCCGGTCTCTCTGCGATTTTCCGTTCCCCGATTGGCTCCGCTTTCTTCGCCATTGAAGTGCTTTACGGAAGCATGGAATTCGAGGCCGGAGCACTACTTCATACCATGCTGGCTTCGGTGATTGCCTATGCAGTGAACGGATTGTTCGTTGGTTGGCAACCTTTGTTCTTATTCCCGCCTGTCCCTGGCAAACTTAACATTCTGGATTACGCATGGTATGGAGTACTGGGATTGGCGTGTGGTCTCATAGCAACTCTTTTGCCGAACGTGTTCTATCGAGTGCGCGATGCATTTCACTCTCTTCCGATCCCTCCGGCACTGAAACCAGCCGTCGGCGGTTTGGGGGTCGGTCTAATCGCGTTGAAGTTCCCGCACATCCTCGGTGGAGGATATGGCTGGATACAGGAGGCGATCAATGGTCAGCTTGCGCTCAATCTGCTTCTGATCCTTCTTTTCTTAAAGATCATCGCGTTTTCCCTCACTGTATCTTCTGGCGGTTCCGGTGGCGTCTTCGCGCCGACTCTTTTTGTAGGCGCTATGGTGGGAGGATTTCTATCCTCGCTGCTTCACCTGCCGCCGGCCATGTTTGTGGTTGTGGGAATGGCGGCAACCTTCGGTGGCGCTGCTCGGGTGCCGATCGCTTCCCTGGTGATGGTCACTGAGATGACGGGTGGCTACCAGCTTCTCCCTCCCGCAGCGTTTGCTGTCCTGCTCAGCTTTCTGGTTCAATCACAACTCTCCGCGCACCTAAAGTACAACAGCCTGTATGAGGCGCAGGTTGTCGGACGCGCAGACTCTCCGACCCGTTACGCCGAGAACCTTGAGTTGGCGCTTCGGCTCCTCGGCACCCGGGAGGTTCCGAGGGCTGCCAAAGTTGGACATATCGACCTGGTTTCTCTTCTCGATTCCGGCATACCGGTGAGTATGCACGGCAGTAAGGAACTAAATGTAGGCGTTCTTCGGCCGGAGAGCGCTTTCATCGGAAAAACTATCCAGTCCTGTTATGAAACGGCGGGCGAAAATGCGATGGAGATCATCGCCATCTTGCGGGATGGCGATGTGATGCTCCCCAACCCCGACTCGGTGCTACAGGAGGATGACCGTCTGCTCTTTATTGGCTCGCGCGATGCAGGAAGCAGCATTGCTGCGCATATAGCTCCTCTCGAATCCAAGGATCAGCCACCATCCAGTTCTCGCGCATAAGCGAAACCAATGCGAGTCCTATCCCCCTGCGTTTTTCCCGGCGAGTTCGTTGTCTTCGCAACATGACGTCAAGCGGTTATACAGCCACGCACAGAGTGCACCTCCGACGGCTCCGTCCACCACTGCGTAGGCTGTTCCAACAGCGACTTGGCTTAACTTGGGGTGTGCCTTATATCCGGGGTAGATTGATGCCACCAAGTCCAGGAACTCTTTGCCGTATCGTGGCTGGATGACATTGGCAATTCCAACGATGAGGACAGCTCCACTCCAAAGTAGCGCTGAAGCGGTCGCGGCGGCCCGAACATTGAGTTTCATCTCTGTTCTCCTCTTTTCCTTTTTTCAGATGCACAGATTCGGGAGCTGTGGCGCCTGCAACTCGTGGCCCTCGCACAGAAAGTTACCTCGTTACCCGTCTCAATCCGCAAGTTATCCCTATTCCGCAAACACACGGCATCGCGGGCTTAGGATTGAGGAGAGCCACCTTCCGACGGTCCGGAAGCATCAAAATAAATGCAGAGCCTGTCTGGAGGAGGATCCAATGAGCACCGCCGAACAGCACTGGATTCCCGGGATTTCATTCAAGAACATTTTGTTCGCAATGGACTTGTCACCAGGCTCACTGCTCGCGTTTCCATTTGCGACCAGCATTGCACGTCATTACGGCGGCAAGGTCTTCCTCGCACACATCATCCCAGAAGAAGACTACGATCCGCTTCACCCTGCATCGCAAGCAATGTTTGACAAGCTGGAGGGCTTGATAAATACGCCCGGGGGACTTCGCGATCTTCCTCATGAAGTGCTCATCGATCATGGCAGCATCAGGGCAAAGTTGATCGATGCGGCAAACACGCGCGGAATTGACGTGATAGTGATTGGGACGCACGGCTGGCACGGAATCAAGAAATTATTGACGGGTTCGATTGCGGAGGAAATTGCCTATCTGGCGACCAGGCCCGTGCTAACGGTTGGGCCCAAGGTTTCGTGCTCGTCGGAGTTCAAGCGAATCCTCTATGCAACGGACTTTTCGGCAGCAGCCGCGCACGCGATGCCGTATGCTTCGTCGCTGGCGCACACCTATCACGCCTCCATGGTGCTGCTACACGTAAACGACTGGACGAGTGAGGAGCCACCCGTAGCGGCATCGACTAAGACCTTCGACTTTCTGCGTGAGCAGATACGCAATCAAGGCTACAAAGGTTCCGCGGAAGATTGCGCAGTCGTAGTCGAGTTTGGATCGTGCAGCGATCGTATTCTGGCAGCTGCGGAAGCACGTGAAGTGGATCTCATTGTTATGGGATTGAATTGCAGCACGGATATCAAGGCCCGAATCGCGGTTCACTTGCCAGGGTCAACGGTCTACGATGTGATCTCTGGAGCTCTGTGCCCGGTTTTGACCGTGCCTTTCGCAGGATAAACCCATCAATTCACAGACCCTAACTTCGTAGCGTCATCGTCAAACTTCTTTGCCGGATTCGCAATAGCACCTGAGTACATCATCTTGGGTGATGACGCCTTCGAGTTTGCCAAAGTTGGCGCGGCTGACGACCGGCACGAGGGGCCAGCGGTCCACGTATCGCAGCGCGGCGTGCAGGGAATGATCCGGATGCAAGAAAGGGATCTTGCGGTTGTTCAGGACGGAGCCCAAGGTGAGGCTGCCTTCTCCATCGTCGACCATTGCCTTCAACTCCTGCCGGGTGAGGGTGCTCCACGCGGTGGGGATCAATCGAACGAGAAGAATATCGTCGGGATTCTGATCGGTGCGCTGCAATGCGTGATCGAGAGATTCCTCTGCATCCAGCACCGGGCCGGTTGCCGAGCGCATCGCGTCCTCCACGCGCAGGATTTCTTCTTCCCTCTCCTCTTCCATGGATGGCAAATCCATACCGTCCTGGCGAGTGAGGACGTCAAAGATGGCCACGGGTTGCAAACCGCGTGCGATGGCGTAGGCGATGGTGTTGGCCACAATGACGGGGACAATGATGGAGTAGTTTCCGCTGACTTCGAGAACCATGAAGACCGACGTCATGGGAGCGCGCAGAAAGCCGGCAAAGAGAACTCCCATGCCCACCAGCGCATAGGTTCCGGGTGACGCTGCGAGGTGGGGCAGGAAGATATGTTCCACTCCGCCTACGGAGGCGCCCAGCATGGCGCCGATGAACAACGTTGGGGCAAACATGCCACCAGGCGTGCCGCTGACGAAGGAAAGCAGGGTGGCCAGGATCTTGAGTCCGGCAAGGATGGCCAGCATTTGCCAAGTGAAGCGGCCGTGCATGGCTTCGTCCATGTACTCGTAGCCGGCGCCCATGACCTGCGGCGCGCCCAGGACACCGATGAGGCCGATCAGAAGACCTGCGACCGCGGGTTGAAAATACTGGGTCCAGCGAGGCAGCGCCTTGAGCCGGGGACGCAGCTCGCCAATACCGGCGGAAAACGCCACCGAAGCAAGACCGCCGACGACGCCAAGGATGGAATAGGCGATGAGCTCAGAGGGGTGCTGGAGTTGCACGGCGGGGATTCTGAAAAGCGGCTCGGAGCCGAGGAACCATCGCATGACCACGACGCTGGATACGGCAGAGAGAACTACCGAGCCGAGGATGCCGGCAGTCCAGCGGCCGATGACCTCTTCGATCACGAATAGGACGGCGGAGATCGGCGCATTGAAGGCGGCGGCCAATCCGGCGGCGGCGCCGACGGGCGCAATCAGGCGCATTCTCTCCCTGGATATATGCAGGCGGCGGCCGAGGGCAGAGGCAATGCATGCGCCGATCTGCAGCGCTGGGTCTTCGGGGCCCAGAGAGTGCCCGGAGCCGATGGCTAGTGCTGCAGTGATGAACTTTCCTATGGCAGTGCGGAAAGGAATGTAGCCGTCATAGATATAGAGCGCAGCTTTGGTTTGATTGACGCCACTACCCCGCGCCAGAGGAAAGACATGAATGACCAGCACGGCGATGACCAGGCCAGCGAGGCTAGGAGCCAGCAACATCCGGATTGGCGAGAGAGTGTAACCAGATCCCAGGAGATAGATGCGGCACCACTCGATGGCGAAGCGGAAGCAAACAATGGCGAGTGCGGAAAAGATTCCGATAAAGACCGACAGGATCAGGAAGAAATACTCTTCGCGTATAAGCGGCCGCAGGAGTGTTCCAGAAGCCTGCCCGGAGAGCGGAGCGTCGATCTGCGAGTTGGGCGGGATGTCCACGCTAGTTCCCTTCATGCAATTTTGAGATCAGCAGTAGTGCCATGTCCGTCCCAGTTGGAGCTCCGCAATCGACATTAGCTTGGCGCTCGATCTTAAACACTAGGTCCATCGCTGGCTCTGCCAATTCCGGATCCCGCCGGAGACCTCTCTCTGTGATCTGCGGCTTCATCGTCGTCCAATTCTCGGCAAGGCTATGCTGTGAGCCTGGCGACAAGACAGGCCCGTTCGAATTTCCGGCAGCAGCACAGGAAGTCACCCGCTCACCTGCTACTGCAAAATCCTCGATGATAATCCTGTTTCTCTGGGCAAACGGGATCTGTCGCCGGAACGGGTCCATGCGCAGTACCAGTGCCGTGTCCTTGAGCTGGTCAGCGAGTTGCGCATCATTGGGATTGGCTGTCACCGCGGCCTGAAGATACCGCTCGGCCTGTGAGTAGCGGCCCTGTGCGAAGGCCGCCCGTCCAGCGCCCGCCAATGCTGCCGGGTTTTGAGGCTCTGACTTCAGGCTGAGACTGTACTCGGTAAGTGCATGTTCGTAGTCCCGCGCCTGGGAAAAGAGGTCCCCGACGCGCGTGTGCGCCGATGGATCATCAGCCATATTCGCTGCCAGCGCGATCAACTCAGACTGTGCTTGTGTCGTGTCATGGCTACCCAACAGGAATTCAATTAACTGCAGGCGTGTGCCCCGGCGTTCAACCTCTTGATTGCCAGGCCAAGTGGCGTAGATCGCATTGTGATAGTAGCGAAGAGCCTGCTCGTTCTCTCCCTTTTGCACGGCAATGTAAGCGAGATCTAGGTTCACCTGCCCACTCTCAGGCTCCCGTTCCCACAGGTTCACCAGGTATGCAGAGGCCTCGTCCCTTCGCCCCTCGCCGAGCAGCGCCTCGGCAAGGTTGAGCTGATATGAGTAGTTGTCACGCGAGTACAGCAACGCGGTTCGCAGTTCGGACACCGCCATCTGGAAACGCTGTTTCTTGAGGCCTCTGACCCCGCGCGTAAACCATCGCTCTCCAAGAGACTCCTGCTGCGCTGCATAGACATGGGACAATCCTGTCACTGCCAGAAAAAACGCCAGCGCCAAGCCTGAGAGAATCGTCAGGATCACAGGCTCCCGTGTCAGATAGAATCGGCGGCCATTTTCCCCGTTGGTCGAGGTCTCTTCTCGTGATTGCGACGTAATAAAATCTCCGTTCATGGAGTTGAATATTGATCGGGCAGCACCGGAAGAACCGCGGTGTTGACAGTGTCAGGATCGTCTCGAAGTTTTATATACAGAACCGTGCCATTCGGACGCGGCACAGTGAGGCGGCTGTCTGCAAAACCTGAAGGCACAGATACCGCTTGAGTAAAGTCTTGATCCGAGGCAACCGAGTCGATCAGATAGAGCAGATCTCCGCTCAGCGTGCACTGCTTCACCGGATCGTCCGGGCAGCGCACTTCTTTGAGATGTGGAACCCGGACAAGGTGGGCGAGAAGTTGCCAGTCTCCTGCCGCACCATCGGCGGCCAGCGCCCTGAACTGCAGCAATCCAAAAGCGGAGTCACCAAAGCTCTTGAGAGGATCAAGGACGGCTACCGCAGTCTGTGAATCCTGCAATGAAAGAGTCTTGTCTGCCAGACTCAACATGGTGTGGAAAAAACCATCGGCGCTGGCAACTTCGATCTTTTCCTCATGCTGATATCTTGCAGGTATCTCAGATCTCACAAAGAAGGAGATTTGGCCATCCAGTGGCAATTCGTCTGCACTCCCCAGACGAATTGCAGATTGGGCAACCTGAATTCGCTTGCTGATGAGAGTCAACTTTGGACGCTGCGGCTCAACGGTGGCATGCAGTTTCTGCACGCGTCCATCGTTCAGGGTCACATTGGCCGTAAGCTTTTGCTCTTCCTGAAATCCCGATGCTGGCACATTCTCCGCCAGTAGTTTCAACTCATCCAGCTTTCCGACTCGGGTCAAACTCGCAGGCAAGAAATGCGTCCCGTCGATCTCCAAGCTGGCAACCAGGTCGAGCCTGGCGCCTTTCAGCACTCCCTCATGGTCTCCGGCATGAATTACGAATTGGTCGAGATGCCACTCCTCGGCATAAGTGTGCAGAGGTATCTCGATCGGTTTTGTCATCCCGAACTGCTTTACCGCCAGCGTTGCAGTACCCGGCTCGGCACCCGCCAAAGACACCTTTGCCTCGATGTCGTTGGGCGCGACCATCTTCCAGTTTGTCTTGGCGGGTTTGTCATCCTCATTCTTGATGCTGATTTCTTCTGCGCAGGCAGCCAGTTGGGAATGCAGATGGAACGTGTCTTCGCGGCCGACGACGAGAGCGTTCTCGTCCTTGGCGGAAAGTTCCCAGTGAGCGGCAGCGGGCGCGTTTATCAAGTGGAATGTCGGCCCCTCAAAGCTCTCGAATCCCCAGCTTCCGTGTAGAGTACCGCTTGCTTCCGGACCGAGTTCCTCCAACTTCGGAATGCTCCCCTCAATTACGAAGCCCCCGCGTGATGGATCCGGCTTCACGGGAAGATCCATGCTCATGCCCGCTTTGTTCTGTACGTGAACCGTGACGCTGTGTGCAAGTTCAGTTGCAAACACCAACGGCGCGTTCCCCACTGCCAGGGCAAGCGCTGGATTCTGCACGCAGTACACCTGCTTTGGATCCACCGAGGCAAGCACAGGCGGGGAGACCTTTTTTACCGGAGGCAGGGCGACCACCAGCACGGACTGCGGCTTGTGGAACGAGGGCGGATTGTTGAGCTTCAAATTCAACTGCTCGTTTTGGGGCAAAGCGAGTGCAGGGATGTATTGGAACTGTGCAGTGCGTAGGTTCTCCATCTCCTTGGCCACATCGACGATCACGCCAATGTAGGGGCTGTACGAGCCGCCGCCGCCCGGCGTGGTCGCAACCACGGCACCCAAAAGATCGACCTGAGGTCCGGACGACAGTGCTGCCAGCATGGATTGTCCGTGCCCGTCGTCCATCACCATCTGGTCGGAGCTTTGCATCAAGCAAGGCGCCTGCTGCTCGCTCGGCTTGTCGAAACATTCTTCGTTCACCTTGATCTTCAGGCTTCGAGCCAGCAGCGCGGAGCGTTCGTGCAGCGCCTTGGGATCTTTTTCCGAAGCGTCGCCGATGGCGCTCAGGTACTTGTCCACACGCATCCGGCTCTGGCTGGCGAGATTTAAGTCCTGTGCAGCGCGAACAAAGGCCCCAGGTTTTCCCTGGACTGCCGAGCGCAGCGTGTTGAAGTCGCCGCTGGTCTGTGGCGCAAGAAAGAAGAGTGCCTGCTGGGCGTGGTCGGGAACCGTAACAACCATGCCTTCCGCGCGTACTAGCGACGTCCACGTTTCGGCTTTCGTGAACCATTTGTCTGGTGGGGGATTGGTGGCACCCTGCAGAAATGCAACCACCAGCAGGTAGTGTACGGACTCTTTATCCGGGAACGCGGGGTGAATCCAAAGCCTGTCACCGGATTGCAAGTTGGGTACCTCGGAGATGGGCAGCGTCTTTCCCGCTCGCGTCACGTTCATTTCTATCTGAGGCCCGGAAAGATCGAACGAACTATCGGCGTAGGCAAAACAGCCGGTAATGAGAAAAAGGCTCAACAATAGACACTGAATTCGCGAAACCAATGCTGTACTCCTTCATGTGCACGCAGCCAGAGCTAACACTGACCACACGATCATTTCTTTGCTTATCGGCGGCTGCGTTCTTACGTCCCAACACGCTCTCACTGGCGACTATTCTCATCGAGAACAGCGGAGGGAGGCCTCTCCCAATAGGCCATCCCTCGCTGTTCCTGTCCTCTATTGACCGAACTCGAAGTGTGCTCGACGATTCTGCTGCCAGCACTGCTCGTCGTGTTCCGTGCAGAATGGCTTCTCCTTGCCGTAGCTGATGGTCTTCATGCGATCGGAACCAATTCCGAGCTTCTGAAGCTGGTCGCGAACCGCATTGGCCCGGCTCGATCCGAGTGCCAGGTTGTATTCTTCTGAGCCGCGCTCATCGCAGTGTCCGGAGATTACAAACTTGTAGCTCGGGTGAGCAGCCAGGAAATCCGCGTCCGCCTTCAGGACGACGGCGTCAGCCGGTCTCAGGTCGTATCTGTCGTAGTTGAAATAAATATCTTTCACATTCCGCTGAAACAGATCCAGATCCGAAGGTGCTGGGGCCGATATCGCCGCTGGTGGCGGCGGTGGCGGCGCCGTAACAGTCACCCGGGCGGTCGCCTGGGCAGTACCTCCGGGGCCGTTCGCCGTCAACGTGTAGGTGGTCGAATCCGAAGGCACAATGCTCCGGGTTCCACTGGGAGCGACTGCTCCGAGCGGGGCGATGGTTACGTCGGTTGCGTTCTGCGTGCTCCAGGTTAGCTGCACGGATTGCCCGCGCTGCAAACTTTCGGGCGAGGCAGTCAAGGTTGCGGTTGGTTTCGCCGGCGGAGGTGGAGCCTGGGCCGGAGCAACAGGAACCGACTTTTTATGGCAAGCGCCGATTAGTAGGGTCGCGGACAGAACAAAAGACACACCTGCAAAACGCAGGTAACGTGCGTTCATACACTCCTCCTTAGGGGAAGCTGAAAAATAAATTGAAATCAGATTTGAGGAAACGAAGAGGTAGGAGTCTAACAGCGAAGAGCGAAGAACTCAGGATCGTAGCTCACCCGAACGGTCGCCTGCGCCATGGATTCCATAAGGAGGATGCATCGCAGAGCGGTAGCCACGAGCAGAGCCGCACTCATCGTAGCAAACAGCCCGCGTGCAGCTTCCAAGGCGCGAAATGCGGTCGCAGGCCCATTCGTAACACTAAACGGGCCGCTGGGGGCGGGGAAAAAGAAGACAAGAAGTATCCCGAGAACCGCCATCAGCGCAAGGGCGCCAGTCCGGGACACCATTCTCATCGTTCTCTCCCAACAATCATACTAAACACAATAACCCTGAATTGAAACCATAGTTTCGGGGATTTCACGTGGAATTCGAAACGCGTTCCCTCCGACTACTCTTCCGTCGTACTAAGGAAATTCAGGGCCAACAGATGGGCGACAGAGAGGAAGCCATGACCCTGGATACATATATTCCAATCCACAAGCACCATTAATAAAACACTTGCCGGTGTAGTCCCATCCTAAAAACCAAAGGCTGCAGGTGGTCAGCCAGCGATCACGGCACAGCCTTGGACGAACTCAACAGAGAGGTTAGTTTTCATGACAACGTATCATCACGCCAACGTACGCGGCCGAAAGCTCTTTTATCGCGAATCCGGATCCACGGATTCTCCAACTATCGTGCTCCTGCACGGCTTTCCAAGTTCCTCGCACATGTTTCGTGACCTGATTCCCAAACTGGCGGACACACTCCACGTGATTGCTCCTGACTACGTAGGCTTCGGATACAGCGATGCCCCCAGTGCGAAGGAGTTCGAATACACCTTCGACAATCTGGCAGCACACGTCGAGGAGTTGCTGTTCGAGAAACTGGGCGTGAAGCAATTCAGCATCTACGTGCAGGACTATGGCGCACCCGTCGGATATCGGCTTGCCTCCGGACATCCAGATGCGATTCAGGGCATCGTCGTTCAGAACGGGAATGCATATGTGGAAGGGATTGGCCCTGCATTCGACCCCATGAAGCCGTTTTGGGCGAATCGCAATCCCGACACCGAAAAGCCTGTGCGCGATCTGCTGACGAAAGAAATGACCATGTTCCAGTACACGCATGGTGTCACAGACTCCGGCCGAATCAGCCCTGATTCCTATACGATGGACCAGTTCTTCCTCGATCGTCCGGGCAATGCCGCTATTCAGCTTGATCTTCTTTACAACTATCAGTCGAATATTGCGCTCTATGACCGTTGGCATGAGTACTTCCGCACCTGGCAACCAAGAATGCTGATTCTCTGGGGGAAGAATGATCCGTTCTTCACAGTGGAAGGAGCCCGGGCTTACCAGCGCGATCTCCCGAAAGCGGAGCTGCACCTGATCGACACCGGTCATTTCGCACTTGAAGATTCCGGTGACTTCATCGCTGAGCACATTCGGGAATTTCTCAGTCAAGGCCAGCCACACTCTATTCGGGCGGCCTGATCTAACTTCATGTCCTTGGAGGGGTAAATGGAAGTCGTAACGGCGAATCGTATAGAGGTCAATGAGGTCGAGGTCCCAGGAAACACGATTTTCGTGCGTCGCTATGGAAAGGGTCCAGCTATTCTGCTGGTGCACGGCTTCCCGCGCACCAGTCTGATGTGGCGATTCCTCGCGCCGGAGTTTGCCGAGAATCATACCGTGATCTGCGTAGACCTGCGCGCCTACGGCCGCAGTGGGATACCCGCTTCGACAGACAACCACTTTCCTTATTCCAAGCGTGCCATGGCAAAGGAATTGGTGGACGTGATGGCCAAACTTGGGTTTCCGACCTTCACGCTGATTGGTCACGATCGCGGAGGACGCGTCAGCTACCGTATGGCCTTGGACCATCCGAAAAACGTGGAGCGTATCGCTGTGTTCGATGTGATTCCGATTCTTGAAGCGTGGAACCGATCCGACGCGCGCTTCGCTCAGACCTACTGGCCCTGGATTTTGCTGTCGCAAAAGCCACCGCTTCCGGAGAGCTATCTGCTTGGTGCTCCCAAGGCCGTCTTCGATAATCCCTTCGGACACGGTTCCTTCGGCCCAGAGATACTCGAAGAATACGTTTCAACCTTTCGCGATCCGGCCCGTGTTCACGGCATCTGTGAGGAATATCGAGCAGCGGCAACGATCGATGTCGAACACGATCGTGCTGATAAGGAGGCATCCAAACAAATCGAATGCCCGATGCTGCACCTATGGGCCAAGGACGGCCCGCTCGACACTCTTTACGCAAAAGAAGGGGGTCCGCTGGGCATCTGGCGGCAATGGGCTCCGCACGCGCAAGGGCAGGCGATGAAGGGCGGCCATTTCTTCCCAGAAGAAAATCCTGGCGACACCGCGGTTGTTGTCAAGCAGTTCCTTTCTGCTCAAACTATTCATCATAGAAAGACAGGACAGAGTTCCCCGCCACAGCGTAAATCGGCATGAACCACGGAATGATTCTGATCGGATTGTCGCCTACCATTCAGTTGCTTGTCTGTTAACAGATACGGTGAACCCGGCCTGCAATCGGCCGGTATGGGAGATTGTGCCAGCCTCCCGTTACGCCAAGATCGCTCAATATTCAGCGCCGGCAGGAAGGATCGGTATTGGAAAACGCCCTAGTGTTCGCGAAAAGTTTCACTCTCCGACCGTCGCTACCGTTGATCGACGAAAATGGAGCTCTGTAGCCAGATCGGCGTTAGGATGGATGGGGTTGCGCGAGGACACCAGTGCCTAACGGTATAGCTACCTCACATTCCTGGCCGGAACTCAGAGCGGCGCTGACTAGCATCGTGGGCGAACACAATTGCCTCTTTGATCCTCAAGAGATCGCCCCCTATTGCGAGGACTGGCGCCAACTTTACAAAGGTTCCACGCCCGCCGTGATTCGTCCAGCCTGCACCGAGGAGATCGCTACAGTGGTTCGGCTGTGCGCGGAACGGCGCATCCCAATCGTGCCCCAAGGGGGTAACACTAGCTTGGTCAACGGCGCCACACCCAGCGCCGAGGGGAATGAGATTGTGCTCTCGCTGACCCGGATGAATAAGGTTCGCGACCTCGACGTAGTCAACCTGACTTTGACGGTCGACGCTGGGATCACGCTCAAAGGCGCGCAGGAGGCAGCGCTCGCCGAGGATTGCATGCTGCCGCTGTCCATGGGCTCGGAGGGATCGGCGCAGATAGGCGGCGCGCTTTCGACCAATGCCGGCGGAAACAACACCGTGCGCTATGGCAACGCACGCGACCTCGTGCTCGGTCTGGAGGTCGTTTTACCCGACGGAGAGATATGGAACGGACTTCGACGCCTGCGCAAGGACAACACAGGATATTGTCTTCGTCAGCTTTTCGTCGGAGCAGAGGGCACTCTGGGAATCATCACGGCAGCCGTGCTCAAACTCGTCCCGCGTCCTAAAGACGTCTCCGTCGCGTTTTGCGCGGTTCCCTCGGAGCAGGCTGCGTTGGATCTTTTCATGTTGTGCCGGGGGCGCCACTATAACTCCATTCAAGCGTTCGAGTACATGTGCGGTGCTGGAATCGATCTGGTGCTAAAGCACGTCTCTGGGACGCGGTTTCCGCTGGCGAATCCGGCCAGCCACTACGTCCTGATAGAACTCGCCGATGATTCGCCCCACGCCGGGCTGCGCGAAAGACTGGAAGACGCCCTCGGGGCCGCCATGGATGCAGGCCTC
This sequence comes from uncultured Acidobacteriota bacterium, assembly GCA_963732315.1. Lineage (GTDB taxonomy): Bacteria > Acidobacteriota > Terriglobia > Terriglobales > Acidobacteriaceae > TOLSYN. Next base: position 344,204 of record CAVSYY010000007.1, read on the forward strand.
GTGCAAGATGCGGCGCTTGCGGGCGGTTCGGCCGAACGGGCCTCGCTGTGGCGCTTGCGCGAAGAGCAGTCGGAGGCGCAGAAGCGCGAGGCTGCGTCAATAAAGAATGACATCTCCGTGCCGGTATCGAAAGTGGCGGAATTTCTCGTCCGCGCCCGAGCGGATTGCGAACGGCAGTTCCCCGGCATCCGGGTGATTCCGTACGGTCACATGGGCGATGGCAACATTCACTTTAATCTTTTACCCGCAACCGGCGTCGAGAACTCGGCGTTTCTGAAACAAACCGAAGCCATCATGGACGCCGTCAACGAGGCGGTTCGTCAACTCGATGGCAGCTTTTCGGCTGAGCACGGGATCGGTCGCGTGAAGACCTCCATGATGGAGGAATGGCGCGGCGGAGCGGAACTGGCAACCATGCGCCGAATCAAAGCTGCGCTCGATCCTTTGGGGATCATGAATCCGTACAAGGTGCTGCCATCCGGACCGATGCTTTGAAAGGTTATTCATGCTGGCGGCTAAACGGGCTCGACTTGGCTGACCGGTCCACTGAAACGCCGCAGGGCCCGGGATCCGTTTCGCGTTCGCTTCTTCGGAAACCCTTATTCGCCTTAGTCAGAGTGTGCCGTCTCGTACTCTCTAGGATTTCGGCAGCAAGGTTTTCTTGGCTTGTTTCATAGCCTGTTGCCAGACGGCGGGTGGTATGACGGCCAAGGGCAGCGAATTGGCGGCTAGTTGCTGTCCTCGCGGGTCATCCTTCTCATGCAATTCCGCGCCGAGTAGCAGCAGCCAAGCCAAACCGTAAGGACGTTCGAACGCGCCCCGTCCTTCCCATAGCAGATAGGCGACCTCCTGCAAGATGTTTTCTGCCGTCAGGCTTTGGCTCAGAGCCTCAAGCGCTCTGGGCGTGAACCCGGCATCGGAAAATGCTCGTGCGAGTCGTGCAATAGCGAGTGCCCATGAACCGATGAGTACACGTCCCGCGCCCAAACTTCTACCCCAAACTCCTTAAGAATCTCCTCCTGCCCCCAACGAACGGAGTCGCTCACCGAAGCGAATCATTTGCTCCAGATTGGCAACTCAATTGAGCAGGACTTCATCGAAGCGGTATGGAGGGAGATATATGTCCGGTGAGATGATCGCTGACTATGATTTGACCTTCCCGCTGACCTCACAGCCGGGGACAATCTCTGAGCACAAAAGACGAGAGATGATCGCTGAATATGACGCAATCTACGCGCTAACTTCTGCGCCGGGGAAAATTTCCGCGCACAAACCGAACAAAGTTCTCAAGTTTCCATCGGTGTCGTTGAGCCCAGAAGAGACAATCGCTGCATACGACTTGGCTTTCCCACTGACCTCGGCACCGCCGATGACATCTGCGCAGAAAAGAGAAGGGATGATCGCGGAGTATGACCTAACCTACCCGCTGACCTCTGCGCCCGGGAAAATCTCTGTGCCCGAGGAGACGGAAGATACCCAGAAACGGGCTGCTTAGAAAAGTTCTATACCCTTATCTCTGCCCGCTTTTCCACCGAAAAGCGGGCGTCCGAACACCATCCCGCAAATCGAGGATGCGGAGTAGCCCGGCACCAGGGTCCAAGTATGATGGTTTGAATACCGGTGAGCGGGAGTAGCAAAAGCGCTGCTTTCGTCTCGATGGCGCGTCAACCTCGACTCAGTTTTCATTGTTAGATTTTGTTAGGTAAAACGGGAGAAAACGGGCAATTTATGGGTATAAAGGAGAAAATCGAGAAACGGCACGGCCACACATAACACGTACATCATCGGTCAGTTACGTTTATTTTCAAAGACTTGAAAAAGGCCGAGGTATCGATTCCCCCTCCCGGCACCAAACATTTTAAGTGTTCGCGTGGTGAGTACTGGTCCGTGCTCTGATCCCAATTCCCCGCTTTTTCCGGCATAATAGTAGTAGGTCTGTTCAGGACATGAGGCGGATGCATCCCGCGAATTAGACCGAGTGTTGGAATACAGATTTTCGTCCCACTGATATCTACCCGACCTCATAACAATTTTTAGAAGACGGCCCGCCGGGCTGAGGGGATTTTCCCGGCCATTTAACTGAAAAAGGATATTTTGATATGCCCTTGAACTGCGGAATTGTAGGCCTACCCAATGTTGGCAAGAGCACAATCTTCAATGCCCTCACGGCAGCCGAGGCACAGGCGGCTAACTACCCGTTTTGCACCATCGATCCCAACGTCGGCATCGTCAGTGTTCCCGACGAGCGGATGGATCAAATCACCGAGTTCGTCAAACCGAAGAACATCGTTCCGACGACGATGGAGTTCGTCGACATTGCCGGCCTGGTCGAAGGCGCAAGCAAGGGTGAGGGACTCGGCAATCAGTTTCTTGGACACATCCGCTCGACCGACGCGACCTGCCACGTTGTGCGCTGCTTTGCCGACCCGAATGTGATTCACGTGGCTGGCGGCGTGAATCCGCTGCATGACATCGACATCATCAACACCGAACTGTTGTTGGCTGACCTTGAGACGGTCGAAAAGCGCTGGGCCAAGACCGAAAGAGCCGCGCGCAATACCACGGACGTCCGTATCAAGTGCGAGGCTGAGGCTCTGAAGAAGCTTCTGGAGGGCCTTCAGGCTGGTCGGCCTGCCCGCGTCATTGAACTCAACGCAGAGGAGCAGATTGCCGCGTACGATCTCCATCTGATCACCGCCAAGCCGGTGCTGTTTGTGGCCAACGTGGATGAGGCGGGTCTCCAAGATGGCAACGAGTGGGTGGCTGCCGTGGAAAAACGCGCTGCGGAAGAAGGCGCTCAGGTGGTGCGCATCTGTGGCGCGATGGAGGCCGAGATCGCTCTGCTCGAACCGGCCGAACGGGCGGAGTTCCTGGCCGACATGGGCCTGGCTGAGCCGGGGCTGAACCGGCTGATTCACGCCGCTTATCGACTGCTCGGGCTCATCACCTACTTCACCGCTGGAGTACAAGAGGTGCGTGCCTGGACCATCCCCGAGGGCGCCAAAGCCCCGCAGGCGGCAGGCGTAATCCACTCCGACTTCGAGCGCGGCTTCATTCGCGCCGACGCCTACCATTGCGAAAATCTCTTTGCCTTGGGCAGCGAACAGGCCGTCAAGGAAAAGGGCCTTTACCGCTCGGAAGGGAAAGAATATGTCGTTAAAGATGGCGACATTTTGTTTTTCAAGTTCAACGTGTAAGTGAGTGCGTGAAGGTAGCGGGCCGTGCTTGGCGTCGAGCGGCTTGCCGTCCAACACATCGGCGATCAGAATCTGGTTGTGCTGGCATATCGGATCGATTTCTTCAAGCGCCAGCACCGAGTTGCCTGCCGCAGCTATCGCTCGCGGGTGGAAACCGGCATCAAGACGCTGAAGCGTGTCCTCGGTCCATGCTCCTTGCCATATCAGACGGGAATGGCTCTCGTCTCTGCCTCCGGCGCAGCGATCGAGGCTTTTTCCTGTGCCTGCTGCAGCCTGCTTCCGATGATCCCTGCCAACGCCACCACGTTGGGCATCAGCAGAAGGTTCTGCTGGTGGCCGCGGAGCTCGTGCACCTCCAGGTCGCCGCACAGGATCTCCCGCCAGCCGAGCAGCTCATCCGCCACCTGGCCGCGCAGCTGCCGGCTAGCGCGGAAGAGCAGAACATCGCCATCGTAGCGGCGCGGCTCGTACTTTCTCACCGCCTTGGAGTGCTCCTTTGCCAACTGGTCCAGAATGCACTGCATCGGCAGATGCGAAAAATCCCGGCTTCCATTGACCGGCTCCGGAAGCTGCGCCAGCGCCGCCGTGGCACGGGCTCGGTCCCAGGCAAAGCGCAGCCGCTCGGAGATATAACCGGCTCCGCGATAGGACAGGTTCTCCAACTCCAGGCTTAGCCGCTTGGCCGCCATGTGGCCCCATCGCTGCAGCATCGGAATCTCTTCGCGGAAGCGCATAGCGCGCGGATGCGTTGTCTGGATCATCACCAGCAGCGGAACCTGCTCTCCGGCCGCCGTCAGCTGTTGCGCCGCCTCCAGCGCCAGCAATCCGCCGAAGCAGAAGCCCCCCAGATAGTACGGCCCCTCCGGCTGCATGCTGCGAATCTCTTCCACATAGGTGGAGGCCATCTCTTCAATGGAGGGATCGCAGACGATCCTGCCATTCAGCCCCCGCGCCTGCAGCGCGTAGACCGGCTGCTCCGGGCCCAGCAGATTGGCCAGCGTGTGATACTCCAGCGTGTTGCCGCCATGGGCATGCATCAGGTACACCGGCGGCCTGCTGCCCTGGGCGTGCAGCGGCACCAGAGACGACCACGACGGCTGCCACTGCTGCTGCCGCAGCTGGACAGCGAGTCCGGCCACGGTGGGCGACTGCAACAGTACCGCCAGCGGCAGGCGGATGTGGCAGAGCTTTTCGATCTCCAGCACCACCCGCACCGCCAGCAGCGAATGGCCGCCCAGTTCGAAGAAGTTGTCCTCCATGCCCACCCGGCTCACCTTCAGCACCCGGGCCCAGATCTGCGCCAGCAGCTGCTCGATCTCGTTGCGCGGGGCCACAAACTCACGCTCCACCACCAGCTCTCCGGTGGACGCCGCCAGCGCCTTGCGGTCGATCTTGCCGTTGGGCGTCAGAGGAAGCTTAGCCATCGCCACGAACACCCCCGGAACCATGTACGGCGGAAGCTCCTTCGAAAGATGCGCGCGCAGCTCGGCGGCGGGGATCTCCGCCCGGGGCCGGCCATCGTCACCTGCCCGTGCCCGGGCTCCAGCGCGTTCGCTCTCATAACCGGCCGTTTCGTAACCGACCGTCTCGTAGTAAGCCGCCAGCTGCCCCCCTCCGGCGGCATCGGGTGCCAGCACCACCGTGCACTGCCGTATGCCGGGATAGGCGCTCAGCACCGCTTCGACCTCGCCCAGTTCGATGCGGAAGCCGCGCAGCTTCACCTGGTTGTCCACCCGCCCCAGGCACTCCATGGTGCCGTCGCGATGCCAGCGCGCCAAGTCTCCCGTGCGGTAGAGGCGGGCACCGTCGACAGACGGGCTGGCGACAAACCTCTCCGCCGTCAGCTCCTCGCGATGCAGGTAGCCGCGCGCCAGGCCGTCGCCGCCGATGTACAGCTCGCCCGGCACACCCGGCGCAGCCAGGTTGCCATGCGCATCGAGCACGTAGAGCTGGGTGTTGCCGATGGGCTTGCCGATGGCGATGGGTCCCTCGGCAGCGCTCACCCGGTGGAGGGCGGACCAGACCGTGGTCTCGGTGGGGCCGTACATGTTCCACAGCTCGCCGCAGCGAGCCAGCAGAGCCTCGGCCAGGTCGGGCAGCAGCGCCTCGCCGCCGCACAGCAGCTTCAGCTTGGGGCTGGGCTGCCATCCGGCATCGAGCAGGGCGCGGAACGTTGCCGGCGTGGCCTGCAGCACCGTGCATGCCGACTGGCGGATCCGCTCCATCAACCGCCGCGGGTCCTGCGCCTCGGCCGAGCCGGCGATCGCCACCCTGCCTCCGCACAGCAGCGGCAGGTAGAGCTCCAGACCGGCAATGTCGAACGAAAGCGTGGTCACCGCCAGCAGCGTGTCGTCCGAGCTAAATCCAGGCTCTCGCCGCATGGAGCACAAAAAGTTCACGATCGCCGAGTGCGGGATCGCCACGCCCTTCGGCTTGCCCGTCGAACCGGAGGTGTAAAGCACATAGGCGAGCCGCTCCGGGCTCATTCCGGCAACCTCCGGCAACTCCGCCGCGCAGCCCGCAATCCGCTCCGCGTCCGAGTCCATGCGGACCACCGCCGGCGGACGCACCGCAAGCGCCTCTTCCAATCCACGGTGGGTGACGAGGATGCTCAGCCGGCTGTTCTCGATCATGTACGCCAGCCGGTTCGCCGGGAAGGCTGGGTCCAGCGGCACGTACGCGCTGCCCGCCTTCAGAATGCCCAGCAGCCCCACCACCATCTCCAGCGACCGCTCCACCAGAAGCCCGATCAGCACATCCGGCCCCGCACCCAGCGCGCGCAGATGCTGTGCCAGCCGGTTCGAGCGGCGGTCCAGCTCGCCATAGCTGATGCTTGCCTCGCCGCAGACGGCCGCAACCTGCTCCGGCGCCCGCTGCGCCTGCTCCGCCAGCAGCTGATGCAGGCAGAGCTGCTTCGGATAATCCATCGCCGTCGCGTTCCACTCCCCCAGCAGGCGGCTCCGATCCTCGGCGGTCAGCATCGGCAGCGCGCTGAGGCGCCGATCCGGCGCCCCGGCCATCGCCTCCAGCAGCGTGACGTAGTGGCGGCACATGGCCCGGATCGTCTCCGCCTCGAACAGATCCGTGCTGTACTCGATCAGCCCTGCCAGCGAATCGCCTGTCTCGGAGAACGTCAGCGTCAAGTCGAACTTCGCCGTGCCGGTTGCGAACTGTTGAATGCCGCCGACGGTCGAGGTCTCCGAGACGCTGCCGGACTCGTGCAGCACGAACATCGCCTGGAACAGCGGCGTGCGGCTGGGATCGCGCTCCGGAGCCAGCTCGGCCACCAGCCGGCCAAAAGGCAACTCGGAGTGCCCGTAGGCTCCCAGCGCACGCTCCCGCGTCTGCCGCAGCAACGAACGGAAGCTGGCGCCTTCGTCCAACCGCGACCGCAAAACCACCATGTTCAGAATGCAGCCGATCAGATCTTCCGTCCCGCTCAGGGTGCGGCCCGAGATCGGCGTGCCGACCAGCAGATCGTCCTGCCCGGTGTAGCGATAGAGCAGCGCGGCGAAGCTCGCCTCCAGCGTCATGAACAGCGTCGCCTGCTCCTGGCGGCCCAGCGCTTTGAGCTGCTGCGCCAGGCGCAGCGGGCAGGGTAAAGCTCTCGGTTGCGCCGCGGAAGCTCTGCACCGCCGGACGCGGCTTGTCGGTGGGCAGCTCGAGCGCTCCACCGACGCCGGCCAGTTCGCTGCTTCCAGTAGTCGAGCTGAGCTTGCATCGGCTCGTCCAGCTGCCCGCCCTCCATCGACTGCTGCTGCCAGCAGGCAAAGTCCGCGTACTGGATCGGCAGCTCCGGCAGCGGCGAAGGCCGGCCCTGCGAGAACGCGTCATAGAGCGCGTGCAGCTCCCGCTGGATGAGCTCCATCGACCGCTCGTCGCAAAGGATGTGGGGCAGGTTGACCAGCAGCCGGTGCTCGCCGCCGCAATGCACCAGCCGCAGACGCAGCAGGGGCGCGGTGGTCAGATCGAAGGGCTTCTGTCCCTCCTCGCGCACCACCGCCCGCCACCGGCGCTCGCGCTCCTCCGGCGACAACTGGCTCAGGTCGAGCTCGGGAAGTTCCAGCTCCAGGCTCGGCAGCACGATCTGCACCGCCTGCCCGTTGTCCTCGGCAAAGCAGGTGCGCAGAATCTCATGACGCCGCAGCAACTCGGCGATGGCAAGCCGCAGCGCAGCCGCAGCCAGCGGGCCCTCGAAGCGTACGACATCCAGCACGTTATACGCCGGGCTGGCGGGGTTAAACTGGTACAGAAACCACAGCGGCTGCTGCGCAAACGACAGCGGCGCCGGTCCCTGCTGCTGGCGCCGCTCGATAGGCCGCGCAACCGTCCCGGTGCCCTGCTCGCGGGCCAGGATCGCGGCCAGCGCGGCCACGGTGGGCGACTGCAGCAGCACCGCCAGCGGCAGGCGGATGTGGCAGAGCTTTTCGATCTCCAGCACCACCCGCACCGCCAGCAGCGAATGGCCGCCCAGTTCGAAGAAGTTGTCCTCCATGCCCACCCGGCTCACCTTCAGCACCCGGGCCCAGATCTGCGCCAGCAGCTGCTCGATCTCATTGCGCGGGGCCACAAACTCACGCTCGACCACCAGCTCTCCGGTGGACGCCGCCAGCACCTTGCGGTCGATCTTGCCGTTGGGCGTCAGAGGAAGCTTAGCCAGCGCCACGAACACCGACGGAACCATGTACGGCGGAAGCTCCTTCGAAAGATGCGCGCGCAGCTCGGCGGCGGGGATCTCCGCCCGGGGCCGGCCATCGTCACCTGCCCGTGCTCGTCGGGCTCCAGCGCGTTGGCTCTCATAACCGGCCGTTTCGTAACCGGCCGGCTCGTAATAAGCCGCCAGCTGCCCCCCTCCGGCGGCATCGGGTGCCAGCACCACCGTGCACTGCCGTATGCCGGGATAGGCGCTCAGCACCGCTTCGACCTCGCCCAGTTCGATGCGGAAGCCGCGCAGCTTCACCTGGTTGTCCACCCGCCCCAGGCACTCCATGGTGCCGTCGCGATGCCAGCGCGCCAAGTCTCCCGTGCGGTAGAGGCGGGCACCGTCGACAGACGGGCTGGCGACAAACCTCTCCGCCGTCAGCTCCTCGCGATGCAGGTAGCCGCGCGCCAGGCCGTCGCCGCCGATGTACAGCTCGCCCGGCACACCCGGCGCAGCCAGGTTGCCATGCGCATCGAGCACGTAGAGCTGGGTGTTGCCGATGGGCTTGCCGATGGCGATGGGTCCCTCGGCAGCGCTCACCCGGTGGAGGGCGGACCAGACCGTGGTCTCGGTGGGGCCGTACATGTTCCACAGCTCGCCGCAGCGAGCCAGCAGAGCCTCGGCCAGGTCGGGCAGCAGCGCCTCGCCGCCGCACAGCAGCTTCAGCTTGGGGCTGGGCTGCCATCCGGCATCGAGCAGGGCGCGGAACGTTGCCGGCGTGGCCTGCAGCACCGTGCATGCCGACTGGCGGATCCGCTCCATCAACCGCCGCGGGTCCTGCGCCTCGGCCGAGCCGGCGATCGCCACCCTGCCTCCGCACAGCAGCGGCAGGTAGAGCTCCAGACCGGCAATGTCGAACGAAAGCGTGGTCACCGCCAGCAGCGTGTCGTCCGAGCTAAATCCGGGCTCTCGCCGCATGGAGCACAAAAAGTTCACGATCGCCGAGTGCGGGATCGCCACGCCCTTCGGCTTGCCCGTCGAACCGGAGGTGTAAAGCACATAGGCGAGCCGCTCCGGGCTCATTCCGGCAACCTCCGGCAACTCCGCCGCGCAGCCCGCAATCCGCTCCGCGTCCGAGTCCATGCGGACCACCGCCGGCGGACGCACCGCAAGCGCCTCTTCCAATCCACGGTGGGTGACGAGGATGCTCAGCCGGCTGTTCTCGATCATGTACGCCAGCCGGTTCGCCGGGAAGGCTGGGTCCAGCGGCACGTACGCGCTGCCCGCCTTCAGAATGCCCAGCAGCCCCACCACCATCTCCAGCGACCGCTCCACCAGAAGCCCGATCAGCACATCCGGCCCCGCACCCAGCGCGCGCAGATGCTGTGCCAGCCGGTTCGAGCGGCGGTCCAGCTCGCCATAGCTGATGCTTGCCTCGCCGCAGACGGCCGCAACCTGCTCCGGCGCCCGCTGCGCCTGCTCCGCCAGCAGCTGATGCAGGCAGAGCTGCTTCGGATAATCCATCGCCGTCGCGTTCCACTCCCCCAGCAGGCGGCTCCGATCCTCGGCGGTCAGCATCGGCAGCGCGCTGAGGCGCCGATCCGGCGCCCCGGCCATCGCCTCCAGCAGCGTGACGTAGTGGCGGCACATGGCCCGGATCGTCTCCGCCTCGAACAGATCCGTGCTGTACTCGATCAGCCCTGCCAGCGAATCGCCTGTCTCGGAGAACGTCAGCGTCAAGTCGAACTTCGCCGTGCCGGTTGCGAACTGTTGAATGCCGCCGACGGCCGAGGTCTCCGAGACGCTGCCGGATTCATGCAGCACGAACATCGCCTGGAACAGCGGCGTGCGGCTGGGATCGCGCTCCGGAGCCAGCTCAGCCACCAGCCGGCCAAAGGGCAACTCGGAGTGCCCGTAAGCTCCCAGCGCACGCTCCCGCGTCTGCCGCAGCAAGGAACGGAAGCTGGCGCTTTCGTCCAACCGCGACCGCAAAACCACCATGTTCAGAATGCAGCCGATCAGATTTTCCGTCTCGCTCAGCGTGCGCCCGGAGATCGGCGTGCCGACCAGCAGATCCTCCTGCCCGGTGTAGCGATAAAGCAGCGCGGCGAAGCTCGCCTCCAGCGTCATGAACAGCGTCGCCTGCTCCTGGCGGCCCAGCGCTTTGAGCTGCTGCGCCAGGGGCGTGGGCAGGGTAAAGCTCTCGGCTGTGCCGCGGAAGCTCTGCATGGCCGGACGCGGCTTGTCGGCGGGCAGCTCGAGCGCTCCACTGACACCGGCCAGTTCCTGCTTCCAGTAGTCGAGCTGAGCTTGCATCGGCTCGCCCAGCTGCCCGCCCTCCATCGACTGCTGCTGCCAGCAGGCAAAGTCCGCGTACTGGATCGGCAGCTCCGGCAGCGGCGAAGGCTGACCCTGCGAGAACGCGCCATAGAGCGCGTGCAGCTCCCGCTGGATGAGCTCCATCGACCGCTCGTCGCAAAGGATGTGCGGCAGGTTGACCAGCAGCCGGTGCTCGGCGCCACGTTGCCCGGCGCCACAATGCACCAGCCGCAGACGCAGCAGGGGCGCGGTGGTCAGATCGAAGGGCTTCTGTCCCTCCTCGCGCACCACCGCCCTCCACCGGCGCTCGCGCTCCTCCGGCGACAACTGGCTCAGGTCGAGCTCGGGAAGTTCCAGCTCCAGGCTCGGCAGCACGATCTGCACCGCCTGCCCGTTGTCCTCGGCAAAGCAGGTGCGCAGAATCTCATGACGCCGCAGCAACTCGGCGATGGCAAGCCGCAGCGCAGCCGCAGCCAGCGGGCCCTCGAAGCGTACGACATCCAGCACGTTATACGCCGGGCTGGCGGGGTTAAACTGGTACAGAAACCACAGCGGCTGCTGCGCAAACGACAGCGGCGCCGGTCCCTGCTGCTGGCGCCGCTCGATAGGCCGCGCTACCGTCCCGGTGCCCTGCTCGCGGACCAGGATCGCGGCCAGCGCGGCCACGGTGGGCGACTGCAGCAGCACCGCCAGCGGCAGGCGGATGTGGCAGAGCTTTTCGATCTCCAGCACCACCCGCACCGCCAGCAGCGAATGGCCGCCCAGCTCGAAGAAGTTGTCCTCCAGCCCCACCCGGCTCACCTTCAGCACCCGGGCCCAGATCTGCGCCAGCTGCTGCTCGATCTCGTTGCGCGGGGCGACAAACTCACGCTCCACGCCCAGCTCTCCGGTGGAGGCGGCCAGCACCTTGCGGTCGATCTTGCCGTTGGGCGTCTGCGGAAGCTTCTCCATCGCCACGAAGACCGCCGGAACCATGTACGCCGGAAGCTGGCGGGCCAGCGCGGAGCGTAGCTCCGCCGCCACGGGCGCGGCGCCTGCGGAGGACTCCAGGTAGGCCACCAGCTGCTTGTCGCCAGGACGGTCTTCGCGCATAACCACAGCGGACTGCCGCACCGACTCATGGGAGTTGAGCACCGTTTCGATTTCACCTAACTCGATCCGAAATCCGCGGATTTTCACCTGGTTATCGACGCGACCCAGGCACTCCAGGGTGCCGTCGCAATGCCAGCGCGCCATGTCGCCCGTCCGGTATAGGTTCGCGTTAGGAGAAAATGGACTCGGCACAAAGCGTTCTTCTGTCAGCTCGGGGCGATACAGGTATCCGCACGCCAAACCGGCTCCGCCGATGTACAGCTCACCCACGGTTCCCGTTGGAACAAGGTCGCGATATGCATCGAGCACGAAGGTTTGGGTGTTGGCGATCGGCCGGCCAATGGGAATTGAGGTGTCGGCGGAGGTGACCCGGTGGATAGTCGACCAGATGGTGGTTTCCGTGGGGCCATACAGGTTCCACAATTCCATGCAACGCGGAAGAAGTTCCTTCGCCAGATCACGAGGAAAGGATTCGCCGCCACAAAGGATTTTCAGAGTTGGCGACCCGCTCCAGCCGGCATCGACAAGCGAACGCCAGGTGGCTGGGGTAGCTTGCATCACGGTGCAATGGGAGTCGCGCATAAGCTCCATTAACCGCGTGGGATCGTGGGCGTCGTCGTAGCTGGCGATCACCACCTGACCGCCGCTGACCAGGGGAAGGTAAAGCTCGAGGCCTGCGATGTCGAAGGACAGGGTCGTCACCGCCAATAGCGTATCCGTTGCGGCGAATCCCGGCTCGCGCTGCATCGAAAAGAGAAAATTGATGAGTGCCGATTGGAAAATTGCCACACCCTTCGGCTTGCCGGTCGAACCCGATGTGTAGAGTACATAGGCAAGATTCCCCGGTTCCACACACTCAGATTTCAGATCATCGGTTTCTTGCCGCGCAATCTTCTCCCAATCAGAGTCCAAGCGAATGATCGATGCCGGCCGAACCGGGAGACTGCTTTCAAGGTCTTGATGCGTGACCATCAAACTCATTCGGCTGTCTTCTACCATGTAGGCAAGGCGGTCCCGTGGGAATGAAGGATCGAGGGGCACATACGTGCCTCCAGCCTTAAGAATGCCGAGCAGTCCCACGACCATTGCCAGCGACCGTTCCAGGAAAACTCCCACCAGCACACCGGACCCAACGCCCTGCTTTTTCAAATAACGTGCCAACTGGTTGGCCCGGCAGTTCAGCTCTCGCGTACGTAAGCTGTTGCCCGCCACAGACCACGGCAATCGCATCGGATGTCCGCTCCACTTGTCGCTCGAACCACTGATGCAGCGTTTGCGGTTGTGGCAGTGTGACGCTGGTATTGTTCCAGTCGAGGATCAGCTTGCTGCGCTCAGCTTCCGGGAGAATGGGTAACTTGCCAAGTGCTTCCTCCGGGTTGTCCACAATCCCCTCGAGCAGCGTTTGAAAGTATCCCATCCACCTTTCCACGGTTTTGGCGTCAAACAAGTCTCGGTTGTAAATGCAGTCCAGGGCCAGAGCATCGCCGTCCTGATTAAAATCAAATGTGAGATCAAGGTTTGTGAAACTATGCGGATTGAGTTCTTTCGTGACCTGCAGGTCGGCAAATCGCAGAGGACGATCCCTATGCGCCAAGTTGAACGACGCGGCCACGAGCGGCATACGATCGGCGTCCCTGGCCAACGTCAGTTTTTGGAGCAGGCTGCCATAGGTAAAATGCCGGTGTTCGTACGCCTCGATCACCAGGCGTTTCACTGATTGAAGGTGCTCGTTCCATGACGAATCGCCAGCCAGATGGTCACGTACCGCGAGAAAGTTAACGGTATGGCCAACCAGCGACTCGCTCCCCTCCGTGCCCGGTGTAGCAAACGGCACGCCGAGGACGATGTCCTCTTGACCGGTAAGCCTGTACAGAAGCACGTAATATGCCGCAAATAAGAAGGTGAATAAGGTGCAACCTTGCCGCGCCCCTGTCGCCCTCAACTTCCCGCAAAGCGCGGGTGGTAATTCAAACCTAGCCAGTGCCCCCAGGAAAGACTTCTGGGCATGGCTCGGAAAGTCCGCGGGCAACTCCAGTGCCGGCGGCTGCTTGGCATACTGTTGAAGCCAGTAAGACTCGGCCGCACGCCGTTCAGGGCAGTCAGCTTGACTATGTTCCTCCACCGCATACGCCATTAAAGACCGTGCCGCCGGCAGAACAGCCGCTGACCCAGCGCATTTTGCTGAATATAACCGGCCCAAATCGTTGCACAAAATGGCCAGCGACCTGCCGTCACAGACGATATGGTGAACCGTGAACAACAGGATGTGATCGTTCTCATCCAGTCTTACCAATCGCGCGCGTAGTAGCGGCCCGTGCTCCAAATCAAACGGACTGCTAGCCTCCTCGGCCAGAAGTCCGTCTAACTCCGCCGTGCGTCCGGAAAGATCGTGGATCGCAAGTTCGACTGCCAGTTGTGGCGCGACAGTTTGAGAATCGCCATTGGTGGAAAACGTGGCGCGCAATCCGTCGTGTCGCTCCACCAATTCCTGCAGCGCGCTCTCCAGTGCTTCCGGCTGCAAGGGTCCAATCAAATGTAGCGTGCAGGATTGATTGAACACGCACGAGGATGCGTCGCCTAGGGCCGTCGCCAGCCACAGTTCGCGCTGCGCTTCGGTCAAGGGCGCCACTTGCGGTACGTCGGCCGCTGGCGCGGACACTGCGGGATCAACGCTCACGGGTGGTGCGGCTTTGTCCAAATGCGCCGCCAGCAAAGCCACCGTATTGATTTCGCCAAGCAACTCACGAAACGCGACTTGAACTCCAAACCGAGCTGCCAATCGCCATACTGACCTGCGTCAGGAATAGCGACTCGAAGCCCAATTCAACAAACGATAGATGATCATCGGCCTCGCTGTAAGCCCTGCCGGACAATTCGGATAACAGCGTCCTGATTTCCTCCGTTCGCGCGGCCGGATGGGTTCGGCTCGCAATCAATACTGGTGCGGTGACGTTGGCGATTGGCGGCGGCGCCGAACTCGTTCCGTCCGGTTCAATCCAATACCGTTTGCGCTCGAACGGGTACGCCGGCAGCGATAGACGTTGCCTCAACTCATCGCCGAAAAACGCATTCGTATCCAGGCTTACGCCGGCCAACCAGAGACGGCCACACGCGGCCAGAAGAGCTTCCAACTCCTCGCCCTTCGCTTGCGAATTCACTACGGCTTGCTCCAACTTGCGCTCGGGATGTTGTCGCGCCAGAGAGGTTAATGTCTTGCCCGGGCCGACTTCCAAAAGCACAACGGTTGGATCCTGCATGAATTGCGCGACACCTTCCGCAAACCGCACTGGCCGTCGTAAGTGAACTGCCCAGTAATTCGGATCGGTTGCATCGGCAGGCGTGGTCCACTGCGCGGTCACATTGGAAATGTATGGGATCTGCGGCACTCTCAGTGGAACGCGCTGAAGTACCTCGGTGAATAGGGGTACCACCGGGTCCATCATGGAGGAGTGAAATGCGTGAGAAGTTTGCAGCCGCACATTGGAGACGCCGGAATTTGTCAGCTTCTGTTCGGCGGCGTCAATCGCTTCAATTGGGCCGGCGAGAACGCATGAGGTGGGCGTGTTGATCGCCGCAATCGAAACACTACCACTCGAAACACTGCCGTTGAAGATGGCGCGGACTTCATGCTCGGGCAGTTGAACGGAAAGCATCGCGCCATTCGTTTGTTGCTGCACGAGGCGCGCGCGCTCAGCGATGAGCCTGAGCGCGTCTTCGAGTGAGAATACGCCGGCCAGGCAGGCGGCAACGAATTCGCCAACACTATGGCCGATCAAGGCGACCGGCTGGACGCCCCAGCTCATCCATAAATGCGCAAGCGCGTATTCAAAGACGAAGATTGCCGGTTGCGTGAACCGGGTTTGCAGAAGCAGTTGTTCTGCTTCTTCAGTCGATCCCTGGGAGGAGAACATAATTGTGCGGAGATCGGTGGCGAGGATCGGCCGGAGAAACTCGGAGCAGCGATCCACCTCCGCTCGGAAGACAGGCTCGGAACGATAAAGTTCGGCGCCCATGCCGAAGTACTGCGAGCCTTGTCCAGGAAACATGAACACAACCGGCGCGTCGCGTCGCTCTTGTTTTTGGGTGAAAACCCGCTGGGGATCCGGATTCTCCAACTGCGCCACGGCATCGTCTACGCTGTGGCACACCACGAAACGCCGATGCAAAAGTGCACGGCGACCCACCTGCAGGGTGTATGCCACATCGGCGAGGTTGAGTTCGGGATGCGCTTTCAAATGTGCAGCCAGATCGGCAGTAACACGGTCCAAAGCGGCCGGTGTCTTGGCGGAAAGCAGCAACAACTGGGCCGCTCGCGAATTCCCGGACGGCACGGCAATCGGGGCTTCCTCCAGCACCACGTGCGCGTTCGTGCCCCCCACTCCAAATGCACTGACGCCCGCCCGCCGCGGTGTGTCGCTGGCGGTCCATTCCGAGAGCTTTGAAACCACGTAGAATGGGCTGTCTGCAAAATCGATTTTGGGATTGGGTGCGGTGAAGTGCAGCGTCGGAGGAATTAATTTGTGATGCAGCGCCAAAGCGGTCTTGATCAGGCCTGCCACGCCAGCCGCCGCGTCCAGGTGCCCGACGTTGCTTTTCAGCGATCCGATGCCACAAAACCCGCGCCGGTTGGTGCTCTGCCGGAACGCCTGCGTCAACGCCGCCACTTCAATGGGGTCCCCCAACGGCGTGCCCGTACCATGAGCCTCAATGTAACTGATGGTGTCGGCGCTGACATCGGCCAAGGCTTGCGCGAGCGCGATTACATCCGCTTGACCATCTGCGCTTGGCGCCGTATAGCTGACTTTTACTGCCCCATCGTTGTTGATTGCCGAGCCTTTGATGACGGCGTAGATCACGTCTCGGTCCGCGATTGCCTCCTCAAGGCGCTTCAGCGCCACGAGGCCTACCCCGCTTCCGAATAGTGTCCCTTGCGCCTGCGCGTCAAAGACCCGGCAGTGTCCATCGGGAGATTGCATCCCGCCCTCTTGATACAGGTAACCTTTCTTCTGTGGAACGATGACGGTGACACCTCCCGCCAGCGCTATGTCGGACTGGTAATACAATAGACTTTGACAGGCTTGGCACACCGCGACCAGTGAACTCGAGCACGCCGTGAGAACGGTAACCGCCGGCCCCCTCAGATTGAGTTTGTACGCCACCCGCGAGGTCAGATAATCTTTATCATTACCCAGATATGTCTGGTAAGCCCCAGGCTCGGTTTGATTCAGCAGGCTCTGCATCCGCTGCCGGCTGGAGCAGAGATTAGCCAGCAGGTAGGTATCGAAGTACGATCCGCCGTAGATGCCGATCGCGCCTTCATACCGGTCCGAATCGTATCCTGCGTCTTCGAGCGCTAGATAGGCAGTCTCCAAAAACAGCCGGTGCTGCGGATCCATCAGCTCCGCTTCTCGCGGAGAGATGCCGAAGAAATCTGCATCGAACTTATCCGCATCGTCGAGCATGGGCCGCGCCTTGACGTATCTTGGATTCGCCAGGAGCTCGGGGGCGACGCCAGCCTGTGCAAGTTCCGCGTCGGTGAAGAGCGAGACGGACTCAACCCCATCTTTCAGATTTTGCCAAAATGTTCCCACATCGCCCGCACCGGGAACCCGGCAGGCCATGCCTATGATGGCGATGTCACCGATCGATCTGCTTAAGGAGCGTTTCATCAAACGAGATTAACTTTCTGATCGCGTCGCGATCGCAACAGTCCCGCGATATTGAGATAGACCCTGCTAGGGAAACGTAATGCGGGCTTTCGACCGCTGGCCACCCATTCCGTTAGTGCGTCCCAGTTGGAGTTGTTTACGACATTCAGGGAGACGGAAATACACGCGGTGAGCATTTTGGTGGTGTGCCACCACCTGCTGGGAACGAACAGTAATTCCCCCGGCTCAAGGACAAACACCGTCGGCTCGGCTTTCGCGAACAACGGAAATTTTTGCAGGTCTGGATTCTCCACGTTCTCCACATGCGAGTAGTTCTTTAGGTTTCGATACAGGTACTTCTCCTGGTCCGGACTGAAGAGAATAAATTGTTTTCGGCCGTAAATCTCCATCAGGAAAGCATGTGTAGCCAGCACATCAAAGTGAAGATATGGGAACGAGCCGCCCTTGCCTCCGAAGTAGAACTGAACTTCTGAGTGCTCGCGGAATGCCCGTTGCAAATTTTTCGCCAGGTAGGGTTCGGGCAGCCAATTCGGGAAACAATATTCCGACATTGGCTCAATGTCCTGCATCAAGCTCGGAAACAGATCAAGAAGGTTTTGGTTGCGGAGATAGGGCGCGGGCTTTTCCTCCGTCGATTCAAGTACCCGGTCGACGAAGCTTCCCATTGTAACTTCGCGGCCCGAATCGCCATTATATTTGCCCCATGCGACTTTATCGATCGCAAGATTCCTATTGCCAAATTCCCGCTTAAAGAATTCGGGAGTCCATTTTCCCACTGCTTTCCATCGACGAAGGGCATCCGTGATGATGACGGGCTTATTGCAGGATTCATATTCCTTGACGAAGTCCTGGTACGAAATGTTTGCCCGGCGTTCGATTTCATGGTTCATGGTGAATCATCAATCCGCTTCGAAAGTGACGGCGGCTCCTTTCCGAGCCGCAATCTGCTGTGCAGCACGCTGGCGAGCGCTCAACACGCCAGATCTCCTCGCTGTTTGCTGACTCAGGTAATCGGCTAGCGCTCGAATCGTGGGATATCGAAAAAGTTCGGTAATGACAATGTCTCGATTGACCAAGGTCCCTAGTTCTGCATGTAATTGCGCCAGCCGAAGCGAATTGCCGCCCAATTCGAAAAAGTTGTCTTCCAGCCCGACCTCCTCCACTTCAAGAACCTGCCGCCACAACCCCGCCAACTTCTGCTCCAATTGGGTTCGAGGCGCGACGAAGGAGTGCGTGACGGTGGGCGCGGGCAACGCGTCGCGATCTACCTTGCCATTTGGATTGAGAGGCAATCGTTCGAGAAAAACGAAGGTTGACGGGATCATGGCCAACGGCAACTCGCTGTTCAGATACTCACGCAGTTCCGGCACCGACACACCGGTTCCTACAACATAAGCCACCAACGCCGGGTCTTGGGAAAGCCCCGGTCGTGCAATCACCACGCAAGATTGCACCATGGGATGCTTTGAAATCGCGGCGCTGACCTCGTCGGGCTCAACCCGAACGCCCTGGATTTTTATCTGGAAGTCCAACCTTCCAAGAATCTCTAGTGCTCCATCGTCCCGGTGGCGGCCCTGATCGCCGGTGCGATACAGGCGGTCCGCCGGATCGTCCCGGAACGGATTGCAAATGAAACGCCGCAGCTGTTCTTCCGGTTCGTTAATGTAGCCGAGCGTCCGGAAGGGCGTGCGAACCACGATCTCGCCAACTTGACCCGCGTCACATAAGCCACCATCTTCATTCAGCAACAGGGCTTGCGTGGCCGGCAAGGGCCATCCCACGGGCTGCACGCCCTCATCGGGCTCGGCGGGCACCCGGTAGAAGAATTTGGCCATGGTGGTCTCCGTCGGCCCATAAAGATTCACAATCGCGCCAGCCGGTAATTTCGAGCGCCAACGCCGCACCAAGGACGCATGCAGCGGCTCGCCGGCAAAGAATACCAACCGCAATTCCGGTAAACTGCATCCTGCCGGTACGCCCGCCAGCCAAGTGCTTGCGAGACTGGGCACGGTGTGCAACAGCGTGATCCCTGCCCTTTCCATCCAGGGCAACACGCTGTCTGCAGCTAGCGTGACGCCTTCCGGCGGCAGGCACAAAATGCCGCCACTCACTAATGCCAAAAACGTCGACCGCAGCACAGGATCGAAGGACAAACCAGTCAATTGCGCTACCCGGTCACTGGGGCGGACACGAAACGCAGTGGATTGCCACGTCAGGAAGTGGCTTAATCCTTTGTGGCAGCCGAGCACGCCCTTCGGAACGCCCGTCGAGCCTGAGGTAAAAAAAATGTACGCCGGATCGTCCGGCAACGGTTCGGGGGAATCCGTGACGTGGCCAGTGGCGTTCACTCGATTGGGATCTACTTTGACCACATCATCCCACGGTTGCCGAGACATCCGAGGCGGCATTTCGCCGGCAACTAAGAGTCGCCGCGCGCCGGCCTGCTCGACAAACAATTGCTGCCGCCGTTCCGGTAGATTTGGGTCAACGGTCAGCAAAACGCTGCGGCTCGAAAGCACTGCAAGAATGCTCGCCACTAAGCCGAAGCTTGGCTGACCAGTTACGGCGACGACTTCACCCGGACGTAACAAAGACGAAAGCGAGCGGGCGCTCGCTACCAGTTCCGCGTATGTCCAAAGCCTGTCACCTTGGGAAACCGCGGGCGAATCGGGCGTGCGCTCAGCCCACTCCGACACCATCCGCCGCAGGAGTTCATACCGCGGTTCGGAAAGCACAGATCTAGGATCGGGCCGGCGGTGATCAATCTCTCCCGCGAGTTTGGCTCTGTACTCCTCTGACAAAGTGGCTCCTCTGGATTTGAACACACCGGGAACGACGGACTTGATTCTCGTCTCAAGCTGCCCCGGCGTGATGCGCGTCGGGCAGGCCCACGTGTTGTAAGATGCTGTTGCCGCTCGTGTAGTTGGCTAGGGGAACCCGTGCAGCCGTCTCAAATACACAATTTTTCTGGAGCGGCTGCAACGTACTGATAGTCCATGATTTAGAATCTTGGCTTGTGGTTTTCGGAACACACCCAAGGGGACGAACCTGCGGGAATACCTGACTCGGCTTCTCCACCTCCAACGAGCCCATGCGATAGCGCTAGTATATCGACGGGAGAATCCGGACCATGAGTACTAGCCTAGAGCACAAAGACCCAAACTCGGCGACTATTCAGCGCTCCCAGGGAAACGCTGCCGACCTTCACTCATCCAGAAATGGTGAGCCTTGCGCGGAGATGTTGACCGCAAGATAGTGTTGCCGCCCAAAGATCAGGGCCTCATCCCTTTGGGCGAAGAAGACATCCACGACCGGACGACGCTCCTTTGCCGATGTGGTATCCACAAAACGGGCGAGTCTCGCCTTTCCCAGGTCTTTGTCGAGCAGCACGATATAGTCGTTCATTCGTGCATGCAGGTTCCGCTGTGCAGCCGGCGAAAGGGCAACGTTGAGTACCCTGTCTTTCGGCAACGTGTCACTGGGGACAGCATAGGAGTGCGCCGTTTTCAGGCCATTCGCAAAACGGCCTCGCCCGGTGAACGCTGTCACCTGCACGGCCGTTTTATGCCGGTTCAAGTATCCCAGTTTGTTTTCTGCGTTTGCCAGAAGCTGTGTGGTTTTCTGTAACTGGAGTTTGGCCTTCTCCAGTTCGTTGGTCTGCGCAGTAAGCTCGCTCTTCTCTGCCGTAAGTTCGCTGCTCTGCGCGGTAAGCGTGCGCAGGAGATGATTCTTGTCGTAGCCATAACGCAGAGTATTGATCTGCACCGCACATCCCATGACCAGCAATGCCAACATCGCGATCCCTGCGGTTCGCCACGATCGCATATTCAGCGACTGAGACCTCCAGGCTGCACACATTAAGGAATTTATGTTTGGCTCCGCTTTTCTCATATGTGCCTCCGTGCCTGTGGGGTATAGGCAAGAAACGTGCCAAATCCAGAGCACGGAAGAAATCGCAGGGAACGATTTCATGACAATGTTTTCTGAGAGGTATAAATGTCGGGGATTGCGCAAATATTTCATGCTGAAACCGAACAGGCAGCAGTGAAAAGTTGAGTAGACGCGCGTAGATTTCCCCTGTCGCTATCAGGAGGCGTAGCGCCATCGCGGCTGCTTGCAGAGTAGATGCTCAGACACGCGGAGTCGGTGTCCATGAGCTCCGGAATGCGGCGGCGTGATGGTTAGCTGGCATGCGCAACACACTCGGGCATTGAGTCAGCACAGGTTTAATGATATCGGTACGGAAACTAAATTGGAGGGTATCTATGTCCGTGCCACATCAAATTAAGCGTCCTGCCGAGAATGCACGCTCAGCGGCTTCCGTTGTTTCTACCGAGGACGAAATTCGCTGGCGTGCCTACGAGCTGTATCAGGAACGCGGAGGAGAAGATAATCACGATGTCGACGACTGGCTCCGCGCAGAAGAAGAGATTAGTCGCAATAGAGGAACTCGAAAGGCTGCATAGCTAGTAGCTCCCCGGAGCTTGATATCCGTATGCCTTATGCTTACCAGCCTGATGCCGGGAGCGGCGAAAGGCGACTCTCTAAATTGTCGAGCCCCTCACTGAGGGGCTCGAATTTTCTTCAACCAGAACAAGTCGCGTCAACATGGAAGTCGCGGCACGGCGAAGGCGGAAGCGCGCTGCAGGCAGGGCGATCACGCGGCGCAATGAATGCGCCTCGATTACTATCTTCCGCTAGACGCGTGGTTTCCCAAAAAAGCCACCAGTCTCGACGCACTACGCTGCCCTTCCACCTCCTTGGACCTGTTCCCGAATCATGCTAACAATTCCGGGATTCGCCAGGGTGCTGACATCACCGGTCTCCCGCTGATTCGAGATGGAGGCCAGCACACGGCGCATCAGCTTGCCCGATCGAGTCTTCGGCATGTCTGGCACGATGTACACATGCTTCGGCCGGGCGAACTTGCCGATTTGCGTTTCGATCGCGGCAACGACCTTGGCCTCTATCTCCTTGCTGGGCTCGAAACCCGGTTTCAGGGAAACGTAGACCTCTGGCAGACGCCCCTTGATCTCGTCCATCACGGGTACCACTGCTGCTTCGGCCACTTCCGTAACCATCAGACAGACCGACTCGAGTTCCTTGGTTCCAAGCCGGTGGCCGGCGACGTTGATCACGTCATCCACCCTGCCTAGAATGCGGAAATATCCATCGGCGGCGAGCACCGCGCCATCGTTGGCGAAGTACGGCCAGTCATGCCAGTCTTTGCTCTCGCGGCTTACGCAATACCTGGCATAATACTGCTGCACAAAACGCTCGTTGTCTCCCCAAATGGTTTGCATGATCCCGGGCCAGGGATTCCGGATACAGATATTTCCTGCCGCTCCGCAGCCGGCGGGGACCTCGTTGCCATCCTCGTCGTAGATGATCGGGTAGATTCCGGGCACGCCCGGCCCCGCGCTTCCGGGTTTCATGGCATCCAGCCCGGGCTTTGTGCTGCACAGGAATCCACCGTTTTCGGTCTGCCACCAGGTGTCAACGATGACGGCCTCGCCCTTGCCGACCACATCGTGATACCAGTGCCACACGACTGGTTCGATGGGCTCGCCCACGGTTGTCATGTGCTTGAAGTGATAGTTGTATTTCTTCGGTTCATCGGGGCCGGCCTTCCGCAGCATGCGGATCGCAGTGGGCGAGGTGTGAAAGATGTTCACGCCAAGCCGTTCCGCGATTCGCCACGGCCGCCCGGCATCGGGGTAGGTGGGTACGCCTTCGTAGATCACGCTGGTGGCGGCCAAGGCCAGAGGTCCGTATACGATGTACGAGTGGCCGGTGATCCAGCCTATGTCCGCCATGCACCAGTACACATCCTCCGGATGGATATCCTGAATGTACTTGGAGGTGCCGGTTACATAGGCCAGGTAGCCGCCCGTCCTGTGCTGGCATCCTTTCGGTTTTCCCGTGGTGCCACTGGTGTACATGAGGAACAGCGGCGCCTCCGCATCCATGGAGACGGGATCCACTCTCTTGCCCACGAAATCCTTCAGAACCTCGTCCACAAAGTAGTCGCGCCCGTTGACCATGGGTGCCTTGGAGGCGTTCTTTCCCAGCTCACGCCGGCAGACGAGAACTTTCTCCACCTTCTGGCCCTCGCTGGCTGCGATTTCCACGGCGGTCTCCACCGTGGCGGACTTGTGATCCACCAGCTCTCCGTTGCGATAGTAGCCATCCGCGGTAATCAACACCCGGCTGCCGGAGTCGGCAATTCTTTTCCCGCAGGCCTCGCCGCTGAATCCGCCGAACACCACCGAGTGAACAATGCCCAGGCGTGCGCACGCCAGCATAGCGATCGGCAGTTCCGGAATCATGGGCATGTGCAGAGTGACGCGGTCGCCGGTCTTCAGCCCAGCGAAGTCGCGGAGCAGCGCTGCCATTTCATTGACCCGGACATATAGCTCCTGGTAGGTGATCGCCGCCGGCGCCTGCGACTCCGGCTCCGGCACACAAATCAGCGCCGCCTTATTTTTGTGCTTCGCCAGGTGGCGGTCGACGCAGTTGTAGCAGACGTTGAGTTTTCCGCCAGCGAACCACTTCCAGAACGGCGGATTACTGGCATCCAGTGTCGTGCTCCCAATACTTGTCCCAGGCAAGCATGTCGGCATATTCCCGGAAGCACTCCGGAAAATTGGTCTTCGCTGAACCGTTCCATCACCGCGGGATCGGTGAGATTGGCCTGACCGATGAACTTGGGTGAGGGGTAGAGGTAGTCTTCTTCTTTCCAGTGAACTGCAATCTGAGCTTCGGTAGCTGCTGCAGCTCTCTCGCCGGGTTGGAGATCAGCCATGGTAGTACCTCCTAGAAATAATCGCGCATGAAACTCTTGATGGCCCGACGGAAAGCTCGGCCCTGAGGCGGCTCTCTCCGGGTATTAAGAGGTGGAAACAAGGTAGAAGGTTGCGCCGGGATTCCAGCGATTCAGATCCAGCACACTCCCGGGCAGCACGAAAGGGTGAGACCGGAGCCGTGCTCACGGAAAAAGGGCAGCCTGAAACGGCTGCCCTTTTTGATTGCGGCTTGGGGATGGGATGTTGTTCATCCAGACAACTACAACTACTCTTCTTCCTCCTCTTCGAGGTGGGCACCGGCGGCTTTGGCGGCGGCGATGATTTTTTCCTGCTGCAGTGGGGGGACGAAGTCGTAGTGGTCCATCTCCATGTTGAAGGAGCCGCGGCCCTGGGTCATGGCAGTGAGGTCGGTGCCGTAGGTGAGCATCTCCGACATGGGAGCGTGGGCGCGGATAACGGTGTTGCCGGCCTTGTTGTCCATGCCCTGGATGCGTCCGCGGCGGGAGTTCATATCGCCCATGATGGCCCCGGCAAACTCGTCGGGGACGGTGATTTCAACCTGCATGATCGGTTCGAGGAGAGTTGGCTTGGCGACCTCCATGGCTTTTTTGAAGGCGATGCGGCCGGCGGTTTTGAAGCTGAGTTCGTTGGAGTCCACGTCGTGATAGCTGCCGTCGTAGAGGCTGACCTTGAAATCGACGACGGGATAGCCGGCGAGGAAGCCGCGGGCGGCGGCTTCGAGGATTCCCTTTTCGACGGCGGGGATGAAGTTCTTGGGGATGGAGCCGCCGAAGATGTCATTGACGAACTCGAACTGCGCGCCGCGCGGCAGGGGCGACATTTTGATCTTGCAGTCGCCGAACTGGCCGTGTCCGCCGGACTGCTTTTTGTGGCGGCCCTGGACGTCGGCCGTGCCGCGGATGGTTTCGCGGTAGGGGACCTTGGGCGCCTTGAGGACGACCTCGGTGTGGTAGCGGCGCTTGAGTTTGCTGACCACGACCTCGATGTGCTGCTGGCCGGTGCCGGCGATGAGAAAGTCCTTGGTTTGCGGGTCGCGGTAGAAGCGCAGCATGGCGTCTTCTTCCATGAGCTTATGGACGCCGACGCCGAGTTTGTCTTCGTCGGCGCGGGTTTTGGGCTCGATGGCGAAGGTGATGGCCGGCTCGGGGAGGGTGATGGAGGGGTACTGGATGGGCGCGGACTTGTCTCCGAGCGAGTCTCCGGTGAGGGTTTCCTTGAGCTTGGCGACGGCGCCGATGTCTCCGGCGGAGAGTTCGGTGACGGGGATGAGCTGCTTGCCCAGGACGGCGGAGATGTGGGCGAACTTTTCCACCGTGCCGCGGTCGTAGTTGGTGACCGAGGCGTCGTTTTTGAGAACGCCGCTGACGACCTTGAAGTAGGAGATGCGTCCGGCAAAGGGATCGCTGACGGTTTTGAAGACGAAGAGCGAGAGCGGTGCTTTGGGGTCGATGGCGCGCGTGGGCGGGGCCGTATCCGGCGAGGCGGGAACGCCTGCGGCGGTTTTGCGCTCGGTGGCCGTGGGGACGAAGTCGATCATGAAGTCGAGGATTTCGTCGCTGCCAATGTTGCCCAGGCCGGAGGCGAACAGGACCGGGAAGAGCTTGTCTTCGCGAATGGCGTTGTGGATGCCGGCGACGATGTGCTCCTCCCCGATGGTACCGGTGTCGAAGAACTCACTCATTAGGGCGTCATCGCCTTCGGCGACGAGTTCGACGAGAGCTTCGTGCGCGGCCTTGGCCTGCTCGGCCATGTCGGCGGGGATCTCCTCGACGCGGGCGCGTCCGTTGCCGCCGATTTCGTAGTAGTAGGCCTTCATCTTGACCAGATCGACGACGCCCTTGAAGGTCTTTTCCGAGCCGATGGGGAGCTGGACGGGGACGACGTTGCGTCCGAAGGTTGAGGTGAGCGACTGCATGACGCGCTCGAAGTCGGCGCGCTCGCGGTCCATGCGGGTGCAGATGACGATGCGGGGCAGGGCTAGCTTGTCGGCGAAGTTCCAGACCTTCTGGGTGACGACCTGGACGCCGGAGACCGAATCGACAACGACGAGGGCGGCATCGACGGCGGGCATGGCCAGCTCGGCTTCGTGCACGAACATGTTGAAGCCCGGCGTGTCGATGATGTTGAACTTGTCCTTGCTCCACTCGACGGCGGCGAGCGAGGCGGAGATGGTCATCTGGCGCGAGATCTCTTCTTCGTCGTAATCGGTGACGCTGGAGCCGTCATCGACGCGTCCCAGGCGCGGCGTGGTGCCCGCAGTGTAGAGCAGGGCCGAAACCAGAGAGGTTTTACCAGAGTGCGAGTGGCCGATGACGGCCACGTTGCGGATGTAATCACCTTCGTAGGTCTTCACTAATAAACTCCCCCGGAGCGTTAATTCGTTGGATTCGCTACGGCGCCTGCCGGTTGGGGCAGACGTCTGCTGCAGTCGTCTTACGTACACCAGAAGTAAAGCAGAGCATCGTAGCACAGGGCGAGAGTTGGCTCAATTTTCATCGCACTGTGACCTTCAGGTTGTTTAGGTGTGATACGCGAGAGAACGGGATTGAGGCGTGGACGCGCGTCACAGAGGGATGTGATGAGGACAACCCATGGCTGCGTTATTAAGTGGATGACCTCAGTGTTGTGCTGCTGGTAGGGCTATCGGGCTGCGGCCTTGGATGCCGAGCCCACCGTGAAGCTGTCGCTGGGGACAAAGGCGCCTTTGTCGTCGAGGCGGTACATGGTGGCCCGCAGCGAGCCGGCCTCGCTTACAAATTTGATGTAGTGAAAGTTGGGCAAGACGTTGTCCTGGTAGAGGTCGGCGGGGGTGCGCGCAACTGGATATGGCCTGGCACCGCCGCCGCCGCTGACCAGGTAGATAACGCCGTTGCGCTGGAAGCGCTGGTAGTTATGAATGTGTCCGGCGATGACAACGATACTGGCCTTGAGATGCGGGGCAGCGGCCTCCAGCTGATGGGCCAGTGCGTCCTCGTTGGGACGCACGTCGTGGGAGGGATCGCCCACGATCGGGTCCGCCATGGGCGGATGATGCAGCGAGACGAAGACATACCGGGTCTTCCTGGGAAGACCGTTCAGCTGCTGGGCGACCCATCGGGATTGCTCGCTGCCAGGGGTGAGATCGAGGTTGCTGTCCACGGTGATGACGTAGGCCGGATCGAAGCGCACGGAGTACCAGCGGCGTCCCCTCAGTTCGGGAAAGTTCTTCCACCAGTTTTCCAGGCAGTCAGAGCAGTCCCTTGTGACGCCTGGGCTGGAGAGTTCATGGTTGCCCATGGCGGGAAAGACCTTGAGCCCCGCGCTGCGCCAGGGCGCCGTCTCCTGTTGATAGACCGCATAGTCGTTAGCATCGCCGCCGTGGAAGGGAACATCGCCGCTGAGCAGCAGCAGGTCGGGCTTCTCGGCGGCAATTTTTGCCACCAGCGCCTGCCGCGCCTTGGGATAGCTATCCGTGGTGTTGGCCGGATCGGTGAAGCGCATGTCGCCGTAGGCGATCAGCGTCCAACTGGGGTCGGCCTCGACGGTAAAGGTCGGTCCTGCTTTGCTGAGCAGAGCGGGGGTGGAGGAGGTATGCGGTGCCCAGACGTGCAGCACGTATGTGATAAGCACGACTGCGCACGCAATTGCGCAGGCGATCAAGAAGAGTTTTCCCGGATTCCCCCGCCTCATCGTCTCCCCTCACCCCACTTGTTCGTGTGCACGTTCTGGTTGGTTGTGGTCAGCTGGGACTCGGGGTGCAGTTCGCGCTGCATGAGAACACTGTCGATCCAGCGTCCGAATTTGAAACCCACAGCGGTCAGTGTGCCCACGGGGCGGAAGCCGAGGCTGCGATGAAGTCCGATGGAGGCGGCATTGCCGCTGTCGCCAATCACGGCAATCATCTGCCGCCAGTTGCCCTTCTCGCAATGGGCGATGACGCTGGCCAGCAGCGCCCGTCCGAGGCCCTGGCCCAGATGTCCGGCTTCCACGTAGATTGAGTCTTCCACGGTGTAGCGATAGGCCCCGCGCGGACGGTAGGCGCTGGCGTAGGCGAATCCTACCGCCTTCCCATCGACCTCGGCGGCCAGGTAGGGCAAGCCGAGACGAACCACCTCCGTGCGGCGGCGCGCCATCTCTTCGAGCGGCGGCGGCTCCAGCTCGAAGGTAGAGCAGCTATGAAGGACATACTGGCCATAAATGCGGGTGATCTCGCCGAGGTCCTGCTCGGTGGCTGCCCGGATTATGTATCCCCCCATCCGTCTCTCGCCTCCGCGGTGGTTATCTTAGCGCAAATCGTGCTTCGGAGGCGTGCACGGGCAACGGCAGTGAGCAAGGGCAAGAGCAACGGCACGAGCAGCGCAAGAGCAAGGTCAACTACCCCACGCAAGCCAAAAGCAGGCTTGCCGGGGGCCCCGGGCTTGAATGGGCCACTCGCTATTTGCCGGAGTGGTAGGAGCCGAGGACACGCAGCTCAACCGTGCAGGGCTTGAGTTCGGCCAGAGCCTTGATCATGCGTGGATCGGAGGCGGCGGCGGCGACTTCAAAGAAAAATCGATAGTGCCAGGGGGTTCCGACCAGGGGGCGGCTGACCAGGCTCATCAAGTCGACGGAGTTCAGGGCGAAGGGTTCCAGGGCATGGAAGAGCGCGCCGGCCTGGTTGGTGACGGTGAGGACGAGGGTGGTGGCGTCGGCGTCGGGGATGGCTTCGGTGACGGAGTGCGAGGGCTGCAGCAGGGCGAAGCGGGTGAAGTTGTTGGGATCGTCTTCGACGGCGGAGACGAGAATCTGGGCGCCGTACTCGCGGGCGGCGTATTCGCTGGCGATGGCGGCCACGGATGGATCGTTCAGCTCCATGATCTGGCGGACGCTGCCGGCGGTGTCCTCGGCCACGGCCTTACTGATGAAGGGGTGAGCGGCGAAGAAACGCTCGCACTGGGCCAGGGCGACCGGATGGGACTGGATGCGGCGAATCCCATCGAGCGAGGAGCCGGGGCATCCGATGACGCAGTGGCCGATGCGCAGGACAACCTCGCCGATCATGGTATGCGCGCTCTGGTAGAGCAGGTCGTAGCAGCGCAGGACGGGGCCGGCGAGGGTGTTCTCCAGAGGGGCGAGGATGAGGTCGGCGCGGCCCTCTGCGATCGAGTCAAAGAGCGATTCGAAGGTAGGGCACGCGACGGTTTGGACATGTTCGCCGAGCAGCTTGCGGGCGGCAATCTGGCTGAAGGCTGCGGGCTCTCCCTGAAAGGCGACGCGGGCGGTAGGGGCTATGTTGTGCATGAGGACTCGCTCCCTTGTAACGGATGAGAGCCGAAGCTGTCAATGTGCGGCGGTGGAGAACAGCTTTAGCGACGGGTAGGTGCGCTGGTCGGGTACGCGGCGACAGACGCCGCTCCGGCCGTGGGCGCTCGGCGGGTACGCGGCGACAGACGGCACTCCGGCCGTGGGCGCTGGGTCAGCGGGCGGAGGAACGGGTGCGGGAGCCGGCCAGGATATCCTCGACCGCTTTGCGCAGGCCGTCGACGCCGAACGGCTTCTGGAAAAAGACCACCGAGCCGGAGCGCAGTTCGTCGCGCGTGGGAGCAATATCGGAATAACCGGACATGAAGATGACGGGCAGCTTGGGGCGGAGCGAGCGCAGAGAGTTGACCAGTTCGCGGCCGCTCATGCGCGGCATGACGATGTCGGTCACCACCAGATCGATCAGCAGCAGCTGGCTTTTGGCCATCTCCAGGGCCTGGGCACCGTCGCTGGCCTGCAGGACAAAGCAGCCCATGGAGCTGAGCGTGTTGTGCAAACAGCGGCGCAGGATGTCCTCATCCTCGACCAGTAGGACGTTGGCGCGGATCGGCTTGGGAATCCCATCCACCGGAGATTCGTTGCTGGCAAGCTCAGGTTCGCGGGGCACGGCGGGCAGGTAGATGGTGAAGACGGTTCCTCTCCCGGGGGCGCTCTCCACCATGATGTGGCCGCCGCTCTGTTCGATGACTCCATAGACGGTCGCCAGGCCGAGGCCGGTTCCCTTGCCCTGTCCCTTGGTGGTGAAGAAGGGCTCGAAGATGTGCGCCTGGGTCTCGGTACTCATGCCGATGCCGGTGTCGGCCACGGAAAGCAGGACGTAGAGGCCGGGCTTCATTTTGCCGTTGCCGTTGGCGATCTCCTCGGTCAGCTGAACGGTGGAGCTTTGAATGGTGAGCCGTCCGCCGTTGGGCATGGCGTCACTGGCGTTGACGACCAGATTCATCAGCACCTGCTGGAGCTGCCCGGGATCGGCCTCGATGCAGGGCGCGCCCGCGCCGGGATGGGTGGTGAATTCGATGTCTTCGCGGATCAGCCGGCGCAGCATCTGCTGGGAGGAGCGCAGCAGATCGTCGATGGAGAGCCGCATGGTCTGCAGCACCTGCTTGCGGCTGAAGGCGAGCAGCTGGCGGGTGAGCACGGCGGCCCGGGTTCCGGCTTCTTCAATGGCATGGGCCTTGCCGCCCATGGGCGTATCCACGCCGAATTCGTCCTTGAGAAGCGAAGCGTAGCTGTTGATGATCATCAGCAGGTTGTTGAAGTCGTGCGCCACGCCGCCGGCGAGCGAGCCCAGGGCTTCCATCTTGTGCGACTGGCGGACGCGCTCTTCAAGCTGCTTTTTCGCGGTCCAGTCCTCCATGATGACCATCACACAGGCAGCCTGGCCCTGATCGTCGCGCAGCAGCGAGACGCTGTTGCGGAACCAGACCGGGGAGCCATCCTTGTGCGGATAGTGCCGCTCCGCGAGGTAGCCGGGGATCTCTCCAGCGACCAGGCGGGAGAACTCATGCTGCCCCTCGGCATCTGCGGCCAGTCCGCATCCGATGGCGGCCAACTCCTCGGCGCTGTAGCCGGAGATGCGGCACAGGGCGGGGTTGGCATCCAGCAGACGGCCTTCAAGATCGACGATGGCAATGCCAACGGCAGCGTTGGCGAAAGCGTCCCGGAAAGCAACGTTGTTCAGCGGCGACGACGGTAAAACAGGCATAAAAACAGGTTTCTCACTTCATCACTGCGGGCAGCGCAAAATTGTCGATCCTGTCAAGATCATACGGAGATCGACATGAATGGTGAGTAAATTTACTTCGCCCGGAGACACCATAGCAAGAGGCTGGACCATTACGGAAGTAATCCCGAAATGCGCGGCCATACGAGATTCAGGGTGTTTAGGGAGAAGTGCGCGGATGGATTGCCGCCGGCCTGCCGAGTGGGCAGGACGGGCGGCGATATGGGTTTAGTAGCGGGGCGGACGGGCTTCGTAATCGGCGATGGCCTGCTGCTTCTGCATGGTGATGTCGATCTGGTCCAGGCCGTTGAGCAGGCAGTGCTGGCGGAAGCCGTCGAGCGGGAACGACGCGCTGAAGCCGCTGTGGTCGCTGACGGTCAGGGTCTCCACGTTGACGGTGAGGTGGTAATTGCGCTGGTGGGCGGCCTTGCGGAAGAGCTCGGCCATGGCAGCCTCGGGCAACTCGACGGTGAGCAGGCCGTTGTTAGAGGCGTTGGTGTGAAAGATGTCGGCAAACGACGGGGCGATGACGACCATGATTCCGAAGTTGGTCAAAGCCCAGGCGGCGTGCTCGCGCGAGGAGCCGCAGCCGAAGTTTTTCCCGGCCAGCAGGATGCTGCCGTGGCTGTAGGGCTCCTGATTGAGGATGAAGTCCGGAATGAGATTGCCGGCCTCATCATAGCGCCAGTCGTTGAACAGGAACGGGCCGTACCCGGTGCGCTCAATGCGCTTGAGGAACTGCTTGGGAATGATCTGATCGGTATCGACGTTGGCGCGGTCGAGTGGAATGACCTGGCCGTGATGGGTGCGCATCGGCTGCATTCGGCTACTCCTTATAATCCCAGTTACGCACGTCGGTAAAGTGTCCGGCGACGGCGGCGGCGGCGGCCATGGCGGGACTGACGAGGTGGGTGCGGCCTCCGCGTCCCTGGCGGCCTTCAAAGTTACGGTTGCTGGTGGAGGCGCAGCGCTGGCCGGGCAGCAGGATGTCCGGATTCATGGCCAGGCACATGGAGCAGCCGGGCTCGCGCCACTCGGCTCCGGCCTCGAGGAAGATGCGGTCCAGACCCTCGCTTTCGGCCGCCTTCTTGACCGTTGCCGAGCCGGGAACGACCATCATCTGCACCTTGGGGCTGACGCGGTGTCCCTTGATGACCTTGGCGGCCTCGCGCAGGTCTTCGATGCGCCCGTTGGTGCAGGAGCCGACAAAGACGCGATCGACGGCGAGCGACGCCAGCGACTGGCCGGGGGCGATGCCCATGTATTCCAGAGCGCGGGCGATGGAAAGCTTTTCGATCTCGTCCTTGCCGTCCTCCGGACGCGGCGCGCTGCCGGTGACGGGCGCCGACATGCCGGGCGAAGTTCCCCAAGTGACCCAGGGCAGCAGGGCGGAGGCATCGAATTCGACGACGGCATCGAAGTGCGCGCCGGGATCGCTGGGCAGGGTGCGCCAGTAGGCGACGGCTCGCTCCCATTGCTCGCCCTGCGGTGCGTGGCGGCGGCCCTTGAGATAGGCGTAGGTGGTTTCATCGGGGGCGATCATGCCGGCGCGGGCGCCGCTCTCGATGGCCATGTTGCATAGCGTCATGCGGCCTTCCATGGAGAGCGCGCTGATGGCGGGGCCGGCGTACTCGATGGCGTAGCCGGTGCCACCGTCGGTGCCAATCTGATGGATGATGCCGAGAGCCAGGTCCTTGGCGGTGACGCCCGGGGCAGCGCGCCGGTTACATTGACAAGCATCGATTTGGGACGCTTCTGCTGCAGGGTCTGGGTGGCGAGAACGTGCTCGACCTCGCTGGTTCCGATGCCGAAGGCAAGGGCTCCGAAGGCGCCATGGGTGCTGGTGTGGCTGTCTCCGCAGACGATGGTTTTGCCGGGATGGGTGACGCCCTGCTCGGGGCCGATGACGTGCACGATGCCGGTCTCGGGCGAGTCGATGTCGGCCAGATGAACGCCGAACTCGCGGCAGTTCTGGCGCAGGGTGTTGATCTGCTGGGCGGCGATGGGATCGAGAATGTTGAGGCGCTCGGCCGCCGTGGTGGGCACGTTGTGATCGATGGTGCCGAAGGTGAGATCGGGACGGCGCACCTTGCGGCCGGCCAGGCGCAGGCCCTCGAAGGCCTGGGGCGAGGTCACCTCATGCACCATGTGCAGATCGATATAGAGCAGAGCCGGCTGCGGCGCTTCGTGCCAGACGACATGGGAGTCCCACAGCTTATCGAAGAGGCTGCGGGGTGCTGCGGAAGAGGATGGCGTAGTCAACGGAGAAACCTCAGACGGCAAAGTATGCCATGCGCGAATTAAACGCTTCGACGGTGCGGCCGCCGAAGCGCGGGAAAAATCTCGTAGGTGCTTTGTCCTGGGAGAAGCCAGGGCTGCTAGGCCGTCACCAGATTCGGCGAGTCGTTATCGGCGAATCATTCGGCGAGTCGCTCACCGGACCACGATGGGTTGCAACCATCGAGATCAGATCCTGATCGTAAACCTTTTTCTTGCGATCAGCCAAGTGGGTGAACTTGGTGTAGAGCACTTCCAACTCCTCGTGCGATACGTTCAGGCCCAGCTCGTTGAAGCGGTGCGCGAGGGCGTGGCGTCCGGAGTGCTTGCCCAGGACGATGCGGTCGCCGCGCATGCCCACCGATTCCGGGGTCATGATCTCATAGCAGATCGGATTGCTGAGCACGCCATGCTGGTGAATGCCTGCCTCGTGGGCAAAGGCGTTGCGTCCCACGATGGCCTTGTTGGGCTGGACGCTGAAGCCGAGGGTCTCGGAGAGCAGCTGACTGGTGGCGTAGATCTGCGCGCGATCCACGCCGCACCTGTAGGGATAGACGTCGGCGCGGACGTAGAGGCTCATGACGACCTCTTCCATGGCGCAGTTGCCGGCGCGCTCGCCAATGCCGTTGATGGTGCACTCGACCTGGCGGGCCCCGGCGGCAACGGCGGCCAACGAGTTGGCGACCGCCATGCCGAGATCGTTGTGACAGTGGCAGGAGAGAACAATGTTCTCGCCCTTCACGGTCTGGCGGATCTTGCGGATGAGGTTGCCGTACTCGACGGGCATGGTGTAGCCGACGGTATCGGGAATATTGAGCGTGGTGGCGCCGGAATCGACGGCCACCTGCAGAATTTCGCAGAGGAAGTCGGGATCGGAGCGGGTTGCGTCCTCAGGCGAGAATTCCACGTCATCGCAGAGCGAACGGGCGTGGGCGACGTAGTCGCGGACGTGGATGAGCGCGTCCTCGCGGGACATCTTGAGCTTGTACTTGAGATGGATATCGCTGGTGGCCAGGAACGTATGGATGCGGGGACGGGCCGCGGACTTCAAGGCTTGGTAGGCGATGTCGATATCCTTACGGACGCAGCGGCAAAGGCCGGCGACGCGGGTGCCGCGAATTTCGCTGGCGACGCGCTGCACAGCCTCGAAATCACCTTGCGAGGCGACGGGAAACCCGGCTTCGATAATATCGACGCCAAGGCGCTCCAGCTGGCGGGCCAGAACCAGCTTTTCCTCGGTGTTCATGCTGCAGCCGGGCGACTGTTCACCGTCGCGCAGGGTCGTGTCAAAAATGAGAACTTGTTCGGATGGGGCAGCTACGTCGATGTCCATACCCTCTACCTTCGAATGTTCCTGGACATTAGTCAAACTACTTTTCTTGCATCGTGCATAAGATAATATGATTTAATAAGGAACGCTAATTCACCAGTGCGGACGGCTAATTATGGACCTGTATCAACTTGAGGCATTTGTTGCAGTGGCGCAGGAGCGCAGCTTTTCCCGGGCGGCGCTGCGGCTGCATCGCACCCAGTCGGCGGTGAGCCAGACGATCGGCAAACTGGAGGATACGCTGGGCGAAAAGGTTTTTGAGCGCTCCTCGCGCGACGGCACGTTGACGGCGGCGGGAAAAGTTTTGCTGGAGTATGCCGAGGAGCTGCTGAACCTGCGCGACCGGGCGACCGATGCCATTACCGAGCTGCGCAGTCTGCACGAAGGCAAGCTGACGGTGGCGGCCAACGAGTTCACCTCGCTGTGTCTGCTGCCGGCGCTGCATCTCTATCACCGCATGCATCCCTCGATCAAAATTCAGGTGCAGCGGACGCTGGCGGGCGACGTGCCAAGGTTGATCCTTACTCACCAGGTGGAGCTGGGTGTGCTTTCGTTCAAGCCGGAGGACGAGCAGTTGAGTTCGACGATGTTTCTACCGCGACGAGCTGGTGTTCGTGGTGTATCCGGGACACTCGCTGGCGGCGGCGAAAAACGTGAGCATTCACGACCTGGGCGCGGAGTCGTTCGTGGCGCACAACGTGACTTCGCCGCTGCGCCTCAAGGTGATCGAGGCCTTCAAGAAGACGCGCACCACGCTGCACATGGACGTGGAGCTGCCCACGCTGTCGAGCGTCAAGGAATTTGTGCGCATGGGCAACGGAGTGGCGCTGATGCCGCGGATGAGCGTGGAGGGCGAGCTGCAACGCGGCGAGCTGGTGGCAGTATCGGTGGACGAGCTGCGGCTGGAGCGGACGCTGCGGCTGGTGACCCGCAAGGGCGCGACCCTGTCGCACGCGGGCGTGGCGTTTATGAACGTGTGCCGGAATATGGCGGCCGATCCGAAATATCGCGCGGTGTTTGAGCCGGAGGGCGGGGAGACGGCGCGGCGCAAAGCCAAGGGGAGCACCACGCAGGGCTGAGTTCGTTTGGCCTGCTGTTTATGCGGTTGGCAATGCCCCCGGAGACGATCCGGGTCTTTTTTTGCGCCCGATGGATGGCGGGATGGGTTGGGGCAGCGATTGCACGAACTGCCAATGGTTTTGGACGCCGGGTTGATGGTTTGGTAAATCGTTGCGCAAATTCAGAACGATTGACTGGTTGGCTAATGATTTTGGGTGGGTGGTGAGTAGGTGGTTAATCGTGCGGCTCCTCGTGCCGGCCGGGCTAGAGCGACCGCCCTACTCATGCGGGTCCGGAGCAGAGCGGCTTATTGGATTGTGGAGTTTTCGACGAGCTGGGCTGGATCGGAGCACACAGCGGCAGGTCGATTCTGATACACTTTTTGTGCGGCACGGCAGTGACCCCACATCAAATCAGGAGCAGAAAACAATGGCTACAGCTGTAGTTAAAGATACGACAGCGGCGGGACAGGAAATCGATGTAATGGCTGGCAAGGCGCTGAAGGCGCTGGCAGTCTTCCGGACTTTCAACCAGGAGCAGGTTGACAAGATTATCGACGCGATGACGAAGGCCGGCGTGGCCAACGAGCGCTATCTGGCCGAGTTTGCCGTGGAAGAGACCGGCATCGGCAATGTGGAAGACAAGGTCATCAAGAACCACTTCGGCACCCAGGTGGTCTCTGACTACATGAAGGGCGGGAAGTCGGTAGGCGTGATCGAAGAGAAGGACGGCATCATTTCGATCGCCGAGCCGTTCGGTGTGGTAGCGGCCGTGACGCCGACCACCAACCCGACCTCGACCACAATGTTCAAATCGCTGATTGCGCTCAAGGGGCGCAACGTGATCATCCTCGCCTTCCACCCGCGCGCGCAGAAATGCAGCGCCGCAGCCGCCAAGATCATGCTTGACGCTGCCGTGGCCGCGGGCGCTCCGGAAAATTGCATCCAGTGGGTTACCCAGCCTTCGGTGGAAGCCACCGACGCGCTGATGCGTCATCCGGATGTATCCATCATCATCGCCACTGGCGGCGGCGCCATGGTGAAGGCGGCTTACAGCTCCGGCCACCCCGCCCTGGGCGTTGGACCGGGCGGCGTTCCGGTGTTCATCGAAAAGACCGCCAACCTCCAGATGGCGGTTGACGACGTCATTGCCTCGAAGACCTTCGACAACGGCACCATCTGTTCCTCCGATCAGTCGGTGATCTTCGACGACAAGGCCACTGCCGACAAGGCCCTGAAGCTGTTT
Organism: uncultured Acidobacteriota bacterium; assembly: GCA_963732315.1. Taxonomy (GTDB): domain Bacteria; phylum Acidobacteriota; class Terriglobia; order Terriglobales; family Acidobacteriaceae; genus TOLSYN. Next base: position 380,864 of record CAVSYY010000007.1, read on the forward strand.
GAACAGATGGGCGCCTACATGTGCACCGAAGCCGAAAAGGCCAAGCTGGAACAGATCATGTTCGACAAGGAGCGCGGCGTTCCTTCGATGGCCATTGTGGGCAAGAGCCCGCAGGTGATCGGCGCACTGGCCGGCCTGAAGATTCCGGAAGACCGGAAGCTGCTGATGGTTCCTTTGACCACGACTGAAGGGGCAGACTGGATGAGCCACGAAAAGCTGTCGCCGGTGCTGGGCTGGATCGTCGCTGCCAACAAGGACGAGGCCATCAACGCAGCTGCGGTTCAGCTGGAGTTCGGCGGCGCGGGCCACTCGGCCGCGGTGTTCACCGAGGACGAGAAGGTTGCCGAGGAGTTTGCGCTGAGGGTGCATGCCAACCGCGTGATGTGGAACCAGCCTTCGGTCCACGGCACGATCGGCGCACTGTACAACACGCTGGTTCCGTCGCTGACCCTGGGCTGTGGTGCCCGCGGCGGCAACATCACCAGCGAAAACGTTGGCTACAAGAACCTGCTCAACATCAAGAGACTGGCCCGCAGAAAGGCATAAGCGGTTCCGGTTCGCGGCACAAGCCGCGTGGTGGTCACGAGTGAGAAGAAGCGGTGTTCCGGATGACGGAACACCGCTTTTTTGTTGTTTATTGTCTGGGGGAAAAGAACAAAGACGAATTCAAGAGCAAGAGCCCCGCCCAACCAAATGAGGGTTGAGCTGCGGATGGATCCGGCTAGCCGCCGGGGCGGGAGACGATGTGGGTGAAGCGCTGCTTGAGGCTGAGGAAGGGCATCTCCACCCAGCGGTAGCTGACGGAGGCAAAGGCGACGGTGATGGCAAGGGCAACGGCGTTGCGGTAAAGGTAGTGCGGCAGGTTGGTGTCCTGATGGCGGATGGTGTAGTCGGTGATCATCAGGCCGAGGACATGGAAGACATAGAGGCTGTACGAGATGCGTCCGAGGTAAACCAGCGGAGGCATGAGCCAGGTGCGCAGGCCGGCGCCTGGCTGGTCTACGTCCCCACATTCGCCAACAGAGGGCGGATGTGGGCCACCCGTCGAAAGCGCAGAGGCGACATCCGGTGATTTGTGCAGGGCAGAGAGGAACAAGGCGACGGCTCCGAGGGCCACGGTGGGATAGCCGAGAAGGACTCGGGGGACGGTGAGCAGGATCGATCTTGATCTGGAAGTAGTTGGCGGCGACGGCGAAGCAGGCGATGCCGGCGGCGAAGAGCGCGGTGCGCTGCAGAGGCCCGATGCGCGGAGCGCGTCCGGCGAGAACGGCGGCGAGGAGGACGCCGAGGGCGATGGCATCCAGCTGGACGAAGGTGTTGGCCCACATTTTGGATTCCCAGGTGTGGTGGGCGGCCAGATACCAGCGGGTGAGGTTGGCGGTGACCAGCATGACCGCCGAGGCGATGAGCAATCCGCGCTGCGGAAAGGCGGCGCATGGTGACCGGCCAGAAGAGATAGAACTGCTCCTCGACGGAGACGCTCCAGAGCGGAAAGATGATGGACGAGGGGAAGCCGACGAAGACCACCCACCAGTTTCCTCCGAGCAGGGTGAAGGCGAGTCCGGCGCGCCAGCCGATGTGCTGGTCGGGAACGTACCACTGCATCACCCAGGCAAAGGCGAGGAAGGCGAAGTAGAGCGGCCAGATGCGCAGGATGCGGCGGATGTAGAAGGCGCGGAGATCGATGCGGCCGAAGCGCTGGCGCTCGCGGATGAGCAGCTCGGTGATGAGATAGGAGCTGAGGACGAAGAAGAGATTGACGCCGAAGGCTCCGGTGTTGCCGATGCCGGCCAGCAGCGCGGCGAGGCGGGCGAGGTGCCCATTTTGGTGTAGAAGGCCGGTTTCATGCGGCAGCGAGTGGTGGAGAAAGACCAGGAAAAAGGCGAAGAAACGCAGGACGTCGAGTTCGGGATGATAGAAGCGTTCGGTGAGCGAGCGGGTTGGAAACGAAGGCACAGGGCAAATCCAAAAGCAGAATATAGATATGGTAGCAGGTGGAACGCGGATTCCAAGGTTTTGAAAGTTTCAGAGCTTCAACGTCAACTGGCTATAGGACGGACGCTGCTCCGGCTGGGTTGTCTGGTGGATGTGAGCGTTATAGACCAGACTTGCGAACGCGAAGGGTAGAAAGTGATGGGAGTGGGGTTCCACGGATGTGGATCTCGCATGAGGAGAAAAACATGCACCGTGTGTGTTCGAATCTCGCCACGTTTTTATCAGTTTGAGTTTTGCAGGCAAGTGAGCAAAGGAGATTACAAATGTTAAAGAAAACCGCACTCGCGTTCTCTGGTTTGGTTTTGGCTGGTACGTTCATGGCAGCACCTAAGGCAGTGGCCCAGATCCATGTTGGCGTTGCCATCGGAGAGCCGGTGGTTGTCGTTGCACCGGCTCCGGTAGTGGTGTATGACGAGCCCTACTATGCCGCGCACGATTGGGACTCCGGATACCACGACGGTTATTACTATGGCGGTGGCACCCGGTACCAGAAGGACACCCACGGGAATAAACAGTACGACAACAAATTCAGGGACGGAAAAGCTGCACGCGGTCACAACGATCATCATGAGGATAAGCACTAGAAATCGCTCATGGCAGCAGTAAACATCCGGCTCCTGCGCGAGGCACAGGAGCCGGAACTATGTTAAGACGATGGATGCAGGAAGTGTGATGGCGCATTTCGCCGACTGTGGGCGAATGGGAAACGCCTAGAAAATGTGAGCACTATAGACCAGACTCCGGCACTCCAGGAGCAGAGACTGACGTTAGCAGGATTTCACGGATGCGAATCGCTCCGGGAGAACAACATTCATCGTGAATGTTCGCGTCTCGCACCATCAGTTTTGGTTTAGTCACAAGAGAGCAATGGAGGAAGTAATGTTGAAGAAAGCAGCACTCGCGCTATTTGGGTTGGTTTTGGCTATCACGTTCATGGCACCGCCCAAGGCAATGGCCCAGGTCCATGTTGGCATTGCGATCGGAGCTCCGGTCGTCGTTGCGCCGGCTCCGTACGTGGAGTATGACGAGCCATACTTTGTGGCCCACAATTGGAGCTACGGATTCCACGATGGCTACTACTATGGCGGTGGCACTCGGTATCGAATGGACCACGGACATAGACAGTATGACAACCGATTCAGGGACGGAAGAAGCGCACGAGCCCACCACGATCATGGGGATCACGACCGCGGGCACGATCATGACCGCTACAACCGTTAGAAATCGCCTCACGGCGTAAGTAGACAGCTGGCTCCTGTGCCGAACAGGGGCCAGTACTGCGTTTGGCGAGAGCTACACGGCGGTCAGGCCTGCATCAGATCAGCGGAGGCAAAAAACATAAACAGCTGCGAGCATTCTGCCATCCCACATTTGCCAGAGGATGGCAAATATGGGCCACCCGCCATTTGCTGTGGGCTAAAGAGAAAAGCAAGATCAACGGCAACATCCACTGCCAAGACAAAGGCCCGCCCTAGCCGAAGAAAGGCTAGAACGGGGCACCCTGATGTTTGCTTACATATCGACATTCATCGATATGTAGGAGCTACTTGGTTGCGCCGCCGGAGCCGCCTTTTTCTTCCAGCGCGGCTTGCGCGGCGGCCAGGCGCGCGGTGAGGACGCGGAAGGGCGAGCAGGAGACGTAGTTGAGTCCGGTGCGGTGGCAGAACTTGACCGACTCGGGATCGCCGCCGTGTTCGCCGCAGATGCCGACCTTGAGATTGGGGCGGGTTTTGCGGCCCTTGGCGGTTGCCATCTCGATGAGCTGGCCGACCCCGGTCTGATCGAGCGTGGCGAAGGGATCCTGCTTGAAGATTCCCTGGGCCAGGTACTCGGGCAGGAACTTGTTGATGTCGTCGCGCGAGAAGCCGAAGGTGGTCTGGGTGAGGTCGTTGGTTCCGAAGCTGAAGAACTCGGCTTCCTCGGCGATCTGGTCGGCGACCAGGGCGGCGCGGGGAAGTTCGATCATGGTGCCGACGAGGTATTCGACGCGGTCCTTCTTTTCGGCGAAGACTTCTTCGGCGACGCGGCGGACGATGTCGGCCTGATTCTTCATCTCCTTGACGGTGGAGGTGAGCGGAATCATGATCTCGGGGACGACGGTGATGCCCTGCTTTTTGAGCTGGAGGGCGGCCTCGATGATGGCGCGCGCCTGCATCTCGGTGATCTCCGGGTAGGTGATGCCGAGACGGCAGCCACGGTGGCCGAGCATGGGGTTGGTCTCATGCAGGTCTTCGACGCGGGCGAGGATGGTGCGCAGCTCCTTGAGCTTGGGCGAGCGGGGCTTGGTGAGCTCCAGTTCCTTGATCTGCACGAGGAGTTCCTCACGCTGGGGCAGGAACTCGTGGAGCGGCGGATCGAGGGTGCGGATGGTGACCGGGAAACCCTTCATGGCCTTGAAGAGTCCGGCGAAATCGGCGCGCTGCATGGGGAGCAGTTTCTTGAGGGCGGCGCGGCGGTCCTTCTCGTTGGAGGCCATGATCATGGCGCGCATGAAGGGCAGGCGGTCCTGGGCGAAGAACATGTGCTCGGTGCGGCAGAGGCCGATGCCTTCGGCTCCGAAGGCGATGGCGGTTTTGGCGTCGCGGGGAATATCGGCATTGGCGCGGACGCCGAGACGGCGGTGGGGATCGGCCCAGGCCATGAACTTGACCAGAGTGGGATCGTCGGGCGAGGCCTCGAGGGTGTTGAGCTTGCCCTTGATGACGCGTCCGGTGGTGCCGTCGAGGGAGATCCAGTCGCCTTCGCGGAAGGTCTGTCCCTTGACGCGCATCTCCTTTTTCTTTTCGTCCACGGCGATCTCGCCGGCTCCGGCGACGCAGCACTTGCCCATGCCGCGGGTGACGACGGCGGCGTGCGAGGTCATGCCTCCGCGCGAGGTGAGGATGCCGGATGCGATCTCCATGCCATGGATGTCTTCGGGCGTGGTTTCGCTGCGGACCAGGATGATGGACTTGAACTTGCCCTTGCGGTGGACGGCGACGGCTTCATCGGCGGTGAAGACGATTTGGCCGACGGATGCGCCGGGGGATGCGGGCAGTCCCTTGGTGAGGACTTCGACCTTGCTTCCCTTCTCGTCGAGACGGGGGACGAGGAAGTCGTAGAGCTGGTTGGGCTCGACGCGGAAGACGGCTTCTTCCGGGGTGATGAGTCCTTCTTCGACCATGTCGATGGCGACCTTGACGGCGGCGAGGCCGGTGCGCTTGCCGTTGCGGGTCTGCAGCATGTAGAGCTTGTTGTCCTGAATGGTGAACTCGAAGTCCTGCATGTCGCGGTAGTGATTTTCCATGCGCGAGGTGATGTCGCGCAGCTGGTTGTAAACCTCGGGCATCACCTTGGCGAGCTGATCGATGTGGATGGGGGTGCGGACGCCGGAGACGACGTCTTCGCCCTGGGCGTTGAGCAGGAACTCGCCGTAGAACTCCTTGGAGCCGGTGGCGGGATTGCGGGTGAATCCGACGCCGGTGCCGGAGGTGTCTCCCATGTTGCCGAAGACCATGGCCTGCACGTTGACGGCGGTGCCGAGCATGTCGTCGATGTTGTTCATGCGGCGATAGTGGCGGGCGCGATCGTTTTGCCAGGAGCGGAAGACGGCGTCGCGGGCCATGACGAGCTGGTCGTTGGGATTCTGCGGGAAGTCGATTTTGGCGTGCTTCTTGACCACCTTTTTGTATTCGGCGATGACTTCCTGCAGGGCCTTGGCGTCGAGTTCGGTATCGAGCTTGGCTTTCTTCTGCTTCTTTTTGCCGTCGAAGACCTCTTCGAAGTGGGACTTTTCGATGTCGAGGACGACGTTGCCGAACATCTGGATGAGGCGGCGGTAGGAGTCGTAGGCGAAGCGCGGATTCTGCGTGCGGACCGCCAAGGCTTTGACGCTCTCATCGTTGAGGCCAAGGTTGAGGATGGTATCCATCATGCCGGGCATGGAGAACTTGGCGCCGGAGCGGACGGAGACGAGCAGGGGGTTTTCTCCAGCGCCGAGCTTCTGTCCCTGCAAGCGCTTCAAGCTGCGCGAGGGCGGCGTTCATCTCCTGGTCCACGCTGGCGCTGACCTCGCCGCGCATGTACTCGCGACAGGCTTCGGTCTGGATGGTGAATCCCGGGGGAACGGGAAGACCCGCGTTGGTCATCTCGGCAAGCCCGGCGCCTTTGCCGCCGAGGGAATCCTTCATCTTGCCATTGCCTTCGGCATGTCCGCCGCCGAAGGAGTACACATACTTGACTGCATTGACTGTGGGAGTCGCCATAGCCTCACTCTCTGGAATTGATATCGTTCTCATTAGAGCTGACGTACTGACAAAGCATTAAACTCGGGAGTCCGCGTCCGAAGTGACCCTGGGACGGTGGATGTTTGCGCGGCGTAGGGGTCCTTCACTTCGTTCAGGATGACACCTCAAAAAACAAAACCACAAACCGGCGACACTGCATGCCGGCGGCGTAAACTCCGCCAAATATTATGACACGTCGATAAAGATTGTCTCAGGAACTCTTTCCGCCGGTGACGATCTCGCTGAAGTCGGCGATTTTGGAAAAATCGTCGTAGAGCATTTTGAGCAGCGAGAGCCGGTTCGAGCGGATCTGCGCGTCTTCAACCATGACCATGACGTCGTCGAAGAAGCGGTCCAGCAAGGGACGCAGCGAAGCAGCGCTGCTGAGAGCTGCATCGTAGTTGCCTTCATGAATGCAGACTTTGTAGCGGGCTCCGGCTTCGACGGCTCCACTCTGATAGAGGTTCCGCTCGGCGACGGGAGCGTCGGGGCCGAGCAGCTGCGGGTTGGGATGGGCCGGCACGGGAATCGACTTCTCTTCGGCCTGGCGGAGGATGTTCTTGATGCGCTTGAAGCTGGCGGAGATGGCGTCAAAGTCGTCGGAGCCGCGCACCTTGGCGACGGCCTCGGCGCGGGCGAGCGCGTTGACCGCATTGTCAGAGCCGGAGGCGAGCACGGCGTTGGTGACGTCGTAGGCGAAGCCGCGGGCGTCGCGCAGGTAGAACTCCAGACGCTCGCGGAAGAAGGCGGCGACGTTCTGCGAGTACTGGGCAACGGCGGAGAACTTAGACTCAGCTTCGGTACCGTGGTATTGGCGGAGGGCATCCTGCATGAGCTGGGAGAGACTGAGCGGCAGGTTGTGCTCGATGAGGGTGCGAACGATGCCGTTGGCGGCGCGGCGCAGGGCAAACGGGTCCTTGGAGCCGGAGGGGATCATGCCCAGGGCGAACATTCCGGCGATGGTGTCGGCTTTGTCGGCGATGGCCAGGACGGCGCCTTCAAGCGAGCGGGGCACTTCGTCTTCCATGGAGGCGGGCTTGTACTGATCGTAGATAGCCTGGCCGATGGCAATGGCCGAGCCTTCGGGGAGCTCCATGCGCTCGGCCTGGTGGACGAGGTAGAGGCCGCCGATGACGCCCTGGAGTTCGGTGAACTCCTTGACCAGCTCGGTGGTGAGATCGCACTTGGCCATGAGCGCGGCTTTGAAGACCACGCCGGGACGGTGCGCGGGATACAAGCCGGAGACGACGGCGCTGATGAGGCTGCCGAGGTGCTGGGTGCGGATGGCTTTGTCGTAGTAGCTGCCCAGCTCCTTTTGGAAGGTGACCGACTTGAGCATGGCCACGCGGTCCTTGAGGGTGAGCTTCTGGTCGGTGTTCCAGAAGAAGCGGGCGTCGTTGAAGCGGGCGCGCAGGACTCGCTCATTGCCGTGGCGGACGGTGGCTTCGCCTTCGGCGTCGGTGACGGTGTTGAGGACGGCGAGGAAATGGGGCGCGAGCTTGCCGCTGGCGTCTTCCACGGCGAAGTACTTCTGGTGGTCGCGCATGACGGTGACCAGGACTTCTTCGGGCAGGGCGAGGAACTCGGCGTCGAAGTTGCCGAGGATGACCGAAGGGGCTTCGGTGAGGTTGACGACGGTGTCGAGCAGTTCTTTGTCTTCGCGCCAGCGCAGGCCGGGGATGGCGCGAACGGCTTTGTCGAGGGCTTTGCGGATGGTGTGCTCGCGCTCGGCGTAGCTGGGAAGGACGCTGGCAGAGCGCAGTTTGGGCGCGTATTCGGCGGGCGAGGCAAGCGAAACCGGAGCTTCGGAAAGAATGCGGTGTCCGCGAGAGGTGCGGCCGGCGGTGATGCCGCCGAATTCGAGGGGGACGATCTGGTCGTCGAGCAGGGCGACGAGCCAGCGCACGGGACGGACGAAGCGCTCGGGCTTGCCGGGACGCCAGTACATGTTCTTGGCCCAGTAGAGGGCGGCGATTTCCTTGGGGACGAGTTCGGTGAGGAGCGAGAGCGCGGGACGGCCTTTTTTGACCACGTTGGCGGCGAGGTATTCGCCCTTGGGCGTGGTGGCCTTGGTGAGCGATTCGAGCGGAACTCCGGCTTTTTTGGCGAAGGCGACGGCGGCCTGGGTGGGCTGTCCGTCTTTGTAGGCATGGGCGGTAGCGGGGCCGAGAAGCTGCTCGGCGACGTCGGGCTGCGAGGCGGCAAGGCCACGGACGAGGACGGCGATGCGGCGGGGGGAGGCGAAGGCTTCGGAGGCGGCAGCGGCGGAAGCATCGGAGGTGAGACGTTCGCGCGTGACTAGGTCGCTGATGCGGCGCTGCAACTCCTCGGTGGCCGAGGCGATCATGCGGGCGGGGATTTCTTCGGTACCGATCTCTAAGAGAAAATCAGACATGAGAGAGGACGCTTCCTTCTAATTCCATTTCTTATGTTGAGGCCCATGGCCTGCTAGGGCGGTTGCCGGGTTGATATGTCCTGCTTTCCCAACTTAGCCGCAAAAGCGGCGGCGAAGGTGGGGCACCCGGCATTCGCTCTGGTCCGTCCAACAGCAAGAACAAGTACAAAAGCTACTACCCCACTCAAGCCAAAAGAGGCTTGAATGGGCCACCCGCGAGGGTTGCATATTCTGCATCCCCACATTTGCCAACAGAGGGCAAATATGGGCCACCCATCTTCAGCCTAGACTGGCGCGGCCTGGGCCGGCGCAGCTACCGCGGCGGATTCCTTCGCGGCGGACTGCTGATGGACCCAGGCGCGGGCGACGGCGACGGCAAGATTGCGCACCCGGGCGATGACTCCGACACGCTCGGTGACACTGATGGCGCCGCGGGCATCGAGCAGGTTGAAGATGTGCGAGCACTTCAGGCAGAGATCGTAGGCCGGGAGAATCGGAAAACGTCGGCGCTCGATTTCGGTGAACGCGGGCTTAGGGACTGATTCTTTCGAACCCTTCTTCGGCTCGGCGGTTGCGGCGGCGTATTCGCTGACCAGGGCCTGGCACTCGGCTTCGTAGGCGTTGAGGTGCTGCCAGAGCTTGTCCACGTCGGCCTTTTCAAAGTTGTAAACGGAGTACTGCTCCTCGTCGGGCAGGCGGATGTCTCCGTAGGCGACATCGCCCTGGGGGCCGTGGACCCAGACGATGTCGTAGATGGAATCGACATCCTGGAGGAAGGCGGCGATGCGCTCGAGTCCGTAGGTGAGTTCGGCGCACATGGGGTCCAGATCGATGCCTCCGCACTGCTGGAAGTAGGTGAACTGGGTGATCTCCAGGCCGTCGAGCATGACCTGCCAGCCGACTCCCCAGGCGGCAAGCGTGGGCGCTTCCCAATTGTCCTCTTCAAACTTGATGTCGTGACGGGCGAGGTCGATGCCGATGGCCTTGAGGGATTCGAGGTAGAGCTCCTGCACGTTGGTTGGCGGCGGCTTGAGGATGACCTGATATTGCGTGTGCTTGTAGAGGCGGTTGGGATTCTCGCCATAACGTCCGTCGGCGGGACGGCGCGAGGGCTGCACGTAGGCGACGCGGTAGGGCTTGGGTCCGAGGACGCGCAGGAAGGTGTCCGGCGACATGGTTCCGGCGCCAACCTCGACATCGAGGGGCTGCTGGAGTACGCATCCCTGGCGGGCCCAAAAATCCTGCAGTTTGAGGATGAGTTCCTGAAACGTTAACGGCGGCACAGTCATGTATGAAATCCGATCTGGAGAAACATTGTAAATGGTGGATAAGGCAGGTTTCAAAGTTTCAAGGTTTCAAAGTTTTCAAGGTGAGGCAAAGGCTAGTCGAGGCGGTCGAGCTGGGCGGCGGTTTGGAGGTGGCGGTCGAGGTGGCGGTGGAGGATCTGCATGAGGAATTTGCGCAGGTCGGCGAGGCGCGAGGTTGGGGTGGGCTCGCTGGCGATGCGCTCGACGGGGTTGCGGAAGATAAGGGCGGCGAGCGCGCGGGATTCGATGGACATCTCCGAGCTGGCGATGCGGCGGTGCTGCTGGCAGGTGAGTCCGTCGCGCAGGGCGTGGAAGAAGGCGGGCTGGCCGGCGAGAGGGGCGGCGCAGTCGATGCACTGGTCGAGCGGAGGGAGAAAGCCCATGAGGCGAAGCATCCAGAGATCGAAGTAGGCGATGGGCAACCAGATGGGGCCCGTTTCGAGCGACTGGAGGACGGCCCAGGAGAGGCGGAAGATGCCGTCGTTGGGCTCGCCGCCGGGGAGGAGTTCGTCGAGCATTTCGGCAATGTGGGTAAGGGCGACCAGGCGCGGGTAATCCATGGGCGCCGAGAGCGGCGAGAGCAGCACGTCACAGGATTCGAGGCGCGAGAGATCGCTGCCCGCGCGGTCCTGCCAGTAGGCGCGGACGCAGGTGAGCGGCTCCAGCGCCCCGCCGAAGCGCTTGCGGGAGCGCTTGGCGGATTTGGCGACACCCTTGATCTTTCCCTCCAAGCGGGTGAAGAGAGTGACGAGCAGGTCGGCCTCGCGCAGAGGATAGGTGCGGAGGACGATGGCCTCGGATTGCTTGAGGGGCATGGGATGGGATTGTACTGCAATAAGCCGCCCGGGCTCGCGTTTCCCCATCGTAACATCGCCGGGCCGGCGGGCTTCCGCATGGCGTGGCAAGAGGCGCGCGGAATAGACTACGATGTTGGAGAATCACGCCCATCCTCAGGCACGCCTTCGCGGGAGAGTCAGTCTAATGTCGGCTACGAGAGAGAGTCGCTCCGCTGTTTCCGATCGCACATCGTTCGAAAAATCCCTGGAGCACGGAGGCGTGGCACAGCTCTGGCTGGCACTGCTGGCGCTGGCGGTGTACGGCCTGAGCCTGACCTACAACCTGGTGTACGAAGACCGCCGAAGCGTCCTCCAGAATACGGTGATCGACCGCTGGTCGCGAGTGCCGCAGTACTTCACCACCGACCTTTCGGGGCTGCACGGCTCGAATTTCTATCGTCCGTTCACCCTGCTTTACCAGCGGCTGATGTACGCCATGATCGGCACCAGCGCATGGGGATGGCACGCCGGGAGCGTGCTGCTGAACCTGCTGTGCGTGCTGCTGGTGTTTGCCCTGGCGCGGCTGCTGCTGCGCGACATACAATGCGCGACACCGGGACCGCTTTTTTCGCGGCCGCCCTCTACGCGGTGCATCCCACGCACGTGGAGGCCGTGGCCTGGATCTCGGCGGCGGGCGACCCGTTGATGACGGTTTTCGTGCTGGCCGCAGCCGTGGCCTACCTCCACTGGCGCAACGGTGAATCCGCGGCGTGGCTGGCTGCGGCGCTGGCTTCCGGCGCGGCGGCGCTGCTGACCAAGGACATGGCGGTGGTGCTGCCGGCTCTGCTTTCGGCGTTTCTGCTGCTGCCCGCTGCCGCACGGCACTGGCGCAGCCAACTGGCCGCGCTGGCAGGCTTCTGGGCCGAGGCCTTCGCCTTTCTGGCCGTCCGCAGTCATATCCTGCACGGCTTCTCGCATCCGCTGTCCGGCGCCACCACGTCCGATATGATTTTGACCTGGCCGGCGGCCATCGCCTTCTACCTGCGGGACATGGTTTTTCCGGTGGGGATGACGCCGTCCTATGGATTCGCGTTCGTGCACTCGGCGAACTCCCCCGGATTCCTGTGGCCGCTGCTGGCGCTGATTGTGCTGGCGGCGGGCCTCACGTGGCTGCTGCGCAAGGCGCGGACAGGCGGCTCTACCTGGTGTGCCTGGCCTGGATCGCGATACCGCTGGCGCCGGTGATGTATCTGAAGGTGTTTGTGCCGTTTGAGATCGTACACGACCGCTACCTGTACATGCCGACCATCGGATTGTGCATGGCGGCAGCTGCGGCCCTCGCGGCGCTGGGATCGCGAACCGAGTCCTCGGGCGGCGTCCGGCTGCGGGGGTTGATCGCGGTGCTGCTGGTGGGCGCCTCGGCGGCGGCAACCGTGGGATACGAGTCCTGGTGGCAGAGCGACCTGACGCTGTATCGGCGCATCCTCAGCATCACTCCAGATAATTTGGCCGCGCAGCTGGACCTGAGTGTGGTGCTGATGGAGCACCGGCAGTACGACGCAGCGATCCAGATTCTGGACCCGGTGCTGCAGCAGGAACCGGACAACGCCGAAGCCCTTTTTGACCGTGGACGCGCGGCCTGGGAGACCGGCGACAATGCCACGGCCGAGCGTTGCTTTGAGCAATCCGCGCAGCTGGCCCCGGATGTGAAGCGCTGGCTCTTCCTGGCGAGCGTCAAGCTGCGAGTGGGCAAGGCGAAGGAGGCCGAGTTGGCGGCTCGCCAGGCGCTGGCCATGGAGCCCACCGAGCCGTATGCGCATCTTGCGCTGGGCACGGCGCTGCTCGACCAAGGCAATAAGGCAGGGGCAATCGCCGAATTTGAAGAGGAACTGCGGCTGCATCCGGATACTCCGGGAGCACAGCAGGCGTTGGAGCGGGCGCGGAACTAGAGCAGTCAGCGTTGCGCGCGACCATGAGTTTCTACTAACTCCAGCTCAATCCAGGGTGGGCGCGGGGCAGGTTGTCCTCGCGCAGAGGGTAGGTGCGCGGAGGATGCATTTTATAGCAAGGTCTGAAGGTTTCGAGGCAGAACCGATTTGGTGGTGGAAGTGACCTTGAAGCCAAGGTGGATATTTGTGCCCGGTAGGGGTCCTTCGCTTCGCTCAGGATGACACTTCAAGCAAGAGCAAAGGCAAAGACAAAAGCAAGGGCAAGAGCAACTACCCCACTTCTGCCCAAAGAAGGCAGAAATGGGGCACCGTGGAAATTTGGTAGTGTCCTAAGACACCACCAAATTTCGTTAAGCCAGCGTGGGGGCGGGCTCGGACTCGGGTTGCGGTTCGGCGATTTTCTTGGAAAAATCGCAGGAGCCGGGCTCGACGGCGGGGGCCTGTGCCACGGCGACCTTGGCCTTGGCCTTCGCACCGGCTTTGGCCGACTTGGCTGCCCTGGTGGCGGCGGTTTTGGCTGCGGTCTTGGACTTGGACGGAACTTTGCTATTAGGGCAGATCAGGAAGGTTCCTTCCTTGGTCACCTTTTCCAGCAGGTAGGGGCTGCCGCATGAGGGGCAGGATTCGGCGACCGGCTTGGTGGGCGCGGTGAAGTCGCACTCGGGGTAACGGCTGCAGCCGTAGAAGAAGTTTCCGCGGCGGGCTTTCTTCTCGACAATCTCACCGGTTTTGCAGGTGGGGCACTTCACGCCGATCAGGTTCTGCTTGATGTATTTGCACTCGGGGTAGCCGGAGCAGGAGATGAATTCGCCGAAGCGCCCGTTGCGCAGCAGGAGATTGCGTCCGCACTCGGGACATTTCTCGTCGAGCGGGGTGTCGGGCTTCTTCTGCACGGAGTCGAGGCGGCGGGTGGTTTTGCATTCGGGATAGCCGGTGCAGGCCATGAAGGTGCCGAAGCGTCCGCGCTTGAGGACCATGGGCTTGCCGCAGTTTTCGCAGAACTCCTCTTCGTTGTTGGAGGAGATTTCGGCGTCACCGAGGTCGGTGAGGTTGATGGGATTTTCCTTGGTGAAGGTGCAGGAGTTGGGGTCCTTCTTATCAAAGGTGGAGCAGGCGAAAAAGGAGCCGTGCTTGCCCCACTTGAGGACCAGCGGCGCGCCACAGCGCTCACACTTCTGGTCGGTGGCCTTCTCCATGCGTTTGACGTTTTCCATGTGCTCGCCGGCGTATTCGAGGTCCTCTTCGAACTTGGTGTAGAACTCGCGCAGGGCGACGGTCCACTTGGTTTTGCCTTCTTCGATCTCGTCGAGCTCCTCTTCCATGCGGGCGGTGAACTGGTAGTCGAAGATGTCCTTGAGATTTTCGACGAGCAGTTCGGTGACGACGAAGCCGATTTCGGTGGGGAAGAACTTTCCGCCGCGTCCGGCGGTCTTCTGCACGTAGCCGCGATCGACGATGGTGCTCATGATGGCAGCGTAGGTGGAGGGACGGCCGATGCCGCGCTCCTCCAGTTCCTTGACCAGCGAAGCTTCGTTGAAGCGCGGAGGCGGCTCGGTGAAATGCTGCTCGGGGAGGAGCGATTCGAGGCGCAGAGACTGGCCCTCTTCCAGCGGCGGCAGCTTGTGCTTGAGCGACTCGTCTTCCTCGTCCTTGGACTCCTTGGCTTCCTCGTAAACCTTGAGGAAGCCTTCGAACTTCTGGACGGAACCGGTGACGCGGAAGTTGTAGCGGGCAGCGCCGGGTAACGCTGCGCTGCCGGCTGCGGGCGCTTGGGCATTCGCCGAAGGGATGGCCTCGATATCAACCGTGGTCTGGTCGAAGATGGCGGCGGTCATCTGGCTGGCGACGAAGCGCTGCCAGATGAGTTTGTAAACCTTGAACTCATCCTCTTGCAGGAAGGGATGAACCTCGTCCGGAGTGCGCAGGACGGAGCTGGGACGGATGGCTTCGTGGGCATCCTGGGTGTTCGCCGATTTGGTCTTGTAGACGTTGGGCTCGGCGGGCATGAAGGGTGCGCCGAAGTCGCGCTCGATGAGGGTGCGGGCCTCGGTGAGGGCGTCGTTGGAGACGCGGACCGAGTCGGTACGCATGTAGGTGATGAGGCCGACGGTGCCTTCGGAGCCGAGTTCGACGCCTTCATAGAGGCGCTGGGCGACCATCATGGCGCGCTTGACGCTCATGCCGAGTTTGCGCGAGGCGTCCTGCTGGAACTTGGAGGTGGTGAACGGCGGCAGCGGATTGCGGCGGCGTTCGGCGCGCTTGACGGACTGGACGGCCCACGAGGCGGCTTGCAGGGCATCGACAATGCGCTGCGATTCCTCTTCGTTATTAACCTCCAGCTTTTCGCCGTTGATGCCTACGAAACGGGCGTCGAAGTGGGGCGCTTTGGCGGCGTGGAGACGGGCATCGAGGGTCCAGTATTCCTTCTTCTCGAACTTCTGGATCTCGCGCTCGCGCTCGACGATGAGGCGGAGGGCGACGGTCTGGACGCGTCCGGCGGAGAGTCCGCGGCGGACCTTGTCCCACAGCAGGGGCGAAACCTGGAAGCCGACGAGGCGGTCGAGGATGCGGCGGGTCTGCTGGGCATCGACCAGGTTCCAGTCGATTTCGCGGGGATGGGCGAATGCCTCCTGCACGGCCTTTTTGGTGATTTCGTTGAAGGTGACGCGATGGACGGGCTTAGCTTCCTTTTTGCGGCCCCGGCCTCCGTCGGCGTTGCTGCCTAGCTCTTCGGCGAGATGGGCGGCGATGGCTTCGCCTTCGCGGTCAGGATCGGGCGCAAGGTAGATGGCGTCGGCGGAGCGGGCCAGCCTCTTGAGTTGGGCGACCACCTTCTCTTTGCCGGGAATGACCTCATACTCGGTGGCGAAGTCGTTATCGACATCGACGCCGAGACCCTTCTTGGGCAGATCCTTAATATGACCGAGGGAGGCTTCCACCTCGTAACCGGGGCCGAGATACTTCTGAATCGTCTTGGCCTTGGCGGGCGACTCGACGATGACCAAACCTTTGGACAATGGAACCTCTTCCGAAACTGGGAAACTGGAACGTAACCTAGCACGAAGGGAGGCGCATGGCAAAATTTTGGGGTGTGGGAAAGGCCCTGCGAAGGTCCAGACGGGACGGATAATGCGTTGATTCCATTAGGGAACTGCGGGGAGCGGTACTTTTGTGCGGGGCGGAGTGGCAAACCGGGGCTGGATTGGCGCGATGACCTTGAGGCGGCGGGGGAGACGGGAGCGGCGGTGGGGTTGTTCGCGGAGCTCAGAATGACCCTTCGGAAGCAAAGGCAAAAACAATGGCAAGAGCCGAGTCAACTAACCCACTCAAGCCAAAGGAGGGCTCGAATGGGGCACCCTCGGGTAACGCTACGCTGCCGGCCGCAGGCGCCCGATCAGAAGACCCGGACGTAGTTTTTGCCGGGGAGCTGGCGGATTTTGTTGCTGAGTTCGAGTTCGAACAGGGCGGTGAAGATCTCCGAGCTGGAGAGCGCGGCATCGAAGCGCTCGATGAGCTCGTCGATGTGAATGGAAGCGTCACACTTAATGGCGCCGAATACCTTCTGCTGGGCGGCGGGGAGTTCGGCGGCGGGCGGCGGATCAAAAAGGGATGCGGCGCGCGGCGGCGGGAGTTGGGACTGACGCTGCTGGAGCTGGAGCCGGATTTCGGTGGGGAGTTCCTCGAAGATATCTTCCCAGGTGGCGGCCAGCTTGGCTCCCTGCTTGATGAGGGTGTTGGGCGTCCAGGCGAGTTTGTTGGTCACGTTGCCGGGGACGGCGAAGACTTCCCTGCACTGCTCCAGGGCGCAGCGGCTGGTGATGCGGGTGCCGCTGAATTCTCCGGCTTCGACCACCAGGACTCCGCGCGACAGGCCGCTGATGATGCGGTTGCGCAAGGGGAAATTGTGGGGATTGGGGCCGGTGCCGAGCGGAAATTCGCTGACCAGGGCGCCGCCCAGTTCGAGGATCTGCTCGCTGAGCTTGCGGTTTTCGCGGGGATAGATGATATCGACTCCGGTGCCGAAGACCGCGATGGTGCGTCCGCGGGCCTGCACGGCTCCCTTGTGGGCGATGGAGTCGATGCCGCGGGCCAGGCCGCTGATGATGACCAGTCCGCAGTTGGCCAGGTCCTCGGAGAGCCGCTCGGCCATGCCCAAGCCGTAGGGCGTAGGGTGGCGGGTGCCGATGACGGCGATGGCAGGGTCGAGCAGGATGCGGGCATCGCCGCGCACGTAGAGGACGAGCGGCGGGTCGTAGATTTCGGCCAGGTGGGCGGGATAGAACTCCGAGCCGAGGGTGACCAGCGAAACGCCGGGAGCTTTGGCGAGCTTTTTCAGCTCCTCGTCTGCCAGACGGAGCGATTCCCCGAGAGCGATGGCCTGGGCGCTGGCGGCGGGCAGGCCGGCGGCTTCCAGTTCGGTGAGCGGGGCGCGGAAGATAGCCTCCACCTCCGGGATGCGGTCAAAGAGGCGGCGGACGCGGGTGGGCCCAAGCTGCGGAGTAAAGGCCAGGGCGAGCATGTGGCGGTCGCGGGCGACGGGAGTGGTAACGTCAGGCATAAAGAGACGGCTTCCGGAATAACTGCCAGCAATAATAAGGATAGAGGCGAGTGTAGCGGAGTGCGGCGGGCGAGTCACGGGAAATACGAATCCGGGAGCAAATACAAATTCAAGAGCAAGGGCAACTACCCCACTCAAGCCAAAGGACGGCTTGAATGGGCCACCCGGGGCAGCCGCTTGATACCATCAGTTATGCGCGCACTGAAGATTTCGGCGATCTCGTTTTTGAATACGGCCCCGCTGATGTGGGACTTTGTGCACCAGCCTTCGCAGGAGATTCTGGAGAATTTTGAGATTGCCTACACCGTGCCCTCGCTGTGCGCCGAGGCGCTGCGCGTGGGCGAGGCGGATATCGGCATCATTCCGGTGATTACCACGGCGGAGATTGCGGGGCTGGTGGTGCTGCCGGATGTGGCGATTGCGGCGCGGAACCGGGTGCGGTCGATCCAACTGGTGAGCAAGCGGCCGATGGAGGAGATCCGCACCGTGGCCGTGGATACCTCGTCGCGAACCTCAGTGGGGCTGACGCAGGTGCTGCTGACCAAGTTCTTTGGGGGGCGGCGCGAGCTGCGGCCGATGGCTCCCCTGCTGGGGCCGATGCTGGCCGAGTGCGATGCCGCGCTGCTGATCGGCGATCCGGCGATGATGGTGCAGACCGACGGCCTGTATGCCTACGACCTGGCCGAGGTATGGAAGCAAAAGACCGGGCTTCCGTTTGTGTTCGCGGTGTGGGCGGTGCGTAAGGCGGCCCTGGCCCAGATGCGCGAGGGATTGAATCTGGCAGGGATCTTCCGGCGCTCGCGCGACCACGGACTGAGGCCGGAAAGCGTGGCGTCGATTGCGCGGGAGTGGGCGCGGCGGATGGGACTGCCAGAAGCAGAGATCGTCCGCTACCTGCAGGAGAACATCCACTACCAGCTGGACGCGGAATGCAAAAAGGGTTTGGCCCGTTACTTTGAGCTGGCCGCCGAGTGCGGAGTGATCGAGCAGGCGCCGGAACTGGAGTTCTGGGAAGGAAAGTAGCGGCACCAAAGATCGCAGGGCGGGTTTCGTGCATCTAACACTATGTACGTTAAAGCTTCTGTAAGCTTCTAACGTAGCTTCCACCGCACGGATCGTGTAAGGTGGAAGGAGCTCTTTGAAATGGTCCTTGACCATTCGGGTCCGCAGAGAAATTGCGGCGGACCAAGCCGGCAGCTCCAACCGGAAAACTCCGGGGACAAGCGGCTACGACGCAGAAGATTTCCGCAAACCGCAGACCGAAACTGGCGCGGCAAAGCGGAGCCCGACCGAGACTCAAAAACTGGGGTCTCGGCTGGGTACAGATTTTCAATGGGGGCGTCACGGCTTCGACGGGAACGGTTGCGGCCAGGAGGCATGCAGGGGTTCACGCACCCTTAATCGTGTGAAAAAAACACAGTTGCCAACACTCAACTGGCTTACGCAGCTTAATTAGTTAAGTTGCCGTTCTCCGCGGCTTCGCCTACGGGCTGCGGTCAGAACGTCGCACAGTAGGCTGGCTCAAGGCCCTACGTCTGGGGGCGGGAGCGAGATCAACAGGCTAGCCAGCTACGTTTCTTGCCGATTCTTAGCGTAGATGGCGAACGTTGTGGGTAATGACCACGGCTTGAATCGAATACGCATGTAGTCTCCTTGCTTTCAGCGTTTTCGGACAGGGGTTCAACTCCCCTCGCCTCCACCAATAAAATGTTTATAATCTGCAAGTTATAATCACGAAAAGTTGACGCCGATGAACGCGCAGAGATGATCCGGTATCTGAAGCTGATTTCTTCGGCGCGGAGAACTGCCTCAAACAGCCCGAGTCGATGACTTCAGCAGCTCACGAGCGTGCTGCTCTCCCCGCAGTTCGCTCAGCCCCTTCACAATATAGAGAGTTTCCTTATGGCGTCTCAGAAAACGGCTTAATACCTAGGCGTGAAGCAATGCGCCGTGCCGTAACAAGCCGCGCCTCTGTGATCTGCCGGACCGAGGCTCGTGCGGCTTCGAGGACTTCCGGAGGAGCCGTTTGCGGAGTGCCGCTGTTGAAGGGCGGCTCCGGGGCATACTCGATAGAAAGTTGAATTTGCTGCGCGATCCGCTCGTTGCGCAGGAGTGACGCCACTCTCAAAGCTCCATCAATGCCTGCGGTGACACCCGCGGCACTGACATGCTTCCCGTCAACCACAACACGCGAATTGACCGGGATTGCCCCAAAGCACTCAAGCAGGTGAAAAGCCGACCAATGTGTAGTCGCGCGTACACCTTTCAGCAAGCCTGCCGCCCCACAAACCAAGGCTCCAGTGCAGACAGAGAAAAGGTACCGGGTCCCCTCGGCCTGCTCCTGGATGAATTTCAGCACGACATCGTCATCCATTAATGATTCCTGTCCGAAACCGCCCGGAACAACAAGTAAATTAAGTTGTGGGGCCTGGTTAAAAGTCTTCTCTGGAGTGATGATCAGTCCGTGGACGTCTCGAATCGGAATCGTCTCTTTCCACAGCACATGAAAAGTGGAGCCGGGAATCCGTGAAAGAACTTCGAATGGCCCAGTAAAGTCAATTTGGTCCATTCCTGGGAAAACGATAGCTCCAATATGAATGTGGTCTTCCGCTATCATTGGCACTGTTTCCTCCGATCATGAAGATCTTTGCCGGTCTGCGGCTCGGGCTGCTCGTCGGTGCCGGATGCCGCTGGTTCGATATCCCCGTGCCCAGCCCGCCGAAGCTGGTAGGGGCCCTGCTGGTCGTCGCAATGACAGTCGGCTACATCACAACGGATAGCCTCATCACGCGGAAATTTACGGGAAGGGGCCCGGCGACGACGAAGCCATATGCGGCGGACCGACCGGATCGCCTCCCTCGCAAAGTGATCCGCAGAATACGGCAGCCAGTTCGTGGCTGCCGGTCCGTTTGCCGTAGCCTCAGTGAGACGGGCATTGGCGGTGCAGACTCCAGACAAGGGGACTCGGTCGAGGGCGTCCAGCCTGTGGCGGCCGCTGCGCGTGCCTACGTTCCGCACAGCACCTGATTTATGCGTCGCGATAACAATGAAGCACTCGAGTCGAGTCGAGTCGATTGACATCTTCACGCAACGTCACCTTCTGAGGTATTGGGCGGCTGCCCAGCGAATGTGCGTAAGCCGGACCGCGCGTGCTCTTGTGCTGGGGTTCGTGCAGGCGAGAGGTTAGAGATTGTGACGACTACTGCCGGAAGTAAATAGATGAATGTTACAAACACCCACATCAAGACGCCCGCAAACTGCTGGTCTCCCAGAGGAGAAATGCCGAAGCGGCGGGGTGTGGTCAGGTACGACGGGTAAACAACGCGATCACAAAACGCAAGAAATGCGGAAAGCGTGTCGCACGGCAGGGTGGCGAGGAAAAGGTAGAGGGGAACCGACCATCGAGAGTATTCCGCGGAGCGCGGCCATGGCCGCACCACCGGCCACCAGAAGAGGAGCCCGGCACACAAAAAACACGCGCTCTCGACTTCATGCCAAGCGTGGGAGCGAATCCCCAGCTCGAATGCGGCGGGAAGATGCCATCCGATCACGGCGGCGGTGGCGGCAAGCCAGCAGAATACCGGGTTGGAAAGCAATCGCTTGAGCTCGTGCATCACTGGGAAGCGGGCCATGAAGTCCACAGCGCTGCCAATCCACCGCCGAGGGAGCCCGTGCGTGAGCGGTAGAGCCGGCGCTCCGAGCAGAACCAGGGGCGCCCCAACCGCCATGATGAGGAGGTGCTTCACCATATGCATAGTGAGCAACTCATGGTCGAGTCTTGCGAGAGGAGAACCGGTAGCGATCCAAATCGAAAACAAGCCGCTGATATAAGCAGCAGCTCGCCAAACCGGCATCGCGGCTGGGGAGTTATTCCGCAGGCGATACCAGCCACGGAGGTAGACGCAGGCCGCGACCATGAGAGCGAGCGCAACCGGAATGGGGAAGGCGCTACAGGTGCATTGGACTGGAGTTAGCATCGGTCATCCTATTGGCGCGGGAGCGCGGATTCTTCCGCGGGCATTCCAAGTGCCGCGTCGCGCGAGGCGTCATGTGCCGGTGCCTGTCCGGGCGGATGCAGAGTTTGCAAAAACGCAACCAAGGCATTGGTTTCTGCGGGCGTCAGGTTTTTGCCATAGGCCGGCATGTTGCCGCCTCCCTGAATTACTTGGCGAATGAGTTGATCCTGGGTGAGGCGTACAGCAACCCGGTCGAGCGCGGGGCCACGTTTCCCGCCCTTGCCATCGAGCGAATGGCAGTTGTGGCACTGCTTCGCCTGGAAGACTAAAGCGCCGCGGCGCTCCAGAGCCGTCCGTCCCATCAGATATTCTGCCGGAATGGGCTGACTGCTCCACGCATCCATCACTGGGCTCCACGGCGTGTGTTCACCTAATTGCGTCAAGGTTCCCAGTGCCACTGCGATCAGCAGAACCGAGAGAACAGCAATGGGCCTGCGCTTCCAGTGTTTCTCCCCTTCGCCTGCCACAAACGGGAGCGCCAATAGAGCAGCGATGCCGACCACCGGCACGATCAGCAAGATCGGTGTTTCGGCTGACGGGGGTAAATAAGAAAGCAGCGCATATACCCACAGGAAAAAGAAATCGGGGCGCGGAGCGGTCTGAATAATCGTCGGGTCTGGCTGACCTCCCGGACCAAAGGGACCGTAAACGAAGGCGCAGGCTGCGATTGAAAGAAGAATAAAGCCGGAAAACAGGGCGTCCTTCCAAATCGCCTGCGGCACGAACGGCACGCCGTTCTTATGCGTGAGTTCGTGATATTCCTGGAGGTAGGTAGAGCGTCGAACGATGCGTCCCGGCATCGGCCATTCGTTGATCCCCAGCTTCAAAACCAAAAGCAAATGAATGCCCACAAACGCGATCAGGAGCCCCGGGATCACGAACACGTGCAGGGCAAAAAAACGCGAGAGCGTTGCGCCACCGATGATAGGACCTCCTAATAAGAGATTCACAATTAGCGGCCCCGCGACAGGCACGCGGCTTGAGATCGATGCTCCGATGCCCAAGCCCCAGTAAGCGTCCTGATCGAATCGAAGGACCTGGCCGGTGAAAGCCATGCCAAGCGTTACGAGGAGAAGCAGGACGCCCATGATCCAAGTGAGTTCCCTGGGGAATTTGTAAGCCCCGAAAAGGAAGACTTGCACCATGTGAATCAGGACGATTGCGAGCATAAAATCCGAGCCCCAGCCGTGCAAGGCCCTGATGAACCAACCAAGTGTGATTTGATGATTGAGGACCTGAAGGCTGTTCCAGGCCTCTCCGGCAGATGGCACGTAAATGAGCGCCAGAAGAATGCCGGTGACAAGCTGCAAAGCGAAAACAGTCAACGCAGCACTGCCGAACACATAAAACCAACTTGCGCTTTCGCGCGGGACAGGGTGCTCGGCTGTTTCGCGAATGGAAGCACCAAGTTTAAGGCGCTGGTCGAGCCATGCGCCGATATGATCGATCAGGCGCATGTCGGCCTCCCCGACACCCGATTCGCAGCCTGCCCCGGTGTCGGCAACTCTCCGGCTTTGATAAAGAGCTCTCCATCCTGAACCTTGTGGGGGTACTCGAACAATCCGCGCAAAGGGGGGCCGGAGGCGCGCGAACCATCCTGATAATAGGCACCCCCATGGCATGGGCACAGGAACAGGCCCGACTTTGGAAACCAGCGAACCGGACAGCCGAGGTGTGCGCAATTGATCGCAAAGACCTGAAAGTTCTGCCCATCGACATTTCGCACCCAGCACGGGAGATCTGCTGTTTGCCCGTCCCACGGATTCACTACTGGATTGCGATAGGTGGCCAACCGAGTCTGGCCGGTGGGAAACTTTTCCAGTCCTCCAAGAGAGAGCCACGATTCGTCGCCGACCTTCTTCTCGCGAATTGCCGGAGACAGAATGTAACCCAGGATTGGCACGGCCAGCATCGCGGCAACGAAACCATTGAAGAGCAGACCAAATTTAAAGAGCATGGCGCGCCTGGAGATTCCAGCTTCCGAGGGCCGGGAAATGCTCTGATTGCGCAGTTCCGCAGATTCATCTTGTGGCGTCATGGAAGTCCTTTCATGGCTGGGATTGCTGCCGGGGTAGGGCTAGGCGGATCGGAGAATTGCGGGCGTTGCGCGGAGAGCCAGGCCACGACGTCGGAGACCTCTTGCGCCGACATGGGTCGGCCGGGCACGTCACCGCGCCAATCCGGCGCGCCCAGCTCAGGCCGTCCAGCAATCACCGTCGTGCGGAGATATTGATCGCTTACGAGCGACAGGTATGACCGGTCCACGATCGAACTTGCTTTCGTGCCGCCCCTGCCGTCCGGGCCATGACAAGCGGAACAGAACGTTGCATACACTCCGGCGCCGCGCCGCGGGTCGCCCGGAATCTGCGCGGCATAGGGCGGAGGAGTGGTATCACGGAGGAGGTCGGGCCGGGCCCAGGAACGAATTCCATGCACCACAATGTCAACCTGCATGTCGGTGAGCATTCCACCCGCACTTTGCGCGAAAGCCGGCATCGGCGTACCAGGTACTCCGTTGCTGGCCGTGCGACGAATTGCCGCATCGTCGGCGATGGCGAGAAAGGTGGGATCGCTGAGAGCAGTCGAGGCTCCGCCCTTGCCTTCGAATCCGTGGCATCCTGCGCAGTTTTCTGTATAGAGGGAATGAAAATCCGCGATTTGGTCGGGACGAATAACCGCCGGTCCGGGCCGGCCGGTGGAACTGGTGCAGCCAGCAGCAACCAAGACAGCCAAGGTCGCAAGAATCGAAAAAATGACCTCGCATTTCATGGCTGTCGCCCTTCATCCGTCGTGTCTTTGGTTCCAGATGCTTCGACACCGGCACGCACGGCAAAAGGAAGATACTGCCAAGTGCGCACACGCAACTGGTGTGAAACCACAATGCCCGCAACCACACCGAATCCGATCTGGCAGATGACGAACCAAGGCCAGGCAATGCGCTGGTTGAGCACAGGGTTTATGATTTCGAGAACACTGTGGAGCAAGCCAGACCACAAAATTGGCGCTATGAAACCACCCAGCAGGATCGGGCGGTGCGGGAACATCGGAAGCGTTGCGCCATAAAGAAGTCCGACCAGTAAAGACGTGACCACGTGAACGATTGTGGCAATGAGCAATGCATCCCAATGGAATGCGGCAATCTGCTCGGTGGTCTGCAGTGCCGGGAAAAATCCAACCGCCAAAAGGTTGATCGGGTACCAAATGCCATGCCTGCTGGCAATGCCGTAAATCGCCGCCAGAATAGCCATGACCACGCCTCCCGCCAAGCCGCCCTTAACCCCTGCCGAGATCGGATAAATCTCAAGCGGCAGGCGCGCCCGAACTAATTCGCCGGTCGCCCACTTGACCCGATCTACTGTGGGCCGGGTCGTCCTGACGGCTGGCGGTTCCGCCGAAACCGGAACGGATTCATGCTTCTCGACTGGCAGCACGTCGCAAAACCACCCAATCGATCCGCCGGCGGTCAATATCGCACCAAGAATGCTGATGGAGGCGCTGGTGACCAATCCGGCGAAGAGCAACGTGACGCCAAACGCCAGAACAATCGGCCACGCCGTCGGCGCAGGCAGATTCACTGCTCTCGCGTTCTCCCTTACTGTCGATATCAATGGTTCCAAAGCCACCCTCCGGTCCTCCCCCATCACCAAATCACCTACGCCACCGTGGGGACTAGAACCCACACTGCGTCCGCGAAATGCCAGTAGAGCGACTCCTGCGAAGAAGAACAACGTGACGCCAAGCGCCAGAACGCTCTGCCATGCCTTCGGCACTGGCAGATCCACCGCACCCGCGCTCTTCCCTTCTGCCGCTGTTGATGGTTCCGAAGCCATTCTCCGGTGCTTCCTCAGCGTCCAATCACGTACACCACCGTGAAGACCACAACCCATACTGCATCCACAAAATGCCAGTAGAGCGACAACACGTCGACACGATAGGCGTGTTCTGGTTTCACTTTTCCCCGGAGCGCGAACGTCATGACGGTAGAAAGGCAGAGAAGACCGACGATCACGTGAGAGCCATGCAGCCCGACCAACGAATAGTAGGTGGTCCCGAACAGGTTCGTACTGATGGTCAGTCCGTCCTTATAGATGAGCCGGTGCCATTCGCTGGCTGTTCCGAAAAGAAAGGCGGCGCCCAAGGCGATCGTCAGAAACCACCAAGTCTTGAAACTTCGGATATTCCCCATGCGCAGCGCCCGGACGGCGACGTGGATCGTCAGGCTGCTGGAGAGTAAACACATGGTGTAAAAAATCGGTGCTGTAAGAACGTCTTTGGGCATGGGGCCCGACAGACTCTTGCCGATGTAAAACAGGTACGCGACTACAAAGATGGTGAACACTGCGGACTCGGCAGCGATCAGCCCGAACATCCCCACACGCCCGCGTTCGGGAAGATCGCATTTGATCTCTGGTTCGACGATCGTCGTAGCTGTGGACATCAATATTTCTCCACTACTCGTACTTCCAGTCCGGATCGTCCGGGTGCTTGAGGTCCCAAAGCGGACGGCGGCTCCTAACGGTTGGAATGACGGCGAAGTTGTATGCAGGGGGTGGTGAATTGGTAGACCATTCGAGCGTCCATGCGTCCCAAGGATCAGCGCTGGCTGCTTCTCCTCTGAAATACGACCACAACAGGTTGGCAACGAAAATCAAAACGCCAGCCGCCTGGAAAAACACGCCGATGGTAGCGATCAAATTCCATATCTCCCAGCCACGGCCCGGTTCGTAGGTGTAGATTCTTCGTGGCATGCCCAACAGTCCGGGGATGTGCATGAAGTCGAAGGTCAGGTGAAAGCCAATCAGGAACAACCAGAAGTGCAACCTTGCTAGAGTCTCGCTGTACATCTTTCCTGACATCTTGGGGAACCAGTAATAGAAGGCTCCGAAAAGTGCAAACAGGATTCCTCCGACGATTACGTAGTGAAAGTGTGCGACTACGAAATAGGAATTTCCAAGCTGCCAATCAAACGGCGCAGCGCCGAGCATGATTCCAGTCAGGCCGGCGACCAGGAACTGGAATAGGAAGGCAACACAGAAAAGCATTGGAGCTTTCAAATCAATTTTTCCGCCCCACATCGTTGCCAACCAGTTGAAGATCTTGATGCCGGTTGGGACAGCAATTGCCATTGTCGTTAGCACGAAGAAGGTATTGCCGTTGGCGCTCATTCCGACGGTGAACATGTGGTGCGCCCATACGCTCATACTGATGAATCCAATGCAGACCGTCGCTGCGACCATAACTGGATAGCCGAAAATTGGTTTTCGGGAGAACACTGGAACGATTTCGGATACAAAGGCGAATGCCGGGATGACGAGAATATAGACTTCGGGATGACCGAAGATCCAAAAGAAGTGCATCCATATGACCGCCGAACCTCCGGCTTGCGTGTCGAAGAAATGTCCTCCCAGGTAGCGGTCGACCATCAACATGAGCTGAGCCGCTGTGAGTGGACTTACGGCAAATATCACCATGCCGCCCATCACGAGGTTGAGCCAGGCGAACAGCGGCATCTTATTCAAGGTCATTCCCGGACAGCGCAGGCACACGATAGTGGCAACAATATTGATCGCCGTACCGATGCTGCCAATCCCCGAAACGAGCAAGCCAAGCGTCCAGAAATCGGTGCTGTGTCCGGGGGAAAAGGTCTGCGCGGTCAGTGGCGCGTAGGCGAACCAACCCATGTCAGGAGCATTTCCCGCTCCGTACAGGCCATTTGCTCCCACCAGGCTGAAGTAAAGAAGAAGACCTCCGAATGCCGTCAACCAGAAGCTGAAAGCATTCAACCGCGGGAACGCCATGTCGCGTGCGCCGATCATTAGGGGAATCAGGTAATTCGCAAACCCGAACAGAATGGGCATAGCCACAAAAAAAATCATCGTGGTCCCATGCATGGTGAACATGCGGTTGAACACCTGCGGGGAGACAAAGTTGTTGTGCGGAACCATGAGCTGAATCCGCATGACCATCGCCTCAACCCCGCCGATCACCAGAAAGAACAAGGCATATACGATGTACAGGATGCCAAGCCGCTTGTGATCGACGGTCGTCACCCAGGCGTGAAGCGTATCGACGAAAGGGCGGGCCGCAGCGTTTATGCCGGGCAATGCGATTGAATCCGTGGACATCGCGTGTTCTCCTTCAACGGTCAGCGGAGCGTCAGCAAATATGCCGTCACTGCATTGATCTGCTGCTCGCTCAACCCCATGGCCGGCATCTTGGATCCAGGTTTGATTGCGTCAGGGTCTCGAATCCACTGCCGGAGATTGTCCGGTGTATTCGCGGCTGCTCCGGAAGCGATCGTGTCCCGGCTCATCAGGTGCGTTAGATCTGGCCCGAAGTGCCCGTTGGCCACTGTGCCCGCAACCGCGTGGCAGTTGATGCAGGCGGTGGTCTCAAATACGCGTTTCCCTTCGGATGTGTTGTCCGCAACGTGCGCCGGTTGACTTTGCTCCTGCACCCAGCGGTCAAACTCGTCGCGCGACTGCACGTAGACGCGCAGAAGCATCTTGGCGTGTTGCGTGCCGCAATATTGGGCGCACTGTCCCAGGTACAGTCCAGCCTCATGCGGATCAATCCACATGCGGTTTTCGCGATTTGGAATCAAGTCGGTTTTACCCGCCAAGCGAGGTACCCAGAAGCTGTGATCGGTATCGGCGGAAAGCAGTTTGATAAAAGTCGGGCCTGGGTGCGCCGGATCGCTTACCGGCACGTGCAGCTCATTCGCGGTCACAACATTGAGCGCCGGATATCGAAACTCCCACCAGAACTGATGACCGATGGCAACAACTTCAATTGCATTTGCGGGTTGAGCCTCCCTTTGGACGCTTGCAATGACACGTGCTGTCGCCATGAACAAAGCAACTACGATGAGGACAGGAATAACCGTCCATGCCAGCTCTACCTGGTTGCTGCCATAAACCTGCGGCGGCTCGTGGTCGTCGTCGTGTGCCCTTTTTCTGAAGCGCACCACGGCATAGATCAGCAAGCCAAAAACGACCGCGAATATTGCTCCCGTAATTGCGAGCACGAAGAGGGAAAGGTCGAAAATCGAGTTGGCGGGAGTGGAGACCGGCGCAAAGATACTCGTCGGGCTCGACGGCGCAGCAGATTCTCCGAAAGTGGCGAGTGGCACCCAACCGAGAGCAGTGAGCAACTGTAGTAGATGCCGTCTCTTCGAGTGGCTCGCTCCCGTACTCTGCCTGCCATTGTCTCTAGTCTTCGTAATTGCCATGTCTTCCTAACCGCCTCAAGCAGCTCCGTGGCTTCCGCTCGAAGGAGCAACTTCTTCGCTCTTAGCCTCAGTGTGCCCGTAGTGGGAGGTCCGCATGCCGGCGGCGACGACCAATGATTCGTATTCAATGGTGGCGCCGTCGGCATGAAGATTGCGGATGCATTGCTCACGCGACATGACGAATATTGGTTTCAATCGTGTCCACCACCTCGTCGATGTGACCTGCAAGTACCAGTTTTCCCATGGTCAGTCCGAAGCCTACGACTTGGTCGGCCGTGATATGGGAAGGCAACGAAACCGCATTTGCATCGGTCACTACGTCAATGAGCGCAGGACCCGATTGCTCAAGCGCTTTCTTTAGTCCCGACGACACATCGGCCGGGTTTTCGATTCTTACACCCATCATGCCCATAGCCTCGGCAACCTTTGCGAAGTTTGGATTCTTCAGGTCCGTCTGATAGTCGGGCAGTCCGTTTACTTCCATCTCGAGTTTCACCATCCCAAGAACGCTGTTGTTGAACACGACGAGTTTGATGGGCAGGTCGTACTGCGTCATGGTCAGCATGTCGCCCATGAGCATCGCCAGGCCGCCGTCTCCCGCCATTGCGATGACCTGTCTTCCGGGATAGCAAAGTTGGGCGCCAATGGCCTGCGGGAGCGCATTCGCCATGGACCCGTGGGTGAAGGAGCCGATCAACCGCCGGTCTTTGGATGCTCGAATATAACGGGAAGACCAAACGTTACACATTCCGGTGTCGGCGGTAAAGATCGCATCGTCGGACGCGGCTTCGCTCAACGCGGCCGCAACGTGCTCCGGGTGCATGGGTGTGCGCTTTCCAACGTGATCCACGTAAACATTCAAGCGGCGAAGCGCCTCTTTATATTTACCGAGCATCGCATCCAGGAACGTGCGATCTGACTTTGTGTCTACCATCGGCATAAGCGCGCGGAGGGTTTCGCGCACGTCGCCCCAGAGTCCGAGATCGAGCTTGCTTCGCCGCCCCAAATTCTCCACCCTGATGTCAACCTGGACAATCTTGGGTTTAGTTGGCATGAATTTGTCGTACGGAAAATCGGTACCCAGGAGCAGCAGCAGATCGCATTCATGCATTGCCTGGTATGCCGCGCCGAAGCCAAGCAAGCCGCTCATTCCCACGTCATAGGGATTGTCGTACTCGACGAACGGCTTTCCCCGATACGAATGCCCAACTGGAGATTTCAACTTCTCCGCCAGAGCGACCACTTCATCGTGGGCGTCGGCGCAACCAATTCCGCAGAAGAAAACCACTTTCTTAGAGGAATTAATCAGGTCCGCCAGTTGCGCCAAATCCTTATCACAGGGCCGGACGGACGGCCTGTGGCCTACCAGGGAACGAGCGGAGCCATTGGCATGGATCTCCATCCCGGCCACATCTCCGGGCAGCGCGATCACGCTGACTCCACCCTTTCCAATTGCACTCTGCATCGCGATATGAAGAACACGCTCAAACTGCTGCGGATTCGAGATCAGCTCACAGTAGTGGCTGCACTCTTGGAAGAGGATCTCCGGATGCGTAGCCTGGAAGAATCCGGTACCGATCTCACTGGTCGGAATATGCGAGGCGATCGCGAGTACCGGGGCGTTGCTGCGGTGAGCGTCGAAGAGGCCGTTAATCAGGTGAAGATTTCCGGGACCGCAGCTACCTGCGCAGGCCGCGAGCTTCCCGCTCAACTGAGCTTCAGCACCGGCAGCAAACGCGCCGGTTTCTTCGTGGCGCACATGGATAAATTTAAGCTTGCCATTCAGCCGTAAAGCATCGGTAACAGGATTCAGACTGTCTCCGACGACCCCGTATAGCCTTTCCACGCCCGCCTCGACGAGTTTGTTCACCAATTCATCAGCAACTCGGTGTGCCATTGCCCTCATCCTCCTCTGAAATCTGGTTGTGTGCCGGTTGAGTTCGATTCGATCGGCAGCCGCACGGTTGTGACGGATTGGCGCCGCATTAGGTGTTTATTTGAGAGCCGGTTGTGGATGCGCTGCGCTTCCCGTCTCGCGAAGAAAAAGGCTCACGACAATCGCGGCTGCACAGCAAGCTATCCAGAACTCGACTCCTTGCTGAAAATTCGCTGTCAGGTGTCCTTCGATCCCGATTCCTCTCCCGACGTGACTGGCGTAAATTGGGCCAAGGAAGGCGGTAATTCCGAATACCAGGAAATTGATTCCTCCAGCCGCACTGCCTTTCACACTATCCGGGTTGACTTCTTTGATGATGCTGTAGGGGATCATCGCGGCGCCCGATGCGATACCGAAGATGAACATTGCGACGTGGACTGGAATCGGAAGCGTTTTGAAGCCGATCTGGACACCGCACAGAATCATGACCGCAATGCTCCCCATGATGACCGGTTTCCGCCGTCCGATGCGGTCGGAGAGCCAACCTAGCAGCGGGCATCCGACCACCCAGCCGAGGGGAACCATAGAAACGACGAGCACCGCACTGTGGTGGGAGAGTTGAAGGTCCTTTTGAAATCTCGCGACGCCCCAGATCATGTCCCCGATGGTGGTGGGTGCAAACAGCAGACCCGCAACAGCCCCGCAGAGATACGACTGGGGGTTTGAGAACACAATCTTGTACGGCTTCAGCAACGAGCCGAAACCGCCTTCCTGGGCGTGCGGGCCGAGCTGTTCCTTTGGGGTCGCAACATAGAGAACAATCGCAACCGCCAGGATGATGACTCCCAACCCGACCCACACAAGATGAACACCCACTCCACGCTCAATCATCGGCCCAATGGCAAGCGGTCCCACCGATCCGCCGAGCATTCCGATGCATTGGGTGGCGCCGATCGCAGTAGCAAGATAGCGCGCGGAGAATCCGCGGGCCGCAAGATAAACCGCACCGGTGAATGCGAACGCGGAACCAGCACCCTGCAGCAGGCGGCCGGTGTTTCCTGCGAGCACTGACGAAGCACTGAACAGCAGACAGCCGATTCCCAGAACCGCAACTCCGATAGGGACTGTACGCTTGGCTCCTAAGTGGTCGAGAGCTGCTCCGGCAACCAGGCTCATAGTCGAGTATGTGTAGTAATAGACACCGAGAATCGCACCGACTCCTAGCGCCGTTGTGTTGAACGAGGCTTCCAACTCTGCAATCATCACGGAGGGCGACGACCTCACCGCATATTCGAGGAAATAGAAGATGACGGTGAAAAACCAGGCGATAACGAATGCTCGTGTTTGAGCTTCGCTTTGGGTTTGCTCTGATCGAGGCGCGCTCTTGGCTAGGGAGAGCCTTGGGCTAGGAGTAGGAGGAGAGTCCAAGTTCGCATCCGCGGGAGTTCTTGGAGGTATTCTGTTCGGTTCAGCCATGACCATCTCCTTTGCAAGCTTCTGTCATTCTCAACGCCCAAAACGTGATTGCATCTCGTGATTACATCTCGTGGACACAATCCGCCATGATTGGGTTGCCCGGCGTGTCCAGTTGAGAGAACGATTGGGTGAATTAAGCCGACCACTCCGCTTGGCTATGGCAGTCGCGCCGGGGTCAGGCCTAGCACAAAAGTTGTCCTGGCTGCCGCTACGCTGGCCGTAGGCGGCTGCTCGATCAGTCCACCGCCCGCGAAGTTCTGGTAGCTGCTCGGCTGCCCCGCGGCCGCCACACGCACGAACTCTACAGATCGCACTACGTCGGGAATACGCGCCCCAAACCAGTGCGGGTCGTCACGCTGCGCCCATGTGACCAGCGCCAGTACCGCACCCGCCGGATACGCGGTTCCCTTGCGATCGGCCGTCAAATCGGTCCGCCCCGCTCGCACCGCATCCATCGCCGCGTCATTCCCAAAGAGCG
This sequence comes from uncultured Acidobacteriota bacterium, assembly GCA_963732315.1. Taxonomy (GTDB): domain Bacteria; phylum Acidobacteriota; class Terriglobia; order Terriglobales; family Acidobacteriaceae; genus TOLSYN. Next base: position 413,186 of record CAVSYY010000007.1, read on the forward strand.
TCGCCATCGTGAGGGTCTTTGGATCGATGTACATTGTGATCGCGCTCCAACTAAGCGGTTGATAGGGCAGGCCCGCCGGTAGTGCGGCCGCATTGTTGTTCACCACCTCCACACGGGCTACATTGGCCGTCGTGATCGGCAGCGTATAGACGGAGTCGTCGCCACGCACGGGCCGGTGGCAGCTTGTAGCTGCTGATTGTGGTCTGCCGAGTGCTGATTTGGCTGCCGGTATTCGCCGTGTAAAGGTGCGATCGGCTGGGTGTCCGTGTGTACCGCGAAGCAAAACAAGCCTGAACATTCTTGATCCGCAGAGACAACCTCTCGCTTCCGGCAGACGTCCTTACCGCTGGGGATTAGCACCATCCTAAGCTCAAAGTTCCAGCCTGGAGAGGGGCATTCTATGTCAGCAAAGGTTGCAGATATCTTGTGGGAGATGCTCGTGAACGCGGGTGTCAAACGCTGTTATGGAATTGTTGGCGACGCTCTGAATCCTGTCATCGACGCGCTGCGCCGCAACGGAAAGATCGAGTTAATTCACGTTCGTCACGAAGAATATGGAGTTTTCGCCGCTGTCGCCGAGGCTTACCTCACCGGCAATCCCGTGGTGGTTTGCGGAACCGCCGGCCCCGGCGTCGTTCATCTGTTCAATGGGTTGATGGATGCGCGCAAGGAGGGGGCTCCGGTCATCGCTATTGCGGGCGACGTGGAGACCTCCCTCATGGACACAGCCGCGCTCGAAGAGCTCAATCCTTACAAGTTTTTCGAAGCCGCATCTCTGTATACCGGGCGGGTCGTCAATCCTGAGCAGGCGCGCGCCGTCTTCAGTACGGCGATTCTCACTGCGATCCTGGAGAAAGGGCCCACGGTAATTTCCCTTCCGGGCGACATTGCGTCTGCCGATGCGGCCACCCACTCGACCGGAATCACGATTCCGGCCACACCCGTTTTGCGCCCGTCCGATGCGGACCTGAATCAGCTTGTGAGCATGATTGACGATGCGAAAACGGTTGCCATCTTCGGCGGCGATGGCTGCAGAGAGGCCCGCGATGAGGTGGTCGAACTCGCCCGCAGACTGAAAGCTCCGGTCGGCTATGCGTTACGCGGCAAGCAGTGGCTGGAACACGACAATCCCAATGCGGTTGGCATGACCGGCTTGCTCGGTTACGGCGGAGCCTTTGGTGCGATCAATGACGCCGAACTCCTGCTGATGCTCGGCACGGATTTTCCGTTCTCGGAATTCCTCCCGGGCGATAGCGTGAAGAAAGTTCAGATCGACAAAAATCCCAAACACATTGGCCGCCGTACGGCCGTTGATCTGGGGCTGGTCGGCGACATCAAGGCGACCGTCACCGCGTTGCTTGAGAGGGTTCGCGACAAAACCGACAGCCGCTTTCTCGACAAGCACATCGCGGACACGAACTCTTTCCACGAGCTCTTGCAGCACTATGTCGAGAAAGGACCCGGGATCAAGCCCATACGTCCGGAATTCCTGGCCGCAACGCTAAGCGAACGTTGCTTCCGATGACGCAATGTTTTTCGCCGACACCGGCACGGCAGTGCATCTGGCTGGCAAGGCACATCAAGGGCGGAAGAAATCGCAGGCTTTTCGGCTCGTTTTCATGGGCGTCCATGGCCAATGCCGCGCCCAATGCGTTCGGCGCGCAGTTGGCATATCCGGGCCGGCAAACGATCGCCCTCTGCGGCGACGGGGGCTTCACGATGCTAGGAATGGGCGACCTGTTGACGCAGGTGCAACGAAAGATGCCGGTGGTTCAGATCATCCTCAATAACGATTCTCTGGACTTCGTCAATATCGAGCAGCAAGAGAGCCGGGATCATCCCCTTCGGCGTGGAATTCAAGAACCCAAATTTCGCCAAGGTCGCCGAAGCGATGGGCGCGAAAGGAATCCGCATCGAAGAACCCGGCGACGTCAAGGAGGGACTTGCTGAGGCTCTTGCGTACAAGGATGGACCCGTCGTGGTGGACGCCGTGGTCGATCCGTTCGCGCTCTCGCTGCCGTCGCATGTTCCTTTCCACACCGTCAAGGGTTACACCCTCAGTCTCGCCAAGCAGGTGCTGGCAGGCCGCATGGACTCGATCATCAAGACGATCGAACGGAACGTCAGGCTGGTCTGAGCGTCTGATCGAAGCGCAACCGACGATTACAGCTGGAGGTCGTCTGTGAGTAAGCCGGTGCTTGTGGTTACAACTCGCTTCGTGGATGAGGTCGAGGCACGTATCGCCCGAGACTACGAGGCACGTCGCAACCTTCACGAAATTCCTTTTACTCGTGACGAACTGCTAAAGGCCGCAGAAGGCGCCGATGCGCTACTGATTACACCTTTCGAACGCCTGGACTCTGAATTCTTCGAGCGGGCGCCCGCCTCTATTAGGGTGATTGCCACCTATTCGGTCGGGCTTGACCACATCGATCTCCTGGCAGCGGCGAATAGGAAAATCGCCATTGCTTACACACCGGGAGTCAACACGGACGCCACTGCAGACATCGCGATGCTGCTGATGCTAGGCGCGTCGCGGCGTGCGTACGAAGCCCAGCAAGAGGTGCGTACGGGGGCGTGGGAAGCTTCAAGTCCAGCGTTGTTAGGGTGGCAGTTGACGGGAAAGTTCTCGGCATCTTTGGCATGGGACGGGTTGGCCAAGCAGTGGCTCGCCGCGCAAGGGGTTTCGGGATGAAAATCCACTATTCCACTCCGACCCGCTTGGCGACGGCGTTGGAGAACAACGCCATATTTCACGCTAGTGCGTCTGACTTGCTTCGAGCCAGTGAGTTCCTTAGCCTGCACGCGCCCGAAACGGAAGAGACTCGTCATTTCATCAATTCGAAAACCATTGACCTCCTGCCGCACGGCGCGATCGTCATCAACACTGCTCGTGGTGGCCTGGTAAAGGATGAGGATCTCATCGCCGCACTTAAGAGCGGCCGAGTTGCAGCAGCAGGGCTGGACGTCTTCGAAGGTGAACCGAAGGTCCACCCTGGATATGTCGCGCTTAAGAATACGTTTCTGCTGCCACATATCGGAAGCGCCACCGTAGAGACGCGTTCAGCCATGGGGATGCTTGCACTCGACAACATCGATGCGGTTTTGAGCGGCAAACCTGCACCTTCTCTCGTCCCAAGGCAGCCGCTTGTCGCCTAGAAGCACTGGTATAAGTTCACCCGCGATCAGTGAAAGGGGAGTCGTTCATTCCCTATCAGAGCACATCGGCAGAGCAGCGGCGCTTATGCGGATCGTGACTCAATTGTGAATTACGCCCGAGCGACTCAAAAGCTCGCAGAGGGGAAGAAGTAGCCGATTCCTCCCTCAAACCGGGCCGATTCGCGTCTAAACTGCGACCCCTATCTCCTGGACGCAATCTTGAAGCTCTCGGAAACGTGCCAGTGCGTTCTGCAGATATTCGCGATAACGCGGGTCCGCAAGGATCGAAGGATCTGCGAGTCGGGAAGGATCGGAGGCGGTGAAGGCCTTCTTCTGTGCCACCGCATCAGCCATCACTTCCATGATCGCCGCGAACTGGTTCCGCATCTCGACCAGTCGCGGATCTTCCAGGAGTTCGCGCTCGCGCTTGCTCTGCAGAAATACCACCTGGTTCCAGAAGAGAGCGGCGGCGGTGAGTGCGGCACGCAAAATGGTTCCACTTGAATGGAGATGCAATTCGCGATCCACAACGAACTCATACTCGACGGCGCCGTTCATCGTGCGAATCGCAGCGACCGTCTTGCCGACGTGGTTGCGCAGCTCATGGATCTCCTTGGGCAAGTCTTGGCGCTGCTTGACGGTTTCAGGCCACCGAAAGAGCTTGGCTCCGCTGCGGAGGATCGCAGCAAGCGAACGGCGCATCGCAGTGACGGTGCGTACCGGCCAGATCTGGTCGAAGACAAACCACATGACGACCAGCGCGAGCAGAATGCCGACGAGGCGGTCGCGGGCCGGGGCCAGCTCCGTGGGAGCGGAGAATCCCTCGAACGCTACTATGAAGAACGAGTATGCAATCTGCAAGCCGACATAGCCGAATTGCCGCCCTAGCGAAGACCACGCAGCGATAAAGGCGATGATTGCGATGAGAACCACGAGCGAGGTAATCGAATCCATGTGAGGAAACAGGAACGCCGTCGCTCCCAGCCCGAAGATCAGGCCCCCGATGGCTGAACCCAGAAGGCGATAGACGAACTTCTGCTTGATGGCGCCGGTAGTGCTCAATCCCGTGATGAATACCGTTGTCACGCTAGTGGATATGCCCGGATAGTCGATCGCGTGGTAGAGGATATAGCAAAGTGTCGCGCAAAAACTGATTTTGAGTCCGAAGGCTACGCTCGCCCGGTCCGTCAGCGCGCCGGGGACCAACAGGGGCACTTTGTTCGAAGGCAGCGCGACGAGATGTTTATCCTTAGCGGTGGCGCCGGCCGGCATGGATCGAATCGCGTGCAGAATTCCCTCGACACGGTCAAGGAGTGTGAGATTCGGGCCCGTTCTGGCTTCCAGTGCCGGCCTGGTTGCTTCGGGGGAGTGCTCGCTTACCGCGCGGGCCTGTTCGGCAATCCTCGTGTAGCGTTGGAGGCTCTCCGGATTATCGGCGTAGGGTGCGGAGCCGAGGGCAGCCGCGACATCCATCAACTGCGCCAGCATTGTGATGCGCACACGAGCGCCGGGCGGCAAAGAGCCCGTGTCCATGTCCCGCTCCGCGATCCTGTTGTAGAGCTCCTGCATACCGTCCTGACCGGCGACGGCAAGACGAGAAACCCGCGAGACGGCTTCGGTGCGAGCCTCGTGGGGCGCCTTCTCCGCGAAGAGCGTAAACATTGAGATCAATGCTTGCCACCGCAGCGTGCTTTCCTCCTGGAGTAAGTCCGCGGGGCGCCGCGAGCCAAAAATGTACTCTACGGCGACAGAGCACAGAGCCGGGATGCTGATGGCGCTAATGATCCAGAGCGAATTGTTGACTAACGCGTTGGCAGGCGCGTGGAACTCCCAGGCAGCAATCAGGAGGCCGTAGACCAGGCCCAAAATGGCGCCCAGCATCGGAACCGTGGTCCCAGCGGCGAGCAGGCCGCCGAGGAAGCTGATCGCGGCAACGCTGAGCACACGCGCCATTGGGTCGTTGTCGGTCAAGATCACGACTCCCAGTTCGATCGCGACGGCAACGACCACGGGAACCATGGCCAAGGTGGTGCGCAGGGAGACGGCAGGGCTCTCTCGTTCGATCAAGAAGACAAAGTACAGAGCTAACGAGGCAAAGGGAACCTGCAAAATAAGCAGGGCCAGCAAGCTCAGAATGGTGGCAAGCACAATGCGCAGCGTAGTGTTCAAACGCCCAGGTGTTGGCTGCAGGTCCTGCCAAATTCTTCGCGCCTCTGAGGCGAGTGATGATACCGGGGATGGCACGGCGAACGGCGGCAGCGTACCAATGGATGTTTTGTCCATTACGTTATCTCACGATCGTGACCGACGTCTCTCCTAGCCGGAAGAGTAAAGGATCGGGATCCTGCACACGAACGCGCACCGGGAATCTTGTCGAGAGATGAACCCAGTTTAAGGTGCGCTCGATGTTCGGCAGGCCGTTCGATACAGCTCCATCTTCCGGAAAGACACCGTAGCCGATGCTCTCCACCACGCCGTTGAACCTGCGGTCGGGGTGACTCATCAAATAGACATCGACGTGCATGCCGGGACGGATGCGCTTGAGCTTCGATTCGCGGTAGTTTGCGATCACCCACCAGGTGCGAGTATCGATCAAGGTGAACAGCGGGCTGCCGGGGTGAGCATAGGCGCCTACGGAGATGTTCATGTTGGTCACATAGGCGTCGAAAGGCGAGAGGACGCGACAGTGTTCCAAATCGAGCCGTGCGTTGTCGACCTTGGCGGCTTTGCTGGCTCGCGCAGCCATGAGCGTTTCGATCCTGTCGACGGCATACGTGGCTTGCCCCAGCTTGGCCGCTGATTCTGATTCCGCCGAACCTGCCTGCTCCTGTCGCAGGACAGCCTCCGTGGATTGCGCCTGAGCCTCAGCGAGGGCGGCTTGGGCCTCATCGTAATTTCCCTGAGCGACACGCTCGGTAGTGTTCGCCTGATCCACTTGCTCCACGGTGACGTATTGTTTCTTGAGCAAGGGCTCAATGCGGTGCAAATCGTTGGTGGCGAACTTGAGCTGCGCCTCGGCGGCATCAGCTGCAGCTTGCGCCCTTAAAACGCTAGCCTTGGCCAGATCCACGCTGCTGACCGCCGTCTTGATGCCCGTCCTGGAAATATGGAGACCGGCCAGCGCCGCGCTTGCGGCGTGTTGTTGGGCTGCGATCTTGCGTCTCTCGTCAATGATTTGCTGCTCCAGCGTCGCCTGGTCGGAGAGCGCCTGTTGCAGCGCGTATTCGTACGGGCGCGGATCGATGACGAAGAGCAGGTCGCCTTGCTTCACGTAGGCGTTGTCTTTCACCGGAAGTTCCACAAGACGTCCGCTGACCTCCGGAGCAATTTCGATGAGGTTCGCCCGGACGCTCGCGTCATCCGTGCGAGGGTTGCGCTCTGTTTC
>CAVSYY010000008.1:0-13540 GCA_963732315.1 uncultured Acidobacteriota bacterium
GACGCCGTGAGCTCAGACTTCCAGCGTCTCCCACGCCGCCAGCATTTTGGCCGGCACGGTTTTGCCAAAGGCGGGATCGCCACCGGGATCGCCTTCGACCTCCAGCACCAGCGCCGGCACCTGCGGCGCGCTACGCAACAATTCCATCGTGCGCTTCCAGCCGATGCTTCCCTCGCCCGGCCAGAGGTGTTCATCTTTCATGCCGTGATTGTCATGCACGTGGACCGAACGGATATATGGCTTGAGGGTCTCAAACGCCGCCTCCACTCCCGGCTCCAGGTGGGCGTGGCCGAGGTCGAGACAGACGCCGACGTCCTCGTAGTGCAGCGTCCGGATCAGCTCCACCAGTTTCTCCGGCGCCGTTAACTCGTTGGGAATGTTTTCCAGCAGCAGCTGCACGCCAAGCGGCTTGGCGAAGGCCCGCAAATGTTCGATGGAGGTCAGCGCGCCTTCAAACTTGTGCTCGGTGAAGCGCTCTCCCGCCACTCCGGCGTGCAGCACCAGAAAGCGGAATGGAATTACCTCCGCGACTTCAATGGCGCGCTTGATCTCGTCCATCGCCTCGATCCGCTCCTTGCGCTCCTGGCCGGCAATGTTGAGGGGCGGCGAATCGAAGCGCCCCCACTCGCCGGAGGCAAACATCGGGGCATGCATCGACTGGAAGACCACCTCCGGCTGCGAGCGGAACCACGAGGCAATCTCGTTTACGTGATGTTTATCGTCGTAATCGAAGTGGCCGCGCATGGCGAAGACCTCGATTCCCGCGGCCCCGCCCTGCGCCAGTCTGTCCAGGATCTGCGGTTGCAGCCGCTCGCGTAGATGGATATGTGTCGATATCGCCTTCAGCATCGTTCTGCTCCGCCCGTCTTCCAACCTGCGTCCGGCGCTCGCCTCTGCTGCCCCAGTCCGGTGCGGACCAGCCTGTCCGCTTGCGCCAGCGCCAGCAGGGTTCTGGCGAACCCTCCAACGCTACCCCAAGCGCGCTCAGTGGTCAACGTGGGCCGCGCATACGGCTCGCCAAGGGAAACAGACACTCCGTTGCGCGGAGCCGGCGGCCTGCGGCACGCACGCAAATTCCGCAGGAGTGATCGATGTGTAATTATAATGAGCAGGCTTTCGGGTCGGGATGCCCGTGCAGGATAGGTCCGGCGCCGCCCGGCCATAGTGGAATATCACGCATTTTCGAGCGCTGAATCCCGCAACGTTGCGCCCGACTACCGGATAGCGGATGATTCCATACGTGTTGGAAATGGAATCAAACTTGCAGAAGCATAAATCTTAGGGATGCTTTGTGCCGGTCGTATCCTTCGCGCAAGACTGGCAATACTTGGCTGGTCTGCGGTAGGAGACGAGCAGAGTACGGTGCGGAACGGTTCTATCAAATTGCAGGATGGAGAAGGAAACATGGGAGCAGTTCAAGGGAAAGCGCAGCCAATCCAAATCGGGGCCAAGAAGGTGGGAGCCGGCCAGCCCTGCTACGTGATCGCCGAGATTGGAATCAATCATAATGGCGACGTCGATCTGGCCAAGCGTTTGATCAGTGTTGCCGTGGCCGCCGGCTGCGACGCGGTGAAGTTTCAAAAGCGCACGGTGGAGATCGTCTACACGCCGGAAGAGCTGGCCAAGCCGCGCGAAAATCCTTTCGGCACCACCAATGGCGATCTGAAGCGCGCGCTCGAGTTCGGCTACGAGGATTATCGTCGAAATCGATCAGTACTGCCGCGCCGTCAAGATTCCCTGGTTTGCCTCCTGCTGGGATGAGCCTTCGGTTGATCTCATCAACCGCTTCGACGTGCCCTGCTACAAGATCGCCTCGGCTTCGCTGACCGACGACAACCTGCTGCGCTATACCCGCAAAACCGGCAAGCCGATCCTGCTCTCCACCGGCATGAGCACGCTTGAAGAGATCGACCACGCGGTGGAAGTGCTGGGCAAGGACAATCTGGTTCTGCTGCACGCCTGCAGCACCTATCCTGCCTTTTACGAAGAGCTGAACCTGGAGGCGATCCGCACGCTGCGAGGATCGCTATGGCATTCCGGTGGGCTACTCGGGCCATGAGTCCGGCCTGCCGTCCTCGGTTGCGGCCGTTGCCATGGGAGCCTGCATCGTGGAGCGCCACATCACCACCGACCGCGCCATGTGGGGATCGGACCAGGCGGCCTCGCTGGAGCCCAATGGAATTACCAAGCTGGTGAGCTACATCCGGGTGGTCGAGCGTTCCATGGGAGACGGCGTGAAGCGCGTGCTGGAGCGCGAGTATCCGATCCTAAAGAAGCTGCGCCGCGTCGGAGCCGGCATTGAGCATTAAACTGATCGCCATGGATGTGGATGGCGTGCTCACCGACGGCTCCTTTTGGTGGGGGCCGAACGGGGAAGAGTGGAAGCGCTTCCACTTCGCCGATATCATGGGACTGTCGCGGGCGCGCAGGGCCGGCCTGAAGCTGGCGCTGATCTCCGGCGAGGACAGCCCTTTGATCGACCGCCTGGCGGCGAAGATGCAGATCCCCGACGTGGAAAAGTCCTGCAAGGATAAAGCCCGGGCCTTGCAGAATCTGGCCGATCTTCACCATCTTGAACTCGCGGAAATCTGCTTTATGGGCGACGACGTGAACGATTTGCCCGCTCTTGCGATCGCAGGGCTGCCCGCCGCTCCGGCCGATGCGCAGCCAACGATACGCGAGAAATGCCGCTTCGTCTCCACGGCCAGAGGAGGAAACGGCGCGGTCCGCGAATTGATCGAAATGATTCTCGCCGAAGCCAAGGTTTCCGCGTGAAGGTACTGCTCACCGGCGGTTCGGGATTCATTGGACGAAACCTGGTCGAATCCCTGGGCGGACGTTATTCCATCACCGCACCCTCTTCCGCCGAGTTAAACCTGCTCGACCAGGATTGCGTGGAAGATTATCTGCGCGCCGGACACTTTGACGTAATCATGCACACGGCGACCACGCGCTCCAACCGCCGCATGGGCGCCGCGCCAGAGATGCTCGACCGCAACTGCCGGATGTATTTCAACCTGGCGCATAACACTTTCCTCTTTGGCAAGATGCTGCACTTCGGCTCCGGCGCGGAGTACGGCCGCACGGGACTTCCGGCAAGGGTGCGGGAGAGTTACTTCGACACGCGCATACCCACCGACCCTTATGGCTTCTCGAAGTACATCTGCAGCAAGCATGCTGGAAGCGCGGAGAACATTTTCGTGCTGCGTTTGTTCGGAGTCTTCGGCAAGTACGAGGCCTGGGACGTGCGGTTTATCTCCAACGCCTGCGCCCGCGTGGTCAAGGGACTGCCAATCGTGATCCGGCAGAACGTGAAGTTCGACTATCTTTATGTTTCCGAACTGGCCGGGTTAGTTACCTGGTTTCTGGACCACGAGCCGAAGCAGAAGGCTTATAACGTATGCCGCGGCGAGACTTACAGTTTGTTGGAGTTGGCTAACATGGTAGCTGACGCCTCGGGCCGCAACCCGGAGATTCGAGTCCGCAACCAGACGCTGGCGCCGGAGTACAGCGCGGATAACACCCGCATGCTGGATGAGATAGGGGGCTTCCGCTTTCGCGCCATGAGCGATTGCGTCCGGGAGCTTTACCAATGGTACGAGGAAAACGCGGATGATATAAGCGTGGACCAATTGACATTTGATGAGTCGGAGTAATTTCATGAAGACCCTCAGCATCATCACACCTTGCTACAACGAAGAATTAAACGTGCTGGAGTTATATGGGCGCGTGCGCGCTGCCGTGGCTTCGCTTGGGGAAGGTTACCGCTACGAGCACATCTTCATCGACAACGCATCCTCCGACAATACTGTTGGGGTTTTGAAGACCATTGCCGCCGTGGACCGGAACGTCAAGGTGATCTGCAACACGCGTAACTTCGGCCATATCCGGTCGCCCATGCACGCCTTCCATCAAACCACGGGAGACTGCGTCATCGGCATTGTCGCCGACTTGCAGGACCCTCCCGAGATGATCGTGGACATGGTGCGGCACTGGGAGGCGGGCACGCCGGTGGTGATCTGCGTGAAGTATGCCAGCGATGAGAGCGGCCACATGTTCTGGATTCGCAAGCGGTACTACCGCCTGGTAAACCGGCTCTCCGGGATTGAGACGTACGAGAACTTTACCGGCTTCGGCCTCTACGACAAGAAGGTCGTGGACATTATCAAGTCTCTCGACGACCCATATCCTTACTTCCGCGGCATCATTGCCGAGCTTGGTTTCCCGCGGGTGGAGTTGCCCTATCACCAGCCTGCGCGCAAGCGCGGAATAACAGCGAATAACTTCTATACGCTGTACGACATGGCGATGCTGGGAATTACCAATCTCTCCAAGGTTCCGCTGCGTCTGGCGGTCTTTGCCGGATTCGGCGGCGCCATCCTCTCGGTACTTACTTCTCTGGCCTACTTTTTATACAAACTGCTCTTCTGGAGAAGCTTTTCGGTGGGGATTGCTCCCATCGTGATTGGCTTTTTCTTCCTCGCATCCATTCACCTGGTCTTCCTTGGAATGATCGGCGAGTACGTCGGTGCGATTCACACCATGGTGCAAAAGCGGCCATTCGCGATTGAGCGGGAGCGGATCAACTTTGAATACGGTGCGGGCGAACCGCTCAGGATAGACGCAGAGAAGAGCGCCGGAAGAGAATGATAGACACGGTCCCGGGAGGCCATTTTGATTTCGACTGACTCTTGCGTCATCTGTGGAGGCCAAATCTCGCGCCAGCGGCGCGGAGTGGTGACTCCGTTTCTTGCCCAGCGCATCTGGCAGCGTAAAGCATTTTCGGTACAGCTATCCGAATGCGGCGTCTGTGGATTCGCCTTTTTCAATCCGCGGCTGGAACCTGGCGAAGAGAACAGACTTTACTCCGATTACCGCGGGCCGGAATATCAGAAGATGCGTCAGGCCTTCGAACCTTGGTACACCGAAGCGTTCAACGCGGGCCTTTCTTCTCCTGAATCCTTTGTCCACCGCAAGAAGCTGTTGAGCGCGCTTTTCCACGAACGCCTAGGTCTTGGTGCACGCAGTTTCGAGAACGTGCTCGACTTTGGCGGTGACCGCGGCGATTTGATTGACGGCCTGGTACCAGCCACGCGCAAATTCGTTTATGAGATTTCCGGCGTGGATCCAGTCGCCGGAGTTGACGCTCTGCGCTCGTTGGAAGAGTGTCGGCAGCACCGCTTCGATCTGATTGTCACCAGCAATGTTCTGGAACACGTTGGCTCTCCGCGCGGCGTAATCGCACAGGTCGCATCCATCTCCGGACCGGAGACGCTGGTGTTCAATGAAGTCCCATACGAATCGGTTACAGATTGGCGCACACGGCTGAAACGGATTGCGCAGGTAGGCTGGCTGGCGGCTGCGCGGCCCGGCGTGGCGTGGCGCATTGCTGGACCCGGCATGTTGAACCTCATGCACGAACACGTGAACTGTTACTCTCCGCAGTCGTTAAATCGCCTAGTGGAGGTATCCGGCTTCAAGGTTCTGGCCAGCGGCGATTACGTTTTGTCCGAAGGTTTCCTGGGTGGGAAGATGGCTTGGAACCTCTCACAAAAGCAGCAGGCGATGGGGGCTGTGCAAGCTTTATAGGTTAGAATAGGTAGAAGTACAACGCTGGAAGTACTCATTCATGACGACAACCCCTTTGCGTGTCCGGCTTGAAGAGCTGACGAAGCATGTGCCTCCTGGCCAGCTTTTTCGCTATTTGCTGACCGGGGCGTGGAACACGCTGTTCGGGTACGGAACGTTTGCGTTGTTCACCGCACTGCTTGCGCCGCTGGGGCGCCAGAGTTACATTCTCGCATTGATTCCATCAGCAGCGATTAACATCACGGTTGCGTTTCTCGGTTACAAATGGTTTGTCTTTAAGACTAAGGGCAACTACTTCCGGGAGTGGTGCCGGTGCGTCGGCGTTTATAGCAGCAGCCTGGCGTTGGGCATGGTACTGCTGCCTGTCTTTGTCTTTGTGATCCGCCACCGCTTCGGATTAGAGACCCAGGCGCCCTACATTGCCGGGGCGTTACTCGGAGTGCTGACCGTGATCTTCAGCTTCTTCGGCCACAAACATATCTCATTCCGCCAGTCCTAAACCGGCTTACTCCGCAACTTACCTGGCTTATTCGAATAACTGGCTTTCGAGAAGCTCGCAGAGAATGTGGCCGGTAAGGATGTGCGCTTCCTGAATGCGCGGAGTGCAATCACAGGGAATGCAGATGGCGTGCTGCACGGCTGCCGGCAACTTTCCGGCGCGTCCGCTAAGTCCGATGGTGACCATCTGTTTGCTGTGGGCAACTTCCATGGCGCGCAAAACGTTGGGCGAGTTGCCGCTGGTGCTGAGGCCGAAGGCCACGTCTCCGGCGGCGCCGAGTCCGGCGAGCGGCCGCGCAAAGACCTCATCATACCCATAGTCATTGCCGATGGCGGTAACGCTCGAAGTGTTGGTGGAGAGCGCAAGGCCGGGCAGGCTGCGGCGCTCGCGGAGAAAGCGCCCGGTAAGTTCGGCGGCCAGATGCTGCGCGTCGGCGGCGCTGCCGCCATTGCCGAAGAACAAAACTTTATTTCCGGCACGCAAGGCTTGCGCCATGGCCGCGGCTGCGCCGGAAACGGCTGCAAGATACGCGCTGTCCTCGAGCAAGGACGACATCAGGGAAATGTGTTCGGTGATACGGGTGGTGATCAACGATGGGTTCGAGGACGGCATGGCTTCTCCTGAATTGCGAAGGTCAGTCTAACCGAGGCGGCGTGTTCAGAGGAAGCCCAACCATTATCCTCCCGGGTAATGGTTGGAAACCGGAAGTTGCTTAGTCTGGTAATGGTTGCGCAAGATTCGCAACCATTACTGGAAAGGTACCGGATTCGGTCCACACGATTACCTTCCAGCCAATGGTTGAGGAGCGTCTAGGTCTGGGCGCCGTTTTTGGCTTCGTCGAGTTGCACCCGCGCGGTTTCCTTTTTTTTGCCGTGGTAGAAGACGATGGTGACGGTGTCGCCGGAGCGGTGGTTGTTCATGATGTGGGTTAGGTCCTGCAGATCGTTTATGGGCTGGCCGTCGATGTCGACGATGAGATCGCCGCCGATGAGGATTTCGTAGTTGCCGTAATAGACACGCTCATTGCCGCCCTGGATTCCGGCGCGGGCGGCGGCGGAGCCGGGAGCGACTTGCATGACCAGGACACCGGTGTCGGTGGGAAGGTCGAGTTGCTCGGCCAGTTCGCGGTTCATGGGCACGGGCAAGGGACGGATGCCGAGGGTGGGACGGCGGACGCGTCCGAACTGCACCAGGTCGCCGATGACAGCCTTGGCGGAGTTGATGGGAATGGCAAAGCCGACGCCGGAGTTGCCGCCGCTGGCCGAGGCGATCATGGTGTTGATGCCGATGACCTCGCCGTGCGAGTTGAGCAAGGGGCCGCCGGAGTTGCCGGGATTGATGGCGGCGTCGGTCTGGATGGCCTCGTCGATGTAGGTTCCGTCAGGCTCCTGCACCTGGCGGATGGAGCTGACGATGCCGCGGGTCATGGTTCCGTTGAAGATGCCGAAGGGATTGCCGATGGCAAGCACCTTTTGGCCAACCTGCAGGGCGGAGCTGGAGCCGAGAGTGACCGGCTGCAGATTGGGCGCCTTGATTTGAATGACGGCGAGGTCGTGCGCCTTGTCTCCGCCGACGACAGTGGCCGGATAGTGCTTTTTGTTGGCCAGGATGACTTCGAGCTTCCGGGCCCCGTCGATGACATGGTAGTTGGTGAGGATGTGTCCCTCTTTGTCGATGAGGAAGCCGGAGCCGGCACCTTGCGAGGCCTGGGCTCCGAAGAAGAAATCATAGGAGACGACGGTGGAGGTGATGTTGACCACCGAGGGGGCGACGCGCTTGTAAACGTCTACGTTGTTCTGCTCCTCGGCGTCGAGCGGCGGGGCGGCCTGGGCCTCGGTGAGCTGCACGGGTTCGCGCGTGATCCACGGGGCGGACTGGCCGGAACGATGGCCGGTGTAGTAGAAGAACGCGGCTGCGAGCAGCACGCCTAAAAGAAAAGGTCGTAGAGCTTTCATGGTTCGCTTGTGGTTCACCTTCTCTAAATTATAGACGCGCGGGGTCGGGGAAAGTTGTGTGGCGGCGAGAGGGAAGGTTGCGAGGTTTCAAGGTTTCAAGGTTAAGGGCAAAAGCCAGCGCGAGACTGGCGGCGACGCGCGGCGTTCTGCTTCCCACCTTAGCCGCGCAAAAGCAGCGCGCCGAAGGTGGGGCACCCGGCAGTGTCGCGAGGGGGTTTGTTATACTCACGCTTCTACGCGGAGGTTGGCCTTGGCACGGGAAACGCCGGCGGATGATTGCACGCCGCATAGCATGGCTGCGCCAGACGGAGAGCGCGGCGACGCCAGGCATGGGACTGGCCAGGAAACCCGAACTGCGAACGATGGGCGGCAGTTGCTGTGGCTGTTTGCGCTGGGAATGGGCGCCTGCAACCTGCTGTTTCAGTGGCTCCTGCAACAGCACTCCGAACTAAGCAGACGGGATTTCTCCGCGTTCTGGGTTGCCGGAAAGCTGTTCGACGCGGGCCGGGCGCACCAGCTCTATGACATCGCAGCGCAGGCGCAGTTGCACTTGTATGGGCCCTACCGGCAGGTGCCGCTGCCGTTTATCCACGCGCCCTACGAGGCCGCGCTGTTTGGCCTGTTGGCGCTGCTTCCCTACCAGACAAGCTATGTAGTGTGGAGCCTGGTGAACCTGGGGCTACTGGCACTGATGGCGTGGCGGCTGCAGCCGTGGCTTGCGCCTCTGGGCGATGGAGCGGTCCCGCTGATCCTGCTGTTGAGCTTGGCCTATTGGCCCAACGCGATGGTGTTGTTCCAGGGGCAGGACAGCATTGTGGTGGCGGTGCTGCTGGTGGAAGCCTTTGTGCAACTCAAGCAGGGACGGGATGGGCGGGCCGGGGTAATTCTGGCGCTCGGCATGTTCAAGTTTCACCTGTTGCTGCCGCTGGTGGCCTGCTTGGCGATGAACCGGCAGTGGAAACTGGTGAAGAGCTTTGCCGCGGTGGCCTGCTGCGTTGGGGCGTTGTGCGTGGCCATGGTAGGCATCGGCGGAGTTCATCAGTACCTGGAATTGCTGCCGCAACTGAGCCACATGCCGCTGGCCCGCTACATCCGCGCGGAAGAGATGCCGAATTTACGCGGACTGCTCTCCACGTTGCTGGCTGGAACTCCGCGGTTGATTGGGATCTGCTTTCTGGCGGCTTGCGCCGCGGTTTGCGGAGCCGTGGCGTGGAGCCTTCCGGGGCAGGACCGAGGCCGAAGATTCGACCTGTTCTTTGCCTGCGCGACCGCTGGCTGTTACGCGCTCAGCTTCCATTCCTACGAGCACGATATGGCGGCGATGTTTCCGGGACTGATGCTGGCCGGCAGCGCCGTGTTGCAGGTGGAATCCCGGCGCTGGAGATTTGCCTGCCTGGGGACGATGGTCCTGCTGTGGTTCTCGCCGCTGTACATCTTTTTCTCCTATCACAATGTGCTTTGCCTGATGTGCCTGCCCGTGGTGGCCTATATCGGCCTGATCGCGAGCGTTGCCGGGAAGAAAAAGACGGCGTGAGCCGCTGAAGCGGTTTCATCAACGGATTGGGCATCCAAAGGGGGGCGCTTCCCTCAGCGGCTAAAGCCGCGTGAAACGAGCCTTGGTTGCGGCACGGCTGAAGCCGTGCCCTTTCAAAACCGGTCGCCCTTTCAAAACCAATTGCCCTTTCAAAACCAGTGTGCCCGTCGAGGGCGCCTGAAGCATCCGGCCGGTCTCGCGCAGAGCCAGAAACAAAACTTGCAACCTTTGGGAGGCTGGGTTCGTCCAGTAGGTGTTGTAACGAATATCTGGAACAAAGGCGGAGCGAGCATGGCGAGGTTGAAGGGCAAGGTAGCGGTGGTTACAGGAGCGTCCAAGGGAATTGGGGCGGCGATTGCGGAGCGCTTTGGCGAAGAGGGCGCGAGCGTGGTGGTGCATTACGGCTCAGACAAAAAGGGCGCGGAGAAAGTTGTGGCCGCGATCGAGAAGGCGGGATCGAAGGCGGTGGCGGTGCAGGGCGATCTCTCCAAGGCGGACGAGGTGAGCAAGGTTTTCGAGGCGGCGGGAGCGGCGTTCGGCAAGATCGACGTGCTGGTGAACAACGCAGGGGTTTATGATTTTCGTCCTCTGCCGCAGATCGACGCGGAGCACTTCCATAAGCACTTCAACCTGAATGTGCTGGGGCTGCTGCTGGCGACGCGCGAGGCGGTGAAGCGGATGGATGGCGGCGGCTCGGTGATCAACATCAGCTCTCTGGTGAGTTTGGCTCCAGTGGCGAACGGCGCCGTATACAGCGCGACCAAGGCGGCGGTGGATGCGATTACCCAGGCATTGGCGCAGGAGCTGGGGCCGCAGGGGATTCGAGTGAACTCTCTGCTGCCCGGTGTGACTTCGACGGAAGGATTCAATGCGATGGGCGAGGAGACGGTCAAGGGGTTCGAGGCGCTGGCCGTGAGCCGGACACCGCTGGGGCGCGTGGGCGCGGCCAGCGACATTGCAGGCGCGGCGCTGTTTCTGGCGACGGAGGATTCCGGGTGGGTGACCGGGGCGGAGATTCCGGTGGGCGGAGGGTTGCGGCCGTAAGAACAAAGGCAAAGGCGGTGCAGGGATGGAATGAGTTGCTTCCCACATTTGCCAACAGAGGGCAAATATGGGCCACCCGCCGGCGTAAAACTGAGCAACAGGAACAGCCCCACTCAAGCCAAAAGATGGCTTGAATGGGCCACCCGCGGTTTACATCCCATGCTCTGCGGCGCGGCACGGGGGCCGATGGTACACTCCTAAGTTCACGCAGGATATTTCAGCAGCCGCGGGGGTGTGCATTGGCGCAAGGAACTCCCCAGGGAAATCAGATCCGTGCAGGGCTGTGGGTGTTCGCGCTGGTGCTGGGGCTGTGCAACGTGGTGGTTTTGGGATACATGGTGCGGGGCACGGACCTGACCCTGGTGGATTTCTCAACCTTCGTTGCGGAAGGAAAGCTGCTGAACGCGGGGATGGGACACCGGCTTTATGAGCTGGCGGCGCAGGAGCAGATGCAGTTGAATCCGCGCTTCCAGCGGGTGCCGCTGCCGTTTATCCATGCGCCGTATGAGGCTGTGCTGTTTTCGCCGCTGGCGCTGGTTCCCTACCCGGCGAGCTACTACGCATGGAACCTGGGCAACCTGGCGTTGCTGGCGCTGATGGCAGCTCGGCTGCGGCCATGGCTGAAGTCTCTGGGTACGGTTTCGGTCCCGCTTTTGTTTACTCTGAGCCTGGCGTATTGGCCCAATGCGATGGTTCTGTTCAAGGGGCAGGACAGCATTCTGCTGGCGCTGGTGATGACCGAAGCGTATGTGCAATGCAAAGCGGGCCGGGAGGAACGGGCAGGCGTGATTCTGGCGCTGGGACTGTTCAAATTTCATACCGTGCTGCCGCTGGTTGCCTGCTTTGCGTTGAACCGGCAGTGGAAGCTGGTGAAGAGTTTTTGCGTGGCGGGAAGCGGGCTTGCAGCGATTTCGGTGGCAATGATAGGAACGGGCGGGGTGCGGCAGTATTTCGACTTGCTGCGCAGCCTGGATCGCATGCCGCTGGCCATCTACATCAAGCCTGAGCAGATGCCCAATCTGCGCGGCTTTCTCTCGACGATGATGTCGGCAACTCCGCAGCTGATCTGGATGGCGATTTTGGTGGCCTATCTGGCGGTCATCCTGGGGATGGTGCTCAGCCTTCCCGGCCAGGACCGGGGTGGGAGATTTGACCTGTTCTTTGCCTGCGCGACGGCGATGGGGTACGCGTTGAGCTACCACTCCTACGAACACGATATGGCACCGCTGCTGCCCGGGCTGCTGCTGGCGGCCAATGCGGCGATGAAGGCGGAATCGAAGGGCTGGAGATGGGCGTGTATCGGGCTGGTGGCTGCGCTGTTTTTCACGCCGTTCTACCTTTACCTGTTTAGCCGCGACATGCTTTGCCTGATGTGCGTGCCGCTGGTGGCACTGATCTTCGTGATTCCGATGGTGGCGCGGAGCGTGGGAGCAGAGGCCGTAGGGCAAGGACAACTTACCCACACCTGCTGACTACGGCCTTGGGTTGAGCGGGGTAGGGGTCCTTCGCTTCGCTCAGGATGACACTTTAAAAGAACAAAAGTTCGAAGGGCGGGATCAGGCCTGGACGGCGGGCTCAGGCTTGGCGGGCTTAACGCCGCGGCGGAGTTTGGCGGCCTTGACGGTGTTGCTCATGAGCATGGCGATGGTCAGCTTGCCGACGCCTCCGGGGACGGGGGTGCAGGCTCCGGCCATGCGGGTGACGCGGGGATCGCAGTCGCCGATGATGGTGCTTCCCTTTTCGGCGAATTGCTTTTCGCGCTTTTCGTCACCCTTAAAGAAACGCTCGAAGAGGACAGGGTCGGTGATGTGATTGATGCCGACATCGAGGATGGTTGCGCCGGGTTTGACGAACTCGGTGGTGATGAAGCCGGGACGGCCAATGGCGGCGACGAGGATGTCTCCGCGGCGGCAGACCGCGGGCAGATCTTTGGTGCGCGAGTGGCAGATGGTGACGGTGGCGTTGGCGTTGGTCAGCAGCATGGCCATGGGCTTGCCGACAATGTCGCTGCGTCCGACGATGACCGCCTCCTGGCCCTCGATGGGGATATTGGCGCGGCGCAGGATCTCCATGCATCCGGCAGGGGTGCAGGGGACGAGGCGGGACGCTTGGTGCTGAGATTGCCGACATTGACGGGATGGAAACCATCCACATCCTTCTCCGGAGAGACGGCGAGCAGGACGCGCTTGGCGTCGACGTGGGCGGGCAGAGGAAGTTGGACGAGGATGCCATCAATGTCATCGCGGGGATTGAGCTGCTCGACGAGGGCGACGAGCTCTTCGGTGGTGGATGGTCTCGGGCGGGGTGATGAGCTCGCTGAAGATGCCGAGCTGCTCGCAGGTGCGGACCTTGCTGCGAACATAGGTCTGGGAGGCGGGATTGTGCCCGACCAGAATGGCGGCCAGACCGGGACGCAGACCCGAGGCAGTCGAGCTGCTGAACTTCTTCGGCGACCTCGGACTTGATCTGAGATGCGAAGAGATTTCCGTCCAGCATGATTGCAGGCATTGGTGTCCCCCGACACGGGAAGTTGGATGAATCTCTCTAGTGTACCGGGATTGGCGCGGGGATGCGAGCAGGAAGGATAGAATGGCAGAATGATTCCTGCCAAGATGGTGAAAACCGTTGTGTGCCCCGTCTGCCATGGCGAGTTGCGATTTAACGCAGATTTCACGAAATTGCGCTGCACGGAGTGCGACAAGCGCTTTCGCGTGGAGGACGGCATCCCGGTGCTGCTGGCACAGGAGGCGGAGTGAGGATAAGGATTTAGCGCGCGGGGCTCAACTTTTTTGGGGAATTGTCCGATGAAGAAGCTATGAGCCGGATTGCAACGATGGGTTGGGATATGGACCTTTGGGCAGGACGGGCCAAACGGGCGAGGACGGGGAATGTCAGCTAACAAGCGCGACCTTTGGGAGT
>CAVSYY010000009.1:0-318331 GCA_963732315.1 uncultured Acidobacteriota bacterium
ATCTTCATCCCAGCCCCTTATGGCGTCTTATGGCGTCTGAAACTTGCTCATCAGATTTGGCGTAAGTACTTTAGAATCATGGTGAGCGCGCTGGGACTCGAACCCAGGACCCACGCCTTAAAAGGGCGTTGCTCTACCAACTGAGCTACGCGCCCACACCTAGGTAGCCTATCACAGAATAGCTGACCGAGTCCGCCTGGACCGGCGCTGGCGCGGCTGCATCGAGAGGAACAAACGGGCGCCGGCCATGCGCCCGCCACGGGCTCCGAGCCGTTAGTCTCTGCGTTGCATGGCCACCACGTTGTGACCCCGTTCGGGCTTGGCCCACACTGAAAGCAAAAGCAGTTCGGCGTGCGTAAACTCCAAATCGTCGGGACGCGGATGCTCCGGCGCAAATACGTGCTCGTCGAGGATTTCGCGAAGAGCTTCCAGGGAAATGCACAATGTGTGCGCGGCTTCGAGCTCGCTGTAGTATTGCTTCACCGGCTTTTTTAGACTCAACATATCGGGTAACGTCCTTGCTCTCTGGGTGGACGTTACCTTTGTACATCGTCTGTGCAGCCATGCATATGAGGTGAATTGCTCATACTTACTCACTCTGCTTACCTACTGTAAGGTTACTACTGGAATCCGATCCTTAATTGGAACCGTAAGGCCCCCGGACCGCGCTATTCCCGCCCGGCCAGCAGCGTAGTCAGGTCGGCCACCGAGGCCAGCAGCGCGTCCTGCGGCTCGCTCGACAGCCGTTCCCGGCGGAATTGGCCGCTCAGCACTCCAACGTTCAGTCCAACTCCAGCGTTTGCAGCCGATTGCAAATCCAGCGGGGTATCGCCCACGTTCACCACCTCGCGCACCGAGCGGCAGCGGCAGCGCTCCATGGCGTGGAAGATGAGATATGGCGCGGGCCGACCCACCGCGACCTCGTCGCTGGAAACCATGGCGGAGAACCACTCCTGCCAGCCCAGCCGACGCACCACCAGCTCCACCGTCGGCCGTCCAAAGCCTGAGGTCAGGGCCAACTGCATCCCGCGCTTGCGCAGCGATTCGAAGACCTCCTCGGCGCCCGCAATGGGAGCCAGTTGCTCTTCGTAGCGTTGGTTCACCAGCCGTAAAAAGTCGCCGTAAACCGCCTCCACCGCCGCGTCGGTGAGCGGTTCGTTGCGCTTGCGCCAGCCGAAAAAGCGGATCACCTCGCGCTTGGCTCCGCCCTTGAACTCGGCCAGCTCCTCGCTGCCCACGCCCATGCCATGCGCCGCCAGCGCGTCCACCAGAGACGACACCACCTCGCCGTGGTCTTCGATCACGGTTCCCGCCACATCGAAAATTGCCAGCTTGAGTTCCTGCATTGATTCGGTAAGGTGCGCGGCTCCAAACCGCGCACTTTCTCAGCTTACCGCAAACTTGCTGGCCCTCGATCATTCGCCCTCTGCTCCCAGGCACCCCCGTTCGTTGTAACATCTATATTTTGCGGGAGAAGCCATGGAGCAATTCGACGTACTCATCATCGGAGCCGGACCCACCGGCCTGGCCTGCGCCATCGAGGCCCGGCGCGCGGGCTACTCCGCGGTTGCCGTGGACAAGGGATGCCTGTGCAACTCGCTCTACAACTACCCCACCAACATGACCTTCTTCACCACGCCGGAGCTGCTGGAGATCGGCGACATTCCCTTCGTCACCGCGCAGCAGAAACCCAACCGCCTGGAGGCGCTGGAGTACTACCGCAAGGTCTCGGAGTTCTACCGCCTCGACGTTCGCCAATATCACTCGGTCAACCGCATCGAGGGCGCCGACGGCGCGTTTCTGGTGCACTGCACCGGCCCGCTCTCCCGTCCGGCTGAGTTCCTTGCGCGCAAGCTGGTGGTGGCAACCGGCTACTACGATCTGCCCAACCATCTCGGAGTTCCCGGCGAGGATCTGCCCAAGGTGTCGCACTACTACCGCGAGCCGCATCCCTACAACAACTCAGATGTGGTGGTGGTCGGGGCCAGAAACTCTGCGGCCATCGCCGCGCTGGAACTATGGCGCCACGGGGCGCGCGTCACCCTGGTGCATCGCGGCGCAGCCATCGCGCCCAACGTCAAGTATTGGATCAAGCCCGACATCGAGAACCGCATCAAGAATCAGGAGATTGCCGCCTGCTTCAACACCACCATCCGCGAAATCACTCCGGACGCCATTGTGCTGGACACTCCGCGCGGCGAGCAGCGGCTGAAGAACGATTTCGTCCTCGCCATGACCGGCTATCATCCCGACTTTCCATTTCTGCGAGCGCTGGGCGTGGAACTGTCGCGCCAGCCTTCGTCCAAGCCGGTGGTGGACACCAACACCCTGGAGAGCAACGTGGCAGGAATCTATCTGGCGGGCGTCATCATCGCCGGCATGAATACCAACGAGATCTTCATCGAGAACGGGCGTTATCACGGCTGCCAGATCGCCTCGGACCTGCGCCGCAGACTCGGCGAACCCACCCTCGCTCCCTTCGTTCCCGGCAGCGCCAAAAAGTCCGCCGCCGAGGCCGCTACTTCGTCTATGCCTCTGCGCAACGCCGAGTAGCCCCGGGTGGCCCATTCAAGCCCCTCTTTTGGGCCTGAGTGGGGATGTTGACTCTGCCCTTGCTTTTGCACCTAAGTTGTCATTCCGAAGCGTAGCGAGGAATCCCTGCGTCGCTGAAGTATGCCACCCGGCCCAAGAGGCATCTCAGCTAGTGACTACACCTTCAGTGGATTTCGCCTCCCGATTCGCAATAGTGAGTGACATGGCGATTATTCGTTGACTATTTTGAACCCAGTGTAAGCGATGCCGGGAATCGCGCTTGCCATTCGTCAGGAGTGTGTACAAAGTCCTCCTGTTGCCAATGGGAGTGAATGACGATGTCGTAGCCGCGAAATACTCGAACACTGAGTTGATCGTACTCCTTGGCATGTGGATCATTCTTCAAAATGACCTTGGCAACCTCGTCAGCAAGGGCTTCGTGATTCGCGGGTCTTGCTGTCCGGAGGACAATAGCGAGAGTCTTCTTTGCTGCACCGCTGCTCCCATCATGCGACAACGATTCAAGCACGCGCGCCCGCTGAACCCCAGCCACTTGCTCTATCAGCCGTGCGTCACCTCGCATCTCTGGAGCGGGGATCCGTTTTGCCAAAACGTTATCTCCTATTCCTACGAATAGCGCGAGCAAGCCGAACAACAACACTGGAACAACCCAATGCATCGTCCTAATTGGCCCTGCTACGACCGGGCCGGTGTCGCCAGCGTCGGTAACATAGCTTCCGACAGAAAGATCGTGGAGTCCCTGTCGCGTGCCGCTGTTGAAGGTTATGAGATAAAGCGTGGAGCCGCCAACTCCAAAGACGACTAAGAAAATGAGCACGGAAACAAACCAGGGCGTCCCCGTGACTGGCAATGCACGGTCAAGCCCCAACAGAGAAGAGGGAGCGGCGAACACAGCACAACGTGCAAGGGATTGCCAGAAGGAAATAGTGTTTCCGTGTGCGTTGACCACCCTCAGCTTCAGCAAACGCTTTCCGAATGTCTGTCCTCCTCCAATTCTGCTCTCCAAAATCCCAAAGTAGGTTAGGGCGACGCTGAAGCCCACGAGCCGTCCCCATGAGCCCAGGTGCGAGAACCTATCAAAGAGAGCGTTGCCAGCTTGATCGCCAGCAAAGCCTAGGATTGTGATATCCACCAAGTATGCAACAAAGCGACGCCATAACGAACCGATAGAACTGGTTTGCAGGAGGGAGGCGGCGACGGGAACTGCTTCCGAGGGGAGCGCTGGAGTGTTCGAGTTCAACGAATCTCTCCGGGTACGCCGAGTTTGGTTGCGCTCACAATGTACCGCAAGTTAGTTGTCGCGTACAGGGCAAGGCACTCACTATCCAAAATCTGGAGCAGCTCGGCTGGACCTTGGCAGAATCTTTAATTAGGCAAAGGCCGGGTGCCCGGTTACCAGGCTCCGCGCCGCAGCTTTTGCGGCGTTAACCTGGGAAGGCAGAACCGCTCTAGCCTTCCTGTTGCAGCGTCACGGCATTGCCGGTCTGTTCGGTGATCAACCGCCCCACCAGCGGAAACAGCGGCTCTCCGCTCGCTCCCAGCACAAAGTCGGCGAACGCCTCGCTCCAATCCAGCTTGAAACTGGTGGTGAGCGCGGAGATCCAGATCTGCCGCGCCGACGAATTCGGCGAGATGACGAAGGTTCCCGGCGGTTCCTCGAAGACCAATTGCAGGGCGCCGCCACGCTCCTCCACCTCAAAGCCCGCCGCTTCCTCTACCGCGTAAAGAGCGCGAGTCAGCCGCTCCATCGCCGCTTCCGCGTTTTGCTGGAAAGTTTTCTCGTCCATACCGCTGATCATACGACAGAGCCTGCCCGGAGGGGGTTGGCAATTCGTTTCCGCAATCGGTTACTATTCTTTGACTGGGCGAGATTTGGAATTTCCGGGGAGCGTCTCCGCCTTTATAATTGAGCGCACCTGGCTTGCCGGCCAGGTCCCCGTACTTGAGAGGCTGCATGACGGAAAGCAAACCGAAACCTCGCGTGATTGTAGTGGACGATGAGCGTGTGATTGCCGACACGCTGGCTACCATTCTGAATCGGGCCGGCTTCAATGCCTCCGCCGTGTACACCGGAACCCAGGCGGTCGAACTGGCCCGCACCGAAAAGCCCGACCTCATCATCAGCGACGTCATCATGCCGGACATGAACGGCATCGAGGCGGCCATTCTCATTCGCGAGATCCTGCCCGCCTGCAAGATCCTGCTCTTCTCCGGCCAGGCCGCCACCGCCGATCTGCTGGAAAACGCCCGCGCGCGTGGCCACGAGTTTGAAATCCTGGCCAAGCCCGTCCACCCGCAGGATCTGCTCGCCAAGCTTCGCCAATAGAACTCCGCGAAAGATAGCTGCCGGCCTATCTGGCAAAAGCGAAGGCGAGGAAACCATTGCCAAGGAAGGCAATCGTTTTCGTCCCGGAAAATAACCAGAGAGTGAATGGTTGGCATTTCTCCGCAACGATGTACCATTCGGTAACCTGCGGCCTCTAAACGATTGCCCAATCCGCCAATCCTTACCCCAAGCGCACGGAGCGGCAGACCGCGCAGATTTTCCGCTCCTACATCTCGCGACGGCCCTCGATCGCCCTCTGCAGCGTAACCTCATCGGCATATTCAATATCGCTGCCGGCCGGAATGCCTGTGGCAATGCGCGTCACGCGCACCCCACTCGGCTTCAGTTGGCGGGCCAGATAAACGGCCGTCGCCTCGCCTTCCACGGTGGGATTGGTTGCCAGAATTACCTCATCGACTTCGCCGCTCTCCGCACGCCGCAGCAGGTTGCTGATCCGCAACTGCTCCGGGCCAACTCCGTGGATCGGCGATAGGGTTCCGTGCAGCACGTGATAGACGCCGTGGTAGCCGTGTCCCTTTTCCAGCGCGGCAATGTTGGTTGGTTCTTCCACCACGCAAACCAGCCGCTGGTTGCGTGTGGGGCTGGAGCAGTAGTCGCAGGGGTCCACGTCGGTAATGTTATTGCACACCGAGCACAGCCGCAGCGCCGCCTTGATCTCGCGGATGGCTCCGGCCAGCGCCTCGGCGTCTTCATCGGTGCCGCGCAGGATGTGGAAGGCGTAGCGCTGCGCGCTCTTGCTGCCCACTCCCGGCAGCTTCTTCAACTCGTCGATCAGCCGCGACATCGGCTCGGCAAACTTGGACATACCCTACTTCCACTCCGCCATGTTTCGCCGAGACACCGGCCGCAGCGCCACGGCTCTCCGCACGCTCTTTTCTTCCGGCTGCAGCCATGCAAAGGAATTGTCATCGCGGACCAGGTAGCTCAACACGCCCGGCCAGGGTCCATGTCTTGTCCGGCCCCACGCGGAAGCGGAGGTAGTCGCCTGTCGTCGCGTTCCGGTCCAGGTAGGAAAATGCCAGGATATAAACAATGGCCTCGGTCTTCTTGGAGTTGAATCCCACCCGCGACAAAAAGACCGTCATGTCCGGCGAGTCCCACTCCTTGGAGCCGTCCACCGCTGCGCTGGTCCCCATAAACCGGTGCTTCCAGGGCGTCGCAAGCGGATCGTGCAGCGGGGTGCTGGCGGCGTTGCTTTTTATGAAATTCTTCCAGGTCGATCTCTCCAGCCCATGAAAGCGGGTGCGCAGCTTCTGTTCCACATCGTCGGCGGTGTCCGGCTTGACCCAGAAAAATGTGCAGCCATTGGCAAAGACCGGGGCATCGGCGCCCGCATCGCATTTTTCGCTCAGCGTGCGATCGTAAATCGTAACGTGCAAATCCACCTTGGGAGCCGCGTCCATCAGATTGAGCGCCGCCTCATAGACCCGGTACTCCTCGTTCGTGGGCCCATCGTTCCTGGGCTCACCCTGGGCATCAGCGATGCCAGCCGCGCTCCACGCTGGGTTGCAGAAAATGCCCCAGAGAAAAATAGCTGCCGCCAGTTGGCGCAGCCGGCTCCGCCGCTTGCTCTCGCGCTTCATCACCAATTCAGAAAGTCTCCCCGCTCAAGAAGTGCCCAACTTAAAACAGGCCTGGGGGAATCCCCATTCCGCCCAGCAGTCCGCCCATTTGCGATTGCATGGCCGCGTCCACCTTGCGTGCGGCTTCGTTCACCGCGGCCGTCACCAAGTCCTGCAGCATCTCCACGTCGGCGGCGGCTTCCTTATCGATCTTCACCGAAAGCACCTGCTTTTCGCCGTTCATGCGCACCACCACGGCGCCGCCGCCGGCCGAAGCCTCGACCTGCGTCTCGCGCATCTTCATCTGCATCTTTTCCTGCATCTCCTGCGCGCGCGCCATCATTTCCTGCACCTGCTTCATGTCCATCGTGCTCACCTCTCCGAGCGGTCCATCACCATGCGGATCTCTGCTCCGAACTTCTCCATCATGCGCTTCACCACCGGCTCTTCCGCCGCCCGTGTCTTCAGGCTTCCGCTGGCTGCCGGGCGCTCTGCGCCCGACGATCGCGGTTTTGCCTCCGGGGATGGGCTCGTAGCTCCGCCCACCAGCCGAACCTTGACCGGGCGCCCTGCCGCTTGGCCGGCAGCCTGATTGGAGAGCTTTTCCTGCTCGCGCGTGTAGCTCACCCCGATCATCGCCTCCGACATGCTGACCTGCACGGAAACCAGATTGCCCTCGGCGGACCATTCGCCCTCTTCCAGCGCGTGCACCAGCATCTGCGAGCCGCCGCTCTCCATTGCCTGCAGTACCGCCTCGCGAATCGCATCCACGTCCAGGGGTGTGCCTTCGATCTCCGCCGCGGGTGCGACCGCCAGCGCGCTGCCGTTGTCGAAGGGCATACTACTGGCGCGGTTACCTGATGCGGTCGCAGGCGGCATCGCCGCTGCCGGCCGCGCGCCGAACGCCTGCGGAACTGGCTGCCCGCCCAACGCCATCGGCCGGTTCGGCAATGCGGCAGAGCCCGTCGCTGCCGGCTCCGCTCCGGAGGACATCTCTTCGCGTCCCTTGCGCGCCTTATCGGCCTCCAGCGGAGAAGGCTTCGACGCGGGTGGTCCGAAGGGCGAACTGCCTCCACCCATCGGCGGAACACCTGCCGGGCGCGAGGCGAACGCCGGAGTCGGTACCGGCGAACGCTGCGCCGGCGGCCTTGGTCCCGGTGCGTTCTGGCCCGGTGCATTCTGGGCTGTCGCGCGTTGGCCTGTTGCCGGAGCCGCGCTCGCGCCCTCCGTCAGGCTCACGCTGCTCAACAGTTGCTCCAGCGGAAGCAGGCGCTGGGCGTGCACCATCTTCAGCAATCCCAACTCCAGATGGAAGCGCTGCTCCTGCTTGTAACTCACATCGCCATGGGTGCGCAGCATGATCTGCAAAAAGCGCGTCAGTTCCTCTTCGCCGAACTGCTCTGCAACTCCGGCCACGCGCCTGCGCTCGTCGGCGCTCACCTGCA
This sequence comes from uncultured Acidobacteriota bacterium, assembly GCA_963732315.1. Lineage (GTDB taxonomy): Bacteria > Acidobacteriota > Terriglobia > Terriglobales > Acidobacteriaceae > TOLSYN. The sequence continues at coordinate 7,908 of CAVSYY010000009.1, forward strand.
GAATCTGGCTCTCGCTTCCGGCCACCTTGGCCACCAGCGCGTTGCGCAGGAAGCTGACGGTCTGCTTGGCAAAATGGGTTGCGCTCTGGCCTTCCACCATCAGCTTGTCGACGATCCGCAGCACCTCGTCGCTCGAATTCTCATGCACCGCCTTCATCACCCGCTCCAGCACCTCGGTGGAGACGTTGCCCACCAGCCCGCGCACCACCTCGGCGGTTACCGTAGTGCCGCAGCAAGAGATGGCCTGGTCCATGATGCTGAGCGCGTCGCGCATCGAGCCATCGCCGGCCTCGGCCAGCAGCGCCAGCGCGTCCTCGTCCACCGATAGCCCTTCGGTCCGGCTGATCTCGCGCAGGTGATTGACGATCTCGTCGAAGCGCACGGCGTGAAAGCTGAAGTGCTGGCAGCGCGAGCGGATGGTTTGCGGTATGTCCTCGGGCTGCGTAGTGGCCATCATGAAGACCACCCACGGCGGTGGTTCTTCCAGTGTTTTCAGCAGCGCGTTGAAAGCGGCGTCGGTCACCTGGTGTGCTTCGTCGAGGATGAAGATGCGATAGCGGTCGCGCGCCGGTTCGGCCGTAGCCGTGGCGATCAGCCCGCGTACCTCTTCGATGCCGCGATTGGTCGCCGCGTCGATTTCGATCACATCCATTGCTCCCACCGAGCCCTCGCGGATCTCGCGGCAGGAGTCGCACACCCCGCACGGCTCGGCCACCGGATGCTCGCTGGACCGGCAGTTCAGCGCCATGGCCAGGATGCGGGCGATGGTGGTCTTTCCGATTCCGCGGTGTCCGCTGAAGATGTAGCCGTGGGCGATGCGCTGCTGTTCCAGCGCATTCTTCAGGGTGCGCACCACGTGATCCTGCCCGATCACATCGGAGAACTTTTGGGGACGGTATTTGCGCGCCAGAACGGTATAGCTCATGGGAAAATCTGATTATACTCGGCGGGCGTCAGCGGCCGGAGTCCAAACCAAGGGAGTCCCCATGCAGACCCTGCGCTCGCGCATCGTGTATCAGAACCGCTGGATGACCGTGCGGGAGGACCAGGTCCGCCGCCAGGATGGCTCCGAGGGAATCTTCGGCGTGGTGGAGAAGCCCGATGCCGCCATGGTCATCCCCATCGAGCAGGGCAGGGTACACATGGTTCAGCAGTTCAAGTACCCCGTAGGCGGACGCTACTGGGAGTTTCCCCAGGGCACATGGGAGCAGGCCGCAAACTACACCATCGAGGAACTGGCCCGAGGCGAACTGCGCGAGGAGACCGGCCTCGGTGCCGGCAACCTTGAATTCCTCGGCCGGCTTTTATATCGCCTACGGCTTTCTTACCCAGCCCATGCACGTCTTCGTGGCTACCGGACTAACTCAGCTCGACGCCCAACCTGAGCACGAAGAGCAGGACATCATTCGCGGCTGCTTCACCTGGCCCGAGTTTCATCGCATGGTGGAAGACGGAGAGATTGCCGACTCCCACACCCTGGCCGCTCTTTCTCTACTGCGCCTCAAGCGTCCCGAACTCGTCGGAATAGTACAGCAGGCTTGGTTGTCAGCTTACCCGGGTACTTATCCCGACCCATCCTGATCCAGTTGCCCACTTCGATTCCGGCTTAGCTGCCCGGAAGAAGAAATAACTCCGCTCCGGTTAAACCTTGTTACACTGTATGGATGGCAAATCAAGCGATCAGTGCAGCAGTCAATCAGCTGAAGCAGGAGCATATCCGGCTTTGTAAAGAATTAGCTCGCGTCGATGATGCGCTCTCCGCTCTGGGTAGTCTGGATAGCGTACCGGACGGGCGCGCGAAGGCCGGCAAAAAGGCCGCCGCCACCAAGCCCAAGCGTAAGATCTCGGCCGCCGCGCGCAAGAAGATGTCGGAAGCCGCGCGCGCCCGCTGGGCCGCCCGCAAAAAAGAAAAGCCCCAAGCCAAGTAAACGGCAGCCGGGATCGCACCTCACGCACACTTCTCCAGTAGCCACGGGGAAGTGTGCATTTTCTTTGCCTGTTATTTCTTGGCGGCGCGGTTCTTCTTGGCGGCCTTTCCGTTGTCCCTCTTGCTGGCCGCCCGCTTCCGCTTCTTCAACTCGGCGGGCGAATACATCGTTCCCCGGCATTGCTTGGCGCCGCAGGTGCAGGGAGCCTCGCCCTCGCCGTCGTAAAGGTAGTAGTCGTACACCAACTCCTCGCCGGGTTCGATGTCGCGAATCGCTCGAATCCAGACGTGCTCGTCCTCGTCCTCTTCGGTTTCGCAGTTGGGCGCGCAGGAGTGGTTCAGATACATCGCCATGCTGTAGCCATCCACCACATAGGTTCCGTCGCCCACGCCGAACAGGTAGGTATAAGGCCGCTCGTTGTAGAGATTGTCGGCATCGTCATGTTTCATGCGGGTGCCGGTGTATTCCACCACCAGCGTACCTTTCGGAATGAGTTCCAGGGTAAAGACACCGGCGGCATGGATGGCGGAAGAGCGGACGATGAGGCGCATGATGAAGGATTGTAAATGCTGGCGGCGGTGTTGCAAATGTTCACACATGGAAGCGTGCCGCTGCCTCAAACCGTCACGGTGAACAAAAATTCGGCCCACATGTCACAAGCCATCCGCTCAGCCATCACATGCACTTGGCCCAACCGTACGTTTGCGGGTGACTGGAATCACGGCGAGTTGAGGCGTAATGAACGATAACAGTTGCGAAATACATCAATGCAATCTGCGTCGTGTATTCCGCCGGAATGGATCTGGCTGTATTGATTTTATATTTGTCTTGCCTGAAGCACGGAATGATGCACCCAAATGTCACCGCATAGGATATGACATGGCCAATGATTCTTTCGAAAAGGAAACAATAGCCCAGAGTTTGAAGAATGCGGGCTACTCGCGTCGAGATTTCTTGCAGCTCTGTACGACCCTCGTGGCAACCGCGCCCATGGGACTTGCCCTCACCGACAAGGCCACCCCGGCGCAGATTGCTAAAAAGGTCGCAAAGGCAAAGAAACCCTCGGTCGTATGGCTTCACTTCCAAGACTGCACCGGGTGCTCCGAGACTCTTCTCCGCACCTCCAAGCCCGACGTTGCCGACCTCATCATCAACGTCATTTCCCTCGACTATCACGAAACTCTGATGGTTGCCTGCGGTCACCAGGCCGAAGACGCCCTCAAATCGGCGGTCAATGACAACGCCGGTAAGTTCGTGCTGGTGGTCGAAGGCGCAATTCCGACCAAAGACCAGGGAACCTTCATGATGATGGGCGGCCGGCCGGCGATGGATGTGCTGCGAGAGGTCTCTTCCAAGGCTGCCGCGATCATTGCCATGGGCTCCTGCGCCTCCTGGGGCGGCGTGCCATCGGCCGATCCCAATCCCACCGGCTCAACCGGCGTGGATCAGATCATCTCCGGCGTGCCGATCGTCAACATCCCGGGCTGCCCGCCGAACCCTTACACGCTTCTGGGCGTCGTGCTGGAGTACGCCGTGATGGGCAAGTTGCCCGCCTGCGACGATCTCAAGCGCCCCAAGTTCGCCTACGATCGCGTAATCCACGACCATTGCCCGCGCCGCGCCCACTTCGATGCCGGACGTTTCGCCGGCAACTTCGGGGATGCCGGTCATCGCGAAGGGTACTGCCTCTTCAAACTCGGCTGTAAAGGTCCGGTGACCCATGCCGGCTGCTCCACCCGCCACTTTAACGAGATGGTGGATTGCTGGCCCATCGGTACCGGCGCCCCCTGCTTCGGCTGCACCGAGCAGAAGGTAGGCTTCCGCATTCCCGCCTTTTCCGTGGTGGACCCGCACACCTTCACTCCGCCTGACACCTATGCTCCCATCTCCAGCTCGGTTGGCAAGTTTGGCGCCGTCGCTGCTGGTCTGGTCGGCATTACGGCCGGTGCAATTGGTGGAGCGACCTGGGCGGCCTCGCAAAGGCTGGCCAGCAGCGAAGAAACCATCGCCGCCGAGGCCAAGTCGACGCCTGTCGGAGGGAAGTAGCCATGGCCATGACACGCCGCGAGGCATTCAAGAATCTCGCCAAGGGCACTCTGCCGGTTCTTGCGGCAGGTTGCGTGTCCACTGCACTCCCGGGAGTCGCCCACGCCGAGGAGGAGAAGCAAGCACCAGAAGGCGCGCTCGGACTGCTTTACGACGCGACCCGCTGCGTTGGATGCAAATCGTGCATGGTGGCGTGTTCCCAGGCCAATGACCTGAAACCCGACACCCGCATCGACGGAATCCATCAGGCTCCTCCCACTCTCAACTACATGACCAAGAACATCATCAAGCTGTATCGCACAGCGGATGGTTCGGATCATTCGTACTTCAAGCAGCAGTGCATGCAGTGCGTCGATCCGGGATGCGTGAATGCCTGCATGTTCGGCGGCTTGCGCAAGGATAAGGAGACCGGTGTGGTCTGGTGGCTCGGCACAAAGTGCGTCGGCTGCCGCTACTGCGAAATCTCCTGCCCCTTCCACATTCCGCAGTTCCAGTGGGATGGCTTCAACCCGAAGATCGTCAAGTGCGAGCTCTGCCGCGAGCACATCGCCAAAGGTGCCAAGCAGCCCGGCTGTACCGAGGTCTGCCCCACCCAGGCGGTGATCTACGGCAAGCGTGAAGATCTGTTGAAGGAAGCCAAGAGCCGCATCGCCGCCAACCCTGGAAAGTATTTCGAGAACAGGGTGTACGGTGAACACGATGCCGGCGGGACTCAGGTTCTGTACCTGTCCCGGGTGAGCTTTGCCAACATCGGCTTGCCGGCTGTTGGCGATAACTCGATTCCTTCCGGCTTGAAGTATCCGCATGCGGTGTACAAGTGGATGGCGCTGCCGATGGCGCTGTTCGCGGGCATGGTCTTCTTCGCCAATAGGAACTTCAAAGAGCACGAACATCACCTGGTCGAGGATCAGAAAAAGACCGGATTGAGGCCACAACTATGACACGGTGGGAGAGAAGCGTTCCTGTATACGGTGTCCCCGTGATCACCCGCGGATTCTGGGCCTTGTTGGCCCTGATCGCGGTCGGCTTTGGGCTGATCGCAATCCGCGAAGTCGTCGGTCTCGGCGGAAACATCTCTGGCATGTCCGACCCCTATGCCTGGGGCCTTTGGAAAACCTTTAACGTGATGGTCCTGACCGGCCTTGGCTCCGGCGGTTTCGCCGTGGGCATCGCCGCCTGGGTCTTTAACAACGAAAAGCTGCATTCGGTGATGCGGGTCGCGCTGCTTACCAGCCTGCTCGCATACTGGACCGGTCTGTTCGCGCTCGGCGTCGATGTGGGCCGCCCGTGGAACTTCTACTGGGTCGCATGGCCGGCCACCTGGAACCTGCACTCTCCGCTACTGGAGATTGCGGTTTGCATCATGCTGTATGCGACCGTGCCGCTCTTTCTGGAGAACCTGCCGCCAGTGTTCGAGTACATCATTTATGAGTTCCCCAAATGGCGCGGCGCGGCGGAGTTCTGCGAGAACGTGATGAGGAAGTGTTACCCCGTCATCATCGGCCTCGCCTACATCCTGCCCATCATGCACCAGTCGTCGCTGGGCGCACTGATGATTCTGGGTGGCAACCGTGTGAATACTCTCTGGCAGACGCCGTTCCTTCCCCTGATCTACGTTTGGGCGGCGGCATTCCTGGGTTACAACTGCGTTGTGCTCTGCCTGCTGCTGGCCAAACTTGCGTGGAAGCGCGATGTGGACCCCGAAGTCCTGGCGGAGCTGAACAAGTTGACGGTCTGGGTGGCGTACGCGTGGTTGGCTTTCCAGTTCCTCGACATCCTGCTACGCGGAAAGTTCTTCCACCTGTTCACCGATGGCTACTGCTCGCTCCTGTTCTGGGTCGAGACGGCGCTGATTGCCGGCTCCGTCTATGTTCTTTCGACGGAGAAGGGTAAAAAGTTGGGGACCATGTTCATGGCGCACGCGGTGTGTGCCCTGGGCGGCATGATCTACCGCTTCGCTCCGACCACCCTGGCGTTCCATGCCAAGGACGGCGCAACGTATTTCCCGTCTGCGATCGAGCTCATCGTTTGCCTGTCCTTTATCGCTATTGGTGTGCTGGTCTATTTGGTTGCGGTGAAGAAACTGGCGATCCTGCCGGGTTCCAACCAGGACTGGCGCAAGATGGCAAATTACGAAGAGCAGGTGAAACCCGGAATCAAGTTGACAGGCTACGCACCAGCAGAACACTGATCCTAGAAATCCATGGGAAGGTTTTAAAATGGCGAACCGAATTACAATTGACCCCATCAGCAGGATTGAAGGCCACCTCCGCGTCGACGTGGAAGTGGAAAACGGATCGGTCTCCAAATCCTGGTCCTCCTGCACCATGTGGCGCGGCATTGAGAACATCCTCAAGGGCCGCGACCCTCGTGAAGCCTGGCTGTTCACCCAGCGCTTCTGCGGCGTGTGCACCACGGTGCACGCAATGGCTAGCGTCCGTTCGGTGGAAGACGCTCTGAACCTGGAAATTCCGCTGAACGCGCAGTACATCCGCAACCTTATTCTCATCAACCACGGATTGCACGACCACATCGTGCACTTCTATCACCTGTCGGCCCTGGACTTCGTTGATATCCTGAAGATTCCCGCCGCCGACCCGAAGAAGACCGCCGCCCTGGCCGAAAGCCTGACCGACTGGCCCGGCAACTCCTGGAAGACCTTCCAGGCAGCCCAGGACAAGGTCAAGGCCGTCGCCGCCAGCGGACAGCTCGGCATCTTCACCAACGGCTACTGGGGACACCCGGCCATGAAGCTGAGCCCCGAGGTCAACCTGCTGGCGCTTTGCCCACTACGTCCAGGCCCTCGAATACCAGCGCAAGTCGGTGCAGGCCGTGGCCATCCTCGGCTCCAAGAGCCCGCACATCCAGAACCTCACTGTCGGCGGCGTCTCCAACGCCATCAACCTTGACAGCCTGGCGACTCTCAACATGGACCGCCTGGTGATGATCAAGAAGTTGATGGACGAAGTGAAGCCGTTCGTCGATCAGGTCTATCTGCCCGACGTTTGCGCCATTGCCGGCCATGTACGCCGACTGGTTCAACTACGGCGCGGGCGTCACCAATTATCTGGCATCTCCCGATCTGCCCACCGACAGCAAGAACACCAAGTTCGACCTGCCCGGCGGCTACATCATGGACGGCAACCTCTCCAGCGTGCACCGCTTCGACGGCTTCCGCGACAAGGTCTTCGTCGAAGGCGTCACGGAAGAGACCAAGCATGCCTGGTACAAGGGCGAGGATCCGCTGCATCCGTGGAAGGGCGAAACCGATCCCGACTACACCGACTGGCAGGCGGAAGGCAAGTACTCCTGGGTCAAGGCTCCGCGTTTCCAGGGCCGTCCCATGCAGGTCGGGCCGCTGGCGCAGATTCTGGTCGGCTATGCCTCGGGAGATCCGCTCACCCGCAAGCACACCGACAAGGCACTGGACCTGATCTCGACCGTCGCCGGCAAGAAGATCGGCGTCGACCAGTTGCAGTCCACCATGGGCCGTCACGTGGCCCGTGCCATCCGCGCCTCGATGCTGGCCGAACTTGGCGAAAAACACTGGAATCTGCTGGTCAACAACATCGCCTCGGGCGACGTTGCCATCCACAACACTCCGGAGTTCCCCGCTGGCGAAATCGAGGGCGTGGGCGTGCACGAAGCTCCCCGCGGCCTGCTCTCGCACTGGACGGTGATCAAGGGCGGCAAGATCGAGAACTATCAGGCGGTCGTGCCCTCCACCTGGAACGCCTCTCCGCGCGATGCCAAAGGTCAGCCTGGCCCGTATGAAGCTTCGCTGCTTCACAACCCCATCGCCGATCCGGCGCGTCCGCTGGAGGCCATCCGTACCATTCACTCGTTCGATCCTTGCATGGCCTGCGCCTGCCACACCTTCGATCCCGAAGGCAACGCGGTCGCAACGGTCAAGGTGCTGTAGCCTTATGAAGAAGATCAGGATCTGCGGTGTCGGCAGCGTACTTCTCGGCGATGATGCCGTCGGACCCTACATGGCCCGCTGGATCGCGGACAACTATCTGTTCGAAGACAATGAGTTCGGGGCAAGTGTCGAGGTCGAAGACCTCGGCACCCCCGGGCTCGACCTGATCGCCTACATGACGGGAATCGACGTGCTCATCCTCATCGACTCCTGTGATAACCACAAGCCGGCCGGCGCCGTGACTGTCTATGACAAGGCAGCCATCACCCGCTGTCGGCCTGCCGTCCGCCTCGACCCGCATTCGCCCTGCATCACCGAATCCATCTTTATCGCCGAGATGGCCGGCGATGGTCCCGCGGAGGTTTACCTCATCGGGATCACCGGCGAACAGTTCGAGGTGGGAGCCCCGCTCAGCGAAGCCGTTCGGAACGCCATTCCGATGGCGGTGGAAACGGCGCTGGAGCGAGTGGCCTTCCATGGCGGCAGCTTCCGCAAGCGCGAAATTCCTGCCGATTCCACGATCTGGTGGGAAGCCGCGCGGGAGGCCGCCAGCGTATAGCCCCCATTCGATCTTCTGCCTAAAGATCGGCGACTGGCCGCACCTCATTTGGTGCGGTCATTTTTTTGCATGAATGCTGAGCCTGCCTAGCTCGGCTCCGTCAAATCCTGTTCGGCGGCAATTGCCAGCGACTCCTGGGTCAACTGGTCCACCCGCCGCAGGGCAGGGAAGAACAGGCTCCACAGCGCCACAATCACCAGGGTTCCAACCCCGCCGGCAATCACCGCCGGCACCGTCCCCCACCACTGCGCGGTAATGCCGCTCTCAAACTGCCCGAACTCGTTGGAGGCGCCGATGAAGAGCACGTTCACGGCGCTCACCCGCCCGCGCATCTCGTCCGGAGTGGCCAGTTGTACCACGGTCGCGCGCACAATCACCGACACCATATCGGCCGCTCCCACCACCAGCAGCGCGGCCAGCGAAAGGTACAAATTGCGCGACAGCCCGAAGACCACCGTCGCCGCTCCAAAGACGGCGACGCAGCCCAGCATCTTCACCCCGGCGTGCCGCCGCAAAGGAACGTAGGCCATCACTAGCGCCATCAATGCGGCGCCCACTCCGGGGGCGGCGCGCAGCAGGCCCAGCGCGCCCGGTCCCGCCTTCAGAATCTCGCGCGCAAACACCGGCAGCAGCGCCACGGCTCCGCCCAGCAGCACCGCAAACAGGTCCAGCGTGGTGGTTCCCAGAATCAACTTGTTGCGCCTTACATACTCGAAGCCCGCCAGCACGGTCTTCCAGTCGCGTCCCCGGCTCAACTGCTGCACGCCCTGGATGCGGATGGCCAGCATCAGCCCAACGCTGGCCGCCAGCGCCGCGCTGGCCGTCACATAGACCGCGACCGGCGATCCGCGCATCGCGTAAAGAGTGCCTCCAATGACCGGTCCCGAGATGGTAGCTGCATTAAAGATCGACGAGCCCCACACCGCCGCGTTGGGAAACACCTCGGCCGGCACCAGCAGCGGAGTGAAGGCCTGCCCCGCCGGGCCGCTGAAAACACGCACCAGTCCCACCGCCACCATCACCGCATAGATCGGAGCAACGCCATTCGCGCCACCGTGCAACCCGTGCAGCGTGACGCTGAGCAGCGCCAGCGTGCACAGCGTGAAGCTCGCATAGCAGGTCAGCAGCACGTGGCGGCGGTCGAAGCGGTCTGCCGCATGGCCGCCCAGCAGAAACAGGCACAGTCCCGGAAGAAATTGCGCCAGTCCCACCAACCCCAAATCCAGCGGCCGGCGCGTGATCTCGTAAATCTGCCAGCCCACGGCTACCGACTGCATCTCCAGGGCGGCCACCAGCAGGAAGCGCGCCGTCTGGAAGAGCCGGAAGTTACGGTAGCGGAAGGCGGCGTGGTGAACGGCCGCGCCTGCGGGACGGGTTTGCTCTGCTTCGTTCGTCATCTCTGCTTCTACTTTGCCACATCCGCCTTCCCGCCGCGCGAGCGCCGCAGGCAGAGCCGCTCTGCCGCCGCTCCCGCCTCTGCAGCGAAATTTCATCACCGGATGCCATAATGCAAATATGACGCAATCCTCCAGGCCGCCCTCGCTTGCCGCCGCCGCCCTGCGTTGGCAGCGCGACTCGTTCCGCGCGCGCGGCCTTGCAGGCTCGTTCCGCTATCTTGCCGGCCAGTTCGTCGAGTGCTTCAAGGACTCGCTGCCCGAGCGCCGCCGCAGCCGTTTCGGAGACATCGACTACGATTGCGACCACGCCGTCGATACCACCTGGGCGCGCCTGCCGCTTTCGGTGCGCCTGCGCGAGGTCTTCAGCGAACGGCTCTACCAGCCCACCGTCGAGGAGGAGTTCGCCGCCATCATGCAGCACCTTGTTTCGGGTGACGGCTCCGGAGACGGCTCTGCTGATGCGGCCATCGACCTCCAAACCCATACCTTTATCGATCTCGGCTCCGGCAAGGGACGCGCCTTGCTGCTGGCCGCCATGTACCCCTTTGCCCGCATCGTCGGAGTTGAAGTGCAGCCCGGACTCGATGCCATCGCGCACCAGAACATCGCACGCTTTGCCAATCCCGGCCAGCGCTGCCACCTCATCGAGTCGCTCTGCGCCGACGCCCGCGAATACCCATTTCCTCCCACCAACCTCGTGCTCTACCTGTTCAACCCTTTTCCGGATTACGTCCTGCGCGAGGTTCTGGCCAACCTGGTTGCCTCGGCGCGGAGCACGCCGCGCTCCATCCTGGTCATCTACAACGCTCCCTTCGAACAGCAGGAGTTTGCCCGCGTCCCCGCGTTGCAGTGCCTCTACGCGTGCCCGCAGTATCAGCTCTATTGCATCGCGCCCGCCTAGCTGCCGTGTGTCCGTCCTGCCGGATTTTTCCGGCCCGGTGGCCAGTTCGCGGCTCACTCGCACCTGTGCGCCATGTCACCGTCCCATGTGCACGTCACAGGCTATTGTGACGTATGCACTTTCCCGGGGTGCATGGGAAACCTTACAAGCAGACTCGTAAGAATGTCTTCAGCTTAGGATTCGGGAAGAGCTCTTTCTTGATCGTTTGATCTATTTGGGACGAATGCATCGAGTGCGTCTGAGTCAAACAAGCGTGCCGGTTGGGACTGGACCAGGCAAACAAGATAGGGGGGTCACATGCTGTCACCGTACGGCTTGGACATCATCGAGAGTTGTCTTACTTGCAAGATGCGAACCGACAAGATCTTCTGCGATCTGCCGGAGTCCGCTGTGCAGTCCTTCGAACTGATCAAATACGCTACCGCTTATCCCAAGGGAGCGATTCTGTTCGTCGAAGGCCAAGCTCCGCGCGGCATCTTTGTGCTCTGCAAGGGACGCGTGAAACTTTCCATCTGCTCCACGGACGGCAAAACGCTGATTCTCAAGATTGCAGAGGCTGGAGAAGTTCTCGGACTCAGCGCCTCGGTCAGCGGAAACCCCTACGAACTCACTGCCGAAACTATCGATCCCTGCCAGGTTAACTTCGTCAAGCGTGAGGACTTTCTGCACTTTCTCAAGCAGCACTCCGAGGCCTGCCTGCGCGTCGCCGAGCAGCTCAGCGAGAAATACAACACCGCCTGCCGTGAGATCCGTGCCCTTGGCCTTTCCCACTCGGCGGCCGAAAAGCTCGCCAAGCTCCTTTTGGAGTGGACGGTGAAGAACGGCGAAGGCGCCAAGCAGGAGCCGCGCATCAAGCTGGCGCTGACCCACGAGGAGATTGCCCAGATGATCGGAACCTCGCGCGAGACCGTCACCCGCCTGTTTGCCGAGATGAAGAAGCGCCAGATCGTTCAGGCCAAGGGTTCCACTTTGGTAATCCGTAACAAAGTTGCACTCAAGGCCCTTGCTACTGCCTAATTCATAGTTGTCCAGCCATTCCTATCGAGGGTCCGGCCAGGCGCCGGACCTTTGTTTTGTTGGTCTAAGGCTGAATCGTCCTCCGCTTTTCCCAAGGAGGACAACGGGGCCCGGTTTGAAAACGTGTGGCGTCACTCACGATAACGGGTGACTCGAATCACTGCGCGGCCAGCGGGCAGGAGATAAAAAAAACGTGGAGAATCGTATGCAGCAAGTTGCAGCCAATGCGCATTCCGCTCAGATCGTCCCTTTTGCGCGATGTCGCCGGATGCCACCCGCAGCTTCGACGAAATCAAGGAGCAGTCCGTTCTCGGAAAGGGCACGCTTCTGTTCAGCGAAGGCCGTCCCAGCCGCGGCGTCTACATGCTCTGTGATGGCCGTGCCAAGCTCTCGATCTGCTCGGAGAGCGGCAAGCGCCTGATGCTGCGCGTGGCCGGCCCCGGCGAAGTCCTGGGGATGGGAGCCTGCCTGAGCGGCGAGGCCTACGAAGTCACCGCCGAATTGCTGGATGCCGCCCAGGTCGTCTTCATCAAGCGCAAAGACCTTCTCCGGTTTCTGCGTGACAACCCCACCATCTGCATGGAAGTGGTGCGGCATCTCAGCGACGATCTGCACGGAGCCTACGAGCGCGTGCGCTCCATCGGGCTCAACCGTGCCCGCCGTGCCCGCGCACAACGTTCCCGCTCGATCGCCTCGGCCTCCTGAAGGCAAATCGCGGAATTCCATCGCTAGCGTCCTCCCCGCTTTCGCCGCAGCACCTCCGCGTGCATGCGCTGCGTCCGTTTACTCCTGCGGCCTTGCTTCTGCGGCCCAGGATACGCCGGCAGAAGTAAGGTATACTGCATGGTTCTTGCATTTCTTTTTTGCCGGGCCGATGATTTGAGGCAACTGTAGGGGACTAGCGGTGTTTCTTTCCCTGTAAGTACTTTCCAAGTGGACGAATCGGCATGTCCCAGCAGATCTTCCCTTCGCCGCAGCAAGCACGTCCTCCTCCGCGCGGATCAATTCAGAGAACTATCGCCAACCGCCGCAGCGCTCCTGCTCTGCCATGGGGATGTGATGCGAGTCACAGAAGGTCGTGAGAGCCCTCACTGCCTCAGGTGCGCGGCGGATGCGAAAAACAATAGAGTCCTGTAAAAGCGGGGAAGGTGCGTCTGCATTGCCGCGGCTTTCAGGACGGTGGAAAAAGCACAGGAGAATCAATGAAGAAACTCTTTGCACTTGCGATCGTTGCCACCATGGCAATGCCCCTTTTCGCTGCCGATGGCGCGGCTATCTTCAAAGCCAAATGTGCCATGTGCCACGGAATGGATGGTTCTAAACCGGCTCCCAAGGGGATCAACGGCCCTGACACCCAAGCCAAGGGCGCTGCTGGCTTGACCACTATCGTCACCAAGGGGTCGGGCAAGATGCCGGCTTATGAAGGCAAGCTCAGCCCCGAGGAAATCAGCGCTGTTGTCGACTACGTGCTCACCCTGAAGTAAGAAGCAGTTTGCAATTGGTTGGATTGGGCTGCCCGGGCCAATGCGCCCGGGCAGCTGTTTATGACTCTTATACCCTACTCATACTTATTTAGGAGCAAAGCTCTCGTGAAAAACTTAAAACTGCTCTGTGTCCTCGGCCTGCTGCTTGCCTGTGCCGGGTATACCTATGCAGGAACCACGGCCGCGGCCCCGGCCAAGCTCACCAGCGATGATTGCCTCGCTTGTCACAGCGATGCCTCGATGGTGAACGGCAAGGCAGTTCATGGGGACGCATTCAAGGCATCCGTTCATGGTTCCATGTTCTCCTGCGTGGATTGCCATACCAGCATCAAAAGTCTTCCGCACGAGGCCAATCTCCCCAAGCCAACCTGCGCCACCTGCCATGCTGACGAGAAGAAGGCCTACGACACCGGCGTTCACGGGAAAGCGCTGGCTGCCGGCAACACCAAAGTTGCAACTTGCGAAAGCTGCCACGGCAATGTTCATGAAATCCTACCCTCCACCGATTCCAAGTCCCAAACCGCCCGCGTCAATATCGCCCGCACCTGCGGCCAGTGCCACTCCCAGCCCGTACCGGGCATGGCCGACATGCCTGCTGTTTCCTATCAGGAGTCGGTGCACGGCAGGCTGGTAGCCAACGGCAACACCCGCGCCGCGGTTTGCTCGGACTGCCACGGTAATCACGATATTCGCGGCCCCAGCGATCCCGCCTCCACCGGTCTTCCGCGCCAACATTCCCAAGACTTGCGGCGAGTGCCACGGCACTACGGCGGCAGTTTTCGCCAACAGTATTCACGGCCAGGCGTTGGCACTCGGCAACGACCATGCGCCCGTCTGCACCAACTGCCATGGCGTTCACAGCATCAAGGCCGTCGCCAGCAGTTCGTCGATGGTCTCCGCCTTAAACCAAGGCAACATTGCCTGCGGCCAGTGCCACAACAATGTGCGCATGACCGAGGATTTCGGCATTCCTGGCGCCCGCTTGAGCACTTATCGCTTCAGCTATCACGGGATGGCCAACGCCGAAGGCTCCACGCGCACCGCGATCTGTTCCTCCTGTCACGGTTCGCATGACATCCTTCCTGCGTCGGATCCACGATCCACCATTAACCCGGCCAACCTGGCCAAGACCTGCGGACAGTGCCATCCCGGCGCCAACGCAAACTTCGCCAAAGGAAAGATCCACCTCGATCCCGCGGCCGCCGCTCAGGCCGATTTCGGCTCTAAGGTGGTCGCCTGGGTGCGCAAGCTCTACATCCTGATGATCATCTCGGTGGTCGGTTTCATGTTCCTCCACAACCTCATGATTTTTGTGCGGAAGCTGAGCGACCGCAGAAAGCATGCGGGGCATCACGCCAACGGACCCAGGGTGGTCGTGCGCATGACCAAGAGCCAGCGCACCCAGCACTTCCTGCTCTTCGTCTCGTTCTTTACCCTGGTCATCACCGGGTTCGCCCTCAAATATCCGGATGCGGCTACCCGCTTCCTCTTTGTCAACGAAACGGTCCGCAGCTACATTCACCGTGGCGCCGGCGTGTTGATGATCGTGGTCAGCCTTTACCACGTCTTCTACCTTGCTTTCACCGCCCAGGGCAACCGCATGTTCTGGACATGCTGCCCGAGCTGAAGGACGCTACCGATGTAGTGGATGTCTTTGCCTACTATCTCGGGTTCTCCAGCAGAAAACCGCAGTTCAAGCGCTTCAACTACGCCGAGAAGATGGAGTACTGGGCGCTGGTCTGGGGCACTTTTGTAATGGCTGACACCGGACTGATGATGTGGTTCATGGTCCGGACTACCACCCTTGTTCCCCGCTGGTGGATTGACGTGGCAACGACGATCCACTTCTACGAAGCGATCCTGGCCACTTTGGCCATCATCGTCTGGCACTTCTATCAGGTCATTCTCGATCCCGACACCTACCCGGTGAACTTCGCGTTCCTCGATGGCAAAATGTCGCTCGAGCATTACCAGGAAGAGCACGGGCTCGACTCCGTCACTCTGGCGCAGTTCGCAGGCGCAGCCGGGGACGCAGTCAAGTCCCACCGCGGCAAGGGATAGCCATTGGAGATTCCGGCGGGCGGGGCAAGGGGCAAGATACATCTGGAAGGACATTTTACGAGGTCATAATGAGTAAACCTGTCTGTCAGGTAAGACCGACGCAAGCCCATCCCCTCCCGCCGAGTCCCTCGCGGCGGCAACCTGTTCTTCCAGCATCGTGCCTGCGGGCCATGCTGGCCGGACTTCTCCTGGCCTTCGCCGTAATGCTCTCCCCGGCACCTGCCCGGGCGATCACTGCGGCGGAGCAGAACCAAACCTGCCTCATGTGCCACGGCGAAAAGAGCATGACCGCCAAGCACGCCGGCAAGGTGGTTTCGCTCTACGTCGATGGCAAAAAATTCACTCCCTCGGTCCACGGCAGTGTAGGCTGCACAGGCTGCCATGCCGATCTTGAGGGCAAAGACTTTCCCCACCCTACGCCCGCCAAGGTCAACTGCGGAACTTGCCACTCGCAGGAGCAGGACTTGTATTCCAAGTCCCTGCATGGCAAAGCGGCTGCGCACGGAGACCCGCTAGCTCCGCACTGCGTCAACTGTCACGGCAACCACGATATCTTGCCGGTCAAGGACAAGCTGTCGTCGGTAGCTCCGCTGAGAATTCCGTATGTCTGCGGTTCGTGCCATAAGGAAGGTACGCCCGTTGCAGAGACCCGCAATATCCCGCAGCACGATATCCTCGCGAACTACGCCGAGAGTATCCACGGTGAGGGCGTGCTCAAGATGGGGCTGACCGTGTCGGCCACCTGCGTCTCCTGCCATACGGCGCACAGCATCCTGCCGCACACCGATCCCAATTCGTCGATCTCTCGGAAAAACATCGCCGCGACCTGCACCCAGTGCCATGCCCAGATTGAAACCGTGCACCAGAAGACGATCCGCGGCGAGTTATGGGAGAAAGAAGCCAACGTTCTCCCCGCCTGCGTGGATTGCCATCAGCCGCACAAGATTCGCAATGAGTTTTACGACTACGGCATGGCCAACGCGGACTGCCTGCGTTGCCACGCCAATCAGAACCTCAAGGCCCATGATGGCCGCTCGATGGCCGTGAACCCCACCGAGATCGAAGGCTCGCGCCATGCCAAGATCTCCTGCAGCCAGTGCCATTCCGAGGTTCAGGTTTCGCACCTCCGGCCCTGCGAGACGATCACCCACAAGGTCGATTGCTCGAAGTGTCACGACGCTTTGGGTCAGGATTACGCACGCAGCATCCATGGCCAGCTCACCGCCAAGAATGATCCCGTCGCGCCGAACTGTAGAGACTGTCACGGAACGCACGGCATCCTGGGAAAAACCGATCCCAAATCGACGACGTTCCCGACCAACATTCCCACCCTTTGCAGCCGGTGTCACGCCGAGGGCAAGAAAGCCGCGCTGCGCTATACCGGAGCTCAGCACAACATCATCCAGAATTACACCGAGAGCATTCACGGCAAGGGGCTTTTGGATAGCGGCTTGACGGTGACTGCGACCTGCACCAGCTGCCACACCGCGCACCGCATCCTTCCGGCGAAAGATCCAGACTCGACGGTCAATCCCAAGAACGTGCCGGCAACCTGCGGCAAGTGTCACAATGGCATTGAATCGCAGTTCGTCAACAGTGTCCACTCGCCCAATGTCACCAAGTCGGGCAAGCCTCTGCCGGTTTGCAGTACCTGCCATACCGCGCACACCATTACCCGCACGGATGACACTGGCTTCGAACTCGGCATCATGAACACCTGTGGCAAATGCCATGCGGAGATCACGAAGACCTACTTCGAGACCTACCACGGCAAGGTTTCCCGTCTCGGCTACACCAAGGCGGCCAAGTGTTACGACTGCCACGGCTCGCATGACATCGCCGACGTGAACGATCCGCGCTCGCACCTGAGCCGCGCCAATGTGGTGCAAACCTGCCGCAAATGCCACTCCAGCGCGACCCGCCGTTTTGCCGGCTACCTCACGCATGCGACTCACCACGATCCCAAGAAGTACCCCATCCTGTTCTTTGCCTTCTGGGCAATGACGGGACTGCTGGTCGGTACCTTTGCCATCGGCGGTCTGCACACCGTGCTGTGGCTGCCGCGCGCCTTCCAGATGCGGCGCGAACTCAAGCAGGCCGAGGCCGAGGAAGAAGCCGCCCTCGAGGCCGAAGCCGAAAACGAACCGCCGAGTCCGCCGTCGGGGAGGGAATCGTGATGACGAGTCAAAATCAGGAGTGTGCAAAATGACCGAAAGTCTCAATCGATCGACCGCACCGGTGCAGGGAGCGCAGCTTCATGAAGAGCATCCCCGCGGACTCGAATATGTTCGCTTCGCCCCGCTCGAACGTGGGCTCCATGCGACCATGGTCGTCTCCTTCATCACCCTGGCAACCACCGGGATGACGCTGAAGTTTTCCTACACTCCGTGGGCGCGCGTGCTCTCGCGGGTGCTGGGAGGTTTTCAAACTGCCGGCTACATCCACCGCTTCGCCGCCGTGGTCATGTTCACGCTCTTCGTGACCCACCTGGTGTCGCTGCGCAATCTGAAGAATCGCAAGTACGGCACGTGGCTCAACATGCTCCTCGGGCCCAACTCCATGGTGCCGGGTTTGAAGGATGGCCAGGAGTTTATCCAGACCATGAAGTGGTTCCTCGGCAAAGGTGCGCGTCCGCAATACGGGCGCTGGACCTACTGGGAGAAGTTCGATTACTTCGCCGTGTTCTGGGGCATCTTCATCATCGGCTCCACCGGTCTCACGCTGTGGTTCCCGGTCTTCTTCACCCGCTTTTTGCCGGGATGGTTCATCAATCTGGCAACCATCATTCACAGCGACGAAGCTTTGCTGGCGACCGGCTTCATCTTCACCGTTCACTTCTTCAACACGCACCTGCGTCCGGAAAAGTTTCCCATGGACGTGGTGGTGTTCACCGGCCAGATGCCGCTGGCGGAGTTGCGGCGCGACAAGCCGATGGAGTATGAGGATATGGTGCGCAACGGCGAACTCAGGAGCCGTCTGGCCGAGCCTCATCCCGCCGTGGTGGTGAAGATGATCCGAGCCTTTGCCTGGGTGGCGCTGAGCATCGGCTTCAGCCTCGTCATCGGGATCATCTACGCCATGATCTTTGCCTACCGCTGACGCGGGGGCAGGGATCGCGGATCGGCTTTACCCGGTTCTCCCTGGTTTCACGAGTCGGCTTCTCCGCATGCATCGCGCTTTTGGCGCAATGCATGTGGAGACCGGCTCGAAAATCTGGTGACCTTTGGGCAGCTGCTCAGGTACACTGATCCGAAGCAAAAAAATGCATAACGTGCCCGGCCGGTTATTGGCTGACGCTCAATCACGTTGCCGAGGTAGCTCAACGCGGCGGATGCCGCGCGGAAACGACAGTACAAGACCGACAGCAAATTCAGGACACCGGCTGCCGCACCACTGTTGCAGGAGATTCGCATGACCGATTCCGGGCCCCGTACGCCCAGTCCCACGCAGAACGAAGGGTTCTCTTATAAGTCCCTGCTGCGCAACTACATCAGTCTTTCAGGTCTGGCGCTGGCCGCCATCTCCCTGGCCAACATCCTCGTCCTGGTCCTCATCGACGTCACCGCGTCGGAGCCCAACCCCTACACGGGCCTTCTCGCCTACATGGTGCTTCCCGCCTTTCTGGTGATCGGCCTCCTGCTCACCGTCTTCGGCTTGTGGCGCGAGCGCGATCGCCGCATCAAGGCCATTGCCGGGCTCCCCGCTGAAGGTCAACATTGACCTGGCCCACCCGGTTCACCAGCCCCGCCTTGTGTTCTTCGGCAGCGCGGTGGTGGTGTTCATCCTGCTCAGCGCCTTTGGCAGCTATCGCGCCTATGAGTTCACCGATTCCACCACCTTCTGCGGCCAGCTCTGCCATACCGTGATGCACCCCGAGGCCGTCGCCCACGATCACTCGGCCCACGCCCGGGTCAGCTGCGTGGAGTGCCACGTCGGCGCCGGCGCAAGCTGGTACGTCAAGTCAAAGCTGTCGGGCGCGCGCCAGGTCTTCAAGACCGTCCTCAACACCTATCCGCGTCCCATCGAGACACCGGTCGCCAACCTCCGTCCGGCGTCGCAAACCTGCGAGCAGTGTCACTGGCCGCGCCAATTCTGGGGGGCCCAGCTGAAGGTCTTCAACCACTTTGGCTCCGATGAAGCCAACACCCCGCGCCAGATCCGCCTGCTCATCAAGACCGGCGGCGGCGATCCCAACACCGGCCAGGGAGCCGCCGGAATCCACTGGCACATGAACATCGCCAACAAGATCGAATACCGCAGCGATGCCAAGCGTCAAGATCATGTCCTGGGTCCAGCTCACCGATCCCAAGGGCAACGTCACCGACTACACCGCTCGCCGGCGCCGATGAGGCCAGCATCAGCAAGCTCGAACAGCGCCGCATGGACTGCGTCGATTGCCACAACCGCCCCACTCACATCTATACTTCCGCCGGACCGTGCGGTCGATCGCGCCATGGCCGCCAACCTCATCAGCCCGACCCTGCCTTTCGCCAAGCAGCAGGGCGTGCAGATCCTGACCGCCGATTACAAGACCACCGACGAGGCCAAGACCGCCATCGCCGAAAAGATCCCGGCCTTCTACCAGGCAGAAGTATCCCCAGCTGGCCAAGGACCACGCCGGCGACATCCAGAACATGGTGTCGCAGCTGCAGCGCATCTTCAGCGAAAACATCTTCCCTGAAATGCAGGTGGACTGGCGCACCCACCCGGATAACGTCGGCCACTACTACTTCAACGGCTGCTTCCGTTGCCATGACGGCAACCACAAGAGCGCCGACGGCAAGGTCATCACCAAGGAGTGCAACTCCTGCCACACGGTCCTCTCGGAAGAACAGGGCGTGCTGCCGGCTGCCGTGGTCAACACCGCCATGACCTTCAATCACCCCGTCGACCTGGGCGACCTGACCGCCGTCAACTGCTCCGACTGCCACAACGGCGGAGTCGGACCGTAGCCCGGCGCCAAACCCATCAATCCCGCCGGATGCACTCCGGCGGGATTGTTTTCTGCGGCAGAGCGGGCAATGTGAGCAGTATCACGGCCGGGTTGTGACATGAATCATCGCCCACGGGCTATCCAGCCTCATACCTTAAGTTTGCGGTCGGAGTGCCGATCGTTTAGGAGTTTTCATGAACGCGAGCTCTCGCACCGGCGCCGGTGAACCTTTGCCGCGCCTGGTTTTTTGGGAAGTCACCAAAGGCTGTAATCTGCGTTGCGTGCATTGCCGCGCCACCGCCACCGAGCTTGCCTCTCCCAACGACCTGCCCACCGCGCAAGGCCTGAACATCATCGATCAGATCGCCGCCTTCGCCGACCCCATCCTGGTGCTCTCCGGCGGCGAGCCGCTCTATCGTCCGGACATCTTCCAGCTGGCGCGGTACGCCACCGATAAGGGCCTGCGGGTCGCCCTGGCCACCAACGGAACCCTGGTCACCAAGGAAGTCGCGCAGAAGATCGTCGAAGCCGGCAGTCAAGCGCGTCTCCATCTCGCTGGACGGCTCCAATGCCGACACCCACGACAGCTTCCGCGGAATTCCCGGCGCTTTCGACGCTGCCATCTATGGCTTCCGGAATCTGAAAGAGCTCGGCATGCCGGTGCAGATCAACATGACCATCGCCAGGCACAATGCGGAGGAGCTGCCCGCGGTGCTGGAACTGGTGCGCGGCCTTGGCGCCGAGCCCTGCATACTTTCCTGCTGGTTCCCGTCGGCTGCGGTGTCGAAATCGCCGAGGCGCAGATGATCGCCCCCGATGAGTACGAGCGCATCCTCAACTGGTTCTACGACCAGGCCGCCCAGGGCGATCATCGAACTGAAGGCCACCTGCGCCCCGCACTACTTCCGCGTGGTGCGCCAGCGCCGAGCCGAGAGCGCAAGCAGGACGCATGCGCTCCGCGCCCAGCGCCGCGCCTGCATCGGCGCCACCGAGATGACCATGCCCGGCTCCACCGGCATCGCCTTCAAGACGATTACGAGAAGTTTGGCAAGAGCGGATCCGCCACGATGGCATGCCGCACCCGCACGGCCATCCCGGCGGCGATCCGAACGCCATGAACGCCATGACCAAGGGCTGCCTGGCCGGAACCGGCGTCTGCTTCCTTTCCTTTGAGGGCGAAGTCTTTCCCTGCGGATATCTGCCCGCGATCGCCGGCGATCTGCGCAAGCAGCCGTTCGCCGACATCTGGAATAATGCGGCGGTCTTTGCCGACCTGCGCGACACCAACAAGCTGGAGGGCAAGTGCGGCTGCTGCGAATTCCGCAACGTCTGCATGGGCTGCCGCGCCCGCGCCTATGGCGCCACCGGAAACTACATGGCCGAGGAACCCTTCTGCGTCTATGAGCCCAAGGCGCTGGCCAACAAGCGAATAGCGCTCATCGGCAAACAGGAACGGCGCGGATCAAATCCGCGCCGTTCTTGTTTGCCCTCGTCGCTTTACTGGTGCGGCTGCGGCCGCTTGAATATCACGGGTCGATCTCGGGGTTCACCGTCCATGTCGTTGACGACTTCGCTAGCCTGCTCCGTACCGTTGGCGAACAGCTTCATCTTCGTCGGATACTTCAGTCCGTCGAAGTTCTCCCACTTCGAGTACTTAGGTGGTGTCCAGCTAGCGCCGGCTTCGGAATGCTCTTCCTGCAGCAGCGTTCCATCCGGGCCGATCCACCAGCGAACCGGTAGACCGTCGGCATTCACGTCCACCACGGTTGCGTCGTTATCGCCCAGTTTATCTTTGCCGTTCGCGGTGAATGTGTATTTCGGATCGTCGGCGTGTTGCAGCACGTTCAGGAAATCGCGCTTCAGCTGCGCGGCCACGGCCTCGCGCTGGCTAGGCGTAAGATCCTGCACCGTCCGCCCTCGCGATGAATGCGGCCTCCGGTGTCACCACCTGCCAGCACCACTCCGCTGCGGCAAGCACGACCTTCTGGGCCTGCTTGTCCGGATAGACGATGCTCTGGTCGATCTTCATCTCCGCGTTCTCGCTGCAATCATCGTGAGGTGCTGGAGCAGAGTCTTCACCGAATTCACTTTGGCCGCGCCGCCCATCGCTTCGGTCAGCCTGGCAATCGCCGACTTGCCTTCGGCGTTTCCTCCGGAAGCGCCTGCCGCGTTCTCAGCCATGCTGCCCGGCATCGCTGCCGCCTGGACCGTTGAATCCTGCGCTCCTGCGGCCGCGGCCTCTGGGGAGGGAATCGTGATGTCGATCGGCGTAACCGGTCCCAGCGCCGCAAGCTGTTTTCAAATTCGCCGGCGTTGCCCACCACCAGCACCTTCAGCTCTTCCTTGTGAAGATACTTGTTGGCCACCCGCAGAACGTCGGCCGCGGTAACCTTCTCCACCCCGGCGCGATATTGTTCCAGAAAGTCCTCGGATAGCCGTAGAACTCGTAGGTCTCCTGCTCGTGCAGAACCTTGGCCGGAGTATCGAAGTTGAAGATGAACGAATTCAGGATCTGGTCCTTGGCGCGCTTCATCTCCACCTCGCTGGGCGGCTCCTTTTTCAGCAGATCCACCTGCTCCCACAGACCCTTGATCGCCTCCACCGTGGTCTCCGTCTTGGTTCCAATCTCCAGAATGGTCAGCCCCGGATGGTCCCAGCCGCTGCCCACTCCGCCGCCCACCGCATAAGCCAGTCCCGCCTTGGTGCGCAGATTGATGAACAGCCGGGAGGAAAATCCGCCGCCGAAGATTTCGTTCATCACCTGTACCGCAAAGTAGTCCGGGTTCCTGCGCTCGATCCCCAGCCCGATCATGCGGATCTCGCTCTGGTTCACGTCGCTTTTGTCCACCAGGTAGATGCCCGGCTTGGCCGGTGCAATCGTCGACCTTCGGCTCCGTCGACTTTTTCGCCCTTGGGCCAATCGCCGAACTCCTTGCGCAGCGTCGCCTCCATCTCCTTGGAGTCGAAGTCGCCCACCACGCCGAGGATGATGTTGTTGGGCGTCGTGTGCTGCTTGTGCCATTGCAGCAGGTCCTCGCGTGTCACCGCCGCCACTGTCGCATACTCGGGAACCCGCGCGTAGGCGCTCTGCTTGCCGTAGCCCAGGATGTCGGTCTGCATCGCGGCGATGTCGTCGGTCTCATCGTTGCGGCGCGAGATGCCGCTGTCCATCTCCTTCTTGGCCAGCGAAAGCTTGTCCTCGCGGAACGCCGGGATGCCGCAGCAGATCCGCGAAGATTCCCAGCACATCGGAGAAATCGGCCTTCAGGCAGTTGAAGCTGATGCTGGTGTCATCGTCGCCGCCGCCGGTTTCCACCTTGGCCGCGCGTGCCTCCAGATAGTCATCCAGCTGGTCGCCGCTCAGCTTCTCCGTGCCGCCGGTGCGCCAGGTTGCGCCGTAAAGCTCCACCAGTCCGGTCTTGTCCGCGGGCTCGGAATCCGAGCCTCCGCGAATCATCGCCGAGCCGGAGATCAGCGGCAGCTCGTGGTTTTCCGTCAGAAAGAGGATCATTCCATTCGGCAGCACCACGCGCGTCGGTTCCTTCGGCTTGAACGGCGGCAGCGGCGGAATCGCAATCTGTCTCCAGTTGGTGGCCGGCGGCGCGAGCCGCTCGCTCTCCTGCGCCTGCATGGAACCCAGCAGCAACACGGCGCCCATCGCCGCCATCAGAATCTTCCTCTTCATTGCTGTGTCCCCTTGGCCGATGCCGGTCTCCAGAATTCCCACCGTGCGGTTGGTATCCACGAACACTTCGTTGGCCACGCGCTTCACGTCCTCGTTGGTTACCGCGTCCATCTTGTCGATCCGGCGGAACATCTCGCGCCAGTCGCCGTATTTCATCTGGTTCTCCGCCAGGTTGATCGCCAGTCCCTGGTTGTTGGCCAGGCTGCGCAGCAGCGCCGCCTTGGAGCGGGTCTTCACCATCTTCAATTCGTCGGGCGTCACGCCGTCGCGCTTCAGCTTTTCAATTTCGGCGTGGATCGCCTTGCCCATCTCCTCGGCGCTGTGTCCCTGCGCCGGAACCGCGTAGAACGCATACAGGTTGCGGTACTTGTCTCCGGGAAACCCGGCAAACCCCTCGGCTTCCACCGCAATCCTCTGGTCGCGCACCAGCGAGCGGTACAGCCGCGAGGTGCGCCCCTCGCTCATCACGCTGCTGATCACCGAATACACCACGTCGTCCTTGTCGCGGTAGTTTGGCTTCTGGTAGCCCTCAAGATAGAAGGGTTGCGATGGGTCCTCGAGCACCACTCGGCGCTCGGAGTTCTGCTTGCGTCTGCGTCGTCTCGTACTCTTCCGGCTTGGGGGCTGCGGGAATGCGCCCAAAGTATCTCTCCACCACCGCGAACGTCGGCTCCGGTTCCAGGTCGCCCACCACGGCGACGTACCATGTTGCTGGGAACGTAATAGTTCTTGAAGAACCCGGCTGCGTCGGTCGCCGAGAAGTGCCGCAAGTCGCTGGTGTATCCAATCCCCGGACGGTGATACGGGCTGCCGTCGTAGGCTACCGAAAGGAACTGCTCCACCAGTCTTCCGGTCGGAGAGGAATCGGTGCGCATCCGCCGCTCTTCCATCACCACGTCGCGCTCCTTGTAGAACTCGCGCATCACCGGATGCAGAAAGCGCTCCGACTCCAGAAAGGCCCACAACTCCAGCCGGTTTGCCGGCAGCGAATAGAAGTATTGCGTGCTGTCCAGGCCGGTCGAGGCGTTCAGCCCCACTCCGCCGTTGCGCTCGATGAGCTTGGCAAACTCGTTCTTTACCACGTACTGGTCGGCATCTGCGCGGGCTTTTTCCCACTCCGCCTTCAACTCCGCAATCTTCTTCTCGTCGCGATTTACAACGCGGTGGTTCTCGCGGTCATACTCCGCGTAAATCGTCTCCACCTTGGCCAGCGCCGCTTTTTCCGCCGTGATGTTGGTGGTGCCGATATTGTCCGTTCCCTTGAAGGCCATGTGTTCCATCATGTGCGCCAGCCCGGTCTTACCCTCGGGATCCTGCGCATCGCCTGCGTCCACCACGCTGAAAAACGAGAAGACCGGAGCCTCGGGACGCCGCAGCAGAATCACCGTAAGTCCATTGGGAAGGGTTCTGACCTGAACGCGTTTTTCAAACGATGTTAAGTCCTGCGCCAGCGCCGTCTGGACCATCCAGATCAGAACCAGCAGAGGAAGGTAGGCTTTCAGCCGTCTCATCGTGCCTCCGTGGAAGCCGTACCGGCCCCCAAACTCCCGAGTTTACAGTCCCGAGGCCAGAGATGTCGAACCGGTTGCCGCCGCTTCCCAGATCACAGCTTGCGCATCGCACTTTTGATTCATCACACGATATCAAACGTCAAAGAGCCGGTACGGAGTGGCAACTCCGCTGGCCTGCAGAATCGGTAGCGCAACGTTGTGCACGGGGATTCCCGCCGTGGTCTTTCCGTCTGCCGAGCCATGGTGGGCGTGGCCATGCAGAACCAGGTTCGCCCCATGCCGGTCCACCACCTCGGCCAGCCGGGAATTTCCGAGATACGGATAGATCTCCATCGGCTCGCCCTTGGCCGTCCCGCCGATGGGAGCGTAATGCAGCACCACCACGCGCCGCTCCGCGCGGAGCTGAGACATGGCAAGCTCCAGCTTCATCGCCTCGTCGATGGAGACCTGCACAAAGCGCTTCACCTCCGGCTCGCCGAAAGAGGTCAGCATCCCGCGTCCAAAGCCCCCCGGAAATCCCTTGGTTCCGGCAAAGCCCACGCCATCGCGCTCGTAGCCACTGCCATCCAGTACGGTAATTCCCCCCGAGGTCAGCAGTTTCGTCAACTCCTCCTGCTGTCCGCTCTCATAGTCATGATTGCCTAATACCGCGACAATGGCGATCCGCAGCCGCACCAGCATGTTCAGCAGCGATTCCATCTCCGCCACGCGGCCGTAGTTGGTCATGTCCCCGGCGACGACCAGCACATCGGCGTGGTCGCGCACCCGCGACATCTCTTCCCTGATCTTGTCGTAGCTTTGCGGAGTGTAGTGGAGATCCCCGACCGCCGCGATCCTCATCGCTTTTCCCCGCCGCGCGAACTGGTCAACCTGCTTCGCAGCAGTTCATTCAGATCGGCCATACCCCATTCCTTTACGTCGATGGCAAACATCTTGTCATCGATCAGGCTGCCGCGAAACTGGGCATGCTGGTCGGCATCGTCGAGCTCTCGATTCAGCCGCGCTAGCAACTCGGCCCACACCGCGCGTGGGACGAACTCTGAATGCGCTGGATAGACGTATTGGTACAGGACCAGCACCCAGAGAAGCACCATCCAGTGTTCCCCGATCGAGTTCAGAATGCGGGCCCAGTCCAACCGTCCCGCTGTTCCATGAATCACGTGTACGATGTCGGCGCCGTCGAATCGCTCCCGTCGCGTAACGAACAGCTTGGAAACGATCAACTCCTCTGCCGCCAGAACCTTTACGCGGACACCGAGAACCTCGCTGTCAACGGCGCGCTCCACCCAATCGCTGCCTACCACGATTGCGCCATTGCTCATGCCCGTAATGAGGTCCACAAAGTAATGTCCGCGGTGGGCTTTGGAGAGCCATACCGGGTCGCGCACCTCGGTCTCAAAGCCCTCGGACTGCAGTGTGGCCAGCGCGCCGGCAACTTCCTCGTGAGTCAGAAACAGATCGAGATCTTTGGTGTCGCGGCAGATTCCGGTGTGTTCACGCAACGCAAACGCCCCGCTCACCGCAAACGGAATGCCTCGCGCCAGGAAGTGATTGAGCACCTCGACGTACAGAGCCACCTGCTCCGGCGCAAACATCGGAGGAGTCGAGCTGCTGACCGGAAGCGCCTTTTCTTGGCCCTCGGACATGCCTCATTGGATGGTCAACCGGGGTGCGGTGTTGTGGAGGTTGCAATGAATCCAGGAAACGGGGTTTCAGTACAGGCCAGCTTCGCCCTCGGGACGCGTCTTCCAGCGCCGGTGCACCCACAGCCACTGGTCGGGATACGCCCGCACTGCCTGCTCAATCGCCGTGGTGTAGTTCTGCGTGTTGGCCAGCACGTCGGCTTCGTCGTCCCCGCTGCACACCGGCGGAATTGCCGGCTCAAAGCGGATGCGATACTTGCCCAATGCCTCGTCCCAAATGGTGAATGCCGGCAACACGGCCGCGCCCGTGTGCATGGCGACCCGGGCGACTCCGGCCGCCGTGCAAGCCGGGCGCCCGAAGAAATTCACAAATACGCCCTGCGGCGGAGTCATATTTGTGTCCATCAGCGCGCCCACGGTCTCGCCGCGCTTCATCGCCGCCAGCAGCCCGCGCGCGTACTCGTCCTTGTCGTGAATCCGGTTGCCGTGCAGCGAGCGCAGCTGACGCACCCAGCGGTCCAGCAGAGGATTGTCCAGCTTGCGCGCCACAATGTTCAGCCAGTGCCCGTGCAGCGAGTGTACGAACGAGCCGATCTCCCAGCCGCCCAGGTGCGCCGTCATAAACAGCACGCCCTTGCCGCGGTCGCGTGCCGCCAGGTAGTTTTCCAGCCCGTCATAGACCGCGATGCGGTCCACGTTCTGCAATGTGTATTCGGGAAACTTCGCAACCTCGGCCAGCAGACGCCCCAGCGAGCGGTACACACCCTTCAGAATTGCCGCGTGCTCGGCCTGCGATTTCTCTGGAAACGCCAGCTCCAGGTTGCGCATTCCCACCCGCCGCAACCGCGGGTGAAACCGGTACACCAGCATTCCGATGCCAATGGCAGAGGCGCGCGCCACCGGACGCGGCAGCCAGCGCAGCGTCTGTGCGATCAACCACACAGGGAGATACTCCAGCCAGGTTCGCATCAGTAGAGCGACCGTATCAAATCGCAACTCGCAAGGTCAACCATCGTAGACGTAGTTAGGCGGAGAAGGATTACAGGAGAAGGGAAGCCTGAATTCGCATATACTCCAGAGCAACAGGAGCTCCATGGCACAGGTCAGCCGCGCCGTAAAAACAGCCTTCCTTCGCCTTTGTCCGGAAAGCCTTCGCCGGCACCTGCTCGAATCCCGGCCCAATCTGCGCAAGGCCGCGCCTGCAGGCATGCAATTCCAGTATCCGTCCTATCTGGGTGACATTCCCGTCCACATCGACACCACCTACAAAGTGGAGCGAATCATGTGGACCGGCGAGTACGAACCGCCGCTGATCGGCTTCCTGCAATCTCACAACACCGCAGGCTGGACCTGTCTGGATGTAGGCGCCAACGTCGGCGCCGTGGCGCTCGCCCTGGCCAAGTTTGTCGGCCCCGCAGGCAAGGTCTATGCCTTCGAACCCGGCCCGCCCAATCAGCAGCGCCTGCGCAATAATTTCGCTTTAAATCCGCAGCTGCTTGCCCGGACCGAGCTGCTCGCCTGCGGCGTCTCCGACCGGCCCGGCGAGCTATGGTGGGCCGAAGAGCCAGGCAACCCCGGCAACGCCCTGCTCTCCGATCAGGGAACCCACAAGATCCCTGTCATCACCCTCGATACCTTCCTCGGCGAGCGCCGGTTGCAGCAGGTGGACTTCCTGAAAATTGATGTCGAAGGCATGGAGTTGCAGGTCATGCGCGGCGCCGCCAAGCTGCTGAGCACCTTCCGCCCCGCCATGTATTTCGAAACCCTGCCGCGTTATGTACAGTCGGCGCACGGTGCCACCTTCGCCGATATGGAAAAGCTGCTGGTAGGGGAATTCGGTTACGCGCTCTACCGCCTCAGCCATGCCGGGCAGCTCAGTCCACTCGCCGGAGGCCGGCCCGGCGACTATAGCATCGCCATCCATCCTCAAAAACCGCTGCAGCCGCGGTAGCGCCTCATCTGTCCTAAACGGAAAAGCCCGCCTCGTGTGCCGGGGCGGGCCGCTGTGCTTGATGACCAATTACCGGCCGGCGTACTTTACCAGCGCGGCATGCCATGGCCCGGCCTCGCCGGGCGAGGGAATCTGGCCGCGCAGAATCGTCCGGAACGGAACCATGTGCCCGTAGAAATCGCGCGTGTCGTCCTTATGCTGCTCCAGCACCGCGCCGTTCAGCGAAATCCCGGCGAACAGCCCGCGGGTGCGTGAGTAAGTCAGCAACTCGGCGCGCATCTTCCAGTCGGTCGAAGCATCGGCATGCCGGCCCACCGGTCCGGCGGCCACGCTGGCATCGCCGCCCAGCTTCACCTTGCTGGCCAGCAGCTCGCTCATTCCCCGGTTATTCATCACCAGCATCACAATGTCGGCCGCCTGTCCGCCAATCTGGAAGCCGAAGCTTCCGCCCCGCAGCGTGAAAAAGGCGGGCGCGCTCCAGCCGTGTTCGGTGCGGCAGCTTGCAACCCCTTTGCCGTAAGCGCCGCCCACTCCGAACGCCGCCTTCAGCATGTTGGGAATCACGGCAATGCACTTGGCGTTGGAGATCACGTTATCCGGAATTCCACTGTCCGGTGCCGTCATGATCTCGCTGAGAATCGTGGCGCTGTCCTGCAGGCGGTCAATATCATCGTCGCGGTTAAACGCCAGAGCTGCCTGGGTGCAGAGAAGTGCAACCAGCGCAATCAGAACTTTCTTCATTTGGATTCCTTCCATCCATTTTTTAAGCTGACTGCAAAATCATACAACTTTCAATCCTATGTAGCTCGTTGCACGCCGGATTCCATCTTGCGCAAAAAAATGGCCACCGCGCGAACGGTGACCGGGAGCGATCGGGTACTTCTACATCTACATCGTTTACCGGTTGACCAGCGAATGCGTGATGGCATGCACCGAGAGCGCGATCCGGTTCTGTACTCCCACCTTGCGCATTAACTTGGCGACGTGCGCCTTGACCGTGCGTTCCTCGATGCCGAGCGCCGAGCCGATCTCTTTATTGGAGCGTCCCGCCACCAGCAACTCCAGCACTTCCTTTTCGCGATCGGTAAAAGTGACACGGCCAGCGGGGAAGATTCTTCCCGGCGACGACGTCACGCGCTCAATAAAGGTGGAGAGCACGCGCCGCGGCGCCCACACCGATCCCTGGTTCACGATGCGAATGGCCATGGCGAATTCGTTGGGGCTGGCGGCCTCGTCCACATAGCCTTTGGCACCGGCGGCCAGTGCCTTCAAAATCATTTCGTCGTCCGCGCCGGCTCCCGTCACCAGGATACGCAGGTCGGGGCGCGTGGCTTTCAGCCCGGCCATCACGTCGAAAAGATTCTGGTTGCCGCGGCTGCCCAGCAGGATCAGGTCCGCGTCGGCATTGCTGGCAATGTCGCTGGCTGAAGCCGAAACCAATTCCATGTCGGGCTCGGAGTCAAACAGCGCACGAAAGCCGATGAAGCGCAGCGGATCGCTTTCCACCACCGCGATCTTCACCTTGGTAGTTGCGGCAGGTTGGGAGGATGGCGGCACTTCCGAGCCTTTCCGTTTGGCGGCAGCAGGCGCCGGTGCCTGGGCTGAAGAGCTGTGCTTGGATCCGGGGAGGTTGACCATAGCGTATAAGATTACCCACTTTGCATTAAAAAGACAGCGAAAACCGCGTACGGTCACTGTCCATAGGTACAGCGCCGAAAATCCGTATCCGAGTATACCCACGGAATACCGGGACATGGACAGGTGCGCGATAAAAATTTTTCGAGCGCGCCCAACCAAGTCTGCTCTTACCGAAAACTAAGTTGAAACTCTACTCTCTCCTAAGTACTCCTGTGCATTTCTCCACCTGCGTTTCTGCGGCACACTCTTCTTGTTACCGGAGCGACTGACTTTTGGACTGCACCTTCGCTGAGCAGAATTCTCTGGGGGAAAACCGCACAGAGGGTGGATCAGTCCGGACTACGGGCCGCGCAAGGACGAACCTGTCCGCGCGGCCTGTTCTTCCTAAGCCTCGTGATCCAAGCCTCGTGATCGCTCGGATGCCCCAAGGGAGTTGCGTCTGTCGTTGCATGGTTTTTCGGGCCAGTCCGCCCGGCAGGAATGATGAAGAGCCGCTATCTACGAACCGGGCTCGTTTTACTTTGCTTCGCGAGTGGCGCACTGCTGGCCGCCGCCGCACAGAGCTCTTCGTGCGCCAACCCGCCGGACCACGCGCAGCCAAATTCCAGCCCAACCAAATTCGAACTCATCCAGTGCCAGTTCCTTGCCACCGCCGATCCCGCCCTGCGCAGCCGTCTTCTTGCCGACCTGAAGTCCGCGGGCCGTCACTCGGGTGACGCGGCCGCGCTGAACGCGGCGGTCTCCGCCATGCTCCCGGCTGCATCCTCGGTGGATCAGGCCGATCAGCTGCTGGCCATTGCCGCCGCCAATCCTGACGGGGATTCGGCGAGCGCCGCCGGCCTCTCCGCCGATCAGCAGTTTCTGGTGGATGCGCGCAGCGCGGCCCAGGCTGCACCGCAGCCGCAGGGCGACATAGAGGCGCTGGCCGATGTCCGCATCGACCGTCTGCGCAAGGACACGCTGGGCAACGACGGCCTGGTTCAGTCCCGCGTGCAGCAGATCTGGCGCATCAACTCCGTCCAGGGCGCAAAAAGCTTCGCCTCGCATCCTCTGATGTACGCCGCCATGAGCGAACGCCTCTGCCTGCTGCGCGCCCGCGTGCTGCAGGCCGGCGGCGGCGAACTGCCGGCTGCGGTCTCGCCCGACCAGCCCGTGGTGGATCGCACCGTGTTGATGTACTTCGACTCGCGCACCCGCGATCTCCGCTTTCCGCGCCTGTCCCCCGGCGACCTGGTCGAGATCGACTACCTTCTGCTGCCCGCCGCCACGGTCAATCCCTGGGCGGGATACTACGCGCACCTGGACCTGTTCAGCGACGCCTTGGCCACCCGGCTGCGCCGCCGTGTGCTGGTCGCGCCCTCCGCCCTGCAGTTGTATGCCGTCGAGCATGGCATCGCCCCGGCTGCAACCCGCGCGCAGGATGGCGAGACCACACGCATCTGGGAGATGCGGGACATCGCTGCCACCCCCGCCGAGGCCATGTCGCCCGGAGCCACCTCTTTCGGACCCTACCTGCACGTCTCCACCATCGGATCCCTGGAACAGTTTGGCCGCTGGTATGCTGCCTTGCTGCAGCCCTCTCTGGAGCTGGACGCGAATCTGCGCGAGCTGGCCCGCCAGATTCGCGAACGCAACCTGACCGTCCAGGCCAAGGTGCAGGCCGTCTACGAGGCGGTGCAGCGCAGCACCGGCTACGCGGCCTTCGAGTTCGGCGTCCACAGCTATCAGCCCTATCCGCTGGCTCTGGTCGATCAGCGCGGCTTTGGCGACTGCAAGGACAAGGCGGCCATGATCGTCGCTCTGTTGCGCGCGGTCGGCGTCCCGGCCGAGTTCGCCATGGTGCGCACCCGCTCGGCGGGAGAGATCTCGCCCGATGCCTACTCCGTGCAGCTGTTCAACCACGCCGTCGCCTACGTCCCCGCGCTCGATCTCTTCCTCGACGGTACCGTGGAATACGCAGCGCCCGGCGAGCTGCCGCCCGACGACCAGGGAGCCATCGCATTCACCGTGGATGCCGATGGCAAAGTCACCCGCCGCATCGTGCCCTTCACTTCGCCCGAGTCCAGCCGGGTCACCCGCCAGGTGCAGGCGCGGCTCTCGCCCGACGGACATCAGAAGTTCCTCGCCCAGACCCGCTACGCCGGATATTTCGCCGCCGTCGAACGCCGCACCACCCGGTCCGACGACTTGGCCGGAAGCTCGCAGGCCGCGCTGGCCCGCTTCTATCCCACCGTCCGTGTCGCCCACGCCGTGGCCGAAGGCACCGCACGCGCCTCGCGCGAGGTGGAGTTGAAGGTGGAAGGCGAGATCGACGCGGCCACCTGGGCCAACAAGCTTCTGGCTCCCGAAGCCGCAATCCGGCAAGCCGCGTACCAGCCGGCAGCGGCGCATGTCCTGACCTTGCACAGCTCGCTGCACACCGCCGCGCTGACCGTGAAATACGCCGCTCTGCCTATGCGGCAAAATCCGCTGCTGATCCCGGCCACGCCCAGCGAGCATGAGGTCTTCGACTACGATCTTCCAGACGGCGCCGCGGCCAGCCTACCCGGC
Organism: uncultured Acidobacteriota bacterium; assembly: GCA_963732315.1. Lineage (GTDB taxonomy): Bacteria > Acidobacteriota > Terriglobia > Terriglobales > Acidobacteriaceae > TOLSYN. The sequence goes on from CAVSYY010000009.1 coordinate 41,134, forward strand.
GACACCCGCCTGCAAACCCCCTTCGGACGCGTCGAGGTGACCTATCGCCGCAACGCTGGTAAGCTGCACGTGGAAACCTATACCGAGCTTGCTCCGGCTACCATCAGTCAATCGGACTACCCAGCCTTCCGGGCATTCTGCCAGGCGGCCGACCAGGCCCTGCGGCGCGAGGTCACCATTCGGCTGCCATGACGATCCCGCGCCTCACCCTCACGTCTCGCAACCAGCGCCCCAGCCCGGGAGCGACGCAGGCCTTCGCCGCGCTGTTTGTGTTCCTGCTGTGCATGGCCATGCCGCCGCACGCCGCAGGACTGCGGCTGTTTGGCATCTTCGGCCACACCGCCGGAGCCGCGGCGCAGCCTGAAACCGGTCCGGGCAACGCCCTCACCGAGGACCAGGCGGAGATGGTGGAGAACTCGCGCGACGCCGGGTTGCTGACTGACTGGCACTTGATGGGGCGCTACGGCCACCACCAGGCGGACCTGACGCACAGCTATACTCCCGAGCGCTGGTTGGCCAGACAAGCTGCCAAACAGGCGGCCCTGCAAGCGTCGGAAAAACAAGCCGCCAGCTCAGTAAGCCATCCTGAGAAGCGCCTGAAATCCCCGCCCTACGAACTCGTCTATCCCGAGGGAACGTTTGTGCTGCCGCCCAGTCAGGCCGGCCGCGACGGCGTCTTTTACGCCCTTTCCTGCACCTATCTCACCAGCAGTGGCGATTGGAATCTCTATCTGGAGAGCGAAGCCCCGGCCGTCGTCTTCGTCGATGGGAAGCGTGTCCTGGTTCGCGGGCCCAAGGCACCAGGGACCCGGCGCGAAACCATCCATCTCGACAGTGGCTATCACATGGTGATGGTCAAGTTCGTAGCGCCGGCAGCGCCCTTCCGCGTGGCCATTCTGCCCCCGAACTCCGGCTCGCGGCGCAAGAACAACACCCCCTACCTGCACGCCGAGCCCGGCTCGGAAGACCTGCAGGCCGCACTCCGCTGATCCCAGTGTGGTCTGACGGGTGCCCCACCTTCGACGCGCCGTTTTTGCGCGGCTAAGGTGGGAAGCAACGGCCTCCACCCCTGCAAGTTTTTGCGGTTGCTGTTGTCCTTGTTTCGCGCAGCATGACCCACCGCAGGTGGCCCATATTTGCGTCGCGCATCTCGACGCAAATGTGGGGAACATCCTCTCTACACGAATTCCCCGTTCGACTCCACGCTCCGCCGTTCGGCCTGTTCGGCAAATCCCTCGCTCAGGCGGCTCAGCGTGGCAAAAATCTGCGCCGCGCGGTTGATGTACTCGGGAGCGTTCTCCCACACATCTTCAAAGTGCTCCGGATACTCGCTGGCCAGCAGCGCCAGCCCGCCCGCAATCGAGGCCAGTCCAACAGTTCGGCGGCCGGAGAGCGCCAGCACCGTCCCGGCTCCCACCGCCCCGTAGACCACGGCCTTCTTCCAGTTCTGCATGATCTCCCCCATCGGTCGAGCGCGCAACCTCTCACCCCCGCCGCGCCAGCGAACATTGTAACCCTGCACCGTGCACATCGAAACACTCCGCTGCCCCGCGATCCAACGGACATGATACAAAAGGACGCATGAAATCCATCGAGTTGGCCCAACGCATTGGAGCCCTCTGCGAGGGCGGCGATGTCGAACTGACCCAGGTGGCCAGCTTCGCCGCCGCCACGCCCCATAGCCTCGTCTTCGTCGAGCATCCCCGCTACCTCGAACCCGCCTTGGCCTCCGCCGCCGCAGCGGTCATCGTCTCTATCGACGTGTCGCCGGATGATGCCTCGGCCGCCCACAACAAAGTCCTGCTCCGCTGCGCCAATCCGCGCCTCGCCTTCGCTCTCGCCGCCGCCGAACTGCGCCGCGCCACGCCCGCCGCCGGAGCCATCCATCTGACCGCCGTGGTCCATCCCACGGCCAACGTCCATCCCACCGCCCGGGTGGATGCGCTCGCTGTCGTCGGCGCCGCAGCCGGCATCGGCCCGCGCACCCACCTCGGTCCCGGATGCATCGTCGGCCCCGGCGTCATCATCGGCGCCGACTGTGATCTGGTCGCCCGCGTCGTCGTCCACTCCGGCACCACCCTCGGAGACCGCACAACCGTCAAGCCCGGCGCGGTCCTCGGCGGAGACGGCTTCGGCTATGTCCCCGACCCCGCCACCGGCCGCTACCACAAGTTCCCCCAGATCGGACGCCTCGAAATCGGCAGCGATGTCGAGATCGGCGCCAACACCTGTATCGACCGCGGAGCTCTCGACGCCACCGTCATCGCCGACGGCGTCAAACTCGACAACCTCGTCCAGGTCGGCCACAACGTCCGCATCGGACGCAACGTCGTCGTCGCCTCGCAAACCGGCATCAGCGGCAGTTCGGTCCTCGAAGACGGCGTCATCGTAGGCGGCCAGGTCGGCATTGCCGACCACGTCCGCATCGAGCAGGGCGCCATCCTCGGAGCCCAGTGCGGCATCCCCAGCAAGAAAGTCCTGCGCGGCCCCGGCATCGTCTTCTGGGGCACACCCGCCCGCCCCATCGGCGAATACCTCCGCGAACTGGCTACGCTCGCGCGCCTCACAAAAAAGAAAAAGTAACGTGAGTGGCCCATTCAAGCCTTCCTTTGGCTTGAGTGGGGCTGTTTGGCTGAGGAAAGCACAGGTGGCCCATATTTGCCCGTTGTTGGCAAATGTGGGGCTCTTGATCTTGCTATTCGATGCGGCTGGCCCACATCCGCCCGCAGTTGGCGAATGTGGGATTCGGAGAAGCCGGAGCCGGGTGGTGTTTTCATAGAACCTCCGGAGCCGTTCTCCATCCAATCGTCCGACCGTGAGATGATTTCCCCTGATGCGCGACTTTCAGCTCCTGTTCGACGACGATCTCCCCACCGAAGCCTACGCGCCGCCCGATCCGGCGATGGCGCGCTACGGCGGGCTTGTCTTTCCGCCTCCGCCGCCAACCCGCCCCTGGATCTACGCCAACTTTGTGCAGACCCTCGACGGCATCGTCTCGCTGCTGGGCGACCAGGCCAGCGGAGCCGACATCGGCGGCCTGCCCGAAGACCGCTGGCTGATGGACCTGTTGCGCGCCCACGCCGACGCCGTCATCCTCGGCATGGGAACCCTGCGCACCGAGCAGCGCCTCGAGCGTCCCCGTCCGCGCGGCCCGGTCTTCCGCATCGTGCATCCGGAGCTCGAACAGCTGCGCGCCCGTCTTGGCCTCGGCCGCCAGCGCAACATTCTGGTCACCGCGCATGCCGCCTTCCAGTTGGGCGATTATGCGGTCTTTGACGGCGATCTGGTAGACGCCACCGTGGTAACCACGCACGAAGGCGCCCGCCACCTCGAATCCCAGCGCGCCAGTCACCCCGCCGTGGACATCATTGCCGTGGACCCTGCAGGCGACAGCGTGAACATGCCTCAGGCCATCGCGGCGCTCCAGCAGCGCTACGGCATCCGCTACCTGCTCTGCGAGGGCGGACCTTCGCTCTACTCGGCCATGCTCACCGCCGGCCTGATTGACGAAAAGTTCCTGACCGTTTCGCCCATCGAAGTCGGAGCCATGAGCGCGCACGGCATCCGGCCCACCGTGCTGCCCAACATCAGCCTCAGCAAGCAGGATGCGGTTCACTGGCGCTGGCTCAGCTGCCGCAAGGTTGCCGATTATCAGTTCCACCGCTTCCGGCGCGAAGTCTCCTCGTAGCGTATTCACATAGCGTATCCACATAACCCAGCCACAGAACCCACCCACATTTGTTAGACTCTGGACTGTGAAAGGCATCCACAAGAGCGCCTGGCTGCTGGCTGCGGTCTCCGGCCTGTTGCAGGTACTCATCTTTCCCCGTCCCAATCTGTATTGGCTCTGTTGGATCGCGCTGGCGCCTCTGATGTATGCGCTGCTGCGCGCGCGCGAGGCTGACGCCGCCGAACTGCTGGCCGACGAGACCTACTCGTTTCTGGTCCCGGCTCGGCTCGGGCAGGGATTCCTTCTCGGCTGGCTCTCCGGCAGCATCTTCTACTTCGGCACCTGCTACTGGGTGTATTCGGTGATGCACCTCTACGGAGGCCTGTCGCCATTTGTTTCGTTCCTGCTCCTCATCCTCTTTTCGCTCTACATCGGACTTCACCACGCGGTCTTCGGCGCTCTGATGGCGATGGCCGGACGCGCGCGCACCGGCTTCAGCCGCAAGGCGCTGGTGCTCGCGCCCTTCCTGTGGGTCGCCGTCGAACTCCTGCGCGCCCACCTGGTGAGCTTTCCGTGGATGCTGCTCGGCACCGCGCAGGTCGATAATCTTCCCCTGACGCGGCTGGCCAGCCTCACCGGCGTTTACGGTGTGTCGTTTGAGATCGTGCTGGTGAACACCGTCTTTGCCGCCGCCATGCTGGTGCATCGCAAGCGGCGGATGCCGCTGCTGGTGGCGGCCCTGGCCGGTGCCATTGCCCTGCAGTCCACGGTCCTGGTGCGCGTCGAGCCCAGCGAGGTGGAGGCGCATGCCACGCTGGTGCAGCAGGATGTGCCTCTCAACCGGCAGTGGAGTTACGAGTCCTACAAGAAGCTGATCGACGATCTGAGTGCAGTGAGCGTCGCTCCGGAGCCGGCCAAGGACACAACCATTGCGCCGCTGATCGTCTGGCCCGAGTCGCCCGCGCCCTTTGAAACTGACGACCGCCTGTTCAACCAATCCACCGCGCAACTGGCTCAAAGCCAGCGCTCGTGGCTGCTGGTCGGAGCCACGGCCGTGCAGCCGCCCTCCAAGCCGGATGAGCCCGAGCAGGTGTACAACTCGGCGCTGCTGCTCAATCCCGAGGGAGCCGTCACCCAGCGTTACGACAAGGTCCACCTCGTCCCCTGGGGCGAATACGTTCCTTTTGCCTGGGCCTTCGGCTTCGCCAAGGCGCTTACCCATGAGGTGGGCAGCTACACCTCGTCAGGCGGTGAGCGCATTCCGCTGGAGGTGGGCGCGCACCGCTACGGGGTCTTCATCTGCTACGAGTCGGTCTTTCCCGCACGAAGTCCGGCAGTTTGCCGAGCACGGCGCCGAAGTCTTCGTCAACATCTCCAACGACGGGTGGTTCGGCAACTCCGGCGCGCCGTGGCAGGGACCTGAACATGGCGCGCATGCGCGCCGTGGAAAACCATCGCTGGCTGCTGCGCTGCACCAACAACGGAATCACGGCGGCCATCGATCCGCTGGGACGGGTGGTGGCCGTGGCTCCGCGCAACCAGCGCGTGGCCTTGGATGCGCCCTACGGCCTGCTCACCGATACGACTTTCTACACCCGCTATGGCGACTGGTTTCCCATTCTCTGTGCCATAATCTCAATCACGGGATTGCTCTGGCGCGATCAGACGGGAGCGCACCTGACGCGTCCCGTGCCGGTATAGGAGAAGGACAAACATGATCGATCAGCAGCTGGAACAGGAGTTTTCGGCCTTGCGCGGCAAGGTGCGCGAGCTACAGGAGTATCTTTGACTCGCCCAAGCTGAAGGCTGAGCTGGAGAAGGTCGAAGAGCAGGCCGCCGACCCGAATTTCTGGAACGACTCCGAAAAATCACAGAAGACCATGCGCGAGCGCAAGCGCCTGGAGGACGCCCTGGCGACCGACAGCGAGCTGACGCGCCGCGTGGAGGAGATCTCCGCCTACTTCGAACTGGCCGGCGAGGGCGAGCAGGTGGATGAGGAAGTCACGCGCGAGATGGGCGGCACTGCGCGAGCTGGTGGAGAAGCTGGAGACCGAGACGCTGCTGAGCGGCGACCTGGACCGCAGCAACGCCATCGTCACGATTCATCCCGGCGCCGGCGGCACCGAGTCGCAGGACTGGGCCGAGATGCTGCTGCGGATGTTCCTGCGCTGGTGCGAGCGCAAGGGCTTTGAGACCGTGGTCAACGACCTGCAGCCGGGCGACGAGGCGGGGATCAAGTCGGTGACCTTCAGCGTGACCGGCGAGTTCGCCTACGGACTGCTGACCAGCGAGATCGGCGTGCACCGGCTGGTGCGGATTTCTCCCTTCGATCAGCAGGCGCGGCGGCACACCTCGTTCGCCAGCGTGTACGTTTCGCCGGAAATCGACGACAGCATCGAAGTGATCATCAAGCCGGAAGACATAAGGATCGATACCTATCGATCCGGCGGCAAGGGCGGGCAGCACGTGAACACCACGGATTCGGCGGTGCGCATCACGCACTATCCCACCGGCATCGTGGTGGCCTGCCAGAACGAACGCTCGCAGCACAAGAACCGCGAGCGCGGCTTTAAGATGCTGCGCTCGAGAATCTACGAGTACGAGTTGGAGAAGAAGCGGGCGGCGAGCAGGAAGGTGGAGGATTCGAAGCTCGACATCGACTTCGGCTCGCAGATCCGCTCCTACGTGCTGCAGCCGTACCGCATGGTGAAGGACCACCGCACCAAGATGGAAGTGGGCGACGTGGACCGCGTGCTGGACGGAGACATCGATCCGTTCATCCGCGCCTATCTGCTGATGCGCAGGGCAGAACAGAGGTAAGCACGATGCAAGAGGGAATGCAGAAGCGGCACGAGTCGGCGGTTGAAGCGGTTGAAGCGGCCATTGAGCGCGCGCTTCGACGCGGCGCTGGTGCTGGCTTCCACCCTGCATCGCGAGCAGGCGCGCAAGGCCAGCGGCGTTCCCTACGTTGCGCACCTGCTGGGCGTGGCCTCGTTGGTTCTGGAAGAAGGTGGCAGCGAGGACATGGCGATTGCGGCGCTGCTGCACGATGCGGCCGAGGACCAGGGCGGAGAGACAGACGTTGGACGAGATTTCGGCGGCCTTCGGCGCCGAGGTGGCGCGCTGGGTGCGGCAGGCCAGCGACAGCTTCGTCCTGCCCAAGCCGGAGTGGGAGGGGCGCAAGCGGCATCACCTGGCGCAGATTCCCGCGGCGGACCGGGAGGCGCGGCTGATCATGCTGGCCGACAAGGTACACAACGCCAGGTCGATTCTGGCCGACCATGCGCGGGTGGGCTCCGGGGTGTGGGAGCGCTTCAGCGTTCCGCGCGAGCGCACGGTGTGGTACTACGAAACGTTGCTGGAGGTATTCGAGCGCGGGCTCTCGCCGGTTCTCTACGACACGTTGAGCGAATGCGTGAGGCGGATGAAGGAGCTGAACTGAATGGCGCGCATGGTGGAGTTGATCCGCGACGGCGCGGCGCCGAGTCCATGATGAGGCGCGCCGCGCGCGGTGAGCTGGTCGCTGCCGGCGGGCGAAGCGATTGAGATTCTGGTGGCCTTGGCCGGGGATCGCGAGCTGGGGGCCGAGGCGGAGCAGACTTTGGCGGGCTGGGAAGAGGCGTCGCTGGCCGAAGTCGCCTCGAATGCCGGCGATCCCGCCGGAGGTGCTGCGGTATCTGCTGCAAAACCAGGCGAGCGGCCTGCGGTGATGGCGGCGCTGTGGCGAATCCTGCGCTGGCGCTGGAGGAACTGGAACCAGCGGCCAGCCATGGCGGGCCGGAGACGCTGCAGGCAATGTTGCAGAGCGAGCGGGTACGCAGTTCCAGCCAGTTGCTGGAATTGATCATGGAAAATCCATCCGCGGAAGCGCCCGGCCCGCGACTGGAGCGAGTGGCTGGTCGCAGCTCAGGACGCCGAGGCGGATGCGAGTCGCGGCGAAAATCCTGGAGCATCCACGCCGACGAGTTGCTATGCGAAGACGCCCAGCCCTTTGAACTGGTGGCGCGCCTATGAGGGCGAGGAAGATCCGCTGGCGCAACTGCTGACGCGCGCCCAGCAGGGCGAAGCGATCGTCGAGCCGGAAGAAAAGGAAAAGCTCTCCCTGCTGCAGCGCATCGGGCGGATGCCGGTGGGCGAGCGCATCAAACTGGCGATGCGCGGCAATCGCGAGGAGCGGATGGTGCTGATCCGCGACCGCTCCAAGCTGGTTTCGCTGGCGGTGCTGGCCTCGCCCAAGGTGAATGAAAGCGAGATGGAAACCTTTGCGGCGATGAAGAACATCCAGGAGGCCGTGCTGCGCACGATTGCGACCAAGCGCAAGATCCTCAAGCATTATGGAGTCATCAAGGCTCTGGCGAACAATCCCAAGGCCCCTCTGGATGTCGCGCTGCCGCTACTGTCGTATCTGCTCATCAATGATCTGCGCTCGCTTTCGATCAACAAGAATGTGAATGAGACCATGCGCAAACGGGCATTGAAGTTGTTCCGCACCAAGACCGAGCGCAAGACCGATTGACCGGGCGGGAACCACGGGAACAGCAAGGAGCACAAGGTGGCAGACCGCACATTAGAGCTGTTGACCAAGGCGAAGACGATTGCAGTGGTGGGACTGTCGGACGATCCCAGCAAGCCGAGCCATGGCGTTTCGCTTTATATGCAGAGCAAGGGATACCGGATTGTTCCAATCAATCCGAAGCTGAGCGAGGTGCTGGGAGAGCGCTCTTACCCGACGCTGACCGAGGCGGCCAAGGCACGAGACGATCGACCTGGTGGATGTCTTCCGCCGCCCCGAGGCCGTGCCCGAGATCGTGGACGAAGTGCTGGCACTGGGCATTCCCGCACTGTGGCTGCAGGAGACGGTGGTGCACGAAGCGGCTGCCCGCAAGGCACGCGATGCGGGTGTGCTGGTGGTGATGGATAAATGCATTCTGAAAGAGCACCGGAGATACGGCCTATAAAGGGGAGGGTGTGCGGCGAGGTCCTTCTCAAGTTCTGGGCTGCGCAGCCGATGAGTTAGGAAGTCGGACGGATTGGATCAGAGGCTCTAGCGTCCAATCCGCGGCCATGTGTATGCGTTCGCTCCATCTCCGGTGCCTTGCCCCGCCGTCGCAAAACGGCGGGGCGTTTTCCTTTTGACCGAACTGTGCATGGGCTCCACGTCCAGCAGGCGGAACGATTGCGTTTTCAGTCAATCGTTGGAGAAGCCAGGTTGACTCACTGTGCAATGGTTGCGCGCATTTTGCGCAACCATTGACGGATCAGTTACATCCGCCTCGGCAACGATTATCTTTTCCGGCAATCGTTGCCGGGCATTTCCGCGCCCCGGCAAAGTAACCCAAGCCGGGCGGAGCACATCTCAGCTAGGCATGAATGAGGGTGGCCGGTTCGGTAAACGGTGGCGCCGGAGGATAGCAACCCTCGATCGCGAATTGTGAGGTTGGGAATGCTCCGCGAGTTGAGGTCCGGGTGGGGTGCTGCACGTTGGGTGGTACGCTTCAGAGCCGAGTTGCACAGCATGCAACTGGGGAAGGCCGCAGTGCCCCTGCTACTGTTTGTGGCAATGGCGTGGGCGCCGGGAAAGCTGCCGGCACAGAACCCCGACGCGGATAAATCTGTAAATTCCACGGCACAATCAGCGCAGACGAGCCAGGGCATTCCTTCGCTGCAACCGGATGCTCAGCCGGCCGCGCCTGCGGTGCTGCCGCCTGCGATGGCGAGCAAGAGTAAGCTGCCCACGGAATCCGATTACGAAGAGGTGCATGTAAAGCCGCTGGTGAAACCGGATGACCCGGCGAAGCTCGATCCCAAGTCGACGACAGCGGCGGAATCCGGGGTGGCTCCAGGGTTGCTGGCGCACACCCGGCCGATGCGCGTGGATGTGGACCTGGTGCTGGTTCCGGTGACGGTCACCGATCCGATGAGCCGTCTGGTGACGGGGCTGGAAAAGGAAAACTTCATCCTGCTGGACAACGGAGAGCCGCAGGCGATTGAGCATTTTTCCAGCGAAGACGCGCCCATCTCTCTGGGTGTAATCTTCGATACCAGCGGCTCGATGGCGCACAAGGTCGAGAAGGCGCGCGCCGCGGTGGTGGAGTTCCTCAAGACGGCCAATCCGCAGGACGAATTTTTCCTGATTTCCTTCAGCGACAAGCCAACCCTGATCAGCGACTTTACCAACAGCGTGGAGGCGGTGCAGGGCCGGCTGATGTACATGGTGCCGAAGGGGCGGACGGCGCTGCTGGATGCGATCTACCTCGGAATTGCCAAGATGCGCCGGGCGCGGTGGCAGAGAAAAGCGCTGCTGATCATCTCCGACGGCGGCGACAACCGCAGCCGGTACACGGAGAATGAACTCAAGGCGATGGTGAAAGAAGCCGACGTTCAGATTTATGCCATGGGAATCTTCGACCGCAACCCCCGCAGCAGCGAGGAGCAATACGGACCGCAGCTGCTCTCCGAGGTGAGCGAGGTTACGGGCGGGCGGAGCTATACTGTGGATGATCTCAATGAACTGGGCGACGTTGCGGAGAAGATCGGCATGGAATTGCGCAACCAGTATGTACTGGGCTATCGTCCCGCCAAGCCTTCGCGCGATGGCAAGTGGCGCAAGGTGCGGGTGAAGCTGATTCCTCCGCAGGGATCGCCCCAACTCTCGGTGTATGCGAAGACTGGGTATTATGCTCCATCTGAATAACGGAAGCCGCGGCGCGGCTTGGATGGTCGCGCTGCTTTTGCTGGTGGCGGGCTGCGACGGAGCGGCCGCGCAGCAGGCGGGCAGCGCTTCTACTCCGGTATCGCCACCAGTGGCACAATCCGGCGCGGCGGACCAGGGTGCCGACGGGGGATATGTCTTCCACGCCGAGGTTCAGGAAGTGACCCTGCGCGCGACCGTGGTGGACGAGCATCGGCGGCCGGTAACCAACCTGGACCGCAATGACTTCCAGGTCTTCGAGGATGGCAAGCCGCAGCCCATTACCTTATTTCGCCAGGAGGATGTTCCGGTGGCGCTGGCGGTGGTGATCGACAACTCGGGCTCGATGCGCGATAAGCGTCCGAGTGTGAACGCGGCCGCGTTGAACCTGGTGCGGGAGAGCAATCCGCAGGACCAGGTGTGCGTGATCAATTTCAATAACGAGTATTATCTCGACCAGGATTACACGGGCGACGTCGCGCTGCTGCAGGAAGCGCTGGACCACATCGAATCGCGCGGCGGGACCGCGCTGTATGACGCTCTGGTAGCGACCAGCGACCACCTGATGAAGAGCGCGAAGCTGCAGAAAAAAATCATCCTCGTGGTGACCGACGGCGAAGATACGGCGAGCCAGGAAAGCCTGGAAGAGGCGGTGCGCTCCATCGCCGTGGATGGGGGCCCGGCGGTGTACGCCATCGGAATCCTGGGGCACGAGAAAGACAAGAAGGCCCGCCGCGCGCTGCGTATCCTGGCGGAGCAGACGGGCGGAGTGGCATTCTTCCCGGAAGACCTGAGCCAGGTGCAGGACATCTCCCAGCAGATCGCCCACGAGATCCGCGGCCAGTACACGATCGTTTACAAACCTTCCAGGCCGATGAGCGAGGGCGGCTACCGGCAGGTGTCGGTGAAGGTCTCGGCGAGCGGCTATAAGGGTCTTACGGTGCGAACCCGCAGCGGCTATTACGCCACGTCCGGGCAGACAGCCTCGGCCCTCCAGTAGATTCTCCAACCACAGCGAAGGGGTTTGAATTGAGCGAGACGTATTGGAACGCGGCGGCCTACGACAATCTCTCCGACCCGCAGTTCGAGTGGGGGATGGCTGTGCTGGAGACGCTGCCGCTGCAAGGCGGCGAGCGGGTGCTGGACGCAGGGTGCGGCAGCGGGCGGCTGACCGAAGAGCTGCTGGGCAGGGTGCCGGCGGGCGCGGTGGTGGCGCTGGATTCCTCTCCGCAGATGCTGGAGCAGGCACGGCAGCGGCTCTCCCGCTTCGGCCAGCGGGTTGAGTTTGTGCAGGCCAGCCTGCAGGAGTTTACGCTGCCGGACAAGGTGGATGGGATCTTCAGCAACGCTGTCTTTCACTGGGTTCCCGACCACGCGGCGATGTTCCGCTGCCTGCATGCGGCGTTAAAGCAGGGGCAGCCGGGAGGATGGCTGGTGGCGCAGTTCGGGGGGGTGGGCAACCTGGCCAGAGCGCATCGGCGGGCGGACGAGGTGGCCGAAGAGGCGCGCTTCCAACCGTATCTGGCCGGCGTGGAATACGGCCCGCACTTTGAGGACACGGCGAGCACGCGCCAGCGCATGGAGTCCGTCGGATTCCGGGTGAGCGAGGTCAGGCTGCATACGGTGGAGGCGCGCTTCCAGCGCAGGGAGCGCTATGAGGGGTTTCTGCGGACGGTGGTGCTGCGCCAGGTGGTGGCCAAGCTTCCGGAAGATCTGCAAGGCGAGTTTCTGGAAGAGATTTCCAGACGGACGCTGCAGGAGGAAGGCGTGTACATGCTGGATTATGTGCGACTGACGGTGAGGGCTACGAGCTAGACCCAGTTCCTTACTTTTTAACCGATGTGGCGATCCAGTTGAGGTAGGAGTCGAGGCCGGCTTCGATCGGCAGGCTAATCAACTCGGGGATTTGGTAGGAGTGCAGCTCGCGTATCGCAGCCTGGATTGGGAGGGTCTGGGCTTCGGTGGATTTGATGAGGAGGAGAAATTCGTCGGAGCGCTCGACCTCGCCCTGCCATTGATAGATGGACGAAATAGGTCCCACGATGTTGACGCAGGCAGCCAGACGGCGGGTGACGAGTTCGGCGGCAATGGCGTTGGCTTCCTCGGACGAGGCGGTCGTGGTCAGCATCAGGCGTTTATCGGTCATCGGATGAATTCCTTCTACTGCAGGGACGGCGAGCAGGGAAGCTGAGCACGGAATACGCTACCGGACGGTGAGCGCCGGGGCAAGAGGCAGGGCGCAGAGCAGAAGAAAATATTTGGCAAGATTGGTTCCATCCAAGCGGAAAGACAGAAGTTCTGCTTGACGGATGCCGCCGAAACAAAGTTCACTACTGAAGAGAGGAATGGACGATCCGGTGAGTGTGGCGCAGCAGGTGGTGCAGAAACTGGTGCAGTGGCGCAGGCTGCTGGCCAGCGCCGTGGTGGCAATGATCGCCACGTGCCTGTTTGCGCACGCCCTGCTGGGACAGAACGGCTGGGTGAGCTACCGGCAGAAGCGGGCGGAGTACCAGAAGCTGCAAACGCAGCTGCAGGGCATGGAGGCCGAAAACCGGCGGCTGGACGGCGAGATCAGGGCGCTGAAGAGCGACCCGAAGGCGATCGAGAAAGAAGCTCGCGAGCAGCTGCGCTATGCCAAGCAGGGAGAGGTGATCTATCTTTTGCCGGAGGAGCCCGGCCATCCTTCGCAGCAGGCGGCGCCACGGACGGAGTCGGCACAGAAGTAGGCTGGCCGGAGCAGAACGTGCAATGAAGCCCTGGAAATTCCAGAGGCGTTTTTTATTGCCGCGGGAGACTGGGCGGCCTTCCGCACCCGGAAAATTCCTGGGGCGGTTGTAATTCAGGAACATTCCTATCGCAAAAAACTGGCATAGTTGCCCGGCTTGTACTACTCTTTCCCGCGCTGAAAATGTGGGGAAGAGGATGGAAGGCAGTTTCCGTTCGGCTTCTCGTGGAGTGCACGCGCAAATTACAGGCGATAGCAGCCTGAAAATGGCTCAACGCTAAGGAGCATCAAGATGGCGAATGAAGCAGGCAAGGCCGCAAACCCGGCACCGCTGGGGCTGATGGGGTTTGGTTTAACGACAGTATTGCTGAGCAGCATCAATGCAGGGCTTATCCCACCGGAGGGGATCAACGCGGTGGTGCCGCTGGCCTTCGCGTTCGGTGGCACGGCGCAGATCATCGCCGGAATCCTCGAGTACGTGAGCGGCAACACCTTCGGCATGGTTGCGTTCACCTCGTACGGGACCTTCTGGTATTGGTTTGCGTTCATGCTGTGGACGATCGGCGCGGGATGGCTGAAGGGACCGGCCCCGGTTTCGGTTGCGGTCTGCCTGGCGCTCTGGGGCGTCTTCACCCTTGGGATGTGGATTTCCACGTTCAAGAAGCCGTTGGCCATCTGGCTGGTGTTCCTTACCTTGTGGGTGACTTTCTTCCTGCTCGCGGCCGGTGATGCCGGCATGGCCAATATGAAGCACCTTGGCGGCCTGCTGGGAATTGTGTGCGGAGCGTTGGCGATGTACAGCTCGTTTGCCGAGGTGACCAACGACACGTTTGGCCGCTCGGTCATCCCGATGGGCGGTACGATTGTGAAGTAGCCGCGAACGTTGCGCAGGCGCATGGAGCGGGGCGGCTTGATTTCTATCAGGCCGCCCCGTTTGCCGCTATGAACCAGCTAGCGGAAGTTAAAGTAGCGCTTGAGGCCCAGGATGGGCTTTTCGAAGTAATACCACATGAGGCTGGCGAAGCCGATGGCGGCGGCGGTGCGGATGGCAACGATGGCCAGATTGCCGACGACGCCGTAGTGGACGAGAGGCTTGTCCACGTAGCCGCCAAGGATGGAAAAGACCAGGATGTGGGTGACGTAGAGGCCGTAGCTGATCTTTCCCACGAACGCGAGCGGGCCCCAGCCGAGGGCGCGGCAGTAGAGCGAGGGACGGCCGGACTGCTGACCGAGCAGGGCGGTGAGCAGCATACCGCCGAAGCCGATGGCCAGCAGGGAATCGGTGAGGGCCGAGCCGCGATTGAGCATGAGAGCCACCCCGCAGGCTCCGATGGCCAGCGCGCCGCGCGAGATCCATTTCCATGCGCCGATGGGGCAGTCAAACACCCGCAGAGCGATGGCCAGCAGCGAGCCGATGGCGAGGCCGTCGAGATGGGTAAGGGTGTTGGTGGCGGTGAAGCGGGCTCCGCAATAGAGGCGCACCAGCGGCGAGGTGGCCAGCATGGCCGCGCCAGCCAGGAGAAGCCAGCGGGGCGGCAGACGGCGGGCGATCGGCGTCCAGAACAGGTAGAACTGTTCCTCGATGGCGAGGCTCCAGGTGGGACCGATGCTGCCGGGCAGCGCGATGGGCCAGAGGTTCTGCACGAAAAGCATCAGGTAGAGCCAGGGAGCGGCCGATGCGACGTGCCACATCCAGCGGTATCCGCTGAAGACGAACGGGAAAAAGAAGTAGTGCAGGAAGAGCAGCATCAAGTAGACGGGCCAGATGCGAAGGGAGCGCCGGGCGTAAAAGTTTTGGTAGAAGCCGGAGGTAGGACCGGAGTCGAGGATGATGCCGGTGATGAGGAAGCCGGAGAGGACGAAGAAGAGGTTGACGCCGCTCCATCCCCAGACCACGAACTTCTCCAGAAACGTGCCTTGCAGGAGGGGTTGGCAGTGGTAGAGGATGACGGCGAGGATGGCGATGCCGCGCAGTCCGTCGAAGGCGGGAATAAAGGCGGGCAGCCATTCGGGACGCCGGTAGGCGAGCACGGCCGAGCTGGCCGCAGGTGCGGCTTCGCCCGCCGTAAGGACTGCGGTCGCCACTAGCGGGAGATTCCTTCCATGGGGGAACTGGCCGAGGCGTAGAGCTTGCGGGGCATGCGTCCGGCGAGATAGCCCTCGCGTCCGGCGATGACGGCGTGCTTCATGGCGGAGGCCATCAGGACCGGGTCACTGGCGGCGGCGATGCCGGTGTTCATGAGGACCGCGTCATAGCCGAGTTCGAGGGCGAGCGCGGCGTCGGAGGGGGTGCCCACGCCGGCATCGACGATGAGCGGAAGCCCAGGAATGAGCTCGCGCAGGATGCGGAGGTTGGCCGTGTTCTGGATGCCAAGGCCGCTGCCGATGGGCGCGCCCAAGGGCATGATGACGGACGCTCCGGCATCGACCAAGCGAAGCGCAACGACTGGATCGTCTGAGGTATAGGGGAGAACCGTAAAGCCTTCCTTTACCAGCACGCGGGTGGCTTCGACGGTGGCGGCCACGTCGGGATAGAGGGTTTTCTGGTCGCCGATGACCTCGATTTTGACCCAGTCGCTGAGGCCCACTTCGCGGCCGAGGCGGGCGATGCGGATGGCTTCATCGGCGGTGTAGCAGCCGGCGGTGTTGGGTAGGAGAAAGTACTTTTTGGGGTCGATGAAATCCAGCAGCGATTCCTTGCTGCGGTCGAGGTTGACGCGGCGGACAGCGACGGTGACCATCTCGGCGCCGCTGGCCTCGAGAGCGGCGGCGGTTTGCGGCCCGTCCTTATATTTCCCGGTACCGACGATCAGGCGCGAGCGGAACGCCTTTTCTGCGATGACAAGCGAGTCCATGAAGATATTGTAAATCCAGTTCCGGGTTGGCGAGGCGAAGAAGGTGGACAGGGGCAAGGCGAAGGGACGGTTCAGGGCAAAATTCGTTAAGGCGGTTGCCGGGTTGGTGTGTCCTGCTTCCCACCTTAGCCGCGCAAAGAACGCGCGTCGAAGGTGGGGCACCCGACGGTTGTTGCGGGATGCAGTGGAAGCTGCGCTAGGAGGTCTTAGCGCTTTCGACCGAAGCAGAGCTGGAGTAGAGCTGTTCGATCTCCACCCGGTAGCGGTCCTCGAGGTTGCGGCGGCGCAGTTTGAGGGTGGGGGTGAGGGTTCCGTCTTCGATGCTGAGCTCTTCAGAGACGAGCAGGAACTTTTTGAGCTGCTCGAACTGGGCGAGGTTGTGGTTGATCTCCTCGACGATTTCCTGGTAGAGCGACTGCACGCGGGGATCGGCGACAAGCTCCTCACGGGATTGGAAGGCGATGTTATTTTGCAGCGCCCAATCTTCGAGCGCGGCGAAGGACGGGATGAGGATGACGGCGGCGAAGCGGCGGCGGTCGCCGACGACGGCGGCTTCGGCGATGAACTCGCTGGATTTCAGGGAGTTCTCGATGGGTTGCGGGGCGATGAACTTGCCGCCGGAGGTTTTGATGAGGTCTTTTTTCCGGTCGGTGACGGAGAGAAAGCCGTCGGCGTCGAGGTGGGCGATGTCTCCGGTTTTGAACCAGTCTCCGTCAAAGGCGGCGGCGGTTTCGGCGGGCATATTCCAATAGCCGTGAAAGACGCTGGGACCGCGAACCAGGAGCTCGCCGTCGGGTGCAATGCGCAACTCTACGTTGGAAAGCGGGCGGCCGACGGTGCCTAGTTTGCGGGCAGTGGGCGTGTTGACGGCGACGACCGGGGAGGTTTCGGTGAGGCCGTACCCTTCATGGATGACGATGCCGATCTGGGCATACCACTCGGCCAGCTCCTTTCCCAAGGGAGCGCCGCCGGAGATGAAGGTGCGGATCTGGCCGCCCATGCCATCCCTGACTTTGGAGAAGACGAGACGGTTGGCGAGCCGCCAGGCCAGCGACCGGGGACGTCGGCCGGCGAGCACCTCGTCCCGGTGGGCGCGGCCTACGGAGATGGCCCAGTTGTAGATCCGATTCTTGATGCCGGTGGCGGCCTCGCGCTGCACCTTGTTGTGGATCTTTTCGTAGACGCGGGGAACGGCGACGAAGAATGTGGGATGCAGCTGGCGCAGGACGCGGGGCATGTCGTCGATGACCGGGCAGTAGGCGATGGTGACGCCGCGGTAGAGTTCGGCAAAATCCACATGGCGGGCCGTGATGTGGGAGAGCGGCAGAAAGCTGACGGCCAGATCCTCCTCGGCGCGCATCTCAAACGCGTTGAGTGAGACGGAGAGATTGGAGGCGATGTTGCCGTGGGTGAGCATGGCTCCCTTGGGAACGCCGGTGGTGCCGCTGGTGTAGATGATGGTGGCCAGATCGTCGGGGGTGATTGCGTTGGCGAGGGCATCGAGCTCCGGCACGCGCTGCGCGGGACCGGAGTCCATGAGCGCGGCCATGGAGAGCGCATCGTCATCCGGGGCGGGCTCGTCCATGAGGATGATGTTTTCGACCTCGGTGGTCTGCTGGATGGAGCGCAGCTTGGCCAGTTGCGTGGGGGTGGAGACAAATGCCGTTTTGGCCCCGGAGTGGCGCAGAAGAATCGAGATCTGCCCAGCGGTGAGGGTGGCGTAGATGGGCACGGTGACGGCGCCGGAGAGCAGGATGGCGAAGTCGGCGATGGTCCACTCGGGGCGATTTTCGGCCAGGATGGCGACGCGATCGTTGTGGCCGATGCCATGGCTGCGGAGTTCCTGAACGACCCCCATGACCCGGCGGTAGAAGTTGGAGGAGGAGATGGCCTGCCACTGGGAATCGCGCTCGAAGAGCATGACGCGGGAGTAGTTTCGCTCCGCGATCTGGAAGAAGATGTCGACCAGGGTCCGTGGCTTGGGTTGAGGGTTCATGCTCCGTCCCTTCTACCGCGTGTTCGACGAGCTTACGTTCTCAACCCTACATAGGATGACGTTTGCGGCGGAAACGGCTACTCCGGATTTCGATTGGTTTGTTCCGGGCTTCGGATTCACCGTCATTCTTGCCGCCAACCGGCTTTCCGTGATCAAACCGGCTGCGAGCGCCCGTGTGGGACAAGCGCTGGGAAGTCGGGTACGGGCCAACAGATGGCCCTCCGGCCGCTGGCTCTCGGCGCAGGTGGCAAGCGTATCACCGCAAGCGGAGCAGCGGCCTGGAAAACTCCGCCCAGGGGAAGGAAAGATTGCGGCAGAGGATGGTCCGGACGGTTCCCGATAATCCATGTCCTCCCGCAATTGTGCCCTGCCGTTGCTCGTTCAAGTGCGGCGGCGGCCATGCCGATGATGAGTGTGGAGCCGTCTGCATGCCGGAGATTGGGAGCCAACTATTTCAAAGTCTCTGCGATGCCATGCCGCTGGGTGTGTGCCTGGTGGATCTTCAGGGAAAGATCGTTTATTGGAACGCGGCGGCCGAGGCGATCACCGGATATCTCAGCCAGGAGGTTCTGGGCCGCGCCTATCGCGGAGACCTGCTCATTGAGTGCTCGCACTGCGGGGGCGTGAAAAGAAACACCGAATTGCAATGCCCGGTGCGGGAGGTGCTGCGCGACGGCAGGGCGGTGGCGGCGGAGCTGTTTCTGCGCCATAAAGACGGTCACCGGCTGCCGGTGCACGTGGACGCGTTTCCTTTGCGCGATTCGATGGGGGAGTTGGGGGGAGTTGGGGAGATTCTGGACCCCTCGCGGGGAAAGCCGGAAGGCACGGGTTGGACCGGACATTCGGAGCGCGAGTTTGAGATCGCCGCCGGGTTGCCTGCGGTAGAAGAGAGTAGGGAACAGCTGCAGCTGGCGCTGCGTTCGCGGACGGCGGCGAACGTGGCGCTCGTCTTGATCGAGATGGCCGAACAGGCGGCAATTCTGCACCACGGCGGAACGGCCATGGTGCGTCAGGCGACACGGGTGCTGGCCAAGACCGTTGCGGGACTGCTGCCTTCGCCGCACTTCCTGGGCTGCTGGAGCGAGGACCGGCTGGTTGCGCTGATTCCGGCGTGCAGCCCGAAGGAGCTGGAATTGTTGGGCGCGAATCTGGCGGAGGTGGGCTCGTCGTGCGCGGTGAAGTGGTGGGGCGACCGGGTTGTGATCAGAATCCATGCGGCGGCGCGCTACCTGTATCCGGCGGAAACGGTGGATGCAATGATGCAATCGCTGGAAGCGGACTTGAAAAGCGCGACAGTCGGGAAAGAGTGCAGCGGAAAAGATCGCAGCGGGAAAGAGTGAAACGATGTTCATAGTCATTGGCATTGTTGTGGTCTTCGGCTCGATCATGGCCGGCTACCTGATGGAACACGGAAACCTGAGGGTTCTGATCCAGCCTGCTGAGTTAATCATCATTGGCGGAGCCGCGATCGGTACGCTGCTGATCGCCAATCCTTTGCAGGTGATCAAGAAGATCGCAGGCGGAGTGATGGGCACGTTGAAAGGTTCGCACTACAACAAAGCGTTTTATCTGGAAACGCTGAAGATGTGCTACGAGGTTCTGAACAAGGCACGGAAAGACGGACTGCTGGCGATTGAGTCCGACATTGAGGAGCCGGAGAAGAGCGCCATATTTTCCAAGTACCCGAAGTTTCTCAAGGACCACCACACGCGGGACTTTGTGTGCGACACGCTGCGCATGGCGGTGACCGGCGGCATCGACCCGTTCGATCTGGACCAGATGATGGACCTGGACATGGAGGTTTCGCATCGCGATGAGAATGCGCCGATTGCCGCGTTGAGCACGGTGGCCGACTCGCTTCCCGGGCTTGGCATTGTGGCCGCAGTGCTGGGAGTGGTGATCACCATGGGCGCGCTGGGCGGCCCTCCGGAAGAGATCGGGCGCAAGGTGGCGGCGGCGCTGGTGGGAACGTTTCTGGGAATTCTGCTGTGCTATGGGTTCGTGGGGCCGCTGGCGGCGAACATGGCGAAGCTGGCCGAGGAAGAGCACGCCTACGTGTACGTGGTGCGGGTGGTGATGATCTCATTCATCAAAGGCGCCGCGCCGATTCAGGCGCTGGAGTTCGGGAGGCGGGCGATTCCGGGACACCTGCGGCCGGGCTTCAACGACATGGAGAAGTCATGCAAGGGCGGTGGCGCGGCCATGGCCGCAGCCGGAGGCAACATAGGTGGCGAACGGGCCGATCATCATCAAGAAGGTTTCCGGGCACGGCGGCCATCACGGCGGCGCGTGGAAGGTGGCCTACGCCGACTTTGTGACCGCCATGATGGCTCTATTCATCGTGCTCTGGCTGCTGAATTCCAGCAAGCAGGTGCAGGAGGCGGTGGGCGGATACTTCAAGGACCCCACGGGCAATTCCAAGATGGTGGGGAGCACGATGCGGGGCGCGGGGCAAAACCTGGATCTTCGCAAGGAGGACATGAAGAAGATCAAGGAACTGCTGGAGAAGCAGGTCAAGTCGCTGCCGGACTTCGAGAAATTGAAGAAGCACATCGACATGACCATCACCGCCGAGGGATTGCGAATTGAGCTGACGGAGGGCGAAACCGGCACGTTTTTTGAACTCGGCAGCGCGGTGCCGAGTCCCAGCGGAGAGGAGTTGCTGAAGGCGCTGGCAGAGGAAGTGGGGAAGCTGCCCAACAAGGTTTCGATGGAAGGGCACACCGACTCCAAGCCTTACTCGGGCGGGCTGAGCGGCTACAGCAACTGGGAGCTTTCGGTGGATCGCGCCAACGCGGCGCGCAAGATTATGCAGAGCTCCGGGCTGCAGGGGAACCAGGTTTCACAGGTGCGAGGATTCGCCGATCAACGGCCGCGAGTCAAAGGCGATGCCGACCGATCCGGCGAACCGGAGAATCTCGCTCATCGTGCAGTACATGGATACAACGCCTCCGGACGACACCGGCGAGCAAGCACAGGACGATGGTGCCGCAAACCATAGCGCCGAGAGCAAGAACGGCGAAGCGGAGAAAAAGTAAGCAAAGAAATGGGCGGAGCCGCTATGGCCCCGCCCATTTCTTTGTGCCGGTCTAACCGATTACCTGCAGTTCGGCGATGCGTTCTTTCCACTCGCGCGGACCGGTTTCGTGGACGGAGGTTCCGTTGGAATCGACGGCTACCGTCACGGGCATATCCTCGACCTCGAACTCGTAGATCGCCTCCATGCCGAGATCGGCAAATGCCAGCACGGTGGATTTCTTGATCGCCTTGGAGACCAGGTAGGCCGCGCCGCCGACGGCCATCAGGTACACGGCCTTGTTGTCCTTGATGGCCTGGATGGCCGCAGGGCCACGCTCGGCCTTGCCGACCATGCCGAGCAAGCCGGTCTGCTCCAGCATCTGGCGGGTGAACTTGTCCATGCGCGTGGCGGTGGTGGGGCCGGCGGGGCCGACGGCTTCATCGCGCACCGGGTCCACCGGGCCGACGTAGTAGATGAAGCGATTGGTGAAATCGACGGGAAGTTTTTCGCCGCGATTGAGCATGTCGGTCATGCGCTGGTGGGCGGCGTCGCGTCCGGTGAGCAGCTTTCCGTTCAGCAGGATTACTTCGCCGGGCTTCCAGGTCAACACGTCTTCGCGGGTCACGGTGTCGAGGTTGACGCGGCGCGCGTTGGCGGGGCTGTAGGTGAGCGTCGGGCCAGTCCTTGAGCGACGGCGGAGTGAGCGAGACGGCGCCGGAGCCGTCGAGGGTGAAGTGCGCGTGGCGGGTGGCGGCGCAGTTGGGGATCATGGCCACGGGAAGATTGGCGGCGTGGGTGGGATAGTCCTTCACCTTCACGTCGAGCACCGTGGTGAGTCCGCCGAGGCCCTGGGCTCCGATGCCGAGGGCGTTGATCTTGTCGTAGAGTTCGAGGCGCAGCTCTTCGGCGCGATTGCGCGGGCCGCGGGCTTTCAGGTCATGGATGTCGATGGGCTCCATGAGCGCTTCCTTGGCGATCAGCATGGCCTTTTCGGCGGTGCCGCCAATGCCGAGGCCGATGATTCCGGGCGGGCACCAGCCGGCGCCCATGGTGGGCACGGTCTTCAGCACCCACTCGACGATCGAGTCGGAGGGATTGAGCATGGCGAATTTGGACTTGGCTTCCGAGCCGCCGCCCTTGGCGGCGACGATGACATCCAGCTTGTTGCCGGGGACGATGGAGACGTTGACCACGGCGGGCGTGTTGTCGCGGGTGTTCTGGCGCTTGCCCGCCGGATCGGCGAGCACGGAGGCGCGCAGTTTGTTCTCCGGCAGCAGGTAGGCGCGGCGCACACCCTCGTTGATCATCTCTTCCAGGCTCAGGGTGCCGTTGAAGTGGACATCCATGCCGACCTTGAGGAAGACGGTGACGATGCCGGTGTCCTGGCAGATGGGGCGATGGCCTTCGGCGCACATGCGCGAGTTGATGAGCAGCTGCGCGATGGCGTCCTTGGCGGCGGGAGCCTGCTCGCGCTCGTAGGCGGCGGTGAGGCTGCGGATGAAATCGACCGGATGGTAGTAGGAGATGAACTGCAAGGCGTCGGCGACGCTCTGGACCAGGTCTTCTTGCTGAATGATGGTCATTGATGAGGTTTCCATGTTTGAGCGCTAGAGGCTGCCAGACATTATCGGACAAAAAGTGGGGTGGCAGCGAGAAAAGATTTTTGTGGTTGCCTTGTGCGAACTGCTCACTCAAGCACTTGAGTGAGCAGTTCGCCTCTATCTGTCCGATGTCAAACTCACTTGCGCAAACATAATTATTGCGAGGATAGCGAACAACAGACCGTGTATGACGGTGTGCCTATACTCCAAGCCATTGGTTATCCATGAGCCAATAAAGTTCGATCCGGCTGAAAGGCATATCATCCCAGACATGAATGCCGGATGAGAATAAACCCTCTTCCATGACAGTCCTACTATGGATATGAGCACTATGCTCAAGGTCAGGTATGCATCCGATCTTGATGTGAAGTGTCTATACTCCCCGAAGTAAACGAGTACAGCAGTAAAATACACGACCGCAATTACCCGGATCTTCGTAATTTTCGACATCATCACTTCCTGGTCTGAGTATGTCGACAGCTGGAACTGCCCCACTCAAGCCAAAAGAGGGCTTGAATGGGCCACCTGATTCTACTTTGATTTGCCGACCGCTACCGCGCCGGGATTGGTTACGGCTCCCTGCGACGCCGAGGCGACCAGAGCAGTGTACTTTGCATAGACGCCGCTGCGGTAGGTGGGCGGACTGGGGAACGCAGGCGGCCAGACGCTGCTGCAGCGTGGCGGGATCGACTTTGACCTCGACCGTGCGGGTGGTGATGTCGATGGAGATGGTGTCGCCGTCGTGGATGGCGGCGATGGGGCCGCCGAGTGCGGCTTCCGGCGAGACGTGGCCGATCATGAGGCCGCGGGTTGCGCCGCTGAAGCGTCCATCGGTGATGAGAGCGACGCTGCCGCCAAGGCCCTCGCCGACGATGGCCGCGGTGACGCCGAGCATCTCGCGCATGCCGGGACCGCCCTCGGGACCTTCATTGCGGATGACGACAACGTCTCCAGCGTGGATGGACTTGGCGGTGACGGCTTGCATGGCTGCTTCTTCACTCTCAAAGACGCGCGCGGGGCCGGTGTGGCTGAGTCGCTCGTGGCCGCTGATTTTGGCGACGCAGCCTTCGGGGGCGATGTTGCCGCGGAGGATGACAAGGCCGCCGGATTTCTTCAGCGGCTTGTCGGCGGGGACGATGACTTCTTGGCCTGGAGTTTCATGGGCCGTGGCGGCTTCTTCGGCGATGGTTTTGCCGGAGACCGTGATGGCGTCGCCGTGGAGCAGCCCGAGGGCGAGCAGGCGGCTGGCGAGCAGGCGGATGCCTCCGGCGGCGTGCACGTCGGCGGCGACGAAGCGGCCGGAGGGTTTGAGGTCGGCGAGGATCGGGGTGCGCTCGCTGACGGTTTGGAAGTCATCGATGTCGAGGGCGACTCCGGCCTCGCGCGCGATGGCCAGCAGGTGCAGCACGGCGTTGGTGGAACCGCTGGTGGCGGCCACCGAGGCGATGGCGTTTTCGAAGGCGTTGGGGGTGAGAATATCGAGCGGGCGAACTCCGCCGCGGAGCAGGTTCATCACGACTTCGCCGCACTGCAGGGCGACTTTTTCTTTCTCCGGCGAGAGCGCGGGAACGCTGTTGAAGCCCATCGGCGAAAGGCCAATCAGCTCCATGACGGTGGACATGGTGTTGGCCGTGTACTGGCCTCCGCAGGCTCCGGCGCCGGGGCAGGCGACGTTTTCGAGAGCCTTCAGCTCGTCATCGCTGACCTTGCCTGCGGCGTTGGCTCCCACGGCCTCGAAGACATCCTGAATGGTGACGTCTTTGCCCTGGTATCTGCCGGCGGCGATGGTTCCGCCATAGAGGATGAAGCCGGGAATGTTGAGGCGGGCCAGGGCCATGGCCGCGCCGGGAATGGTTTTATCGCAGCCGACGATGCAGACCACGGCGTCGAAGAGCTGGCCGCGGCAGACCAGCTCGATGGAGTCGGCGATGACTTCGCGGCTGACCAGCGAGGCGCGCATGCCTTCTGTACCCATGGTTTCGCCGTCGCTGATGGCGATGGTGTTGAACTCCATGGGCGTGCCGCCGGCGAGGCGGATACCTTCCTTGACCTTGGCTCCGAGCTCGCGCAGATGGGAGTTGCAAGGCATGGTTTCGATCCAGGTATTGGCGACACCAATGATCGGTTTGGCCAGGTCGGCGTCAGCTGTATCCGACCGCCTTGAACATGGCGCGGGCCGGAGCGCGGTCGCGCCCATCCGTGATATTGCGGCTTCGATGCTTGAGATCCATTTTGGGGTCCATTCCAGAGAAGATGCCGGTGAGGATGGGAAGGATGCGGCGGATGATAAAAACGCCGCGCGTCCCGGGACACGCACGATGGGAAGAGAGGTGGAATCCCACATCTGCCAAAAGAGGGCAGATATGGGGCACCTGAGATTGAAACGCCGCGCGTGGGTGAGACGCGCGGCGGGGAAGAGAGGTGGATTGTGACTACGCCTTGGTGGCTGCCGGTTCCTTCTTGGCGGTGCTCTTGGTGGCGTCGGGCAGCCAGTCCATCATGCTGCGCAGCTGGGCTCCGACTGCTTCAATGGGGTGCTGCTTTTCGGCTTCGCGAAGGGCGTTGAAGTTCTTGTTGCCGCTGCGATACTCGGCGATAAACTCGTTGGCGAATTCGCCCTCTGAATGTCGGCCAGAACCTTCTTCATGGCCTGGCGGGTGGCGTCGCCAACAACGGCTTCGCCACGGGTCAGGTCGCCGTACTCGGCGGTGTTGGAGATGGAGTAGCGCATGCGGGCGAGGCCGCCTTCGTAGATCAGGTCCACGATCAGCTTGATCTCGTGCAGACACTCGAAGTAGGCGATCTCGGGCTGGTAGCCGGCCTCGACCAGGGTCTCAAAGCCCTTCTTGATCAGCGAGGTGAGTCCGCCGCAGAGGACAGCCTGCTCGCCGAACAGGTCGCTCTCGGTCTCTTCCTTGAAGGTGGTCTGCAGAACTCCGGCGCGGGTGGAGCCAATGCCATCGGCATAGGCCAGAGCAAGCTCGTGGGCCTTTCCGCTGGCATCCTGATAGATGGCGATGAGGGCGGGAACGCCGCGGCCTTCGGTGTACTGGCGGCGAACCAGGTGGCCGGGGCTCTTGGGCGCGATCATCACCACGTCCACATCGGCCGGAGGCACAATGGTCTTGAAGTGAATGGCGAAGCCGTGCGAGAAGCCGAGCACCTTTCCCTTGGTGAGATAGGGGCGGATGAACTCTTCGTACAGGTCGCCCTGGGTTTCGTCGGGGGTCAGAATCTGGAGATAATCGGCGCGCTTTGCGGCTTCGGCGGGTGCAACGACCTCGAAGCCATCTTCGCGGGCGCGCTGCGCGGTGCCGCGCGTGGGGTCCAGACCGATGATGACGTTGTAACCGCTTTCACGCAGGTTGAGCGCCTGGGCATGACCCTGACTGCCGTATCCGAAGACGGCAATGGTTTTGCGCTTCAGCGCATCGGGATTGGCGTCGTGGGCGTAAAAGATAGTGGCCAAGGAAGCTCCTTTTGTATAGGAAAACCGACCGCTCGGTCGGTTTTAAAAATGCTCAGTCATTTGGAGTTGTATGTCAATGGCTAATTGAAAAAACTAATAGCATCAGAAATGCGAATACTGTGCTGGAGTGCCCGCTCCGGCGGAGGCTCGAATTTGCCGTGCCAACGCCTTTCCCGCATAATGCTGCGGTGACGAACCCGACCGATTTCCGCCCGCGTCTTACCTTGCAGGATTTTGAACAACGGTTTCAGGATCGACACCTGCTCCATGGAGCGGTGGAGAAGTGGGCGCGCGAGAAGCCTGAGGCGGTGGCGCTGATCGACGCGGAGCGCGACCGGAAGGTGACCTGGGCGGAGTTCGACGCCATCACTCGCGCCCTGGCGATGCTGCTGCTCAGGCGCGGCTATGGCAAAGGGGATTTTTTCGCCAGCCTGCTTCCGCTGACCAGCGAGCACATCTTTCTGGAGTATGCGTGCTTCCGCATCGGCGTGATCTTTGTGCCGCTGGATCTGCGGCTTACCCAGGCGGAGTTGATTCGCAGCTTGAGCCTGGTGCAACCGTCGGGGATCGCCTTTGTGAAGACTCCCGGGTTGGCGGATGCGGGGCAGTTTTGCGCGGAGGTACAGCAGCAGTTTCCTATGAAGTTGACGGTGCAGTTTGCCGCGCCGGAGGAGTGTGCCGCCGGGGCCGTGAGCGTGGGTGCGCTGCTGGGCGAGGCGATGGGGTTGCTGAAGGCTCGCGGGACTGAGGATTGGCAGATGCTGCAAAAGAGCTATGCCGAGGCCGCGGCGCGGGTGACGCCGGAAGATGGGGCGCTGGTGATCTTTACCACCGGCTCGACCGGCTCGCCGAAGCCGGCGCTGCTCTCGCACCGCAACATATCCTGCCAGGCCATGTGCCTGAGCCAGGCGTTGCTGAGCGGCTCGGAGAGGGAATTGGCGACGCTGGTGAATTTGCCGCCGAGCCACGTGGGCTGCCAGACCGAGCTGCTGATGGGGACGATCTTCGACGGCGGGCGGGCGGTGCTGGTTTCGATCTTCGACCCGCTGCGCTCGGTGCGGGCGATTGCCGATTACGGGGTGACGGCTCTGGGGCAGATTCCGGCGATGTTCGAGTTCGAGTGGCGATTGAAGGAGTTCGATTCGTTCGACTTTACAAGCCTGGAATTTGCGGCCTACGGCGGGCAGCAGGTTTCGGCCGTGTTTTTGGAAAAGATGGCGAAGATGGCGCCGAACGTGGGGACCGGTTTGGGGCTGACCGAGGCGGCGGGATTCTGCACCTATCTGCGCGTGAGGGGCGAGCGGGCGGCGGATTGCGCGTCCAGCCTGGGATTCGACATGCCGGTGTATCCGATGACGATTCGCGCGGCCATGCAGGCCAGCGGCGCGGCCGGGGAAGATCTGCCGGACGGCACGCTGGGGTATGTCTGCTTCCGCGGGCCGCAGACGTTTCTGGGATATGTCAACGACCCGGTAGCGACGGCGGAGGCGATTTCCAGCGACGGCTATCTATACACGGGAGACATGGGATCTCGCGATGAGGCGGGACTGCACCTGGCGGGGCGGGCAAAGCTGATGATGAAACCCGCGGGCTACCAGGTCTTTCCGGGGGACGTTGAGAATCACTTCTGCGGCTTGCCGGGAGTTGCGCAGTGCGCGGCGGTGGGAGTGCCGCATCCGGTGATCTCGGAGGCGATTGTTGCCTTTGTGGAGACGCGGCCGGGCAGCGAAGTGGAGCGGTCTCAGTTGGAGCGGCATGCGCGCGGGCTGGCCTCGTATATGCGGCCGCACTATTACGTACTGCTGGAAGCGGGGCAGATGCCGCTGAACCGCATGGCCAAGGCAGACTACCTGGTGTTGCGCGAGCGCGCACTGCGGGAGACGGAAGCGCTCAGGGAGCAGGGGCGATGGACGGCGTCGCCCGAGTGAACGGGATAGAGGGTCAGGCCAAAGGCGGTTGCCGGGTGATGTGTCCTGCTTTCCCACCTTATCCGCGCAAAGAGCTTCGCAGCCGGGTACGCGGCAAAAGATGCCGCTCCGGCCGCGGGCGCTCGGCGTCGAAGGTGGGGCACCCGACGGTGGTTGCGGGACACAGCTTTTTGGGAAATGGCTAGCGGTTCACCGGCAGGGTGAAGGAGAACACCGAGCCTCGGCCCGGCTGGGTCGTCAGTGAGATCGTGCCGCCGTGCGCTTCCACGATTGCCTTGGCGATGGCGAGGCCCATGCCTGTGCCCTGCACGACTTGGCGCTGGCCGCGTCCGCGGTAGAACTTGTCGAAGATCATGTTCTGGTCGATGGCGTCGATTCCCGGTCCCTGGTCCGCCACGCTGGTGACCAGCATGTTTCCCTGAGACCTCGGCGGTGATGGTGATGGGCGTGCCGCGAGGTGAATACTTGCCCGCGTTATCGAGCAGCTGCGAGAGGATCTCCTCGGTGTGTCGCAGGTCCATGTTTACCCGGGGCAAGCGGTCGCTGACATTCAGCTTCACTTCGTGCCGGGAGAGGGTAGTTCTGATTGGCTTCCAGCGCGGCATCGATGGCCTCGCGGATGTGATGCGGCTCGAAGGTTCAGCTCCACGGCGTGGGCGTCAAGCTGAGCCATCTGCGCGGCCTCACCCACCAGCCGGTCCAGCCGGTCGCTCTCCTCATTGATGACGGTCAGCAATTCCTTGCGGGATGCTTCGTCGAGTTCGGCGTCGCTTAGCAGCGACTGCGCCGAAGCTTTGATGGCGGTAAGCGGCGTGCGGAAGTCGTGGGTGACCGAATCGAGGAGGATGGAGCGAAGGCGCTCGCTTTCGCGTCCGGCCTCGGAATGGGCGAGCTTTTCCACGGCTCCGGCACGTTCGATGGCGATGGCGACCAGGCTGCCGATGGCCTCCATGCTTTCGGTGGAAAGGTTTCCGCCGATCACGGCGAGAGCTCCTACCGAGCGAAGGCCGATGCGCAGCGGCCGGATGCGAAGGTGTTCTGGCGGGGTCGGTGACCGGCTCGCCGCGGCTGCTGACGCGCTGCAGATCCTCGCTGGAGATCAGCTCTTGCGCGCGCAGGTCCGGAGTAGTACACCTTCTTGTTCTTGCTGTGGACGGAGAATCATTCCGGCAAAGGTGGCGCCGAAAATATCCACCACCTTGACGGGAATCGTATTGATCAGTCCGAGCACGTTGTCCGCCGTCAGCATCTGCTGGCTGAAGGCATAGAGCTGCTCCAGTTCGCGGCGGCGGCTGTTGGCGTTGTCGGTCTCCCGCCGCGCCCGTTCGGAGAGCTGGCTGGCAATGACGGCGGTGAGCAGAAAGGTGAAGAGCGCGATCCAGTTCTGCGGGTCGGCGATGGTGAAGGTGCCAATCGGCGGCAGGAAAAAGAAGTTGTAGGCCAGGGTGGCGACAACGGAAAGAAAGATTGCGCAGCGGAGTCCCCAGGCGGCGGAGACGACCAGTACGGCGAGCAGGAATGCGAATCCAGCGGTGCTGGCATTGGCGTGCAGGAACCGGCAGAGAGCGACCAGCCCGGCCACCAGGGCGCAGGAGGACACATAACGGGCGACTGGAAATGCAGGTACTTGTTCACAGCTCGGAATTGTAGCTTATTCGACAATTCCGGGTTCTTGCTTGACAATAGGCGCGATATGGCAGAAGACACCCGAACAGTGGCTGGAAGAGACCGCGCCCACAACGAAGCGAGGACTTTTCAAGCTTTTTCTCGGCTACGCTCCCGGCGTCGGCAAGACCTACAGCATGTTAAGCGAGGGCATCCGGCGCTACAGCCGCGGCGAAAATGTGGTGATCGGAGTGGTGGAAAGCCACGGCCGTCCGGCGACCGCCGAACTGGCCGGACGATTGCCCGCGGTGCCTCGAAAACAGCTGGTTTATAAGGGAACAACCTTCGACGAGATGGACGTGGACGCGATTCTGGCAACTGCATCCGGAGATCGTGCTGGTGGACGAGCTGGCGCATACCAACATCGAAGGCAGCCGGCACCGCAAGCGCTACGAAGACGTGATGGATCTGCTGAACGCGAAGATCGACGTGATTTCGACCATGAACGTGCAGCACATTGAAAGCGTGACGCCGATGGTCGGGCGCATTACCGGGGTGGTGGTGCGGGAGACGGTTCCGGACTGGGTGATGCAGCGGGTGGACGAAATTGTTCTCGCCGACCTGACTCCGGAAGCCTCTGCAGGCCCGCATGAGGCGCGGCGATATCTATCCGCTGGAGCGCAGCGACCGGGCGCTCTCCAACTTCTTCCGTCCCGGAAATCTCATTGCCTTGCGCGAACTGGCGCTGCGCCAGGTTGGCAGCGTGGTGGACCGCAGCCTTGAGACGCTACATGGAGAAGGAGCACATCGAGAACCGCACTCCGATCACGGAGCGGATCGCGGTGTGCATCAGTTCCAATCCCATCGCGCAGTATCTGATTGCGCGCACCGCCAGGATGGCGGAGAGGATTGGGGCGGAGTTTTTTGTGGTGTACGTGGACATTGGCAGAGACGATGCTCCCGAATACCGGCGAACGCTGGACGGAGAACATCCGCTTTGCCGAAAACCTGGGCGCGCAGATCGTGAAAACGCAGGGGCAAAGAAGGTTGCGTGCCGAGGTGGCCAAGATCGTGCGCGAAAAACATATTACCCAGGTGGTGTTTGGCCGCTCGGCGCTGACCGGATGGAGAAGATTCCTCTACCTTTCGGCCATCCACGATTTTCTGCGCGATGCGCCGGCGGTGGACGTGCACATCGTGACCCAGGAGCCGAAGTGACAATCATCGGCAGCGGACGCGCAGCGCAAAGCATTCTGGTGGTGGACGACGAGTCGCAGATTACGCGCGTGCTGCGCACGGCGCTTGCCGGCCACGGTTACAACGTCCGAACCGCAGGCGACGGCGACGAAGCACTGGAGGTGATGCGGCAGTGGACTCCGGACCTGGTCATCACCGATCTGTCCATGCCGAACATGGGAGGGC
Organism: uncultured Acidobacteriota bacterium; assembly: GCA_963732315.1. GTDB lineage: Bacteria > Acidobacteriota > Terriglobia > Terriglobales > Acidobacteriaceae > TOLSYN. Next base: position 72,115 of record CAVSYY010000009.1, read on the forward strand.
TGGAGCTGTGCCGCAGAATACGCAGCAAGTCCTCCGTCCCCATCATTGTGCTCTCGGTCCGCGGCGAGGAGAAGTCCGAAGGTCGAGGCCCTGGATTGCGGGGCCGACGACTACGTGACCAAACCATTCAACATGAATGAACTGGTGGCGCGGGTTCGCGCGGGGTTGCGGCGGGCGGCGCGTCCCGCACAGGAGGAAAGCGCGAGCAAGATCGAGGCCGGAGATTTTCATATCGATCTGCTGACCCGGCTGGTGACGGTGCGAGGACGCGAGGTGCGGCTGACTCCGAAGGAATTTGATCTGCTCTGCTACCTGGTGAAAAATCCCGGCAAGGTGATGACCCATCACACGCTGCTGGCTGCGGTGTGGGGCTGCAACAGCACGCAGCAGCCGGAGTATCTGCACGTCTTCATGAATCATCTGCGCAAGAAACTGGAACCGGAAGACGGCTCGGTGCGCTACATCGTGACCGAAAAGTGGGTGGGCTACCGCTTTGAACCGGGCGAAGTGAAATAGTCTGCAATCCCACGCATTGCGGCGGCGCGCCTCTCTTCCGATACCCTCCCTGTTCCCGTTTCTTCCCTTAATCTTTATCCAAATGGTATTTAGGGAAAATTAAGGAACTCTTTATTCATGCTTTAGGCCAGATGGTATCCAATTCGAATTGAAAGACGGACGAGACGGGGATGATGGCTCGGACGTCTGGGAGGTGGGTATGCTGATGCTGACGGCGATTCTCTCGATTTGCGCGGTGGGCGTTGCATTTCTGCTTCGATTTCTGTTTGCGCTTGATTCTGATCTCCGGGTTCAGGGAAAACATCCGGCGCGAGTGGAGCGCATCCGCACTCGCGGCATTCCAGCCCGCATCGTCGCCGCGGAACAGCCGCCTGCGCTCGTTCTGGTTCATTCCAATCCAGGCTTGACGCGGCGGGGTACGGTTGCCGCGGAAGGACGCGCCTACCAGAACTCCCACATCAAAGAAGCGTAAGATCTGAATCCCTGCCGAAGAGTTCCCGTTCTGAACGTGCGCACGTTTAGGAACTTTTTAGGAACTCTTTAGCGGGGATTTATAGCGCATAATGTTCAATTCAATAAGGGGGAGCGGCTGGTTTGCATTGGCTGCTGCCTCCGGGAGTGTAACTATGCAGGATTTTGGATTTTTCGTGATCACAGTTGTTTTTTTCGCGCTGTCGATTGGCTACGTTCACTTTTGTGAACGCGTCAGGTAGGGGGATGGAGATGGAAGCAATCGTAATGCTGGCGGTGACCGCGCTGATGATGGTGTATCTGCTCTTCGCACTCCTGTACCCGGAGAAGTTCTGATATGACCATAAACGGATGGTTGCAAATCGCTTTTTATCTGTTGCTGGTTCTTGCCGTCACTAAGCCGCTGGGCATTTTCATGGCGCACGTGTTCAACCGCGAGAAGACGTTTATGGATCCGGTGTTGCGGCCGATTGAGAGACTGATCTACCGCACCACCGGCGTGGATGAAGAGCATGAGATGGCCTGGACCGAATATGCCGTGGCCATGCTTCTGTTCAGCGTGGTCTCCATGCTGCTGCTTTATCTGCTCCAGCGGGTGCAAGGATTCCTGCCGTTAAATCCGCAAAAGTTGGGAGCGGTCAGTCCGACGAGTTTGGCGTGGAACACGGCGGCGTCGTTCACTACGAATACCAACTGGCAGGCCTATGCCGGTGAAGCCACGATGAGCTATTTCACCCAGATGGCCGGGCTTGCGTATCACAATTTTGTATCGGCGGCGACCGGCATTGCTCTGGCGATTGCGTTGATTCGCGGCGTGGCGCGGCGCGAGATGAAGACCATTGGAAACTTCTGGGTGGACATGGTTCGCTGCTCGCTGTGGGTGCTGCTGCCGTTCTGCGTCGTCGGTTCGCTGGTGCTGGTGTCGCAGGGAGTGGTGCAGAACCTGAAGCCGTACGACACGGTGAAGATTGTGGAGCCGCAGCAGGTGCCGCATCTGGGCGCGGACGGGAAACCGGCGGTTGGAGCCGACGGCAAGCCGGTGATGGACACGGTGACCGATCAGACGATCGCTCAAGGGCCCATCGCTTCGCAGGAGTTCATCAAGGAATTTGGGACCAACGGCGGCGGCTTTCTCAACGCCAACAGCTCTCATCCGTTTGAAAACCCAACGCCTCTGTCGAACCTGATCGAGATGCTGTGCATCTTCGCCCTCGGCGCCGGGCTTACGTACACACTTGGGTACATGACCGGCTCGCTCCGGCATGGCTGGGCGGTTTGGGGCGCGATGGCGGTGCTCTTCCTGGCAGGCGTGACCGTCGCCTATTGGGCAGAGGCGCAGGGCAATCCGCTGTTGCATGGCGTGGATCAACACGCCAGCGCGATGCAGCCGGGCGGCAACATGGAAGGCAAGGAGGTGCGCTTCGGCATTGCGAATTCCGCACTCTGGGCCACGGTCACCACGGACACCAGTTGCGGCGCGGTCAATAGCATGCACGACTCCTACACTCCGCTGGGCGGAATGATTCCGCTGGTCAACATCTCGCTGGGTGAGGTCATCTTCGGCGGTGTTGGTTCCGGCTTGTACGGCATGGTGGTGTTTGTAATTCTGACCGTGTTCATTGCGGGGTTGATGGTAGGACGAACGCCGGAGTATCTGGGAAAGAAGATCGAGGGGTACGAGGTGAAGATGGCGATGCTGTTCGCGCTCATCTTTCCCCTCATTATCCTGGTACTGACCGCGATCTCGAGCATAAAGCCATTTGGCACTTCGTCCATCTCCAATCCCGGACCGCATGGGCTTTCGGAGATTCTGTATGCGTTCACCGAGGCCGCTGGAAACAACGGATCGGCCTTTGGCGGGCTGAACGCGAATACGACCTGGTACAACATTGCGCTTGGGTTTGCGATGCTGGGCGGGCGCTTTCTGATGAAGATTCCGATGCTGGCCATTGCCGGCAGCCTGGCGAAGAAGAAATACGTTCCGCCGTCGGTCGGCACGTTCCCGGTGACCACGCCGCTGTTCAGCGTTCTGCTGATCGGCGTGATTCTCATCCTGGCGCACTGACGTTTTTCCCTGCGCTCAGCCTCGGTCCAATTCTTGAGCACCTGATGATGAATGCTGGAAAGACCTTCTGAGGAATTCATGTCGAGCACATCGAAAAGCCGCAAGTCTATCTGGGATCCGACCATCGTCCGCGGGGCGGCCATTGGTTCCGTGCTCAAACTCAACCCGCGCAAGATGATGGGCAATCCCGTCATGTTCGTGGTGGAGGTGGGCAGCGTAATCACCACGATTCTGCTGATCCTGCGCCCGCACGAGGCGTTCAAGTTCAATCTGCAGATCACGCTTTGGTTGTGGTTCACCGTGATGTTTGCCAACTTTGCCGAAGCCATGGCCGAGGGGCGCGGCAAGGCGCAGGCGGATACGCTGCGCAAGGCGCGCTCGGAGACCGTCGCCAATCGCCTGACGGCCGATGGAACGGTGGAGCAGGTCGCAAGTTCCGTTCTGCGCGCGCAGGACGTGGTGGTGGTCGTCGGCCGGAGAGTTTATTCCCGGCGACGGCGAAATCATCGACGGCATTGCGTCGGTCGATGAGTCGGCAATTACCGGCGAGTCGGCTCCGGTGATTCGCGAATCGGGCGGCGACCGTTCGGCGGTGACCGGCGGCACGCGCGTGCTGTCCGACCAGATCAAGGTGAAGATCACCTCCAACCCCGGCGAGACTTTCCTCGACCGCATGATCGCCCTGGTGGAAGGCGCCGAGAGACAGAAGACGCCGAACGAGATTGCGCTGAACATTCTGCTCGCCGGACTCACCATCGTCTTTCTGCTGGCGGTGGTTACGCTGCAGCCGTTTGCCATGTATTCGGGCGCGCCGCAGACCGTGTTCGTGCTGGTCTCGCTGCTGGTCTGCCTGATTCCGACGACGATCGGCGGCCTGCTCTCGGCGATTGGCATTGCGGGTATGGACCGGCTGGTGCAGCACAACGTGCTCGCCATGTCGGGCCGCGCCGTGGAAGCCGCGGGCGACGTCAATACTCTGTTGCTCGATAAGACCGGAACCATCACGCTGGGCAATCGCCAGGCGTCGCGCTTTGTGCCTGCTCCGGGAGTAACCGAAGCGGAGCTGGCCGATGCGGCGCAGCTTTCCTCGCTTGCCGACGAGACGCCGGAAGGCCGCTCCATCGTGGTGCTGGCGAAGGAAAAGTACAACCTCCGCGGCCGCGAACTGCAGGAACATCAATGCCGAGTTTGTTCCCTTCACGGCGCAGACCAGAATGTCCGGCGTGAACCTGAATGGCTTCCAGATTCGCAAGGGCTCGGTGGACGCCATCGAGCGATACGTGCAGGAGAACTCAGGGCGTGTTTGCGCCCGAGGTGCGGGAGTTGGTGGATTCGATTTCCCGCGCCGGCAGCACTCCGCTGGTGGTGGCCGAGCGGCAGCGCGGCGCGCTGGGAGTGATCGAGCTGAAGGACATCGTCAAGGGCGGAATGCGCGACCGCTTTGACCAGCTGCGGGCTATGGGCATTCGCACGGTGATGATTACCGGCGACAATCCATTGACCGCGGCGGCGATTGCGCGAGAGGCCGGCGTGGACGACTTTCTTGCCCAGGCAACGCCCAAGGACAAGATGGACCTCATCCGCAAGGAGCAGGCCGAAGGAAAGCTGGTGGCGATGACCGGCGACGGCACCAACGATGCTCCCGCGCTGGCGCAGGCCGACGTGGGCGTGGCGATGAACTCCGGCACGCAGGCGGCGAAAGAGGCCGGCAACATGGTCGATCTCGATTCCAACCCAACCAAGCTGATCGAGATTGTGGGCATCGGCAAGCAACTGCTGATGACGCGCGGCGCGCTGACGACGTTCTCGATTGCCAACGACGTTGCCAAATACTTCGCGATCATCCCTGCGATGTTTGCGGGGACGTTTCCGGTGCTGAACGCGCTGAACATCATGCACCTGAAAACGCCGCAGTCGGCGGTGCTTTCGGCGGTCATCTTCAACGCGATCATCATCATCATGCTGATCCCGCTGGCGTTGAAGGGCATTCAGTACCGTCCGATGGGTGCGGCGGCGCTGCTGCGGCGCAACCTGCTGATCTACGGCGTGGGCGGAATTATTGCGCCCTTTATCGGCATCAAGCTGATCGACATTTTAATTACCAGCGTTGGGCTGGCATAGGGCGGAAGGCTGAACGATGAAACGGAATCTGATTACCGCGATTCTGATGACCGTGGTTACAACCATTCTGCTCGGGCTGGTGTATCCGCTGGTGGTGACCGGGCTGGCGCAGCTGCTCTTTCCACGACAAGGCGAACGGACAGCTGATTGTCCGAGACGGCAAGGTAATTGGTTCGCGGATCATCGCGCAGCCTTTTACCGGCGCGGGATATTTTCATCCGCGCGGATCGGCCGCGGGAGAATGGATATGACGCGGCCAACTCCGGCGCCACTAATCTGGGGCCGACGAACCAGAAGCTGGTGGATCGCGTAAAGGCGGACGTGGCCGCGGCGCAACAGCGAGAATCCCGCGCAAGCCGGTTCCGGCCGATTACGTGACTACGTCGGGCTTCCGGACTGGACCCGGACATCACGCCCGCCAATGCCGAATTCCAGGCGCCGCGCGTTGCCAAAGAGCGCGGCATCAGCCCGAAGAACAATTGCTGGAACTGGTGCATCAGCACACCGAGGAACGCCAGTTTCGATTTCTGGGAGAAGCCCGGGTCAACGTGCTGGAATTGAACCTCGACCTCGACTCGAAATATCCGTCGCAGAAACGTGCATCGCGGTAGCGGCTCGGGAGAAGCGGTATTTATGAAATGGCCTCGCAAGGGGCCATTGGTTTTGCGCGATTGAACAAAGGCCTGCCCTGGGTGTATGTTCAGCGCTGCCATGACGAATCCTCCGGTTGCATACATTGGCGTCCCCGAAGAGAGGCGCGCCGCAGGCCAGGCGCGCCGCAGGCAAATCAAGCGACAGCATCACGGTGGGTGGGATGTGAAGCTGCGCCGGCATGATCCGCTGAAGCTGCTGGAAGAAAGCATGCGGGGACGGGTTCCGGCGCTGGTCCCGCTGAAGTACCAGCGCATGCTGGCGTCGCCTTTCGGCTTCTTCCGCGGAGCCGTGCCGGTGATGGCGGCCGACCTTGCACTGCTGCCCAACACCGGGATTGTGAGCCAGATCTGCGGCGATGCTCATGTGCGCAACCTGGGAGCATTTGCCGCGCCGGATGGACGGCTGGTCTTCGACATCAACGACTTTGACGAGACGACGCGCGGTCCGTTCGAGTGGGACTTGAAGCGGCTGGTGACCAGCCTGGTGCTGGCGGGCCGGGAGGCGGGCGCAAGGGACGGCTGCGTCGAGGGAGCCGTGCTGGCATGCGTGGCGCGATACCAGAAATACGTGCACATGTTCGCCCGACTGCCGGTGGTGGAACTGGCGCGCTATCAGGTCCACCGCTTGATGAAGGTGGCTCCCTTGTGCGACGTGCTGACTAAGGCCGAGCGGGCGACTCCGGCGCATTCCCTGGAGACGCTCACCGTTCCCGCTGCAAAAGGCGGGGGCAGGATCTTCCGCGAAAACCGGCCATTGCTGTACCGGATTGGCGGTGCGGAGCGGCGGCAGGTGCTGGCTGCGCTGAGCGAATACCGCGAGGCCCTGTTGCCTGAGCGCCGCCACATCCTGGAGCAGTTCCGGCCCATCGATGTGTGCTTCAAGGTGGTGGGCACCGGCAGCGTGGGGACCCGCGATTACTGCATTTACATGGAAGGCAATGGAGCGGGCGACCCGCTGTTTCTGCAGATCAAGGAAGAAGTTGGCTCGGCCTACCGTCCGTATCTTAGCCGGCAGGATCTGAGCAACGGCGCGCAGCCGTTGCACTGGGGACGCCTAGTGGCGGAAGGACAGCGTGCAATGCAGCTGCTTTCCGACCCTCTGCTGGGATGGACGACCATTGCCAATCGCTGCTACGTGGTGCGGCAGCTGAACGACCACAAGGCTTCGATTGACATGGCAACGTTGACGGGACCGGGGCTTGCGGCCTACGCAGAAGTTTGCGGAGAGCTGCTGGCCCGCGGGCACTCGCGCTCCGGCGATGTGCAGATGATTGCGGGATACATAGGAAAGGGCGAGAGTCTGGCCGGGGCGCTGCTGAACTTTGCCATGGCCTATGCCGGCCAGACGGAGGCGGACTGGGAGTTGCTATGCAAGTCGAAACATGCGCGTCATGGCGGGGCTTTCGGGAAAGCTGCGGTCTAGACGAAGCAAGGCGGTTAGCTCAAGGGGCGTCGCGGCTCCTCCTGCGATGGAGGAGCCGAAGCGAAGATTGGTGAGATCAGCGGGCTTCCAGGGCAATGGCGCGCGGGAACAGGATGTTGTTTTCGAGATGAATGTGCTGGTGCAGGTCCTGCTCGAATTCCTTGAGGCCTGTGTACCATGCGTGGTAGGTGGAGCAGGCATCCTGCGGCGGAGTGTAGTGGCTGCTGAGCTGCCGGATCTCCGCGAGGAGTTCGCCTGCGCCGTCGTGCTCCTGGGTCATCATGCGAATGGGGTTGGTGATGGTTCCAAAGCAGCTCTGCGGTTTTGCGCCGCGGCCGGCAAGGGAGTGTTCAAGATTGACGATGTAAGGGAACAGAACCATCTCTTCCTTCGCCAGATGCTGCGTCAGCTCCTGATCCAGCTTCTGCAGCGCGGATTGAATCTCGGGCAGCTCGGGGTGGTTGGGTCCATGCTTGGCCACAACTTTTTGCGCGAGAGTGTCCAGGCGCGGAAGCTCCTTCTTCACATATTCATGGTGCTGCGCGAGGATGTGGTAGACCAGCTCTTCGAGCGAGGCCTTGTTCCAGTCGGTCTGCTCCGGGGTGGGTTGTGAGGCGGCGTTGGCGAGAGCGGCGAGCACGGCGCCGACTTCGACATCCTGCTCGTTGCAGGCAACGGCGAGGGGCTTTTGGCCTCCGCAGCAGTAGTCGATTCCGAACTGCTCGAATACGCGCATGGAAGATGGTTGGCTCAGGGCAATCTCACGGACGGTTTCAGTGATGGTGGGCATGGGTGGCTCCTTGAGTCTCAAGATAGCGGAGCGGGGCAGCCACGGCAGCGACCAAAGTCACATGCGGGGGAACACATTACAATTGTCTCCATGACCGCCGGCGCAAAGTCGTCGCCGGAGGCGTGATTGCGAGGGATGCGAGTGAATACGAAGCGTATGGATCTGGCAGAGGTGCTGCAGCGGACGGCGCTGTTTTCCAGCCTGTCCCAGTCCGAGGTGCAGCAGTTGGCCGCCAAGACGGTTAGAAAGATTTTGAGCGCGGGGGAGTTTCTGTTTCACGAAGGCGATGCCTGCAAAGGATTTCACATTATTTCCCGCGGCCAGGTGCGGTTGTTCAAGAGCTCGCCGAGCGGGCGCGAGCAGGTGCTGGCCGTCAATGTGGCGGGGGAATCGGTGGCCGAGGTGCCGGTGTTTGATGACGGGCCGTATCCGGCTTCCGGGGTCGCCATTGAAGAGACCGAGATTGCGTTTATCTCGCGCCGGGACTTCCATGAGTATTGCCTGACGCACCCGGAAGTGGCGCTGAAGGTGCTCGCCTTTGTGGGGGCGCGGCTGCGCAGGCTGGTGGGCATCATCGAGGAGCTGTCGTTTACCACCACGCGCCAGCGGCTGGTCTCGGTGCTGGTCCGGCTGGCGCAGAGCGAGGGGCGAAAAAGCGAACGAGGTATTGAGGTGCTGCTGCCGGGCAGCAATCAGGAACTGGCCAATCAGCTGGGGACGGTGCGCGAGGTGATTTCGCGCAACCTGATGCGGCTGCAAGCCGAGGGGCTGCTGGAAGTGGACGCCCGGCAGATCGTGATCAAAGACGTAAAGGGACTGGCGGCGGTGCTGGAAAGCGGGCAATAGACGGGAGAACTCATGCCGTTTTAGTAAATAGGTAGAACGGCGGGCAACCTTGGCGGGCTGTTTACGCTCAGAGTGAACCGACTTTGGAGAGCGTGGCCCGCGGCAGAGGACGACGGCCGCTCTGGGCGGGAGCAGTTTGACGGTTTGAGGGAAGTAGAGAGAATTCCATTGCGCAGCCAGATGATCCCCACTATAGTTTGCGGTCAGGTTTTCAGGTCAGCTCCGTTCTGATTGCTTTTGCAACCGGAACGCAAGGGGAAGCCGTGAAGACGTCTCCCATCCTCGCAGGTTCACTCCGTGGGCACGCGCCAGCCCACCGAGACGATAGCACCGCAAGGGTGCTAGGAATTCCCGCACTGTTTTCCCTCCATCCTCATGCCGCACACATCTATTTTGCACCTACCCATGGAGCGGGGCACGACTTTGTGCTGCCTGCGAAATGGGTATGGTTTGGAGAACGACTATGAACAATGACAACTCTACGACGTCCGGTATCTGGAACAAGCTGTTATGGGCTGGCGTGATTGCGCTCTGCGTCATCGCGTGTGCGCTGGTTGCGCTGCATCGCGGAGAGCCGGTGAATGCCGCCTGGCTGGTGATCGCATCGGTTTGCATCTACCTCATCGCCTTCCGCTTTTACGGCTTGATGGTGGCGAATACGATGCTGCGCGTGGATTCGACGCGGCAGACGCCGGCGTACCGGCACAACGATGGGCTGGATTATGTACCGACCAACCGGTATGTGCTCTATGGCCACCACTTCGCGGCAATCGCCGGCGCGGGGCCGCTGGTGGGTCCCGTGCTGGCCGCGCAGATGGGCTATCTGCCGGGCGTGATATGGATTCTGGCGGGCGTGGTATTCGCCGGGGCGATCCAGGACATGACGGTGCTGTTCCTTTCGACGCGGCGCGACGGCCGGTCGCTGGGAGACATGATTCGCTCCGAGATGGGGCCGATTACCGGCACGATTGCAGGCATAGGGGTGCTGCTGATCTGCGTGATTATCCTCGCGGTGCTGGCGCTGGTTGTGGTGAAGGCGCTGATGGGCAGCCCGTGGGGAACGTTTACCGTAGGCTGCACCATTCCGATTGCGCTCATCATGGGAATCTATTGCCGGTTCATCCGGCCGGGGCGCATTGCCGAGATGTCGATCCTCGGAGCGGTGCTGCTGCTGGGCGCGCTGGTCTATGGGCGCACGGTTTCCGAGACGCCGGCGCTGGCGCACTATTTCAACTTCGGGGGCACGTCGCTGGCGATGATCCTGATCGGCTACGGCTTTGTTGCCTCGGTGCTGCCGGTGTGGCTGCTGCTGGCCCCGCGCGACTATCTTTCGACCTTCCTGAAGGTGGGCACGATCACTCTGCTGGCGGTGGGCGTCATCTGGGTTCATCCCTACCTGCAGATGCCGTCGATTACGAAGTTTGTGGACGGAAGCGGGCCGGTGTGGGCGGGCAGTCTCTTTCCGTTCCTGTTTATCACCATTGCCTGCGGCTCGGTATCGGGCTGGCACGCGCTGATCTCGTCGGGCACCACGCCGAAGATGATCGAGAATGAAAACCAGATCGCGTTCATCGGGTACGGCGGCATGCTGATGGAGTCGCTGGTGGCCATCATGTCGATGATCGGCGCATCGGTGCTGCATCCGGGCGTGTACTTTGCCATGAACAGTTCGGCGGGAGTGATCGGCACCACGTCGGCCCATGCCGCCCAGGTGATCTCTTCGTGGGGCTTTACGGTGACTCCCGACATGCTGACGCAGATGGCGCAGAAGGTGGGCGAGTCCAGCATTCTGTCCCGCACCGGAGGCGCGCCCACGCTGGCGGTTGGCATGGCGAGCATTCTGTCCGGCTTTTTGGGCGGCGACGTGATGATGGGGATCTGGTATCACTTCATCATCCTGTTCGAGGCGCTGTTTATTCTGACCACGGTGGACGCGGGCACGCGAGTGCTGCGGTTTATGATTCAGGATTTCGTGGGCAACGCGATTCCGTCGTTCAAGGAAACCAAGTCGTGGACGAACAACATTATCGGCTCGGCGCTGGCCTGCGTGCTGTGGGGCTACCTGCTTTATGCCGGAGTCACGGATCCCTATGGCGGCATCTATACAATGTGGCCGCTATTCGGTACGGTGAACCAGATGCTGGCGGCGATTGCGCTCACGTTCTGTACTGTGGTGCTGTTCAAGATGAAGCGTGCCCAATATGCGTGGGTGACCGTGGTGCCGACGCTGTGGCTGCTGGCTTGTACGGTGACGGCGGGAGTGGAAAAGGTGTTCGATCCTAACCCGGCAGTCGGCTTCCTGAGTCACGCGGCGAAGTTCAGCAATGCCGTGGCGTCGCAAACGCTGCTGGCGCCGGCCAAGACGCTGGAGCAGATGCATCGCGTAATCTTCAATGACTATCTGGACGCGGCCCTGGCGGCACTGGCGGTTGCGATTGTGCTGGTAGTGGCGGTCAGCGCGATTATCGATATCCGCAAGGCAATGGCGGTTCCGAAGGTTACCGCTATTGAGATTGGCGGAACGGCTGCCGTGCTGCAAGGAGGTACCGGTGACTGACGAGGTAACGATGGTTGACCAAAAGAGAACCAAACTCCAGCGGCTGTGCGAACGCGTGGCGGAAACCGCGCGCCTGATGGTGGGTGTTCCCGATTACAAAACCTATGTGGAGCACCGGCGGAGGTTCCATCCCGGCGAGCCGGTAATGAACTACGAGCAATTTTTCCGGGAGCGGCTGGATGCGCGCTACAACATCGGCAAGGGCCGGTTCCGGGGTTGCTGCTGAAGGAGCGGGGACAAATCCCACATCCGCCAGCTGCGGGTGGGTGTGGGTCACGGGCCGGTCACTCCCCAAGGTCAGGGCAGAGGTCCGCTTAGGTGCTTAGGCTATGTCGCGATTGGTTGCCCAGAGGGTGCCGAAGTTTGGGCCTTCAGAAAGTCGTGTGATCGAAAAATTAAGTTCGGCCATGGCGTTTTTTACGTCGGCAACGGTGTGGCTGTCCTTCAGGTGATACTCCATTCGGAGTTCACGAACCTTACGCCAGGCTTGGCGCGCACGGAAGATCTCCCATTCTGCGCCTTCGCAATCCATTTTTAGCAAGTCCACGGAACCAAGACGTTCGATGGCCTTGTCGAAGGACACCTTAGGGATCCCAACGCCGGGAGTTCCGGCGCCGTTTACATCGATAGTGGTTGCCTGATTACTGTCGGAGGTATCGACGATCTGGACAAAGCCGTCGCCGGCTCCCACCGCCTCGTGATGGACGATGAAGTTTGCGGCCTTGGCATTGGCCTGAAGGTAGGAGAGTGCCCGCGGGTTCGGCTCATAGCAGTGGATCGTTGCCTGAGGGTAGCGTCCCCTCGCAGCCAAGGCAAACAGGCCAATATTTGCGCCGATATCGAGGATGGTGCCAGGCTTTGCTGGAACGCTATCCAACCCATATTCATCGTGAACTATGCAGGTTAGGAAGTCGATCATCACGCCGTGCTCGTCCGGATAGGCCCAAGACACCCACGTGCTTCCAATTTTGATCTTTTGAGGTAGCCGGAACCAGTGGTTGCGCAGAAAAAAAAGGCCGTAACGTCTGGCATTCATCGTCCGTCGCAGCAGAGTCGATACACCCGACATGGTTGACCTCGCGCTCCGATAATAACAGGACGCCAAGGCCCCCCATCTGCTAGCTGCGGCAGATGGGGGCATAGGGATGCGGAGATCATGCCAGCTTCCTGATTCTGGTGACTGGAAATGGAATGAGCTTTCCCATGCGGTCGGCGGGAAGCGTTGGGGTTGCGGGGCTGAAGCCCGGCGGTTTGCAGAATTTGATGAGTCGCGCCATATACCACCTCGTTCAATGTGAAATGAACCCTTCGCACGCCGATTAGTTCCGGTGGTTGCCGCCGATACAGACAGGGTTTGCCGCTCTGACGTACACTACCTTTTCACCGTCTGAACATTTGGGAAGACGAGGGGAATAGAGAGATGACGAGGAGCGGCAAGCCTGGCGATGAGCGCGCGGACGCCGCAGGGGTGCCAGGCGTAGCAGCCGAGGCTTTGGAAAACAACCAGCACTCACTGGAGGGAGTGCATGGGACGGTCGAGGTGCCTCACCATGAGGCCGGGTTCTGGCAGCAATGGCGGGCATTTGTGGGGCCGGCGATTCTGGTGAGCGTGGGCTATATGGACCCCGGCAACTGGGGGACGGACCTGCAGGGCGGCGCGCAGTTCAAGTACGGCCTGCTGTGGGTGGTGGCCGTGGCCAGCCTGATGGCGATTTTTATGCAGGTGATTGCGGCCCGGCTGGGAGTGGTGACGGGCAAAGACCTGGCACAGTGCTGCCGCGACTGGTATCCGGCGTGGACGCGGTGGCCGAACTGGCTGATGAGCGAGGTGGCGATCGGCGCCTGCGATCTGGCGGAGGTGCTGGGCTCGGCGGTGGCGCTGAACCTGATGTTTCATATTCCGCTGCTGTGGGCGGTGATCATCACCGGGCTGGACGTGCTGCTGCTGCTGGCGCTGCAGCGGTTCGGGATGCGCACCATCGAGGCCATCGTGGTGGTGCTGGTGGCGACGATTGCGGTCTGCTACTTCATCGAGTTGTTCGTGATTCCGCAGACCCAGCCGAGCTTTCCGGAGATGGGACGGGCGCTGATCTCGCCGTTTTTCCGGCAGGCGGGGATGCTGTATGTGGCCATCGGGATCATTGGCGCGACGGTGATGCCGCACAACCTTTATCTGCACTCGGCGCTGGTGCAGAGCCGGCAGCTGCAGAAGGACGATAAGTCGATTCGCCGGGCGATCCAGTTCAACAACCTTGATTCGATCGTGGCGCTGACCATTGCGTTTTTTGTGAATGCGGCGATTCTGGTGCTGGCGGCGCTGGTGTTTTTCGGCAAGACCAGCGTGATGGTTCCAGGCGGGCATGTGGTGCAGTTCAATGCGGACAGCGATTGGATAAGGCTAGCGTATCTGACGCTGGCGCCGCTGCTGGGGACGGCGTTTGCCAGCACGCTGTTTGCGGTGGCGCTGCTGGCCAGCGGACAGAGCAGCACGATTACCGGGACGCTGGCCGGGCAGGTGGTGATGGAAGGCTTCATGCACTGGCGGATGCGTCCGTGGCTGCGGCGGCTGATGACGCGTACACTGGCGATTCTGCCGGCGGTGTTCATCATCGGGCTGCGGGGAGACAGCAGCGTGACCGACCTGCTGACGCTGAGCCAGGTGGTGCTGGCGTTGCAACTTCCGTTTGCGATGTTTCCGCTGCTGCAGTTTACGAGTTCGCGCAAACGGATGGGGCGATGGAGGATAGGCGGCTTTTTGCTGATGGCCGGATGGGCCAGTGCGATTCTGATTACGGTGATGGACGTGTACGGGCTGCCGGATTCGTTGCGGGCGGCGTGGCATGTGGTGGTGGGCGGATAAACCGGCTGGGGAAAGACAGAGACGCATGTACGACAAAATTCTAGTGACGCTGGACGGCACGCCGACGGACCGGGCGATTCTCGACCATATTAAAGGCCTGGCGAAGCTGACCGGGAGCCGGCTGGTGCTGATCCACGTGGCCGATGGCTGGGCGGCCCGGACGTATGGCGCCGATGCGGTGGGGCCGGAGATTACGCAGGACACGGCGTACCTGAAGCAGGTGCGGGAAGAGATGGAAGCGGCGGGGATTCCCGCGGAGACGCAGCTCTCCTACGGCGAACCGGCGGCGCAGATTGTGAAGTGGGTGGAGGAACATGGCTGCGACCTGGTGGCGATGAGCACCCACGGACACGGCTTTCTTGCGGATATATTTTTCGGGACCACGGCGGTGCGGGTGCAACACCGCATCAGCGTGCCGGTGCTGATGCTGCGGGCGCGTTGAAGAATTGTAAGATGGTTGCAGCGATTGGAATTTGAGGAGCTGGAATGGCTGGTTCGCACGAAGATGAGCTTCATCCGGTGCGGGCGCGCGTCGTGGGCGCGCTGTCTCTGGTGGAGGACATTATCTATTCGGGGCTGGGGCTGCTGCTGGCGGTGTATGCAATTGCGCTGCTGGTGCGGGGGTTCCACAACTTTCTACACCTGGCCGAGGGGCACGCCGACATTGCGGAGATTGTGGATCTGCTGGACCAGGTGCTGATGATTCTGCTGGTGGTGGAGCTGTTGTACACGGTGCAGGTTTCGTTCCGCACGCACGGACTGGTGACCGAGCCGTTTCTGGTGGTAGGGCTGATTTCGGTGATCCGGCGGGTGCTGGTTTTGACCGCGCAGCTGCCGCAGATCGCGTTGGGAGACGAGGCGAGCTTCCGCCATGCGGCGGTGGAACTGGTGCTGCTGACATTGATGATCGTGGTGCTGGTGGGCGCGCTGATATTTATGCAGCGACAGACCAGGAGCATGACGCAGGCGGGCGATGGCGTGCCGGCGGATTGTCCCGCGCTGCAGGGGCTGGAGCGGAGCGGGGAGACCGGTCACTAAGCTCGCTTGGGCGGGAGATGCGGTTGCGCGCAGTTTTTTCGTCCGGCGGACTGGGTCAGTGAGAAGATAGAAGCGTAGTTCCCCTCAGCCAGCATTTCTGCAGCCCCGACCGCTATAGCACGAAGCGGCGCTGCATTAAATCCACTCTTAGCATTCCGCGCTATTAGGAGCATTCCCGTGATTAACGATCACGATCCCGGCCCAAACAGTCTCGGCTTTTCCGCGACGCCCGCTAGTGCTTCGATGTATGGCGCAGCGCGCCGTATCCGTGTCGGCTTTGAAATGGACTATGAATGTCCCAATCCGACGCCCATGATCCTGATGGTGAACATTCATCCCAGCCGCGTGTCCGACATACTTGTGCCGGACAGCGTGATGACTACGCCGCTGGTGCCGATTGCCACCTACTACGATGGCTTTGGCAACCGGTGCAACCGGCTGGTGGCGCCGGCCAGCGAGATTCGCATTTCGGCGGATGGCGTGGTGATGGACAGGGTGACGGACGAGATTGCCGAGTGGGCGCCGCAGCATCCGGTGGAGCAGTTGCCGGCGGAGATTCTGGTGTACCTGATGGGGAGCCGCTATTGCGAAACGGACCGGCTTACCGTGGCTGCCTGGGATCTGTTTGGTAATTCGCCGACCGGGTGGGGACGGGTTCAGACGATTTGCGATTTCGTGCATCGCCACATCAAGTTTGGGTACGAGTATGCGAATCCGACGAAATCGGCGTGGGAGGCATTTCAACAGGGGCAGGGAGTTTGCCGCGACTACGCGCACCTGGCGGTGACGTTCTGCCGGTGCATGAATATTCCGGCGCGCTATTGCACCGGATACCTGAGCGACATTGGGGAGCCGCCGCCGTATTCCGCGGGGGATTTTGCGGGTTGGTTCGAGGCGTATCTGGGCGGGCGCTGGTACACCTTCGATCCGCGGAATAACAAGCCGCGCGTGGGGCGGGTGTTGATGGGGCAGGGCCGCGATGCGGCCGATGTTCCCATCAGCAACGCGTTCGGGTTTAACACGCTCAAACATTTCAAGGTCTGGACGGACGAGATTACGGACGCCTCCCGGTAGGCGCCGGGGCTTGGAATGGTATGGCGCTGAGGATAAGGAGTTCGGATTTCGAACTGATTCGAGTGCACGGGGAAGAGACGTATCCGCAGGAGTGCTGCGGCGTGCTGGTGGGCGAGTTTGGCGATGGCGGCGAACGGACGGTGCATGGCGTGGTGCGATGCGGCAACGCGCGCATGGACTCGCCGGAAAAGCGCTACTCCATCGATCCTGCCGAACTGATTCGCGTTCAACGCGAGGCCCGGATGGGTGGGCGCAACATCGTGGGGTTTTATCATTCGCATCCCGACTGGCCCGCGCGGTGGTCGAGCACCGATCTGGACGAGGCGCACTGGACGGGATGCTCGTATGTGATTACCAGCGTCGAGAAGGGGAAGGCCGCCGGCACCAGCTCGTTCTTGCTGCGCGGAGGCGATGAGGCGAAGCACTTCGAAGAGGAAGCCATCGAGGTGATATGAGGCGGGTGCGCACGTCAACTGCCCGAATACAAGCGGGCGACCCCACTCAAAGCCGAAAGAGGGATTGAACGGGCCCCCTCCCGGCATTCTTTTTTACACATCCACAGATCAAGCATTAGGGAGCGCTGGCCGCCTGGCCCGGCGGAGTCTTCTCATTGGCTTCGGCAGCTTTTTGTGTGACCTGCGCTGGCGTGGGGAGCTGGGTTGCGTTCCAGCCTCCGCCGAGCGCCTGGATGAGCTGGACGGCTGCTGTCATCTGGCTGACGCGCAGGGTGACTGCGGTCTGCTGATCGCTCAATAGAGTGGTCTGCGCGGTGATCACGTCGAGGTAGGGATCGAGTCCCGTTTTGTAGCGGTCGGTGGCGATGTTGAGGTACTTCTGCGCGGATTTCACTGCCGCGTCCTGCTGGGCAATCTGCTGGGAGTTCACGCGCAGGGTCGCGATGTAGTCTTCCACCTGCTGGAAGGCCGTGAGCACGGTTTGCTTATAGGCGGCAACGTCGGCATTGTAGGTCGCGGTGTATTGCGCGACGGTGGCCTTGCGCAGGCCGGCATCGAAGATGGTTTCCGACGCGCTGGCCCCGAGCGACCAGAAAAGTGCCGGTGCGGTGAATAGCTTACTGATTGCCGCCGCCTCCAGTCCACCTCCTCCGGTAAGAGTCAGGTTGGGATAGTAGGCGGCCTTCTCGACCCCGATGAGCGCGTTGGCCTGGGCCATGGTGCGCTCGGCGGCGGCGATATCCGGACGCCTTTCGAGCAGCTGCGAGGGAACGCCGACGGGGATTGCGGGGATTGGCGTGGCCAGCATCTTTACGGGCAGGGATAGTTCCGAGGCGGACTTTCCGATCAGCGTGGCGATGGCATGCTCGTAGATCGCGCGGTTGGTGGCGATGCCGGTGCCGACCTCTTCGGCGTTTTCGAGCGTGACCTCGGCCTGGGCAACGGCCTCGGGACTGTCGATGCCGGTATCGACGAGGGTCTGGGTGAGTTCGAGCGATTTGCGGTCGGCTTCGATGGTGCGGTTGTAGAGATCCTGCAGCGCATCCTGGCCGCGCAGTTCGAAGTAGTAGACGGCGAGATCGGCCTGCTCGGTGAGGCGCTCGTTTTCCAGGTCGGCGGCGCTGACCTGGGCGGCGTACCGGTATTCGCGGACGGTGTTGCGAACGCGTCCCCAGAGATCGGGCTCCCATGAGACATCAAAGGGCAGGGCAACCTCGGTATTGGTGGAGGCTTTGCCGGTGACGGTGGCGGTGGAAGAAAGGGTGCTCGGAATTCGAGTCCTGCTCCACGAGGGGGCTGTCGTCACGGTGGGGAAGTATTGTGAGCGGGCCTCGCCGACCTGGGCACGGGCGGCCATGAAGTTCTGGAAGTACTGCGCGATGTTCTGGTTGTTGATGTTCAGCTGATCTTCGAGCGAGTTCAGCTCCGGCTCGTTGAAGGCCTCCCACCATTTTCCCTTGAGTACGGCGTCCTGCGGCTTGGCTGGCTGCCAGGTACCCGGCAGGGCATTGCTGTAAGCCGCGGGAGCGGATTCCTTATAGGCCGGAGGAGCGACAACGGCGGGCGCGTGATATTTGGGACCCACGACGCAGCCGCTGAGCAGGAGCAGGCAGAGCGCGGCGGCAGGGAAGATCGTGTTGCGTGCCGAGATGGATAATTTGGTTTTCATGGTACTGCCTTTCCGCGCCTCCTAGGTGGCGGGCTCGGTGCGCGTAAACAAACGCGCGGATTTGTCGCCTTGCAGCTTGAGCCGAAGATTATCCATAAACAGATAGATGACCGGGGTGGTATAGAGCGTAAGCACCTGGCTGACGATGAGGCCTCCGATAATCGAGATGCCCAGCGGACGGCGGAGCTCGGAGCCCATGCCGGTTCCGACGGCGAGCGGAACGGCGCCGAAGAGCGCGGCCATGGTGGTCATCATGATGGGACGGAAGCGCAGCATGCAGGCTTCAAAGATGGAGTCCCTGGTGTTCTTGCCTTCGTGGCGCTCGGCGTTGAGGGCGAAGTCGATCATCATAATGGCGTTCTTTTTGACGATGCCGATGAGGAGAATGATGCCGATGATCGACATGACGTTCAGCTCGGTTTTAGTGAGCATCATGGCGAGGATTGCGCCCAGGCTGGCGGGTGGCAGCGTGGAGAGAATCGTGATGGGGTGGATGAGGCTTTCGTAGAGAATGCCGAGCACAATGTAGACGGCGAAGATGGCGGTCAAGACCAGATAGGGCTCGGTGGTGAGCGACTGCGAGTAGGCCTGGAGCGTGCCGGAATACTCGCCGTGAATGGATTTTGGCATGGCGAGCTGGCGCTGGATATTCTGGATGGCTTTGGTGGCCTGGTCCAGCGAGACGCCGGGCAAAAGGTTGAACGAGACCGTGACGGAAGGGAAGAGCCCGGTGTGATTGACCGCAAGCGGCGCCGTGGATGGAGCGGCAGTGGAGACCGAAGCGAGCGGGATGGCGCCGCCTCGGGTGGTTGGGATCAGATAGGTATCGTTGAGTCCTTGGGGTGACGCCCAGTATTTGGGGGCGACTTCCATTACGACGTAATACTGGTTGAGGGCGGTGTAGATGGTGGAGACCTCGGACTGGCCGAAGGCATGGTAGAGGGTGTTGTTGATGGTCTGCGGGGTGACGCCGAGGCGCGCCGCGGTGGGGCGGTCGTAAGTGAGCAGCTCCTGCAGTCCCTGATTCTGCTGGTCGCTACTGACATCGGCAAAACCGGGCGCATGCTTCAACTGCTTCAGCAAGAGGGGGCCATACTTATCCAGATCTTCGGTGGTCTCCGCCTGGATGGTGTACTGGTATTGCGCGTTGGACTGACGGCCTCCGATGCGGATGTCCTGCACCGCGCGCAGATAGGTAGCGGCGCCGGGGACGCGGGCGAGCTTGGGCCGCAGGCGGTTGATGATCTCGTCAGCGCCGCCGTGCTTGCGCTGATCGAGAGGCTTGAGGGCGATGAAGGTGAAGCCGGCATTGGTGGCGCCCTGGCCGCCGGTGAATCCCATGGCGTTCTCCACCCCGGGGTCTTTTTTGATGATGTCGATGGCCTTCTCGACCGCGCCGCGCATGGCGTAAAAGGAAGAGTCCTGCGGGCCCACCATGCCACCCGCCAGCACTCCCGTATCCTGCTGCGGGAAGAAGCCCTTGGGAATTTTGGCGATCAGGAAGATGTTGAGGCCGATGGTGCAAAGGAAGATGAGCAGCATCGGGGCGGGGTGATCGAGCACCCAGGTGAGGGTGCGGCGGTAACCGCCGAGCGCGGAGTTGAAGACGCCTTCGCTCCAGGCATAGAGCTTGCCGTGCGTCCGGCCTTTTTCCGAGACCAGAACGCGCGAGCACATCATGGGCGTAGTGGTGAGCGAGATGACCATCGAGACCAGAATTGCGCTGGAAAGCGTGATGGCAAACTCGCGGAAGAGGCGTCCGATGATGCCGCCCATGGCCAGCAGCGGAATAAACACGGCGATGAGCGAGACGCTGATGGAAAAAACGGTGAAGCCGATCTCCCTTGCGCCCTGTAAGGTCGCCTCCATGGGACTCATGCCTTCTTCGAGATGGCGGGTGATGTTCTCCATCACTACGATGGCATCGTCCACCACGAAGCCGCTGGCGATGGCCAGCGCCATGAGCGAGAGGTTGTCAATGGAGTAGCCGAACAGATACATGACGGCGAAGGTTGCGATAAGGGAGACGGGAACCGCAACGGCTGGGATTAACGTTGCGTAAACGTTGCGCAGGAAGACGAAGACGACCAGGACCACCAGGATCACCGAGATGACGAGGGTGATCTCGATATCGTTGACCGAGGCGCGGATGGTCAGGGTGCGGTCGAGAATGGTGATGAGGTGCTCGCCACGGGGAATCATGGCCTGCAGGGATGGCACGGCGGCTTTGACGGCATCGACCGTGGTAATGATGTTGGCACCCGGCTGGCGGAAGATGAGCATGACGACGGATGGCTTGCCGTTGAGAAATCCTGCCTGCCGCACCGATTGTTGGGAGTCGATGACATCGGCAACATCCTGCAGACGGACGATTCCCCCGTTGTGGTAGCCCACGACCAGCGGTTTGTAATCGGCAGCCTTGGAGATCTGGTCGTTGGCGACGATGTCGGCGGTTACGTTGCCGTCGGCGAGCTGTCCCTTGGCCAGATTCGAGTTCTGGCTGGCCACCACCTGCTGCACGGCGGGAAGGCTGATTCCGTAGCTGGCAAGCTGGGTGGGGTTCAGTTCGATGCGTACGGCGGGCAGCGACGCTCCGACGACCGATACCTGGCCGACACCGGGGACCTGAGAGATGCGCTGGGCGATCACGGTGGAGGCTTCGTCGTAGAGCGTGGGAATGTCGGCGGTATCTGACTGCAGGCCGAGCAGAAGGATGGGCGAGTCGGCGGGGTTCACCTTGCGATAGGTTGGGTTGGCGGGCAGGTTCGCGGGCAGGTAGGTTCGGGCCGCGTTGATGCCGGCTTCCACGTCGCGCGCGGCGCCGTTGATGTCGCGATTGAGATCGAATTGCAGGGTGATGCTGGTGGTTCCCAGGGTGCTCGACGAGGTCATCTCGCTGACCCCCGCGATGTGGCCGAACTCGCGCTCCAAAGGGGTGGCGACCGAGGAGGCCATGATGTCCGGACTGGCGCCGGGGAGCGAGGCGCCAACGGTGATGGTGGGGAAGTCCACCTGGGGCAGTGGAGACACCGGCAGCACGGTAAACGCAATGGCTCCCACGAGAGTGAGCGCGGCGGTCAGCAGCGTGGTGGCTACCGGACGCTGGACGAAGATCCGCGAGGGGTTCATGGATGCTCCGCCTCAGGCTGCTGAGAATTCAGCGTGTGGCGGCGGCGCGAGAGGCGCGCGCCCAGATTGTCAAAGAAGATGTAGATGACCGGAGTGGTGTAGAGCGTGAGCACCTGGCTGACGAGCAGGCCGCCGACCATGGCCACACCCAGCGGCTTGCGCAGCTCCGAACCGATGCCCGAGCCGAAGGCCAGCGGGATGCCGCTGAGCAGGGCGGCCATGGTGGTCATCATGATGGGACGGAAGCGCAGCAGGGATGCTTCGTAGATGGCTTCGGTGGCGTTCTTGTTTCCCTTGCGCTCGGCTTCCAGGGCAAAGTCCACCATCATGATGCCGTTCTTTTTGACGATGCCGATGAGCAGAATGATGCCGATGATGGCGACGATGTTGAGATCGAGGTGAAACAGTTCGAGAGCCAGCAGGGCTCCCACGCCGGCCGAGGGCAGGGTGGAAAGAATGGTGATGGGATGGATGAAGCTCTCGTAGAGCACGCCCAGCACGATGTAAACGGTGAGCAGCGCGGCCAGGATGAGAAGTCCTTCGTTGCTGAGCGAGCCCTCGAAGGCCGCGGCCGTGCCCTGATAGTTCTTGACCACGCTGTCCGGGATGTTGGAATGCGCAATGGCGTTGTCGATCGCGGTGAGCGCCTGCCCGAGCGAGTAACCGGGCGACAGGTTGAAGGAGACCGTCACCGCGGGGAACTGTCCCTGGCGGTTGACCGAGAGCGACTCGCTGCGGCGATGGAATTGGGTAATGGCACCCAACGGAACCGGCGTGGAAACCGTGGTGCCGGAACTGCTGCTGTTGCCGCTGCCACCGCCTCCGCCAGAGCCGGAGGCCGATGAGCGGGTGGTTCCCGTGGTGGAGGTGTTGGCGCTCGACGAGATGCCGCCGGAGGTGCTGGCGGTAGAGAGCACGGTGGCGCCGGCACTGGAGTTGGAGGCCGTCGAGAGCGCCGAACCTGAGTTGACGCTGGACAACACCGATGGCGAGTTGGTGTTCGCAGAGAAAAGAGCCGAGGTGGAAGCCGCGGGAGATGCAAGGGCGCCGGAGGTCGCGGGCTTCAACAATGCGCTGCTGGAGGACGAGGACGAGGCAGCGCCGGCGCCGGACGACGATCCCGCGGTATTCGACACTGCACCGGAGGAAGCGCTGCCTGCGGGGACGGATTGAATATAAATTTCCTGCAGCGAGTTGGGATCTAGCTGGAACTGCGGATCGGCCTCAAGTATGACGTGGTACTGGTTGAGCTGGGTGTAGAGAGTGTTGATCTGACGCTGTCCGAAGGCATCGTAAAGCGTGTCGTCGATGGTTTGCGGCGTGATGCCGAAGCGGGAGGCGGTGGCGCGATCGATGACCAGCGATTCGGCTTTGCCGTTGAGCTGCTGGTCGGTCACCACGTCGGCAAGTTGGGGCAGTTGCTTGAAGGTTGTAACCACCTGTTGCGTGACGGTGTTCAACTCGTCCGGGTTGGGATCCTCCAGCGTGTACTGGTACTGGGTGCGGCTCACGCGGTCATCCACCGTGAGATCCTGCACCGGTTGCATGTAAAGCGCGATGCCAGCGACCTTGGCCAGCTTCGGTTGCAGCCGGTTGATGACCTCCGAGGCGGAAACCCCGCGATCCTTCAGCGGCTTGAGGTTGATCTGGATGCGTCCGCTGTTGAGCGTGGTGTTGGTGCCGTCGGCCCCGATGAACGACGAGATGCTCTCGACTGCCGGATCGTTGAGCAGGACCTTTGCCAGCTCCTGCTGCTTTTCCGTCATGGCATCAAAGGAGGTGGACGCGGAAGCCTGCGAGATGCCCTGGATGAGGCCCGTGTCCTGGGTGGGAAAGAAGCCCTTGGGGATCTCGATGTAGAGGACCACCGTAAGAACCAGCGTGGCCAGCGCGACCAGTAATGTGATGGTCTGGAAGCGAAGCACGAACCTCAGGGTGCGTCCGTAGAAGTCGATGATGCGGGCAAAGGCCTTCTCGGAGGCGCGATAGAAGCGGCCCTGCTTCTCCGGAGGGGTGTGGTGCAGCAGCCGCGCCGACATCATCGGCGTCAGGGTAAGCGAGACGAAGGCCGAGAAGAGAATCGTGACCGCTAAGGTGACGGCGAACTGGCGGAAAAGGCGTCCGGCAACGTCTCCCATGAAGAGCAGGGGGATGAGCACGGCGATCAGCGAGACCGTGAGCGAGATGATGGTAAAGCCGATCTGCTCGGCGCCCTTCAGCGCGGCGGCCATCGGCGTTTCGCCTTCTTCGATGAATCGGGAGATGTTTTCGATCATGACGATGGCGTCGTCCACCACGAAGCCGGTGGAGATGGTGAGCGCCATCATGGTGAGGTTGTTGAGGCTGTAGCCCATCAGGTACATGACGCCGAAGGTGCCGACCAGCGAGATGGGAACCGCGATGCTGGGGATGACCGTGGCCGACAGGCTGCGCAGAAATAGGAAGATCACCATCACCACCAGCGCGATGACCAGCAGCAGCTCGAATTCGACGTCGGCTACCGAAGCGCGGATCGAGGTGGTGCGGTCGGTGACGATGCGCACGTGCACGGCGCGGGGGAGCGTGTTGACCAGCTGCGGCAGGATCTTCTGGATGCTGTCAACCACCTGAATGGTGTTGGCTCCAGGCTGGCGCTGGATGTTCAGAATGACCGCCGGGGTGTAGTTGACCCAGGCAGCGAGCTTGGTGTTCTCCACCCCGTCGATGACCTTGGCCACGTCGGAGAGCATGATGGGGGCGCCGTTGCGGTAGGCGACGACTACGGAGCTATAGGCGCCGCTGGTCAGCAACTGGTCGTTGGAGTTGATGGTGTAATCCTGCGCGGGGCCGTCGAAGTTACCCTTGGCGGAGTTGAGGCTGTTGACCGTCAGGGCGCTGCGCAGGTCTTCGAGATTGATTCCGTAGGAGGCCAGAGCAGTTGGGTTGGCCTGGATGCGCACGGCAGGCTTCTGGCCGCCGGAGATGCTGACCAGGCCCACGCCGGAGATCTGCGAGATCTTGGGAGCAAGGCGCGTATCGGCGAGGTCTTCGACCTGGGAGAGCGGCAGTTCGCTCGAGGTGAGAGCGAGCGTCAGCACCGGGGCGTCGGCCGGGTTGGACTTGCTATAGATGGGCGGCGTCGGCAGGTTCGCCGGCAGATAACTCTGTGCCGCATTGATCGCCGCCTGCACCTCCTGCTCGGCGACGTCGATATTCAGGCTGAGCTGGAACTGCATGACGATGACCGAGACACCCCCGGCGCTGGTGGAGGTCATCTGGCTGAGTCCGGCGACCTAGCCGAACTGGCGCTCCAAGGGAGCAGTCACGGCGGAGGCAACTACGTCCGGGCTGGCTCCGGGGTAAAAGGTGAGCACCTGGATGGTCGGGTAATCCACCTCCGGCAGCGCCGAGACCGGAAGCTGCAGGAACGCCACGCCGCCCGCCAGAAAGATTGCAACCATCAGCAGAGACGTAGCGACCGGACGAAGGATGAATGGCCGCGAGGGACTCATGAGGCTTAACTACCACCCCCTGAAGCAGGAGTTCCCGGATGCTGCGGGTTTTGTCCGCGCACCAATACCGGTGTGCCGTTTTCGAGACGGTCGAATCCGCTGGTGGCCAGCGTGAGCCCGGGATTCAGCCCCTGCACGGCCGTATCCTGCTCATTGCTGGTGAGCGTGGTGACCGACTGCACGGAGACCGTGTTGTTGGGCTGCACGATGTAGACGAACGCGGCGGTGCCGTTATGCTGCACGGCAGCGGACGGCACCAGCGTGACGCCCTTCAGCGTGTTCACCAGCAGGCGCGCGTTCACGAACTGGTTGGGGAACAGAGCCAGATTCTTATTGGGAAACTCGGCGCGGAATTTTACCGTCCCGGTGGTGGTGTCCACCTGGTTATCGAGCGAAGTCAATTTGCCGGTTTCAACGATTTTCTCGTTGGAACGATTAAAGGCGTCCACGCTCAGCCTGTGCCCGGCTTTCAGCTGGCTGCGGACCTGGGGCAGGCTGTCCTCGGAAATGTTGAATACCACGGTAATGGGCTGCAACTGCGTGATCACCACGAGGATGGAGCTGCTGCCGGAGAAGACCGTGTTGCCGGGGTCCACCAGGCGAAGCCCAACCTGGCCGGTGATGGGCGCGGTGATGTGGCAATAGGCCAGCTGCACCTGGTCGTAGTCCACCGTACCCTGATCGGCCTTGACCGAGCCCTCGGTCTGTACGACCAACTGCTGCTGGTCCTCATACTGCTGTTTGGCGATGGCGTTTTTCGCGAGAGCTTCCTTGTAACGCTCCAGATCCATGCGTGCTTCGGCCAGGACGCCTTGATCGTGCTCCAGGTTTCCCTGGGCCTGTAACAGCGTTGCCTGATACGGGCGGGGATCGATGTCGATCAGCGCGTCGCCCTTACGCACCATCTGGCCTTCGCGATAGTGAACGGCCATGACCTGGCCGGTGATCTGGCTATAAACGGTAACCGTGTAGGTGGGCGTCACGGTGCCGATGCCGTTGACATAGATGTTGATGTCGCCGGTTTTGGATTGGCCAACCGTGATGGCCGCAGGTGCCGGTGCGCTGCTCCCCTTGGCTCCCGCGGCGCCGGGGTTGCCCGCCGGTGTGGGCTTGCTGCGGTAATACACGAACGCCAGCGCAAGGACCACAATGACCAAAATGATAAAGAGATTTCGCTGCCGGCGGCGGCGCTGTTTCTCCCCATCCTCGGAACTCTGGTTCGGGCTAGGGATGCCTGGCTGGCTGGGATCAAGGGACGCTGAGTGCTTCGAATCTTGCGGGGAGCCCGGGACCTCACCGCCCGGTTGACCGCCTGGAAGTTTTTCCTCGTTCATTCACAAACCTCAAACAGCCTCAGACGGGTTGGTGCCGGTATAACGCTTGCGCTCAACAATAATGCCATATTCGCGTCGTTGGAGCAGAAGAAAGCTCAGCCATTAAGGCGCCAAGCCGCAACAATTTACACAACTTAACGGAATGATCGCACGGCACTGGCATGGCCGGCCACGAGCCACACAGGCGCGGAATTCGAGCTGGACTGCGGCCGGTTTGCGAACCGCCGGATAACACAAGCAAAATACATGGCATCGAGGTCGGCGAGGTAAACGGATTGCAAACGTTCGGGCACGGCTGCCGGGTGAAACTATCCGCAGATTCGGGAGATGGCTTCTCGCAGCGATGGCTGGATGGAGATAAATTGGAAGCCGCTGCGCAGTCCCTGGCAATGGCGGACTACGGCGGAGACCGAGCTCGGGGGACCGTTTTCCACGGCGAATGTGAGGGTCACGTGTTCGCTGACCTGGAGCGAGCAGGGAATTATGGCGCCGACGCCCTCTGGGCTGATGTTCCCAATCCGTCCATGAAGCAGGGTGGGCTTGCCTTCATGTAGGGCCTTGACTTGAAGTCGCCGGTTGAAGCCCGAACGCGCGATGCGCCGCATTTCGTTTTGCAGCTGGCGGGGATCGCCGAAGTCCTGTTTCAGGGCCTCCGGCGCGGAGTTTTCCACTTCCACGCGGTAACGCCCGTTATGTTTGGCGCGCTGCAGTGCGACATCCGCCTGGTAAAGGAACTCGTCGACTCCCTGGCCGGGGCGCCATTGCGACAAGCCAAAGCTGACGGTCATGGCGGCCTCGGCCATCGCCGGTTTTTTGCTGATCTGATACCACACCCGCTCGGCCACCTCCCGCGCCTCCCCGGCAACACAGTTGGGCAGCACCACGAGGAACTGCTCATTCTCATATCTGCCGACGTGGTCGCAGTGGCGCACGGCACCGGAGATCGCATCCGCTGCGTCGCGCAGCACGTCATCGCCGGCTGGGATCGCGCCATCGCCATTGACCCGGTGGAGGAAATCCAGGTCGGTTAGCAGGACGCTGAGCGGTGACGGTGTGCGGTTTG
Source organism: uncultured Acidobacteriota bacterium (assembly GCA_963732315.1). GTDB lineage: Bacteria > Acidobacteriota > Terriglobia > Terriglobales > Acidobacteriaceae > TOLSYN. Next base: position 99,670 of record CAVSYY010000009.1, read on the forward strand.
CCCGGCTGAGTTCCGAACTTAACAGGTCGAGAATGGCTCCGCGGCACCAGATTCGCAAGGCATCGCGCGAGTGCTCGAAATCCAACTCCACGGGCATTGTGGCCGTCTGCTCGCGGCTGCGAAGGATGATTTCGCCTGCCTTCAGACGCGTTCGGAGTTCGACATGATTGAGCGGCTTGCAAAGATAATCATCCGCTCCCAGTTCAAACGCCTTAAGGACATTGCTTTGCTGATCGTCCGGACTCAAGAGAATGGTATAGACCAGGTTGTGGTTGCGGGTGCGGATTCGCTGGCAGAGATCGAAGACGCTCAGCCCCGGCATCAGGCAGTCCAGCAGCGCCAGTTGCGGCGGGTTGCCGTTTTCGAGAATGCGCTGGGCATCGTAGCCACTGGCGGCAAGCACGACCTGGTAGCCCCATGGCTCCAGCATGCGCTGCAGCATGGTTCGGTACAGGCTTGAGTCGTCTGCGACGAGAACTCTCATCGGAGATCAACAATATAGATATTTGGCGAGTCAGGCAATCACGATCTCAGCCCGATCCCTGGGCAAGGTGGAAACGTAGCGCACCGGCATTTCCCTCACACAATCCTCCCGGCTGCCTGGGGCGGTGCCGTTACTGGTTGGCGTTCATCAGGTCTATCAATTCCTGCTTGGTTAGAACACCCTTTTCTTCGATCTGCTTTTTGATCTTCGCCAACAACTCCGCATCGCGGGAGATTCGAACCACGTTTTTTTCCGGCGGTGGTGGGATGGGTTGCGCCGCGGGCGACTTGCCGATGGTCTTAATCTCTTCGATGATCTGCGCAATCCTTTCCTTCTCCTGAGGAGAGACGAACAGGAAGGAGACTCCTACGCCGGCCTGGGGAATGGTCCAGACTACCTTTGCGCTCAAATCGAGGACGTTGCCCGCGACCGTCAACCTAAGTTGTATGGTGGTTCCGGCGGGCAGAGGCACAATGGTTTCGATGAAGCAGCCGCCGCCGCTCAGGTCGCCCAACCTTCCCCAGCAGATATTTCCATCGCGGAGGATCTGCACCCCGCCCAGGCAAGCGTGCCGGTAAACCCTGCGGCTCTCTGAAAGGCCTTGCATCTACTACCTGCTTTCCACTGGTCTAAAGGATGCAACCGGATCTGATCCTCGGGAAGAGGCGGAAGTCCGGCTAGCTGCGCCCACGCCAGCTATGGCTGTTAACGATCGGCGTTCACCATCTCAATCAGTTCTTTTTTAGTCAAAATGCCTTTTTCATTGATCCGCTTCTTGATCATTGACAACAGCTTCGCATCCCGCAAAACCTGAACGTTTTCCGTTTCCGGCTGAAGCGCGGAATCTACCGGGGTCGGATTGGAAGCTGCTTTTACTTTCTCGATGATGTGCGCAAGCTTGCTTTCCTGCTCCGCGGAGCCAGTCCCAAACGACATTGCCATCACCGACTGCGGGACAATCCAAGCTACCTTCGCCCCGATATCGAGCACGGTGCCTGCCACGGTTAGCCGGAGCTGAACCTCGCTGCCGATGGGCAACGGGTAGAGGGTTTCGACGCAACAACCCCGGTTGCTGATATCGCACACCCGCCCCCAGCAGAGACTTCCATTATGGAGTATCTCGGCCGTCCCCGAGCAAGCGTATCGGGGGGCTACCCGGAATTTCGAATAATCTTCCATGAAATACCTGCCTCTTACGCCGGTCTCCACATCCGCAGCGTCTGCTACTCCCTGTCGTTTATCAAGTCCGTCAGGTCCTGTTTGGTCAAAACACCTTGTTCGTCGATCTGCTTCGTGATCCTTGCCAGCAGTTCTGCGTTCCGGGAATTTTCAACGGGCGCGGGCGCCGAGGCCGGCTGAAAAGGCTCGGCTTGTTTTGTGACCAGCAAACGCCCCATCGCCTTTGCGTCCCGAATGATGCGGGCAATCTGCCGTTCCTGCTCCGGGGAGACATCTTCGAAAGCCACTCCCATGCCGGATTGCGGAATGATCCGGGAGACCCTTGCGCTGATATCGAACTGGGTGCCTGCAATCATCAACAGGAGGCGCACGTTCGCACCGATGGGATAGGTGTGAAGCGTTTTGATGAAGCAGCCGCCGGTGCTGATATCGCACAGCTGCCCGGTGCAGAAGGTTTCGTCGTGGTGCAACTCTGCCGTGCCGGTGCAGGCGTAGCGGGTGACAATCCTGGCGCCGCAATAGGCGCAGATCAGGGGCAGGCCAAAGCCTCCGATGGCGCGCGCGCAGTTGGCGCATTTCAGCGGCAGGTTCTGTTTGTGCCTGACTCCGGCGTGCTGCAGCAGCGAGTCGATTTGAGATTCAATCTCCCGGATCTCACGCTCTTCGGTAAACTTTGCCCTCATGCTCAAGAATCCGCTGCCACGGGGCACCTCGGGACGTCCGGCGGAGAGTGGTTCAAAACGCGTGCGCTTGAACCACCTGGATTTCTGAATTCTGTTGGAGAGTGTCTTATGGGTTTCGGCATCCATATTTTCACACCACCAGCTCAACTCATACGAGTCGTACTTGACGCGCACATTGCGTGGGCCCCGCCGAATGCGAATCGTGATCACCATGAGTTTTCTCTCATTCTGGATGCGTTGCCAAGATACAGAAGGCAAAAGATCCGGTCAATGCACCGTGGTAACTGCAGGCTTGCGCCGGGGTAACGTTTGTCCGTGGGCGGACAGTGCCCGCGGACCGCCTCAGCCGAAGCCCCGAATGAGGCTCTATCCCGAATGAGGCTCTATGAGGTTACATCCGGCTGGCAGTTACATTGGCTGCGCGCTTTCTGCCTGCGGTAATCACCGGTTGGTTACGAATGATACTTGTTTTCGAGAATAGATTAAAGAATAGTACATCCAGTCTCGGGCCCAAAAGAAAGTGGAGGCTCCCTTGAAGACGATTAACAGGATTCTCGACGTCAACAAGGAATTGTGGCTGCTGCTTTCGATGTTTGCGATTGCGGCAGTGCTCAATTTTGTTTTGGCATCGCATCGGGTGCTTCTGGGCTTTTACGGCTTGCCGGTACTTTTCTCAGCCTATTTTTACGGCCGTCGCCACGCGATTATGACCGCAATCGCCAGCATGCTGATCGTTCTGCTGGTATTGGACCTCAATCCATACGTTCTCCAGGAGCACGGCGGCCCAATCCAGAAATGGCTGGATTTCGTAATCTGGGCCGGCATCCTGGTGATTACCGCCTACGGAATGGGGACGCTGCACGAACATAAGTCACGGCAATTCAATGAACTGCGGGAGACCTATGATGGCGTGCTGATGATTTTGTGCCATTTTGTTTCCAAGGATAACTACACGCAGAATCATTCCTACCGCGTATCGGTTTATGCGACGCAGATTGCGCGGGAAATGGGAGCTTCGGCGCAGCTGATCGAAGACATTCGTACGGCTGCATTGCTCCACGACATCGGAAAGCTCGAAGTCAGCCGCAGGGTTCTCTACAAAAGTGCAACCCTGAACGAGGATGAGAGACAGGAGATGTCGCAGCACACGAACCGGGGCGGGGACATCGTAGACATGGCGAAGGGATCTCTTCGACGCGTGGTGCCGATGATTCTGGCACACCATGACAAATTCAATGGTTCTGGTGACTCTCACTTCACTGGAAAGGAAATACCTCTGGGCGCGCGGATTATCGCTGTGGCCGATGTGTATGATGCACTGACCAGCGACCGCCCCTACCGGAAGGCGATGCCGCCCTTTGAGGCGAGGGACTACATCGTCAATAAGGCAGTAACCGACTTTGACCCCGAAGTTGTTGAGGCATTCGCCCGTACATTTCATCAAGGTGTCTTAGAGGTGCCTGAGCTGTTGGTTTAGGAGCTAAAGGAGACGGCATGGGTATTGAGACTGAAAGCGGGAAGGCAATCTGGTTTCCGGCAGAGCATCCGCGGGAGCGGCGGCGCGCGACGCGATTCGATCTTGACATGGGTCTGGTGGTACGGCCCATGAATAACCGAAGCCGCGTGGTTCCTGCCCGGATCATCGATCTGAGTTGCGGCGGAATCCGGGCCGCGATTGCGGCGGACCTGGAGATGGGAGAAACACTTGAGTTGGAGTTTGCTCTGCGCCATACCTCGGCAATCGTACGCCTGGCAGGTACGATTCGCTGGAGGGATGGCTATCAGTACGGCCTGGAATTTGTGTTCGTGAGCGCTCAAGACCGCGATAGGATGTCCCAGGCGTTTGCGACTTTGACCTGCTCCGTGAAATAGACGGGCATGCCAAGCTCCGCACTTACTAAGTCCTTCTCGCTGTGGGTAGTTTAGGTTTACGAATTCGTTGTTCCCGTTGAGACAGCTCTACGCAATCGATCTGACGACACCTCCATCGACTCGAACTGACGCGCCGGTGGTTGCCGATGCCGCTTCGCTGCAGAGATAGACCACCATGGCGGCGACTTCCTCGGTGGTTGCAAAGCGCTTCAGCAGGCTACTGGGCCGGGCATGTTCAAAGAACTCGCGCTGCACCTCTTCTTTTGTCTTACCCTGCTGCTTGGCCAATCCTTCGACGAAGGTGGATACGCCCTCGCTTTCCGTAGGACCGGCTAACACGGAGTTTACCGTGACGCCGCTGGCGGGGAACGACTCCGCTATACCGCGTGCCACGGCGAGCTGGGCGGTCTTGGTCATGCCGTAGTGCACCATCTCCGCCGGAATCTGCAAGGCGGACTCACTCGAAATGAAAAGGATGCGCCCCCACTTCTTTTCCAGCATCTGCGGCAGGTAGTGGCGGGTAATTCGGACGCCGGAGAGGACGTTGGCTTGGAAAAACCTGAGCCATTCGGCATCGTCGATTGCGAGAAACGGCCTGGCTTCAAAGATCCCGAGGTTGTTCACCAGGATGTCGAGTTGCGCCAAGCGGGCGAAGAGCTTCTCGGCGCCCTGCGCGGTGGTCAGGTCTGCCGCCACGCCATCGGCGTTGTCGCCGATCTGGGTGACGGCCCGGTGGACGCGCTCTTCGGTGCGCCCGTTGACCCAGACGAATGCGCCCTCGCGGGCCAGCAGCCGGGCAATCGAAAACCCAATGCCGGCTGTCGATCCCGTCACCAGCGCACGCTTTCCGCGGAGTTTAAAATCCACGATTTACTCCTGCATTGATTTTTCAGCAAGCCGCGGCTTGGCGACCACGGCTGCCACTAATGGAACGGTGGTGAGAGCGCCGAACGCGAGTAATGCCCATCCCGCGCCCTTGCGGGCATCGGAGCTGAGTCTTCCCGCTATGAGCAGACCGAGTCCTGCACCGAGCGCAATCCGGGTGCCCGCGATAAGGATGATTTCCGGAAGTGTGAAGCTTTTCTTCCACATAAGCGCCTCCACCAAAACAACCCTGATGCTTGGATGCCGGGAAACAGCGTAACCGAAGAGTGAGCACGCCGGAGCAGGAGGCGTAAGGCAAAAGCAAGATCGGAGACGTAAATGTTTCGTGCCTTTGCCCGGGAATTGGACTGGCGCACCGCGAAAACCTTGGGCTGTTGTGCGGACTTCGATCAAATCAGGAGGCTTAGAGGGGTCGCTGAATTTTGGCATGTTGCGTGCTCATTTTCCATGTAAAGGAGCGATATGAGCGCCAAGCACAGGGCGGAAGACCCATTTATTAGAGCTCTCTTGGAAGCCGCCCCGGACGCGATGGCGGTCGTTGACCAGGACGGGAAGATCAGGCTGGTGAACGCGCAGACCGAAAAACTCTTCGGCTACTCGCGGACGGAGTTGATTGGCCTGTTTGTGGAATGTCTTATCCCCGAGCGTTATCGCGCTCAGCATCCTTTCCATCGCGAGGAGTTTTGCGCCGACCCGTGCGTGCGCCCCATGGGTGTCGGCCTGGAGTTGTTTGGAATGCGGCGGGATGGAAGCGAGTTTCCGGTTGAGATCACCTTAAGCCAACTTGCCACGGCGGAAGGCAGTTTCGCCATCAGCTCCATCCGCGATGTGTCGGAACGTAAGCTGGCTGAGGAGCAGATTCGAAAACTGCACGATGAGCTGGAAGAGGCACATCGCCGGTCAGGCAAACTCGCAGCCACGATCCAGCGGGTCTTCGATCTGATGTCGTAAACCCGCAACCAGCAGACTGCTCAGCGTGAGCGGCTTGCCATTCATTCCGGCGTAGTGTGCATAACATTGTCATATCGTGCAGATCGGAATGCATGGCGCGCATCTAGACTAAGCACCATGTTCAACGCCAAAGCATACTCCGCTACAAGTGCAACATCGCCGCTGGGGTTTACCACGATCACGCGGCGTGATCCAACCGAAGATGACGTGCAGATCGAAATTCTTTTCTGCGGCATCTGCCACTCCGATCTACATACGGTTCGCAACGAGTGGAGCGATTTTCTGCCCACGGTGTATCCGTGCGTTCCTGGACACGAGATTGTCGGCCGCGTTACCAGGGTCGGCGCGGCGGTCTCCGGGTTCAAGCCGGGCGATCTGGCCGCGGTGGGCTGCATGGTGGATTCCGACGGGAGCTGCCCCGAGTGCCAGGCAGGGCTCGAGCAGTTCTGCCGGAATACGACCTTTACCTACAACACTCCCGACAAACATCTGGGAGGCGTCACCTTTGGCGGCTACTCCGACAGCATTGTGGTAAACCAGCGCTTCGTTCTGCGGGTTCCCACGAACCTTGCGCTGGCCGGAGCCGCTCCGCTGCTGTGCGCGGGAATTACGACGTATTCTCCCATGCGCCACTGGGGCGTTACCAAGGGCAAAAAGGTCGGTGTGGCTGGTCTGGGCGGACTCGGCCACATGGGCGTGAAGTTTGCCCACGCGCTCGGAGCCCACGTGGTGGTCTTTACTACGTCCGCCAGCAAGAAGGACGACGCGCATCGCCTGGGAGCCGATGAAGTGGTCCTGTCGAAGAACGCCGATGAGATGCGCAAGCACGCCGGCAGCTTCGATTTCATTCTCGACGCCATTGCCGCCGACCACGACATTAGCGCGTACATCAATTTATTGCGGCGCGATGGCAACATCACCCTGGTTGGCGCCCCGGAGAAACCTCTCTCCGTTGCGGCGTTCGGCCTGATCGTGGGGCGGCGCAGCCTTTCCGGCTCGCCCATCGGCGGCATTGCCGAAACCCAGGAGATGCTCGACTTCTGCGGCGCGCACAACATCACCGCTGATGTGGAGGTGATCCCGATGCAGAAGGTTAATGAAGCTTATGAGAGACTGCTCAAGTCCGACGTGAAGTACCGCTTCTCGATCGACATGGCATCTCTTAAATCCGAGTGAATCGATGAATAAGCACTTTCGCATCTCCGGGCGCATTGGTCAGAAGCTCGAAGGACTGGGAGTCCGCGCGTCTGCGGTGCTGCGCAGGGCCGGGCTTCCCCAGGGACTCTTCAACCAACCGCGCGTGCTGGTCTCCACCGAGGAGCTATTTGCTTTCTGGAGTGCCGTGGGCGAGCTCTGTGCGAATCCCGCGATCGGCCTTCAGCTCGGCACCGAAGCGAGGATCCAGCACTTCAGTCCCAGTGCTCTGGCGGCTCTTTCGACCGAGAACTTCGGTTCCGCGGTACAACAAATTGCTCGCTACAAGCAACTTACCTGTCCGGAGGAGATCCTGCAGGAGGTTGACGGCGAGGAGTGGAGCATTCAGTTTCGCTGGATCCTGGCCACGAACGTCGAGCCCAAAGTGATGATAGACGCCTGCTTTGCCTGGGTGCTCTCGGTGGCCCGGCACGGCACCGGCATCGGCCTTTCACCACTGCGAGTGGAGTACATGGAGCCTCGCTCGCATGTAAAGGCCATCGAGCGTCACTTCGGCTGCCCGGTGGTCTGCGGAGCCCTGCGTAATGCGATTGTCTTCCGCGCCTCCGATGCCGATCGTCCGTTCGTCACCCGCAACGACGAGCTTCTGGCCATGCTTGTGCCGCAGCTGGAGGAAGAGCTGAACCAGCAAAATGGCGAGGAAGACTTCGCCGAAGCGGTGCGCAGACAGATCCAGCGGAAACTCACCGGGCGCCGCCCTGCCGTCCAAGAGATTGCCCGAGCCCTGCACATGAGTTCCCGTACGCTGCAGCGCCGCTTGCAGGATGCCGGGTCCAGCTACCAGCAGGTGCTGGGAGAAGCCCGTCACCGGCTGGCGCGCCACTATCTCCATAACTCCGTCCTCGAACTGAATGAAGCCGCCTATCTTCTCGGCTACGAGGACTGCAACTCCTTCGTTCGCGCTTTTCGCATCTGGGAGGGAGTTCCACCCGGGCGCTGGCGCGAGCAGCAGCGCGCCAAGGCCGCCTTCACCGCGTTCCATTTGTAGTAAGAGGAGAAATCATGCAAAAACGCACACTGGGTAAGAGCAATCTGGAAGTGTCCGCCATTGGATTGGGCTGCATGGGGATGAGCTTTTCCTATGGTCCGCCCAAAGACAAGCAGGAGATGACCGCTGTGCTCCGCGCCGCGGTGGAGCGCGGGGTTACGTTCTTTGACACCGCCGAGGTGTATGGCCCGTACCTAAACGAAGAGCTGGTAGGCGAAGCGCTCGCTCCGTTCCGCGGACAAGTGGCGATCGCCACCAAATTTGGCTTCGACCTCAATCCCGGGTTCGATCCACGGGGAATGAAGGGAGCACCGGGGGTGAATAGCCAGCCGGAGCACATCAAGCGGGCGGTGGAAGGCTCGCTGAGGCGGCTCAGGGTGGAGACCATCGACCTGCTTTATCAGCACCGGGTCGATCCCAATGTGCCGATTGAAGATGTCGCCGGAGCGGTGAAGGAATTGATTGCAGCCGGCAAGGTCAAGCACTTCGGGCTTTCCGAGGCCGGCGCCAAGACGATTCGCCGCGCTCACGCCGTCCAGCCGGTCACGGCGCTGCAGAGCGAATACTCGCTGTGGACCAGAACTCCCGAAAAGGAAGTGATCCCGACCATCGAGGAACTGGGGATTGGCCTGGTGCCATATAGCCCTCTTGGCAAAGGTTTCCTGACGGGAAAGATGAACGAGAAGACGACGTTCGACAGCACGGACTTCCGCAGCACCCTGCCGCGTTTTACGCCGGAGGCTCTCAAGGCGAATCAGGCGCTGATTGAACTGCTGGGCAGCATGGCGGAGCAGAAGAAAGCGACGCCTGCTCAGATTGCACTGGCCTGGCTGCTGGCGCAAAAGCCGTGGATTGTTCCCATCCCAGGCACGACGAAGCTCGACCGCCTGGAAGAGAACATTGGAGCAGCCGCGGTAGAACTGACGGCTGGCGATCTTGCCGAGATCGATCGCGCCGCATCCAAGATCAAGGTTGAAGGAGCACGCTATCCGGAAAAGCTGGAGAAGATGACGGGGCTGTGAGCGCGTTGTGGTTGAGCGTGGTCTTTGCGTCGACAGGCAGCGCCAAGGGCCTTCAGCGGCTAAAGCCGCGTAAACGAGTCTTTCTTGCGGCACGACTGAAGTCGTGCCCTTTCAAAACCGATTTATGAGACCGCGTCAAAACGGACTCGAACGGATTGTTTTCGGGGGACATCAAACGCTGAAGGAGTTCAGAAAATGGAAATCAAAAGAGTTGGCTCGCAACCGTCCGCGAAGGGACCTTCAGAGTGGTTCACCGGCACGGTGCGGATGGATGCGCTGTTTCAGGCGCCCGATCCGGCGCTGGTGCAAGGCGCCAGCGTAACCTTCGAGCCGGGCGCGCGGACGGCATGGCATACCCATCCGCTGGGGCAGACCCTCATCGTCACGGCCGGCTGCGGATGGGTTCAGCGCGAAGGCGGAGTTGTCGAAGAGATCCGGCCCGGGGATGTGGTCTGGATCTCGCCCAGCGAAAGGCATTGGCATGGGGCCACGCCAACCACGGCCATGACGCACATCGCCATTCAGGAAAGGAAGGACGGCAGGGTGGTCGACTGGATGGAGCAGGTCAGCGATGAGCAGTACCGCAGGTAAGATGTGCATCGGCGTCATCAGCGATACGCATGGACTGCTGCGCAACCAAGCCTGCGAAGCACTGCAGGGCTGCGAACTGATTCTGCATGCGGGAGACGTGGGCGCAGAGGATGTGCTGCATGAGTTGAAACGCATTGCGCCCGTGGTGGCGGTGCGGGGCAACGTGGATGTGGAGGCGTGGGCGCGGCGGCTGCACGCGACCGAGATGAACGAGTTCGAGAACAAAGTGTTTTACATGCTGCATCGCGTGGCCGATCTTGACCTGAAGCCGAGCGCCGCGGGAGTGCATGCCGTGATCTACGGACATTCGCACCGTCCGTCGATCGAATGGCGCGGCGGCATTCTGTACTTCAATCCCGGCAGCGCGGGGCCACTCCGGTTCTCGCTTCCGGTGACGGTTGGCAGGATCGAAATTGTGGACGGCGAGTTGCGCCCGGAGATTGTTCCCTTGCTGTAGGGGAAGGATTGGCGAAACAGGTAATCGTTGGAAAGCCAAAGTTTATTGATTCGGCAATGGTTGCGCAAAATGCGCAACCATTGCCGAAGTAGTTAGATTTTGGAAACTAAGAGATTGTCTTACCGGTCAATGGTTACTGCGCTCTGTGGGTTGGGGCGGGGTGCGAGGCGGATACGCCCAGTTTGTGCAGCCGCTCGCGCGCCTGGGTGGCTTCGATGCTGCGGGGGAAACGCTGGATGAGCGAGTTCAATTCGCGGACGCCGGCATCCTTATGGCCGAGTTCCAGCAGTGAGTATCCCTTTTTGAGCTGGGCCGAGGCGGCCTTGCTGCCGGAAGGGAACTGCTCGATCACCTTGTTGTAGTCGGCCACCGCGGCCTCGTAGTTTCCGCCACGGTACTCGATGTCGGCGATATAGAACTGTGCGTTGCCCGCCAGATCGGTGGTGGGGTAGTACTTGATGTAGTCCTGGAATTGCGAGAGCGCCAGATCGTAGCGGGCCGCGTTGTAGTCGCGCAGCGCGTTGTTGTAGAGCACGTCGGCGGGCGGCGCCTGAACGGGGATGGAGGACGCAGGCGGCGCGGTGGTGGGCGCAGTGGGCTCTCCGTTGGGCCCAACCGTGGGTGCGGTGCCGGGGGCGGGTGCGCCGGGAGTGCCGGGTGCGGCGGCAGGCGCGGCGCAGGTCACGGGCTGGGATGCAAGGTCCTGCTGCTTGGCCTGAATGTCGGCCAGTTGCTTGCTGGTGTTATCGAGGCGCGCCTTGAGTTCGTCGATGGAATCGTTGAGGGACTGGATCTGGCCGGAGACCTGATCGACCTTGGTCTGGGAGTCGGTGCTCTGCTGCTGCAGCGTGGTCTGCATGGTCTGCATCGACTGCGCGAGCTTGTTGACGTTGTCGGTGCTCTGGGTGACCAGGTTGCGCATGACGCCCATTTGTTCGTCGAAGGATTGCTGCATGTGGGCGATGCGGTCGGCCAGGTCCTGCACCTGGGTCTGAAGCTCGATGATTTCCTTGGAGATGGCGAACGCAGGAGCTGCGGGGGTTGCCACGATGAGGGCGATGGCCGCTAAGGCGGCTAGTTTCTTCAGGTTCATCATTTTCTCCGGGCGCCGTGACGCCGGACTATTCGCACGGGAACAAAGCGTGACAGACAGAATATCAAATCAATAAAAAGTGGAAACGAATGGCAATGATTCTGCTCGCACGTATTGTCTGGCGCGCGGGCGGATTCGGCAAAAATCCAATGGCGGGGCGCCTGAAGACGCCCCGCCCATGAGCAACGCGACGGCGGGGCTACTGCCCGTACACGAAGTGATCGCGCCGGTTCTGCTGCCAGCACTCCTCGGTGTGCTCGCTGCAGAAGGGTTTTTCCTTTCCGTAGCTGATGGTTTTGATCCGGTCGGCTTTGACGCCGGCCTTGATCAGGGCCTCGCGCGCGGAGTTGGCGCGGTTGTCGCCCAAGGCCAGGTTGTACTCGGTGGAACCGCGCTCGTCGCAGTGTCCCTCGATGGTGAACTTCATCTCCGGATGGGCGGCGAGGAAGGCCGCGTCGGCAGTGATGATGGGCTGATCGTCGGCGCGAATGTCGTATTTGTCGTAGTCGAAGTAGATGTCCTTGACGTTCTGCTGGAACAGATCGGCCTCGGTCGGGGATGGGGCTTCGGCTTGCGGTGGCGCTTCGACCGGAGGCGCGGATGGCGCGGAGACGGTGAGGCGGGCGGTTGCTTCCGCCGTGCCGCCAGGACCCTGCGCGGTGAGGTGATAGGTGGTGGACGAAGCCGGCGAAACCGTCTGCGATCCGTTAGGCTTCACGCTTCCGATGCCGTCGATATTTACGTTGGGTGCATCCTGGGTGGACCAGGTAAGGGTTGCCGAGCCGCCGGGCTGAATGGCGTCTGGGCTAACGCTCAAGGTCGCCTGCGGTTGCGGCGGCGCGGGGGCGGCTGCTGCCGGCGGGGCGGCCGGGACTTCTTTCTTTTTGCAGCCGCCGACGATCGCGATGGCAGCCACGGCCAACACCAACAGGGTCCACTTTCTCTTGCTGTAATTCACTTTGTCCTCCCAGGCGAGGGTACTCGCCGTGGGCCGGCGCGGGGAGCTTGCCGGTCCGGTTAACAACGTTAGAGTTTTGAAACCTCACTACTGTTGTCACAGATGCTGCTACAAAACGTTGTTACAAAACATTGTTAGAGAAACTCTGAGTCTACTATTTCCAGCTCCAGTTGGGCTGTGAGTTCGAGCCGGTAGAGGTCAGCTGGGTCGGCTGACTGCCGTCGGCCAGCATGGTCCAGATTTGCTCGGTACCGCTGCGGGTGGACTGGTAGACGATGTGACGGCCATCGGGCGACCAGGAGGGAAAATCGTTGCGTCCGCCATCATGTGTGAGCTGCACCCACTGGCGGCTGGCTACGTCCATGATGTAGATGTCGGAGGCTCCGGGTGCGCCGGGGCCATAGTGGCGAATCCAGGCGAAGGCCAGGAACTGTCCGTTGGGGGACCAGGAGGGCGAAACCGCATAGCCCTGGTCGGTGAGGCGCTGCACGTTGGTGCCGTCGGACTCCATGGTGTAGATCTGCGGCAGGCCGGTGCGCCCGCTGACCCAAGCGATCTGCGAGTTGGTCTTGGGGTTCCAGACGGGCGAGACGTCAGGGCCGTGCACGTTGGTGAGGCGCTTGAGATCGCCTCCGTTCGGGTTGCAGACATAGATTTCCGGGTCGCCGGAGCGCGACGAAGAGAAGGCCAGGTGGGCGCCGTCCGAGCTCCATGCGGGGGACAGGGTGGTGCCGCCCATGGCAGGGAATTTGAGCAGGCGTCCGAGATCCATGGACCACATGGCGAGGCCGGCGCCGCTTTTGAAGAAGGTAACGAAGGCGAGGCGCGAGTTATCGGGCGAGATGCGGGGCGACAGGGAAATGGAGTTGAGATGGGTGATGGCGTGCTGGTTGGCGCCGTCATAATCCATCCCCCAGATTTCCTTGTGGCCGCTGCGGGTGCTGACGTAGTAGAGCTTGGTTTCGGAGATGCCGTTGATTCCGCCGCCGAGGCGGAAGATGATCTCGTCGGCGAAGCGATGGGCGATCATGCGGGCGCTCTCATCGGTGGCGGTGTCGCGATACTGCTTGGCCAGGATCTGCGGGGTCTGCGCGTTTTTGGCATCGTAGAGCCAGCCCTGCACCTGCAGGGTGCCGTTGCTGACGCCGAGGTTGCCGAAGGCGAGCATGGCGGCGGTGACCGGCGGCGCGGCCCATACGTCGAGATGGAGGTCAGCGGGGGCTCCGGGGGCTGCGAGCGGATAGAAGCTCTTGGAGACCATGTCGAAGATTCCGGACTGGAGGAGATCGTTGAATACGACCTCGTTGAAGGTCTTATCGAGCGGCCCGGCGTTGGGATCGGCGTTGGCGAGTTTGAAGTCGGGCACGGCAAGACGGATCTTCTGGCCGCCGACGCCGGTGCCGGTCCGAATCCAATCCTGCGAGAGGGCAGGGAGCACGAGAGCAAGTAACAGGGCGGGTACGAGTGCGAATCGCTTCTTCATGAAAATCTCCTCGGGCGGGACCTAGCGCCGGTAATCGAACCAGAACTCCACGGAAACATAACTGCCGTTGTATCCCTGCGGCAGCGGACCGAAGGTGTCAATGCGCTGCAGCGCGCGAACCGCTGACTGATCGAGCGAAGGGATGCCGGATGTGTGCTCGATACGGATGTTAGATGGGCTCCCATTGCGCGCGATGTCAAAAGTTATATAGACGCGGTTGGCTGCCGTAATACTCGGGTTGACTTCGCTGACCCACGCCTGATGAACCTTGTTGGCCACGATGTTGGTGTACCAGCCGTAGAGACTGCCGAAGCTTCCGCCGCCACCGCCTGCGCCGAAGGCCATTCCGCCGGTGCTGTCTCCGATCTGGACGCCGGTGTAGGGACCGGCGGCGGGACCGCCTTCGCCGTAGGGAACGACGTTGTTATTGGCGGCCTGGTTGGGCTGCGGCTTGGACGGCGTGACCACGTTTGGCGTTTGCGTGGTGCGCTGGCCCAGCGGATTGGCGACCGGAGATTTTTGCTTTTCGGGCTGTGGCTTTATCTTGCTCTCGCGTCCCGGAAGGGCGATGGCTGTCTCATCTTCTTTTGCCTTTGTAGGAGGCGCAGGGAGCGGGCGGGACAGACCGGGATTCTCCGTGGCGAGGACGTTTTGCGGATTGGCGTTGGGCTTGGGAGGGAGCGGGATTCCGCTGACCAGCTTGGCGCTCATGGCTCCGCCTTCGGAGCCTCCGCTGCCGTTGGTGCCCCAGTTCAGGCCGCTTTGAGACATCAGGTGAGGGACCAGGAAGAGGCTGGCCACCAGCGCGGCGTGCAGGGCCGCGGAAACGCCCAGCGACGGCGTGAGCCGCTGCCTATAACCGTAGATGTCAGCGTCGAGCGGCATTAGCGTCCAGCGGCTTTGGGCTGAGTGTCAAAGGGTTGAGTGACGATACTGACGTTGGTGATGCCCGTTTGTTTGACGGCGTCCATGACGGTGGCGAAGGCGCCGAAGGGAACTTTTTCATCAGCGCGGATAAAAATGCTCTGGCTTTGCGGATCGTGAACTTTGGAGCGCAGGATTGCGGGGATTTCGTTGATGTTGATTGGCTCGTCGCCCAGGAAGACGCGCTGGTCCTTGTCAATGGTGATGACCATGCGCTGCTGGCTGATCTCCTTGACGGTTTTGGTTTTGGGGAGCGCGACCTCGATGCCGGACTGCAGGATCGGGGCGGTGACCATGAACATGACCAGGAGCACGAGGACGACATCGACGAACGGAGTGATGTTGATGTCTGAAAGCGACGATTGGGTGCGTCCCTTGTTATTTGTAAACGCCACCGGAGCCTCCTATCGCGGATCGCCGGAGCGGTCGATGATGTTGAGCAGCTCGAGGCTGAAGTCGTCCATGCGGGCGGCGAATTCGCGGATCTGCTGGAGGAAAAAGTTGTAGGCGACGACGGCTGGGACGGCGGCAAAGAGTCCGGCGGCGGTGGTGATGAGCGCCTCGGAGATGCCGGGGGCGACCGCGCGCAGGGTGGCCGTGCCGGCGTCGCCGAGTCCGTGGAATGCATCGATGATGCCCCAGACGGTGCCGAAGAGTCCGACGAAGGGGGCGATGGAGCCGGTGGTGGCCAGCCAAGTGAGGCGGTTCTCCAGGCGGGTGAGCTCCTCGGAGGCCGCGATCTGGGTAGCGCGCTGCACGGAGAGCGTGCGCACGTTGGGGCCATTGCGCTCAAGCTCGGCGACCGCTCCCTCAAAGACAGGCACCAGAGGCGAGGGCTTGAACTGCTCGGCCACGGCGGAGATATCCTGCAGACGCTTGGCGCGGCGGAAGGCGCGCACGAAGTTGCCGCTCTGCACGGTGGCGCGGCGGAACAATCCGATTTTGGCGACGATGATCGACCAGGAGAGCAGACTGAAGAACAGCAGGATCAGCAGGACGATTTTGGCGACCAGGCCGGTTTCGGAAACCATGCCCATGACCTCGCCGCCCAGGGCGAAAGCGAATAGGGAAATTGTCATCCTTCTCTCATTGGGACAGTTACATTCATTGGGACTTCTTTATTGGAGCATGAGATGAGCCCGCAGCGTGGCCCGGTGCGAACGAAATAGCAGAGCTGCGGACGACAACTCATTATAGTCAGCATGGCGGGGCTTTGTGGGCCAAAGGCGGTGTTACGAGCAAGCACGGATATAACTGAATAGGTTCGGGGTGGGTGGTTGTCCTTAGGATTCGCGCCTTATTGATGGCTGCGCCGCAGAAGGTTCGCCGTAATCGGAGATCTTGCCATTCCAGCCGTATCGAGTTCGGTTGGTTGATTGATCGATGTGTGACGGCACTCACTGCGCAGGTCCGTGAAATCGGCTACAACGGCAGCGAATTTCGTACGAATTGGTTGGTCTGGCCTCCGGCCCTACCGGAGTCCGCCTAATTGTGCAATTTAGGAGGAACGATGACGAAGTCGATTTTCTCTCATTTAGCGCTCATTCTGGCCCTGGTGTCTGCGGGGCTAGCGCAAGACGCTACTTTCAGCAAGACCAGATTTTCATCGGTCAAGAAACCTGGAGAAGCCGATGTTATTTTGACGATTACGGATTCCAAGATCCTGATTAAGGGCAAAAAGGAGAAGGGGATCGATTTGGAGATTCCGTATTCCTCTATTGACGCCATGTCCTATGAACGGTCTGCACGCCATCGCGTGGGAGAAGGCGCGGCACTGATGGGGATGTCTCTGGGTGCGGGGGCGATTCTGATGGCTACCAAGACCGCGAGCTACTGGCTGGATGTCGATTATCATGAGGGCGATGACAAAGAAACAGCCGTACTCCGCCTCGATAAATCGGAATATGAGAACGTCTTGGCGGCATTAAATACAAGGTCCGGCAAGCAGGTTACGGTGGTGGATGCCAAGGCCAGCTCGATCAACCCAACCGAGGGAAGTAAAGACGTGGACGAAATGATTCCGTACGGAATGGAGCAGATTATGGCTGCCCTGAAGACCGCTATGGAGAACGAGGGATGCAAGGTGACGGACTCGAAACCCAATCGTGTGGAGTGCAAGCGCTCCCGCGGTTATAACGAACTGACTGGCGGCGGCGGTGAAAGCGTAAACGCTGAACTGAAAGCAGAGGGTGAGCAGACACGAGTCCGCATCTCAACCGGCAAGGGGATGGTCGGACGATTGGCCAAGAAGAACTGGTCGACACCCATCTATCAGGAAATGATGAAGAACCTACAGGGAACGTAGCTTTGAGAATTCGCGTGTCTGAAAGCCCGAGGAGTCTTTGCTTCCATACAAGTATTGTGTCTGGGCAGTGAAGCGGGGATCGCACGGCGTCGTCGATGCGCGACCGACGTTTGTTCATGTTACGAGGATTGGGCTCATCGAATGGGAAACTTGGCATGAGGCGGTAGGGCCGGCGTGATATTCTCGCCGGGAAACTTCAATAAAAAGGGTGCCGAGTGCTGAGGGAATTGCGGGTCGAAAACTACGCGGTCATCGACAACGTGGTGGTTGAGTTTGGCGCGGGGCTGAATCTGCTGACGGGCGAGACCGGAGCGGGGAAGTCAATCCTGATCGACGCGCTGGCGCTGCTGCTGGGCGAAAAAGCCTACAGCGACGTGGTGCGTCACGGAGCGGAAAAGGCGACGGTGGCCGCCGTGTATGAGAGCTGGGGCGCAGAGGAAGCCGCGGCCGTGGCGGCGGTTCTGGAGGAAAACGGCATCGACGCAGCGGGGGCGGAGATCATCTTGCGGCGGGACATTGCGCTGAACGGCAAGGGGAGGGTCTTCATCAACAACCAGCCGGCGACGGTGGCGGTGCTGAAGGCGCTGGCTCCGCACCTGGCGGTGGTACATGCGCAGAACCAGGCGATCTTGATGTTCGACCCGCCGGAGCGGCTGGCGCTGCTGGATTCCGCCGCGGGGGTGAGCCGGGAGCGGGTGGGCGCGAGCTACGCGAAGTGGCGGGAGATTTTGCGGCGGATCGCGGAGCTGGAAAAAGGTGAGCAGGATAAGCTGCGGCTGGCCGATTTGTGGAGGTTCCAGCTGAAGGAGATTGGCGAGGCTAATCCGAGTTCCGGGGAGGAGCTGAGGCTGGAGGCGGAAAAGCGGGTGCTGGCGAATTCCGAGCGGGTGTACGGGGCGGCGATGGGGGCGTTCGACGTGCTGTACGAGGTGGAGGAGTCGGCGCTGGCGCGGCTGCGGGCGGCGGCGAAGCATCTGGAGGAGCTGGCGAGGTTCGACGAGAACTTTAAGGAATCGCTGGGACAGCTGGAGAGTGCGCGGATTACGGTGGAGGATGTGGCGACGACGCTGCGCGACTTTGCCGACGGGATGGATGCTTCGCCCGAGCGGCTGGCCGAGGTGGAAGACCGGCTGGCGGTGCTGGATAAGCTGCGGCGCAAGTATGGCAAGAGTCTGGACGACGTGCTGGCGTATCAGCAGGAGATTACGGGCAAGCTCAACGACATCGAGAACAAGGATGAGCTGCTGGCGGGGCTGCGCAAGGAGCTGGCGGTTGCGGCCGGGAAGTATCTGGATGAGGCGCGGAGTTTAAGTAAGCGGCGCTATGAGATAGCGCGGAAACTTGAGAAGACGGTTGAAGGCGAGATTAACGACCTGGCGATGAAGGCGAAGTTCAAGATCGAGGTCAGCGGGTCGGATGAGGAAGCGAACTGGAGCGCGGCGGGATTCGACCAGGTGGCGTACCTGATTTCGACCAATCCGGGGGAGCCGATGGGGCCGATTGAGGAGATTGCCTCGGGCGGCGAGCTTTCCAGGGTGATGCTGGCGCTGAAGGCCAGCGTGGAGGCAGGACGGCTGCCGGGGAAGGAATCGGACGGGCAGCGCTCGCTGGTTTTTGATGAGATCGACACCGGGATTGGGGGGCGGGCGGCGGATGCAGTGGGGAAGAAGCTGAAGGCGCTCTCGCGGAGCAAGCAGGTGCTGTGCATTACGCATCTGCCGCAGATTGCGTCGTTTGCGGACCGTCACTATTTGATTGAGAAGCATGAGAGCGGCGGGCGGACCAGGACCACGGTAAGGCCGTTGGGGGCCGAGGAGCGGCGCAGCGAGATTGCGCGGATGCTGAGCGGGGCCAAGGTGACCGAGGCGAGTCTGCAGAACGCGGAACAGATGATCAGGACGAATGCGTAGGCAGTGCGCCCTCGCGGCAGGATGACCCCGTGAGAGATGCGAACTCCGGATGACACCAGACAGCCCCGTTCCTCCTGTACTTCCAGCTACTGACAAGCATGGTTCCTGGCTGTCCCTGCCGGTGCTCACGTGCTAAAATAAATCACAAGATACAAGCTCGATCCCTGAATGTGATCCGTGGCGTACGCATCGTAACAAGGTAGCGTTATGCCAAATTACGGATCTCTGGCGCCATTCGCTGGAGGATCAGGGCTGCCCGATGCGGGTTCGCGCACTTTTCCGCGTTGTGGTGGTGGGGAAGCGCGTGAGGCCATAGACTTACAAGAACGACAGCCGTGGTTTTCGCATATCACAAGGTACGCGGAAAGACCGGAAGCGTTTGAAGGGGCCGCAGCGGAATGCAGATGACAGAGACGACCGAAGCCAAAACACTTTTGCTTTTGAAGCCGCGAGGGTTCTGCGCGGGCGTGGTGCGCGCCATCGATATCGTGCGCATCGCCCTGGAGACCTTCGGGCCGCCGATTTATGTGCGCAAGGAAATTGTGCACAACAAGTATGTGGTGGAGGACCTGAAGGGCAAAGGCGCCATTTTTGTGGACGATGTGGACGAGGTGCCGAACGGCGAGCGGGTGATCTACAGCGCGCACGGGGTTGCGCCGTCGGTTCGCGAGGCTTCCAAGCTGCGGCTGCTAAGGGTGATCGATGCGACCTGTCCGCTGGTGACCAAGGTGCACGTGGAGGCGATCCGCTTTGCCAAGGACGGCTATTCGCTGATCCTGATCGGACATTTGAACCACGATGAGATTGTGGGCACGCTGGGCGAGGCTCCCGAGGTGACGCAGGTGGTGAGCAACGCGGCGCAGGTGGCCAGGATTGTGGTGCCGGACCCGGAGCGGGTGGCGTATCTGACGCAGACGACGCTGTCGCTGGACGAGGCGAGCGACATTATCGAGGCGCTGAAGGCCAAGTTTCCCAATATTCGCGGCCCGCATGCGCAGGACATCTGCTATGCGACGGAGAACCGGCAGGTGGCGGTGAAGAACGTCTCCGAGCGGGCGGATGTGGTGCTGGTGGTGGGTTCGCCAAACAGTTCGAACTCCAACCGGCTGGTGGAAGTGGCGCGGAATCTGGGCACCCAGTCTCATTTGATTGACACCTGCCAGGACATTGATGAGCGGTGGCTGGACGGGGCGCATACGGTTGCCTTGACGGCGGGAGCTTCGGCTCCGGAGATCCTGGTTCAGGAAGTGATCGGCTTCCTGGCGGAGAAGGGTTTTGCCAATGTGCGGGAAGTGGAAGTGATGCCGGAGCACGTGCGTTTCGCTCTGCCTCCGGAGATTGTGGCTGCCATTGGGGCGGCCCCTGAAATACCGCGGGCGGAGTAAGAGAATGGAATCAGGTAGAGGGCAGGCGACGGCGCTTCGCTTTGGCAAGATTGCGGGCCTGGGAGCGCGGCTGAAGCAGGCGCTGGGAGCGGCGCAGAGTTTTCTGTTTTCCAAGCAGCACGAAGACGGCTGGTGGTGCGGCGAGCTGGAGGCCGATACCACGCTGGAATCCGACTACATTTTTCTGCACACCGTGCTGGGAACGCGCGACGAGCGGCGCTTCCAGCAGTGCGCCGCCGAGATTCTGCGGCACCAGAACGCCGACGGCGGCTGGCCGATTTACTATGGCGGGCCCTCCAATATCAGCGCCAGCGTGAAGGCGTATTTTGCGCTGAAGATGTGCGGCTATCTGCCCGAGGACGAGCGGATGCTGCGGGCGCGAGATCGCATCCTTGAGATGGGCGGCGTGCCGGCCTGCAATACGTTCAGCAAGATCTATCTGTGCGGGCTGGGGCAATACGACTACGACGCGGTACCGGCCATTCCGCCGGAGATCGTGTTGTTTCCCAACTGGTTTTGGTTCAATATTTACGAGATTTCGTCGTGGTCGCGGGCGATTCTGATTCCGCTTTCGATCTGCTATGCCAAGAAGCCGTTCAAGAAGATTCCCGACGAGTGGAACATCGATGAGCTGTTTCCGGACGGGCGGCACGGCAGCGCGCTGCGGCTGAAGTGGGACAAGAAGCGGATCGGCTGGCGGAACTTCTTCCTGGTGCTGGACCGGCTGTGCCATTGGTTTGAGCGGGTGCATGTGCGTCCGCTGCGCTCGATTGCCCTGAAGGCGGCGGAGCGGTGGATGGTGGAGCGCTTTGAAGGGAGCGACGGGCTGTGCGCCATCTATCCGTCGATCCTGAACTCGATTATTGCGATGCGGTGTTTGGGATACTCGCTGGACGATCCGCAGGTGATTCGGGCGCTGGACGAGTTTGAAAAGCTGGGGATTGAAGAGGGCGACAGGTTCCGCATGCAGCCCTGCGTTTCGCCGGTGTGGGACACGGCCTATGCGCTGTTTGCGCTGGGCGAGAGCGGCGTGAGTTCGACCGAGCCGAGGATGGTGCGGGCCGCCGAGTGGATGCTGAAGAAGCAGAACCGGCGCAAGGGCGACTGGTCGGTGAAGGTTCCCAAGGCGGAGCCGGGCGGCTGGTACTTCGAGTTCAACAACGAGTTTTATCCGGACGTGGACGATACGGCGCAGGTGCTGCTGGCGCTGAACCAGACCGAGACCAAGGACGCGCGCTTCCAGAGCGAGGCGGCGCAGCGCGGGATCAACTGGATTCTGGCGATGCAGTGCAAGGACGGCGGCTGGGCGTCGTTTGACAAGGATAACGACCGGATGGTCTTCCAGTACGTTCCGTTTGCTGACCACAACGCCATGCTGGACCCGGCGACGGTGGATATTACGGGACGGGTGCTGGAGTGCCTGGCGGCGCACGGTTTTACCCTGAAGGACAAGCCGGTGCGGCGGGCGATCGAGTTTATCCGCAAGCAGCAGGAGCCGGATGGTTCGTGGTTCGGACGCTGGGGCGTGAACTACATTTACGGCACCATGTGCGTGCTGCGCGGACTGGAAGCCATCGGCTTCGATCCCAACGACGCGATGGTGCAGCAGGCGACCGAGTGGCTGCGGATGAACCAGAACTCGGACGGCGGCTGGGGCGAAAGCATCGCCTCCTATGACGATGTGAACCTGAAAGGGCAGGGCGCGAGCACCAGTTCGCAGACCGCCTGGGCGGTGCTGGGACTGATGGCGGGCGGAGATATCCGCTCGGAGTCGCTGGCGCGGGGGATTGCGTATCTGCTGGATCAGCAGCAGGCGGATGGCGGCTGGCGCGAGGTGCCGTACACGGGAACCGGCTTCCCGCGAGTTTTCTATCTTAAGTATCACGCGTATCCGTGGTACTTCCCGCTGATGGCTCTGGCCAAGTATTCACGGGGCCAGGGGAATTAGCGGCGGGCGCTAGGGCAGGATGGAGCAGCGCAGCCGTGAGGGCTGCGCTTCCGTTTGACGGCGGAGAAGAGTACAAGGGCAACAGCAACGGCAAGGCGTGCCGAGGTAGAAGGTGTTGCTTCCCAGGTTAGCGCCGAAAAAAGCATCGGCGCGGAACCTAGGGCACCCGGCGGTTTGGTTTACATCAACACACCTTGGCGATGGGGAAGACTTTGAAAGCATTTGTGACCGGAGCGACGGGGTTTGTAGGGAGTCACGTGGCACGGCTGCTGGCCGGGCAGGGCGCCGAGTTGCGTCTGCTGGTGCGCAGCGGGAGCCGCCGGGAAAACCTGGCCGGATTGAACGCCGAGCTGGTGGTGGGCGACCTGACCGATGCGGCGTCGCTGCGCAAAGGGATGGAGGGCTGCGAGGCGGTCTTCCATGTGGCGGCCGACTACCGGCTGTGGATTCGCGACCCGAAGCCGATGTATGCGGCGAACGTGGATGGGACGGTGGCGGTGATCGAGGCGGCACGGGCGGCAGGGGTGCGGCGGACGGTATACTGCTCGTCGGTGGCGACGCTGGGATTCGGCTACGACCGCAGGGCGGTGAATGAAGACACTGCGGTGGACGAGGCGCAGATGATCGGGCACTACAAACGCTCGAAGTACCTGGCTGAACGGCGGGCGGTGGAGCTGGCGTCCAGGGGCGCCGAGGTGGTGATCGTCAACCCCAGCACGCCGATTGGGGAGCAGGACATCAAGCCGACGCCGACCGGGCGCATCGTGCTGGATTTTTTGCTGGGCAATTTTCCGGCGTACATGGAGACCGGGATGAACCTGGTGGACGTGCACGACGTGGCGCGGGGACATCTGCTGGCCTTTGAAAAAGGACGGCGCGGGGAGCGGTATATTCTGGGCGGCGAGAACCTGACACTGAAGCAGATTCTGGATATGCTGGGAGAGCTGACCGGATTGCCGTCTCCGGGTATCAGGGTTCCGCACTCGGTGGCGATGGCGTTTGCGGCGTTCGACCAGACTTTCAACGGCTACTTACGGAAGCGGGAACCCAGGGCTACGATCGAAGAGGTTCGCATGGGGAAGAAATTTATGTGGGTGGATTCGGCCAAGGCGGAGCGTGAGCTGGGCTACCGGCATGGATCGGTGCGTGAGGCGCTGGATCGCGCCGTCCGGTGGTTTGTGGCGCAGGGCTATGCGCCTGCCTACCAGGAAGCGAGCCAGAGCGCATGAGCGGCCTCGGGGTGGAGTTCGGCTATGTGGCCGCGCTGGAGCGGGAGGTTGCCGACGTGGTGCGGGGGTGGACTCAGACCACCACACGCATCGGGAGCACGGAGCGGAAGATTTTCTATAACTACAAGCAGCAGGCGGCGCTGATCTGCGGCGGCACCGGGGAAGGCCGGGCGAATGAGGCGGCGCGGGCGTTCATCGAGAAGTGCATGCCGCGGATGGTGATTTCCATAGGCTTTGCCGGCGCCTGTGTACCGGAGCTGCGTCCCGGGGCGCTGCTGGTTCCGTCGAAGCTGGTGGCGGCGGCCAGCGGTAAAGAGTTTGCCTGCGCCTTTGGCAGCGGCACGCTGGTGACGCTGGATCAGTTGGCGGGCGCGACTGCGAAGGAAGACGCTTGCCAGCGCTATGGCGCCGTGGCGGTGGAGATGGAGGCCGCCGGTGTGGCTGCCGCCGCCGCCGATTACGGAAAGCAATTCGCGGCGATCAAGGCCATCTCCGACGGCGCGGAGGATGAAATGGATTTTCTGGCCGGCTTTATGACGCCGGAGGGATTTGGGACGGCGCGGTTCATGGCGCACATTGCGCTGCGTCCCGAGCTGTGGGGTCGCGTGGCGGCCCTGAACCGGCACAGCAAATTGGCGTCCGCGGCGCTGCAGAGCGCGGTGGCGGAGTGCAACCGGGACTGGCGGGCCTTTGCGGCCAAACATTCTCCGGAAGGGAATGGGTCTTCCGCCCAGCAGGCCGGATGAAAAACAGAGAGTGGTTGAGCGAATGACAGTGACTCCCGATATGCGTCCGGTTTCGCCGGGACCGGACTCGATTCCCGAGCGGATGCAGGCCGCGGTTTATTACGGGCGCAACGACATGCGTCTGGAGACGGTGGCGGTGCCCAGGATCGGGGCCGGCGAACTACTGGTGCGAATCCATACCTGCGGGATCTGCGGGACGGATTTGAAGAAGATTGCGACCGGGTCGCACTCGGCGCCGCGGATCTTCGGGCATGAGATGGCCGGGGTGGTGGTGGCCCGCGGTGCGGGGGTGACGAGGTTCCGCGAGGGCGACCGGGTGATGGTCTTCCACCATATTCCGTGCGGGGAGTGCTACTACTGCCAGCGGAGGGTGTTTTCGCAGTGCCCGACGTACAAGCGGGTAGGGACGACGGCGGGAGTGGGCGAGGCCTCCGGCGGCGGCTTCTCCGAGTACATAAGGGTGATGGACTGGATCGTGGAGCGGGGCGTGGTTGCGATTCCCGACGGGGTGAGCTTTGAGCAAGCCTCGCACATGGAGCCGGTAAACACGGTTTTCAAGGGAATCGAGACGCTGCGGGTGGAGCCGGGCGAAACCGTGCTGGTGATCGGCCAGGGGCCCATAGGACTGCTGCTGGGGGTGGTGGCCCAACGTGCGGGAGCCCACGTAATCACTTCCGATTTGTTCCCGCAGCGGCTTACAATTGGAAAGCGCTACGGATTGAGCCAGTCGATCGACGCCTCCCAGCAGGATGTGGTGGAGGCGATCCGGGAGCGGACCGAGGGACGCGGCGCCGACGCGGTGATTCTGGCGGTGGGCGGCAGTGCGCTGATCCGGCCGGCGATGGATGCGGCGCGGTATGGCGGACGGGTTCTGTTATTTGCGCAGACGGTGCGCGGGGAAGTAGTGATCGATCCTGCCGCGGTGTGCGTGGACGAGAAGATGCTGCTGGGTTCCTATAGCGCTTCCGTGGAGCTGAATGAGGAAGTGGCTGATTTTGTTTTTAATGGCGGGCTGGACCTGGCTGGGCTTTACAGCCACCGGTTTCCGCTGGCGCAGTCGCTGGACGGGTTGAGACTGGCGGCACATCCGCAGCCGGACACGATGAAAATCGCGATTCAACCTGGCAGCGCCTGGGAAGGATAGCAATAGTGAATGGACATATGACGGCGGCAGTCCTCTACGGCAAAGAGGACGTCAAGATTGAACGGGTCCCGATTCCCGAGCTGGAGCAGGGCGAAGTCCTGATCCGGGTTCAAGCTGCGCTGACCTGCGGCACCGATCTGAAGGTGTACCGCCGGGGATACCATGCCAAGATGATCGTTCCGCCGGCGCTGTTCGGCCACGAGTTTGCGGGAGTGATCGAGGAGATTGGCCCCGGCGTTAATCATTTCAAGACGGGGCAGCGCGTGGTGGCGCTGAATTCGGCGCCGTGCGGGCAATGCTTCTTTTGCAAGAAACACCAGGAGAACCTGTGCGAGGACCTGCTGTTCAACAACGGCGCCTATGCGGAGTTCATCCGCGTGCCACGGCGCATTGTTGAGAACAACATGCTGGTGGTGCCCAAGGACGTGAGCTTTGAGGCCGCCGCGCTGACCGAACCGCTGGCCTGCGTGCTGCGCGGTCTGCATGAGACCGGGGTGGAGATCGGCGAGACGGTGACGGTGATTGGAGCCGGGCCGATCGGGCTGATGTTCATGCAGGTGGCCTCGATCATGGGTTGCGACGTGATTGCCGTGGTGAAGCATGCCGAGCAGGTGATTTCGGCCAAGCACGCCGGAGCCAGCAAGGTGGTGCAGTTCCCCAAGGTGGCGAATCCGATTGAGGCGGTGCGCGACTTGACGCCGGAGCGGCGCGGATCGGATGTGGTGATCGAAGCCGTGGGGCGTCCCGAGGCCTGGGAATGGGCCATCGACATGGTGCGCAAGGGTGGAACGGTGAATTTGTTCGGCGGCTGCGCCAAGGGAACGCGGGTGGCGCTAAACACCGAGCGGCTGCATTATTCGGAGATCACGCTGAAGGCGACGTTCCATCACACACCGGACACGGTCCGGCGGGCGTTTGCGCTGGTTGCCGAGCGCAAGATCAAGGGCGCGGACTACATCACCGGGGAAGCACCGCTGTCCAAATTGCAATCGGTGCTGCGGGAGATGGTGGCGCGCGGCGGCGAGATCAAGACCGCCATCATTCCTGGACAAACCTGATAAGGGACATTGACGTCATTGTGCCCAGTACTCGCTCCAACGGCGCCAGCATTCCGGCGTATCAATTAGCGACGTTGAAAAACTGCTGGCCCGCGGGTGGGCCAGCTTGCCGCCTGAGTATGCCATTCCCTCTAGTTGCGCCGACGCTGGATGAGGCGCGGAATTACTGCAAGCGGCTGGCGACCTCACACTACGAAAACTTCTCCGTCGCGACCTGGTTTCTGCCCAAGCAACTGCACCAGCATTTCTTCAATGTGTATGCGTACTGCCGCATCTCCGACGATCTGGGCGACGAAGTAGGGGACACGCAGGGTTTCGCTGGCGCTGCTGGATCGCTGGGAGCAGGAGCTGGACGCGACGTATGCGGATGGAACGCTTCGCTGCCAGCGAGGCGCCGGGCTGGCAGCGAGCGTTACCCATCTCGGACGAGTCCGGCATCCTGTCTTTATCGCGCTGGCGGAGACGATCAAGAGCTGCGGGATTCCAAAGCATGAGTTCAGCGATTTGCTCAGGCGTTCCGGCAGGACCAGACAGTGACGCGGTATGAGAGCTTCGAGGAACTGCGGGGCTACTGCCGGAATTCGGCAAACCCGGTGGGGCATCTAGTGCTCTATTTGTGCGGATACAAGGATGAGGAGCGGCAGCGTCTTTCGGACTACACATGCACGGCGCTGCAGCTGGCGAACTTCTGGCAGGACGTGTCGGTGGATTGGAAGAAGGGACGCGTTTATCTGCCGTTGGAGGATCTGCGGCGCTTTGGAGTGAGCGAGGAGCAGCTTGCAGAGGGGCGGTTCAATGCGCAGTTCAGGGAGCTGATGCGCTTTGAAGTGGAGCGGGCGCGGCAATGGTTTGCGCAGGGGCTGCCGCTGGTGCAAAAGGTGAACCGCTCGCTGGCCCTGGACCTGGAGCTGTTCAGCCGGGGAGGGTTGGCGATTCTGCAGGCGATTGAAAAACAGGATTACGACGTGCTGGCGCGGCGGCCGAGTTTGAGCAAGTTCTGCAAGGCGGGGCTGGCGGCGCGCGCGCTGGCGGGACGCGTGGGGTTAGTAGGCAGAGCGAGGGGAAACGCGGGATGAGCACAACCGTACAACACGCGGAGCTGCGGCTGACCACCGCCTACAGCGTGTGCCGCCACATTGCGCGCTCTTCGGCCAAGAATTTCTACTATGGCTTTATGCTGCTGCCGGCGCGGAAGCGGAATGCGCTGAGCGCGGTGTATGCCTTCATGCGGCATGCCGACGATTTGAGCGACGATCCGGGGATGGCTCCGCAGGAGCGCAGGGAGAAGCTTGCCGAGTTCCTCGACTCCTATCGGCGCTCGCTGGAGACGGGGCGCACCGACGACCCGGTGTTCCTGGCGCTGCGCGACTCGCAGTTGCGCTACAACATTCCCATGGAACTGCTGGAGCAGTTGGTGGCCGGAACCGGGATGGATGTGCGCGAGGGCGGCGAGAATGGCAGGCCGCTGGTGGTGTACGAGAGCTTTGACGATCTGTACGACTATTGCTATCACGTGGCATCGGTGGTGGGGCTGGTGTGCATCCGCATCTTCGGCTATCGCGACGCGGCGGCCGAGGAGTATGCGGAACATCTGGCATCGCCTTCCAGCTGACGAACATTTTGCGCGACGTGAAGGAAGACGCGGCGATGGCGCGGGTTTATCTGCCGCAGGAGGACCTGGAGAAATTCGGGGTGACGGCGGCGGAGCTGGGTGCGGGTGAGCCGATGGAGAAGCTGCGTCCGCTGCTGGAGTTTGAGGCGGCCGGGCACGGCATTTCTATGTTTCCGCCGAGCGGCTGATGCCGCTGATTGAAGAGGTGAGCCAGCCGGCGCTGTGGGCGATGGTGGAGATCTATCGCGGCATATCTGGACCGGATCGAGCGCAGGAATTATGACGTGTACTCGGAGCGGGTGCGGCTTTCGACCGGGGAGAAACTGAAAATTCTGGCCAAGGGATTCGGGAAGAGACTGCTGTGAGCGGGGCGGCGGAGAACCAAAGCCAGAGCCGGCGTCCTACGGTCGGCATTGTGGGCGGCGGGCTGGCGGGACTGGCTGCGGCCTGCGCGCTGGCCGATGCCGGATATGAAGTTACGCTGTTTGAGCGCAAGCCATTCCTGGGCGGGCGCGCATCTTCCTATGAGCATCCGGGGACGGGCGAGGTGGTGGACAACTGCCAGCACGTGCTGCTGGGCTGCTGCACCAACCTGCGCGATTTTTACCGCCGGCTTGGGGTGGAGGACAAGGTGCGCTGGTACAAGCGCATTACGTTTATCGAGCCGGGCGGGCGCGCCGAGCTGCATTGAGCCTTCGCGGCTGCCCGCGCCGCTGCATTCTGCGATTTCATTTCTGCGATTCAAGCTGCTTTCGCTGCGCGACAAGCTGGCGATTGCGCGCGTGTTGCTGGGACTGGTGAGCGGAGTTCCCGAGGACAGCAGCGAGGATTTTCTGGCGTGGTTGCGGCGCAAGGGACAGATCGCAGAAGGCGATCGACCACTTCTGGGCTCCGGTGCTGATCAGCAGCTTGAACGAGGATCTGGACAAGACCTCGGTGAAGTACGCGTGCATGGTGTTTCGCGATGCGTTTCTGAAATCGGCCGAGGCGGGCAGGATGGGCGTGCCGACGGTGCCGCTCTCCGAGCTGTATGGCGTGGCGGAGCGCTACCTTACGCGCGCGCGGCGGGCAGGGTTTTGCTGCGCAGCGTGGTGGAGCAGGTTTCCTCCGGCCTGGGCGGGGTGACGGTGAGAACAGGCGAAGGCGAGTTCCGCTTCGACTACGCCATCAGCGCAATTCCGTTTCATCAGCTCGGGCGCATCCTTCCGCAATCGGCGGCCAGCGAGGAGCTGCAGCGGAAGGTTAGCCATCTGCGGACGGTTCCGATTACCGGAATTCATTTGTGGTTCGACCGGGAGATTACGCCGCTGGAACACGCTTCGCTGCTGGACCGGAATATTCAGTGGATGTTTCAGAAGTCGAAGATACTGGAGAGCCATACGGCGGCGGAGAGCGCGGGCAGTTACCTGGAGCTGGTGGTGAGCTCGTCGAAAAATTTGCTGGAGATGGGACGCGCGGAGATCATCGAGCTGGCGCTGAAGGAGCTGGCGGAGTTTTTTCCAACGGTGCGCCAGGCGCGGCTGGTGAAGGCAACGGTGATCAAGGAAGTGCATGCGACGTTTGCTCCGGCGCCACTGAGCGAGCAGTATCGCGTGTTGCCGGCGAGTGCATGGCCGCGGCTGTTTTTAAGCGGCGACTGGACGGCGACAGGATGGCCTTCCACCATGGAGGGCGCGGTGCGGTCTGGCTATTTGACGGCGGAAGCAGTGTGCCGGGAGGCCGGAGATGCGCGCCAGTTTGTGGTTCCGGATTTGAAGGCCGAAGGGCTGATGCGAAGGTTCCGAGCGTGAGCTTTCGGCAACCGTAACCCGCGTAATTTTATCCGCGAAGCAAAAGGTTTTCCGCGCAGGTTTTCTGGTGGTGTTCCGATTGGCCCTGAGTTGGGAGCTGCGCTGCGATGGCACGCTTCATGCACTGTCCATGGTCAGGAGGAAATCATGAAGAAGATTCTGACACTTGGAACACTTTTGCTAGGCTGCTGCTTGATGACGTTTGCCCAGACGGGCTCACAGGACGAGGCACCGCAAGGGGCACCTCCAGCCCCCTCTCCGCAGGTCCAGACGCCATCGGAGCAGGCCGTTCCACCTGCGGAAATGCCTCCGGATACGAGCGCTGCGGGACAGGGAACTCAGGAGCAGGCGGCTGCTCCCGCAAACCAGAGCAACGCTCAGGTCACCACGGTGCAAGGTTGCCTGAGCCAGTCGGCTAACGGTTTTATGCTGGCCGACAACGTAGGAAATAACTATCAACTGAGC
This sequence comes from uncultured Acidobacteriota bacterium, assembly GCA_963732315.1. Taxonomy (GTDB): domain Bacteria; phylum Acidobacteriota; class Terriglobia; order Terriglobales; family Acidobacteriaceae; genus TOLSYN. Next base: position 130,047 of record CAVSYY010000009.1, read on the forward strand.
GGCGATACTTCCAAGCTCGCCGGCCTGGTCGGCAAGGAAGTCCGGGTGAGCGGGATGACGATCGCCAACGGCGGACAGGACCCTGGCGCGATGTCGTCGGACGATGCGTCGGCTGACAATGCGTCAGTTACACCGGCGGCGTATGCGCAGATCAGCGTCAGCCAGGTAAGAAAGATCGCCAATGTCTGCTCGGCCGCGTCGGCTACAGGCAAGTAGGAACGCAGGAAAAAGGGGCTGCCTTTGGGCAGCCCCTCGTACACACAAATTTCCACCTTCTACGAAGGACTCAAGCCCTGGTTCAAGGCTGCGCTGCGATGGCCGCTGGAAGCGTCAGGCGACCTTCATCACGTTGCCGGCCTGCGGCCCTTTCTGCCCTTCCACAATTTCGAACTCTACCTGATCGCCTTCTTGAAGACTCTTATAGCCCTCGGTGGTGATCGCACTGTAGTGGACGAAAACGTCGGGTCCATCCTCGCGTCCGATGAATCCAAATCCTTTTGCATTGTTGAACCACTTCACGGTTCCCTTGAGACGTGCCACGTACTTTCCTCCAGGCGTCTTGCTATCGGAGACGTTGCCGACGGTCTCAACCGAAGCGAACCTTGCGGAGTTCAGAGTGCGGTGTGTGTACTGCTGAACTGCATTGGCCAACCCCGTTGTTGACCTTGATTGGCTCGATTGTCCACCCATTCTACTGGGTTGTCAACATGGTACACAGCTGGAAATTAGCCACATTTCATGCTGTTTTTCGCGCGTTACGAATGGATTGTGAGAACGGATTAGTCCCGCTTGCTAACTTTGCCATTGCCGCAGATGTGAAACTTCTGTGCTGCCCAGAGAACACCCGCGATGGCCTTGCCATCGTGCAGCTTTCCGCTCATGACCCACTGCACGGCCTGGCTGAGAGGAACGAATTTGCAGACGATGAACTCGTCTTCTTCCGGCGCGGCCTTGCCTTTGCGCAGGTCGCGCGCGGCGAACAGAGACATGGTTTCGTCGAGCAGGCCGGGGCTGGCGTAGTAGCGGAGCGCGAGCTTCCACTCGGAAGCGGAGTAGCCGGTCTCTTCGGCCAGTTCGCGCTGGGCAGCGGTGAGCGGGTCTTCGCCTTCGTCGATGCGTCCGGCGGGAATCTCCCATAGCTCTTCGTTGGCCGCGTAGCGATACTGGCGGATGAGAAGCACGGACGGCTCGGGCTTGCGCTCGTCGAGCGCGAGGATGACGACGGAGCCGGGATGGCGGATGATGTCGCGGCGGACGCGCACGCCGGAGGGTTCGACGATCTCATCGATGGTGAGGCGGAAGATGGGAGACTCATGCACGAGCTTGGAAGAGATGACCTGGACCGTGGCGGGTGCGGCGGATTGTTTGGCCGATTTCTTGCGGGTGGGCGCGGATTTCTTGGCGGCAGTTTTGCGGGAGGTCTTGCGGCTGGTGTTGGGCATGCCGATCACTATAACAAAATAAGCTAGCGCGGCGTGCTACCCTGCAGTCGTGAACCCTGCAATGGTAAACAAGGTAAAGACGATTTCGTTTGTGGGGGCCGGGGCGCTGGCCGGCGCGATGGCGAGGCTGCTGCGGGCGCATGGCTATGCGATCAGCGAGATTATTAGCCGCGAGGAAGCGGCGTCGAAGCGGAAGGCTCGAACCTTGGCGCGCGAGGTGGGAGCCGTGGCGACCACGTTGGCGAAGGCCCGGCTTGACTGCGATCTGCTGTGGCTGGCAGTGCCGGATGGAACGATTGAGAGCGTGGCCGGGGATTTGGCGCGGAAATTGGATGATATGGATGGGCGGCCGCTCATAACCTTGCATGCCAGCGGTGCGTTGAGCAGCGAGGTGCTGGCGGCAGTGGCGGCCTGCGGCGTGGAGACCGGAAGCGCGCATCCGATGATGACGTTCGTGGCGGGCGAGCCGCCGAGTCTGGAGGGCGTGTGGTTTGCCGTGGAAGGCACGCCCAAGGCGGTGCAGGCGGCGCGTGCGCTGGCGCGGACGCTGGGAGCGCGGAGTTTTGTAATTGAGCCGCAGAGCAAGGCGCTGTACCACGCGTTTGGGGCGATGCTTTCGCCGATGCTGGCCACCGAGCTCGAGGCTGCGGAGAGGATTGGTTTGCGGGCGGGCATCGACGCAAAGCAGGTGCGGCGCATCATGGAGCCGATTGTGCTGCGCACAGTGCGCAATGTGCTGCGCGCGGGAGCGGGGAAGTCGTTCAGTGGGCCGCTGGCGCGCGGCGATGTGCGCACGGTGGAACGGCATCTGGAGTCGCTGGAGGGGATGGCGGAAGCGGGTGTGTATCGCGCATTGATGGAGTACGCGACGGAAGCGCTGCCGGTGAAGAAGATTGAGGAGATGAGGAAGCTGCTGCGGTGAGGCGCAAGACCCACATCTGCGAAATGCGGCAGATGTGGGGCACCAAGACTCAAGCCAAAAGCAAGAGCAAAGTCAACGACCCCACTCAAGCCAAAAGAAGGCTTGAATGGGCCACCCGCGGCAGGTGTGAGGCACCGGGCCGATGATTCCGTCTGATGAATTCGGAGATTTGCGCGGAGGCAAGCGGTGACATCGAAACAACGGTGTTACACTTCACGGTCAAATGAAGAGAGCGACGTTTTGTTTCTTCCTGATGGTGATGCTTGTGGGCGCTGTGACCGCTCAACAGCCGGTTGCTTCGAGCGTGCAGGCGAACACGGTTTCGGTGAGCGCAGAGGGAAAGTTTGAGGCGGTGCCGGATACGGCGATCATTCAATTCAACATCGCCGCGCAGGAAAGCTCCTCAAGCGCGGCCTACGATCGCGCGTCCAAGGCGGCCGAGCAGGTGCGCGAAGTCCTGAGGTCGAACGGGATTGAGCCCAAAGAGGCGCACGTGGGCTTCTTTTCGCTGGCGCCGGTGTATGACTACCGCACGCCGCAACGGAAGCTGATCGGCTATCGTGTTTCCACCGCGGTGGAGTTGAAGCTGAAGGATTTTGCCAAGGTGGGGCCGATCGTGGAACAACTCTCCGGCATCGACGTGACCGGGAATCAGTCGATCAGCTATGCGCTGGAGGATACGGATGCCGCCAAGATCAAGGCCGTGGAGGACGCGTTCCATCGCGCGCGTTCGGAGGCGGAGGCTTTGGCGCAGGCCGGCGGACGCTCGCTGGGTGAATTGAGATATGCCTCCATCGATAGCGTGGAGTACCCGCGTCCATTCATGCCCCAGCCGATGATGGCGATGAAGGCTGCATCCGCAGGAGCGCCTGCACCGACTGCGGAGTTTTCGCCGCAGAACGCAACCGTGACGGCGCGGGTGAGCGCGCTGTTTGCGCTGAAATAGTTAGAATCAGCGCACATTCCTCAAGGCAAGGGGAGGATCAACTGCCCCACTCAAGCCGGAAGAAGGCTTCCACCCACAAGCCAAGTACGGGCTTGCCGGGGACCCGGCTTGAATGGTCCACCTGTGAATCTCTTGGTGCTGGTTTTCTGCAATCCCACATTTGCCAGAGGCGGGCAAATATGGGCCACCCGGCCATTCCTCAAGTTGAAGGCAAGGTCAACTGCCCCACTCAAGCCAAAAGATGGCTTGAATGGGCCACCGGGAAGAGGGTTATTGGAATGGGGTGAAGTGGCCCATTTTTTCGCGCTTGGTGCGGAGGTACTTTTCGGTGGTCTTGTAGGGCTCGACATCGGCGGGGACGCGCTCGACGACTTCGATTCCGGCGGCCTGCACGGCGTCCACTTTTTCGGGATTGTTGGAGAGCAGACGGAGGCGGCGCACGCCCAGGGCTTTGAGGATTTCCACCGGCATGTGATAGGCGCGGCAATCGGCCTCGTAGCCCAGTTCGACGTTGGCTTCGACGGTGTCCATGCCCTGGTCCTGCAGGGCGTAGGCCTGGAGCTTGGCCATGAGTCCGATGCCGCGGCCTTCCTGCTCTTCGTAGATGAGGATGCCGCTGCCCAGTTGGCTGATTTTGGTGAGGGCCAGTTCGAGTTGCTGACGGCAGTCGCAGCGCAGGGAGTGGAAGACGTCTCCGGTGAGGCACTGGGAGTGGATGCGCACCAGCGGGGCGTCGGATTGGGAGTGGATGTCTCCCATGATAAGGGCGATGGCTTCTTCCTTGCGGCGGTCCTTGCCGTCGGGAGATCCGGTGGCGGGCGTACCGGGGACACAGCCTTCGAAACCAAGGATTCGGAAATGTCCCCAGCGGGTGGGGAAGTCGGCTTCTGCAATCTTGCGGATCGACATCGTATTCACTTCTACAGTATAGACGCTGAGAACGAAGTGGCGGATGCGGTGCGCGTCGGGTACGTGTCGGGCCCTGGCCAGGAGATGGCCCTCCAGCGGCTGGCGCTGGGGAGCACCGGTGCCAATTGCGGAAGGATTCCGGCAAACCGGCGGCATCGTGCAACCCTGTACGGGGTTGCGGATTCCTAGCCGGAGGGGGAAAGCGTCGATGAAGGCGGTACTTGCGTTCGGCTTGCTGGTGTGCGCGGCGGTATCGGGGTGGTGCCAGGGGCCGGCGAAGGAAAACGGCGCTGCTTTCAAGATCGAAATCTCCGTGAACGAAGATTCATTGAAGACGGAAACGTATAAAAAGTGGGGCGAGTTTGTCGTGGATACGAAGATCAAAAACATCAGCGATGCGGAGCAGGAGATTGTGGTGTGGACGCAGCAGGGGTGGTCGTGGGTTTCCAATAACCCGGATGTTGCGCCGGGCACGGAGGCAGCCAAGAATATTCCCGCGAAGATCGATCTGAAACCTGGGGAAGAGTATGCAGGGGCGGTGGAGTTGTTCTGCGATCCCAACAAAGACCGGCCGCTGACGTTTCGCCTGGGATTTACTCCGAAGGCGGAGCTGCCGGTGTCCGAACAATCAGGTTTTGGTTCGGCGCAGGCCAAAGTAATTTCATGGAGTAATGCGGTGGCACTGGCGGAGTAGGAGGGTGTCTGAAAGGGCCATGAGGGAAGTCCCGAGGAGGGAACAATGGCATATTGCACGAGGTGCGGAGAGTGGATGGAGGCTCAGTTTTGTCCGAAGTGCGGGGCGCAGGCAGGTGGTGCGAGCGGGGCTGGAGCGGCCGGGAGCGCGGCGGCAGGGCTCGGGGTAAACGCGGCTTCGGCGTTGTGCTATCTGTTTGGCTTTGTTACGGGGGTCCTGTTTCTGGTGCTGGCTCCGTATAACCGGGACAGGGTGGTGCGGTTTCATGCGATGCAGTCGATCTTTTTGAGCGTGGCGGCGGCGGTGCTGCGGGCCGTGGTCAGAATCGTTTCGGGGATGCTGATGACGGTGAGCCCTGCCCTGGGAGCGCCGATGGTGATGCTGAACGCGGCGATTGGACTGGGCGTGTTGGGCCTGTTCCTGTACCTGATGTGGCAGAGCTACCAGGGGAAAAAGGTGGTGCTGCCGGTGATTGGGGAACTGGCGGCGCGGCAGGCGGGCCGGGGACCGGATTCGCCGGCGGACACGATGGGGAAGGTGGCGTAAGAGCAAGGTTTCAGAGGTTTCAAGGTTTCAAAGTTAAGGGCAAAGGCAACAGCTTAAAGGCATGGCAAAAGCCCCTCGGGGCGAGGGGCTTGGGAACAATGCTGCAAAATTTAGCGTCTCCAGCCGTAGCCGTAGCGGCCGTAAGAGCGGTATCCGTATCCGCGTCCGACGACGACAGGAGCGGGATAGACATAGGGCGGATAGACATAGCCGGGTGCGTAGGCGACATAGGGCGCCGGCGCTACGTAAGGAGCGGGCGCGACGTAAGCAGCATTGGGTCCTACGCCGACATAGACAGGTCCGACGCCGACAGCCACTGCAGCATGGGCCTTGGGAGGCGTGATGAGCGCGAGGGCGAAGAGCAGACCGAACAACGCAGCCATCGATTTTTTGAACATTGAGAAACCTCCGTTTCACTGAGTAAAAACACAACGGAGGGGGATAGTTGCGGAATTCATCGGGGTGGATTGGTGAAGAAGTGTTGCGACCGCTTGGAGGTGGAGATGGCCTTGGCGCGGTGGTGGATATTTGGGGCGCGGGTCTCTGGATGCAGGCGAGTTGCCTCCCCACATTTGCCGAAAGAGGGCAAATATGGGCCACCCGGACTTGGATTTAGGTGGCGAGGGCTTTGCGGATGGCGAGCAGTTGCTGGAGGGTGGATTTGAGGTTGGCGAGCGGGAGGGCGTTGGCTCCGTCGCTGAGGGCGGCCGGGGGATTGTCGTGGACCTCCATGAAGAGGCCGTCGATGCCGGCGGCGACGGCGGCGCGGCTGAGCAGGGGGATGAACTGAGGCTCTCCGCCGGACTGGGCGCCCTGGCTGGGGATTTGGACGGAGTGGGTGGCGTCGAAGATGACCGGGGCGTAGGCGCGCATGATGGCCAGCGAGCGCATGTCGACGACGAGGTTGTGGTAGCCGAAGCTGGCACCGCGTTCGGTGAGAGAGACGCGGGGGTTTCCGCTTTCGTGGAGTTTGGCGACGGCGTGGCGCATGTCCTGCGGGGCGACGAACTGGCCTTTCTTGACGTTGACGGCGCGTCCGGTGCGGGCGGCGGCGATGAGCAGGTCGGTTTGGCGGCAGAGGAATGCGGGGATTTGCAGGATGTCGACGACTTCTCCGGCGGCGGTGGCCTGGGCGGCGTCGTGGACATCGGTGAGGACGGGGAGATGGAGCGTGTCGCGGACTTTGGCGAGGATGCGGAGGCCTTCGGTGAGTCCGGGGCCGCGGTAGCTGGCGAGCGAGGTGCGGTTGGCCTTGTCGTAGCTGGCCTTGAAGATGTAGGGGATGCCGAGATCCCAACAGATGGCCGCGATGGACGAGGCCATGAAGAGCGTGTGCTCTTCGCTTTCAATGACGCAGGGGCCTGCGACGAGGAAGAGCTCCGGGCCACCGATGGTGACATGCTCGACGGAAAAGGACATGGGAGGATTATAAGGTTTCAAGGTTTCAAAGTTTCAAGGTTTCAAAGTTTCGCACGATGAAAGTCGGCGGCAGGCACGGATTTGATGAGTTGCGGCGAGGCGCGGAAGTTGCGACAGGCCGTGCTTGGTGTACAGTAATGGGGAAGTCCCGCCGTTAGGACCAAGCCCCCGGAGGAATCGAAGCGATGAAGGGAAACGCGAAGGTTATTGCCGCATTGAACGAGGCTCTGCAGGAAGAGCTATTGGCCATTAATCAGTATTTTCTCCACGCGGAGATGTGCGAGAACTGGAAGTACGAAGCGTTGGCGAAGTTCATCAAGAAGCAGTCGATTGACGAGATGAAGCACGCGGAAAAATTGATTGAACGCATTCTGTTTCTGGACGCGACGCCGACACTGACCGGGCCGAGTAGTTTAAAGATCGGCAAGACGGTGAAGGAGCAGCTGGAAAGCGACCTGGTGCTGGAACTGAATGCGGTGAAGATGTACAACCACTCGGTGAAGCTTTCGCGCGATGAGGGCGACAACACCAGCGCGGAGCTGTTTGCGACTCTTCTGGCGGATGAGGAAGAGCATGTGGACTGGCTGGAAGCGCAGATGCACCTGATAGAAGAGATCGGGTACGAGCGCTATCTGTCGAGACAGATGGAAGAGTAAAAAGGCGTTTGAACGGAATGGAAGGACCCGCGAGATAGCGGGTCTTTTTTTATAGGCGGAGGTGCGGAAGTTGAAAAGCCTCTGGAGCGGCATGGGGGATTTTGATCTCGGTAGGGGTCCTTCGCTTCGCTCAGGATGACACCTCACAAACAGAAACAACGACGACGACAGTTCGCTCAGGGGACGACCCAGAGAGTGAATTCTCCGGCGTGGTGGAGAAGATACTCGGTAAGGGGAGTGCCGGTCAATTTGCGGAACCAGGGATGGGTGTGGCTTCCGACGACGATGGTATGGCAGTGTTTTTCGCGGGCTTGTTTTAGCAGGGCAATGGTGGGGTCGCGGTCGTCCAGGGGATCGGAGTGGGTCAGTTCGATTTCGTAGGTGAAGAGACCGGCGTCGCGGAGGGCGGCGACGGCTTCGTCCAGCACCTGCCGGGCCGGGGCTTTTGCAGTAGCGATCCAGACCTGCTGCTCGCGGTGGAGCTCGGACTGAAGATGCTGCTCCTGGCGGGGATCTTCGGCGCCGCCGAACTCGAGGAACTCGGCGGGAAGCGGCGGTAGAAGATGCAACAGGTATACGTGGACGCCACGGTGGCAGCCCAGCAGCTTGGTTACATACTCCACCGCACGGCGGGTTGCGGGGGACTCATCGACGATGAGGAGGAGATTTTCGGGGGCGATTTCTTTGGGCATGGGTGAGGGTCCTTGCAGGAACTTAGATTGCAGGAGGCGGGAGGAAGTTGCATGGTGTTATCACTCCGGTGAGGGGTTCGGTGGCGGAGGTGACCTTGGGGCCGCGAGGGATATTGAGACCGCGTAGGGGTCCTTCGCTTCGCTCAGGATGACACTTCAATCAAAGGCAATGGCAAGAACAAGGGCAACGGCAGATGTGGGGTACCTGAAATGGGATCTAGTGTTTGCCGGCGCCTTCGGGGCGGAGGAACTGGTTGGTCTCGGCGGGGTTGGCCGCAGCGAGGCGCTTGGCGCGGTGCTGGTAGCTGGCGTGGACGAAGCTGAGGAAGAGCGGATGGGGCTCCAAGGGCTTGGATTTGAACTCGGGGTGGAACTGGCAGCCGAGGAAGTAGGGGTGGTTGGGCAGCTCGACGATTTCGACGTAGGTTCCGTCGGGTGAGCTGCCGGTGATACGCAGGCCGGCGCCGGTGAGCAACTGCTCGTATTCGCGGTTGAATTCGTAGCGGTGGCGGTGGCGCTCGTTGATTTCGGTTTTGCCGTAGGCCTTGAAGGCGTTGGAGTCGGCGTCAAGTTTGCACTCCCAGGAGCCGAGGCGCATGGTGCCGCCGAGTTCTTCTACGCCACGCAGCTCGCGCAGTTTGTAGATGACACGGTGGGGAGTGGCGGGATCGAATTCGCTGGAGTTGGCTTCGTCGAGTCCGCAGACGTTGCGGGCGAACTCGATGCAGGCGGTTTGCATGCCGAGGCAGATGCCGAAGTAGGGGACGTTGTGTTCGCGGGCGAAGCGGATGCCGTTCAACATGCCGCTGATGCCGCGCTTGCCGAAGCCTCCGGGGACGAGGATTCCGTCGAAGCCGGTGAGCTGATGCTCGTAGGCGCGGTCGTCTTTGTCCTTGGATTCCAGGCCCTCGGCTTCGACCCACTGAAGGTTGAGCTTGAGGTTGTAGTTGAGGGCGGCGTGGACCAGGGCTTCCTTGAGCGACTTGTAGGAGTCTTCGTATTCGACGTATTTGCCGACGACACCGATGAGGACCTCGTCGCTGGGATTGTAGGCACGGTGGACGAGGGACTCCCACTGGCTCATGTCGGCGTCTTTGGCGTCGATGCGGAGATACTTGAGGACGAGCTTGTCGACTCCCTCCTGGGCGAAGGCGAGAGGACATTCGTAGATGCTGGCGACGTCGCGGGCGGTGATGACGGCGCGCTCTTCGACGTTGCAGAAGAGGGCGATCTTGCCTTTCATCTCCTGCGGCAGGAAACGGTCGGTGCGGCAGAGGAGGATGTCGGGCTGGATTCCGATGGAGAGCAGCTCCTTGACGGAGTGCTGGGTGGGCTTGGTTTTGAGCTCTCCGGCGGCGGCGATGAAGGGAACGAGAGTGACGTGGACGAAGAGCGTGTTTTCGCGGCCATGCTCCTGGCGCATCTGGCGGATGGCTTCGAGGAAGGGAAGCGATTCGATGTCGCCCACGGTGCCGCCGATTTCGCAGATGACGATATCAACATCGTGCGAGATTTTTTTCATGGCGGCTTTGATTTCGTTGGTGACGTGCGGGATGACCTGGACGGTTTTGCCGAGGTAGTCGCCGCGGCGCTCCTTGGCGATGATTTGTTCGTAGATGCGGCCGGTGGTGAGGTTGTTATCGCGGGTGAGGCGGGAGTGGGTGAAACGCTCGTAGTGGCCGAGGTCGAGGTCGGTTTCGGCGCCGTCGTCGGTGACGAAGACTTCGCCATGCTGGAAGGGCGACATGGTTCCGGGATCGACGTTGAGATAGGGATCGAACTTCTGCAGGCTGACGCGCAGGCCGCGGCTTTCGAGCAGGCAACCGATGCTGGCGGCGGCCAATCCCTTGCCGAGAGAAGAGACGACGCCGCCGGTTACGAAGATGTATTTAGCCGACATAGCGACCTCGAAGGTGGGTGAAAGCGTATTCAGGTTGGTGAATTCGGAAGGGGTGCACAATCAATTTTCTACGAAAAGTGGGCGGGGAGCAAGGTGGAAATGGTGCTTTTCCGACTGGGGCGCCGGCGAGGAAAAAAACAACTAGGGGTGGAGGCCGTTGCTTCCCACCTTAGCCGCGCAAATGCGGCACGGCGGAAGGTGGGGCACCCGGCATTTTTCCTCGGGGAAAGAGAACGCAGGTACAACGGTAAGAACAAGGTCAAAAAAGGGCGGCAAAACGCGGTATGGTGTGAGGCGATGAGGCGGACGGTTTGGCATCGGGTGACGGGGTGGGCGCTGGGCGTGGCGCTGGTTTTCGGGCTGAGTCTGGGGCTGGACGTGGGCGCGGTGGCGCAGGCGGGTAACGCTGCGCTGCCGGCCGCAGGCGCGGGGGCGGTGAAGCGGCTGATTTTGACTGACGGCAGCTACCAGGCGGCGACGGAGTGGAAGACTGTGGGCGAGCGGGTGGAGTACTACAGCGCGGAGCGGAGCGAATGGGAGGAGGTTCCGGCGGCGCTGGTGGACTGGAAGGCGACCGAAGAGTGGAACGCCGATGCGTCCAAGAGCCAGAAAGAGACGTTGAAACAGGAGAGCGGCGAGGAGATTGCCGCACGCAAAGAGGCGGAGCTGAATACGCCGCAGGTGGCTCCGAAGCTGGCCCCTGAGTTGAGGCTGCCGCCCGACGGCGGGGTGTATGTGCTGGAAGAGGTGGCGGGCAAGCCGGTGCTGCAGAAACTGGCGGGAAACAAGTGGATGGAGGACGACCACGAGGGCTCGACGCTGCTGAAGCGGTCGATTATTCCGATTGCCGGGGCGCGGCAGACGGTTGAGCTGAAGGGCAGAGCGGCCGAGGTACGGGTGCACGCGACGGGGTCATCCGGTGCGAGCCCGTCGATTTTTGTGGACGTGGAAAACGACCAGGGGGTGATCGAGGGAGGCTACTTCCGGATTGTGCGGCTGGAGCGCAAGCGAGAGATGCGGGTGGTAGCCGAGAACAAAATCGACCGGGGCGGGTCGGAGAGTTCGAAGGAGATGTTTCTGCACTCGCGGGCGGAGCGGTTCAGCGGGGACTGGTGGAAGGTGATTCCGCTGGAGGAATTGCCGCCGGGCGAGTATGCAATTGTGCTGGATGGAGTGAAGGACGCTGAGGGCGGGTTGGTGTGGGACTTTGGAGTGGATAAGTAAGGCAAGGTTGCGAAGTTGAGGCAGGTGGGGGATGGGTGGTTGAAATGACCTTGGCCCGGCGTGGAATATTTGAGCGGCGTAGGGGGCCTTCGCTTCGCTCAGGATGACACTTAAAACCAAACACCTCAAAACCAAACACCTCAAAACAAAAACAAGAACGAGGAGCGGCAAGGGCAAAGCTAGGTGGTGGTGCCGAGGCCGCAGATGGCGATGTTGTCGCGGGTGGTGTTTTTGACGGTGTACATCATTTCGTCGGCCTGGCGGATGAGGTCGTGGGCGTTGTTGGCGTCTGCAGGGAAGGTGGCAACACCGAGGGAGGCGCGGACGTTGAGATCGATGTTTTCGCCGAGATGGAACTGGGTGTTGCGCAGCAGGTCGCGCAGGCGGCGGGCGACAACGAGCGCGGAATCTTTATCGGTTTGGGGAAGCAGGACGACGAACTCATCGCCGCCGTAGCGGAAGGCGTAGTCGATGAGGCGGAGGTGGTTTTTGATGGTGCTGCCGATTTCGGCGAGCAGGCGGCTGCCGATGAGGTGTCCGCAGTTGTCATTGACCAGCTTGAAGTGATCGAGATCGAGGAAGATGACGCTGAACTGGTAGCCGAAGCGGGAGGAGCGGTTGACCTCGGCTTCGACACTGTCGTACAGGTGGCGCGCGTTGTAGAGGCCGGTGCAGTCGTCGGTGATGGTGAGTTCCTGGATCTTTTCGACGGCGCGGGCGTTGTCAATGGCGATGGCGGCGTAGTCGGCCATGGCCTGCAGGAGCATGAGCTGATCTTTGCCGAAGCCTCCGGTTTCGACGTTGATGAGCTGGATGACGCCGAGGATGCGGTTCTTGGAGGCGAGCGGGACGCAGAGGATGGAGCGGGTCTTCCAGCGGGTCATCTCGTCGATGCGGGAGGCAAAGCGCTCGTCCTTGGAGACGTCGGGAACCAGGAGGGGTTCGCCGTGCTGGGCGACCCATCCGGCAATGCCTTCGCCGATGCGGAGGCGGACGGACTTGAGGGAGGCGCTGGCGTCACCGACGGCGATGGCGAAGTAGAGTTCGTGATGCTCATCGTCGGTCATGAGCAGGCTCCAGGTGTCTGGCTTAAAGTAAGCGGCCACCTTCTCCATGATGGTTTGCAGGATGGAGTCGAGATTGAGCGACGAGGTGAGCGCCTTGGCCACGTCGTGCAGGATGGACAGCTCCGGTTTGGAGGGACTGACTTCGGCCGGCGGTTGGTTGGGCGTCATCCTGTTTTCCTGGTGTGGCAAAGCCGTTGGGAGCGTTGCAACAGGGCGCGCTCCCTCGTAAAGCGTAAGCGAGTTTGAGGAGCGGGGCAAGGCCTAAGTACCGGCGGTACAGGTTACAGCAGGGCTGGGGCTTGCGATTACCGGAGTGCCGGAGCAGAACGGTTTCCGTGAGTGTCGGCGGTGCGCTTCCGGACGGGTAAATTGATGTTTACGTTTGACTTGGGATGGCAGCATTTCTATGATGGGCGCAGAACTGCACGCCGATTCAGGATCGACCTGCGCCACTGGGCTGGTGCCGCGGGGAGCAGCACAGCTTTGCAACGGTAGATCGGGAACGGCGAATAAGACGAGGGCGAACGAAGTGGGAGCGTTTGGAGAGCAGCTGCGCCAGGCACGCGAGGCGAAGCACATCACGCTGCAGGAGATTGCGGCCACGACGAAGATCAGCTGCCGGGCCTTGCAGGCGCTGGAGGATGAGCATTTCAGCCAGCTGCCGGGAGGCATCTTCAACAAGGGATTTGTGCGCGCCTATGCCCGGTATGTGGGGCTGGACGAGGATACGATGCTGGCGGCCTACCTGGCGGCGGCCAAGGTGGACGGTTCTCCAGAGACCGACATGCAGGCGATGTCGAGCCAGATGGCGACGGCCCGGGCCGGAGCGCGGGATTCGTCGGTGAATGGGACGACAGTGGTGGGGATTGTGGCCCTGATCGTGGCACTGGCTCTGGGGGCCGTCTGGCTGCGGGAACAACGGCGCGAGGCCCGGGAGCAGGCAGCGGCATCGCAGGCATCGAGCCCGGCCATGAGTACGCCGGTTCCGGCACCGGCAACGGCGGCGCCTGCGGCGGCAGCTCCGGGCGATGCAGGTCCGACCCCGGATGCGGCGGGCAGTGCGGCGCAGAGCCCGGCTGCAGCGGCAGCTACGCCTCCGGCTGGAACTCCAGCCCCGAGCGCGAGTGAGAGCGTGGCGCCGAATGCGGCGGCTACGAAGACGGAGACGGATCAGGCAGCGCCGGTGGAGGTTTCGATTTTGGCGACGAAGCGGGCATGGATCAGCGTGAAGAGTGACGGGAAAACGGTAGAGAGCGTGACTCTGGACCCGGACAAGCCCGAACTGCGCAGCCGGAGCTACAAGGCGAAGGAAAAGCTGATGGTGGTGGTGGGGAATCCGGCGGGGCTGACGGTGACCTACAACGGAAAGCCGACCGGATCGCTGGGTCCGGAAGGTCAGCGAGAGACGATTACGTTTACTCCGCAGGGGATGGTGAAGCAGTAGAGCGGGTGAAACAAATTCGTTGGCCTCGGGTTAGAGAATGTGAGTCTCTCGAGTGCGACTGGAGCCAACGTGAAGAAGCTTGTGCTGGTAGTTCTGCTGCTATCTGCGTTTTCTTTTGCGGCCAATAAGCCTGCTCCCAATCCTGCCGACTACAACGTTAATGTGCATGTCAGCGCGTCGAGCATTGAGGACCCTGTTCAATTTCTGAATGTTGTCATCGATGGAAAGAATTATGAGCTGCGGGGTGAGCGGGCCGTCGCAAGTAGCAAAGACTGGGCGATTCTCGCGCTCGGGGACTACAAGGCGAGGCTGGTTACGGACCTGCACAACACTACCTATGAATCCACACAGGAATATGAGTTTCTATTACCAGATGGTAAAACCATGAGGTTCTACGTTACTGGCACCAGCGAGTGACGCTGATATAGAAAACGGGTGAGGCCGCGAGGAGATCGCGGTCTTTTTGTTTGTTTGAGGAATGTAGTGTGAGGCCGAAATGCCTCTTGGCCGGATTGGAGAGTTGAGCGGTGCAGGGATTCCTCGCGTTGCTCGGAATGACACCACTTAACTCTGTAACTTTTGTGATTGGTGCGCAGGCGCGGGACTGAAGGGGTAGAATCTGACGGTTCGCGTGCGGGGCGGGGAAGAGCAAAGGCAGGGGCAAATGCCAAGTCAACTACCCCATCCAAGCCAAAGAAAGGCTTGGATGGGGCACCCGCATTGTCAACGAGCGTGAGGCTGGAGAGATGGGATGAGACAGATTGCGGATTGGGCGTTGGGGATGGCGGTGTTGCGGGGAGCGGGCCATGCGGAGGCTCGGATTGTGAATGAGCGCGCGCGTGCGCTGGGAACGCGCAATGGACGCGTGGCGGTGGCGTCGGAGAACGAGTCGCTGGGGCTGGGCGTGCGGGTGCTGGCCGAGGGCGGCTGGGGATTTGCGGCCACGCAGGAGCTGACCCAGGCGGGCGTGGAGCGCTGCGCGGCTCTGGCAGTGGAGATTGCAAAGGCTTCGGCGCGGGTGCGTCGCGAGCCGGTGCATCTGGTGGACGAACCGGCGGCGGTGGCGGAGTGGAGCACGCCGTGCGAGATCGATCCGTTTGCGGTGCCGATAGAGGAAAACTTTGCGCTGCTGCGCCGGATTGACGCGGCGCTGACGGCGGTGGAAGGGGTGACGCTGGCGGAGGCCAGCATGATTTTCCGGCGGTATGAGCAGTGGTTTTACAGCACGGAGGGTGCGGCGATTCACCAGACGCGGACCACGACCGGAGCGGGATTAGCGGCGCATGCGTTTGAAGGGGACACGATTCAGACGAGGTCGTATCCGAATTCGTTTGGCGGACAGTATCAGACGAAGGGCTATGAGCTGGTGGGCGAGCTGCGGCTGCTGGAGAACGCGGAGCGGGTGGCGCGGGAGTGCGTGGCGCTGCTGAAGGCTCCGCAATGTCCCGAGGGGCGGAAGGATCTGGTGCTGGATTCGTCGCAGCTGGGGTTGCAGATTCACGAGTCGATCGGGCATCCGATTGAGCTGGACCGGGTGCTGGGGTATGAGGCGAACTTTGCGGGGACTTCGTTTTTGACGCTCGACAAGCTGCATACACTGCGCTATGGGAGCGAGCTGGTGAACGTGGTGGCCGACGCGCGTCCGGAGCATGGGCCGGGACTGGGGACGTTTGCCTACGACGACGAAGGCGTGCAGGCGCAGTGCGTGCCGATTATTACCAAGGGACAGTTCGAGGGATATTTGTCGTCGCGCGACACGGCGGCACGGATCGGGCGTGGGCGCTCGGGCGGAAACATGCGGGCCGAGGGATGGGCGCGGGTTCCGATTGTAAGAATGACGAATGTGAGCATTTTGCCGGGAGAAAAACCGCTGAGTTTTGAGGAGTTGATCGGGGGGACCGACGATGGGATTTATATGGAGACCAACCGCTCGTGGTCAATCGACGACAAGCGGTATAACTTCCAGTTTGGATGCGAGATTGGGTGGGAGATCAAGGGCGGAAAGCTGGGACGGATGGTGAGGAATCCTTCGTATTCGGGGATTACGACGGAGTTCTGGAACTCGATGGACGCGATTTGCGATAGGCGGGAGTGGACGCTGTGGGGAACTCCGAACTGCGGAAAAGGACAGCCGGAGCAGAGCATGGGAACGGGGCATGGAGCAGCTCCGGCGCGGTTCAGGCAGGTGAAGGTGGGCGGGGCGTACGGGAGTTGAGGCAGGTTTTTCAAAGTTTCAAGGTTTCAGGGTTTCAAGGTTGAAGGCAAAGGCAGCGTCGATTTCTGGCAGAGGTGACCGTGCGTGGCGTGGGAGATTTGAGCGGCGTAGGGGTCCTTCGCTGCGCTCAGGATGACACTTTAAAAACAAAAACCAGAGCAACGGCAACGGCACCGGCAAGATCAGCTGCTGGAACTGCGGCAAGAGGAAGATTGATGAATGCGAATATAGGGATGGATCAGGAACGGTGCGCGGAGATTTTTGAGCAGGTGCGGAAGGCCGCTGCGGTGAGCGATGTCGAGGTGAGCGTGCAGGGCGGGCACTCGTCGCTGACGCGCTTTGCCAACAACTCGATTACGCAGAACGTGAGCGAAGAAGGGTGCGAGGTTTCGGTGCGGGTGCAGATGGGGGGACGCACGGCGCGGGCTACGACGAACCGGATGGATGAGGAGAGTTTGCAGCGGGTGGTGCGCGAGGCGGAAGAGTTGGCGCGGGTGCAGGAAGAAGATCCAGAACTGCTGCCGATGCTGACGGCGGCGGAGCAGGGAAGGGCGGTGGAGGTGGACCGCTGGTGCGAAGAGACGGCGGCGATGTCTGCGGGCGAGCGCGCCGGACAGGTGTCGGCGATGGTTCGAATTGCGGAGCGTGAGGGGCTGAATTCGGCGGGGACGTATTCGAGCGGAGAGAGCTTCGATGCGCTGTTCAACTCGCATGGGGTGGCGCGCTGGCATCGGGAGACGCTGGCGCAGGCTTCGGTGACGATGCAGGCCCCGGACAGCTCAGGCTGGCAGAAGCAGAACTACAGCAGGGCGCGGCAGCTGGATGCGAAGGCTCTGGCCGAGATCGCTGCCGAGAAGGCGGTGCGTTCGGCGCATCCGGTGGAACTGGAGCCGGGCAAGTACACGGTGATTCTGGAGCCTTCGGCGGTGGTGGATCTGATCGGCTTTCTGGCGGCGGACTTCAGCGGACTGGCGCTGCTGGAGCAGCGCTCGTGTTTGAACGGGCGGCTGGGGACGAAGCTGTTCGGAGAAAACATTTCCATCCTTGACGATGTGAGGCATGAGGGACAGATGGGGCCGGCGTGGGACGGCGAGGGCGTAGCTCGGCAGAAATTGACTCTGGTGGAAAACGGCGTGGTGCTCGACGTGGCCATGGCTCGCGGCACGGCGGAGAGGATCAGGAAGTCGAAGGTGTTGCTTCCCACTGTGGCCGCGCCAGGGCAGCCCGGCGAAGGTGCGGCACCGGGCCTGGCGGGGGCGCGGGCTACGGGACACGGCTTCAGCCTGCCGAACGAGGGCGGCGAGGGAGCGACGAATATCGTTTTCCAGGTGGCCGATGGCGGGAAGAAAACCGTGGAGGAGATGATTGCGGCGACCGAACGCGGGCTGCTGGTGACGCGCCTGTGGTACATCCGGGAGGTGGACGCCTACGAGAAGATCCTAACGGGAATGACAAGGGACGGGACGTTTCTGGTGGAGAACGGAAGGGTTGGGAAGGGAATACGGAACTTCCGCTTTAACCAGAGCGTGCTGCAGATGTTACGCCAGGTGCTGGACCTGGGCGAGCCGGTGCGGGCCTGCGGTGAAGAGGCCTTCGATATGGTAGCGCCGGCGATGCGGGTGGAGGGCTTCCATTTCACGGAAGTTACGCGTTTTTAGCGCGGTTGCAGGGCACTGCGGAAGATCGAAGGCGATGCGGACGATTCCCGGTGGGGAAACTTTGGTAATTTTTCAACGCCGGAAATAGCGGCTATGCTTAGCGGCGTGAACAACCAGTCAAAAGACCGATTGAGGTGTGCGGTGCGCTTTCCTCTCCAGCTTCCTGTTGCCGTGCGTTCCAAAGATAAAACGGACGAAGGGGTGACCCAGGATATCTCCGCCGGAGGGGTGTTGATGCACTGCGGCGAGGAGTACCCGGTGGGTTCCACCATTGAGTTTTCGATCTGCATGCCGGGACACTCGCTGGGCGCCGCGCAGGACGTGCATGTGGAATGCACCGGCCGGGTGGTCCGCAGCTCTCCGCTGGGTGACCGGGTTGAGGTTGGCGCCATCATTGACGAATACCACATCTCCCGTTAAGCTAGCGTAAATCTCTGATCCGAAGAGAGGGGAAGTCCTATGGCCAACCAAGAGGCCAACGCCCCCTTGCAGACAGAAGCCAAAAACGGCCCGGAAGCGATTCGTCTGATCGTCTCGGACAGCGAGCCGATTTTTCGCGTTGGCGTGCGTAAGATCGTTGCGATCGAGGACGATATCCGGATTGTGGCGCAGGTGGAGTCGGCTGCGGCGGCGGTGACTGCGGTGGGCCGCTTCAACGCCGATCTGATTCTGCTGGCTTGCGCGCCGGGCGAGTCGAAGCCCGAGACCGTAAGCAGCATTCTGGCGATTGCTCCCGCGATCAAAATTGTATTGGTGATGACCGATCCGAGCGAGGAAGAGACGGTGGAGTTGCTGCGGCGCGGAGCCTGCGGTATCGTGACCCGCTCGATTGCGCCGGACTTGCTGGTGCGCTGCATCCGCAAGGTGCATGCGGGCGAGACCTGGCTGGACAGCAAGGGCGTGAACTGGGTGATCGAGGCTTACCGGGCGCAGGCTTCGCTGCTGACCTCTCCGCGGAACCGGGTGAAACTGAGCACGAAGGAACTGCAGATCATCACCGGGGTGACCCAGGGGCTGCGTAACAAAGACATTGCGCAGGAGGTGGGCACGACGGAGCAGGTGGTGAAGAACTATCTGCGCAAGGTGTACGACAAGCTGGGAGTTTCAGACCGGCTGGAACTGGCGCTCTATTGCATGCACCACCGGCTGCTGGAAAACCTTCCCAAGCCCGACGGCGAGAACAGGGCGAGCGCGCCGGATGGGCACAGTGCGGCCGCGCCCATGGGAACTCCCGCAAAGGCGTAACTCGCGCGGTACCTGCAACTTTATCGGCGAGGAAATGGGCAAGCCAATCCGTGTACTCATTGCGCAGCCAGAGGGTAATCCACAGGCCGCAGGGAGCGCTCCACGCACGAGAGCAGTGGCATACGTTACAATGAGAGAGTTCGCCGAAGAGTTCGCGTGAGCGAATCCTGCCGGGTAGAGCGGAGAGATGGCCGAGTGGCTGAAGGCGCACGCTTGGAAAGCGTGTTTAGGGGAAACTCTAACGTGGGTTCGAATCCCACTCTCTCCGCCAGCACTTTCTATTCGCCACTTATAATCAATCAAATACAAGCAAACAAATTTAACGGCACCTCATAGAGTGGCGATAGTGGCAGAAGCGGCCTCTTTTTTCAACTTCTACCGTTTTGTCTGACCAAATCGCCTGTGTCTGACCACGGCACCGGACGGGGCTAGCATTGCCACGAAAACAGCGGCAGGCAACGTCACACGCGCGGAGCGGATTGGCTAAGCGGAGACGGACTTGGCCTTCTCTAAACCTTCAATCTCGCAACCATACTTCCGTTCACTTTTTAAGAATGCCAGCGTGCATTGACGAGAGCACTCCAATCACAATCGCAATCAATATCCCCGTTAAGCCGAAGTTCTTTCGCCTAGAAACAACCGCTTCATGACGCTGAGCACCGTCACCAACCAAGAACGCGACGCTCGGAAACGTTTTTTCGCAAAGCCAATCATGAAGCTAAAATAGAGCTATCAAGAAGAGTCCCAAGAAGAACATGCACTGGACGCATTTAGAGCTCTTGCTGCCTAAATCCAGTGTCGCTCGAACCCCAGCAACTCCTGCCGCAGATGCCATAGCTTACACTCAAACTACATGCTCAACCGGGGCTATACCTACACCACAATCATCAGCAGCAAATACCATGGACAAGCCCTGCTCTCCCACTTGGCAAGCCTTTACCCCCACTCAACCCCACAAGGCTGGCAACAAAAACTGAACAACGGCGAAGTCACCCTCAACGGCGTCACCGCCACCGGAAGCGAATCGGTCACTTCAGGCCAAACCCTTGTCTGGAACCGTCCACCCTGGATCGAACCAGACTCCCCTCAGCACTTCGAAGTCCTGTTGAATGACCCCCATCTGTTGGCCGTCAACAAACCCAGCGGGCTGCCCACCCTCCCCGGCGGCGGCTTCATGGAAAACACCCTCCTGCGCCTGGTGCAAAAGCAAACCCCCAACGCAAACCCTGTCCACCGGTTGGGCCGAGCCACCACCGGCATCGTCCTCTTCGCCAAAACACCGCAGGCGGCCTCTAATCTATTCGCAAACTGGAACACACCCAGAATTCAAAAAATCTACCGGGCGCTGGCTCAAAATATTGCACAGCACGACGCCTACGAAATCCTCACACCCATCGGCCTCGTACCGCACCCGCGCATCGGTTCCGTGTGGGCCGCCAACCCAAGTGGCAAACCGTCAAAGTCATTGGCAAGGGTGATCTCACGCACCACAAGCACCACAACATTTGAGGTAAGCCTACAATTCGGGCCGCCCTCATCAAATCAGAATCCATCTGGCATCCATCGGCCATCCCCTGGTAGGCGATCCTCTGTACGGCTTAACCGGCCAGCCTCTTGAAAATCTCCCCGGCCTCCCCGGCGATGGAGGATATTTCCTGCACGCCCAATTTCTGAAATTCCACCACCCCATCACCGGAGAACAAATCAATCTTGAGGCAGCTTTGCCGTCCGGATTCTCATTGCATCAGTAGGTTCACGGCGGGAATCAAATCAGGGTGGCCGTTGCGCGAGCGCAACCCTCGTGTCATTCGTCCAGTTGAAGGAACACTTTGAACTGTTCAACGGGTAGGGCCATCTCGCGATGGCCCTTGTGTGTTAATTGGTTTTTAGATCAATGGCTGTCTTCTTCCGGCAACACTGGCATGTATCGCACGCCGATACCAAACAGGAAGATAGTGGCAGCGATGAGGCCGGCTGAAATTCCCCACTCGAAGATGCTGGGGAAATAATGAACCGGCGCGGTCTGCGGCATGGCACCGCGAAGGGTCATGCCAAAGGCGACGACATTTATGCGGTTGAGGACGACGCCTGCGAACGCAAGCCAGGCTCCCGTGGCGAGGACAGTCGGGTTGTTGCGCAGCTTACTGGTGGAGAGCAGAAGCAGCGGCAGCAATCCTCCGAGCAGAACTTCGGCCAGGAATAGATCTGTCCTCACGCTGCCGCCCTGGAGGTTGAGTTGTCCGCGGAAGACAAGGTCCCCGATGCGAACCACTTGGTAAACGAGCATGGACCAGAAGACAATTTCCCCCATGGCAGCCACCTGGGGGATGCGCAACGTACGATCCCAGGCTTTGGCGATCCACATCTCGATCAGCACAACCAGCGCGGTCCCGGCGGCGACGGAGGAGAGAAAGAAGGACACCGGCATCATGGGCGACCACCAGAGATGGTTGAGCTTATCCGGCATGAGGAGGAAGAGCGAACCAAGCGAGCTCTGGTGCATGGTGGAAAAAGTGACAGCGGCGATTGCCAGCATGATCGGCACTGGTTTGTGGCCCTCTTTGGTGCGGAAGAGGTAGGCGAGAGTTCCGAAGACCAGGGCAGCCGCAGCGGTCCAGACCAGTTTGCGCGACATCAAATACACGAAGAGCGGCACCGCGGCGGCTACGTATACAGGAGAGTACTTCTTCCATATCTCCATGTAGCTTTGCAGGCCCCAGCGCTCGAATGGAAGCGGCAGGAACTCC
This sequence comes from uncultured Acidobacteriota bacterium, assembly GCA_963732315.1. Taxonomy (GTDB): domain Bacteria; phylum Acidobacteriota; class Terriglobia; order Terriglobales; family Acidobacteriaceae; genus TOLSYN. The sequence continues at coordinate 151,773 of CAVSYY010000009.1, forward strand.
AGCAAGAGAATCGTCAGGTAGAGAGCGACGCACCAGGAGACTTCAAACATGGCCGAGTGCTTTGGCGCATACAGCGCGAGCGCATAGAAGTGCCACGGCAGGCCGAGGTCAGCCAATAACGTAACCAAGACAAATGTATAGCTGAGCAGACCCATGAGCACGGCAGAGCGTCCCATGCTGTAGAGATCTTTGCGTTGGAATACGTAGATGAGCCCGGCGGTGGCAAAGGCTCCGGCGGCAACGGCAATCCAGATGACATCGAAGATGATCCATAGACCCCATGCGTAAGTGTCGGAGAGATTGGTGCTCCCGCCCAGGCCGAGGGCAAAGCGCAAGATGAACGAGAGCGCTCCGAAGCCCATGAGCGCGGCGAGCAGTTTGTTGGCTGGAGTCCAGAGCGGACGCGGTACGGGAGCGAAACGCGGATGATGCTCCTCGTGCTGCGGCGGCTCGGGCCGTTCGGCCCGCGTATTGACTTTGGGAGCGGGAGCGGCGGGCGGTTCGAGGACGGCTACTCCGCCGGATTCGGCGGCGGCAACCGCGGCCCTCCGCTGCGAGACCATGTAGGCCCCGCCGAGCAATACGCCCATGCCGACAACCGCGGGAGGCACCGAACCCAATGCGATCTCGCTGTAATGCGGGAAGGGTTGAGTCTGTACCGTTGGGAAACCGAGGGTTTCAAAGGGAACGGCCGCGAGATAGAGCGTATTCGTTCCACCAGCCTCGCGTTCGCCGTAGATGTGCTCCACGTACTTAGCGGGATTCTGCCGAATACGGCGCTTGGCTTCGAGCAAAAGCTCTTCACGGCTCCCGTATTTGAGAGCGCCGGAAGGACACTGCTTAACGCAGGCGGGCTCCGCCATTTGCAAGGCATAGGACTGGTGCTGCGCGGCGACGAGGCGTTCGCCGTTACGCTCCGCCGGAATCTGCTCCGCGCTGCGGCTGTAGCACATGTCGCACTTGCTGATCTTGGGAGCGAGCGAATCCCACTGAGCCGTGGGCACGCCCCAGGGGCAAGCCCACATGCAGTAGCGGCAACCGATGCACCGGGAGGCGTCGTAAACAACGGGGCCTTCCTTCGTCTTGTGCATGGCTGTGACGGGGCAGGCGGCAACGCAGGATGGGTCTTCACAGTGCATGCATTGGCGCTTGACGAAGACACTGCGGAATCCGCCAGGTGCGGTGGCATCGTCGATCTCGTTCTGCTGAATGAGAACGTAGGTCTTTGCCGAGAGCAGCTTTGGGTTCTGCAGAGCAAGGTTGGCATCCGGAAGTGTAGTGTGCTCCGCCGGCAGGCTGTTCCACTGCTTGCAGGTTACCTGGCACGAACGACAGCCGATGCATCGAGTAGTGTCGATCAGAATCGCGCTAGACATGGGAGCCTCCTTTTCCGTCCTTAGCAGGCACAATGTTGACGAGGCAAGCTTTGGTTTCCTGCGTTCCGGCTCCTGGGTCCACCGCATCGATGGTCAGGACATTCGTGCTCGGGCCTGTGCTGAGACCTTTGAATCCCCAGTTGTAGGGCATCCACACCGAGACGACTTCCTCCCCGTTGATGTTGAGAGTCTGCATGCGCTTGGTCACAACTGCCGTCACAATGACCTCGCCGCGCGCAGAAGAGACGCGTGCCTGATCACCATGCTTCAGTCCGATCTTTGCCGCGAGGTTCTCGGGAATCTCAACGGTAGGCTCAGGTACGAGTTCGTTGAGCCAGGGTGAGTTGCGCGTCACCGAGCCGCAACACCAGTGCTCGGCCATGCTGGAGGTCGTGAGCACGTAAGGAAACTTCTCGCGGCTTCCGATGGGATGGCGTCCGTCCTTGAGGCGTGGATATTTCACACATGGATTGGTCGCCACGGCCGGGTGCATGGCATTAGCGGTTGGGCTCTCAATGGGTTCGTAAAACTCCGGCAGAGGGCCGTCTTTCGGAGTGTAGGAGACATCGCGCGGAAGTTCCTTGTCCTTGGGATCGGGGTCCTTGTAGGCGGCAGCGAGCAGCCGCGCAACGCCTTCGCCGTTCATGCGGAAGGGGCGCTGCCCGTTCGGAGTGTCGGGACCATCGGTGGGGACGGGCACGTCGGGAGTGTCCCAACCGGCCCACTTCTTCTGCGTGTCATCCCACCAGACAATGGCGCGATCCTTGTTGAGAGGCTGCCCCTTGGCGTCGCAGGAGGCACGGTTGTAGAGAACGTGCATATTGCCAGGCCACGTCCAGGCAAAACCAGGATAGATGCCAAGTCCGCTGGGATCGGTTTTGTTGTCGCGCCGCTTGGTAAGGTTCTTGCCGCCTTTGAAGACTCCGGCGTAGATCCACGAACCGCAGGCCGTGGTACCGTCGGGCTGGAGATCGGCGATGCCGTTCACCGGTTGGCCGCTCTTGAGGTCGGTTCCACCGATCTCGCGCAGCACTGCCTCCGAGCGTGCGTTGGCCGGATAAGCCCACGCGGCTTTCAGGATGGTTTGATCCTTGGGGTCGGTGGAATCCTTGTAGAGCGCGCGCACCTTCTGAAAGAGCACATCGAGAATCTCGATGTCGGGTTTGGCTTCGCCGGGAGGATTCACCGCGGCGTAGCGCCACTGCACCAAGCGTCCGGAACCGGTAATGGTTCCTTCTTTCTCCATAAAGTAGGCGGCGGGCAATAGAAACACTTCGGTCTTAATCGACGTGGGGTCCACGCCGGGGCGTCGCCAGAAGTCGGCGGTCTCGGTCTCCCAAAGATCCTGCACCACCAGGGTCTCCAGCGCTGCGAAGCCGGCGAAGGTGACGTTGAGATTGGCGTTGGTGACAATCGGGTTCTGGCCGATGACGTAGAGCATCTTCATTTGGCCGTGGAGAGCGGACTCCATCATGCCGTACACGGCATAGTCCTTGCCGGGATTGCGCTTGGGCAACAGACCGTATCCGAAATCGTTTTCCGCCGTGGCGTTGTCCCCGAACCAGGCCTTCATGGTGTTGACGAAGAACTTCTCGCGGAAGGTGCCGTTACTCTTGGTCCACTCCTTCAAAGAGGGTTGATCGGCATTGGGATAGTTGAGGTATCCGGGCAGGTAGGAATTCAGCACCGCCATGTCGCAGGCGCCTTGCACGTTGGGCTCGCCGCGAAGCGCATTGACGCCGCCACCGGGTACGCCGATATTGCCGAGCAGCAACTGGATGATGCCGTAACAGCGAATCTGCTGCACACCATAGGTATGCTGGGTAGCGCCGAGCGCATACAGGATAGTGCCGGGCTTATGCTTCGCCATGGTTTCGGCGATCAGTTTGATCTGCTCGACCGGGACACCCGAGATCCGCGAACCGAGTTCGAGGGTGTAGCGACTGTAGAACTTCTTGAGGGTTGCAAAAACGCAGTCGGGGTCGTCCAGCGACGTTGCTTTTGTGGGCTTCTTGGCGGCGTCGATTTGGTATTCCCAGGATGCAGTTTCGTAGTGATGGGTCGCTTCGTCGAAGCCCGAAAAGATTCCGTCATTGAAGTCGAAATCCGCTTTGGTGCGCATCAAGGCATTGGTGTTGAGCTCGACGTACTCCTCATCATAAAGCTTGTGCTCAAGGATGTAATTGGTCAACGCGTTGAGGAAAGCGATGTCGGCGCCGGCGCGAATGCGGGCATAGATATCGGCCCCGGCGGAGGTCCGGGTATAGCGGGGATCGACGTGGATGACGATGGCGCCTTTTTCCTGCGCCTTCTTGATCCACTTCATGCCCATGATATGGTTTTCTGCGACGTTGCTGCCTTCGATAAGGAATACCTTGGAGTGCTGCAGGTCAAGCCAGTGGTTGGTCATGGCTCCGCGCCCGAAGGCGGCGGCCAGGGCGGGAACACTGGGCCCGTGGCAGAGGCGCGCCTGATGTTCCACGCTAACCGTGCCAAGCAGACGGGAGGCCTTGGTGATCAGGTAGCATTCTTCGTTTGTATTCTGCGCGCCGCCCAGAAATCCGAGGGCATCGTTGCGGTTGACCTGGTAGTCGACGCCTTTGATGTTCTCGGTTGCAGTCCAGTTAGCGTCGCGCGTGGTTTTGATCTTTCGCGCGATCTTATCGAGTGCTTCCTCCCAGCTAATCTCGGTCCACTCCGTGGCACCCGGTGCGCGATAGCGGGGCCGCTTCAAGCGCAGCTCCGAGGTGTGCGTGGCAGACATGGCCGCACCCTTGGCGCAGAGCGCGCCCTCGTTGATGACGTGGTCGGGATCGCCCTCGAGGTTTACCAGCTTGCCGTCTTTTACGTGGCAGATCATGCCGCAGCCGCAGGCGCAGAAGTTGCAGGCGGAGGTAAATTCCTCGACCCCCTCCAACTTTTCCTTCTTGGTGGTAGCGTGCAGGTCTGACGCTTCCACGCCAAGGGCACCTGCAGCCAAGCCTACCCCCGCTCCTGTTGCACGTTTCAACCACTCACGTCGATCGATGCTCATATTTATCCCTCACCCCGAGTTGAGCCGGTCCACATGCGGCCTAACGGCCTGACATGTTCGCAAACGTTGGCCGTTTGTGCTGTGCTAACAATCACAGGGTGGGGTGATGGGCGGCCGCCTCCAGAGCTGCGGGTGAGCGCTCCGGATGCAAGGATGAATCGCCTGAGTTATACTGCAAGGCGTTTCGTTCAAGGTGAGGGCTTATGGCACAACCGTCCGATCACAACGAGAATTTCCGCCAGCAATATCCCGATGTGTGGAAGGCATTCGCAAAGCTGGCGAATGAATGTCACGACACTGGACCACTGGATGACAAGAGCCGCAGGCTGATCAAGCTGGCCTTGGCAATCGGCGCAGGTTTGGAGGGAGCAACGCACTCGGCGGTGCGGCATGCCATGGACCAGGGTGTGACGCAGGCTGAGCTGGATCATGTGGCATTACTGGCCATCACAACGCTGGGCTATCCGTCGGCGATGCGGGCACTCTCCTGGATTCGCGACCTGCCGGCAATGGGCAGCATTGCAGGGCCAGAGGGTTCCTAGATCAAAATCGGCAAGCCGGCCGCGAGCCTCCCGGCTCCCGAGTAGATCACGAACCGCCGCCCGCGCAGGAATCCGATGAGCGTCATGCCAAACTCCCGCGCCAGATTTACAGCCAAGTCTGAGGGCGCCGATACCGAGGCGAGCACCGGAATGCCCGCCACCAACGCTTTCTGCACGATCTCAAAACCCCCGCGTCCGCTTACTATCAGCAGCGAGTTGCCCAGCGGCACCAGATCCTTCGCCAGCGCCCAACCGATCACCTTGTCCACCGCGTTGTGCCGGCCGACATCCTCCCGAAGAACGAGCAACTCACCGCGCAGACTGAACAGGCCAGCGGCATGCAGCGCGCCGGTCCTGCTAAAAACCTGCTGTTCCGCACAGAGTTGATCGGGTAGGCGGCAAAGCACCTCTGGATCGAATGTGCATTCCGGGTTGGGTGGTTCGATGCGGCGCACACGCACCGCGTCGATGGAAGCCTTACCGCAGACTCCGCAACTGGAGTTAGTGTAGAAGTTGCGACGGGTGGCCTCCGGATCGAACTCGACGCCGGAAGCCAGATCGACGCGCACGCGATTGGCTCCGTTCTGGCTGGCATTGGGTTCATTCTGGACTGAAGCTACCTGGGCGCGGCCTGTGATCAGGCCTTCGGTGAATAGAAAGCCGATTGCGAGTTCGAGGTCGTGACCTGGCGTTCGCATGGTGACGCTGACCGCCACGTCGCCGATGCGAATCTCGAGCGGTTCTTCGGCGACGAGATAATCGTCTCGTGGGTAGAGCTCTCCTTCACGCCACTCGTTGACCCCAGTGACGGACACCATGCGCGGAATCACAATTCACTCCTTTCCCGCAGGTAGCCTTCGCCGCACCCGGAGCAAAGAGCATACACCAACTTTAAAGCAGAGAATTGCCGGCCACTCGATGGGCCGTACGCACCTCGCCATCCCAATTCATAGCCATTCAGCACGCAAAATCTCCGCCGCTCTCACCGCCGTCCTCATGCTGGTCGGGATAGCTCTGATCATCAGCGGAGTTGGTATCATGAACATATCCTGGTGACGGTGGGGGAGCGGACGCGCCTCATCGGACTACGCGAGGCGCTTGGCGCGCTCCGTCCTGCTAGATTCATCTCGCCTTCGGGGCTGGTGCACCAGCTTCGGTGCGATCGCCTGTAAAACAAGCCGATTTGGGACGTTTAGGAAAATCTAGTAATCTGGTTAGGGACATTGGAGTCCCGGCGAACGAGCAGGAGAGAAAACACCCGCAGCATGAAGTCACCTTCAACCACGCTTAAAACATATATCGCAATCTCCCTGATGGTGATCTTCGGCCCGCTCGGAAACATAATGCTGGGCAAGGGAATGAAACGAATCGGTGCGGTTTCCACCGTATCGCTCCAGGAACTCGCCCACGTGCTGCTGAAGGTTCTGCAGTCCCCGTCGATCTGGCTTGGTGTCGCCTCGCTGCTCGCCTTTTTTATCACGTATATGTTGGCGCTCTCGTGGGCCGATTACAGCTATGTCCAGCCCGCTTCATCCATCGCATACGTTGTGGTGGCCCTGCTGGGGCGATTCGTGCTGGGCGAAAAGGTGACACCGATTGCCTGGATGGGCGTCTTTGTGATTTGCCTGGGGATTCTCGTCGTCGGGCTGACGCCTTCGGGAACGACGGAGCAGAAGCCATGAGGCCCGCTTTCGTCTGTTACTTTTTAATCATGGTTGCGGGCACGGCCGGTGAGTTATGCGTAGCCCGCGCGATGAAGACCTTCGGCGAAGCCAAGCAGTTTCACCCTGCAGCCGTTGTGCGGACGCTGCTGCGGGCGATGCAGGTGGGATGGATGTGGCTCGGCGTTTTGCTGATGACCATCGCTTTCTTCGCGCTGCTGGGAATGCTGTCAGTAGAGAACGTGAGCTTCGTTGTTCCCGCCACGGCCCTGAGCTATGGTGTGGGCGCGCTTGGCGGAAAGTTGTTTCTTGGCGAACAGGTGTCCTTGACGCGCTGGCTTGGGGTGTTGCTGGTGTGTGTGGGGGTCGCGCTGGTTTTTATCGGCAGAGTTGTTTGAGCCCTGCGCGGCTCCGGCGGCTGGACTTGGCCGGGATGTCGCTGAAAGGTACTTGCGTTGTCATTTGGAGAGAAAAGCAAATCTGGGATACCGCTTATGGGGCTTACTGATTCTGTTTCCGTGGATGCAACGGTGGAAAGTCGAAGCGTCCACGCCGACCACAATCGAGAGCGGGGCTTCGCGAGTCGGCACGCTTACCTGATCGTCCTAGTCTTTGCCGCAGCTGTTTACTTGGGGTGCATTGTGTCTCCGCCGTCGCTGATGGATGACGTGGATGCCGTGCATGGCCAGATCGCGCGCAACATGCTGTCCTCCGGGGATTGGGTTACGCCGCGCCTGGACGGGGTTGCCTACATGGAGAAGGCTCCTCTTCTCTATTGGATGATCGCCGGGTTCTTTCGCGCTCTGGGGCCCTTCGATTGGGTGGCTCGGCTGCCGGTTGCGTTCTCGGCCATTGCGCTGGCCCTGGTGACAGCGGCATTCGGGAGCTGGTCCTTCGGCAAGCGCGCCGGACTTTACGCCGGTTTGACAATGGCGACTTGCGTCGGGCTGTTCCTGTTCACCCGCATTCTATTACCGGATGTGATTCTGACGCTGACAACGGCGCTGGCTATGTGGGCCTTTCTGCGCGTTCTCGACCAGCAGGAGCAGCATCCGCGACTCTGGGCTCTGGTAATGGCGATGAACCTGGGCATAGGCCTGTTGCTCAAGAGCCTGATTGCGGTCGTCTTTCCCGTCGGCGCGGCCGTGGTTTACCTGGCCATCACCCGCCAGCTTTTTTCAGGGTGGGTGTGGAAGCGCATCCGTCCGCTGAGCGGCCTACTGGTGATTCTGTTGGTCGCCGCACCGTGGCATGTGCTGGCAACACTGCGCAACCCACCTTATTTTGCGTTTGACCTGCACAGCGGCCCCGGGCAGTATCACGGCTTTTTCTGGCTCTTTTTTATCAACGAGCAAGTGCTGCGCTTTTTGAACCTGCGCTATCCGCGCGACTACAACACGGTTCCGCGGCTGTATTTCTGGCTCTTTCACCTGGTATGGCTGTTTCCGTGGAGTGTTTACCTGCCGGCCGTGACCAGGCTTTCGTTCCGCCCGGTTGATCGTGCCGGACGCACTCGCTTGCTGGCCCTGTGCTGGGTGGGTTTCGTGCTGGTTTTCTTCACCTTCTCCACCACCCAGGAATACTATTCGATGCCTTGTTACCCGGCACTGGCGTTGTTGCTGGGCTCGGCCATGGCGGCCGACGGGAAGTGGATTCGCCGCGGCAACCGTGCTTTGGCTGTGGTGACGACGTGCGCCGCTTTGGCGGCCATTACGATTCTGGTGCTCACGCGACACATCCCCGCTCCCGGGGACATTTCTAATGCATTGAGCCACCACCCCGGCGTGTACTCGCTCTCGATGGGACACATGCTGGACCTAACCCTGTCGTCTTTCGCCTATTTGCGCCTGCCGCTACTTGTGGCTGCAATCGCGTTCTGCATCGGGGCGGTGGCAAGTCTTAGTGCATGCAACCAACGAGTGTTTTTGTGCGCGGCGCTGATGATGGTGTTGTTTTTCCAGGCGGCGCGAATGGCGCTCGTGGTGTTTGATCCCTACATGGCTTCGCGGCCTCTTGCCGAAGCTTTGCTGAAGTCACCGGATGGGCGTTTGATTGTAGATCATCACTATTACACGTTCTCCTCGATATTTTTTTATACCAACCGGCCAGCCCTTCTTCTGAACGGACGATGGAACAACCTGGAATATGGTTCTTACGCGCCGGGCGCGCCGGACGTTTTCATCGACGATGCACAATTCAGAGATTTGTGGTTGGAACCGGGGCGCTCCTACGTTGTGGCGAAAGAATCAGAGCTCCCACGCTTTCAATCTCTGGTAGGTTCGTCGAATCTCATACCGGTTAAGGAAAGCGGCGGGAAATTTCTTTTAACCAACCATGCGGTGGAAGCCGGCGCACGGTAGCACGTTTTCCTGAAGGAGAAACGATTTGAACTTGGCTCTGATTATGATCGCGAGCGCCGTGGGCGCTCTGGCAACCCTGCGCAGCGACGTGCGTCGCCGCAGACTCACACTCAATCACAGCGAGGTTTGGCAGCTCCTGACCGCTCTCGATGTGTTGGCTCCAGCGTTGACGATTGCCGCCGTCGTAGCGTCGGTTGTTTGCGAACTGCCCGTCGCGATTTCACAACACGTCATACTGCTGAACTCGCCGCTGTTTTGGGTCGATGGCGCGGGCTTGGTCATATTCCTATTTCTTTGGAGCGAAGGGCGCCGGCAGTTGCAGTTTCAACGACCCCGTGGGATCGTGTTCGGCGAGTTGCTGATTCTGGGGGGCACTTCATTGCTCGCAGGGTTCGCGCTGCGACATGCCCCTGGCACCTTCAGGATGCTCTCTGCAATTCCTATCATTGCCGGCGGAGGCTTGATCGCGGCCGTGGTGACTCCGTTTGTTCGGGTCTACGAAGGTCACCGCATTCTAGATCAACGCGAGGAACAGCTGGATTTGGTTCAAACAGAATACACGCCCCCCACTGCGGAATGTCCACGTCCTGAACTCTGGAGCATGGTGGATTCCCAGACGACGGAACTGGAAATCATCGATTTGCTCAAGGCCTTGGTCGTAGCGATGAAACCCGGACTGATAGTGGAGACTGGCACCTTCCTCGGCTATAGCACCATCAAAATGGCTGAGGGTCTCAAGCAAAATGGGTTTGGGCGGATCGTGACCGTTGAATACGATCCTGCGATTTTCGCGAAGGCCAAGCAGCGGATTGACTCGTCTGGGTTGGGCCGCTGGATTGATAATCGCCATGGATCCAGTCTTGAAGTCCAAATCGAGGGCACGATTGATTTGTTGTTCAGCGACAGTCACCTGGATATTCGCGAAGCGGAGATTCGCCGCTTGCTGCCGCAGGTGGATCCGCGTGGATTGATTCTGATTCACGACGCGAGTTCGCATTTCGAGGTGGTCCGCGAAGCGGCGCTGCGAATGGAAAAAGAAGGTTTGATTTCCGTCGTGATGCTTTCCACGCCTCGCGGTCTGGTGATCGCGCAGAAACGGGAAGGGCGAAAGTAACGCATGGATAAGAACTTGAGGTCCCGAGCGCGCGCGCCCGCGCAAGTGATAGAATTGTAGTCATCCCTGACATGCACATGAGCCCTGCGATGCACTCACTTTCCGCGCGCTGTTCGCTGTTCCCGAATCAAGAAGTTAGGGGCCGTTTCGATATGGAGGAAAAATGAAAATAGCTGTACTTGGTGGCGACGGTTACTGCGGATGGGCCACTGCGCTCTATCTTTCCGCAAAGGGGCATTCAATCGCAATTGTCGATAACTTCATGCGTCGGCAATGGGACCATGAACTGGGGGCGCAAACGCTCACGCCCATCCGGCCGCTCGCAGAAAGGCTGAACGTTTGGGAGAAGGTCAGCGGCCGCCGCATCGAATCGTTTGTGGGCGACGTCAACGACTATGATTTCCTGTCCACGGTCTTCCAGCAGTTCGAACCCGAGGCAGTGGTGCACTTCGCCGAGCAACGGTCGGCTCCTTACTCCATGATTGACCGCAAGCACGCGGTGTTCACCCAGGTCAACAATGTGGCTGGAACCCTGAACGTTCTGTTCGCCCTGCGCGAATTTTCGCCGGATTGCCACCTGATCAAGCTGGGAACGATGGGTGAATACGGAACGCCGAACATCGATATCGAAGAGGGGTATCTCACGATCGAGCACAACGGGCGAAAGGACGTACTGCCCTTTCCCAAGCAGCCGGGCTCGTTCTATCACCTCTCCAAGGTGCACGACAGTCACAACCTGATGTTCGCCTGCAAGATCTGGGGGCTACGGGCCACCGATCTGAACCAGGGCGTGGTCTACGGCACCATGACGGATGAGGAAGCTCTCGATGAGGCACTGGTAAACCGCTTTGACTACGATGAGGTCTTCGGCACGGTGTTGAACCGTTTCTGCGTGCAGGCGGCGATCGGACATCCGCTCACGGTCTACGGCAAGGGCGGGCAGACTCGTGGCTTTCTTGATCTGCGCGACACCGTCCGCTGCGTTGAGCTCGCCTGTCTGAATCCGGCCGCACCCGGGGAGTGTCGCGTCTTCAACCAGTTCACCGAGCAATTCTCCGTTCTGGAACTGGCGCACATGGTGCAGACCGCGGGCGCAGAACTGGGGCTGAAGGTCGTGGTCGAGCACCTGCCCGATCCGCGAGTAGAAGCCGAAGAACACTACTATAATGCACGCCACACCAAGTTGCTCGAACTGGGGCTGACCCCGCATCTGCTCTCCAATTCGCTGCTGGATTCCTTGATGAACGTCGCTATCCAATATCGCGACGCAGTGGATATCTCACAGATGCGGCCCCGTGTGAACTGGCGGCGAGCAAGCAACCGGGTTGTTTCCCCGGATGCTTCAGGCAAGGGAGAACAGGTTGCAGCGGTCGGCGCGGGGCCGGAAGCCCACGGCAAATCGTAACCAGTTGTAGAGGGCCGGTGTGAAAGTTCGCATACGGGAAAGGCTCAACCTTTAAGGTTGAGCCTTTATTGCGTTTCGATTGGCAGGAACTCAACTCAACGAAAGACGAACTATTTCGTTTGTGGCACATCTTCCAGTTGAGCGCCGTCGAGGACGGGGACGAGTTCGCCATTGCGGATGCTGTACTCGGCGTTGCGCCAGCGAATGGTATTGCGGGTGAAGCTGAGCAGCCAAATTGCCAAAGCCATCGCGTCCCAGACGGGAATCAGCGGCAACTTCTTCCACAGCGACGGCTGGTTTAGCCCGCGGATGCCGATCACCCAGGTCATTAGGACGCGCAAGAAAACGTACGCGCCCAAATAGGCGCCTGCCACGGTTGCCGTCGGACATAAGGCAATGGCCGCGATCGACCAGGGAAGTCCCTGGGTAAAGATCAACCCCAGATGTCCGGCCGGCCGCAGGTTCCGCATCACCACCATCCAGCGTAAACGCTTGAGGAAGAGATCGCCCAGAGAGCGATAGTCGGCGACGGTATCGATCGCATACGGCAGGAGCACAACTTCACATCCCTGTTCGGCGATCAGGCGGCCTACCAGCATATCGTCAGCCGGACGATTCTCGATGGCCTCGTAGCCTCCGAAGGCCGAGAGGTGGGTTCGGGTGGTAGCAATCGTGGGACCGAGCGCGAATTTCACGCCGTCAAGATACTTGGCGACCAGAATGCCGGCATAAAAGTCAGAGGCCATGCCGATTTCCTGGATGTAATCGACAATCCCCGTCTCCAGGATGGGAACGTAGAAGCAGGTTACGGCGCCGACCTTCTGGTCTGCCAGAGGCGCGACGATCGTCCGCAGATAATCCGGATCGACGCGGACGTCGCTATCGTTGATCACCACCACTTCGTGCCGCGCCTCCGCCACCAGCCGCGCCAACTTGGCTACTTTGTCGTTGACGGCGTTGCGTCCCGATCCGTAGAGCACGCGAATCTGGCAGTCCGGAAAATTACGGCGCAGCTCGTCCAGGACGGCGACCACGGGCTCGGCGGGGTCGTCTATACAGAAAATGATCTCGTAGTCGGGATAGTTCTGGCGGCAGAAGCTGGCAAAATTCTCATAGGCGTCCGGATCCAGGCCGCGGTTCGGTTTCAGGATGCTGACAGGGGGCAGAAAGCTCTTGCCGTCCGCGATAGCAGGGCTCTTGCCAGCGGGAACGCCCCAGAAAAATCGACTCGAGCAAACGATGGCGATGACGTAGTAGATAAACGGGCAAGCGGCGACAAGCAGCAGCGAGTAGCGCAAATAGGAGACAAACATAAAACCCCCTCCGGCGAACTACCCGGAGCAAACTGCGAAATTTGAACAGACGGAACGACTGAGCACTTACTGAAAAGTCTGGTGTGGCTTGGAATTGTCGGCGGTCTTTTAGAATTCTCGCACAGTACCAAGCATGACGCCAACAACCTGACGTATCTGAATGTGGAGCAACTAGTCCGCTTTGCAGACCTGCGCGGCTTCATTGCAGTACGGACACTCTCAAATAGGAGCCAGCAGTGAGCGCAGCAAAGGACTCACCGGGGTGTTGTACAGTTCGTCCCATGTGCCCTGCTGAACGATGGTTCCGTGCTCAAGCACGATGGCTTGCCGGGGACACAACCGTTTGAGAACCTCGGCTTGGTGATCGACGGCAATCATGCCGAAACCCAAGGTCTGGCTCCAGTCAATAAGATCCTCAATCAGTTCGCGAACTAGCCGCCGGTCCAATCCTGCAAAAGGCTCGTCGAGCAAGACCAGCGGAGGCTTGCGCGCCAGCATACGCGCCAGACTTACACGACGCGCCTGCCCTCCGGAGATCCTTGAGGCCGGAGCCGACCACAGCGGGGCCAAGTGCAGGCGATCGCGCAAAGTTTCAATCCACGCATTCTGTTCACCATCTGCGACAGCCTCATTGGGAATGCCAAATCTCACGTTCTCGCTTACCGTTAAGTGAGGAAACAGATCCGGTTCCTGGGTTAGATATCCGAGAGGACGGCGGTGCAGGGGCAGTGACGGCGGAAAGAGTTGGAGTTCGCCCAACTTTACAAACCCGTCGTCCGGTTCGTCGATGCCAGCGATGCACGCCAGCACCGTGCTCTTGCCCGCGCCCGAGGCGCCGAACAGGCCCAGCGCGTCACCGCGCTGCAACTCCAGCGAGACATCCACCTTCATTTCGCGACGCTTCTTGATGATGTGCGCTTTAAGCATGGCGCCGCCGCTGTGCCAGCACGTGCACCAGCCAGGGAAGCGGCAGAGCCACCGCCAGAAAGACTACCAGTAGCGGCATGACCGCGGGCAATCCGAAGCTCTGCAGGTTGACCCACAGTTGCACCGGCATTCCGGAAGGATAGTAGGCCGTGACAATGACTGCGCCAAATTCGCCGAATGCCCGGACCCAGGCGATGCTTAGGGCAACGGCCAGCCCCAGCCGCGAGAGTGGCAGAGTCACTCGTAGAAAAACCTTCCAGGGAGTGAGGCCGAGCAGAGCGGCTTGCTTCTGCAGCCTCAGCGGAACCGCATCAAAGGCCGCCACGGCCCCGAGCACGTAATAGCCCATGCCGACATACACCTGGGTGGAGACGAACGCCGTAGCGCTGTTGGTCATCACGACGCCGAAGCGCTCCAGCCATGTGCCCACGGCTCCGTAAGGACCGAAGGCCAAGCTGAGAAGTATGCCCAGCGCGAGGGGTGGCAGGAGGATGGGAATCAGCAAGACGGCTTGCCACAACAGACGTTCGCGTATCTGGCAATGCGCGATGTAGGCGGCGACCGGTGTTCCCAGGGCCACAATGACTAGCATGGCACAACTGGTGAGCAGCAGGGAAACGCGAATGGAAGACACCGCCGGACCGCGGACATCTCCTCCCCATTGCCACGCACCGATGTGCGCAAACAATGCCGTAAACGGATACAGAAGAGCAAGCGCGAACAGTATGGCACCCAGCCTGGCAATCCAGCGACGATCCATCTTCATGGGTGCAGCGCGGAGGCGTCCCCCGGCGGGTCGTAGTAGAACTTGCGGAAAATTGCCTGTCCCTCGGAGCCCTTTAACCATTCTACGAAGACGGCGGCACCCTTGGGATTCGGCGCATCCTTGAGTACCAATGCGTAGTAGATGAGCGGCTCGGGTTTGTACGTCTTTCCAGCGACGGACAGGGTTAGTTCCGGATGGTCGGTCGCGACGTTTTGGCCGCTCAGGTTGATCTCCCTGGGCAGAGTGATGTAAGGCAGATTGAACGGTCCGGGCTGGATCTTGTAGGCCGAGGCTGCGTCCAGTTCGCCGCTCTGCAGGCGCGCCTCGACAGTTTGCTCCTGAAAAATCTGCTTCTCGTTGATCGCCGGGCCGAGGATCTTCTCGACCAAGTCTGGCTGATTGTACATTTTAGCGGCCAGCATCATGGTGAAGATGATGTTGCGCCCCTGCGGATCGATGACCGGATCGGTTCGTCCGAAGCGCAGGCCCGGCTGCTGCAGGACTTTCCACCAATCCGCCTTACCCTTGGAAGCTGCTTCGAAGTCGGGTGCGAAGCGGCTCTTGGGACTGTAAGCAATGACCATTTCCGTGTGAGCAACCGGCTGGGCGGAGTCGGCTTGGCCTGCGCGGAGAACTGTGAGCGCGGGACCCGGCGTGACAGGGATAAAGACATCCGGCCGGATGCTTCCGCCCACGATCAACTGGGCCAGTGCGCTCGATCCCTGCGCGCGACCGTGCATCTCCAAATGTAGTGTAGCCGCCGCCCCAGTCTTGACTGGGCCTTCCATCATGGATCCCATGGAACCCGCGTAGGCAACGTCCAGAATGGCTTCTCGGGACTCCCGCAGCCAGCCGGAAGCTCGCAGCCAGGCGTCTCCGGCCGCGACGACCAGAGCTACAGAGAATGCTCGAATTAAAAACTCCCGCCGTCCCCCGTTGGTGACTGGCTCTTCCAATGGAATTCTCCTCCACACAGCATTGAAGTTTTACGAGTGAGTGTTAATCCTGTCGCGACCAGGCCCTCCCAAGTACCCGGATCATGGTTGCCAGTATGCCACACACACGCGACATGCGTCCTCTATACGAGATTGGCAATGCTGCCGTCAATCTCCAGATTCAACACAACTCACCACTATGGTTCAACTGGCGTTGCCCGCCAGAGAGTTCGTGAAACGGGCGCTGTACAAGGCCCGCAATGCCAAAGCGCTTCATCGCCGCCATCGCCGCTTGTTCTTCCACCGTCGAAGATTGAAAGAATGGCCGCTGCGCAGTTGCCGGAAAGAATGAAGCCCAGCACAAGCAAATCAGCATCTAATTGTGAAGGAGACGGGCCATGAGGATCAGTGCACGGAATGCTTTGGCTGGAACAGTCACGAAGGTCACCAGGGGTGCGGTGAATGCAGAAGTTGACTTGTCGCTCAAAGGCGGAGGCGATGTGGTGGCGGTTATTACCAATTCGAGTGCGGATTCTCTCGGTCTGAAGGAAGGAAAAGCCGCCTACGCGATCATCAAAGCCAGCTCGGTGATGATCGCAAAGGATTCGCCGATAAAGCTGAGCGCGCGGAATGCTCTCGGCGGGACCGTCGCCTCCGTTCAGGATGGTGCGGTGGATTCCGAAGTGACGCTGAAGCTCAGCGGGGGGAGCGACCTGGTTGCCATTATCACCAAAGATAGTGCCAAATCCTTGGGGCTAAAAGCGGGCGAGCCGGCCACTGCCATCATCAAAGCCTCCAGTGTCCTCGTCGGTGTTGACCATTAGAGGCACCGCGCGCGCGATTTGAATTCTTCTGCGACCGCGCCTGTTGAGCAGGTTCCACCCAGCAATTGCACGGCTGCCAGGAATACTGGAACGTAATCGCGCGTTTCCAGGGGCACCGTGTGAGCGATACGCATCGCATCAAAGTCCGCGTTCCACCGCCTGTTCCCCAGCGTTGTAGGCGGCAAACACCAGGTGCCAATCACCTAACTGCGCGTATAAGTCACGAAGATAGCGTGCGGCTGCGTGCGTGGACGATTCACTCCATGATTTTGTCGATCATGACCTACCAAGTCTCCCGCCGTCAGTCGCGCCCATGAGCGGCCGCGGCCATCTCTATTAGTTCTTCGGCGAGGACATCTCCCCGGTGGCGGCGCTCAGACGGCTTTCCTAATCGATCAGGAAGTTGCCCGAAGTGACGATGGTTTTGTCCGGTTTCAAGCCGCTCAGGACGACAATCTTGTCGTCCACGCGCGGCCCCCCTTGATCTCGCGCGGCCCGAAATAGCCGACAAAATCTCCGGCAAGGTTGCTTCCATGGTGAAGTGCTCATCGATCTGAGCAGGTCGCGCCGGCGCGCTTGTTTTAAAACAGACTCGAAGAAAGCCTCAGCAATGTCGCCAGCCAGGAACCGCTGTCGATTCCATTCGATTTTAAAGTCTCCGTGCTGAATAGCCGTTAGACGGAATAGCCACAAGTCGCGCTGCAATAGATTAAGCAATTCCAATTTACGAAAGGCTGGGCGCGTTGGTTATACGGCCCGAAAAGATCACCCAAGGCGGAGTCCGGAGGTGCAAGACCGAGCACCCAATGCAGCAGCTGGCATCATCATGGACCTCGACCTCCTCCTCCGTTGCTAAGGCACTGTGCTGCTGAATTATGCGCAACGCCCAAGCGTTTTCTTACCCTGTCCATTCCCATTGCACGCTGACTCCCTAAGAGCCAGTTCGTAGCCGAGGATTTCAGAATGTCCGAGATGCGATCTACATCCATAGCAACGGCGCTCAAAAGGGCGCATGTAACATCCACAAGCAATCTCAAGCTCAAAGGCAGCGGCAGCCTGGCAATCCTGCTTTTATTCTTGCTGGCAGTCATGCCCAACGCCTATGCGACGGCGACAAGCACCACAACCACGCTAAAAGCCGGCCTGACAACTGCCCCGACCACTGCGATCACCACTGCGGGCTACGGCGCCAGCGTAACGCTGACCGCGACCATCGCTCCCTCCGCGGCGGCAGGCACAGTGACCTTCGAAATCGGAGGCGTCGCGCAGGGAAGTCCAGTCGCTGTGAGCTCGGGAACCGCGAAGTTGGTTACCTCGGCACTGGCACTGGGAGCCAACTCTCTGACGGCTACCTTTAATCCAACCACGCCGGCAAGCTATGCCACGAGCACCTCCACGGCGACCACGGTCACGGAAACGCAAGCCACCACCACAACCACGCTGGCAGCCGGACTGACCTCCTCGCCGGCCACTGCGATCACCACTGCGGCCTACGGCGCCAGCGTGACGCTGACCGCGACCGTAGCGCCCTCGGCAGCAGCAGGCACAGTGACCTTCGAAATTGGAGGCGTCGCGCAAGGAAATCCAGTCACAGTGACCTCCGGAACCGCCACCCTGGCCACCACGGCACTGGCGCTGGGAGCGAACTCTCTGACCGCTGTCTTCTCGCCAACGACGGCAGCAGACTATTCCTCCAGCACCTCCGCCGCGAAGACCGTCACGGTCTCGGCAGCCCCCACCACAACCACGATGACCGCGGCGCTTACCTCCGCGCCGTCCACCACGATCACCACGGCGCCCGCTGGCAGCAGCGTCACGCTGACCGCGACCGTCTCGCCCGCGGTGGCAGGCACAGTGACCTTTAAGAACGGAACCACCACGCTGGGAAGTCCAGTCGCCGTGAGCTCCGGAACCGCGTCCCTGGTGACCACTGCACTGACCACGATAGGAGCCAACTCCCTGACGGCGACGTTCGCCCCAACGGTGAGCGCAGACTACGCCTCCAGCACCTCCAGCGCATTGAGCATTACGGTGAGCAAACCCGCCGCAACCACAACGCTGGCAGTCTCGGCAGGCCCTCACTACTATGACAGCAGCGTGACGCTGACCGCGACCGTAACGCCTTCGTCCGCGACCGGTACCGTGACCTTCTACGACGGAAGCACCTCGCTGGGAACCGGGACTCTTAGTAGCGGAACGGCTGCGCTGTCCCTCTCGACACTGACGGTCGCCACCCACACCATCACCGCTGCTTACGGTGGAAATTCGAGCTATTCGGCCAGCACCTCCACCGCCACGTCCGTCACCGTAGCCGCCGTCCCAACGCAGGTCGCGTTGCAATCCTCCCTCTCCACCATAACCACTGGCACCCCGATCACGCTCACTGCGACCGTAACCGATGCAGCGGGTTCCACTGCGGTGACCGCGGGAAGCGTAACTTTCTGGGATAGCACCACCAACCTGGGAAAGGTTACGGTCAACAGTTCTGGAGTCGCCACGCTGCCCAACGTCCATCTGACCACGGGCGGCGCACACTATCTCCTCGGTATGTACGGTGGAGTCTACAGTTCCAGCGTCGCGGAGTTTGGTGTCAGTATGTCCGCCGCGGCGAAAGTGGCTGTCGATACCGGGCAGACGATTACATTTGCGCAGCCCGCCGCGGGGACTTACGGAACCACAGTCACGCTGACGGCTACGTCAACCTCGGCTTTGAAGGTGACCTTCACGGCGAGCGGCGCCTGCTCGGTCAGCTACAGCACACTGAGCTATACCGGCGTCGGCGCCGGCGCCTGTACGGTGACCGCGCAGCAGGCCGGAAACAACAGCTATTCGGCGGCGACTCCGGTGTCCTACAACGTGACGGTGAATCCGGCGGCGCAGACGATCGGCCACTGGTTTAACGCGTCTACCACGTACGGAACGCCGGTTACGCTCTCGGCAACGTCAACCTCTGGCGGGACGGTCATCTACTCGGTGATCTCCGGTCCAGGATCGATCAACGGGGCCACCCTGACCCCGACCGGAACTGGCACGGTTGTTGTAGGGGCTACCGTGGCCGCAAGCGCCGATTACGCCGCGGTAACGACTCCGGTGACCAAGACCGTGACGGTTTACCAGGCGCCTTTGGTGATCACCGCCTCCAGTCCCACTGCGATCACCTATGGCACGGCCGTACCGGCGATCACGCCGGGCTATGCCACTCTGGTGAACGGGGATACCCCAACATCGTTGACCACGCAGCCGACCTGCAAGACGGCCTACACCACGGCCAGTGCCCCGGGATCGTACAGCACGTACTGCTTCGGAGCGGTGGATGCCAACTATTCGATTACCTACGTAGCCGGTTCGCTTGTCGCGAACAAGGCGATCCCGACGGTCTCTTCCTGGCCGACCGCCTCTGCGATCACCTATGGTGCGGCGCTTTCGACCTCCACTCTGACCGGCGGTACTGCAAGCGCGGCCGGCACCTTTGCCTGGAGCACCTCACCAAGCCCCACCACCACCATCCCGCACGTGGGCTCCAGCCAGAGCGTGACCTTCACTCCGACCAACACGACGAACTATGCCTCGGTGACGGGCACCATCAGCGCCAACGTGAACAAGGCGAACCTGGCGGTCGCCGTTTCGCCCACGGCCAGCGCCGTTCCGTATGATTCGGCTTTGTCCGCATCCAAGCTCAGCGGCGGCACTGTCTATGTGCCAAACACCAGCATCGTCCTGCCAGGCACGTTCGCCTGGACTACCTCCTCCACCAGCCTCACCACCATGGGCTCGAATTCCGAGGGCGTGACCTTCACGGCAACGGATTCGACTGACTACAACCCTGCGACGGGCACGGCAAACGTTACCGTGAACAAGGCTACGCCGGCGATTGCGTCCTGGCCGACCGCATCTGCGATCACCTTTGGTCAAGCGCTGAGCCACTCCACCCTGTCCTTCACCTCGAATGGCAGCGGCGCCTTCGCCTGGACTAACCCTTCGGCTGTTCCCAGCGTGGGCACGTCTGC
The DNA here is from genome assembly GCA_963732315.1 of uncultured Acidobacteriota bacterium. Classification (GTDB taxonomy): domain Bacteria; phylum Acidobacteriota; class Terriglobia; order Terriglobales; family Acidobacteriaceae; genus TOLSYN. The sequence continues at coordinate 172,037 of CAVSYY010000009.1, forward strand.
CGAGAGCGTGAGCTTCACTCCGACCGATACCACGCACTACACCACGGCCATGGGCACCGCCCACGTTACCGTGAGCAGTTTGACTCCGACGGTCTCCACCTGGCCGACCGCCTCTTCGATCACCTTTGGTCAGGCGCTGAGCAGCTCCATGCTGAGCGGCGGTTCTGCCAACGTGAGCGGCTCCTTCAGCTGGACCACCTCCAGCACCACCCCTGACGCGGGCACGCCTTCCGAGGGCGTGACCTTCACCCCAACCAATCAGACGTTGTACAGCACGGTGACGGGCACAGTGAACGTGACCGTGAACCAGGAGTCGCCAATCGTCTCCAGCTGGCCGACCGCCTCTTCGATCACGTCTCTACAGACGCTGAGCGACTCGATTCTGAGCGGCGGTAGTGCCAACGTGGACGGCAGCTTCGCATGGACGGCGGCCGGAACCTCGCTCGTACCCGGAACCACGTCGTACAGCGTTACCTTCTCGCCCAGCGATTCCACCGATTACAGCAGCCCGATCGGCTGGGTCAATGTCACCGTCAACCCGTGCGGCCTGCAGGACAGCACCAATTTGTCTTACTCGGCTGCCCTGTATCTGTTCACCGACGGCGACGCCCCGGTTCTTCCTGCCGCCTTCGGCGCCCAGGGCATGAACGAGAGCGCCATCTGCGCGGTCAACTTAAGCCCCACGGACACCATCGCTGCCACCGTTACATACCCCTTCATCACCTCCAACGCCATGAGCACCAATCCCGCCGACTCCAATGCCTACGGCACGAACGCCGCAATACTGGCCTTCGGAACCGTAGCCACTGCGGGTACGGGCGCCACCATTACCATCAACGACGATGGGTCGGGTGACCCGGGCTCCATCAGCACCACCTACGACAACAGCACCGGCGTCTTCGCCTCCATGGGCGGCACCGTCAACATTAACGATACGATCATCAGTACCTCGGGGAACAGTTCGCACGCGTTGGATGCGACCTACCAGGGCACGCTGAGCATCGCGGATGTGCAAGCCTACACGGCCGGCAACAATAGTGGCGTGATCGTGGCGGGCATTGGCGGCGGCAACGTGACGATAGCTGGCGGCAACTACGTCTCCAGCGGTTCGCGCTCGGCGGGCATTCGAGTCGCCGGAACCGGCAGCACGGTCGCCGTATCCGACGGAGACGGCGGTACCAATATCACCGCGCAGAATGGCCCGGCAGTGGTGATTGAGGGCGGGAACTCGGTGTCGATCACCAGCACCGGCGGCACCGCGATCTCCGGCGCGTTGGGCGACGACCATGGCATCTTCTTCTACCAAGGCAGCTTGGGAGACGCCACGGCCGGCACCAGCACGTTCACCATGACCAATGGCTCCATCAGCTATACCTGCGACGCGACGTCGGAGTCGGTTGCTCCTTGCCCGACCGGCTTGGCCACCAGTGATCAAAACAACCCGGCAACCCTGTTCTCGGTTGCCAACACCACGGCCGTCATCAATTTAACCGACGTGACCGTGACCAATACCACCCCGACCGACGCCGACAGCAACGGAACTCTGCTGACCGCTGCGGCGCTGAACAGCGGCACTGTCGGCCTCAACGGCGGCGTTGTCACTTTCAATGCCCAAGGTGAAACGCTGGTTGGAGACATCCTTGTGGACGCCATCAGCACGGCAAACCTGAGCCTGGCTGCGGACACCGCGAGTAACCCTGTCCCCTCCATCCTGACCGGCACAATCAATGGTGCCAATAGCGGTGGAACGGTAAACCTGACCCTCGATGCGACCAGCACCTGGGTCGTCACCGGCGATTCCTACCTAACCACGTTGAACAACGCGGTCGTCGGCAACAGCAACATCACCTGCTATAACACCGGGCAGTGCTCGGTTTATGTGGGTGGAATACTACAGAGCGGCATCAACTAGCTGCTCAGAGAACAAAAGCGGCAGGGAATGGGGGACAGCCTAGGCTGTCCCCTTTTTCTTGCCCTGTTACCTGAACTCTGCTTTTAGGATCTGCAAACATGAACCTGCCGGCGCATTGGCATCCAGTGCTGTTCGGCGGTGCTCACCTTCTTTGCGACGGCTGAACCGCGGCAGCCGCAAGGGTCACCTGAACCCGGACGGTCTCCGGGGTTACCCGGTCCACGGTGATTCCCGGAGGCATATCGAGCCTGCTCCGTTGAAACTGCAACGTATGCCAGCCGGGCTGAACGTTGTTCAGGTCGAAGCGGCCGACATATTTGCTCAGGCTCACCGAGTCCATAATCCAGGGACTTCCCTGGACCTGGACGTCGAGTGTGTCGGCGGACTGGCTGACCACCTGCATTCCCGGAGGCACATTGCTGAATTCGATGGGAATGCTGATGGTTCGAATGGTGGCGCCGGAGGCCAGAAACGACATGCCCCAGATCACCACGGCCAGGCCGAGTGCGGCGAACTTGAGGTCGAGGTTGGTGAGGAAGTAGCGGCGCAGGCGAGTTCCCAGGGTGTCGTGGCTGGGGCCGAGCAAGGCATCGAGCGTGGCCGCCAGGTGCGCCGGATCTCGCATCTGCTGGACGTTCGCGCCGTCCATTAAGGTGACCTCCGAGCGTTCCTCGGAAACGGTAACCACCAGCGCGTCGCAGCGCTCGGCGAGACCGACAGCCGCCCGATGGCGGGTTCCGTAGTAGGACGGCACATCGTGGCGTTTGGTGAGGGGCAGCACCACGCCGGCTTTCAGCAGGTGCTTGCCGGTAATGATGACGGCGCCGTCGTGCAGCGGCGACACCTTCTGAAAGATGGCTTCCAGCAGTTCGGCGGAAATTTCGGCGCCGAGCGCGATGCCTCCCTCCAGCAGGTCGCCGATGGCGTCCCGCCGGGTGATGACCATCAAGGCGCCGAGTTGGTTTTGGGCAAGCACAAAGGCTGCCTCGGCGATGGCTTGGTCCTTGCGGTCGCCCATCCGCGCAGGCCGCGGCCAAAGCTTCAAGCTGCTGTCCAGCTGCATGAAGGCGCGACGAAGTTCCGGCTGAAAGATCAAAAGCAGGACAAGCACCACTAAAACGGCAAAGGCATCGAGCACCCAGCTGGTCACCACCAGATCGAGGCGGCTGGCCAGAAGCGCCAAGGCGCGCAGCGCGACAATGCTCAAGGCGATGCGCATGGCGCGCGCCGAGCGCGCCCAGTTGAGCAGAGCATAGAAGGCCACGGTGAGGAACAGAAAATCCGCAACTATGTGCCAACGCACAACCGGCAGCATAACGTGTTCTCCGTGCGACGGAACTCCAAGCTTAGAGTCAATGGTATTACGCGGCGCTCTGCGGTGGAGTCACGATTCGACCCGGCGGGAAGAAAGTGCAGGCGCGAGCCGATGCCCGCGCCTGCGGTAGGAAGTTGCCTAGCCCTGCGAAGGATGCAGGACGCGGAAGGAGCTTCCGTCATTGGACCAGACCAGCACCAGGGCGTCTTGGCCCTTCGGCACCTCGGAGAGCGCCTTTTGCACATCGGCGGCCGAATGCATGGGCTGGCGATTGACTTCCGTGATCACCTCGCCATTCTGCAGACCGGCGTTATCGGCCGGGCTGCCGGGCGTGACCTGTTCGACCACGGCGCCGTGCACGCTGTCGCCGGCCTGGATCTGCTGCCGGACATCGGGGGTGAGATCGGCGAGGCCAAGTCCCCAGCGCGGCCTGCCGTGGCTGGCGTCGGCGCTTTCGCTGCCTTCGCTTTTGTTCATGGATTGCAGCGTGACCGGCAGATCGACGGACTTGCCGTCGCGCAAGGCTTCCAGATGGAGCGTGGTTCCAGGTTTGCTTTCTCCGACTTCGACTTGCAACTCTCCGGCGTCGCTCACGCTTTTGCCGTTGACCTTGGTGATGATGTCGCCCACCTTCAGACCGGCCTTGGCTCCGGGAGAGTCGGGTGCGACCTGAGTGACGACGGCGCCGGATGCGTTGTTCACGTGGAAGAACTGGGCTTCATCGGGCGTTACATCGCTGATGCCGATGCCGATAAAGCCGTGGCTCACCTTGCCGTACTTGATGAGACTTTCCACCGTCGGCTGCACGATCTGCGAGGGAATGGCGAATCCCATGCCGGAGAAACCTCCGGTCTCGGAGACCAGGAAGGTGTTGATGCCAATCACTTCGCCATGGGCGTTCACCAGCGGTCCGCCGGAGTTGCCGGGGTTGATGGCCGCGTCGGTTTGGATGAAGCGGCCGGGCGAGCGGCGGTCAGCGGAGACGGTGTTCGGCCGGTTCAGCGCGCTGACGATGCCGCGCGTCACGGTGAAGCGGAAGCCCAGCGGATTGCCGAAGGCGAGAACGGTTTCACCGGGACGAAGTTTGGTGGAGTCGCCCAACGAAACGCTAGGCAGGTTGCTTGCGTTGATCTTCACCACGGCAAGATCGGTGAGCGGGTCGGCGCCCACCAGCTTGGCGTGGAAGATCCGCCGGTCGGTGGTGGTGACGACGATATCCACCGCGCCTTCGACGACGTGGTTGTTGGTCACGATATAGCCGTCGGGCGAGATGATAACACCGCTGCCCTGGCCATGTTCGATCTGGGATTGAGGTTGTTGGTTGGGCTGGCCGAAGCTGAAGCCGAACTGTTTTTCGAACTGGCGCAGCTCGGGGGGCAATTGATTGCCGTTTTCGCCGGGTCCGCTCAGACCTGAGGCTTCGCCGGATGTTTTGGAAGTTACGGTGATGTTGACGACGGCCGGGGTGACGCGTGCGGCCACCGTTTCCATTGCGTGGTCGAGTGCCAGCAAGGCGCTGACACTGTTGTCGCTCAGCGGCGCGGTGGTGTCGATGGCGGGGGATTCGGCGGCCCTTGCCGGGCTCGCAAATTCGTAAGCTGCAAACGACAGGGCCATCGCAACGGCTGCCGTCCCAACGACGAGGCGGCGGGTGAACGCATTGGTACGATTTGTGAACCAGTTTTTCATGTTGCCTGTTCTCCTTGAGTAAACTAATTCTTTAGTTGATGAGAGCAAAAAAACACTCCTCTCAGATGATTTGCGCAATCGCCGTTTCCAGCTGCCTTTTCCCTCCTTGGACCCGCCAGACGCACAGCGTCCAAACCTGATCGCCGGTGTCGCTATATTGCGTCGTCTCCACGACTACGTAAGTCGCCTGGCTGGGGGGCTCGTTCGTCTCGGCTTTGGCGCGGATGACCGCAGGTTGGGCCGGCGTGGTGGCGTTCGACGGCGCGTTCGACGGTGATTTCGGCGATGCCTTCAACCGCAGCGGGAGCGCGGCTGCACGCGGGTGGTAGGAGGCAGGAATCGCTCTGGGCTGGAGCGCGAAATTGGTTCGCTGCGAAACCGGCTGCGTCATTGCAAATGCGGCGGTCGCGCTTGCCGCTGCGATCCGCGCTCCATCATTTCTAGCTTGTCCAGCTTGGCTTGATGCCGGCATCTGCGCTGATTGGCTCCGGCCCGGCTGAGTGCGGAATGCGACCAGTTGCGGCACATAGGGAGCCGCGCCGAGGACGAGCGCAACCAACATAGTGTTCACGGCGAGAACCGGAGCCCACAGCCCGCTGCGGCGCGATCGCTTACCGTCCAGAATCTGCGTAACGCGCATCGTCACCTGGCGCATCCGGCTCACCAGCGCCTGCACCATCTCAAGGCCTGGGGCGTGCTGCAGCTTTTCGGCGAAGGAAACCAGAAACGATGCATACGCTTTCGGGCTCTGGCTCTGAGCCAGCACGATGTCGTCGCAGGCCATCTCACGCTCCAGCGTCAAATGGTTTTCAATCCACCAGACTGCGGGATGAAAGAAAAACATAGCCCGGGCGAATTTCTGAGCCAAGTTGGTCCATTGGTCCCAGCGGCGAAGATGGGCATGTTCGTGGAGCAGAATCACTGCGATTTCATCCGCCGAAAGCTGGGGCAACAGCCATGCGGGGAAGACAATGGCGGGCCGCAGGAATCCGACCGCGGACGGTACATTCACCCGTTCGGAAACGCAGAGCGTGGTTTGCGAGCGGGCCGCGAAATCGCGAAAGACCTGGGCTATCGCCGGCTCCAGACGCTCCAATTCCACCTCCCGGCAACTGCTCCGCAAGCCATGCACCTGCCAGAGCCCTACGCTCAGCCTGAGCAGCAGGAACGTGGCGCCGACGGCCCAGGCAGCAAACAGGTAGTTGGCCCACGCTGCGGAGAGGATAATTTCCTGATGCACCTTGGCGTCAGCCATCATCGGCAAGGGCGCACCAGCGCCCAGTGTGGCGAAAAAGGGAAGCGCGACAATAGTCAGCAGGGTGCCGAACCAGACCGCAAAGCGGGTTCGGGAACTCTGCCGCCCAATGAGCCGAAGCAAGGCCCACGCCAAGCCTGCCAGAATCATGCCTTCGGCGGCGGTGTTCAGCATCCGCTCGGTGAAGACCTGTGCCAGCCAATGCACCTCCGGAGCGCTCATCGGGATTCGCTCCGTTCCAGCATCTGGCGCAGGCGCTTGAGTTCGCCGGCGTCGATGGCTTCATCTTGCAGAATATTCAGCAGCAAGGCCTCGCGGGAGTTGCGGAAGAAGCGGCCGAGCAGATGCCGGATCTCGGAGCGCGTAGCTTCCTCGCGCCCCATGATCGGCTCATACACGTGCGCGCGGCCGTCCTTGACGTGCTTCACATATCCTTTTCTCTCCAGAACGCGGACGGTAGTAAGGACGGAGTTGTACGCCAATGCAGAGGAGAGCCATTCCAGCACCTGCTGAACTGTACCGGAACCTCTGCGCCAGAGCACATCCATGATGCGAAGTTCGGCTTCGGTCAAAGTCAGTGACTGCTTGGGTGGCATAGGTCCTCTCCTTTCCCTTGAATGATTAGACGCGTCAGGTTGACCCATAGTAACTAATTCTTTAGTTGACTTGGCGCCGGATGGCCACATCCGCAATTGCGAATAAGTCATGTTGTCCGGCCGGCAGTACCGATCTCACGTTGGATTCCATCCAGCGCTGGGACTGGCGGCTGGCAAGACGTTCGCCGGACTTCCGACGAGAGCTAGATGCGGTGCGCTGCTGTCGGTTATGCTCCAACTGCGGCCTCAAACCGCAGCGGGGCAGGTCGCATCCAAATGTTACCGGAGAACAATGGAATACAGCCGTGCAGGTCCGCGACCGGCGAAGAAGGCGGGAACGGGTTGGAGCCCCGGAGAGCGAGGAAGAAAATGAAAGCGAACATCAAGCTGGGAACCGTCTTCGGTGTGGAGTTGGGGCTGCACTACAGCTGGATTGTCATTGCGCTGCTGATTGTCTTCTCATTGGCGGCGCAGTTCCATCAGGTGAACAGCAATTGGAGTGATGCCGTGGTGTGGAGTGCCGCCATTCTGACCTCGCTGCTGTTTTTCGCCGGCCTGTTTGCGCATGAGCTCTCGCATGCCATGGTCGCCCGGGCCAGGGGGCTACCGGTACACAAGATCACGTTGTTTCTGCTGGGCGGCATGGCACAGCTGGAGCAGGAGCCGGCCGATGCCAGCACCGAGTTCTGGATGGCCATCGCCGGACCTATTGCCAGCGGCGTAATCGGAGTGATTCTGCTGGGCCTGGCGCGGGCCTCGGGCTGGGTTCCATGGACGACCGCGCAGACGCCGGGCGTCGCCATCCTGGTCTGGCTGGGCTATATCAATCTTGTGCTGGGCGCCTTCAATCTGGTTCCCGGTTTTCCACTGGACGGCGGGCGGGTGCTGCGCGCCTGTATCTGGTGGGTTACCGGAAGTGCGGATCGCTCCACAAAAATTGCGGCGCACATCGGGCAACTGATCGGCGCCGGCTTCATCGCCTTCGGCCTCATCAGCTTCTTCGGAAAGGGCGGATTCGGCGGTCTGTGGTTTGCCCTGATTGGCTGGTTCCTGCTGCAGGCGGCCGGAGCCAGCATCATGCAGGTGCAGGTGGGCTCACTGTTGCGCGGAATGCGGGTAAGCGATGTAATGTCGCAGGATTGTCCCTCGGTGAGCGCCAGCATGGGTCTGCAGGAATTCGTGGACGAACAGCTGCTCAAGACCGGCCGGCGCTGCTTCCTGGTGGTCGAGGATCGTGGTGTCGAGAATCATGGTGTCGTGGGACTGATCACCCCGCACGAGGTCCGCAACCTGGATCGTGCGCGATGGCCGTTCCTCACCGTGCACGACGCCATGCGCCCGATCGATGAAGTCCACTCGCTGCCGCCTGACGCGCCCGCCTTGCAGGCCATGGAGATGATGGGTCGCCAGGATGTGAACCAGATTCCCATAGTCATGGGCGGGCAACTGCAGGGGATTGTCACCCGCGCTCATCTGCTCCAGGTCATTCATTCGCGCTCCGAGCTGCTAGGCCGAAGCTGAGACTCCCGCCGGCAACGCTCCGCTATCGGAACCAGAGGGACCAGACGGAATCCACCATGGCGTGGGTGAAGCTGGAAGCCAGCAATTGCCGCCGCGCCCGCCAGGCTCGTCCGTAAAAAACTCCCGCTATGGCGGCCAGGATCACATAGCGCCAGTTGAACGCCGCGCCGTGGTGGAAGTGCGCCAGTCCGAAGAGCGCGCTGGCCACCAGCAGCGAGCGCAGGCGGCCAAGATGCGGCTCCAGCAGATTCTGCAACAGGCCGCGGAAGAAAAGTTCCTCCGGAACGGCGGTGAGCAAAAATGTGACGAGTACTTCGGTCGCAACATGCGGTGCCGAATGCACACGCGGATAGAAGCGGATGAAATGCAGGGCAAAGCCCAGTCCGAAGGCCAAGGGACAGAAGTAAAGCCATTCGCGGGCACCGATGGCGAAGGCAGCCACGCTGGGCTTGAAGCAATAGCCCGTGCCCTCGACGCCCCGCACCACCAGAAAAGAATAGAGGGCCACGTCGCAGAGGTATAGCTTGGGCAGGCTCCCCAGGCCGGGATGCGGCCAGGCGCCACTGAGCAGGCCCGTTTCCAGCGTAAGCGCCAATGCGAGCAGCACGATCGCGTCCTGCCAGACCAGCCGTTGTACCTTGGGGGCAATTTCAAGAATCGCACTGAGAACGACCGGCAAAAGCGAAAGCGCCAACGCTAATCGCCACTGAAATTCGTGCACGGGAAGGGCATAGAGAAGGTAGGGCAGCACTAATACGGAGGGAGCCGCAATCCGCAGCGCCACTCTCGCGGGTTGTGTCGCTGTACCGGGCGAATCGGACGCGTGCAAAAATGCGCGCAAACGCTCCCCGGCCCCGAAGCCGAAGAACCAGAGCGGCGCCAGAAGCAAGGCGAATCCGACGAAGGCCGGAACCAGCGGAGCGGAGAACTGGTGCGCCAGGGGCAGGGTCTGCAACTCCAGCCAGAAGGCGGCGAGCAGCAATGCGAAGATGGTAGGAATCAGGAAGCGGCGCGGCGAAGGGGCCAGGTCGACATTCATTCAAAGCTCCGGTGGACGGCCGCGGCAGGCACCTCTCCGGCGGCGATGGGCGCCAGGGTGTGCGCTCGCCGCGATGGGGCATGATACCGGCTGTATCCCAGTCCCACGCGCATGTTGTGGTGCAGGGATGCCGGTACGCAGATAGCCAGGCAAACCCCGAGGACAAAGTGGATCGCGGCAACTCCGATGAGGCTGCGGTAACGCCAATAAAGCCAGCAGGCAGCCACGCCCCACAGCAGGGTTGCGAGCATCAGCAGCGGGTTGGGCAGGTGCGCCGCGGAGAACAGCGCCGCAGCCGTAACAATCGCCATCCACGGCCTGCGCAGCAGCACCAGCATGCGCGCCATAATGAAGCACTGGAGGATTATCTGCTGGATGAGTGACCACAGCAGATAGCCCAGCATCGGCGGGCGGCGGGCGCTGAGGCGCGAGTTGAAGTGCAGCGTACCCAGGTGGGCAGCGAGCGCGATCAAAGCGGCGGCGGCAGCCAAAGACAGGCCGACCGCCCAGGAGCAGCGCCAGAGGGCATCGAGCCCAAAGCCGCGACCAGGCCCAGCCAGCCCGGAGAGGAGCAGCGAACCTAAGATCCAGAACGCCGCAGCTAGGGCAACCCAGTTGCGAACCGGCGGCGGGGACCACAGGGTGATAAGGATGAGCGTGTAGCCAACCGCAGCCTCAAGCACGGCGCGCAGGGTGCGAGTACCGGGAATGGGAGAATCTTCGGGTGGTAGAACCATGGCCGCCGTCGTCGGACTGCAGAAGCGCGATGCTAATCAGATGACCATGGATCGTCCTGAGTTGCGTCTCAGATTCGCTCGAATTTATCAGCCGGCCGGCCGCAGCGGCGGTTGTATGGCAGTTGGCGCGATTGCCTCCGGTTCGGTTTTGGGCATGACAAATAGTTTGCCATGCTCCTCCGGCCCGAACTTGATGATAAGCCACAGGCAGCCGATGACTACCGCCATTGCTATGCCCATCGAGGTTGAATAGGTCAGGTGCTCACCGACCGACGATTCGATGTAGCCGATGCTGGAAGCGCAGAGCACTCCGACCTGGTAGGCAAAGCCCGGGAAAAAACCGCGCAGCTGATGTGGAGAAAGTTCCGTGATGTGCGCGGGAATGACGCCCCACGCTCCCTGAACCATGAACTGCATGGCAAACGCGCCGATCATGATGGTAGCGATATTAGGAGCGAGAATCCAAAGCGGGATGAGCAGCACGGCGAGTGAAACGGCCGTGAGCATCGCGCGGCGCCGCCCCCAGAGGTCAGAGATCCGTCCCACGACAATGCCCCCGGAGAGAGCTCCTACCATCGAGACGATCGTAATCAGACTGACGATTCCGACGCTGAAGTGGCGCTGGCGGGTGAGGTAGGTCGGGAACATGTCCTGCGTACCATGGGACATGCAGTTCATAAACGTCATCAATAAAACGACGTATAGGAAGCGCGGCCAGTTCTGTACGGCAGCCTTCCAGTAGGTGGTCCAGTCTGTGCGGGACTGGTGCCAGGCCTCGGTTTCTTTTACTTTGCTGCGAATAAAGAGCGAGAGCAGTGCAGGCAGGCCGCCGATGAAGAACATCGGACGCCATCCCAATCGAGGATAGACGACGAAATAGGCAAGGGCAGCAAGCATATACCCCACCGCGTAGCCCTCCTGCAGAAGACCGGAGATGATGCCTCGCCATTTCGGCGGGACAGATTCCATCGTAAGCGACGCCCCAACGCCCCACTCTCCACCCATTCCGATGCCATAGAGGAGGCGCAAAAAGAGGAACACCGCATAGCTGGGAGCCAACCCCGAGCAAAACTCGATGACCGAATAAAAAACTACATTCGCCATCATGGGAACCCGCCGGCCAAAGCGGTCGGCCAGAATTCCAAATAGAATGGCGCCGAGGGGCCGGGTCGCGAGGCTTGCCACCAGGGTCAAGGCGATGTCCGGAACGGATTTGTGGAAGTCGCGCGCGACGGCGGGAACCACCATCACAAGGATGAAAAAGTCGAATGCATCCAGCGTCCAGCCCAGGAATCCGGCTAGCACCGCATTCCTCTGGTCCGCGCGGGTAAGCGGGGTGACCGGTTTCGAATCCATGTACAGCCCCTCGACGGGGGGATGTAGATGTGAATAGAGGATCGAAAGATGCCTGGCGGCGCAGGGTACGGAGGCGGAGTCACTCTGCTGGCCGGCCGAGCGCTTCATCGGAGTTCCAGGTGGATAAGTGCATATCCCGGATAGGGTGGCCCCGGCGTTTCTGTTATGACATCGAAAGACTTGCAACGCGTGGCCATGATTGGTCCGATAATGAGTTCGTACGCGGCGTCTTTTGCCGGATAGTGAGGCACCTATGGACCAAAAGTTTTCGTGGGAACCGACGTTCGAATCGATCCGCAAAACGAATTTATACGCGCTGATGCAGGAGCAAGGCGCGGCAAATTACGCTGCGGTTCATGCCTGGTCCGTGCGGAATCCCGAGGCGTTCTGGGAACGTACGATCCGGGCGCTCAATATCAAGTTGCGCACCCCGTATCGCCAGTTGCTGGAGGTCTCCGATGGCGATGCCCATGCCAAATGGCTGAAGGGCGCGCAACTGAACATCGCGGAGAGCTGCTTTTACGGTCCCTCCTCCCGTACTGCCATTGTCACCCGCCGACATGACAAGCTCCTGGAAACCATCACTGTTGGAGAACTCGACCGCCTCAGTAACCGCGTAGCAAACGGGCTTCAGGCGCTCGGAGTTTCCAAAGCGGATGGGATTGCCATCGACATGGCGATGACGGCCGAATCCGTGGCAATCTACCTTGGCATCATCAAGGCTGGGGCGGTTGTCATCTCGATTCCTGACAGCTTGCCTGCGGAAGAAATTGCCAAGCGCCTGAGGATTGCAGATGCCACAGCGGTTTTCACCCAGGATGAGATCACTCGGGGCGGGAAAGCTCTGCCGATGTATGAAAAAGTCCGCCATGCCAACGCGCCTCGCACCATCGTGATTTTAGAAAGGCGGGATGCGGACATCGAACTGCGCGCGGGCGATCTACGTTGGAACGACTTTGTGAGTCCGAACGAGCAGTTTGAGGCCATATCGTGCGCACCGGACGAGAGCATCAATGTCATCTTTTCCTCGGGGACCACGGGCGATCCCAAGGCCATTCCGTGGGACCACACGACACCGATCAAATGCGGCTCCGACGGTATGTACCACCAGGACATCCGGCCTGGAGACATTGTCTGCTGGCCGACCAATCTGGGTTGGATGATGGGACCGTGGCTGGTCTTTGCGGCTCTTTTGAACCGGGCGACCATCGCCCTTTACGAAGGCGCTCCCACGGAGCGGGGCTTCTGCGAATTTATCCAGGACGCAAAAGCGACGATGCTGGGTCTGGTTCCGAGCATCGTAAAATCCTGGCGCAGTACGGGCGCTGCCGAAGGCTTTGACTGGAGCCATCTGCGGACGTACAGCTCCAGCGGCGAAGCCTCCGATCCTCATGACTACGGCTGGCTGATGAAGTTGAACCAGCCGGACGGAAGCTCCCGGCCAATCATTGAGTACTGCGGCGGCACGGAGATCGGCGGCGGCTACGTGACCAGCACGGTGGTCGAAGCGCATAGGCCCTCGGAGTTTAATGCCAAAGCGATGGGAAGCGATTTCGTTGTGCTCAATGAAGAATGCAAGACTTGCATCGCCGGTGAGGCCGGTGAAGTATTCATCCGCCCGCCCTCGATCGGCCTTTCGGCCCGCCTGCTGAATGCGGACAATGACGCGGTGTACTACGCCAACTGTCCTGTGATCGACGAACGTCCTTTGCGGCGCCATGGAGACCAGTTGATGGTGGTGGAAGAGGGACGTTACCGCTCTAATGGCCGGGCCGACGATGCCATGAATCTAGGCGGCATCAAGGTGGGATCGGCGGAGATTGAGCGCACCTTGAACAGCGTGGCTGGTGTGGTGGAAACGGCAGCGGTCGCCGTCACATCTCTAGGGGGTGGCCCCGACCGGTTGGTAGTCTTTGCCGTGATGAAGCAAGGGAGCGAGTTGCTCCGTGCCGGGGAGCTGAAGAGAGCCATGCAGCAGGCGATACGAGATCACCTGAACCCGCTCTTTCACCTCGAAGACGTGGTGATTGTAGACAGTCTGCCGCGCACCGCCTCCAACAAAGTGATGCACAGAGTTTTGCGCAATCAGTATGCCGAGGAACCGAATGTGAAAGACACCAGGTAGCCGGGAGCCGAGCGCCAGCGGCCGGAGCGGCATCTTTTGCCGCGTACCCGGCTGCGAAGCTCGGGCCGCCAGCCACGCATAGTTTATTCAGGCGGCGGGCTTCTTTGTCCTCTCTTCGCCTGCGGCGTGCATACGCGCGATCATTTCCTGCGTGCGCTGCAGGTGCTCGCGGCCTTCAGGAGAACCCTCGACGACCTTCTCCAGGTTGGACAGGAACGTGGGGGAGAACTTGCTCCGGCACTCCTGCATAAACGGTTTCATCTTGGCGTAGCAGAACCAGGCCTCGCCGCTGGTGTTGGTGAATAGCGTCCGGTCGAGCGCTCCGTGCTCCACCAGAGCCGCGGCCATGTCCCAGTAAGAAAGTATCTGCCGGAACCAGTGGCTCTGCGGCGAGTCAAACTGCATCATGGTCTTTTCGATCTCAGCAAAGCTGCGCGGCCAGAACTCCGCTGCGAACCAGTTGCGGGCTTTGCGCATTTCGGTCTCTCTGCGCAGTTCGTAAAGGTGCAGCACCAGTTCACCTTCAGCGGTGGTAGCTTGAGTGGTTTCCATGAAATCCTCCGGTAAAGAGTTGTACGGCGGGAAGCGATTCATTGCCTCTAAGAGGCCAACGAAAGATCGAGAGTTTGAATAGATGCAGCCCCGGCCTTCGGGGCTGTTTGGCCCTGAAAGTTTCTTCGCTCGGGATACGTTTCCGGCAAAGCTGCGGTGTTTGGTGCGACGCGGGCGATTAGAGCATCTAACCGGGCACAGGAAGCGTGTGGGGAGTGCGATGAGCACAGATGTAAAGACCATCGAAGAGCTGGCTGAACGTGAGTACAAGTGGGGATTTGTCTCCGACGTCGAGTCGGAGAGCCTTCCCAAGGGATTGAATGAAGAGACGATCCGGCTGATCTCGGCCAAAAAGCGCGAGCCCGAGTTCATGCTGGAGTGGCGGCTGAAGGCGTACCGGCACTGGGCCTCGCTGGAGAAGGCGCAAGCCGAGCCGAAGTGGGCCAACATACACTACGGTCCCATCGACTATCAGGACATCGTCTACTACTCTGCTCCCAAGAAGCGCCCGGCGCTGGAGAACTTAGAGTCTCTCGATCCGGAACTGCTGCGCACCTATCAGAAGTTGGGGATTCCGCTGGAAGAGCAGAAGATGCTGGCGGGGGTTCAAGGGAATAACGTCGCGGTGGACGCGGTCTTTGATAGCGTTTCAGTGGTGACGACATTCAAGGAAAAGTTGAAGGAAGCCGGTGTAATCTTCTGCTCGTTCTCGGAGGCGGTGCAGGAGCATCCGGAACTGGTGAAAAAGTATCTTGGCTCCGTGGTTCCTTACAGCGACAACTTTTTTGCCGCGCTCAATGCGGCGGTTTTCTCCGATGGCTCCTTCGTGTACGTCCCCAAGGGAGTTCACTGTCCGATGGAACTCTCCACCTACTTCCGCATCAACGCCGCCGAGACCGGGCAGTTCGAGCGCACGCTGATCATCGCCGATGCCGGCGCGTTCGTCAGCTATCTGGAAGGCTGCACGGCGCCGATTCGCGATCAGCACCAGTTGCACGCCGCGGTAGTCGAATTGGTTGCGCTCGACGATGCACAGATCAAGTATTCCACGGTGCAGAACTGGTATCCGGGCGATAAGGAAGGCAAAGGCGGTATCTATAACTTTGTCACCAAGCGCGGCAAATGCGAGGGCGTGAATTCGAAGATCAGCTGGACGCAGGTGGAAACCGGGTCGGCGATTACCTGGAAGTATCCCAGCTGCATTCTGCGCGGCGATAACTCGGTGGGCGAGTTCTATTCGGTGGCACTCACCAACAACCATCAGCAGGCCGACACTGGCACCAAGATGATCCATATCGGCAAGAACACCCGGAGCACCATCGTCACCAAGGGCATCTCCGCAGGCCACGGACAGAACACCTACCGCGGCCAGGTGAAGATTATGAAGTCCGCCACCGGCGCCAGGAACTACACGCAGTGCGACTCGCTGCTGATCGGCGACCAGTGCGGCGCCCACACCTTTCCCTACATCGAGGTGAGGAATTCGACGGCGCGCATGGAACATGAGGCTTCCACGTCCAAGATTGGCGAGGACCAGATGTTCTACCTTCGTCAGCGCGGACTCAAGGGCGAGGACGCGATCTCCATGATCGTGAACGGATTCTGCAAGCGTGTTTTCCGCGAACTGCCCATGGAGTTTGCCGTGGAAGCGCAGAAGCTGCTGAGTGTGAGCCTGGAAGGCAGCGTGGGATAAGGCAATTCCAAGAACAGCGTTGCGGAGCGAAGGAGAGGAATGAGCCCGTTGCTCGAAATCAGAGATCTGCACGTCAGCGTGGATCATCACGAGATATTGAAGGGCATCACGCTGCAGGTGAATGCCGGCGAGGTCCATTCCATCATGGGGCCGAACGGCTCGGGGAAGAGCACGCTGGCGCAGGTGCTGGCGCGGCGCGACACCTATGAGGTGACCGCGGGCGAAGTGTTGCTCAATGGCAAAGACCTGCTGGCGATGAAGCCCGAGGAGGCCGCATGGGAGGGCGTCTTCATGGCCTTCCAGTACCCGGTGGAAATTCCCGGAATCAGCAACACTTACTTTCTGCGCACCGCGCTCAACGCCATCCGCAAGGCCCGTGGATTGGAGGAGATGACGGCGACGCAATTCCTGCCAATGTTCCGCGAAAAGCTGGCGCTGCTGGAGATGGACGACAAGCTGATGAACCGCCCGGTGAATGAGGGCTTTTCCGGCGGTGAAAAAAAGCGCAATGAGATTCTTCAGATGGCGGTACTGGAGCCCAAACTGGCGATTCTCGATGAGACCGATTCCGGACTGGACATTGACGCGCTCAGGATTGTGGCCCAGGGCGTGAACGCGATGCGCGGACCAGAGCGAGCCATGATCGTGGTGACGCACTATCAGCGCCTGCTGAACTACATCGTGCCCGATTATGTGCACGTGCTGGTGGACGGCCGAATTGTGCGTTCCGGCGGCGCGGAACTGGCGCTGGAGTTGGAAGAGACCGGCTACGGAGCCATGGAGGCCCACGCGCCCGACGTTCCTGCGTCGAATGCTGGCCACTCCGCAGCCTGAGAAAGGACCGAAGTGATCACGGCCGAGAGAGCGCCACAGCACTACATCGCGAGCTTCACGGAATTTGAGCGCCGCGCGGCGGGAAACCAACTGCCGTGGCTGCGCGAGCTTCGCCGCGAGGCCTTCGCGCGCTTCTGCGATGTGGGCTTTCCCTCCACGCACGACGAGGACTGGCGATTTACCAGCGTCTCTGCCATCGCGAACACCCAGTTCGAACTGGCGCGGGAGATGCCATCCGCGGTTTCCGCAGCGCAGCTTATGCCGTGGTGGAACCAGGGCGCTAGTTGCCAGTTAGTGTTTGTCGACGGCCACTTTGCGCCCGAGCTATCGACACGCAAGCCTTTGCCCGGCGGCGTAACTGTTATGGGACTGGCCCAGGCGTTGAACTCCGACGGCACCTTGGTGGTGCAGCATCTCGGGCATTACCTGGACCAGCACCGCGACAGCTTTGCAGCGCTGAACACGGCTTTTGCGGAAGATGGCGCCTACGTGCATGTTCCGCGTGGCGTGATGGTCGAAGAGCCGGTCTGGCTGCTGTATCTCTCCACTGGCGATGGATTACCAATGATGAGCCACCCGCGCAACCTGATCCTGGTGGAGGAGCAGAGCGAGGTTGCGATTGTCGAAGAGTATGTTTCGTTGGGTAGCAGCGAGGGCGTGTTTTGTGACATATTCTGCAACTCGGTGACGGAACTGGTCGCCGGCGACAATGCCGTGGTCTCCCACCACCGGATCGAGCGCGAGCAGGCGGGAACGCGCAATATCTCGACGCTGCGCATCCAGCAGGGGCGCGGCACGAACATTGCCACGCACTCTGTTCTGCTGGGCGGAGCGCTGGTGCGGAACAACGTGCATACGGTGCTGGCCGGCGAGGGCGGCGAGTGCCTCATCAACGGATTGTTCCTGGGCGGCGGCGACGAGCACATCGATAACTACATGCTGGTGGAGCATCGCAGCCCGCACTGCGCCAGCCGCCAGTTTTACAACGGCATTCTCGATGGCAAAGCGCACGGCGTCTTTCACGGCCGCATCATCGTGCACCGGGACGCGCAGAAGACCGATGCCAAGCAGACCAACCGCAACCTGCTGCTCTCCGACGACGCACAGATCGATACCAAGCCACAGCTGGAGATTCACGCCGACGATGTGAAGTGCACCCATGGAGCCACCATCGGCCAGATCGACGAAGAAGCTCTTTTCTATCTCCGCTCGCGCGGAGTTGGCGAAGTCTCCGCGCGGCGGCTCATGCTGCTGGCCTTTGCCGGCGAGTGCATGGCGCGCATGAAGGGAGGTCCGGCGCGGCGGCACGTCGAAGCCCTGGTCAATCAATCCGTGCTGCGGATCACGGGCGCCGCCGAGTCGGATGGCGGGCCGGGTGGAATGTTGATTGGCGACGATGCAGCCCCTGCGGCGCTTGCGCCGAGTGGTCACGCCGAGAATGCGCGCGCAGCGAACATGCCCGCCGTTGCGGCGCAGCCGGGCACGTCCGTTGAGGAGGCTGTGTGGGCCGAACTGCGCAGCGTCTTCGATCCGGAGATCCCCGTCAACATCGTGGACATCGGATTGATTTACTCCTGCGCGATCACCCCGCTGCCCGAGTCGGGCACCAGGGTTGAAGTCAAGATGACCCTGACCGCGCCCGGATGCGCGGTGGCGGGCGCGATCAAAGAAGAGGTTGAGCGAAAGCTGGCGCGTTTGCCGGGCGTCAAGGAAGTGCGTGTGGAACTGGTCTTCGATCCGCCCTGGCAGCCCAGCAGAATGACCGAGGCTGCCCGGCTGCAGCTTGGTTTTGATTCGGATTTCGGCGGCAAAAATGCGAACTCTAATTCGTCGGAGCTGCCGATCTGGAAGCCGGGCAAGTAGCCGTATCAGCCGCTGGCCTGCTTCGCCGCGCTGGCCTGCAATTGTTGCAGGGCGGCGGTGCGGACCATATTCACAATCCCCATCAGCCCTAGCGACTTGCCCATCGAGAGCTCGCGCCCGAAGATGCGATAAACCACGTCGGCGGGCACGACGGCGACTTCATCCAGCGGCGCGCCGGAGAGCGAGCTGCGCAGGATCTCCGCCAGCGCCATGGCCGAGATGCCCTGTGGGTTCTCCACTGCGAAGTGAAACGACAGCGTGCCTGCGGGGCCGGCTTCCGCCCACACGTAAGCCTCCGATTCACAGCCGGGTACGCGGTGTTCCGCGGCAAAGGGTCGCCGGGCGATGCGCTCCGGAACCGGAGTGAACTGCCCGGCGGCTTCGATCAGCATCTCAATTCTGTCCTCGCGCTCCAGGCTCTCCAGGGTGGAGACGAGGCGTTCCAGCCGGTCAGGCAGCGGCTTCATCCCGTGTCTCCGCGCTTGGGTTCTCCACCGGCACGTTGACCAGGTTGCCCCACTCCGTCCAACTGCCGTCGTAGTTGCGGATATTGGAGAATCCGAGCAGATAGCGCAGCACAAACCAGGTGTGGCTGCTGCGCTCGCCGATGCGGCAATAGGCGATCACGTCGTCGCCGGGGCGCAGCTTGTTCTCCTCGGTGTAGATCTTGCGCAGCTCGGCCGCATCCTTGAAGGTGCCATCCTCTTGGTTGACGGCGCGGGCCCAGGGAATGCTCAGCGCACCCGGAATGTGTCCGCCGCGCAGCGCGCCCTCGTTCGGGTAGTCCGGCATGTGCAGCCGCTCTCCGCGGTACTCCTCGGGACTGCGCACATCGATCAGCGGCAGCTTCTGCTCGAGGTGCTGGAGGGTCTGGTCGCGGAAGGCACGGAACTGGCTATCGTCGCGCTCGGGGGCCGTGTAGTTGCTGGGCGGATAGCGGGGCACGGTGCGCGCCACCGGCCGCTTCTCGTTGATCCACTTCATGCGTCCGCCGTCCATAATTTTGGCGTTGGTGTGGTTGAACAGCTGCAGCAGCCAGAAGGCATAGGCCGCCCACCAGTTATTCTTGTCGCCGTAGAGCACGATTGTGGTCTCCCGCGTAGCTCCAACCCTGCGCATCAGCTTCTCAAAGGCGGTGCGTCCCAGATAGTCGCGGCGGATCGGATCATTGAGGTCCCGCGTCCAGTCGATCTCCACTGCACCGGGGATGTGGTTGGAACTATACAGCAGCGGGTCTTCGTTGGATTCGGCGAGGCGAACCCCGGGGTCCTGCAGGTGTTCTGCCACCCAATCCGTGGAAACCAGGACATCCGCCCTGGCGTAGCCGCGTTCCTCGATATGTTTGCTCATGGGTATCCTCTGAACCTACGATGCTCGAATGGCCCTGCGGGGTGCAAGAGAGTGCTCCGGAAGGTAAGCGGCGGAATTCGGGTTCTGGACGGCAGCAGGGTGAAGCCGGGCAGGCGGTTGGCCACGCCCGGCTGCTGGAAGCCTTGTTGAGGAGTTCAAGCGCCCATGGAAGGCAGGGCGCCACGGCTAAGCATCTGTTGCAAGTCGTCGATGGACGTCGCTACGTTACCCTCCTTTTCTCCCGCCAGCGCGGGCTTACCGAGGAAGTTGTCGTGCAGCGACCGAACGCTTAAGGCCGCCTCACGAACGGTTTGCAGCAGTCTTACTCCTGAACTAGATGGATGCCAGGCTAGGATGGATGCCTGTGTCCGTCATGATTTTGTAAAATCGGCCAGGACACCGCCCTTCGTCTGGCCGACACATGCGGTATGCTGTTGCACTGCCGGTTGTTAATACAAAAATTCATTGGGGAGGCGGGAATGAAGGCTACGTCGATGGTCGCGGTATTTGACACCACGCTGCGGGATGGAGAACAGGCTGCGGGAACCCGCCTCGGGTGCCGGGACAAGATCGCGATTGCGCGCCAGTTGGCCCGTCTGAAGGTGGATATCATCGAGGCCGGCTTCCCGGCATCCTCTCCAGAGGATTTCGACGCCGTGCGGAGGATCGCCGAGGAGATCGAGGGGCCGACAATCTGCGCGCTCTCTCGCGCCGTCGCAGCCGATATCGAGTCCTGCGGCAAGGCGCTGGCGAAAGCCGCGCGTCCCCGCATTCAAACCGGCATCGGAGTCTCCGACATTCACATCATGGGCAAGTTCCGCGATGAGCGTTACGGCAAAACGCTGGCGGAAAAGAAAGCCAGACTGGTGCAACTGGCGGTGGATGCGGTGAAGCGAGCCTGCAACTGCTCGTGCGAGGTGCAGTTCTATGCCGAAGATGCGGGCCGCTCCGATCCGGCGTACCTGTTCGAGATGCTCGAGGCGGTCATCGATGCCGGGGCCAGCGGTGGTCAACATCCCTGATACCACCGGCTACACGGTCCCCGAACAGTACGGCGCGCTGATCCGCGGTATCTGCGAGAACGTTCCGAACATTGCGAAGGCCACCATCAGCGTGCATTGCCACGACGACCTGGGACTGGCCGTGGCCAACTCGCTGGCCGGCATTCGCAACGGCGCGCGGCAGGTCGAGGGGACGATCAACGGCATCGGCGAACGCGCCGGCAACGCCGCCCTGGAAGAAGTCGTCATGGGCCTCCGCACCCGCGCCGACTATTACGGGCTCAGCACCGGGGTCGATCCGCACGAGCTGTTCCGCACCAGCCGCATGGTGGCCGACATGCTTGGAATGCCGGTTCCCGCCAACAAAGCCGTCATCGGCACCAATGCCTTCTCGCACAGCTCGGGCATCCACGTGGATGGATTCCTGAAGGACCGCGAGACCTACGAAATCATGCGTCCGGAAGACGTCGGCATCACCGAAAGCCGCGTGGTGTTGACGGCGCGCACCGGGCGAGCGGGACTGCGCGCCCGGCTGGAGAAGCTGGGTTACGAACTCTCCAAGCCGGAGTTGGACGCCATGTACCAGCGCTTTCTCTCCGTGGCCGACAAGAAGCAGGAGGTGCTCGACGAAGACCTGGTGGCGCTGATGCGCAATGAGCTGCCTCCCGAGCAGCAGAAGCTGAAACTCGACTACCTGCACAGCTACAGCGGCACAGCGGCGATTCCCACCGCGACGGTGCGCCTGCTGGTGAATGGCAAGACGATGGAAGGCGCTGTCGATCGGCGACGGCCCGGTGGACGCCGTATACAAGGCCATCGCCGGACTCACCGGCGCGCAGGCCAAGCTGCTGCGCTATGACATTCGCGCCGTTACTGAAGGCACCGAGGCCATGGGCGAGGTCATCGTGCATCTGGAGGTCGGCGACCGCCGCGTCATGGGCCGCGGCGTCTCCACCGACATCATCGAGGCCAGCGCAAAAGCCTACGTGGACGGGCTGAACCGGCTGGGCTGAAGCACAGAAGCGCGGCATTACTTTGGTCATGGTCCCGACGGTGGAATCCGTTGCACTGGCTGCTTCGCCCTTGCAGAATGCAAGAGCGAAGCAGCCAGTAGCACAGGAGAGCAACATGTACACCACGGTGCGGAAGTATGAGGGCGTCCAACTCTCAGGAAGCTTCACGAAAAGTACAGGAAGGATTCGCTCCGTTGATCTCGGCCATGCCGGGCTTCGTCGAGTATCAGTGGGTGGATTTGGGACAGGGCGCGATGCTTTCCATCAACGTCTTCGATGCTCTGGGACATGCCATCAATTCGAATCAGGCAGCGTCAAACTGGGTGGCAAAGAATCTTCCATCGGTGATGGCGCAACCTTCTCGGATCGAGAATGGCAGAGTGATCGCGCGCAGGAGCGCGAGCAATCTTAAATAGGGTCTGAGAATCCGGCAGCGGCTGAAGCGATCGAGCGCGGGTGCTCCGTCCCTTCAGCCGCTGTTTCGTGCGCCTGGCCTACAGATCGTGCGTCTTGCCGACCTCATAGGTGCGCAGTTGCGGTGGCCCCTGGATCAGCTCAGGGAACTCCTTCATGAACGCCTTGAAATGCGGCGTCTGGAAATGCCCATCGAGCGCCGCCTGATCGCTCCACTCTTCAAAAAACAGGAACTCGCCGGCTCCCGGCTGCTGCTCGTAGAAGTTGTAGGTCACGCAGCCCGCCTCAGCCCGCGAGGGCGGGGTCACAGTGGCAACCAGGCGGAGAATGTCGCTTCTCCGTTCCGGTTTTCCGGTAAATTTCGCCGCAAGAACAATCATGGGCACACTCGCTTTCAGTTTTGGCGTTCCAGGGACGGACCTCACCCTCGAAGGGGTTTAAGAGTAGGGTTCGGTGAAAAGAAAAGTCAAGCCGGCTTATCGGATGAAATACCCGGAAACCTTCCACTGGCCATCCTTATCCAGCGACGGAGTGACGGTTTCAATCGCCGATTTCTTATGCTCGAACGAGGACTCGTACACGACCACCACATACTGGCCATCCGGCGCGCCCGGCAGGCTGGTGGTGTAGACCGCCGATTTAAGCGTGCGCGCCAGGAGCTTCCCCATCGGCCCCCGTTTGGCCTTCAGCATCTTTGCCCACTGATCCTGAGCGATCGATTGCTTGAACATAGGCGCGGCTATCTCCCAACTCGCTGCATAATCCCCCCTATCGACCACCGCCAGCCAGCGGTTTGCGGCCTCGGTGGCGGCCTTTTCCCCCTTATCTTGGCACAGCCCAGTGGCGCTCATGCTCAGCGTGATCAGCAGTACCGCAAGCAGTGATTTCATTCGTTCCCCCGCAATTCTTGATCGTCAATTTTCTGTTGTCGCGCGCCGCCGGGCCCGTCTCCCGCAGGAGATTCGTTTTCCTCCTGGCCGAACGTGCTCTCCAGCCGCCTTTTTATCACAATCGCGGCGGCGACCGCAGCCGCAACGAGAGCGGCGAACAGCAGCAGCCAGCCCCAATATTGGTCGGGATGGCGGACGGCCTGAATGAAGTGATGCCCGTAACGGTCGGCCAGAATGGCAATCAGCGAATACCTCGCCGCTCGGCACAGTGCCACCACAATCAGGAATTTCCGCCTGCTGTAGTTCGAAGCCCCTGCCGCCGCAAAGAAGAAGCTGGTGGGAGTCGGAAAGGGAACCGCGGCGGAGATGGCCAGCGCCCCGGTTTCCCATCGCTTGAACATACGCAAAATGGTCGGGACGCGCCCGCTGCCGAAGCTCTTGTGCAGATAGGCAACTCCGGCGCGGCGTGCCAGCCGGAAGGTGAGAAAGGCCCCGATCTCCGAACCGGCAGTGGCGGCGATGGCGTATTCATACCACGGACCGTGATGGCTAGCCGCGAGGATGGCGGTAAGGATGTCAGGGCCTCCGAAGGTCGGCAGCGGCAGGCTGTCCACAATGGCCAGGGAGAACAAACCGAACGCTCCCAGGTGGACCAGCGCGGCCGTGAGCGTGCCGCCGTGCTTCTTGTTGGCAACGTGGGCCGCGCTCTGAAGGAAATCGGCAAGCATCCGCTGCACCGTTGGTGAACCCCCGCTACAGAATATACCGGCATCGCGCAACCGCCTTGTGGGCAACACAACCGGAGGTTGCGAAGCCGCGCCAACCCGTCGGTCCGATCGGCGTTTTAGGGGTGCAGCCTCAATTCCCAAAATAGATTCAGTGCCATCGTGTGCACGCTGGCGACGAAATATCTGTGCTCCGGCTTGAGATTGAAATTTCCGCCATGTAATTCTCAGTCAGAAGTTGTCCGGGCCGCGTTCCGGCCCGCCCTGGATACAGCTTCCTACAACGGAAACAGAGTTCGAGGGGCCATGTCACAGAGAGCCTTCTACGTGACGGGGCGAAGCTACGCAAGTGGGTGGGGAACAAACATTGGTCACTGTTAGAGGAGCGCGAGTGGACAAGGGCTGTTACAAGATTCTTCGCGTGATCGACCGGGTGGTGGTGGGCGGCCCCACCAAGCACGTGGTCCTGCTCTGCTCGCAAATGGACAAGAGCCGCTTCCACTCGCTGCTGGTAACCGGAAGCGCGGCCCGCGGCGAGACCGAGTGCCTGGACTATGCCGCCGCCAATGAGGTGGAGGTCGAAGTCATTCCGGAAATGAGCCGCGAGCTGGGCTGGCCGGACCTGCGGGTGATTGCCAAGCTCTATCGCGTCTTTCTCCGCGAACGTCCCGATCTGCTGCACACCCACAAATCCAAGGCCGGAGCGGTGGGCCGCATTGCCGCGCTGCTTTACCGGCTCACCACGCCATCCATCCTGCGGCTCAAGCCGAGGCCATTGAAGATGCTGCACACCTACCACGGCCATGTTCTGAAGGGCTATTTCGGCCGCTGGCGTACGCGGGCCTTCGTGGCCATCGAGCGCGGCCTGGCCAACATCACCGACCGCCTGCTGGTGGTCAGCGAGCAGCAGCGCAAAGAGCTTCTGGAGGAGTTCCGGATTGGCCGCGCCGGCCAGTACAAGGTGATGCGGCTGGGAGTGAACATGAACCATGGCAGAGCGGAGTGGGGCGAGTTCCGGCGGCGCCATGGAATCGGCGCCGGCGAATTCGTTCTGGCCTCGGTGGGGCGCTTTGTGCCGATCAAGAACCTCGATCTGCTGCTGCGCACCTTCGCCGGGCTGCTGAGCCGGAATCCGCAACTGGCCATCCGTCTGGTACTGGTCGGCGATGGAGAGTTGCGCGACTCGCTGGTGGAAATCGTCCGCCGCCTTGGCATCGCGGACAAGGTGATCTTTGCCGGGGTGCAGGAGGATTGCCTGCCGCTGTATCGCGACTTCGACCTGCTGGCCATCACCTCCAACAACGAGGGCACGCCGCTGGCCATGATCGAAGCGCTGAGCCAGGGCTGCGCGGTGGTCTCCACCGAGGTCGGCGGGGTCGTCGATCTGATGGGCGGCGTGCAGGCCAGGGCGGGCGCCATCAAGATCTGCGAACACGGGGTCATGGTTCCCGCCGAAGATGCCGAAAGTCTGCAGCGCGCCGTGGAATGCCTGATGGCCGACGCCGCGCTGCGCCGCCAGACCGCCCAAGTGGGCCGGGCCTTCGTGCGCCAGTGGTATTCGGCGCAGCGGCTGGCTGGAGATATGGAATCGCTCTATTGCGAGTTGTTGGACTGTGAGACGAACGGTCAGACGAATCAAGCCCGCCAGGGCGCGGCGCCGCACCGGAGCCGAACATCAGAGGATGCCATGCCGGTTGGGAACTGGGAATGATGTTTCAGAAGAAGAATTGCTACGGCCGCGCGGTTTTCCAGGACGCGGTTTTCCCAGGGGTTTTCCCAGGGGTTTTTCCAGAGAAGACGCGCCAGCGATCTCGTCTGTTGGGCTGCTTGACTCTATTGCTGGCTGTGGCGTTGCTGCCGTCTTTGGCCTTCGCCCAGACGGACCAGCATCCAGCCGAGGTGGCCAAAGAAGTGGCGGAAAAGGCGCAGCCCACGCAGCCGCTTCCGGTCGCGGGCGGCAATCCTTATCCCGGCAATCCGGCGCTGCAGGATCTCTACCGGCAGTATCCCGAGCGCGGCGGGCAGCCGCTCGAGCGCTTCGGCATGAGCCTGTTCAAGAACGGCACCGGGAACGCGGACAAGCTTCCCATGGATGTGCCCATCGGTCCCGATTACGTGCTGGGCCCGGGCGACGGCCTGGTGATGGACATCTCCGGCGGCGCGCCCCAGCGGCTGCAGGCCGCGGTGGACCCCGAGGGGAGGGTCGATCTTCCCGAGGGCGGCACGTTGATGGTCTCCGGCCTGAGCCTCTCCGCCGCCGAGCGCGCCATCGAGCAGGCGCTCAGCCGCCGCTTCAATAATCCCAAGGTTGCGCTCTCGCTGTCGCGCCTGCGCACCATCCGCGTCTATGTCGTGGGAGACGTCGAGCGCCCCGGTGCCTATGACATCAGCAGCCAGTCCACGGTGCTGAACGCGCTCTATGCCGCCGGGGGACCGACCGCCGTAGGCTCGCTTCGCCTGGTGCGCCATTATCGCGGAGCGCAGCTGATCTCGACCGTCGATCTCTACGACCTCATCCTGCGCGGCGTGCGGACCGACGTGCGCCGCCTGCAATCGGGCGACTCCATCCTTGTGCCGACGGTGGGGACCGAAGTCGCGGTCGAGGGCGAAGTCCGGCGCCCGGCGCGCTACGAGCTGCTGCGCGAGGAGACACTGGCCGAGGTGCTGGAGTTGGCCGGAGGAATTGCGCCGCAGGGCTCTCTGCGGCAGATCTCCATCGATCGCATCGAGGCCCACCAGAGGCGCGTCGAGCAGACTCTGCCGGTGGCCGCCGACGCCACCGATGCCGCGGTCGAGCGCGCCCTGTCCGAGTTCCATATCAGCGATGGCGACCGGGTCTATGTGGCGCCCATCCGTCCCTACACCGAGCAGAGCGTCTATCTCTCCGGCCACGTCTTCCGCGCCGGGCCGTACGCATTTCATCCCGGCATGAAGCTGACCGATTTCATCGGCTCCTACTCGGATCTCCTTCCGGAGCCGGCCAACCGCGCCGAGATCGTACGCCTCACCGGGCCCAACCGGCAGCCGGAGACGATCCCCTTCGACATCGTGAGCGTGCTCGACGGCAAAGACGCACCGCCGGTACTGGAAGCCTTCGACGTGGTGCGCATCTTCGGGCGCTATGACGTCGATGCGCCGCTGGTTTCCATTGAGGGCGAGGTGCTCAAGCCCGGCAGTTACCCGTTGGAGTCGGGCATGACGGTGGCCGACCTGGTGCGCGCCGCGGGCGGTTTTAGCCGCTCTGCCTATCGCGAGGCGGCCATGGTGGCCAGCTACCGGATCGAGCAGGGACGCAAGGTCGAGGTCGAGCAGCAGTCGGTGGATCTGCGTGCGTCCGCCTCCGCGGGGGCCGCCGCGACCCTGCTCAAGCCCAATGACGTGGTATTCATCCGCCAGATTCCGGGATGGAAAGACATCGGAGCCTCGGTCACCCTCAAGGGCGAGGTGCGCTTTCCCGGCGTCTACGGCATCTCGCCCGGGGAGCGCCTCAGTTCGCTGATTCGCCGCGCCGGCGGATTCCTGCCGGTCTCCTACCCGCAGGCGGCAGTGTTGCAGCGCGTGCAGGTTCGCGAACTGAACGCCCAGCTGCGCCAGCAGCTCATCGCCCGCATCGAATCCACTCCCCGCCCGATCAGCCGGGGAGACACCAAGGACGGCGACCCGGCGCGCGACTTCGACCAGCAGAAGAGGGAGATCGTGGCCCGCTTGAAGAGCGAGCAGGACCCGGGACGGCTGGTCATTCACATCTCACGCCGCATGGAAGAGTGGGAAAACACTGCCAACGATCCTCCGCTGTCCGCCGGAGACAGCCTCCTGGTTCCCCGCGAGCCGGACTTCGTTCTGGTCAACGGTCAGGTCAACAACACCAACGCCCTGGTCTACATGCGCGGCAAAACCATAGGGAATTATCTGCGCGATGCCGGCGGCGTGACGCGCTATGCCGACGCCAGCGAGATTTTCGTCATCCACGCCGACGGCACGGTCGCCGGACACAAGGGCGGCTGGCTCTCCGGCTCGCTGCGCAGCGAGCCCGCAACCCCCGGCGATCTCATCGTGGTGCCGGACAAGATCGTGGTGGAGTCGGGGACATGGAAGGACCTGTTGAACTATGTCGAGGTCTTCTCCACGCTGGTGATTGCCGCGCGGGTGGCGCTGGGCAATTGAGGAGGCCGCTTTGCTGACGGAAGACCACTGGGAGAGTGCGGTGAACCCTGCCTCCACGCAGACCGCGGACGGCTTCATGCCTGTCGCTGCCAGGGATCTCTGGGGCTGGCTCGAAGTGCTCTGGGACGAGCGGCGCAGGCTGCTCGCATGGACCTTGGCGGGCGCTGTCCTGGCCGGCCTGCTGGCGGTTGTTCTCCCCGCCAAGTTCCAGTCCACGGCCCGCGTCCTGCCCTCGGAAGAATTCTCCGGCCATGATGATGGCCGGCAGCAGCATGGTCCTCCCTGCCGCCGGTCCCATCTCGGAGCTGATGGGCACCCGCACTCCGGGAGCCTTGTTTGCCGCCGTTCTGCGCAGCGACACCGTGGAGGACGCGCTCATCGATCGCTTCGACCTGCGCCGCGTCTACCACCTGCGCGGCTACGA
This sequence comes from uncultured Acidobacteriota bacterium, assembly GCA_963732315.1. Taxonomy (GTDB): domain Bacteria; phylum Acidobacteriota; class Terriglobia; order Terriglobales; family Acidobacteriaceae; genus TOLSYN. Next base: position 200,505 of record CAVSYY010000009.1, read on the forward strand.
GCGGGCGCGCGCCAGGTTGTCCGACGACACGGTGGTCAGCGAGGACAAAAAAAGCGGCGTCGTGACCTTGACGGTGACCGGCAGGGATCGCCTGCGCGTGGCCGCGCTTACCAATGCCTATGTGGAAGAGGCCGATAAAGTGCTGCAAACCCTCAACACCTCGGCCGCCCATCGCGAACGCGAGTTTCTGGAGACCAGAGTCGCCGTGGTGCGCCAGGGCCTGCTCACCGACGAGCAGCAGCTGGCGCGCTTTTCCAGCCGCAATTCGGCGCTCGACATCAAGGAGCAGGGCAAGGCCGCCTTCGAGATGGCCGGCCGCATTCAGGGCCAGTGGATCGCCACCCGCTCCGAGCTGGAGGGCGCGCGCCAGATGTACGGCCCGGATCATCCCAAGGTAAAAAGCCTGGAGGCCCAAGCCGCCGCTCTGCGCGCCTCGCTGGACCGGATGGGAACCACCCCCGGCGGTCCGCCGCAAAACCCGTCGCACGATGAGCCCGGGCAGGCGCCCGCAGGCTCCGAGTACCTGTCGCTCGGGAGGCTTCCCGCAGTAGGCGCCGGCTACGCCGATCTGCTGCGCGAGGTGCAGCTGCAGGAGGCAGTCTACGAGACCCTGGTCAAGCAGTATGAGATCTCCAAGGTGGAAGAGGCCAAGCAGACTCCCCGCCTGCGGGTGATCGACGCGGGAAAGGAGCCGGAGCGGCGTTCCAGTCCCCGGTTCCTGATCCTCTTCGTGCTCTGCACCGTCTTCGGCCTGGCTGCGGGAGTGCTGGCGGTAGTGGGTTCGGAGGCGTGGCGCCTCTCGCCATCCGGCAGCGGATGGAAGCGGCTAGGTGTGCGGGTGGCCGGCGATCTGCGGCGTCCCACGGCGAGGTGCACCGCGGACGCAGGCAACCCGGGGAGCGGACGATGAACTGGCCTTTGATGCTGGGCGCAACCGTTCTGGCCGCGCTGGCGGCGTGGATCTCAGGCCGGTGCTTTGCCCATCCGGTCTCTCCCTTCAGCGTGTACTACGTCTCCTGGTTCGCCTCGCTGGCGTTGTATGGCGCCGGATGGATTGCCTACACGCCGGTGCGCGCCTCCACCTGGATGCTGATTGCGCTGAGCCTGGCGGCCTTCGGCGCTGGGTGGTCGATTCCATATCTGGCGTGGGACCGGCGCGGAGTGCGTAACCCTGCCGAATTGTGCCGCGGAATCTCGGAAGAGCGGCTTTATCAGGCCATTCGCTTCTGCTTCCTGCTGGGCGCCATCGGGCTCGCGGTCTTTCTTCACTCGGTGCACTCCACGCTGGGATTGGCGGACTACCTCGAAGCGCCGCACGAGATCCGCCAAGCCATGGCCGCCGGAGGCCAGGTGAGCGAGGGCATCAAGCCGTTCAACTGGCTCAACGTTTCAAACGTTGTTCTGGCCTCGTTGTACCTGTTTGCCATGGGCGGACGGCGCAGGAGAACCGTCTGGTTTGTGCTGGTTTTCAGCATCGCGGCCGTGCTGCTCATGGAGGACCGCACCCGCTTCTTTTACGCCACGCTGTGGGCTGGCTTTCTGCTCTGCCACTCCATGAAGCTGCAGGTGAAGAAGATCGCCGCCGGGCTCGGCATCGTCGCCGTCCTCCTGCTGGCGCAGTTCCTGGCCATGGCCGCTTGGCTGGGTAAGGTGGCGGAGAACTCCCCGCTGCTGGTGGACTCGGCCCGCGCCAGCAGCGCCACCCTGGTCCTGCTGCCGCCCTATATGTACGCCACCGCCAGCTTTCCTGCCCTGCAGGCATATCTGGACAGCGCGCCGCGCTCCACCCATGGAGCCATGACGTTCTACCCGGTCTTCAAGCTTCTGAACCTGGTCGATCCAACCCTGGAGCCGCCGGCGATCGTGGCCGAGTTCGTCTCCGTTCCGTTTGAAGCCAACACCTTCACCTGGCTGCACCAGTTCTATACCGACTTCGGCGTGGCCGGGGTGCTCGCCGGTCCGTTGGTTGCCGGACTGCTGGCTTCGGGGTTGTATTTCCACATGCTGCGAACACGCGGTTTTTACAGCACCTATGCCACCGCCCTGCTCTGTTTCTGCCTGACCCTGAGCATCATGGTCAACCACCTCACCCAGGGACCGGCCTGGTTCTTTCTGGCCGTTGGCGCGGTGATCGCCTTCTACATCCGCGCTCCGCGCACAGCGCTGGCCGCCACCGAAGGGAAAGCAGGATGAAAAAGAGCGTCATGCGATATTTGGTTCCATCCTTGCAACTCTGCCTCGTGTTTATTCTTCTAGCGGCGGCTGCGGCCGGGCAATCGTCCCCCGATCCTGTGACCGTTCCGGTCAGCACGGTACGATATTCGTCTGTCATTCCAGACAGCAGCAGCGCACCCCGCAGCGGTGTCGTCCCCCTCACCTTTTCGCTCTATGCGGACCCCGATACGAACTCGCCGCTGTGGAGCGAGCACCAGAGCGTCTCCGTGGCTGCGGACGGGCGCTACACCGTGCTGCTCGGCGCGACAACGCCCTTGAACGCCGCATTGTTTCCCTCCGGCGAACAGCGCTGGCTTGGGGTGCAGGTGGGAGACAATCCGGAGCTGCCCCGCGTCCTTCTGGCCGGCCAGCCCTATGCCATCACGGCCTCCAATGCGGACCAGCTCGGCGGCCTTCCGGCGGCCGACTATGTTCTGCAAAGCCAGCTTCCCGGCAACTTCGCGTCCTCACCAGCTTCCTGCTCGCCGGCTCCTGCCCGGTCACCTGCGGCGGAGTGCACGCCGAACGCGATCCCCAAGGCCAACTCCCATGGAGAGCTGGTGAATTCCATCATCTTCGAATCCAACGGACTGGTCGGCATCGGCACCACCGCTCCCACCCAGGCGCTGCAACTCAACGGCAACCTGCTGCTGACCGGACAGACCACCCATCAGATCCAGCTCACCGGCGCGGCCTCCGCCGGCCGCTTCGGCCAGGACCTGCTCGGCCCATTCCTGTCCTCGGACACGCCGGGCAAAGTCATCCGGTTCTACACTTCGGGTCTCAACGAGCGCATGCGCGTTACCGACGCCGGAGCCGTGGGCATCGGCACCTCAAACCCCTCGGCGGCGCTCGAGGTGGCCGGCGCGGTCAAGATCTCCGGCGCAGGCAGCGGCCTTACCTTCCCCGACGGCAGCACCCAGACCACGGCGGCCTTCCCATCGCCTCTGGTTGCCGGAACTTCGATCAGCAATCTGGAGGTCGAGAGCCTGGTGGCGGACCAGTCGGCGACCATCGGCGCAACTCCTTCCACCAACGGACAGGCCGTGATCATGCCCGACAATCTCGACAGCGTTCACTCCTTCATCGGACAGGCTGGGCAGCAGAATCACTTCCGGCTCTCGGTGCATTGTTTCACAGATTCCGGTTTTCTCCAGTGATTTGGAGCAGGCAATGAATGGATGCGGGCAATCAGTAACGAAGCCACATAGAATCTTGGGGATGGAGGAGTTTTAGAGCTTCTCGCGGAGGAAGCTGATGACGCGCTCGGCCTGGACAACGCCCACCATGCGGTTCTGCGAGTCAACGACGGGAAGCGCGTGAAGGTTGTATTTGTCGAACATCTCGGCAAGGTCGTTTTGTTTCAGATTCGGGGGGGCAGGAGATCACGCGAGGCTCAGCCAGAACGCTCAGATGCGCGTCAGGCTGTGCCATGACCAGGCGAGCCAGGGGAATGGCGCCGCGAAGCGTGCGCTTGTCGTCGAGAAGGTAGACTTCGGTGACACCCTCCGGATCGCCGTCGAAGGTGCGGAGGGCCTCCACGGCCTGAGCCACGGTGGCATCGACAGCAAGGTAGACAAACTCCGTTGTCATGCTCCCGGCCGCAGAGTCCTCGTCAAACTCGAGCAGCTCCTCGACCTCCTGCCGCTCCTCCGGCTCCATCTCCTCGAGGATGGCGTCCGATTGCTCTCGAGGCAGTTCGGAGAGGAGATCGGCGGCAGCGCCAGGGTCCATTTCCTCGACGATGTCGGCGATGCGCTCCTCGTCAAGTTTTTCGAGCAGCGCTTTTTGCATCCGAGGCTCGACTTCTTCCAGAGTTTCAGCGGCCACATCTTCATCGAGCGAGGTGAAGACCGCCTGGCGCTCGGCTGGAGCAAGATCTTCAAGGATGTCGGCCAGGTCAGAGGGGTGAATCCCGCCCAGGCGTTCATGCTCGATGCGCAGCTTGACGCGCCGCGCGGGGTCGGGCTCAATGACGTCGACGAATTTCCAGGGAATAGCGCGCGGGGCGACTTTGCGCGAGAGGGATTCGAGACGCGCGCGAGGCAACACGCCTTTAAAGACCCGGCGAATGGCGCCACTCAGTCCCACTTCAACTTCGGCCACACGCAGATGGCGGGCCGCGCCCTCGCCAGTCCACTCCAGATCGACGTCGTTGACGCGGACAACCTTTCGGCCGTTGATATCGATGATTTGCTGGTCGACGAGATCCCTCTGCAGGAAGAGATAACTGCCTTCATCCTTGAGGGGTGAGATGGCGTCGGTGGAGCGCAATTCAAGCGTTCCGGCGGGGGTTTCCAGGACCTCCTGCGGCTGAACCATGGCGAGGCCGGTGCGCGTTTTGAGGATCATGCCGGCAACTTTGCCGCCATCCGGACCTGTGTCCACGACAATATCTTTGAGCTTGCCGCGCAGTTGCCCCCGCGCGTCAGTCACAGGCGTGCCAAGAAGGGCGGTGAGGCTGACGGGAGTTGGGGTGCGCTGATCCATGTCTGGCGGTTTGATGCGGCTCCGTGAGTCGAGTGCCGGCCCACGAAACGAAGTTTACTCCCTTGGACACGCTGCAAGTCCACGCGCAGCGACAATCGGGCCAACGGAAGTAATCCCCTTTCCGCGCTTGACACAATCGCATCCAGACTTGAAACTTGCCAGCAAGGTTGATGGAGCTAGTGGGTGGAGTTTGCGGAGCCACCCGGAGGCAAGAGGAAGCCCGGTGACTGGACCGAGTAGAGGACGGCGGAGTTTCCGGCTGAGCTCCACCATGGAAAGCGTGAGCGAGGTGGAGGAGGCTGCGGACCAATTAGCCACCGAAGCGGGTCTGGACGAGGACCAGCGTTTTCACATCGGGATGGCGGTGCGTGAAGCTGCCATCAACGCAGTGCTGCACGGCAACGAGTACGATCCTGCCCGGCAGATCGACGTCTCCATGGAAAATACCGGTAAGGACCTGGTGATTGTGATTGCCGATCAGGGCCATGGATTCAATCCCGACAGCGTGCCCGACCCGCTGGCGGAGGAAAACATTCTGCGCGGGACCGGCCGCGGCATCTTTCTCATCCGGTCTTTGATGGACGAAGTACATTTTCGACAATTGCATCCTGGGACCGAGCTAACACTTATCAAGCATCTGGCGGCGGCGGGGAAAACCGCTTAACATGGTGGCGGATGCGGGGGCCGCGGTTTGCGGATTTCTGCGCAAACCAGCCGGAGCCGGAGTTTTCCGCATACCGGCGGCGGTAAAGATGCTATAACCGATGTACCGATAAGGAGGGATTTTCCGTGGCACTTGCGATAGCTTCGAGGGAAGTGGATGGCGTGACGGTTTTGGAGCTCAGCGGACGGATCACGCTGGGCGAGGGTAGCGTGCAGTTGCGCGATGCCATTCGCGACCTGATCAGCAAAGGACAGCGCAACATCCTGCTGGATCTGGGCGATGTAAATTATATCGATAGCTCGGGCCTGGGTGAAATGGTGAGCGCATACACGACCGCCAAGAATCAGGGTGCGAAGCTGAAACTGCTCAAGTTGACCAAGAAGGTCCACGACCTGCTGCAGTTGACCAAGCTCTACACCGTCTTTGACATCTACGACGACGAGGCGAGCGCCATCGCATCCTACAAGTAGGCTTACTCAGCCGAATTATTCAAACAAAGGGCCATCCCGTTTGCGCGGGATGGCCTTTCGTGTTTTTCCTTGTCCGGGCAGCGACGCGAGCTTAGAAGCTCACGTTGGGCACGGCCTGCGATGCCGGGCTGGCGGTGAAGTAAGCGGTGTTCTGATGGAAGCCGGCCATTCCTGCCCAAATGCTATTTGGAAATTGCAGGATGAATGTGTTGTAGTCCTGGATGGCGTCGTTGTAGCGCTTGCGGGCAACGCTGATGCGGTTCTCGGTGCCCGATAACTCATCCTGCAGGCGCATGAACTGGTCGCTCGAACGCAGTTGCGGATAGTTCTCGGTGAGGACAAGAACCTTGGCCAAAGAAGCGTCGATCTGATTGTTCGCGGCGATCTTGTCCTGGGGAGTCTGGGCATTCATTAAGCCTTCCCGGGCCTGTGCGATGTCGGCGAAGACGCTGCTTTCCTCTTTGGTAAAGCCCTTCACCGTCGAGACAAGGTTGGGAATGAGGTCGGCGCGGCGCTCCAGTTGCACATCCACTTCAGACCAAGCTGCTTTCACAGTCTGATCTTTGGCCACCATCTGATTCTTGGCGCCCTGGTAGCTAAAAAAGACCATCACAACAGCCAGGAGCAGGACGCCCACAACGGCAAGCGTAATTCCAAGTGCTTTGCTCATACGATTTGTTTCTCCTCCATAAAAAAGCCTTCAGCCATCAGCCGTCAGCTTTCAGTTAATTTCTGTCGGCCATGCACCGCACGGCCAAAACTGAATACCGGGAACTCAATTACTACCAACTTCCTCCAGCGCCGCCGCCGCCGAATCCACCGCCGCCGCCGCCAAATCCACCAAAACCACCGCCGCCTCCACCGCCGAAACCGCCACCGCCAAATCCGCCGCCCACCCCAGAGCCTCCGCCCCAGCCACCCCGGCCCCAGCCACCAAAAAACAGGCTGGCGCCGAAGAGCATGCGAAGCAGCGAGCCACCGCCGAAGAATACCAACAGGAGAATAATAAGAATGATCTTGCTGACCGGGATGCCTTGTGGCGGGGGCTGGCTTGGCGGAGCCGCGGGCTGGTCCTGAGTGAGCGTGATTTTGGCGTCGTCGGCGATCACTTGAGCAATTTCGCCGACCGCAACCGTAACCGCTCCGTCGTAGTCGCTGGCCTTCAGGTCGGGAACCATGTCGCGGCCAATGTCGCCGGTCTTTCCGTCGGGCAGGATGCCTTCGAGGCCGTAGCCAACTTCAATGCGGTATTTGTGGTCGGCAACCGCCAGAAGAACCATGGCGTATTTGTTGTCGCCCTTATTGCCCATCTTCCAGTGGTCTTCGAGCTGGTTTGCGTAGTCGGCGGCATCGTCGCCGTTGAGATCGTGCACGGTGACAATCGCGATCTGGGAGTTGGCCTGGGAGTGGTCGAGTTGCTCGCAGATGGAATCGAGACGAGCAATTGCCTCCGGCGAAAGCACGTGGGCAAAATCGCTAACGTAGTCAGTAGGCTGGGGAAGGCTGGCAACCGGCTCAGCGCGCGAGGGAACAGGCAGGATGGCAAACAGCGCCGCCAGCAGGGGCAGAAACGTGGTGAATCGCACGCGGCGAAGGCCTTCCATTGCTTCTCCATTGTACGTTGGCGGGGTGCGGCGAGTTCCCGCAGCCGCAGCCTCTACACTGGGGTAGAGATGAATCAGAATCCGCTTCCATCGCCCCCAATTGCACGCAAGATCCACACTGAAACCAAGTTGCATGACGTTGTGTTGACCGACGACTATGCATGGCTGCGCGACAAGGAAAACCAGGATGTGACGGCGTATCTGGAAGCCGAAAACGCTTATGCGGACGCGGTGATGGCGCCGCTGGCCGGCCTGCGCGAAGAGCTCTACCAGGAGATGCTGAGCCATGTAAAGCAGACCGACGTGTCGGTTCCCTACCGCGACGGCGCTTGGTGGTATTACACGCGAACGGAAGAGGGGCTGCAATACGGCATCCATTGCCGCAAGCGCGGCGGAGTTGCAGGAGCCGATGCCGGCGCGATGGAAGAAGTGGTGTTGGACGGAAACAAGCTAGCCGAGGGACATGCGTTCTTCTCGATTGGGGACACGGACATCACGGACGACGGCCGCCGGCTGGCCTATACAACCGACACGAAAGGTTTTCGCCAGTACACGCTGCGCATCAAGAATCTCGAATCCGGCGAGACGCTGGCCGGCGAGGTTGAACGCGTTGGGTCCGTGGTTTGGGCTGCCGATAATCGAACGCTTTTTTACACGGTTGAGGACGAGCAGCAGAAGCGGCAGTACCAGGTTTGGCGCCACGTCCTTGGCTTGGCGCACACGGAAGACGTCCTGGTGTATCAGGATGACGACGAGCGGTTCAACCTGGCTGCCGGGCGGACACGCGATGGCAAGTACATTGTGGTCGAGTCAGCCAGCCACACGACCAGCGAGGCGCGGGTGCTGCGCGCGGACGGGCCGGCGGAAAGTTTTCGGCTGATTGCAGCGCGCGAGGATGAGCACGAGTATTCGGTCGACCACCGGAATGGGCTGTGGTTTATCCGCACCAACGATCGTGGGCGAAACTTTCGGCTGGTGACTGCGCCGGTGGCCACGCCGGGCCGCGAACATTGGACCGAACAAATCGCGCATCGCGATGCCGTGATGCTGGAAGACGTGGACCTTTTTGCAGGATTTTTCGTCGCGTGCGAGCGCGAAGATGGGCTGCCGCGGCTGAGACTGTGGGAGTTCGCGGGCGAAGGTGCGGAGGCAACGCGAGCAGGCGAGATCGCGTTTCCCGAGCCTGCGTACAGCGCGCATCCGCATATTAACCGGGTTTTCGAGACAACGACATTTCGCTACGCCTATCAATCGCTGGTGACGCCCAGCTCGGTCTTCGAGTACGACGTGGCGACAGGCGTGTCGACGCTGCTTAAGCAGCTTGAGGTCCCGGGCGGATTCGACCGTACGCTCTACGCGAGCGAACGGATCCGGGCCAAGGCGCCGGATGGAGCCGAAGTTCCGGTGTCGATCGTGTATCGGCGAGACAAACTCGACAAGCGACAGCCGGCAAAAAATCCGCTTTATGTCTATGGCTACGGATCGTATGGCTATTCGCTGCCACTGGGTTTCAGTTCGAATCGATTGAGCCTGCTGGATCGCGGCGTGGTGATGGCCTATGCGCATATTCGCGGCGGCGGCGATATGGGCGAGCCCTGGCACGACGCCGGAAAGATGCTGGTGAAGCGCAACACATTTTCGGATTTCATTGCCTGCGTGGAGCATTTGACCGCGGCGGGCTACGGCGATCCGCGGCGCGTGGCGGCCGAAGGCGGGTCGGCGGGAGGCTTGTTGATGGGCGCAATCGCGAACATGCGGCCCGATCTTTTCCGCGCCATCGTTTCGCACGTCCCCTTTGTCGATGTGATGAACACGATGCTCGACGCTTCCCTGCCCCTGACAGTGCCTGAGTACGAAGAGTGGGGCGATCCCAACGACGAAAGATACTTCAAATACATGCTCAGTTACTCGCCGTATGACAACCTGCGCGCGGCGAGTTATCCCGCGATGTTAGTCAAGACTTCGCTGCACGACAGCCAGGTGATGTATTGGGAACCGGCTAAGTATGTGGCCAAACTGCGCACGCTGAAGACGGACGACAACTTTTTGCTGCTGGTGACGAATATGCAGGCAGGTCACGGCGGCGCGAGCGGGCGGTATGACTACTTGAAGGAGATCGCGCTGGACTACGCATTTGTGCTGAGGGAGCTGGGAGTGGTTTGACGTTCCGATTTGGTCAGCAGCTCACTCGCTGCCTTTGAGCTCCGCCAGCGTCTTCTCCAGGCTCGCAGCGTCTTCCACATTCAGCGATTTCAGAGTGGGATCAATCTGCTTGAGCAGGCCGCAGAGAACTCTGCCGGGGCCAACTTCGATGAATAGATTCGCGCCTGCAGCTTTCAAAGATTGCACGCAATCAACCCAGCGGACGGCACCCGTGACCTGGCGGACGAGCGCGTCGCGCGCGGCTTCAGCGGCGGTGACGATCTGGCCGGTCACGTTGGCAGCGACGGGAATGCGCGGATCGTGCAACGGGATGCCGGCCAACACGCGCGCAACTTCTTCCTGCGCGGGCTGCATCAGCGCGCAGTGGAATGGGGCGCTGACCGGAAGCATCACGGTCTTTCGCGCGCCTTTGGCTTTGCAGAGCGCCGCAGCTTTTTCGACAGCCGAGGAGGCGCCGGAGATAACCGTCTGTCCCGGCGAATTGAGATTGGCTGCCTGAACGGTGAGGCCGGTTTCGCGGGCGGCCTCAGTGCAGGCCTCGGCAACCAGCGCCGCATCGAGCATTAGCACGGCAGCCATCGCGCCCTGCCCTGCAGGAACGGCTTTTTGCATCGCTGCACCGCGAGCTTTCACGGCACGAACGGCATCGGCAAAAGATAGGGTTCCAGCGATAACGTGCGCCGACCACTCGCCCAGCGAATGGCCGGCCGCAAGCACAGGGACAACGCTATGCCCGGCAAGAACTCGCGCGGCCGCGACACTGACCGTCATGATGGCCGGCTGCGTGTTTTCGGTGAGCCGCAGGTCCTCTTCTGGCCCTTCAAAACAGAGACGTGAAAGCGGGAAGCCGAGCGCGGCGTCGGCCTCGGCAAAGGTTTCGGCAGCAACGGGAAACCGGTCGGCAAGCTCACGGCCCATGCCAACTGCCTGCGAGCCCTGCCCTGGAAGGAGAAAAGCAATCTTGTTGGACATTTCAGTCAGATTCTATCGTGGCGCGCGCATTCCGTTTCAAATTGGTAGCCAAAAGCAACCGCAGATCCTTCGGCGCCCTTCGCTCCGCTTCGGTCGGCTCAGGATGACATCTGAAAGGTATGGGAATTGCGATCTAAGATCTCCTATCCCTATTCCCTATTCGCTGTTCCCTGCATTCCTCAGTTCCAGCGTTTTTTGTCGTCGGGATCTTCGTCGATCAGCCGCCCCTGGCCGTCGAACTTGACGGTGCGGCCCTGCGAGCGCATGTAGACCTCAAACTTGCGGGCCGCGCGCCGGCGCTTCCAGCGGTAATACCGGTTGCGCAACCCATACCAGCTTTCGCTGAGCATGAAGGACATTCCGCGCCGCGGAGCGATGCGAACGAAGGCCCATCCGGCAAGCGCACCGCCCAGCTGCGCGAAGGCATACATGCGTTCCTGTCCGAAGAGCATGGCGATGGCAATGAGCGCGTAAATGATGACCATGTAGCGCGCCTTGATGCCGATGACGAAGAAGAGAAGGAACTGGGTATCGCCATAAAGAACCCCGATGGCCACCAGCAGTCCAAAGATTCCGCCAAAACAACCGTAGAGCGGATTGACATTGGTGAGCAGCGACGGGGCCAGCGTGCCGGAGATCAGATAAAGCACCAGCGCGGCCGCGGCCGTGCCCAGCACGGAAACTGCATAGAGGCTCGTCACCCAGTTGGAATCGTGAAAAGCCTCGAGGAACCCAGCCAGGAACCACAAGGAGAGCAGCTCGAAAAGCGTTCCAACGATTCCGATATGCACAAAACTGTAGGTGAAGGGCTGCCAGAGCTGGCCCTGCATGAATGATTTGGGGTCGAACACGAGGGAGCCGGCGACGCGTGCCGCATTGGAAGACACGAACCCGGCCACCAACAAGGCAAAAAACGTGCCCAGGTTGATCAGGATCAGGCGGCGCGTGGCTCCCTTGAAATCGGGGAAGGCGAGCGGACTGGAGCCAAATCTCGGCATCGTAGTCAACAGGGTAAACGCTGAAGCGCTTCGGTGTCATGGCGCCCGAGGGATAAGACGCAAGGAAAGTGCTCGGGCTCGGGGCCGACCGGCGGAGCGAGGCCAACCGCTGCGCCCGGAAAAGAATCGTCTAAGGCATATGAAAGGGTTTTTCCGGCAACGAAAACTCTGGTCCCCGATTACACCGTTGGGGTCTTGACCTGAAGCCGGGTTCTCCCTAAAACTAGCGATGGTTGCCGAATGCGGGGGGCTCTGACGCCGCAAGGCGATTCGGTTTGGAAAGTGAGGAGGCTGCTATGGCGAGTTGCCCTGAATGCGACACGGCACTGGACATTGAGCTGGACGAAGTAGAAGAGGGCGACATGATAGCCTGCGAGGAGTGCGGTACGGAGTACGAGGTGGTTGGCGTCGAACCGCTCGAGCTTGCCCGTATCGAAGAAGGTATCGAAGAGGAAGAAGATCTCCTCCAACAAGACGAGGAGGAGTGAGAATGGGTCGAGCCAGAGTACTGGCTGCAACGATCTTGAGTGTTCTCGCATTCGGAGCGTTCGAGGCGGGGCAGCGAAGCGGATTTTTATTTTCGACCGCAGCGGCCCAGAACATCGGCATGCGCACTGTGTCGGGCACGGTGCTGGACGGGAATTCCCAGCGCGTTTCCGGGGCCACGGTCTTCCTGAAGAACGAGAAAACAAAGACCATCCGCAGTTTCGATTCCACGGCCGACGGCCATTTCCACTTCGCTCAAGTTGACATGAGCACCGATTTTGACCTTTGGGCGGAGAAGAATTCCGCAAAGAGCGCGACAAAAACCGTAAGCTCCTGGGACGCACGCAAGGACTTCATCACCGACCTGAAGTTGAAATAGCCAAACACAGCCGGCTCTCCGCGAGGCCATCGCGATCCGAGCCGCCAGGCTCGAAAACAAGCCCAATTCTCGAAATTCACCCGTTCAGTTTCTTCACCACCAATTCATTCAGCAGCGCGGGGTTCGCCTGGCCTTTGGATGCGCGCATCACCTGGCCCACAAAAAACCCCGCCATGGTGGTTTTGCCCGCGCGATATTGCTCAACCTGTTTGGGATTGGCGGCGATCACTTCGTCAATCAGTTTTTCGATTGCCGATGCGTCGGTGATTTGCTCAGGCTTTTCACGCTCGTAGACGGGGCCAAAGTCCTCGCCCCTTTCAAAACACACATCGAAGATCTGCTTCATTTGTTTGGAGCTTATCTTGCCCTCATCCAGCAGATCGGCGGCCTGAACGATTCCGGCCATGGTCACCGGAGATTTATCGAGCTCGACGCCGAGGGCTTTGAGGCGCCCGCCGACTTCGCTCAACAGGACATTGGCCACGCGCCGCGGATTGCGTGCGGTCTTTGCCGCGGCTTCAAAGCGGTCAGCAAATTCGCGCGAGGCGGTGAGGGTGTGCGCGTCCTGCACGCTCAGGTCATAATCGGCGATCATGCGCGCGCGGCGCGCTTCCGGCAGCTCCGGCAGTTTTTTCCTGGTCTCGGACAAGACTTCAGCGGACACGATGAGAGGCGGCAAATCCGGCTCGGGAAAATAACGATAGTCGTGCGCCTGCTCTTTCGAGCGCATGGAGAAGGTGCAGCCCTCGTTGGCGTTGTAGAGGCGGGTCTCCTGTACTACATGAGCGCCGGATTCGACGACTTCAATCTGCCGCTCGATCTCATATTCCAGCGCGGCGCGAATGAACTTGAAGCTGTTGACGTTTTTGACTTCGACTTTGGTGCCCAGTTTTTCCTGGCCTCTCGGACGGATGCTGACGTTCGCATCGCAACGCAGCGAACCCTCCTCCATATTGCAGTCGGAGACGGCGGTATAGAGGAGGATCTCCTTGAGGCGCGTGAGGTATTCAAAGGCTTCGTCGGGAGTGCGAAGGTCCGGCTCGCTGACAATCTCAATGAGCGGCGTCCCGCAGCGGTTCAGGTCGAGATAGGTGCGCGTCGCGGAGTCGGAGAATCCATCATGGAGACTCTTGCCTGCGTCCTCTTCCATGTGGACGCGAGTGACGCCGATTTTCTTGCTGGTCTGGGACGAGGTTGGAATTTCAATCCAGCCGTGCTCGGCCAATGGCTTATCGTACTGCGAAATCTGGTAGCCCTTGGGCAGGTCGGGATAGAAGTAGTTCTTGCGCGCGAAGATCGACTGTTCGCGCACCTGGCAATTGAGTGCGAGGGAGGCGAGGGTGGCGAATTCGACAGCCTTCGCGTTCAGGACAGGCAGCGCTCCGGGCAGGCCGATGCAGACCGGACAAATATTCGTGTTCGGCTCGGAGCCAAAGCGATTGGCGCAACTGCAAAAAATCTTGCTGGCGGTGAGCAGCTGCACGTGTACTTCGAGGCCGATGACGGGCTCGTATTTGGTCAGAATCCCAGAAGAAACTGCCGTAGCGGGCATGTTTGGATTTTAAGGCATTCCGCGAGTGGCCTGGATGAGGTGCGATTGCCTACAATCGTTGCCGGGATAAATGTTCGGCCGTAGCCGTCATTTGCAACGATAGGGGCACAGAAATGAATCGATCAATGCTATGCAAGGCCACTTTTTTCGCAGCGGCACTGGCCGCACTTTTTGCCGGGCGGCATGCCGAGCTCAGGCGCCGGCAACCTCGCCACAGAATGCAGCACCAGCGACGCCGGCGGCGACTCCTGCGCAGACTGCGCCGGCAGCGCAGACCTCCCCATCGGGACACCCCAACAACCCGTATTGGATCCAGCACGATCAGGAACTGCTCACGGACTTTGGCGGGCTGGCGCACTTCAAGGAGGCAAATGCGATGGTGTCTAGCCCCGCAACCGGGCGAAAACCGAGTGGTCTTCATGGGCGACTCGATCACGCGGGCTGGAAGCTGGATGAATCGTTCCCCGGCAAGCCCTACATCAACCGCGGAATCGGCGGACAAACCACGCCCCAAATGGTGGTGCGCTTCCGTCAGGATGTGATCGACCTGAAGCCAAAGGTTGTGATCATTCTTGCGGGCATCAACGACATTGCCGGAAATACCGGACCGATGACGCTGGAGCAAACCGAAGGGAACATCGCATCGATGGCCGAGTTGGCGAGAGCGAATGGGATTCGCGTCGTGCTCTGCTCGGTGTTGCCGGCCTTCGATTTTCCGTGGGCGCCGGGATTAACGCCCGCTCCCAAAGTCGTAGCAGTGAACGAGTGGATGAAGAAGTATGCGGCCGAAAAAGGCGAAGTCTATGTGGACTACTACTCGGCGATGAAGGATGACCGCGGGGGTTTGCCGCCCACGCTCAGCCACGACGGCGTTCATCCGCTCCCGGCCGGATACGCAATCATGGCGCCGCTGGCCGAAGCCGGAATTGAGAAAGCGCTAAAAGCAGGGACTGGGGATTAGGGAACAGGGGTTAGTCAACAGGGAACGGAAAGACAAATGCAGGTCCTTCGGCTCCGTCCCGCTGAGGCGGGACTTCGCTCAGGATGACAGTTTATCTAGGTGCGAACTTCCCCGAAACAAAGCTAAACCGAAAACGACGAGCCGCAGCCGCAGGAGCGGGCGGAGTTGGGATTGAGGAAGTTGAAACCCTGCCGGATCAGAGTCTCTTCGTAATCGAGCGTCATGCCCTGCAGATAAACAAAGCTCTTGGGATCGATGAAGACGCGCACATCTTCGAACGTGAAGATGTTGTCGCGCTCGCGGGGGTGGGCGTCGAAGCTGATGGCATAAGACATGCCCGAGCAGCCGCCGCCCTTCACTCCCAGTCGCAAGCCGCCCTCTTCAAGCGAAATGCCCTCTTTGGCGAGGATGACTCGAATGCGCTTGACGGCGCTTGGGGTAACGTCGAGCCCACCTGGAAGCCGAGGGCCGCGCAGCGACTGCGTCCGATGATTGATTCGATCCGATGGTAACAATTTCTGCCATAGTTTTTGTTTCGTTCAGCGACCTTGATGTTCGTTCTATTCGATTCAAAAGGACCGGCCGGCGATCCTATTCCTGATTAGCCAGTGACTGCCGTTCCTGCTGCTGCTTTCGCCTCTGCCACCATCTTGCGATTTCTTGCAGAGCGAGTGTTCCGGCGCCCCAGCCCAGTCCAAATCCGAGCAACCCAACCCAATCGACTGCGCCATGACGCCACCAGCCGTAAGCCGCACAGCCCGCCGATGCACTTAAAGCTGAATAGAGTGCCATGCTAGCCGAATTCTTCGCACTGGCCGCCACTCTGACCTCCAAATTCGGCGCCCGAACGATCTACAGCCTCAGCGAAACCAACCCTTGCGCATCGTGGGGCTTCCCGGCCGCCGGCTCCTGCTCGGCCAGGTCCTGAATGCTGATGCTTTTCAAAACTCCGATGATGGTCTCGTTTACGCGCGCCAGGGGCTCCTTGATGGTGCAGCTCGGCGTCAAATCGCAGGCCTTTACGCCTTTGAAGCAGGAGGTGATGAAGAGCGGCCCGTCGATGGCGTGGATCACCTCAAAGGCCGAAATCTGCCGCGCATCCCGGGAGAGCGCGTAGCCGCCGTTCATGCCGGCATGAGAGCGCAGGAGGCCCACCTTGGTCAGCCGCTGCAGAATCTTGGCCAGAAGCTGGGCGGGGATTCCGTAGGCGTCAGCGACGTCTTTGGCGCTCAGGGCCGGGGTCTCAGGGTGCTCGGCGAGGTACTTGAGCGCCATGAGCCCGTAATCCGCTTTTTTGGTGAGCTTTAGCATGAAATATGCGACTGGTTAGGTCCGTATTCAGTATACGTCCGGTTGAATTCGCCTTCAAGTCGGCAATTGCCGGCTCGAAACGCGGCGGATGCGGTGCCCAAGCTGGATTGATTCATCAAAAAATCCGTTTGCAATCGGCGAAAAGACGGCTACAATCTGGCGGAAAGAGCACCTATAGCCATTCCCGAGCAACCATACCCCGACGCCAGCACTCTCAAATGGAAACAACTGCGAGGGAGGGCGGCCTCCACCTATCCGGAGCGGGAAAGGGGCTTCGGAATCGGCTGGAGGAGCTCAGGTTCGAACGAACGATGGCAACCGCCTGCAAACACCCCAAAGTCCGAATCGTTTCCCGGCATGAAGACACGGAGTATGTCGAGTGCCTGGAGTGTGGCGAAGTCTTCGACTCCGAAGAGTTTCGCGACATGGAAATTGAAGACACGGTTGGAACCGAAGACTTACAGGACGAATCCTAAGAGGCGCCAGGCTGAGTTGGCAGTGCAGACAGATCAGTCTCGCGCCGAGCGTGAGAACTCGTTTCCTCAGTGCGCATCCGCTCAGGTGACCGCCTCAGGGAGCGCCTTATTTGGCGGCGGCGCCGTTGGCGGCGGAGTTGCGCTGCGGCGCGAAACCAGCCAGGCATAATGCAGGCCTGACGCCACGGTAAGTGCGATGGTAGCGCCGAGAGCGACGGACCGCGTAACCGCGACCCAAAGCGCAGGCGTGAGCTGATGCAGCAGTACGGCCGCGACCGCGCTGATTTGGGCGAGAGTGTTGGCCTTGCCGAAGATGCTGGGGTAGAACTCGCGCCGCCCCACGGCCGCATAGAGAATGGCCGAAACCAGCAGGATTCCCACGTCCCTTCCGAAGACCAGCACCGTGACGGTGCCCGGCATCAGTCCCTTGTAGAAGAGCACCAGGAAGAGCGTGCTCAGCAGCAGCTTGTCGGCAACAGGATCAAGATAATGCCCGAGCACGGAACGCTGCTTGAGCACGCGCGCCAGAAGGCCATCCAGCCCGTCGGTCAGTCCCGCGGCGACAAAGAGAATGAAACTGAGCAGGAAATGCCCCTCGAGGATCGCGGCCACCAGGAACGGCGCCATGCAAATGCGCATCAGCGTGAGCAGGTTGGGCGCGTTGCGCAGCGGGTTCAATCGAAAGTTGCTGATCTTCGTGCATGGCAGACGGTCGAGCGACGGGCGCCCAGCCGCTACGCGGCAGGGAGCCTTGATCTCGTCAACGATGGTAAAGCATCGAAGCCACGGGATGCAGTCTGGCGGCAGCCGACAAAGAACCTTGCCGAGCTGATACCGGCCTTCTATGCCTCGACCGGCAGTTCCGCGGAAAGAATGTTCATGGGGGTAAGCCCGCGCTGGCGCAGGGCTCGCAGACTGAGCGCATCATGGCGCTTGGCCAGCCGGCGTCCGTTGTGGTCCACCACCAGGCGGCAATGGTACCAGGCGGGAGGATCGATGCCGAGAGCGCGAAAGAGCAGAATCTGCCGCGCGGTCGATTTGAGCAGGTCGGCGCCGCGCACGACTTCCGTGATGGCCATGGCAGCATCGTCGGCCACGCAGGCGAGCTGATAGCTGGGAACGTTGTCGCGCCGCCAGACGACGAAGTCGCCGAAGTCCACGCCGGCCACAAAGCGTTGCGGGCCGAGGTTGAGGTCGACGAACTCAATCACCTCTCCGTCGGGAACGCGGAAACGCCAGTTGGAGCCGCCGGGGTCCTCAAACTCGCTCGCCGTGGGACCAGGAAGCTGCGGCGTGCCGCCCATAAAAAGCCGGCAGGTGCCGGGGTAAAGCGGCTCATCGTCGGGCTCATCGTCTTCGCCGTCGAGCTTGCCGCCGCTTGCGGCCTGTGCGCGCTCATGCGGCGCGCTGAGCGCGGTCGCCAGGTCCTTGCGCGAGCAGCGGCACGGAAAGAGGCGGCCGGTGCGCAGCAGCTTGCGCCAGGCATCGAGGTAGACGGAGCGGCGCTTGCTCTGCACATAGGGGGCGAACGGGCCGCCTTTGTCGGGGCCGGCCAAATCCGGACCCTCCTGCCAGCGGATTCCCAGCCAGCGCAGATCTTCGAGCGCGGCCTCAGCATAGACCGGGCGGCAGCGGTCGGGGTCCAGATCCTCCATGCGCATCACGAGCGCGCCGCCGGCCTCGCGGGCGCGCTGAAAGGCCGTCCAGAAGGTGCGCGCGTGGCCCACATGCAGATAGCCGGTGGGCGAGGGCGCCAGGCGTCCGCGATAGCCCGATGAAGGCTCGCGATCGCCTGATTCGCGTTTGGAGAAGAGCTGGGCATTCTGAAAATGAGTGTAGGTGAGCGGGAGCGCGAAGAAAATGGCGGGTATTGGTACCGAACGACTCTATACGGGCGCACGATTCAACTCCCTTGATGGGCGGAGCGCGAGGATTCATTCGAATGTCCGATCAATACCATTGTCAACAATTTGCAGGTTCTTCAGACAGAACAATGGGGAAGGAGTTCCGTGCCGCTGAAGCTCCAACTGGCTATCGCCAGCGATATCACCGAACTGGTTGCCATGCGCACCCGTGTGAGCCATGACCTGGCAAAGAAATTTGGCGAAGGGATTCTGGGCTGGGAAGGCCGACCGAAGGCGGCGAACGGTTCCTGATGAGGATCGGGCAAGTGTACTTGGCCCGGTATCGTGGCAGAATGATTGCAGCGCTTGGCGCTCACAACCAGGAAGCCGTGGTCGATCGACGTGAAGCATTTTCGCGCGAATGCGAAGCCGCTTTACTCTGAGAGCTATGTCAGTGGACCCGGCTCAGCAACGCAAGGGCGTGGGCAGGCAGTGCATCGCGGAGGCGCGGCGGATCGCGGCAGAAATGGGCCGGGAAGTCATCCGGCTTGATGCCTTCGATTGCCCGGCGGGTGCGGGAGGATTTTATCGCAAGTGCGGATTCGCCGAGGTCGCGCACGTCGTTTACAAGGGCGTGCCGCACATTGATTTCGAACTGGTGGTATGAGCCTGGAAGGGCGTGGATTTATTTTTCTGCAGGTTTCCAGCGCAGGATCGGCTTTCGCGCAGCCTGCACTTCGTCGAGCCGCGAAACACGCGTGGAGTGCGGCGCGGTCTTGACGATTTCCGGATTCTCCTCGACTTCGCGCGCAATGGAGCGCATGGCCGCGATAAACAGATCAAGCTCTTCGCGCGACTCGCTCTCCGTGGGCTCGATCATCAGCGCGCCGTGCACAATGAGCGGAAAGCTGACCGTGTAGGGATGGAAGCCGTAATCGATGAGACGCTTGGCGATGTCGCCGGTCTTGACGCCGCGCGCCGCCTGCCGCTTGTCGCTGAAGACCACCTCGTGCATCGAGGCGGTTTTGTAGGGCAGCTCGTAGACGTCTTCGAGCTTTTTGCGGATGTAGTTGGCGTTGAGCACAGCATCTTCCGTGGTCTGGCGCAGGCCGTCGGGGCCGTTGGCAAGAATGTAGGCCAGCGCGCGGATGAACATTCCGGTGTTGCCGTAAAAGGCGCGCACGCGGCCGACGGATTGCGGGCGGTCGTAGTCCCAGTGCAACGGCCGCCGCGGCTGAGCGGCAGGGATCGTTCGCCGACGGGCTCGCCGTCGGCCTTGGGCATGCGGCGCGCGAAACAGTGGCGGGCAGCCGTCGGCTGTCGGCTCGGCGTTCGTGTCTTCCCAATCTCCCGCGTCCGGGCAGGACTCTTCGCGCTTCTGGTCTCGGACCAGCACAGGGATCGGGAAGAAACGGCTCAAGAAACGCCTTGCAGGCCACAGGGCCGGAGCCGGGCCCGCCGCCGCCGTGTGGCGTGGAGAAGGTCTTGTGCAGATTCAGGTGCATCACGTCCACGCCGAAGTCGCCCGGCCGAACTTTGCCCACAAGAGCATTCATGTTGGCGCCGTCCATGTAGAGCAACGCGCCTTTGGCGTGGAGAATGTCGGCGATTTTATGGATCTGGCTCTCGAAGACGCCCAGCGTTGAGGGATTGGTCAGCATCAGCGCAGCGGTTTCCTCGTCCACCTGCCGCTCCAGCGCCTCAAGATCGATGCCGCCGTCGGCGTTCGACTTGAGATTCTCGACCGCGTAGCCGCAGATGGCCGCAGTTGCCGGGTTCGTGCCGTGAGCCGAGTCAGGGATCAGAATCTTGCTGCCGCGGATTGCCCTGCGACTCGTGCCAGGCGCGCGTAAGCAGGATGCCGGTAAACTCGCCCTGCGCGCCCGCGGCAGGCTGGAGCGTGATCGCGTCCATGCCGGTGATTTCAAGCAAGCAGCGCTGCAGCAGCTCGATGATCTCCATGACGCCCTGCGCATGAGAGTTCGGGCCGGTACGGATGCGCCTCGGCGAACCCTTCAATGCGCGCAACCACTTCGTTCACGCGCGGGTTGTATTTCATGGTGCAAGAGCCGAGCGGGTACATGCCCAGGTCGATGGCGTAGTTCCATGTCGAGAGCCGCGTGAAGTGGCGAATGATCTCGATCTCGCTGAGCTCCGGGAGCGCTGCCGGTTCCTGCCGATACGCCTCTCCGAGGCAGGGCAGAGAGATCAACTGCGGGCACGTCGAGCGGAGGCAGTTTGTAGCCTCGCTTGCCGGGCGACGACTTCTCGAAAAGCAGCGCCTCGTTCTGCGTCTGGTGAGGGCGGACTTTGCCGAGAGTGCTGCGGGCGATAACCGTCGTCGAATTCATCGTTTCGGGTCCATTGATTTCGTCTACGCCTCCACCGGCGCGGCCGCGAGCACCCTCGCCGCCGTATCGATCTGCTTCGCGCGGCATGACTTCGGTTGCGCACCAGAGCGTGCAGTTGCCGAGTTCCGGATACCAGCGCTCGAGTGGAATGCCGCCGGCAATGTTCTCATCGAGCAGTCGCGGCTCCAGAGCGCCGGCGATTCTTCGGTCTGCAAGGACAAATTCGTGGAATCGCGGAGCGCCGTCGAATACGCAGCTTCGCGCCGGGCTGCGCGGAGAGTGTCTTTGCGGCATAGTCGGCTTTGGCCAGATTGTGCTCGGCCAATTCGCGCATCCCTTCCTTGCCGTAGACACGTCAGGAAGATCGTCGCCATCAGCGCGACCAGCGCCTGGTTGGTGCAGATATTCGAGGTCGCCTTCTCGCGCCGGATGTGTTGCTCGCGCGTCGCCAGGGTGAGCACAAAGCCGCGGTTGCCTTCGCGGTCGACGGTCTGGCCGACCAGCCGGCCCGGCATCTGTCGCACGTATTTTTCCTTGGCCGCGATCACGCCGCAGAACGGCCCGCCATAGCTGAGAGCAACGCCGAACGATTGCGCCTCCATGGCGACGATGTCGGCCTCGACCGGTGGGCGCACGACGCCCAGCGACACCGCCTCAGCGATGACAACAATCAGCAGCGCGCCTTTGGCGTGAGCGATGTCGGCGATGGCCGGAATATCTTCAATGACGCCGAAGAAGTTTGGGCTCTGCACCAGGACAGCGGCTGTCTCATCGTTCACTGCTGCCTCAAGGGCGTTCAGGTCGATGCGCGCCGTTTGACGGTCATAGCCAACCAGAGACATCGGCATGTCCTGGTACTTCGCGTAAGTGGCCAGCACTTCGCGATATTCCGGATGGACGGTGCTGGCTACGACGGCCTTGTCCCTTCCGGTCACGCGGACCGCCATCATCACAGCTTCGGCGGTGCCTGTTGAGCCGTCATACATGCTGGCGTTGGCCACATCCATGCCGGTCAACTCAGTGATCATGGTCTGGAACTCAAAAATGGCCTGCAGCGTACCCTGCGTGATCTCGGCCTGGTAAGGCGTGTAGCTGGTGAGGAACTCGCCGCGCTGGGCAAGCGAGTCGATGACGACCGGGCGGTAATGGCGATAGGCGCCCGCGCCCAGAAAACTGATAATCCATCGAGTTTCTTTTGGCGGCGCGATGGAAGTGGTCGAAATCTCGCTCTCCGCGAGCTGCCGCGGGATTTCGAGATCGCGATTCGAGGCGGTACTCAGTAGGAATGCTCGAGAAAAGGTCGTCGATTGAGGCAGCGCCAATCTCCGCGAGCATCTGCCGGCGTTCTTCGTCTGACTTGGGGAGGTAGCGCATTTTCTTAGCTTTTAGCTCCTAGCTTCTAGCGTCTAGCTAAAAGCCTGTGCGACAGGGAGACTTTCCCTATTCGGAAGTCCAATTCGGTCTCTGCGGCTTCCAAGCCACCGGAACAGCTAGGGGCAAGTAGCTGGAAGCTAGCAGCTAGTTTGCCGTTTCCTCTGCGATAAACGTCTCGTAGGCGGCCGCATCAAGCAGCGTATTCAGCTCTGCCGGATTAGAAAGCTCGACTTTGATAATCCACGTGCCGTGGGCATCGGCATTGATCTTGTCTGGCTCGGTCTTCAATTCCTCGTTCACCGCTGTTACCTTGCCGCTGACCGGCGAAAAGAGGTCGCTGACGGCCTTCACGCTTTCGACCGATCCGAAGGTGGCATTGGCGCTCACTGTATCGCCCACTTTCGGCGCATCGACATATACGATGTCTCCGAGCGAGTTCTGCGCATAATCTGTGATGCCGATCGAGCCGATGGTGCCGGCCACCGAAATCCATTCGTGCTCGCGGGTGTAGCGATAATCCGTGGGATAGGGCATGGCGAGTCTGCTCCTTGATGAAGACGGCAAAAATCCAGTTTAAGGCGAGAGGGCCAAAGGCCATGAGGAAAAGAGGGAAAGCGCGGATCGCGGTTCTCTTCGATGCGGTTAGCCCATGACGATGGTCGGCTGAAAGAGCGTTCCCGCTACTCGGTGCGCGATTCCCACCAGTTCTCGCGGTCCGGCAAAGACCTTTACCAGCGGGGCGGCGGAAAACTCCGGCAAATTGGCTTGCGCTCCATTGCGAAGCCGTCCCAGCGCCTGGCTGTCGCCGGTGACTGCTGGGATCTCCGGCAGCAGAGTTCGCGGATGAACGCAAAGATCCTCCAGAGCCGGCGAATTTCCCGCCAAAGCCTCCAATTCTTCCAAAGTATGCGCCTGGGCCAGAGTGAACGAACCGGCTCGAGTGCGCCTCAAACAACTCAGATGCGCATCGCAACCCAGATCGCGCCCCAGCTCGTGCGCCACGGCGCGCACATAGCCTCCTGAACTAATGTCGATGGAGAATGTGGCCTCGGGACCCTCGAGCGATTCGAGGATGAAGGACTCAATCTGGACGCGCGCCGGCTTGAGCTCGACCGGTTGGCCCTGGCGAGCCAGCTTGTACGCGGGCTTGCCGTCGATTTTCTTGGCTGAAAACGCCGGCGGGGTCTGCTGCATCTCGCCATGGAACCGCGCGGCAGCCGCCCGGATTCTCTCGAGCGTCAAGGTCGATGCGATTCGCGGCCATTGGTCGGGGCCCGCAGGTTGGCCTTCGGCATCATAGGTATCGGTAGCGAAGCCAAAGCGAATGCGACCGGTATAGCTCTTTCGAGCTGCCGAAAAATACTGAGCCAGGCGGGTAAATTTCCCCATCAGCAGCGGCAGAACTCCCGTTGCCATGGGGTCCAGCGTGCCCAAATGGCCAATGGACTGCTCGGCAGTCATGCGTCGCAGCCGGTTGACCACGTCGTGGCTGGTGATGCCACCCGGCTTGTCGATCACAAGAAGCCCGTTCACATCATCACTTTATCCGGTTTGCGCCGGGCCGGACATGCCGGGCTGGGCTTGCCGGCCCCAAACGCCACCAGAGGCGCGCTTGCCAACCCCGTGCCAAACACCCCAAGCTAAGAACAGAGATGGCCGAAGAACTGGAACGTGCACGCAAGGCAGTGCGGGAGCTCAGCAGAACGCTTAAGAGCCTGCCCAATGACCCTCCGCCCGGAGAGGTTCACAAGCTGCGCACCACAACGCGAAGAGTCGAAGCCATTGTCTCAGTTCTTCCGCAAGCAGAAGCCAAGGAACACGGCGCCTGCTTAAATCGATTGAGCCGATCCGGAAGGCGGCAGGGGATGTCCGCGAGTTGGACGTGATGATCGGCAACGCGCGAAAGCTGAAGCACCAGGCGGCTGGCGATTCCCTCACCCGCCTGGTGGAGCAGCTGCACATTGCGCGCAGTCAGAATGCCGTGGAGTTGCGGCGCGTCCTCGGCCGCCGGCGTGGGGCGGCGCGAAAAAATTTGAAAGAGTATTCAAGCCTCATCCGAAAAGCCGCTGCTCACGCGAAAAAAGCAGCGTCCGCGGGCAGATCCGCGGATGCTAGCGACTGGATCCACAGTGCGGCAGCCAAGGTTGTCCGCGACCTTGGCGAGTGGCCGCCGCTCAACGCCGAGAACATCCACGCCTTCCGGCTGAAGGTGAAGGAGCTGCGGTATATCCTGCAGCTTTCCGCGGACGCCAATCCCGCAATGGCCGAGGCCCTGGGAGATGTGCAGCGCCGCATCGGCGACTGGCACGATTGGCACCAGTTACTGGAGATCGCACGCGAGATTCTGAATCCGGAACAGGACGCCGCGATGTTGACGCGAATCGAAGAGACGAGCGGGCGCAAGATTCGAGCAGGCGCTCGCGGCAGCCAACAGGCTTCGCGGAAAGTATTTGTCGATGCCCGATTGCGCACGGCGTTTGAGGGGCGACCAACCTGGAAGCCGCGGCCGATAGGAATCGGCCGCCCTGCGAAGCCGACTTTAAGCGATGCCCGTACCCTGCTGCCGCACCAGCGACAGGAACTCCGCGCGCGTCTCTTTCTGCCTGAAGCAGCCCACCATGGCGCTGGTCACCGTGGACGAATGCTGCTTTTCGATGCCGCGCATCATCATGCACAAATGCTTCGCCTCAATCACCACGCCCACGCCCTGCGGCGCGATGGCCTCCTGAATGGTGTCGGCAATTTGCCGCGTCAGCCGCTCCTGCACCTGCAGGCGGCGCGCGAAGACCTCAACCAGCCGGGGAATCTTGCTGAGCCCGATGACTTTGCCTTTGGGAATGTAGGCCACGTGCACCTTGCCGAAGAATGGCAGCATGTGGTGCTCGCAGAGCGAGAACATTTCAATGTCCTTGACGATGACCATCTCGTCGTAATCCACTTCGAACAGTGCGCCGTGCAGAATACGCGCCGGGTCCTGGTCGTAGCCCTTGGTGAGGAATGCCATCGCCTTTTCTACGCGCTCCGGGGTCGCGCGCAGGCCGTCGCGGTCAGGATCCTCGCCCAGGCGGCTCAAGATTTCGCGATACATCTCCTGCGTGCTGAAGCTGCTCAGCCCTTCGTCCGCTTCGATTGCCCGCCGGACGGGTTTACTCACCGCAATTGGATGCGCCATGGTCGTTTTATCCTCTCGCCGAACACTCAAAGAAATTATTTTCCGTCTCTTCCACGCGGACATGCTCCAGCTCGCCCGCGGGCAATGCATCGTGCAATAAATCAAAGATCGCCGTGCAGAAATTCTCCGTCGTCGGCACGCGATCGGCAAACAGCGGATCGAGATTCAGGTTGGCATGGTCGAACCGATCCAGCACCTGCGTTCGCACCGTTTGATCGAGCTCCACCAGATCAACCACCATTCCCGTTTCCGCATCGACCGCGCCGCCCACCAGAACCTCAACAAAATAATTGTGGCCGTGGCCGTGTTCGTTGTTGCACTTTCCGTAGGCCGCGCGGTTTGCTTCCGCCGTGAGCGCCGGCGTGTGCAGCCGGTGGCTGGCGCTGAGCATGTAGCGGCGGCCGAAGTACGCCTTCACGCCTCACCCCGATATTCGGCAAAAATCTCCGGCGTCTCGTAGACGCGAATCCGGCTGAGTCGCGCTCCCCCTGCCGCGTTCACCGCCGGTTCCAAGCCGCTTCCACGCCGCAATGGCGATGTTTTCCGTGGTCGGAATTGGCGTGCTTGAACTCCGGCGCATCGAGATTCAGGTGCTTGTGGTCGTATGCCGCCAGAACTTCCCTCTCCATCACATCCTTGAGCCACTTGAGATCGACGACAAAGCCGGTCACAGGGTCCGGCTCGCCTGCCACCGTCACCTCCAGCGTGTAGTTGTGGCCGTGCCCATTGCGATTCGCGCAGCGCCCAAAGACGCGCTCAGTTCTTCTCCGCGGGCCAGGACTCGTTCCAGTAGTAATGCGATGCGGAAAACGTCGCCCGCCGCGTCAAAAAGATCATTCCTGCCCTCATTTAAGAGATTCCAGAGCCTGACAAAGGTTTCACAGAACCAAGGCGAATTTGCGCAGGATCGAAGAATCCGCCACGGTGCACGATCGGCTCAAATGCCTACTCGCCAGCTCTCACCTTACGACGCGTAACTCCGCCCCTTCCAGCTTACGCGCTTGAGGATGCGGTGCTGGAACCAGCTGCGATAGAGCAGCACCACAAACAGCGGCAGGCCCAGGGGCGCCAGCGCGCAATCCAGGAACGGAAAATTCGACTTCGCCACCCGCGAATAGAACCGGAACAGCGTGCGCAGCCAGAGCAACGCCAGCACCCATCCCGCGCCCAGCCACTCCAGGCCGTGAGCGCCCAACCGCGCGTTCCAAAGTTCGTAGGCCAGCACCGGCAGCCCAAAAAGAAGACAAAATATCCAGCGCCCTGAAGACGGCCAGCACAAGCGCGTTGTTGAAGAGCAGCTTCAGGTTCTTGGTCCAGCCCTCGATCATCGCCCCGGTGCTGCGGTACATGCGCGCGGAGACGGCATCGTCGGCATAGCGGAAGCGCAGGCCCACCTTGCGCCGCTTGGCCAGGAACGCCAGCTCCACGTCTTCCAGCACCTTGCCGGCTACGCTGGGGTGACCGCCGAGCCGCCGGTAGGCCTCCCGCTCCACCAGCAGAAACTGGCCGTTGGCCGCGGCAATGCGCTGCGCGGGATCGGAGACCTTGGCCGGCGGATAGGCCAGCGCCAGCTCGCAAAAGACCAGCGGCATGAGCGAGCGCTGCGCCAGCCCGCGCACAATCTGCCGCGGCGAATAGCTCAGCATGCCCACTTTGTTCCGCTCGGCTTCGTGCAATGGCCCGGCGCAGGTCGCCCGGCTCGTGGATCGGTATCGGCATCGGTAAACAGCAGCCAGCGGCCGCGCGCGCGCCGCGCCGCCGTCCAAACGGCGTTGGCCTTCCCCGTCCAGCCCGGCTTCGAGCTTGCCCGCCTCAAGCAGCGTGACTCCGGCAAATCCGCGCGCAATTTCAGCCGTCCGGTCGGTCGAGTGATCGTCCACCACGATCAGCTCCCAGTCGCGGCCCAGCTCAAAGATGTCTTCCGACTGGCTGACCAGCGACTGCAGGCACTCGCCCAGGCAGTCCTCCTCGTTGCGCGCCGGAACAATCACCGTCAGCTCGATCAGCTCCTCCGGCTCGGGCTGGTCAAAGACCGTTCCGGGAGCGGCTTTGCCGGCCCAGTCGCGCCAATCGGTCGCAGGGGGCGAGTCGTCCGCGGGATCGGCCAGGCCCAGCACCGGCTTGTACCCCGACGACGAGGACCTGTCGTCGGGGGTCCCGCGCTTCCAGGTTCTCGTCCCGCTTCGCTCCGCCTCATCCTTACTCATTGCGCCGCACCGTTTTCTTCCGGCCTTACGCTCCGTATTATAAGGATGTGCGGTTTCCTCGTTGCCTCAGTCCTGGCGCTCTTGTTCCCGTTGGCCCTTCTGCCCGCGTGCAATCGCGGCTCGCATCCCGCGCAAACCGGCAAACCCGCTCCCGATTTCACCGTTTCCGACGGCACTTCGACCGTTCACCTGGCCAGCTATCGCGGCAAGGTCGTGCTGCTCAACTTCTGGGCAAGCTGGTGCGGGCCCTGCGTCGAGGAATTGCCTTCGCTGCTCGCGCTTCACCATCAAGATCCCAATCTCGTCATCCTTGCCGTCAGCATCGACGACGATCCCGCCGCGTATTCGAGCTTCATCGTTCGCCATCACATCGACCTGATCACAGTCCGCGATCCGTCGCAGTCAGCGGCGAATCTCTATCACACGGATATGTGGCCGGAGACCTACGTCATCGACCGCCAGGGAATCATCCGCAGCAAGCTCGTCGGCCCGCAGGAGTGGACCAGCCCCGAGATTGTCGGCTACCTCAACAGCCTCTGAGGCGAGGCCCGCGCACCGGCTTCTTGCTATCCTTTCTCATGACCACGGTGGACATCGTCTATCGCTACGCTACGCCGCCCACGGAGCAGGTGGCAGCTGGCTCTGGCCCACGCGCGCGATGTGTACGGCATCCGGAAGTTGAGCTTCGATCATGCCGCCCGCACGCTGCGCATTGAATACGACGCCACGCGGCTCAATGCCGCCGCGGTCACCAAGCTGGTCCGCGAGTCTGGGCTCGACATCGCAGAAGAGGCGCCGATTCTCCCCGCGCCTGCGCCGGTCGCGGCAGCTCCGCCAACCGCTTAGACCAGCTGCCCAGCTGCCGGTCGCTGAAACCTTGCCGCCCTCGATGAAATGATGTGCTGCCGCGGGACTTGCGCGCCGTTCAAATCGCGGGCTACCGGTCGAATCTTGCGCCGCCGCGCTGGCCTTGATACTCTGACAGAGGTTCGCGGGCTTCGCCCTGAAGCCCGAAAGTGTGCGCCCGTAGCTCAGCTGGATAGAGCGACTGACTACGAATCAGTAGGTCGGGAGTTCGAATCTCTCCGGGCGCACCATTTAAAATCCAATAAAATAAACAACTTATGCGACCCTTCCGGATTGAGATCTGGCGCGGCAATTCTGCTCCAAAGGCGGTTTTGAAGCCCAGAACCACGCGCTTCAGTTGGAGTTTCCACCGGGCCATGGGTTCCGAAACCTGGTGCTATTCTTGTCGATGTGTACGAGCAGATTGAACGCGTTGTCGACCTCACCGACCCCGCACTGAATCACCTCTACGACTTGAGCGTGGAGGAGGCGCGCGCGCTGGTTCTGGATGGGCCCGCGGAGAGCGTGAGCCGGATTCGCGGCTCGTTTGCCCTGCTTGCCAAGCGCGGCCGCGTGGTGCGGATGGCGCGCTCGCTCGACAGGCCGCTCCGCTATTTTCTGGCCAAGCGCAAAGAGGGGCCGGCGCTCATCGTCTCCGACCGCATCGACAGCATTTACGAGTGGCTCAAGGGTGAGGGGCTCGACGAGCAGTTCCACCCCAATTACACGCGAATGGTGCCCGCCCACTATGTTGTGGAGTTGCAGCTTGTGGGCTGTCCCGACCCGGATCCTGTCTATGAGCGGTTCTTCACGCCGGCGATGGGCACTTTGCCGGCTGATCTGGATGCGATCGGCCATGCATACATCTCCGCGCTGGCCGACGAAATTGCCCAGTGGCTGCGTTCGATTCCGCAGGGCGAGCCGATCGGCGTTTGTTTTTCCGGGGGCATCGACAGCGGCAGCGTATTTCTGGTCACTTACCACGTGATGCGCAAGCTGGGCATGAATCCCGAGCCGGCTGAAGGCGTTCGTGCTCGATCTCGGTGATGGGCCCGACCTCGGCCAGGCGCGCGCGTTCCTGGAGCCGCTGGGGCTGTCGCTGTTTCTCGAATCCATTGAGGGCTGATGCCTCCGCACTCGACTCCGGCGAGACGATCCGAGTGGTGGAAGACTACAAGCCGCTCGATATTGAATCGGCCACGCATGGCGCTGGCCCTGGCGAAAGGGATTCGTGCGCGCTACCCCGACTGGCGCTATCTTGATGGATGGCGATGGCGGGGACGAGAACCTGAAGGACTACCCCATCGAGGCCAATCCCGAACTCACGATTCGCAGCGTGATTAACAACCCCATGCTCTATCAGGAAGGTTGGGGCGTGGGAAAGATCAAACACTCGCTCACCTACAGCGGGGGCTTGAGCCGCTCGTATGTGCGCACATATGCGACGGCGCGCCGCTATGGTTTCAGCGGCTTCAGTCCTTATACGATGCCGGGCGTGATCGCGGTGGCTGAGGCGATCCCATTCAAGGAACTGACCGATTACGATGTCGAGCGCCTTTACGCGCTAAAGGGCGAGGTGGTTTCGCGCGGAGTGGAAGCCGTAACCGGATTGAAGATGCCGGTCTTCACCAAACGGCGCTTCCAGCATGGCGCGCTCTCTGAAGATGCGCTGCGGCGACGGTTGCCCTTCCGTGAAGCCGAATACCGCAATCGGTTTCTTTCGCTCTACGAGTGATGCTGCCTTTGCTTTCGACCTATCCCGACGCCGCTCAGGAGCGCGACGAGTGGATCGTTGCGCGGCGCGGCCCCCGAAACGCCGTCGATCCGTACGCAGCCCTATGCATTTTTTGTCGAAGATGAGCGGACCGCGGACGGCGAAATCGCGCCTGTTGCAACCGTTTTCCTGACCAATCGCGAGTGCCCGTGGCGTTGCCTGGATGTGCGACCTATGGCGCAACACCTTGACTGAAACTGTGCCTGCCGGTGCGATTCCCGCATCAGATCGAGTACGCATCGCGCGCTTGCCGGCGGCGCAAACAGATCAAACTCTACAACAGCGGCAGCTTCTTCGATCCGCGCGCGATTCCAACCGGAGATCACGAAGCGATTGCGCAATGCGTCGGCGGGTTCGACCGCGTGATCGTCGAGAGCCATCCCGCGCTGGTGGGCGATGCGTGTCTCCGATTCAGAGACCGGATTGGGGGACGGCTGGAAGTTGCGATGGGACTGGAGACGGCACACGCCGAGATCCTCGCGCGGCTGAACAAGCACATGACGCTGGAGATGTTCGCGGAGTCGGCGCGATTCCTGCAAGAGAACGAGATCGATTTGCGCGCTTTTATTCTGGTGAAGCCGCCTTTCATGCAGGAAGCGGAAGCGGTTGAGTGGGCGCGGCGGTCGGTGGAGTTCGCGTTTGAGTGCGGGGCCACCGCTGCCACGTTGATCTCGACGCGCGGCGGCAATGGCGCACTGGACGAGCTCACAGTCGCCGGAGATTTTTCTCCGCCCTCCTGCGAACGCTTGAGCGCGCTTTCGCTGAAAGCCTGTTGCTCAATCAAGGAAGGGTTTTTCTCGATCTTTGGGATGCTGGAAAAATGGCGGGGATGCGCAATCTGCCGCGAGTCGCGCATAGCCCGATTGCGAGCCATGAACCTTGAGCAGAAGATTGCGGACCCGCTGGTCTGCGACATTTGCGAGGAGAGCGAATGAACGCGCGATACGACATCGCCGTGGTCGGCTCGGGCTTTGCAGGTTCGCTGCTGGCCATGATTGCGCGACGGCTCGGACACTCGGTTGTCCTCATTGAGAAGGGCACGCATCCACGCGTCGTGATCGGCGAATCGTCAACGCCGCTGGCCAATTTGCTGCTTGAAGAGCTTTGTGTGCGCTACGATCTTGCGGCGCTCAGGCCGCTGGCAAAGTGGGGAAGCTGGCAACGTGCACATCCAGAGGTTGCCTGCGGTCTCAAGCGCGGCTTCACGTTTCATCATCATCGGCTCGACGGCACGCATTCCTTCGACGCCGGTCATCGGGATCAGTTGCTGGTTGCGGCCAGTCCTCACGATGAGATCGCCGACATGCACTGGTATCGCGCCGACTTCGATCACTTCCTGGTGAAGCAGGCGGAAAAGCTCGGCGTGGACTATTTTGACCGCGTCGCGCTGAATGGTTTCGAGGACGACGGAAAGGAAATCCAATTGCGAGGCGAGCGTGGCGGCCAGAAGCGTAGCGCATTCGCGCGCAGTTTGTTGTCGACGCCACCGGGCCGCGCGGTTTTCTGCATCGCGCGTTGCGGCTTGGTGAATCGGCTTTTCCGGATTATCCCGCGACGCAGAGCCTCTACAGCCATTTCTCTGGAGTGGGAAGACTTGAAGATTCGGCATTCAACCGTCTCGACGAGCAGCCTCCTTATCCGATCGATGACGCCGCGGTGCACCATGTCTTCGACGGCGGATGGATCTGGGTTCTTAAATTCAATAATGGAATGACGAGCGCGGGTATTGCAGCGACCGACGAGCTTGCGGCGCAATTGGATTCAAAGACGGCGCGCCGGCCTGGGATCGGCTGCTCGATCTGATTCCTGCTTTAAAGGCGCAATTTGCCAACGCGCGAGCGGAGCGGCCCTTCACGCACATGCCGCGTCTCGCCTTCCGCAGCGCCGAGATTTCCGGCGAACGATGGGCGCTGCTGCCATCAGCAGCCGGCTTTGTCGATCCGCTGCTCTCCACAGGTTTCCCGCTCACCCTGCTTGGCGTTACGCGCGTTGCTGAAATCATCGAACGCCATTGGGCAGGCGAAGAATTTGCCGCGCGAACTTAAGGCATATGCGGCAAAAACCGACCAGGAATTGCTGGTCACGGCGCAACTCATCGGCGCTCTCTACGCAAACATGAGCCGGTTCGATCTCTTTGCCGCCTTGACTCTTCTTTACTTCGCTGCAGCCAGCTTTGCCGAATCGGCGCGGAGGCTCAGAAAGCCGCAACTGGCGCCGTCGTTTCTTCTCTGCACGCATCCTGAATTTGGCCCGGCTTGCGCGGAGATCTGCGCGCGGGCGAAGCAGCGTCTCTCAAATGTCGAATCAGACGCGTTGATTGCCAGGATTTATGCGACGATTGAGCCAATCAACGTTGCCGGCCTGGGAATCCGAAGCGGCGCAACTGGTACCCCGTTGAAGCCGATGATCTGCTGAACGCGGCCACGAAACTCGAAGCCAGTCGCGATGAAATGGAGGCCCTTCTCAAGCGCTGCGGATTTGTATGCGAGCTGACCCCTGGATCGGATCGCTACGGCTTAGATTTCGGCGTGAATACGATCGGCCGCGCCGACACAATGCCCCTGCCTTCTTCGATGACGAGAAACTGATCGGGCTTAATGCTCGAGAGCGACTCCTTGCGGCCGCTGGGCCACGCGATTTCCAGATTCACCGAACTGACGCTGCCAGGTTTTCCGAGTCCGAAGGTCAAGGGAAACTCGCTCTGCGAAAGGTAGCTTGATCCGGACTTGACCATGGCAAGCTGCCGCATTCCTCCCGCGGCAGTCAGCGTGACTCTGGCGCCGATCGCGTCGCGATTGGATTTCGTGCCGACGAGCTTGAGCCGCAGCATGTCATTACGATTGCCATTGTCATTGCGGAACAGATGTGCTGGACCGTTGTTGGTGGTTACGACAACATCGAGATCGCCATCGTTATCGAAGTCGGCGTAAGCCGCGCCGCGCGCAACCATCGGGCGGCGCAGCGCAGGGCCAACATCGGCCGTGACATCTTGAAACCTGCCCCGGCCGATGTTGTGGAACAGGAGCGGCGGCTCGGCATAATGAAGATTGGGGCGCACCACGCCGATGTCGTCTGCGACATGGCCGTTCGCGGCAAAAATATCCAGCCGGCCGTCGAGATCGTAATCGAAGAAAAAAGTGCCGAAGGTGAGCGATTGCGCCGAGCGCGCAGCGATGCCGGCGTCCGCCGATTGATCGGTGAAAAGCCCCGATCCGTCGTTGTGATAGAGCGACATGCTTTCGTCGGTGAAGTTGCCAATCAGCAGGCTCTGCCGGCCCGAATTGTCGTAATCGCCCGCATCGGTGCCCATGCCGGCACGCGCGCGCCCGGCATCGCTAAACGCAACGCCTGCGGCGAAGGCGTCCTCGGTAAATGTTCCGTTGCGATTGTTGTGGTAGAGCTTGTTGGCTGCGGTGTCGTTCGAAACAAAAAGATCGAGCCAGCCATCGTTATCGTAATCGAGCAGCGCCATGCCGAGCGATTTGCCGCTGGGATCGTAAAGGCCGGCGCGCTTGGTCACATCCTCGAATCTTCCATTGCCGAGGTTGTGAAACAGCCGCGCACTCTGGCCTTTGTAGGCCTCGGGCGTGCAATAGGACTTGTGCTTGCCGTCGAGCGAGCAGAACTGATCGGTCTTCTGCGACCAGTCGACATAATGCGCAACAAAGAGATCGAGCTTGCCGTCGTTATCGTAGTCGAACCACACGGCGCCAGTCGGGAATCCCGAGTCGGCGACGCCCGCTTTGGCCGTCACGTCGGCGAACTTGCCGTTGTGCAGATTGCGAAAAAGATGGCTGCCGCCAATGGCGGTGACGTAGATGTCGTCGTATCCATCGTTATCGAAATCGCCCACGGCGCAGCCCATGCCATACATTTCCACGTCGAGCCCGGCCTGCCGCGTCACGTCGGTAAATGTGCCGTCGTGATTATTGTGATAGAGCGCAGGATACGATTTGCCCTTCGCGTGACCGGGCCAATCCATCGAATTGACGAAGAAGATGTCGGGCCAGCCATCATTGTCGTAATCGATGATGCAGACGCCGCTGCCCATGGTTTCAGGCAGATATTTGGCGCCGAATGCGCCGCTGTTGTGTTTGAAGTGGATGCCTGCCTGCTCTGTCACGTCGGCAAATGTGATCGGACCCGACGGACGCGGTTGGGCGCGGTTGCGCGCTGTCGCCGGGCGCCGGAGTGAGCCGAAGTCGGCTGCGCGCTGGCGCTGCTCTTCGGGCTGCGAGCGCGTGTTCGACTTGCAGCCGCGAGGCTGGCGGCACGCCGAGCAACGAGAAGAAGTGCGCGCTGAGCAGCGTAAGCAGCCGGCT
The DNA here is from genome assembly GCA_963732315.1 of uncultured Acidobacteriota bacterium. Classification (GTDB taxonomy): domain Bacteria; phylum Acidobacteriota; class Terriglobia; order Terriglobales; family Acidobacteriaceae; genus TOLSYN. Next base: position 235,135 of record CAVSYY010000009.1, read on the forward strand.
GGTTGCACGGTCAGGCATGGACGCTGGCTGGAAGGCCTACACCGCTTTCTGGCCTGCGGTCGTGGGTAGTATCGGCAGCCGCGAGTCCGGCGCGAATCGATGGCCATCTCAATCAGTAGAGCCGCCGGGCCAACCCAGAAGAGCGCGTAGAGGGGTGCGTAGATGCTGCTGTTCGAGGCGGAAAAAGAATTCGAGCACCGCAATCGCGGCGGCTACCACGCACTGGCCCATGCGCGAGCGCACCGTCGTCTTGGGATCGGTGATCATGAAGAAGATGAAAAGCTGATACATGGGGCCGGTGATCGGCGAGACCTCGGACTGCCATGGATCGCCCATAATGTGCGCGCGCAGAAATGAGAGCGCGATAAAGCAAACAACGTAGGTAAGGGTGATATTGAAGCGCTTGGCGCGCCATACGATCACCGAGCCCAGGACCCAGATAACAACCAGCGAAGCAAGGTTGTTGCCCCACTGAATGCTGAGCGAGGCCACGGCCTGCGACGCCAGGATCAGCATGGCGCAGATGCCGAAATTGGATGGGTTCCAGATGTGACGGCCGCGGACGCGCAGCGCGTATTTTGAAGTGATAGAGAGCGCGCTGCACAATGCATAGGGCCAGAAAGCCGGCGAGCGGAGCAGAATTCCTACGCTGATCCCGCTGATATAAGCACTGGCCGGATGCGGCCACTTACGCAGAAAAATTCGGCCCAGTACCATTTCAACTGTGATGGCCGTAACGATTGCAAGCAGAGTTTTCGAATAGCTTTCGAGAATCCCGAATGAAAGGTTGCCGGCCAGAAGAATCAGCGTGATGAAGATAGGCGGCAGATAGGGATTGAGCCAGGCCGGAACCGACAGCCCGCTCTTCGCCGGTGGCGAAGTTGCAGTGCGCGGCTGCGCTGGACCCGTTCGCGTCGTTAGCTGGCTCATCATGGTTCCTTCACAGTGTAGAGGCGATCGGGCGCCAGATTGTCGAGCGTTTGCACGTTGCCCGAGGGCCAATGGATGACTGCTTTTTCAATCTTCGGGTTCCTGCCAAGCCCAAAGTGCACCCGCCGGTCGTTTTGCGAGGCAAATCCATTGCCCCCTGAGACCTGCTGCAACTGCTCCTTGCCGTCCCAGTAGAGAGTGATCTCGGCGCCGATTGCGCTGCGATTGCTCTTTGTGCCCTCCAGTGAAAATTCAATCCAGCCGTTTGCGGGATCGGCAGTGTCTTTATAGATCAGCAGCGGGCCGCGTTGGTTTGCGACAACGATGTCGAGCGAGCCGGTATTCCAAAGGTCAGCCAGCGCAACGGAACGGCCGTCGTAGGTGTCGGTTGCGCCAACCGCCTGTGCAACATCGACAAATTTGCCTTCACCATCGTTGAGCCACAGGCGTTTTTGCTGGTAACCGGAGAGGCTGCGGCCGTTGAACGCCGGCCAGTTGGCGGCATCGCCAATGATGGCGCTGTTGCCTCCCGCCACCTTGGCAAAGTCGTACCAGTAGCTGCGCTGGCGGTCGAGCGAAATATAGCCGTTGGCGAGGTAGAGGTCCAGATTGCCGTCGTTACTGAAGTCGCCGAACTGCGCACCAAAGCTCCACCCGCCGAGTTCCACGTCGAGGTCGCGCGCCATGTTGACATATTTGAGCGCGGAGCCGGCTTGCGGCACCCACAGATTGTTGCCCTGAATCAGCACGCCTTCTTCAGAAATATTTGAAACGTAAACGGAGAATTTGCCCTGGTCGAAGATGTCTCCGAAGGAAACGTTCATGCCGCTCTTGGGAGCAAAGCCCACGCCGGTTGCCTTACCCGCCTCGTGAAAATGCCCATGGTCATTGACGTAGAGCTCCGAGACTCCGTAGTCATTGGCGACGAACAGATCCGGATAGCCGCTTCCACTCAGATCGGCGGCGGCGCAGGCCAGCGCCCAGCGGCGGCTGTCGATGCCGGCCTTGGCGCTCACCTCTTCAAAGCGGCCGTTACCAAGATTATGGAAGAGATACTTGCGGCCGCCGTTTTTGGCGTACTCAAAGCTTTCGGGCATCATGCGGGTGTCGCGCAGATGCCACAGGTCTACGTCTTCGGGATAATAGCCGGCGACAAAGAGATCGAGCTTGCCGTCATGGTCATAGTCGAACCACACTGCGCTGTTCGCGTTGATCCACGGGGGAAGGCCGGCTTGATCGGTCACGCGCGTAAAGTGCTCGCCATGATCGTTGTGAAACAGCTCGGGTTTGCCCCATTTGATCAGGAAGAGGTCTTCGTATCCGTCGTTATCGTAGTCACCCCACACCGCTCCCATCGAAACTCCGGTGCCGGGCTGATTTACGTCGGCAATGCCTAACTGTTCCGCAACGTCGGTGAACGTGCCGTCATGGTTGTTGCGGTAAAGATGATTTTTGCTGCCGATGGCGCTGTTGGTGACGTAGATATCGGGCCAGCCGTCGCGGTTGTAGTCCACGATTGAGACCGAAGCGCCCATGGACGCAACTTCAGGCATGATGCCGTCGAGTTTGGAATCGAATGTCGGCGCCTGATGGATAAAGTCGATACCGGAAGCATGCGCGACCTCCTGAAGCGAAAAGCCGTAACGCGCCAGCGCAGCCTGCGCGTTGGGCGCAGTCCCGGTTGTTGCGGGTTGAGAGAAGTGGCGCACCATCCACGGCACCGCAAGCATCGCGGCGAAGAATATTGTCACCAGGATTCGTGCGATGGGGACTTTCTTCATTGCGTCGCCCCGTCGCGCAGCGCATCCCTGAAGACGTCCGCACCCACGTAGCGCGTCTGGTAATTCTGCCAATCCTGGGGATGATGGCGATAGACCCATTCGTCTTCGAGTGTGCCCGGAGGTGTGTCGTATTCAGTGCGCGCGTGGTAGGGCAGCGGCTGCACGGTGCGCGAGAAAGTGGAATTGTAATCGCCATCCTTTACCCAGCCGTCGCCCGCGATCACATAGTCGCGCACCCATCCTGCGGGCGGAGGAGGCGGAGAGGCAAAACGCAGCGCAAGTTCGTCCCCGGCGTTCATAATCACGTACCGGTCGTCAGTGGCCTTGAGCAATTCGCGTACGTCACCATAGCGCGTGTAGAAACCTTCGAGGTCGCGCCAGATCTGTGTCGTTCCCGCGAGCTGGCCGTAATCGGGAATCTCGGGCGACGACGCATTTGCCTGATGAATTACCGAAAATCCGCGATAATGCAGGTCGGCCGACTGCGGAGCCATGCGGATGATGCGTGTCGGCGCATTGGTCAGGCCCTGCGCCCACTCGATCTGGTCCCAGTAGATCTCAAGATTGGTGCGCAGGCGCAGCTTATGCGGCTCGCCCGCGCGGAACAGTCCTGTGAGGTCGATCAGGCAGGTCTTGTTGCGGCCAGCGGGAAATCCAAGATTGGCGCGCGCGACTTTCCATCCACCGCGGCCATCGGGAATCTCAAGACTCAGCGGCTGTGGATGAACGCGGTCGCCTTGCGACATCGCAACATTGATCGACGAGTCCGACGGATGCAGCCAGCCGCTCGCGATGAGCCAAAGCGGCCCGGTCGTGGGCAGATCGTTGCCAAGATCGACTTCGACGTAATGATCGCGTGTAACGCCCTGGTACGGACCGCGGCCGAAGGTGTCAAGATAGTTGCCGTCGAGGCTGCGCAAAGTTTCAGTCACGTCGTTGCCAAGATCGTCCGTCGCGTGCGCGATGGGATGCGGCTCGGCAACGGTGGTTACCGCCAGTTTGACCGGCGGCACCACGAAACGTTCGTCGGTAAAGACCTCAGTGCCCACGGGGTGGTCAACAACCATCAGCGAGAGGGAGTCGTAATAGTAGGTCTCCCACAACTCGCCCGTAATACTCAAGTCCAGCGAACCATCGCGCGGCGTGAATTCGCTACCCGGAATTTTGTACCACTCTTCGGTAGCTGCGATGCGGGCGGGTCCCATGGAGTCAATGCGCAGGCCAAGTGCGGCGCCCCATGGCACGGTGTCTTTCACGAATTGCATCGACGTGCCGTTCCACGCGAAAAGGAACGGGCACGATCCTTTCAGGCGCTGCTCGGTCAGCACTTCTTGGTCAGCCTTAAGCGCGAACTCCGCTCGAACCGTTCCATTGGGCCAGACGATACGCGCCACTTCCGCTCCGGTTTCAGTGCCCAAGCCGAAATGGAGTTGCGGTCCATCGATGGGCTGCATCTGTAGCAGGAGCCCCGAACGGATTTCGATCTGCCCGCCAATCCCAAATGAATTGATGCGTTGGTCGCCGGTTGCCTGGTGCGCGCGCGGGCGAATGACCTGCCAGTGATAGTCCTTCGTAGTGCGGTTGACTGCGTCAACTGGCTGGCCGTCTGCCGTGAGACCGAGCAGATCGAGGCGGCCCTCGGTGCTTGCCGGAGCAGCATCGAAAACGCGCACCGGTCCTTGCGGAGATGAAAGCAGCGCGAACTGCTGATTCTCGGTCCGCGAGCCAGACGAGGGCGCCGGCTGCGCCCCGCGGTGCACCGACGTTGGCCAGCATCAGATCGAAGGCGCCGTTGTTGTCAAGGTCGGCCACCCGAAGTCGTACATCGCCGGTCAGTGTGTGCAGGGCGTCAGGAACCTGCGCGACTTCGCCGCTGTCCCACGCGTCATTGAGGTTTGAGAGGCGAACGATTGTGCCAGACGACTGAACGGCGAGCAGGTCGAGAACGCCGTCGTGATCGGCATCGGCCGCGACGATGGCCTTGATATCGCCGAAGCCGGTTGGCAACTGTGATTCGGCAAAGTTGCCCAGCCGCTGATTGATGAAAATATGCAACCGCCCGGCGCCGTCAATGAGCGACGCGTCAGGATTGCCATCACCATTCAGATCGGCCCAGACAAACTGGCGGATTCCGGAAACTGCGGCGAAGGGGTGGATGGCCTTGAACGTACCATCGCCGTTATTGCGCAGCACCGTCGGCAGGCCGCTGGCCGAGCCAAGCACGATGTCGAGATCGCCGTCCGCTTCAATGTCCACGGCCCAGGCTCCGGTGTAAGCCGCGGTCAGCAAACTTTTCGGCAATTTGGTTTGTGCGGTAACGTCGGTGAATTTCGTCGAATCGTCCTGCCGCATAAATCGCAGACCGCCCGCTCCGGCAAGCACCAGATCGGTCTTGAAGTCGTAGTTAAAGTCGATGGGCAAAACCGATTCGGGCGACGGGGCCGTGTTGCTCGTGCCGCCGGGAAACGGAAACGAGGCGCCGGTTGAGATCCGCACCAGCCGTGAATTCGCAGTCACGATTGCAGGCGCGCCTTCTCCGTTCAGTGAAACCGCGCCAATCCAATCCCATTTTTCGCCGCTAGGGTTTGCGAGGGGCTGATTGTCAAAGTGCAGTGCGGTGTCGGGCGGCGCAGGCTGGCCTGGTGGCGACGCCATTCGTAGCAGATGTGTAAACGGCTGCGCTTCGTCGCCAGGCGCGGGCTTGATCTGAGCAAGCTCCTGGCGGAATGCGGGAAGCTGCATAAGCACATTGCGCAGAAAAACACTCCGGATAGCCGCCGCCGTCAGCGGGCCTGAACCCGCCGCTGCCTGAAGTTGCGCCAGCTGATCGAGCGCGTCCTGCGGCCACCCAGCCGACTGCGCAGCAATGCGATTGACCGCGGAGTGAAGGGTTGCAGTGTCGCCGCGTTTGGCGGCGATGCGGCTCAGTTCGAGAAGTGCAGGAAGGTTGCGCGGCTGGGCGGCGAGAATCTGCAAAATCAGTTGCTGAAATTCATCTTCGCTGCCCTGCGCACCTTGCCTTTCCACCTCGAGGGCAAGCTGGTATGTGGCCTCAAGATTCGAGGGATTGAGCTTCACAGCTTCGCGCAGATTCGCAATTGCGCTGGTTGGGTCGCCTCGGTCGCTGCCGAGAATCCCCATAAGGTAGTCGATGTGATCGTTATTGGGTGCGAGCTTGTGCGCTCGATCGAATCGTTCCGCGGCGAGATCGAAGGTGCGCTGCCGCAGCGCGAGAATTCCCCAGTCGGCCCAGGCGGCGGGCTCACCGGGAGCGAGTTGTGTAGCACGACCAAGGGAAGTTTCGGCGCGCACATCGTCGCCCACCTGCAATGCCGCCAGGCCAACATAGAACGACGAGATGAATTCGTGATACTCCGCCGAAGACGGCGAGGGAAGTCCGCGATGGCACCCGGCTGTCATGACCAGTGCGGCCGAGCAAACAGCGGCTGCGAACCGTGGCGAGCGGTGAGGAAGACTTGATTTCATCTCGTTCTTGCTGAGAACGATTCTAACCACTCGTGTGCAACATGGGATACCTGAAGTCATTGCGGCACGCGGGACTGCGGTACGCGTCTGCGGCGTCCGCGCGATCGCTTAACGCTTGCCGCCTTGAACCACAAAACGCCGATGCCGGCGAACGGCAGCAGAAAGAGCAACAAGTCCCATCGGCCGAGCAACGTCGGCGTCACTGGAACATCCGCGTCGGCCGCGCCGTTGGCAGTTGAACTCGCGAATGAAATGTGGACGTGCCACGTCTCCTGTTTGTCGAACGGCACCACGGTCTTGAATTCAACGTGGTCGAGAAGTTTCTCGCGCCAGCAATCGTATGTGGCCACAGGCAGGCGCTTGCTGGCGGGCTGCACGGACACCTGGACCTTCATATCGGACGGAACCGTCAGCGAACTGCCTTTGGGCGGATCGATGATGATGTAGAAACTGCCGGTGCCAACGTCGGGGTTGCTCCAAACCTCAACGTTGAATGGCCCCACTTTGCGATTCTGCATGATGGGGTAGGGTGGCCCGATGTGGGCCCAGGCAGGCACGCAAACACAGGCCGAAAAGACAGCCATGGCAATCAAGCCACGCGTCGAAACCGCAACGGCGGAGCCGCGGCGCCTGAAAGCAGATTCAAATAAATTGAAAATGAGTCGCATCCTATCCGGCCAGCATGGTGGCGCGCATGTCCATGGGTTGAGTCAGCAGCCATACACAACAAAGGAAGAGGATCACGCACAGCGCTCCCCACGGAACAAACGCGCGGACCGGGTGCTTTTCCGAATCGTCCTGGGCCAACCGCCACGCGACCAGCAATGAACCGGCGAGACCGAGAATCAGAAAGCCGAATTCGATCGGTTCCACAACTGTTTTCGGCAAGCCGACAAGGGTCCACTGCGGCTCGCCGAAAATCGGCCAGCCCAGCTCGACGAGTGCATTTTGGGTTACCGGAACGATGGTGTAGAGGCCGGTAAAGAAGTGGTACCCGTAGTGCGCCAGCCACATGCCGAAGCCCAGTGGTGTGAGCGCATAGGCATAGCGAACTCCAATGGCTAGCCAGCCGCTCTTTACGCCCGCCCACGCACGGGTAATCCATGCCGCCAGGCCGAGCAACAGCGCCGGCTCAACAACAATGACCGCTGTGAAAAGAATTCCCAGCACCATGGCCTGGCTTTCAAAATGCAGTGTGCGCTTAAGCCAGCTCTCCACGGTGTAAACGGGGCTGACCATGCCGAAGGCATTCATGAGCGCGCCAAAGCAAAAAACCGTGGCCAGTGCGGCAATGTCGTTGCGGCGCGAGAAGCGGCCGATGCCGGAGCGCTGCGGATCGCTCATCAACTCGCCGGCGGGAAGGCGGCTGAGGATGCCGACGTTGTCATGCGGACAGGCATGAACGCAGTCCAGGCAAAACGTGCAATCCATGTTGCCCACTTTGGCGGGCTGAAAGAGGGCCAGCTCGCAACCGCGCTGCAACACGACGAGGTCCGGCGACGGCTCCCGCCGCCCGCGGATGCAGTCTTTTGTCTTGCAGCCATCGCACACCTCGTGATCGCGCACCGCGACCTCAAGCGGCGATGCGGTGGAAGCGATAAAGTTGAACTGCCCGATCGGGCAAACATATTTGCAGAACGTCGCATGGGTGAAGAGGCCGTCGACAACCAGGACGGCGGCAAAGTAGCCGACAATAACCCACGCCGTGAGCCACGGCGATGCCCACAGGCCGAATAGTTCGTAACTGAAGAGAACGCGCGACGAAAAGCGCCAACGGGAATCCACTTGTTGCGCAGGCGTCGCGGCCAGATGAAGCGCGGACGAATCCACTGCGCATGAAGTTGCGCACCAGCATAAAGGGACACGCGAGGCAGAAGAGATTGCCGGCGCAGAGAATCGCCAGCACCAGCGCGCCCCTGAAGTGAACCCAGGTGAGTACCGTGGCCAGGTTCTTGGGCGAAAGCGTGGGACCGAGCAGTCCCTGAAGGATCATGACAACGCTGACGATGAACAGTGGAATCTGCAGCAACGTGCGCGAGTGACGCCAGCTCAACAACGATCCGACGATCGGGACGGTGAGCAGATCGAACGGCTGTGCCTCCAGAAACTCCTCATCCTCAGCGTGCAGCTCCCGCTCCTCATCGTCGGAGATGCCATCTGAAGAGTGCGCGGCTGGCCGTTTGGTCAATTCGATTCAACTCCGTTCACGTCCATTTGCCGTTCCACTTTGCGGCCATCGCTCAAGGTGATGTGGAAGAGCACCACCCAGTCGCCGCCCATGGTCAAGTCAAGGGTCGCTTTGTATTTGCCGGGCGAGGTTTCTCGAGCGTCAGCAAACGTCGGCGCCATGCCGGGGTGGCTCATGTCGCCTTCCACTTGAACATGCGCACCGGCGACCGGCTCGTGCGAAGGGTTCGTCAACTGGAACGAAATGGTCTCCGTGCCGGTATGAGCGGGTTGTGGCGCGATCGATGTCTCGATCGAAACGTCATCGGTCGCCCCGGCGGGTTTGCGGCAGCCGAAGACTGAGAAAGCAGGCATCGCGGCCGCTATCAATATCAATACCGATAAACGTTGAGAGGCCGCCCATCGGCGACCTCTCGAACCACACCAATTCATCTTCAATGTCCGAGATTTCAGTTTGCCGTCGCCCAAGTTATGCGTGGCTGTCCGCCTCTTCCGTCTCATCGTCTTTGTACCACGAGCAAGTGCAGGCGGACGGCGCCTCGCCTTCGGGCGGAAACATATGGTAGTACATCGCGATCACCATGGGGATGAACACGATCGTGTTGTAGAACAGGTGCAGCTGAACACGCGGAAAGAAGAATTGGAGCACGCTGAAAGGTACGGGCTTGCCCATCAGGTTGTGATGCAGGGTGGCCTGCGTGATCAGCAGCAGATGTTCGAAGTGATGCCAAAACTGAATAACGAGAGCGATCATCCACCACGTGCGGCTGCGGCCCGTGAATCCTTTCCGCAGTACCCAAAGGCCGATGAGCATTACCAGCGCGTAGCCGTAGTGGAGCGCTTCAGATTTGATGAGCCATGGGTACCATAGGCCCAGAATGCCGTTCGATTTCGCGACCGGCCAGCCCATCACCCAGATCTGGTAAGCCTGGGCGAGGTGCTCACCCCAGTGCGCGAGCACGACAACCATAAAACCCCAAAGGGCTTTTTCATGCCATTTGCCGTTTAGCTTTTCAGAAAGCGTGGAATGTTCAGACGCACTCAGAGAATGTGCGTGAATATTGGGGATGGATGCAGCCATTTTTGATTGACCTCACTCGCGAGTCGAGACTGGGGAAATCTCCGAACCGAAACCAAGTGTACTTGAGAATCAGCAAAGTTGGAGTCGGTTGAATGGGTGATGGGCGTCTCCACCTTTTGGTTGAGGCGGGGCAGGTCGGGGTACCCCGAACCTTACGGTTCAAGGCACTTAAGTTACTGATTATTAAATAGAAATACGCGTTCAAATCGCAAGACAGGGCATCTTCAAACGCAAATTGGGCACAAACCGGCCCGCCGTTCCTCACGACGGCATCGTCTATCAGAGTTCCCACTCCATCAGTTCGTTCCGCCGGAGATTCTTTGAGGTGTCGCGGCCCTGCGCCGGCTCACACTCCGCTGTACGCCGAGAATCCGCCATCAATCGGAACCACCACGCCGGTGACGAATTCCGAAGCCGGAGACAGCAGCCACAGCACCGCGCCAAACAAGTCTTCCGGCTCGCCAAATCGCGCCATGGGCGTATGGCCAATAATCGATTTGCCGCGTGCGGTCAGTTCGCCCGAGTCCTGATCGAGCAGCAGAAAACGATTCTGGTTGGTGAGGAAGAATCCGGGCGCGATGGCGTTCACGCGAATCGCCGGCGAGTATTCCTGCGCCATGTGCACGGCCAGCCACTGCGTGAAGTTGCTCACCGCGGCCTTGGCCGCCGAATAGGCCGGGATGCGCGTCAGGGGCCTGTAGGAATTCATCGACGAAATGTTCAGAACCGTTCCGAAGCCCTGCGCCGCCATGATCTTTCCAAAGGCCTGGCTGGGCAGAATTGTCCCCAGAATGTTTAGCTCGAAAACCCAGCGCAGCGCGTCGGCCGGGAGATCGAAGAACTTCAGCTCGTCGCCGGTGGTGGCCTGGGGCTTGTTGCCGCCTGCGCCGTTCACCAGGCAGTCCAACTTGCCGAAGCGGCTCACAACATCCTGTGCGGTCTGCGCCACGCTGTCGCGATTGAGAACATCGCACGCAAAGACAGAGACCTGCTCTCCGTGCTCGCCCATCCGCTCCACCGCGGCTTTGCCCGCCGCGGGGTTCACGTCGAGAATGGCCACTTGCGCGCCGCAACCAGCCAGAGCGCGCGCGATTGCGCCGCCAAGAATGCCGGCCCCGCCGGTGATGGCAACCGTTCGCCCCGAGAAATCGTACAGCCTCGTCAGCTCCGCCAGGTCAAAAGGAGCGTGTTGCGCTGACCCTGTGCCGCTCGCGGCATAGTGTGGAGCTTCCAAAACCGACGGTCCTGCCATATCGCACCCTTCCTTTGTTCTGCGGGCTTAAAACGGCACCCGGCAGATGAAGAACACTTGATGAAATAGGGTTTCGCGAAAGACGCCTTGAGCACGGTGCGTGTTGTCACACGCGCGTGTATGGCAAATCACGGCCTTCGTTTGCAGCAGGATGTATCAGGTAGAAAGGAAGACCGCGAAGGGATTGTGCCCATGCTTCTCGAGTTGAGCGTATTGCCGAAGGGAAAAAGCCGTCACGTGGGCGAAGCCGCCGCCGACTTGGGAAAGATCATCGACGCCAGCGGCCTTTGCCACCAGGCCAAGGACAAAGGGACGGTCCTCGAGGGCACTTGGGAGCAGCTCATGGCAGTCGCCAAAAAATGCCATGACGAAGTGATGAAAACCAACGAGCAGTTTGTCACCGTGATGCGCGCACTCGATGGCCCGGACATCCAAGGCCATGAGGCGGTGAGCTCTTCACCTGCTGCCGCCGATTGCTCCGCCATGAAAGAGCTTTTGGAAGATGACGGCGATTGGTTGATCCCATAAAAAAGCAGAGCCGCTTGGGCTCCGCTCTTTGGTCCCGAAAAAATCAAGGCTAGTACAGCCGGAAATCGACCTCGATGTTCAGCTGCACCGGTACCGGCGTCTTGCCGTCCTTCAAGGCCGGCTTGAATTTGTACTGCCGGATCGCCTCGATTGCCTTCTCGTCCAATCCCATCCCCAGTGCACGCGATACATGGATGTCTTGCGGGTTGCCCTGCGCATCCACGATCAGCGAAATCAGGCAAACCCCCTGATATTTGGCTCGCCGCGCCTCGTCGGAGAATTCGGCCTCTACGCTATGGATGATCTCCGGCGATGAAATCCTTCCGCCTACCTGGTACACACCGCCGCCGTAGTTGCCCCCATCGCCGGGACCGTATCCATTCCCGCCCCCGGATCCCATACCGCCGCCGCGGCCCGAACCCATGCCGGCGCCGCTTCCTGAGCCGGCCGAAGCGATGGTAATGTTCGATGAACTGTGCATGCCGATCATGGGCATGTTCATGTTGTCAGGCAGTTGAATGTCCTTTTGCACATTGATGGCAGGAGGTTCCGGCAGTTTGGGCTTGTCCAGCGTTTCCGGCTGCACGGGCGTGATCGGATCCTTGATCCTATCCGGCAGCTTGCCTTTATTGGCGTCGATAATGCTTCGGTCGCCGCCCCCGCCACCGCCGCCCGCGGCGATGTCGGACTTGGGAGCGTTATAGGCTCCCACATCGATATTTGTCGCCTGCACCGGCGGGCTCACAATGTTGTGAACCACGCGGATGCCCAGCCAGATGGCCAGCAACAGAATGGCAATATTCAACGTCGAGGAGATTCCAACGGCCCACGGATTCGCCTTCACGGCCATCCGATCGGGCACAGGAATAGGCGTCGAGGTCAGTTCCAGAGGCGGCAGCTTGACCGGAAAAAACACGTCCTGGATACGTCCCCAGAGGCTGGTCCAGATGGGCTCCTCTCGAAACGCGTTTCCAAGGAATGCATCCAGCTCGTGCCCAGTCTCTGGAACCGATGCTGCCTTGTCGTCCTTTTCATCCGGTGTCATGAGTGGATCGTTTGCCCTCTTGCCCTGCGTCTCGGCTGGCACTGCCTGGCCGGAAGCGAGCGCTCCGAAAACAGGCCAATCAATCTATTATGCTTGACCGAACGGGCCTTTGTCTCGGCTTCCAAACCAGCTTAAGTCCTGTTCTCCGCTTTCTCGTACTCCAGCAGATTCAGCACTTCCATATGCAATAGACGGTCGCCGCGCTCGGTTTGTTACCCGGAAAAATGGGCCTGCTTTGTTTACACTGATTCTTGAGTAATTTTGCACCCTCGAACGGAGCCCAGATGTCCCCTGCGCCGGAGTTGAAGGCGACCCTCACTCTGCCTCAAACCGCCTTCCCGATGAAAGCCAATCTGCCGCAGAATGAGCCTCTCCGGCTGGCCCACTGGGCCAAGCTCAATCTTTACGGAGAGATGCGAAAAGCTGGGCGCGGGCGGCCTGTCTATTTGCTTCACGATGGCCCTCCGTATGCCAACGGGCCCATCCACCTGGGTCATGCGCTCAACAAGGGCCTCAAAGACTTTGTGGTCAAGTCCAAAACCATGGCTGGTTACGACGCGCCCTTTGTTCCGGGCTACGACTGCCACGGCCTGCCGATTGAGATCAAAGTCGACGAAAAACTCGGCCACAAGAAGCTGGAAATGCCGGTGCCCGCTGTTCTTGAAGCCTGCCGGGCCTACGCGCAGAAGTATGTTGACCTGCAGACCGAGCAGTTCGAGCGCATTGGCTGCTTTGGCCGCTGGCAAACGCCCTACAAAACCATGGCCCGCTCGTACGAAGCCCGGACTTTGGAGGCCTTCTATGGCTTCCTCGAGAAAGGTTTCGTCTATCGCGGCCTCAAGCCGGTTTACTGGTGCATCCACGACCGCACCGCGCTGGCTGAGGCCGAAGTGGAGTACGCGAACCACACCAGCCCGTCGATCTATGTGCGCTACCGGATCACTTCGGATCCGGCTGCCATCGCCCCCGCGATTGCCGGCAAGAGGTTTAACCATCATCTGGACCACCACCCCATGGACGCTACCCGCGTCGCTGGCCGTGGCCTTCCACCCCGATTTCGATTACGTGGCGCTGGAAGTCGGAATCAGGAAGGTCTACATCGTCGCCGCCTCGCTGGCCGAACAAGTAAAAGACGCCTGCAAACTTGGGCCGACCAAAGAGCTCGCTCGATTCAAGGGCGCCGCCCTCGATCGCGTCACATTCCAGCATCCGTTTCTCGATCGAGCGATTCTCGGCGTGCTGGCCACCTACGTCACCGCCGACACGGGCACCGGCGCGGTCCATACCGCTCCGTCGCACGGCGCCGACGATTTCTACACCGGCCAGCGCTATGGCCTGGACCCCACCACCCGCGTCGATGCCGGTGGGCGCATTCACTTCGATCCGGATTCATGGCATAGCGCCCAGCCTCCGGCATACGACGGATTGAACGTGTGGAAGGCGAACCCGGTCATTGTCGCCATGCTCGAAGAGCGCGGCGCGTTGCTGGGTGGCTCTCAACTCGAGCACTCCTATCCGCACTGCTGGCGCTGTCATCATCCCATCATCTTTCGCGCCACCGAGCAGTGGTTCATTTCTCTCGAAACGCCGATGAAGCGCGCCGACGGTTCCGATACGACGTTTAGGCAACTCTCCATCGAAGAGATCGACAAAGTCGTCTGGGATCCGGCGTGGGGCAAAGAGCGCATCACCAACATGATCGCCACGCGCCCCGACTGGTGCATCAGCCGCCAGCGCATCTGGGGCGTACCCATCGCGGTATTTATGTGCGAGGGCTGCGGCAAACCCATCGTCGACGCGAGCCTGAACGCTAAGATCGTCGACCTGTTCGAGCGCGAGGGCGCGGAAGCGTGGCACACCGAACCAGTTGAGTCGCTTCTTCCGGCCGGCGCTAAATGCGCGCAGTGTGGCGGGAAAAACTTCCGCAAGGAAACCGACATTCTCGACGTCTGGTTCGATTCCGGCGTGAGCTGGCTGGCGGTCTGCGAGTCGGACCCGGACCTGAGTCAGGCCTACAGGGCATTTGAGTCGAGGAACGAGTCTGGCTCGCGCACAGAAGCTCGCCAAAATGGCGCTTTGTATCAGGACACGACTTCGCACCCTGTTGAAAAACTCGAGAACAAAGAAGCCTTGTATCAGGGCACGACTTCAGTCGTGCCGAAAGCAGCAGAAAAAAAGAAGGGGGCTTTAGCCCCTGCGGGCGTTCCTGAGGTCCTCTATCTTGAAGGCGGCGACCAGCATCGGGGATGGTTTCACTCGTCGCTGCTGACGTCTGTCGCGCTGCGTGGCCGCGCGCCCTACTCGCATGTCGCCACCGCCGGCTGGACACTCGACGAAGAGGGTCGCGCCATGTCGAAATCGCTCGGCAACGGCGTCGATCCAGTCGATATCGCTGACCGCATGGGCGGCGAAATCGTCCGCCTCTGGGTTGCCTCGGTTGACTTTAGAGAAGACATGGCCGCCAGTGAGAGCCTGATGCAGCGTTGCGCCGAGCTCTACAAAAAGTTGCGCAATACCTTCCGCTTCCTGCTGGGAAATCTGAATGGCTTCGATCCCGTGCGCGATCGCATCGCCGAGAACGAGCTGCTGCCTCTCGACCGCTACATGCTGGCCCGCACGCGCGAACTCGCGGAAAAGATCCTCGGCTGGTATGAGACCTTCGAGTTCCATCGCGTCTACCAGGCCGTGAACGAGTTTGCCATCGTGGACCTGAGCTCCTTTTATCTCGACGTGCTCAAGGACCGCATGTACACTTTCGCGCCCACCAGCCACGAACGCCGCTCTGCACAGACGGTCCTTTGGCAGATCACCGAAGCGCTTGTCCGGCTGACTGCGCCCATCCTCACCTTCACCGCCGACGAAATCTGGGAACACCTGCCCGCCGTCGAGGGCCGCGAGGCGTCTGTCCACCTCGCCCTTTTTCCAAAACCAGAAGAAATCTTCTCCGAAGATCCGGAGCCTGTGCTTGAGGAATGGACCAAATTGCTTGGAATCCGCGATGAAGTGCTACGCGTGCTGGAACTCAACCGACAGGCTAAGCACATCGGAAAGGGGCTTGAGGCCGATGTATCGATCGTGGCCACGGGCGATGAACTAGACCTTCTTGAACGCCACGCTGTGGGGCTGAAAGAGATTCTGAATGTCTCGAATGTCACAGTCGTCCGATCGAATTCAGACGATTATTTTCAGGTCACCGTGAATCCCGCTTCCGGCCACAAATGCGCGCGCTGCTGGAACTTCATGCCCGACACCGCCGATTATGGCATCTGGCAAAACGTCTGCGGGCGCTGCCAGTCTGCCCTCTGCGAGATGGGCATCGAACCGCCGCAAGCCGACAGCCCTGAGCCGGAGGCCGCCGCGTGACCTGGTTCAAAAACTGGCCCGTACCCCGACGTCTCCCCTGGCTGCTTCTGATCTCGGCACTCGTCATCTTCGCCGACCGCCTCACCAAGAATTGGGTCTCCGCGCACGTTCGTCTCGGCGGAGCGATTCCTATCATCCCCCGCGTTCTTCGTATTACCCACTGGACCAACGAAGGCGCGGCTTTCTCGCTCTTCGCCGACACTGCTTCGCCCCACGCCGTGCGCTGGGCGCTGATCACTTTCACCCTCATCGCCGTGGTGGTGATCCTGGTCGTGTTGCTGCGCCTCGGCAATCAGTTCACCCTCACCACCATTGCCCTCGCGCTCATCCTCGGCGGAGCCATCGGCAATGTTCATGACCGCATCCTCTACGGCTCAGTGGTCGACTTTATTGAGGTCCACATCTTCACCTATCACTGGCCCGACTTCAACGTAGCCGACTCCTCCGTCGTCATCGGCGCATGCCTTCTCATGCTCGATTCCCTGCTGCCGCACCGCAATCCTTCAGCCTGATATTCCTGCCAAATTGCGCAAAGTCAGCGCCCGAGTTTGGCCGGTATAATTGGTCGGACCACTCGGCCCCTCAACGAGCCCGCTTGTGATGACTACGAATCCCGTCGCTTCTTCGGCGAATCCGGCCTCAACAGCGCGCATGTCGCACCTGCGATGGGTGATCTGCTCCCTCCTTTTCCTCGCCACCGTCATCGCCTACATCGACCGCGGAGTCATCGCCTACCTTGAAAAGTTTCTCGAGGGCGTCATCCCCGGCCTCAACAGCATTAAGTACGGGTACATCCTGGCCGCGTTCCAGGCCGCCTACGCCATTGGAATGGTGGTAGCCGGCGGGCTGACCGACAAGCTGGGCACGCGAAAAGCCTTTGCTATCGCCATCTGCCTGTGGAGCGTCGCGGCCATGCTGCCGGGCATGGCATTTTCGGTTGTCACTTTCGGTGTGGCTATGTTTCTGCTCGGCTTGGGCGAGGCCGCAAACTTCCCTGCTTGCATCAAGACTGTGGCCGAGTGGTTCCCCAAACGCGAGCGTGCGCTGGCCACCGGGATCTTCAACTCCGGCGCCAATATTGGCAACATTGCCGTCCCGTTGATCGTGCCGTTCCTTGTTGCGGCGTTCAGTTGGCGCGGAGCCTTCGTCGTCACCGGGGCCATGGGCCTGGTCTGGTTGGCCGCGTGGCTCATCCTTTACCGTCGCCCGGAACTTCACCCTGGCGTTTCCAAAGGCGAACTGGACTTAATTCTCAGCGATCCAGTCGAGAAAACTGAATCTGTTCCCTGGAGCAAGGTTCTTCCGCTCAAGGAAACCTGGGTCTTCGCCATCGGCAAGTTTCTCACCGACCCGATCTGGTGGTTCTATCTTTTCTGGCTGCCGCGTTACCTGCAAACCACGTTCGGCCTCAGCTTGTCGGCTAATCGCTTACCCCTGGTCGTCGTCTACAGCATCTCGACAGTGGGCAGCATCGGCGGCGGGTGGATCTCGTCGGCTCTGTTGAGCCGCGGACGGAGCGCGAATTTCGCCCGTAAAACCGCGTTGCTTATCTGCGCTCTATCCGTGCTGCCTATCTTTATGGCGCCTTATCTTCATCATCTGTGGCTTGTGGTTGCCGTGGTTGGCCTGGCTACCGCCGCGCACCAGGGATGGTCCGCCAATCTATTTACTCTGCCCTCCGATCTGTTTCCAAAAGCCGCCGTCGCCAGCGTCATCGGCATCGGAGGCATGGCGGGCGCCATCGGCGGAGTCCTTCTGCAATTGGCGACCGGCTATATCGTCGGGATCACCCACAGTTACGTGCCGCTGTTCGTCATCGCGTGCCTGGCTTACCCGCTAGCTCTCCTGATCATCAACGCAATCACGCCAAAACTGGCTCCGGCACAGATTCGCTAGCCTCGCGCAGGAGTCGTCATCATGCATTTCCCGTGTCAACCCCGCCGCGCACACCGTACCCCGCATCTCTTTGATTTCACGCGAAATAAACTCCTTCGCAAGTTTGCTGGTAATTAGGCCCTCTTGGCGCATACTCGAATTGAGAATGGACCGAAATGGCACGGCGGCCTATCCCCGTCGCGCTAGCTTTTGGCGGCCAAAACCGGGCTCGCGAATCGGTGCCGTACAGTAAACCCTTTGTTTTCAAATTCTTGTTTCTAACTGCAACAAAACAGGAATCTTGCGCGGTTTGCCGCCCGCAACCTTTATGGAATGAGAATCTTGCGCAAAAAGAGTGGGGGACTCCCCCTGGGTGAGAGAGAGCAAACATGAAAATCATCCCGGAGCGTCTTAGAGCTCGCGCAGCCGATCGCAGGCTTCGTCGAGCTCTGCGTCCTGCTTGGCAAAGCAGAAGCGCAGCAGATTCTCGCCGCGTCCCTTGCGGAAGAACGCCGACCCGGCGACCGCGGCCACGCCGGTCGCACGAAGCAGATGCCGGGCTTTCTCGGCGGCGGATTTTCCCTGCAGACGGCCCACGTTGGCCATGATGTAATACGCCCCCGGGGGCACGGATGGCTCCATGCCTGCATCCTGGAGCGCGCTCAGCAGCCGTCCGCGCTTGGATTGATGATCGGCTGCCAACCGCGCGTAGAAGGACGGCGGCAGCTGCTCCAAACCCGCAGCGGCACCGACTTGAAGCGGTGCGGGCGAGCAGACATAAGTCAGATCGTGAAAGTGCGCCATGGTCGGCATCCACTTCGCATCTGCCGTGGCGTATCCGATACGCCAGCCGGTGATCGAAAATGTTTTGCTGAAGCCGGAGATCACGATAGTCCGCTCGCGCATGCCGGGCAGCGTAGCCGGGCAAATGTGCTTCGCGCCGTCATACACGAAGTACTCGTAAATCTCGTCAGTGAAGAGGAACAGATCGTGTTCAATGGCCAACTGCGCAACGGCTTCGAGCTCGGGCAGCGTGAAGATCTTGCCCGTGGGATTCGCGGGAGAATTCAGCAGAATCGCGCGAGTGCGAGGCGTAACCGCGGCGCGCATGGCGTCCACATCGAGCTGCCAATCTGGCTCCGCCAGCGCAACCAGCACTGGCTCAATGCGCAGCGAATCGAACGTGTGCACGTGGTAGCCGTAGAACGGCTCAAAGACCAGCACCTCGTCACCAGGATTGAGCAGCGCCATGGCCGCGGCATGCAGGCCGGCCGTAGCGCCGGAGGCGACCATGACCTCGTTTTCTGGGTCATAGGTCAGTCCGTAATCGCGCTGTTGCTTGGCCGCAATCGCCTCGCGCAGCCGCGCAATGCCGTCGCACCGCGTGTAGATGTTCTGTCCGTCGCGGATGGCCTGGATCGCTGCAGCCTCGACCACCGTGGGCACCGGCGTATCGCAAACGCCCTGCGCCAGGTTGATGCCGCCGATGCGATCGCATTCGGTGGTCATGGCGCGGATTTCGGATTGCAGCGTCTTGGGCGCAAGCGCACTCAGCGCAAGGCGCGATTCAACTCCGGTAGCGTGCGAAGAGGTGCCTGGCAAGGGGAAGTTCCTTTCGAGCCATTTTACATTTTGGGGCGGGCATTTTGGGGCGGGCATTTTGGGGCTGGTCATAGCCTGTGTGCAGCGTCGCAGCCAAAGTCTTCGCCACCGTAGTATCGTGCAGGAAGAATCGATGCACGAGCTTTCCATTGCGGCGAGTATTGTGGAGACGGTCACCGAATCGGCCTCCGCTTACCCCGGCGCGCGCGTTAAGGAAGTCCGGCTGCGGGTGGGCGCTCTGGCCTCTGTGGTCGAAGATTCGCTCCAGTTCTGCTGGGAACTGGCGGCGGAAGGTTCGCCCGTTGCCGGTGCGAAGTTAGTGATCAACATACTGCCGGTTATCGTGCACTGCAATGCTTGCGGCTTGGATTCCGCGATCGATGGCGTGCAAAGTTTTCGTTGTCCCGGCTGCGGCGAATTGGCGTCCAGCCTTCGCCAGGGGCGTGAGCTGGAAATCGAATCGATTGAACTGGAAGAACCGGATGCCGGAGAAGCGCCAGTCGGCGCACCGAATTCGGTCCAGAAAGAACAGTAATGGAGCGTTTATGACCACCCGGATTGTTGAGCTGCGGCGGGGAATCCTGAAAAAGAACGATGAGTTGGCGGCTGGGCTGCGCCAGCGTTTCACGGCCGCCGGAGTGCTGGTGCTGAATCTCGTCTCCAGTCCCGGCACGGGCAAGACCGCGTTTCTTGAGCTGACTCTGCGTGAGCTGCGGTCTCGCGGCGCAAAAGCGGCGGCCCTGGTCGGCGATCTTGAGACCGACAACGACGCGCGGCGCCTGGCCGCGAGCGGAGCGCCGGTGCGGCAAATCAATACCCATGGCATCTGTCACCTGGATGCCGAAATGGTTACGAAGCACATCGAAGAATGGAAGGAAGTCTCGCTCGCCGGACTTGAGTATCTTTTCATCGAGAACGTCGGCAACCTGGTCTGCCCATCCAGCTATGACCTCGGCGAGCGCATCCGCGTGGCGCTATTGAGCGTGACCGAAGGCGAGGATAAGCCGCTCAAGTATCCGGGGCTGTTCAACTCGTCCGACGCGGCTGTCATCACCAAGATCGACCTCGCGGCTCCCTGTGGATTCGACCGCGAGCTGGCGCTCAAGAACGTAAACGAGATCCGCCCGGGAATCCGCATCTTCGAAACCTCGGCCAAGACGGGCGCGGGCATGGAGGATTGGCTCGCTTATCTTACCCACCAGGCGCCGCGCACCTGAACCTGGAACGAGGCGTCAATATTGATGCGCATCCGCGCCTTTGCCGTTGCGCAAGGCTCGCCCAAAGCGATACCTTTCAGCTAAGGTCGGTAGCACAACATGGGCCCCTCGGATTCCCCCGGGCAGGATACGGCTGCAAAGCAGTTCGTCGAGCCGCAGTTTGCACAAAATACGATCGAGCGACTGTTTGAATTCTCGCCAGACGCCATTCTCGTCACAGACGCAGACGGCGTGATGCGTGCCGCGAACCCGCGTGCCGAAGAGCTATTCGGTTATCGGCGCCCAGGAACTGATCGGCCAACCGATTGACATCCTCGTGCCGGCCCGTTTCCGCAGCGGCCATCCGCGCCATCGCGAGAATTACAGTGCCCATCCCCGCACCCGCCAGATGGGCGCCGCTCTCAATCTGTTCGGCCTGCGCAAAGACGGCACCGAGTTCCCCGTCGACATCATGCTCAAGCCCATGCAGACTGAGAGTGGCCCGGCCGTGGTCAGCTTCATCCGCGATGCCACTGAACAGCGCGCCGCGCAGGAGGCCCTGCGGCTCAACGATCTGCGGCTGCGCTCCATCGTCGAAAGCATCGGCGAATACGCCATCTATCTGCTCGACCGCGACGGCCATGTGCTTACCTGGAACCCAGGCGCCGAACGCATCAAAGGCTACAAGGCAGACGAGATCATTGGTCTGCATTTCTCGCGTTTCTTTACGCAAGACGATCAGGAGCGCGGCCGTCCCGCCGAGTTGCTGCGTCAGGCCGCGGCACGGGACCGAGTGGAAGAGGAAGACTGGCGCGTGCGCAAGGATGGTTCGCGCTTTTGGGCCAACATCGTTATCACGGCCATCCGCGACAGCAGCGGCGAGGTTTCGGGCTTCGCCAAAGTCACGCGCGACATGACCGACCGCAAGCGCGCAGAAGAGGCATTGATCTTTCAGCTCAGCGGCGCGCTACTGGCCAATATGGATGCGGAGAAGTTGCTGGGAGCGATTTCGGCTTCATTCGCGAGGTGATTCCACACGATAACGCGGGCCTGGTGCTGCACGACCCGGCGGCAGATGACATGGTGGTGCAGTTTCTTGGAGGAACCGGCTCGGATGCGTTTCAGGGCGAATTGCGCGTTCCCATCGATGGCTCGCTGTCGGGAGTGGCGTTCCGCACCCGCGAGCCGGTGCTCCTCGAAAGCCTTGCCAAAGCGTCCTATGGACCGGAGACACTCAATTACCTCAAGCGCATGGGAATGCAGTCCGGAATCTGGGTTCCGCTTGTTCACCAGGGCAAGGCTCTTGGCGCGCTCTCCGTGGTGAGCCGGCAGGAAGGCAGCTTTGGGCGGCGTGAGGTGGAGATGCTGGTCCAGATTGCAGGGCAGGTGGCCATGGCGGTCGATAACGCAATGGCATTCCGTCGCATTGCGGAGCTGCGCGACCGGCTCAAACAGGAAAAGCAATATCTCGAGGATGAGATCAACATTGAACATCGGTTCGACGACATCGTGGGCGAAAGCACGGGTTTGCGCAATGTGCTCCGGCAGATCGAAACCGTCGCACCCACCGATGCCACAGTTCTGATCCAGGGTGAAACGGGAACCGGCAAAGAGCTTCTGGCGCGCGCCATCCATCGCCTGAGCCAGCGCAGCGAGCATACATTCATCAAGTTGAATTGCGCCGCGATCCCAGCGGGCCTGATCGAAAGCGAGCTCTTCGGCCACGAGAAAGGCGCGTTCACCGGCGCTATTGCGCGAAAAATTGGCCGTGTGGAATTGGCTCACGAGGGCACGCTGTTTCTCGACGAGGTCGGCGAGTTGCCGCTCGATCTCCAGCCCAAACTGCTGCGCGCCTTGCAGGAGCGCGAGATCGAACGCCTGGGAGGAACGCGGACCATCCCCGTCAATGTGCGCCTGATCGCCGCCACCAATCGCGACCTGGCACAGATGGTCGCGGAGAAGCAATTCCGCAGCGACCTCTATTACCGCCTTAAAGTCTTCCCCGTTTCGGCCCCGCCCCTGCGCGAACGCACCGCCGACATTCCCATTCTCGTGCGCCACTTCGTCTCGCGCCATGCGCGACGCATGGGCAAGAACATTGAAACCATCCCTCCCGAGGCGATGGCGGCGCTCGTGGCATGGAAATGGCCCGGCAATATTCGCGAGCTGGAAAACTTCCTCGAGCGCGCGGTGATCCTTTCGCGCGGGCCGCAGCTCCATGTGCCTCTTGCCGAGCTCGAAGCCATGAAAGAGGAAGACGAAGACTATGAGGCCGCGACCAATCCAACCTTGCACGCTGCCGAGCGCGACCATATTCTCCGCGCGCTCCGCGAGGCCAAGGGCATCATCGGCGGACCCGGCGGCGCAGCGGAGCGCCTCGGCCTGAAGCGCACCACGCTCAACTCCAAAATGAAGAAGCTCGGCATCGAGCGCGGCGACTATATGTAGTCTCGGTGACGAAATACCGTCATCGTCGCTTCGTCACGTTACAAGATCTCGCCTGCCCTCCCGCAAATCCTCGCACAATAACAAGTCCTTTCCATTCAATGCGACTGCGGCGGAAAGCCGCTCGGCGCCCGAATTTGGCACGCGCCGTGCTTTATCACAGGCGTGGCGCAGGACGAGCCAGCAAGTGCTTCGAATCACTTTTGAAGAAAACTCGAACGCGATCGTCATCAAGCTGGAAGGACGCATCGCCGGCCCATGGGCAACCGAACTTGGCCGCCTGTGGGATGAAAAAGCTCCGGCCGTTGCGAAGAAAGAAAGTGTCGCTTGATTTGCGGGAAACGACTTATGCCGACGCCGGCGGGATCAAGGTTTTGAGAGCGATCTACTCTCGAACGGAAGCCGCGATCCTCACTGGCACACCCTGGACCGAGTATCTTGCCGAAGAGGTCACGCGCAAGAACTCTCAAACTGCTGACACGGAGAGCTGAGATGCAGACGGGACATGATTTAACGAACCATGCGGGTGTACCTTCTTACCGGAAGGGCGAGTTCTTTAAGGCATTGCCGGCCGCGGCGCTGGCCGATCTGGAGCCGCTGCTCGCACCCTCGACCTATCCCTCGAACGTGGTGCTCTTCACCGAGACACAGCCGGCCTCGGGCATCTACGTGGTTCTGGACGGCGAAGTCAAGCTTTCCATCAACTCGAGCGACGGCCGTCGCCTGAGCTTCCACATCGCCAAGGCCGGCGAGGTGCTGGGCCTTTCGCCCACGCTCTCGGGCGGTGAGTATGAGATGACCGCGGACACGCTTTATCCGGCGAAGATCGCGCACATCTCGCGCCAGGTATTTCTGCAATTCCTGGCTCGTCACCCTGAGGTCTATCCCGTCGTCACGCGCGAAATCAGCCGCAGCTTCAACCTTGCCTGCGAACAGTTGCGCATGGTTGGCCTGTCGACTTCGGTTCCTGAGCGCCTGGCCCGCCTGCTGCTGGTGTGGAGCGATGAGCCCGGCCAAAAGCAGGAGCGGTCCGCACATTGCCGCGTGTCGATGACCCACGAAGAGATCGGCGAATTCATCGGCGCCTCGCGCGAGACCGTTACGCGCACGCTGAGCATCTTCAAGAACCGCCATCTGGTGGCGCAGCACGGATGCACGCTCACAATTCCCAGCCGCATCGCGCTGGAAAGCTACGCGCGCGGATAGGATTCACTGGTTCGATTCCTGGGTTGCAGATTTTCACGGGGGAACACTGCAGATTGATTTAGCAAGGCCGTTCGCCTTCAGGCGAGCGGCCTTCCTTTTTCCTGAGCGCCCACCGATCATTTCTTTAGCTCGACGCAGCGCAAGCCGCGCCGCATGGTAGCCGCACATGCCGTGAACGCCTCCGCCCGGCGGCGTCGACGCCGAACACAAATACAGCTTGGGCGCGCCCGTCGCATAGCCGCTCACCGTCGGCCGGAAGAACATCTGCCGCAGTGTCATCGCGCCGCCGCTGATGTCGCCGCCTACGAGATTCGCATCCATCGCTTCGAGCGCCGCGGGTGCGGAAACGTGCCGCGCCAGCACGCAATCGCGGAATCCCGGAGCAAAGCGCTCGATCTGCGCTTCGATACGTTCCGTCATGTCGAAGGTGGAGCCGTTCGGCACGTGGCAATAGGCCCACAGCACATGTTTTCCCTCGGGCGCGCGCGATGGATCGTAAAGCGTGGGCTGCGCAACCAGCACAAAAGGCTGTTCGGCTTCGCGGCCATTGAGCGACTTCGTATTCGGCGGCCGCAATCTCCTCAAACGATCCGCCCAGATGAACCGTGATCGCTCGATGGCAATCCGCCGCGCGCCATGGAACCGGCTGCGAAAGAGCATAGTCGATTTTGAACGCGCCCGGCGCGCGCTGGAACCGCTCCAGCTCGCTCTTGTATTTGGGCGAGAGCCGCTCGCCGGCAATTTCGACCAGTTGCCGGGTGCGGTGTCGAAGAGCACGAGATCATTCTTCGATTCCAGTTCACGGAACGCAGCCGCATCGATGCGGCGACGAAGTGTGCACCGTTCCGCCCAGCGTTTCCAGATAGCCGATCAGCGCCCGCGTAATGGCCTGCGCGCCGCCGCGCGGAATGGGCCAGCCTACCGCGTGAATGGTGATGCCGAACATCCATCCGATGGTCGCGCTCAGCGGCTGGTCGAAACTCAGAAACGAGTGACCCGCCAGTCCCGCGAAGATGGCCCGCGTGCGCGGACTCACAAAGTGGCTTTTGGCAAAACCTTCGTGCGGATTGAATCGCCGAGAGCCCAAATCGTGCCATGCGCAGCGGATGATGCGGGATGCGAAGCACCGGACCCAGCGTGTCTTCGGCAAATTCCATCCAGTCGTCGGCCGCGGGCTGCATCAAGCCCCGCCACAGCTTGCCGTCCGCTCCCAGAGCCCGCTCCGCATGCTCCAGGTCGCGCTCCAGCACCACGGCCGAACCATCGTCGAGCGGATGCGCCAGCGGCGCTTCTCCGTGAATCCATTCCAGCCCATGATCTGCGAGCGGCAGCGAGGTAAAAAATGGAGAGCCCGCAGCGAAGGGATGAACGGCCGAGCCGAAATCGTGCAGAAATCCCGGCAACGTGAGCGGCAAGGTGCGCGACGGCGCCGCCGGGCTCGGCCTCCGCCTCGAAAACATCCACGCTCATTCCGGCCTGCGCCAGCACAATGGCCGCGGCCAGCCCGTTGGGGCCCGATCCAATCACGCATGCGCGGCTCATCGCTGCCTCTTCCTCTGTGCTCGTTCTCAGTCGTGCGGTGGCAATTCCTCGGGCCATTCCACCACGGCAAATTGGCCATCTGCGGCCATCGTCAACTCCGGCGCGTAAAGGCCAAGATACTCGCGACGCCACCAGTCGCCGGTGCGCCGTTTTTCTTCCTCCGTTGTAAACCAGTATTGCCAAATCACCGCGCGCACATAACGCGGCGGAGTCTGCGCGAAGGGGTTGCCTCGAAAAAGCGCCAGCACATCGGCGTCGCCGACCAGCAGTCGCTCTTCGGTCAGCGGCACGAATCTCGTTCTCTCGCCAGCCGCCAAGCGACGCAAACCAGAGATTCCAGTCGAATCGCGGCTGATAGGGCGCATAGATGCCGCGGCGCTTCATTCAACGCCTGCGGCTTGTTCCGAAACGGATACGCGACCCAGTTTGTGCCGTCGTTGGAGCCCTGGAACTCGATCTCGTAGCGCCCGCGCGTCATCACGGCGAAGAGCCCATATTGGTTGGCAATCCGAAACGGTTCAAGCGCGATCAGCGGTCTCAGTCGGCAGCGGAATTCTGCGCATCGGAATCCCGATCATCTCCGCCGTCGTGTTGTAGGCGATCCAGGTCAGCATGAAGGTCGAAATGGCCAGACCCGCAACCCACCAGCGAAAATCCGACGCGCTCGAGAAATGTGGGACGCTTCGGGGCGCGGATCAGATCGCTTCGATGTCGGCCGTCGTCACCGCTGGCGTCGCCCACGCCCAGAATCGACAGCGATTGCTCTTCCTGCGCTTTGGCCACGGATTCGGCGCCGCGCTTCGTTCTGGCTCACGCGGGCGGAAGCGCGCGGGGACAAAACGAAACAGAAACTTGTCGTCGAGCAGGAGAAAGCCGAGCGACAGCACCAGGTAATTCAGGAATGCATAGTTGGCCGTGAGAATAACGCCAATCTCCCAGGGCGTGACGATAAAGAAAAGGATCAGCCGCACCTTGCGCGGAAAAAACATCATGAACACCAGCCCCAACTCCAGCGCCAGCGTTCCACCGACGGTCGCCGCATGGAACCAGTGCGGCAGATGCTCGACGTGCCACCCTATCCACGTAGGCAGCGGCCCGTTCTGGTAGTACTCATCCATCGCCGTGAAGTTGCGCCATTCCACGTCGCCGCTCAAAAGCTTCACCATGCCGGATTCAAAATAAATCCGGAACCATTCCCATTGCAGCAGAAACCAGCTCATGCGCGAAGGTGGATCGTGAGCGCCCCATCCAGACCAAATCCCGCGCGGGGCGAAAAACAGCGCCAAAAATCCGGCCTCCAGCAACATGCCGTCCGACTGATAACTCGAGAACGCGCCGCTCGCTCCCACGAACGAAAGAAAGCAAACGAAGCAGACGAAGAAACTTAGCCGCGGCCAGAGATTCAAAAACGCGATCAACCGATGCAATCAGCCCGATCCACGTCACCGCCATCATCATGGCGGAGCTTGACGAGATCCAATAGAGCGACGGCGCATACCAATAGCGCTCGAGGCCCAATTGCTGCGCGATGTCCGCCAGATAAGTCTGCGCCGGCAGAATCCCATCTGGACCGATCAATCCCTTGATCTGAAACAGCAGCGAAAAAAAGGCCGAGAAATAAATAAGGGCGAGCGCCCGTAAAAAGATCCACCGCGGAAGGATCTGTCCCCGGGGGCCGCGACGCCCGTCGAAGAGCCACCTGAATGCGTTAGCCAGCCTGCGCTCCACCCATGTCTCGATCAGGATACCGGCTGGCTGCGGTCCTCTACAAAGGAATCCTGCGGCGACAGCGTAATCTTGTTATCAGGATCGCGAGCGTCAAAATTCGGTCACCGGATTCGTTGCTTTCGTCGTATGGCCTGATCGAAGAGGTTTTCATCAATGCGCTAATCCTTATTCGATTTATCGGGCAGAGTGGCCGTGGTGGCCGGTGGAACCACGGGCCTGGGCCACGCAATGGCCCTGGGTCTGGCGGCAGCGGGCGCAGACGTTGTCTCCAGTTCGCGCCGCCGCAATCAGGTGGAGAAGGCCGCCGCCGAAATTGAAGCGCTCGGCCGCCGCTCTCTCCGCGTGGTCAGCGACGTTCTCGATCGTCCCTCGATCGAGGCCCTGCACGATGCCGTCCTCGCGGCCTTCGGCAAGGTCGACATTCTCGTGAACGCCGCCGGCATCACCAGCAAGTCTCCCCGTCTTGCAGGCGCCGGAGGCGGACTGGTCGCGCATCATCGAAACCAATCTCACCGGCACGCTTCGCGTTTGCCAGATCTTCGCAGCGAGCATGGCGAAGGCCGGCTACGGGCGCATCATCAATGTCGCTTCTCTCGGATCTTTTGTCGCATTTCGCGGCGTAGCGCCCTACTCGGCAAGCAAGGCCGGCGTGGTTTCATTAACCAAGACTCTCGCCATTGAGCTGGCGCCCAACGGAGTCAACGTGAACGCCATTGCGCCGGGCGTCTTCTCCACGGAGCTGAATCGCGTCGCTCGTTCAAGGGACGCCGCGCGGCAAGGAACTTCTGATGCGCACGCCCATGCACCGTTTCGGGCAGGCGCATGAACTGGCCGGCGCAGCCATCTTCCTCGCCTCCGAGGCAGCTTCGTTCGTCACCGGCGAAGTGCTTGCCGTCGACGGCGGATTCCTCGCCAGCGGCGTGAATCAGTAGAAATTCTGCCTGACCGGCGCGCGAACGGCTGCCGCCAACCGCGCTCGCTACGGCACAGCCGGCGCGATCTGCACTTTTCGCCCTTCGGCGCACGAAGTGTAGATGCTCCGCACCAGTTGCAGTGCGCGGTACCCATCCACTCCAGAAGATGCCGGCGGCCGGCCCGTTTTGCATGCCTCGCCAAAGTCAGCCAGCTGCCGCTCAAACGGCGTGAGCGAAATGGCCATCGGATCGGACGCGCCCGATTTGGACTGCGATGAAATCGGCGCCGGCTCGCCTCGATCGTCCTGCACATCCCAGGTGGTCAATTGATCGCCGGTCACGATTGCGCTTCCCTTTGTTCCGTGGATTTCGATGCGCTCCGGATAGCCCGGCCATAGTGCCGTTGCAGCCTGGATCACGCCAGTCGCGCCCGAAGAGTAATGCAACACTGCTGACACAAGGTCCTCCGATTCGATCTTGTGCGTCGCGCCCAGGTGCCAGTAGCCAAAAACTTCATCGACCGCGCCCATAAGGTACAGCAGCACGTCCACCTGGTGGATGGCCTGGCTGATCAGTGCGCCGCCTCCCTCGCCGGCCCAGCTTCCCTTCACCGGCCGCGCGTAGTACTCGTCCGTGCGGTGCCACTTCACATACGCATCGGCTTGCAAAATCCTGCCCAGCCTTCCAGCCGCAATCGCGCGTTTCAAAAACAGTGTCGAGTCGTCGAAGCGATGCTGGCTCACGACGCCGAGTTGAATTCCCGCCGCGCGCGCTACCTCGATCATCTGCGCGGCGGTCTCCAGGTCGACGGCCATCGGCTTCTCCACGAGCACATGCTTGCCGTTTTCGCGCCCAGTTTCACGGCCTCCAAACGGTAGCCGGGAAACGTGCACACATCGAGCAAGTCCACGTCCGCGCGCTGGGCTAAGCTGCTCCGGGGTGGCCACAAACTCCGCGCCCCACGCATCGGCGAACTTGCGCCCGCGCTCTTCGGTCCGGTCCGTAACCGCCGCGATCTGGTAGCCGATGTTCTTATATGCCTGCGCGTGCTTGCCTGCGATGCCGCCGGCGCCGATGAATCCCACTCTCATGGATGGTCTGTCTCCCAGCATTCGCCCCGGCCATTATGCGTATGGACCAACGGGGCTTTTATGCAAATACCGGAACGGGTTCGGAACTCGTCCGCTCGCCTCCCTGGCGCGCCGCGAAAGTCCATTTGGCGGAAAAGCACCTTATGCAGGACCAGCGCTGCTGCTCCACGCAAACGCGCCGCATCGCCATCCATGGCCGCCACCACGCGCGGAGTATGCGGGCGTGAACGATTTTGCGATCAGCTGGCTCTCAAGCAAGGGGCAGATGCGCGGCCACAGAGCCGTGCAATCGCCGATGATGATGATGACTTCAGGCGCCAGCCCTGCCGCCAGCATCGCCAACCCTCGTGCCAGGTAGCTCATCATTTTGTCGATCGAGCGTAGCGCGCGGATGTCGCCCTTGCAGCGCCAGATCGAGCAACTCCTGAAACGAATTGAGCGTGCTCTCCGGCGCCAGCTCGCGGTAGTACCGCAGCCCGGCGCGGTTCGATGCAAACGTCTCCCAGCACCCCACGCTGCCGCAGCCGCAAACTGGGCCCGTTTCTTCAAGCGGCATGTGGCCAAACTCGCCCGCCATGTCGTTCCTGCCTCGCACCACCCGTCCATCCACCAGCATTCCTGCGCCAATGCCCTCGGAAACCGATATCGCAATCATGTTTGACGCATCGCTGAAGTTCCCGAACCAGCGCTCCGCGACCAGGCAGGCATTGGCCGCGTTCTCCATTTCTATCGGAGTGTCCAGAACCCTCTGCAGTTCCGCGTAGAGATCGATCTGGCCCCAGGGAGCATTCGGCGAAAAGAGCAGCCGGTGCGTCCTTTGGTCCACGCGCCCTGAAACGCTCACCCCGAGACCCTGAAACATGCGGTCGCCGTAGGTCGCGCGCAGCGATCGCGCCGCTCTGGCGATATGTGCGATGGCCGCTCTGGCTTCTTCAGGCGTCGAACCTGCTTTGATTTCGAAGTCGACTGCCTCCCGGCCCAGGATCTTCCCGTTGATGTCGACAACGGCCAGATTCGCTTTCCCTGGCCGGAGATCGATGGCCAGCGTAACGTGCCGGTCGTTCAGCGTCACATAGGTCGGCCTGCGGCCGCGCGGCAGGCGCCCCAGGCTGCCCGGAACTACCCATCCCTCATCGATCAGCTGGCCAATGATGACGGAGACTGTACTGGGCTGCAGGCCGGTCAGCCGCGCCAGGTCAGCCCGGCTCACAGGCTGGTGCAGATGGATGGCGTGAAGCAGGATGTCGCGGTTGATTTCGCGCGCAGTTTCGCTCGATGCCACAGCGCGGCGCGTTCGAGCTGGCTTATCGGTCACATGCATTTCTCAGCGCTTTCGCAGACCGGAAAACGGATGAATCGTTGCGTCCATTCAGCGTTTTACCTGGAGTGATCTCCTGCAATCAATATAGTCGAGCTTCGCCGCGGCACACCGTGCTTGTTTAAATCTCAAGCGCATGCGCGATTTATCCAGGCTCAGAAAGCAACGCGGCAGCCCGCAAAGGAGCTGCCGCGCCGATTGACCACGAACAGCAGTTAGAAGTTGATGCGCCCGCTGAACTGCATCTGGCGTGAGCCCGCGTTTGTGCCGAAGGCCGCGACATTGAAGGCGTTGAAGTTGGTGATGTAACCAAACGTGCCGCTACCAACCGTCGTATTGGGGGCGTTCAGCCACGGATGGTTAAACACGTTGAAGGCCTCGAACCGGAATTGGAACTCGGATTCGCGGAAGATGTGGAAGTTCTTGACCAGGCTGGCGTTGGTTTGCGTGTTGCCCGGTCCGCGGAACTGGTTGCGGCCGGTATTCGGAATCACCGGCGCCGCCGCCGACTCAGTCGGGCTCGAGAAGATGGTCGGGTCAAACCACGGCTTGCCGCCGCTTACCGGCGCTCCAGCTTTCTGGGCGTGGCCGCCCAGCTGCTTATAGGAACCGGTGAGTTGGGCGTACGTGGCGCCAAAGCCGGGAGCAAATCCGCCAATGGTGTTGCTGTTCGCGGTGACTGAGAACGGGAAGCCGCTGAAGTGGCTGAACTGCCCGCTCAACTGCCATCCGCCAATGAGACTCCCCGCCAGGCCGTGGTTCAGCCACATCTGGCCGGGCCCGAAGGGCAGGCTGTAGACGCCCCACACCTGCAGGTTGTGCTTTTCATCGAACCCCGCCGAGCCGCGGTTGAAGCGGTACATGCGCGGGATAGTTGAACGTCGTGCCGCCCGATCCCGATCCGGCGCCGTTGTCCTCGTAGTCGATGGCATGCGAGTAGGTGTAGACCACGCCCAGGGAGGCGTTCTTGCCCGCATTGCGCGTCAACTGCGTCTGCAGCCCGTTGTACCCCGAGCTGAAGAGCGGCATGTTCATGGTGATGCCGCCGGTGTTGTAGCAGGTGCCCGGTAGGTGCCCCGGCGCACCAATGCTCGTTGATGATCGTGTTGGCCTGGAAGCTGCAGCTGCCGGTCAACCCCGTGGAAGGATTGTATTGACCGTTGGGCATGCAGGGTGAGGACGAGCTCGGGAAGTTGGCTGCGTTGAGATAGCCGACGCCGACCTGCTGGCGGACGAAGTGATCGCCCACATAGCCGACGTTGCCCACAAAGCCCGCCGGCAAGGTCCGCTGCACAACCAGGTTCCAGCTCTCGATGTAGCCGCGGCGGAAGTTCTGCGGCACCGTATTCGTCGATCCTGCGATCGGCAGCGATGCGAACCCGGTTGAGTAGTTGGGGGCCAACTTGGCCGTGTTCGGGATGCCGTAGGTAAGGTTCATGGGCGCGTTGCCGTTTGCCGGATCGACCGCGATGGTGAAGTTCCCGGTACCTCCGTAGGATGGCGCCAGGTCCTCGGGGAACGAGTCACGCAGGTAACGCATGGAATCCGGATCGGTGGTGAGGCCGAAGCCGGTGCGGATCACGGTCTTATCGTTCAGGCGGTAAGCGATGCCGAGGCGGGGCACGATCTGTCCCCATCCGGCGCCGATGCCTGCGCTCCGCGGGTTGCCGTTGATGCCGCCCACTTCCACATTGGCCGATTGCGGCAATTGCGGAAGCAGAACGGATGCGCCGGTGTGATCGCGGTACGGCGCCGGATAAACTTCATACCGGATGCCGTAGGTCAGCGTCAGCTTGGGAGTCACCGTCCACGTGTCCTGCGCATAGGCGCCATGCTCGGTCCAGCGCAGAGCGTTGGGATTGTAGACCTGCGAAGGATCGCCAATGGCCTGGCCGCTGCCGTTGTTGGGCAGGCCCAGCAGGAAGTCGGCAAGCGAGTTGTACCCGTCGATGCTGCAGGAAGCGGCCGTCGCCGTCGCGGGAGTGCCGCAGGTCATGCCGCCCTGGAACGTGAAGCCGCCGCGCGGGGTGTTGGGCTGGCCGCCGCTGGTGGGCTGGAAGTGATTCAGATCGAAGTGATAGTAGGTGTAGCCCGAACTTGACAGCGATGCTGCGCCATGCACCCAGCTCAGGTTCACGTCGCCCGTGAACTGGTTATCGCGGAACTCAAAGGGATTGGCGCCCTGGTTGTTGCCGATGCCGGTAAACGTACGTGAGGTAGAACCCCGGAATGCCGACATAGTTCGAGCCGATGCCGTTGGTTCCCGGAATCTTGAGCGTGTTCAGGCCGTAGTCGCCCACCGCGAGGTCGAGCGTCGATTGCGCGTAGGTCAACAGGCGAGTCCAGCCGCCATCGGCATCGATCACCAGGTTCGGGGTGATCACATGGCTGATGCCGAGACCGGCGTTCTGGCCGCGGCCGCCGATATTGCCCACCTGTCCGCCGTCAGCCGCGGGACCGCCGGCGCAAGCGTTGCTGCCCGTGCAAGGTGTGTTACCCAGGACCTGCGGATCGATGTCGGTGTACGGCGTGATGCCGTACTTGCCGAAGATTTGAGTGTTCTCGCTCGGAATGTAGGTAATCTTCGAGTCCGACGCGTTGCGGCTGTAAGCGACGGTCGACGTTGCCTGATAATCGTTGAGCATCACGTTGCTCAGCCGGCGTCGCGCTCGGCGTGCGCGATCGTCTTCGAGATCGCGGCCAGGTCCTGCATCATGATCCCGCCCGCGAGCGAAATTCTCGAGGCGGGAATGGTGTTGACGTTGGCTCCCGTCTCGCCATACTCAGCGGTGAAATGTGGGCCGGCACTGATATTGCAAATATCCGTTTGTGTACGAGGTATCCGGGCTCGGACAGAGCGCGGGGTTGACAGTGCCCTCCCAGCCCGTAGCCTGCGGCTGCGGATCGTAGAGCGTCGCAGACTGAAGCTGCTTCGGAGAAATTGCCGCCGTTCATCAGTTCGAGTCGGGAACGGTTTCGGGAACGGACGCCAACGTGCGCTGCGTGATGCGGTCGAAGTTGGTAAAGAAGAACAGCTTCTTCTTGCCGGTCAGAATTTCGGGAATATAGACCGGCCCGCCAATGTTACCGCCGAATTCCTGATTAATGTTTTTGGGGATCGTCGGCTGCACCGTCGCAGTGTTGAGGTAAGAGCGCGCATTCACCGCCGCGTCCTGGTAATACCACCACCCGCCGCCATGGAAATCGTGGCCGCCGCTCTTGGTGGTTACGCGGACGGAAGCGCCGCCAGCTTGCCCTTGCTCGGCGTTGAAATCGTCCGTGGTGACGGTGACGCTTTCCACCGCGTCGGCCGGCGTGACGTAGGCGATGAGGTAAGGCAGCCATCCGTAATAATCGATGGCGCCGTCAATGCGCGTGGTATTGCCGTTGTACGAGTTGCCGTTCACGTTCACCGACAGGGCGCGCGAGGGGTTGCCTCCAATGGAATTCTTTTCCTGTACCTGAGCAGCGCCGGGAATCAGCGTGTAGAGCTCTTCGTAATTGCGGCCCTTCGACGAGGTGATGGGCAATTGCGAGATTTGTGTCTGGTTGATTTCGCTGTCGACCTCGGCCGTTTCTGTCTGTAACTCGGGCGCCGCCTCGGTCACTGTGATCTGCGTCGAGACTGACGCCGGTGAAAGCGTAACGTCGATGCGCACTTGCTGGTTGACCGACACTGTGATGTTCTTCTGCGTGATAGCCAGCGAAGTTTCCCGACTGCGCAATGGAAAGGGTATAAGTGCCGGGCAGCACGTCGAGAAGGTTGTAGAGACCGTCGCCATTCGCCTTCTCGGTGCGGACTTCCGCCTGTGGCCTGGTTGGTAATCGTCACAGGCACATTTGGAACCACCGCGCCTGTCTTGTCGGAGACGGTTCCTGTGATGGAGCCGTAGAGGACCTGTGCCTGAGCGGCGCTGCTCATCATCAGCAGCGCAAGGAACGCGATCGCCGTTGTCGTAATTCTGATCGCGCATGCATGAAGTCCCTGAGTCACGTTCTGGCCTGCCTGACATAGTTCCCTCCAAAGGTTTGTTGATGTTGCCAACAGCTTTGCCAAACCACATGGATTTTGCAAAGCCCCTCCGCTCCTCGCGGCCGCGGCCGATTGGAGCGCACGGCGATTCAAAACACACCGAGCCCTGCCTTTATTGGCGATGCGAACTATATGTGCGTTTATCCACCATTGTCAAGACAAAAGTTGGCCGCTAAGTTTTTCCAGATAAAACAATTTATCTGAGTGGACCGAAGTCATCCGCAAAAATGGAGGCAATACAGCTTTATCAATATCTATTTTTCATAAGTTATCGGGCTTCTCTTCCAATGTATCGCTGCCAGCCGTTTCCTTGCGAATCGCATTTCCGTCCGTCCTTTAGTTTGATGTGTGAAGTTATTCGGGCAAAGAATGCGTTTACACCATGCGAAATTCAGACGTCCCATGTCTGCGCCCGCTTGAGTTGGGCTCGGAACTCGCGGCCCAGACCACCGCAGTCCTCTTTAAATCGTGCGAGGCTCTGCCCCCGCCCGCTACACTCGAAACTCGGTGAAACTATGTTGACCCTTCCATCGCGCATCGCATTCCTTCTGTTTCCGCTCCCTTGGTCTCCTTCTTTTCTGTCTCTCCTCTTCTCCAATCGTCTGAATGCGCAGAGCTCCCGCCCGCTTCGCCAAATTGCAGCTCGTCGTCGTGCTCTCCCGCCACGGGGTTCGTTCGCCGCTTAGCGCGCAAGCCGATCTCGACAAATTCTCGGCGGCGCCCTGGCCCAAGTGGGATGTCGCGCCCGGCATCCTCACCGCTCACGGCTATCAATTGATGAAGATCTTTGGCGCGTGGGATCGCGTGAAGTTTTCTGGCGAAGGCTTGCTTGCGCCCACCGGTTGCGCCGATGCCAGCCATGTCACGATTCTGGCCGATACGGACCAGCGCACCCGCGAAACCGGCAAAGCACTGGCAGAGGGGATGTTCCCAGGCTGCGAAATCAGTGTTCATTCGCAGCCCGATGGCGATTACCGACCCGCTCTTCCTTCCGCGCAAAGCGGGCATTGGCCATCCGGATCCAGCACTCGTCACGGCAGCCGTCGCTGGGCGAATCGGCGGCAATCCCGCCAATCTCACTGAGACTTATCGCCCGCAGCTTACGGCGCTCGATCGCATTTTGTCGGGTTGCGGGCAGTGTGCCGCACCAATCCGCACCGCACTTCGATCTTCGACCTTCCCGCCAGCCTCGTGCCCGGAACCGAAGATTCTCCCATCGCGGCGCGCGGTCCGCTTATCACAGGCTCGACACTGATCGAGAATCTGCTCCTCGAATACACGCAGGGCATGAGCACATCCGACACCGGCTGGGGATGCCTTGACGGCGCCACATTCGCTTCATCATGCAAGCCAACGTCGCGGCATGGGACTACGACGTTCGAACGCCCGCATTTGCGCGCACCTACGCCTCCAATCTCTTCGACCACATCCGCAGCACGATGGAGCAGAGTGTGAAGGGGATACCGATTCCGGGCGCGATCGGAAAGCCGGACGATCGCATGGTCATTCTTGTCGGCCACGACACCGATATTGCTAGTGTCGCGGGCGCATCTGGGCATCGATTGGATCGCCGACGGGCGCCGCGACGATTCCCCTCCCGGCGGTGCCCTGGTCTTCGAACTCTGGCGCTCACCCCAGGGCAGCTCATTCGTGCGCGTCTCATTTACCACGCAAACTCTCGAGCAGATGCGAAATTCTGAGCTGCTCACGTCCGCCAACCCACCCGCCGAAGCGCCGATTTTTGTTCCCGGATGCAGCGGCGCGGATAGCTCCTGTACCTGGGACAGCTTTTCCGCCGCCATGCGCCAGGCCACCGATCCCGCTTTCGTTACCACGCTGCGATAACTGGCAAGTCCCGCGCCCAATCAAAGCCGCGGCCGGCCAGCGTTGCGAAGATACCTAGACCGTCTCCTTGACGGCGTCGGTCTGGCGACGGCGTGCCCAGCGGAACGGCATGCGCAGGCGCTCATACCGGCTTTCGCGATCGTGTGCGCGCGTCCGCCCGGCCAAAACATCCTCGGCGTTCAGCAGGCCAAGTAGCTTGCCGGTATCTGCGCTCTACGACCGGCAAGACAAACAGTCGACGTGACGCCATCCGTTCCGCAACTGTGCGCAGCGTCTCATCTGGATACGCCACGACCGGCGCCGCTGCCGTTGCTTCACGGTCGCGGCCGGGGCTATTGGCCAGTGTGGAAAGGCCACTGCGCGTGATCACGCCGGTGAGCCGGCCTTCCGCATCCACCAATGGATAGAGCCTCTGGCCGCGGTGATCGCTCTTCGCCCGTCCGCCTTCCAGCCACTTCTGTGCATCTGCGGCCGTCAATTCCGCCGGCAGCACGACAACGCGCGGGCGCACTGCTTCAGCAACCATGATGGTTTCCAGCGGATCGACGCAGTATTCGCGGCTCAAATGATAGCCGCGCCGGCTGATCCTCTCTGTGAGAATCGATCGCTTCTGGAACAGCACCGTGAAGGCGTGCGCTACCACCGCCGCCGTAAATACCGGAAGCAGCAAACCGTAATTGTGTGTGAGTTCCAAGCTCAGAACCGCAGCGGTCAGCGGGCAGCCGATCGAACCTGAAAGAACGGCTGTCATTCCCACCAAGGCCCAGGCGCCAGAAGACATTCCAGGCAAAATAGGCGCACATAAGGCCCCCAACGCTCCGCCGATCATCAGCAGCGGCGCCAGAATGCCGCCCGACGTTCCAGACCCCAGCGAGAACGACCAGATGATGCTCTTGATGACCAGAATGCCGGCGATCAGTTGCCACGTATGGTCGCCCGCCAGCAGCGAGTCGATCACGTCATAGCCAGTCGCCAGCGCGCGCGGAAAAATCAATCCGCCCAATCCCACCACGACTCCGCCGATCGCCGGCCACCACATCCAATGAATCGGCAGGTGATTCTCGAAGAAATCTTCACTGGCATAAACCGCGCGGCTCAATAGCAAAGCCAGCACGCCGCCCGCAACCGCAACCAGAACCGCGCCCAGCAGAATCGTCGGCTCAATCTGATGCGTGCTTAACGGCATGGGGAACAGAGGATCCTGGCCGATAAAGTAGTGCCGCAACACTCCGGCCGTTGCGGCAGCGATGGCTACAGGCACAAACGAGCGAGGCCGCCACTCGAACAGGAGCAACTCCACAGCCAGCAGTGTTGCCGCCAGGGGCGTCGAAAACACCCCCGCCATACCCGCCGCGGCCCCGGCCACCAGCAGCGTCGAACGCTCCGCGTCCGACAAGTGAAAGTACTGCGCAAATAGCGAGCCCACCGAACCCGCCGTCATAATGATGGGACCTTCTGCGCCGAACGGGCCGCCCGTCCCGATCGCCACCGCCGAACCCAGAGGCTTGAAAAGCGCGACGCGAGGACTGATCTTTGCGCCATTTACGAGAATCGATTCAAGCGCCTCCGGAATGCCGTGCCCGCGAATCTTTTCCGATCCGTAGCGCGCCATGACGCCCACGATGAGTCCGCCCACGATAGGGACAAAAACCGCCAGCCAGCCCAGATGATTTTGCGCCGGCGAAATAAATGTCCAGCTCAGCCGCTGGTAGTAGAACAAGTTCGTACATCCGTAGATGAGCCGAAGCAAAAGCCAGGCCAGGACGGCGCCCGCACCACCCAGAATCAGGCCCAGGCCGCTCAGCATGATCATGCGCGGGTCGGCATTGAAGTCGCGCAGATGTGAGGTCGCGGCTCGCTTTGTCTGCTTCATAGCGCCACCATCTTCCGCGCCCTCCGGCCAAACTGCGCTGCTCTGTGCTTGGTTGCAACCAGAATGTCATTGAACGCTCGCACCAGTTCAGGCCCGGATTGTTCCAACTCCTGCGTATGGAAATCCGCGAGCGCGGCCAAAATGCGCTCTCCCTGCGGCGTCACGCGCAGCAGGATGCGACGGTGATCGGCCGCGTCGCCGAGGCGGCGTAGCAGGTCCTGCTCGATCGTGCGATCGACAAGTTCCACGGTGCTGTTGTGCTTTAGGAGCATTCGCTGGGCCACGTTGGCGATCGTCGGAGCCATGTCTTCGGGCATGCCGGCCACGCATTGAAGCATTTGATATTGCTGGTTGTGCAAGCCCATATGCTCCGCCGCCGCCTGGCTCACGTGCAAGAAACGGCGAAGTTGAAAACGAAATTCCGCCAGCCGCCTTAGATGCGCCACGTCGAGCTTGGATGCGCCGCCGACGGGATCATCCGGCTTCGGTTGCACGCGCCGTTTTCGCGTCATTCCTGAGACGCCGCTCATGAATATATCGTATCACGATATGTTTCTCCCGGCCGCGACCGGCTGCGGCGCCGCACTTGCCGGGGGCGCTATCATCGACACGCGGAGAAATCCGGCTGATTCCATTGCCGACGAAGGATTTGGGGATGAACTTAACTCTGAAAGTTGCAGTCCTGGCTTGGTTGTTGCCTGCCACCGCCGCCACTTTGGTCGCTCAACAGGATTACTTCAACGACTGGCCTCCGGGGCGCACTCCGCAGCAAGTTGGCAAAGCGCTCAGTGAGCACTTCATCGTCACGCCGCACACGCCCAACCACACCATCGTCTACAACGAGGTCGGTACGTGGTACGGAGCCCTCACTTATGCGGCGTTGACTCACGACACCGATCTCCGCGATCGCCTCATCAAGCGCTTCGATCTTTTGCTGCCCGGCGGGACGGAAGCTGCTCTGGTCCCCACGCGCGATCACGTCGACGATTCCATCTTCGGCATCGTGCCGCTCGAAATCTATATCCAGACCAAAGACAAAAAGTATCTTGACTACGGGCTTTCCTTTGCCGACCGTGCAATGGGAGAATCCTCAGCCCGACGGGCTCTCGCACGAAACCCGCTACTGGATCGACGACATGTACATGCTGACCATCCTGCAGCTCGAGGCCTACAGAGCAACAGGCAATAAAAAGTACCTCGATCGCGCCGCCAACGAAATGACCGTCTACATTGACAAGCTGCAGCAGCCCAACGGCCTCTTTTACCACGCGCCCGACGCTCCATTTTTCTGGGGCCGTGGCGATGGATGGGTTGCCGCCGGAATGACGGAAATGCTGCGCGATCTTCCCACCGATCATCCGCAGCGCGCGCACATCATGGCCGCTTATAAGCTCTTGATGGCCGCGCTCCTCAAGTACCAGACCTCCGACGGCATGTGGCGCCAACTCATCGATCACGACGAGGCGTGGGAAGAAAGTTCTGGTTCGGGCATGTTCACCTTTGCGCTCATCACGGGCGTCAAAAGCGGGTGGCTCGACGCAGCCGCATACGGTCCCGCCGCGCGCAAAGCATGGATCGCAGTAACCGGATACATCGATCAGAACAGCGACGTGACCAGCGTGTGCGAAGGCACCGGCAAGAACAATAGTCTCGACTATTACCTTGAGCGCCAGCGCAAAACCGGCGACTTCCACGGGCAGGAACCAATTCTGTGGGCTGCGTCAGCTCTGCTGCGCTAAGCCTTGTTCCCTTGTTCCCTGCTTCTTCAGTCCAACCGTGTCAAATACGCGTCGCCTTCTACCGGCTGCAAATGACGCGCAATTTGCTCGGCCAGTGCGCGGCTGTCGCCCTCTGGCCGGATGCGCACCCAGTAGCTCTTTTCTCCGGGGAATTCCATCACGTTCGCGCCCGGATACGTCTCAAGCAACTGCGCCTTCAGTGCCAGCGCATCGTCCTCGTTATGGAATGCGCCAATCTGCACGCACCACCGCCCGCCCGTGGCCATCGGCTTGGGTGTCTCGTACACATCCATCCGCACCAGCGCCATGCCGGCGCGGTAAACGCCGACTGCTTTGGCCGAAGCAATGGTCAAATCGAGCATCCGGTCTTCAACGAACGGCCCTCGGTCCGAGATCCGCATGGCGCTCGATTCGCCGGTCTTCAGGTTGGTCACCACCACCAGCGATCCCATCGGCAGCGTGCGATGCGCAGCCGTCATCGCGCCGTCGTTAAACACCTGCCCATTGGCCGCGCGCCGCCCTTTGTAGGGCGCGGTGTACCACGTCGCATATCCAACCTCGCTCAAAATCGGCCGGTGTGACGCGACAAACGCAAGATCGTCTTCGCTGATTCCTCCCGGTGGCAGCGGCGTTACTGGAATTGTTGCGGGAGCCGTCGCGGACGCAGGCGGCGCAACAGCAGCATGCGCGGTCTCCGGCGCCATACCTTGGCGGGGAGCCACCCTGGTTTGATTTTCTTTGTGCCCGCAGCCGCTCGTGCCAAGCGTAAACGCCGCCACCAGCGCCGCGCTTAGCACGGTGCGTAAAACCACGCAGCGCCGCGCAGCCGCGGCCCCAGCCCCAAACCTCTGGATTTTCTCTGCGCTCAAGAGCGCGGCTCCCTGTTTGGCTGATTCGCCTGATTGTTCGCCTGATTCGGCGCCTGCCCAGACGGTTGATTCGGCCGCGCCCCGCTCTGCCGCTCGAAGCGATCCGCCAGATTGCGCAATGTATCCGCCGCCGTCCGCATCGCGGTAATCGACTCCCTCCGCACTTGCGGAATCACTGCATCGTTCACATAAGTAATCGCGTGGCGCAACTCCATCTCGATCAACTCAACTGCTTCGTCGATTCGTTGCCCCACCGTTCCGGGTCCCCGTCCAGGTAGTTTGGTGTGCTCATAAGACACGTTCATCCTTCGATAAATGTATCCTCTCCAAAGTCTGCGCGACGCCACGAGCCGCGTCAATGGCTTGGCCCTCGCAGGGGACCGCCAAGATTACTATTGACGCGAACCCGCGGCTTTCGCATCATGGCGCTAGCGGTCCCCCAGCGAACGGTTCGGCACGCCATCGCGGCGGCTTTTGCGATTTGAATTGCACTCTGTCCGAGGTTCAACCACTTTGCCCATCGGAAATTCTTCTCAACAAGCCGCTCGAAGAATGCGATCGGTCACCTCGAGTTCGGCATCCGCGAACTTTCGCTCTCCTTTTTTCCGCAATGGCGCTGGCATTTTGTGCGTGCGAATTCGCCGCCGCACAAAGCCAGGCCGGTCCGGCTCCCCGACAGCGCCAATCCTTCTCCTGACGCGGCTCTTGCGACCCCTCTAAAATCCGGCCGAAATCCTCACCGCTCCACCTCGAACCCTGCGCCGTTAAAAATGCCGGCGCATCCATGGCGGCCACCGGCGGTTTGCGCGCCGTCGCTGTGCTTGGCGTGGGAGAGACCACTCGCGACGCCGGCGCAGCCGCGGTCGAGTCGACGGTATGCCTTGCGCACGCTCCGCTCTTCAACTGGTATGCCCGCTTCGTCACCGGGCCCGAGGTGGTCCGCTTTTCACCCCAGCAAAAGCTGCGCCTCGCTCTCGATAACCTGATCAACCCTTTCAACCTCGGCCACGATCTTCGGCGAGGCGGGCATTGAAATCGCCGCAAACTCACACACCCCATACGGCCCGGGCTTTCCCGGCTGGGGCAAATTGTCCGGGGTCAACTTCACCGGAGATATGACCGATCAATTCTTCGGCACATTTTTGATTCCCGCCCTCACGCACACCGATCCGCACTACCATCGCCGTCCCGACCTGAGCATTCCGCGCCGCATCCTGCACTGCATCGATCAAACATTCTGGCAGCACGACGACAGCGGCGGACATGCCTTCAACTACGCCGAGATCATCGCGCCCGCATTCGACATTGGCATTTCAAATCTGTATGTGCCGGGCCTGCAAACGCGCTTCTCCGCCGACGCTGAACGCTACGGCATCGGTCTGGCGACCGCCCCCATCGAGAACTTCATCACCGAATTCGTGCCTTCGATCGCCAGTCACATCCACACCCACGTAGTTTTCGTCCAACGCATCATCAATCAGGTCGCCGTGAATCCACCATAATTCCCGGTGCGGCAACTTATCGCTATTCATGGCTCGCTTTGCCGTGGTAAATTCACATCACCAGTCCCCCCTCCCCGCGGCCATGCAGGTTTCTTCAACCGCAACGGAGGTTATTCGACACAATGAAAAGCGTTCGCAGCTTCTCCTTGAGCGCCCTGTGCCTGGCGTTCGTATGCATGCTGGGCGTGATGAGCATTCAGACGGCCAACGCGCAGGCCGCGCCCCCGCCCATCGGCACCTGGGCCAACAAGACTGAAGGTCTGGTGGTTCAGCAGAGCGGAACCTGCGGCTTCCTGGTGAACGGCAAGGTCGTCTACTCCGGAACCTGCTATTGGGAGACCCCCTCAGCTAGAGGCGGAATTCTCGACCTACGTATCCCATGCCGCTTCAACCCGGCCACATTCGCTGGAGTGTGATCTGGGTCAACCAGACAACCATCACGCTCGATGGGGATCCCTTTACCAAGAAGTCGAA
Organism: uncultured Acidobacteriota bacterium; assembly: GCA_963732315.1. Taxonomy (GTDB): domain Bacteria; phylum Acidobacteriota; class Terriglobia; order Terriglobales; family Acidobacteriaceae; genus TOLSYN. The sequence continues at coordinate 278,040 of CAVSYY010000009.1, forward strand.
CTGAATTTGATAAGCACTACGTCGCCGGGCTCGCCAGAATTGTTCCTCTGAGAGCCCGGCTACGCGTCGCTCTATCGATCTCACTGCACCGTCAGTGTGACCGTCGTGATCGTGGCGCTGGTGGCTCCCCGAAGTGCCAGTCACCTTGACGGTGTAGGTTCCGGCCGAAGTGCCAGAGTTCCCGCCGCCGCCACCCTTGCTGCCGCCTCCGCAACCCGCCACGCCGATCGAAGCAGCGAGTGCGAGCAGAACAACCGTCGCTAGCCAACTGCGGCGCCGGCGCGGAATCATGAGCATAAGGACAACCGCGAGCGCAGTCCCTCCGACAGGGCGCCAAAGGGGACGACTCATCGCGCTTGTCGCGGCGGTGGTGTTGACGGTAAGCGTCGAAGTCTGCGTCGTCGTGCCACTCAACGTCACCGACGGCGGTGTAAGCGTGCACGTCGGCGGATCGTTAGCCGCTACGGGAGTGATGGAACAGGTCAGGTTCACCGTCCCGGAAAAACCATTCGTCCCGACCACACTGATCGTCGTCGTATTCCCGGTCGTAGCTCCCGGTTGAATAGAAATCGATCCGGGTAGGGGGCCGCTGGGTGGCCCAAAGCCTGGAATGTTGATGACGTACGCCGCCGAGCCAACGGGGCTGGCGGAGTAGCCGCTGGCCGTTGCGATCGCCTCAATAGTTTCTGATGACGGAAACCGCGATGGGGCTGGAGCTCGAGTAGGCCGTCGAGCCGGTAGTCGGTGTGGTTCCGTTGGTCGTGTAGTAGATCGTCGCGCCCGATGTGGCGTCTGAGATCGTCACGGATTGCGCAGACGGTGTAGGTCCCGGCGACGGGCAGGAAAGTTGGCGTCGCTGCCTGCGGCGCAGCATTCACCACTTGGCTCAGCGTGCTCGACGTGCTCCCGGTGAAGTTCGAGTCGCCGCTATAGACAGCTGTGATCGAGTCCGTGCCAACCGGTAGAGCCGTGGTCGCCAAAGTGGCCTGCATTGCTGCTCACGGGAGAGCTGCCCAGGCTTGAATTGCCGTTGCTGAATGTCACCGTGCCCGTGGCCACGCCGCTGAATTGCCCCGAGATATTGGCGGTAAGGGTCACAGACTGCCCGGAAGTGGACGGATTAGCGGACGAATTCAATGTCGTAGAAGAGCTGGCCTTGTTGACCGTCTGGCTGACGGCCGTCGAAGTGCTGCCCGGCAAAGTCGAATCGCCGCCATAGACCGCGGTGATGGAGTCCGTTCCGACCGGAAGGTCCGTGGTCGTCATGCTGGCTGTGCCGCTTGTCAACTGCGCCGTTCCCAGCGAGGTCGCGCCGCTCATGAATGTTACGTTCTCGCCGTTCGCAGGTGTGCCGCCGCCGGAGGTGACGGACGCCGTCAAAGTAACCGGCTCCTGATAAACCGAGGGATTCGGCGTGGGCACAGGAGTCAGCGTGGTCGTGGTGGCCGTCAGTGCAGAACTGTCGTAGACGAAGCCGTGCAACATGGAGTTGGAATCCGCGTAGGTTCCGGCGATCATCCCCGATGCGTTGATCGCCAAAGCTCCAGTGCCTTGCTTCGCAGATGTACCCGCAGTCGGACCGTCGATAGTGGTAATGGTGCCGTTGGCGGTCGCGAAGATAGCCGTGAAAAACATAATTGCTATCCGTGAAGATTCCGACAATCTCGCCCGAGCCATTGACGGCGTTCAAAATGAGATTGCCGTAGCTTGCCGTTCCGCTGGGATTGGCACCGTTTCCATTCAGGAGTCCGGTTCCTTCGATCGTCACCGCGCCTACCCTGGCAAGCACGCTCCTCAGTTTCATGAGCGGGCTGTTTGGCCTTCTTGGCTTGAGGGAAAGTCCGTAGCTCTTGCCCAGTTGGCGGAGCTCGCTATTGAGTCGAGAGCTTGCCGCACTGTCGAGCGCATTAGACGTGATTGCGCCGGAGCGTCGTAGGTCACGATCGTGCCATTCGCCGGCAGCACAAAGCCATGCACCACATTGTTCGCGTCCGTGAAAGAGCCTGAAATATCTCCCGCCGCATCGATGGCATCCGGATAGGTTCCCTGGTAGGTAGCCGTGCCCGCGCCGGGAGCGTCAATCACAGTGATCGTGCCGGTGGATGCGCTGCGCACAAAACCGTGAATCATATTATTTGTATCCGTATAAGCGCCAATTACGTCTCCAGCCGCGTCGATGCCGGTGACGATGGTTCCCTGCTCCGATCCTGCAGCGGCGTCCGGGGCATTGATCGTCGTAATTGTGCCGAGGGCGTCTCTCAGAAACCCGTGTTCCGCGCCAACCCCGTCAATATAAAACCCCGCCACCTCGCCAGACGCATTGATGGTGAGACGTAGGTTCCCGGATTCGTGCTTCCATAGCTCGTAGGCAACGGCTCTGCGTCGAAGGTGGTAATCGTCCCCCCGGCGCTGCGAACAAAACCATGAGCGAAGGAATTCGTGCCCGATGAAGTTGTAAGTGTCGTCGAGTAACTCCCGGCGATCTCCCCCGCCCCATTGATACACATGGAAGGTTCCCTCCATCTTGCCCGTGTCTTCGCCGGCAACATCGAGGATGGTAATTGCGCCAGTGGATGCGGCGCGCACAAAGCCATGCATCCGGTTGCTTGCGTCGTGGTAGATTCCCGCGAGATCCCCCGCCGTATCAAAGCCGATGGGGATGGTCTCGATCTCTTTCCCGCCCGTGCCCGAAGCATCAAAAGGGATGATCACACCGCCGGCGGGCAACACAAAGGCATGTTCATTGCCGCTGCCATCAATGTATATTCCCGCAACGTCTCCCGCCGCGTCGATGGCGGTGGCGGCGGTTCCCTGATGCGCCCCCGTGCCCGCGCCTGATACATTGATGGTGGTAAAGCCGGTCTGCGCGGATGCGCCGAATGAGGCCAGGCCGATCGCAGTTGCCACAATGAGTCCGGCCACCAGTTTGAGCCGAAGATTGAATCTCTGTATGTCCTTGAACATGGTCTTCTCCCTTACGGCTAAAATGTTCGATCCACGAGCTTGAATGATCCGTTCTGTCATCATGGCCTTTCCTTCTCCAGCTGGAGGCACAGCTTGGGACAGTCCACAGCCGCGCCCTTGATCCATCCGGCGAAACTAATCTACAGATTCACAAGGAGTTATGTTGAGACTCAGGGTCTTGGTGCGGCTTGGGAACCCGGATACGAAGCATAGCCGGTTGCGGCCGGCTGCGGGCGGGACAAATGAGGGTGGAAGGGAGGGCATGTCGGGGCGGCTCTCATTCACTTCCCGTTTTTGAAAAGAATCCGCGGATCGTATAATTGCCTTCTCCCTCGGTCTGGTCTTCCGCGCCGCAACAGCTCAGAAGTGAAAGCAGTTCGTGACATGGCAACCTTCACAACCAACCCGGAGCCTGACCCGGAAAACCAGGGTGTGCTGGCGTCCTGGAAAGGGATAGCGGGCTATTTCGGGTGCAACGTGCGTACGGCAAAGCGCTGGGAACGAGAGCGCGGGTTGCCCGTGCATCGTGCACCGGGAAAGAAGGGCAGCACCGTCTTTGCCCGTGCCACTGAGCTCGACGCGTGGTTGGAATTGGGGAAGGAAAAGCATCGCCTGAATCCCGCCTTGTTGAATGGGGACATGGCGGGTCCCCAGGCCCATGTCGCGGAGGACAATCCAGAATCCGTGGCCACCACTCTGCTTCCGCAAGTCTCTTCCGGCCAGCATCAGGCAAAGCCAACTTCGTTTTCCCAATGGCGACCGTGGATCCTTGCGGCTTCAGTGTTTTTAGTTTTCGCCGCAACGCTGTTCTGGAAGGTCGGGAACCGTCAGGCTGCCGCAGCAATCAGTCCCTTGCCGGTGGATGATTTGAAAGCGACGCCGCACAGTCCCGCTCCCGGTGCCGAGGAACTCTATGAACGTGGACGCTATTTTTGGAATCTGCGCACCCACGAAAGCCTAACCAAGGCGATCGATGCATACACGCAGGCGATCGTCACCGACCCGGCCTATGCTGACGCCTACGCCGGACTGGCTGAGGCCTATGACCTGCTCCCCGAATTCGGCAGCGCCGATCTCGGCGACTCGCTCACAAAGGCTGAGAACGCTGCCGACCGCGCCATCGAGTTGAACCCCAATCTCGCTTCTGCCCACGTCGCCAAGGCCTTTGCACTCTATTACTGGGATTGGGATATCGCCGGCTCGGACGCCGAGTTTCGCAAAGCTCTTGCGCTAGACCCTGACTCGGCCCAGGCCCACCAGTGGTATGCCAGCACCCTGCAGTGCAGGTCCGAGGGCGCTGAAACGCTCCGCCAGATCGACGAGGCGGTTCGTCTCGATCCCACTTCGCCCGCAATCACCGCCGACGCAGCTCTGTTCCAGGCCGACTTCGGCGATTTCAGATCCGGCGTCAAGGCCTTAAAGGAGATCGAGCAAACTCAGCCGTCGCTCGCATCTCCTGCCCTGTTTCTCAAGGAGCTCGAATTCGCCACCGGCGACTTTCCCGCTTATGTTGAGGATGCGCGCCGCTATGCCGCTATCACTCGGGCTCCCGACGATGTGGCATTGGCCAAAGCTATCGAACGGGGATGGGCTCGCGGCGGCAGAACCGGTCTGCTTCAGGCCAGGGCCGCAGCTTTGAAGGCCGCCTTTGATCATGGCACTGAGACCGGCTTCGTACTCGGCGAAAACCTCCTGTTGCTCAATCGCCGCCAGGAAGCTTTGTTCTACTTCAAAGCCTCCGTTGACCGGCATGCCACACAGCTCATGGCCATTCGCGACTACCCGTGGGCCGAAAAAATGTCCGACGATCCTGGCTACGCGGCCCTCTTCGCTCGGATCCGCCAGCGAGTGCACGAGGCTGCCCCTATCCACCCCGAACAGAATCAAATCGCGTTCGAACTGCCGCAATAACCCGCCCCTCGGTCAAACCGTCAATCCATGCCACTCCGCCAGCACCGGGTCTAAGCCACATACTTCCCTGATCTAAGGGTCGTGACATCTATCACTTGCCTAGGCCTCTTCCTGGGATTTCCCCCGTTCGCCTCCCCCAAATCCCCATCCAGCCCCCATTTCCGCCATTCACTGCACCCCGCTTGGGTTGACCGGCCATCAAGACATACTCTCGTAATGACTTCTTAGCCTTCGGTTTATCCCATTGAAACCGCTGGCTCCCAGCCGGGCAACATCTTCATTCCCGGCGCCTTCAATCCTTAAGAGGAGATTTCGAAACAATGCCCAAAGCCGTCAAATACGTTGAAAAGGCCGCCGTCTACGCAGCCAAGGGAGCGTGGGTTGTTTTTGAGCGCTTGAACCGCATCAGCCCCAACGCCGGGTTCACGCCCAAGTGGAGCGACAAGCCTCTCCTCAAGAGCTATCAGAAGGAGAAGCCGCCCCTCGGCTGGCCGCGCACCACGGATTCGCTCTGCCCCAAGTGCGTCCCCGAGATTCGCAAGCAGATTCTCGACGGCAAGCTGCCTCACGAAGTTCTTCTCAACGAAAAAGTCGGCGAAATCAAGGCCCAGATCATCGAGCGCGACGGCAAAATCCTGATGGTCAAGGATTGCCCCAAGCACGGCCACTTTGAAGACGTCATGTCCATGGACCCCGCCTTCTTCAAGCATCTTGAAGAGAGCTTCCCCGGCCGCGACATGCGCGCCCACGGCGAAGGCGATGAAAAGCTGCACAACCACGGCACCTCGACTGTCACGCACGGCCGCGGCTCAGTGCTCACCATCGACCTCACCAACCGCTGCAACATGATGTGCGATCCCTGCTTCATGGACGCCAATCAGGTCGGTTTCGTCCACGAGCTCACGTGGGAAGAAATCAAGACCATGCTCGACAACGCCATCACCATTAAACCGAAACGCCAAATGAGCGTTCAGTTCAGTGGCGGCGAGCCCACCCTGTCGCCCTACTTCCTTGACGCTGTCGCTTACTCGCGCAAGGTTGGCTACAACTCAGTCCAGGCCGCGTCGAACGGCATTGAATTCGCCAAGTCGAAGGAGCTTTGCCGCGCCGCTGCTGAAGCGGGCCTCCGTTACGTCTATCTCCAATTTGACGGAATCGGTAACGCCGCCAACTCGCACCGCAAAGTCGGCAACCTGTTCGACGTCAAGCTCCAGGCCATCAATAATCTTCACGAAGCCGGCGTCGAGATCGTTCCCGTGACCACCATCGTCAACGGCATCAATAACGAGCAGGTCGGCCGCATCATCGAGTTCGCGCTCGACAATCCCAAGAAGATCAGCTTCCTCTCGTTCCAGCCGGTCAGCTTTACCGGCCGCGACGAAGAGATCACCGACGAGCGCCGCGTCGCACAGCGCTACACGCTTTCGCACATGGCGCACGACGTCAAGTCGCAGGTTGGCATGGGCGAGCCGGCGCGCGACTGGTTCCCGATTTCCTTCATGTCCACCTTCTCTGACTGGGCCGATCTCGTGCACGGGCCCACCGCCGAGTGGGGCCAGCTCTCCTGCGGATGCCATCCCAACTGCGGCATCGGCATGGCTGTCATGATCGACAAGGAAACCAAGGAGTCGGCTCCCGTCACCGCCTTCCTCGACATGGGTCAGGTGGCCAAGGATCTGGCCAAGGTCAACGATGCTGCTCGCGGCAAGTTTCTTTCTGTTCTTGGACTGGCTCTTTCGCTGATGCGGAACTACGATCCCTTCCAGGCGCCCACCCACTTCAAGATCACCGACATGATGAAGAAGATGGACAAGACCTTCAACGCCACCGGCAAGAACTACGGCAGCGTCAAGGGCGACCGCACCATCGAGGACATCAAGGTTCGCCGCCAGGATCGCTGGAACTTCCTCTTCATCGCCGGCATGTGGTTCCAGGATCTGTTCAACTACGACTTCCGCCGCACCGAGCAGTGCATCATCCCCTACGCCACGCAGGAAGGCGAGATCAGCTTCTGCGCGTACAACACCGGCGTGGGATGGCGCAACATCATCGAGAAGATGCACATGACCGCGACCCTCACCAAGTGGTATGAGGAGCACGGCCGTCACGAGATCTTCGCCGGCGGCAAAAAAGTGGCCATGAACCAGGTGGGCCACGACCTCAACGTCAACATGGAGCACGCCAACGCCGAGGCCAACCACACGCTCGACAACCTGGGCATCGCCAAGAACTCGCGCGAAGAAAAGATTCGCGCGCGCGACGAAAAGATGAAAGTGGATGCCGAGAACGCCAAGATGGCCAAGCTCTATCGCGAGCACGTCCTCGGCGAAAAGCCTCTCGAAGGCGGCATGGTTTCGATCGGCGACATCCGGCCGGCCTCAAACAACGCCGCGTCACCCATCAACCGCCGTCCCGAAGTCGAGAAGAAGCAGGAAGGCGAACTCGTCTCCGGGGACTAGCATTGCATGCAGCAGCCGCGCCTTCGGCGCAAGAAAGCCGAAGACGGAAGATAAAAAGCTCCCTCCCTTGGTTCTCTCAAATAAACGGGCCGCTCAGCAGCGAACTGAGCGGCCCGTTTTGTTTCTGCCCGATGCGGGCGCGCCGATTGCGCCGAATACCCAGTCCCCGATTCCACCTACAGATTGCGCGACACATTCTCGCCGCAAAACCTACCCTCTTTTCCCCAGCAAGCACCGTGCCCCGCGTCCCGCAAGCGCCCGATCAAACGTCACCAGAACGCCTCCAGCCTTCTGCGCCACGGCAAGCAGCCACGCATCCGCCCAAACCTTCGGCGACGCATCGCGCCCCACCGCCTTCTCGCGAAAACTCTTCTCGACTTCCGGCGGTTCCGACACGAATGTCACGCGATCGTCGTCATAGAGACGGTCGTGTACTCGCCATGCTTGGGCCATCGTCAAAGGTTTTCCATCCATCGCCGCCGCAGTCGTCATCAGGCGCAGAAATCCAAGCTGCGTCAGGCGGCAGAAAGCGATCGTGCTCTCTTCCTCACGCCACCAGCGCCGCGCTACCGGCGCATGAACATGCTCCACAGCCGCCAGCGAGAGCCATACATTTACGTCAGGGAAGCTCAATGAGCTCATAGGCCTTTTCGTTCGTGATGTCGATGCGGCGTCCGGCAGGGCGAATCAGCGGCGTGTCTAGGTTCAGGCGCCGCTTCGGCCGCGCCGCTTTCGTCTCTTCCACGGCCCGCTCGATTCCCACAAGAATCAGCTTGCGCGCGGAGCATCCCTTGCGCGCAGCCGCTTCATGCAGCCGGCGATGAAGATCCTGCGGCAGGTCGACCGAGGTTCGTATCGCGTTTGCCTTCATCGCTCAATTATCCCGCTAGTGACTTAATTAAGTCAAATCTCCTTTTTTCCTGCATGGCTCGAACCGCCGGGTCTTTATTCCAAAAATAGGCCGAATGATTTCTCACAATACCTCCATCGGCCAGTCCCCTTTCTCCGAATCCAATCTGGGCCTGCGCCCTACATGACTTCCGTCATACCTCCAACGAACCATTCCCGTACTTCGTTCCCACGCGCTTTGGCTGTACAATCCAACCATGACGCCGCGACCGGCCAGATACTTTAAGCCTGCCGCGAACGTCTAAAACTATTCAGGTGTGCTGATGACTGTGACCCGCGACAAAAACGAGCCGCGCAAGCTGCCCATGATGCCCATTCGCGATATGGTCATCTTCCCCTATATGATGACGCCCTTCGTCGTTGGCCGCGAATCCAGTGTACGCGCCCTCGAAGAGGCTCTCAGCGGCGATCGCAAGATCTTTCTCGCCACGCAGCACGACGCGTCCATCGACGAGCCCAAGGCCAAGGACATCTACCAGGTCGGCTCCATCTGCAGCATCGTGCAAAGCGTCAAAATGCCCGACGGCAACATCAAGGTCCTGGTCGAAGGCGTGGAGCGCGCCAAGTCCATTGAAGTCACGGACCGCGACGGCTTCTTCGTCGCCACGGTGCGCACCGGCAAACGCGATTTTGAAATGACGCCCGCTGCTGAGCAGCTCATGCAGCGCGTCACCACGCTTTTTGAGAACTACGTCAAGCTCCAGCAGTCGCTCAACTACGAGACCATCATCGCCAGCGTCAAGCATGGACGAAGCCGTCCAAGCTCTCCGACACCATTGCCGCCAACCTGCAGGTCGGCATCGAGGAAAAGCAGGAACTGCTCGCCATCTTCGATCCTGCCGCCCGCCTGGCCCGCATCGCCGACGTCCTCGACGTTGAAATTGAAAAGCTCGACATCGACCGCAATATCCAGTCGCGAGTAAAGCGCCAGATGGAGCGCGCGCAAAAAGAGTATTACCTCAACGAAAAGATCAAGGCCATCCAGAAAGAACTTGGCCGCGGCGAAAAAAGCGAGTTCGACGAACTGCGCAAGAAGATCGATTCTGCCGGAATGCCCAAGGACGTGCTCGAAAAGTGCGTGCAGGAGCTGAAGAAGCTTGAGGCCATGCCGCCCATGTCGGCCGAGTCCACCGTCAGCCGCAATTATATTGACTGGCTGCTCGCCGTGCCGTGGAAAAAGCGCTCCAAGGAAACCCGCTCCATCGACTACGCCGAAAAAGTTCTCAACACCGACCACTACGGCCTGGAAAAAATCAAGGAGCGCATCCTCGAATTCCTCGCCGTCCGCCAGTTGGTCAAAAATCCCAAGGGCTCCATCCTCTGCTTCGTTGGACCTCCGGGCGTCGGCAAAACTTCGCTCGGCATGTCCATCGCCAAGGCCACCGGCCGCAAGTTTGTGCGCCTCTCGCTCGGCGGCGTGCGCGACGAAGCCGAGATTCGTGGCCATCGCCGCACCTACATCGGCGCCATGCCCGGCCAGATTATTCAGCACATGAAGCGCGCCGGCACCAAGAATCCCGTCTTCCTCCTCGACGAGGTCGACAAGATTTCCTCCGACTTCCGCGGCGATCCGGCTTCCGCTCTGCTTGAAGTTCTTGACCCCGAGCAGAACACCACGTTCCAGGATCACTATCTCGACGTCGACTACGACCTCTCGCAGGTCCTCTTCGTGGCCACCGCCAACGTGATGCACACCATTCCGGCCGCGCTCCAGGACCGCATGGAAGTGCTCCGCCTGCAAGGCTACACGGAACAGGAAAAGCTCGAAATCGCCCGTCAGTATCTCGTCAAGAAGCAGCGCCAGCAAACCGGCCTCAGCGACAAGAACATCGTCTTCAGTGACGACGCCATCCTCGAAATCATCCGCTACTACACGCGCGAAGCCGGGGTCCGCAATCTCGAGCGCGAAATCGGCAATGTCTGCCGCAAGGTCGCCCGCAAGGTCGTCAAGGCCGGCAACAAGCACAAAGAGGAAATCACCGGGCAGAACATTGTCGAATTCCTCGGCGTGCCGCGGTTCCGCGACTCTGAAGTGCACGAAAAGAGCGAAGTCGGTCTCGTCACCGGCCTCGCGTGGACTGAAGTCGGCGGCAGCATTCTCACGACTGAAGTGCAGGTCCTCGACGGCAAGGGCAAGCTCACCATCACCGGACAGCTCGGCGACGTCATGCAGGAGTCGGCGCAGGCCGCGCTCGCCTACATCCGCAGCAAGGCGCACGCGCTCGGCCTCTCGCGCGAGTTCTACCGCAACATCGACATCCACCTGCACGTGCCGGAAGGCGCCATCCCGAAGGACGGCCCCTCCGCCGGCATCACCATGGCTACAGCACTCGCCAGCGCCCTCGCCAAAATTCCCGTGCGCCGCGACATCGCCATGACCGGCGAAATCACGCTCCGCGGCAAGGTCCTTCCCATCGGCGGGCTAAAGGAAAAACTGCTCGCCGCTCTGCGCGCCGGGATCTTCGAGACCATCCTGCCCCGCTCCAATGAAAAAGATCTCTCCGAGCTGCCTGACAACATTAAGAACGCCATGAAGCTCCGCTTTGTCGACACCATGGACGAAGTTCTCGCCATCGCTCTCGAGCGTCCGCTTCCAACTCCGCTGCCCGCGGAGACAGAAAACCTCGCCGCCGTCCCGCCGGCCGAAGTCTCCACCAACTTGCCCGCTCCGCAGTAGCTGCGGACGCAGAGCCTCGCTAAAGTTCGCGCGAAAAATGAAGTTGTCATCCTGAGCGAAGTTTGTCGCGTGTTTTGCGACAAACGGAGTCGAAGGACCTGCGGTTGCTTTTTAGATTGCGCGAACCACGGAGGCTGCTGGCGACAACCAACTAAGGATGTTCACAGTCCCCTATTCCCTATTTCCCGGTCCCTGTCTCTCCAGCTTTTCCAGCGCGTCGCACGCCGTCTTCACGCCATCTTCCCGCGCCACTTCCTCGGCCGCGGCGCGTGCCCGCGCTTCATACTCCGGCTCCGCCAGCATCGCCCGCACCCTTCGCGCCACACGCCACGCCTTGTAGTTCGATCGCTGAATCACTCGCGCCACGCCCAACCTGCGCATGCGTCGCGCGTTGTCCGGTTGGTCATGCGAGTAGGGCATGATCAGCATCGGCCTGCCCGCGCGCAAACATTGTGCCGTGGTCCCCACTCCGCCCTGGTGCACCGCCAGCGACACGCGCGGGAACAGTTTCGAATACGGCGCATACTCCGCTATGCATATTGAATCGGGCAGCTCGCCCTGGGGCCGGTTTCTCTCGTCCGCTCCGATCAGCAACACCGCGCGCACGCCCAATTTCTTCGCAGCCTTCGCTGACTGCTCATAGAAATCTCCCGCCGCCAGCACCGCCGCCGATCCCAGCGTGAACACTACTGGCGCTTCGCCCGCATCCAGAAACTTCTCCAGCTGCTCCGGCAGTGCCGCGTTCCCTGCGTCCGCATCGTAAAAACAGAATCCCGTGATCAGCGTATGCTCCGGCCAATCCTTCTGTTCGGTGCCCAGCACGCGCGAAAAAAGCGCCAGCACCAGGTTCGGCGAATGTTTGGCGTCAAAGATCGGATTCTTGCCCTTGGGCAGTCCGAGCTCGCGGCGCAATTCATAAACCGGCTCCGGCCACTTGCGCGTCACAAAACGCGCCAGCCGTTTCATCGCGCGCCCCATCCCCGGCGCCTTGTCTGCCCGCGCCAGTTTTGGAAATGGCGGCAGCACCGGCGGATCGAATGCGGAGAAAAATGAGAACGGCGCCAGCACGTAGCTCGCCCACGGAATTCCCGTCACCTCCGCCACAATCGGCCCTGCGTAGTTCAGCTCGCCCAGCAACAGCAGGTCTGCGCGCGCAGGCTTCGTCGCCGCATCCAGCAGATCGTCGTATGTCTGCCGCAGCACCGGATACAGAAACTCCCGCAGCCCCGTCTCCGTTCCCTTCTTCACGTCGTAGACCATCTCCACCAGCAGCGTGTTTGTGGGGTCGATGTCCGGCCGCAACGAATGAAACTCAAGCCCCAGCGGCTCAATCTTCGGCCTGTAGACGTTGGGCAGCGCCATCACCGGCGTGTGTCCACGCCGCTTCAGCTCCAGCGCAATCGCAATCAGTGGATTGATGTCCCCAAACGTTCCAATGTTCGACAGAACAATGCGCAATCCCGGCTCCCCAACGCGTGATGGTTTTGCAACTTTGAGACTAATGCATCGGGAGCATGTTTTAGGGACTGTTCTGCGTGGTGCGGAGTTGCATTCGTAGGTTCGGCTGCCCTCCACAAAGGACTTACTCGTGGCACAATGGAGCCAAACACCATGCGCAATCTGGCCACAACCTTAGTTCGACCGCTGATTGTCGTAGGTCTAATTGCCATCTTGAGGAATCTTGCGAGCGCCCAGGAACTGCTCGGCACTCAAATCACGCAAATCGGTGACGCGCAGGTACAGACCCTTGTGCAGACCGGTTTCTTCCCCGACCGGCAACCGGTAATCTTCTGGCACGACCCTAATTGGAAAGTCGATCTTCTCTTGCCCGCGAACAAGGAAGGCGGACTCTTATTGCGGATCCGACCGAGAGTGGGCAAGGAGTTAGTCGTAGCCCTTCCGACGCGGGCTGTGCAGATTAAGGCGATCCTCCGCGCACCGATCGACAAGGTAATCGTAGATACGGACTCGGACAGCGAACGCGAGGGATTCGTGATCATTGATTTGGAAACCGGAATTATCGTCGACGACCTGGTAGCGACCGACACTTCGATCTCGCCAAATCGACGGTTCGTGCTCTTCGACGACTGGATCTCGAACTGGGACGACTCTGATCCACACGAATTCCGCCTCTATGACGTTCTTAGGACTCCGAGAGAGAACACCTGCGGCTATAGCACCGCCGATCCCAAGCACGAGAAGCTCGACGACTTCCTGCGCGGGATTCAGGTCCTACCCCTGCTTCCTGGGCCATGCTCCGACAATGATAGGAATTTGGGCTGGGACTACGGGTTTGACTTCACGTGGACACCCGATTCCAGCAAGGTCGTTTTCGCGGATGTGCGTAAAGGCAGGATGACACTTGTCGTGGTCACAATGCCCGCCGGAAAACGCGACCTGCCGAAGGCTTGGCTCTATTTAATGAAAGGCGCGCAAGACGTTTGCGCTGGAGACCAGTACTGCGATTATCACGCCGTTAGATCCCTGGGATGGAATGGGCGCTCCGTCGAAGGCGTGTTTCGTCAACCCCGAACGGGGCTCGACCTGCATTTAGCCATCCCCGTCTCGGCGTTCGTGCCGGTTACTAAATAGAGCGGGCAAGCATTTCAGCGAAAATCGTCTCACCGTCGATCATACTGAAATTAAAAAATGCGGTCCGTCATTCGCCAGATTGTCCGACTCGCGAATTCGCCGATTTTGCCACCGCATTCGCGCAAGCAGGTGGCACATCCTTCAGCGTCGGATTCAAATCCGACCAATACGGGCTCGTCTTGAGCAGGGAGCAAAAATCCCCGAGTGTCGGCAGTGGGCTTTGCTGTGCCTTCGGCCCCAATGTATCCACAAACTTCCACGCCTGGTCCGATTGCCCGCCGTAAATCAGGTTCAACACCGTTTGCCACATCGTCGTTCCGATGGAATCGGCATCGGCCGCCGCAACAACCTTCTGCGCCGCGCTCAGCGCCTTGTTCCACTCCGCAGTCGTCGGTGCGGGCTTCTTCATCTTGTCTATGTCCAGGTGGAATCCCCCGCCGTTCTTGTCGTTCGTCCAGCGCAGCATCACCACCTCCGACGGCGAACACGCAAAGCACGTCGGCCAATAGCCGAAAGTCCAATCGGCCGTCACGTAGTCGAAGTGCCCGTCTGCCTCGCGCTCAAAGTGCGCAAGGTCATCGTCGGAATCGTTGAGCGTGGCCAGCAACTTGAACTGCGGCCCAAGCTCAAACACATAATGAATCGAGCAGCAGTGTGCGCCGCCGGTATACAGCGAAACAATCATGTCCGGCTGCCCGCGCCCCGTCACGTCGGTCCCGTCTCGGATCACCGGTATATTGTCCTGCGCGGATCTCCGGCTGCCCGAGCGTGAATGTCTCAAAACTGTCGACGCTCTGGCTGTAAGCCGTCTTGCCTCCGCTCACCACTTGCACGCACGCGCCATCGCTGCTCTTGTACGCCGTGAACTGGTACGCCCCCACTGTCGCCGCATCCGTCTGGTTCTTCGCCGCACATGCCTGGGCGGGATTCTCCGCCGGCCCCTGCGCCGCAAGCCCCACCGCCGACACAATCCAAATCGCCGCCAACAGCGTGCTCCGCACCAACGCCCGCTTGCTCATCTCTTGCCTCATTCCTGCCCCTTGGTTCTGTCCAAGATAGCACCGGTGCACATCCACTTTGGCTGTTTATTTGCGCCCGATCGTCGCTGCCATTCATCCGCCGTGTCCATCACCATTGATCGCGCTTTGACCCGGGAATCAGTCCCGACCTGATATTCTTGCCGCGCCCGAATTTTACTTGGAGACCCCATGTCCCGCACCCAATTCTTCATCGTCGCGATCTCGCTCGCCGCCGCTTCCCTCGCCGCGCCAACCATCCTCGCCGCGCAAGCAACGGCGCCCCCTGCACCGTCACCGACTGCACCCGCCGCAGCCCTACCACATCGTCGACCACTGGAAGATCGGCGGCGATGGCGGCTGGGACTATCCTGTTGCCGATCCCGGCGCGCATCGTCTTTACATCGCCCACGGCACCGAGGTCGACGTTGTCGACACCAACACCGGCAAATCGATCGGCACGATTCCCAATCTCCATGGCGTTCACTCCATCGCGCTCGATACCGCCGGCAAGTTCGGCTACATCACTGACGGTGGCGCCAACGCAGTAGTTGCATTCGATCGCTCCAACCTCGCCATCACCGCCACCATCCCCGCCGGAACCGGCCCTGACGACATGCTCTTCGAGCCGGTCACGCAAACCGTCTGGGCATTCAACGGCCGCTCCCACGACATCTCCGTCATCGACCCCAAATCCAATTCGGTAATCGCCACCATCCCTCTTCCCGGCAAGCCCGAGTTCCCCGTCACCGACGGCCAGGGCACAGTCTTCGATAACATCGAAGACAAAAGCGAGATCGTCCGCATCGACGCTCACACCCACGCCATCACCGCAACCTGGCCCGCCGGCTGCGATTCACCTTCCGGCCTCGCCTTTGACGCCGCGCGCCATCACCTCTTCCCCGCCTGCGACGGCAAACAAGCATCCGTCATCGACTCCAACACTGGCAAGCTCCTCGCCAACCCATCCATCGGCGACGGCCCCGACGCCGCCGGCTACAGCGATGCTCACTCGCTCGTCTTCATCCCCAGCCGCGACGGCATCCTCTCCGTCATCGACGCCGCCGCGCCCGGCTATCCCACCATCGAGAGCCTCACCACCCAGGCCGGCGCCCGCACCATGACTTACGACCCATCCACCGACCGCGTGTATCTCATCACCGCGGATTTCGGCCCGCGCCCCGATCCCACTCCGCAGAATCCGCGCCCGCGTCCCTCTGTCATCCCGGGCTCATTCACCGTCATCGTCGTCGGCCGCTGATGCGCGCCCGCACCAACTCAATCCGCGCTTTTCCGTCTAACGAATTCGATGAACCGCGAACTGTGAACTGTTTTTTATGACCGTCTTCCTCATCACCGTAGCCGTCGTCATCGTTGCCGGCTCCATCTTTGCCGACTACAAATGGCGCCACTGGATCGACCACCACCGCCGCGACCGCCGCGACTGACTCCTCCTCCTCACAGCGTCGGCATCCCGTCGTCTGTCGTGCGAGAGCTCATCCGAGCGCAGCCCGAGGGTCCTCGCCCGCACTCCCCATGTTCCTCGTTCCTGCTTTTCGTGTCCTTGCGTCCTGTCCTCCGATCCCTCCAGTTACAATGGGTTTAGGGAGCCGTCGAAAGAATGCATCGTTTCCCAAGCTTTCATTTCCGTTTTGCCGTCCTCTCATTTGCCTTTGCGCTCGCCGCCCTCGTAGCCATCCCCGCCCGCGCCCAGTTCGGCGCACCCGATACAACCGAGGTCCACGACGCCTCTGCTCTCAAGCCGCCGCCCGGCGCACAAATCGCCATCATCGAGTTTGAAGATCTCGAGTGTCCCGACTGCGCCCGCGCCAATCCCCTCCTCAAAGATGCCGCCGCCAAATACAACATTCCCTGGGTCCGCCATGACTTCCCGCTCCCGCAGCACAACTGGAGCTTTCAGGCTGCCGTCAACGCCCGCTTCTTCGACACCAGCAGCAAAACCATCGGCAACGACTATCGCGACGAAATCTTCGTCAACCAGCCAGCCATTGAAACCCCCGCCGACCTGCAGCAATTCACGCAGCAATTTGCCGCCCAGCACGGCATCGCTCTTCCCTCCTCAATCGACCCCGACGGGCATCTTGCGCAGGAAGTCAAAGCCGACTACGCACTCGGCCAGCGCATTGGCATCGACCACACCCCCACCATCTGGATCGTTACCAACGCCGCCCACGCACCGCCCTTCGTCGAAGTCGTTGACCGCAGTCGCCTCTACCTGCTCCTCGACCAGGCCGTGGCCGAAACGCGGCCCTAACCCGCGCCGCATTCCTCCGGCCGCCCCCCACGCCCCGAACCACCCACTCCACTTGGTACAATTCTTTCGAGACTTCGTCGAACGCTAATGGCCAAAAACTTCTTCCCATCTTCCTCATTCCTTCGCCACCTTGTGCACTCCACCGCCGCACTGGTCGGGTGCCTTGGCGCAGCTTTCCTGCTCGCCACCGTCCCCGCTCGCGCGCAGTTTGGCGAGCCGCATACCGTCCGCGTGCTTGACGCCTCGGCCCTCCATCCGCCCGCTGGCGCTCGCGTCGCCATCGTCGAGTTTGACGACCTCGAGTGCCCCGCCTGCGCCCACGCGAACCCCGTGCTCATGCAGGCGGCCGCCAGCTACCACATTCCATGGGTGCGCCACGACTTCCTCATCCCCGGCCATATCTGGAGCCCCATCGCCGCCGTCAACGCGCGCTGGTTCGACCAAAAGAGCCCCCGCCTCGGCGACGATTACCGCAACTACATCTTCGCCAATCAAATCTCCATCGAGACTCAGCCCGCGCTTCGCCAGTTCACGCAGCAGTTCGCCTCCTCCCACGGCATTGCCATGCCCTTTGCCGTCGATCCGCAGGGCAAGCTGGCCGGCCTGGTCCAGGCCGACACGAGCCTGGCCGAGCGCATGGGCCTCAAAGAAACCCCCACCATTTTTATCGTTAGCGCCAATTCCAAAGGCCCGTCCTACATTCAGGTCCTCAGTGTCGACCAGGACCTCTACCACGACATCGACCAGGCCCTCGCACAAACCCACGGTCACTAAGCCAGCCACCTGCGCTTATGCTCAGCTCCTCCGTCACAGTCGACATACTCGCCCCGCCGGATCGCGTCTGGGCCGTGCTCCTCGATGTCGAGCACTGGCCTGAGTGGACCCCCACGATCACCAGCATCAAGCGCCTCGACCCCGGCCCGCTCGCCCTCGGCAGCCGCACCCGCATCCGCCAACCGCGCCTGCCCGGCAACGTCTGGAAGGTCACAGCACTCGACGAGTCGCGCGGAATCTTCATCTGGGCGGCACACAATCCCGGCGTCGTCGTTGCCGCCGGCCATCTGGTCGAGCCAACCCCCACCGGCTGCCGCGTCACCCACTCGCTCGCGTTCTCTGGATTTCTCGGCCCACTCACCGGCCATCTGCTCCGGGGCTTCAACCAGCGCTACCTCACCCTCGAGGCGGACAGCCTCAAGCGCCGTTGCGAATCCTGATTGCACTCTTCGGTTCCCGATCTATCTTTGAACCCGATCTATCTTCGAATCTGATTTGTCTCTTTGAACTTCGCTGCGCCCGCGTCGCCCGCATGCACCGCAGCCGCCCGCCATCACCACCCCAAAAACAAAAACGGCGTCCGCACCCGCGAACGCCATCCATCGTGCCTTCGGATTTTCTCGATCCCTGGTTCCCTTGTACCGCCGGCGTCCTCGCCGGGTCCCCGACGACAGGTCTTCGTCGCTGGGGTGGCTCGCCGGCTGTCGTGCGGGCGTCCTCGCCCGCACTCCCTATTCCCTATTCCCTATTGCCTATTCCCTGTATCGCCACCAGCTCCTGCCCGCCCGGCGCCACCATCCGCGTCTGCGGAGCACGCCAGTGGTCGATATGGCTGATCCTGTGCACGCATCCAATCGTGCAATTCGGCGCGCAGCTCTTGGCGGTTAAAAACTCCTGCTTCAACCGCTCCCGCGAATACTCGGCCACCGGAATCCCCGGATATCCGCGTTGCTGCGAGCAGTAGTGAACCAGCCCGTCCTCGCACACATACAAATACCGTGACCCCGCACGGCACCGCCAGTCATTCGCGCGCCCCTCTGCAATCGCCTCCTGAAACTTGTCGAACTGCGCGTAGTTCGTCTTCTTCCGCGCCTTCATCTCCTGGTAAACCCGCGCCTCGTCCGTCTTCAGCGGCTTCAGTTGCCCGCACCATCATGGATAATCCCGATCGTCGACTCGAACCCCAGCTCCAGCGCCCGCTTGCTGATCACCAGCGCGTCATTTGGGTTTTTAATTCCTCCGCCCACCACCGAATTAATGTTCACGTGGAACTCTGCATGCTCGGCCAGCATCTCGAGCCGCTTGTCTAGAGTCTTGAGCGACTTTTTCGACACCTCGTCCGGGTCGAGATTGTCGATGCTGATTTGCATGTGATCCAGGCCAGCCTCGTTCAGCCGCACGATTCTCTCCGGCGACAGCAGGAACCCGTTCGTGATCATCCCCGCAATCGCGCCCGTCTTCCTCATGCGCCGGATAATGTCGTCCAGTTGCGGGTGGGTCAGCGGCTCTCCGCCCGAGATGCCGATCATCGCCGTCCCCAGCCGACCCAGCGCGTCAATCCGCCGCATCATTTCGTCGAGAGGCACCGGCTCGCTCACCTTGTCGTATTCATTGCAGTAGGCGCAGCTCAGGTTGCAGAACCGTGTAGGGATAATCTGCACCAGCACCGGGTGCGAAGTATCGGCCAGCGCCCGCGCCACCATGGCGTACTCGCGCACCTTCCGCTTGGCCGCAATAGCCCGCCCGCGCACCGTCGATCTCCGGGGAATAGCCATCTTTTCTCTCTTCCATTCTACCCTTTCCGGATCGCAGCGACGCGTCGTGGGAGCTCTCTGAATCTTAATGAGTTATCCCTTGAATCACCCTAGATTCCCGGGGCCGGAAACCCGGGTGCCCCTGGGTCTCGATTTTGAGACCTGAGATACCACGAACCCAAAACATGCTGACGGCTGAGCGCCGTCTCCGAAAAGCTCCCATCGGGAGCGCCAGAAGTTAGCCCAGGACAAGTCGCCAGAGCGACGCAGTCCTGGGAAAACCGCCCCAAATAATCTCCAGCCCCGTAGGGGCGAAAGACACGTTTCTACCGCCGAACCCCCGATAGTATTCTGGAAACCCACGAACCCCGAGGTCCCCATGCCCACCAGGCTCCTATCCTTCCCGCTGTTAATCGCCATCGCATCGCTGCTGCCGCT
Organism: uncultured Acidobacteriota bacterium; assembly: GCA_963732315.1. Lineage (GTDB taxonomy): Bacteria > Acidobacteriota > Terriglobia > Terriglobales > Acidobacteriaceae > TOLSYN. The sequence continues at coordinate 297,809 of CAVSYY010000009.1, forward strand.
CTCGCTCACCGCGCATGCCCAAAATGCCGGCGCCGCGCCGGTTGCCGTCGGTCCGCAGTACGGCACAACGCACGTCTACACTGCGCCGGCCGATATTGACGCGCTGGTGACGAGCTTTGCCGCCACATTTGGCGGCACCGCAACCAAGCCGAGCGTCACGACGGTTACGCCCACTCCCAGCAGCACCGAGCTGCGCGCCGTGCTCACGCCCGCCGGCCTGCTCTCGGTCTTCGCATTTGAGACCCCAATTCCGTTTCCCTTCGGCGAAGAGCGCACCGGATATCTGGTGACAGATATCAACAAGGCCATCAGCGCCGCTCGTGCCGCGGGAGCCGAGGTGGTCGTCGCTCCGTTTAAGGACCCCATCGGCATCGACACAATCATCCAGTGGCCCGGCGGCGTGAAGATGCAGCTCTACTGGCACTTCAAGCAGTCGACCAATCCGCCGCTCGAAACGATTCCCGAGAACCGCATTTACATTTCGCAAGACGCGGCCGACGCATTCGTCCGCGACTTCGTCGCATTTTCCGGCGGCAAAATAGTGTCGGACGAAAGCCATGCCGATGCAGGCGAGATCGGCCGCGCGGGAGAGACCTATCGCCGCATTCGCATCGCATCTCTCTTCGGCAACATGCAGGTCGCGGTCACCGACGGTCATTTGCCGTATCCATTCGGGCGCGAGATCACCGGCTACGAAGTGCGGGATCTCAACGCCACGCTGGAAAAAGCCAAATCGGCAGGAGCGAAGATTCTGTCGCCGCCGTACTCTTCAGGCGGCAGAAACTCAGCGATCGTGGAATTCCCCGGCGGCTATATTGCTGAGATCCACAGCGTGACCGGGCCCTAGCGCCGCTCGACCTGAGCGATTCAGCTCCCATGTCACCCTTTTCATCAATCAATTGTGCGGCGCATGGTCAATCAGCGTAGAGTGGGAGATGGAGTGAGCATCGTCCTCCCCTTTCAGGTCCGCTGAACTAAGGCAGTTCATCTGAAGTACCCTCCTCTTAGCCCACGATTCCCGTCGAGGGTTCCTCATGATCGTTCCAAAAGTTCAAGCACCGCCCAAGCCGAATAGGATTGTCGTTATTCCTCCGCCGGCCTCACCCGCCGTAGCTCCTCTGGTCGCTGCGTCTGAGCCGCACGGCGCCGCCTCGCAGCGCCAGATCAGGGCGCGTGCCCTTGAGATCTTTAAGAAGGATGGCAGCCTGCCCGGCAACGACCTTCAGAACTGGATCCGCGCCGAACGTCAGATTCTGCCGCAGTAAAGCGAAGAAATTTCAATCACCGGTTCTCCGGCTCAAGGGCTGGAAGGGGAAGCTGTGGCCTGCTCAAAATGCTCTTATCTCGAACGCGCTCTTGAAAGCCGGCACAGGGAATACCATACGGCTTGTTCCAGGGCGCTCCGCCGCATCAGCCTGAAGTTTGCGGCCTATGACTTTGTTGAGCTGGAGCGCGCCCGCAGCGAACTGGACATGCACCGTTCGGTTTGCCTCGCCGCCATCGCGAGTGCCCCCGGCCTTTCGTATGCCGCGGCAGAGCCGCCGGGGATACCCACTTCCCGACTCACCACTGACTCATCCACTCTGGTTGCTGAGGGCTGAGGGCTGAAAGCTGTCTTTCTGGCACCGCTGACTTGCTAACTCGCCGACTCGCTGCTTTCCATCTCCGCTGTCTTTCACCCCACATCGCGATTGTCGTCGTTCAGATACTCTTCCGGAACGTCGTCTTCCGGAACCTGCCGCGTGCGGACCTCGCCCTGGTCGGCATCGGGCGCGTCTTCCACTCCCGAAACGATTCCGGCCTCAAACGCGTTGCCCTCCTCGAGCAATTCCTCCGCGCTCTCCGAATCGGCATAAGCCCTGTCGCGCAGTTCCTGGATGTCGCCCGATTGACCGGCTGAATCCGATCCCGTCTCGTCTCGCAATTTCCGTTTTGGGTCCATGATGATTTGTCCCTCTCGCATGCGAATGCGCTCGCGCACCGTATGTCCACACTATCTCGGATGCGAACCACGCGCCAAAGTTACTTCTTTCACGATACCCGGCCTACTGTTCACTGTCTTTCCAGTGCCTTCCGGTCCCACTTGGCACAGTTCGCCGCCGCCTCGTATGTAGTTTGCAGGAACTCAAGCAGCGCCGCGTCCGGATCGGCCGACTGCCGCATGGCCTCATAAGGAAAAATGAACTCGCCGAACGTCGCGTCGAACCTGGCCTCCGCCGGCCCAATCGCATACTCCCGGTACCCCGGCGGCTCGGGATAGGCGTAGCTATAAAAAAACGGCTCAATAAACCCTGCGCCCGGAGCTCCCGCTGCGCCAGGCCAGAATCCGCAACTGCACACCTCGTGCGAATACGCGTCACGCATCACCCGATCCGGCAGCCCCGGCATGCTCGGGTGCTCCGGCGCAGTGCGACCCGAAAACCGCGTGCACGCCAGATCCATCGCGCCCCAGAACAAATGAATCGGGCTCACTTTGCCGATGAACCGCGCGCGAAAAATCTCGATCACCCGCGTGGCCTGCAGCAGCACGTGCCAGAACCGCTGCGCATACACCGGGTCGTAGGCCCGGTGTACGTCGTCTTTCTTGAAAGGAATCGGCTGGCCACTTCGCACGGCACCGGCCACATGTTGCACAACGCGTTCAGGCTTTCGAGCGCCGTCATCAACCGCTATAAAATTCGGCCACCGTCATCGGCTCAAGTTTGATCGCCTCGCGCCCGCCGTCGCTGGTCTCAATCACCAGCTCGTGCGCCACAAAATCGAAATCGATCTGGACCATGCGCGCGCCATGTGCCATCGGCATCGTAGTCAGCCCTCGAATCGTCGGATACAGCGTCACATTCCAGCAGTGATTGATCGGCGGCGTCAGCGCCATCCTCACCTTGCCCACCATCTGCAGCCACAGTTGCAGCGTGGCGCAGGTATCGCTCCACGCGCTCTGCGCCAGCGCCGGCCAAACCTTCGCTTTCCTTTCCCGCTTCGCTCGCCGCATCCCATCCGCCATTGTCATGACCTCCACGCGGCCCATCATAAGCCTATTTCCGGCCCCCGCTGCTTCTCAACTTACAATAAATTTCCCCTTGCGAACCCGCCATTCCGCCGACTATCGTGAGGCAATCCCCTGAGGTGCGCCCATGGCCAGACGACAATGGCGCTTTCTCCGCAGTCGAGTCCCTCCTCGGCGATCGCTACACGCGCGAAGCCCGGCTCGCCCCCGCGTTCCTCAGCCTGTTCCCTGTTCTTCTCGTGCTCATCATGTCGTTCAAGGGACTTCGCGACACCATCCCCGCGCTCCTCTCGCTTCTTTGCGTTTTTGGAGTGGTCCGCTGGATCTCCCATATCGCGCGCGGCATCGGCGACAAGAAAGAGATCAAGCTCTTCCGCGACTGGGGCGGCAAGCCAACCACCACCATGATGCGCATGGCACTCGGGATATATGAAGATCGAGGACACAAGATACGACGACCAGGTCAGGCATCTTCTCGGTGAAGCGCCGCCGGGAAGCGGGATCCTGTACCAGATCGAGCAGCGCAAAGGGAGATTGCCGCCAACTCAAACAGGACGACCAGGCCGCCGCTCACCGCCCCCCAAAAAGCAGCGGCGCGCGCGGACAAAGCCCCGGCCGGCCCAACCGTCGCAGCCCAGGTTGCCATCCCAACACACCGGCGCCGGTAGCGCGCACGTCGTGGCGAAGTCGCCGATCCCCGACGCGCTCGACCACATCTACGAACCGGCGGTGGCGTGGATGCGCGAGAACTCGCGCGAAAGCGTGCTTGTCATCGAAGAAGAAATTTCTTACGGCTTCCAGCGCAATTTCTTCGCGCTGCGGCGCTTCGCATTTTTCTGCGCGCTGGTTCGTTCATTGCCGAAGCATGGGCGGCGCATTTGTACGTGCAATTTACGTGGCCAATCTCCGTCCATAACATCGCCCATATCGATCCCATGGCCGCCGTGATCCTCATTGCCCTCTTTGTCTATTTGTTCTGCTTGCTCGCATTCGTCAACGAAAACAGCGTGATGGTTCAGGGATTCATCTACGCCCGCGCGCTTCTGGATTCCTTTTATGCCGCGGAACCCGCCAAACCCGCCCCAAAATCCAGCTCAAAGGGCGGCTAGGACGATCTAAGCAACCCTCGCCGACGAGATCGCTTTTTGCTGGGCGACCGTGCCACTCGCTGTCCGCCGACTTGCTAACTCGCTAACTTGCTCCCTTGCTTCCTGCTAATCTATACTGTCGCCGTCTTATACTGTCCCCGTGCCCTTGCCGCCCAACCAGCTCGTAGCCCTCATGGTCGCCATCAGTTTCGCGGCCGGCCTCAATGTCTACGCCACGGTGGCCACACTCGGCCTCATGTCTCACACGCGGTATCTCGACCTTCCCCCGTCGCTCCATCTCCTGTCGAACTGGGGCGTCATCGCCGCCGCCCTGGTTCTCTTCGGCGTCAGTTTCTTCGTCGACAAAATTCCAGCCCTCGACCTGGTCTGGAATGCGCTCCACACGTTCATCCGCGTACCGCTCGCAGCGCTCCTCGCCTTTCAGGCCACCGCGTCTCTCACGCCTGGCGAGCAGCTCGCCGCCACTCTTGCAGGCGGCGTCATCGCCTTCATCGCTCATGGAGGCAAAACCGCAGTTCGTGCCGCGGTCACTCCATCGCCTGAGCCCTTCTCCAACATCGCGCTCAGCCTCGGCGAAGATTCGCTCGCCGTCTTCCTCACCTGGCTCTCGGCCTTTCAGCCCTATATCGCCGCCGCCATCGCTTTCATCTGCATTCTCGTCACGCTGATCCTCATCCGCTTCGTCTTCCATGCGTGCAGTCGATCATCCGCCGCAAGCGCGCCGTTGCGGCCTGACCCGTCACGACAATGACAACCGCGTAAAATCGTCCTCAAGCCCGCCCAGGTCTTTGCCCTGCGGCCGCACATTGACCCATGCCGCAATCCACTTCGCCCCGCAAATCCTTCACCGCGCTCCTCGAGCCCGACGGAACCGCGCTCAAATGGGTCATCGCCCGCGTCCCCTTCGACATCGCCAAAACCTGGCCGGTGCGCAACGGCCGCCGCGTGCGCGGCGAAATCGGCGGCTTCGCCTTCCGCACATCGCTCTTCCCCGATTCGCGCGCGAGGCGGCCACTTTCTCCTGGTCAACAAGAAGATGCAATCCGGTTCCAACTCCCGCGTCGGCTCGCGCGTCCGCATCTGGCTTGAGCCCGACCTCGCTGAGCGCCCTGTCAATCCTTCCCGCCTGAGCTCGTCCGCGCCCTCAACGCCGATCGCCAGCTCCGCCGACTGTTCGACTCCATGAGCGCCTTCCCGGCGCCGCGAGTTTGGCAAGTTTGCTGACCAGCCCAAAACTCCTGCCGGCCGCACCAACCGCGCCGAAAAGATCGCCGAGATGCTGATGCAGGCTCTCGAAGGCGAGCACGATCCGCCTCCCATCCTTCGCGCACTCTTCCTGCGCCATCCCGGCTCCCGCGAAGCGTGGTTCGCCCTCACTCCGGCCCAGCGCCGCAACCACCTGCTCGGCATCTTCTATTACGAATCCGCCGAGGCTCGCGAACGCCGCGCCATGAAGGCCATCGAAGCCGCCCTCAAAGCCACGGGACAGAAACGCGCGCAACGACGCCGGCGATGAGTAATCCTCCAATCGATTGAGCCGGCTTATTCATTGATTCCTCGGCCGTTACGGCAGCAGAGCCGCTCAGCTCGCGCCTTGACGGTCACAAGCCTTCGAATCTTCACAACTTTTGCGGCGGCAGGTGTTTGAACAAGGCAACAGGAGGGAGGACGATAAGCCGAGAGTCCAAGATTCAACTGGTCTTAGCCGCGGTTTTATCGTCTAATAAATTCAGATGACACTTGCTTCCGTTCGCACGCTTCTCCCCAAAGCATCTGCCTTGGTGGCCGACGATCAAGCGCGGCAGGAAAGCCTTGCCGTCTCCGCCGGCCTCAAACTCCAGAAAGCCGGCCTGCTTGAGGAACTCATCGTCCGGTATCAGCACCGCCTCATGCGCTATCTGCTCTTCCTCACCGGCAACCGCGACACCGCGGAAGACCTCTTTCAGGAAGTCTGGATGCGCGTTCTTGTCCGCGGCGATCAGTTCGATGGCCGCGCCCGGTTTGAAACCTGGCTCTTCACCATCGCCCGCAACCTGGTCATCGATCATCGCCGCAAGCGCACCATGAACTCGCTCGACGAACTCATCGATGGCGCCACGGAAGATGACCGCTCCATGACCTTTGAAGTCGTTGCCGACGAGCCCACTCCCTTCGACCGCGTCTCGAACCTCGAAGACCGCGAGAAGATCGCCGCCGCGATGCTGGAGATCGATACGCTCCATCGCGAAGTGCTCGCCCTTCGCTTTTACGAAGAGCTCTCGCTTGAGGAGATCGCCAAGGTCACCCGCGCCCCGCTTTCCACCGTCAAGTCCCGGCTCTATCGTGGCCTGGCCATGATCAAGCCACGGCTCGGCTATGCAGCCGCCCGCTTTCAGGAGGTTGCTTGAGAACGGCTGAACTGGCCGCGAACTCTGGCGCCAACCCGGCGTCGGGCCCCACTTCGGGCGCCGGCGCCAAATCCGACCTCCTTGCCGCCCTCTCCGGCAAGCAAGCCGGCCGCGACCGCGCCGTCGCCGAAAAAACCCGCCGCGTCGTCCTGGCTTCTCTCGGCGTCATGCAGGATCAGAAGGCCGACCGCCGCCGCACGCGTTCCGTTGTCCTCGCGTCCCTTCTTGCTGGCTCTGCTCGCCTTCGGTCCTCTGGCCTGGCGCGTCGCAGACGACCTGATCGGCGGGGAGCACTTCAGCGACATCGCCACCCAAACCAGCGTCTGGGCCTGCATCCTTTTCCCCGCGATTCTGGCCGCATTCCTGGTCGCCGGCTGGTCGCGCAGCAAGGAATGATTCCCACCGAAGCTTCCCCTGATTTTTGTGCCGGATTTGCCGTCCGTCAGCAACTTCTTGCGCCCCTGCTCCGTCCATTGAAAGAGGGGCGAATTTGTCTCTGAACCATTTGAATACCCCCGGGAGTGACGGCCCATGTCCGATCAAAAGCCATTCAGTTTCAGCGAAGAAGAGCGCCTCATTCCGGTCTGGTCCATCGTCCTGGCCAGCCTGGCCTTCGTCCTCATCGAGTACTATTTCTGGGTCGTCGCGCCCGAGCAGCGCCATCATCCGCCGCCGCCTCTCGGCCTGCGCATCTACTTCAACATCTCCTGGGGAGTCGTCGCCTCTCTTTACTTCCTCATGGTCGGCTACATCAGCAAAGATGCCCCGCGCCGCGCCATGAGCACGCGTTTCTGGACGGTCATCTGCTTTGTCATGCCGGCCGGCATCGGCGCTGTCCTCTACTTCCTCTTGCGCCAGCCTCAGGTCTCTCGCTGCCCCTCATGCGGCACGCACGTTCAGGGCGACTTCCACTTCTGCCCCCAGTGCAACTATCAGCTCACGGCAAACTGCGGCACCTGTTTCCGCACCGTCCGCGCTACCGACATTTATTGCACCAACTGCGGCCACGAGCTTGCCACCGACCACGCCCCCGCGCGCCTCCGCGTGCTAGCGAGTAGCAATCAGCTCGAGATCTGTCCCTAAGAAGCGTCATCCTGAGCGGCGTTTGGAACGCAGTCTCCCGATGCAGTGTCATCCCGAGCGGCGCTTTGGATCGCAGTCTCCCTATGCAGCGTCATCCTGATCTCGCCTTGGCGAGAGAAGGATCTGCTTCTGCTTTTCAGCGTCCTATACCAGAATTGCAAGCTGAAAGCCACCGAGCCTCATCAGCCCCGCTGACCCCGCCGAACCCCGCCAACCCCGCTTGCCCCGCTGACCCCGCTGCCTCCCCTGTTCTACAATCAACCTGTTCGTCCAACATGCCCATCTCAGCTCTCATAATCGACGACGAACAACTGGCCCGCGACGAGCTCAAGTATCTGCTCGATTCCGTCGGCGACGTGGATGTGGTTGCCCAGGGCTCGAACGGCATTGAGGCCGTCGACCTCATCGACGAACACCATCCCGATCTGGTCTTTCTCGATGTGCAGATGCCCGGCCAGGACGGTTTCGCCGTCATTCAGCGGCTCGTCGATCGCAATCGCGCGCAAGCCGCAAAGGCGCCGGCGCCGAGCAAAGACGCCCGCGCCCCTGCCGCAATTCGTCTTCGCCACTGCCTACGACCAATACGCCGTGCGCGCCTTTGCCGTGAACGCAGTCGATTACCTGCTCAAGCCCTTCGACCTGGCCCGCGTCACCGAGGCCGTGGAACGCGCCAAAGCGCGCATCGCCGCGGGCAGCCCGTCGGCGGGCGCGGCTCCCGAGCCCGCCATCGATTCGCAGATCGATCGCCTTTTGCGCCTGCTCAATCGCCCTCAAAATGGCGAGCAGGGCCGTCCACCGGCCAAGCTCATCGTGCAAGCGCAGAGCCGTCTGCTGCTCGTCGATCAGGCCGACATCTGCTTCGCCGCCATCGATGAGGGCGTCATTCGCATCGTCACGCGCGCCTTCGAAGGCCAATCCAAATGCCGCACGCTTGAGGAGCTGCTCGAGCTGCTCGACCCCGCGCGCTTCTGGCGCGCCCACCGCGGCTTCGTCGTCAATATCGACCAGATCCGTGAAGTCATGCCCTGGTTCAAGTCCAGCTACCAACTCCGCATGAACGACAAGCAGCAAACCGAAATCCCCGTCAGCCGCGCCCAGACCAAGCGCCTCCGCGAGCTCTTCAACCTTTAGCCGCATCCCCCTGCAGGCAGCCGACCGTCCGCGGGCTAACAAAACTCGCTAAAACCCGGTCGGAGCTATGATTGGAGGATTCGGTTATGCGCCAGTTCGCTTCAAGCTCGGCTTCAATTCTCCTGTCATCGGCGATCTTTCTCGCTGTCTCCGTTTCCTCCCAGTCTCGAAGCCCCGACGGTTCCTCGTCCCCAAACGAAACCAAAGGGCCCGCACCGGACATCAAGGTAAGTTCACGCCTTGTCGTCGTCGATGTTGTTGTCAGGAAGAGCAACCACCCCGTCTCGGGCCTCGGGCCGCACGACTTTGCCATCTACGAAGACGGCAAAGAGCAAACCATCCACGACTTCTCGGCGCATTTTGCCGCCGACCATCCGGAAGCAGCCGCGCCGCTGCCCGCACTTCCGCCAGACACGTATACGAACCAACCGGAGCCCAATGTCAATGATTCGGCGACGGTGCTGCTCCTCGACGGCCTCAATACCAGCCCTCTGACGTGCAATATGTCCGCCGCGAGATGATCTCCTATCTCAAAAAGGCGCCCGCGGGCCGGCGCATCGCCGTTTTTGCGCTCGGGCACAAGCTGCGAATGTTGCAAGGATTCACGACCGATTCGAGCCGGTTGATGGCCGCTCTTGAAAAAGCCAACGCCACCTCGCCCGCATCGCTGCTTCCCGACGAAGCATTTGAACATGAAGAATCAGCCCTGTTGGACTCTCCCGGAGTCTCGGCGGACGACCTTACGAACGCATCGAACGGCGAGGCCGAATTCGCTGCCTCGCAGCTGGATATGCGAGTCGGCAGCACTGTGGAGGCCATGCAGCAACTCACGCGTTACCTGGCCGGCGAGCCCGGGCGCAAGAATCTGGTGTGGTTTTCCGGCTCATTTCCGGCGGATTTCGTTTCCGTCGCACGGCTCGTCGCAGGCACCCAGGCGCCTTCGATAAGAATGCTCGACCAGCAGGTGCAGGAAACCGCGGACATGCTCGCAGTCGCCCGAGTCGCGGTCTATCCGGTGGAAGTGCGCGGCGTGCTGCTGATGCCGATGGGCGCGACCGCATCGATTGTCCCATGATGGCCGCACCGACCCGAACGGCAGCCCTTCCGCGCCTGCCACGCAAGAAGCATTTCTTCAAAGAGCAGCGGAGCAGGCCACGATGGAGTCACTTGCGCAGGAAACCGGCGGTCGTGCCGTTCACGACTCCAATGACCTGCAGGGAGCCATGGCCGACGCACTCGACGACGGCTCAAGCTTCTACACGATTGCGTACGTGCCCACAAACACCAACTACAACGGCGCGCAGCGCAACATTCAGGTCCATCTCGCGCACGAAAAAGCCGATCTGTTTTACCGTCACAGCTACTATGCCGATGCCGCCATGTTTTCCGAAGGCCACCCAAGCAAAGATACCCGCACCGTCTTTCTCGATTCGATGCAGCCCGGCGTGCCCAATGCCAGCCAGATTCTCTTCAGCGTGCACGTGGCGGCAGCCGATCGGGCTCCAGCGGCGGGAAAAATCGCGGGCGCGAACATCGCATTGAAGAAACCGGCTCTACGATATTCCGTCGACTATGCGGCCCTTTTGGAGACGATCCGCTTGACGCAAAATGCGCCCGGCGCCTGGCAGGGCCACGTCGCCGCGCTCGCCATCGCGTACGACCGCGATGGGAATCGCCTTAATTGGGCAGTCAATGATCTGCCCCTCAATCTCGATCAAGCATCAAGGGACGCAGCAGCCCGCTCCGGCCTACAAATCCATCAGATTTTAGATCTGCCCGCCGGCGACGTGTATTTGCTCGTGGGCCTCTACGATCCGAACTCCGGCCGTTTCGGAACCTTCGAGGTTCCGCTCCACGTTCCGGCAAGCAGGTAATACAACTCAGCCATTCTGCGGCGACGCCACTTCTGGTTTTCCGGGCCGCGAGCACATTGTTCCCTTGTTCCCTCGCTCCCTTGTTCCCTCGGTCCCTTGTTCCCTCGGTCCCTTGTTCCCTTGTTCCCTGTTTCATCGTTCCCTCGTTCCCTTGGTCCCTTGTTCCCTTGGTCCCTGTTTCATCGTTCCCTCGCTCCCTCGGTCCCTGCCCTTGTCAAGCCCCCTCACCCAAGATAAGTCTGCGCGCCTCCCCTAACTCCTTCATTCTCTGATCTCTGTTCTCTGATCTCTTTTTTCCCAAGTTTGCCGATCATTATCCCCTTTAGGCGCATACTTCTCGTATACGCGTCCATCCAGGCCTTCTCGGCGGCGGAAAAAATCTGCCGCTTTCGCGTCTCTGCGCTTCGAAATCCACCGCATTCCGCGAGCTGGCCCGGAAACGCGTGCATAACTCATTACAGGAGACACATCTGCGGCTAAACGGCCTGGAATCAGCCGCTTGGCGCACCATACTTGCGCCAACCCCATGATTCTATGGCAGTTATTTTCAGAAGTGGGGAGGGGGTGCCCCCCGTCACTACTTGATAAACATCCCGGCCTTTTGCGTTTAGTCAGGGGGAGGGGGGCCAGTGATTGAAGAGGTAAACAACAACCGAGACTGGTTGCCACGTCACACGATTCTGATGCCACGGTCTGCGGCCGGAACTCCGCCAGATCGGCCGCTCTTCAGTCGTACCGCTCGAACACAACCTGCTTCTTGTGCCAGCCGTAGCCATCGAGCAGCTCGCGCACGCCGGACACCATGAAGTTCAGTCCGCAGATGTAACAGTAGATGTCGAACCGAACAGCAGCCGCTGCCACCGCGGGATCGACCAGCGCCGAGGGCACCGAGGGCAAGGGTTGCCCCAGCCGTTTCGCGCGCTCTTCAACGGTCTTTGAGATGTGGACTTGCACGTGGCCGCGCAGGCCGGCCCATTCATCCAGGGCACGGCTCAGTGTAGGCAGGTAATGAAAATTGGGCGCGCGCTTTGCCAGCGCCTCGAATTCGTCCTTGTAGTAAATGTCGGTTTCGTGGCGCGTGCCGTAAACCAGCCAGATGTCCTTACCCTGGCTGCGATCCGGGCCATCTACGGGGAACAGCCACTCCGTGAATGCGCGCATCGGCGCCACCCCGGTACCGGTGGCCACAAGAATCGAGTCGGTGATCGGCTCCTGCAACACAAAGTGCCCGTGCGGCCCGTGAATCTGAATCGTGCCCCCCACCGGCAAGTCGGGCAGGTCGGCGAGGTGGTTCGAGAAGAACCCGTTCTCCACGCGGTTCACGCATAGCTCGAACCTATTGCCGCGCGCCGCCGAAGCAATGGAGTAGGCACGCGTCTGCTGTTTGCCGTTTTCGTCGTTCGCAACCGCGGATACGAATTGGCCGGGACTGTAGGGGAAACTCTCACGTCCCTCAACTTCAAAAACGAAGTGATAGCACTGTGCCACTTCAGAAATGCAATCTTTGCGCAAAAGTCGCGCCGTATAAAGCTCGCGTGCCAAGTTTTTCCTCGCTTTATTGGGAAGATGGGGCCGGAATAGTCTCTGTAGCGATTATAGGTCGCAGGGGATCGGTGTTGCCAAGCTTGCTGCAAGCGCAGCGCGCGCTTCAGGCGCACGCGCGGCTGCTACTGCGCGCCCATCACCGGAATCTCGATTGCCGAGGCATGTCCCGCTCCGGAATAGATCGCGATCGTAGCGGCTTTGTAATCGTCGGCCTTGGCCTTCATGATATTAGGCACAAAGGTTTGGGGGTTCCGATCGTAGAGCGGAAACCATGTGCTCTGGATCTCAACCATCACGGTGTGCCCGGCCTTGAAGACATGATCCACGTCGTGCAGGCTGAACTTGTACTCGTGGATCGATCCGGGCGCGAGCGCCGTGGGATGGTCGAATCCCGTGAGATACCTGCCGCGAAAGATCTCGGCATTCGTCAGCAACTCATATCCGCTCAGGTTTGGGTCTCGATCGTCGGCCGGATACTCGTCGATGAGTTTCACCACCAGGTCGTTGTCCGAGCCTGTCGTCGAGGCAAAGATGTCCGCCACAACCTCGCCGGTAATTGTCAGATCCTTTTTGAGCACCGGCAGCTTCCAGACGGCTAAGTCTCCGCGGCCGGTTACAAAGCGCTGGTCTTCGGTAAGCCAGTTGTACCAGTCCGAGCCGTCGCTATACGTCGGCTGAATGGGCCTGTGCCGGTAAGGCACCGGATTGGAAGGATCGCTCATGTACGACGTCGACACTTCAGTCGTCGACGCGGTCCAGCCCAGCAGGCCGGTGCCCTCAAGATAAAGGGCCGTCGGCCGCGATTCCTTGGGGGGAAAGTGCGAATAGTGTTTCCACGTATTCGACCCGGTCTGAAAGCTCGCCGTGTCGTCCAGATTGAAACCGGGATGATCTTTCAGGTAATGCGCAAAGAATTTCGCCTCAATTTGCCCGCGGAATTCTGTGCCGATGGGCTCTCCATAATTCAAATTGCCAAGGCGCCCGGAGGACGACGACCAGTAACCGTGCCGCCACGGACCCAGGACGAGAAAGTTTTCGTGATTCGTGTCGTGCGCTTCCAGCTTTGCGTATTCTTCCTGCGGGCCGTACATATCTTCCTGGTCGTAGTAGCCGCCGACCGTAAGCGTCGGCACGGTCACGGAATTCAGCGCATATTCGACGCCCCGAGACGACCAGACCGAATCGTAGGACGGATGATCGAGGAAGAGCTTCCACGTGGGAAGTGGCCTGGACCCGGACTGTTTCACGTCCTCGTCAAAACTGCCGCGGCTCAGAAAGTAGTCGAACCCGTCAATGGGCCTGCCGCTCTTTCCATTGCCATAGCTGACCTGGATTTCTGTCTTCGAGGATTCCAGCCCCAGCACGTAGTCGTAGCCATAGCTTTGCCTGAAGGCGCCATTGTGAAAGAAATCGTCGCCAATCCAGACATCGATCATCGGAGCCTGTGGCGAGATGGCCTTGACTGCCGGATGCGGATTGATTCCTGCCATCATCGCCAGGAATCCCGGATAGCTGGTTCCCACCACTCCGACACGCCCGTTATTGCCCGCCACATTCTTGATGAGCCACGCCACAGTGTCGTAAGTGTCAGTGCTCTCGTCGATCGCGTTCAGATCGCGATGATCGGCAAGCGGTCGCATCATCACGAACCTACCCTCGCTCTTGTAACGCCCTCGAATGTCTTCGGCCACATAGATGTACCCCTCGCGCGCCAGCTCGGGCCGCTGCAAAAAGAACGAAGCCCGGTCGGTTCCATCCACTCCATATGGCGTTCGCTGCATCAGGATGGGCAATGGCTCATGGATGTCTGCAGGCCGGAGAATCACCGCGTGGAGCTTGACCCCATCGCGCATAGGAATCATCGCTTCGCTGCGAACGTAATCGTGAAATGTATGGCGAATCGGCTCGCCGGAGCGGACATAGATGGTGCTCGGATGATCGGAGAACGAAACATTCTCGACGTGGCCGGCCGCATCCACGGCAAAGTCGGCCGTGACATCCGAGTCTAGAAGTTCGAAGAGATTCGCGGAGATAGGCTTGAGTTGGTTAGGTACCTGCCGGTCGGATTCAACCGTCAGCTCGCCATCCTGCACGTAGATGCTGTATCCCTCGCTTCGGTCTTCGGGATTCGTGTACTCGCCGACAAATGCGCCGAGCGGCGACCCCATCGGCTCAGGTTCGGGTCGCGGAGCCGAATGCATTCTTGGGAGGATCGCAATGTAGACGGCAGCCAACAGCAGGCGGCGGGCAATCAATTCTCGCCCCTCTGCCAAAAGCTTGCCGTTCTCTTGACTTGCTTAATGCACATGACCGTGATGATGCTCATGCCTGACGGCCGTCTCTTCAGGAGGTGTAACGCAGCCTTCCAGCGCTTCGCAGCCTATGTGCTCGAACTGGATGGTGGTGTGGCTAATCTCGAATTGGCCGTTGAGAACATCCCTGAGGTTGGCCAGAATACAAACACTCTCCGAGGGGGGAATATCGGCGATCGTAACGTGGCAGGCCAGTGCGCTCGTGTACGATCCCAGGCACCAGACATGCAGATCGTGAACATTGACCACGCCCTCAACCGCTTCCATGACAGAACGACGTCGAGGACAGTGAGTTCGTCCCGCTCGAGGACGCCGACTGGGCGGCCGATCTGGCCACGTGGCAGGCCGAGTGCGAAGCCAGCCGGGCGGTGGCGGCGACAAAGAGCCTCGACGACACCGGTCAACGCGACCAGCCCCACTCGCTGCGCTGGATCTACGTCCACATGATCGAGGAGTACGCCCGCCACAACGGCCATGCCGACCTGATCCGGGAGCTCATCGACGGCAGCGTGGGCTGCTGAGCCTCCGGGCTGACCGCGCCCGGCAGGGTCGTTAGGCCATCGAATATTTCGACCGGCTACACTTCACATCGAAATGGCCATCCGCGTCCGCCCTGACGCGCCCTCGGGCGGCGCGCCGCGCCCGGCAGCGGGCGGGCACGATCGGCCGGCGGAGCCGGGTCCTCTCGGCACCGGCGCCGGGGCGGCTGGCTCCGGCGGCTGTCGCCGCTCTGGTGGGCTCACCGCCGGGTGGTCGCAATCGCCCTGGTCGCCTCGATCGTCTCCTCGGCCACCCTGGCCGTGACCCCGTTGCTGCAGAAGGTCGTGATCGACGACGCCATCCTCTCGCACCGCCACGCGATCGGGCCCCTGCTCGCGATCATGGGCGGCGTCTTCGTCCTGCAGTTCGCGTTCAGCGGGCTCCGGCGATTCACCGCCGGCCGGGTGAGCTGGGACATCGACTACGACCTGCGCAACGCCGTCTTCACCCACCTCCAGGGGCTCGACTTCGCCCGCCACGACGAGCTGCAGACCGGCCAGCTCGTCTCGCGGACCAACTCGGACCTCGTCGCTCATCCGCACGCTGCTCACCCAGGTGCCGCACGTGCTGGCGAACATGCTCCAGTTCCTGCTGGCGGCTCGTGATCATGCTCGTGCCTCTCGCCGCTGCTCACCGCGGCGGTGATGCCGATCATCCCGATCCTGTTCGTCCTCGCCTTCCGGATGCGCCGCGTCGTCTACCCCTCGCAGCTGGGAGGCGCAGGCCCGGATGGCCGAGATGGTCGGCGTCGGTCGACGACGCGCGTCACCGGCGTGCGGGTCGTGAAGGGGCTTCGGCCAGGAGGACCGCGAGCTCGTCCGCGTGTCACGAGCGCGCTCGGCGTCCTGTTCGGCTCGCGGATGCGCAACCTGCGGCTGCGGTCCCGGCGGACCTCGACGCTGCAGACGATCCCCCAGCTCGGCCAGGTCGGCCGTCCTCGCGCTTCGGCGGCTGGCTCGTCTTCGAGGGCCGGATCACGGTCGGCACCCTGCTCGCCTTCTTCACCTACCTCACCCAGCTCGCTGCGCCGGCCCGCCAGATGGCCGGCGTCGTCGTCGCGGCCCAGCAGGCCCGGGCCGGCGCCGAGCGGGTGCTCGAGCTGCTCGACTCGCTCCCCGACGTGGCCGAGACGCCCGACGCCGATCGAGCTCCGCCGAGATCGAGGGCGCGATCAGCTTCGAGGACGTCTCGTTCGGCTACCTGCGCTCCGAGCCGGTGCTCGACGACTTCGACCTCGAGGTGCGCGCCGGGCGAGACCGTCGCCCTCGTCGGCACCTCGGGCTCGGGCAAGTCGACCGTCGGGCTGCTGCTGCCGCGCTTCTACGACGTCCAGGCGGGCGCGGTCGAGATCGACGGCGATCGACGTGCGCGACGTCACCTTCGACTCGCTGCGCCGCCAGATCGGCGTCGTGTTCGAGGACAGCCTTCCTCTTCTCCGACACGATCCGGGCCAACATCGCCTACGGCCGGCCCGACGCGACCGACGAGGAGATCGAGGCGGCCGCGCCGGGCCGCCGAGGCGCACGAGTTCATCGAGGCGCTGCCCGACGGCTACGACACCGTCGTCGGCGAGCGGGGCCTGCTGCTCTCGGGCGGCCAGCGCCAGCGCATCGCGCTCGCCCGGGCGCTGCTCACCGACCCGCGGATCCTGCTCCTCGACGACGCCACCTCCTCGATCGACAGCCGCGATCGAGGAGGAGATCCACGCGACGCTGCGCCGGCTCATGGTCGGGCCGGACCACGATCGCTCGTCGCCCACCGCCGCTCGACGCTGCGCCTCGCCGACCGCATCGTCGTGCTCGACACGGGGCCGGTGGTCGACCACGGGCACCCACGAGGAGCTGCTCGGCCGCTGCCCGCTGTACCGCGAGCTGCTGGCGGGGCCGGGCGACGACGCCGAGGGCGACGGCGTCGACCTCGGAGCGCGCCGGCGCGGTGACCGCGCGACGCGTGGCGCGCCGTCGACGAGCGACGTCGAGCTCGACGGCGTCCGGCGTCGAACGGCTCGGCCGCGCTCGGCGGCGCGCGCTCGGCGACGGGCGCGGCCGGCGGTGGTGGCGGCGGCGGCATGGGCGGGGGAATGCGGGCCGCGCTCGGCGCGCCGCCGACGCCAGAGCTGCTGCGCCAGATCGAGGCCCTGCCGCCGGTCGTCGACGTGCCCGACATCGACGTCGACCGAGGAGAACCGGCGCCGACCGCCAGCCGTTCCGGTTCCGCCGGCTACCTCCGCCCGTTCGTCCCGCAGCTGCTCGTCGGCGTCGCTCCTCGTGCTGCTCGACGCCGCGGCCGGCCTGGTCGGCCCCTCGTTCACCGGGACGCGTCGGTCGCACAGCGTCGTGCTGCACCACGAGCGACGCGTGCTGTGGGTGCTCTCGGGCGCTCTACCTCGCCGTCAGCTGCTCGACTGGGTGGACATGTGGGCCGAGACGTTCTGGACCGGGCGGACCTCCGAGCGGCTGCTCTACGCGATGCGGGTGCAGATCTTCGCCCACCTGCAGCGGCTCGGCGATGGACTTCTACGACCAGGAGATGACCGGCCGGATCCTGACCCGCATGACCTCCGACGTCGACACGCTGTCCCAGCTGCTGCAGTCCGGGCTCGTGAACGCGCTCGTCGAACTGGTCCAGCTTCTTCGGCGTCGTCGTCATCCTCTGCGTACCCGCAACGCTGCACCTCGATCCTGGTCGTCCTGTCGTCGTGCCGCCGCTCGTCGTCGGCCACGGTCGTGTTACCAGCATCCAGTCGCGCCGGGCCTACGACCGCCAGCGCGACCGGATCGCGGCGGTCAACGCCGACCTCGCAGGAGAACGTCTCCGGCGTGCGGGTCACCCAGGCGTTCCGCCGCGAGGGCCGCAACACCGCGCAACTTCCTCGGCCTCGACGGCCGGCTACCGCGACGCCGGCGCTGCGCTCGCCAGTGGCTCCAGGCGATCTACTTCTCCTTCGCCGAGCTGCCTGGGCAACATCGCGCATCCTGATCGTGCTCGGCGTCGGGCGCATCAGGAGATCGCACGGCTGCGGCACGCTCGACGCATCGGCGTCCTGACCGCGTTCCTGCTTTACCTGACGCATGCTCTTCGCGCCGGTCCAGCAGCTCTCCCAGGTCTTCGACACCTACCAGCAGGCCACCGCCGGGCTCCGGCAAGCATCGCCGGGCTGCTCAACACGCCGGTCGCGACCCCGGACGCCCGAGCACCCGATCGATCCCGGGCGCGCTCCGGGGCGAGATCGCGCTTCGAGGACGTGCACTTCCGCTACCGCGGGCACCACGACCGAGGCGCTGGCCGGCGTCGACCTCGACATCGCGCCCGGCGAGACCGTCGCCCTCGTCGGCGAGACCGGCGCCGGCAAGTCGACCGTCGTGAAGCTGATCGCCCGCTTCTACGACCCGACCGCAGGGCGCGGTGCTGATCGACGGCATCGCCGCTCCGCGAGCTCGACCTCGGCGCCGTACCGCCGCCAGCTCGGCTACGTCCCCCAGGAGCCGTTCCTCTTCGCCGGGACCATCCGCGACAACATCGCCTACGGCCGCCCCGACGCGACCGACGCCGAGGTCGAGGCCGCCGCGCGGGCGGTCGGGGCCCACGACTTCATCGTCGCGGCCGGCGGCTACCTGAAGTACGGTCACCGAGCGGGGCCGCTCGCTCTCGATCGGCCAGCGCCAGCTGCTCTGCCTGGCCCGGGCCCTGCTCGTCGACCCGGCGATCCTGCTCCTCGACGAGGCGACCTCGAACCTCGACCTCGTCGACCGAGGCCCGGGTCAACCGGGCCATGGGCGTGGTCGCCGAGCGGTCGGACGACGGTGCTCATCGCCCACCGCCTGCAGACGGCCCAGCGGGCCGACCGCATCGTCGTCGTCGACGGCGGCCGGATCGTCGAGGAGGGGACCCACGACGAGCTGGTCGCGCTGGGCGGCCGCTACGCCGACATGTGGCGGGCCTTCGAGGTGACGCCGGAGGCGGTGTAGGTCAGCGCCGCGCCGTGACGTGCAGGTCGTGCTCCCCGGCCCGACGGCCGACCCGCTCGACCGCCAGCTCGGCGAAGCCGGCGTGCACCGAGCGAGCCGCGATCGAGGGTCCGTCCACAGCGGCGAAGAAGCGGCCCGGGAAGTCGTCGCCGGCCAGGCGGTGGCCCTCGTAGGAAGCCCTCGATGAGCGAGGCGAAGAACCATCCGCCCGGCCCGCAGCACCCGGCGGGCCTCGCCGAGCGCCGCCGCGCATCCGCTCCTTGGCCACGTGCAGATAGGAGTGGCGGGCGAACAGCCGGCGACCGAACCGTCGGCCGAGCGGCAGCGCCTCAAGGTCGGCCCGGACGAGCGGCCGGCCCCGGGCCGCGCGCCAGCGCCAGCATGGCCTCGGTGGCGTCGAGGCCGACGACCGGCGACCCCAGCTCAACCAGGTAGCGGCCGGGGCCGCAGCCGAGGTCGACCAGCGGGCCCGTCGCCGGCCAGCGCCCGGAACGGCGACCGAGGCCGTCGCCGACCTGGCTCCGCCGCTCGAGCCACTGGCCGCCGGCTCGTAGCCGCGGTCTCGGCGTCCATCGGTCGGACGTCGGGCCGCCGGCGCTTCGGCTCGGCGGCTCGACTGGCTACCACTCGCCGTCGCGGCCACCGGCGTCGCGGAGCGAGCCCGCTCGACCATTTCGCCGTGCGGTGGTCTCGGCCCGCGCGAGCCACGGCGGGACCGGTTCGCCTCGAGCAGGCCCGGGCGCGATCGTCGGAGCACCTCGTCGCGTAGCTCGGGCGGTGACTTCGCCCGGACGGCGCCGCCCAGGGGGGCGAGGTGGGCCGCCGCGGCGCGGACGCTCGGGACCATGGCCACGATCGTCCGCCACTCCCCCGAGTCCGGCCGACCTCCTCGGCGCTGGCCCAGCCCTGCAGCCCGGTCGTGAATCGGAGCACCGCCTCGACCGCCACCTCGACCTCCACCCGCACCACCTGCAACACCCAGGAAGTCCCGCTCGCCGAGGCCCACTCAGCGGCGAGGTCGAAGGACGCCGGCAGCTCGACCGCTCAGGTGGTCGGTCGGACCTCCCGGACCCTCGAGACCCGGAACGTCCGCGCGGCCCCTGGCCGTCCCGGCGAGCAGGTACCACACCCCACCCTTGGCGATGAGGCCGTAGGGGTGGACGCGGCGGGGTTCGGCGGCACAGCGCGCGCTTCGCGTAGTCGATGTCGACCTGGACCCGCTCGAGGACGGCCGCCCGCAGCCGCTCCAGGAGCGGCGGGTCCTCGGCCACCCGGCCCCAGCCGAGCGGGTCGAAGACGGTGGCCTGGGTGGCCGCGGTGGCGTGGCTGCGCAGCGTCTCGGGCAGCGCCGAGAAGACCTTGCGCAGCGCCGACCGCAGCCCGGGCTCGACGCCGCTGGCGGCGCTGGCCGGCGAGCCGGCCACGAGGAAGAGGGCCTGGGCCTCCTCGAGCGTGAACCCGGTCAGATCCAGGCGGTGCCCGCCGAGGAGCGTCCAGCCGCCGTTGCGGCCCCGTACCGAGTACAGCGGGATCCCGGCCACCGAGAGCGCGTCGAGGTCGCGCCGGA
>CAVSYY010000010.1:0-39318 GCA_963732315.1 uncultured Acidobacteriota bacterium
AAGATTTAACCCCCCAGTTCCCAAGTGCTTAGTCCCCGGTTGCATTTCTATCACTGCCGGTGCCGGGCGCACGGTAAGCGCACAAGACCGCCTCCAGTTTCTTCATCGCCTCGGTTGAATCGGCGTCCACAGTTTTCACGTAGACGTTCATCGTGGTGCTCAGGTTCGAGTGCCGCAGGATGGCCTGTATCGTCTTGTCCGAGACCCCGATGCGGTACAGGTTGCTCGCCAAGCCCCTTCTGAAGGCATGCCACCCGTGCCAGAGGATACGTGACCCATCCCGCTCGAACGGGTGCTCCGCCTTGTGCCCGGCGCGGGTCTGGCTGCACTGCTGGCAGAACTCAAGCCGGGGCTGGATGCAGCGGTTGGTGAGGTTGTTGAGGCAGAGAGGCTTGCCCAGTGAGTTGGCAAACATTACCCCGGACTCCGGGGAGCCGCAAACTGCCCGGTGGGCGTCCAGCATCTTTCGCAGGGGCGCAATTACCGGAACCGGGGCTTTGCTGGTGCGGGTCTTGGGTTCGTCTATCGTGCCGAGCCACACCGACCGGGTCACCCGGATTTCTTCCCCAGTGTAGTGCTCCCACAATAACCCCTGAAGCTCACCACGTCGCAACCCGGTGAACGCCGCCGTGGCCGCGATGGTCGCGGCTGGCTGCGGTAGGGCGCTGATGATATGCAGCACCTCCTCCAAGGTATAGGCATAGGTATCGCTGGCGGGACGGGCTTTGGGTATTCCGACCCCGAGTACAGGGTTCGCGCCGTCGAGGTAGCCCTGCTGGCGGGCATGGTTGAAGATTCCAGAGAGCAGGGCTTTGACATGCCGCAGGGTGGCGCCGCTCAGGCTGTGGCCTTGAGCTACGGCCTGCAGCAGCGATTGCAGGTCGTGGGTGCGGACGTCACGGAGCCACCAGGAGCTGCAGTGGGTTACCAGGTGGGCGAGTGTTCCTGCCGTAGCTTTCATCCAATGGCATGGGACTGGATGAAGTATTCGATGCCGCCAGCGATGGGTTGCAGAAATCGGGTGCGGCTGAATCGAGGTATGGCTCTGCTGGGTGCATAAATATAGGACTAGAGACTATAACAACGTATAGGTTATCCCTCCGAGGGAGTTCTGCTGGAATGCTAAAAATCCGATGTTTATTGGTAAAACTGCACTCTGCCCCAAAAACCACAACATTGAAAATCCCCAATAATGCCGCGAAAATCGCGATTGTTCATGGTTGGAAAATAACAGTCCCTCCGAGGGAGTTCTAGGTATCCCTCCCAGGGTCAGGTTTGGAGACGGCGGCTTTTAGAAGCCGTCGTTTTTTGTGGTTCGCCACTTTTATTTTGGCTTTTCGGCTTCCCGTTCCCCCAGAAAACAGTATTGAACTAACAGCACCTACTTATCCGGTTCCCAAGCCGGAGGCGGGAGGGCGGTCCCCATTCCACCGCCCTCTCGGAAGTAGGTCGTGCTACTGGGAAGGAATGGGAGGAATGGGTTCACGCAAGGAATGGGTAACCTAGAAAAATTTGACCCCGCACGTCTGTGTGTTCAGCCGCCTATGTTGGCTATACCCCAGACGCCGAAACGGCACACGGAGGCTCCGCTTCATGTACCAAGCCGCCGCCGTAACCGTAAGCCGGAGTTTCTGCCGGAGATTCCGTGGGAGATGTTCTGCGCGATGGCGCAGCTCCCGGGCAAAGCGGGCTGGGTCGGACTGGCGATTTATCGCCTCACGGTGATGAAGAAGACAACGACCGTGATGTTCAATTGCCGGGACTTGGGTGCTCGGATTGGTGTGAACCCGAAGGCGGTCTACAACGCCCTCACCCTATTAGAGCGTGAGGGGGTAATCACCGCCAACCGTGGGCGCGGCAGCTTCGCCGAAGTGACGATGCTGATCGAGCCTGAACCATAATCCGCGGCAGCCCGATAAGGCTGCCGCCAAAACCGAAGTGAATGGAGATTTTATGTCCGAAATTTTAAATGCAGTGAATCTGAGTCTCGCGGAGAACCTCACGCCGCACGCCCTCACCTCAACCCCCGTCGCCGACGAAAAAGGTACGACTGCCCCCATGACTGGGAACACTACCACCACCCGTAAGCCGAGCTTGGCGGAGAAGTTCAACCCCCAGCGCCTGCGCATCGCCCAGAACTTTGGTGAAACCACGGCGACCCAGAAGAAGTTGACCTCGGTGCCGGTCAACAAGCCCAATAAGCAGCAGTGGGTGCGCGTCCACCCCGATGCTACCTACCGCCTCGACGTGGCGATTATCGAGATGAAGGAAGGCAACCACATGTACGTGGTCGAGCCCAGCCTTGTGCCGGAACTGGCTACCGAGGTCACCTTCGCAACCTTGTTCACCGCTATCACCCGCGAGGGCAACCCGTTCCTGTGGCCGGTGAAGTTGCCTGACCCGGAAGGGCGCCCGAATTCGTGGAATGAGTCGGCGCGTGAAGCTGCATCGGAAGCGATTACGAGCTGGGTGCGCGTGCAGGCCAACATGGCCATCGGCGCCTACGAGTACTGGGTAGCCCCCGGCGACCTGGCGCAACCGAAGTTTCCCGACCTCAGCTTCGCCGAGTTGCTGGCGATTGCCTTCAAGGGTGACCGCTTTATTGAGACACTTGACCACCCCGTTGTGGGTCGCCTGCGGGGGACGAAGTAATGAAGGAACTCGAATGCAACTTCCGTGAAATAGTAGCGGTGGACTTCGAGTTCCAATCATTCGACGGTGAGCGTCCGGTGCCGGTTTGTGTGGTCGCACATGAACTGGTATCCGGCCGCCGCCACCGGATGATGCTGACCGATAACCCGCCCGAAAATCCTCCGTATCCAGTCGGTGATGATGTGCTCTTCGTCGCTTACTACGCCAGCGCCGAGTTGGGTTGCCACTTGGCGTTGGGCTGGGAACTGCCGGCCTGGGTGCTCGACCTCTACATCGAGTTCCGCAACCTCACCAACGGCCTGGAACTGCCCAGTGGACGTAGTCTGCTGGGGGCTTTGGTTTATCACGGGCTCGATGGGATGGATGCGGTAGAAAAAGACAACATGCGGCAGTTGGCTATGCGCGGCGCTCCCTACACCGATGAGGAAGCTCTGGCGCTGCTCGACTACTGTGAATCGGATGTGATCGCGCTTGAAAAGCTCCTCGCCGCCATGGTGATCAGACTCGATGTGCGGCGTGCGGTTCACAGGGGGCGGTTCATGATGGCCGCCGCCCACATTGAACGCAACGGCATCCCAATCGACACCGCATCGCTGACGACCTTGCGTGAGAACTGGGACTCTATCCAGTTGCACCTGATTCAGCGGGTTGACGCGGCCTACGGTGTCTATCAGGAGCGGACGTTCAAAACAGACCGCTTTGCTGGCTACCTGGACAACCGTGGCATCGAATGGCCTCGTCTCGATAGCGGGAGGCTGGCACTAGACGATGACACCTTCCGGCAGATGGCAGGGCTCTACCCTGAGATCGAACCGCTGCGCCAGTTACGAGTGACCTTGTCGCAGATGCGGTTGAGCGACCTTGCCGTGGGCTCCGATTGCAGGAACCGCTGCATATTGTCTGCCTTCGCGGCCAAGACCGGGCGCAACCAGCCGTCGAACACCCGCTACATCTTCGGTCCGGCAGCATGGATGCGGGGGTTGATTCAACCGCAGCCTGGATACGGACTCGCTTATGTGGATTGGTCGCAGCAGGAGTTCGGTATCGCTGCCGCCCTCAGTGGCGATAAGGCCATGATGACGGCGTACTCCAGCGGCGACCCCTATCTTTCGTTTGCGAAGCAGGCAGGGGCAGTCCCACCAGATGCCACCAAGGCCAGCCATAAAGCCCAGCGTGACCAGTTCAAGCAATGCACACTAGCGGTGCAGTACGGTATGGGAGAAGAGAGCTTTGCGGCAAAAATCGGGCAGTCGGTCGCTCGGGCAGGTGAACTGCTGCGAATGCACCATGCAACCTATCCCGACTATTGGCGTTGGTCAGAACAAGTCATGAGCCACGCCAAGCTGCGGTTGGAACTTCCAACGATCTTCGGTTGGACGTTGCATCTGGGGGATTCGGTGAAGAGCCGCACCATCTCCAACTTTCCAATGCAGGGCAACGGCAGTGAGATGTTGCGCCTCGCCTGCTGCCTAGCCATCGAACGTGGCATCAAGGTCTGCGCCCCCGTCCATGACGCACTGCTCATCGAGGCTCCACTGGACTCCCTCGATGCAGTGGTGGCAGCAACGCAGGAGGCGATGATCGAAGCCAGCCAGATAATCCTCGATGGGTTCGCGCTGCGCTCGGATGCGAAGCTGGTTGTCTACCCAGACCGCTACGAAGACGAGAAGGGCGCGGCGATGTGGAACTTGGTATGGGAGGTGGTCGGGAGTTTGAAAAACTAGAGTCGCCGCCACGACAATACAACAGCCGCCTCGTCTACCCGGGCGGCTTTGTTTATTTCCCTTTCTGCTTCCGCCCAGCCTTCTTCCTCGCCTCCTTCGTGCGCCCGTCCACACCGCCCCGGTTCCACAACGTACTCCGGCATTTTTTTGAGGGGCACAACGGCGGTTCTTCAACTTCCGGTATCCACCGATGGCCGCAAACGTCGCAGACGGCGACTTTCATTGTCGTCCAGCCCATGGCGGTATCGTACTTTATGACCCGAGGGCAGAAAAGCCTTTTATTCTGGGACATCGCCGTCTATAATATGACCATAGGTCATAATGAAAACTAGAGACCGGCAACAGGACGGGCACATCTATCGGCGAGGAGGATGGTGGGTGCTGCGGTACCGTGTCGAGGTTGCGGACGGCGCCTCCCTGCGCGTTATCCAACGGGCGAAGAAGCTTGTTCCGGTTGACGACCGACATCCGTCCGAGGCCAGCGTTCGCCGCTATGCCGATGCGGTGCTCAGGCCGCTCAATGAGCAGAAGCGTTCTGGACTCATCGCCACCACGGTGGGAGACTTCGCCGAGCGCATCTACCTGCCCTACGTATCCGACCAGAACCGGCTCTCAACCTACCGGGGCTACCGCAATATTTGGCGGCGGTATTTTGCGTCCCGTTGTAGCTCCTGGTGGCTCCGTGACGTCCGCACCCACGACCTGCAATCGCTGCTGCAGGCCGTAGCTCAAGGCCACAGCCTGAGCGGCGCCACCCTGCGGCATGTCAAAGCCCTGCTCTCTGGAATCTTCAACCATGCCCGCCAGCAGGGCTACCTCGACGGCGCGAACCCTGTACTCGGGGTCGGAATACCCAAAGCCCGTCCCGCCAGCGATACCTATGCCTATACCTTGGAGGAGGTGCTGCATATCATCAGCGCCCTACCGCAGCCAGCCGCGACCATCGCGGCCACGGCGGCGTTCACCGGGTTGCGACGTGGTGAGCTTCAGGGGTTATTGTGGGAGCACTACACTGGGGAAGAAATCCGGGTGACCCGGTCGGTGTGGCTCGGCACGATAGACGAACCCAAGACCCGCACCAGCAAAGCCCCGGTTCCGGTAATTGCGCCCCTGCGAAAGATGCTGGACGCCCACCGGGCAGTTTGCGGCTCCCCGGAGTCCGGGGTAATGTTTGCCAACTCACTGGGCAAGCCTCTCTGCCTCAACAACCTCACCAACCGCTGCATCCAGCCCCGGCTTGAGTTCTGCCAGCAGTGCAGCCAGACCCGCGCCGGGCACAAGGCGGAGCACCCGTTCGAGCGGGATGGGTCACGTATCCTCTGGCACGGGTGGCATGCCTTCAGAAGGGGCTTGGCGAGCAACCTGTACCGCATCGGGGTCTCGGACAAGACGATACAGGCCATCCTGCGGCACTCGAACCTGAGCACCACGATGAACGTCTACGTGAAAACTGTGGACGCCGATTCAACCGAGGCGATGAAGAAACTGGAGGCGGTCTTGTGCGCTTACCGTGCGCCCGGCACCGGCAGTGATAGAAATGCAACCGGGGACTAAGCACTTGGGAACTGGGGGGTTAAATCTTGGTGGCGGCGCGTGGACTCGAACCACGGACCTACGGATTATGAGATGTCCTTTCCGAAGGGCCGCCACCTGGATTCAATCGCTTACAGTCGGAAGACGTCATATGATTCGGGGTTGCATCTGCTCATTCGGCACTCAACTGACAACTTAAGTGGCAACCCGATACGGAAGGGCGTGCAACGGATTACGTCCGTAGCGTGACCAGAGGAAGTGGCTGGCCCTCGGGCCAGCCTGCTTCGATTTATCCAGGTATCTTCGTCGCCGGCTTCTACCGCATTCCGGTCCGGCTTCAAATTGTGGACAAACCGCTGCATTCCGTAGGCGCCGGAATCGGTGGCGCTGGCACGGCCAAACCGGCATCCGAGCGCGAACGCGGAGCTATAATTCCGGAGCGCAGCGAAGCATCGGAAATGGAGCTGGATATGTCGAAAGCTCAGCGCGGAAGCGAGGGTGCGGATGGCGTTCCTGGCAAACTTTGAATCGGAATTGCGGCGCATCATTGACGGCGACGTCCGGTTTGACGCAGGTGTGCTTGCTGCGTATTCGACCGATGCTTCGAATTACCGGCAGGTTCCGGTTGGAGTGATTTGCCCGCGCCACAACACTGACGTGATCCGCGCCGTGGCCTTGGCTCGCGAGAACGGAGTCCCCATTGTGAAGCCGCCGACCATGTTCCCTGGTTGATCGAGCACCGCCCGGAGGCGCTGGTGAGGTGAGCGGCACCCTTTTTGTCGATGCGCAGCAGCGCGCTGCCGTATGGGGACTGCGCGAGTCCGGTCTTGGGGCAGGGGTTCCACGCGAGGGGTTCCCACGCATGTGGCCCGGGGCCGAAGACTGTGCCGTCGCTCCCGCTAAACTTGGCCAGTATTTGCGCAGCTTCGACCAACTGCTCCAACGCCGCAATCTCTCTGTCGCCATGTATTACGGCCATTTTGGGCAAGGCTGCATACACTGCCGCATAAATTTTGATTTCACCACCGCCGCGGGCATCGCGACATTCCGCAGCACGATGGTGGAGATCGGCGATCTGTGCGACCGGCGGCGACCGGACGGCGGCAGGCGGCGGCCATCATAGCTATGCCGGCGAGTGCGATAGGTGCCGGGTCAGAAACCGAGCGACAAGGGACAAGCTTACGCCCATGGGTTCGACGGCACGGCGTAGAGACGACCTATGGATTATGAGTCGCTTACAGTCGGAAGACGTTACCGGGAACAACGACCCAGATTTGGAAGTTACCAACTTGCGGAGCCTGTCCACTCCTGCAGACTCACTCGGTACAACTACTCTGCCGATTTTGCGCGAATGGTGTATCCAAGCTCGAAAGCTTGTTGGTTTTCCTTATGGAAAAGGGGAAGTCGATCCTCAATCGCTCTGAGCAGCGACTCCCTCGATAGGCGTCCAAACAATTGTTTGCCGAGAGCTCCAAGCATGATCGTATTGGCGAAGATCGGATTTCCCAGCTCTTGCTGAGCAAGCTTGCTGGCGGCAATAGGAATCTGATGACAGCTCAGATTCGCATCCGGCGAGCCGATCACCGCGGGATCATAGATAATCATGCCTTGAAGACAGAGGTTCTTAAAGCGCTGATAGGCTATGCCAGAAAAGACACAGAAAAAATCTGGTGTCTCCACTGATGGACTGTCAATTGGCTCAGGAGATAGCACAACCTGGCTTCGCACATAGCCTCCGCGGGTTTCCGTGCCATGGCTGATCAGCATGGTCGTATAGAGACCTTCGTGAACCGCAGCCTGCCCAAGAATCTGCCCAAGGCGTACTACGCCCTGCCCGCCAAAACCGCTAATGAGAATCTCAGTTCGATTCGCCACTGAGTGACCTCCGCTGCACGGAATTGACGTGCTCTCTCAACGATGCGGAAAACTCCGGGCGAGTATTAGAGGCGTCGTGCAGAACGCCGCAACGAAAGCTTGTACCGGACTCCTGATCCTCCGGACCCACAGCGCGTTCTTCGAACCACTGATAGATTTTCTTCAAATCGCGTGTACGCAGCGCTTGTGCGCCGAAGTGCGTAACGCAAGGGTAGACCAACTGCACGAGCGAAAATCCCCGGTTTTGCAGCGCCTTCTTGATGCTTTCAATCGGCGCACACTTTTCCGTGACCGTATGGCGGGCCACGAAGGTCGCGCCGGCTTCCTTGACGATGCGGAGAACGTCGATGCCGTTTTGGGTTAGATTTTGTTCCCACATTCCGTAAGGACTGGAATCCGTGCGCGAGCCTTGCGGCGTTGTCATGCTGTACTGCCCACCGGTGGACTGGTATCCCAGATTGTCGCCGACGATCACCGTCATATCGACATTGCGCCGTGCGCAGTTCAGCAGGTGCAGCAGGCCGATGGTAAATGCGTCGCCGTCGCCCACGGTCAGCACGATTCGTTTTTCCGCCGGGAGCGCCAAACGCAGGCCGGTGGCAAGAGCATAGACGCGGCCATGGGTACCGGCGAAGGTGTCCCCCCTCCAGGTGGCATATGTCTGTCGTCCAGTGCATCCGATGCCGGTTCCCCAGACCACGTCGGCGAGTCCCAGTTGCAATTCGTCGATCGCCTCCAGAACCTGGCGATGCAAGACACGCAATCCACAGCCTCGACAAGCGGTGCCGGGGTTCTTTTCCGGCCGGACAAATTTCTCTAAAAGGGTATCCACGTTTTACCATGCCTCCAATTTCCAGCTTTGGGTGTGTCGAGGTTGGTCTTTCAGGATGGCGTCAATCGCATCCTGAAGTTCGGTTCCGGTCGGCAACTCGCCGCACTTGCCGAGAAAATGCACACTCCTCGCTTTTGCCGCAGCACGTCGGACTTCACGTACGAGCTGGCCGTCCCAGTTGAGTTCTACCGAAAGGTATCGAGACGGAAGACCGAAGATCTGATCAGGAAAGGGCCACAGTGAGATGAGTCGTATTCCACCAGCGCGGATGCCACGTTCGCGAGCCGCACTGACAGCGCTCTTCACTACCCGTGAAGGTGTGCCGTAGGAGACCAGAATGATCTCCGGATCATCGTCGAGGCCGTAGCTCTCGAAGCGGTCGATCAGTTCACGATGATTGCGGATCTTGTAAATCAGCCGATAGGCATGTTTATGCTGCAGCTCCACGTCTTCGGTGTCATGACCGGCCGCGGTCGGCGTCCAATCGGAACATGCTCCACCGGTATTGTGACCAAGCACGACTGGAGGAACGTCGATCTCATCCGTCGCGGGATAAAACTCCGGCCCAGGATGAACTTGACGGCTCCACGTGCGCACTCCCAGCATCTCGGCATCTTCGGGTGTTTCCGGTAGCGACAAGGTCTCCCAGCCATCGGTCACCATCTGGTCTGCCAGTAGAGTGACCGGGGTGCGAAAGCGTTCGGAGAGATAGAAAGCTTCCGCGGTTAGCGAGAAGGCTTCTTGCACCGACGCAGGCGCAAGCACGATTGTTTCGTAGTTGCCGCCGTGGGCAAGGTAGCGGCTCAGATAGAACTCGCCTTGTCCCGGTGCGCCCGTGATGCCGCTTACTGGCCCGACGCGCTGCGAATTCACGATGACAACTGGGATCTCGGAACTGAGCGCCCAGCCGAACGGATCGGCAAAAAGTATATAGCCGGGACCGGAGGTTGCGGTCATGGCCTTCATCCCTCCGAGTGAAGCGCCATTACAGATGTGCAGTGCGGCGGTCTCATCTTCTGCCTGCACATAGTAGCCGCCCATCTCCGGCAGGCGCCGCGACATGTTTTCGGCGATCTCGGTCGCCGGCGTGATGGGGTAGCCCGCGAACACGCGACAGCCCGCGAAGATTGCCGCCTCGGTGATGGCAGCGTTTCCTGTATCGAATCTGCGTTTCATAAACCTTCTTTTGCCAGCCGGTCAGGCAGTGGCGGTTCTGCGCCAGGAGCTCGTACGGTTACTCGAGTGGAGCAAAGACAAACTCTTCCACGATCAACATCAGGAGACCGAGGGTAATCATGGTGACAATCGTGACTTCTGTCCGGCCGGTGCTTCTGCCCACCGTCAGCATGTAGCCGATCCCTTTGGGCACGCCGACCATCTCGGCAGCAATCACCACGCGCCACGCAAATCCGAGGCCGTTGCGAAAACCAGTGATCAAATAGGGTATGAGACTTGGAAGCATGACTCGACGGATGATCTGCCATTGCGTCGCGCCCATCATTCGCGCGGCGTCCACCAGCCTGGTATCGACGTCGCGCACTCCTTGCACCGTGCTCAGAATGATCGGGAATATCGAGCCCATGGTGATGATGAAGATGGCGGCCTTATCTCCCAGACCGAACCATAGGATCGCCAGAGGAACCCAGGCTACGCCGGGAATCGGCGAGAAGATCCGCACAAAGGGTTCAGCTACATTGTTCAGAGTCGGAGAAGTCGCCATCCCGACACCCAGCGGCACCGCAATCACCACAGACAGAGCGAAGCCGATCAGCACGCGAACCAGACTCACGGAAAGCTGATCCCATAGATAGCCAGAACGGATCATTTCCCCGAAGGCCCTAATCACGACCGCGGGCGGAGGCAATAGCAGCAGTGAATACTCCGGAGACATTCTGCCGAACATACCTGTCATCGAGGCAAAGTGCCACAGCAGGAAGATGCCCGCAATTGCAAGGGCGCCCTGCCAAAAGCGATTGAAACTCAGCTTTCTCATCGCCCCGGATTTCCTTGTGGCAGGTAGCTCAGGTCGAAGAGCTTGCCGGCCGTGGGAACTTCTTTCAAGTAGCCGAGTTGCTTCGACCATTCCAGGGTCTCAAGGGCCGCGGTCGTATCGACTTGGGACGTGTAATCGATTCGCCGCCGCGCCCGCTCCACGATTGCTTTATCGAGACTAATCTCGTTGGCGATGATTCCATTGGCTTCATCGGGCTTGCTGTTCACGAAGTCGACGGTCTGAACGTAGGCTGCCAGAAAACGACGGAGATCCTCCGGACGGGATTGAATAAAGTACTGCCGCGCGATTACCACATTGACGGGATAGAAATGCTTGGAATTCGGATTGGCTTTGTGCCACTCGGCGGCGGCGTCAAATAACACCTTGCTGTCTTTGTACTTGGTCTCCGCCAGGGTTGCGAAAGGCTCCCAGGTAATAGCCGCATCCACTTCGCGGGTAACGAACAGCGCAGCCGGCATATCCGCAGGCGCTACGTTCGGCACGATCTGAATGTCTTTGTCCGGATCGAGCTTCGCCAGTTCCCGCGCGATGTGCGCCCGGAAGAGCGTATCCACTACGGTTCCAGGCTTCGGAGTGGCAACCTTCTTGTCTTTCAGCTCTTCGATGTCGTGGATACCGGTGTCGGTTCGGGTCAGCAGGACATGTCCGCCGCCATTGGCCGCCGCGACCACTTTCAAGTCAACGCCCTTGCCCTGCCAGATGGCCGATGGAGCAATGCCCAGCAGAGCGACATCGAGCTGGCCGGAGGCGAAGGCTTCCATCAGCGTGGAGCCATCTGCAAAGTCGACGATCTCGACGTTCACGCCGTGTTCCCGGAATATGCCTTTGTCCCTGCCAACATAAGGCGTAACCGTGCCCAACGCACGATTGGTTCCGACCTTGATGACGGGTGCCGAGGAAACCGCGGCAGAAGCCATCGCAGTCTTACCGTGCCGTAGCGGCGCGAGCACGAACGCCCCGATCAGGACTATAACGATCGCTATGAGAGCTGGTTGCCACTTCTTCATGGGGAAGTCTCCGTGTATTCAATTGGATTAACCTGCTTAATTCACGAAAGTGGCGCGAGGCGATTGTGGCGTCGCGATTTTAAGGTGAAGATGCTCGTCGCAGCGTGACGTTGATGGTATTTGCTTGGGCGTCGAGCTTGGGCGTGCTCGAAGTTGATGGAGCGGGAGTTTTCGGGCGGAGCTTTTCCTCGTCGCGGACCGGGCAAATGTGGAAGATTATGTTTCGGGCGGGCGACGGTAGCGGTTATCCGGGCGAGGCTCCGAGTGCCAGCGCCACTTGCCGGAAGGCTGGCAGGAACGGGAACGACGCGGGCAGGTGTATGACCATGCGGCGAACCGAGACCAGCACCCGTGCGCCCAGTTTCAGCAACCGTTCGCGGAGTGTCCAGACCTGGGCTCGTGCACAACTGGTGTGCGCGGCTCTCAGACGTAACTCCTGCATCAGCACGTAAGCGGCGGCGGTCAGCAGCACGCGGAGCTGGTTGGCCCAGAAGTCGCTGCAACTGGTGCGGTCGATCTGGAGATCGTGCAGTTCCTTGATTCGATTCTCGATTTCGCCACGCTGGCAGTAGACCTCTTCATAAAGCCACTGCGGAGTCTGCTTCATGTTGGTGATGACGAAGCGCGGATTGTCTTTCGGCTTCTTGTCCTCGGCACGCACCACCTCGGCCTTGATGATGATGCGGCGTTGTTGCGGCCATGTCCGGGCCGCATAGTTGGCTTCGCCGTAGACGTGTTCGGTCTCTCCGCTCTGACGCGAAAGTCTGCGGGCCTGTCGCATGGCTGGTTTGGCTTTGCGCTTCAACACCGCGTTTTTGGCCATCGCAATGACGTACTCGATGTTGGGATCGTCCTCCAGAAAGTCGAGCAGATCGGGATGTGCGAAGCCGCCGTCTAGGCGCACCCGGATACGCGCACCGGGAAAGCTGTAGGAGATCATCGTGATCAGGCGGCGCAGAATCCCCTTCGCTCCTGCCGCAGCGGTCACGTTGCCGGGACGCAACACCGCCGCGCACAGATACTGTTCGGCTTCGTCATTGAAACTCACAAAGCCCATCACCGGCAGGTAGCACCACCCGTCGTAGTGTCCGTTGAAAAACGATAACTGCTGTGCGCCGTGGGTCGGGTCGTCGGTCGGATCAAGGTCGATGGTGACGAGGCGGGCACGTCCGCGCAGCCGCTGGGCATGGCGCTCGATCACGCTGTCGGCCAGTGCTTCGCCCAGACGATAGAGTTCTCTCGGTCGGATGGAGTTTTCAAAGCGCGACAGGGTTGGCTGCGAGGCCAGATTACGGCCCGCAACCGGATCGCGGTCGAGCAGCATCTTGTGAATGGGATCAGAAGACAACCGGGCCGAGTCATTGGCGTCCGGATAGCCGCAGGCAATCGAGAACACGCGCTGCGCCAACAACTCGCGCAGGGAGTGATCGACCTTGCCTGCTTGCCGCTTGTCTCGCAGACATCCGGCCAGAGCTTCGATCAATCCGTAGCGGCGGTCAGCAGCCTTCAGCAGGATCGCGCCACCATCGGAACTGCCATTCAGTTGATCGAACTGCAACACGGCTGGCTTGGTGAAAATCTCGGGGAACATCAGACACTGTGTCGTGCTATCTTCAAACACGCGGGAGGCCTCGTTCGTTGCGTCAAACACTGTCTAGATAACATGTTTGAAGCAGAACTGGCCTCTCGCGTCTTCAACCTTCGTGCATTATCCGGGTTAATGGTGCGTACATTTCAAGCAGCCTACGGCGCTGGATTTTGCCGTTTGGACCTTTGGGAAGCTCTTCGACAAAGAACACCTTCCTGGGGACTTTGAAACCTGCAAGGTTTTTGTTACAGTGCGCAGCTACACGCTCTTCCGTGAGCGACAATTCGGGGCGCAGCACCAGAAAGCAAGCCACCTCTTCTCCGTAAAGACAGTCCGGCACTCCCACGACCGTAGCCGACTCAATCTCCGGCATACGGTAGAGGATTTCCTCGATCTCGCGCGGCGCAATCTTCTCACCGGCTCGGTTGATCAGCTCCTTCTTTCGTCCGACCAGAAACACGTAGCCGTCGTTATCGAGATAGCCGAGGTCACCCGTGTGAAACCATCCATTCTGAAACGACTCGCGGTTTGCGTCTGCGTTTTCAAAATACCCGTATGAGACATTCGGACCGCGAAGAACAACCTCGCCGGTCTGATTGGCGCCTACCGGCACCCCGTGTTCGTCAACCACTCGAAGCGCGTTGGTATATGGCAGCCCCGCGGAACCGGGCTTGCGCAAGTGCAGAGGATTAGACGTGACCTGCCCGCCCGCCTCGGACATTCCATAAGACTCGATGACTCGCACACCGGTGCGGGCCTCAAATTCCTCAAGGACGGCGATTGGAAGCGGCGCCGACGCAGAGCGCGCGAATCGCAGCGATGAGAACTCGGCCTTGGATGGAATCGGCTGATGAAGCAGAATGGACAGGATGGTCGGTACCGCGCTGAACCAGGTCGCTTTGTATGTCGAAATCCATTGCCAGAAGTGCCGCGAACTGAACTTTTTCGGCAGAACCAGAGACGACCCCACCAACATGGACGTGATGAGCGTGACCACCAATCCGTTGATATGAAACAAGGGAAGTATGCACAGTGCCGTGTCCTGGGAAGTAAGCTGATGTGCTTCCTGAATGCCGCGAGCATTGCTGAGCAGGTTGCCATGAGTCAGGATCACGCCCTTGGGCTTCCCGGTCGTGCCCGACGTGTAGAGGATAATTGCGGGATCCGTCCACTCCGGCGCCGAGGTGTCTACAACGGCTACTCGAGCACGATCACCCGGAAGACGCTTCAGGAGAACGAGCGGGGCCCCAACCTGCTGAGGGACGCCCGGTATGACCAACTCCCGTCGTATCCCAGCCGTCATCAAGTCGTCTGCTTGGTGCGGGTCGGTCAGAATAAACCTGGCCTGCGAATGTTCGAGCAGCCAATCGATTTCGGCGCGAGTAAGCTTTGGATTTAAGGGAACGACCACGCCGCCCGAGGCGGTCACACCCAACAAGGCGACTGCGGCAGCGGAGTTGTTGTTCAACAAAACAGCGACACGATCTTGTTTGCGAAACCCAGCGGAACTTAACAGGCGAGCTAAATCCTTTACGAGCAGTCCCATCTCGCCAAAGGTCATGCTTGCTGCCTGCTCGGGCAGATGCAGAAAAATGCGGGAAGCATTCTCGCGGCAAGTTGTCTCTACCAGTTCCCGAAGCGACCTATGTTTCATTTGATGACCTCATTTACCATGCATTCGGCTGGTTCGCTAAATCTGGTATTCCAGCTCGTATGAGCTAGACTTTTCATATTGATTGAGTACATGATTGCGAATCTCGGCAAAGGCAAAATCCGTCCGGCGCCGGGGGCGGCTCAGCGCCACCTTGATAACCGTCTTTACCCGACCAGGCCGGGGAGTCATCACAACGATGCGGTCCGCCAAGTAAACTGCTTCTTCAATGTCATGGGTAACAAAGAGCGTGGTGAATGGCTGCCGCTGCCAGAGGTTCACCAACTCAGCCTGCATTTCCATCCGGGTAAAAGAGTCCAGCGCCCCGAAGGGCTCGTCCATGAGTAAGATATTGGGAGACATAGCCAGCACGCGCGCTAGCGCAACGCGCTGCTTCATCCCCCCGGACAGTTGCTTGGGGAATGCGTTCTCAAATCCAGTCAGTCCAACAAGATGGATGAATCGAGCTGCAGTTTCGACGACAATGGACTTACTGTGGCCCTTCAATTCCAAGCCGAATCGGACGTTCTGTTCGACCGTCAGCCAGGGAAACAGCGCGTAATCCTGAAACACCATCCCCCGGCTCGAGTCAGGCGATTGCACCGGTTCGCCGCCCGCAATCACATCTCCCTGTTCTGCTTTCTCAAGTCCGGCAGCCATCTTCAGCAGCGTCGACTTGCCGCATCCTGAGGGGCCGAGGAGGCAAACGAACTCCTCGGACCATGCGGAGAACGACACATCTTTCAGCGCCAGTAGGCGTTTCCCGGCATTCTTTCCGGCGCTCTCAAGAGCATAGGTTTTAGAGACGTTCTCGAATGTGACGGACACGATAGAAACCCCAGAGCTACGGGTTTGAAATAAATAGTTCACCGCCGGCCGGTATTGCGAAAGCGGAAAAGCGGATGTTGTCGTATTACATGGGTAAGGCCGTACACACCCTCAGGAATTAGTATCCCCGGAAAATATCTTTTCTTTGACTTGCCGGCTCCCTAGGGAACCCTCGTAGCCGACGCTCTACAGCAACTGAATTTCCGAAAGCGACGCCCGACTTGCGCCGCTTCCGGAAACCCGGCTCTCCGACGTCAAACCCTGACGCGAGAGTAGTTGCACAGTTACGGCAGGTAGTAGCGAAGCGAGGTTAAGACCATCCCGTCGATACTGCGCGGTGCTCCACCCACTCCTGACCAGGTGTTGCGCGTCACGTAGGAGTACTGCCCGCCGAGCTGGACCCGGCCCGCAGGTCCGTTATAGAAGCGATACCAGAAGCCGCCCGTCCCCTCGATCAGGGCGCGCGTGTCCCCTACGCAATTGGCGAGCGTGCCGGGAGTAAAGCCGGTACCCGCGCCGGGCAGGGTTTCGGTGTAGCAACCGCTGTTTACGAACAGGGGATTGCCGTAGCCAACTTGTTTGCCCGTGACAGGGTCGGCATCCGTCGCCGTGCGGCTGGCATATTCCGTTCCACCGTAGGCGTAGAGATCGAGTTTGGTGCCATGCCACTCAAGTGTGCCCAGCCCTTGGTATTCTCTGATCAGCGCGAGGGTTCCGTTCGCATTGACCGTTAGATCGGGAAGCGAGCCGGGGCCGTAACGGCCGATGCCGCTGCCGCCGAAGCCATGCAGACCAAAGACAATATGCTTGTGGTAGAAGTTCCAGCGGGCGTTGGCGCCAACGCCTCCACCGTTTTTCGAGGAATTATAGGCTCCCAGTACGTTGGGACCTGCGGCGGTGCTGCCGCCGCAAAGTGTTTTAGCGCTGACATCGCCGCAAGGGAATACGCGGTCGGCGAAGCGGTCGTAAAGGCCGAAGATCTCGTAGTGGCCGAAGCCGGGATCATAGGCGACTTTGGCGATGATATCGGGCGATGGATTGAACGAGTAGGTTCCGCTGGAGTTGTAGCTTTTGCCGTCGCCCGCTTCGCCGAGCAGGAAGTTATCGGCGTTGTTGTGCAGGGTGGCAGTGGCTTGCGGGTTTTCTATGGCGGCCGCAAGCCAGAGCTTATTGCCGAAGTTTTTGGTTACGCGAAGGCCATACTGGCGTGCGTAACTGAAACCGACGTTATAACCTGAGTCGATTGTTTTGGGCCGGGCATCGTTGGTTTTGCCGGCGTCGTCGCTGGGGCGGATTCCCCGCTGGTTTTCGGTGACCAGGCTCCACATCTGGCCGCCTAGGAAGCTCCAGCCATTATTGAACTTAGCCTGTCCCCATGCCTGGCGCAGCCGGAGCGTGTAGCTGTTGGTCTGGGTGGCCGTGGAGGTTACACCGGACGATAGAAAGTCGCCGGACACATACCCGGAGAGTTCCGCACTCTTCAGGTGGCCCAGCAAATATACAGTGGGCCGCGACTGGCGGGCGGAGCCGAAGAACTCCGACTCCTTGCTCTGCGAAGCGCCTGGCAGGGGCAGCGAGTTAAAGGGAGTGGAAACGTCCGCTCCAAGCGCTTTTGAACGCCGCACAGTTTCGGCGGCCACAAAACCACCTGGCGTGATGCTGAGACCTTTGAAGCGAATCGTCAGAGGGCCCTCCAGTTCCGACTTTACGGTCGGAGGTCCCTCCTGCAAGGTGTTACTGACGTCAGTCTTTAGCGCGGCCACGTCTCCCTTCAGTTCAGTGACGCTCTGCTGCTGCTGGCTGGCCTGGGCTTGAGCCGCAGCCGCTTTGCTGGCCGCATCTGCTGCGGCGGCTTGCGTCTGCTGCCCGTTCTGCAGAAGTTGTTGCAGCTGCTGGGTCAGTTTCTGGATTTGCTGTTGCTGGGCCGCCAAGGCGTCTTTCAACGCCTGGACATCGGCAGCCGATGCCGTGGATGTTTGTGCAAAAAGCGCTGGCGCTAAGAGCAGCAGAATTAGAAGGATGATCCTCTTCATGTACATACCTCACATGGGGTGATCGGGAGACGTAGACCCAAGCGGGCACGCTCTCGTCAGCAGTTATTCAGTTGGATTTGGAGATAAAAGCCTGCGCGGAGAAAACGGCGAGCTTTAGCGACAACAACAGAGGGAGGGTTGGAACAGCATTGTGGAGGGCGTTTGAATATCAGCAGCGGATGCCATGGATATTTGCCCATGAAGCGCAGGTGCTAAATGCATCAGAACTGAAGTGATCCTTTTCATTTACAGACCTCACATCGGTGAACAAGAGACGTAGACCCAGATGGGACACTCTCGTCAGTAATTATTTAGTTGGATCGGATAAAAAAGTCAGCGCGAGAAACGGCGCGGCTTAGCGACAACAACAGCAGCGACAACAACAGAAGGCGGGTTGAAGGACCGTAGCCGGAACCATCATGGTGTTATTTTTATAGCACATATCAATACAAAAAAGAATACAAAGTATGCCCTAACCAACAAAAGTCAGGCATGCCGGAAAACAGCCCCAACCGGGCCGAAGCACCGGTTGGGATTGCCCAATTACAGGCGGTACGAGACAGCGAAGCAGAACTGCGAGCGGGCCTGCAGATCGAGATCTGGGGACACCTTACCGGCAAATTGAGCGACCGCAAAATCGAAGTTGATCGGTTTTTCCGGCATTGGCATAACGCGTACGAAATAGGTCAACTCCGTCGGAATCGAAACGCCTGGCAGGTTCTTGAGTTCAGTCGGCTGCTGATCAGCTTCGGCGCCAAAGATCGCCTTCGTTTTGAACGGTGTCTTGACGACGATGCCCGCGGTGCCAAAGCCACGAGCCTCATAGTGATTGGCAACTCCGCCCAGACCGAACAGAACCGCATTGGTACCCTTGACGCCGCCACTCAAAACGATGGGGAGCTGTGGGATACGGGTGATCGTCTTTGTGGCGACCACGTAGACGTTAGCGGCATTGCTGTCCTCATGCGTGATTACATCGGCCGCGCGACGGATGTCCGGTTGCTCGATAAAGCCCACCGAGATCGCAGGGAGCAGCTTCTTGTGGAAATTTTCCCGCAACAAGTTCACCTTCACGTGGAAGCTAAAGAAGTCATTCTGGAACAGCCCTCCACCAAGGGTGTTTTCCGAAGACAGCGTGTGGCTGAAGCCGAATTCCATGCGCTGGAACGCGCCTGCGGTGATAGAAAACTGGGACTGAAACCCAAGCACATTCCCGGCATTGCTCACGTGGAAGGCGACAGTCGGAGCGCCTATAGAATCGGCCGGTGAAGCCGTGACATAGGCGAGCGGAGTGGAAAGCGCACCGGTCTGTCCATACCAATTGAGGCTTTGCGCGAATGCAGGTGACATCGCCAGCGTAAGGACTACAACGACCGGCAGTAGACGAGACGAAATCGAACGACGCATGAAAGCTTCTCCTTGTTGGGGAGCTTCCAGTCGTCTGGTCAGATCCTCAATTGATTCGGATTGGTTGAAAAGCAGGCCTCCGTGGACGGTTGGCCAACCTACCTCCAAAGGGAATTCAATTCTTTGATCGCTGTGTGAGACCGTCGAATCGGATCTTCTCCTTACTCTCGATCTGCACGATCGACGAGTCGTGAATGGTTATCTCTACGGAGCCAAACCGTATCGCGCGGATTGCGGCAATGATTGCTGCTTCCTTCTCGTGACGTTTAGCATCGGTGTGTTCAACTTCGGGCATACCGTCTCCTAAACTCAAATTTCCGCAACGGTGCCATGGATACCGCCAAGTACGGTTTGGCCAACGATTGCCGGTCCTAATTCGTTGAAGATGGCGAAGCTGCAGCCTCTATCTGAGCCGTCGGCAGTGCCTGTGCTTCCTTGCGCAGTTCCTCGAAGAGAACCGTGCTCAGGTAGCGCTCGCCAAAGCTGGGAATGATGGCGACGATCAGCTTGCCCGCATTCTCCGGGCGCTGGGCCACCTTCACAGCGGCAGCAACAGCGGCTCCGGAAGAGATTCCAACCAGCAGACCTTCCTCCTTGGGCAGCCGGCGCGCATATTCGAGCGCCTCATCGTTGGAGACCTGGATCACTTCGTCGATCAACTTGGTGTCCAGCACGCCGGGCACAAAGCCAGCGCCGATTCCCTGAATCTTGTGCGGCCCTGGCTTGCCGCCGGAGAGCACTGGGCTGTCCGTCGGCTCGACCGCAATCGCCTTGAATCCCGGCTTCTTCGGCTTGATGTAGCGGGCGACGCCGGTCAGCGTGCCGCCCGTACCTACGCCGGAGATCAGGATGTCCACCTTACCGTCGGTATCGTTCCAGATCTCGGGGCCGGTGGTTTCAAAGTGAATTTGGGGATTTGCGGAGTTATTGAACTGTTGCAGGATGTAGCCGTTCGGAGTGGTGGCGAGAATCTCTTCGGCCTTGGCAACTGCGCCCTTCATGCCGTTGGGGCCGGGAGTGAGCACGATCTTGGCGCCGAATGCCAGCATAAGCACGCGGCGTTCCAGGCTCATCGTCTCCGGCATGGTGAGGATTAACTCGTATCCTTTCACGGCCGCTACAAATGCGAGCGCGATTCCGGTATTGCCGCTGGTCGGCTCGATCAGCACCGTTTTGCCGGGATGAATCTTGCCTTCGCGCTCGGCCGCCTCGATCATCGAGACTCCGATACGGTCCTTGACGCTGGCCAGCGGATTCTGGCTCTCCAGCTTGACGGCCACTCGCGCCGCGGCCCATTGGTGATTTTGTTGAGGTAGAGTAGCGGCGTTTTTCCAATCAACTCAGTAATGCTGTTTGCAATTGCCATTTCATCTCCATCTGGCCCGCGATCGGCGGACCGCGAAAGTTCACTGCATTTGAAGGCGGACTCCACTTTGACCTATCAATTTGCAATCCATAACCAAGTAACGACAAGTGGCCATCCGGTTTTGTGAAAACCTGTACTAACTCCCGAACTACGTAACAATCTGTCTAAAGCTTCCAAATGGCATTGGCCGCGACGACGAGACCCAGCGTCAGCCAGCGATCAATACCTCTCCCAGCGCGCCTACGATAAAGGGTCGTCACTCCCTGCTTGGACATCTCGCGGAAGTTGGTGCGCAAGCCCACGCCTGCGAACGTCAGCAGAAACGCCCAGCGGGAAAGATTCGCTAGAGCGCCCACCTGCTCCTTGTTAAAGACGTGAACCGAGACGAGCAACGAGATCACCAGGAATCCCAGCACGAACTTCGGAAACTTGCTCCAGAGAAACGCTCCCTTGTTCTTCACCTTCTCCGCCTGTCCTCGGCTTGCCCAGTAGATCGCGTAGCCGAGCACGACGAAGCCTATGGTCGCGTTGCGAGTGGTCTTGGCCAGCACCGCGACCTTTCCGGCAACGTCGGAGTAGAGCGCGCCGGCTGCCGTAGCTTCGGCCGTGTTATCCACGGCGAGCCCTGACCACAATCCATAGGCGTTGTCGCTCATGTGCAGCGCGTGTCCAATCAGCGGAAACGTCACCAGCGCGATGGCTCCGAGCGCGAGGATTGCGGCAATCGCGAACGACGAATCCTCATCGTCCGCGTCGATAGCGCCCTTGGCCGCGATGATGGCGGAGACGCCGCATACGGCGGAGCCAACCGCGAGCAGTGATGTCAACTTCGGCTTCAGGTTGAAGAGCCTGCCGAGCAGCGTCATCAGAATCAATGACCCTGAGATTTCCAGCACAACCAGCGCGATGCTGATTCCGCCCAGTTTGAGCACGTCGGCGACCACGAAGCGTGCGCCGAGCAGCACAATGCCCGCCTTCAGCCAGAACTCGTAGGTAGCGATTCCCGGCAGAAATATCTTTGGAATGGTCACCGTGTTTGCGATCAACAAGCCAATTGCAATCGCCCAGAGCACATACTCGATGTTAGGAATGACGAGGTGATGAGCTTTGGCGTAGCCATTGATCGATTGCTCAAGTACCTTGCCGGCAAATCCGATTACTGCAAGCAGCAGCACGCCCGGGATAAATCGAGCGACGTTCGCGAAAGGGTTGCGAGCCTCTGAGTTCGGCAGCGCGACATATGTAGCCATTTTGTTTCTCCTCTTGACCCGAGCTCTTACCAGGGGACGTGCTTCAGCACTCCAATGCGCACTAGAAGTGCGAGCAGGAATGCGGTGATGACTGCCCATACGTCAAGCGACAGACCCAGTCGCGTTGCCTCGGTTGCGATTTTGTTCTCTTCGGACATCGATGGACTCCTATTTAGGCGGTTTAACTCGCGGCCTTTGCTTCGTTCCTTCAACTGTTCTGCCTGCAAAACGAAAAACCCACCCGCCTGAAATTACTGGCGGATGGGTCGATACAACTAGATCCTGGTTAGATAAGTGCTATCCCACGATCTCCCTTGCGCCAGATGGGTCTATGCCGCAACAACAGCAGCACATCATTCGACCGGTCTGGCAACGCAACATCATGGTGAAGTGTTTATATCCGAATTAACCCGCGCCCGTCAATCCAATCTCGTTCAAGAAAGATCACTTGCACCCAGCATACAAGTTCATGTAGTGTATGATTCATGAGCCGCCTGATCCAGAATGAACGCTTGTTGCGCCAGCATGTGTTGCTGCTGCGCACACGTTTG
Organism: uncultured Acidobacteriota bacterium; assembly: GCA_963732315.1. Classification (GTDB taxonomy): domain Bacteria; phylum Acidobacteriota; class Terriglobia; order Terriglobales; family Acidobacteriaceae; genus TOLSYN. The sequence continues at coordinate 22,312 of CAVSYY010000010.1, forward strand.
TTCTGGCATTCGGGCTTAATCGACCAGGTTATAAGTTTCAGTCGAACCCACTGCCAGACGGCAGTGGGTTTTGTGTTTTTGGGCAATCAACGCAGCCCAATATGAGCACAGATGGCGAAGTGGCTAACGCGGCGGCCTGCAAAGCCGTTATTCATGGGTTCAAATCCCATTCTGTGCTCCAAGTTTCGCTGCTGGGCAACCAAAGAGAGATTTATCGCGGCATGTGTCTAGGGGCACGATTTAGCCGTTGGTCGGTGAGGTATGCCAACACCATCGAACGCATTCTCGAAGTTGCCGGTGGCAGGCGCGCTTAAGCCGGCGGACATAGTCAGAGAATTGTCGAATGCGCATGGAACGACAGCACATCACATGTGGGGAGATTGCACGTACTCCAATGTAATGTCCGCCGTCTGAGCATCGTACTATCGCGCTTTGAGTTCCGCGGTGGCTCGCGTCCAGCGCTTGGTGCAGATCCATTGCAGAATGTCCTGCACGTCTTCAATTCCCACCGAGATCCGAATAAGTCCGTCGCTGATCCCGGCTTGCCGCCTGCGGGCGGGCGACATCTCACGGTGCGACGAACTCGCCGGATGTAGAACTCCGGTGAAGACATCGCCTAGGCTCGTCGAGCGCACGCAGAGGCTCAGCGCATCCATAAACCGGAAAGCAGCATCACGCGAATCCTCTTCCAAGTTGAATCGAAATCATGGCGCCTGCAAGGCCGGGTGTGAGGATGCGCTCCAACACTTCCGTGCCGTCCAGCGCGGGATAGTAAACCTGGCGCACGACGAGGGTCAGCCGCCAGAGCCTCGGCAATGCGTTGCGCGTTGGCGCACTGCCGTTCCAGGCGGAGCCCCAGGGTCTTGATGCCGCGCAGAATCTCATGTGCGTCCCAAGGCCCTAGCACCCCACCAGCGAGTTTCATGATGCTGATCAACGCCTTATCATCGGGATGTTCTTTAGCCACCACGACGCCTCCCATAGCGTCGGCGTGGCCGCTCAAATACTTTGTGGCACTATGCACGACGAAATCTGGCCCCATGCTCGAGCGGACGGCAGAGAAAGGGAGTGGCAAAAGTGTTATCCACGATAAGCCTGGCATGATGCGCGTGGGCAATCTCGGCGCAGGCATCAATGTCGCAGATCTTCAGCAGCGGATTGGAAATGGTCTCGGCAATCAGCATCCGCGGGCGCACCTCCTGTGCTTTAGCTGCCAGAGACGGGAGATCGGAAAAATCGGCGGTAACGGTCTTGATATCAAACTGGCCGAAGAACAGGACCAGCAGATCTTGCGTCGCCCCGTAAAGATCCTGTGAGGCAAGGATGGTCGAGCCCGGAGAAAGCTCGCACGCCAGCACGGCGGCGTGCAGCGCGGCCATGCCGGATGGCATACGCAATGGCGGAGACCCCGCCCTCCAGCGACAGGATCGCCTGTTCCAAAGCAGCGACGGTGGGATTACCATAACGTGTGTAAATGTATCCGGGCTTTTCACCGCCCAATACAGCATCGGCGTCCGCCATGGAAGCCGTAGGTGAACGTCGTCGATGCATAGATGGGTGTAGAGACAGGCTGGCCCGTCGGCGTGCCTAAGTCTTTCACCGGCATGAACGAGTCGGGTCGCAATATCGAGCCGAGGATGAGTCATTTTCACCTCACAGCGTCACAGGAGATGAAAAGCTTGAATGGTTAGCTAATCCGTTTGCGACCGGCATAGCTGGAAAACCCGCGCAATACAGAGAATCAGAGTAAAAAATCTTCGCATAATTGTGGCGACTCATGCGCACGATCAACTTCGGCAATGAGCATCATGCTACGCACTTTTCACGGACTTGTTGGCTCGAGTAGAAGAACGCTTGCTGTTAGAGTTGTTTAATGTTATCTTAATGGACATGATATTCAACGCCATGAAGACTGCGACGTGTTGCTGCATGTGTATGTGTCGCGCACACGTGTCTTCTGGCGTGAGGAAACCGCAAGGCTAGAGTAAATTACAAGCCGGCACCTCATTTAGACCCACCGCCAGAAGTTCAAATGGCAGGTGGGTTTTGTGTTTTTAGGCTGAAAACAAACAAGTGCGGTAGGCATTCTTAACAAGATTCCTGGTGAGGAGAAAAGCGATGGCCGTTCCTGAGATCAAAGCGGAAGAACTGAAGCAGAGACTGGATGCCGGTGAGGACCTCTTTCTACTCGACGTGCGCAGCGAGAACGAGTACGAAACTTCCAATATTGGCGGGCACCTCATCCCGCTTCCCGAACTGCCCAAACGAGTGCACGAACTCGATTCCGAGCGCAAGATCGTAGCCGTCTGCAAAATGGGACCGCGCGGTGCTAAGGCAGTGCAGGTTCTGCACATGGCTGGCTTCACCCAGGTCTGGAATCTTACCGGCGGGATTCACGCCTGGTCCGATCGCGTCGATCGCCGCGTGCGGAAATATTAAGTTCGCAACTCTGAACGGTTACCATCAGAGTGGTCCAAACCGCTGAGACGAGGCGCGAGCGTGCTGCGAACGATTCGAGAAGACATTCAATTCGTACTGAAGGAAGATCCGGCCGCGACCGGCATGGTTCTCCGTACTGCTCAACTATGCAGGGCTGCACGCGGTGTGGGCGCATCGCGTCAATCACTGGCTCTGGCTGCATGGCTTCCGCCTGCTGGCGCGCTTTCTGTCGCAGGTCTCGCGCTTTTGGACGCGGAGTCGAGATTCATCCCGGCGCAACCGTTGGACGCCGGCTCTTTATCGACCACGGCATGGGCGTAGTGATCGGCGAGACGGCGATCATCGGCGATGACGTGACACTCTACCACGGCGTGACCCTAGGCGGAACCAGCCTGGCAAAGAAGAAGCGCCATCCCACGCCTCGGCAACGGCGTTGTCGTCGGCAACACCTCCAGCATCCTGGGTGACATCGTCGTCGGCGACAACTCGCGCGTCGGCGCCGGTTCGGTGGTGCTGCGCGACGTGCCGCCCAACTCAACCGTCGTAGGAGTGCCCGCACACATCGTCTATCGCGACGGCAAGCGGGTGCTCATCACCGATCCGCGCGAGATCAAGGACCCGCTCAGCGATGCTCTGATCGCGCTGGCAAAGGATGTCAACGAACTGCGCTCGCGACTGGACAAGTTGGCTCACCTGGAGGCGGTAGCCGCGCCGGCGAATGGCGGCACGATGGGCGGGCTGGCCAACTGAGGACAAGGAGCGCCGCGATTACCGCAGCGAGTTCGATAAGAGCAACTTTGCCGATTACGGAGCAGGAATTTAGGTGGCTGAACTTGTTGAAAACCACGTTAATAACTCAGTGACGGCTTCTCATTTCTTGTAACACAATAACTATCTGACTTTCGTGTTTACGTAACACAATAACTCTTGACTTCTTAGTTCTCTGTAACACGACTAACGCGCTGCTTATTGAGTTTATGTAACACAATAACTATCTACTTCTGATAGTTGCATATGACAGACGAACTCCAATAACCTTAAGCGCACATCACGGTACAACACGGCGGCTCGATAACATCTGGCGGTTGGACGCGATTAGAGCCTCCGTCGATCAGGAGTTTATATCCTTGAACCAGCAAAGCCAATGAAAATAGGTCGCCCAAAGCTACCGACTGGAGCCGCAAAAGGCAGGGTCGTGCACGTTCGCTTCACTTCCGAAGAAATCGAGCGCATTACCGCATCGGCCAAGGCCAGCAACAAAACCATCTCGGAATGGATACGGAGCACGTTGAATGCGGCAATCGAAAGCTGAGTAAGTCAAATTAGTATACTGGCGGGCTTATTTCGAGCATGAATCAATCGCACAATGACTTCCGCATTTCGCAATTGCGCTGCACCCCAGGGCGAAGCTGCGGCATCTACCCAGCAGAATGCGAGTTAATCTTCCCGTCTCGGGATTTGTAAGCTCAATTGAAACTGACGATTTGCATCAGGCTTGCGCAGAAGGTATATTCTGCGGCCATGATTTAGTTATAAGGAGGCAACACAGTGGCAGATGACGGTCAACCGTAGTGCTCTAGGCGAGAATGCAGCATTTCAACTCGCGAACGTTACGAAGACTGCTCCGCAGTATGGGGCCATCACCCCGCGTTGGCTGGTTCGTCTGCTGGACTGGAAGCCGCTCGAAGCCGGTACGTTCCGGGTAAACCGCGTCGATGAGAGTAAGGCGATCGAATCCCTCTGCAGCCAGACGGAAGAGTCGGAGATGGTTCCGACTTATGTTGAGTATCAAGAGAAGCCACGGGAATACCGGTTGAGCAGCATCAGCGCTGTTCTTAATGTTCACACCCGAATTTCGGATATCTACAGTAATCCTTACGATCAGGTTCGAGAGCAGTTACGGATTCTTATCGAGAACGTGAAAGAAAAGCAGGAGGGCGAGCTCCTCAACAACGCTGACTACGGACTTCTGAACAACGTCCCCGACGCCCAGAAGCTGAAGACGCGCAAGGGCGCACCCACACCCGACGATCTGGACGAGTTGCTGACGAAAGTGTGGAAAGAACCGTCCTTTTTCCTCGCACATCCTCGCTCCATCGCCGCCTTCGGACGCGAATGCACCCGTCGCGGCGTTCCGCCTCCGACCGTCACGCTCTTCGGCACACCGTTCCTTACTTGGCGCGGTATTCCGCTGATTCCCACCAACAAGATCGACGTCGGAACCAAGAACAACCATTCCAAGATCCTGCTGGTGCGCGTTGGCGAAAGGAAACAGGGTGTGGTCGGCCTCTTTCAACCTGGGCTGCCCGGAGAGCAGAGTCCTGGCTTGTCGGTTCGCTTCATGGGGATCGACAAGAGAGCTCTGGCCTCCTACCTGGTTGCGCTGTACTGCTCCGCCGCCGTGCTTACCGATGATGCCATTGCCCTGCTCGAAGACGTAGACGTGGGACAGTACCATGAGTACAAGTGACGCGAGTCGAGCCTCGGCAACGATTCCGGGAAGTGGCAACTGGGCGAAAGGGCAGGGGGCAGAAGGCTTAACTGCCGGCGTTCTCGATCCTATAGAGCTGGCGCGCATGGCCAACGAGTTCTTCACCGCGTTGCCAGAAGCGCTCCAGCCGCCTTTGTCCGTCGCACCGGCAGCGCCGGTGCCGCCGGGCTCTCCGGTCAACGTGAATCCATATGCGGCGGTGCCGGGTCCAACGGCGCCCGCATTTCCTGGGCTGTTCTCAAGCTTGGCGGCGGAGCAGCCCGTCGTGTTCCCCGCCCGCGACCGCGGCGCGGCACCAGCCGGAAGCGTGCCTTCAGCGTCCAATCCGTTCCCGGCGGTTCCCGGCGGAGTGAGCATGGCAACGCCATCGGCTGTGCCTGCGTTTTCCTTTCTGCAGGATGCTCGGCCGTTATTCGCCGAGCCTGTGGCGAGAACCAGCGATTCCAGAATACGCCTTCGGGCGCGTTTCAGCAGAGCACTCCAACCGATGCCGGATTCGCCGCGATTCCTTCGTCGTTATGCACGGACGTTCCGCCATCCCAAATCACCGAGCCTCCGCGGCCTCCTGCGCCACCGATTCCTGGTGCCTTGGTTGGGTTGGAGTCGCCGGGCATTTCTAACGAGTTCTTCACGGCGTTGCCGGAAGCTTTTCAGCCGCCTCTATCGGCTGCACCTGGCAGCGCCAGTGCCGCCGGGCTCTCCGGTCAACGTGAATCCGTATGCGGCGGTGCCAGGTCCAACGGCGCCCGCATTTCCCGGGCTGCTGTCGAGCTTGGCGGCGGAGCAGCCCGTCCTGCTGCCCGCTCGCGATACAGGCGCGGCACCAACCAGTAACCCGCCAGCAGCGTCGGCACCAGCCCCGGCGACAGCTCCGGCAGTTCCCGGCGTGAGTGCGGCCGATCCATCGGCTGTACCTGCGTTTTCCTTTCTGCAGGACGCTCGCCCCTTGTTCACCGAGCCTGCGGCGGAGCCATCGCTTCTGAATACGCCTTCGGGCGCGTTTCAGCAGAGCACTCCAACCGATGCCGGATTCGCCGCGATTCCGTCGTCGTTATTCACTGACGTTTCGCCATCCCAACTCACCGAGTCGGCGCAGCCTCCCACACCGACGGTACCCGGTTCATTTGGGAAGGTTGATTCGTCGGCGTTCCCGGCTTTTTCCTTCATGGAAGAGGCACGGCCGCTGTTTTCGACTCCGCCCACCGTGCCCGGCCCCGTTCCGGCGGCTTCCACCGGCCCCTGCGCAGCTGGATAAGTCAGTGCGTGCGGGACCGCTCCGCAATCGCCGCCAATCCTTTTGCATCGCCTCTCGACCCGCACGCGCCTCAGCTCTCCGGAGCCGTGGCGCATGAGCCGGATTATCGCGCACCGGCCTCCTACGATCCGCTGAATCAGCCTCGCCCGCTTTCTCCTGAAAACACCGTGCCCTGCGCAGGCTCCGGTGGGTACGCGGTCGGGTCTGCCCGAAGACCTCAACCTCTCTTCCAATTCTTTTGACGTGGAGGCTATTCGCCGCGATTTTCCGATCCTGCGGGAGCGCGTGAATGGGCGTCCTCTCATCTGGTTCGATAACGCGGCCACCACGCAAAAGCCTCAGAGCGTCATCGATCGTCTCAAATATTTTTACGAGCACGAAAACTCCAACGTGCATCGTGCCGCGCACGAACTGGCGGCGCGTGCCACCGATGCCTACGAGTCAGCGCGTGAGAAGACGCGCCGTTTTCTTAATGCTGGCTCGGCCCGCGAAATCGTCTTTGTTCGCGGAGCCACCGAGGCAATCAACCTCGTCGCCCAGAGCTGGGGCCGCCGCTAACGTTCAGAAGGACGACGAAATCGTCATCACCTGGCTGGAGCATCACGCCAACATCGTTCCCTGGCAGATGCTGTGCGCTGAAAAGGGTGCGCGGCTTCGCGTTGCCCCGGTGGACGATACCGGCCAGGTGCGTGCTCGACGAGTACGAAAAGCTGCTCGGCCCAAAAACCCGACTGGTCTCGATTTCGCAGGTCTCCAATGCTCTCGGCACCGTCACACCCGTCGGCAGCGATGATCGAGGCCGCTCACCGCCACGGTGCGCGGGTGCTGGTTGACGGCGCCCAGGCCGTCTCCCACATGCGCGTGGACGTCCAGGCTCTGAACTGCGACTTCTACGTCTTCTCCGGACACAAAGTCTTCGCACCCACCGGCATCGGCGTGGTGTATGGCAAGTCCGAAGTTCTGGACAACACGCCTCCCTGGCAAGGCGGCGGCAACATGATCCAGGATGTGACGTTCGAAAAGACGCTCTACCAGCCGCCGCCACAACGCTTCGAAGCTGGCACCGGTAACATCGCCGACGCGGTTGGGCTAGGCGCCGCGATCGATTATGTCGAGCGGGTGGGCATGGAAAATATATCGCGGTATGAACACATGCTGCTGGTCTACGCCACCGAAGCCCTGCAGCGCATTCCCGGGCTTGCACATCATCGGCACGGCGAAAGAGAAAGCAGGCGTTCTATCGTTCGTGATGGATGGCTTCCGCACAGAAGAGATCGGCGACTTTCTCAACCGTAAGGGCATTGCGGTTCGCGGCGGACACCACTGCGCGCAGCCGATTCTCGCCGCTTCGGCCTGGAGAGCACGCTTCGCGCCTCGCTGGCGCTCTACAACACCTGCGAGGAAGTCGATGCGCTGGTCGCCGCGCTGTGGGATCTGCGGCAGGGGCGCAATCCCGGGCTTGTTTGAAAGGAAGTGGAGCGACAAGGCAAAGGCCAGTCTCAGCAAAGAGGCTGGCCTTTCTCATCGCAACTTGTCCGTCAGTACTTGGGAATGGACGGATCGATCTTCTCTGCCCACGCCAGAATACCTCCCGTCAAATTGGAGGCACGCTTGAAGCCCGATTGCCGCAGGAAATCCACTGCCTTGGCACTGCGGGCGCCGCTCTTGCAGTGCACAACAATTTCACGGCTGGAGTCGAGTTCATGGATACGCTTAGGCAAATCGCCCAAAGGGATCAGATAACCACCTACGTTGCAGATCTGGTACTCATGCGGCTCACGTACATCGAGAACGAAGATATCATCCCCGGTATCAAGACGGCGCTTCAGTTCCGCAACCTGGATCTCTGGAACCTTCGCGCTCGACGGCGCATCTTCTCCCCGAATCCCACAGAACTGGTTGTAATCGATCAGCTCTTTCACCGTCGGGTCGGTGCCGCATACCGGGCAATCCGGATTCTTGCGCACGCGTAACTCGCGGAAGCGCATGCCCAGCGCATCCACCAGCAACAGGCGCCCAATCAAGGAATCGCCAGCACCAAGTATCAGCTTGATGACTTCGGTCGCCTGAATGACGCCGAGCAATCCCGGAAGCACGCCAAGCACTCCGCCCTCGGCACAGGACGGTACCAAGCCAGGCGGCGGCGGTTCCGGATACAGACAGCGATAACAGGGACCATCTTCGGTGGCGAAGACACTGGCCTGCCCTTCGAAGCGGAAAATCGAAGCATAGACGTTCGGTTTACCACTCAGCACGCAGGCATCATTGACCAGGTAGCGTGTGGCAAAGTTGTCCGTGCCGTCAGCAATGATATCGAAGCCGCGGAAGATCTCCAGCGCATTCGCGCTGGTGAGCATTGTCTCGAAGCGCTCGGTCTGCACGAAGGGATTGATCGCGTTCAACTTGTCGATGGCCGAGTCCAACTTGGGACGACCCACGTCGCTGGTATGGTGGAGTACCTGCCGTTGCAGATTGGTGTAATCCACCACGTCGAAGTCCACAAGTCCCAGGGTTCCCACTCCTGCAGCGGCGAGATACAAGGCCAGAGGTGAGCCCAGCCCGCCGGCGCCGATGCAAAGTACGCGCGCCGCCTTTAACTTTTGCTGCCCCTCCATGGCGACCTCGGGCATGATCAGGTGCCGCGAGTAACGCAGGATTTCATCATTAGTCAGGGTCGCTGGAATGCTTTCGTTCAATTTAGCCATGCAATCTCCGGTGCTGCTTTTTGTTAGATTCCTCTGTAAGTACAACCGATGCAGGCCTAGAGGCCTCCGGCAACCGAGGGCACGATCGTGATCGTGTCGGTCTCTTGAGCCGGCGTCGCATCTTTCGCCAGGTAGCGGATGTCTTCATCGTTCAGGTAGACATTAACAAAGGAGCGCAGCTTTCCGTCTTCCGCAAACAGGTGCTTGCGCAGATCAGGATGCTGGGCGACGAGGTTGTTCAGGGCTTCGCCCACGGTCTGGGCGGTTACCTCAACAGTGGACTGTTTCCCGGTATAAGGGCGGAGAGGCGTTGGAATCAGTACTTTGATCGGCATGTTATTCCTTCTCAGATCGTTTGATTTATCTCAGCTTACATCTTGCGTTAGTACACTTCGATCACTTCATCGTCAAAGTGCTTGGCTTCTTCGGTGCCCCGCAACAAAAACGAGTTGGTGACAACGGCCTTCCTGTTTTCGACGCTGGTGATCACGTACGAGCATCCGGTCCAATGCGCCTCGGCCAGATCGGTACTGGACGCCTCGGCAGCGCAGTCAGGATGCGAATGATAAAAGCCTACAATGTCATGGCCCGCCAGCGCGGCTTCGCGCTGAATACGCACCAGTTCCGCTGGACTTATATGATAGCGGTTCTCTGGCGAATCGGTACGCGTGTTGCCGCATTTCACCACGCTTCTGACCGCACGATCATCCGCCTCGTCAAACTCGCCCACCAGCACGCCGCAGCACTCGTGCGGATAAGTCTCTTCCCCATGCTGCCGCAGTTGTTCGAAAAGTGACTTCGAATTCTCAGCGCCATGCGTACTCAGCTCCCTTGCTTCGTCATGCTCTCTTCCCAGAAATGTTCACTCAAATACTTGTCGCCCGAGTCGGGGAAGATGGTAACAACCACCGAACCTGGAGAAGTGTTTTCGCAACTTCCAATGCTCCCACCAGCGCGCCTGCCCCTGAAACACCCACCAGCAGTCCCTCTTCCCGAGCCAGTCGCCTGCACATCTCCTCGGCCGCTTCCGTGCCGATTCCGAGGTCCCGGTCGGCAATCGTTGGGTCGTAGATCTTCGGAATGATCGAGCTCTCCATGTGCTTCGTCCCTTCAATGCCATGAAAGGGCGAGTCGGGTTGCAGCGAGATGCAGACGATCTTCGGATTCAGTTCCTTCAGCCTTCTGGATGTACCGACAAACGTTCCGCTGGTCCCCAGCATCGCAACGAAGTGCGTGACCCGGCCTTCGGTTTGCCGCCAGATCTCGTCGGCGGTTCCGTTTGTGTAGTGTGCCCGCCAGTTGGCTTCATTGGAATACTGATCAGCGTAGTAATACAGTTCAGGATCATTGGCCGCCATCTCCCGCGCTTTTCGGATCGCACCGTCGGAGCCTTCGCCGGGATCGGTGTAAACGATCTTCGCGCCATAAGCCGCCAGAATCCGCTTCCGCTCCGCCGAGACGTTAGACGGCATGCAAAGTGTGACCGGAATGCCATAGGCCGCGCCCAGCATGGCATACGCAATCCCGGTATTGCCGCTGGTGGAGTCGAGCAGAGTCTTGCCCGCTCCCAGCTTCCCTGACCGCAACGCCTCAGCCACAATATTCGAAGCCGCACGATCTTTGACCGAACCGCCAGGGTTGTTCCACTCCGCTTTCGCAAGCACCAGAACGCCATCTCGCCCGCTGTTCAAACGCTCAAAGCGCAGCAATGGCGTGTTGCCAATGCGCTCCCTCAGACTCGTGCCCAAAACACTATCCATGTTCGTCGATTTCAATTTGTCAAGTGATCCGGTTTAAGCTTTCTCGATCAATAGTGCCCAGTGATCGCCGATCTTCGTTTGCTCCAGCACTTTATGACCTTCCCGGCAGCCGAACGCGGAACGTTCTCGATCGGCGGGCCATCATCGAGAAGAACCCGAACTGTCTGGCCTTTCTGCATTTTTGCAAGTCGAGCTTCAGTTTTACGAAGTTGCTGGGACATGCGACTCCGCGATAATCCCGCTCAACTTGAACGGGGCTGGATGACGCAGAACCAACTTTTGACGCGCTCGGCCGGAAAGCGTAGCGAGTTATCCATGCTGGTATAGAGTTCCTTGATCTCTTGCGCCAGCGCAAAGACATCAGCCGCTCCTGCACGGAGCGCGTCGAGGTCGTTGGATTGTGCAGCGTTGATTACGCTCTGAAAGCGCGCGTTCACCAGGCCGGCTTCGATAAAGTGCTTGCTGAAGCTGGCAAAGATCGCCATATCTGAATGCGCTTCGATGCCGCGCGTCACCAGCAACATCCGCGCCGATGAAAGCGTGATTTGATAGAGAGCGTCCTCTCTGTCTTCTCCGGACAAGCCGGCGGAAAGCTTCTTCTCCAACGCTTGAATCCGCTTCTGGTCCACTTCAATCAGATCGAACAGTCCAGCCGAGCATTCGCCCAGGCCTTTGCCAACGAGCGAGAAGCCGCATCGGCTCCCCAATCGTAGTAGTAGTTTTTGTCATCCTCGAACTCGGGAATCTCACGGTAGCGATCACAAATGAGTCCGTATATCCTGCGCTCCCTCGCCGGCGATGTAATCGTCAAACGAACCATAGCGCGATCGCTTTTCCAGATAGATTTTGAGTAGATCCACCACGAAATCCGGCAGATCTCGCGAACTGATCCGGTCAATGTGTTTTGCCAGACGCGCTTTGCCATCACCGATCACCGCCCCAGCTACAACCCCATAGGCGGGGAACATGAGTTGGTCCTTCCGCGCAACCTGGCCATAGAAACCTAAATCGGCAAGCATATGCTGGCCGCAGGTGTTAGGACAACCCGACAAGTTGATCTTAAAGTCGGCAAGTTCATCGAGATTAAGCCCGGATTGCGCCAGCTTGCGCGCGATGGCCCGCAGCGCTCCCTTCGACAGGCAGATGCCTAGCTTGCAGGTGTCTGCGCCGGTACATGCGATGGAATTGGCAAGCAATGCCGGAGCAGAGGAAAGCTCCGAGAAGGCACTGGCAAGTTGGTACACGTTCCCGAGATACGCTTCAGGAATATTGCGGAGACGAAGGTTCTGGCCAAAGGTGGCGCGTACCACGTCAGTGCCAAAGCCATCCAAAAAGTCCGCCAGAGCAATCGCATCTCTCGTCCGCAAGTTACCCAGGAATACCGGTATCAAAATTGAGTAGAGCCCGGGTTGCCGCTGCCGCGTCGTGTAGCGCCGCTTCCAGGTTTCAAAGTCGGGGATTCAATCTCTGCGGCGATGGAGGGCGTGGTGAGAGGTCGTCCGCTTCATCCACGATGAAGGCTTTGGTTGATGGCGGCGAACCTCGTCCAACTCACTTTGGTAAAGTTCGCGGAAGCGGGCTTCGCCCAATTGATTCCATAGAAAGCGTAGCCGTGCCGCATGTTTGTTCTTGCGGTTGCCGTGCTTGTCGAAGAGGCGCTTGGCCGCCTCGGCCACAACGTATGTGTCGCTCCATGGGATGAACTCGTGCAGCAGGTGCGCAACTTCCGGCTTTGAGCCCATGCCGCCCGCGACATATACCTTGAACCCTTTCACCCCGTCCTCGATCTTCGCCACGAAGCCGAGATCATTGAACTGGGCGTAGGCTGTGTCCTTAGCTGAGTTGGAGAAGGTGATCTTAAACTTGCGCGGAAGCACCCAGGAATCGGCCTCGGAGATGAGGCGGCTGGTCAAAGCAAAAGCATACGGACTAGGGTCGAAGACTTCTTCGGGAGAGACGCCGGCGTCAGGCGAGATCATGATATTGCGCACCGTGTTGCCCCCGCCGCCGCGCGACGACAGGCCCATGGAAAGCAGTTGGCGCATTACCGCAATGACGTTCTCAATCGCAACCTCATGAACCTGAAATTCCTGGCGCGTCGTGATATGGATCATGTCGCTGCCGTATTTGTCGCAAACTTCGGCGAGTGCCCGCAACTGGGTAGGCGTCAGAGCTCCCCCGGTGGTGCGCACGCGAACCATATAAGTGCCGTCTTTACGCTGCTCGTAGCACCCAAATGGAACTCGCCGCGCCTTTAACGACGCCGCATCGAGTGCGCCCGCGCGATATTTCGCAATCTGCGATTCCAACTCATCAATTTCTCCCGGCAATGATGCCGGAATGTCGTAGGACATCAGAGTTTCCCCTCAACCATTGCTATTATCGTGACCATTCTTTGCCCGGTACCTTTTTCAAGTCGCACACAGGCTGCTCTTCATCCACCAGTTCGTGAATCGTGGGATGTTCGCCACAGACCGCGCACTTTGGATTCGGCTCCATCGTCACTTTGTCAAAACTCATGTCCTTAGCATCGAAGATGAGCAGCGAGTTGGTAAGCAACTCCCCAGCCCCGATGATGAACTTGAGCGCTTCGGCGGCCTGAATCGTGCCCAGCATCCCTGCAACGGCACCCAGAATTCCAGCCTCGGAGCACGATGGCACCACGCCCTTTGGCGGAACACCCCGGAAGAGGCATCGATAGCAGGCGGATTCCCAGGGACGCACAGTCATAGTCTGCCCGTTGAATTGCACAATACCGCCGTGAGAAAACGGCTTACGCTCCAGTACACAGGCATCGTTGATAAGAAACTTGGCAACGAGGTTGTCGGTTCCATCAATCACAAAATCGTAGTCGCGGATCATCTGCCGAATATTGGCCGCGCGCGCCCACTCATGGTAGGTGCGAACCTCAACGTCGGGATTGATGGCGCGTATCTTCTCTGCTGCTGATTCAACCTTCGGCTTTCCGATATCGGGCGTGTGATGGATCACCTGGCGCTGCAGATTGGAAAGCTCCACGTTGTCCGCATCCGCAATGCCAAGAGTGCCTACTCCGGCCGCGGCCAGGTATAGTGCAGCCGGGGAGCCCAGGCCGCCGGCTCCAATTATCAGAACCTTGGCACCGAAGATCTTCCTCTGGCCTTCGACGCCAACATCCCGCAACAGAATGTTCCTGCTGTAACGCTCCAACCGCTCTTCGGTAAATTCCAGCTCGCTCATACTGCCTATCCCCGCATCGGCTCAGAACAGATCTCAATTCCCATAGATTTGGTCAAATATACCGCCATCGGCGAAGTGTATTTTCTGCGCGTTTTGCCAACCTCCAAAGACATCATTGACGGTAAAGAGAGTCAATTTCGGAAACTGCCAGGCGTACTTTTGGGCTATCGATTGTGCGCGCGGACGGTAGTAGTGGCGAGCGGCGATATCCTGTCCTTCATCGGAGTACAGGTATTCGAGATACGCCTTGGCCACTGTTGCGGTGCCACGCCCGTTCACGACTTTATCCACCACCGCCACCGGAGGTTCGGCCAGGATGCTGTAGGAGGGGACAACAATCTCCAGTTTGTCTCTGCCCAGTTCATTCCGGGCGAGGAATGCTTCGTTCTCCCATGTAATCAGCACGTCGCCAATGGCGCGCTGCACAAATGTTGTGGTAGCGCCACGGGCTCCTGAATCGAGTACTGGAACGTTTTTGTATAGCTGTGCTACAAACTGCCGAGCTTTAGTCTGGTCGTTCTTGTTCTGGTGCAGCGCATAGCCCCAGGCAGCCAGGTAATTCCAGCGCGCCCCACCTGAGGTCTTCGGGTTCGGTGTGATGACCGAAACACCGGGCCGGACAAGATCGTTCCAATCCTTGATGTGCTTCGGATTTCCCTTGCGCACCAGGAACACGATGGTGGAGGTATAAGGAGTGCTGTTGTTGGGAAGCCGAGATTGCCAGTTCGAGGCGATCAACCCACCATTCGCACTGATAGCGTCAATGTCATAGGCCAGGGCCAGCGTAACCACGTCGGCAGGGAGCCCATCGATGACCGCGCGTGCCTGTTTTCCCGATCCGCCATGGGATTGATTGATAGTGACCTCCTGGCCGGTCTTTGCCTTCCAGTAGCGCGCGAAAGCAGCGTTGTACTCCTGGTAGAACTCGCGGGTAGGATCGTAGGACACGTTCATGAGCGTGACGCGCTGCTGCGCAGCCCTGCAGCAGATGCTGCCGAGCATTCCAAAGATGCAGAATACAAGAACAACAAAGCGCCAAACTTTGCCTATTGCTTCTCTCTTGCTCGCCAAATGCTCCTCCTAGAGTCCTCGAATGTGATCTGTGCATATTGCAACAACAAAAAGCCCACTCAACGGGTCTGGTGAGTGGGCTTCAACCTCTGGATAAGATGATGACTTAGGTGTCGATCAATCCGATCTACTCGCCAGAACATACCTGTGCGCAAGCCGACAACAGCACATGTTCTGGACAAGTATCTTCATCAGATCGAATGCTAGCTTGAGGTGATCAGAAAGTCAATCATGTTCTTATCGATCTCTTGCTCCGTTCTGACGGGCGCGTCGCAAGAAGGCTGGCTGAGGAAGACGTACGACCAGACTCTGTCATGGAGTATGGCGACAAGAACTACCTAATTTGAATTTAAACGGCCATCCGCACCCTCAGCTTCCAGAGGAGTGAGCGTATCTCGCTTCCCGTGCTCACCGTTTAGTCGGCCCCCTCCTGCCCTATAGACCGATTACCGGCGCCCTGTTACCACGGCAGCTTTTCACGCAAATCCGCTCCCTCCCGCGTTTCCCGTTTTGCTCACACCAATCGCCTCCTGTTTCTCAAAGCACATTTGTGACATGCGTCAACGCCGCGCTCCTAGCCGAATATTTATTTTTAACTATCTAGCTTCCCGTTACGCGGGTAACTTATGAAGGATTCATCTGCTGTCTACAATTGCAGCACGTGAATCCTTCAACCGTTTCAGGCAGATTCGCGACAAGGGGAGATTTTGTAAATGAGCAGGACTGAACCGCCTTGCACGTCTGCGCATCCGCCAGGCACCGCCAAACATCAACAAGCCGAACTACTCACCGTCCAAGAGAAGCGTGAGGCATTGATTGCACCTGGGGGTTGGTATGCAGAAGGGATACATTTGGCAAGAGGGTAATGCTTGGTTCTGCCGTTATAGGGTTAATGTCGTGCAGAAGGATGGCTCAGTTAAACGAATTCAGAGAGCTGAAAAGCTAGCTGAACGGTCGGATAAATACAGGACTGAGAGAGACGTTCGACCATTGCTGCAAGCCAAGCTAATGCCAATGAATGAGATTAAGACCTATGCTGACATTCAGCTCGGTTCATTCGTTGAGCAGTTCTATTTCCCCTACGTTGATAAGCAGAAGCATAAATCAACCGCCGTAGGATATCGTGAGAAATGGAAGAATTACCTAAAGCCTTACTCTGCCTTTTGGATGCGTGGCATTCGGACTTGTGACGTGCAGAAAATACTTTATGGAATAGCAGATAGGCACGATTTAAGCAGTGCAACTATCCAGCGATGCAAAAGTTTGCTTTCCGGCATTTTCAGCTTTGCGAAGCAGCAAGGTTATTTTGACGGTGTGAATCCAGTTATCGGAACTGAGATTCCATCCTCAGTGAAAGCGATCAGCGGTGAAACCTACGCCTACTCGATTGATGAAATCAACAGGATATTGCTTGCCTTGCCGAATCCTGCACACGCTATTGTTGCGGTAGCTTCATATGCTGGATTAAGCAGGAGCGAAATCGAAGGTCTATGTTGGGAGAACTACAACGGCAAGGAACTTAGTGTGACACGTGGGCGGGTGCATGGCGTTTTTGGCGAACCAAAGACACTCCAGCGCAAGGGATCAGTGCCTGTGATTCCGCGCCTCAAAAAGATTCTGAATAGATACAAGCTTTTGTGTGGCGACCCTGCCACTGGCGTAATGTTTGCCAACGGTGAGGGAAATCCAGTTTGTTTGAACAATGTATTCAACCGCATCATTACCCCTGCTCTTAATCGCTGCGAAGTCTGCTGGAAAAGTGAATCCGAGCATCATCAAGATACAGACCACAAATACAAGCGGGACGATTCTATTCCTTACTGGCACGGCTATCATGCGTGTAGGCGTGGACTCGCTACAAACCTGCACGCTCTTGAAGTTGATGATTTAACCATTCAACGAATCATGCGTCACGCATCTGTGACGATCACACAGAGAGCCTATATCAAGACCTTGCCGAAACAGGTTACAGACGCAATGGACAAGCTAGAACAGGCTCTCCCAAAGCTTTCTGTGCAGTAGTTGTGCAGTGAGATGCAGTGGATTGGACTGTTAAGTTGTTGATTT
>CAVSYY010000011.1:0-174134 GCA_963732315.1 uncultured Acidobacteriota bacterium
ATCAGATAACCACCTACGTTGCAGATCTGGTACTCATGCGGCTCACGTACATCGAGAACGAAGATATCATCCCCGGTATCAAGACGGCGCTTCAGTTCCGCAACCTGGATCTCTGGAACCTTCGCGCTCGACGGCGGCATCTTCTCCCGCGAATCCCGCAGAACTGGTTGTAATCGATCAACTCTTTCACCGTCGGGTCGCTCCGCATACCGGCAATCCGGATTCTTGCGCACGCGTAACTCGCGGAAGCGCATGGCCAGCGCATCCACCAGCAAGACGGCCAATCAAGGGTCGCCAGCGCCAAGTATCAGCTTGATGACTTCGGTCGCCTGGATCACGCCGAGCAGTCCCGGAAGCACGCCAAGCACTCCGCCCTCGGCACAGGCGGTACAAAGCCCGGCGGCGGAGGCTCCGGATACAGACAGCGGTAGCAGGGGCCATCTTCGGTGGCGAAGACACTGGCCTGTCCTTCAAAGCGGAAAATCGAAGCATAGACATTCGGTTTACCACTCAGCACACAGGCATCATTGACCAGGTAGCGCGTGGCAAAGTTGTCGGTGCCATCAGCGATGATGTCAAAGCCGCGGAAGATCTCGAGCGCGTTCGGGCTGGTGAGCCTTGTTTCGAAGCGCTCGGTCTGCACAAAGGGATTGATCGCCTTCAACTTGTCGATGGCCGAGTCGAACTTGGAACGACCAACATCGCTGGTATGGTGGAGTATCTGCCGTTGCAGATTGGTGTAATCCACCACGTCGAAGTCCACCAGTCCCAGCGTTCCCACTCCTGCGGCAGCCAGATCAAGCACCAGAGGCGAACCCGACCGCCCGCGCCAACGCACAGCACTCGCGCCGCCTTCAGCTTTTGCTGCCCCTCCATCGCGACTTCGGGCATGATCAGGTGCCGCGAGTAGCGCAGAATTTCCTCGTTGTCAGGGTCGCTGGAATGCTTTCGTTCAATATAGCCACTGCATTCTCCGGTGCTGCAGTTTTGTTAGATTCCTCTGTAAGTACAACCGATGCAGGCCTAGGGCCTCCGGCAACCGAGGGCACGATCGTGATAGTGTCGGTCTCTTGAGCCGGCGTCGCATCTTTCGCCAGGTAGCGGATGTCTTCATCGTTCAGGTAGACGTTAACGAAGGAGCGCAGCTTTCCATCTTCCGCAAACAGGTGCTTGCGCAGATCAGGATGCTGGGCGACGAGGTTGTTCAGGGCTTCGCCCACGGTCTGGGCGGTTACCTCAACAGTGGACTGTTTCCCGGTATAAGGGCGGAGAGGCGTTGGAATCAGTACTTTGATCGGCATGTTCTTCCTTCTCAGATCGTTTGATTTATCTCAGCTTACATCTTGCGTTAGTACACTTCGATCACTTCATCGTCAAAGTGCTTGGCTTCTTCGGTGCCCCGCAACAAAAACGAATTGGTGACAACGGACTTCCTGTTTTCGACGCTGGTGATCACGTACGAGCATCCGGTCCAGTGCGCCTCGGCCAGATCGGTACTGGACACCTCGAGCAGCGCAGTCGGGATGCGAATGATAAAAGCCTACAATGTCATGGCCAGCCAGCCCGGCTTCGCGCTGTATACGCACCAGTTCCCCTGGACTTATATGATAGCGGTTCTCTGGCGAATCAGTACGCGTGTTGCCGCATTTCACCACGCTTCTGACAGCACGATCATCCGCCTCGTCAAACTGGCCCACCAGCACGCCGCAACACTCGTGAGGATAAGTCTCTTCCCCATGCTGCCGCAGTTGTTCGAATAGAAACCTCGATATTCTCAGCGCCATACGTGCTCAGCTCCCTTGCTTCGTAATGCTCTCTTCCCAGAAATGTTCACTCAAATACTTGTCGCCCGAGTCTGGAAAAATGGTAACCACCACCGATCCTGGAGAAGCGGATTTTGAAACTTCCAGTGCTCCCACCAGCGCGCCTGCTCCTGAAACACCTACCAGCAGTCCCTCTTCCAGAGCTAGTCGCCTGCACATCTCCTCGGCCGCTTCTGTGCCGATCCCAATGTCCCGGTCGGCGATCGTTGGGTCGTAGATCTTCGGAATGATTGAGCTCTCCATGTGCTTTGTCCCTTCAATGCCGTGAAAGGGCGAGTCGGGTTGCAGCGAGACACAGACGATCTTCGGATTCCGTTCCTTCAGCCTTCTGGATGTACCAACGAACGTTCCACTGGTACCAAGCATCGCAACGAAGTGCGTGACCCGGCCTTCGGTTTGCCGCCAGATCTCGTCGCCGGTTCCGTTTGTGTAGTGTGCCCGCCAGTTGGCTTCATTGGAATACTGATCAGCGTAGTAATAGAGTTCAGGATCATTGGCCACCATCTCCCGCGCTTTTCGGATTGCGCCGTCGGAGCCCTCGCCGGGATCGGTGTACACGATGGTCGCGCCATATGCCGCAAGAATCCGCTTCCTCTCCGTAGAAACGTTCGACGGCATGCACAGTGTCACCGGAATGCCGTAGGCTGCACCCAGCATGGCGTACGCAATCCCGGTATTGCCGCTGGTGGAGTCGAGCAGAGTCTTGCCTACTCCCAGCTTTCCTGAACGCAAAGCCTCAACCATAATATTTGAAGCCGCACGATCTTTGACCGAACCGCCAGGGTTGTTCCACTCCGCTTTAGCAAGCACCAGAACGCCACCCAGTTCGCTGGTCAAACGATCGAAGCGCAGCAGTGGCGTGTTGCCAATTCGCTCCCTAAGGCTGGTGCCCAAAACACTGTCCATGTTCGTCGATTTCAATTTGTCAAGTGATCCGATTTAAGCTTTCTCGATCAATACTGCCCAGTGATTGCCGGTCTTGGTTTGCTCGAGCACTCTGTGACCTTCCCGAGCAGCCGAACGAGGTACGTTCTCGATCGGCGGGCCATCATCGAGAAGAACCCGAACTGTTTGGCCTTTCTGCATTCTTGCAAGATCAAGCTTTAGTTTTACGAAGTTCATAGGACATGCAACTCCGCGATAATCACGCTCAACTTGAACGGGGCTGGATGACGCAGAACCAACTTTTGACGCCGTCTCCGCCGGAAAGCGCAGCGAGTTGTCCATGCTGTTATAAAGTGCCTTGATCTCTTGAGCCAGCGCGAGGACGTCAGCCGCTCCGGCACGAAGCACATCGAGGTCTTTGGATTGTGCAGCGTTGATTACGCTCTGAAAGTGCGCGCCTACCAAGCCAGCTTTGATAAAGTGCATGCTGAAGCTGGCGAAGATCGCCATGTCTGAATGCGCTTCGATGCCGCGCGTCACCAGCAACATTCGAGCCGAGGAGAGCGCGAGTTGATAGAGCGCGTTCTCTCTCTCTTCTCCAGACAAGCCGGCGGCAAGCTTCTTTTCCAGCGATTGAATCTGCTTCAAATCAACTTCGATCAAATCGAACAATCCCGCCGAGCATTCGCCCAGGCCTTTGCCAATGAGTGAAAACGCCGCTTCGGCTCCCCAATCCTGGTAGTAGCTCTTGTCGTCGTCGAACTCGGGAATCTCACGGTAGCGATCACAAAGAGTCCGGATATCCTGTGCTCCCTCGCCAGCTACATACTCGTCAAACGAACCGTAGCGCACTTTCTTCTCGAGATAGATTTTGAGTAGGGCCACTACGAAATCCGGTAGGTCTCGCGAACGGATCCGGTCAATGTGCGTTGCCAGTCGCGCTTTGCCATCGCCGATCACAGCCCCGGCAACGACGCCATACGCGGGGTACATGAGTTGGTCTTTCCGTGCGACCTGGCCATAGAAGCCTAAATCGGCAAGCATATGCTGGCCACAAGTGTTAGGACAACCCGACAGATTGATTTTAAAATCAGCAAGATCATCAAGATTCAGCCCGGATTGCGCCAGCTTGCGAGCGATGGCCCGCAGAGCTCCCTTGGACAGGCAGATGCCCAGCTTGCAGGTGTCGGCGCCGGTACACGCGATGGAATTGGCAAGCAGCGCCGGAGCCGATGAAAGCTCCGAAAAAACGCTGACAAGTTGGTAGACGTTCCCGAGATACGCTTTGGGAATATTTCGGAGGCGAAGGTTCTGGCCAAAGGTGGCACGCACCACGTCGGTACCGAAGCCCTCTAAGAAGTCAGCCAGCGCAATCGCGTCTTTCGTCCGCAGGTTACCCAGGAATACCGGGATCAAAACCGAATAAAGCCCGGGCTGCCGCTGCACCGTCGTGTACCGCCGCTTCCAGATTTCATACTCTGGGGTTTCAACCTCTGCCGGCGTTATGGAGGATGTGGTGAGTTGTACGTCAGCTTCATCCACGATGAAGGCTGTTGGCTGCTGGCGGCGAACCTCGTCCAACTCATTTTGGTAAAGCTCGCGGAAGCGCGCTTCGCCTAATTGATTCCAAAGGAAACGGAGCCGCGCCGCATGTTTGTTCTTACGGTTGCCGTGCTTGTCGAAGAGACGCTTGGCCGCCTCAGCCACAACGTATGTGTCACTCCATGGGATGAACTCGTGCAGCAGGTGCGCAACCTCGGGCTTTGCGCCCATGCCTCCGGCAACGTAGACCTTGAACCCTTTCACCCCTTTTTGGATCTTTGCCACGAAGCCGAGATCATTGAACTGGGCGTAGGCGGTGTCCTTGCCTGAGTTGGAGAAGGTAATCTTGAACTTGCGCGGAAGCACCCAGGAATCAGCTTCGGAGATGAGGCGGCTGGTCAAAGCAAAAGCATACGGGCTCGGATCAAAGACTTCTTCCGGAGAGACGCCGGCATCGGGCGAGATCATGATGTTCCGTACGGTGTTGCCCCCACCGCCGCGCGAAGACAGGCCCGCGGAGAACAGTTCCCGCATCACCGCGATGACGTTCTCAATCGCAACCTCATGAACCTGAAATTCCTGACGCGTGGTGATATGAATCGTATCGCTGCCATACTTGTCGCAAACCACGGCGAGGGTCCGCAACTGCGCAGGCGTCAGCGCTCCCCCGGTGGTACGCACGCGAACCATGTACGTGCCGTCTTTGCGCTGCTCGTAGCAGCCAAAGGGAACCCGCCGCGCTTTTAGCGATTCCGCATCGAGGGCACCCGCGCGGTATTTTGCGATCAACGATTCCAACTCGTCAAGTTCTCCCGGAAATGAAGCCGGAATATCGTAGGACATCAGAGTTTCCCCTCAACCATTGCTATTATCGTGACCATTCTTTGCCCGGTACCTTTTTCAAGTCGCACACAGGCTGCTCTTCATCCACCAGTTCGTGAATCGTGGGATGTTCGCCACAGACCGCGCACTTTGGATTCGGCTCCATCGTCACTTTGTCAAAACTCATGTCCTTAGCATCGAAGATGAGCAGCGAGTTGGTAAGCAACTCCCCAGCCCCGATGATGAACTTGAGCGCTTCGGCGGCCTGAATCGTGCCCAGCATCCCTGCAACGGCACCCAGAATTCCAGCCTCGGAGCACGATGGCACCACGCCCTTTGGCGGAACACCCCGGAAGAGGCATCGATAGCAGGCGGATTCCCAGGGACGCACAGTCATAGTCTGCCCGTTGAATTGCACAATACCGCCGTGAGAAAACGGCTTACGCTCCAGTACACAGGCATCGTTGATAAGAAACTTGGCAACGAGGTTGTCGGTTCCATCAATCACAAAATCGTAGTCGCGGATCATCTGCCGAATATTGGCCGCGCGCGCCCACTCATGGTAGGTGCGAACCTCAACGTCGGGATTGATGGCGCGTATCTTCTCTGCTGCTGATTCAACCTTCGGCTTTCCGATATCGGGCGTGTGATGGATCACCTGGCGCTGCAGATTGGAAAGCTCCACGTTGTCCGCATCCGCAATGCCAAGAGTGCCTACTCCGGCCGCGGCCAGGTATAGTGCAGCCGGGGAGCCCAGGCCGCCGGCTCCAATTATCAGAACCTTGGCACCGAAGATCTTCCTCTGGCCTTCGACGCCAACATCCCGCAACAGAATGTTCCTGCTGTAACGCTCCAACCGCTCTTCGGTAAATTCCAGCTCGCTCATACTGCCTATCCCCGCATCGGCTCAGAACAGATCTCAATTCCCATAGATTTGGTCAAATATACCGCCATCGGCGAAGTGTATTTTCTGCGCGTTTTGCCAACCTCCAAAGACATCATTGACGGTAAAGAGAGTCAATTTCGGAAACTGCCAGGCGTACTTTTGGGCTATCGATTGTGCGCGCGGACGGTAGTAGTGGCGAGCGGCGATATCCTGTCCTTCATCGGAGTACAGGTATTCGAGATACGCCTTGGCCACTGTTGCGGTGCCACGCCCGTTCACGACTTTATCCACCACCGCCACCGGAGGTTCGGCCAGGATGCTGTAGGAGGGGACAACAATCTCCAGTTTGTCTCTGCCCAGTTCATTCCGGGCGAGGAATGCTTCGTTCTCCCATGTAATCAGCACGTCGCCAATGGCGCGCTGCACAAATGTTGTGGTAGCGCCACGGGCTCCTGAATCGAGTACTGGAACGTTTTTGTATAGCTGTGCTACAAACTGCCGAGCTTTAGTCTGGTCGTTCTTGTTCTGGTGCAGCGCATAGCCCCAGGCAGCCAGGTAATTCCAGCGCGCCCCACCTGAGGTCTTCGGGTTCGGTGTGATGACCGAAACACCGGGCCGGACAAGATCGTTCCAATCCTTGATGTGCTTCGGATTTCCCTTGCGCACCAGGAACACGATGGTGGAGGTATAAGGAGTGCTGTTGTTGGGAAGCCGAGATTGCCAGTTCGAGGCGATCAACCCACCATTCGCACTGATAGCGTCAATGTCATAGGCCAGGGCCAGCGTAACCACGTCGGCAGGGAGCCCATCGATGACCGCGCGTGCCTGTTTTCCCGATCCGCCATGGGATTGATTGATAGTGACCTCCTGGCCGGTCTTTGCCTTCCAGTAGCGCGCGAAAGCAGCGTTGTACTCCTGGTAGAACTCGCGGGTAGGATCGTAGGACACGTTCATGAGCGTGACGCGCTGCTGCGCAGCCCTGCAGCAGATGCTGCCGAGCATTCCAAAGATGCAGAATACAAGAACAACAAAGCGCCAAACTTTGCCTATTGCTTCTCTCTTGCTCGCCAAATGCTCCTCCTAGAGTCCTCGAATGTGATCTGTGCATATTGCAACAACAAAAAGCCCACTCAACGGGTCTGGTGAGTGGGCTTCAACCTCTAGATAGATGATGACTTAGGTGTCGATCATTCCGATCTGCTCGCCAGAAACATAGCTGTGCGCAAGCCGACAACAGCACATGTTCTGAACAAGGATCTTCACAAATCCAATGTAGCTTGAGGGGATCAGAAAGTCAATCATGTTCTTATCGATCTCTTGCTCCGTTCTGACGGGCGCGTCGCAAGAAGGCTGGCTGAGGAAGACGTACGACCAGACTCTGTCATGGAGTATGGCGACAAGAACTACCTAATTTGAATTTAAACGGCCATCCGCACCCTCAGCTTCCAGAGGAGTGAGCGTATCTCGCTTCCCGTGCTCACCGTTTAGTCGGCCCCCTCCTGCCCTATAGACCGATTACCGGCGCCCTGTTACCACGGCAGCTTTTCACGCAAATCCGCTCCCTCCCGCGTTTCCCGTTTTGCTCACACCAATCGCCTCCTGTTTCTCAAAGCACATTTGTGACATGCGTCAACGCCGCGCTCCTAGCCGAATATTTATTTTTAACTATCTAGCTTCCCGTTACGCGGGTAACTTATGAAGGATTCATCTGCTGTCTACAATTGCAGCACGTGAATCCTTCAACCGTTTCAGGCAGATTCGCGACAAGGGGAGATTTTGTAAATGAGCAGGACTGAACCGCCTTGCACGTCTGCGCATCCGCCAGGCACCGCCAAACATCAACAAGCCGAACTACTCACCGTCCAAGAGAAGCGTGAGGCATTGATTGCACCTGGGGGTTGGTATGCAGAAGGGATACATTTGGCAAGAGGGTAATGCTTGGTTCTGCCGTTATAGGGTTAATGTCGTGCAGAAGGATGGCTCAGTTAAACGAATTCAGAGAGCTGAAAAGCTAGCTGAACGGTCGGATAAATACAGGACTGAGAGAGACGTTCGACCATTGCTGCAAGCCAAGCTAATGCCAATGAATGAGATTAAGACCTATGCTGACATTCAGCTCGGTTCATTCGTTGAGCAGTTCTATTTCCCCTACGTTGATAAGCAGAAGCATAAATCAACCGCCGTAGGATATCGTGAGAAATGGAAGAATTACCTAAAGCCTTACTCTGCCTTTTGGATGCGTGGCATTCGGACTTGTGACGTGCAGAAAATACTTTATGGAATAGCAGATAGGCACGATTTAAGCAGTGCAACTATCCAGCGATGCAAAAGTTTGCTTTCCGGCATTTTCAGCTTTGCGAAGCAGCAAGGTTATTTTGACGGTGTGAATCCAGTTATCGGAACTGAGATTCCATCCTCAGTGAAAGCGATCAGCGGTGAAACCTACGCCTACTCGATTGATGAAATCAACAGGATATTGCTTGCCTTGCCGAATCCTGCACACGCTATTGTTGCGGTAGCTTCATATGCTGGATTAAGCAGGAGCGAAATCGAAGGTCTATGTTGGGAGAACTACAACGGCAAGGAACTTAGTGTGACACGTGGGCGGGTGCATGGCGTTTTTGGCGAACCAAAGACACTCCAGCGCAAGGGATCAGTGCCTGTGATTCCGCGCCTCAAAAAGATTCTGAATAGATACAAGCTTTTGTGTGGCGACCCTGCCACTGGCGTAATGTTTGCCAACGGTGAGGGAAATCCAGTTTGTTTGAACAATGTATTCAACCGCATCATTACCCCTGCTCTTAATCGCTGCGAAGTCTGCTGGAAAAGTGAATCCGAGCATCATCAAGATACAGACCACAAATACAAGCGGGACGATTCTATTCCTTACTGGCACGGCTATCATGCGTGTAGGCGTGGACTCGCTACAAACCTGCACGCTCTTGAAGTTGATGATTTAACCATTCAACGAATCATGCGTCACGCATCTGTGACGATCACACAGAGAGCCTATATCAAGACCTTGCCGAAACAGGTTACAGACGCAATGGACAAGCTAGAACAGGCTCTCCCAAAGCTTTCTGTGCAGTAGTTGTGCAGTGAGATGCAGTGGATTGGACTGTTAAGTTGTTGATTTCATTGGTGGCGGCGCGTGGACTCGAACCACGGACCTACGGATTATGAGACCGTCGCTCTAACCGGCTGAGCTACGCCGCCACGGACTGTCTGCCGGAGGGGCCCGCGGTTGGGCGGGGAGGCAAACACGATACGGTCAAGTTGCGACCGACTACATTGATTCTATGGGGCCTTCCGGGCACTGTCAAACCGGGAGCGATTGCATTGCAACGGGCCGCGCCCGGGTTGTCCTAACGTGCGGTTCTGCGCAACTGGTTCCAGCGACGCTCGCCCCACATGAGGGCGTTGGCGATCTCCGGGCCCTCGCTGCCGGCTGCGTAGTTTGGAAACTGCGGCTTGGGCAACTGTGCCCAAGCTTCTTCAATGGGCGTTACAATGCGCCACTCGGCTTCGACCTCGTCGCCGCGGGTGAACAGGGTTGCGTCGCCCATCATCACATCCAACAGCAGAGTTTCATAGGCCACCGGCGTTGCCATTCCAAACGCGTCGCGATAGCTGAAATCGGCTTTGACTGTGATGCCGTTCATTCCAAGTCCCGGCCGCTTGGCGCCAAATGCAATGGCAATGCCTTCATCGGGCTGAATCCGGATGGTGATGATGTTCGGCTCGGGCTGCTGTTGCTGTGAATCGCCAAACAGAGCCTCCGGCGTGGGTTTAAAGTGCACACGGATCTCCGTTGTATGCGAGGCGAGCCGTTTGCCGGTCCGGATAAAAAAGGGAACGCCCGACCAGCGCCAGTTCTCCACCCGAAGCTCCAGCGCCACATACGTTTCCTCCATCGAATTCTCGTCTACGCCCGGTTCCTGCCGGTAGCCGCGTACCAGGTTGCCTTCTACCACTCCGGGGCCGTATTGTCCCCGCACGGTACGCCGCGTCACCTCCTCCACGGTCATGGGGCGAATCGCCTTCAGCACCTGCACCTTCTGTTCGCGCACCGCGTCGGCTTCCATGCTGAAGGGCGGCTCCATGGCGGTGAGGGAAAGCAGTTGCAACAGGTGATTGGCCACCATGTCCCGCAGGGCGCCCGTCTCTTCATAGAACTTTGCCCGGTTCTCCACGCCCATCGGCTCGGCTGCTGTGATCTCAACATAGTCGATGAAGTTGCGGTTCCACAGCGGCTCGAAGAGCGAATTTCCGAAGCGGAACATCAGAATGTTCTGCACCGTCTCTTTGCCAAGGTAGTGGTCGATACGATACACCGAGCTCTCTTCAAAGACGCTCAACACCGATTTGTTCAGCGATCGCGCACTCTCCAGATCGCGCCCGAACGGCTTTTCCACCACGACGCGCGCCCATCCATGTTCATTTTGATTTAGCCCCGCTTTGCCCAGGCCCGCAATCACCTTGGGCGCAATGGATGCCGGCACGGAGAGGTAAAACAGATGATTGCCGCTGGCGCCCGCCGAGCGCATCTCCTCCAACCGCTGGGCAAGCTGAGTGTAGGTGTTGTCCGTATCCAGGTCGCCGGAGAGGTAGCGCAGCTTGCCGGCAAATGTCCGCCAGTTTTCCTCGCTAAAGGTGCGCGCTTCGGTGGACATTTCAACCGACTGCCGCATGCTGGCGCGGAACTCATCGTCCTGCATCGCCGGTAGGCCCACGCCGACAATGTCGAATCCACGTGCCATGTTGCCTGCGGAGGTCAGATCGAAGACCGCCGGCAACAGCTTGCGCCGCGTCAGGTCGCCGGAGCCGCCAAAGATAATCAGAATGCAGGGCTCGGCAATGGGGAGCGGCTGCACTTCGGTGGGCGATGTCGGAGTCGCGGGAATCACGGTGCTCATGAGTGAACGTTGTCCTGTATTGCGGGTGGTGATTCTCGGTCCCAGAAAGCAAATCATGCAGATGTGCGGCAGACAGAGAAGATCAATATTTTTGGATGCGCGAAAGGCGCTGCAGGAGTCAACAATTCGGCGCAGCCTCAGGCTGCGCCGCTTTCCTACTTAAACTTTGCTTGTTGCAACAGTCTTATTTTAGACGGGTGCGACCTCGTGCCGCCGCCGTTCAATCACCCCCATCAGGGCGTTGTAGGAATCCGAGAAGCTCTTCACGCCCGCCTCGGTCAATTCCCGGGTCACGGCCGTGAAATCGATTCCCAATGTTTTCAGCTCAGTGAACAAATCCTGCGCCTCCTGCAGCCCGTCGGTAATGGTCACCTGCGGCTGTGCCGTGGTCGCGGAACGCGTCATAGGTGACTGGTGGCATGGTGTTTACCGTGTGCGGCCCAATTAGCGTATCGATGTACAGCACATCGGAATACTTCGGGTTCTTGGTGCCTGTCGAGGCCCACAGAGGGCGCTGCACCCTGGCGCCGGCGGCGGCCAGTTTCTCCCAGCGCGTTCCGCTGAAGATCTGCTGGAACTTTGCATAGGCGAGCTTTGCATTGGCGATCGCGGCTTTGCCGATCAGTTCGGCGGCTTCGGCGCGCCCGGCTTTGGCAACCTCTTCCAGCTTCTTGTCCACCGCCGTATCGATGCGGCTGACGAAAAAGCTGGCCACAGACGCTACGCGGTCGATCGCGCCACCCTTCGCCAAGCGCTTCTCCAGGCCTTTGATGTAGGCCTCGGCCACCTGCGCGTAAACCTCCACCGAAAAGATCAGGGTCACGTTTACGCTGATGCCTTCCGAGATCAGCTCCTCGATGGCGGGCAGTCCCTCGGGCGTGGCCGGAACCTTGATCAGCACATTGGGCCGCGCCAGCTTGGCATGCAGGCGCATGGCCTCCTTCACCGTGCCGGCCGTGTCTTCGGCCAGCAGCGGAGATACCTCGATGCTCACGAATCCGTCCTCGCCGCTGGTCTCTCGATAGACAGGGAGAAAGACGTCGGCGGCGCTGGCGATGTCCTCCACCACCAGCGCATCGTAAATCTCCGCCAGTCCTGCGCCATTGCCCACTAATTCCCGCAGCGCGTCTTCGTAATCCTTGCTGCCGGAGATCGCCTTCTCGAAGATCGTCGGGTTCGAGGTCAAGTCCCCGCAGCCCATCCTCTTCGATCATTTTTTTCAGCGTGCCCTGGGAGACCAGCGACCGCGTCATCTGGTCGTACCACGGGCTCTGTCCCAACTTGCTCAACTGGGCTAAAGGATTGCTGGCCATCGCTCATCTCCTCGTTACTTCTCTTCGATGTCGTCAGAACTGGATTCCATGGCGGCAATCTTTTCCACCCGCCGCAGATGCCGTGGGTTCGTCGCTGATGATGGCGGCCAGAAAGGCCCGCACCAGCTCCAACGCCAGGCTTCGTCCGATCACTCGAGACCCCAGGCAGAGCACGTTCATCTGGTCGTGCTCCACGCCCTGGTGCGCCGAATAGGTGTCGTGGCAAAGCGCGGCGCGAATGCCGCGTACCTTGTTGGCTGCCACCGAAGCGCCCACGCCGCTGCCGCAGATGAGAACTCCGCGCTCGGCCCGGCCCGGCGGTCAGCGCCGCTGCAATATCGGCGGCGCGGTCCGGATAGTCGTCCGGCGTCACGGCGTCGTGAGTTCCCAGATCCAGGGCTTCATGCCCCAGCCTTCGTAGCTCGTCCAAAACGGGCCTCAGCAAAAGCGAGCCCGCGTGGTCGGCCGCAACGGCAACTTTCATTTACTTCTCCTCCTGGCCGTCCGCACCGCCGCAATCGATTCCTTGGCATGCTCCACCACGTTCTCCGCGGTGAAGCCGAAGTGCTTGAATACATCTTTGGCCGGAGCCGAAGCGCCGAACTGGGTTTGTCCCACGATCCGGCCTTCCAGTCCCACGTAGCGCTCCCAGCCAATCGGGATCCCGGCTTCCACGGCGACGCGCGCCCGCACGGCGCTGGGCAACACGCTCTCCTTGTACTCGGCGCTCTGCTCTTCGAAGAGATCCCAGCAGGGCATGCTTACCACGCGCGCCTTTACGCCCTCGGCCGCCAGCTTTTCCTGGGCTTCCACCGCCAGCTGCAACTCGCTTCCGGTGCCGATCAGGATCACATCCGGCGTGCCCGGCCACGTCGCTGAAGACATACGCGCCGCGGCGAACGCCCTCGGCGCTGGCGTACTTGGTGCGGTCAAAGGTCGGGACCGCCTGCCGCGTCAAGGCCAATGCCACCGGATGCATGGTGCTCTCCATGGCCAGCTTCCATGCCACCGCGGTCTCGTTCGCGTCGGCCGGGCGGATCAGCCGCATATGCGGGATCAGGCGCAGGGACATGACCTGCTCCACCGGTTCATGGGTCGGGCCATCCTCGCCCACGGCAATCGAGTCGTGGGTGAAGACGTAGATCACCGGCAGCTCCATGATCGCGGCCAGTCGCACGGCGCCCGCATGTAGTCGCTGAAGACCATGAAGGTTCCGCCGAAGACTCGCAGGCCGCTGGCGGCGATGCCGTTCAGGATTCCGCCCATGCCCATTTCGCGCACGCCAAAGTGCAGCATGCGTCCCGCCGTAGCTGCCGGTGGCTGAAGTCCGTTGTCGCCGTCGATCTTGGTCTTGTTGGAAGCTCGCCAGATCGGCCGAGCCGCCCACCAGCCAGGGCACGTTCTTGGCGATCGAGTTCATCACCTTGTAGCCCGCCTCGCGGGTGGCAATGCCCTTTGGCGTCTGCCGGGAAGACCGGCACATCCTTGTCCCATCCCTCGGGAAGTTTGCCGCTGGTCAATCGCGTCCCATTGCTTGGCCAACTCAGGATTCTTCTTCGCCCAGGCCGCGTAGCTTGGCACTCCACTCGGCTTCCAGCTTCTTGCCGCGCTCGACGGCTTCGCCCATGTGCGCGCCAGCCTCTTCGGGAATCAGGAACTGCGCGTCCTCCGGCCAGCCATAGAAGCGCTTGGCGGCCTTCACTTCTTCCACGCCCAGCGGTTCGCCGTGGGCCGCGCTCTTGTCCTGCTTGTGGGGCGAGCCGTAGCCGATGTGGCTGTGCACGATGATCAGCGTGGGCCGCTCGGTCTCCGCCTGCGCCTCGCGGATTGCCGCTTCCACCGCTTCCAGGTCGTTGGCGTCCTCCACGGTCAGCACGTTCCAGTGGTAGCCCTTGAAGCGCGACTCCACATCGTCGCTGTAGGAGAGCGAGGTGGGGCCGTCCAGGCTGACGTGGTTGGAGTCATAGAGCCAGATCAGGTTGGAGAGCTTCAGATGGCCGGCCAGCGCCGCGGCTTCGTGCGAGATCCCTTCCATCATGTCGCCGTCGGAGCAGATCGAATACACGCGGTAATCGACGATCTTGTCGTCGGCCTGGTTGAAGTGGGCCGCCAGCCAGCGCTCGGCAATCGCCATGCCCACCGAGTTCGCGACCCCCTGTCCCAGCGGTCCCGTCGTGGTCTCCACGCCGGGCGTGACGCGGTATTCCGGGTGCCCCGGACATTTCGAGCCGAGCTGGCGGAAGCGTTCGATCTCGGAGAGCGGAAGGTCATAGCCGGTCAGGTGCAGCATCGAGTAGAGCAGCATGGAGGCGTGTCCGGCGGAGAGCACCACGCGGTCGCGATTCGGCCAGCGCGGATTCGCCGGGCTGTACCGCAGAAAGCGGTCCCACAGCACGTAGGCCACCGGGGCCAGTCCCATCGGCGCTCCCGGATGCCCGCTGTTCGCCTTCTGGACGGCGTCGATGGACAGCGTGCGAATGGTGTTTACGCACAGTTGGTCGAGCGCCGAGGTTTTGGTTGATTCAAGTTGCTGCACATTTGCTGACATGTAGAATGAGTTGCCTTTCTGCCCCGGCGCGCCGCCAGGCGATGCATTCCTATTCTATGATTTCCAGGTGGGAATCAAGATGCGCACAACATTAATAATAATGCCGTGCGCCGCCGTGCCAAGTCGAGCCGTAGTGAAGCTCTCCTAGATTCCGCGAGTTTTTAGATGCCGACGATGCTGATCGGAACCAGGGTTGCCGTCTCCGCCGGAGCAATACAAATTCGGGTTTGCGAAGCATCCTCCTCCTGCAAAATCGGGTTCTCTGAGCCCGATTCCGCAAATCCCGCCGCGGCAGGCGGTCTCGACCTGATCGCAAACCGGGAAAAATCATTTTAACCTTAATGCATCTCTGCGCGTCTAAACAAAGCAGAGCCGGGTGACGGCGGCCGTGCCACTTCCGCCGTATAATGGCACTTAGTGCCGGCTGGCTTTTGAAGGGTCCATGTCAAAAAGCGTAAAAACAACTCTCCTCCTGTTGTCGTTTGTCATCCTTGGCTTCGCCGTTGCGGGCGCGGTCGGCGTCAAAGCGGGAACCAACATGATGGCGCATATCGCCAGCTTAGCGTTTACAGCGAAGTGCTTTCGCGCATTCGATCCGACTATGTCGAGGATCCGAACATCCGGCAGGTCAGCAATGGAGCCCTGCATGGACTGCTCGAGGCGCTCGATCCCAACTCCAGCTATCTGAGTCCGGATGAGTACAAGCTATACAAGCAGCTCGGTCAGCCTGCCGCGGGCATCGGCGCCGCGGTCTCCAAGCGCTTCGGCTATGGCGACGTCGTTTCGGTGGTGCCGGGCGGCCCTGCCGACAAGGCAGGTCTGGTTGCCGGAGACATCATCGAAGCCCTGAACGAGAAGAGCACCCGCGAAATGTCGGTGGCGGAACTGGACGGATTGCTGGGAGGGCAGGTTGGCTCGGTCGTCGAATCTCAGCGTCGTTCGCCCCACCAAGGCGCAGCCTGAGAAGATGTCCATTACTCGTGAAGTCGTGAAGTATCCGCCGGTCGCCTCCAAAATGCTGGAGAGCCAGATCGGCTACATTCGCGCCGAGGGCTTTCCCAGCGGCCGTACTGCAGGAAATCGCCGCGCGGATTCGCGAACTGCAGAAAAACGGCGCAAAAAGGCTGATTCTCGATCTCCGTAACTCCGGCGACGGCGAGATGAGCCGAGGGCGTCTCCACAGCGAACCTGTTCCTGGATCATGGGAGATCGCATACGTGGAAGGGCAGAAATATCCGCGCGCAGAATTTTACGGCCGATCCCGCGAAGGCAATTACCAGCTTGCCCCTGGTGGTGATCGTCAATAAGTCCACCGCCGGAGCCAGCTGAAATCGTTGCCGGTGCGATTCTGGATAATGCTCGCGGCGACGTTCTGGGCGACAAGACGTACGGGGACGGCTCGATCCAGAAGACCATCGATCTCCAGGACGGCGGCGCGCTGATCCTCTCGGTTGCCAAGTACTACACTCCGGGCGGCAAGGCGATTCAAGACGTGGCCATCACTCCCAATGTTCTGGTAGCCGACAAGACGGATGACTTCATCGCGCCGGAGGATTCCGACATCGTGCCCGACGAGAACGAAAAGCCTGAGCCTCAAAAGAATCAGCCCGACGAACAACTTCGCCGTGCCATCGAACAACTCACCAAGCAGGAGCAGAAGGCCGCCGCAGCCGCCTAGCCCGGTGCCCGACGCCGA
The DNA here is from genome assembly GCA_963732315.1 of uncultured Acidobacteriota bacterium. Lineage (GTDB taxonomy): Bacteria > Acidobacteriota > Terriglobia > Terriglobales > Acidobacteriaceae > TOLSYN. The sequence continues at coordinate 16,432 of CAVSYY010000011.1, forward strand.
GCGCCTGCTGGAACTGAGCGTTACCAATGCCCCGGCTGCATCATGCCGGGGCATTGGCTTTCTGGGACGCGCAACGACACAAGGCCGCGGAATGACTCCGCGGCCGTGATTGGAACCCGGGGCTGCTGACTACTTCTTGCCCTTCTTACTCTTCTTGCCCTTTGCTTTCTTTTCAGGCTTCTTGGGAGCCTTCTTCTGGTCGGCTTTCTTGGCGAGTTTCTGATCTTTCTTCACCGCCTTTAGAGCCTTCTTGACGGCTTTCTTGCTGGCCTTCTTCGCGGGTTTTGCCTCTTCCTTGGCAGCCTTTTTGGGGGCCTTCTTGGCGGCCTTCTTGGCCACGCTCTTCACGGCAGCCTTCTTGGCGGCTTTCTTGGCCACGCTCTTCACGGCAGCCTTCTTGACGGCTTTTTTGGGCGCGGCCTTTGTGGCGGGTTTCTTGACAGCGGCCTTCTTGGCAGCGGGTTTCCTGGCTGCTTTCTTTGCCGGCTTTCTTGGCCGCAGGGGCCGGCTCGGCTGGATTCGTTGCTTCTTCGTCGCGCTGAGCCCGGCTGGCGGAAGGAGCTACGGCTTCATCTTCAGCGTGGCCTAGTTCCTGTTCTTCCGCTTCTTCCTCTTCGTCTTCCAGTTCCTCTTCCTCTTCGTCGTCGATTACGTCGTCGAATGTTTCGTTATCGCCGAATTCATCGCCATCATCACTGCTGCGACCGTAAAGAGTCTCGTCGAACGTCATGTCTCCTCCTGGTATCTTTTGCCGCTCCGCGCCCGCGGACTGCTGAGCACAGGTACAACACGACTTCTGCCGCTTTCGTGGCCAACGCATGCACGATGCTCTCACAACGTTCACGCCCTCGCACCCGAACACAATAACTCAGCCTTGTTTACGATGCAATGGAATGAGGACCTGCATCGGCGAAGGCGCTTCGATTTCCGGGAATTCAACCTTGCTGCTTGCGCTTTCGCCCTCTGGCTGCCGCGGCTTTGGCGGGGCCAGCCGCCTTCTCTTTTCCTCGCGCAGATGCGGCTCTATCCTCGACTTTGTTCCGGCTATTTCTTTGGCCGGCTCCTCTGGCCGGACCGTGTGGCTCACGTTGCGGATGGCACGTGCCGTTCCCGTCCGGCCCCGCCAGCGGCTGCCGGTGCTCACGGTGGCTTCCGAGGCCGGCTTGAAGATCGTCAGAGTCGTCCCGCCGGGAGCACGTTGCCTTTCAATGGTTCCATTGGCGAAGTTTCTCGGCAGAGACTCCGAAATCGTCGGCGACCGACGAGAATCGGTGTCTCCACGGTGTACCTTGTAATGCGTGGCCTGCTTGCTGTAGCGCTGGACCGTGGCGATGTTGCCTTCCACTTCGCTGGAAGCGGATTTTGCCGGGGAGACCGGAATGATCAGCTTGCTGTCCTGGGCCAGATCGTCCCCTTGCAGGTTGTTGGCCTCGGCGATGGTGCTGGCCGTAGTGTGGTAGCGGCGCGCAATCTCACTCAGCGTCTCTCCGCTTTCCACCCGGTGGTATCGCCAGTAAACCCGCATCTCCTCGGGGATTGCCGCGACCGTCTTCTGGAATTTTTCAGCGGTTCCCACGGGCAGGTGCAGATCAAAATCCATATCCTTAGGTGTGGTCATGCGCAGCAGGCTGGGGTTCAACTCCTGCAGCACCGTGGTCGAAGAATCGATGCATTCGGCGACCAACCGCAGATCAATCGGGTAATGAATGCGCACCGTATCGGAGGCGGCGGCCGGATCGATTGGAAGATGATCGAGCCCATACTGCGATGGATTTTTCGCCATGATGGTCATGGCCAGAATGATGGGCACATAGTTGCGCGTCTCTTCGGGCAACACGTCGCGCCGGTAAAGTTCCCAGAAGTCGGCGTAGCCGGTGCGCTGCACGGCGCGCTGCACCGTGCCGGGCCCGGAGTTGTAGGCGGCCATGGCGAGGTACCAGTCGCCAAACTGGCTGAAAAGATCCTTGAGCAGGCGGGCGGCGGCGCGCGTGGCTTTCTCCGGGTCCTGACGTTCGTCCACCCACCAGTTGTGCTGCAGCCCCGCGTGCTGTCCGTCCCAGGGCATGAACTGCCACATGCCGCGCGCACCCATGCGCGACAGGGCGAGCGGTTGAAAGCCGGATTCGGCCTGGGCCAGGAACATCAGGTCCTGCGGCACGCCTTCTTCGACGGAAGATGCGGGAGATCATGTCGTTGTAGCGTCCGCGGCGCACCAGCGCGCGCTCGATGGTGCCGTGTCCGCGAGAGGAGAAATAATTGATGTAGCCGGCGACCGGATCGGTCAGCATGAGCGGAAGATCGCTGTGGGTGCTTGCCAGTTCCGCTTGAGCCTTGGCCTTGATGGTGGGATCGACCGGAAAGGTGATGTTGTTGACCTCGTCGATGGGCGCCGGTTCAAAGCGTTGCTCGGTGAATCCGTCGCCCACTTTGAGCGCCTGCAACTCCAGGTCGTGCGTGGCTTCGACGATCTTGTCGAACTCGGCCTGCAGCCGTTCGTCGTTCTGCAGAGTGACCGGCCCACGCAGCAGAAGATTGAAAGCCGTATCGAAGTTGTCCTTGGCGGCCTCCAAGTGGCCGGCCGCATAGTTGGACTGGCCGCGCGCGTACTCGGCTTCGGCTTGGGCGATCAGTTGCTCCACGGTTTCGGCCGCGGGCGCCGCAGCGGCCGGGCCCGGCACTATGGGGCTCGGCGCAGGAAGAGTGGGGTTCGCTTCCTGCTGAGGGTAGCTGGAGGCGACGAGCAGACAGGCGAGCAGGCAAAGCGGCAGGACGTTGCGATAAAGAAAATTCATTCGATTGTGTCACCGGCGTTCGGTGAAAAATCCCCGAAGCAGGCGCTTCCTCAACTCTACGAACGATTCACCCAAGGGTCAATCGTTAGAAGACCCGTATTTACTGAATCAATAATGGTTGCGCAAGGTCGGAAACTATATACTTCTGGCTAACCTGAGCTGGTTGGAGGATTATCCCGGTGATTAATGGTTGCAAACGCCAGCTTCCACGCGTCGATCAGGTTGGCACATCTTGATTGGGAAGAGCGGAGCAGGATGTTTGGTGCAAGTTTGGAAAACCGACGGTCACTGATGCAAGGAGAGTCTCCGGAACGGTCCGCAGTATTGATTCTGGGGAAAAAGCTATGTCCAAATGCAGCCGGACATAGCACAATGACCCCGCACAATGCAGCAAACTCCAGCGCAGTGACCCAGGCGGATTCTTCTAGCGCCTGGAACGAACGGCGTCGAGGCACTGTCCGTAGAGGTCGATGAGATGTTTGGCGTAGTCTTCAGCCCGCGAGACGGTACCACCCTGGAAGCCGGCGCCCGGGGTTCCGGTGCGGCCGAAGCCAGTGGTGGTGGCTACGAATTTCATCATCTCCAGTGCGATCTCCTCATCGCGGCGCAACGGGGAAGCGGGTGGGATGGGAGTGACAGGGGAATCGCTCACGGGAACTCTCCGGGGCTGGATTGAAAAAGCACCGCGGCGCCTGAAGAACGGTGCCGCGGTGCCGATGATAACAGATACGCAAGCCGGTTGCGTATCTTTGACTTCGGGATTATGGGATAGGCGCGGAGGCTGGGTGCCCGCACCTTTTTCCCGGCTAACGTGTTTCAGCGATGGTGGCTGGAGCGGCCAGCGGGGCCCGGTCTCCGATGCCGGATGAAAGCGGCGGCTTTTTGGGCGGCAGGTTTTCCGCCGGGCGGAGGGACGGATTGGGTTGATCGCTTTCGCCGGAGGCGAAGACGGGGCGGAGCAAGCCGACCTCGAGCAGAGCGGCGGAAAGAGAGTCAAGCGCGGCGGCATAGCGGCGCTCGGCGCGCTGCACGGTAATGCCGAGGCGCAGAGCCGCTTCCGGGACGCTGTACTCGAGCAGGACGACGCCGGCGATGATTTCCATCGCGGGACGCGGGATGCGGTCGAAGACCCGCTCGATGTCGTGGACGAAGATCACGGCGTCCTCGAAGGTGTGCAGCTTGTAGGAGCTGACGCGGGCGCGGAAGCAGAGCCCTCCGAGGATGCTGGGCAGGCGGCCAACATCGATCGCCATGCGGAAGTAGCGGCGCAGCAGAGCGCGGGTGTAGGGACGATAGGCGGGCAGAGTTTCGCGCGCGGGCTGCTGGCGATTGCCGGCGACCAGGTGCAAGATGGATTTATCCGGAGAGACGCTCATGCCTGCACCTCCGCGCGCAGACGGGTCCAGAGGCCCAGAAAGGAGACCGAACCGTTGAGAACCGAGGCGGCTTCGGCCGCGGTGCAGGGATGGCACAGCGTGCGCTGGCTGCCGGAGCGGCGGAGCCAGATGTTGCCGCAGCGCTCGCAGTATTTCAGTTCCATGCTTTGCGAACGAAAAGATTCGAATTTTGCAATCATTTTGTTTTCACCCTTTTATCGAAACGAAAGCCCTGGCGGCGGCAAGGCCACAGAGTTGCGGGAGTTGAACTCCCGGCAAGCGGTGCGAAGATGCCGGCGACAGGGCTCGATTTTTTTTCGAAGGCCTGTTTTCCGACGAACCGGTGCGGCGCTCCCTTGCGGGATTTCCGAACCTGGTTCGTTGTACCGTCTGGTTATTTGGGTTGTTAGCAGATCATATAAGCCGGTGCTCGTCTCTACGAGTGAAGTAGCCTTCCTCGTAGCCGGACTTGAGAATGGTTCCGTTTTGAATGACGACGCTCAAACGGCCCGTAAAACCTGTCTCCCGCAGCAGTTGGGAGACAGCTAACGTAAGCAGTTCGGAGTTGCGAACCTTGCGCCGAAATTCGACAAACGCGGAATCGTGTGGAGCCCTGCCCTCTTCCATGCCACCCCTTCTAATCCATTTCCAGTTGAATGTGTGTGGATGAATGATGAAGCGGGCGCGGGGATGGAGTCAACGGAATTATTGCTAGGAGTTGTTACAAAAGTTTTGTCTATTTCTTAAAGCTATTTACAACTGAATGATAGGCGCGAGGCTTCCATGTTGATTTCAGATTTGCAGAACCGATTGCGGGTCTTGGTGCGGGAACGCATTGCCGCGGGCGAGCTGACCGGGACGGAACTGGCCAACCGCGCCGGATTTCAGCAGGCCCATGTTTCCAACTTTCTGAACGGCCGCCGGGGCTTGAGCATCGAGTCGATGGACCGGGTAATGGAAGTGATGCGGCTGGAGGTCCAGGACCTGATGCCGGATGCGCATCGCAAGACGGACGGCGGCGAAGCGGGATTTGATTCGATTCCGGTCGTGGAGCCGGGTGCGCTGCTGCAGAGCGATTTCGGATCGGGCGAGATTGTGGAGCATTTGCGCTTCAAGAAGAGATTTCTGCGGCGGATGCGCGCGGAGATGGCCAGCGAGCGAGGAGGCTGGCAGCGGTTCGTGCTGATCAAGGCGGACAAGGGATCAGGCGTGGCGATGCGTCCGCGATTGGGGCCGGGGGCGATGCTGCTGATCGACCGGCACTACAATTCGCTGCAGAGCTACCGGCGTCATGAGCAGAATCTGTACGTGGTGAAGAGCGGGCCGAACTGGCAGGTGCGCTATGTGGAGTTGCAGGGCAGCCAGCTGACGCTGCGTCCGGAGAACCAGGAGTGCGCCCTGGGATACATGCAGCCGGGCAAGGGCGAGACGTTTGCGGACTACGTGGTGGGGCGGGTGGCGCATATTTCGACGGAGACCTAGTCGCTCCGGAGTTTTTTAGGGGATTGATTGGCGGCTGAAAGGCCTCTGGGGCGTCTTGGGAGATTGGCGCGGCGCAGGGATTCCTCACGTTGTTCGGAATGACAACTTTAAGGACAGAGGCAAAGGCAAGAGCAACGGCAAGAGTACGGCAAAAGCAAAGGCAAGAGCAAAGGCAAGAGCAGACGGCGGCAACAGGGGATGGGAAGGGTTGCTTCCCACATTTGCGTCGAAAAGCGCGACGCAGGTGTGGGCCACCCGGCGAGCGCAGAGACGCGGCTCCGGAGTGGAAACGGGCCCGCGGAAATTTGCTGTCAAGAGCGGAAACTTTGCAAAGACGAATCAAGTGATTGAAAGCACGGTGAATAGAGTTTGGTGCCAGGTGAGGGGATGAGGGGGGTGAACTTGATATTCTGAAGATAAGAGGTTGGAAGAGAGGTGGTGGCAGTGGTATCAAAGAAAAAGCCGGGGGCGGAGGCGGGCAAGCAACGAGGCCACGGGCCAGAAGAACCAATTGAGGCGGAAGTGGCGGGCAGGAAGGCGAAGGTAGTGAAGGTCGCCGGCAAGAAGGTTGCACCGAGCAAGAAGGCTGCACCGAGTAGTAAGGCTGCACCGAGTAGGAAGGCTGCATCTGGAAAAGCAGCGGGCAAGGCAACGCCGAAAAAGAAAAAGGCGAACAAGAAGAGCGCGGCAACCAGGCATGAGGTGAGCTCGCGGACGAAGAAGACGAAGCAGAGTCCGGCGGCAGGCGCTAGGGAGGCGAACCTTGCAGCTGGGTACGCGGCGACCGATGCCGCTCCGGCCGCAGGCGCTAGGGCAAAACCGCTCCGGCCGCAGGCGCTCGGGACCCGTTTGAAGTTGCCAGGCAGACGATGAAGGGTTCGGTTCCGGCGATTGTGGAAGCGATGGTGGCGAAGGCCAAGCGGGGAAGCTGCACGCACGCCAAGACACTGCTGGAGATGACCGGCGCCAAGCATATGTTTGGCGAGGAAGCAGAGACCGCCGACAGCGGCGAGCCCTGGGCGAAGCTGGTGCTGGAGCGGATGGACGAGGCGGAGCAGGAGAGTTTGAGCAAAGATCCGCCAGAGGTTGCAGCAGAGCCGTAGAAGCGTAAAGCGGTTGCCGGCGTGATGGGTTCTGCTTTCCCAGGTTAGCGCCGCAAAAAACGCGGCACGGAACCTGGGGCACCCGACTGTCGTTGCGGGATATAGCTTTTGGGGGAACCGCTCTGAAGGCGCGGAGCGGAAAGAAACAAGAGGCGAGTGCGCGGATGGACATGACGTGGGTGACGGACCGGATTGCGGTGGGCGGCGGAATCTGGGTAGAGGAGCGGATGGCCGAAGTGGCCGCGGCCGGGGTCACCCATGTGATTGACATGCAGGTTGAATTTGACGACACGCCACTGGGCCAACGGGTGGGAGTGGAAGTGCTGTGGAATCCGGTGGACGACGATTTTATGCCCAAGAGCCGGGGGGTGTTTGAGCGGGGCGTGAATTTTGCGATGGCGGCGCTGGAAGATCCGCAGGCGAAGTTGTTTGTGCACTGTGCGGCGGGCATACACCGGGCTCCGATGATGGCGCTGGCGGTGCTGTGCGCGACGGGATATTCGCTGGAGGAGGCAAAGGAGTTGATCCAGACCAAGCGGTATGTGGTGGACTTTGCCGAGGTGTATGTGCGTAGCGTGGAAGAGTTTATGAAGAGTTATGCGGGCAGGCGAGGCGGAGCAGCGAGCAGCCGAAAGGACGGCAAGAGACAAGCATGAATACGAGAGTAGAGAGAAGTATGAGCCGCCTATCCGGGCGGCTTTTGATTTTTGTGTGGGCGGCGATTCTGCTGGCTGCGACGGGTGCGAAAGCGACTCCGGTGAAGACCGTTGTGCAGGAGTTGAAGACACATATGCGCTGGATCGTCGGCAATGGCAATGAGGGAAAGATACAGGAACTTGAGACCAGAATCCAGAAGCACGAAGCAGCACTGCAGCGCACGGCGGGGCTGGGCCTGGCGTTCGGCATTCTGCTGACCATCGTGCATGTGGTGCTGGACTCGATGAGGGTGATACATCACTAATGACCAAACAAGAGTTTGTGCAGCAAGCACACGCGGCGGCGTTACGCAGTTCGGAGCGAAGCGGCATGCCGGCGATGGTGACCGTTGCTCAGGCTGCGCTGGAGAGTAACTGGGGCCATTCGAAACTTTCTCAAGAGGCGAACAACTTCTTCGGGATCAAGGCGCACGGCACACACGAACGCATTCAAATGAGGACGGAAGAATGCGCGCACGGAGAAAGAATCACGATCGATGCCGAGTTTGCGAAGTATCCGTCGCTGCTGGACTGCATCCAGTGCCGCGACGGGATTCTGCTGCGAAGCGCGTGCTATGCGGCCGCACGCCAGGCGCGCAAAGATGAAGCAGAGTTTATCCGCGAGATAGCCAAACACTGGGCCACCGATCCGAAGTACGCAGAGAAATTGCAGGCGGTTCTAGGCGAGGTGAAGAAATTGGCAGAATAAATCTCCGGCGGCCCTTTGGGCCAGGGCGATGCAGAGGCAAGAAAATTACGACTCCTGATACTGGCGGCAGACCTTCGGGTCTGCCGCCGATTTTTGCCTGCGCGAAAAAAAGGCGAGCCGGAGCCTGCCGCAAAGAAATGGAACCTGCCGCTAAAACGCCTCACTCCAATTTTCAAGCACGGACTTGACCACCATCATGAACTGGTCGGCGACCGCACCATCCACCACGCGGTGGTCGAAGCCGATGGCCGTGGTCATCATCGAGCGGATCGCGATCATGTCATTGCCTTCCTTGTCGGTGAGCACTACCGGCTTCTTTACAATTGCGCCGATATCGAGGATTGCAACCTGCGGCTGATTGATGATCGGCAGCCCGAAGCTTGCGCCGAAGATTCCCGGATTGGTGATGGTAAATGTACCGCCCGAAACTTCCTCCGGCTTCAGTTTCTTGCTGCGCGCTCGCTCGCCCAGATCGTTGAGCGCCCGCTGCAGTCCGACGAAGCTCAACTCGTCGGCATGCTGAATCACCGGAACCAGCAATCCCCAGTCAAGCGCCACGGCGATTCCGATATTCACGTCGCGCTTGTAGTGAATGTTATCGCCCTCCACCGAAGCGTTCAGGATGGGCCAGGCGCGCAGGGCCTGCGTCACCGCGCGAATGAAGAACGGCGTGTAGGTCAGCTTGAGTCCCGTCGCTTCCTGGAAGCGGTTTTTGTTCTTCTCCCGCAGCCGCACGATGCGCGTCATATCCACGTCGAACACGGTATGCACGTGCGCGCTGGTGCGTCGCGACGCGATCATGTGCTCGGCAATCTTCTTGCGCATCACCGACATCGGCTCTACCTTGCCGGGCGTGCCGGCATACGGCTTGGGCACGGCAGCAGCCGGTGCCGCGGCAACCGATGCAACCACGGCCGGAGCCGGTACAGGAGCGGTCTTGGCGCGCTCCACAAACGCTAGAATGTCGTCCTTGGTAATGCGGCCTCCGCTTCCACTGCCAGCGATCTGACGCAGATCCACGTTGTGTTCTGCAGCCAGTTTGCGCACCAGCGGAGAGCTGCGAACCTCCTCGCCCGGCACTGCTTCCTTCTCGCGCGCCGCTGCCGGAGGTGCACTCACCGGAGCCGCCGCGGCCGGGGCGGCCGCAGTAACCGGTGCAGCGCCCGCAGCGCTGATCACCGCCACCACGCTGTTCACCTGCACGGTGGTGCCGGTCTCCGCTTTGATCGCCGTCAACACTCCGGACGCCGGCGCGGGAATCTCCGCGTCCACCTTATCGGTTGAGATCTCAAACAGCGGTTCGTCGCGCGTAACCTGATCGCCCACTTTTTTGATCCACTTGGTGATGGTCCCCTCAAAGATCGATTCGCCCATCTGCGGCATCACCACGTCGGTCGCCGCTCCGCTGGCCTCGGGCGCGCTGGTTGTGCCGCCCGCCGGAGCCCCGCCACTGATGGCTGGCGCAGCCGGTGCCTCGGCAACCTTGGCGTCTCCGCCAGGAGAGTCCTCCGATTCCTCGATCACCGCCACCACTGCATTGACCTGCACTGTCTTTCCCGCCTCGGCGCGAATCTCCTTCAGCACGCCGGAAACCGGCGCAGGAATTTCGGCATCGACTTTGTCTGTTGATATTTCAAACAACGGCTCATCCCGCGTGATCTTGTCGCCGGGTTGCTTGAGCCACTTGGTGATGGTGCCTTCAAAGATGGATTCGCCCATCTGCGGCATAACGACTTCAGTCGGCATGATCTTCCTTCCGCATGATTCCTGAATGAATGTTTCCTATATGAATGTCGCGATTTCAAGGACAGCCCACAATTATAAACGCGCTCTGCCAGGCGCAGCCGTCCTGCCTACCGTTGTCCCACCACGATGTAGGTCCAGTCGCTCACCACGTCGCTCTTCACCACCGCCCAGCCGCTCTGCTCGAGTCGCTGCTCCACCGCGCTGCGCGCAATGCGATGCTCCATCGGCGGTCCCGGTGGAATGCTTGCCTCCGGGCTCCAGTCCACGATGGCCAGCTTGGCGTTCGGTGCCGCGATGCGCGAAAACTCCCGCAGCGCCTGCTCGTGGCTGTCGATCTCATGCCACACGCCGGAGAGAAATATCAGGTCGCAGCAAGCCTCCGCCAGCCCCGTCGCCTCCGCTTCGCCCACCACCAGTTCCACGTTGGCCGGCGCGCCGTCGGCCGCCAGCTTGCCGCGCAGCACCTCCAGCAACTCTGTCGAAGGATCGACCGCGTACACCATCCCCGGAGCCGCGCGGCGTCCCAGCGGCAGCGCAAAGTAGCCGCTCCCGGCGCCAATATCGGCCACGTTCAGCAGGCCGCAAACTCCGGAGGCGTCCAGAATCGCCTCCACCGGAAACTGCTGCCCGCGCCCCGGCGCTTCCAATCGGTCCAGGCTCTTGGGATTAAAACGGCGCTCGTGGCTCATCGCGAAATTATTTCTCCTCGGTGTCTTCGGTCCAGGCAGGCGCCTCCAGCAACGCGCGCGCCGCAGCCAAGTCCCCCGCGCGCACCTGCAGCCGGATTCCCCCCTCGATCTGCCCATGGTACCGGCTGGTAATCATCGGGTCGCAACACTCAATCCCCTCCGACTCCAGCAGTGCGCGCACCACCAGAAACTCCTCTTCGGTCGGGAACTCCGCCACCGTCACCAACTCGGAATCCGCATTGAAACCGAAATCCATGCAGGGATTATGCCACGAACCACCCGATACCATTCCGCGGCGGCGGCAATTGCCCTGTGACCGGCATCACTTCCCGCCCATCCCTTCGCGGGACTATACTTTCAGAGTCATGGCCTTTCCTATCACCCGTCAGCGCCGCATGCGCCGCACTGAAGCTCTGCGCTCTTTCGTCCGCGAAACCCGGCTCACTCCCGCCGGCTTCGTCTACCCTCTTTTCATCTGTCCCGGCGAAGGCATCCGCAAGCCGGTCAGCTCCATGCCCGGCGTCTCCAACCTCTCGGTCGATGAGGCGGTCAAGGAATGCCGCGAGATCTATGCCCTCGGCGTCCCCGCCATCATTCTCTTCGGCCTGCCCGAGGAAAAAGACGAAATCGCCACCGGAGCCTGGGCCGAAGACGGCATCGTGCAGCGCGCCGCCCGCGCCATCAAGGCCGCCGTCCCCAACCTCGTCATCATGGGAGACGTCTGCCTCTGCGAGTACATGTCGCACGGCCACTGCGGCGTGGTCAAAAAAGTGAACGGCCCCACCCCGGAGACCGAGTACGAGATCCTCAACGACGTCTCGCTCGACATCCTGGCCAAAACCGCCGTCTCCCAGGCCAGGGCCGGCATTGACATCATCGCCCCCTCCGACATGATGGATGGCCGCATCGAAGCCCTGCGCACCGCGCTCGACGCCCACGGCTACGAGAACACCCCCATCATGAGCTACGCCGCCAAGTTCGCCAGCGGCTTCTACGGACCCTTCCGCGAGGCCGCCGACTCCGCTCCCTCCTTCGGCGACCGCCGCAGCTACCAGATGGACCCGGCCAACGCCCGCGAGGCCATGCGCGAAATCGAGCTCGACCTCGAAGAGGGCGCCGACATGATCATGGTCAAGCCCGCCATCGCCTACCTCGACGTCATCGCCGAAGCCCGCATGCGCTTCGATGTCCCTCTCGGCGCCTACCAGGTCAGCGGCGAATACGCCATGATCAAGGCCGCCGCCCAGAACAACTGGATCGACCACGACCGCGTCATGCTCGAATCCCTCCTCAGCATCCAGCGCGCCGGAGCCTCCATCATCCTCACCTACTTCGCCAAAGAAGCCGCCAGGCTGCTGGGTTAGCGCTTGGCTCCTGATTCGTGCGGGTGGCCCATTCAAGCCCTCTTTTGGCTTGAGTGGGGCAGTTGATTTTGCCGTTGCAGTAATTTTCCTGCCGACAGCGGCCCCGTTCGAGCCCTCTTTGGGCTTGAGTGGGGTAGTCGCTGGGGATTAAACTGCCTCGTGCCCTGGGGACTCAAGCGCTTCCAGCAATCCGGCCAGACCCACTTCATCACCTTCGGCTGCTATCACCGCCGCCCATCGTTCACCACGGACGCGGCGAAGCAAGTATTCGAGGCCGCTCTCGAACGGGTTCGACGCAACTACAACCTTTGCGTCTATGGCTACGTCGTCATGCCCGACCATATTCACCTGCTGATCGGCGAACCGATACGCGCATCGCTCGACACAGCGATCAAGTCGTTAAAGCAGGGCGTGTCTCGTCGATTAATCGGCGACGCCACCCACTTCTGGGAGAAGCGCTATTACGACTTCAACATCCGCGATCACCAGCAGTTTGTCGAAAAGTTGCGCTACATACACCGCAATCCGGTGAAGGGAGGGCTGTGCGAACTTCCGAAAGACTGGGAGTGGAGCAGCTTCCGCCACCACGCGACCGGCTCTGTGGGACGCGTAGAGATCGAGTCCGAGTGGATAGCAAGGAGGCGAGAACGTGCGCCTTCACGGCTCTGTCCCATCGCTGGAACTGCCCCACTCAAGCCAAAAGAAGGCTTGAATGGGCCACCTGTGATCTTTCAAGAGGTTGTCCATTCGATCAAAACCGGAGAAGCTGATTGTGACGAGCAATCCAGTTTCCCGAGAAAGACCGAATGGACATCCACAAGAATGCCCGACTTACCCTCCGCAGTCGAGAGCAATTGGCCCAGTTTGTACTCTCCGGCCAGACTCTTCAGCGCCGCCGCACGGCGCTTTCTGGTCACCCCCAAGACCGCCGCCAAGTGGGTCCGCCGCTTCCGCATCCTGGGCCCCGACGGGCTCGGCGACCGCTCCTCGCGACCCCTCCGCAGTCCACGCGCCGCACCCGCCGAACTGGTCGACCGCGTCATCGAGCTGCGCCGGCAACATACTCCCGGCTATCAGATCGCACGCGCCACCGGCCTCAGCCCGCCTCCGTCAGCCGCATCCTGCGCCGCGTCCGACTCAGCCGCTGGCGCGACCTGCATCCGGCTCCGCCCGTGCAGCGCTACGAACACCCCTTCCGGGCGATCTGCTGCACCTCGATATCAAGGGCCTTACCCGTTATCAGGAGGTTTTAATGCGCGCCGACGGCCGCCGCCGCGGCCTGCCCAAGCACCCCGGCTTCGAGGCCCTGCACGTCGCCATCGACGACCACTCCCGCCTGGCCTTCACCCAGATGCTGCCCGATCAGAAGGCCGAAACCACCATCGGCTTTCTGCGCGATGCCCTCGACTTTTATGCCCGCCACGGCATCCAGCGTGCGCGCCCTGCTCACCGATAACGGAAGCTGCTACCGCTCCCACCAGTTTCGACCAAGCCTGCAGCCAACTCGAAATCAAACACCAACGCACCCGCCCCTACACGCCCCGCACCAACGGCAAGGCCGAACGCTTCATCCAGACCGCTCTGCGCGAATGGGCCTACGCCAAACACTGGAAAGACTCCGATGAACGCGACCAGCACCTCCAGCCCTGGACCGCCTACTACAACTTCGCCCGACCCCATGGTAGCCTCAACTACAACCCGCCCATCAGCCGCGCCGACCCGGGTACAACGTCTTGAGCATCTACAGCCACCCGCGAGAGGACTAGACAACTTTGGGTAGGTCTGCATTGGAGTGACGGATTTGGCGAAAAGCACCGGCGCTATGCGTTTAGGCCCTGTGGCGAGGAAGCTGATCAATCCTGATGCGTGGACCGGGGGTTATCCCGGACCCCCGGCCTATGTGAGAGAGCTGGACGCGCTGCTGCATTTCGCCAATCAGAATGGATATCTTGGACGCTTCGTCCCGAATCTTGAGGCCCGGGATCGGCAGCGGGATAAGGCACTGAACGAGCTACGGCTGGCATACCTTTTCAAGAGCCTTGGCTTCGGCATCAGCGAGTGGGACCCTCCCGGTGCCAATGGCAAAAGGGGAGAGTTCATTCTGAGTTGGCCGAACGAATCGTCGGTGTTCGTCGAAATAAAAAGTCCGGGATGGGAGAGCGAGCTGTCGCCCGCACAACTCGATGCGGGATTGGCAAAGCTGTCGAAGTACGACGTATGGAAAGGCGGAGCTGTAGGCAACTGGAAGGCCGTCCACCGGTGCGTTTCATCGGAAAAGACGTATCCGAAATTCCTGCCCACGCAGCCAAACCTCTTGATCATGTCAGACGATCTGAACGTGCCGCTGCATGATTCGCTCGTCCATGTCGGTGCCGCTTTGTATGGGGAAAGACGCCTTTATGGTGAGGACGGCTATTTCACGACCAATCGCTTTGAGAACATCGGCGGCCTGGGAGTCTTCAACGCCTTTTCGGGCGCGCCATCTCGGGGCATGGAATATGAATTCATTGTCTATGCAAACCCGAACGCGTTGCCGGCGACAAGGTTACCGACATCGTGGACGGCATACAAGGATAAGTTGCGCTGCATTGTCAGAGGCACGGACCCTCGGCAAAGGATTATGTACCTGTAGGGATGTTTCTCCCCGTTAGCAGGAGGGCATATCTGCCGCAGTTGGCAGATGTGGGGCTTGGGAACGCCACTACGATCTCCGTGCCTGCTTCGCCACACCCACCGCTTGCCCCGCCGCTCCCATCGTCTGCATCATCGCATGTCGCAGCAGCATGTTGACCTTCGTCTGATAGCCGTCGCCATAACTCTTCAGCCATTCGAGCACATCGGCGTCCAGCCGCATGGTGACCGGCTTCTTCGGAGGCCGGTGATACTTGCCGATCTCGGCTCCGCTCCAGTCGATCACCTCGGGCATCTCGGAGAGATCAATGTCCGCGTCTTTTTTTGCCGCGACCTTTTCGATTTGAACTTTCTGCTTTTCCGTGGGCTTCTTCATAGCCTTTGTACGTACAATTATACATACAAACGCAAGGCGCGAAGGTGGATCTGGCGGCTAAGGTTTACTCATCCGCCAGTCGTTCGCCAAATGTTGCGCAACCATTACCCAATCTCTAACAATCCAAAACCCAACGATTATCCCTCCAGTTAATCCTTCCGCCCCAAAGCCAGTGCAAACGCCCCAATTCCGCATCTAACGCCGTGCCGTGACAACTCTCTCCCGCAGAGCAGAATCAGAGTTGTATAATCATGGAATTGAATTTCAATTTCATGATTACAGCCGCGCCGGAGTTCCCCGCAGTGAATCGTATCCGCCTGACTCAGCTCCGCCACTCCATCGCTCTCGCATTCCTGCTCCTCGCCGTCGTCCACGCCTGGGCCGGTACCGGCGGCACCATCTCCGGAACCGTCAAGGATGCCAGCAACGCCGTCGTCGAAGACGCAGCCGTCACCGCCGCCAACCTTGACACCGGAGTCCTGCAGCAGCTCACCACCAACGCCAGCGGCTTCTACTCGTTCCCCGACCTTCCCATCGGACGCTACTCCATCACCATCGAAAAGCCCGGCTTCAGGTCTTACACGCGCACCGGCATCACCATCGACGCCAACAGCGCGCTCGTGGTCGATGCCGTGCTGGAGATCGCCCAGGAGTCGCAGTCGGTCACCGTCAGCGAAAACACCGTGCAGGTGGAAACCTCCAGCAGCCAGATGGGCGAAGTCATCGGCAGCAAAAAGATGACCGCCGTCCCCTTGAATGGCCGCAGCTACACCGATCTGCTCGCCCTGCAGCCGGGCGTTGTTCCCACCAGCTCGCTCACCGCCGAGACGCAGCAGGATGTCGGCGTCAGCGCGCTTCAGCCCTCCGGCGGCCTCAATCCCGGAACCCTCTCCATCAACGGTCAGCGCGAGTTCTCCAACGCCTTCATCGTCAATGGCAGCGATGTCGAAGAAGACGTCAACTCCGGCGCGGCCATCATTCCCAACCTCGATTCCATCGCCGAGTTCCGCATCCTCACCAGCAACTTCGACGCCGAGTACGGCGGCCACAGCGGCGGGCAGATCAACGTCGTCACCAAATCCGGCACCAACCAGTTGCACGGCGACGCCTTCGAATTCCTGCGCAACACCGCTCTCGATGCCCGCAACTATTTTTCACCCACCCGCGGCACTTTTGACCAGAACCAGTTCGGCGGCACCCTGGGCGGTCCGATCCACAGCAATAAGGCATTCTTCTTTACCGACTATCAGGGAACACGCAGCACGCAGGGAATCGATACCGGCCTCATCCAGGTTCCAACCCTGCAGGAGCGCGCCGGCATCTTCCCTAATTTTGTAATTCCGCCCTCGTCATGGTCCGCGCCCGCCAAGGCTCTGCTGCAATACATTCCCCTGCCCAACGATGGCCCCAACATCTTCACCACCTCGGCACAGAACGAGACTCTGCGCGACGACAAAGCCGCCGGCCGCCTCGATTTCGAAACTCGCTGGGGCCGGCTCGATGCCTACTACTTCTTCGACGACTACACCTACAACTATCCCTATCCCACGGCGCAAAGCGGAGCTAGCGTACCCGGCTTCAACGCGCTCTACCTCGGCCGCGCGCAGCTGCTCAGCCTGGGAGACACCAAGACGTTCGGCTCCTCCGCGGTCAATGAATTTCACTTCAGCTTCATGCGCGACTCCAACGACCTCGGCAAACCCATCGGCGGGCTCGGCACCAGCTTGGCCTCGCAGGGTTTTGTCGTCTGCAATGCCAATGGGAAGAACCCAGACGGTTCACCTTGCCCCGGCATCGTGCCGCTCGATCCCCGCGGCCAGGGGGTGGAAAACATCATCTTCAATTCTTTCTCCATCGGCACCAACGCCAACGAACTGCGCCAGGCCAACAACACCTTCCAGGTCATCGATGATTTTTCCAAAGTGGTGGGCCTCCACACCTTCAAGTTCGGCATGGAGTTTCACTACGACCAGATCAACACCAACCCCATCGCCCAATTCAACGGAAGCTTCAGCTTCACGGGCAGCCAGATCGGATCCACGGGCAACGACTTTGCCGACTTCCTGCTAGGCCATCCGAGCCAGTACAACCAGAGCCAGTTGCTGCCCTTCTATCCGCGCAGCAAATACTGGGGCCTGTATGCGCAAGATAGCTGGCGCGCACGCTCCGGTCTCACCCTGAACTACGGCGTACGCTGGGACCGCATCGAGCCCTGGTATGAGAAAAACAACGGCCTATCCACCTTTGCCGCCGGCAAACAATCATTGGTCTTTCCCACCGCGCCCGCCGGCATTCTCTTTCCCGGCGATCCCGGTGTGCCGCGAACCCTGGCGCCTCCAGGGAACCTCGATTTCGCGCCGCGCGTCGGCCTCGCCTACTCGCCGCAGGCCGCCAAAGGCACAGCTCTGGGAGCGCTCACTGGAGGACCCGGCAACACCAGCGTTCGCGCCGGCTACGGCATGTTCTATTCGGCAATCGAGGCGCTCTCGGCCGGCATTCTGGCCGGCAACGCGCCCTTCGGAATCACCTACACCAGTCCCGCGCCGCCGCTGTTCGCCACGCCTTTCCTCAGCGCGGCCAACGGACAGCCCGAGCAGACACCGACCCAGCCATTCCCGGTCGCATTGGCCCCGCACGGCGCATCCCGCAGCCATCCCAACCCCAACGTCGATTGGTCGCAATACGAGCCCATCAGCGGCATTCCCGGCTACGCCACCAGCAACCGCATCCCCTACGTCGAGGAATACATGCTGTCGATCGAGCGCCAGCTTGGATCGACCACGGTGTTCAGCGTCAGCTACGTCGGCTCCCAGGGCCATCGCCTGCTCGTAACAGAGGAAGCCAACCCCGGCATTCCCGCGCTTTGCCTCGCAACTCCCGGCTGCGGCCCTTTTGCGGAGAACGGATCGCGCGGCCCCCTGGGCAACAACTTCGGCAGCGACACCCTGCAGAAGACCATCGGAAAATCCAATTACAACTCTCTCCAACTCAGCCTGCGCCACACCAGCGGAAGGCTGGAGCTCTCGGCCGCATACACCTACGGCAAGTCCATGGACGACTCTTCCAACCTGGGAGAAGAAATCAACCCGGTCAACCGCGCGATCAGTTACGGTTTGTCATCCTTCGATATCCGGCACAACTTCGTCGTCAGCTACAGCTACCGCATCCCCTTCGAGAGCCTGTTCCGCGCCTCCAGCCGCTGGACCAAAGGCTGGGAGATCTCCGGCATCACGCGCTTCTCCACCGGACTGCCCGTCACCCTCTACAACAACACGGACAGCTCCTTGCTCGGCACCAATCCCAACGGCATCAACAACAACGGTGTCGACACGCCGTACTTCCTTGGCGGCGACCTGAAGATCAACCACAACCCGCGCAGCAACAGCGCGGCCTTCAACACTGCGCTGTTCTGTGTGCCAGGCACAGCCGGCTGCGCTCCGCTTGGCACGCAGGACAACATCCCGCGCCGCTTCTTCTCCGGCCCCGGCCAGGAGAACTTCGACATGTCGCTGCAAAAAGAAATCGCGCTGCACACGGGCCAAACGCTGCAGCTCCGCCTCGAAGTATTCAACGTCTTCAATCACGCCCAGTTCTTCGGCCCATCCGCCGTAGACGGAAACATCAGCAGCGGCACCTTCGGCCAGATCATCAATGCCATGCCGCCGCGCCTGATGCAACTGGCGGCCAAGTTCATCTTTTAGCGAGGTTTTAACTTTGAAACCTTGAAACTTTGAAACCTTGTATCCTTGCAGTCAGGCCCCATGATCTCCGTCCTCAATCTCGGCCGTTGCGATTACTCGACCGCTCTGCGCCTGCAGGAGACCCTGGTCGAACTCCGCAAGCAGGACCGCATCCCCAATGTTCTTCTCTTCGTCGAGCATCCTCCGGTCATCACCCTGGGACGCAACGCCATCGCCGCTAACATCATTGCCTCGCGCGAACTGCTCGCCTCCCGCGGCGTCGAAATCCACGAGATCAACCGCGGCGGCGACGTCACCTTCCATGGCCCCGGACAGCTGGTCGCCTACCCCATCTTCGACCTGCGCTCGTTCGCTCCCAAACTCGGAGTCATCGCCTTCGTCCGCCTTCTCGAAGACGTGCTCATGCGCATCTGCGCCCACTACCGCATCGAAACCCAGCGCATCTGCAAGCTCACCGGCGTCTGGACCCTCCCCACCCCGCCGCCGCGCCTCACTCCGCGCGAACTCAACCGCGACTACGTGCGCTCTGGCGACGAAGAAAAGGCAACGCCGGGTGGCCCACATCCGCCCTCTGTTGGCGAATGTGGGGAACAGCCTCCAGCCGAGGAACTGCCGGGTGCCCCACCTTCGACGCGCCGTTTTTGCGCGGATAAGGTGGGAAGCATCGCCGCCGGCAGCAGCGCCGATCCTGCCTCTGCCTTTTTTCCCGAGCGCAAAATCGCCGCCATCGGCGTCCACATCGCCCGCGGAGTCACCTCCCACGGCTTCGCCCTCAACGTCACCACGCCGCTCGATTTCTTCCAGCTCATCATCCCCTGCGGCCTCGCCAAGCCGGTCACCTCCATCGAATTCGAAACCGGCCTTCGCCCCTCGCTCGACGAGGTCATCACCATCGCTTCCCGCACCTTCGGCGAACTCTTCCATTCCCAGATGCTCTGGCTCGAATCCATCCACGACCTGCTCCCCGAGAACGATATCCCGCGGAGTCCTGCTCCAGAGCCCGCCGACACTCCCGCCCGCGCCCCTGAAAACGAACGCCGCATCGCCCACGACGACACCCACCTGGCTTAGCCCAGCGCCAGCGGCCGGAGCGGCGTTTGTCGCCGCGTACCCGTCGCCAACACTCCCGCAAGCTCTGCGATAATGAGTCATGCCCGCTCCGCTCCTGCATACCAGCGCCACCGCTCTTGAGTTCGACCGCCTCCGCGAGATGGTGCGCGGCTGCTGCCAGAGCGTGCTGGGCCAGCAGGCAGTGGACGCCCTCGCGCCCACCTCGGATGCCGAGTGGATCGAGCGTCAGCAGCAGCTCACCGCCGAGGTCCGCACCTTTCTTCGCTCCGGCGGACGCTTCGATTTCGGCGGCCTCACCGATCCCAGCCAGCTCGTCCTCCGCGCCCGCATCAGCGGGGCCACGCTCGACCCCGCCGAGCTGCGCGACT
The DNA here is from genome assembly GCA_963732315.1 of uncultured Acidobacteriota bacterium. Lineage (GTDB taxonomy): Bacteria > Acidobacteriota > Terriglobia > Terriglobales > Acidobacteriaceae > TOLSYN. Next base: position 36,535 of record CAVSYY010000011.1, read on the forward strand.
CCATCCTCCTCGTCGATCGCGCCGCCGAGTGGCGCGAAGCCGCCGCCCATCCGCCCGACGCCATGAAGGAACCATGGCCCGCCGTCGAGCAGCTCAGCGCCGGGCTGGCCGACTTCACCCCCCTGCTGCGCTACTTCGCCAACAAGTTCGCGCCCGACGGCTCCCTCGACGATCACGCCTCGTCCGCCCTGGCCGCCATTCGCCGCGAAATCGAACGCCAGCGCCGCACCATTCAGGAGTCGCTGCGCGGCTATCTCCGCCGCCTCTCCGACGGCAACACACTGCAGGACGAGCTGGTCACCATCCGTGGCGACCGCTTCGTCATCCCCGTCAAAACCGAGCAGAAGCGCCGTGTCCAGGGCGTCGTCCACGGAGCCAGCTCCAGCGGCCAAACCGTCTTCATCGAGCCCCTCGAAACCATCGAGCAGAACAACGAACTGGTCCGCCTGCTCGAAGACGAGCAGCGCGAAATCCACCGCATCCTCGTGGAGATGACCGCCCGCCTCGGCCAGCAATCTGAAGAAATCCTCCTCGCCGTCGAAATCCTCCGCGAGCTCGAACTGCAATTCGCCAAAGCCCGCTTCGCCGAGCAATACAACTGCACCCGCGTAAATACGGGTGGCCCATATTTGCCCTCTGTTGGCAAATGTGGGAACCAGGAGGATGCCGCAAGCGGATCAGATTCACGGGTGGCCCATTCACCGGGGTCCCCAGCAAGCCCGTAGTTGGGTTGCTGGGCAGAAGCCCTCTTGTGGCTTGAGTGGGGCGGTTGCCTCGGATCTGGACGAGCGCACGAGTGGGGAACAGCCAGCCCTCATCCTCATCGCTGCCCGCCATCCCGTCATGGAGCGCAACCTGCGCGCCCGCGGCAAAGCCGTCGTTCCGCTCACGCTGGAAATGGACGCCGCTCACCGTCAGCTCATCATCAGCGGCCCCAACACCGGAGGCAAAACCGTCGCCCTCAAAACCGTCGGTCTGCTCGTCCTCATGGCCCAGGCCGGAATCCCCGTCCCCGCCGAGCGCGCCCAGCTTCCCATCTGCGACGCCGTCCTGGCCGACATCGGCGACTCGCAATCCATCGAGCAGAACCTCTCCACCTTTTCCGCCCACGTCACCAACATCGACTTCATCTCCCACACCGCCACCAGCCGCTCGCTCGTCCTGCTCGACGAACTCGGCTCGGCCACCGATCCCGAAGAGGGAGCCGCCCTGGCCGTCGCCATCGCCGAACACTTCCGCCAATCGCAGGCGCTCACCATCATCTCCACCCACCACACGGCGCTCAAAATCTACGCCGCCAACTCCGCCGGAGTCCTCAACGCCGCCGTCGGCTTCAACGAGAAAACTCTCGCGCCCACCTACGAGCTGCGCGTCGGCGTCCCCGGAGCCTCCGCCGGCATCAACATCGCCCAGCAGATCGGCCTCAATCCGCAAATCATCGCCGAGGCCCGCCGCCGACTCAGCACCCAGACGCAGGACATCGCCGCCTTTCTCGACCGTCTCCACGCCGATCTCCGCCAGATTGAAAACGAGCGCCTGCACCTGCGCCAGCGCGAGCAGGAAGTCGCCCGCGAGCGCAGCCGCCTCGAAGCCGAAGGTCTCAAAGAGCAGCGCGAAAAAATCCGCGACATGGAGAAGAAGCTCGACTCGCTGCTGCGCGACTTCGAGTACCACGCCCGCCAGGCCGTCGCCACCGTGCAGGACCGCGCCGCCGCCCAAAAGCTCGGCAAGCAAGCCGAACGGCAGATTGCCGCCGCCCGCCGCGAATTCCGCGAGCAGTTCAATCAAACCGTCGTCGCCGCCACCACCGGCTCCGACCGCGGAGACGCCAACGCCCAGCCCCACGTCGTCGCCCGCGTCTCCGTCGGAGACACCGTCCAGCTCAAGTCCATCGGACGCCCCGGCCGCGTGGTGCGCAAGCTCGAAGGCGATGCCCTCGAAGTCCAGGTCGGCCCCATGAAGATGCGCGTCCCCCTCGACGACATCGCCGCCGTGGTTTCCAATGACGCCAGGCCGGCCGACAATCCCGTGCAGGCCGCCCGCAGCAAAGGCATCAACGTCCGCCTGCGCGACGAAGACGCCGCCGCCCCCGCCGAACTCAACGTCATCGGCCGCAACGTGGACGAAGCCACCGCCGAGCTGGAAAAGTTCCTCGACCGCGCCTTCCTCGCCGGACTCACCCACATCCGCATCGTCCACGGCTCCGGCATGGGCATCCTGCGCCGCGCCCTCCGCGAATACCTCAAACACCACCCCCAGGTCATGGAAGTCACCGAGCCCCCCCAAAACCAAGGCGGCGCCGGCGCCACCGAAGTGGAATTGAAAGTGTAGAGATGAACCGGGCGTAGAGATGAACGGGTGTAGAGATGAACCGGGTGGCCCATTCAAGCCATCCTTTGGCTTGAGTGGGGTAGTTGCTCTTGCGGTTGTCCTCGCTGTTGTTCTTGTTCTTGCCTTTGTTTTGCTCTTGATCGTTTGTTTTGCTCTTGATCGAAGGTGTCATCCTGAGCGGAGCGAAGGACCCCAGCGCCGTGCATCCCTCCATTACAGACCAGAGCCACCCAACCACCGAACGATCATTTCCCCACATCCGCCTTCTTTCCGCGAATGCAGGGAGCGCGGTACTCCCTAAATCAGGCAAAATAGTATCGTGGCCAATCCCGGAGACTTCGCCTACATCGTCAAGCAGCAGGCCGACATCGTCCGCATCATCGGCGAATACGTCAAGCTGCGCAAATCCGGCGCCCAGAACTACTCCGGCCTCTGTCCCTTCCACGGCGAAAAGACGCCATCGTTTTCCGTCCACGCCAGCCGCCAGTACTTCCACTGCTTCGGCTGCGGAGTCTCCGGCGACGTCTTCACCTTCGTCCAGAAGATCGAAAACATCACCTTCCCCGAAGCCGTCCGCGCCGTTGCCCAGAAGCTCGGCATCGCCGCTCCCAAGGCCGAGTTCAGCTCGCCGCAGGAAGCTCGCGAGGCCCGCAGCCGCGGACTCCTGCTCGATCTTCACGAAGCCGCCTGCCTCTGGTTCCAGCAGCAGCTTGCCCGTCCCGAAGCCGCCTCCGCCCGCGAATATCTCCGTGGCCGCGGACTCGACGACGAAGCCATCGCCCGCTTCCGCATCGGCTTCGCCCCCGAATCCGGCTTTCTCCTGCGCGACAAACTCAAGCCCCTCGCCGACGAAGATACCCTCCGCGAAAGCGGCCTCTTCAGCTGGAAAGAGAAAGACGACGCGCGCGCGAATGATTCATCCAAATCCACCGCCTCTCTCTACAGCAAATTCCGCAACCGCATCGTCTTCCCCATCTGCAACGAATCGGGCAAGGTCATCGCCTTCACCGGACGCACCCTCGCCACCGACGACAAATCCGGCCCCAAGTATCTCAATTCGCCCGAGACCCCCATCTACAGCAAGTCGCGCGTGCTGTTCAACCTTCACCTCGCCAAAGAATCCATTCGCCGCCTCGACTACATCATCCTCGTCGAAGGCCAGATGGATTGCATTTCCGTATTCAACGCCGGATACCACAACGTCATCGCCTCCAGCGGTACCGCCTTTACCGAGCCGCAAGCCCGCCTGCTCGCCCGCTTCAGCAAAAAAATCGTGGTCAACTTCGATCCCGACACCGCCGGAGCCGCCGCCGCCGAGCGCTCGCTCGCCCTGCTCGTCGCCGAAGACTTCGAGATCCGCATCGTCACCCTCGACCAGGGCTACGATCCCGATCTCTTCATCCGCCGCAAGGGAGCCGCCGCCTACGCGGAGGTGCTCAAGTCCGCGCCTAAATATTTCGCCTACCTCATCGACCGCGCCCAGTCGCAGTTTCCCCGCACGCCGGAAGGCAAGCAGAAAGCCGTCAACTATCTCCTGCCCCACATCCAGCGCATCCCCAGCCGCATCGTGCGCGACGAACTCGCCGCCGACGTTGCGCAAAAGTTGCAAATCGATTCCGCTGTCCTGCGCCAGGAGTTGCGCCATGTCGCCGGAGCCCGCACCTCCACCCAGCTCGCGCCCGCCCGCGTTGCACAGCTCACCGAAGCCGAGATCATCCTCCTGCAAGCGCTCGCCTCCGGAGCCGAACTCGCCTTCACCTTTACCGACGACAACGGCCAGGAGCAGGTTTACAACCCCGCCGAGCAGGCCTACTACACTCTCAGCTCCGAGCAACTCCACAAGGGCATGCGCGCCGAGTCGCTCATCGACGCCATCCTCGCCGCCCTCGCCGCAGGTGCCGACCTCATGACCCTCGCGCTCCCTGACGAAGAGCGCGCTCTCTTCATGTCCGTCGTCATGCAGGAGCACGAGCCGCTCTCCGCCGAGCTGCTCCATGGAGCCATCGGAGCCCTGCGCCGCCGCCAGCTCGAGCATCGCCAGCGCGATCTCCGCCGCCAAATCGCCGAAGCCGCCCACAACAACGATCCCCTCGCCGTCGCTCGCCTCATGCAGGAAAAACAAGAAGTCGATCGCGCCCTGCGCCACGCCGCCACGGTCTGACAGCATCACTTCCGTTTTGCGTAGTTCTCCATCCCGGAGATGTCGATGACCACGACTGCTTCATCGCCCACCACCCAGGCGTCGTGTCCCGGTTCAATTGCACCGATATCGCCAGGCCCGAATTCGAATTCGGTGCCATCGTCCATCGCGATATGAAGCCGTCCGGAGATGTGAAGATTCAGATGCGGCGCCTAGCAGCTCCGTGTCTGCGCGAGGGGTTTCACGCAGGTGGACCAGCGCCATCCCGGCTCGAAGGTGGCGCGGCCAAACGTGGCTCCTCCCAGGGAAACCACATCGACCTTTCCCAGGTCGAAGCTCCTGGTCTCATCGGGTTTGGAAAAACTGCGGCGCTCCATCGAGGGCTGGCGCTTGAATTCTCTCACTGCCATAGCAACCTCCATTCATCCTTGCAGTTAGAGAACCGCTGGTATGGCGAAGTTGCCGGTAGGGTGCGAGGAATCCAGAGACAAGCCGGGTGCCCCGCGCAGCCGGCCACCATCGTCCGTACCCTTCTCCGGCGCTCCCATTGCCGTATCATTCCAGCAGGGGCGCACGGACTACATGGAACGCAAAATGTTTTGGATCATCTTCACGCTTCTCAGCCTGCTCGGCTATTTCCTGCCCTTGGGATGGGCGATCGCTGAGATGTTCGTCGCCTTGTTCGCCAGCTGGTGGATCGTCTACCGCTCCGGCTGGATCTGAGCAAGAAATGCCCCACACCGAAGGAATGCAGGGCCTTTGCTCTTGCCTCTAACTTTGAAACCTTGAACCCCTGAAACTTTGAAACCTGCCTTACTGCTGTTGCTGTTGCTGCTGCAGCAGCGGCTGGCTGGGGCGCTCGTCCACCACATCTTCTTCTTCCGGATACGCCGCCGCGCCGTTCATCTGTTCGCATCCATCCACGTTTACCCCCGGACGCAGCTGCACGTCCACGGTCAGCCGTTGTCCCGCGTGTCCGTTGTACAGGCCGCGCACCGGAGCCACGTCACCGTAGTCGCGACCGTAGGCGATGCGCACATGCCGCGCTCCCACCGCGGCGCCCAGCGTCGGGTCCAGGGGCTTCCAGCCGCACTGCGGAATGTACACCTCCGCCCACGCATGGCTGGCGTGTCCGCCGATCACCTCTTCTATCGCAAAGCCCGGGTTCGTCGCCTGCTTGGAAACCAGGTAGCCGGAGACGTAGCGCGCCGGCAATCCGCGTTTTCGCAACACGCCCAGCAGCAGATGGGCAAAGTCCTGGCAAACTCCCGCACCCTCCCGCAGCGCGTCTTCAAGCGAGGAGTGCACATGCGTCGCGCCCTTCACATACTTGAAGCGTTCGTAAATCAGCTGCGCCGCTGCCTCCGCAAATCCCCATGCCGTCCCGCCGCTTTTCCCCTCGGCGGCAGCCACCAGTTCATCCAGCTCGTCCACCAGCGGAACGTAATGGCTCAGCACCATGTAGTCGTAAAACTCGTCGTGCAGTTCCTCCTGCGCGGCGTCCACCTGCTCCAGCGTCGCCTCCGCGGCCATCTCGGGAACATCCAGCCGGAGCACCACCGCGTCCGTCTCGATCCGCAGCTCCTGGTGCTCCTTCAGCACGTTGAAGGTGTAAACCCAGTTGCCGAAGGCGTCCTGATAGCTGCGCGACTGCGAGGCCGGCTTGGTCGTCAGCCGGAACGACAGGCAGCTCTGCTTATCGTCGGTCAGCGGACGCAGCCGCACCTCGTTGTAACTCTCCGAGACCGGCCCTTCGTACTTGAACTCCGTGATGTGCACCAGATGATACCGGTTCATGCCATCGCCCCGTAGTAGAAGTAAATGCTCGCAATGTTCTGCCCAATCGCCAGGCAGGACTCCAGCAGTTCGTTCAGGTACCCGTGCAGTCCGCGGTCGAAGATCTCGTCGATCCGGTCGTACCGCAAACCTTCCAGCAGCTTGCCCGTCAGCCGCTCCGCCTCATTCGAGTAATACCCCGGCATCGTCCCGGTCAGCGCCCGCAGCGCATACTGCACAATGTTGATGCTGAACAGAATCGAGCGCGGATGCTCGGGGTGCAGAATCAGCATCTCGGCCACCTGCTCGGGACGAATCTGCGCGTAGTATTTCCGCCGGTACGCCTCGTAGGCGCCCACCGATTTCAGCACCGCCATCCACTGATGGTTATCCGGCGGCCCCATCGACTGCGGCGAATCCAGCAGATACTGGTACTGCACATCCACCAGCCGCGTCGTCATCTCCGCTCGCTCCAAAAAGCACCCCAGCTGCAGGAAGCGCCAGCCCTCGTCGTGCGGCAGCGTAGCGTCGGCCACTCCGTGGAAGCGGTGGCTGCCGAACTTCACCGTATCGCAGAAGCGGTGCGGCCCGCCCGCGATTTCCTGCCGGTGGTCAAAGGCATTCACGGCGTGATACAGCCCGTTGATGTCCTCCCACATCTCCCGCGAAATCTGGTCGCGGATGGTCCGCGCGTTTTCCCGCGCCTTGGAGATGCACTGCACAATCGAGTTCGGGTTATCGTGCCGGAAGGCCAGGAATTCAAACACCGTGCTGGCGTTGGCCTCTTCATACACCTGCCGGAAGCGCGGCTCCTCGCCCGCCATCACCAGCAGCGGATCCCAGCGCAGCCGGTAGAACCCCTCCGACTCCTCCAGCAGCATGTGATAGTTCACGTCCAGAATGCGCGCCGTATCCTCGGCCCGCTCCATGTACCGCGCCAGCCAGAACAGCGAGTCTGCGATCCGCGACAACATAACCTCAGCCCTCTTCTCCTCAGCCTTCTTCTCTGAGCACCCAGGTGTCCTTGCTTCCACCGCCCTGCGATGAGTTCACCACCACCGAGCCTTCCCGCAGCGCCACCCGCGTCAGCCCGCCCGGAACCACCGTCACGCTCTCGCCGTCGAACAGGCAGTAGGGGCGCAGGTCCACGTGCCGTCCACCAAACTGCTCCTTGGCCGTGTCGTAGGAAGGCACCCGCGACAGTCCCACCAGCGGCTGCGCAATGTAGTTCCGCGGGTCGGCCTTGATCTTCTCCCGGAACTCCTCCACCGTCGCGTGGTCTGACGCCGGCCCGATCAGCATCCCATAGCCGCCGCTCTCGCCCACCGCCTTCACCACCAGCTCCGGCAAGTGCTCCAGCACGTAGCTCAAATCCGCCGGCCGTGAGCACAGATAGGTGTCCACCGAGCCCAGGATCGGCTCCTCGCCCAGGTAGTAGCGGATAAAATCCGGAACGTAGGCATACACCGCCTTGTCGTCGGCCACGCCGTTGCCGATCGCGTTGGCCAGCGCCACGTTGCCCGCCCGGTAAGCGCCCATCAGTCCCGGAACTCCCATCAGCGAGTCGCTGCGGAAGACCAGGGGGTCCAGGAAGTCGTCGTCCACCCGGCGGTAGATCACGTCCACCCGCCGCAGCCCGCGGATGGTCTTCATGTAGACGACATTGTCGTCCACGATCATGTCGCGCCCTTCCACCAGCTCGATGCCCATCTGCTGGGCCAAAAAGCTGTGCTCGAAGTACGCGCTGTTGTAGCTGCCCGGCGTCAGCAAAACCGCCTCGGCCGCCGAGCCGCCCCGCGGCGACAGGCTCTGCAGAATCCGGCACAGCTCCGTCGGGTAGTGGTTCACCGGAAGCACCCCGTATTCCTGGAAGGCCTCCGGCAGCGTCCGCGTCATAATCAGCCGGTTTTCCAGAACGTAGGAAACCCCGCTCGGCGTGCGCACATTGTCTTCCAGCACCACGTGCTCGCCCGTCTTCGAATCCCGGATCAGGTCGATTCCGCCGATGTGGGCAAAGATCCCGCGCGGCACCTGCAGCCCCACCATCTCGCGCCGGAAGTGCTTGCACGAGTACACCAGCGAGCGCGGAATGCGCCGGTCGGCCAGGATCTTCTGCTCTCCGTAAATGTCGGCCAGAAACAGGTTCAGCGCCATCACCCGCTGCGATAGTCCCCGCTCGATCCGCTGCCACTCCGAGTGCGGCACAATCCGCGGAATCAGGTCAAAAGGGAAGAGTTTCTCCGCCCCCGATTTATCGCTATAAACCGTAAACGTTATGCCCTGCAGCAGAAAGGAAAGGTCGGCAATCTTGCGCCGCTCGTCGTATTGCTCCGGCGCCATCTCCGCCAGGGTCCGGAAAAGTTTGGCGTAGTGGGGCCGTGGCACGCCCGGAGCCGCAAACATCTCATCGTAGAATCCACCCGTGTCGTAGTGCCCAAACAGCCCGCGCGAGTTGGACTTCAGGGTTTCGGCCGCCATCCCAGCACGATAGCAGCGCCTCGTCCAGTCGGGCCAATAAGAAGTATTGATAGCAGCTATACGCAACAGCATTGCCGGAGGGTGCTGTTTATCCACAATCCCTTTTCCCTGACCCGCCTTTTGCCCTTCCTTGCTTTTTCACCCATTTCTCTGCGAAAATGTTGACGATCCCAAAACGCGGGATCACTCTCCGCATCTAAAGGCTTAGGCCTCCTCGCCCACGTGGCGATTTGCCCGTAGCGGAGCGGGTCTTCTCATGCGTTACGTGTTGAAACGGAAAGGTTTCGGCCTCTGCCCCGGTCTATATCAGGCCGCTGGGCCGAATTCCGGCTGCCTGGTGGCCCTGTGCCGCCTAGGAAAGTAATTTTTGGCTGCCTACGGCGCCAGTGAAGGATATTGCTCTTGGCTCTCGACGATAAATACGAAGATATTCAAAAGTTGATCGACACCGGCAAGGAAAAAGGCTTCCTCACCTACAACGAGGTGAATGACCTCCTGCCCAATGACATCAACTCACCCGACGATCTCGACGACCTGCTCGGAATGATCGGCAACCAGGGCATCAATGTCCTGGAAGACACCAAGCTGCCCTCCGAGAAAAAGTTCGATCCCGATGCGGAGGAGTCCGAGGATGTCGAACTCGACCTCACCCCCGGCGCCCTGGAAAAGACCAACGACCCCGTCCGCATGTATCTGCGCGAGATGGGCACCGTCCCCCTGCTCACCCGCGAGGGCGAGGTCGAAATCGCCAAGCGCATCGAGCGCGGCCAGATCCGCGTCCTCAAGGCGCTCTCCCGCTCCGCCATCGTCATCCGCGAGGTCCTCGCCATCGGCGACGATCTCAAGCGCGGCGTCCGCTCCGTCAAAGAAGTGGTGATCTTCGACGAAGAGGAGATCACCGACGAGATACTGCAGGGCCGCCTCAAAGACATCACCGGCAAAATCGACGAGCTCGCGCGCCACTACAAGCGCGGCCTCACCTTCGTCGCCAAGCTGGCCGAAGTCGGCGCGCCCGGCAAGGATCGCAAAAAGATCCGCGACCACCGCAAGATGCACTGGAGCGTTGGCCGCGCCCAGGTCGAGGTCAGCCGCTGCATCCGCAAGCTGCGCTTCACCAACGCGGAGCGCAAGCGCCTCATCGACCGGGTCAACAAAACCGTCGAGAACATGAAGGCCCTCGACCGCCAGGTTCTCAATCTCGAAAAGCGCTGCGAGTTCACCAAGAACGAAGACCAGAAGAAGGAACTGCGCCGCCAGGTCCGCACCGTACGCACCGACATGGAGCGCATCGAGGGCGAAGCCGGAGCCGTCTTCGCCGAACTCAAGCGCACCCAGCGCGAAATCATCCAGGGAGACATGGACGCCGAGCACGCCAAGCGCGAGCTCATCGAGGCCAACCTGCGCCTCGTCGTCTCCATCGCCAAAAAGTACACTAACCGCGGCCTGCAGTTCCTCGACCTCATCCAGGAAGGCAACATCGGCCTCATGAAGGCCGTCGACAAGTTCGAGTACCGCCGCGGCTATAAGTTCTCCACCTACGCAACCTGGTGGATCCGTCAGGCCATCACCCGTGCCATCGCCGATCAGGCCCGCACCATCCGCATTCCGGTGCACATGATCGAGACCATCAACAAGCTCATCCGCACCAGCCGCCAGCTGGTGCAGGAGCTCGGCCGCGAGCCAACCAGCGAAGAGATTGCCCGCCGCATGGACATCCCCGTCGCCAAGGTCCGCAAGGTCCTCAAGATCGCCCAGGAGCCCATCTCCCTCGAAACCCCCATTGGGGAAGAGGAAGATTCCCACCTCGGCGATTTCATCGAAGACCGCGCCGTCGTCTCGCCCGCCGAGGCCGTCATCAACGTCAACCTCAAGGATCAGACCTCGCAGGTCCTCCGCACGCTCACCCCGCGCGAAGAGAAGGTCATCAAGATGCGCTTCGGCCTGGAAGACGGCAGCGAGCACACCCTCGAAGAAGTCGGCCAGTCCTTCGCCGTCACCCGCGAGCGCATCCGCCAGATCGAGGCCAAGGCGCTGCGCAAGCTGCGCCATCCCAGCCGCTCGCGCAAACTCCGCGCCTTCATGGACGGTGTCCACGACTAACTGTTTGGCTCACCACTAGGGCACGGCTTCGGCCGTGCCTTTTGCTTTTGCCCTCAGACAAACGGCCGGGTGGCCCACATCTGCGTCGCCGAGCGCCCGCGGCCGGAGCGGCATCTTTCGCCGCGTACCCGGCTGCGTAGATCCCTTTCGACGCAAATGTGGGGAAGCAGCGCCGTATCCCTCTGAGCCGACCTTGCTTTCGCTTTTGCGTTTGTTCTTTGAGTTGTCATTCCGAACAACGTGAGGAATCCCTGCGCCGCTCCAATCTCCTGCGCCGCCCAAGAGGCATTTCAGCCACCACCTCGTACTTGGAATCCCTTCCTGCAACCGCTATTATGTCCCGGATGAACGCGCCGTTCGCCCCAAGATTTCTCTACCGGGAGACCATCCGCATCCCGGCCTGCGCCGAGAGCAAAGTCATCCGCCAGTTTGGCGGACGGGGACTCTACGCGCATGTCCACCTCTCCGTCGAACCCCTGCCGCGTGGCCAAGGCGTGGAATTGGCCTGGAGCGCGGGGAACTCCATTCGCACCGACCTCATCACGCCGGTCCAGCACGGAATTCTGGAGACCATCGGCCAGGGAGTATGGGCCGGTTTTGAGGTGACCGACATTCGCATCAACGTAACCAACGGGAGCTATCACGCGGTCGATTCCAATGTCGGCGCCTTCCAGCAGGCGGCGGCCACCGCGCTCGCCAGCGCCATTCACCAGGCCGAGCCCGTCATCCTGGAAGCCGTCGTCTCGGTTCTCATCACCATCCCCGAGGAGTCGATGGCCACCACCACCGGCGCGGTCACTGCCCGGCGAGGCCAGGTCAAGCGCATCGACCTGCACCCCGTAACCATCTCCGCCACGGTCCCGGTCTCGGAGATCCCGCGCCTGTTTTCCGATATCACCGGCCATACCCATGGCCGCGCCGGCTTTTCCGCCTCCGCCATCCGCTACGAAGAACTCTCCTCCACCGAAATCCCTCCCGAGGATGAGTGGAGTTCCTACACCTAGCCCAACTCAAGGGAAGCAGCACCTTATCCCCCGGTGCGCCTTCGCCGCTGCCTTAGCTCTTAAGTTGTCAATGTGGGGAAGCAGCGTCCTGTCTCGCGGTGCGCCCGTCTTTAAGTTGTCATTCCGAACAAAGTGAGGAATCCCAGCGCCGCCCAAATCTCCCGCGCGGCTTAGAGGCTTCTCTGCAGCCGGGTGGCTGTAGATGGTCGAGAGCTTGTACCTGGGTCGACGCCAATGTGGGGAAGAACGCCGCTCATCGCCCCCCCTACACCTTCAAAAAGATCTTCCGCCGGTACAGCAGCCACGTAAATGCCCAGCAAAACGCCGCGTAGAACAACGCATATCCCAGCTCAGACCACTCTGTCCCCGGAATGAGATCGAAGGTGAACGAGTTGAAGGCCTGCTTGTAGTTCATCAGCTGCCCGCCGAGATGGATTTTGGCCACCACCAGGGAAGTGGCCACGAACTCGGAAAGCGCATAGGCAAAAATGCAGTTGGTGCCGAACACCAGCGGGATGACCGTCCACGGCCCGCGCACCTTCTTCACATCCATCAGCCAGTAACACAGGCCCAGGGCCATCATCGCCAGCCCGGCGGTCAGCAGCACGTAGGAACTGGTCCACAGCTTCTTGTTGATCGGGAAGCTCAACCCCCACAGCCCGCCGGCCACAACGCACACCGCGCCCGCGGCCATCAACCGGCGCAGCAGTCGCCCGCCATCGTTGCGCAGCGCGCGAACCCACTCCCCGGCGGCCACGCCGAACAGCAGAGTGGCAATCGCCGGCAAGGTGCTCAGCAGCCCCTCGGGGTCGCGCACCTTCTCGTACAGATGCCCCAGCATCAGCCTCCGGTCCAGCCACGCCGCCAGGTTGCGGTCCGGATCGAGCAGCGGAATGTTGACCGTGGGAACCCCGAACCCCGGCACCGGCACGTAGCGCATCAGGAGCCAGTAGCCCACCAGCAGCCCGGCAATCACCGCCCAGCGCGTGCGTGTCCCGCTCCACAAATACAGCACCGAGCCCACCAGGTAGCACAACGCGATCCGTTGCAGCACCCCGGGAATGCGCCACGTCGCCAGATGGTAGTGCGGGAAGGCGTTGATCAGCAGTCCGATGACGAAGATCGTGGCGGCTCGCCGCACAATATGCGGCAGCAATTGCCAGCGGGCGTCTCCAAATCGTTTGGTGCCCCATATCTGCCCGTTGTTGGCAGATGTGGGATTCGCCCCTCCCAGCCGCACGGCGAACGAATACGTCAGCGAAACCCCGGTAATGAAAAGGAAAAAAGGGAAGACCAGGTCGGTCAGCGTGCAGCCATTCCAGGCCGAGTGCTGCAGTTGCCGGAACGAGCCCGGCCCGCAGCAGTTCACCACGATCATGATCAAAATGTTCAGTCCGCGAAACACATCCAGCGACATCAGCCGCGGCCGTTCCATGGTCACAATGGCAGGAGCACTCATCGCAGAATTATAGCGGCCCGCCGCAGCCCGCGCCGTTGCCGTTGCCTTTGCTTCTGCCGTTGCCTTTGCCGTTAACCTTGCTTTGAAACCTTGAAACTTTGAAACCTGTGCCTTTCCAGCTATCCTATTTGCCGTTGCCTTTGCTTCTGCCGTTGCCTTTGCCGTTAACCTTGCAACTTTGAAACCTTGAAACTTTGAAACCTGTGCCTTTCCAGCTATCCTATCCCTCGTGGCGTTCTCAATCTCAGTCCTCGCTTCCGGCAGCCGGGGCAACTGCACCGTCCTTTCCAGCTCCCGCACTCGCCTGCTGGTCGATTGCGGTCTCTCCTGCCGCGAAACCTGCCGCCGCCTCGCCAGCCAGGGCATCGCGCCCGAGTCGATCTCCGCCATCCTCATTACCCACGAGCACGCCGACCACGTCGCCGGAGTGCACGTCATGGCCAAAAAGTTCCGCCTGCCCGTCTACATGACCGAGCCCACCCACGGCGCCTGGCAGCGCCAGTACAAGGATGCGGCGGGCAACCGCGTCCACGCCGAGCGATTCCAACCTTTCGCCGCCGGTCGCCCGTTTACCGTCGGAGATATCGACGTGATGCCCTTCACCATCCCGCATGACGCCGCCGATCCTGTCGGCTTCCGCTTCCTGGCCGAAGGCCTCCGCGTTGCCATCGCCACCGACCTCGGATTCATCCCGCCCAACGTGCGCGACCAGCTGCGCGCCTGCGACGGCCTCGTCCTGGAATCCAACCACGACCTGGAGATGCTGCGCGGCGGACCTTATCCCTGGGCCGTAAAACAGCGTGTCATGTCCCGAGTTGGGCATCTTTCCAACGAATCTCTCGCGGATTTCCTCGCAACCGATTATGATGGAGGAGCAGCATTCCTCATTCTGGCCCATCTGTCGGAGCAGAATAATCACCCCGACTTGGCCCGAGTTGCGGCCGAACGGGCTTTAGGAATGCGTCAAGGGCTGTGGGGTAACCGTTTGCTGCTCGCGTCGCAGAACGAAGCTCTTCCGGCCCTTACGCTGTAGAGTGCTTATGAGTCAATGCATCGATCCATTCGTCGGCAACATCCTCGCGGGATGGCGCTATGACATCACCGGGCTGGCCCCGGAGATGAGTGGTGACTACGAAGCTCACCTCGCCGAATGTGCCCACTGCCGCTCCCACCAGAAGCTGCATCGCACCATTGACATCACCCTCATCGGCCTGGCCACGGTCTCGGCCGTCGTCTTCGTCTTTGCCTTTGCGGTCATCCACCACTTCAGCCCGCCGCATGCCTTCTGGTTTGAGATCGGCTCGCTCTGCGGCTTTGCCCTCTCGGCCCTGGTCTGGCTCATCGTCGCCGTCTCCACTCCCGCCCCGCTGGTCGTCAAGGACGCCGCCCTCACCGGAGCCCAGAAACTCACCGACCGCCTGCCGGAAAACCTCCGCGACCGCATCCCCGAGGAACTCCGCGTCCGCATCTCCGGCCACTCCTGAACGATTGCTCCTCAAGGCAACTTTTATGCGCGCAGGTTTATTGTTTGGTTAATGTTTGGCCAATTCGCGCAACCATTGCCATCTGAGTAACCTCGCCTTTTCCAACGATTACCCACAAAGTCAATCTTTCGCCGCTCATCCCAGAATCAAACCGCCCCGCAATCCCGCCACGCTCTCGATGTGCTGTTCCAGGCACCAGCGTTCCAACTCGTGCACCAGCCGCTCGCAGGCCCGCGGGTCCCAGAAGTTGGCCGTCCCCACCTCTACCGCCGTCGCCCCAGCCAGCAGAAACTCCACCACATCCTCCGGCGTGCTGATGCCGCCGATCCCGATCACCGGAATCTTCACCGCCTGCGACGCCTCATAGACCATGCGCACCGCAATCGGCTTGATCGCCGGCCCGCTCAGCCCCGCCGTCAGGTTGGAGATCCTGGGCCGCCGCGTCACCGGGTCGATGGCCATGGCCAAAAAGGTGTTCACCAGCGACACCGCATCTGCCCCCGCATCTTCGGCCGCCCGCGCCATGCGCGCAATGCTGGTCACGTTGGGCGACAGCTTCACGATCAGCGGACGCCGCGCAATCGCCTTCACCCCCGCCACTACCTCGGCGAGCAGCGACGGGTCCTGCCCAAAGGTGATGCCCCCCATCCGCACATTGGGGCAGGAGACGTTCAGCTCATAGGCCGCGATGCCTTCGCCCTCGTTCAAAATGTGAACCGTATGTTCGTACTCGCCCGTGCTGTAGCCATACACGTTGGCGATCACCACCGCGTCTCTGATCTTGCGCAGCCGGGGCAGCTTTTCTTCCACAAAGGCGCGCGCCCCAATGTTCTGCAAACCGATGGCGTTCAGCATTCCCGCCGCCGTCTCAAACAGCCGCGGCGGAGCGTTGCCCGCCATCGGCTCGCGCGACAGTCCCTTCACCACAAAGCCGCCCAGCTTCTCCAGCGAGACGATGTCTTCGAACTCCACGCCGTAGCCAAACGTTCCGGCCGCCGCGATGATCGGGTTCTTCAGCGCGATCCCGGCTACGTTCACCCGCATGTCCACCGCCAGCGGCCCGTTCTGTGCGGACTTCGCGCCCTGCTTGCTGTCCTTTGTGCTCATCCCCTCATTCTACTTCCTGCCGCGCTGCAAGCTCTGGAGTGGTACGATTTCGATGCCATGAGAACCGTCCTTCTGCTCATCTGTTCCAACACCTTCATGACCATCGCCTGGTACGGTCACCTGAAGCACCGCAACGCGCCGATGCTCACCGTCATCGTCGTCAGCTGGATGATTGCCTTCTTCGAATACTGCTTCCAGGTCCCGGCCAACCGCATCGGCTACGGCGAGTTCACGCTCTTCCAGCTGAAAATCATCCAGGAAGTCATCACCCTCTCCGTCTTTACCGTCTTCGCCTACCTCTACTTCGGCGACCGCCTCAAATGGAACCACGCCGTTTCGTTCCTGTTCCTCATCGGCGCGGTGGCCTCCGCCTTCTGGGGAAAGCTGTAGCCGCGGAAAACTGCTCCCGCCGCGTCCCCGGAGTTGGAGTACAATCGCGGCCATGAAAACTGCTCTGCTGATGTTTGCGCTCGTTCTCTCCGCCAATGCCCAGTCCAACAGCGGCAAGCCGGCGGAACAGCAAAGAGTGTTCAACCTCGACATGAACCAGCCGGCTTACAGCCCTCAGGGCATGGGAGCTTTGCCCACCCAATTTAGCGCCGTGGGCAGCACCGAGCTCTCCGGGGACAGCACGGACCCCGCACTCCACGCCGACGTCATGCAATATCTCGACCTCCTTGGAGTCCGGCAAAAGATCCAAGCCCAGAAGCCGGCCTTCATCGAGCAGGCGCGCAAGAAGATGATCGCGCAATGCCCCCGCTGCTCGGTGCGCTTCATCAACGAACTGTCCAAGCGCATCGCCAGTGACATGAACATGGGCGACTTTATCAAGGTCTATGCCGCGGTTTACGAAAAGTACCTCACCCGGCAGGACGTGGACGAACTCATCGAAATCCAGAAAAAAATCAACGCCCATCAGCCTCCGGCCGAAGTCTCACCCCAGCTTCGTGACAAGGTGCGATCCCTCCTGCCGTCCATCATGGGAGACATCACCGGCGGCTGTACCAAGGTCGGCGCGGAACTCGGCATGAAGGCCGCGCGCGAGCTCGAGGAGGAGCACCCCGAATTCGCCAGTCAGGCCGGAGCCATCAAAAACCAATAAGCCTGGCCACGGCCGCACCGGCAATCGTCAGCCGAGGGGAATTGCCGACCCTCAGTCTGATTCAGAAACGCCCTGGCGATTATCGAAAGGTTTCAGCAACCGAATCAGATATTCCTCAAGAGCTGGCGGCACTCAAAGCTCATGTCATTCGGCACGGCTATAGTGCATACATAGCTTGGCCGTTCGCTCCATCCATTGTGAATTGGCAAGCAACTCTTCAACGGTCCATAACGGAAATACCCTCCCAGCCTAGAGCCGATGTGGTGATTCATTGACGCCTTCCCGATGTATAGAAGTCTCCGGCTTCGTCCATAAATGAGATAGACTCCCTTGCGGCCAGAGTGCGGGTATAGGGTAGGCCACGATGACGCCACAGCGACCCCTGGGTTCTCCTCCCCAGGAAATAAATCGTACAGCCCGAGACACACTCAAGATCAGCTTGTAAACTCGATCTGCGCTGAAGGTTAATTGTCGAACCTGTAACAATCGTCCGCGAGGCCACAAATTTCAGCGGTTGCATATATTTCTAAACGCGCGGTCCCATTTGGCCTGAAACAAAATCATATAGCCTGTCATCTGGTCGATCGATGACGCCATTCAGATGCCTCTTTTCCTTCCGCCAGGCTCAGCTTGATACCTCGCAGGCTTAGTTCTTGATATCCTCAATCCTTATGCTAGACCTTGCCTTTGTCCGCGAGCATTTATCCGTAGTCGAAGAGAAGCTGCGCAGCCGCAGCGCCAACCCCGAGCAGATCCTCGGCAATTTCCGCCAGATCGAATCGCGCCGCCGCGCCGTCACCCGCGAACTGGAGGCCGCGCTCGCCCGCCGCAACGAGCTGAGCAAAAAAATCGGCCCGCTCATGGGAGCCGAGAAAAAAGGCGCCATCACTCCTGAGCAGAAGTCCGAACTGGAGCGCTCTCCCGCCGAGGTGCTCAAGCTCAAGGAGGCATTCCCGCGCTCGAAGAGCAGGTCCAAGGCCGCCGACAGCGAGCTCTACGACATTCTGGCCGGCATTCCCAACCTTCCGCACGACTCCGTCCCCGTCGGCAACGACGAGCACGCCAACGTCGAAGTCAAGCGCTGGGGCACGCCGCCCGCATTCGATTTCACCCCCAAGCCGCACTGGGAGCTCGGCGAGCAGCTCGGCATCCTCGACCTGGAACGCGCCGCCAAGATCACCGGCGCCCGCTTCGCTCTCTACTGGGATCTCGGCGCCAAGCTCGAGCGCGCCCTGATGAACTTCATGCTCGACCTGCACACCCGCGAGCATGGCTACACCGAAGTCCTCCCGCCCTACCTGGTCAACTCCGAATCCATGTACGGCACCGGCCAGCTCCCCAAGTTCGAGCCAGGACCTGTTCAAGGTTCCGCAAGGCGAGCGCGACCTCTGTCTCATCCCCACCGCCGAGGTCCCCGTCACCAACATCTTCCGCAACGAGACGCTCGACGCCGCGCGCCTGCCCATCTCGCTGACGGCCTTCACCCCCTGCTGGCGCAGCGAGGCCGGCTCCTACGGCAAGGACGTGCGCGGCATCATCCGCCAGCACCAGTTCCAAAAGGTCGAGCTGGTCAAGTTCACCCGTCCCGAGGAAAGCTACGACGAGCACGAAAAGCTCACCCGCGCCGCCGAGACCGTTCTGGAAAAGCTCGGCCTGCATTATCGCCGCGTGCTGCTTTGCACCGGAGACATGGGCTTCAGCTCGGCCAAAACCTACGACCTCGAAGTCTGGCTCCCCGGCCAGGGCTTGTTCCGCGAAATCTCCTCCTGCTCCAACTTCGAGAGCTTCCAGGCCCGCCGCGCCAACATCCGTTACCGTCCCGAGGGCAAGAAGGGAAGCGAGTTCGTCCACACCCTCAACGGCAGCGGTCTGGCCGTCGGCCGCACCTGGGTCGCCATCGTCGAAAACTATCAGCAGGCCGATGGCAGCGTGGTCATCCCCGAAGTCCTGCGCCCCTACATCGGCGCCGAAAAAATCGAAGCACGCAAACTGTAGAAACCTTCACGAACGGGTGCCCCACCTTCGCCGCTGTATTTGCGGCTAAGGTGGGACGGTGGCAGATTCCGCCAACCATCTGCCTGCGATTTGAATTAAACTGAATATGCAATGAAAAAGCTGTGGGAGACAATCAAGGGCTACATCTGGTGGACGCGTCCTCGTGGATCGTTCCACTACGATGTCATGGTCACGCTTATCCTCCTGTTCATCTTCGTGTCGCCGCACTTTATCAACTATGCGGACAAGCCCGCCGAGCGCCGCCCGCGTCCCCGCAGCGTCCTCGTGATGCCTGACGGGGAGCACGGACTCATCTTCCGCGTCGATGCCCGCGACGTCTCCGGCAACAGTCCCGCCGAAAAGCAGGATGCCCTGCTCCACGTCATCGAACCCATCGCCGGCGACATCAAGATCGACCACTGGGCTCCCGAGCAGGACACCCACGGCAACCTCGTGGGATATCATGTCTGGGTTCATCGCTAACCGATAGAGAGAGTGGAATGAAGAAACTGATCCTCGTGGCCTCCGTCGCGGTACTGCTGGCCGCCTCCGCCTTTGCCCAGGCCGACCTCGATAAGGCGCTGAATCTCCTCGACAAGAAAAGCGAAACCTTCAAGCAGGTGCAAACCGATTTCGTATGGGACCAGTATCAGAAGGTGGTCGATGAGCACGACATCCAGAAGGGTGTGATGTACTTCAAGCGCAGCGGCCCTGATGTGGACGTGGCCGCCGTCATCACCCAACCGGTCGCCAAGAAGCTGGTCTTCAAGAATGGCGAAGTGCAGATCTACAACTTTAAAACCGGCGAGATCGAGCGCCACAATGCCGGCAAGAACAAGAAGAGCTTTGAGAGCTTCCTCGCCCTCGGTTTCGGCGGACGCGGCAGCGATCTGCAGAAAAACTTCGACATCCGCTACGCCGGCACCGAGACCATCAACGGCAAGCCCACCTACAAACTCGAACTCACCCCGAAGACCAAGGAAGTCAAAAGCATGTTCCCCCTCATCACCCTATGGATCAACCAGCAGACCGGCATGAGCGAGCAGCAGAAGCTGGATCAGGGCGAGGGAGACTACCGTCTGGCCACCTACTCCAACATCGTCGTCAATCCGCCCACGCTGCCTCCTGGCGCCTTCGATCTCAAGTCAAAGTAGGCATCCACCTCTTTTGCCTTAGCTCTGCAACCGGTGGTACGATGTCGGCGTCTCATGGTTAAAGGGTGAATGAGGGGTAAACAATGGCCCGTTCCAAAGTAGTTATCATTCCGGCGCGGCCGGACCCAAGCGTACGCGATCGCATCCGCACCAGCGACCCGCGATACATGGAGGGCCAGCGCCTTCTCGTCGAGGCCATGCGCTACCTCATCCAGACCGACCGCGAGGGCAACCGCGAAGCCGCCGAGCTGATCAGCGAACATGTGCGCACCAAGTTCCGCATGAGCGATTCGCCGCTGCAAAACGCCGAACCCTCGTAAGCGCGATCAGGCAATTTCTCTCAGGGCCGGGGCTCAAGCTCCGGCCTTGCTGCGTCCAGCCCACTACTTCCGGCAGATACTTTCCGGCTCTGCCACCAGCTCAAGAATCCGGCAGCCAGCACAAACACAAACGGGAAGCACTCCATCGTGTAGCGGTCTTCGGATGCCCCGGTGGTCGCCAGAAACAGCGAGCGCACCACCGGATAAGTCAGCAGCAGCCCCAGATATTGCCATTTCATCCTTCGCCGCATCACCCACGCCCCAGCCACCGCCGCGGCCAGATAGGCAAGGTTCAACGCCGCCAAGGCCAGGGCGCACAGCGAGTCGCGCGGGTCCTGCCGAAATCTCCAGAAGTGGCTGTCCAGCGGCATCAGCTCGGTGCGCGGCCGCAGCCACATGTCCAGCATGCGACCGGCGGGCAGCAGCAGGTAGTAGCGCACTGGGTGCAGCCGGATGTTCTCGGCGGCCAGCGCCGCAAACTGCCGGTCCAGCTCCGGCGTCATCTGGTACTTGGTGTCGTACTGCGCCAGTAGCTTGTCCCCCTGCGCCCGCTGCGCGGCGGAGTTGTAAGCCCAGCTGGGAATGTCGTTTGGGTCCACCGGCTGCCCCGGCACAGGGAAACCCACGTCTTCCGTGTTGGCGTAATCGAGCAGCCAGCTTTTGATCCAGTGTCCCCAGCCGTAGGCTAAATATTCCCCTGGATTGGTCGCCCCCATGGCTACCAGCGGTTGCACGATGTGGAAGACGCGCCAGTTGCGAATCGTCCACGGCACCAGCGGCGCCAGGGAAACGGACGCCAGCAGCACCATTGCCGTCAGCAGTTCGCGCCGCCGGCTCCGCTCGCGCCATCCCAGCGCCGCTACCGGCAGCCCAATGCAGCCCAGCAGCAGTCCACCATCCGGACGCAAAAGAATCGCCCACGCGCAACTGATGCCGCACAGCATCCAGAAACGTAGATTGCGCCGCTGCAGCGCAATCAGCGCACAATCCAGGGCGGCGCAGATGCAAAAGATCTCCAGGCACTCGGTCAGCGGCGCGGCCACGTAGTTCATCAGGAACGGGCAGAAAGCCGCCAGGACCCAGGCCGTGCGTGCCGCCCGCTCGCCCACCACGCGCCGCGCGATGTCGGCCACCAGCAGGCAGCTCAGCATGTCGAAGACGAGTTGGAGCAGCATGGCCGTCCGGTACTGCTGGTCGCCGCCCAGCAGGAAGCTGAAGGCCAGAAACAGCGGGTATCCCGGCAGCCGGCTGACGGTCGGCTCCCATCCCCCGTTCTCCTGAACGCCATATCCGTGGTTGTGAATCAGGCATCGCGCGATGTCGCCGTAGAAGACCGAATCGTCGGTGACCACGGCCAGCTTCCAGATGAAAAATAGCCGTAGCAGCACCGCTACCAGGGCGGTAGCGCCAAACCACCAGGGATGCCTTCGAGTGAGTGTAAGCACTCTCGAATATAGCAATTCGAAGGGTCGCAGGGCCACCTTCCGAGCAGCCGATAAAACAGCCAACCCTCAGCCGGGAGGCCGAATCGTACCTCTCCGCATGAGATGGCTCGGCTCAAAGCCGAGCTAAGTCGCTGCGGAAAACGTACTTCGGAAGATCACCGCGACGACAGTGAGGTTAAACAAATGAAAGGATTTAAGATCTTTGCGTTAGCTGCAGTGGTTGCGCTTTGCCTGTTGGCCGCCGCGCCCCCTGCTCAGGCTGGGGTTGATGTCGGCATCGACATTGGAGCTGCCCCTGCATGTCCTTACGGCTACTATGACTACGCGCCGTATGAATGCGCTCCCTACGGTTACTATGGCCCGGAGTGGTTCTCGAATGGTGTCTTCATCGGCGCTGGTCCGTGGTTCCATGGCCCACACAACTTCCACGGCCACGTCGATAGACGCTTCGATGCCCGTCGCGGCTACTCGGGCCCAAAGCCGAACAAGGGCGACAAACCCGAGGAGGGAAAGAGCTTCAATAAGATTCAGGGCTTCAAGGGGAACGAGGTGCATAACGGCCACGAAGACAAACGTTAGATAACTCGCACGATAGGTGCAGTCTGCTTCTGCCCCCATCTTCGCCGTCGCGAAGCCGGGGGCAGCGTGTACCGTCAATCAGCCATTCTCCACCAGAACTGAAGATCCCAAAGCAAGATACTGCAGGCCGGGTTTCATTGACTGTAGCCGAGGGTGCACCATACCATAGAGACTACGGCAATTAACGAATGTCCAACCCCATCTTCTTTGATCCTGACCGGCGCCGCTGGAAGCGCATCCGCAAGTCCATAGACGTGGCAGTGGTCGTATTCAGCCTGCTCATCGGATTTTTCGCCATCACCGTCGTGCGCAAAACCAGCCTTCCCAATGTGCTGCTGGCCGATCAAAAGAAAAACTATCGCGCCCTCAAGTCCGACGAGCGCAAACGGCCCGCGAAGGTCAGGACCACCCGCCGCAAGACGCCGGTTCCGGCCTCGCAGGTCGTGCTCAACTCCGGCGAAGGCATCCGCGGCGCCTTCTACGTCACCTGGGACGCGGCCAGCTACAGCTCCCTGCGCGAGTACATCCACCAGCTCGACTTCGTCTTCCCCGAGTGGCTCCATGTCCTCGCACCCGACGGGCACCTGCAGGCCGTCGACGAAACCAACACTCTCTACAACGTGGTGAACAATGGCCGCGTGGCCAACATCGATGCCAAGCTCATGCCGTTCATCAAGAGCTCCGGCGCCCAGGTTGACGTGCTGCCCATGGTCAATAACTTCGACCCCATCGGCAACGAGTGGCAAGCCGGCATTGGAACCATGCTCCAATCCCCGGCCGCACGCGCGCGCTTCCGCCACGAGATCGCAGCCTTTCTGTCCAGCGACAACTACAAAGGGCTCACCCTCGACATTGAAAGTTTCCCCGAAGAGGCGAAGCCCGGCTACCGCGCCCTCATCGCCGAACTGGCCTCCGACCTTCACCAGCGCAATCAGAAGCTCTACATCAGCGTGCCCTCGGCCAACTCCGACTTCGATTACGGCTACATGGCCAAGTTCGCCGACGGCCTCATCGTGATGAACTATGACCAGCACTATCCCGGCGGCGAGCCCGGAGCCATCGCCGGGCAGGACTGGTTCACCCAGAACCTCATGAAAGCGCTCACGGTCGTTCCGCGCGAAAAGATCATCTGCGCCATCGGCAATTACGGATACGACTGGACCACCGCTCCCAAGGGCAAGCCCGGCATGGCCGGCGTGCACAACGTCAGCGTGCAGGACGCCTGGCTGGAGGCCCGCGACTCGGAGGCCGAGGTCAGCTTCGACTCCGACCTGCTCAACCCGCACTTCACCTACCTGGACGAGAAAAACCTGCAGCATGACGTCTGGTTTCTGGACGCGGTGACCGCCCTCAACCAGATGCGCGCCGCCCGCTCGCTCGGCATCTCCACCTTCGCCCTCTGGCGGCTCGGCTCGGAAGACCGCTCGCTGTGGAAGGTCTGGGATTCGCCCCGCGACTCCGATGCGCCCACCAAGCTCGAGGTCGTCGATCCCGGACAGGACGTGGACATTGAAGGCGAGGGCGACATCCTGCGCATCGCCAGCGGCCCTCAGGCCGGCACCCGCGACCTCACCCTGGACAAAACCGGCCTGATCACCAACGAGGTCTTCCGCCAGCTGCCCAGCCCCTACGTGGTCGATAGCTATGGCGCGCCGGGCAAACGTGTTGTCATCAGCTTCGACGACGGTCCCGACCCCGAGTGGACGCCGAAGATCCTCGACGTCCTCAAGCAATACAACGTCCATGCCATCTTCTTCACCATCGGCCTGGAGGCGGAAAAGTACCCCGGTATTCTCAAGCGCATCTATCGCGAAGGCAATGAGATAGGCAATCACACCTTCACCCATCCCGACATCAGCAGCATCAGCCCGGAGCTGGTCCGCGTCGAGCTCAACCTCACCGAGCGTCTGCTGGCCGCCAAACTGGGCATCAAGCCCGCGCTCTTCCGTCCTCCGTACTCGGTGGACCAGGAGCCCGATACCGCCGACGAAGTCCGGCCCCTGGAGCTGACTCAGAGCATGGGCTACACCACCGTCGGCGACAAAATCGATCCCGACGACTGGCACGAAAATCCCCGGCCCACGCCCCAGCAGATTACCCAGTCGGTGATGGATCAGCTGTCCCACGGCTCCGTCATCCTGCTGCACGACGGCGGCGGCAACCGCGCCAACACCGTCAAGGCCCTCCCCATGATCATCCAGGGCCTGCGCGACCGCGGCTACCAGATCGTCTCCGTGCATGAGCTGCTGGGCAAAACCTATGACGACGTCATGGTCCCCATCTCGCGCAATGAGCGCTTCTGGGCCACCGTCGATTCCGCCGGCTTCCTGGTCTTCGGGGCCGTCAGCGGACTCATCGTCTTCGTCTTCTTCGTCGGCGACGTGCTCATGAGCGGACGCCTCATCCTGGTTGGCGCCTGCGCCATCTTCGACCGTCTCCGCCGTCACCGCACCGAGCGCGCCCTGGGCGATTCCGCCTACCAGCCCGCCGTCGCCGTCCTCATCCCGGCCTACAATGAAGAGAAGGTCATCAACCGCACCATCCGCAGCGTGCTGCACTCCACCTATCCCAACCTGCGCGTGGTGGTGATCGATGACGGCTCCTCGGACCGCACCGCCGAGGTCGCCCGCGAGACCTTCGCCAATGAAATCGCCCGCGGTCGCGTCACCGTGCTGCGCCAGGAAAACGGCGGCAAGGCCAGCGCCCTCAATTATGCCCTCCAGTTCGTTACCGAGGAGATCTTCGTCGGCATCGATGCCGATACCCTCATCGGTACCGACGCCATCGCCTACCTGATCCCACACTTCCAGGACCCACACGTCGGAGCCATGGCCGGCAACGCCAAGGTCGGCAACCGCGTCAACCTGTGGACCCGCTGGCAGGCCCTCGAGTACATCACCAGCCAGAACTTCGACCGCCGCGCCCTCAACACCTTCAGCTGCGTCTCCGTCGTCCCCGGAGCCATCGGCGCCTGGCGCACCGAGGCCGTCCGCGCCGCCAACGGCTACAAAACCGACACCGTCGCCGAAGACGCCGACCTCACCATGGCCCTGCTGCAGAACGGCTACAAGGTCGAATACGAAGACCGCGCCCTGGCCTTTACCGAGGCGCCCACCACTGCCAACGGACTCATGCGCCAGCGCTTCCGCTGGTCGTTCGGAATCCTGCAGGCCGTCTGGAAGCACCGCTCGGCGTTTGCCCGCAAGGGCGCGCTCGGCTACATTGCGCTGCCCAACATCCTCATCTTCCAGATCCTGCTGCCCCTGGTCTCTCCCTTTATCGACATCATGTTCGTCGTCGGCACCCTCAAGTACCTCATCTGGGACAAGCACTTCCATCCCGAGACCGCCGACCCCGCCAGCTTCGAGCAACTGGTCCTGTTCTTCTTCGTGTTCCTGCTCATCGACTTCATCGCCTCCACCATCGCCTTCTCGCTGGAGCGCCGTCACGGACGCGACAAGCGCGACTGGTGGCTGCTGGGACATGTCTGGCTGCAGCGCTTCGCCTACCGCCAGCTCTTCTCCGTGGTGCTCATCAAGACCTTGCGCCGCGCCGTCGACGGCCGCCACTTCTCCTGGGACAAACTGGAGCGCACCGCCACCGTTACCGAGCCCAAACAAACCGCCGACGCCAAACCCTAGCAGCCATCGCGGGTGCTCTTGCCCTTGCACTTGTTGTTGCCCTGGAAACCGCCGGCGGGTGGCCCATTCAAGCCTTCTTTTGGCTTGAGTGGGGCGGTTGATCTTGCAGGTGCCCCACATCTGCCGCGTTAGCAGATTGCGGTTGCCCTTGTTTTCAGCGCAGGACATGCCCCTTGCATCCGCCTCGCTCCCGGTGCGAATCTAACAGCATCGTGTCCCGCTCCGCACCAGCTCGCGAACCCTCCACCGCCGCGCCGCTTTCTGCCTCCGCCCAAAAGCTGCGCCTGCTCCAGAGCCTCCAGTGCACCACCAAATTTGAAAAAGCCGCCTGGCTCTCCGGCGCCCAGCTGGTCGCCGGAGTGGATGAAGTCGGCCGCGGAGCGCTCTTCGGCTGTGTGGCCGCTGCCGCCTGCATCCTCAATCCGGCCGACCGCATTCGCGGGCTGCGCGACTCCAAACTGCTCTCCCCTGACGATCGCGAAACCCTGGCCGCCCGCATCCGCCAGCGCGCCATCGCCTGGGCCGTTGCCGAAGTCGACGCCGCCCGCATCGACCAGATCAACATCTACCAGGCCAGTCTGCTGGCCATGAAGCTCGCCGTCGAGCGCCTCCATCCCCGACCCGATTTCCTCCTGGTCGATGCCGTCACGCTCGACTTCGACTGCCCCCAGCAAAAAATCATCCACGGCGATGCGCTCTCCGCCTCCATCGCCGCCGCCTCCATCCTTGCCAAGGTCCACCGCGATGCCATCCTCC
Organism: uncultured Acidobacteriota bacterium; assembly: GCA_963732315.1. GTDB lineage: Bacteria > Acidobacteriota > Terriglobia > Terriglobales > Acidobacteriaceae > TOLSYN. The sequence continues at coordinate 63,406 of CAVSYY010000011.1, forward strand.
GCGACTGGGACGCCGTCTATCCGCAGTACGGGCTGGCCGGCAACAAAGGCTATTCGACGCCCCTCCACAAGCGCGCTCTGCAACAGCACGGCCCATCCCCACTGCATCGCCAAAGCTACGCACCCGTAGCGAACGCCAGCCCGGATTTGAGATTAGAGTTTCTGAACGAGGACAGTGAATGCTAAGGATGCTCTGCGTCACCCAGCGCCAGCGGCCGGCAGCGCAGCGTTACCCGACCCAGCGCCAACGCAGATCAAAATTTCTTCGTGAGGACACTGAATGCTAAGACTGCTGTGTGTCACCGCCCACCCCGATGACGAAGCCGGAGCCTTCGGCGGAATTTTGTCCCGCTATTCCGACGCCGGTGTGGAGTGTTCGGTGATCTGCCTCACCGCCGGCGAGCGCGCCACCAACCGCGGTGCAGCGGCCAGCGATGAATCGCTCAAGGCCATGCGCTGCAAGGAGTTCGCCGCCGCCTGCCGCCACCTCGGCGTCTCCCACTGCCAGGTACTCGACTACCCCGACGGAGCGCTCGACCGAGCCGACTTCCACGCCGTCACCGGCCGTCTCATTCAGGCCATCCGCACCCAGCGTCCGCACGTCGTCGTCACCTTCGGAGCCGACGGCTTCGTCACCGCCCACCCCGACCACGGCGTGGCCGGATTGTTTACCTCCGCCGCCTTCCAGTGGGCCTCCCGCGCCAACCGCTGCTCCGCCCAGCTCGGTCAGGGACTCGCGCCCTGGCAGGCCCGCAAGCTCTACTACGTCACCGCCGAGTTCTCCCTGCCCGAGCGTCCGGCTGTCTCGCTGCCGCCCGTCACTGCCCGCATTGACATCTCCGCCTACATCCAGCGCAAGAACGAGGCCTTCGCCTGCCACACCTCGCAGCGCGTCCTGCAGCCGGTGTTTGAAGACGCCCAGAAGCGCGCCGGGGACCACGAACTCTTCCACCTCGTCGCCACCGCCCAGGTCACCCCAATGCAAATGGAGACTGACTTGTTTGCGGGCATTACTGAATAACGACGGGTGGCCCATATTTGCCCTCTGTTGGGCAAATGTGGGGATGCAGGCCGCCCACTAAGAGGTAAGTGACGATGACTGCAGAATGGGTTTTGAGGCTCGGACGAATTTATGGAATGGAGGTCCCGGATTCAATTCGCGCTGAGGATGTGCGCCTTAAGGAACTGCTCGGGAAGCATTGCAAGGGTCCGTATGACCGCGATGGTGTTCAGATCGGTTTGGGTGTCTACTTGGAGGGGGGCGGGGTGCCTGTCAAGAAACAGGCCGTTAAGCTGGACACTTTCAGTAAGGGCCTCGTTACAGCGGGCGTTCACTTAAAGAAGGAAGATTGGAGCAAGCCACTCCCTGCATACCGGAGCTTCCTGTGGAAGAACGTTGAGAAAGCAATCTGGGGTTGTACCGAAACCTTGAAGAAGAAGCAGATCATTGTGGATGTGGAGCGGCTGCGCCATGACCTTCATCTTGTCGAAGCTGAGTTCCTTGGGCTTGATTCAATGCCGAGCAATACCGAGGATATGAAAGCTGAACAGACTGTGCACTTTGCTGAGGAATCAGACGACGAAGATTTTCGGGTCATCGTTCAGTACCGGGTCGAAGGTCATGGCAGCGGGCGCGATCATGACAAGCGCGTCGAAGTCGAGAACATCCTCGGTGAGTTTCTGGAAGCGGGCGATCTTGGCTACTGTGACGGTGGCGACATCGGCAGCGGAACGATGAATGTTTTCTGTTTCGTGAAGACGGGGAAGAAGGCCGCGCAAGCTATCATCGAAACCCTGCGCAAGCACAACCATCTCGACGGCGCGGTGGTTGCCGAGATGATAAGGGGCGAGGAAACGGTCGTCTGGCCCCCAGACTTCGCCGGGGAGTTTCAGCTTATCTATCGGTAGTAGACCAGCCGCCCGCGCCTGCCCGTCATCCTCACGAAGCCCCGCTCCAGAATGCGACAAGATGGCGGGTGGCCCATTCAGCCATCTTTCGGCTTGAGTGGGGTAGTTGCCGTGTCATTGTTCTTGCCTCTGCCAAATACAAACGCCCTGAATCTCTCCAGGGCGTCTGCTCTTTCCAACCTTGATACCTTGATACCTTGATACCTTGCCGTTCACATCCCCGGCATCTTCATTCCCGCCAGCCGCCGTGCAAAGCTCGGCTTGCCCATCGACTTGAACATCTTCCGCATCTGCGCATACTGGCGCAGCAGGCTGTTCACCTCGGGCACGCTGGTTCCCGAACCCTTGGCAATGCGCTTGCGCCGCGAGCCGTTGATCGCCTCATGATGGTCCCGCTCATACGGTGTCATCGAGTTGATGATGGCCTCGATCCGCGTCAGCTGCTTCTCATCAACCTTGTCCTTGGCCTGATGCATCTGGGCGAACGCGCCCACCTTGGGCAGCATTCCGATGATCGACTGCAGGGAACCCATCTTCTTCATCTGCCGCAGCTGCTCGCGGAAGTCGTCCAGCGAAAAGCCGTCGCTGCTGAACGCCTTCTTGGCGAACTCCTCGGACTTTTTCTTGTCGAGCTTATCCTCCGCCTGTTCGATGAGCGACATGATGTCGCCCATGCCCAGGATGCGGCCCACCACGCGGTCGGGATGGAAGGGCTCGATGGCGTCGTACTTTTCGCCGGTGCCCAGGAACTTGATCGGCTGTCCCGTTACCGCGCGGATTGAAAGCGATGCGCCGCCGCGTGCGTCGCCGTCCATCTTGGTGAGCACCACGCCGGTCAGCGTCAGCTTGTCGTGGAACTCCTTGGCCGAGTTCACCGCGTCCTGGCCGGTCATGGCGTCGGCCACAAACAGCACTTCCTGTGGCGTCAGCAGCCGCTTCAGCGACTGCATCTCCTCCATCAGCTGCTCGTCGATGTGCAGCCGTCCGGCGGTATCCACAATCAGCACGTCGCAGCCGTTGATCACCGCCTCGCGCCGCGCTTCCTTGGCCAGCCGCACCACGCTCTCGGTGTCGCTTTTCACGTCGGAGCCTTCGTACAGATGCGCGCCCACCGCCTTGGCGACTACCTTCAGCTGTTCGCGCGCCGCCGGACGATACACGTCCACCGACACCAGCATGGGCCGGTGCCCGCCCTTTTTGAACCAGCCCGCCAGCTTGCCCGAGGTCGTCGTCTTGCCCGAACCCTGCAGGCCCGCCATGAGCACCACGGTGGGCGGCTGCGAGGCAAACTTGAACTTCGCCGTGTCGCGCCCCAGCGTCTCGATCAGCTCGTCGCGCACCACCTTGATCACCATCTCCGCCGGAGACAGCGCGGTCATCACCTCGGTGCCGATCGCCTTGGCCCGGATATGATCGATCAGGTCCTTGACCACCTTGAAGTTCACGTCCGCCTCCAGCAGTGCCAGGCGGATCTCCTTCAAAGCCTCGTCCATGTTCTCCTCGGTCAGGCTGCCCTGGCCGCGAAGGTTCTTAAATGCGCGTTGCAGTTTGTCGGTTAAATTCTCAAACATAAGATTTCCCAGGGTTAGTTTATCAGTCCGGCGAGACCACGGGAGAAGACTTCTGAGGGGTAACCGCAGGCGCCAGAAATTCAGCCGGGTGCCCCAGGTTCGCGCCGGTGTTTTTCCGGCGATAACCTGGGGCACCCGTTCACCTCAGCTGGTTTTATTGCTTTTTGAATTTCAGGCCAGATACGCCCCGTGCGCCCCGTTCGGAAATGCCCCCAGGCAGCGGCACACCATCATGGCCCCAATCTGCCGTCCCATGCGGTCCAGCACCGGAAACGCCGTCGCCTCCACCGGAGACGCCGCCTCGTCCTGCCGCACCAGCAGATTGACCTGCACCACCTTGCCCTCGTAGGCGGCCTGGGCCAGCGGCAACTCCTGCGGCTCCAGCATCCGCTCGCCCTGGCAGTCGAACAGGCCCAGCGTCTCCGGACAATCATCCATGGTGTTGCGTTCCATGTCGATTTCGCCGAACAGCGTAAACGCCGCCAGGTTGGCATACACCATCTGCCCGCACTCGTCGCAGGCAATCACCGGATCGGTCATCAGCGCCGTCACCGTTAGTAGCTTTTCCAGCTCGCGGGAATGTTTCTGCACGCTCAACCTTTCCCCATCCGGGACTCGAAGACCCATCCCGTCCGGCGCGCAACTATATCAGAAATCACTCACTGTCCCATACCGGCAATCCTCTTTTTTTGTTCCTGCCTGCTCTTACTTTAGTCACCGCTTCAACGTTTCCGCCGCAGACGCCTGGCGTTGGCAGTCGCTCGGCTCAGCCAGGGAGCCAGCAGCGCCCTCATCGAGGCGCGCCCCCCGCCGGAAATCAGCTTGAAACCCGAGAGCATCGCCGCCTGGGCTTTCTCGCTCACCATGCGCTGGTACTCGGCAGGTGAGCATTGGTTCCGGGCCATCAGGGACACGCGGTGGACAACTGTCTCCCACGACGCGAGCGTCAGATTAGCCATTGCCAACGGCAGCGATGCTGCCTTGCGTTTGCGAATTCTCATCGACACCTCAATTCTTTGAACTTCGATCATCCGAAGTAAAGGATTGGATGCCGCCAGTCGCTGAATGGCGCATTGAGAATCAGGTTTCGCAAGCAGCCCGCGATTCCGGCTTCTGAATCCGCAGCTCAGTTGCCGAACACTTCCCGGGCTGCCAGCGCCGTGTTCGCGTGGATCGTCACCGTGTCCGCCGGCTTGCGCGCATAGCCGCCGGCCAGCGTGGTCATAATCGGGAATCCATTGTCACGCGCAAAGCGGAAGACCCTCCGGTCGCGCTCCTTCAGCCCTTCGATGCTCAGCCCCAACCCGCCCAGCTGATCCTCCGTGTACGGGTCGGCCCCGGCCACATAGCACACCAGCTCCGGCTCGAATCGCTCTTTGGCTCCCCGTAGCGCAGTCTCCAGCCATTCCAGATACTCGCCGTCGCTGGTCCCGTCCGGCAGGTTCACGTCGATCGATGAGGGCGGCTTCCAATACGGATAGTTGCTCTCCTGATGCAGCGAAACCGTAAACACGTCGCGGGTCGCGCTGGTTTTCACGTGCGCCTCCCGCTTTGGAGCCAGCAGCGAAGCCGCCCACCCCGCCCGCGGAAACGGCTCCGGATCGCCCGTGCCGAAGATCGCCGCCGTCCCGTTGCCCTGGTGCACATCGCAGTCCACCACCATCGCCCGCGCAATCCGCCCGTCCCGCTGCAACACCCGAATGGCAACTGCCACGTCGTTCACCAGGCAGAATCCCTCGCCGTGGTCGGCAAACGCATGGTGAAAGCCGCCGCCCAGGTGCACGCAGCAGCCTTCCTCCAGCGCCAGCCCGGCGGCCATCATCGAGCCGCCGGTCATATACCAGAAGGCCTCGGCCAGTTCCTTGCTGTAGGGAACCTCCAGCTCCAGCTCCTCCCGCGTGCTCATCGTTCCGGTCTTCAGCTTGTTTACCCACAGCTTGGTGTGCACCAGCAGCAGGTCCTCATCCCGGCAGGCCTCGGGAGCCACAAAGTCGCACGCCTGGAACGCTCCCGTCTCCAGCAATTGATCCCGTATCGCGGCATATTTGCTGGCCTGGAAGATGTGTTCGCCAATCGGCAGCTTCGCTTTTTCGGTATAAACCAGCCGCATCCCAAGCCTCATCGCCCAGCGCCAGCGGCCGGAGCGGCATCCGTTGCCGCGTACCCGGCTGCGAAGCTGAGCCCGTGTCCCGCATCCCATGCCGCCCCGGCAGGTTTGCAGGATTGTAATGCAAATACGCCCGGGTGGCGCGTTTGACCGCGCCGGGTGGCCCATTCAAGCCGGGGTGGAAGCCCTCTTTTGGCTTGAGTGGGGTTAGTTGACCTTGCTTGTGATTGTTTCTCACCTTCTCATCGGGAGTCTGCTATCTCCAGTTCCCACCCATTCACGTCCGCTATACTCACCCCATGGTGCAACCCCCAGCGCCTTCAGCCGCAGAGCCAGCCCGTCCTCAAGGCGTGGGACTCACCGCGCTCGCCCTGGGCGCCCTGCTCGCGTTCTACCTCGTCCAGAGCCTGCTCCGACTCACTCGGGAAACCCACGCCGCCCGCCCCGCCTTCCAGCCGCTCCTGCTGTGCGGCGCGCGCGCCGTCGAGTTACTTCTGGTCTGGCAATACTGGAAGGGGCGCGACGTTGCCCGCATATTTTTCCTCCTCTGGTCGTTGCTGGCCGCTGCCCGCGCCATCGCCTACCTCGCCGACCACAACCTCGATCCCGCCGCGCTCATGAGCCGCCCGCTGGACTTCCTGCAAGCCCTCCTCGCGCTCTTTCTTCTCTATTGGCTCAACACTCCCCGGCTGCGCGCCTGGTTCAAAAAAATCTCGGCCACCGCCGCCGATCTCATCGCCCCCCGCCTCGTCGGCAGGCTCTGCACCACTGTCGATTTCGATCTCTCGGCCGCCAATTCCCATCCCGCCTGGCGCCTCGCTTTCGAGCACGGCTCCGAACTCATCCTCACCTGTCCCTTTCGCATCGTTCTCGACGACAACCTCGCCTTCGCCCACGCGCCTGCGGCGGGCAGCGCCCATGCGCCCGCGGCCGACAGCGGAGCGTTACCCGTCACACCACCTTTACCCGACGCCTCCATTCCTGTCCCCAATCCCTCCACCGATCCCGACGACGCCCGCCGCCTCCTGCAAAACCTTCGCGTCACCGCCGTCCGCCTCGCGCCCCACACCTCCGATCTCTTTCTCGCCTTCGAGATGGGCATCCAACTTCAAACGTGGAGCCATGCGCCAGCGGCCGGCAGCGGAGCGTTACCCGACCCAGCGCCTGCGACCGGCACCGCCGCGTCTTCCCCCGCCCCGCTCTGGAGCTTTTCCAGCCCCGGCCTGACCGTAACCGCTCGCGCTGACGGCCTGACCTCGCAGCTCGCCGCCGCGTCTGCGGAGGCCAACGACGAACTCTCCTAGCCTGCGTTTAGATTTCCGTGTGCTAGGATTTAGGAGTGCGGCCTCTACTGCCGTGCACAGTCGGGGCGTAGCGCAGCCTGGTAGCGCACCTGCCTTGGGCGCAGGGGGTCGCTGGTTCGAATCCAGTCGCCCCGACCATTTTCTCTCCATCGTTTTCCTTGGCGTCCGCCGTCGCGCTCGGATGTCGCATCTCTCATCGCCCGCCTGCCGGAAACCAAAGTAACAACCAGCAACTCTGCGGTTGACATTCCGCCTTAGTTCCCGCAAACTTTATCTAATGAAGTTGCGCAATGCAGATCCGCAGCCGCCTCGGTCACTGCCGGCCCAGCGTGTGTGGAGAGCACCTTCAGAGTAAATTTATTGCCCAAGCATTAATTCTCCGGCCCGCTGGCGCATCGCCCGCGGGCCTTTTTCCGTTATAGACTTTTAAAGGGTTTGCAGCCGCTTGCCAAGCTCGCCCACAGGATGACACCGCATCATGCATTCGTTCAGTGAAGAAGTTACCCTCGAAGGACACATCATCGACTCCTGGACCCTCCCCCGCGCCTTTGACGCCATCATGGACATGGGCGGAACCTTCGACGTCGAAGAAATCCAGGTCGGCCGCGCCAAAGACGAGCCCTCTTTCGCCCGCCTCAAGGTCCATGCCAAATCTGAGCCCGAGTTGGAAGCCATCCTCCTCGCCCTGCAGCCCTTCGGCGCCATCCTGGCCTCGCGCGACGACGTAGCCTACAAGCCCGCGCCCGCCAACGGCGTCCTGCCGCCCGATTTCTACTCCACCACCCACCTGCCCACCCAGGTCCGCCTCAACGGCCGCTGGGTCGAGGTCCAGAACACCGAGATGGATCTGATCATCGTCGTCAACCCCGCCGCTTCCGAGGCGCGCATGATCCCCTCCGCCTCGGTCCGTCAGGGAGAGCTCGTCGTCGTCGGCCACGAAGGCATCCGCATCCTGCCGCCCCAGCGCCCGCGCGAACGCGAAGTCTTCAGCTTCATGGGCTCCAACGTCAGCTCGGAGCATCCCAAGCGCCTCGTCATCGAGGAGATCGCCCGCCAGATGCGCGACATCCGCGCCCGCGGCGGCAAGGTCCTCATCGTCGCCGGTCCGGCCATCGTGCACAGCGGCGCCGGTCCGCTGCTGGCCAAGCTCATTCGCGACGGATACGTCCAGGTCCTGTTCGGCGGCAACGCCATCTGCACCCACGATGTCGAAAGCGTCCTGCTCGGAACCTCGCTCGGCGTCGCCCTGCACAACGGCCAGCCCGTCCCCGGCGGGCACCGCAATCACATGGCCGCCATCAACACCATCCGCGCCGCCGGATCGCTGCGCCAGGCCGTCGAAACCGGTGTCCTCAAAGAGGGCATCATGTACGAGTGCATCAAGAACAACGTGGACTTGGTACTCGCCGGCTCGGTTCGCGATGACGGCCCCATGCCCGATGTCATTACGGATGTGCAGCAAGCCCAGCTCCGCATGCGCGAGGCCATCAAGGGCGTCGAGATGGCGCTCATGATCGCCACCATGCTCCACTCCATCGCCACTGGAAACATGCTCAAGGCCTCGGTCAAAGTCGTCGCCGTCGATATCAACCCCGCCGTCGTCACCAAACTCGCCGACCGCGGAACCTTCCAGGCCCTCGGCCTGGTCACCGACGCCGAACTCTTCGTCCGCGAACTCTCCAGCGCCCTGGCCGCGCTCGCCGAAGAGTCCGCCAAAACCGCCAAGCACTAGCAAAGAAAACCGGCTGCCCCGTTCAACCTTCTTTTGGTTGGGCGGGGCCTTTAACTTTGTCCTTGTTCTTGTCTTTGTTTTATCGAAGGCCGGTGGCCCACATTTGCGTCGTGTCTTTCGACGCAAATGTGGGGAAGCAGTACCTTTCATCCCTCGAAGTTGCCGTCTTTGCTCCTGCGTTTGCCTTTGTCCTTGCTTTTGTTTGAAGTGCCATTCTGAGCCCAGCGAAGGACCCCACCGCCGCACAAATCTCTGCTGCCGCCCCAAGGTCACTTCGGCCACCATGCTCTCACCCCACGGTCTCCTGATCGGTGCGGGTATCGCCCGCTCCCGCCCTGTCTTATAATGAATGTTTGCTATTTTCCCCAGGAGCACGCACCCATGCCCGTCACCACCACCGAAAAAATCTGGCACAACGGTAAACTCATCGACTGGGACGAGGCCAAGATCCACGTCATGTCGCACGTCGTCAACTACGGATCGGCCGTCTTCGAAGGCGTCCGCTGTTACGAACTGCCCACCGGCCCCGCCATCTTCCGCGCTCACGAACACGCCCAGCGTCTGCTTGACTCGGCCAAGATCTACCGCATGCCCGTCCCCTACACCCGCCAGCAGCTGGTCGATGCCATGTGCGAAACCATCTCCGCCAACGGCGTCTGGCCCTGCTACATCCGTCCGCTCATCGTGCGCGGCTATGGCGAAATCGGCGTCAACCCCCTCGCCAACCCCGTCGAGTGCTACATCGCCAACTATCCCTGGGGCAAATATCTCGGAGGCACCGAGGATGTCGGCGTCGATGTCTGCGTCTCTTCCTGGAACCGCCTTGCACCCAACACCCTGCCCTCCATGGCCAAGGCCGGCGCCAACTACATGAACTCGCAGCTCATTAAGATGGAAGCCGTGCTCAACGGCTATGTCGAAGGCATCGGCCTCGACGTCAACGGCTACGTCAGCGAAGGCTCGGGCGAAAACATCTTTGTCGTCCGCCACGGCAAGCTGCTCACTCCGCCGCTCAGCACCTCGGTTCTCTCCGGCATCACCCGCGACTCCGTCCTCTGCATCGCGCAGGAACTCAACATCCCCGTCGTCGAGCAGAACGTGCCGCGCGAAATGCTCTACCTCGCCGACGAACTCTTCTTCACCGGCACCGCCGCCGAGGTCACCCCCATCCGCTCGGTCGATAAAATCACCGTCGCCGATGGCGTGGTCGGCCCCGTCACCAAGGCCATCCGCAAGGAGCTCTTCAGCATCTTCGACGGCAGCAAGCCCGACCGCTTCCACTGGCTCACCCCCGTCCCCGTCCGCCAAAAAGCCGGGGTCTAGCGCCCGCGGCCGGCAGCGCAGCGCTACCCGACCTAGCGCCCGCGAGCTAAGCTGAGCCATACCTTCATGGTGCCCCATGTCTGCCGGTTTCTGGCAGATGTGGGGCAGTTGACTTGTTGCTTGCTGTTGCTATTGCTCTACCTCTCCTCCACCGACATCGGCATCCCGCCCTTCGGCCTCAGCGTGAACAGCGGCTCGGCCACCACCGCATGGTGCTCGTCATGACGCAGCTTCCAGCGCTGCGCCAGCGTAGCCAGCACCAGCACGCCCTCCATCCAGGCAAAGGCCTCGCCGATGCACTGCCGCGCTCCCATCCCGAACGGACAGTACGCACCTTTGGGCCGCGCCGCCTTCGCCTCCGGAGTGTGACGCTCCGGATCGAAGCGCAGCGGATCGGGAAAGAACCGCGCATCGCGGTGCAGAACATATTGGCTGGCCAGCACCGTCGTTCCCGCCGGCAGCCGGTATTCGCCTAATTCAAAGTCGTGCACCGCCAGCCTTCCCATCGCCCACGCCGGAGGATACAGCCGCAGCGCCTCGGCCATCACCATCTCCGTGTAGCGCAGCCGCGGCAAATCCTCGAAGCGCGGCAGCCGTCCCTCCAGCACGCGATCAATCTCCTCGTTCATCCGCCGCTCGGCCTCCGCATTCTGCGAAAGCAGATACCACGTCCACGTCAACCCAATCGCCGTCGTCTCATAGCCCGCCAGCGTCACCGTCATCACCTGGTCGCGCAAATACTCATCGCTCCATCCCTGCGCTCTCTGCGCATCCAGCAGCATTGTCAGTAAGTCCGTCCCGTGCGCGTCTGGTATCTGACGCCGGTGTTCCGCAATCAACCGCTCCACTGCCTCGTGCAGCTTCGCCCGCGCGTGCACAAACTTCCGCAGCGGCGTAAACGGAATCTGCAGTAGCAGCCGGATGCCCGGCAGCAGCACAATCGCGTTGTACACGTCCATAATGTCGGCCATCGCGTCATTCAACGCATGCACTGCATCGCCCAGTTCCGTGCCCAACAGCGTCGCTCCCAAAATCCCCAGTCCCAGCGTCATCATCTCGCGATGCACATCGCGCTTGTCGCCTGCGCACCATTCCTCGCCCAGCCGCGCAGCCCGCCGCACAATTTCATCCGCGTGCGCCGCCATCTTTTGCCGATGGAAGGCCGGTGCCGCCGCCTGCCTCTGTTGCTTGTGCATCGCTCCGTCGGCAGTGATCATGCCTTCGCCCAGCAGCAGCTTGGCCCTCTGCTGAGTGCGCTCCTTCACGAAGTTCGCCGCCTGCAGCACGAAAATCTCGCGCAGGTATTCCGGATGGTTCACAAATACAATGTGCCTGCGTCCCAGCCGGTAGTGCGCTATGTCACCGTACTGCTCGGCCAAATGGGTGAAGTGCGCAATCGGGTCCACCCACTTCTTCTGCCGCAGTACAGCGGTCAGCAGGTTCACTCCCGGCCCCGGCGGCAGGCGCAGCTCGCCAGGCTTCGACCTCACCGCAACTTCACTCCCGTTTCCCATGCTCCTGTTCGATGCTCCGCCCCCATCCATCGCCGCAAACCTTCGCTCGAAGCCATCGCGGGTGCCCCATCGATAAGAACGAAGGCGTTGTCAAGGCGAGATTTTCCTGAGCGGTGCGCAAGCACCGCTTGGTTTGCCGCCAGAGTTACAGTTTGAGGACCAAGACTCTGGAAACATCACTCGCTGATCACTTCCGGTGGCACATCTCGTTCCACCAACCATCGATACGGGCTTTTGACTTCGGCCCATGATTCTTCCATGCGAACATCCAGCCGCCGGGCCGGTGCGAAAGTGGAAAACAGCCTTACCGTTTTCCAAGGCGCCTACTTTGCGCCGTCTTTTGCACGGGCCAGTCTGGATGCGAGAGCGCCCAATCAGTTCTGCGGACTAGCTTTCGCCGTCCAGGGGCACCCGCGAGCTGCTCTCGATACGAACGATCTCCGGATATGGCGTCTTGGTGCGCAGCATCCAGTAGAGCCGGACTGCCAACCTGCGTGCCGCCGCCACCTTGGCCACACCCTTCGGCTTGCTGTGGCAGCGGTGTTGATACTGCTTGCGAAACCCTTCATCCAAGCGGGTGGCCGTTTGCGCCGCTTCCACCAGCAACATGCGCGCAAAGCGGTTGCCCTGCTTGCTGATCCCGCCCAGGTGCTGTTTGCCGCCCGAACTGTGTTCGCGCGGAATCAGCCCCAGATAGCTGGCCACCTGCTTGCCCCGCTTAAACCGCGCGACATCGCCCAAGGTCAGTACAAACGCCAGCGAGGTGATCGGTCCCACCCCCGGCTGCGTCATCAGCAACCGCGCCGGTTCGTTCTCCGCTGCCGCGCGTTGCGCTGCCCCGTCCAGTTTGCCGACCTGGATATCGAGCATCGCTCGCAACCCCTGCAGATCCTCCCGCCGGCACGCCGCCCAGCCTTCCAGAGGTAGTTCGCTGAATGCCTTCTGTCCGGCCTCCGACCACAGCCTGGCTTTCTTCTGCATCCCGCGATTCATCGCCAGATGCTGCAACCCATTCTTCACCCGAGCCCGAACCTCCACCAGTTTGTGCCGGTGAATCAACAACTGGCGCAGATCCCGCACCCCCGCATCCGGAACCCACAGCCGAGGAAACCGTCCCTCCCGCAGCAGATTCAAAATGTGTGCCGCATCGCGCTTGTCGGTCTTCTGCTTGCGCACATAACTGGCCCGAATCTGCGCGGCATCGCCGACCCACACCTCGTGCCCCAGCTTCTCCAGCAACTCCACAAACCACTGACTGTTGCCGCAGCTCTCCAGGCCAATCAGCGACGGAACCGGCAGCGAACGGTAAAACCGTTCCGCCTCGCCGTTGCCGTTGACCAGTTTGCGTTCCACCATCTCTCCCGTCGAGAAATCAAAAATCGCAACCTGCTGCCAACTGGGATGGAAATCACACCCTACAATAATCATGAAGGTTTCTCCTGACCCAGCTTCTTGGTCCTCAACCAAAGAATACCGAGTCCGCTGAAACCTTCGTTCTTATCCCATCATATCTGCCCGTTTTTGGCAGATGTGGGGTAGTTGACCTTGCTCTTGTTCTTGATCACGTCCATAAATCCCGGTCCCTATCGCGCCAAAAGGCTCATTACCATCGTTCATTGCGCCACTCTCTTCAAAGTGGTAGCTTCGGGTTATCGTTCAGTAAAAGAGTTCAGTCCATGACTATTGATGACCTGCTGCGCATCGCCGTTGAGCGCAAAGCCAGTGACCTTCATCTCAAGGTCGGCAACTACCCGCACATCCGCGTGGATGGCGAACTGGTGCCGCTCACCGATCAGCCCCGCGTCACCGGCGAAGAGATGCTCAACATGGCCTTCAGCATGATGTCCAACCGCCAGAAGCAGAAGTTCAAGGAGTGCGCCGAAATCGATCTGGCCTACGGCGCCGCCGGACTCGGACGCTTCCGCGTCAACGTCTTTCAGCAGCGCGGCAACGTCGGCATCGTGCTCCGCGTCATCCCCACCAAAATCCGCGCCCTCGAAGAACTCTTCCTTCCTGCCGTCACCGAGCGCATCTGCGAAGAAGCCCGCGGCCTGGTTCTGGTCACCGGAGTCACCGGCTCGGGCAAGTCCACCACGCTTGCCGCCATGATCGACCGCATCAACGCCTCGCGTCCCGAGCACATCATCACCATCGAAGACCCCATCGAATTCCTGCACCGCGACAAAAAAGGTTTCGTCAATCAGCGCGAGGTCGAAGTCGATACCCCATCCTTCGGCAGCGCCCTGCGCGCCAGCCTCCGCCAGGACCCTGACGTCATCCTCGTCGGCGAAATGCGCGATCTGGAAACCATCTCCACCGCGCTCCACGCCGCCGAAACCGGACACATGGTCTTCAGCACCCTGCACACCCTCGACGCCATTGAAACCATCAACCGCATCATCAGCGTCTTTCCGCCGCCCGAGCAGAAGCAGATCCGCCTGCAGCTTGCGGCCACCCTGCGCGCGGTCATCAGCCAGCGCCTGGTCAAGCGCTGCGACGGCGCCGGACGCGTCCCGGCCGTCGAGATCCTTATCTCCACCGCCTACATCCGCGAGTGCATCACCACCCCCGAAAAGACGCGCAACATCCGCGAAGCCCTGCACCAGGGAGTCTCGCAGTACGGCATGCAGACCTTCGACCAGTCGCTCTTCGACCTGCTCCAGAAGGGCCTGATCTCCTACGAGACCGCGCTCGAAAACGCCAGCAATCCCGACGACTTCAAGCTCCGCGTCCAAGGCATCTCCGGCACCGCCGAATCCACGCGCGACCAGTTCTCCCAGCAGCTCGGGCGCTTCTAAGCCGTGCCCCAGCGGCTGGCAGTGAGCGGGAGCTAATTGTTCGATTAGATTTGTACGAGGAAATCGTCCACCCACAAAATGGTCTGGATGGATAGTCCGTTTGGTAAACGTGCCCATAGTAAAATCAATACATGGTTGATAGCACCGCAAAACAAGCGCTCGCGGAGTGCCTAGCCCGGGGAGACGCGGGACACCAATATCATACCGGCTGCCCGGTATGCCATAACTCTGAAGCGAGCGTGTATGTGCAGCGCCCAAAAGTGCTTTGGGTTAAATGCCCGTGCGGGGTTATATACAAGCAGTGGTCGGCAGAAGCGCATACCGTTTCGGCGCCGTTTGATCCGGCGGCTACCCACTATTCCACGCGATGGGGCAGAAGAGTTGCCAAGTCTCGCAACCAAATCAGGGATGTGCTCAATTTCGTCGGACGTGGCCCAGTGCTGGATATTGGCTGCTCGTTGGGTTACACAATCCATGCCGCGCAGCAATTGGGACTAAAAGCGCAAGGCGTGGAATACGATCCCGGCGTGGCGCAGTATTGCCGATCAAAAGGATACGCTGTTGAAACCGGGTCCATGACAAACCTGCCCTTCGATTCCAATGCCTTTCAAATTGTCGTAATGAAGCATGTATTGGAACATACGCATGAGCCGAGTTCCGCACTGCGTGAGGTGTGGCGTGTGCTGAAACCCAATGGTGGCCTGATGATCGCGGTACCTGACGGCCGCTACGGCAAGGCGGTTCGCGACCCATACAAGTGTAGATTTTTTGACTACGCAGACCCGGATACCGGACATTGCATCTATTACACTCCCACCACGCTGGCGCGACTGGTGGTCGATTGCGGCTTTTCCGTGGCTCACCTGCACCCGCAACTTATACACCGCACAGCTCCCGCTCCCCTGATGGCGGCACAGATCGTCGCCTCCCCTCTAACTTGGCTTGTCGAGAGGTTTCGCGATGCGGCTCATATCCGGAAAGAATTCTGGCTGGTAGCCGTCAAACGTGATAAGCCGCAGTCAGCTTGAGACCAGTCTGCATGAACCCGCCGCGCGACTGCCGTACGGGGAACGCTTCGCTACCGCCCGGCCGGCGCACGTCCCTTGCTTTAATCCGCCATCGGTCTGAAACTGATGAAGCCATGGCATGGAAGAAGAGCACGGTCCAACGCACCTACACCGAAGCCGCTCTGTACGACTATGCAGTGGGCGCGCTGGCCCGCCGCATGCGCACCGTTGCCGAGTTGAAGCGCCTGATGCGCACCCGCACCGCGCATCAGCCCGACAGCGATGCCCTGGTCGAAGCCGTCACCGCGCGCCTCAAAGAACAGCGCTACCTGAACGACACCAGCTACGCCTCGTCTTATTCCGCCTCCCGCCGCGACAACCAAAAGTTCGGACGCATCCGCGTGGTGCAGGAACTGAAAGCCAAGGGCGTGCATCCCGAAGTGATCGAGAAAACGGTTACGGAAACCTACGCCGAGGCGGATGAGCAAAAGCTGGTGCGCGAGTTCGCCGAACGCAAGCGTCTCAAGCCACCCGGCGATCAGAAGCAGGCCGCGCGAATCTTCCGCATGATGACGCGCGCCGGATTTTCCTCCCGCGCCATCCTCCATCTGCTGCGCAACTGGCGGGTCGAAGACGAGACGCTCTCCGCCCTCGAGCAGGAGCGCGAGATGGCCGAGCTTTCGCCTCCGGATCTCGCCCCTCCGGAGCTCGCCCCTGCGGATGACGACGAGCCATGAAGCCGCAGCCCGATTGGTCGGCAGCCGTCGAGCATCTCTCCGCCGCCGATCCCAAACTCGCCGCGCTGATTGCGCCAGATCGGCCCCTGCACCCTGGAGATTCCGCACCACTTCAGCATCTTTTATTCGCTGGCCCGCTCCATCGCCTATCAGCAATTGGCGGGCGCGGCGGCCCAGGCCATCTTCGGACGTGTCGAGGCGCTCTTTCCCAAAGGCCGCATGACGCCCAAGCGGCTGCTTGAACTCGACGATGCCGTGCTCCGCGCCGCCGGTCTTTCGCAGAACAAACTCGCCGCCCTCCGCGATCTCGCCGCCAAATGTCTGGACGGCACCGTCCCTACCAAGCGCAAACTCGCGGCAATGGCCGATGAGGAGATCATCGAGCGCATCTCGCAGGTGCGCGGCATCGGCCGCTGGACGGTGGAGATGTTGCTGATCTTCCGCCTCGGCCGTCCCAACGTTTTGCCCGTGGACGATTACGGCGTGCGCAAGGGAATGCAGCGTCTGTACCAGCTCGCGCGAGTTGCCCAACAAGGCGGCCATGCGCCGCCGCGCCCGCAAGTGGGAGCCGTGGTGCTCGGTGGCCAGTTGGTACCTGTGGCGCTGCGTGGAGCTTCCCCAGGGCGGAAAAGCGGCAGCAAAAAAGCGGCCATAACAGGCCGCTCCTATTTCCGCAGTTGCCGTCTACTTCAATCGAACGTCGAAGCTAGCCTGGCAATGCTCATCCGGCTTGAATTGCAACGACTCCATCTTGTCGTCCTTACTGATGTAGATATATATGGGTTTCTTGAGAACCTCGGGCAGGCCAACGATCTTCACCTGTCCGGCGGCGCTGGTGTAGGTCTCCAGGTCCAGTTTTTTGGCGCCCATAAAGCCATAGCGGACGCGAGTGGTAACCTTGGCGCCGAAGATCGGTTTGGAGTCGGCTCCGGTCACCGTGATCAGTGCCGAGCAGGCGCCCTGATCGGCCGATATCTCCGTGGGTGCAACCGCTGCCGTCGCGCTCTGGGCAAACTCCGCCCGCGGACACAGGACAATCAAACTGAATAGCAGAAGGGCTGGCAAAGAGAGATTACGCATGTCCACCAGAGTATCGCAACCTGGCTACGATTGCATGCTATTCAGGGCCGCCGTCAGATCCTCCTGCGCCTCGCCCAGCTTCCCGATGGTCTCCGCGTGCACCAGGCAGTGCTCGCTCTCCAGTTGCTCCTGCACCGCAATCAACAGCTGATGCAGTTTGTTGGTCTGCGCCTGCGCCTTTTTCTTGACGGAGTCGCTGTCCGTCTTGTTCATTGCCAGCGCGCGCAGAATCCCGTTCAGCCGTGCCTCTCCATCGCAGCCCAGGTCGGTCCACTGCAATCCCATGCCTACGGAGAGAACCGCGTTGCGGACTTCTGCCACGGCATTTAATTGCATCCCGTTGATGACGAAGCGGCCGCTGAGAATCTCACCTGCGGCTGCCACCTGGGTGCATTGCACGTAGCAGCCGCACTCGCTCACATCGCGCAGCGTGCCCCAGATGGCTGTGCTGAACGAAGCCGACTGCAAAGTGGCCGAGCCGTTGCAGGCATACCGTTCCTCGCTGCGCCGGTCACCCTCTTTCGCCTGCTTTTGCAGCCGGTCGCGCCACGGGCATCCGCCCTTCTCTATGCAATGCAGCCCAATCTCGGAGCTGCCGTCCCGGTTGCTTCTAACCCAGGCCACTTTGAAGCGGGACTTCGCACCTCCGCTCTGCAGGCCCACGATATCGCCCGGGTTGAGCTTGGCTGCCAGTCCGGTAATTCGCGCACCGGACATGCTGATGTCCAGAGTGGTCGCCGGCTGATGAAAGGCTTTGCCATTAGCATCGATGCCCAGAATGCGCACATTCAGCGTGGCCGGCAGGCGCAATTCGCGGCGCTTGGGGCTATCCGTCGCCGGGTTGTAAGGGGTTGGTCCGTAGTTCATCTGTTTCCCTTGAGGTCTACGCAACATTATCCCGGTCTGCGATCAACTTGTCGCGCTATTTTTGCCCGGCGGGGCCCGATCCGGTTCCGTCCGGTGTAGCCCCTGCGGTCGGCATTCCCGTTTTAAATGCCGAACCCGGAGCTTCTTCCCGGAATGTTAGAATCGTGACTCGTATGCCTACCGGAAATGACGTTCGCCGCATGTTCCTGGACTTCTTCGTCCAGAAGGGCCACCGCGAGGTGCATAGCTCCTCGCTGGTTCCCGCCAACGACCCCACCCTGCTGTTCACCAACGCCGGAATGAACCAGTTCAAGGACGTCTTCCTGGGTGCCGAAAAGCGCGACTACACCCGCGCCACCACCTCGCAGAAATGCGTCCGCGCCGGAGGCAAGCACAACGACCTCGAAAACGTCGGCTTCACCAACCGTCACCACACGTTTTTCGAGATGCTCGGCAACTTCAGCTTTGGCGACTACTTCAAGCAAGACGCCATCGCCTACGCCTGGGAGCTGATCACCTCGCCCCAGTGGTTCGCCATGCCGCCCGCCAAGCTCTACGTCACCATCTTCCGCGGAGAGAACGGCGTTCCGCGCGACCACGAAGCCTACGACTTCTGGCTCAAGGTCGGCGTCCAGCCCGAGCGCATCTTCGAACTGGGCATGAAGGAAAACTTCTGGCAGATGGGCGACACCGGCCCCTGCGGCCCCTGCTCGGAGCTCCACTACGACATGGGCATCGCCTCCAGCGACCGCAAACTGCCCGAGTGCGCCGCCGGAGAGTGCAAATTCCCCTGCGAGTGCGGCCGCTACGTCGAGATCTGGAACCTCGTCTTCATGCAGTTCGACCGCAGCTCCGACGGCGTCCTCAACCCGCTGCCCAAGCCCTCCATCGACACCGGAGCCGGACTCGAACGCGTCGCCGCCGTCCTGCAAGGCGTGGTCAGCAACTACGACACCGACCTCTTCGTTCCCCTCATCCAGCGCGCCGCCGAGCTGACTGGCGCTGAAAGTAAGACAACCGAGGAGAAGGAAGAGAAAGCTCACCAGGCTGGCTCGCTACGCGTCATCGCCGACCACAGCCGCGCCGCCACGTTCCTCATCAGCGACGGCATCCTTCCCGCCAACGAAGGCCGCGGCTACGTCCTGCGCAAAATCATCCGCCGCGCCATCCGTCACGGACGCCTGCTGGGCCAGACGCAGCCCTTCCTCTACAAAATGGTCGAGTCCGTAGTGAAAGAAATGGCCGGCGCCTACCCCGAGCTCACCGATTCCGCCGCGCGCGTCGCCAAGGTCATCGAGGGCGAAGAGACCCGCTTTGCCAACACCGTCGCCGTGGGACTCGCCAAGCTGCAGGACCTGCTCGATCAAGCGGCGAACGGCGCGCTGCAAGGCAAAGAAGCTTTCAAACTCTACGACACCTTCGGTCTCCCAATCGACTTCATGGTCGATGCCGCGCGCGATCAGGGCGTTCACTTCGATCAGGCCGGCTTCGACGCCGCTATGGACGAGCAGCGTTCCACCGCCCGCGCCAGCTGGAAGGGCGGCTCGCAGAAGTCCGCATCGCCAGTTTTCGCCGCGCTGCCGCCGACCGTCTTCGAAGGCTACACGCAGGAGCAATCCTCCAACTGCGAAGTCCTCGCCATCGTCGTGGACGGTCAAGGCGCGCAGCAGTTGCTTCCCGGCCAAACCGGTGAGCTGGTCTTCGACCACACGCCGTTCTACTCCGAAAGCGGCGGCCAGGTTGGCGATAAAGGCTGGCTCTACTCCGAGGATTACACCGTGATGGCCGCCGAGGTCGAGGGCGTCCACTCGCCCGTGCAAGGCGTGCGTGCCCACAAGGTCATCGCGCGCCATCCCATCGCCGTGGGCGAAAAGCTCATCGCCGTCGTCAACTCCGAGCTGCGCTCAGCCACGCGCCGCCATCACACGGCCACGCACCTGCTCCACGCCGCGCTGCGCCAGGTGCTCGGAACCCACGTCAAGCAGGCCGGCTCGCTGGTCTCGCCCAACTATCTCCGCTTCGACTTCGCGCACTTCTCAAGCGTTGCCGACGAAGAGTTGCAGGAGATCGAGGACATCGCCAACCGCCAGGTCCTCATCAACAATCGCGTCCAAACCATCGAAGACGTTCCCATCGACGTGGCCGTCAACGAGTATCACGCCATGGCGCTCTTCGGCGAAAAGTACGGAGAAAAGGTGCGCGTCCTCAAAATCGCCGATTTCTCCACCGAGCTCTGCGGCGGCACGCACGTGGCGGCCACCGGCGAAATCGGACTGATCAAACTTCTCAAAGAGGGAAGCGTCTCCAGTGGCGTGCGCCGCATCGAGGCCGTGGCCGGCGAGCAGTCGCTACACCACTTCCGCCGCGACCACGAACTCGAAGGCCTTGTCTCAACCCTGGTAGGACGCAGCGAACTCACTCCCGCCGAAGCTCTCAAGCAGGAACTCGACCGCCGCGAAGACGAGATGAAAAAGCTGCGCAAGGAACTCGACCAGGTCCGCATGAAGTCCGCTGCCTCGGCCGTGGCCAGCGCCGAGGAAAACGTCAAGGAAGTGAAGGGCGTCAAGGTGCTCGCCCACCGCGCCGATAACCTCGACCGCTCGCAGCTCCGCACCCTGGTCGATAACTTCCGCACCAAAATCGGCAGCGGAGTCGTGATCGTAGGCTCGGTTTCCGAAGGCAAGGTCGCCGTCATCGTGGGCGTCACCAAGGACCTCACTGCCAAACTCCAGGCTGGGAAGATCGTCGGCCAGGTTGCGCAAAAAGTTGGCGGCTCCGGCGGAGGCCGTCCCGACATGGCCGAGGCCGGCGGCAAAAATCCCGAGGCGCTCGACCAGGCGCTCCGCGAAAGCTACGCCACCGTCGAAGCCCTGCTGGGCTAATTCGCGCCTAGCGCCCGCGGCCGGAGCGGCGTCTGTTGCCGCGTTCCCGGCGGGTGCCCCAGGTCCCGCGCCGCGTTTTTTGCGGCGCTGACCTGGGAAAACAGGACATGCGCAAACTCCTCCGCGGCTACCATCCAGCCATGCACCCCCGTAACAAGACCGCAGTCGTCCGCGTCTTCTCGTTTGTTTGTGCCAGTTTCACCCGGTCACTGACTGGGTTCCCGCTCCTTCCGTGCATTGCTGTCCAGCTTTCATCAGCCTTATAATCCAGGCACTCAGAACAGCGTTTTTGCATCGCGCCAGGCTCTTCAGTTTATGAATCTCGACGTCTGGACATTTCGAACTCCGGCGCAGCAGTTCCATCGTTGGATGGCTGCCGCCGGGGTGTTTGTGCTCGGCCTCCTGCTTACCTCTCCCATGCTGGCGCAGGCCATTCAGCCGGTCTCCATCAACGGACACATCGTCTGGACCAACGATGGCCCGCCGCAGCCCGCCCAGGACACTTCCGCCCGTCCGGCGCAGAGTGAGCCGCAGTTTTTCTACTGGAGCAATGTTGAGAAGCGCTGGAAGCCGGTGGCTCCCGCGTCGCCTCGAGCTCTGCGCTCAGCCCGCGCCGTCGCCGGCGAGGTGTCCAGCTACATCGAATCCCGTCCCCGGCTGGATACAGGCAAAGCTCAACTCAAGGGCGAACCTGCCGCCGAAGACCCCAACTACTCGCAGGCCGCCGGAGATCGTTCCGTCAGCTCCGCCCAGATCGACCGCTATATAAATGACGCGGCCGCGCGTCATCACGTCGATCCCAATCTCGTCCGCGCCCTGGTCAAAGTTGAGTCCAACTTCAATCCCCGCGCCGTCTCCCGCAAGGGCGCCATGGGATTGATGCAGCTAATGCCCGCAACCGCCCGCATGTACGCCGTGCGCAATCCCTTCGACGCGGCGCAGAACGTCGATGCCGGTGTCCGCCATCTGAAGGGTTTACTAGATAACTTCAAGGGGGATGTGCGGCTCTCCTTAGCGGCATACAATGCTGGAGAGGGAGCGGTACAGCGCAACGGGGGTATTCCTCCGTACACGGAAACCCGCAACTACGTGAAACGCATCACCAATCTTATGCGGCGATTCGGCGATGCACATCACCAGCGCTTCGCTCCCCATCGAGGTCCGCCGCGATGACCGCGGCAGGCTGGTAATCAGCAACACGGACTGACCAGGCGCCAGCGGCCGGAGCGGCATCTTTTGCCGCGTACCCGCCGCTAAGCCGTGGCGAGTTCCAGGGCTCCGAGCCGGGATTGCTAGGACGGGTTGCGAGGATGATGCAGTCGATGACGGGACAACTCACAGGGCACGGATGGAAACGCTGCATGGCTGCGCTCGCCCTGCTCTGCCTGCTGGTGGCTCCAACCTTTGCCGCCAGCGTTCAGGCCAGGAAGGAGCAGGCCCGCTCGCAGTTTGATAGCGCCGAGCGCATGCGCGAGGAACTCAACGGGATGTCCCAGCAGGACCGCACCCGCCGCGAGTACCAGCGCGTCATGGATGCCTACCGCAGCGTCTATTACACCTCGCCCGCCAGCAGCAAGGCCGATGCCAGCGTGGTGGCCGTGGCCGAACTGCTGGCCGAAAGCGGACGCACCTTCAACGACGAAAAATCGCTGCGCGCCGCCATCGCGCAATACGAATTTCTTTGCCGCGAATATCCCGGCAGCAAATTCCGCTTTGCCGCCCTGTTCACCGTCGCGCAGATTTATAAGGACGACCTGCAGGAGAACGAAAAGGCGCGGGAGACCTTCGAGGAAGTCATCCGCCGCTATCCGCATCTGCAACAGGCGGCCGACGCACGCGAAGCCATCGCCGAAATGGAGCAGCAGCCCCACCCCGCTCTAAAGCCGGCGGACTCCCACGCCGTCGATTCCCATGCCGCGGACGCCCACGCCACGGATGCAAAGCCAGCGGATGCGGAAGCACCGCGCAGCACTCTGCCGCTGGTCACCGGAATTCGCCACTGGTCCACGCCGGACTACACCCGCGTCGCCATCGATCTGGATCAGGAAGTGAAGTACGAGGCCGGACGCGTCTCCAATCCCGACCGCATTTTCTTTGACCTGCATGACACCAAACTGGCCTCCACCCTGGCCGGCAAAACCTTCGATGTCTCCGACAGCTTTCTGCGCCGGGTGCGCGTCGCTCAGTTCCAAAAGAACATGGTGCGCGTCGTGCTTGAAGTCGATGCGGTATCCGATTACTCGGCGTTTCTGCTGCCCAACCCCTATCGCCTGATCATCGATATCCACGGGCGCAAGCCCAACACTCCGCACACCCTGGTGGCCCGCGCCCAGCAGGAAGAAGAGAATCGGGTTCCTTCCCCCGCGCCGCCGTCGTTCGCGACGCAGCCCATGCCTTCGACGGAAGCTGCGAAGGAATCGGCGAAAGAAGCCATGCAGGAAGTAACCCTGTCTTCGACCACGCCGCCTTCGCCATCCAACCCAGAGGCCGCGCACCAGCCCCTGCCGGCCACTCCGCACGGCCCGCCCGACAAGCCCAGTCCCGATTACGGTCCCAAGATGGCCGATGGCAGCTTCTTCTCGCACGCTCCGGAGAGCGCCGGCGCCAACAAGAACGCAGCGCAGATTGCGAACTCTCCGGCTGTCACCAGGGCCGAAGCGGACACTCCGCACTTCATCGGTCCGTCAGAGCCTGCTGGGTGTAGCGTCACCCGCCTCTTCGCCCGCTGCCGGCCCTGCGCCCGCGGCCGGCAGCGCAGCGTTACCCGTTACCGCCGTCTCGCCCACCACGCCGGAGTCCACCAGGGCCGAAGTTTCCAATCTCGAGGGGCTCGAACGGAAGTCCACCGACAAGCCGACCACCGAGCCGACCGTCGAGGTAGTGGCTCCGCGCGGCTCCATCAAAGCGACGCTGCCCACCGGCAAGAAGAACCAGCGCGAATCCGAGTTCCGCCAGGCCCAGCCCACCGCTGACGGCCAGCGCTCGCTGATCCGCGCTCTCGGCCTCAAGGTGGGACGCATCGTGATCGATCCCGGCCATGGCGGCCATGACACCGGCACCATTGGCCCCGGGGGACTGCTGGAGAAAGATCTCGTGCTCGATGTCTCCCTGCGCCTGGGCCGACTGCTGCAGTCGAAGATGGGCGCAGAGGTCGTCTATACCCGCGAGGATGATACTTTCATCCCGTTGGAGACTCGCACCGCCATTGCCAACCAGCAGCAGGCCGACCTGTTCATCAGCGTCCATGCCAACTCCAGCCCGGACCCATCCGCCCGCGGCGTGGAGACCTACTACCTCAACTTCAATCCGTCGCCCGATGCCCTGGAAGTCGCCGCCCGCGAGAACGCGGTCAGCGAAAGTTCGGTGCACGAACTGGGCGATCTGGTGAAGAAGATTGCGTTGAAGGAAAAGGTGGAGGAGTCGCGCGAGTTCGCCACCGACGTGGACCACTCGCTCTACCAGGGCCTTGCGGGAAAAGATAAAACGCTGCGCGACCGCGGCGTCAAGAAAGCTCCCTTCATCGTGCTCATCGGAGCCAACATGCCCTCCATCCTCGCCGAGATTTCCTTCGTCTCCAACCCCGGCGACGAACGCAAACTGGAAACCCCCGAGTACCGCCAGAAGATCGCCGAATCTCTCTACAAGGGAATCGCCCGCTACATCAACGGCCTCAGCGGAGTGAAGCTCGCCAGCAAAACCGGCGACGGCCAGTAAGCGGCGAGCCTCGTGACTTAAGGTGTTTTCCGAAAAGCTGTATCCCTCCACGACTATCGGGTGCCCCAGGTTCCGCGCCGCGTTTTTTGCGGTGCTAACCTGGGAGAGCAGGACACACCAACCCGGTAACAGCCTCAGCATCCCACAACAATCGCAAGGTTAGTTGACACTGTAAACTAACAGGTTTACAGTAAGCGAATGATCGGCGGCTTCCGGCATAAAGGGCTTGAAGAAATCTACCTCACCGGCAAGACGCGGCGGATCGGTGCCGATCATATCCGGAAGTGCGTGCGCACCCTGCAATTGCTGGAGGTTGCGGCTCAGCCCGAGGACATGAACATCGCAGGCTTTCGCTTCCACGGCCTGCAAGGCAACCCGAAGCGGTGGTCGGTGCGCGTGAGTGGGAATTACCGGATCACGTTCGGCTGGTCAGGCGAGAACGCATTGGAGGTCGATTTTGAAGACTACCACTAGGAAAGAAGTTGTGGAGCGAAAGAACGCGCTGCCGCCCGTTCATCCAGGCGAGATTCTCAAGGAAGACGTTCTTCCGTCGGTCGGCTTGTCAGTGACCGCCGCAGCGAAAGCTCTTGGCGTCTCCCGCCAGATGCTGCACGACATTCTGGCGGAGCGCAGGCCCCTGTCCGCCATCATGTGCCTGAAGCTATCCCGCCTGTTTGGCGGCTCACCGGAAGTGTGGATGCGGTTGCAGGCGGCCTACGACCTGAAGAAGGCTGAGCGAAACAAGAAGGTCATGGAACGTGTGGCGCGCATTGTGCCCGTGAAGCCGGTCGAAGGAGCTAGGGCCTGAAGAATCGCAATTGAGCTGCACCGCGGGTGGCCCATTCAATCCCGCCGTTGGCTTGAATGAGCCAGTTCCGGCGAGCGGCGAAAAAAGAACCATTGCCAGGAAAGGCAATGGTTCTAGAAGCCAAATATAACCAGCTAGGCAATCGTTTCCGTTTTTTGCGCAACGATGTACTACTCCGTCACGAGGCGGTTTCCAACGATTAACCGAAGCGCCAATCGTCAGCCTGACGAATCTTAGGCCATCACGCCCTGATACTCCTCGTACGTGCCCTTGAAATCGGTAATCTTGTGATCATTTTCGAAGTGCCAGATGCGCGTTGCCACTTCGTCGATCAGGTCATGATCGTGCGTGGCGATCAACACCGTGCCCTGGTACTTCTGCAGCGCGATGTTCAGCGCGTTGATCGATTCCAGGTCGAGGTGGTTGGTGGGCTCGTCCAGCACCAGCACGTTGGGCTTCTGCAGCATCAGCTTGCAGAAGAGCAGCCGCGCGGTCTCGCCGCCCGAGAGCACGTCGGTGCGCTTGTTGCCCTCGTCGCGCTGGAACATCATCTGCCCCAGCAGTCCGCGAATTTCCTCGTCGGCCGCGCCCGGCTCCCACTGATGCAACCACTCGAACGCCGACATTCCCTGGCTAGCCGTCGGAGCCACCAGCGCGCGATGGTCCTGCGCAAAATATCCCACCGAGGCCTCATGTCCCCAGATCACTTTGCCCGAGCTTAGGAACTCGCCGTCGTAGCCGCTGGTGGCGCGCAACTCGTTCATCGGCGTGGTGGGTGAGTTGGCCAGCACCGCATTGATCAGGGAGGTCTTGCCCGCGCCGTTGCGGCCCATCAGTGCAATCTTTTCGCCGCGGGTAATGCTCGCCGTAAAGCCGCGCAGCACCGCGACCTCGTCGTAGGACTTGCTCACCGCTTCCAACTCCAGGATGTGCTTTCCCGAGGGCCGCTTCGGTTCGAACTTGATGTACGGGCGCTGAATGTTGGACCTCGCCAGCTCGGTCACCTGCAGCCGCTCCACTTCCTTGCGCCGCGACTGCACCTGGCTGGAGCGCGTGCCGGCCGAGAAGCGCGCGATGAAGTCGTTGAGCTGCGTCAATCTTCTTCTCGCGCTGCGAGTTCTGCGCCTCGATCTGTGAGCGCACCTGCGTCTTGGCCAGCACCATCTCGTCGTAGGTGCCGGTGTAGGTGATGATCGTCTGGTAGTCGATGTCGGCGATGTGAGTGCAAATGCTGTTCAAAAAATGGCGGTCGTGCGAGATCACGATCAGGGTGCCGTCGTAGTTGTTCAGGAAGCCCTGCAGCCAGTGGATCGAATCCAGATCAAGGTGGTTGGTCGGTTCGTCCAGCAGCAGCGCCTGCGGATTGCCGAACAACGCCTGGGCCAGCAGCACGCGAACTTTCTGCCCGCCCTGCAACTCGCCCATCTTGCGCTCGTGCAACTCATCGGGAAGGTCCAGTCCCTGCAGCAGCAGCGCGGCGTCGGTGTCGGCGGAGTAGCCGTCCTCTTCGCCGACGATGCCCTCCAGCTCGCCCAGCCGCATGCCGTCGTCGTCGGTCAGCTCCGCCTTGGCATAGATGACCTCGCGCTCTTCCATGGCGGCCCACAGCCGCTTGTTGCCCATGATGACCGTGTCGATGACGCGGTAGGCGTCGAAGGCAAACTGGTCCTGGCTCAGCACGCCGAGCTTGCGCGGCTTCACCACCGTGCCCTTCTGCGGCTCCAACTCGCCGGTCAGCAGCTTCATAAAGGTGGACTTACCGGCACCGTTCGGGCCCGTCAGACCGTAACGCTTTCCCGGAGTAAACGCCGTGGACACTTCTTCGAACAAAACTTTAGCGCCGTAGCGCATGGACACACTGGAAACTGAGATCATAATTTTTTTAAGAGTAGTGCTGGAACTGCCGGCAGGCGGGACGCACTTCGCCCTTCTAGAATATCACGGCATGCCTGTTCCCTTGTTGAGCGCGCATGCAGGCCCAACCCGGAAACCTTCGCGCCTGCTCCGTGGTCTAATAGAAAGAGGAAGCATTTCCGGCTCATGAGATTTCCGTATCGATCTGTTTGCGTAGGGTTGCTGGCTATTTCAGTCGCAGCATTTTTCGGTAACCCAGCCCTGTTGGCCCAGTCCAAGCCGCCCTCCGCGTTTCTACCCACGGCCCTTGCCGGCTGGGAGATCAGCGGAGCGCCGCAGCTTAGCTCCGATCCGCAGAAGATCGACAAGGTTTCCGCCAACGTTCTCAAAGAGGACCGCTTCACCGCCTTCGAACTGGCTACCTACAAGCGCGACGACCGTTCGATGACCGTAAAGGCCGTCCGGTTCGAAGATGCCGCCGGTGCCTACGCCGCCTTCACCTTCTATCGCCAGCCTCTCATGCGCGCCGAAGATATCGGCATGCTGGCGGCATCGCTCAATGATCGCGTGCTGTTCTTCAATGGCAACATCCTGGTAGATGTGCAGTTTGATCACGTCACCGCCATGAGCGGGGCGCAACTGCGTGAACTGGCTGCGCATCTTCCCGTGGCAACCGGCCCGGCCGCGGTGCTGCCCACGCTTGCCTCGCATCTGCCTCGCCAGCAGCTGGTGCCGGAGACGGCCCGCTACATCATCGGCCCCGAGGCATACTCCGCGCTCAACATCAATCTCAGCCCGGAACTCATCGACTTCAGCAAGAGCCCCGAGCTGCTCTGGGCCCGGATCAACGGAGACGCTCCGGCTTCGGCCGAGATTCTCCTGGTTGCCTATCCCACGCCCCACATTGCCATCGCCAAGCTCCCCGCCTTCGAGCAGTTGGCTCCGCCCCTGGGCGGAGGCGTGAGCGCCGCAAAACGCAGTGGACCCATCATTGCGCTGGTGCGCGGCAGCCTCTCCCGCAGCGACGCCGGCCGGGTTCTCGACGATGTCAACTACGACGCCAACGTTACGTGGAATGAAAACACCGGCCTGGGCAAGCGCGACAACATCGGCAACGTCGTCGTCGCCGCGCTCACTCTGGCCGCCGTTCTCTTCCTCATCTCCATCGGCGCCGGAGCTGTTTTCGGCTTCGGAAGGTTCCTCCTGCCCCGGTTCCGGGCGCGGAAAGCGGGAGAAACGCCCGACGACGGAAAAATTGTTCGCCTCGACCTTCGTTAGGAAAAGTGTCCGTAAGCTGGTTGCGGGCAATAGGTTAGGCTCAGTATGTATCGCGAAGTGACATAATTTGTCACAGGTTAAAACTTGGGCCAAAATGTTAAGTTATTGATAATGCAGACATTTGTTTCGGAGAATTCGCTTGACACCCTGTTTTAAGGGCTCATAGTATTTCCTCAGAAGGTTTTGACGGTCTAGCCTCCGTTGGAACTATTCTCCCTTGAAGAAAAGGTCGCCCAGTTGCCGGGCGGCCTTTTCGTTTGCGCGCGTCACGGCCAAAAGATGGGGCGCTCACCCAGGAGCGCCCCATGAATGATCGAGCCGATGCTTTACGCCGATGGGTGTGGCTCTTTGACCAGAGCGCGATACTGCAGGAACATCGCAGTCCGCCAGCGCAGAATCATTCCAAAGGCCAGGATGAAGAACAGTCCCGCCGTTTGCTGCACCGTGAGCACCGTATCCAGATAGCCGCGCGCCGCTACGCGAATGCCTGCCAGCACAATGATTACGGCGAAGAACGCATGCGAGCGTTGCGCCATGATGGTTTCCCCTTCGCGCACTAGGCGCGAGGTCCGCAGCAGCGGATAGGCCAACCCGATCGCTCCGCCCAGGAATGCGAGGCCGGCCCAAGCCAAAGGGACCCGGAACGGATGAGCAAGGAACATGCAGAATCCCGTAGCCATGCCCAAGGGGGGAATGATGATCTTTCTGGCTGAAACCGCGGTGCGCGATTCGCGAACGCGCCACACCATCACGGCGATTGCTCCAATGATGGATGTGACCAGTGACATTACATTGAGAGCAGGCATGGTCATGATAAGAATCTTCTACACTGACGGCGGGCATTGACCGTCGAACTTCATCCGCATCTACCGGAGGGCTGGATGCCCTATCCTCGTTGCCGGTTGAGAATGGAATCCCGAATCCGGCGGGCGGCCAAGGGATGAACTCACCATCGAACTCGCCCGCCCGGAGCCCCGCTCCAGACGCAGAACAATCAGAACTGAATGGAGCCGACGACCGGAATTGAACCGGTGACCTGTCGATTACGAATCGACTGCTCTACCAGCTGAGCTACGTCGGCATCCTTTTTTATCAACGTTTTACGCCATTCCGATTGACTGCTCTGTTGCACATTTGTTGCACATCGGCATTGTGCGTAATCTTCATCTTTTTACATTATCCGAACTCGGGATGCAAGTTGGTGCATCGCATCCGTGACGTGCTGCGGGATCGACTTGATGTAGTGCTTGCGGGTCGTGTTGACATCAGAGTGCCGCAGAATAGCCTGGACAGTCAGATCGTCAACTCCAAGTTCATGCAGATTGGAGGCGAGCCCCCGTCTGTAGCTGTGCCAGCCGTGCCATGCGAGTCCATGCGCCTTGAGTGCCGGACGCACAACCCGAGAAGCGAGATTTTCAAGGTCGAGGACTGCGCCCCGTGAGCCAGTGAAGATGAATCCAAACTGCGGTTTGACGGAATCGAGCAATCCACGAAGCGGCGGGATGATGGGCACCATCCCAGGTTCTGCATCATCCTCCCCGGTCTTGGTTTCGTCTTTCTGAACGGTTCCCCATACCGTGCGCCGGATGAGCAGATGGTCCCCGACATCATCGTCTGCCCACAGTCCCCGAATCTCACCCTGCCGCAACCCTGCGTAAGCGGCAGTTCCGATCAGCGCCCTCACCATCGCTCTTGAAACTGATGCAGTGTACGTCATGCCGCTCTCGTCTGTAACGGTAATGGGAGCATCCCCTGCGAAGGCTTGAAGGTGCTGCTGAATCTCCGCCATCGAATATGCGTAGGTCTTGCGACCACGCCTCCGACCCTTGGGCACGAGAATCTTCTGGGTGACTGGATTTGTATCAAGCAATCCACGCCGTACAGCCTCAGCGAAAATTCCCGACAACGTGACCTTCAGCCATCGATAGGTGGTGTGGGTCAGCCTCGTTCCGTGCTCACTACCGAGAGCATCCATCATGGCTTGGACGTGCATGGGTCTGACATCCCGTACTCGCATCTTTCCAATGCGGGTTCTGAGATGGGTATTCCAACCCTTGCGGTAACCAGAAACGGTCGATGGTGCCAGCCGTTTCTCGGCAGATGGAAAGTAAGTCTGTTCGACAAACTCTGCAACGGTTGCTCCAGATTGCGGAACATTTATGCTCCGATTGACCCGATCCATAAACTCCCGGCGCAAGCCATCAACCTCAGACTTCTTAGGGTAGTCTGTCTTGCTCGCCAGGTGCTCGCACTGCTGCTTGCCCTCGTGATCTCGATATCGGACGTACCATGCACTATGCTTCAAAAACAAATAACCCTGCTGAGCCATAACATTCCTCCACTGAGTCGGTTATTGCCCAGCCTTGGGTAAGCCACCCGCCCGCCGATCCAGCCATGCATTCATCTCCGGCGAACCCCAGCGATAACGGCGATGTTTGCCTAATCGAAAAATGGGAATTGGGTCGGAAGTTTTTGCACGGGAACTGTGATCTATCACCCAGCTTGTTTTGACTGTAAGCCGGATAGCTAATTGTTCGGCGGTGAGTATTTCAATGGTAAAAGTATGCGAATCCATGTAGTTCAATACTGAATTCTTGGGGGCTTTGGGTTTTCAAAGAGCATGTGGACTTGCCTACCTGAGTAGCTCCGGTTCGTATGTTCGTCCCACACGTGAGGAATGTCAAATCTTCACCCTCCGTATTGCTGGTGGCGGCGAAGTCGGTCTCCAATTCATCAAGATTGAAAGCGATGGAGCATACGTACGGCGGGCAGAAGATGCGCAGCGGTCGGCGGGTGAGAAGAGCTGCGAATAGAAAGCCGGAATGGTCTCCGGCTCTCTACAATCGCTTCAGTGTTCATACCGTTTCCAATGCTTACTTCCCGCCAAAGAGTTTTCGCTTCTTCGTCCCACTCCTCTGTTGCTGTCCATGTAAATGCCTCAAAACTCGGACCGACCAGCAGCACGCTATCATCTGCAAACCGGAACCAGAGATGAGAGCTACGCTCATAGGTGCGAACCGCAACTCTGCGCATCTCTTCTTCTAAGAGCACCCATAACGACTCCCACTCGGCGGAATCGTCCATATCCTCTAGCCGATCCCTGTAACCTTGAGCGATCATGCTTCCTCCTCTGGCTCGGCGCTGTCAACTTATCCTCGGATAGCACCGCATGGCTAGTTCCACCACGGGAAATAGAAAGCCGGGATGAACTCCCGGCTTTTCTTCCTCCTGTGCTTTTAGTTAACAGACCCCGCCTCTTCAGAGGCGATTTCCCACCACGGCTTCAGAAACTCCCACTTCACAGCAGTCTCCTCATCCAAGCCGCATACTGTAGTTTTGGTGATGATTACCTTCAAGCCAACCTTTTTATATTCCACAAGGCGACCGAAGTTGATTCCGGGACCAAACGCACTTGCTATCAGGGCGTCGATTTGTTCCCCATCCTTGTGGAGGTAGGTATCAGCGATGAAAACAATCGCCGCAGGTTGCAACTCTTTGGCTTTTTCATTAATGTGCTTCCACATCACTGGTTTCATCAGAGGGTGCCCTATTTTTATCTTCTCCTGCTCAATTTCGCTACCATCCAGAGCAAGGTAATATACCAACGCCCGCTGTTCTGCGACAAATGAACTGGCCCTACCTTGGATTTTCTCCATGAGTCTTAACAGCACTATGTTATCGATGATTGTCACTATATTTACTGCCTCCTGCGACTCAATACTGATCGGAGGAGGAAATGTGCTCACGATAATTGCCTTAGGCCGAGTGTTAGGCTGCCTTGGACTCGTAGATATACAGCATCCCGTTGTGCTCATCGCTACGGAGCAAACCTTCCCGCTCAAGGATAAAAATGTTTATCAGGCCATACACGATTAGCCGTAACTTTTCTTGGTTGCTGATGGTTTCTCCGCTCTTGATGCGGTCTGCAAGGCTCTTGGCAATAGCCAACTGCTGATAGATAGGGCCACTTAAAAATTCCTGTTTTTCTTCAGCGGGGCTCGCCTTAAATGCGGCGTAGGTTTTTTCCGCAAGCTCAGCCAAGCGTTTGGCTTCCTCTGGGTCAGTGGTCAACACGGCAAACCCGGCCGCCGTATCATCGTGGTAGAACGCTGCAAAGGTGGTTAAGTTCTCAATCCTCTTAATGTCCATTTAATCTCCTAGTGATGCTGAACCTGCCGCAATACATTCTTGTAGCCTGCCGGTAAATACTGCTGTAAATCTTTCTTGATGTAATGCCGCACATTTAATTTTGCGCACAGCTCTACGATGCGTTCCGTGTAACTTTTCCAGTCCGTTGCTTTGGTCATGGGCAGGTAATTTGCACGTCCGACTTTGTACAGATCAATAAACCTATGAGTCTGCCGGATGATTTCAAGGCTGGAGTCGCAGTCTAGCGTTGGCTCCAGACTTACCCATGTGTAGATACCCCGCTCATGAAATGCCTCGAGTGCCTGGATACGATCTCCCGGCAGCGCAGCGTTTGATTCCCACTTCCGGGAAAACGCATCATCAAGGCTGGTGAGCGTGGATGCAAACGCATCACGGCTGGGACGAAACATATCGAGGTCACGCATCGCTCTGGTCCCGCCTTTGGTCAATGTGCAGACAGCCAGCCCGTGCTCCTGCAAGCACTCGATGGTCTGCCGGGTCAGCGTGGTATCGCCAAGGTGATACGGATCAGTGGTGAACGAAAGCATCACCTGTTCCGTGCGTCCGGCAGCCTGATACTTGGCAGCATCCTTGCGGAGATGACGGAGGAACTCCGGGCGTGGAACTGCCCCCGCATCAAACTCCGGGCGCTTCATGTGCAAGACGGCGGGAACGTAACAGTACTTACACCCGTGACCGCAACCCCGGTAAGGGTTAGCCGCAAGAGGGGAGTATTCCCCCGCTTGTCCCTTCGGCGCATAAATATAGGTACATCCCTTGATGGCAACAGGTGAGTTATCGTCTATCTCTGGATCGTCATCGCCATCATTATTAAGGACGGGCAGTGGGTTCCCGTGTCCACTGTTTACTGGAGCAGGAGCGGCAGCAGGAAGAGTCGCCTTTTGTGAACGGTGAACATCTTTTTCTTGTTCACTAGCATGTTCACTCTTTGGAGCACCGAGGAGCAGTATCCTCCGTGAACTGTGAACAGGTTTTTCGGGTTCACTGTTCACTGGAGTTTCGAAAACGCCATTTTCTTGTTCACTGTTCACCGGAGCATCAACATCCGGGATGTCCACTTCCGGATCTTGTTCACTTTCAGTTTTCTGTTCACTGTTCACTGGAGTTTCGTGAACATCATTTTCGGGTTCACTGTTCACCGGAAGGGCGCTGTTGGCGATGGCTTCCAGGTGAGGATGAAGAATACGGTAGAAACCGTTCACTTCCTCCTCGCTGAATACGTCCAAGCTGTCTTTCACGATCTTCAGGATTCCAGTTACGGCTTTGATCTGCTTTTTGTCGGCCCGTGCTGCGACCCGGTTAGGTTTATCGCTGTCCTCGTCCCGCTCCTTACGGCGGTAACATTTGAAGCAGAGCCCTTTTACCAGCTCCCGCTCCTCCTCTTGGCAGTTCATGCATGTTCCAGTTCTACGGCTCATCGCTTCTCCTTATTTACTTCGTCGTGCCATAATGATTCACCCCTTTCTGGCATCGAGCCGATTAACTCCGCCATTCTCGGTGGCTTTTGTTTGTCTTATGTTTGCGCCTTCTAGGGCACCCGATAACTTGGCTGACCTCTCTGGATACTTTGTAGTCACTACGCCAACAACGGTGCCCGGTTTCCGGTACTGCCGTTCTTGATGGCAGCTTTGGCGTTACGCTGCAAGTCCCTGATGACCGTGGGAAGCAGTTTCTGGGCAGTTCCCATCCACTTGATGGTGAACCCCGGCACTACTACTTGCTGGGCTGTGAAGGTGTTCATCTGAATGCACTCCAGCACCGATCCATCCTTATACTGCGAGATGTTGTGCATCTCGTAGATCATGTGGATGTCGTCACGAGTGCGGTTTGCTGCGCTGGTTTCTGCGTATGTCATGTTTTCCCTCCTGAATTGCGACGTGCTGGTTGCCTTTGCCATGTACTGAGCATATGCAGCATGGAAAAGCGAAACAGCGACACAATCCCTTTATTTTGGGGTAGACTGTCTGCGACTCGGGGGAACACTTGTGCAATGAAAATCAATCTTGAGCAGATACAAGCCTGGATGGCGGATGGATTCAACGAATACGAAGACATTTTCGGGGAACGACAGTATATCTGTGACCCTAACGTAAGCGCCGATGAGAACCGTGAGTTGATTCGCAAGCACGGCGAGCAGTATGTCCGGGTTCTCACCCCACAAATAGAGTGGCAAGGCGATAGAACCAAGCTGCAAAAAGACCTGCAGAAACTGAAAGCGGAAAACTTTCCTGTCCTCGATCTCGTTGAGCTGATGTTTGCGTGTACGAGGGGCGGCAACTACTCCATTTGGAACAACCTCCGCAGAATCGGTATTGAAAAGTCCCACATTGAAGACCTCAGGAGCAACTGTGAAAAGGCAGGAAGGACACTTGCGTTATTGAACAGTAGTGCTGTTCCCGGGCCACTTTTCTTCCTCCCGCAATATCGTCCCCAGCTAGCGAAAAAGGAGCTGACGGAATTAAAAATTGAACTTTATATGATGCCATTCTTATTGCTCCAACTTGCCGATTGGCTCAAAACGTATCCTCCAGAACCACTCGTTAGCGTCAACTATGAAATGCAGCACTTTGAGCAACATGTCTTTAATCTGTTGCTGAAAGAGTATGGTTGTAGTCAATCAACGCTGAGTCGTATTCTGAGCAGTATGCGCAGGGTGCGAGAGATTATTACTCCTGACAAGAAATATGTTCTGGACATTAAAGTAAAGGGAGATGGTGCAGGTGATACCAAAGACACGTATGAAGCGTCGGCCATCCAGAAACGGCTCTCCCGTTATAAAAAAGAGTATGGGGATTTAGACTCTTTGCTGTCTGCCCATGTGCGGTGCTATGTAATAAGCGTCAGAGAGGGCCTGCAGCGGAAGGGAACGACTTTCCTGAGCACGTTGCCGCAAGTATTGAACCACACGAATCTGTAACAGCCCTGCGATTTAGGTGGGTCTTCGATGCCGCCTAAAATGCGGCCTTTTAGAGATTTCTGCTCAGAGCCTTAAAACGTACACAATAGCTGCCACATTTCTCTCACTCTAATCACGGACAAAACTCCGAAATTTACTGTCCTTCTGTTCGAGATTCACTTTTGATTCGTGGATAACCTAATCCTGCACGCCAACCAAAGAACTGGCGCTGGCAGGAAGGTTATTGACCATGGGAAGAGGACGGAAACAAGGCATTTGTATAAATCCAAAATGTGGGCAACGGGGAGAGCTGCGTGCCCATGACCTATGCTCCAAGTGCGAGCCCAAGTTCCGCACCAAGAAATTACCGCCCGATGTAATGGATATGGTGTACGAACACATCCAAACCCACAATGCCTCCAAAAACAAATTGGATGAGATGTTGGACGAGCAGAAAAGCAAAAAGAAAGAAGTTGACGATTCAATCCACAAACTCCAGCTCGCCCTAAAAATGGGTATCCACGTTGACCAAGGCGATATCGATACGCTTGCCGATATTGGCAATCGGTATCTCCGTGCGCTGCTACCTGAAGAAACCGAGTCCGAGTCTGAGTCTGAGTCTCAGACCGTTGGTGATGAGGAAACTGAGTCTGAGATAGCCGATGCGATCATGCCGCCTGAAGTCAAGGTAGATGTGGAAGCCCAGACTGAGACTCATATTGAAGACAACAAGTCTTGGGCGGAACCCTCACCAGCTATCCAGACCAAGGCTCATGGCGAAACAAACAAGTCTGAGTCACCTGCTATTCAGACTGAGACTCAGAAACATAACACCGAGTCTGACAATCCACAAAAGGTGTTGCTTCTCCTTGCTGCGCCTGTTAACGGTGAGCCGGAACGAAGTGAACCTGTTCGCAAATCCTCGCAGATGCTCCGGCATGAGCGCCATTTAGAGAACGGAGCCAAGGTAGTTGGATGCCCCGGTTGTGAGCAGGAGGGACGGCAGCCGGAGCCGGGTGTCAAAGAGCGGGTAAGAGAGTCACTGATAACGCAGGGGCTCACCCCTACGCAAGCGAACCACTACGAGAATGAAGCGGTCGGCGTAGTGTTTAACGACCGCTTGATAAATGCGGTAAGCCGGGCGATGAATGATTGGCCCTTGATCGAGGAACTGCGGGTAAAGAAATCGCTCAACGTGGTGCAGGCCAGGGAGTATTTCAATGAGGCACAGACGTTACTTCCGAATGGCGACGACGACGCTATCGTCGCCAAGGCTTGCGAGCTGGCAGATATCGGCTGCGCCGCAGCCAAGGACAAAAAGAAGGCGACAGGAGGGGCGTCGGAGTGAAAATGTTACCAATGAGAGCAACCAGTGCAGATGATTTCCAAACACCTTCATCTGCACTGGCACCATTGCTCCCACATCTCAAGAAGGAATGGAAGATATGGGAACCAGCGATGGGCGAAGGCCGCCTAGTTGCTGGCTTGCGCAAGCACGGTTACCAAGTGGAGGGCACTGATATTTTAACCGGGGACGATTTCCTCGTTACAGAGCACGAATGCAATCCAATCGTAACTAACCCGCCATTTAGCCTCAAGCTGGAGTTCCTGGAGCGTTGCTATGCCCTAGGTAAGCCCTTTGCACTCTTGCTACCGCTCACTGCGCTGGAGGGCGTGCAGCGCCAGAATCTCTATCGCCAGCATGGTGTGGAGATCGTATTACTGCCAAAGCGAATCAATTTTGTAACACCGCATAAGAGAAAATCCAGTTCTTGGTTTAGCACGGCATGGTTCACCCATGGGCTTAACATCGGGCAGCAATTAACGTTTTCAAGGAGCGATATGAAAAACAGGGGACGAGCACAGGCAAATAAGGACGGTAAGCATTATTGGTTAAGTCCAGATTGGTTACTCGACTGGGCGGCATGGAAACTGGGTGTCCCCCGGGAGCAAGTCTACTATCCTTGTCCCATCCAAGACCGTTGGGCTATAACGGACTCACTGCGGAGTGGGGGGCTACGACATACCTTAATCCGCTGTTTATCCCGTCCTATGAAGTCATGGACGGCAAGGTAATAAAAGTGGGTATCACGGCATGGGTTAGAAAAGCCATCGAAGAGAGGGACAAGGGCAAGACAATCTTAATCGTGTATCCGGTGGACGGCTGGTTGCATCTACTACTGCTCGGCGCAGGTGCCGAGATTATCTCGGTGGGCGATGTTTACTGGCGGGCGATTGAGGATGGGTCCACCAACCAATGTTCTCGTCCGATTATGGCGTTTTTGCTGCGGGGGAAGAAGCAGAACGACGGAACACATCCATAACCGTGCTGGCACATCTGATTGTTGTCAACACAGCGAAGCCCTACGATCTTGTGGGGCTTTCACTTTTTGCCAGATGTCACCTCAACGACGTTTCACAGCTCCAGGTCATCCGTGGAAACATGCGCATCAAATTCGCCCGAGTCAATCGTCCGGGCTTTCGCACACGACCGCAGCCTGAACAACTCGTCTCCTCCGCCGAGAAATCTTCCAGCTTCCCGGCGGCAGCCAGGGCTTCCAGTTGAGCAGGTCTGGTGAACAGGTCGGGGAGATCGCCAGGGAGTTCGACCGGAGCTGCGGCGTCAACGCATATCCGCTGGCGTTGCTCAGAGTGTGACTCGTGCCGCATTCCGAAAGCAAATGGAAAGGGCAGCCGGAGCTGCCCCCATTCCCTCAACCTGCGTTTGTTACTTCGTCTCCTCTCTTAACCGCCCCTACGACCGTTATAGTCGCTCTCGACGTCGCTTACTTCTACGCCGTGCTTGTAAATTACCGTTCCCTTGAAGCCCATCCCGCCCTCAAAATAGCGGAGTGTGAAGGACAACTCCGGGAACATAGAAGCCAACTTACTTACTACCGGGATCGGGGGCGACCAAGCCGTATCGAAGCAATACAACAGGCGGTTACCCTTCCGAACCAGATTAGGCTCGCAAGCGTTCCACTTGGTTCCCCAGTGTAAGCAGTTCCAATCGTACCAATCTACCGCTCCGTAGAGCCGCTTGTTTTCCAGCAAGCGGTGTCCAAGTTCCTCCATTTCCTCACGGGTCATATCGTGATGCTTACAGACGTATTCGATCAATTCGTCTTCGGTAGCGTTCTCCGGGAGACCTTCTTTAACCCAAGGATACGTGCGATACTCTTGGAAATCTTCGCCACGCTCCATCATTGCCAGAGCGAATGACGAACCTGACCCTGATGAAACATTCAAGGCTTCCGGCATTGGAATGATCTTATCGAAATCCATGCAGGTTTCGTCCCCATCATCGCTGCCATCTACCAACGCTACCAGCGCATCGAGTTGATCTTTCTTGCCGCTAATACGCAATTCGTTTTCTACCCAATTCGGCACTTACTTTTTCCTCCGCTTTTCGTTCTACGGCAGCCGGTTGCAGGCTGCCTGCCCTTCAATACTTCGGGCCGCCGCCAAACTTTGGTGAAAAAGGAGAATAGCTCGCCCTATCGTTTTGCCAGGAGCGATGCAGGGTGATCGACATCAGGCTGGGGCCCAAGCCAGCCGCTTCCAGCACGGTATTCACCAGCAACAGGTCTGCCGCCCGATCCCTCAAAAGTTCCAAGAAGAAACTCCACCCGAACAATACTGCTAGTCGGCAAGGACACGGTATTAAGAGAGTAGAAGGATGGGCATGTGCGGAATTGCAACCGCATGTTCCCGAAGTTTTACAACTTCCAAACCCTTCAGTAGGCGGCGGTTCAAAGAATCGCAGAAAAAAGGTGGGACGGTTTGCACTGACCTGTTTCCCGTCCCCACACCTTGCCTAACAGCGGGTCAGAAAGCAAACAGGTCATCATGAACCAAGATTCATCTGCACAACCTTACAAGAAAGCCGACGCACAAAATATTGCGGACGCCATCAGAATACTTTTTGAGCCAGGACAGGTCGTTGAGCTTCGCGTGCCAAACGCCGGGAAGTCCGGAACGATCAGCGGCTATTTCAACGATCACAGAAAACTAGCACAAGAACTGGAACTGCTGAGCGGGACTGTTGGAGCGGTCTACTATACCCTCAACCCGGTGAATCCAGCGCTCCTCGCCCGTGCCAGCAACCGCTGCATCGAATATGCCAAGAACACAACTAACGATGCGCCGGACAACATCATCCAGCGGCGGTGGCTATTGATTGATTGCGATCCGGTGCGCCCAGCCAACATTTCCGCAAGCGATGGCGAGAAGGCGGCAGCAAAAGAGCTGGTGCTGGAAGTCAGGAAACACCTGAGCGATTGCGGGTGGTCCGACCCGGTGATCGCTGATAGCGGCAACGGATACCACCTGCTTCACCGGATTGAGCTGTCTAATAATGATGAGGCACGTAGCCTGCTGGAGGCTGTGCTCAAAGCCCTGGCTGCTCGGTTCGATAACCCCCAGGTCAAAATCGACCAGAAGGTGTTCAACGCATCTCGCATCACCAAGGGGTATGGCACGATGGCTTGCAAGGGCGACAGCATTCCTGAGCGCCCGCATCGACTGTCACGGATGTTCGCTCCACCGGAGACGATTGAAACGGTGAGCCAGCGGTTGCTTGAAGCTCTGGCTGCTGAAGTGCTACGACCAGAAAAGAAAAAGACCACTGAAAGATCGGGCGTCAAAACCAGCGGCGGTTGGACGCCAGAGTTGGTGGAATCCACCTTGGACAAAGCCGAGCTAAACCGTAGCAAGGCGCTGGACTACAACGGGAAACAGAAATGGCAGCATGACTGTCTGAGCAATTCCGATCATCGCAAGGCAGACAGCTACACCCTCCTCGATGAGGACGGCTATGCGCATCATTACTGCTCCCACAACTCGTGCTCCGATCTGAGAGACGAGGACTGGCGCAGTCTGTGGGAGGAACGCACAGGAGAAACCTACCCCTGGCCGGGAAAACGCAATTCGGACTCCAGTGTCAACGGTGTTGACACTTTACCCAAAACCCCCTATCTCTCTCTTAAGGACACTTTACCTGAAAGTGTCAGCACTCCTGACACTGCTTCTGACCCATTGCGATACTCCGATGCCGGAAACGCCCTGCGCCTGGCAAGATTCAGCGGCGAGGACATCATCTACTGCCTCCAGTCCGATGAGTATTACGTCTGGGATGGCACACGCTGGAAGCGGGATTTGAACACAGTGCAAATGCTCAGGAGAGCTAAAGCGGTTACGGAAGAGATGTTCCGGGAGGCGGTGTCTCTTGACGACGAGGCGGCGAAGGCACTCCGCACCCATGCCCTGAAGTCCCAGTCCCTGCCCAGGCTCGCAGGGATGGTCAATCTTGCCAAACTCCATGTCAGGAATGTGAACCGTGGAGACTTCGACACAGACCCCTGGCTGTTCAACTGCATCAACGGAACCATTGACCTCAAAACAGGTAAATGCCGTCCGCATGACCGCAGAGATTTGATGTCCAAGCTCGCCCCGGTGAAGTACGATCCGGCAGCCGATTGCCCGCTCTGGAACAAGTGCCTCAGCGAGTGGATGCTGGGCGACTAGAGAAGGTCAAATACCTTCAGCGCCAAGCCGGGTACACGATGACGGGCTGCACCAATGAGGAAGTGATGCCCATCCTCTGGGGTTCGGGACGCAACGGCAAAACCAAGTTCTACGTCACGATTTACAACGTCCTGGGGGATGGCGAATACGCAAAGGCTGCCAATTTTGATTCCTTCGTCGTCAAAAAGGGCGACGAGGGCTTGCCCAACGATATCGCCGGATGGTGCGGAATGCGCCTGATCGTGGCGGCAGAAGGAGAGCATTCAAAGCGGCTTGCTGAAGCCAAGTTAAAGTTGTGCATCGGGCGTGATCCGGTGGTCGGTGAGTTCAAGTACCAGGAGGAATTCACTTACCTCCCGACCTACAAAGTTTGGCTGGTGACCAATCCCAAACCCCGGATCGTCGGCACAACGGAGGCGATCTGGGACAAAATCCACTTTGTCGCCTGGAACCGCTATTTCCGCCCAGAGGAGCGGGACACGCAACTCCAGGAAAAGCTGAATGCCGAAGCGTCTGGAATTCTGAACTGGCTGATTGAAGGTTGCCTTGAGTGGCAGAAGCAAGGTTTGGCGCTTCCAGCCTCAATGCGGGAGGACACCGAAGCGTACCGCCA
Organism: uncultured Acidobacteriota bacterium; assembly: GCA_963732315.1. Classification (GTDB taxonomy): domain Bacteria; phylum Acidobacteriota; class Terriglobia; order Terriglobales; family Acidobacteriaceae; genus TOLSYN. The sequence continues at coordinate 105,094 of CAVSYY010000011.1, forward strand.
GGAGCAGGATGTGGTGGGCAGATTCATCAGCGAGGAGGGGGTGCTGGACGAGAAATTCACTTCGCCAAAGAAACGGACCTACGACTGCTTCAAGGAGTGGGCTGAGGACGCAGGCGAGCACTACACAATGACCTTGCAGGAATTCAATGAAAAGATGATTTGCAAGTTTGCCGAGGGACGCTCTAACGCCGGACGGTTTTGGAAAGGGTTTACACTCAGGCGTTACGAGCGTGACTCCGATTCAAGTTCCGTGGCACAGGAAATGGGCTCCCTGGATTTTGACCCATGCCTGACCTACTTCAAACGGGAGAGGAAAGTACAGTGAGCCTTACGAACTGCGTTCCGGCACCGCCGATGTCGCCCCGGTCTTCAATCCACACCACGGCTGCTGCCGTTGCGCTCTCATACATTAGGTTGCCCGCCCTTCCAGCCGGAGAAAACGATTGTGACCTCCAGTTTTCAACATAAATGTGGAAATGCAAGGGAAAAGAACCCATCGACAACGTCCGACCGCTGTCTTTACGAGCCCTTCTCCATCTTGCACATCGCACGGTGCGAGATCATGGCGGGAGGCGGAGGAGACGATTCCGTGCATCAGTTTTAGCTCGTTCCAGTGATCGTCCGCAGCGTCTCAACGCTCTCCACTGTTGCAGGCAATCGGCTGGTGATTGACGCAATTCCGCCTCCTGCAGCAGGTGGGAAATTGCGGTAGCAAAAGGCAAAATGAGAGGTTCGCCGGTCCCCGGCTGTTGCTGTCATCGCCCCCGGCATCGGAGGCACCTGGGGGACAGCTCCGCAAGCCGCAAGCCAGGGTGACGACGTGACGACCTGGGGGCATCAACGCACAGGATTCCGGTGTAAATGAATATGCTTCCGCCTGGAACTCCGCCAGGCTGATTCCTTCGCTCAGAATCATCATCAGAATAGATGGCAGGTCTGCCAGAGGCGAGTGCATATGGAAAAATTCTTCGGTGCGCTGACGCTTGCTCTGCTGCTGACGATGGTTCTGATTCGGGTGCGCCTCATGAAGCGCACAGGGATACAGTCGATTCACTTCGGCAACATCGACAAAAGGGATTTCCTGATTCCGCCGTTCGCCCTGTTTTACCTTTACATCGTGTTCGCTGCCGCATTCGGTTGGCCATCCATGGCGAGGCACCGCTTCTTTGAGTCGGGGGCAGCGTCTTGGGCCGGGGTGCTCTGCTGCCTCGTGGGATTGATTCTGCTATTCCTGAGCCTGGTGTCCTTCGGCAGAAGTTTTAGAATCGGCATAGATCAGGATCGCCCGGACAAGCTGGTGACAACCGGGGTCTTTGCCGTCAGCCGCAATCCTATTTACGTGGCGTTCTGGTTTGTTCTGCTGGGGCAGTTCCTGCTGCTTCCGAACTTGATTCCGCTCGTCTATCTGGCCGCCGCTACATGGTTGTTTCATCGCCAGGTATTACGAGAAGAGGATTTCATGCGGCGGCATTACGGCCAGGAGTATTCCGACTACCGCCGCCGAGTGAGACGGTATCTCTAACCACCTCTTCTTGAGGGATTTTGAAAAGACAATGAAAGCCAATTCCCGAACTTTCAAGTCCCATAGTTAGAAGCCCTGAGCACTGCTTCTCTGCGAACCTGGCTGTGAACTCGGCTTCCGGGAATTCCAATGATATTGGGAAAACGCCATGGACGGCTGGATCGCCATGACCTTCCCAAACAGGATGTATTTATGAATGCTCGTCCGCAAATTCGAGAAAAACTTCTGGAATTGAAAATCCGTCACTGGTTCAGTGTTGCCCGATGTCCGCTGATCTCGCCCGGGTGCCCTCCCGCCCGAGCCAGGAAAAACTTTTGGAGATTGTGCCAGCGGTATCCGGCGATCATGAAGCGATTGGGTTTGAGCGAAGTGTCCGTCTACAAGTAGAGCGTGTGCTGCGGAGTTATCTGCCTCGAATCCGAGTCGCCAGTTCCGGCAACATCGGCTGTCTCTGAGCAGAGGTTGACAGCCATCGGCATCACCAGAGCGCCCAGCCGAGCCAGCCGTGCGGCGTTTTCTCAACGGCAATCGCAGCCGAGCTGTGCCGCCGAAATCGGATTGGGATTGAACTTTCTACCAGCAATGACATCACTCGACAAGACTTCGCTCCTCTTCGATCCGTCGTTGCTCGGCCTGTCTCTGCCGTTCAGCAGCTTCGGCTTCGGCCTGTTGCTGCTTTTCAGCAGCTTCGGCGTCGGACTTTCTCTGTTGCTCAGCGGCTACGGCTTCGGACTGAAGAATAGACTCCCGCTGAGCGTCGAAAGTTCGAGCAACCGCATCGGAAGCGGCAAGGCACCTCGCATAAAACTCCTTGTTCTCCGTCGAAATCCCTTGCCCAAGAACTTCCATTTCCCTCTGGGCTTTATAGAAGGTCTCCATGTTCTGCTTTGCTGTTTCTACAGTGGCAACCGCATCATTCAGTTCTGCACTACTTCGGGCGGGTGAATTGTTAATGCGTTCACAGGATGCCTTCATCAGCAGAGTTGACGAAGCATATATTTCGGATGCCTTTTGGATTCGATCAATTGCAACCTGCCGCTGCCCTTCTGAGATGATCGCATTCAGTTCGGCAATCCTAGAAGTGGACTGATCCACGCTCACAGGCTCGAATGCTACGGTGTTCAAACGCTTTTGCGTACTTGCCTGTTCTTGATACTGAGCAAGCAGGCGAGTGGACTCATCGATGCGGCGCTCTGCACTTCTGTCTGCGGCCAGTTCACGCTCAAGTGAAGAAATAGAGCTTTTCAACTCTTCAAGGCTCTCCCGCTCTGCTTGGATTTGGTCAAGTCTCGGGAGAATGAGAGCACGTGCCAAAACCATTTCGATCTGCTCCAAGCTTTGTGACTCGTACCCCTTCCCCAGCATCAGCTTCAACTTGGCATATGAGTCGTCTCCCGAGGACGCTCCATCGGTCGTTAGTTGAAGCTCAATCCTGTCTGACTTGGCTTCTACCTGCTTCACGATTACGCTGCTTCCGCTTCCATGCATGTGGGTAATCATGCCACTCTCGATATAATCGCCAGAAACTAAGGTCACCTCAATTCTTCCGGCGGGATTTTCACAGTGTCGAGTATTCATAAAGCGATCAGCCCGAAGAAAATAACGAGGCCCACTCACCTCACTAATCTCAGTGTCAACCAGTCGGGAAGTCGGGAAATTAAGGTTGCCGGTGTATAGACAGGTGTTTCCTGCGACATCAGTCGCAAGAGTAAAGGTTTTACCGACAACATCTTGACGAAGTTTCTCTACTACACCGGCGTCGCTCGCCATCAGTGCCGTGGGTAGAATCAACCATAGGGCAAAACTTGCTATGAATCTCATTTAAGTAGTGCCTCCTGCAACCGCAATCCAGTTCTTGCGGCTCAATCCTTTGCAGCCGGAATTCATCGTCTCCATAAAACCCTCTCAAAGTCTTGCCAGAAATCCCGACATCTCGGCACGCAGAAATCTCCGCATAGAGAATTCCCCTTAGCGGATCGTAGCCACTCTCATCTTGACGTGTGGTTGTGTGCGTACAACTCTACAAACCAGAGCAGGATGAATCAAGGAATTTCTTTCCGCTCCAAGTACCAAAGTGAGGCAACTCCGCCAGGGGCGTGGCTACGGTTTCTCCAGAAACCCGGCGATATTTTGCTGCGCCGACTACAGCGGGATGAGAAGGTCAGCATTTCAGCGAAGAGTGAACATCACATTACCAAAGAGTTCTTGCTTTGATTCACCTTTTTGATACGATGAAAACTTCTCCGCACGATTCCTGATTCGTCCGCTCCAATGGAAATGTGGAGTGGGTGATCGTGTTTTCGATACACCTTGCGGTGTCATTATTTTAGGGTGCAAAAGGAAGTGATATGGCGGTCATCGATCTAGTGAAATGGGACGGCAGTCCGCAACTCTTGGCATGGAAATTTCCCAGCCAAGAGTTGTCAACTTGGACTCAACTCATCGTCAATGAGTCGCAAGATGCCTATGTCGTTCGGGGAGGTGTGTACGACGGGCCTTTTGGGGCTGGTCGGCATACGCTTACTACCGAAAACTTGCCTGGGCTCAGAGGCGTGTTGGGGCTGCCATTCGGCGGAAAATCACCATTCAGTGCTGAAGTATGGTTCGTTAATAAACTTCACGAACCTCGACGTGAAGTGGGGAACTCCAGACCCCATTCAGCTCCTCGACCCTCGATACAAAATCATGGTTCAGGTTCGTGCGTTCGGTCAGTATGGAATTCGTGTCACAGACTCCAAGCGGTTTCTTTTAAAGCTGGTTGGTACAGTCTCACAGTTCGACGTGGATACGCTTTCTGAATACTTCCGTGGTGTATTTATTACCCGCATCAAGACCGAGATTGCAAACCTTATCATTCGGCAGGAGCAATCCATTCTTGAGGTTTCGACTCAGCTTGAGGTCTTATCAAATGGTTTGAAGAAATCACTTGAGACTGAGGTTGCTGAATATGGCGTGACCCTGGTGCAGTTCAATGTTCATTCAATCAACGTTCCTGAAAATGACCCGGCGGCGATCACCTTGAAGGCCGCACTGGCCAGGAAAGCGGAGATGGGCATTGTCGGGTTCACCTATCAACAGGAGCGCAGTTTTGATGTGATGGAGACGGCTGCTGGAAATGAAGGCAGCGTTGGGTCAGTGATGGGAGCCGGTATGGGGCTTGGCATGGGCTTGGGCGTCGGCGCACCGCTAGGACAGGCATATGGTCTGATGGCGTCGGAGGTTCGAGAAGGTATGCACGCAACGCCCCCAACTCAAGCGACGGCAGCAGCACCAGTACCAACGCCGTTACGTGAATCTCCGCCCATTGATACGGCGGAGCGATTTCGCCTACTGAAAGAACTGGCGTCACTGAAGGCAGACGGAATTTTGACAGATGACGAGTTTGCGGCTGAGAAGAAAAAGCTGCTAGGCAGTTGAGCAAGACCTTTCTGTGTCATCCGTGTAGACGTATTGAAGGTGGCTGACGATATGAATATTAGAACAGGTGTGGGACTTGCCGGTGTCGTGGCTGGTGTGGTCAGTGTGGGGATGTTGGCGATTGCCGTACCCACACTCCTTTGGACAAACGATGGCATCGTGGCGGCCATCGTTTTGTTTCTCTCGTTTGCGTCTCCGGTGTTCTTGTTTGCCCCAATGCTCAGAGACAATGCGACCGATGCACCTTTTATCTGGCTCATCGGCCCATTTGGACAATTCTGGGCACTGCTGCTTCTCGTTGCTGTTAGCGCCCTGCGAGTCAGTCTCATCGGATGGCACAAAGCTTCATGGATTACATGTCTTGGTTGGTTGGGACTGTATCTAGCGGGTTTCGTCATTCTTAGAGCTTCTACTCAGATCGTCGCCGTTGCGTCCAGCCAAACAAGAGTTTCTAGCACCGACGCCCGAGCCAAATGGACAAGATCGTTGCAAGTACTGCAAGTTCAAGCCGCCGACGATGACGTGCGCCGGTCGATTGAACGCATCACGGAGAAAGTGCAATTTGCAGCCAATGAGTCCAACTGCCAAGAGCCTAGGGAGAACCAAGAAATTGATGCAATTCTTGGTCAACTGGCAGAAAACCTTGACAAGTCCGATGAGATTGCTAAGCTCATCCGTTCCGCAGAGCTGTTGCTTGCTCAACGTGAGCATTATCTCCGGGCGGCAAGAACCCGTGCATAGAAACCAATACTAATGAGGCTTTGTAAAATATGATCGAAGACGCCATGAAGGTGGAATGTCGGGGATGCGGTTCGAGTTTGGCGTATTCAGCTAAAGATCAGAATTTACGTTGCTCGTATTGTGGAACCGTCACTGAGATTCCTCGAACAGAAGAAGAGCTGCCTGATAATCCAACAGTGATCCTCCCTCTCACTGTTGAGTTGACGGGACTGACCGACGCCGTTCATGAACATCTGGCAAGTGGAGACATGACCCCCGACCAGTTGCTTGAACACGCAACGTTCACAAAAAAGGAACGGTTTTACGCCCCGGCGTATGAATACCAGGGCAATTTCGTTGCGAAATGGACGGCATCGTTTGGCTACAATCGCCGAGAAGAATACACGGTTTATGAAAAGCGACACGAGGACGGCCAGACCTATACAGTTCCTGTTACTAAGACGAGGACCGTCACGGACTGGCGACCGGCCAGCGGCACTGATACTGGTGACGTTGCGGTGCTTGCATATGCAGGTACGCAGCTTTTAGGCACAACAGCTAATGCGGTCAGCCTTGTTGAGAATAGATCAGCCGCAGAAGCTGTTTCGTTTGATCCGTCTTACACGACCGGGATTCCACAAGAGCCGTATGCTACCTCGGACGATGACGCATACCATGACCGTGCCGAGTCCCAAATAAATAAAATCATTGACCGTAGCGTGCGTCAGCACGCCCAAGGAGACCTACAGAAAGACTGGCACTGGACGGCGAACATTAATAAGAATGCGTCTACGATTCTGATTCCAATATGCCACGCAGTCTATGAGTATCAGGGTAAGTCGTATCACGTATGGGTTAGCGGCACAAATGCATCCCGATTGGTGGCGGACGAACTGCCTGTTGATTTGAGTCGAAAGAACTCGGTGAATTATGGCTTTTTGCCGCTGGCAGTTTCGGCTATTGCATCTGCTTTTGCAGTGTTTTCGCTCGGCTACAACGCAGTGCTTCCTGTGTGCGTCGTTCTGGCGGCACTCCTGTATGGATTTCTGCGCAAGAACGCAATTATCAATCATTCGAGGAACGTCCGACAGTTTCTACTGGCGAATCGGCGTGCCGCTGGTAGCAATACTGCTGCGATGACATCGGCTGAGCAAGAAGCACTTGTAAGGAAGACAGTGCGCCCAGATAAGCCGTGGTTAGCTCACACGGCCTATGACCATATAGTTATTCCGCTTATCATCCTGATAGTGGCTTTGATTCCATTCTCTCAGTATGTGATGTCATCAGACACTTCTCCACAGACCCAATACCAAACACAGCAATCTTCAGCGGCCGATTCATCAGCGTCCACTTCAGCACCTGCCGCTCAAGGGGAACAGAACAATTCCGTCCAATCGCCGCCAGCCGCAGAACCGTCGTCTAACAATAGTGCCGCTGAGTCGAGCGGTAGTGCCGAGGTACAACCTCCGACCGTCTCGGAGCCAAGCGGCGACCCGAGCGGAACTGTGTCCAATGATTCGGAAACAACGGCGCAAAGCGAGGGGATTGCTTCGAGGCAGTCAGCTGCTAGAAAGCTCAATGCCGAAGGGAGACAACTGCTCTCTGAGGTTAAATTAAGTGCAGCCAAGGAGGACTTTGAAAGGGCAGTCCAATTAGACCCACAATACGTCGAGGCGTTAAATAATCTCGGTTTTGTGGAAAGCAGAATGGGTGAATTTGCCTCTGCAGAGAGCATATTACTCAAGGTACTTGACATGTCTCCGACAAGAAAAGCGGCACACGGGAATCTTGGCTACACAGAAGCCAAACTTGGTAAAGTACGAGAAGCGACCGACCACTTCTGTCAATATGTTCGTCAATTCGATTCTATCGAACGTGGAAAAGCTGCCTTGGTAAGAGTCATGATTGATCCCGATAGTCCTGATCCCAATGTTCAGAAAGCGGTAAATCTAACTTTGGAAACGTGCAAGCCGTGAGGCGGCTGAAGAAGACTGTGGAGTCTGTGGTGGCCAGCTAAAGGCAGAAAACTCGGGGCTCGTGCGGCTCTCGGTCGCTCATGGATTCCCCCTGGTCAGCGTCATCTTCACCTGTATCCAGCTTCAAGCAGAACCCGCAGACTCCGATGATTCCGAGCGAAAATCAAGAGATTGCCGCCCGCCGAAACCACCACCCTAAGTGCTTTGGATTCGTGTCCGGTGACGGTTTCGGGAGCAGCAGTTTTTAGCTCTCAAGCGTTCGAGTGGTCCGACTCACGGTTTGCGATATCTTTGGTGGATGAACAGCATGAAAACGAATACTGTCTTTGGTCACCTTGCCCTTCGGCTCGCCCATCCTGAGAATATCGCTACCGAAGCATTGGCTTTTATTCTCCAAAACTCACCTGTCGCTTCGAGTGCTTTCGGAGAATTCATCCGCCATGCCGGAATCGGTTGTCCAAACACCTTGCGCTACGATACGCAACAGGTTGGATTGGAGCAGTCCATCCCAGACATGAAGTGCCGTGATGAGGAGGGTCGGCTGCGTGTCATCGTGGAAAACAAATTCTGGGCGGGGCTAACCGACAACCAGCCTGTAACATACATCCGAGAACTTCTCCCCAGCGTGGCAGGAGTAGTGCTGTTTGTCGTGCCCGAAGCCCGCATCCGACTGGTCTGGGACGAGCTATTCACTCGTTGCGGAGCCGCCGAGATTCAGGTCAGCGATGTCCGGCAGTCTGCGAATATGATGGTCGGTGTTCTGGGTGGCGAGCACTACATTGCCATCACATCATGGGGGAGTCTCCTTCGGACGCTCGCCACAGCAACATCCTCGGCGGGAGAATCCGATTCCCACAGCGACATTGCCCAGCTTCAAGGGTTGTGTGAGGCGATGGATGAAAAAGCGTTCTTGCCTCTGCGTGGTGACGAACTGACTAACTTGGAAATGGCAAGGAGAATCATCAACTACTCCATCCTGCCACTCGATATCGCAAGCGAGGCCGAGAGCCGGGGATACTGCAACCGTAGAGGTCTTCGAGAAACACCACAGCGGTACGGTTCAGGTACTTACATTAGAATCGGAGCCTACATGCCTTGGCTTGGATTTGATGCTGAGGCTTGGTGCCGTCTTGGCATGTCGCCCCTCTGGATCAACTTCTTCCCTCCACCATCTAGCCCAACGGCTGAAATTCGAAAGAAGCTTATGAGGTTTCGTTCAGCTGAACCCCCAAGATGCTTTGATTTTGTGGGGCGTGTGTCAGTACCGATTTTGCTCACATCTGGTGTTGAGAAACACCGCATAGTGGACGACGCCGTTCGGCAAATTGGCGAACTTGCGGTCGAACTTGGGGCTCAATCGCAGTCGGAAACGTCCGGGGTGTAAGCACGGATTAGGAAGGACTTCCGTCAGCGATATACTGGAGAGCCAAACATGCCAACTTTTGAAAACCGAAAGCGAATGACCCTGGCGGAAGCCAAGGAGCGCCTCGTCCCGGTTGCGGAGTCGGAGCAAGTCCAGCACATCGTTGCGAATAGGGACGGAACGTACTCGGTTGTGGGGCACGTAATGTTTGGGGTCTGTGATTACTGCGTCGAAGAGGCGAGTGGAATCAGGGAGCATTGCGCCAAAAGCGATATCTATGCAGGACTTAATCTCTCTGAACCGGAAACTCCGATCTCGTGAATACTGCTCACCCACCCCTACGCATTACTGCCTTCCTCAGCGGCGGCTGCGTTTTAGGCATGTGGTGCAGCGGTACTGGAAATCCGGCATTGGCTCTGTGTCATCCGGCAGGTGAAGCGCAGCGATGATTTTCTGAACAGTTCCGGCGTCATCGATGATGCACTGGTCGGCAAGCATGGAAAACGCCTTCTTCTTCAGGTTGTATCCCACCCGTCCACGGGGAGGTTCGTCATATTCAACCTCAATCGGCAATGCGCCTCTCTCCTGGAGCGCAGTCCAATAGTCCTTGTGACCAGTGGCGTGCCCGAGGCTCCCGAAATCGGGTTCGGCCTCGGACAGCGGAGTAGAGTCAATGATGACCTTGCCGTTGTAAAGCCAGAAAATGCCAACTCGGGGCTCCTGCGGCTCTCGACCGCTCATTCGTGCCTCCCTGGTCAAAGTCATTGTCGCCTACGATGATCTTTAGAATCACGAGCCTTTATGACCGTTGTCACCGTTTGGGCATCGTCATGTTTGAGAAACTTTCACGAGTGCTGTTCTGTATAGGTTAGACCTGCACGGAGCGACATTACCGTTACGGCCAATGCGTCGTCAAACCGGAAAGGGAAACAAATCTGCAATGTCGCTAGTTTCGGGAATTTGGGCACGCCTGATGCAAGAGGTTAAGCAGGTCAGCGCCGGGCTAGAAGAACTTAAGAGTGCTCTCGATGAGGCTCCACCAGAGGAGCGTTCAATTTCCATTTTTGATCGTCTATTTGGTCGAGGTCCGGACATTCGGGAGGCGAATCGCTCCAACGCCAATGCGTTTACGAATTGGCAGGGAGAACTCAGGGGGAAATCGCAACTAGTCCGAATATGTAGAGCTGCGGGGGGCATAGCCCTTGGCTGGTTTGCAGTTTCATGGAGCAGTGTCCCACTCGGAGCAGTGGCCATTTTCTGGTGTGCGTTTATGACAGTTATACTTTCCCGCCTCTCCGGGAGAAGTCCAAGACCAGCGTTGATTGTTCCAAATATTGACTCCAGTAAGGATAAACGCCGTGCGCTTGCAGGGGTTGGCTTTTTGGCTGGAGCAGCTACCGGGGCACACTTCGGGGCGGGACTAGGAATCGTAGCTGGGCCACTTGGAGCAATCGCCGGGACGATTCCGGGAGCGTTAATCGGCGGAATACTCGGGTGGTTGGGCACAGGGGAAGCAACTCACCAAATAGAGCGGTTAGAGCGGTGTCAAGCAATCGTTCCGGCCAGTTCAGCAAAAGTGAAAGCTGGTGCGGCTGGCGGATTCTTTGCTGGTGCTGCCGGAGGAGCAGCCGTTGGCTCTGCGATTGGCATTGCGGCTGGGCCTTTAGGGGCAATAGTAGGAACTATTCCGGGGGCGCTGATTGGGGGAATAATCGGAGCACTTTCGGGAGCGAAGCTTTGTCGGTGACCAAAAGTGATGAGTGAGTTCCTGCTCCCAGCCAGGAGCCAACAGGGGTGAACCACATCCTTCGGACGATGAGTGCCGTGGGAATATTTCTTAGGAGTCTGTTAAGTGAGCGTAATTACCGATGTGCGGAAATTCTATCGCAAAAAAGGGATTGCACCCGTAGCGCCACCCCGACAGTTTGGATGCGAGCACTTCCAATGCTGCAAGCGAGGCTGCCCTAAGTTTGTTACAGCACGGGAACCCTTTATCGGTGGGGAGTATGAAAGATGCTGGGATAAATCGATGCCTCGACTGCTCTTTCTCTCGCTTGATCCAGGAAAACTTAGTTGCCCGGAGTCTGTTCAGGCGCAGCGAACGAGGCAGGGAAAGTGCAAGGTTAACCATTCCTCTCACTCTCTCGATGAGTTTCCCAAGGGCCAGCACTGGTATCGGACCCACGAACTCGCATGGAGGTTGCTCAAGCAGTTCAACCCGGAGCTATCCATCGAGGAAGCGTGCTTGTATTTCGCACATACAAATAGTGCAAAGTGCTGCATGAACAAGGACAAACACAAGGTTGCAGACAAGCGTATGTTTGAGAAGTGCCGAGCTTACATTCCGGGAGAAATTGAAGCTCTCAGACCCGACATACTCGTCACACAAGGCGACTATGCAAAGTTGGCTATTGAGTCCAGTTACACTATCAAGTCAAAATGCGACGGTGGGATACTGACGCTAGGACATGGAAATGTGCGGTGGATTCACAGCTATCATCCTAACTGCTGGGGCAGGTTTAATGCCCAGCGAAGGGAGCGTTGGCACCATTGGTCCGCCATCGTTGGCAGGTTCTGGAATGCACATCCTTAACGTGGAAACTCTGAGGCTGCGACAGTCTGTTTGGCCGCCGTTCCAAAAACGTTCTCTAAATTCGGCTCCCCCTTCCGCCAGGAATCAACAACTTGCAGCCACGGATTTTGTCGGTTCAAAAACGACCGTTTCTGGTTCCAAAACTTATCTAATCGTCCAACGTGGTTTGTATATTTCAAGTATGAGGATCGCCATCTACAGCCGGGTCTCCACCAGCACGCAGGACACCGCCAACCAACTCACACAGCTCCGTGCCTTCGCCGCCACGCAGGGCTGGACGGTCGTGCGGGAATACGTTGATGTCGCCAGCGGCAAGAACGGCGACCGCCAGCAGTTCAAAGCTCTGTTCGCCGCCGCCTCCCGCAGGGAGTTCGAAAGCGTTTTGTTCTGGAGCCTGGACCGATTTTCAAGAGAAGGCGTCTTTGAAACCTTGCAATACCTGCAACGGCTGACCGCCAGCGGCGTCGGCTATCGCTCGTATTCGGAGCAGTACCTGGACTCGTGCGGCATGTTCAGGGACGCCGTAATTTCAATTCTGGCAGTGATCGCCAAGCAGGAGCGGGTGCGGCTGTCCGAACGCACGCTGGCGGGGCTGGCGACCGCCAGGTCGCAGGGGCGGGTCGGCGGACGCCCCCGTGTCGCCTGCGATGAGCAGCGGCTCCTGAGCCTCCGCAGCTCCGGCAAGAGCTTTGCGGCGATTGCAGGGGAATTGGGGTTAAGCAAGACCAGCGTTGCCCGAATGCTGGCGGGGGCTCAAAGGAGCGAGACTATGTGCGTAGTGTCAACGGCACGGCGATAACAGTGGCGACCAACAGGCAGGGAGAAGCCAAATAACCCGTAAGTATTTTATTATCCGACCATGGCGGGCTTCACTTGAGTTTCGGTCGCTTACTCAATGCCAAGCCGTCGCTTAAACTCGGGACTCGAAACGTAGTCTCTGTCCTGAGTTATCCGTTGTTTAAACTCGGGACTGGAAACGTATTCTCTGGCTTGATCTACCTTGCTCAACTTTGCCTTGAAATTTTTCCTAAGCTCTTCCAGTCGCTGCGCCTCTTCTACTTTGCCATCTTTATAGAGAGCCTGCACCCATGTTTCGCCAAGGGCGTCCCACATCTTGAAAGCTTCCTCTCGAACCTCTGCGTCCTGCGAAGTCCTGAATAATTCCCTGAGCTTTTTGTCCCACTTAACAAAATCCTTTATTGTCGATGACTTTCTATTGCAAACTTCGTTTGCAAACTCCGTCAGCACTCTTCGCTCTTCCGATGGAACAAGCTTTCCCCAGTATTCTAAGGACGTTCGAGCAGCCATGAGTCCAGCATCTTCGCATCGAGCAAACACGCCCTCATCACCAGCACAGTGAGCGGCGTAAGCCCACATTTCAGACTCAAACATGTCCTGGTCTGCTCGCATTACAAGGCGACATGCAATCTCTGGCCCGGAACCGCCTTCGTACTCTGCTGCGTCCATTTTTCCAGTCCCTGTACCATCGTCGCCCGCATTCTTCCTGACGATTGCTAGAACGTAATCCCGATCTTGAATCATCTGCTCGAATGGTTTGTACACTTCTATGGCAGCTCGAATGTCCAATGCTCGACACTCCTTGATCGCTGCCCCCATAACCAGCCACCTTTGAAGTTCTTTCGGGAATGAGCCATTGGAATCCGGTGCGTCGGGAATGTGTAACGGTGAAGGAGACAGGAACACTGAGTAAGCGTGATCACATATCACAGTGACCGACGAAAGCAGATTTTTCCGATACGCCTCAAATACTTCTGCACCGCCATGCTCTCGGAGGCAATCCACATGGCATTGGTGTTTCTCTCCCGGATTGTCGATCATCTCACGCAGATGATCATCCACTTGTGCCATCAACTTGGCCTTGATTTTCTCAAAATCGCTCTTGGTGAGGAGTGTCACATCGGAGGCAGAAGCCGCCGGTGTACCGCTCTCGCATGGGACGGTGGCCGAGGCGCTCTGGCGTGATCGCCGCAACCTCCAGCGAGAGACGAGGACAGTTATACCCAATGCGACGAGGAACACGACTGCAAACCAGCCCCAGACTTGACGCATCTCAGCGTCCTTCTCGATGAAGCTGCGGACAGTGCTAAAAGTCAGTGCCGTGCCGAGCAGCCCTTGGAACTTCCTCATACCCGAGTTCTCCTAAAATCGTAAAGTCCTGAGAAAAAGCATAGGCGAACTGATCCGTTAAATCTATTAGATTTATTGGGGATAAAATGACTGGATCAGCACGATAGTCACATGATGTGGGCTGTGCTGCCCTATTTGCCGTGACAGGCATTGCCGGGCGGAGGATAATATTTCCGCATGGAAAACGCAAAAGTTGGAGATGTTGTTTGGTATGTGGTAGGAAATGCCAGAGAGCAAGCCGAGATATTGGCCATCGATGGCAGCACGCACGCTACTATCAGATTGCTTACCGGGGCTCAAAGCGGCCAAGAGATCCAGGTTCCGTGGGGAATCATTGAGCCATTGAAATAGAACCCTCGGCTTGACCAAGGGCGACGCTCGGATGCCGAGCCGTTTTTGCGCCGTAAAATAGCATCAAGCGTGCGGTTAGAAGCCGCACCCACTGATGGCAGCCAGCAGCTCCACCAGAAATTTCTTCTCCACCTTTGTTTCGTCTGGATACCTGCGAGTCACTCTTAGTGACCAAAAATTGACCTCGGGGAAGTTCACCAACAGATAGAAGAAGTTTGTCAGAGAAACCTCAGGCAAGAGTTCGCCAACGGTATCAACAAACGCCGCAAGAATCATATTGGCGGCAGGTGCAGCTACCAGCATCAAGTCCTCAGAGGAAACCAGCCCCCAGCGCAAGGGATAGCGCAAGATTCCCCGTGGGTTCATGTGCCCATTGCCGCCTATCCCAGGGCAGAACTTCGGCTGCTGTCCGCACAGCGCCGTGTTCTTATACAGACTGTGAGCGTGGTGAAACAAGCCCTGGTCGAGCAAGACCGTGAGCGTGGTGAAACAAGCCCTGGTCGAGCAAGACCGTGAAGTGAAGATACGCCACGAATGCCGGACGGTTTTCCTCCGTCACCCTCCGCAACTCCTCGCACCCGCCGGTTCGCCATGTCGCTCCGAAGTAGCATGGGCGGCGATTGCCGAAAACCAAGTCCAGGTCACGAGCAAAACTGGCAGGGTAGTAGTCCTTGAGGTCTATCATTGCTCCTCCATGGCGGAAAACATGGCTGCTGCGGTCATGCGTCACCGGCTCCTCCGTCGATTCCCTCGGTGGCTTCCAAAATCTCATTGAGTTCGGCATCGTATTCGCCCAGACCTTCGGCATCGTGTTCGTCCCACAGTCCGGCATCCTTCAGTTCCTTTTTGAGTTCGGGCGGCATATCCTCGATTTTGTTCCCAGAGAAGAACCAATCAATCATTTCCCACTGCGGGGAGTCCGGCGATAGTTTGGTTTCGGGTAACAGTGCCCCACGCACCTGGTCGCAGACCCAGGCTTTTCCGCCATCGGGCAGGTCGATGAGATACATTTCAGATTCCGGTAAAAAGTTGTGGCAGGTGTCGCAGCACTCTACGTTGAAGTGCTTGAAATCCTCGCAGGTTTTGATGTCAACGCCGTCGGGCAGCCTTCCCTGGAGCAGTTCCACAACGCCCGAATCATCGGACGTGCAGTTAGAATCTCGAAGCGTCTTCGCAATGATTTCGTTTTTGGTCATGATCGGCACGCTCAGTATTCATCGGGCAGTAGGAGAGTGGTGGAACTGCGGTCAGCCTCGGTGATGATCCACAGCGTTTTGCCAGTGCGCAGTTTGTAGGACGAGAGCAGCCTGAAACCGTGCGCCAGGGAGAACTCATTTTCCTTCCGGTCTTCGATGCACAAGTCGCCCCAGTCGCCAGCTTCGTGCCTGGACAGAAATTCGCCGGGCTGTTCGCCGGATTCCTCCAGGGCAGACAGAGCGCCAGGAGTTGCTACGACCTCACCGAGTTTCAATGTTCCTCCTGGCAGTAGCTTCCCGAAGTGGAGCGTAATGCTCATGCGTCTTCCCGGCGATAGTCCGTCAGCGCCTGACGAAATGAATCGAAGGCAAATGGCAGGTGCTCATCCGGAACGTTAGGTGCGAATGCGCCCAGCAGTTCGTCACACGCCCGTTTGTATTCCGCTTCATTCTCCAGGTCATTGACATTGCCCCGGGAATATTTCCGCAGGGCTCGGATGTAGCTTCGGCTCGCTCTATCAATCATTGGACAGAGCCCTCTTCATCCAGCAGTTCGTCCGCATCCTCCAGCATGGCTTGCGGGACGGGCGGCATTGATTGCTGATCCTTAAAATCCTCAAACACGGAGCAACCGCCGATTTCGTTGTGCGCCTCCATCTCCTCGAACGAGTAGAAGTCCAGTCGCACCAGAGGCAGAAGCCCACAGTCGGCTTGCCGTCCGAGTCCGTGAATACGCAGGCGTCCGCTTCGTCCATGGGCGGGGGCATATTGGACGTGCCGGGTTCGTAGCCCATCTCACGAAGCTGCTCATCCCGATGCTCGGGACACGCCAGCAGCTCAACGGTGCATTGGCTATGGTCTCCATCCTCCATGGAAACTTGGTGGTCGCTGCAGGTGCAGACAGACGGTTCCGTGTCCCCGGCGAGGGAACGCAAAGCCGTGCCGTTGCAGTCCCAGAAGTGTCCAGCGTGGTCGCAGAAATGACGGTGGCTCATACTTTCTCCCATTTGATGAGATCGTTCTTGGCAAACCGTTTAAGCAGCCGAGCATCCTCCAACATGATTTGCAGCACAGGCGGCGTAAATGGCTCTCGGCTCATCTCTGGAAACAAGGGGCAATCTCCGGTGCCATCAAAGTAGTGTTCCTCAGCCTCTCTGACCGAATAGAACTCTCGGGGGCACCAGAGGCACAGCCCTATAACCCGATTACCGTCTTCACCAGTGAACATACTGAGTGCCCCTGTTCCAGCCTCGTCAAAATCGCAGCCACTTCTTCCAAAACACTGTGATATTGCTAACGACCTTCAGCACTGGCAGCAGCAACATAATTGCGATCAGTGCCCACTTCGGATGTTTCTTGTTTGGGTCTATAGAGTGCTGCAAATCAATATCCGCCCGAAGTAAGCGAGCAAACGCAGACATGCTGGGAATCACGAGCATCGTTTCCCTCGTCACCAAGTACCTCTTGCTGGCGGAACGGATGGCAGCCATCCTTACCCGGAATTCTGTTTGCCCGAGGCGCTGACTGAGAGAGTTCATGCGATGAGTCCCTCGCACCCGTCTGCTATGGCTTTATGCTCCAATCCCTCGTGGAGCCCGCCGACCGTGCCAAGCTGACGGCGTTGCGCTTCCCGACAGAAGCGAACAACGCTGGCACGGCTCACGGCATATTTCTTGGCGACGTTGGACAGCGACATGCCAGCAGCACGGTCACGCACCAACCCCGCATGGTCAACATTCAACGGAGCCCGACCCAGCCGCTGACCTTGAAACTCAGCACGGCGCATTCCTTGCCGGATTTTCTCGCCGCTCAGTGACCGTTCCAGCGCTGCGATGGAGCGGCAAGCATTCACGAAATGCCGCCCTGTGTCACTGGTTGTGTCGATGCCTTCTTTCGCTGAGATGAACTCGATGCTGAGTCCGTCCAATTCCGCCAACAGTTGTAAAAGGTGCTTGGTTGAACGGGCGATTTGGGGCAGCGACTCAATGACTACAACGTCAAACTTCCCCTGGCGTGCATCCGCCATCAGAGCGTCAAGACCAGGACGACGAGCCTTCAGACCGGAGGAGCCACGGTCGCAATACTCCTGCACGATCTCGAATCCCCGTGCCGCTGCAAGTGCCCGAAGCTGAGACAACTGAGTGTCCACCCGCTCAGCGGCGGTCGCTACTCGGCTATAGACGGCGGCTTTCTTCATTTCAAATGCTCCCTGATGCTCAACAACAGAATCGGTGACGGGTCGATGCTGGGACGCAGTGTGGCGATTTCTGCCAGAGCCTCATCGAGGTTTTTGTAGCCGACCAAGTGCATCCACGCAGCGCAAATTACCGGAGTCCTGGAGGCACCAGCACCGCAATGCAAAAGCACCGTCCCACAAATGCCCTCGAAGAGGGCGTCCGTGACCTCTCTGTATTGCGATACCGTGATGGGCGAGCCGTCTGCGATTGCAACGTGGACGTAGTTGACGGCGGGATTGCGGTGGCGCAACGGCTTCTCGCACAGCGTAATCACGGCATTTATGCCAAGCGGGTTTGCGTCAGCGAGTGCTTCGGCGTCCTCGAAGCTGCCGATGAAAAGCCGCTCCCAAATTTGCGTGATTCCGCTCATTGTTTCTCTCCGGTAGTTTTGTAAGCACAGCCCACCACTTCGCATTGATAAAAATCGGGCTCCTCTATCCCAAAGTGAAGGAACATTTCATTTCCGCAGTCAGGGCACGCTGGTTGTTCTTGTTGAACTGTGGCTTCCACTGGAAGGCTGCCGCCCGCCGAACGGAAGAGACGCCGAATTGCCTGCCGCCAAATCGCCGTCTCCGGCTGCGCAATTCCGAAATCATGTCCGGCATAATCGACCATGAGCTGCCCGACCTGGCGGTCGCTGAGTTGGGCAAGACGTTCATTTAGCATTCCAGCCGTGAAGAACACGCCCACGAGCCGCTCGAATGGATGCTTTGAGTTCGCCAGCCTGCGTTGGACTTGGATCAGGTCGCAGACGGTGGTGCTATCGCTCAACGCCTGCGTCAAGTGGCTGCTCATGGAGTCAATATACAAACCGACTTTCACGTTTAGCTAAGTTTCCAGGGTTTATTTTTTATTTTCTGAAAAGTAGTTAAGTCGCAGGTTGGCTCTGTATACCAATGATGGAGGAAATGCCCATGTTGAAGAAAGAAGTATGTCGGGATGGAGAAGGCAGGGACGATTGGCAGTGTCACCACAGGATTGTCTGGCGAACTTCCATTGTGCGTGATGCGAAGGAGCAGGTAATCGGCAGAACCAGCGAAAGTTCAACATCACCCGAGATAACCACGGAGATTTGGTTTCAATCAACAGCGCCGATCCTGGTCTACTTTTCCGCCGCAAGTAGTTGCGGATGGGAGAAGCCAACTCGGTGGGCGGCAGGCTGCAATAGCTTGCCGCTCATCGCAGCGGAATTATTACGGCACACCGAAAATACCCTCCCGAAAACTCAGCGCAGAATACTCGCATCGCCGTTGCTTCCATTGCCTGTGGAGCAAGATAATGGAAAGACGACTTCGAGATGGAGTGAAGGATTTGGAGATCAAAGCGCCCGACTGCTCGGCGTATCCGACACCGTGTTCAGAAAAAGACTGGGCTCAGTGCGACCGCTGCTATGCGTATGTTTGCGAAAAGCACGAGTACCTCGTAAATATCGAGCGGCAGGGCACCAATCCCAATCGGGGCTGTGTCAGGCTCTGTCAGCGATGCCTGGATTCTTTGTGGATGTATGGGCGACCTTGAGCACGCTACGAGTTCAGCAACTGAGGAGGGCGGGCGGAGAATGGGGCGCCGCCGCTAACCCGGTTTTTGGTTCTCGTTGAGTATTTGAGCCATCGGGACAAGCCGCCGTCCGGACTCCAGTTTCAGCCGCCCGTCTTTCCGTTGGAAGAGCGGGTCAACTATCACCGTAAAGTCGTCATCTGTAACTCCGCTCACGAGATCATCGAATGCCCTATCGCTTTCGATAATCACGACTTCATATTCGGGCAGGACGATCTCCGATGACTTCCAGTTCTCAATATACCGATCCAAGCTGAGCGGGTCGGTAATGATAGGGATACACCCTCCGAAGTTTATGAGGCTTCCATCATCTCGGGCGCAGAGATATACAACAGGGGCATACCAGTTTTCCCAAAGTGCGTAACGTGCTGCAATCTTTTGGTCAAACTTTACCACACGAGCACCAATGATTTCTCTTAGGCGTTCTGAAACGCCAAGCATACTGAGGAGCACTGAGCGAGTGCCGAAGCACTTCGTTTGGTCGCTCAGGCAATAGACATCGCCCTTGCTCTTGCCTTCTGCAAGGTGGTGGATGAACTCCTGAGCTTTTGCATCTGCTTCCGCTTTGCTAAAGCGCTGGATCGCTCCACGGTGAAAAGAGAATTCGCTCTCGCCTCTTTCAAGGCACAACTCCAATATGTAGTCTCCACGAACGAGCGCAGGTTTAGTCCCACTCCATACGAAAGTGGCACCAACTGGATACTTATCAAAAGCGAAAGCGCCCTGTCCCTTTTGGATCAGACGGAACCAAAGGTTCACGTCGAAATTATTCAAGTAGGCGTACTTTTCAAAAAACTCACTTTTTATGATTCCCAGCACTCTGTCGTCCACTCGGGTGCACCAAGAATGCGTGATGCCAACCCGAGGCTCTCCATTTACCAAATCTTCGATTAGTTCGGCATCCGCTGAACTGACAGGTTTGGCGCAATGAGCGCATGTGAAAAGTGCCTCATTCTTCTCATAGGAGGCGTTGAGCAATCTCCGCTGGCGTTCTGCGCACAGACTCTTTTCGATATCCTCATCCCCTGCATTCATTGGAATCAGTGTCACCGTCCGCCCTTCGATGAGATCAGGGCGAGATTCGATGAATCGAGTCATGCCAGCGTAGGTAGCAGTCCGACGTTTGAGAAGTACTTGCATCCCGCTCGTGAAATAACAGGTGCCATCTTTGAATGTCACCCTTTCCTTACATGCGTCGTCAAACCTGGCCAATTCGCAAATAACTAAATCCAACTTATCAAGATGAGAGCCATCTGCATCCAATAGCGTTCCCAAAATGATCTCTCGCCCAGTTGACAAGGGGTATTCAGCGACACTTGCCTTCAGAAACTCTGAGTCCTCCTTGGGAGTTCCCGATGCCATTGGAATCTTGTACGTCTCGTACCGAGAACGTAATTGGCTGGTTGAGATTGTGTGTCTCTGTGCTGCGTGGTTGAGACAGTCGGTGATCACCTTCCGCCACAACTCCTCGGGTAGGACAAACATGCGAGAGTGCAATACCATCACTACTGCTTGTTCAAGACTGGACGCTTCGTCCAGATCGAGGATTAGAACATACATACGGCGAAGCAAGTCTTTGCTCGCCTTCTCTCGCTCCGCTGCTGTCCCGCTTGCGATGCATGGCCCTACCAGCGTCAGCAGTACGTCAATCAAACTGACGCTCTCTCTAGGTTGATCTCGGCGGAATGCTTCTTCGTCGCCCAGCCTGAACGCTTCCAAAGCAGCCTTCATCTCGCTGGTTATTTTTTTGGATGAAGCACTGGTGGTGACAAGCGTGAACTTTGTACTTCTCCCGGAGTGCTTCGACTGCTGCTTCACAAACTGCTGGATTACGCCATGAAAATCCGAACCCGTGAGGGTGGAAAAGTTGATCTTCCTTTTGACCTGTAAATAGGTGTCTCGCCCCTCTGCAAACGAAAGATTGATGTCATCAACGGGTTCCGCAGTCTCGAAGCCGATACTGGCAAGTGAAGAGAGGTCGAAGTGCTCGATAGGCACGTCGCATAGCGCTAACGCTATTAAATAAGCTGCGACTCTCGCCTGATAATCGGCTCCGGATGATACCGAAGCTCCCGCTCCGCTCTTTACTGACATGAATCACTCCTAGAATGGGGCGACTGGCGATCCCCCGTGCGTTTCCTACGCCTTCAGTGCTTCCTTCACTAACGCCGTGGCGACTGAGCCTACGCCGTCTTAGCCGGAGCCTTCTTCGCCGCCCAGCGTGCTTTTGCCGCCAGTGCCAGCTTCTTCTTCGTGGCTGGTCTCATCGGCTTCCTGGCTCCCTTTGCGGCGGGAGAGGCTACTGGAACAGCCTTGGCTGGTTTCTTCGCCGCTGGCACCGCAGCCGCCTTCTTCGCAGCAGCCTTCACAGCACGCTTCTTTTTCGCCCAACGCCTCTGTTGAGCTGCCGCCATACGCTGGCGGGCTTCGGGACTCACAACCCGCTTCTTGGTGCCGGAGGCGGTCTTTGCGGTTTTCACCGCAGCAGGTTTGGCAGCGGTCTTGGCTGGAGAGACTGCGGTTCCGTTCAATGATTCCAGGGCAGCGATTGCTTGGTTGATGCGGTCACGCTCCGAAAGAAGAGCGGCGAGGATTGCTGATGTGTCCATTTGCCTCCGTCAGCAGCGCCGGGGGATTCAGTCTCTGCGGCTGTGGGCGCTGGTGCTGGTGTCAGGTTCCAGAGGGATCGTAACAGGAGAAACTACCCTGCACAATATTCATCGGCGCATGGGACAAGCCCGTCCTACTCAGGAAAGTTGCGGCATACCAGAAGACCGAGAGCATGAAGCAGACCGCATTGGAGCGGCTAAATATGGATACCCTGCTGGCGAGGTTTGGGGCCGAAGTACAGTTACTGGCTACGGATTAGTATCTCCCGTTGCCTGACCTTTTGGGGTCACGGCATTGATGAAGTTTTTGCCATAGTGAGATATGTGATAGACAGAATCTAGCTTCTGTTGTCCGAGTTTCTCTAGCAAGCTCGGCAACTCATCAAGACGCCTAATGTTTTTCTTAACTTCTTTCACTCTCTGTTCGGCTACAAGCAGACCAAGACGCTCCAAGTCTTGAACCAGCAAACGAACATGGTCGATTTGCATATTGTACCGCTCACGATCTGCGAAGAAGAGTTGCTGCCATTCAGGATCGTAAATGCGTGTCAGCGATTCAAACTCGCCCAGTCCATTTCTGTCTTTTTGGTAAAGGCGTTCCAGAAATTTCGCTTCTTCGGCGGTGAGCTGTGAAAGGGTGTGCCCAAACGAGGGGAGCACACCCTCCGGCGTGGTCACAGAACTCTCAAGAAGGGCAGCCCATCGTTCCTGAAGCTCATCGTCGGAACAGAGCGATGCGGCTTGGAGGAGTGGAACGACTTTACGTATTTCATCAAGGGTCAGGGGTCGATTCTGCCGTTGACGTGCCCACTTCGGATAAAATCTCGCCCAGTTTTCCTCAACGCAAAAACGAAACGCTCCTACGAGGTCTGCGAGTAACAGACCAATTTCCTGGGTCACAGGGTTGAGGAGATTCCTTCCCTGGTCGGTATTCAGAAGATTTGCTGCCGCATTCATTCCGTCTGAAATTGGATCATCCATTCTGCGCCTGCTGTATCGGAGTCACGGCTTGAACAAATCTCAGACCATAATCCGACAAATGGTAAACCGTGTGAAACCCGCTCACACTGGGGATAAAGCCCCAGGTGATTGGCGTAGGAACATTATCATCGTCTTCTCGCTCCCGGTAAATCAAACCAAGGCGCTCCAAGTCTTGAATCAAAAGATGCCCCCGGTTCTCCGCCCTTCTGTCAGCGCCGGGGAAACATACCGTTGCCATATCATCAAAAGTTCCCAGACGGTGCAACAGATGGAATTCCTGATTCACAACTTGAAGGTGAAGACGGTCTAGGCATCTTGCCTCGTCTGGGGTAAGAAGCGCCAGAGTTTGACTGAACGACGGAACAAAAGTCTCAGGCTCAGACACGGAACTCTCTAGCAAAGCCGCCCAGCATTCCTGTAGGTCATTATCCGACACCTGCGATGCTGCCTGAAGAAGTCGGATCACCTTGACGAACTCCGCTGGTTTCAGCGGCTTGTTGTGCCGCTGTTGTGCCCATCTCGTGAGCACTTGAGCTAAGTTGAACGTGGTGTACGTCCTCACAATGCCCGCTAAATCCCCGCCCATCAAGCCCACTTGTTGCGTCACTGGGCCGAGAAGAGTTTTGATAATCTCCGTGTCGAGCAGCTTCGCCAGTGCTGCCGTTGTTATAGCGGTTGCGAGTGGATCGGTCATCGTCCATGTTCTCCTGACGGTATCAGCCATTCGGACTTTAGCCGCAGTGAATCTCCCAAAATCACCAATATAGGTTCAGCTAGGGGTTTGGTGTGACTGCCTCGATGAAACTGAACCCATATTTAGTGATGTAGTAAATATCATCAACTCTCCGTTTTGCGAGTTGTCTTAAAAGGCGATCCACATCGTCCAACGACATGAAATCCTCGCTGATATTTTCAAGCTTCTGCCTTGCTTCAATCAACCCTAGACGCTCCAAATCCCCCACCATCAAATGGAAAGTCTCTATTTCGCTGTCGAATTGATTTCGAGTCGGATAGCTTAAGTGCTGCCATAGTGGATTGTAAAGCTCTTCCAAATGATGGATGTTCCCTAGTTCATCGTATCGCAACTCCGGCCCACCGTAGAGCGCTCTATCCCTGGCTCTATGCTCTTGGTTGGGAACTAGCGTATCGAGGAACTTTGCCTCTTCCGCAGTCAACTGCGAAAGAGTTTGCCCGAATGACGGCAGCACACCATCAGGACCAGACACAGAACTCTCCAGCAATGCCGCCCAGCGTTCTTGTAGGTCATCGTCCGACACCAGCGATGCCGCTTGAAGAAGCGGGATGACCCTTACGAACTCCGCTGGCTGGAGCGGCTTATTGTCCCGCTGGCGTGCCCATTTTGTGAATACCTTCTGAAGATTGTCCTCGCAGTAGAAGCGAACCACGCTCCCTATTGTGCCGAGCGCCAACCCAACTTCTTTCGTCACCGGGGACAGCAGGTTCTTTACGGGCTCGGTATTCAGAAGATTCCCCGCCGCATTCATTCCGTCTGAAATTGGATCATCCATTCTGCACCTGCGTTCGTCTTGTGCCCAACTTCCCATGCCGCTACTATTTAACGAAACCCACCCCTCTAGCTTCCTGATGGGCAGGTATTCGTGAGCCTTACCTAACATTCCCGCCGCCCGATGCTGAGCTACTCCTTGCCGATAATAGTTTTGATTTCTTCAGCGGTGAGGGAGCTGTCTTTCATGGCGTGATCCTTCTTTTTCCAGATGGGGGTGAACTTCGCCAACATTCTAGGGTATAGACTCACGGTAGTTATGGAATGGCTGTTGAGGGGAAAGCCTTCACGTAGCGTTTCCTGCCACATACCCTGCTCTTTCAAGAAGTTCGCCAATCCATGATTCTGGGATTCATTGTTACCATCGAACCCACGGAACGAGATGTCTGCTTCCGTCAGCCCCTGCTTATCCTTTAACCCATCGAAGCTGAACCTGAGGAAGCGAAACATGTCGAGCACTTCATAGACATAACGACACTGGTCGAGAGGCATCTCTTCCCAAACTTCAAATATATCGTCATATTTGATGGTGAGACCTTCACGAAGAATTCGTATGTTGTTTTCATAATCTTTCGCTTGGTCGGGGTCGAGCTTTGCGAGAATGTTGTACTGGTTGATGAGCGTCTGGCGCTCATACGGTGTCAGTGTATCTGGAGCCACAAAGTACCTTCTTTCACTCTTAGAGTGGTTGGATAGCGTCTATCTCCGCACCGACATTACAAACTGTCTCTCTTATCTTTTGTCAGTTAAAGAAACTCTGCAACCGGAATCGACATAGAGAGCGATTTATTTTCAGCGGGAATTATACGAACATAACCGACACGGTGGCGGCGGGAATCATCAGAGGCAGGGCGCTACTTGCTGAACTGCCCGCTGCTCCTCACCACGATTTCGGGCACGCCTCGGTAATCCTTAATCAGACCTGTAGCGCAGACATGCGATCCCGTGCTCGGTAATGTTCCCACGGCTGCTCTGTCATCTCCCCACACCAAGATGGTGAATACCTGATTGGGGTAGGCGGAATCCAGATTGATGAAAGTCGGTTCGCCTCGGCTAACTGCGAGTTATTCTCCAGCAATAAAAGTCCCAATTCCCATACATATGCCTGAAATGATTCCGCCCCCGTACGTGACCCATACGGGAAACCAATTTCCCTGTGCCACAACCGCATACCACGGGGCTGCGACAAAAGTAGCTGGCAGAATCACGAAGCCAATTACAACTCCCCAAAACCCAGCCGCATGGTTAACGATTGCTAGATCAATCAGGAAGCCCCAAATCCCGACCACCAGAAAGCCGATCACTCCGACGATTTTGAAAAGATTCCCTATCGCTGAGCACATAATTGCCTCCCTCTAAATTGTGAATTGAAGAGAGAGTACACCAGAGTTCCCGGCTTGAAAACCATCTTTGTGGTTCACGGGCACTTGGCAGGATTCGTGTGCGGAGTCCCGCACGTCTACTTCTTGCGGTGTTTCATCACTTCCCGGATGTGCTGCTCATCCCCGAGCAGCACACCAGGGACGGGCTCTGGGTGAGGGGAGTGAAGGAGCAGTTTACGACCGGGTGATGCGGTCGGCTATTAGATTCTGAGGAAGCAGGGGACGCTGGCTCCGGCGACCTCGCCAGAGGCACCGTCGAAAGGTGTTACCGCTCCCGCAGGTTCTCCGCCGCCATCTCCAGCAGATGCTCCACGCCATCTTTGTCCGTGCCTTCCAGGGTCTGCACCGAGCGCAGGAGGGCGAGAACTTTTTCGATGGCTTCCAGGGCGGCTTGGTGATTGGGTTTCGCTTTGGGCATGGTGATGTTTGCTCGTCCTTTGCGTGAGGCAATTCTGCCGGAGAATCATGGCGGCGTCAGCGATACGCTGAACTTCTTGCCGCTGTCTCTTGGCGAGACGTGGGTTGCGACTGGGGCGATCAGTTTGTCGTGGATTGAAGTCACCAGACTGATTTCCTCTGCGACATCGGGATACTGTGACTGCAAAACCACCGTTCCGTCTTCAACGATCATCACGGGATGGGGTTTGCCACTGAGGTCTTCAAAGTAGAACGAAAGCGTTGAAATTTCCCCTTCGGACTTGGACTGAGCGAAGGCGTCCGTCTTTTCTACGTTGGCTCCCATGAGCGCAGAGGCTCGAATCATACCCTTGGCGAACTTGAACCAGACGAGATTTACGGAAGGGAGCGACTCCTGTAAAGCGTTCATATCGATTTCCAGCGTGTCGATCTGAACCTCCGCAACCTTGGTAGTGGTTGCGCAAAAACTCAACACGTCAGCTTTCTTGCCGTTCAGAAGAAGGACTGAGCGCTTCTCACCGAAGTATGCGCTAATTACGCCTGTGTAGGTGAACTCGGGAAAATACATTTCCCCGTACCGACCCGGCATCTTGACGACCCGATCATGCTCAATTACGTAATCCCTGAAATCCTCGAAACCGGGAAGCGCAGCACTCGCCCGAATCTTGGTAACCGCTGCATGTTTGTCGTCATTCAGCGGCAACTGTTGGTCTAGACATGTTGACCGCTCTGAAAAAGCCTTCGTCTCAAATTTCCTGACGGGGCAAATCTTGTACGATTTAGGCATCAGTGTCCCGCCTTCAGCATTTTGACATCGGGTGACAACAACACGAACTGCTCCGCCATGCTCTTGAAAGTATTTGTGCTGTTCGCCGTGACATGGATTTTCTGCTTGCTGATTTCAACCTTCTCTGCTTTGCCGCTCGCATGGCTCCCATCAACATGCAGGACAACACGGTAGTCCTGCACCTGCTCTGGGCGAAGATGCGAGATGTAGACGGCAAAGAACGGATTTCGCTTTAGAAATTGAACATCAAGCTCGAATGAACTGTTGCTGGGCTTGAGCACGTCTGCCATTGCCTGCAACACCGGAACAATTTGCTGCTCGATCTTCCGTTTTGCGTGCCCATAGGACACCTCCATCACTCGTGAGATCACGGTTACGTGCCCCTCGCCGTCCTCCGAAGCGTGACCTGGATCAAACTGGATTTTCAAAAATAGGGTCTGGTCTATCTCAACCTCAGCAGTGAGGGCGGTCTCCCTTTCGACCTTCGTGGCGAACCGGAAACCCTCACCCTGCAAATGATTGTTCAGGGAGTGGACGACGGAATCATCGAAATGTCCATCGTAGCGGGCAGAAAACCACCAGCGACCAGTGGTGTCAGAAGACAGCCGCAGTGCGATTCTTTGGAATAGGAAATAGATGGTTAAGCTGGATTTTTGTAATGCCCCTGCCAGTCCCATCAAAAGCGCAATCAATCCAGAGGAGCGAGCAATCGCCTCGGGAACGCCGTTTGGATGGTGCAAGGAGTAACCCCAGCTAACAAGGTAGGCACCCAGCAGGATCACGTAAAAAACGGTCAGTGCCATGACTGATCCTCAACCGCATTCTAAGTAGAAGGTGAATGTTAATGCTTTACCGTCCGTCATGCATCATTTTTGTGCATGATCCGGTCGGCAATTCCCAGTGCTTTTGTGTTCGCCAATCTGAACGCCGGAGACGGACACCAGTTCCAGTTGGCTGATCTCCGTACAGCCAGAATTGCCGGAGGCGATCAAGAATCCCCGTTTCCCGCCTCCCGGAATCGGCATCCAGCAACTCGCCTCCAACCTCACGCAGCCGCTGCATTAGGAACCACACGGGTCAACACCCAGCCTCACGCCAGTCGGTCGTGAGGTTCTGGGTGGGAGTTTAGCATGTTCGCTATTTGTTCGCCTAACAAGAAAAAGACGATGCTGGCGGCGGCAAATGCGGTGGTCTTTGGTGGTCGTGACCCGTGGTGAGAATGGGCGGCTGCCCTGGTACAAAAAGGGTTGCGCACTTTGCGAGCAGCAGGGTGGCACCAACGGTGGTCGGAGGGGCTGGGGAAGTGGCGGGGCAGCGGGAGACGGCGGCTGGCTCCGCACACGCCGGATCATCGTTCTTTGCCAGGTTCACGCTGCCAAGAGTAACGGGGCGGCAGAGATGGTTTTCTTCCGCCACCCCAAGAATGACAGACGTTATTCTGCCACTTGGTTTGAAGCAAAGCTGATTTGTGGAGTTGCTCCTAAACTGCGAGCCGCCGAATATTGGTAAACACCGGAGGTGGCTGAAGGGGTGAGGATGGTGGCCGGGAAGGGAAGTAGCGTATGAAGATGTCAGAGGTTATGTTCGGCTGGAGGGTCGTAATGTTGGACTGCTTGCACAACACACCTTAAGGTTAAAGAGTGGTCGATTGCGTTGCACATTTTGTTGCACATTTAACCCAAGAAACCCCCAAAAACGCCATATAACCACATGCAGTCACCTATATCTACCAACAACTTACGCAAGGCTTGGCGGTTTACGAATCGACTGCTCTACCAGCTGAGCTACGTCGGCTAAACCTTCCCCTATACTAACGGGAGGCTCGCGTTTTCGTAAAGAGCCGGAGTCACGATTGCCCCGTACGCGGGGCGTCGACAGGGCCATGCATGCCGAATGTGCCTTCCTGGTTGTGCACATTGTCTCATTCCAGGCACAGTTTAAGCGGCTTCAGAGATTCCGCTTGCAATGCAGCATGAGCGTGGCGATAATGAGCACGAACGGCGAACTATACAACTGTGACCCATTTCGAACGTTCGGATCTACTCAGGATTCTTCGGATCACGGCGCGGCAACTGAGCGGCTGGCAACGGGCTGGCTTGGTTGCGGAGCGCGACACCTTTTCTTTTTTCGACCTCCTCCAGATCAAAAAAGTTCGCGACCTGCGCGCCAAGCGGGTCAAGAGCGCAACCATTCTGGCCTCGCTGCAGGCCATGCAGTCGCGCGTGGCCGGCATGAAGAATCCACTGCTGGAAGCCGGATCGTTCTCCGTGGGCTCGCGTGTCGCCTTTCGCACGGAAGGTAAAGCTTTGGACCCCATCGACGGACAATTTGTTATGGATTTCAGGGCTTCAACCCGAGTGGTGGAAGCCAGGGCTGCGGTGCGTCCATTCGGGGCCGCTGAAACCCTCGTCGATCTGTTTGCCAAAGGCGTTTCGCTGGAAGAGGACCCGTTGAGCGCCGCCGAGGCGATCGCCAGCTACAAGAAGGTGCTGAAGCTCGATCCGGACTATGCTCCCGCCCACATCAACCTTGGCACGCTCTATTACAACCAGTCGGATTACGAACAGGCGGAGGCGCATTACCGCAAGGCCATCGAATCCGATCCGCGCTACGCCCTGGCCTACTTCGACCTGGGCAATGTGCTGGACGAAACGCAGCGCGTGGAAGAAGCCATTGCCGCCTACAAGTCTGCGCTGAATCTGGCTCCCACCTACGCGGACGCGCATTACAATCTTGCGCTCGCCTACGAGCGCTCCCGGCAGCCGCGCCTGGCTCTGCGGCACTGGCGCGCCTACCTCAAACTGGATAGCCGTGGGCCATGGGCCGAGCATGCCCGCGCGCAATATAAGAAGCTGCTGCAATCCGATGCGCTGCAGGTGGTCTTCCGCCGTTAGTCCGCTTCACCGTCTTCTTCGTTGCTTCCAGCTCTGCAACTGGTACAATCCCAGATCGTCATCTTATCGAATCGAGGCTGGATAGTCCCATGTCTACCGCCAGTGGAAGTCCGTTGCAGCCGCTGATCGTCTTGACGGAAGACGAGCAGTTGTTTCGTGAGAACGTCCGCCGCTTTGCCGAAGAGTCGATCCGCCCTCTTGTCCGGGAGATGGACGAGCACGGCTCGTTCGACCATTCGCTCATCGAACAGTTTCACCACCTCGGCCTCATGGGAATTGAAATTCCGGAGCAGTACGGCGGAGCCGAGGGCACCTTCTTTGAAGCGATTCTCGCCGTCGAAGAACTCTCCCGCGTCGACCCTTCGGTCGGAGTCCTGGTCGATGTGCAGAACACCCTGGTCAACAATGCGCTCATCCGCTGGGGCACCGCGGCGCAGAAGCAGAAGTATCTGCCCAGGATGGCCGCCGAGTGGGTCGGATCCTATGCGCTCAGCGAAGCCGAAAGCGGCTCGGATGCCTTCGCCCTGCAGACGCGCGCCGAAGACAAGGGAGACCACTGGCTGCTCAACGGCCGCAAGCTCTGGATCACCAACGGCAAGGAATCCAATCTCTTCATCCTCATCGCCACCGTCGATCCCAGCGCCGGTTACAAGGGAATCACCGCCTTCATCGTCGAAAAGGACTTTCCCGGTTTCAGCGTCGGCAAAAAGGAAGACAAACTCGGCATCCGCGCCTCCAGCACCACCGAACTGATCCTCGACGACTGCAAGGTTCCCAAGGAGAACCTGCTGGGCGAGGTGGGCAAGGGATACAAGATCGCCATCGAGACTCTGAACGAGGGCCGCATCGGCATTGGCGCGCAGATGCTCGGGCTGGCGCAGGGCGCCTGGGAGTGTGCCGCGAACTATGCGCAGCAGCGCAAGCAGTTCGGCCAGCCGCTCACCGATTTTCAGGCCGTTGCCTTCCAGCTGGCCCAGATGGCGACCGACATCACCGCCCTCCGCCTGATGGTGTACAACGCCGCGCGCATGAAGGATGCCGGCGTGCCGTTTCTGAAGGAAGCGGCTATGACCAAGCTGTACGCCTCGCAGGTGGCCGAGCGCGTGGCTTCGCAGGCGGTCGAGATCTTCGGCGGCTATGGTTTCACCAAGGATTATCCAGTCGAGAAGTATTTCCGCGACTCAAAGATCGGCAGCATTTATGAGGGAACCTCCAACATGCAGCTGATGACCATCGCCAAGCTTTGCCTGGGTGGTAAGTAAACGCGGTAAGTAAACGCCATAAAGTAAACGCCGCGAAGCAAGGCACGAAGCAACGCGGCGAATCGCTGTACTGCTCACGAAATGGCAGTGTCGCGGGGCACGCATCACCGTCAGCTCCGGCCGGCGGTGGTACCCTGAAGTGTCATGGCAGGCTTCAGGAAAGATTCGATCGCCAGTGAGGAGACCGCTGACGCGCTGCTGGCTGCGGGGCAGGCCGCTGATGTCGGGGAGTTCTCGGCTGGGCATGCGCAGGCTGGAGGTGACACGCGCGCCGTCATCGCGGTGACCCTTGCCGGGATTGCGGCGTTCTTCAATCTTTATGCCACTCAGCCGCTGCTGCCGCTCTTCGAGCAGATCTTTCATGCCTCCAAAACCCAGGTGGGGCGCACGGTCAGCGCAGCCACCCTCGGAGTCGCTCTCAGCGCGCCCTTTTGCGGAGCCCTGGCCGAGCGTATGGGCCGGCGCAAGCTCATCCTGCTCTCCATCTTCGTGCTGGCCGTGCCCACCGTTCTGGCCGCTACTTCGGGCGGTCTTTCGCAGCTTGTCTTCTGGCGTTTTTTTCAGGGCATTGTTACCCCCGGAATCTTCGGCGTCACCATCGCCTACATTGCCGAGGAGTGGCCGCGCCACCGCGTTCCGCACGTCATGTCTATCTACGTGAGTGGAACGGTGCTCGGAGGCTTTCTCGGCCGCATCTTGACCGGAGTCGCCGCTACTCACCATCTCATTCCGTTTGTCCCGCCCAGCTGGCGCAACGGATTCGTTGCCATCGGAGCGCTCGACCTCGTCTTCGGCGTGTTGCTGTGGCGCTGGCTGCCGCATGACTCGCCGCTGCCCGACCATGCCGCGCAGGAGACCGGCTTCGCCCGTCACCTTCGCAATCCGCAGCTGCTCGCAACCTTCGCCGTCGGATTCAATATCCTCTTCACCCTGGTGGCGACCTTTACCTACGTCACTTTTTATCTGGCTGCTCCGCCCTTCGGGCTGTCTCCCGCCCAGCTGAGCGCGCTCTTCATGGTCTATCTCGTGGGCCTGGTGATTACGCCGGTCAGCGGCGTCTGGATCGCCCGTGCCGGCTCGCGTGCCGCGCTCATCGGCGCGCTGCTGGCAGGGATCGCGGGAGTTCTGTTGACGCTGATTCCGAATCTGATGGTGATTCTGCTCGGCCTCGCCCTGTGCTCTTCCGGAGTCTTCGTCTGCCAGTCGGCCTCGACCACCTATATCCAGCGCGAAGCCCACTCCGGCGGACGCGCCTCGGCCGCCGGACTCTACGTGATGTGCTATTACGTTGGCGGCAGCGTGGCCGGGATCCTGCCAGGAATGCTTTGGCGTTACGGCCAGTGGAAAGCATGCGTTGCACTGGTTGTGTTGGTGCAACTCGCCACCATCGCCATCGCCGGAGTGGCCTGGAAGGGCAGGGAAGCCTAACCAAAGTTGTTGCAACTGGAAACCCAGTCACGAGGTTCACGGATTGTTGGCCTCTGGCTCCTGCGGTATTCTAAGGATTCTCATGAATCCAACTCTGCGCCGGTGTTTGCAGCTCCTACTGATCGTTGTCGCCGTCGCCTACGCCGCGCTCGCCTGCCTGCGCACGGTCGGCGACTTCGACACCGGATGGCACCTCGCCACGGGACGCTACCTGCTGCAGCACCACGCAATCCCTGCCACCGACGTCCTCTCCTACACCTCGCCGGGCGCACCCTGGCTTTATCCGCCCTTTGCCGGGGCGCTGTTGTATGCCATCTTTCATGCCTTCGGCTACGCCGGACTCAGCTGGTTCAGCGTTCTGGCCGCCGCCTTGCTGGCCGCATATCTTTTGTGGCGCGCGCTGCCGCAAGCAAGTTTCTCCTCCGCCGTATTGCTGGCGCTTGCGGTACCTTCGCTGGCCTACCGCCTCACCCCGCGCGCCGACCTGTTCACCACGTTATTCTTCGCTCTCTTTCTATCCGAATTGTGGCGCTTCCATCGCTCTGCACCCGCGCGCCTTTGGCTGTTGCCCGCCGTCATGTTGCTCTGGGTGAATCTTCATCCCGGATTCATCGCCGGCCTGGGATTGGTGGCCGCCTATGTTCTCTGCGAACTCCTGCAGCTTCCCTTTCACGATCAGCGAGCCGGCGCGCGCCAACGCCTTAGGCAGTCCTGGCCGTGGCTGGCTGCCACTGCGGGAGCGGTGCTCATCAATCCCTGGGGAGTGGCCGCGCTTCGGCAGGCGATGGCAGTTGGCCGGGCTGGGAGCAAGTTCGCAGGGCCGTTCCCCGCTTTGTAGGGGAGCTTTCGCGCCAGCCGCTCTCCTGGCACGTCCTATCGCAGGCGTTTCAACTGCGCGATCCTGACAGTTCCTTCTGGTGGCTACTTCTCGCCGCCGCCGCGGGGGTTTTACAAGCGCTTCGCCGGCGCCAAGTGGGCGCGGCCCTGGTGCTTGCCGTCTCCATGGCGGCCGCACTGCAAAAGCTGCGCTTCCAGGGACTCTTCTCCATCGTGGTCATCGTGATGGGCGGCACTCTGCTGGCCGAGGCCTATGATGACCTTGCCTCCCGCAAGCAGCTCAGGTCGTCTGCGGCGGGCACGTGGTGTGCGGTCGCGCTGGTTGCGATCTTCTGCGCACTCACCGGGCTGCGCATCGCCGATCTGGTCTCCAACCGCTACTATGTCGTTTCGGCCTCCACGTCTTCCTTCGGCCCAGGCGAGTCCTGGAGTTTTCCCGAGCGCGCCGCTGCGTTCATCGAGCGCGAACAGCTGCCCGGCAATCTCTTCCAGCCCTACAATCTCGGCGGATTCACCGCGCTTCGCCTCGGCCCTCACTACCTCGACTACATCGATGGACGCGGTGTCAGCCAACCGGTCTCCGCCGAAGAACAGCTTCTTCTGGCGCAATCGCCCGATTCGCCTTTCTGGGAGCAGGCCGCTTCGCGCCGCAACATCAATGTCATTCTGCTCTCGCTGGCGCGCTACGGAGGACTCGGCAGCTTCGACCTGAACGCCTTCTGCGGCGCAACCCAATGGAGCCCGGTCTATCTCGACGAAGTCTCGCTCGTGCTGCTCCGCCGCACCGCCCAGAACCAGCCGTGGCTCGATCGCCTCGCCTTGAATTGTCAGACCGCGATGTTCGCTCCGCCGGCTCAAGCCTCGCGCCAGAATCTTTTCCAGTTCTACGCCAACTCCGGTGCGGTCCTCTACGCCCTGGCGCGCGACCGCGAAGCCGAATCCGCCTGGCGGCAGGCCCTTGCGCTCGCAACCGCGAAGATCCCAACGTTCATCTCTTTCTCGCCCAGCTCTACCAGCAACAGCAGCGGCCTGCGGATGCCGAAGGCGAATACCGCGCCGCGCTCTCCCTGCGTCAGAGCTCGGTTGCCTGGTACGCACTGGGACGCCTGCTGGCCATGGAGCATCGCTATGCGGAGGCCGAGCCGGCCATTGCCACCGCCGCCGAGATGACCGCGACTCCAGCCAACCAGTACAAGGCGCTTGGCCAGGTTCAACTCCGCCTGAACCAGCCTGCCCAGGCGCTCGACAGCCTGCTCAAGGCGGAGCAGGCCGGTCCGCCGCCCAACGATCCCAGCCCCGGCGCGCGTGATTTCCGTCTCCAGCTTGACGATGGACGCGCCGCCGCCTGGCTGGCGCTGCATGATGCTGCGCGGGCTACCGGCTATGCGGAGGAGGCCACGCAACTGGCGCCGGACGCGCAGCGCTGGAACCGTCTCGCCGATTGCTACGCCGCGCAGGGCGCTCGGCGGAAGCCGAACAGGCACGCAGCCGCGCGCAAGGGCAGCCCGCGCCCAACTGAAAACATTGCTCCGCAAAAGAAGAGGCCGGTCGCGAGGACCGGCCTTTCCAATCGTTGCAACCTTGCCTGGCTATAGCGGTCAGAACCTGGACCAGCTGAAAGAATCCATCATGAAATTGCCCACGGTAGCGACCGGCGTGGGGGAAGACGATCCCAGCGAGCGATCGTAGTAAATGGCCGCGCCTCCAACATCGGTGATGGTCGAACCAATCAGACTTCCGTAAAAGGCCGAGCTGCCAACGATGGTAATGGGGGCTTTGGGAGCATCAACCACTGCCGCTGACTTTGAACTGCCTACGATAGACATGCCGCTTGTTCCCGCGTAGTTGATGGTCAGGTTGGCCGGGGTAGGGACACCGGTGGAACTTGCGTTTATGATGCCGTCGCCGGTGATAGCCATTGTGTTACCCGACCCCGTCGCCATGAGATTCATGGTAACCGGGCTCGATCCGGTCAGGGCCAGTGACATACTGCCTGTCAAATTGAGATTGCCGAAGACATTGACGGTCGAGGCGGCCGTATTGGCAATGGTGATCGTCCCCGAACCTGTATCCGTGAGGCTCTGTATGTTGAACGTCCCCGGAGGGGATAGCGTCAGTGTCGTAGCGCCCGTAAGACTGATATTGCCGTAGGTGCCCGGCGCGAGCGTGAAATTGTTCCC
Source organism: uncultured Acidobacteriota bacterium (assembly GCA_963732315.1). Lineage (GTDB taxonomy): Bacteria > Acidobacteriota > Terriglobia > Terriglobales > Acidobacteriaceae > TOLSYN. Next base: position 140,476 of record CAVSYY010000011.1, read on the forward strand.
CGATCCGCTGCATCCGCTGGCGATGCCGAGGGAGGCGCACGTGCTTCCCATGCCTGAGACTATGGAAACATTCGAAACATTCGAGTCCGTCACACTCGGCATGGTAGGCGCAGGGTAATTGGCGAGTTGCGACATCGAGACAACCCCTCCCGCAACGCAGCCCGTGGCTCCGGTGGCGCAACCCGTTTCCGTGCTTCCGACGAAACTATTCGTGCAGCCGGTGCCCACGCCAGTTCCCGGAGTGCTCACGGTGCCGTTAATCGTCACGGCACCAGTGAGGTTTACGCTTCCGTTGCTGCCGATATCGCCGCCATAGTTTTGCGTAACCACATTTCCGCCACTCACCGTTGCTGTGGTTGAGTTGTAGCTTCCTGTAACGACAGCTCCTGTGAACCCGACGCTCCCGCAGTTGGTGCTGGTCGCAAAGGTCCCATATCCTGGGTTCGCCACCGCCGAAAAGGAGACCTGCCGCTCGATGATGCCGGTCACTTCCTCCGTGGCATTGCGGACACCGGCGATGGTGCCGTCCGCCGTGATACTCCAGGTCTGGATCGTCACCGGGCCTGCAGCCGTGGTCACGTTGCTCATCGCGATCAGGGTGGCGCTCTTGACGGTGTAGTGCACCGTTGTGTTCCCCATCGTAAGGGTGCCCGTGCCGCCCGTGCCAATCGCACTCTGGAAGGCGGTCTCCACCGAGGCGACCGGGTAGTTCGCCGAACTCGGTGGTGCTCGACAAAACTACTGCGACGGTCGTCGTAATGGTACCGGAGTTGGTACAGCCGCTGGCACACGTCACCGGCGAAGTGGTCAACGTATAGCAGCTGAGCGTGTCCGCAGTTGCCGAGCACGTGCCGGCCAGGGGCGCGGTGTAGCTGCCGTTCACCAGAAAGTTGGCGGCAGCGTTGAGACCGGATTCGGCGCCGTATCGCGCTTGGGTCATCATTCGATAGTTCACGCCGGACCAGGTTTCCGATTGGCCGAGAGTCATCATCGACACGCCCATCACGGATAGGATCAATACAAAGACAAGTGCGAAGAATAAAGCCACTCCGTTTTCGCTGGATCGTCTGGTCTTGGATCGTCTGGTCATGGTATATCTCCCGGCAACAAGTAGGTGGTGATGTTGGGAGGAATCGGCTGGATTTTCTCCGGATGCAACGGGTCACCGTCCAACCGCCAGACGTCAAACACGTTCCGTGGGGAAACATTCAGCAACGCCTTGGTTTCCTGCTGGAACGTAGGAGCCGTTGCCGAAGTCCCCATGTCTACCTGCTGGGTCTGCACGGTTAACGTCACCGCCACGTCGAGTACATAGTTGTTCCCTGAGACGCCCGCCGTGGGGTTCATTTGATATATGAAACAGGGAGGGGTGAGACCCGTCGTCGCATTGGTCGGATTCTTAAGAAGGTTGGCAAGCAGGACCGAGCCAGTGGAGCTGGGTACCTTCGAGGTGGCGCTAATCGCTCCCGACGTCACGTTGCGGTACAGATATCCGGGCGCCGCCGCGCTTGTGCCTTGGGAACACACGTATTCCACGTATCGAACGCTCCCGTCCCGGTTAATGTCGCCGTAGAGCTTCAGCACCGACCCGGTGGAGCCATTGGGGTAAGTGCCAGTGTAGCCATTGTATGAGTATGTGGGGCCGGGCGGCACAATGCCCGAGGCAAAGCCGCCCGATACCTGTACGGGGACGCCGGTGGCGGCGTGGGGAAAGGTTGTTGCATTGGCAAGCGTGAGAGTTTTACCCAATATGCATGGGGAGGTGGGGGACACCTGGACGAACTCGTAGTTAGCGCCCGTGTCCACGTCCAGATACATACCGCAGAACATGCCCGTCACAGAGTGGACCGTTAATGTCGTAGCGCCCGCCGCAGCCGAAGCCGTCAGTGTCGTGCCGTTCGTGATCGTGTCGGTGGGCAGGGTGATTCTTCCCGCCTGGCCGATTTCCTGCTGGATCAATTCCGTGGCGTTGCGAACGTTGGAGTGCATTTCAGTCCGGTTCTGCATGGTGCCCTGAGTCCTCATGACCTGCATCATTCCGGACGTGATGTACCCGAGAACCAATGCAAGTACGCATAGGCTGATCATCAGCTCCACCAACGAAAATCCATCTTGTCCAGTACCGTTCCAACCTGGCCGGCCTGGTCCTTTGAAGGCAGATTTCGGTCCCCGAGAATGGCCCAAAGCAGAGGCAACGGCGTCAGGCGCCGTGGACTTCCGTGCTGTTCTGCGCTGCAACATCGGGTCTCCTCAAAAGGGGCAGGTTTTTACCACCGCCACCGTGGACTGCGGGAGTTGGCCCGGCCCGGCCTGGCCGGCGACTTGTGTGGTGACTGCGATCTGTTTCAAATTGTTTGAACCGTTGACCGGTGTTGTAACCGACCAGACGCGGATGTATTCCCACCCCGCCGTGCTGGCCACAGGGGCTCCGGTGCTATCCAGATAGTCCACGTAGTTTGCTACCGGGCTGCCGGGAGTGGTGCCACCTCCTACTCCGGAGGTCCCCGTCAGTGAGCTGCCTACATTGCAGATATTGGCAGCACAGCCGGCCAGTCCAGACCCGCCCGTGGACGTAGTGGGGACCACCGTGGTGTTGGAGGTGGAATCGCAGAAAGCCAACGCCAGAAGCTGTTCCATCTTGTCCTGGGAGTATTCGGCTGTGCGAGCCACCAAATGCCCCTGGCTTTCCGTGGTTTTCATGGCGTTGGCCGCCATGCCCAGCACCCCGGCCGCACAGATGAGAATGATCGCGACGGCGATCATGGTTTCGATCAGCGTCGAGCCGGCTTGGCGGTTGCACTCTGGTAAACCATCTGTTTTCGTATGACGTTTCATGATGGCTCCTCGTTATTGCTGCACCCAGACGGCGGATGTACTCACATGGGTATACCAAGTCTGGACCAGTCCGGATGCGAGCACCGTCACACCATATACCGAGTTTCCGTCGGTCAGGTAAAACGCTCCATTCGCATTGGACGTGCCGTTATTGCTGGGATCGACGGGGGAACCGCGTGAATTGAATTCTATACAGGCGGTATTGGCGGTCGGCGTGTAGCCTGCCTGGCCCGCATAACCAGTAAAGCAACCGGGCGCCTGGCCGAGGGTTCCTTCGGTGTTCGCGGGAGGAGTGCTAACGGTCCCGTAGCCGGGTGTGACTCCGTTGGAAAGATACTGAACCGGACTGGTTGCGGCAACAATACATGAGTTGACGGTATCGCCGTCTGTTTGCCAGCAACCGGCACCGCTGTTTCCAGCCTTGTTCCAAATATCAAGGTGGTAGGTATAGTATCCTGCGCTGTTGGCGGCAAGGTTTACGTAGACGCGCGCGTGCGTAAAATTGGCAGGCCCTCGGACCTTTGCTTGGGCTACCAGAGTGGAAATTCTACGGATATCCCCACCAATCCGTAGTGACTGTTGCAGGGTCAAATACCTCGGTATTGAGAAGCCAGCGATGACGATGAGAATTGAGACCACGATCATCAACTCGAGGAGCTTAAACCCGCGTTCACTTCGCCGATGCGATAGCCCCCGCGCATCGTGTGTGCGCGTCAGAGGCTTGCTGGCTGCGGCCTCCGTCTTCGTTCTGCGGCGGATGATGGTTGCTTTCACGTCTTCGTCCTGTCCCGTTGATCCCGGTTCGCTCTCCACCCAAGATCGCCCGCCCCCATGTACTCGTAAGCTGGTTGCCGGGCTGCTTCAGTGGCTGCAAACATCATTTTGGCCGGGTTCGGCCCCCGCGTAAAGTTACCTAAGTGTTTTCGCGCCTGAAGCCATCGGTTCCCGCAAAGCAAGCCTTTCCGGGGCGTTTGGAAATTGCCGGGATTTAGACTCTCCGAGGAAGCGGAAGGTACAATCGTGTATGTGGTTCTTGCCGCGAGGCAGGGACAGATTTTTCTCGAGGAAAGGTGTTCATGTCGCAGATTCAACCCTTCAGAGCGTACCGGCCCAAGCCCGAACTGGCCTCCCGCGTAGCCTCGGTTCCCTATGACGTCGTCAACACGGCCGAGGCGCGGCAGCTTGCCGAAGGCAATCCCTACTCGTTCCTGCACGTCTGCCGGCCTGAAATCGATCTCCCCGAAGGCATCGATGAGCACGAAGACCGCGTCTATGCCACAGGCGCCGAGAATCTGAAGAAATTCATCGCTGGCGGCCTGCTGACGCACGAGGCCGAGGATGCGCTCTACATCTACCAGCAGCGCATGGGAGACCACGTGCAGTCCGGCCTGGTCGCCCTCTGCTCGGTTGGCGAGTACGAGGACAACCGCATCAAGAAGCACGAGTTCACCCGCCGCGACAAGGAAGACGACCGCACCCGCCACGTCACCGAGCAGAACGCCAACGCCGAGCCCGTGTTCCTCACCTATCGCGCCCAGCCGGAGATCGATGCCATCGTCAAGGCTGTCTGCCGTGCCCATCCCCTGTATGACATCACCACGCCCGATGGAATCGGCCACAAGGTATGGAAGATTGCCGCCCCCGAGGTCATCGCCAAACTGGTCGAACTCTTCGGCGGCGTTGCGGCGCTCTACATTGCCGACGGCCATCACCGCACGGCCTCCGCCGTCCGCTACGGCCAGGCCTGCCGCGCCCGCAATCCGCACCCCACCGGCAACGAGCCCTATGAGTTCTTCATGGCCGTGGTCTTCCCCCACAACCAGCTCAGGATTCTCGATTACAACCGCGTCGTCAAGGATCTGAACGGACTCACGCCGGAGCAGTTTCTGGCCAAAATCGGCGGAGAAGTTCGAGGTGAGTGCGGCCGTCACCCGCCAACCCACGCAGCCGGCCAGCTTCGGAATGTACCTCGAAGACAAGTGGTACACGCTCGACGGCGCGCGCCGGAAGCTATCCGGCCGACGACCCGATCAAGCGGCTCGACGTCAGCATCCTGCAGGACAACCTGCTCTCGCCGGTGCTCGGCATTCACGATCCGCGCACCGACAAGCGCATCGACTTCGTCGGCGGCATTCGCGGCATGGACGAGCTGGAGCGCCGGGTGAAGGAAGGCTATGCGGTTGCCTTCGCCATGTATCCCACCTCGCTCGATCAATTGATCGACGTGGCCGATGCCGGGCAGGTGATGCCGCCTAAATCTACCTGGTTTGAACCGAAGCTGCGCTCGGGACTGCTGGTCCGCCTCTACGAGTAAGTCGCTTCGCTGCGGGGTTCAGAATGGCCTACGAATTAGCGGTCGTGCTTCCTACGTTCAATGAGCGCGCGAACGTACAGCGGCTGGTGGAGCGTCTGCAAAAGGCGCTGGCCGGCGTCCGCTACGAAGTTATTTTTGTGGACGATGACTCCCCGGACGGCACCGCAGCCGCGGTACGGCGGCTGGCCGCGCATTACGATAATCTTCGCGTGCTGCACCGCATTGGCCGGCGCGGGCTGGCCTCGGCCTGCACCGAAGGCATTCTGGCCGCCTCCGCCGAGTTTGTCGCCGTAATGGATGCCGACATGCAGCACGATGAAAGCGTGCTGCCGGAGATGCTGCGCCGCATCCACCAGGAGAACCTCGATCTGGTGGTGGGCTCGCGCAATATTGCCGGAGGCAGCATGGGGCAGTTCGCCAGCCGTCGGGTGAAGCTGAGCCAGCTGGGCCGGCGGCTGAGCCTGATGGGAGTGGAGCACCAGCTGACCGATCCCATGAGCGGGTTCTTCATGGTCCGCTTCTCGACCTTTGAGCGGCTGGCGCACCGCCTCTCTGCAATCGGTTTCAAAATTCTGCTCGACATTGTGCTTTCGGCCGGGCCTGGTCTGCGCATCGGCGAGGTTGCCTACCACTTCCGCCAGCGCGAGGCCGGAGAGAGCAAGCTCGATCTTATGGTCGGCTTGGAATACCTGGAACTGCTGGCCGATAAACACTTCGGAAACCTGATCAACGTCCGCTTCCTGCTGTTCTGCATGGTGGGCGCGGTGGGTGTGGTGTTTCATCTGGCAATCCTGCGGACGTTAATGCGGTTTGAGTCCTTGAGCTTCGCGCGGGGACAGACCGTCGCCACCCTGATCGTCATGGTTCTGAATTACATGCTCAACAACTCCGTGACCTACCGGGACCGGCGGCTGACAGGGCGGGCGTTGTGGATTGGGCTGATCACATTTTGCCTGGCCTGCGGGCTGGGCGTGGTAATCAACGTGGCCGTCTCCAACGAAGCCTTCCATCACGGAGCGCCCTGGCTGTTTGCGGCGTTGATGGGGCTGATGTTCTCCGCGGTGTGGAACTTCGGCGTGACTTCGATGACCACGTGGAGACAGACGCGGCGCTCCAGTGAGCTGCGCGCGCGGCGTCGCATTCAGGCTGCCGTGGATTTTGGACGGGTGCCGCTCGATGGTTCCGGAGACAAAAAACTGCCGACCGAGGGAAATTAGAGTTGTAAGCAGCTGTTTGCGACGCATGGAGGCGCTGGTGCTTTTAAACAGAGTGAGTTCTGCTATCAGATCGCTCCCGTTCGTTTATCCTTTCACCTCCGAGGGCCGGTATGAAAAGGCGCTGGCCAGAGCCCGGCACTACTGCTTGACCTTGCCGCAGATGGTTTCAGAACCCGTGTTCGTCAAGGTCGGCGCGAACGACGGGATTACGGGGGACCCGTTCTCCGAGCTTTTTCTGGCGGACACCAGGTGGAAGGGATTGCTCATCGAGCCGGTGCCCTATTGTTTTGACCGGCTCAAAACGACCTTTCGCGATTCCGCGAGATTCTCTCTGGAGCAGGTCGCTATTGGCGGAACGGCGGGTGAGGCTACCTTCTACTATGTGGATCAGAGGGCATCCGAGAATGTGCCTGATCTGCCGGACTGGTACGATCAGCTTGGGTCGTTCGACAAGAATCACATTTTGAAACATTTGGATGGTGCGCTGGCGCCGTTCATCATCGAATGCAAGGTCGAGGTGCTCCGCCTGACGGATGTCCTTAAAAGAAATGGAGTTGGGAACATACACCTGCTCCATATCGATACCGAAGGCAATGACTTCGAGGTGCTGAAAAGCCTGGATCTCGGCGATCAGCGGCCAACCGCAATCTTCATCGAGCACAAGCATCTACCGGCCGATCAGAAGATGGAGATGGGCTCTCTGCTCCGCAAACATGGGTACTCTGTGCATGACTGCGGAGGAGACTACTTTGCGGTGAACAAGGACGCGGAGAAGCGGCGTTAGGGTATCTGGTCGCGTTGCTACTTCATTTCAACATTTGAACTTCGAGAACGGTTCCGCTCTCGTCATTGGATAGCAGGCGGATCGAGAGATCTCCCTTGGTCTGCTGCCGCCTCAGCAGATAATCCGGAATCCATTCGTGCTCGTCGAAGCCCGTCTCCACGAGGAAGTGCGGATGCTGGGCGAGAAAGTCGTCGATCCCGGTGGGATGGATGGGCAACATGCGGGAGAAGAGCTTGAAGTTCTGCTGGTCTGAAACCGACAGGCGGTATTTGGGATAAGCATAATCGGCCTCGTCGGTGAGGGTGTAGATACGCTGGCGCAACTCGGGCGAACCGTAGTATTCGAGGCTGACGTAGGGGTTGGGACCGAGCACCAGCGGCAGGGTGCTGGTGCTGGCGACTTGCAACCAGTGCAGGTCGTTAGCCTCGTCGGCGTCGGCGTCATGCACCCTGGAAAGATGGGCGAGGGCCTTGACTCCACCCAGCGCGGATTTGGCGTGAGTCACCGTCACGGCCGCCACAACCACCAGGAAAATCAGCGCTCCGGCGGCGGCGCGGCGGCAGAGCACCTCCGCAAAACCGGCCACCACCAGCACCATAAACCCGATATAAAAACAGAGGGCGTACTGTGCCCTGAAGACGCCCAGCTTCATCGAGATCAGCACGACATAGATGGGATACAGGGTGAGAACGGCGGCAAAGATCCACTCCGCCCCGGTCAGCCCCGGCGACGCTGGTTCCGGCTGCCGGGAGCCGTCCGGATGCTTCCTCTCCAGGAGCATCCACCCGATGACCAGCACCAGCAGAATGCTGATGGTGAGCCAGGCGCCCGAGACGTAGATTTCGCGGTAAGGGATGCGAAACGATCCGAGATCGGGCTTGGAATGAAAGGCGGAGCGGTAGTACTGGCTGGCTCTTTGCGTCCCTTGCAGAAAGGGAAGAAACCCGGCGGGGAACAGCAGCAGCGCCAGCCACACCGGCCAGTCCGGACGCTTACGCGGCCAGTCCAGGGCGAGTTGTGCCGCCGCAAAGGGAACAAAAAGAAAGACCGCAAAAAAATGGGCGCCCACCGCAATGGCCAGCGCCAGCCATAGCCCGAGAATGCTCCAGGGGCGCGCCTTGCCTTCGGCGGCAGACTGCCAGAAATACATGGCCAGGCCGGCGCCGCCCACCATCAGCGCGTAGGCGCGCGCTTCGGTCATGAAATAGGCGAAGCCGGGAAAAGTCAGAGGAAAGACCAGCGCAGCCAGGGCATAACCGGCGCTGTAGCGGCGGCGCATAAATCCGTAGAGGCCAACCGGGACGCACAGGAATGCCAGCATGAACGGGAAGCGTACGGCGAGCTCCGGAGGCAAGGGCAGATGCATCCCGGCGCGGGCCAAAAGCGACGCCACCGGACTGGTGGTGTCCAGGCCATCGGAGTAAAAGCGCAGCAGGTCGCCGGTGGTCGGCAGGCTGGCGGTGAAGACCGTAATCAGCTCGTCGTACCAGAACAGCTTGTGCGCAGCCACGCCAATGGCGATCAGCAACAGGAAGGCGAGCAAGGCCGCCGCCGTCAGTCTGGCGTGCCGCTCCAGCCACGCGGCCAGCGGCCGTAGAGATTCCTCCATACAGTTCGGGCTTCGATCCACGGCGTGGCATTCCTCCGCTTGGGTATTTAGCATTCTTCTTCGCCGAAGTGGATGCCGACCGAGCGGGCCGTGTTCACCAGGTCGCCGTTGGGATCAACGGTCTTCATTTTGCCGATGGCCTCGGCGATGTCCACATACTCGATGCGATTGCCGCGCAGGGCGACCATCTTCAAGAAGCCCCGTTGGGCGATCAGATCGACGGCGGCCACGCCGAAGCGGGTGCTGAGGATGCGGTCATAGGGCGAAGGCGATCCGCCGCGCTGAGTGTGGCCGAGCACCGTGACGCGCACTTCCTTTTTGGAGCAGGCGCTGATGGCTTCGCCGATGAGGCTGCCGATGCTGATGCCTTTGGGGATGGAGCCGTAACGCTGGGTGCAATCGCGGCGCACCTCGTCGGGAATGTTGACGCCTTCGGCCAGGCAGATGATGGTGAACTTTTTGCCCGTGATGTGGCGCCGGCCAATGAACGAGCAGACGCCCTCGATGGTGAAAGGAATTTCCGGCAGCAGGATGATATGCGCGCCGCCGGCGATTCCGGCGTGCAGCGCGATCCATCCCGCGTCGCGTCCCATCACTTCGACGATCATGACCCGGTGGTGCGATTCGGCTGTGGTGTGGATGCGGTCGATGGCGTCGGTGGCCACGTGGATGGCCGAGTCGAAGCCGAAGGTGACCTCGGTGGCCGACAGATCGTTGTCGATGGTCTTGGGCACGCCGACCACGGGCAAGCCCTTGGCGGCCAGTTCCAGGCCGATCTTCTGCGTGCCATCGCCGCCGATGACGATCAGGGCGTCGAGCCCGATGGCCTTGGCGTTGCGGATGACCTCGTCGGAGAAATCGCGCACCGACTCCTGTCCGTCATTGCTGATGCGATACGCGAAGGGATTGCCGCGATTGGTGGTGCCGAGGATGGTTCCGCCGCGCGGCAGGATGCCGCTGACGTCGTTGAGCGTGAGCGGGCGGCTCTTCTCCGGCCAGATCAGGCCGTCGAAGCCGTCGCGGATGCCGACAACGTCATAGCGATATTTAAGGATGGCGGTTTTCACCGCCGCGCGGATGACCGCGTTGAGCCCGGGACAGTCTCCACCACCGGTGCAGATGCCAATTTTTTTAATCTCAGCCATGTGTTTTTTCTGCAACGATGGAGATCCCGGCCCGCCAGCGCCGTAGCGAAATTGTACATCAGCCCGCACGGGGCAACGTTTCTGGACGGTAACAGCAAGGGCAGCTTCCCCACATCTGCCAACGAAGGAGATGTGGGGAACCGGATTAGATGATGGTGAAAGTGGTGGAGGTGCCGGTCAGGGTGGGCGTCGTAGAGGCGGTGCCGAAGTTTGCCGTGGCGGTGATCGTGAAGGTGGTGCCCACGGTCGCCGTGGTCAGCACGGACACTTGTCCGAGGGCGTTCACGGTGGCAACGGAGGTGTCACTGCTGGCCCATGAGACGTAGTCGGCCCAATTGATGGCGGCGTTGCCGTTGGGCGAAGCGAGGAGCGTGAAGGTCTGGCCGGGGGCAATGCTGCCGGGAATGAGGCCGGATGGAATGTTGACGGCGATGGAAGTTGGCGGAGCGCCGCTATAGGTCAACACGGTAGCGGTGCCGCTCTGTCCACTGTCGGTTGCCTTGATGGTGGCGGTGGCGTTTCCAGCGACCCCCGTGGCGGCCGTGACGAGGCCGCCGGTGCTGACGGTGGCGACCGAGGTGCTACTGCTGCTCCAGGTGGCGGTGCTGGTAACCGTATTGGTTGTGCCGCCGACGGTGAGCGCGGTGGCCGCCAGTTGGTAGGTGTCAGGGGTGGACGCGCCGGCTTCCAGCAGGATGGCAGTGGGGCTGACGGTGACCGCTTCAATGGCGCTGTTGGAGAGAAAGAAGTTGTTGCAGGAGCTTGCGAGCACAAAGAGCATGACGACAGGGATCAGGCGGACGGCGCGGCCAAGCCAAGACATGAGTTCCTCCGAAGCGATCATTGTAATGCCTTGACGCAAGTTGCCGGCGTGAAAGAGCAGCTTCGGCAGGGGAGGATAAGGCGATGCCTCACTTCTTATTTCTTGAGGTGGAGTGAGGCGGAATTGATGCAGTAGCGCCGGCCGGTAGGTTGGGGACCGTCCGGGAAGACGTGGCCGAGATGGCCTCCGCAGCGGGAGCAGGTGACCTCGGTGCGCACCATGCCATGGCTGCGGTCTTCGTGTTCTTCGACATGCTCCCTGTGCAGGGGGTCGTAAAAGCTGGGCCAGCCGCATCCGGCGTTGAACTTGGTCTCGGAGGAAAACAGTTCTTGGCCGCAGGCCGCGCAGAGATAGACGCCGGGGGTGGTGGTTTCGGCATACTGTCCGGTAAAGGGACGCTCGGTGCCCTTCTGGCGCAGGATGCGGTACTGCTCAGGGGTGAGTGAGCGGCGCCACTCTTCGTCCGACTTCTGAATCTTGTCCATGGCTCGGGCTTCCTCGGCTTCGAATGTGCGGGGCATTGCTTATAGCTTTCCTGGCAGCCTGCAATTGTAACCCAGTTTCCGATCCTGACTTCCGTAACTTGGATGCGGAGGAGTGTGGGCGGCGCTGCCAGAAGCGAGGCGTTACAATTCGGCATGGCTAATCTATCGCTGGTGTATGGGCTGCGGCTGCTCCCGGAAGGCGAACTGGAGCAGGTAGGATCGGGACGCATCAAGCTGCGGAACGGGCGGGAAGAGCACGTGACGCTGCATCTGCTGGAAGGCAGCAAGGAAGAGATCGAGGCGCAGCTCAAGCAGAGCATCGATGCCTTCTTCGATATCTATCCGGAGATCCAGTAGGGTGCGCCGCCAACAATGCAGCGACTCCGGCGTTCCCATTGGTACGATAACGATGGTTGATTCCCGGCTTCTGAACGGAAGATGGAAATGAGCTACATGAAGACGGAATGGATCGTGGTGTGGACCGCCATCGGCACGATTATGGTGGTGCTGCTGGTGGCGCTCGTGGTGGCGGCGACCGGGTCGATCACCGTAGGCGCGGACGTAAAGCCCGGCCTGATCGAACGCGCACTGGCGCCGTGGGCGTGCGACCGCTCCGTCGAGCGGCATGCTCCAAGGGTGCAGAATCCCTATGCGGGCGATCCGGCGGCGATCGCCGTAGGGATGGATCACTACCGCGAGAACTGCCTGGTATGCCATGGAGCACCGGGAATTCCGGCGACCGAGATTGCCAAGGGACTCAACCCGCCTTCCCCATCGCTGGGCAGCGAAGAGAGCGACACACCGGACGGAGAACTGTTCTGGATAACGAAACACGGCATCCGGCTGACGGCCATGCCCGCCTTCGGTCCCACCCACACCGACGAAGAGATCTGGAAGATCGTCGCCTTCGTCCGCCACCTGCCGGACCTGACCCCGGAGGAAAAGAGCTATCTGCTGGAGGCGACAGAGGACGAGCAACATCATCACCAGGAGCATCGCCGCGAAGGCCATGCGCAATCCCATCCGCAAATGCATCTTCCGCCTCAACCCGAACCTCAAACGCAGACTGGCGAGGGGAGTAACTGAGAAAAGAACCTTTGTCAGCGCGTGGATGACAAAAAAGCCCTCGATCGCCGAAGCGAACGAGGGCTTTTTGACGATGCGGCGCGGTTAGTCTATAGCGCCGCGCCGGCGTGATTATTTTGCATGGGCTGAGGCTAACGGGGACACCAGCGGAATCTCGCCGGAAGGAGTGAGATCCGCAAGCGGCGTGGTTGCCATCGCTATTGGTTTACCCGCAGCGTGATCCCGCCTGGCCTGCGCCGCCAGCTCGCGGATCAGGGTGAGATCGCGCTGCAATTCGCTCCAGCCGTACCAGAGCGCATAGTCCGGGTTGGCGTGGAAGACGCCCTGGAAAGCGCGCATGCGGTGTTCGAGGAACATGACGAACAGCTGTTGCTCGATGACCGTGGGAGCGTCGTGGAAGGTCAGCAGGTCGGGGAATGCCGCCGCGTAGTTTTTGGGCTTGGGCAGCACGCCCTCCTTGTAGAGCGCGGCTACTTCAAGGATGGCCTGGGCCATCAGGTGGTCGGCTTCCTTGATCATTTTGTCGCCGTTTTCGAGTTGGACGCGGGCGAAGTTCCCGGAGTGGCACTGGTTACAAGTGTCGAGCATCTCCTTGCGATATTTGTCGAAGGTCGGCTGGTCGAGACGGGCGAGGTCGGCGGCCTTGACCGCGTCGAGCCTTGCGGTGGGCTTGCCATCTAGGTCGAGCACGCCGAGAGCCTGCAGGATGGTGACGCGGTCGGCGGCCCACTGCTTGTCTTCAGGCAGGGGCAGGCGGACGGCGAGGAATCCCCAGCCGGTGTGCACATCGTGATTCCCGTCCTGCATGTGGCAGGTCTGGCAGGTGGGTCCCTGCACATTGGGGCCGAGTATGCCGGATTGTTTCAATCCGCTGCGTACGCCGTGTTTGGATGCTTCCCACATCTCCCACTGGGGATGATCGAAGCCCTCATGGCAGGTCTGGCAGGCCTGGGGCTGCTGCGCTTCCTTTTTGGAGAAGCTGTGGCGGGTATGGCAGGAGTCGCAACTGGCGGTGCCGAAGCCTCCGCTGGTGTCCGCCAGGCCCTTGATTTCCTCTGGGGTCTTGGTGCCGATCTTATGGCAGCCGCCGCATCCTGCCTGGCCCCCGATCAGCGGGATTGGCTGATAGTGAATGGTGGGCATGGCGTTCATCGACACCCAGCCTTTGGAATGTTTGCCGCGCATAAACTGCGTAAGCTGCTGATCGTGGCAGGTGCCGCAGGTTTCCGGGGTGGGAATGTGCACCTTGGCTACATCGGAGGCCGATTGGTGATCGCTTCCGTGGCAGGTGTCGCATCCCAGTCCCATTGCCGCGTGACGGCTCTCCCTCCAGTCCTTTACCACTCCCGGAGTTATTTGCGTGTGGCAGGTTATGCAACTGCTTTGATTTGCGTCGCCGGGCTTCGTGTCATTTTGTGCTGCGGCCTGGGAGGCTGCGGCAACCAGTAGCACCATCACAACGGTACGGCAATTCATACAGCTGGGGTCTCCTTGTCCCGAATGGACTCAGCGGAGCAGATTCGCTCCGCTGAGTCACAAGTCGCGAAGTTTTTCAGCGGACACATTCCCAGTCAACGACTAAAGTCACAGTGCCGGGATCGCGCTGAAACCAACGCGGGTACGTCAGAGTTGTCGGATGGCGTGCGTAGCCCATACGATGCCCCAGTGCTGACGAGGGTGCCTTATCTGCTTCGCGGACAGCGAGCGGTTGACCGGGGCGTGCACTCGGGGGCCAAGTGGAATCGATAGTGGTCCGGCCTCAAAGGGTCGGGAACGCACTGGATGACCACCTGCTGGCCGGGCCGGAGCTGCGCTTCGTCTTTGACCAGGACCTGACGCTCTCCCATCGCGCCCAGCCGGATGGCGATCCAGGCCACGGCCGTGGAGCCTTCCATGGAGTGGGAGCGGACGGTTCCCGTGAGCAGAGCGCCAGACTTGAGGCTGGCGAGTATTTCTCTTGCCTGTACGTTGGCGGGTAGGGATGCTGGGCTCATTTCCGTTTACCTCCAATCGGGAGTGGGCGGCTGGAGGACCTGGATGCTTGTGGCACCTGACTCTCCGCCGCACCCTGCTATATCGGACGGAATGCCTGCTTTGATAAGCCGGGTAGACCAGCACCATAAATTCACCGAACCTTAACGGCATAACCGTCCCCGGGAACCGATACTTGGTACATAACCTTTCTGGAGGAACAACCCATGATTCGCACTCTCAAGCTGGCCATGTGCGCACTCGTATTGTGCGTCACCGCCTCCGCGCAGTCGTTGAACGGCGCGGGCGCCACATTTCCCAATCCCATCTACCAAAAGTGGTTCACCGAATACAGCGCTTCGCATAAGGGCGTGCAGCTGAATTATCAGTCGCTCGGCTCCGGCGCGGGCATCCGCCAGGTGATCGCCGGCACGGTGGACTTCGGCGCCTCCGATGGACCGATGTCCAACGAGCAGCTGGGCCAGTGCCCCGAAAAGGTTCTGCACATTCCCACCGTGCTGGGCGCCGTGGTCCCGGCCTACAACATTCCCGGAGTGCAGAAAGAATTGAAGTTCACTCCTGAACTGCTGGCCGGCATCTTCCTGGGCAAGATCAACAACTGGGCTGACCCGGCGATTGCTCAGGTCAATCCCGGCGTCAAGTTCCCCAACATGCCCATCGTGGTGGCCCATCGCTCGGATGGTTCGGGCACCACCTACGTATTTACTGACTACCTCTCCAAGGTGAGCCCGGAGTGGAATTCGGCGGTCGGCAAAGGCACCAGCGTGAAGTGGCCGGTGGGTCTGGGCGGCAAGGGCAATGAAGGCGTGGCGGGAACCATTCGCCAGATCGACGGCTCCATCGGCTATGTGGAACTGATCTACGCGGTGCAGAACAACATCACCTACGGCACGGTTCGCAACAAGAGCGGCAACTTTGTGAGGGCCTCGCTGGAGACCACCACCGCTGCTGCCGCCGCTGCTGCCGCCAACATGCCCGACGACTATCGCGTCTCGATTACCAACCCCGACGGCAAGAACGCCTATCCGATCGCCAGCTTCACCTGGCTGCTGATTCCCCAGCAGTCCAAGGATGCGGCCAAGGGCAAGGTGCTGCATGACTTCCTTGTCTGGATGGTGAAGGACGGCCAGAGCGAAACCAAGGATCTGGCCTACGCTCCGCTGCCCAAGCAAGTTACCAAGAAGCTGATGGCAACCATCGACACCATCCACTAAACCATCTACGGAATGATTGCGGAGCGCGTCCCCAACGGCGCGCTCCGCAATCCCTGCCGCTTCCGCAAGCGCTTGCCGGACTTGGAGTTTCCCCCCAGCACTGCCCCGTCATTCATCCGTTGTTAACATTTCTCTGATAGCGTTAAACAAGTGAATATCACCCCAAAATCACAGCTCGGCCGCTGGCAAACGGCGCCGAGCGTGCAGGCTTCGGAAGTGCCTGCGGTGGCCTCGGTTGCGCCGCGCATCCAGTTGCCCAGCAGCCGGATCAGCAAATACCTGGATGTGGTTTTCCGCTATTCGCTTTGGATCTGTTCGCTGTCGGTCCTGGCGGTGCTGGGGCTGTTTTTTTACGAGCTGATCACCCGTTCCAAGCTCTCCATTGCCCGCTTCGGCCTCCATTTTTTCGTGGGAGATACCTGGGACCCGGTCTCGGGTGACTTTGGCGCGCTGCCGTTCCTCTACGGCACGCTAGTCTCCTCGCTGGTGGCCCTGGTGCTCGCCGTGCCGCTGGCGGTAGGAGTCGCAGTCTTCGTGACCGAGCTGTGCCCAAGGTTTCTGCGCGGCACCATCTCGTTCATGGTGGAGTTGCTGGCGGCCATTCCCTCGGTGATCTATGGCTTGTGGGGAATCTTCGTCCTGGTGCCCATTCTGCACCATGATGTGCAGCCGTGGCTGGCGCGCTATTTCGCCTGGACCGGGCTATTCGGCGGGCCGGCCTATGGAATCGGCATGTTGGCCGCGGGAATCATTCTGGCCATCATGATCGTTCCCATCATCGCCTCGATCACGCGCGAGGTTCTGCTGGCCGTGCCGCGCAGCCAGCGCGAAGCGGTGCTGGCGCTGGGGGCCACGCGCTGGGAGATGGTGCGCATGGCCGTGCTGCGCAACGCCCGGGCGGGCATCATGGGCGGAATTATTCTCGGCCTGGGCCGCGCCTTAGGCGAGACCATGGCGGTGACCATGCTGATCGGCAACCGTGCGGAGATCTCCCATTCGCTGTTTGCGCCCGGCTATACTATGGCGTCGGTGATCGCCAACGAGTTCAGCGAGGCCACCGACGACCTCTACCTGAGCGCCCTGGTGGAAATCGGCCTGGCGCTGCTGATCGTCACCCTGATTGTGAATGCCTGTGCCCGCCTGCTGATCTGGTCGATCACCCGCGGGCAATCTGCGAGGAGCAATGCCTAGCCTGTCGCGTCCGCTCAGCGCCGGACGCCGCGTTACCAATCTCTGCTTCATCGTTCTGGCCGGGTTGGCCGCGCTGCTGGTGCTGGCGCCCCTGGTCGCCATCTTCGGCTACCTGGTTTACAAGGGAGTGGGCGCGCTGAACTGGGCTTTCCTGACGCACACCCCGCGCCCGGTAGGCGAAGTCGGCGGCGGCATGGCCAACGCCATTGTGGGATCTGGCATGGTGCTGGGGATCGGCTCGATTCTCGGCGTGCCGCTCGGTATTGGCGCCGGAATTTACATGGCCGAGTTCGGCCGCGGACGATATACCAACCTGGTCCGCTTCACCGCCGACGTGCTCAACGGCATCCCTTCCATCGTCGTCGGCATTGCGGTCTACGCGCTGGTGGTGCTGCCGCAGCAGCATTTTTCGGCGCTCTCGGGCGGCGTCGCCCTGGGCATCATGATGATTCCCACCATTGCCCGCACCACCGAAGAGATGCTGAAGATGGTGCCGAATACCATTCGCGAGGCCGCCCTCGGGCTGGGGATTCCGCAGTGGCGGACGACCCTGCAGGTGACCCTGCGCACCGCCTCCAAGGGCGTGATTACCGGCGTGATGCTGGCCTTTGCCCGGGTGGCGGGCGAGACTGCGCCGCTGCTGTTTACCGCCTTCGGCAACCAGTTCTGGAACCTCAACCCCAACCAACCCACGGCGGCGCTGCCGCTGCAAATCTTCGCCTATGCCATTTCGCCCTTTGACGACTGGCACCGGCAGGCCTGGGCCGGGGCACTGATCCTGATTGTATTAATTGTGCTCTCGGTGGCCGCGGTGCGGATTGTCACCAGCCGCGGCAGCGTGCAGCACAGCGCCTAATTTGCGAGGAGCCCTGATCCGATGGGTGTGGCAATCGAAGTCAAGGACCTGAACGCCTGGTTTGGCAAGGCGCAGGTCTTGAAAGAGATCAACATAAAAGTCGGCGCCAACGCGGTGACCGCCGTCATTGGCCCTTCGGGCTGCGGCAAATCCACATTTATCCGCTGCCTGAACCGGATGCATGAGACCATTCCCGAGGCGCGGCTGAGCGGCTCGGTGCAGGTCGGCGAAATCGACGTCTACAAGAGCGGCCAGGATGCGGTAGACGTTCGCCGCCGGATCGGCATGGTTTTCCAGAAGCCGAACCCGTTCCCGACCATGTCGATCTATGACAATGTCGCTGCCGGGCTGCGGCTCAACGGCTTCCGCAAGCGCCATGAACTGGACCAGGTGGTGGAACATTCGCTGCGCATGAGCGCCTTGTGGGACGAAGTGAAGGATGTGCTGAAGAAAAAATCGGGCGCATCGCTCTCCGGCGGCCAGCAGCAGAGGCTCTGCATCGCGCGCGCCTTGGCCGTGCAGCCCGAGCTGCTGCTGATGGATGAGCCGTGCAGCGCGCTGGACCCGATTTCAACCGGCAAGATCGAAGAATTGATCTTCCAGCTGAAAGAGGAATTCACCGTGGTCATTGTGACCCATAATATGCAGCAGGCGGCGCGCGTGGCCGACTACACCGGCTTCTTCCTGATGGGCAAGCTGATCGAATACGACAAGACGGAGCGGATCTTCACCACGCCCTCCGACAAGCGCACCGAAGACTACATTACGGGAAGGTTTGGATAATGAGAAGCCGCTTCCAGCACGGACTGGACGAACTGAAAGAACGGCTGCTCGAAATGGGCGGCCTGGCCGAGGCTGCCATCGAGATGGCGGCCGAGTCCTATCGCAAACGCGACGGACGCCTGGCGCAACAGGTCTTTGAGCGCGAGCGCAAGATCAACCAGAGCGAGCGGACCATCGATGAAATCGCGGTGGACCTGCTGGCCATGCAGCAGCCCATGGCCACGGATCTGCGCTTTCTGCTGGCAGTGCTCAAGATCAATGCCGACCTGGAACGGGTAGGCGACCTGGCGGTGAATATCGCGCAGCGCTCGATGGACCTGCTGCAGGAGCCTGAGGTCGAGGTTCCGGTCGATATCACGCGCATGACCACGGCGGTTTCCACCATGGTGCGGCGGGCGCTGGAATCGTTTCTTTCGGCCAAAATCGAGGTGGCGCAGGCGGTGCTGGAGATGGACTCGATTGTGGACCGCATGAAGGACGAGGCCTTCGTCAACATCGTTTCTCAAATGAAGCGCGACCCGGAGCAGGTTCGGAGCTACTTGGACGTTCTGCTGATTGCGCGCAGCCTGGAGCGCATCGCCGACCATGCCACCAACATCGCCGAAGACGTGATCTTCTGGGTCAGCGGCGCCGACGTGCGCCACAACGTGCGCCTGGCCCGGGAGCCGGATGAGGATGCGCCCCGGGAGCAGTGAATAGGCAGGTTGCCGGGTTTCAAGGTTTTAAGGCTGAGGTCTGCGCGCCGACGGGTGCCCCACCTTCGGCGCGCTGCTTTTTGCGCGGCTAAGGTGGGAAAGCAGAGCGCCCGGGTCTGGCTGTTTTTCTGCTCTTGATTTTGCCCTTGCTTTTGTTCTTGTTTGAAGTGTCATCCTGAGCAACGCGAAGGACCCCTACGCCGCTCATCTCTCCCACTCGGCTCTACGCTTTTCCGCCACCACCAGGTGCCCCACATCTGCCGTAGTTAGCAGATGTGGGTTGTTGACCTTGCTCTTGATTCCGCCCTTTGCTTCTATCCTTGAAACCTTGAACCCCGCTTAGTTTGTCCCGTCGGCCACAAATGCCTTGAGGTTTTCGCACTTGGCAGCCGAGCGGTAGACCTCGCAGAGGTAGCAGTCGCCCTCCGGGGTGCAACAGCTCTTGTGAACCCAGCAGGGGTCGGTGGCGCCTGCCTTGAGGCTGCAATGGTCCTTGGCGGTGCCGTCGCAGCCGCGGATCTCGCGGCAGGGCAGCAGCGCCAGTAGGTGGCGGATGCCGGCAAAGTTGAGCCGCGCCTCGCGCACCAGCCGCAGCACGGTGGCAATCCAGGGATAATCCATCCGGGTAAAGTAGCGCGTCCCCTTCGGAGACTTCAGAGGAATCAGAATCCCCTCGCGTTCATAAAGGCGAAGCAGGTCCACGGAGACGCCGAAGTCACGGGCTACCACTCCGATCTTGATGCGCTCGGCGGCTTCCTCACTGGGGTGAGGGAGAGCCTGAGGCGTGGTTATGGCCTTCTGCAAAATTAAATCATTCATACGTCCTACTCCGGTTGATCGTGCGATGCCCACGTAGTCTCTGGAGATGTACGAGCAATCCGTGGGCCGTTTTGGGACGCGCTGCCGTTCCCTGATAACCATTCTGCTTTCAGCAAGTTCCGATCAGCTTACGGAAGCTTATCTGGAGCGCATGGCAAAGGAATAGGGGAAATGTCGCAGCCTGTGGAATATGCCTCACCGGAGGCGCAGGGCGCGATGTGAAAAGCGCCATGTGATAAGAATGAAAGATGCCGCCTTCGCTTCTTGGCCGGCCGGGTGGAAAAGCGCCTACCCAGCAGCCATCTCATGGCAACTATTTCAACACCGCCGAGGTGGCGGCGCGCTACGCCCGGGTGCGGCCCTTCTTCCACTCCGAGGTGGCGGAGCGGCTGCGCCAATTCGCCGGAGTTGTGCGCTTTGGCCGGGTGCTGGACGTGGGCTGCGGATCGGGACAGTCGGCCCTTGCCCTGGCCGCCATCGCCGGCCAGGTGATTGCCATCGATCCCTCGCAGTGCATGCTGGACCAGGCGCCGTCGCATCCCAACATCAGCTATCGGCTGGGCTGTGCCGAACAGCTCCATTCGGATCTCAACCCGCAACCCGGCAAGTTCGATCTGGTTTCCGCCGGATCGGCGCTGCACTGGTTTGACCAGGAGCGTTTCTACGCCGAGTGCCGCGAACTGCTGGCGGACGCGGGGCTGCTGGCGGTTTACAACCATCACTTTACCGCCCACATGGAGGGCTCGGTGGCCTGCAAGCGCTGGATGCGCACCCGCTTCGCCAAGCAATTTCCGGCGCCCAGGCGGGGCATGAGGGACATCGATCTTCCGCGGGCCGCCGCGTGCGGATTTGCGCTGGCGCATCATTCGTCGTTCAGCCACGCGGTGCGGTTTCGCCGCGACGAGTTGATCGCCTACCTGCTCACCCGCAGCAATACCCTGGCCGTGCTGGCGCGCGCCGAGCAGACCGAGGCCGCGGTGGTGGATTGGCTGGACCGCGAGCTGGCGCCGATTGTCCCCGATGATGTGACTGGATCGTTTCTCTTCAAGTGCAATCTGTGGGTACTGCGCCGCGCCGACGCCGCAGGAGACTGATTAGGGTTCGCCTGCGGCGGCCCCGGCCCGGGAGCGCATGTCGGCTTCCAGTAGACGCTCGGCGTCGGACGCGCTGAGCGGCCGCGAGAAAAGAAAGCCCTGGATCAAGTCGCAGCCGGCGTCTCGCAACAGGGCGAGCTGCTCGTCGTTCTCTACTCCTTCTGCCACGGTTTGCAGCCCGAGGTTGCGGGCGAGGGTAAGGATCGCCTCGACGATGCAGCGCGTGTCGTCGTTCGAATCCAGCAGCCGGGAGACGAAGTCGCGGTCGATCTTCAGGGTGTGCAGCGGGAGCTTGTGCAGGTAGCTCAAGCAGGAGAACCCGGTGCCGAAGTCGTCCACCGAGAGCCGCACTCCGATCTTGGACATTTCGGCAATCTGCCGCGCCGTATCCGCCACCCCGCTCATCAGCACGCCTTCGGTAAGTTCGAACTCCAGCAGCTCCGGCCTTACTCCGGTGGAGCGCAGCGCGCAGGCGATGGTTTCGGCAAAGTCGCCGCGGGCCAGCTGCAGCGGAGAGACGTTGATGGCGATGTGATAGGGCTGCAGTCCCTTGGCCTGCCACTCCAGAATCTGGCGGCAGACCTCCAGCAGCACCCACTCGCCGATGGCCAGAATCAGCCCGCTCTCCTCGGCCATGGGAATGAAGCGGCTGGGCGGCACCATCCCCAGCTTGGGATGCTGGAAGCGCAGCAGCGCCTCAAAGCCCTTCAGCTGCCGGTCACAGGTGAACTGCGGCTGGAAGTTGAGGGAGAACGCTCCCTGCTCGATGGCGTGCTGCAGCTGCATCTCGATCTCGGCGCGGTTGCGGTCCTCGGCGTTCTCCTCGCCCGAATAATATTGGATCAGGTTGCGGCCCTGGGCCTTGGCGCGATACATCGCCCGGTCGGCGTTGCGCTGCAGCGCATCGGCATCTTTTCCATCCCGCGGATAGACCGCGATGCCGATGCTGGCCGAGCCATACAGCGTGTGGCTCTGCAGCTGGAAGGGATCGCGCAGTGAGGTGGTGAGCGATTCGGCCACCTTGCCGGCGTCGTGCAGGTCCTGAATGTCGGGCAGGATGAGGGTGAACTCGTCGCCCCCGGTGCGGGCCAGGGTGTCGCTGGCGCGCACCCGAGTGGCCAGCCGCGCGCTGATCTGGCGCAGGAAAAGATCTCCCGCATCGTGCCCCAGCGTATCGTTGATTTCCTTGAAGTGATCCAGGTCGATCGACAGGAAGGCCACCTGCAGATGGTTGCGTTCGGCGCGCGCCAGCGCCTGGTTCAAACGGTCGGCCAGCAGCAGCCGGTTGGGCAGTCCGGTGAGCGCATCGTGATAGCCCTGGTGCAGCAGCCGTTCGTAGGCCCCGTGATGTTCGATAGCCAGCGCGCCCAGCCGGGCGGCTTCGCGCAGAATGCGGCTCTGCGCCTCCTCCAGCGGAGCCATGAAGGAGTGGTTGAGCACCACCGTTCCCAGCAATTCGTTGGCCGCCGACACCATGGGCTCCGACCAGGTGCCTCCGAACTGGTAGTTGCGCGCGATGCTGCGCAGCGAGTCTTCCCAGTTCTTCAGCTCCATCGAACCTTTGCGGTCGGTGGTCTGCAGAATGCGGTTGCAGGGCACGGCGTGCAGCGCGGAACGGAAGCCCTCGGGCAGGCGGGGAGAACCGACCACGCGGAAGTGCTCGCTGTCGCAGGCCAGCACCGTGCAGCAGTAGCCGGGCAGGCGCTCTTCCACGGCCGCCACCAGCAGTCTTGAAACCTCCTCCACCGGCTTGTTGCGCGCGATCATCTCCAGCAGTTCGGTGCGGAAGCGGATGAACCGCACCGCGGCCTCGCGCTCGGTCACATCGCGCAACGTTACGGTGGCGCCCACGGCCTTGCCCTCGCGAACAATGGGCGTGGAAGACCAGTCCACCCAGAGCGGCGGCTGGTCGGGGCGCAGAATGCGCGCCTTGGCCTGGCGGATGGGCGCAGTCGGGCGAAGCACGAACTCCGAGATGGCCCGGATGGAAGCTTCCTCGTCGTCTGCCCTGAGTTTTTCCTGAATCCAGGCCTCGGAGGGAGTTTCCTCGTTGACGCCCAGCATCTCGGCGGCCCTGGCATTGACAAAGGTGATCTGTCCGCCGCGGTCGATTTCGCAGATTCCGTGATCGGTGGTGTCCACCAGCTGGCGCAGGTGTTCGGCGCGGCGAAGCAGCTGCGCATCGCGCAGCGCGACATCGCTGAAAGCGATGAACAGCAGGGCAATCACGCTCACGCAGGGGCCGAAGAAGTCGCTGACCGAGAAGATCAGCGGCATGAAACTGGGTTCGGCCCAATGCATCGCCACCGCGATGCCGAGCAGCTCGCGCATAATTCCCAGCAGCAGGACCGCCGAGATGATCGAGACGGCAAAGGGATGGCGCTCGCGGTGCCTGGCCAGGTAGGCCACCAGCACCGTGAGGATGAGCAGCGCAATCAGCGCGCGGCACGCGGTGAGTCGCCCCGCGGAGTTGCCGGCGACGGAGAGCAAAACAAAGCCGAGCAGGATGGAGGCGGCAAAGGCCGCCTTGGCAGGCCGTATCTTCGCGCTTTGCCACAGAAGCCCGGCCGCAATGCATCCCAGCTGGGCGCACAGGCAGAGAAACAGGATGGAGGCGACCCGAGGCTCAGCCGGTCCGCTGCTGAACCACTCCAGCAGCGCGGCGCCAAATCCCAATCCGGTGGCGGAGAACCACCAGCGCACAGGAACCACCCCTGGCAGCTGCGCCATCAAACACAGGAATAGCGCGGCGGCCAGGCCAGTGATCCGGATTTGGGCGATCAAATCCATAGATGTCCACTGCTACTGCACCTTTCGGGTCTCATTCAGGCGGTCATCAACCATACTGCCATAAGTGAACACTTTACACGGGTGCTGGTACCTTTACAGCTAACGTTTTGTTATCAAGCGCTTGCGATAATTACTTCCGTAAACCCGAAAGTCCCTCCAACGATTTCCCGGATTCCGCGCTATCTCACGTTCCAAGAACGCGGACAGCCAGGAGAAGAATCCCAGAATGGAACTTTCGATCTCCCGATTCGCCCACTAAAACCTCCAAAGTCTTATGCAGGATTCCGATTTTTGCGCTGCCTGAGGCAGATTCCACGGCGAGCGCATCCTATCCGGGCTACGAGGTATGAGTTGTGAAGAAGCTGCTGGTTTTCGTATTATTCGTCGGCTGCGCCACTTATGTTGCCGCCGCCCCTCAATCGGCTGAGGACGCCCCTCCGTCGCCCGATCCACAGGCCTCTCTGACCGGCCACCTGGATATCCCGAAGAACTGTCAGAAAACCATCGAGCCGGATGGCAGCGTGCTGATGACCTGCGAATGCGAAAACTGCGGCCAACCCGAGGCACGGGACGGGGCAGACCCGCTTCCCTGGACCTGTGTGAGTCGGCAGGGCGCCATGCATTGCGACTACGGAGCAGCCGAGGAACCCCCTACAGGTGCCCTCCAGAAAGACCGCATCTAAACGGACGGCGCCGCCAATGGTTCTTAGGTGGGCGGCCCTCCTTTTGTGCCCGGTTTCGCCAGTCCGTTCACGCCGCAGCCGGCCTGGTTTCGCCTCTTAGAGCGCACGGCCGCGTCGAGGCCGTATCAGATGAGCATCGCCGGCGTGACCGCAATCACTGCGCCGGCTTCCCTATGGACGTATCTTGAGTGTGGGAGATCGTCTCCGCCAGGAGGTGTCTCGTGTCCAGCTCTGCAAAAACGCTGCTTGTTCCTTCCCTGAAGAACATTCTCTTCGCCACCGACTTTTCCCCATGCGCGCAGGTGGTTCTTCCTTTCCTGCATGACCTTGCCCTGCGCTACGGCGCCGCCATCCACGTGGTGCATGTCATCGCTCCCGAAATCAGAACCGCGGTTCCCATGGACCATATTCCGGAACTGGATGTGGACCAGAGCGACGCGGAGTCGGCGCTGGAAGCCATGCAGTCAGGCCCGTGTTTCAGTGACATTGCCCATACGGCGGCGGTGGAGCGGGGTGAGGTGTGGGATGTTCTCTCGTCGATTGTGGATGAGAAGAAGATCGACCTCATCGTGTTAGGCACGCACGGACGGCGCGGGCTCAAGAAACTGGTGCTGGGCTCTACCGCCGAGCAGGTCTTCCGTCAGGCCCGGTGCCCGGTGCTGACCATTGGTCCGCACATCACCAATCTGGATATGGCGCGGGCCAGTCTTGCGCCCATTCTTTTCGCCACCGACTTTTCTACCGGCTCCCGGCATGCCCTGCGCTATGCGGTTTCGCTGGCGCGGGCCAACCACACCAGCCTCATCCTGCTGCACGCCGTGCCGCCCAGCGTTGCGATGTTGCAGGGCGGAGCGGATGCCATGGTGGTCAACGTGGAATGCGGCGCCGAACTGCTCCAAAACGCCATCGCCGCTGCCCATCGGCAGATGGAAGAGCTGATCGCCGCCGAAGCCCTCCGCGAGCTGACGCCGGAGATCGTCATCGACTGCGGCGAGGCGGAAGCGTTGATTCTGAACACGGCCGAGAGCAAGAAAGCGGGGCTGATCGTGATGGGCGCGCACCGCGCATCGGCCCATTCGGTAGCGGCGCACATGCCGTGGACCACCGCTTCCTGCGTGGTACGCGAGGCGCATTGTCCGGTGCTCACCGTGCGCTCTTGAGCCGACGGTTTTGATCGGCGGAAGCTCAGCGGAAGTGCAGCCGCAGGTGCCCCATATCTGCCTTTAGTCGGCAGATGTGGGGAAGTTGACCTCGCTGTTGCCCTCGACCTCGCTCTTGCCTTTGCTCTTGCCTTTGCATTTGCTTTTACCGTGTCACCCTGAGCGAAGCGAAGGGCCCCTACGCGGCGAAATCTTCTGATGCTGACCGTGCGCTCTTGATCGGCTGAAATGCAGCCGGAGAGAAGTGCGGCCTTCACTCCCGCTCCAATCCAACATGGCTCGAAGGTATACTCAATGCCAGACCACTCTGGAGCCGATACCTGTGCCTTCCGTCATGCGAGTGCAACTCCTGCTGCTCGTCATGCTGCTCTTGTGCGGCTGCACCGTGCGGCGATATCAGGCGCTGCCCATCGTGCCGGGCGAGAGTGCATCCCGGCTGGAGGCCAGGAACTTTGCCGACCCAGGGCTGCGCGCATACGTGGAAAAGAACCTTGGCCACAGCGTAGCGCCCTGGCCTCCCAAGACGTGGGATCTGCGCACGCTCTCGCTGGCTGCGCTGTATTTTCACCCTTCCATGGAAGCGGCGCGGGCGCGGCTGGCCGAGGCCGAGGCCGCGACCCTCACCGCCGGAGCACGTCCCAATCCCACCCTGAGCCTTGCGCCCGGAGTTCCCAGTCCCTGGCTGCTGAACCTGGATTTTGCCGTCCCCATCGAAACCGCGGGCAAGCGCGGACATCGCATTCAATCCGCCCGCAGCCTGAACCAAGCCGCGCTGCTTGATCTCGCCGATGCGGCCTGGAAGGTTCGCAGCGGAGTTCGGCTGGCACTCCTGAACTGCGTGCTTGCATCTCGGAATCTGGACGCTCTGCGCGCCGAAGAAGAGCTTCGCGGCCAGCAGGTGCGGCTGCTGGAGCAGCGGCTAACCGCAGGAGAGATCGCGCGGCCGGAGGTGGACGCGGCGCGCATCGAGCTATCGAAGACACATCTGGCCACGGCCGCCGCCGAAGGAAACGTGAACCAAACCAGGGCCGCCTTGGCGGCCTCCATGGCGGTTCCAACGGCGGCGCTCGATGGGACGGATCTCGCCTGGGATGGGCTGGACTCCCCACCCTCCGCGGAGTCGCTCTCGCCGGCGTTGATCCAGCGCGATGCGGTGCTGAACCGCCTGGACGTTCGCCGCGCGCTGGCGCAATATGCCGCCGCCGAGGCCGATCTGCAGCTAGAGATTGCCAAGCAGTATCCCGACCTTCAGATTGGCCCCGGCTACACCTATGAGGAAGGCCACAACTACTTCACCCTGGGATTGTCGGCCACTCTGCCGGTCTTCAATCGCAACCAGGGACCGATTGCCGAAGCCGAGGCACGGCGCAGGGAACTGGCCGCCGCCTTCGTGGAGAAACAGACCCAGGTGATCGCCGAGAGCGAAACCAGCCTCGCGCGCTACATCTCAGCGCTGCAGGAACTGGCCGAGGCCGGCCGGTCCCTGCGCACGCTCCAGGACGCGCAGTTGCAGACAACACAGCGCGCCGTGCAACTGGGCGAAGAGGATCGGCTGGCGCTCAGCGGAGTCGAGATCGAGCACGCGGTGGTGCTGCGAGGCCGCCTCGATGCACTGGCCCGCGCCCAAAGCGCGTTGGGCGAACTCGAAGATGCGGTCCAGCGTCCCCTCGATCCCGGCGACGTGTTTTCCTCGGCTCCCGAGTCATTGCCCCCCAGCCCATTGTCCAAGGAGCACACCCGATGAACCTGCGTACCCGCGCTGCCTGGCTTGGATCGCTTGGCGTGGCTGCCGCTGCCATGATGATGCTGATGCTGCTGGGCGGCTGCCGGAATCGCACCGCACAGCAAGAGGCGCAACCCGAGGCCCAGGCCAAGCCTGCCGCCGCGGCCATCACCGTGGAGAACGGGCAGACTTTTATTACCCTCGATGCGCCCACGCAGAAGCGCCTCGGATTCACCGTGGCCACGCTGACCTCGAGCGTGACTCGCGCCCAGGCCACCTTCCCCGCCGTGGTGGTTCCGGTGCAGGATTTGGCGACCTTCCGCAATACCTATGTTGAGACTCAGCTGCAGCTGGAAAAAGAGCGCATCGAGGGCGAGGTTGCGGACAAGGAGTATGCGCGCCTGAAGTCGCTGGCCGGCCAGGAGCAGAACGTCTCGCAGAAAGCGCTGGATGCGGCCAAAGGTGTGTTGGAATCCAATGATGCCGCAGCGCGCGCGGCACAGCAGCAATTGAATCTGCAGGCCGCGGCGCTGCGCCAGGAGTGGGGCGGCGTGGTGACGCAATGGGCCACGGAAAACTCGCCGCAGCTGCAGCATCTGCTGGACCGCAGTGAGCCGCTGGTCGCCATGACCATGCCCGCCGGAACCACGTTTGCGCCACCGAAGAACGTCTCGCTGGAACTGCCGGGCGGAACGCGAACGCAGGCAACGTACGTCTCCGACTATCCCAAGATCGATCCGCGCATTCAGGGCAGAAGCATTTTGTACGTTATAACGACTAAACCGGAGCTTGCTCCAGGACTGAATCTTGTCGCGCATCTCCCAGTGGGAGGACCGCTGAAGGGAGTTGTGATTCCGGCCTCGGCCGTGGTTTGGTCGGAGGACAAGGCCTGGGTGTATGCGCAGGTTTCGCCCCAGCGTTTCAGCCGCACTCCGGTACCCACAGATGTGCCTGTCGAAGGTGGCTTCTTCGCCGCAGAGGGATTCGCAGCCGGGGACAAGATCGTGACCGTGGGCGCCCAGGCGCTGCTCTCCGAGGAGATGCTCCTGCATAGCCAAGGCGGCGGCGATGAGGAGTAACGCGAGAGAGCAGCGATGCTGAACGCCATCGTCCGCTTCTCCATCCGCTACCGGGGGATCGTGGTGGCGCTGGGCTGCGCCTTTTTAGCCTACGGAGTTTTCTCCGTCTATCGCGTGCCCTACAGCGACTTTCCAGACTTCGCTCCGCCCGAAGTCGTCATCCAAACCGAGGCGCCTGGGCTCTCCTCCGAGCAGGTCGAGATCCTCGTCACCCAACCCATCGAAAACTCCATCAACGGCGTCTCGGGCATCGAGTCGCTCCGCTCCAAGTCGATTCAAGGGTTGTCGGTCATCACCGTGGTCTTTCGCTTTGGCACCGACATCTATCGCGACCGGCAGGCGGTGAGCGAACGGCTCTCCACCGTGGCTGGAGAACTGCCGGGCGGCGTCGAGCCTCCGCTGATGACTCCGCTGACCACCACCACAAGCTGGGTCATGCACGTCGGATTGACCTCCGATAAGCAGTCGCTGATGGCCTTGCGCACGCTTGCCGACTGGACGGTCAAGCCGCGCCTGCTGGCCGTTCGTGGCGTGGCCGAGGTCGAGGTCAACGGCGGCGAGCGTCGCCAGCTGCAGGTGCAGTTCGATCCGCAGAAGCTGGTGCAGTTCGGACTGAGCGTGGAGGACGTGCTGGCCGCCGCGCGCCAAGCTACCGGGGTTCGCGGCGGCGGCTTTGTGGAGACCGCGAACCAGCGCATCGTGCTGCAGACCGAAGGCCAATCGCTCACCGCGGCGCAGCTGGCGCAGACCGTCGTGCTGCATCACGAGGGCGGCAATGTCACGCTGGGCGACGTAGCCCGCGTGGCCGACGCGCCCGCCCCTGCCATCGGCGAGGCTTCCATTCGCGGAACGCCCGGCGTCATCATGGTGGTGGACTCGGCCTACGGAGCCAACGCGCTGGAGGTCACGCGCGGACTGGATGCGGCGCTGGCCGACCTGCGTCCCGGCCTGGAGGCGCAGGGCATTACCGTGCACGCCGATGTCTTCCGCTCCGCCGACACCATCAACATCGCGCTGCAAAATGTGCGGCAATCATTGTTTGTGGGCTCCATCCTGGTGATGGTGGTACTGTTCCTGTTTCTGTTCAACCTGCGCACGGCGGCCATCTCCTGCATCGCCATTCCGCTCTCGCTGCTGGCCGCGGTCATCGCCTTGGACATGATGGGCCTGAGCCTGAACATGATGACCCTGGGCGGCCTTTCCATTGCCATCGGCGAAGTGGTGGACGACGCCGTCATCGACGTGGAGAACATCTACCGCCGCCTGCGCGAGAACCGAGCCCTGCCCCATCCCCGCCCCGCCGCCAAGGTTGCTCTCCGCGCCTCGGTCGAAGTGCGCTCCGCCGTGGTCTATGCCACCTTCGCGGTGCTGCTGGTGTTTGTCCCGGTGCTCGAGCATGTCCGGCCTCGCCGGACGTCTCTTCTACCCGCTCGGCCTGGCCTACATCTGGGCCATTGTGGCTTCGCTCATCGTGGCGCTCACCGTCACTCCCGCCCTCTGCATTCTTCTGCTGGGCAACGCCGATCTCGCCCCGCAGGAGCCGCCCGCGGTGCACTGGCTCAAGCGCGGATACCGGAAAGTTCTGATCGCCATCGACAAGGCGCCGCGTCTCCTCATGGCCTCGGTCGCGCTGCTGGTGGCCTTGGGCGTGGCGAGCCTGTTTTTTCTGACCCAATCGTTTCTACCCGAGCTGCGCGAGGGCGACGTGACCGTGCACATGACGGCCCTGCCCGGAACTTCCCTGCAGGAATCCATGCGCATCGGCGGCCTCATCACCCAGGCCCTGCTGAAGATTCCGTCGGTAAAAACCGTGGCCCAGCGCGCCGGACGCGCCGAGCTCGGAACCGACACCCTCGGCACCCACGAGAGCGAGATCGACGTCAACATGCAGGCCCGCGACGGTAAGCAGGTGGCTGCCACGCAGCAGGGAATCCGCAAGGTACTTGCCGAGTTTCCCGGCCCCACGCTCACCTCCACGCCTTCGAGCCGCCCCGGGGGGCAATTGAGAGCCGTCCCCGGGCCTTCCAACGGCAAAGGGAGGCTCGCCAACGCCGGTGAGCTCGAGCGCGATCTCTCCCGCGTCGAGGGGCGGCGCTGGCTGCGGCGGCTCTTGGCGGTGCTGGCCCTCGCCGCGCTGGTCGGGGGCGTCGCTCTATGGCGTCAAGACGCGCGCCAGCCGCCGCCCGCGAAGTACGTCACGGCGGTGGTCTCGACAGGGGCGACGTGGCCGAGACCATCCAGTCGACCGGGCAGGTGCAGCCGCTGCTCCAGGTGCAGGTCGGCGCCGCAGGTCTCGGGGCGGGTCACCAAGGTGTACGTCGACTTCAACAGCCAGGTGAAGGCGGGCGACCTCCTCGCCGAGATCGACCCGACCCTCTTCGGCGCCGCCATCGACCAGAACCGCGCCGGGCTCGCCAGGCCAAGGCCGCCGTCGCCCACGCCGAGGCCGCCGCTCGCTCACGGCGAAGCAGGCGCTCGACCGCGCGAAGAAGCTCGTGGACGAGGGCCTCGGCTCGCAGGCCAGACTCGAGACGCGCGCAGGGCACGCTACGACGGCGCCGTCGCCGACCTCGCCTCGGCCAAGGCGAACGTCTCGCAGAACGTCGCCGGGCTCAAGTCGTCGCAGACCAACCTCGGCGTACACGCGCATCTACTCGCCGATCGACGGCGTGGTGATCAACCGCGCCATCGACCCGGGCCAGACGGTCGCGGCCAGCTTCCAGGCGCCGGTGCTCTTCGTCATCGCGCAGGACCTCCGCAAGATGCGCGTCCTCGCCGACATCGACGAGGCCGACGTCGGCAAGCTCGCGGAGGGGATGGGCGCCGAGGTGCGCGTCGACGCCTTCCCCGGCGAGAAGTTCAACGGCATCGTGAGCCAGGTGCGCTACAGCCCGAACAACGTCTCGGGCGTCGTCACGTACTCGGCGGTCATCGACGTCGACAACCCCGAGATCAAGCTCCGCCCCGGCATGACGGCGACCGTCACCATCCAGACGGCCGAGGCGAAGGGCGTGACGCGCGTGCCCAACGCGGCGCTGCGCTACAAGCCCGCGCCCCCCGTCGGACAAGGACGGCAAGAAGATCCCGCAGGAGCCGCTCCCGGCGCTCGGCGCCGCACAAGGGCCGCCTCTAGGTGCGTGACGAGCGAGAAGCCCGGCGCCGAGAAGGCCGAGATGCGCGAGGTCGACATCGGCATCACCGACGGCATCAACACCGTGCTCAAGACCGACCTCGGCGGCGCCAAGCTCGTCGTCGACGAGAACGACGACCCGAACAAGAAGAAGGGGCCCTTCGGATGAGCACGCCGTCGCCGCGAGCCAGGCGGCCCGCAGCGCCCAGGCCACCGGCAGCGCGCCCCGTGCCCGAGCCGACGTGCTGATGTCCCTCCAGGACATCGGCAAGGACTACGTCACCGAGGCGGTCACCGTGCACGCGCTCCGCAGCGTCGACCTCGACATCCACCGCGGCGAGTTCGTCGCCATCGTCGGGCAGAGCGGCTCGGGCAAGAGCACGATGATGAACATCATCGGCTGCCTCGACCGGCCCACGCGCGGCAGCTACATCGCTCGACGGCATCGACGTGACCGAGCGCAGCAACGACGCCCGCGCCGTCGTGCGCAACCGGCTGATCGGCTTCGTCTTCCAGGGCTTCAATCTGCTGCCGCGCACGACCGCGCTCGAGAACGTCGAGCTGCCGCTCGTCTACCGCGGCGTCGCGCTCGGCGGAGCGGCACAGCGCGCGCGCGCTGCAGGCGCTCGAGCACGGTGGGCCTCGGCGACCGCGCTGCACCACACGCCGAACCAGCTCTCCGGCGGCCAGCAGCAGCGCGTCGCGATCGCCCGGGCGCTCGTCACCGAGCCGCCGCTGCTCCTCGCCGACGAGCCGACCGGCAACCTCGACACGCGCACCAGCCTCGAGGTCCTCGCCCTGCTCCAGGAGCTGAACGCGACGCAGGGCATCACCATCGTCCTGGTCACGCACGAGCCCGACATCGCCGCGTGCGCCAAGCGCGTCATCACGATGCGCGACGGCCGCGTGCGCAGCGACGTGCATGAACGCCAGACGCCGATCGACGCGAGGCGGCGCTCGCCGAGCTGCCCGCCGGTCGAGAGGCCGCGAGCCCGCGATCGATGAGGGGCTCCTCGCCGCGATCCGCATCGCCTTCCGCGCCATCGCGCGGTCCAAGCTCCGCGCCGCGCTCACCGTCCTCGGCATCCTCATCGGCGTCGCCGCGGTCGTGGTCGTGGTCGCGCTCGGCACCGGCGCGCGCGAGGCGCGGTCACCCGCCGCTTCGCCACGCTGGGCACGAACATCATCTACATCTGGCCGCAGGCCACGCAGGCGTCGGGCGTGCGCGGCAGAGCACCATGGGCCGCCTCACCGAGGCCGACGGCGAGGCGATCGCGCAAGGAGGCGACCAGCGTCGCCGCCGTCGTGCCCGTTCAGCGGCACCGGCGTGCAGGTCGTCGTCGGCGACCGCAACTGGCCGACGCAGGTGATGGGCACGACGCGCGGCTACCTCGACGTGCGCGCGTTCGCACGTCGCGAAGGGCGAGATCTGGAGCGAGGCCGACGAGCAGCTCAAGACCAAGGTCGTCGTCCTCGGCGACGCCGTCGCGCGAGGCGCTCTTCGGCAACCAGGACCCGGTGGGCCAGTACGTGCGCATCGGCCGCTACGCCGTACCGCGTCGTCGGCGTGCTCGCGAAGAAGGGCAACTCCCCCTTCGGCGAGGACCAGGACGACCGCGTCCTGATGCCCATCGGCAGCCACCGCGCCCGCGTCATGCCGATGCCGCCGGGCCGCGTCGATCACGCTCATGGCCTCGGCGACGAGCGAGCTGACCTCGAGCGCGCCGTCGAGCAGATCACGAGCATCCTCCGCCAGCGCCACCACATCCAGCCCGAGGCCGAGCCCGACTTCGTCGTCCGCAGCCCGCTCGAGCTCGCCGCACGCTCGAGCAGGTCTTCGACACGCTGACGGTCGCTGCTCTCCGCGATCGCGGGCGTCGCGCTGCTCGTCGGCGGCATGGGCGTCATGAACATCATGCTCGTCAGCGTGACGGAGCGGACGCGCGAGATCGGCATCCGCATGGCCATCGGCGCGCAAGCGCGGACATCCTCGTGCAGTTCCTCGTCGAGGCCGTCGACGCTCTGCATGATCGGCGGCCTCTTCGGCATCGCGGCCGGCATCGGCCTCATCCGCGCCTTCGCCGCCGCCCTCGAGTGGAAGATGGAGCTGCCGATGGAGGCGGTGACGGTCGCCTTCGGCACGAGCGCCGCG